>NZ_PJRP01000001.1:0-125971 GCF_002858765.1 Cupriavidus pauculus
GCATCACGCGCACCACGCTGCGCCAGCCCGTGTTCTGGGCCGTGGTGCTGGCCTTCACGGCCACCGCCGTGATCGCATCGCTGCTGGGTGCCCACCTGATTCCGATGCTGACCGAGAAGGGCCTGCCGGTGGGCCAGCAACTGATCGTCGCGGCGCTGATCGGACCGGCCCAAGTGGCGGGCCGCCTGGCCATGGCGCGGCTGCCCATCGATCACCCGGTGCGGCTGTCGATGCCGGTGTATATCGTCATGAGTCTGGGCCTGCTGTGCCTGACGCTCGGCGAGGGCTACTGGCTGATGGTCGCGGCGGTCTGCTATGGCTGCGCCAACGGCGTCAACACCATGCTGCGCGCGATGGCCATGCCCGAATTGATCTCGCGTCATCACTATGCAACGCTGAACGGGTTAATGATGACCCCCGTGTTGCTGATGCAGGCTGCGGCGCCGTGGATTGGCGCCCTGCTCTGGCGCGTGGCCGGTGGCTACTGGCTGATGCTGTGGGTCATGGTGGCGCTGGCCGTGGGCGCGCTGGGCGCGTTTGCCTTTGCGCTGCACCAGCGCGGCCTGCTGCGGCCTGGCGCCGCGCCGGCCTGAGCTGCCCTTTTACCTGTACCGTATGTCGTCCGGCTGTTCCGGTCGTTTTCGTTTTTCCTGATGTCTGATTACTCGATCGAAACCACTTCGCCCCCCGCCTCCGTTCCCGCCCCGTCCCCGTCGGCCGTCTCGCGCGCCACGCGCGGCACCATGGCGCTGTTCTTCGCCAACGGCGCCACGTTTGCCACCTGGGGTGTCCACATTCCCACCATCAAGGCCCGCTTCGGGCTGTCCGATGCCATGCTGTCGCTGGCCATGCTGGCCGTGGCCGGCGGCGCGATCCTGGTCATGGGGCCGGTGGGCCGCTGGGTGGGCAAGATGGGCAGCGCGCGGGCTTCGATGGTGGGCGGGGTTGCCTTCGCCTGCATGACGCTGCTGATCCTGGCCATGCCCAGCTTTGCGTTACTGCTGCCCGCGCTGCTGGTGTTCGGCATGGCCAACGCGATGTTCGATGTCGGCATGAACGCGCAGGCTGCCACGGTCGAGGCCAGTCGTAGCACGCGACCCGTGATGTCGGCGCTGCACGGCATGTTCAGCCTGGGTGGCATGATCGGCGCGGCCTTCGGCGGGCTGATGCTGAGCCTGCAGGTGCCGCCGCTGCTGCATACCGCCTTTATCGCGGCCATGACGGCCGCGGTGGCGCTTGGCACGCATCGTGGGCTGCTGGCCGACCATCCGGTGCTGCCCACGGCCGACCACCACAAGGACCACGCCACGCGCGGGCTGTGGCTGCTGGGTCTGATGGCGTTCCTGGGGCTGGTGGGCGAAGGGGCGATGTATGACTGGACCACGGTCTACATGCGCGAGGTGACCGACGCGCCGCTGGCATGGATCAGCTTCGGGTACGCGGCCTTTTCGGGCGGCATGGCCTGCGGCCGCTTTGGCGGTGACCGCCTGCGGGCCCGTTTCGGCGACGCCCGCACGCTGACCGGCAGCGCCTGGCTGGGCTTTGCCGGTATCGCGCTGGCCATTGCCGTGCCTTGGCCGCTGGCGGCGCTCATCGGATTCAGCCTGATGGGCCTGGGCGCCGCCAACATGGTGCCGATCTTCTTCGTGGCGGCGTCGCGCCTGCCCGGTGTGACGGCGGCCGAAGCCATCGCGCGCGTGGCGCGCTTTGCCTACGTCGGCCTGCTGCTGGGCCCCGTGATGATTGGCGGCGTGGCGCACCTGGCCAGCCTGCGCATTGGCATCGCCGTGGTGGCGTTGACGATGGGCTACATCGCGCTGTTCGGCGCCCGGTCGGCGCGACGCTACCTGACGACCTGACCGGCGTCCGCGAGTATCGGGCGAAGGTCAGGTGATGGTCAGGCGTAGATCAGGCGGCGATCAGGCCGCCTTGGGCAGCGGCGCGTGCCCGGTGCCGATGCCGTCGAACACGAAGGTGTCCATGGCCAGCACGCCGTACGTCACCTCGTCGGCCACACGGGCCACGCTGGCCTCCTTGCCCGTCGTCGCGTCCGAGCCCATGGCTGCACCCAGCGTCACGTAGAACGGCAGCAGGTGCTCGTCGGTCGGATGGGCGCGGCGCGCGAACGGCGCCTGGGTGCGGTAGTCGGCAATCCGGCTCACGTCGCCGGTGGCCAGCGCATCGTTCAACGCATCGGCCATCCAGCCCCGGAAGGCGTCCACATAAGGCTCGGTCTCGGGGCCGTGCTGGGCCTTGCGCGCGCCACCGCCGAACACTTCCTGCAGGTTGTGGGTGAAGCTGCCCGAACCGATCACCAGCACGCCCTCGGCGCGCAGCGGCGCCAGCGCGCGGCCAATCTCGATCTGGGTGGCCGGGCTCAGGTACGGGTTGAAGGCCAGTTGCACCACCGGCACATCGGCATCGGGGAAGAAAAAGCGCAGCGGCATCCACGCACCGTGGTCGAGTTGACGGTCCTCGTCTTCCGCCACGAAGCCGGCGCCCGGAATGGTGGCCGCCTCGATCAGCGATTTCACGCGCGCGGCCAGGTCGGGCGACCCCGGGGCGTCATAACGCAGCGAATACAGTTCGCGCGGAAAGCCGCCGAAGTCGTGCCAGGCTTCCTGCCGCGTGCGGGTGGTGACCGCCAGCGTGCTGTAGATCCAGTGCGCGGAAATCACCAGCACAGCCTTCGGCTTCAGCGCGCGCAGGCGCTGGCCCAGCGCGTCGAACGCAACGCCGGTGGGACCGGGATCGATCGCCAGCATCGGCGATCCGTGTGACACATAGAGGGCGGGCAACAGGGTGGTCATGGCGTCGGGCGGTTAAGCGAATGTATCCAATGGATGCAGTCTGGCAAAGATGTCACGCCATGACGCATGGCTTTTGCGGACAAGTCCTGCAAAAAACTTGAAGGTCTGGCGCCCCCCGCGTGCTGGGCGTTGGATACCGCACACACCCCCTTGCGGTTTCCCCAAACACCGACAGCGGCTGTAACACGAATCGGCCTATGATGTGTTCCAGAGATGCGACTGACGCATCCGCCGGAGAAAGCCCGTGTCCAAGCGTTTCGATCCCCTGCACGCCCTGCCCCACGCGTTGTGGTGGCAGCCCGGCGTTTACGGCAGCGGCCCGGCCGTGCTGCTCTGGATCACCGCGCGCCTGCCGGCCGAGATGCTGGCGGATGTGTTCGGCACACCCCTGGCGTCCGCCCTGCTCAACCACGCCGGCGACACCGTGTTCGTCGTCGGCTGGCTGGCCAGCGCCACCTGGCTGTGGTTCACGCGCAAGCGCCCGGCGCCGGCGCGCGACATCACCCCGCTAGATCTGTCCGCCCCCACCCAGACGCCGCGTACCCCCAACCATCACGGCCACGGCGCCGGATAGGCCCGTCACGGCCCGGGAACATGGGTGGCACGTGATGCATCTGCAACCTTGCGCTGAACGTCCGTATGACAATTCGATGTAAGGAATCGCTTAAGATGCTGGCTTGCGTCACCGCCGGGACACACTGGCGGGGGCATCCACCGGTTCTTTCATCGTTGTAGCCAGCCTCATGTCCGTTACTGCAGCCTCCGCCAACGACCTGTCCAAAGCCACCCGACGACGCGCGATCATCGCCGCTACCATCGGCAACGGCCTGGAATGGTTCGATTTCACCGTCTACAGCTTCTTCGCGGTCATCATCGCCAAGCTGTTCTTCCCCACCGGCAACGACCTGACGTCGTTCCTGCTGACCGTGGCCACCTTCGGCGTGGGCTTCTTCATGCGCCCGGTGGGCGCCATCGTGCTGGGCGTCTACGCCGACCGCGTGGGCCGCAAGGCTGCGCTGACGCTGACCATCCTGATGATGGCACTGGGTACGGCCATCATCGGCCTGGCCCCCACCTATGCATCCATTGGCCTGTGGGCACCGGCGCTGATCGTGCTGGCGCGCCTGATCCAGGGCTTTTCGGCCGGTGGTGAAGTGGGCGGCGCCACGGCGTTCCTGATCGAGCATGCGCCCGACGAGGAGCGCGGCGCCTACGCCAGCTGGCAGCAGGCCAGCCAGGGCATTTCGTTCATGCTGGGTGCCGCCATGGGCGCGCTGGTCACGAATGGCCTGGACCAGGCCCAGATCGATGCTTGGGGCTGGCGCATTCCGTTCCTGTTCGGCCTGCTGATTGGCCCGGTGGGCATGTACATCCGCTCGCACCTGGAAGAGCCGCCCGAGTTCGAGCAGCGCCAGGCCGAGCGCCGCGCCAACAACGTAAAGTTCTCGCCGCTGTCGCAGGTGCTGCGCGACCATCCGCGCGAAGTGCTGGCCGGCCTGGGCGTGACCATCCTGTGGACGGTCTGCACCTATGTGCTGGTGTTCTACATGCCGTCGTACGCCAAGCAGCAGCTGGGCCTGCCGCTGGGCGCCACGTTCCAATCCACCGCCATCTGCGGCGCCATCATCCTGGTGCTGTGCCCGCTGATGGGCATGCTGTCCGACCGCGTGGGCCGCAAGCGCATGCTGAGCGTGGTGGCGCTGGCCATCCTGGTGCTGGCCTATCCGCTGTTCCACTGGCTCAACGTGTCGCCGACCACCGCCACGCTGCTGCAAGTGCAGATCGTGCTGGGCATCCTGCTGGCCGCCTTCACGGGCCCGGCGCCGGCCGTGCTGGCCGAGCAGTTCCCGACCGAAGTGCGATCCACCGGCCTGTCGCTGGCCTACAACTTCGCCGTGACGATCTTTGGCGGCTTCGCCCCGCTGATCGTGACCTGGCTGATCGAGTCGACCCACAACAAGCTGGCCCCGGCGTACTACGTGATTGCCGCCGCCGCCATCAGCCTTGTGGCGCTGGTGTTCATGCACGACCGCACGGGCCAGAAGCTGGCCTGACCAGCCCCTTGCCGCCGCACGAAAGCCAACCTTCGGGTTGGCTTTTTTGTGCCCGCGATGATTGCCGCCGTTTGTCAGTTGGATGTCCGGATCTGGCCGGTTTCGGCCTTTACGGCGTGGCGTTCCGGGCGCATGATCGCTGCGGCGCCCGTGCGCGCCATAGACCCAAGGAGTGAAGGCGAATGACGACGAAGTCCGTGCCGCAGACCCCGGTACGCTGCGGCTGGTGCGGTGATCTGGAGGACTACTGCCACTATCACGACAACGAGTGGGGCTTCCCGGTGGACGACGACCGGCGCCTGTTCGAGAAGCTGTGCCTGGAGGGCTTCCAGGCAGGCCTGAGCTGGCTGACCATCCTGCGCAAGCGCGAAGCCTTCCGCAAGGCCTTCGCCAATTTCGAGATCGACAAGGTGGCCCGCTTTACCGAGCGCGATGTGGAACGGCTGCTGGGCGACGCCGGCATCGTGCGCCATCGCGGCAAGATCGAGGCGGCCATCCACAACGCCCGGTGCGCGCAGGAACTGCTGAAGACCGAGCCGTCGCTGGCCGCCTATTTCTGGAAGTTCGAGCCCGACCCGAAAAGCCGGCCCAAGACGCTGACGCCCGACGTGCTGCGCACGATGGCCATCAGCCCGGAATCCACGGCGCTGTCGAAAGATCTCAAGAAGCGCGGCTGGAAGTTTGTCGGCCCGACCACGATGTACGCGCTGATGCAGGCCATGGGGCTGGTCAACGATCACATGGACGGCTGCTCGACCCGCAGCGCGGTGCTACGGGCCCGCCAGGCCTTCAAGGTGCCCCGGTAGGGCCACCACACGCGCCGGGCTTCTGCGGGCGTCTCCGCACGTTACGGCCTGTCACGCGGCATCTGGCGGCGGGCCTTCGGGGTCCGCCCCATCCGCGCCAGCCTGCTGCGCCACCGCCGTCGGCCGCCACAACATCCGGCGCAGCACCAGCGCGCCGACCAGACCGGCGACCACGGCCAGGCTCCACGTCCACAGGGAATACTGGGTGTCGGCGTCCGTGCCGGACTCGCTCATCACGGTGATCGTCGTGTTGATGCCGGCGTGCAGCACGATGCCGGGCCAGAGCGATCCGGTGCGCACGTAGAACGCAGCGGCCAGGATGCCCACCGCGAAAGCGATCACGAACTGGTAGACGTTCAGGTGCATCAGGCCGAAGACGAACGCCGAGTAGACGATGGCATCGGTCGTCGCATAGCGCTTGAGCATGCCCCGCAGGATGATGCCGCGGAAGAACATTTCCTCGACCATCGGCGCGATGGCGCAGGACAGCACCCAGTTGCCCAGCCCGCCAGCCATCGACTCGAACATCGCCACCTCGCTGGCCGACAACGGCAACACCTTTTCGAGCAGCGTCATCATCACGCCGTCTAGCAGGACGATCAGCGGCACCGTCATCAGGATGGGCAGGCCTAGCAGCCCGATGGTGGCGACGGCGCTCGACCGGCTATCGTGAAATAGCCTGCGATAGGTCAGCCCGCTCTGGTGCAGCAGCACGCTGAAAACAATGCCGCACGCCAGGATGCGCACCAGCGACGCCGCCGCCGATATCTCCAGGCCGCTACGGACCAGCATCGGCCGCAGCAGCGTTGCCACCATCAACTCCACGAACCAGGCGACAAAGGTCAGGGCCAGCGCCCACTGCAGCGAGATGGGCTGGATGTCGGACACAGGACGGTTCATCGGGACATTTCGGCACGCAGTGCAGGAAAGCCGACATTCTAGGATGGAGCTACTGCCGGTCGGGACACGCCGTGGAGGGGTATTGCGCTGGCGCAATGCGGCGGACCATGCCTGCCAGCTCTGCCCGCGCAATGATCCGTATACGTATACCGGTATTGTTTACGTATACATAAATAGTAGTAGTAATGGTTAACACTAGATCTTATCCGTGGATAACCCCGTTTTCCCATTTCAGATCAATGGGTTAGAAAACAGATAACCCATTGGGCAACCGTGCTGCGTATACGTGGACGGGAGTGGGTAATCACGGCGTGGCGCGCGGCAGTCGACGTATACGTGCCAGGTTGTGCGTATACGTCCCACAGCCGCCCCACAGGCGGCCCCCACACCCGCCCACAGGCTTGTTCACGCAGTTATCCACAGGAAGGCGTGCATATCGGCGCGAATCGGCTCACACTGGCGCCTCGCCAATGCGGAGCCGCCGTAGCACATGCGATGGACAGCACAACCTTGTTTCTCTACCTGATTGCGGTGGCCGCGGTCATGGTCACTCCCGGGCCAACGATGCTGCTGGCCCTGAGCAACGGCGCCACCCGCCCGATGCGCGTGGCCGCTTGCGGCATCGCGGGCGCGGCGCTGGCCGACCTGATCCTGATCGGCGCCGTGGGCTGCGGGCTTGGCGCGGTGCTGCAGGCATCCGAGCACCTGTTTACGGCGATCAAGTGGCTGGGCGCGGCCTACCTGTTCTACCTGGCTGTCTCGATGTGGCGCGCGCCCACGCAGGCGCTGGTTGCAACGTCGGACGCCACCTCGGCCAGCGGCCGCGCGGCCTTCCTGCGGGCGCTGTTCGTGGCACTGTCGAACCCCAAGACCATCCTGTTCACCTCGGCCTTCGTGCCGCAGTTCGTCCACGCGGACAAGCCGGTGGCCGTCCAGTACGTGATCCTGGCCGTGATTGCGGCGCTCATGGATATCGTGATGATGGCGATCTACGCGTTCGGCGGCCGCCACGCCGTGCGGACGCTGTCGGCGCGCGCCGTGCAGTGGATCAACCGGGGCTGTGCCGGCATGCTGGCCTTCCTGGCCGTGGGCCTGAGCCTGTACCGGCGCAGCGACCTACGCTGACTCGGCCGACACGGGCTGCGTGCGTGGCACCCTGACCGGATCCACGTGCGTCATCACGTTCAGCACGTCGTCACGCTCCATCGCGCGGCGGCGCGCCTCGGTGGCAATCGCGTGCCCCTGCTCGACGGTCAAGTCGGCCTGGATCTCAAGATGCACGTCGACCAGGATCATGTCCCCCATCTTGCGCGTCTTGAGATCATGCAGACCCAGCACGCCGGGCGTTTCCAGCATCGCGTCGCGCAGACTGGACACCACATCGTCGTCGGCAGCGCGGTCCATCAGGTCGTTCATCGCATCCCAGCCAAATCGCAGCCCCATGCGTGACACCATCAACCCCACCACGATCGCCGCCACGGGATCGAGCACGTGATACCCAAGCAGGTTGCCGCCGATGCCCAGTGCCACCACCAGTGACGACGCGGCATCGGACCGCGCATGCCATGCATTGGCCACCAGCATGCTCGACCTGACCTGCTCCGCCACCCGCAGCATGTAGCGGAACAACCCCTCCTTGGCCGCCAACGCGCCCAGCGCCACCCACAACGCCACCGTCTGCACCGGCTGCGCCCCCTCCGGATGCTGGATCTTGCCGATCGCGGCCCACAGCATGCCCACGCCCACCGCCAAGAGCAGCGCCCCCAGTGCCAGCGAAGCCGCCGTCTCGAATCGCTGATGCCCGTAAGGGTGATCGGTATCGGCCCCCTTGCGGCTGTGATGGCCGGCAAACAGCACGACGAAATCGGAAACGAGGTCCGACAGCGAATGGAGCGAATCGGCAACCAGCGCCTGAGAACCGGCGATGATGCCGATGGCGCCCTGGGCAATCGTCAGGCCAATGTTGACGAAAACGCTGACCAGCGTAGACCGGCGCCCAGCCAGGTGGCGGACTTCGGCGTCAAGGGTGTCGGCGCCAATGGCGGGGGCGTCGTGCGGTTCACGCATGGGGAGAGGTTGATGGCGGGCGATAGGTGGAACGGTAGCATTTCTTGTGGCTCTCGGAGCCGTCTCGTTTCCCTTCCGGCACGCTGGCCTTACCCAAATGTCGACGCACAAGCGAACGAGATTGCTCGCCGGCAAATCGCCTTCAAGTTATGTCCACGGACAATGAAAAACCCCACCCCCGAAAGCAAAACAACGCACCACATCTGTCGACGTAGTGCGTTGTTTTACAAAGAAAATTCTGGTGGACCGAAGGAGGATCGAACTCCCGACCTCTGCATTGCGAACGCAGCGCTCTCCCAGCTGAGCTATCGGCCCGTCGCGACTGATTGTAGCCGAATCCCGAGCGGCCTTTCAATCGCATCGATCCAACACTTTGGCGCCTGTTTCAGGCCGCTGCCATGCCTGGATTGCCGTCCAGGCCGCGCACCGTGGGGACGTTAAGTGGGCGGGCGCTGACTTCCTTGCTGGCGCGCAGCCACTGGGCCATGACGTCCCAGATCGGGGCTCCGCCGGTCTGGCGGGCTTCTTCTGAAACCGGGGCCCAGCCGGCCACCTTGTAGGTCTTGGCGGCGTCCACCGCCTGGCCGGCCAGGCGCATGTCGGTGATGCGCTTGCCGATCGGCTGGTTGGGGTCGATCGTGTATTGCAGGCCGCCCACGCGCACCATGTCGCCGCCCTGCTGGTAGTACGGGTCGGGGTTGAACAGGTTGTCGGCCACGTCTTCCAGGATCGTCTTGATCGTCTCGCCCGTCATCGGCGTCACGGTGGTGTACGGGTACGTGATGGCGGTCTGGTCCATCAGGGCTTCCATCGTGATGTTCTCGCCCGGCAGCAGCGTGGTGCCCCAGCGGAAACCTGGCGAAAATGCGATCTGCGCGTCCTGCACGGCCATCAGGCCATCCAGGATCAACTGGTCAAAGGTGCCGTTAAAGTTGCCGCGCCGGTACAGCAGGCCGCGGTTCACGGCCAGCACCTCGCCGAGCTGGCGCTCATAGGGCGCGCGCACCTTCTGGATCAGCGCGTTCATCTTGGGATCGGCCGGGAGGTAGTTGGCGAAGACCGGCAGCAGCTTGTAGCGGAAGTCCGCCACCTTGCCGTTGCGCACGTCGAAGTCCAGCACGCCCAGGAACTTGCCGTTCGATCCCGCGTTGGTCACCAGCGTGACGCCGCCGGCGTTCTTCACCGGCACGGGGGCCGGCACGCCGTCGTGGGTGTGGCCGCCCAGGATGGCATCGAGCCCGCGCACGCGCGACGCCAGTTTCAGGTCGACATCCATGCCGTTGTGCGACAACAGCACCACCACCCGGGCGCCCTTGCCGCGCACTTCGTCGATCACCTGCTGCAGGTTCTCTTCCTGGATGCCAAAGGTCCAGTCCGGCACCAGGTAGCGCGGGTTGGCGATGGGTGTGTACGGAAACGCCTGGCCGATGATGGCCACCGGCACACCATTCATCTCGCGAACCACGTAAGGATCGAAGACCGGGTCGCCGAAATCGTTGGTCTTCACGTTCTGGGCCAGGAACGACACCTTGCCCTTGAAGTCGTTGTCGACGATCTGCTTCACGCGCTCCGCACCAAGCGTCATCTCCCAGTGTGGCGTCATCACGTCGACGCCAAGCTGCAGCGCGGCATCGACCATGTCCTGTCCCTTGGTCCACAGCGCGGTGGCTGACCCCTGCCAGGTGTCGCCGCCGTCCAGAAGCAGCGCGCCGGGCCGGCCGGCCTTCACGCGCTGGATCAGCGTCGACAGATGGGCAAACCCGCCCACCTTGCCGTAGCGGCGCGCCGCTACGGTGAAGTCCAGGTACGTGAACGCGTGCGCAGTGGCGCTGCCGGGCGCGATGCCGTACTGACGCAGGAAGGCGTCGCCCACCAGATGCGGCGGCTTGCCGGCCCACTCGGCCACGCCCAGGTTCACGTTCGGCTCGCGGAAATGCACGGGTCTGAGCTGCGCGTGGCAATCGGTGAAGTGCAACAGGTGGACATTGCCGAAACGCGGCACGTCATAGAGCCGCGCCGCGGCCTGCGCCGCCTGGACGTCGCCACCGGGAAATGTCATGCCTCCGGCACCGGCCACGGCCAGCACCTGCAGGAACTCGCGTCGGTTCATGCTGTTATCCGTTTGATTCGCCGGCGCACCGGCTCAGGGCTTGCCGTAGCGTGCCAGCGCGGCCACGTCGTCGTCGATCATCTCGCCGACTTCCTTCTGCACCACGCGCCCCTTTCCATCGAGCACGTACAGCTCGGGCAGACCCTTGCGGGCGCCAAAAGCGCGGCGCAGCGCATCGGAATCCATCGCGGCCGGGAATGTGTAGCCGCGCTGCTTCAGGTACGCCACGGCGTCCTGTGGCTGCTTGTCGATGCTGACGGTCAGCACCTGCAGCTTCGTGCCGCGCGTCTTGTCGTAGAGCGCCTGCAGGCGCGGGTTCTGCAGCGCGCAGAACGGGCACCACGACGCCCAGAATTCGATCACCACCGGCTTGCCCGCCCATTGCGAGGCGGGCACGGTGCGGCCGTCGAGCAGCTTTACATCGGGCAGGTGGATGGTGTCACCCACCTCGGCGGCATGGGCGAGCGAACCGGCCATGCCGAGCACGGCCACCAGCCACGCTATCGCCACGCGCCGTGCCCGCATCACGCCACCCTTACTGGTTGACCGGCGAGGCCGGGTCCAGCAGCAGGGCCATCACGTCGCGGATCTGCTGTTCCGTCAGGATGCCCTTGTGGCCAAAGCGCGGCATGTTCGAGCACGCGCTGTACGCGTTCGAGTCCCAGATCTTGCCCCACGTGTAGCGCACCACGTCCGGCGAATTGCCACGCAGCTTTCCGTAGTTGTAGAGCGACGGGCCGATATTGCCGAACGAGATCTCTGCCTTGGTCAGCTGGTGGCAGGCGTAGCAGTTGGCGCCGTTGGGCGCGCCCACCTGGTCGGAGAACTGCATGCCGCGGCCGTTCTGGGCGATCTTCTCGCCTTCCTTCCAGTCGCCGATGAAGTTGTTGTCGGCCGGGTACTTCACCTGCTTCAGTTCGGCCGCCTCGACCTTCTTCGCCACGGCGGCAGGCACGTGCAGGCGGTCCGGGTACTGGCTGCAGGTCTTCTGCGTGGCGTCCTGGTTGATCACGCCCTCGACCGTGGCCGGGCCCTTCGACGTGAACGACGATTCGATCATCTGGCGCACGTCGGCGTCGGAGACCTTTACCGCCTTGTCGGCTTTTTCGGCCTTGGGGCCCTTGGCGGCGGTCTGCGCGTGCGCGCCGGAGGCGGCCAGCACCAGCGCGGCCAGTGCCATCGTATGGAGTGTCTTCATGTTGTTCTGCTCCGTGCTCAGCGCTTCATGTTCGGGCCGTCGTACGTGCCACCGTTGGCGTTCTTCGCCAGGAACATCGTCAGGGCGGTGATTACGTCGGAGCCGTAGGCCGGTTCGGGGAATCTCTGCTGGCGCAGGCAGTCGTACAGGCGGTGCTGCATGGTGCGGACTTCGCCCTGCGACACGCGGTAGGCCGGCCACGTGGTGTACGCGGCCTGGGCGCCCTTCTGGGTCATCAGGTTCGGCAGGTCCTGCAGGCGGATGCGCTGGCCGTCCACGGCGTGGCAGGTGGCGCAGGCAAAGTCATACGCGCCGCCACGGTAGAAGAACATCTTCTGGCCCAGGGCGTAGACGCGCTTTTCCTCGGGATGCGTCAGCTGGACGTTCATCTTCACGCCGCGCGATTCGCCGGTCAGGAAGGCGGCCAGGCGCTCGATGTCCGAAGGCTTGCCCTGCGACGCGAACGGGTTCTTCGTGGCCTCTTCCTGCGTCAGGCCCTGCAGCGTCACGCGGCAATACGCCAGGCGCTGCTCCAGGTCCATCACCTTGTTGGCGTCCTTGAAGTAGCGCGGCAGCTCGGCGTAGGCACCCTTGGTCACGCCTGGGCCCTTGCCCAGATCGCATTGTTCCAGCGATGCATTCTTCGGGCCGGCGGGCTTCTTCCACAGTTCCTCGCCGGCGGCTTCCCACAGTTCGGCGGGATTGCCTTCGGCCAACATCTGGCGGTACTTGGCGATTTCCTCGGCGGTGTTGTCCTGCGCCAGCGCAGGGCCGGACAGCGTGGCGGTGACGGCGGCAGCCACGGCGCCCAGCGCCACCAGCGCGGGGGCCACGGTGCGGCGCAGACGGCGAATGTTGCGCACGGTAACCATTGGGGGATTCTCCTCGCCATCGCGCCGCATGGCTGGCGGACGGACGGCCTTCTTGTGCGGGTCCGGCGGCTCGTTGCCGGACGGCTTGTCAGTGAACCTGGGCGATTCGCCGCGATCTGCGCCGCGCCGCCCGGTCCATCACGGCTTGATGTAGGCGTAGCCCTCGTCGAACTGCAGGCGCGCGATTTCCACCACGCCCGCCGGCACCACCTTGGCGTCCATCAGCAGGCTTTGCTCGGAAATCCGCCGCGCGGTCAGCGTGTTGCGGCAGGCGCGGAATTCCACGCCCGACGACGTCAGCGCCGCCACCGCGGCCTCGAACGTGTTGCCACGCGCATCCTTGGCGCCTTCCACCAGGAAATCCACGCCATAGCCGAACGCCACGACCACGATCTTGGTGTCGGGGGCGCCGTTCAGGTGGTTGCGCAGGTTGGACATGGCCCGCACGGCCTGGTCGATGCCGTCCGACAACTGGTACACCACCTTGACGCGGCCCTTGCCCGACGCCGCGGACGTGGGTGCCTGGGCTGGCTGGGCCGCCGCCGCCTTGGCGGACAACCCGATGGCGGCCAGGGCCGCCGTGGCACGAATGAATGCTCGACGCATGCTGCTTCTCCTTCGCCCGTATCAGGCCGTCAGGCGATGGTGGCTTCGTCGGTACGCTTGTCGCCGCGGTTGTCGACCCAGGTCACGGTGACCTTGTCGCCCTTGGCGCCGCCCTTGAACTTGAAGTTCAGGAACGGGTCCTTCGACACGGCCGCGCCGAACTGGGCGTGGAACACGTCCTTGCCCTTGTACGAAGCCACCACGGTCTGGATATGCCAGGCCGGAATGGTCTTGCCGGCCGAATCCTTGCGCTGGCCGGTTTCCATGTCGTGCTTCATCAGAATCTTGACGTCAACGACGCCGCCGTTTTCGGTGGCGCGAACGCGCATCGGGTCTGCCATGTGCTTCTCCTGTCAGCAGTTATCTGGAAATCTGGTCTCGAACGGTGCAAACGGTCCGGTGGCGCTCAGCCGCCGCAACCGCCCAGCGTGACCTTGATTTCCTTCGATGCCACGTACCACTTGCCGCCGGCCTTGACCGCGGCGTGCACCACCGACGTCTGGCCCATCTTCACGCGCGTGGTCACGAACGGCTCGGTGCCGGCCGGAATCGTGAAATCGGCCGCCAGCGTGTTCGGGTTTTTTTCCACCAGGATCGCAATCTGCTCGGTGTCCGGGATGTTGCTGGCCACCGTCACCGGCACCACGGCGCCGTTCTCGGCGATATCCGGCGCGGTGAAGGTAATGGCGCTGCTCTTCTCTGGGCCGCTGCCACCCAGGGCCTTGATCACGTCAGCCACGCTCTTGCCGTCAAAGGCAGTCTGGTTCCATTCCGCAGCCTGTGCCTCGCTGATCAGGCCGGTGGCGGCCATCAGCGACAGTACGGCGGTCATGCGCAGTACATCTCGTCGTTTTGCGTTCATCTTGCTGTGTTCCCGTACTACCCGGTTTCCTGTCGACCCCAGCCGTGCCAGTGCGTCGCCGGCCCATGCATGCATTATGCGAATACGTTAAACGAGGCGGGCCGCCGGCACTGCCAGCCGCCCGCCCAGGCGATAGCCTGGATTACTTGGCCGGTGCGCCGGCCAGAACCCACTCCACCACGGTCTTGATATCGGCGTCGCTGACGGCGGCGTTGGCCGGCATCGGCACCGGGCCCCAGACGCCCGAACCGCCGTTCTTCACCTTGGCCGACAACTTGGTCAGGGCGTCCTTGTCGCCCTTGTACTTGGCGGCCACGTCCTTGAAGGCCGGGCCAACCAGCTTCTTATCTACCTGGTGGCAGCCCATGCAGGCGTTCTTGTTGGCGATGGCCTGGGCCTTGGCGGCGTCGACGGCGGCGTGCGCGGACGCGGCTGCGGCCAGCAGCGCGGCGGCGATGACAAACTGCTTCATGTGTTGTGCTCCAAACTGTATGAGAGCCGTGGGGACGGCAAATGCCCGCGCTCGGATTGCTCCACGGCGCGGCGCGCGCTGGCCGCCGTTGGGGCGGGCTTCTCAGGAGCGCCCTGCGGTGATCGTTGAGGGCTCCCGGGCATATGCGGCCAGTCCGCTATTTTGCCTGAAGTCAAGGCACGTATACGGATGCGACAGTGATAACCATATGCCCAAAACAGGTGGGAATTGTCGCCTTATTGCGGGTTAACCCTTGAATTGACTGGCGTTGGATCCACAGGTGCCGCTATCGGCGTGCCAGTGCCCTGCCCGCCCAGAGCCGGCTGCCGAACACGTTCAGCAGCAGCCCGGCCATGACCACCGTGGCGCCGGCCCATTGCGCGGCCGCTAGGTCTTCGCCCAGCAGCAGATGGGCCGACAGCAGCCCCACCACCGGTACCAGCAGCGTCAGCGGCGCCACCTTGCTGGCCGGGTAGCGCGTCAGCAGGCGGCCCCACATCGTGTAGCCGAAGATCGTGGCGGCAAAGGCCAGGTAGGCGACCGCGAACACGGCGTTGCCCGAGACATGCGTCAGCGCGTCGGCGATGCGCGCCGGCCCCTCGAACCAGAGCGACAGCAGCGCAAACGGCACGATGGGGATCAGCGCGCCCCATACCACCAGGCCCAGCAGGTCGACGGGGCCGATCTTCTTGCTGACGATATTGCCCGTGGCCCAGCACAGCGCCGCGCACAGCGTCAGCAGGAAGCCCACCGCCGTCATGCCACCGGGGCCGTGCGCCGCGGCGCTGCCGATCAGTGCCAGGCCGCCGGCGGCAATCGCCATGCCGGCCAGGTTGTGCCAGCGCACCGGTTCACCCAGCCACAGGGCGGCGATGGCCACCGTGAAGAACACCTGGGACTGCAGCACCAGCGATGCCAGCCCGGCCGGCATGCCCACGGCCATCGCATAGAACAGGAACGCGAACTGGCCCAGGCTGATCGACGCGCCATAGGCCATCAGCATGCGCAGCGGAATGCGTGGGCGCGGGATGAAGAAGATCGCCGGGAACACCACCAGGCTGAAGCGCAGCGTACCCAGCAGCATGGGGGGCACGCCGGACAGGCCTACCTTGATGACGACAAAATTGACACCCCAGACCACGATGATGGCGAGGGCGAGCAGACGGTCTTTGGCTTGCATGATCGTTGAGAGAGAGCCGCGTCCTGGTTGTGGCCAGACAAAGGGGGCATGGACGTTCGGCACGGCTAGGGTAGCAGCCCTCGGCGCGCGCGCATTGCACGATCCTGCGGTTTTGTTTGTGGTTTAAACACCACTGCGCCGCACCGCCACTACGCCAGCATGTCGGCCCAGATGCTGCCGGCCCAGGCCAGCCCGTACTGGCCTTCCAGGGCGCTCGGTCCTGTGGACAGGCCGCCAGACCCCGGCACCGTCAGCATCGTCCGCTCGGCGGGATCGTAGCGATGGACGCTGGCGATGTGGATGGCCTCCGTCGACGACGTGAAGCTGTAGCAGGTATTGGTATAGAGCGGCACCGGGTCGGGCGCCCGCCCGGCCAGCAACTGCAGGATGGCGGCGGCGGCCACCTTGCCGTGCTGGTTGGCCATGGTGCCGGACTTAGGCATCAGCGGCGCAATCTGGACGGCGTCGCCCAGCACATGGACGTCCGGCGACACCCGTGACGCCATCGTCAGAAAGTCCACCTCGCACCAGCGGCCATTGGCGGTGGCCAGTCCGGCCGCCACCGCGATGGCGCCGGCCCGCTGCGGCGGCAGCAGGTTCAGCACGTCCACGCGCTCGTCGTCCTGCACGTCGAAGCGGATCGTCCGGGTGGCCGGGTCGGCGCCCACCGTCTCGTGCTGGGGCCGGTACTCGATCATGCCCGGGTAGCGCGTCTGCCAGACCTGGCGGAACAGCGCACCCTTCGACGTGATGTCGGGATTGGCATCGAACACCAGCACCTTGCTGCGCGGCTTGTGCTGCTTCAGGTAGTCCGCCACCAGGCAGGCGCGCTCGTACGGGCCCGGCGGGCAGCGGTACGGCGCCAGCGGAATGGTGATGGCGAAGGTGCCGCCGTCGCGCATGGCGGCCAGTTGCCGGTGCAGGATATCGGTCTGCGGGCCGGCCTTCCAGGCATGGACGATCTGCTCGCCACCGGGCGCCGCCAGTCCGTCGATGGCGCCGGTCTGCATTTCCACGCCCGGCGACAGCACCAGCCGGTCGTAGGGCAGCGTCGCGCCACCGGCCAGCCGCACGGTGCGCTTGCCGAGGTCGATGGCCGTGGCCATGTCACGCACATGCTTCACGCCGTGGCGCCTGACCAGGGTGTCGTAGGGTACGGTGATGTCGGCCATCTGGCGGTAGCCGGCCACCACCAGGTTCGAGAGCGGGCACGACACGAACGCGGCGTCGGGTTCCACCAGGGTCACGTCCACCGCGCCGTGGCTCCAGGTACGCAGGTAGCGCGCGGCGGTGGCGCCGCCGTAGCCGCCACCGATGACCACCACCTTCGCCGGTGCGGCGGCGCGTGCCTGGCGCGCGGTGAGCCCGCCCAGTGCCGTGGCGGCCAGCGCCGCCTTCAGTACGGATCGTCGGTGCATCGGTCTATTTCTGGTCCGCGAACCACGCGGCGATGGCAATGATCTCGGTGTCGCTGTAGCCCTTGGCGATCTGCGGCATCACGGTGCCGGGGCGCTTGCCGTTCTTGAAGTTGAGCATCAGCTCGACCAGTTCGGCCTGCGGGCGGCCAGCCAGCCGGGGGACGGGACTATCGGCGGGCGGCCCGCCGTCGGGGCCGTGGCAGACAGCGCACGAGGCCGCCTGGTTGCGGGCCTGCTCGGTACGCGACCGCTGGACTTCGATCGTCATCTTGCCGGCGTCGGCGGGGCCGGCGGTCATGGGCGCGGAGGGGGCCGAGGGGGCCGATAAAGGCGCCGATGCCGGCGACTGTGCCAGCAGCGGCGCGGCACACAGCCCGGCCGCGATACCGGCCATCCAACGCAGGGAGAACGGGAATCGCGGGTGGGTTGTCATGGCAGTTTCCTCAGGAGAATCAGGGGAGGTTGCGCCCCGGCGGCAACGCCACCGGCGACGATACGGGCGCGGCCACGGGGCTGGTCGTGGCGCCCATCGACGCCGGCGCATCCGACGTGACCGGTGCGTTCGGCTGGCTGCCCGGCACGGCCTGCACCGGTGCCGGCGTACCCACTGCGTCGCTGCCGGCGTTGCCATTCTGCGACGAGGCGGCCTGATCCAGGCGTGCGCGCTCGGCTTCGCTCACGTAGTCGAACACCTTGACCACCTTCTGCACGCCGCTGGCGTTGCGGGCCACGTCCGTGGCCTTGTCGCCTTCGGCATTCGTCACCACGCCCAGCATGTACACCACGCTCTTCTCGGTGGTGATCTTGATCGAGTTGGCCGGCACGCCGTCCGCCGTGACCAGCAGCGTCTTGACCTTGCTGGTCAGGTAGGTGTCGTTGCTGCGGGTCATGAAGTCAGGCGACGCCGTGATTTCCAGCTCGTTGACCACCTCGCGCGTGTTCGACAGCCCGCGCACGTACTGCTCGATCTGCTGCTTGATCTGGGCGTTCGCGGCCTCGCCGGTCAGCAGCACCTTGCGGTTGAACACGGTCGTGTTCACGCGTGCCTGGGTGTCGCTGTAGCGCTGGCTGAGCGTGCTGTCGATCTCCACCTGCAAGCCGCGGTCGATGGCCTGCGTGCCGGTCGGGCGGCGATCGGTGGCCATCACCACGCCAGTGCCCACGGCGCCAGCCAGCACGGGGAAGCAGCCGGCCAGCTGTGTGGCGGACACCAGCAGTGCGGCCACGGTGACAGCGGTACGGGCCAGGCGGGCGGGAGAGGTCTTCTTTTGGTTGGTCACGTTCGTCATGCGATTCTTGGTTTCTGGGTGGATGCCGAAATGATGCGTGAAAGAGGTTGCAGTTTCAGGTTTTCGCGATGCCTGTGGATAAGGCTGTGGAAGACATGGCGATTCCTGTGCATAGGTTGTGGGTAGCGTTGTGGATATCCGGGGATAACTTGTCCCGTTCCGGCCGCCCGAGGCTTCATGCCTCGCCCAGCAATGCTTCGTCGATGCCGTCGCACAGGCAATGCAGTGTCAGCAGATGCACTTCCTGGATGCGGGCCGTGCGATCGCTGGGCGCGCACAGGTGGATATCGAATTCGTCGAGCAGCGTGGCAACCCGGCCGCCGCCCTTGCCGGTCAGCGCCACCACGCCCATGTCGCGCTGGTGGGCGGCCTGGATGGCGGCCACCACGTTGGCCGAATCGCCAGACGTGGACAGCGCCAGCAGGATGTCACCGGGCTGGCCCAGCGCTTCCACCTGCTTGGAGAACACCACCGAGAAATCGTAATCGTTGCCGATGGCGGTCAGGATCGCACTGTCGGCGGTCAGGGCGATGGCGGCCAAGCCCGGGCGCTCGCGCTCGAAGCGGCCGAGCAATTCGGCGGCAAAATGCTGGGCGTCGGCAGCGGACCCGCCGTTGCCGCACACCAGGATCTTGTTGCCGCTGGTCAGCGCCGTCACCATCCGCTCCACGGCGGCATCGATATGCGGCGCCATCAGCGTGGCGGCCAGCCGCTTGGTGTCGGCACTGTCCAGGAAATGCTGCTCGATACTTTCAATACTCATGGTCTGGTGACATCTGCACTATCCCGCGCATTATGACGCAGCACCCGCGCCACTGTTCCCGTCGGCCGACGTCAGGCGCGAACGCGCCGGGTAGCCAGTCGATCCGGCCAGCGTCCATGGCCACCACATCCGTGCGGCATGGCGGCACGCCGTCCAGCGTGGCCAGGTAGTGCGCCGCCGCATGCAGCACGCTCCGCTGCTTGGCCGGCGTGACGCTCTGCGCCGCCCCGCCAAACCCCCGGCTGCGGCGCTGCCTGACCTCGACGAACCCCAGCGTACCGTCGGCGGCACGCATGATCAGGTCGATCTCGCCGCCTTTGCAGCGATAATTGCGGACGACTGGCGCCAGCCCCTGACGCTGAAGATAGGCCAGCGCACGGTCTTCGGCCATCGCGCCGCGTTGCGTCGTGCTACGCACATTGGCTTGCGTGGTGGATTTGAATGAGTGATTCAACGGAAGTTCTCAAGCATGAGTGACTGGACCCAGCTGGCCGCCGGCCAGACGTACCCTGCCGGCACGCTTTACGTGGTGGCCACGCCCATCGGCAACGTCGCCGACCTGTCGCTGCGCGCGCTGCATGTGCTCGGCCTGGCCGACGCCATTGCCTGCGAAGACACGCGCAACACCGGCCAACTGCTGACGCGCGTGGGCTTGCAGCGGCCGCTGGTGGCGGTCCACGAACATAACGAGCGCGAGGCCGCCGTGCGCATTGTCGAACGGCTGTCGGCCGGCGAGCGCATCGCGTACGTATCCGACGCCGGGACGCCCGGCATTTCCGATCCAGGCGCCCGGCTCGTGGAAGCCGTGCGCGCGGCCGGCCTGAACGTGGTGCCCCTGCCGGGCCCCAGCGCCGCCGTGACGGCCTTGTCCGTGGCGGGCGACATGCTCGAGGCCGGCGACGGCCGCTTTACCTTTGTCGGCTTCCTGCCCGGCAAGCCCAAGGCCCGCCAGGACGCCATCGCCGGGCTGGCGGCGCTTGATCACGCATGGGTGTGCTACGAAGCCCCGCACCGCATCGCCGAAACCCTGGCGGCGCTGGCCGCCGGCCTGCCCGGCACGCGCCGGCTGCTGATCGGGCGCGAACTGACCAAGCTTTTTGAAGAGACCCCGGTGCTGACGGTGGCCGAGGCGCCGGCCTGGCTGGCCGCCGAAGCCACGCGCGGCAAGGGGGAATTCGTGCTGGTGGTGGAAGGCGCGGGCCGTGCCGAAGGCGGCGACGCCGACACGCCCGACGCAGAGGCCCAGCGCGTGCTGAAGCTCCTGCTGGCGGAGCTGCCGGCCAAAAGGGCGGCCAAGCTGGCCGCGGCCATCACCGGCGCCAAGACCGACGCGCTGTACAAGCTGGCACTGGCGCAGCGTGCCGACGGAGCGGACGACGGCGCCAGCGACGCCTGAAAAGACAAAAGGCACGATCCGGGAGATCGTGCCTTTTGAGAATTTTCTTACTTGCGAGGGAAGCAGCGGGCGGGAGGACGGGAGCGCGAGAAGCGGGTTCCGACCGGTGCGCATCGCCTTACTTGTGCTTGTGCTTGACGACGGTCTTGCCGGACCTGGCCTTGGCCTTCGATTTCGCCGGCACCGGCGTGTTGGCGGTGTCGGGCACCTCATCGGCCCCGCTGCCGTCACCGGCTTCCATGCCACCCGCTTCCATGTTCGGACCCAGCGCCGCCACCTCGGTGCGCGACAGCCGGCGGATTTCCACCTGCGTGGCGCCATGGTCGACAAAGCTCAGGCGCTTGGCCGCCGCGTAGGACAGGTCCAGAATCCGGTTGCCATGGTACGGGCCACGGTCGTTGATACGGACCACGGCCACCTTGTTGTTGCGCAGATTGCGCACCAGCACCCAGCTATCTAGCGGCAGCGACGGGTGCGCCGCCGTCATGGCGCGCATGTCGAAGCGTTCGCCGTTGGCCGTCTTGCGGCCATGAAAGCCCTTGCCGTACCACGATGCCATGCCACGCTGCTCGAACGTACCCATGTCAGCGCGCAGGCCGTCGATCGACGGTTGCGACGGGGCATTGTCGTCCTGCCAGCCGAACAGGTTCCAGTTGCCGCGATCGTCGGCCTTCGCGCCATTGGCGTTGGACTTCGCCGTCTTCGCAGCCTTCGTGGAAAGCGCGCCGGTGGTGTTCGATGCGTTGTCGGTGTCGCCCCCCGGCGGCGTCGCGCACGCAGCCAGCACCAGCGCCGATACGAGGATCGCGCACTGACGCAGGAAGCGGTTGGACCCGGGCGCGTCCTGGCGCACGGACCCCGGACGAAAAAGGGGCAGACTGGACATAGGCGCGCAGTCTAACATCGGTCGTTTGAAGCTAGTGCCTTGATTTTGTTACGAAATCTGTTACAACGCCGTGCAATTCCCCGCAATCCACCGCCTGGCAAGGGATTGCGCCGGTTACCCCAGCGCAAAATTCGGGTGCGCACCACGACACTTTCAGAGGATTCTCAGGCTCGATTCAAACGTTGCACGGTCGGTCGAGGCCGTTATCGGCGGCTACAATGGACCACCCTCCGGGCGCCCCTCCCCCCCAAGAAAGCGCCTGCCAGAACAGGCTGATAGAACACAAAAATGAAAGTCCTTCTGATCCCCGTGACGCCTTTCCAGCAGAACTGTTCGCTGCTGATCGATGAAGCCACGCAGCGCGCCGCCGTCTGTGATCCCGGTGGCGATCTGAACCGCATCACCGAGGCCCTCAACGAACAGGGCGTGACGCTGGAGAAGATCTTCCTGACCCATGGTCACGTGGATCACTGCGCAGGCGCCGCGGCGCTGGCGCGCCAGTACGGCGTGCCGATCGAGGGCCCGCAGGAAGACGAGCGGTTCTGGATCCAGCAATTGCCCGAGCAGACACGCCGCTTCGGCTTTGGCCAGGCGGAAGTCTTCGAGCCCGACCGCTGGCTGCAGAACGGCGACACGGTTACCTTCGGCAACGAGACGCTCGAGGTCTACCACTGCCCGGGCCATACGCCGGGCCACGTGGTGTTCTTCTCCCGGGCAAACCGGCTGGCCATCGTGGGCGACGTGCTGTTCGCCGGGTCGATCGGTCGCACCGACTTCCCGCGCGGCAATCACGCCGATCTGGTCCGCTCGATCCGCACGCGACTCTGGCCGCTTGGCGACGACGTAACCTTTGTACCCGGCCACGGCCCCGCATCGACGTTCGGCGAGGAGCGCCGCAACAACCCGTTTGTGGCCGACCACCTGATCGACGTGGCCTGACGCATGGCAAAGAAGCAGCCGCCCGACAAGCGACCGGAGATTTACGTCAGCACCGACGTCGAGGCCGATGGGCCGATTCCGGGCCCGCATTCGATGCTGTCGTTCGCGTCGGCGGCGATGCTGGCAGACAAGACCATCATCAGCACGTTCTCCGCCAACCTGGAAACGTTGCCCGGCGCGGCGGGCCATCCGGTGCAGATGCAGTGGTGGAAAACCCAGCCCGACGCCTGGGCGGCCTGCCGGCGCGACCTGGAGTGTCCCGAGGACGTGCTGCCCCGCTACGTGGAATGGGTCGAGAAGCTGCCGGGCAAGCCGGTCTTCATCGCCTTTCCGGCCGGGTTCGATTTCACCTGGATGTTCTGGTACATGATGCGCTTTGCCGGCCGCTCGCCGTTCGGCTGGGCCGCGCTGGACATCAAGACGCTGGGCTTCGCGCTGACGGGCCGGCCGTACCGGAAATCGGTGAAGGCTGCCTTTCCGGAGCACTGGCACGATCCGTTGCCGCACACCCACGTGGCGCTGGACGACGCGCTGGAGCAAGGCGCCCTGTTCTGCAACATGCTCGCAGAACTGCGCACGCGTGAAGCCCGTCTGGCGACGCTTGCATCACCGTCTGATGCTTTGTCTGGTGCGGATGACAGCGAAAGCGAAGCCTCACATCCACAGGCCGGTTCGGGCAAATCGGTGCGCTAGCCCACAAGCGCCGGCGGCATCGACGGTCGTCAGTGGCGAAAAGGGCACCACATTTGCCCGGCGTCTCCTATATTGGAAGTGTGCGGTGGCCCGCCGGGGCCACGAGAGCGGCCGACCTCGATGCGCGGCGGCATGCCCAGGAGGTGTGACCATGCGTTTCCATCCAGACCTTCATTTCAAGGACCTGTCAGGTAGGCTGCATTGGCCGCATCGCTCCCACGCGCGCACCAACGTCGTTTCGCATTTCCATTCCTCAACGGAAGATGCTGAAGTCGCCAAGGCGCTGATCTATGTGAGCGCGGTCACCGCGATCGTGCTGCTGTTCGTGTTGGCAGGCATCAGTTTCGGTCAGGAGGCCATGCACTGGCTGGGTGTTGAATAACGACGACTCGCCTGAAGCGAATCGCCAACTGACCGGCCGGCCTCCCTTGGGGAGGCCGGTTCTATTTTGTGCGTCGCAACATCACGTGACTCACGCCAGCAGCGGCGCCACGTTCTCGGGCGGGCGGCCGATTACGGCGCGGCGGTTGCGCACCACCACCGGACGCTGCAGCAGGATCGGGTTGTCGGCAACGGCCGCCAGCAGTTCGGCGTCGGTCAGGCCGGAATCGGCCAGGTCCAGTTCCTTGTAGGCGGCCTCGCCGTCGCGGATCATCTCGCGCACCGGCACGCCCAGCATCATATGCAGCTGGCGCAGCGTTGTCAGCGTAGGCGGCGACTTCAGATATTCGACGACCTCCACGGGTTCGCCCAGCCGCTGCGCCGCCGATTCCACCAACGCCAGCGTTTCGCGGGACTTGGAGCAACGGGGGTTATGGTAGATCGTGATCATGGCGGCTCCTTCTGCCTGCTGTCGGTGCGGTCGAATATCCCGCACTATACAACCGCACCCAACGCGCGCACCATGCTGGCGCGGCAACGTACCGGAAGTGGCGGGCATGCATCGTGCGTGGGCATGACCATCCATCTTCCAGGGCCGCCGGCACCCCGCCTGGGCTGCCCTGCAATCATTAGAGAAATCGTGTCTGCCCTACCCGAATCCATTGCAGTCGCCGCCCGCAAGCCGTTCAACCTGCGCGATGCCACCCCCGCCGACGTTCCCGCCATCCACGCCATCTACGCACACCATGTCCAGCATGGCCGCGCGTCATTCGAGGAGGTAGCGCCCACGGCCGACGACATGCAGACGCGCTTTGCCGAGGTATTGCGCAAGGGCCTGCCCTACATCGTGGCCGAGCGCGATGGCGAGATCCTGGGGTACGCCTATGCGTCCAGCTACCGCGCCCGCAGCGCCTACCGGTTCGCAATCGAGGATTCGATCTACATCGACCACCGCCATACCGGCGAAGGGCTGGGCCGCGCGCTGCTGGCCGAGCTGATCGCGCGTTGCGAAACCGGCCCGTGGCGCCAGATGGTGGCCGTGGTGGCGCTCACGTCCGGCGGCGAAGGCGCGGGATCGGTGGCCGTGCACGAGCGGCTGGGGTTTCGCACCGTTGGCCGGCTGGAATCGGTCGGCCTCAAGCACGGCCAGTGGATCGACACCTTGCTGATGCAGCGCCCGCTCGGCGAGGGCAACGCGACGTTGCCGGACCCGGACGCCCTGCGCTAGCCGCCTGGCGCGCTAGGCCAGCAGCACCGGCACCACCGTGGTGCACCACGACTGCAGCTTGTCGAAGGCCCGCGCTACGTGGTCGGGGCCGCGCGACGTGCTTTCCATGCGCAGGATCTCCACCTGCTTCAGCCCGATCGTCTCCAGCACATAGGTCAGGTACGGGCTGAAGAAATCGCGTTGGCTCGCGGCATCGTCCGAGAACCGGCCACCGCACGACACCACGGCCAGCACCGGTCGATCGCGCAGCAGGCCCTGCTTGCCTTGCGGCGTCCGGGCGAAGGTGCGGTCCGTCCGGACGACCAGATCAATCCAGGCTTTCAGCGACGCCGGCACCGTGAAGTTGTGCATCGGCGAGGTGATCAGCACCACGTCGGCAGCCTGCAACTCGGCAATCAGCGTCTCGGAGAGGGCCAGCGCGGCGGGATCGGCGTCGGTGCGCCCGGCGGCCACCGCCATGTTGGCGTCGGTGAAGGCCGCGTCGATGGGGGGCAGCGGCTGGGCGGCCAGGTCGCGTTCGATTACGGTCAGTTCGCCGTGGCTGGCCGCCAGGCGTTCGCGCACGAGCTGGCCCGCGCGCCGGCTGGTGGAGGCATCGCCACGCGGGCTGACGTTCAGGTGAAGCAGGGTTGCCATGTCTCGCTCAGGTGAATCGGATCAGTCGATCGGAAAGTAGAAGCGCAGGGCCCGCGCCAGCAGGCCGTTACGGTAATAGAAGCGGTGCCCCAGCACATTGGTCAGCGGGGTATCGAGCACAAGCTGGGTGCAGCCCGCCGCTTCGGTTTCGGCCTTGAGCCAGTCCATCAGTTGCCGGCCGTAGCCACCGCTGCGCGCGTTGGCGTCGGTCACCAGGTCGTCCACGTACATATGGTGGCCGACGATCAGGTTATCCGCGAAGCGATAGCCGGCCAAGGCCACCAGGCTGCCGTCGTCCCACAGCCCGGCAAGGTGGTAGCCGTCGCCGGTCTGGCGGCGCCAGCGCGTGACCAGTTCGGCGGCATCGGCCAGGTGCGGGCGCAACTGGTGCATCAGCGGAAAGGCGTCGGCCACCTCGGCGGCCGTTTCCAGGTGGCGAATCAGGATCTGTCCGGCGGTGGTTGCGCTCATGCCTGGCTCCGGTTGGCTTCGGCCGCCGGCGGCGGAAAGTGCAGCCCGACGGCGATGCGGTTCCAGGCGTTGATCGACGCAATGGTCGCGGCCAGGAACACTAGCTCCTTGTCGTCGAAAGTCGCCTGCGCGCGGGCCAACGCGGCATCGCGCGCAGGCGGATCGGTCAGCTGCGTCAGCGCCTCGGCCCAGCCCAGCGCCGCCATTTCCCGTTCGGCATAGATGCCGGCGTCACGCCAGCCGGCCAGCAGATCGAACTTGCGCGGGTCGATGTCGAGCTTGCGCGCGATGTTCAGATGGAACTGCAGGCAGAAGGCACAGCCGTTGATCTGCGAGACGCGCAGCTTGACCAGTTCGGTCAGCGCCTTGTCCATGCCGGACGCGGTCACCGCCTTGCTGACGCCCCCCAGCGACGCGTACACATCGGGTGCGGTCTGCGTGAAAGCCTGGAAATCCATGTTGAACTCCTTCGGGTAAGATGTCAGAACTCGAAGATTAATGTAAGAGCTCTGACATTATGACAAAGACCCTGCCCACGCTAGGGAAAATCAAAGGGAAAGACCAAGAGAAAGGCCGGGCGAAGCGGGACAGCCAGCCGGCCGATGCCGTGGCGATTCCGGCACCGGGCCAAGGCAAGCGCGGCGAAAGCGGCTATCTGGCGTACCTGCTGCGCCAGGCCAGCGCGGCCAACCGACTGCATATGGAACGCGCGCTGGCCGACCTGGGCGTGACGCTGCCGCAGTTCTTCGTGCTGACGATGCTGGGCGCTTACCCCGGCATCTCGGGCGCCGATGTGGCGCGGCTGGCACTGCTGACGCCCCAGACGGTCAGCGTCATCATGGGCAACCTGGAAAAGATGGGCGCGATCGTGCGCCAGCCGCATCCGGTGCATGGGCGCATCCAGACCATCGCGCTGTCCGATGCCGGCCGCGCGCTGCTGGCGCAGTGCAAGGTACGTGCTACCGACGTCGACAAACAGTTGCGCGCCGGGCTGACGCCCGATGAAGAAGCCGTGGTGCGGCGCTGGCTGGTAACCCTGGCCGTGCCCGGGGAGGGTCTGGCGGAATAGCCAAACCGGCCGAATAGCCAGCCGGCCAGCGCCCCATGAAAAAAGGCCCGTCGGCAAACGCCGCGCGGGCCATCATCACAACAAGGGGGTACTACAGGGTTCGGTGTGGTATCCGATGCCGATCACTCAGCCCATCAGGTCGGACAGCGCCAGGGCCACCACCTTGGTGGCGCGGTTCAGGTCGTTCAGGCGCAGGTTCTCGTCGGAATTGTGGCCACGGGCTTCCATCAGCGTGCGCGGGCCGGCGCCGTACAGCACCGTCGGGATGCCGCGGCTCGTGTAGTGGCGCGCATCGGTGTAGAGCGGCACGCCCTGCACCGGGATCTCCACGCCGAACACCGATTCGGCACGCGTCTTCAGCGCGCCGATCAGCTTGTCCACGCCGGGCAGTTCCGACAGCGGCTCGGCCAGGATGATGCGCTCGACCTTCACTTCGATACCCGGGCGATCCTTGGCGGCCTTCTCCACCACGGCGCGCAGTTCGCCTTCGGCGTCGAATCCGATCTCTTCCGGAATCATGCGGCGGTCCACGCGGAACGTGACCAGGTCGGGCACCACGTTGGTGTTGATGCCGCCCTTGATCAGGCCGACGTTCAGCGTGGCGGTGTCGATGCCCGGCACCTTGCTCTTGCGCGTGGCCAGTTCGGCGCGCAGGCCGTAGACCGCGTGCAGGATGTGCGTGGCGGCCTCGATCGCGTCCACGCCGGTGTGCGGCATGGCGGCGTGGCCCTGCTTGCCCTTCACGGTCACTTCCACGTGCAGGCAGCCGTTGTGTGCCGACGTGATGCCGTACGAGAAGCCGGCCGAGATCGCGTAGTCGGGCTTGGTCAGGCCTTCGTCGAGCAGGAACTTCGGGCCGATGTCGCCGCCGGTTTCCTCGTCGTACGTGAATTGCAGTTCCACGGTGCCGTTGATCTTCGCGCCCTGCTTCTCGGCTTCCTGCAGCGCCAGCACGGCGTAGGCATAGGTGGCGAAGTCAGACTTCGACACGGCCACGCCGCGGCCGTACATGACCGGGCCGTGTTCGCTGTCGGCGATCTCGCCGCCGTACGGGTCCTTCGTCCAGCCCAGGCCCGGGGGCACCACGTCGCCGTGCGCGTTCATGGCAATGGTGGGGCCGCCGCTGCCGAACGTCTTGCGCACCAGCAGGTTCGTGGCGCTGATCATGCCGGCCGCCTTGACCAGGTCAGCGGGCACCTTGTGCGCTTCCACCTTGAAACCCAGCCCTTCCAGCAATGCCTTGGCGCGCTTACCGTGGGCCTCGCAGTCGCCAGACGGGTTGTCGGACGGCACCTTGACCAGCTCGGCCAGGAACGTTTCCTGCTGCGGACGGTGCTGGTCGATGTACTGCGTCAGCGTGGATTCGATGAGGTTCATGTTGTCTCGTGCGGTCATCTTGTATCTCTGGAGTGTTCTGGTGGCCGGGTGGGCTTACTGGGGACGGTGGAAGTGTTCGACGAAGTCCGCGAACACGCGCGCCGCGGTCTGGGTGTCTTCGGCCGTCATGGTCTCGGTGGGATGGTGGCTGATGCCGCCGTTGCCGCAGCGAACGAACAGCATGGCCACATCGGCGATGGCGGCGATGGCCATGGCGTCATGGCCGGCACCGGAGGGCAGGTGACGCACGGGTACGTCCTGGCGCTCCACGGCGGCCGCCCATTGCGACTGCAGCCACGGCGCGCACGGCACGCTGGCGGCCTCGTGCGTCTTGCGGATCTGCGCACGCACGTTGCGGCGCGCGCAAACACGTTCGATCTCGGCCAGCACGTCGTTGACGGCGGCTTCGCGTTCGGCATCGATGCCGGCGCGGATGTCGATGGAAAACGTCGCGCGCCCCGGCACCACGTTGGTGGCGCCGTTCGGCACGTTGAACTGGCCCACCGTGCCCACCAGGCCCGGCTTGCCGCCGCAGCGCTTCTCGATGAACAGGCCGATCTCCGCACCGGCCATGGCGGCGTCGCGGCGCATGTCCATCGGCACCGTGCCGGCGTGGCCCGCCAGGCCTTCGAGTTCGACGATGAAGCGCGTGGCGCCCGAGATCGCGGTAACAACGCCCACGGGCAGGCCTTCGTTCAGCAGCACGGGGCCCTGTTCGATATGCACCTCGATGAAGGCCAGCACCTGGCTGCGGTCATGTTTGGCGGCGGGCAGCTGGTCGGCGTCGAAGCCGGCGGCGCGCATGACTTCACGCATGGTCTTGCCGGAGTCGTCCACGTTGTCGAGCACGTTGGTATCGAACGTGCCGGCAATGGCGCGGCTGCCCAGCAGCGTGGCCTTGAAGCGCACGCCCTCTTCCTCGGCAAACCCCACCACTTCCAGCGCAAACGGAAAGCGCTTGCCCTGGCGGTTCCACTCGGCCACGCAGGCAACCGGCAGGATCACGCCCAAGTTCCCGTCGAAGCGGCCGGCGTCGCGCACGGTGTCGAAGTGCGAGCCGGTCAGCAGTGCGGGGGCATTGGGTTCGGTGCCTTCGTAGCGGCCGATCACGTTGCCGGCGGCGTCGCGGCGCACGGTCATGCCGGCCGCTTGCATCCATTCGGTCAGCTGCGCGGCCGCGCCGTGGTGAGCGTCGGTCAGGTAGGTGCGGGTGAGCAGCCCGGGCTGTTCGGTATGAACGGCCAGGCTGTCGGCCCAGGCCATGATGCGGGTGCCGGTGTCAGCGGACAACGGCGTAGGGGTTGCTGCCATGTGCGTGTCTCTCCTGCTGCTAGTGCCTGAGCCCGGTTCAAGGGATGCCTGGCAAACCTGCCAGTCCGGGCGGGCGCCCGGGCCGTGCTCTCTATTCTGTGCGATTCATGTTAGCACAGTGAATTCAAAAATTGCATACAAAAATGATATGCACTATATTGGCCTGCACGCACCGACAATCCGCCGCGGACAATCCGGTCCGGACAAGTGGATTGCGTGGATTCCGCCTCAACAGGGGGGCTTTCCGCGTGGGGCAAGGCGGGCGGGCAGGTTTGCCGCTGGTCTTTCCGGAAGGTGCATCCAGCCCGACGTCGGCAGGCATGTGACGGCGGGCCCCCCTGAACCAGATCAGGGCCGGCCGATGGCGAACCGATGCGCCACGGACCAGGTCCGGCACGGAGACAACAATGCAGCATGCCGTACCCACGCAGCGCGCCGCTGGCCGCCTGCACACGCGCTTCACCCGTTCGCTGTTTGGCCAGGTGCTGATTGCCCTGGCGCTGGGCACCCTGCTCGGGCTCGCCTTTCCCGAATTCGCCGCCAAGCTCAAGCCACTGGGCGACGGCTTCATCAAGCTGATCAAGATGCTGATCGGCCCGGTGGTCTTCTGCGTGGTGGTGGCCGGCATCTGCGGCGCCGGCGAACTCAAGAAGGTGGGCCGCGTGGGCATCAAGGCGGTGGTCTACTTCGAGATCGTCACCACCATCGCGCTGGCGCTGGGCATCGTGCTGGCCTACGTGTTCCAGCCGGGCACCGGCATGAACGTGAACCCGCGCAGCCTCGACATCTCGGCCATGGCGGCGTATATCGAGTCCGCCGACAAGGTGAAGAGCGCCGGCACGGTGGACTTCCTGATGAAGCTGATCCCGAACACGATCATGGGCGCGTTCACCAGTGGCGACGTGCTGCAGGTGCTGTTGGTGTCAGTGCTGTTCGGCTGCGCGCTGTCGGTGGTGGGCGAACCGGGCAGGCCGCTGGTGCGGATGATCGACAACTTCTCGGCCACGCTGTTCAAGATGATGGGCTTCATCATCAAGCTGGCGCCGCTGGGCGTGCTGGGCGCCGTGGCCTTCACGGTGGGCAAGTACGGCATCGGGTCGCTCAAGCAGCTGGGCTTCCTGGTGATCCTGTTCTACGGCGCCGTGGCGATCTTCGTGCTGGGGGTGCTGGGCCTGATCATGCGCCTGTGCGGCTTCTCGGTGCTGAAGCTCATCCGCTACCTGCGCGCCGAACTGCTGGTGGTGCTGGGCACGGCGTCGTCTGACAGCGTGCTGCCGCAGGTCATGAAGAAGCTCGAATACATGGGCATCAAGAAGTCGGTGGTGGGCCTGGTGATTCCCACCGGCTACTCGTTCAACCTTGACGCGTTCTCGATCTACCTGACGCTGGCGGCGGTGTTCATCGCGCAGGCCACCAATACCCCGCTGGCGCTGAGCGACCTGCTCGGCATCCTGGCCGTGGCGCTGGTCACGTCCAAGGGCGCGCACGGCATTCCGGGTTCGGCCATCGTGATCCTGGCGGCCACGCTTTCGGCCCACCCGGCCATCCCCGCCATCGGCCTGGTGCTGGTGCTGTCGGTGGACTGGTTCATCGGCATCGCCCGCGCCGTGGGCAACCTGATCGGCAACTGCGTGGCCACGGTGGTGGTGGCAGCCTGGGAGCGCGATATTGACCGCGAGCGCGCCCACGGCGTGCTCAACGGCACGATTCCGGCTGGCGAACTGGACGAAGGGCTGTCGGCGCTGGTGGACGGCGTCGGGGAAGTCCCGGTGCCGGCACCGCTGCCCGGGGCGGCGTCGGGGCGGTAGAATCGCGCCATCCCAGTCAACGCGCAGGTCCGGCAAGAGACGCGCACACCATGCCCGAGCACATCGATCCAGACATGACCGCCGAGGCGATTGCCGACGATATCGTCGCCGCCATCGTCTCGCACCGGCTGCCGCCCGGCACCAAGCTGCGAGAGGAAGCCCTGGCCAGCGTCTACCGCGTCAGCCGCACCAAGGTGCGCGCGGCGCTGCTGATGCTGTCCAAGGACAAGGTCATCCAGATCGTGCCGGACAAGGGCGCGTTCGTGGCCAAGCCCAGTGCCGAAGAGGCGCGCGAGGTCTTTGCCGTGCGCCGCATCCTGGAAGCCGCCCTGGCCCGTGAGTTCGTCACCAGGGCGACGCCGGCCGACTACAAGCGCATCGAAAAGCATCTGGTGGCCGAGCGCAAGTCGCTGGCGGGCAACGACGCGCAGACGCGCACGCGCTTGCTGGGCGATTTCCACATCGTGCTGGCGGAGGTGGCGGGCAACAACGTACTGACCGAAATCATGCGCGAGCTGTCGATGCGCAGCGCGGTCATCACCATGCTGTACCAGAGCCGGCGCGATGCCACGTGCTCGTCCGACGAGCACCGGGCGTTCATCGAGGCCGCCAAGGCAGGCGACACCGACCGGGCCGTGGCGCTGATGGTGGAGCACCTGAATCACGTCGAAAGCGCGCTGCACTTCGAGGAAGTACCGGCCGCCGCACGCGGCAAGGATCTGGTCACCGCGTTGCTGGCCTGAGACACGCCGGCACAGTGCAGCAGGGTTGATCGCCATCAAGGACGAGGAAGGGGTGGGAGGCGCATCATTCCTCTCGCCATGAAGTTGCGGGGGCGCACTTCATGGCTCTCCCCGTCCTTCGCAAGAAGGGCTGCCCGCAGACCGCAATGGCTGCGGGCTTTTTCTTTTGGGGCGCCCTTTCTGGTGCCCCTCTGGCTTCCGGCTTCTTCTCGCCTTCCCCAGCTTTCTTCCCTTCCTGCCTGCCCCTCTGCCTTCAGGCCGACTGCCGCTGCGCGGCGTCGGTCCAGCTGCTGCCGCGCTCCGTCCAGTACCCCGGCTTGGCAAAGGCCTGCTTCAGGTGTTCGATGAAGAAGCGGATCTTGGCCGGCACCGGCCGCTGCTGTGGGTACACGGCCAGGATGTCGTAGTCGGGCAGCGCGAACTCATCAAGCACGGTGATGAGTTCGCCGCTTTCCAGCTGCGGCAGGATCTCCCAAGTCGAGCGCCATCCCAGCCCCAGGCTTTCGCCCGTCCAGCGGTGCAGCAGTTCGCCGTCGTTGCAGTCGAGATTGCCGTGCACGCGCACGGTCACGGTCTTGCCGTTCTGCTGGAAGTACCAGCCACGCTGCTGGCCGCCCTGCAGGTTGAACGCCAGGCAGTTGTGCTTTTCCAGGTCTTCCAGCGTATGTGGCACGCCATGCTTGGCGAAGTAGGCAGGGGTGCCGCACACCACGCGCTTGTTGGTGGCCAGCTTGATTGCCACGAAATTCGGGTCGATGGCGCCGCCGATGCGGATGCCCAGGTCATAGCCCTCGCGCACCAGGTCCACCACGCGGTCGGTCAGGTTGAACGAAATCTGGACTTCAGGATTCGCCGCCAGGAACACCGGCGCGTGCGGCGCCACGTGCTTGCGGCCAAAAGCGGCCGGCGCCGAAACGATCAGGTGCCCGGTGGCCTTGTGCTTGCCTTCGGCGATCAGCATCTCGGCGCGATCCAGGTCTGACAGCGCCTTCTTGCACTGCTCCATGAACGCCGCGCCCTGCTCCGTCACCACAATGCGCCGGGTCGACCGATGCAGCAGCTTCACGCCGATGCGCGCTTCCAGCGCGTTGATGCGCCGGCCGATCATGACCGGCGTCACGTTCTGCGTCAGCGCCGCGGCGGCCATGCTGCCGTGTTCCACCACGGCGATGAATGCTTCGATTTGTTTGAGTTTGTCCATAACGCCATTTGTCTCCTGCCGCCACATTGTGAGGCATTGACGCCATGGTGCGCATCCCCGCAGGACGATGCTGTGCATCCGCCCCACGCTATGGATGGGCGCTGCAGACGGCCCGGGACGGGGCCGTCGGGCCTACCGGCCAAGCTTCTCGTTGATTTCCGCGGCCTCGCCGAGCACATGGGCCAGGCGCCGCAGCGGCGCGCTGCATTGCAGTTGCGCGAACAGCGCCAGCGCGCCGCCGCCGACCAGCACCGCGCCGTAGAGCGCCACCAGCGACGGGCCATGGCCCGGGGCCATCACCGCCAGGCCGTCGGCCAGCACGACGGCCGCCGGCGCCAGCGCCAGGATCAGCGCCAGCGTGCGTGCGCCCCCTTCCCACAGCCGCGCCTGAAGCAGGATGCGGCGTTGCCGCGCACGCAATTGCAGCACCGGAATACGGCCCAGGCGCAGCAGCAATACGTTCTCGACTTCGCTCTGAGCGTCGACACGACGGGTCAGCCAGCGCAACGGATGACGCAGTGCATCACGGCGGGCCAGCAGGCGCGACAGCCAGGCGCCCGCGTAGAACACGCCGCTGACAGCCAGCAGCACATGAAACGCCTGCGGCAGCCAGGCCGGCGGCGCCTGCACCAACACCTGATGCCACCAGACCAGCCCCCCACCCGCCACCAGCGTCGGCACCAGCGCCAGCACGAACCCGGCCCACAGCACCATGGCCAGCCGGCCGTCCGGGGATTTTTCGGCCGGCGCCGTCTGCAACGCTTCCATCAGTTCATAGGTGCTCGGCAGCCGTGTGTACATGGCGGGGCAAGGCAATTCCAAACCCCCTATTTTGACCCGGGCCCCCTTGCCGCCGATAGGGGAAAACCGTAGCAAATCGCCCCAACCCCACGTATCGGGGGAGTGCCGTCCCGTCCCTTCCGGAGGTATCTCAAAGTTCACATTCACAGGATGGTTGCTGCGGCATTCCTTACGTCAGGTATCGAATCAACTGATCGCCCTTCTGTTTATCCACAACCCGCTGCGGGCATAAAGTCAACGCCAGAACGAAATCCCACTCATTGTTTTCAAGCGTACTGGAGAGAGACATGCCGAAGATGAGAGCAGTCGACGCGGCCATTGCCGTGATGGAGAAGGAAGGCATCACCACCGCGTTCGGCGTGCCCGGCGCCGCCATCAACCCGTTCTACTCGGCCATGCGCAAGGCCGGTTCGATCCGCCACCTGCTGGCGCGCCACGTGGAAGGCGCCTCGCACATGGCCGAGGGCTACACCCGCGCCGAACCCGGCAACATCGGCGTCTGCGTCGGTACGTCGGGCCCGGCCGGCACCGACATGATCACGGGCCTGTACTCGGCCTGGGCTGACTCGATTCCCATCCTCTGCATCACGGGCCAGGCACCGCGCGCCCGCCTGTACAAGGAGGATTTCCAGGCCGTCGATATCGAATCGATCGCCAAGCCCGTGACCAAGTGGGCCGTTACCGTGCGCGAACCGGCGCTGGTGCCGCAGGTGTTCCAGCAGGCGTTCCACCTGATGCGCTCGGGTCGCCCGGGTCCGGTGCTGATCGACCTGCCGTTCGACGTGCAGGTGGCCGAGATCGAATTCGATCCGGAAACGTACGAGCCGCTGCAGCCGTACAAGCCGGCCGCCTCGCGCGCCCAGATCGAGAAGGCCATCAGCATGCTGAACCAGGCCGAGCGTCCGCTGATCGTTTGCGGCGGCGGTGTGATCAACGCCAACGCCGACGCGCTGCTGGTCGAGTTTGCCGAACTGGTCAACGTGCCGGTCGTGCCGACCCTGATGGGCTGGGGCGTGCTGGCCGACGACCACCCGCTGCAGGCCGGCATGGTGGGCCTGCAGACGTCGCACCGCTACGGCAACGCCACGCTACTGGCATCGGACTTCGTGATGGGCATCGGCAACCGCTGGGCCAACCGACACACGGGCAGCATCGATGTCTACACCCGCGGCCGCAAGTTCGTGCACGTCGACATCGAGCCCACCCAAATCGGCCGTGTGTTCGGCCCGGACCTCGGCATCGTGTCCGACGCCAAGGCCGCGCTGGAACTGTTCGTGGAAGTGGCCCGCGAAATGAAGATGGCCGGCCGCCTGCCGTGCCGCAAGGCCTGGGTGGCCGACGTGCAGAAGCGCCGCCGCACCATGAAGCGCAAGAGCGATTTCGACAACGTGCCGGTCAAGCCGCAGCGCGTGTACCGCGAGATGAACCAGTACTTCCCGCGCGACGTGCGCTACGTGTCGACGATCGGCCTGTCGCAGATCGCCGCCGCGCAGTTCCTGTCGGTGAACCAGCCGCGCCACTGGATCAACTGCGGCCAGGCCGGCCCGCTGGGCTGGACCATTCCGGCCGCCATCGGCGTGAAGACCGCGTCGCCGAACTCCGACATCGTGGCCATCTCCGGTGACTACGATTTCCAGTTCATGATCGAGGAACTGGCAGTGGCCGCGCAGTTCAAGGTGCCGTACATCCACGTGGTGGTGAACAACTCGTACCTGGGCCTGATCCGTCAGGCGCAGCGCAACTTCGAGATGGACTACTGCGTGCAGCTGGCCTTCGACAACATCAACGCGCCCGAACTGGAAGGCTACGGCGTGGACCACGTGAAGGTCGTGGAGGGTCTGGGCTGCAAGGCGATCCGCGTGTTCAAGCCCGAGGACATCGCTCCGGCCTTTGCCGAGGCGCGCGACCTGATGGCCGAGTTCTCGGTGCCGGTCGTCGTGGAGGTGATCCTGGAGCGCGTGACCAACATCGCGATGGGCACCGAGATCGACAACATCAACGAGTTCGAGCCGATCGAAGACCTGGAAGACGCCGAGGAAGCGATCCTGGCCGAAGAGACCACCACCGCGTAAGTCTCGCCCCGCACCAGCGGCACCAGCAGTACCCCGCAGTACGCCCCCCCGCCCCGCTCCACCGGGGCGGGCGGGGCCACCGTTTTTCCCAACACCGAGAGAGACATCACAATGCCAAAGCTCGCAGCCAACCTGACGATGCTGTTCAACGAAGTGGGCTTCCTGGATCGCTTCGAGGCCGCCGCCCGTGCCGGGTTCCGTGGCGTGGAGTTCCTGTTTCCGTACGCGTTCCACGCTGACCAGATCGCCGACCGCCTGAGCCGCTTCCAGCTGGACCTGGTGCTGCACAACCTGCCCGCCGGCAAGTGGGATGCCGGCGAGCGCGGCATTGCCTGCCACCCCGACCGCGTGAGCGAGTTCCAGGACGGCGTGGGCGAAGCCATCAAGTACGCCAAGGTGCTGGGCGTGCGCCAGCTGAACTGCCTGGTGGGCATCCTGCCGCAGAACGTCAAGCGCGAGCAGGCCAACGAGACACTGGTCGAGAACCTGCGCTTCGCCGCCAACGCGCTGGCGAAGGAACAGATCGACCTGCTGGTCGAGCCGATCAACACGTTCGATATTCCCGGCTTCTTCCTGTCGCGCACGCAGCAGGCCGTGGACCTGATCGGCCAGGTCAACGCGCCCAATCTCTACGTGCAGTACGACATCTATCACATGCAGCGCATGGAGGGCGAGATCGCCAACACGATCCGCGCCAACCTGCCGAAGATCCGCCACGTGCAGCTGGCCGACAACCCGGGCCGCAACGAACCGGGCACCGGCGAGCTCAACTACCCGTACCTGTTCCGCTTCCTCGACGAGATCGGCTACCAGGGCTGGATTGGCTGCGAGTACAAGCCGAAGACGACCACCGAAGCCGGCCTGAGCTGGCGCGCCGCTCACGGCGTTCAATAAGACACCTCGATTTCAACTTCTGGAGACATCAACATGGCAAACCAACGCAACGTCGGCTTCATCGGTCTGGGCATCATGGGTGCGCCCATGGCGGGCCACCTGCGCGCCGCCGGCCACACGCTGTTCGTGCATGACGTGAACCCGGCCCCGCAGGCCCTGGTCGATGCCGGCGTCACCGTCTGCACCAGCGCCGAGGAAGTGGCCAAGCGCGCCGACATCGTGATCGTCATGGTGCCGGACACCCCGCACGTGGAAGCCGTGCTGTTCGCCGAAAAGGGTATCGCCGCCGCCTTCAAGGCCGCCGGCAAGGAAGCCACCTACGGCAAGATCGTGGTCGACATGAGCTCGATCTCGCCCATCGCCACCAAGGACTTCGCCGCGCGCATCAACAAGCTGGGCGCGTCGTACCTGGACGCCCCCGTGTCGGGCGGCGAAGTGGGCGCCAAGGCCGCGTCGCTGACGATCATGGTCGGTGGCCCGTCGGAAGCGTTCGACGAAGTGAAGCCGCTGTTCGATCTGATGGGCAAGAACATCACGCTGGTGGGCGGCAACGGCGACGGCCAGACCACCAAGGTGGCCAACCAGATCATCGTGGCGCTGAACATCCAGGCCGTGTCCGAAGCCCTGCTGTTCGCCTCGAAGGCCGGCGCCGATCCGGCCAAGGTACGCCAGGCGCTGATGGGCGGCTTTGCAGCATCGCGGATTCTTGAAGTGCACGGCGAGCGCATGGTCAAGCGTACGTTCGATCCGGGCTTCCGCATCGAACTGCACCAGAAGGACCTGAACCTGGCCCTGCAGGGTGCCAAGGCGCTGGGCGTGTCGCTGCCGAACACGTCGGCCGCACAGGAACTGTTCAACGCATGCGCCGCCAATGGCTACGGCAAGCTCGACCACTCGGCGCTGTGCCGCGCGATCGAAATCCTGTCGAATCACGAAATCGCCAAGGCCGCTAAGTAATTGCAATAGCAGCATTGCAGTTGCCTTCGCGTGAAGGCAACTGCATCGTTTTTCCCAAGATTCCTCAGGATTCGCATGTTCGCCACCGACGCCAACGCCGCCCTGCTTTCGACACAGCGGCAGACCGACTATCGCAACCCTGCCCAGGCCCGCACGTTGCTACGCGACCTGTTCGATACGGCCGTGGCCGCCGTGAGCGCCAGCCATTGCCTGCCGCCGCACCTGCCGCCACCGCCGAAGGGCCGCACCGTGGTGATCGGCGCCGGCAAGGCAGCCGCCTCCATGGCGCAGGCCGTGGACGCGCACTGGCAAGGCGAGCTGTCGGGGCTGGTGGTGACGCGCTACGACCATGGCGCAGACTGCCACCGCATCGAAGTGGTCGAGGCCGCGCATCCCGTACCCGATGCAGCGGGCCAGCAGGCCGCGCAGCGCATGGTGGAACTGGTGCAGGGCCTGACTGCCGACGACCTCGTACTTTGCTTAATTTCTGGGGGCGGCTCGGCACTGCTGGCGGCGCCCGCGCCCGGCATCACGCTGGCCGACAAGCAGGCCGTGAACAAGGCGCTGTTGCGTAGCGGCGCCAGCATCGGCGAGATGAACTGCGTGCGCAAGCACCTGTCGTCGCTCAAAGGCGGCCGCCTGGCGTTGGCCTGCGCCCCGGCGCGCGTGGAAACGCTGCTGATTTCCGATATTCCTGGCGACGATCCGACCCTGATCGCCAGCGGCCCCACGCTGCCCGACGCCACCACGTGCGCCGACGCGCTCGCGGTCATTGCCAAGTACGACATCGACGTACCGGCCAACGTGCGCGCGCATCTGGAATCTGGCGCCGGCGAAACGCCCAAGCCCGGCGATGCACGCTTTGAAGGCCACCGCAGCGTCACGCTGGCCAGCGCGCAGCAGTCGCTGGAAGCCGCCGCCGCCCGTGCCCGCGAACTGGGCCTGACCGCGCACATCCTGTCGGACAGCATCGAGGGCGAGGCCCGCGACGTGGCCGAAGTGCATGCCGCCATCGCGCGCCAGATCGTCGCGCATGGGCAGCCGTTCCAGAAGCCGTGCGTGATCCTGTCCGGTGGCGAGACCACGGTCACCGTGCGCGGCAACGGCCGTGGCGGGCGCAACGCCGAATTCCTGCTGTCGCTGGCGGTGGCACTCGACGGCCTGCCCGGCGTGCACGCGATTGCCGGCGACACCGACGGCATCGACGGTTCCGAAGATAACGCCGGTGCGCTGCTGGGGCCCGACACGCTGACGCGCGCCGCATCACGCGGCCTGTCTGCCCGCGCACACCTGGACAACAACGACGGCTACGGTTTTTTCGCCGGCATAGACGATCTGATCGTGACCGGCCCCACCCGTACCAACGTCAACGATTTCCGCGCGATCCTGATCGTTTGAGATCGCGAGCTGCAGCATAAAGAGGATGGAGAAGGAGACTGACATGAGACGCCAGCGCAAAGCGAAGATCTTGGCCACCTTGGGCCCGGCCAGTTCGGACATCGCCGTGATCCGCCAGCTGTTCGATGCCGGAGCCGATGTGTTCCGGCTGAACTTCAGCCACGGCACGCACGATGACCACCGGGCCCGCTACGACGCCGTGCGGCAGGTGGAGGCCGAGACGGGCCGCCCCATCGCGATCCTGGCCGACCTTCAGGGCCCCAAGCTGCGCATCGGCACGTTTGCCGTCGGCAAAGTGGCCGTGCGCGCCGGCGACACGTTCGTGCTGGACAGCGACCCCACGCCCGGCGACGGCACGCGCGTCTACCTGCCGCATCCGGAGCTGTTCAAGGCGGCCAACGCGGGCCAGTCGCTACTGATCGACGATGGCAAAGTGCGTCTGAACATCGAGGCGGTGTCCAGCGGCAGCATCACCACGCGGGTGGCCAACAACGGCACCCTGTCCGATCGCAAGGGCGTGAACGTGCCCGACGCGGTGATCCCGATTCCGGCGCTGACCGACAAGGACCGCAAGGACCTGACGTTTGCGCTGGAACTGGGCGCCGACTGGATCGCGCTGTCGTTCGTGCAGCGGCCGTCGGACATCGCCGAGGCGCGCGAGATCATCGGCACGCGTGCCGGTGTGCTGTCGAAGATCGAAAAGCCGGCTGCGCTGCAGCAGCTTGACGAGATCGTGCGCGCGTCCGACGCCGTCATGGTGGCGCGTGGCGACCTGGGCGTGGAACTGCCGCCCGAGCGCGTGCCCGGCGTGCAGAAGCGCATCCTGCGCGTGTGCCGCCAGCTGGGCAAGCCGGTGGTGATCGCCACGCAGATGCTGGAATCGATGATCGATTCGCCGGTGCCGACGCGCGCCGAGGCGTCGGACGTGGCCAGCGCCATCTACGACGGCGCCGATGCGGTGATGCTGTCGGCCGAGTCGGCCAACGGCCGCCATCCGGTCCCGGCCGTGTCGATGATGGATCGCATCATCACCGAGGTGGAGCGCGATCCGCTCTACCGCAACATGATCGACGCCCAGCACGAGGTGCCGCTTTCCACGCGCCAGGATGCGATCTGCGCCGCGCTGCGCGAAGTGACGCACATCATCGGCGCCAAGGCCACGGTGACGTACACGTCGTCGGGCGCCACCGCACTGCGCGCCGCACGCGAGCGGCCGTGCGCGCCCATCGTCAGCATCACGCCCAACCTGGACATCGCGCGCCGGCTGGCCATCACCTGGGGCGTGCATTCGACGGTGAGCCCTGACGTGCAGAGCGTGGACGAGATGGTGGAAGCCGCGGCCCGCGCCGCGCTGGTGGAAGGCTATGCCGAACCGGGCGACCAGATCACGATCGCGGCCGGCATGCCGTTCGGCCAGGGCGGCACGACCAACCTGCTGCGCGTGGCAGAGGTGGGCACCGAAGTGGCCGCTCTGGATCTCAGCAAGGCACCCGCCACGGCTGCCGTCTGACCCCTGCGCGGCACGCGCCGCATGGCATGAGACGTTTTCCCTTGCGTCGGGCGGGCTGACCCCCTGCCCGCCCCGCCGCCCGCGAAAGTCGGCCCGATTTTCGCGGGCGGCGTCCTTTTTCAAGGTAACGTTTTTTGCCCTGCCGCTGGCTGCAAGGCCCGGTTGCTATACTCCAGCGGATATTTCCCGTGTCCCCAGATGGAGCCCCCGCCATGCGTCTCGATGACGAATCCGAAAGCCAGAATGTGGAAGACCGCCGCGGCGGTGGTGGCGGATTCGGCATCGGCGGCAAATCGATCGGCATCGGCACCGTCATCGTCGCGCTGGCCGCGTCCTACTTCTTTGGCATCGACCCCAGACTGATCCTGCAGGGCGGCTCGGCGCTGCAGCAGCAACAGCAGCAGGCACCGCAGTCGCAGTCGCACCGACCGCCGGCTACCGACCAGCTTTCAGTGTTCACGCGAAAGGTGCTGGGCAATACCGAGCGCACCTGGGAACACATCTTCGAGACCGACCTGAACCGCCGCTATGCGCCGCCGACGCTGGTGATGTTCACTGGCGCCACCCCCACCGCGTGCGGCACGGGGCAGTCGGCGATGGGCCCGTTCTACTGCCCCGCCGACCAGAAGGTCTATATCGACCTGTCGTTCTACAACGAACTGCGCCAACGCTTTGGTGCGGGCGGTGACTTTGCCCAGGCATATGTGATCGCGCACGAGATCGGGCATCACGTACAGAATCTGCTCGGCGTGTCGAACAAGGTGGACGCCGCGCGGCGCCGCATGGGCGAGGCGCAGGCCAACCAGCTTTCCGTGCGCATGGAACTGCAGGCCGACTGCCTGGCCGGTGTCTGGGCCGCCACAGCGGGCAAGCTCAACCAGCAACTGATAGAGCCAGGCGACATCGAACAGGGCCTGAAGGCCGCGGCCGCCATCGGCGACGACCGTCTGCAGAAGCAGGCGCAGGGCTATGTGGTGCCCGAGGCGTTCACGCATGGCACCAGCGAACAACGCGTGCGCTGGTTGCGCCAAGGCCTGACGACCGGCGACATCCGCAAGTGCGACACCTTCGCGCAGCGGCAACTCTGACGGTACATCGGAAAATTCAGAAAAGAACTACGAGAAGAACGACGGGAAGAAATTGGGGAACGGCAGGCGGGGGAAAAATCACCTGCGCGACGGAGAGAGAAGGAGGAGGTCGGTCGCGCAGGTGGGAGAGAAACCGGAAATCAGAATCGGCGGCCCGGAGATGACTCGGGGCCGCCGATTTGCGTTCTGGCGGGCAGACAGGTCATCAGACCTTGTAGCCGTACAGATCGCCGTTGCGTGAGTTGTCCAGCGCGGAGCCGGAGATCTCGCCGCTGAAGCTGTGTGCACCTTCACCGAAGCTGTCGAACTTGCCCTGACGGGTGCCGTCCGTGAAGCTGTCGAATTTGCGTTGGCCGTCGGAGAAGAAATCGTACTTGCCGATCTTCGAGCCTTCACTGTACGTGTCGAACTTGCCTTGGCGCGCGGCATCGGCATACACGTCGAACTTACCGACCTTCTTGGTCGTGGCGGGCGCGGCAAAAGCGGCCGACGCGGCAAACGTGGCGAGCACGAGAGCGCCGCCAAGGATACGTTTGGCGTTCATCTGGGACTCCTTCAACTGATTCACAACTTTTTTATGGATACAGCTGACTACTGCCCGGACGCGCTATCTATGTAGCGATGCGAGCACGGACTGAAGGTTAGTGGCTTGCACTTCCATGAGAAATACCGCTGCGACGAATGGTGCGTTGCTCGCCGTGAAATGCCGGGTCTGTGGATGAACGGTAGGGGTGGGCGACCGAACGGTTGCCGGGAGGGCTATTCCGCAGTACGGAACTGTTCACCTACCCTGCGGTACGGGTGCGGACAGGTGAATGGCGCTGCGGACGTCTCGGTCGCGCAGCGCGCATGGTCCGGCGCGTGCTCAGAGCGTGTACTGGCCGCTGGCCTCGGGCTGGAAGGCGATGCTGACGATGGTCACGCGCTGCGCGCTGCCATTGGGCAGGCGATAGTCCACGGTCTTGCCGGCGCGAGCGCCCAGCAGAGCCTGGCCAATCGGCGACAACACCGACAGGCGGCCCGCCGCCAGGTCGGCATCGTCCGGATAAGCCAGTGTCCACTCACGCGGCGCGGCTTCGCCTTCCAGCGTGCAGACGACACGCGAGTTCATCGTCACGACGTCCTTGGGAATGGCATCGGGCGAGACGATGGCCGCGCGTGCCAGTAGTTCATCTAGCATTTCGTCCAGCTCGGCGGTGCCGGCACGGCTGGCGATGCCCTCCAGGCGCGTCACGTCGAGTTCGGTCAGGTAGAGGGTCGGGTTCTTGATCTTTGCCATGGCAGTGCCTCTCGCAAAAGCGGCGGCCACGCGTCGGGATGAGCCCCGGCGCAGGCGGCAGCCGTTGAAAATCGGTCGGGCCGGCGCGGACAGGCGCCGGCGGCATTACAGCGGATAAGCGTGGTGGCTCGAGCCCGGTTCGGCACCGGACCCTTGCTGCTCAGGAGTGGGATCGGTCAGGCCGGGAACCGGGCGGGATCAAGCGGGGCGTTGATCCGGCGGGTGGCGGTGATGGGCTGCGCCACCATGCGCGCGCGCGCCGGTCGCATGGTGCGAACCAGGACAAGGGCGGCGGACGGAAAGTGGCGAAACATCGTAGGAAAATTCTGAAAAAGGCGTCTCTGTTGACGCGAACGGCCATGCTAGCACAGCCATCGCGACATGGCCGATGAGAAACATCCCCGCTCTGGCGGGGCTCTCTTCAAGCGAACTGCCAGGCGGTTCAGTGTCGCGGATGGTCCGGATGGCACTCGCAGCCGGCGCCTTCGGCGGCCTGCTGCAGGTTCTGGAGGATGCCGCACTCGCTGGCCGGATGCGGATTCGGGTTCTCGCAGGTATGGCGCAGCGTGCGGAGCTGCCCCTCCAGCGCCTCAAGCGCCACCCGCTGGGCGTGAATCTGCTCGATCTGGCGATCCAGCAATGTATTGATATCATCACATGCCAGCGACGGGTTGCGCTGGAAGTCGCGCAGCCGGCGCACATCGGCCAGGCTCATTCCCAGCGATCGGCAGTGGCGCACGAAATTCAGCTGCACCAGATGGCCATCGCCATAGCGGCGGTAGCCGTTGTCTTCACGCTGGGGGGCGTCGAGCAGCCCTTCGCGTTCGTAATACCGGATGGTTTCCACGTCGCAGCCGCTGTGGCGCGACAGTTCGCCGATGCGCATGGCCAGTTCTCCAAACCAATCCCTGTAGTCATTACAGGGTTGGCTGATAGTGTAGCCCTGTCAGGTCGGGCGTGCAGTACCCGGGCCGCGCGCATGGTTTCGCACGTGCCAGTCGGTGGGGGCCAGCGCGCGTACCAGGACATCGACGCCCAGTTCCGGCCGCGCCGTGCCGCACATGAAGATGTCCACCGCGGCGAAGCCGTACTCGGGCCAGGTGTGGATGCTGATATGCGACTCCCTGAGCAGCAGCACACCCGTGACCCCCAACCCGGGGCCGAAGTGATGGAGCCGGGCGTCCAGCGGCGTGGCGCCGGCCGCGTGCGCGGCGTCGCGCAGCGCGCGCTCGATCCGCGTGGCGTCAGTCAGCAACGTGGCGGCCACGCCCTGCATGTCGAGCAGCAGGTGGTGGCCCAGCACGGGCGGACAGATCGGCGTTGGGGCGTTCATGGCTGGCGCCTCGCCTACTTGTGGCCGCCGCCCGACGACCAGCCGCTGCCGCTGGAACCGCTCCAGCCGCGCGACGACGACGAATAGCCGCCGCGGTCCATGGCGCCCGACGACGCGAGCGTGTAGAACGTCGCGCCGAACAGCACGATCGAGCCATAAACAAGAAACAGAAAACGCACCGCCAGTCCTTTCTAGTCGTCGTCTGTGCCGGGGTTCGACATGCTTCCCACCAGCCACAACGGTAGCCACAGCAACAGTGTCCCAACGATCAGGCCGGCGAAATTCGCGCGCCCGAACAGGACGATCGGCAGGTTCAGCAGCCACATGATGGCCACGATCCACCAGGCCACCCTTCTGCAGTATCCCAGGTCGCTGCCTGCCGCCACGGGCCGCTTCTTCTCGCGCAGCCGGCTCGCGGCCGCCAGCGCCTTGTTGTTCCGGAACCACTGCGCCACCTGCGTGCGGCTGACGGTAGTCGACTGGGTCCAGACAATTTCCGTACTCGATGCCTCGCGGGTCAGCCGCCGCGCCGGTGGTCCGTACTCGGTCAGGTTCGTGACATCGCCGGCCTGCACGCGCCAGTTGAACGTGCCGGCGGCATACAGCACCGTGCTTCTGTACGCGAAGCCCTTGCGGTACTCCTTGTCGTCGAGCACGGCGACGCTGGCGCCCCCCATCAGGCTGGGCCAGGTATCCAGCACGCGCACGCGATCCCAGCCGGCATCCTGCTCCACCAGCCAGATGAACCCGGCCTGCTCGTTGAACAGCAGATACTCGACCCAAGTCGAGGATTCATCGGGATCGTCATCGATGCACTGAAGCAGCCCAAGCACCGTGTATGGCTTGCCGTCGATCGTGCCGACCTCGCCAGGCGTCAGGCTGGTCTGCAAGGCTTCGATCTCGGCGTGCTTCTCCAGCACGATCGCCGTCGACGTCGTGCAATCCACCTCGCTATGGCAACTCGGGCAAACGACGAAATTCGCTACCCCCGGGCGCCAGCCGATCGGGCTGCCGCAGTGGGGACAGGCCAGCTGTTCGGCCTTGCCCCGAAAGCGGTCGGCGGTGCGGTCGATGGCGTCGGATTCGCGGAGGAATTGTGCCTGCAGTTGTGCCAGCGTAACCATGCCGCCGCGATAGACGGCGGGCGGATAGCCATCGGCGTAATCGAGTGTCAGGAAGTCAGCGGCATTGCGGAAGTCGGCCACATTCGCCGTCCACCCCGCACCCACCTGGAAAGGCAGCTCGCCCTGCCCACCCGTGCAACGGGCTGTCCGGACGTCGCTGGCCTCGTAGCGATATTTGCCGAAGAAAAGCGGTTCGCCGGGCCTGAGCGATGCAAATTGCGGCAGCTTGCCCGGCAACGCCTTCGCGGCATCCTCCGTCGCCACACGCCGCGTCAGCATGTACTGGCCCGATGCATCGGCCAGCCAGCCGTCGCTGCCGTCGTCGAACAGCAGATACCACTCGTTCCACAGCCCGGCGTCGTAGCGCAGCTGGATGCGGCCCACGAGCGTGAAGCCCTGTCCCTGCCACACGCCGCTGGTATTCATCTGCAGCGGCGTGTAGTCCTCCAGCACGGCCGACATCTTGCCTATGTCGCGCACCTGGTCGGCCTCGCGCAGCAAGGTGCTGTGGCAGTACTCGCAAACCGCCATGACGGCGGCGGACGAACGAAAGCTGACCTCCGCGCCGCAGCCCGGACAGTTGACCGTTTGCATCGGGAATCAGCCGACCAGCTTCTTCAGGATCTCCGCCTTGGCCGAGTCGAATTCCACCTGCGAGATCAGACCCTTGTCGAGCAGTTCCTTGAGCTTGCCCAGCCGCGCGGCGGGATCATCGGCCGGGGCGGCTACCGCACCCGCGGCCGCAGCTGCTGGCGCGATCCCCGGTGCGCCCGCGGCGCCCGGCATCCCGGCCACGCCGCCCACCAGCCCGCCGGCCATGGCCTGCCCCATCACCGCGCCGGCCGCCAGGCCCGCGCCCAGACCCGCCACGCCACCTTCGTTCTGCGCCGCGAGCGGGATCGAGCTGGCTACCTGGTACTGGGTGTATTTGGCCATATCGCCCATCATGCCCATCGAGATTCGCGTGTCAATGGCCTTCTGCAGTTCCTCGGGCAGCGACACGTTGGTCACCGCGAAGTTGTCCAGTGCCACGCCGTAGCGCGCGAACTCCGGCACCAGCTTTTCGCGGATGGCCTGCGCCATCAGCGTCTGGTTGGCCGCCATGTCCAGGAACGGGATCGACGACGCGCCCAGCGTGCTGGTCATGGTGGCGATCAGCAGGTTGCGCAACTGCTCTTCCACCTCGTCGCGCGTGTATTCGGCGCGCGTGCCGCTGATTTCCGTATAGAACAGCTTCGGGTCGGCAATCTTGTACGAGTACAGGCCGAATGCGCGCAGCCGCACCATGCCGAAGTCCGCGTCGCGGATCGTGATCGGCTGGGCCGTGCCCCACTTGCGGCCGATCTGCAGGCGCGTGCTGAAGAAGTAGACGTCCGACTTGAACGGCGACTCGAACAGCTTGTCCCAGTTCTTCAGGTACGTGAGCACCGGCAGCGTCTGGGTGGTCAGCTTGTACATGCCGGGCCCGAACACGTCGGCGATCTTGCCTTCGTTGACGAAGACCGCCATCTGCGATTCGCGCACGGTCAGGCTGCCGCCGTACTGGATCTCCATGTCCTCCATCGGGTAGCGCCAGGCCAGCACGCCGTCCGTATCCTCCGTCCATTGGAGGATATCGATGAACTGCTTCTTGATGAATGACCCGATACTCATTTCAGCACCTCTCGAAGGGGGAATGGTTTGCCGCGCGCGCCAGGCGTCAGGACAGGCAAGCCGCGTTGAGCACGCCGACCGCGACCGACATCGTGCCCATCAGGCCGCCCATGGCGATGTTGTTCGATTCGATGGCCGCGTCCATGTCCGGCAGCGCGCGCGCCAGCGCGGCGTAGACCACGGCCTGCACCACCATCGCCCCCAGCGACCACACCAGAAACATCAGGAAGGTGTCGTTGTGCTGGATGCTCGATGACAGCGTGAAGCAGAAACCCAGCGTGCTGCCGCCCAGCGACAACGCCGCCGCCACGTTGCCCTGGCGGATCAGCGTGAACTCGTGGAACGGTGTGATCCTGGTGTAGACTCCGACGAACACGACCAGCAGCACAAGGCTTGCCAGCAGGTGCTCGACGTAGGCATAGATTGGTAGCATGTTTCGGGTCGTTTCTGACGTGTGTTTGGGGTGGTCCCGCCCTGCCGATGCGATGCCGCATGATGATTGCGGCAGAGTATATCCGCAGTCGCATTTTTCCCAATACCAGTATTCATGACCTTGCCGGACGCTGTTGCGTACCGGCCCATCTCCCGCTGCACGCCGCCGCCCCATGCGCGACCGTACCCTTGTCCTGTCGGTGTTGATCGTAGCCTCCTGCGGGCTTGGCTACGAACTGATTGCCGGCGCCCTGTCCAGCTATCTGCTGGGCGATTCGATCCTCCAGTTCTCTTCCATCATAGGCTGCTACCTGTTCGCCATGGGCGTCGGCTCGTGGCTGTCTCGGTATGTGAAGGACGAAGACGTACTGTCGCGTTTTATCGACATCGAGATCCTCGTCGGCCTGCTGGGCGGCATCTCGGCCGCGCTGCTGTTCGTGGTGTTCGCCTGGCTGTCCGCGCCCTTCCGGACCGCGCTCTATGCACTGATCTTCGTGATAGGGCTGCTTGTGGGCATGGAGATCCCGCTGGTGATGCGCATCCTCAATGCGCGAAAGGCCCAGTTCAGCGACCTGGTCAGCCGCGTGCTGACGTTCGACTACCTGGGCGCGCTGGCCGTCTCGCTGGTGTTCCCGCTGGTGCTGGCGCCACGCCTGGGCCTGTCGCGCACGGGCTTCCTGTTCGGCATGCTCAATGTGGCCGTGGCCCTGTTCACGCTGCGCATCTTCCGTGACGAGATCCAGGGCTCCACGTTGCGCACGCTGCGCGCCGGCATCGTATTCGCGCTACTGACCGCCGGCTTTGCGGGCTCCACGCACCTGACGCGCTGGGCCGAGCGGGGCATGTTCGGCGACGAGATCATCCACAGCGAGACCACGCCCTACCAGCGGCTGGTGATCACGCGCTGGAAGGACGACCTGCGCCTGTACATCAACGGCAACCTGCAGTTCTCGTCGCGCGACGAGCATCGCTATCACGAGGCGCTGGTCCACCCGGTGCTACAGGCGTTGCCGTGGGCGCGCCGCGTGCTGGTGATTGGCGGCGGCGACGGGCTGGCGCTGCGCGAGATCCTCAAGTACCCCGGCATCGAGCACGTGACGCTGGTCGACCTGGACCCCGCCATGACCACGCTGTTCTCGCGCAGCGAACCGTTGCGCGCGCTGAACCACGGCTCGCTGACCGACCGGCGCGTGACGGTGGTCAACGCCGACGCCGCGCAGTGGCTGGAGCAGAGCCAGGACAGTTTCGACGCGATCATCGTCGACCTGCCCGATCCGTCGAACTTTGGCCTCGGCAAGCTGTATTCGGTGCCGATGTACCGCCTGCTGTCGCGTCACCTGGCCGAGAAGGGCTACGCGGTCGTGCAATCGACGTCGCCCTACTACGCGCCGCGCTCGTTCTGGGACATCGCCGCCACGCTGCGCGAAGCCGGCCTGCACACGTGGCCGTACCACACCTACGTGCCGTCGTTCGGCGAATGGGGCTTTATCCTGGCCGCCAAGCGTGCCGACTACACGCCCCCTTTGCGCTATGACGTGCCACTGAAATTCCTGGACGCCGACAGCACGAAGCTGATGTTCAGCTTTCCGGCCGACATGGCGCCGCGCGACGGCCAGGCGAACCGGCTCAACGAACAGACGCTGGTACATGACTTCGAGCAGGACTGGCGCAACGTGATCCGCTAACCGCCAACGGCCATGGATCGACGTCGCTTCCTGATTGCCGCGGCCGGCACCGCGCTGGCCGGCTGCGAGCGCATCGGCAACGATACCGCGCACTTTCTGGCCGGGCTGGGCCTGCACGAGCCAACGCCGGTGGTGCTGCGCCCCGGCATGGCCGAAGGGCATGCGCTGCGCGACATGCATCGCTGGGCGGCACCGGTCAGCAAGCAGCGCGTGGACGTGGCGATTCTGGGCAGCGGCGTTGGCGGCCTGTCGGCGGCTTGGCAGCTGTCGCGCGCCGGCCTGCGCAACTTCGTCATGCTCGACGGCCCCGAGTTCGGCGGCAATGCGTCTGGCGGCCGCTTCGGAGACATCGGCTTTCCGCGCGGCGCGCACTACCTGCCGCTGCCGTCGGCCGAATCCACCCATGTGCGCGAGATGCTGGCCGACGTGGGCGTGATCGAGCGCGATCCGTTCGATGCCCGGCCCCGTTTTGACGAACGCGCGCTGGTGCATGCACCGGAAGAACGTCTGTTCTTCGACGGCGCATGGCAGGACGGCCTGCTGCCCGACAGCGACGCCCACCACGCCGAGCACGCGCGCTTTCTCGCCCAAGTGGACAAATTGCGATCCGCCGTGGGCAACGACGGCCGCAAGGTGTTCGCCATCCCGCTGGCCCAGTCATCGCGCGACCCCGCCTGGCTGGCCTTGGACGGCCAGACGTTCCGGCAATGGCTGACCGCGCAGGGCTACACGGCGCCGACGCTGCACTGGTACGCCGACTACTGCTGTCGCGACGACTATGGCGCGGGCGCCGACGTGGTATCCGCCTGGGCCGGCCTGCACTATTTCGCCAGTCGGGGCGGACATGCCAGCAATGCGGCCGATGGCGCCGTGCTGACCTGGCCCGATGGGCTGCATGGGCTGGTGACGCGGTTGATGGGCCGTATCGATGCCCGCATGGGCGCCGGGCGCCCGTGGCGGCGCGGCGGGATGGCGGTGAAGATCGAGCCTGGCAAGGATGGTGTCAGCGTGCTGTGCGCCGAATGGCCCGATGGCTTTGGCCAGCCGCCCAGGCTGTCGCGCATCGTGGCGCGCCGCGTGATCTGCGCCATGCCCCTGCACGTGGCGGCGCACCTGATGCCGCTGCAGCCGCTGGGATTCGATCCCGCTGTTCACCAACAGCACCACGCGCCATGGCTGGTCTCCACGTTCCGACTGCGTGGTTTTCCACAAGAACAGGCCGGCGTGCCGCTGGCGTGGGACAACGTCGTCCATGGTGCGCGCGGACTTGGCTATGTGGTGGCCACGCACCAGTGGATTCGCCAGGCGCGCCCCGCGCAAACCGCGTTCACCGCGTACACACCGCTCGACGCCCAAGCTGGCCTGCCCGCCGGCAGCCGCCCCGACGCCGTGCGAAGCTGGCTGGTGGATGCGTCGCCGGCCGCATTGATGGAACTGGCCGTCGCCGACCTGCAGGCGGTCTACGGGCGCGAGTTCTGGCGCCACGCCGACGCCGTGGAGATCACCGCGCGCGGCCATGCGATGGCCACGCCAACGCCCGGCTTCCTGTCCAATGCCGGCCTGGCCGCCCTGCGCGCGGCGGACGGCCCGGTGCTGTTCGCGCACGCCGACCTATCCGGCCTGTCGGTGTTCGAGGAAGCGGCATGGTGGGGCACACGCGCCGCATTGAGAATCGTCGGATAGTGGTTGGCGCGTCGATCGGGCGCCCTGCCGGCCGACGCGCCATCCTGTAGAATCGACGCCATCGTTTCCTGTCTTGTGCGTCACCCGCCCCCGTGCATCCGCTTCGGCTCCTGATGATGATCGTGCTGCTTGCCTTCCTGCCCCTGCAGGCCTGGGCCGGCATTGGCATGTCTGCGGCAGGCCCCGACATGGTGCAGGCGCCGCACGTGGCCGCCATGGCGCAGGACAACGTGGCGGTGTCCGCCGACCAGGCCGATCCTTTCCAGCCGTCGGCCACGCCCGCATCGCCCTCATCGTCCGACTCTTCCGTTCCTGCCGATAGCGCAGAGCCGACGCCGCCCGGTGCCGACTTTGCCGAGCAGCTGCTGCCCGCGCCCTTGCCGCGCGTGGTGACATCGGCCGCGCGTGGCACCGTGCCGCGCTACGCGGCCGCCGCGCTGCCCGATCCCGACCTGCCCCTGCTGCCGCGCCCGCCGCGCGGCTGATCCCGATTCGCGCGGCCGACATGTGCCGCGCCTACCCTTGTCGCCTGGCACGCCGGATGGGTGCCGAGCGCGCCTGCGGCCTGTCCGCGTCCTTACCTGTACTGCCCCACAACCATGAAACGCATTTTCCTGTTCCTGGCGACCAACATCGCCGTCATGCTCGTACTCAGTATCACGGCCAGCCTGCTGGGCGTGAACCGCTTCCTGACGTCCAACGGGCTGAACCTCGGCATGCTGCTGGCCTTTGCCGCACTGATGGGCTTTGGCGGTTCGTTCATCTCGCTGTTGATGTCCAAGACCATCGCCAAGTGGTCCACCGGTGCCCAGGTCATCACCCACCCGAGCACCAGCACGGAGCTCTGGCTGATGCAGACCGTCGAGAAGCTGGCCACGCGCGCCGACCTGCCGATGCCCGAAGTAGCCATCTACGACGGCGAGCCCAACGCCTTTGCCACGGGCGCGTCGAAGAAGAGCTCGCTGGTGGCCGTGTCCACGGGTCTGCTGCAGTCGATGTCGCATGAGGAGGTGGAGGCCGTGCTGGCGCACGAAGTGGCCCACATCGCCAATGGCGACATGGTCACGCTGACGCTTATCCAGGGCGTGGTGAACACGTTCGTGATCTTCATGGCACGCGTCGTCGGCTACTTTGTCGACTCGTGGCTGCGCCGCAATGACGAGGAATCGAACGGCCCCGGCATCGGCTACATGATCACGGTGGTGGTCTGCGAGATCGTGTTCGGCATCTTGGCCAGCATCATCGTGGCGGCCTTCTCGCGCCATCGCGAATACCGGGCCGATGCCGGCGCGGCCGGCCTGATGGGCACGCCCGTGCCGATGGTGGGTGCGCTGCGCCGCCTGGGCGGCCTGGACGCCGACGGCCTGCCGCAAAACATGCAGGCCATGGGCATCTCGGGCGGCAAGTCGTGGATGGCGCTATTCTCGAGCCACCCGCCGATCGAATCGCGTATCGCCGCGCTGCAGAACGCCCGCTGATGCGGGTACGGCCGGCGGCGTGGCAATGTGACTACGCCGCCAGCCCGTCTTCCCCTTCCGCTGCGCCGTCAGACCGGAACGCGGCGCGGTAGCGTTCCGGTGTGGTCTGCACATGGCGCAGGAACGCCTGCCGCATGACATCGGCGTTGCCGAATCCTGTGGCGTGGGCGATCGCCTCCAGCCGGCGGTCGCTGCCCTCCAGCAGCCGCCGCACGGCTTCCACGCGCAGCCGCTCCACGTAGCGTGCTGGCGTTTCTCCTACCTGTTTGGCGAAGACCCGGGCGAAATTGCGGGGGCTCATGGCCGCCCGCTCGGCCAGCACGCCTACCGACAGGTCGCGCCCAAGGTTGTCGGCGATCCACGTCTGCAGCGCCCGCAGCTCCGGGCTTTGCGCGGCCTGCGCGCGCAGCACGGTGGAAAACTGCGCCTGGCTGCCTGGGCGCCGCAGGAACATCACCAGTTCGCGTGCCACTTCCAGCGACACCGCATGGCCCAGGTCTTCCTCGACCAGCGCCAGCGCCAGGTCCATGCCAGCTGTGACGCCGGCCGACGTGTAGAAGCGCCCCGCGCGAATCCAGATCGGATCGGCATCGACGGTCAGTTCCGGATGACGCTGCGCCAGCCGTTCGGCGTGGCGCCAGTGCGTAGTCACGCGCTGGCCGTCGAGCAGGCCGGTGCGGCACAGCGCGAAGGCGCCCGTGCACACGGCACCCATGCGGCGCACCGTACCGGCCTGTTCGCGCAGCCAGCCCACCAGCCGGGCGTCATCTGCCGCGGCGCGCGAGCCGGCGCCGCCGGAGATCAGCAGCGTATCGATGGGCTTGCCGATCCAGCTGGCCATCTGATGGTACGGCGCCTCGGCCAGCAGCCGCAGCCCACATTCGGTGTGCACGATGGCATCGTCGCTGACGCTGGCCACGTGAATCTCATACGCCGGCTGGTCGCGGCCGCACAGCTTGCTCGCCGTACTGAAGACCGCCGTCGGCCCGGTGACATCGAGCTCCTGCGATGGATCTGGCGCGACGATCACCACGACGCGCGGCGGGTCTGAGACGAGATGCATGATGTGTTGCGTAATAGGTGGTTGGCGCGCTGGCCCTCTCCCCCAGCCCTTCTCCCGCGCGCGGGAGAAGGGAGCGAACCCGTCAGGCCGAATCTGCCCGTGGTGGGTGTCTCCCCTCTCCCGCCCGCGGGAGAGGGGGCGGGGGAGAGGGCTGGATCCTACCTTGCCACGATCATACTGCCGCAGCCAGCGCCGCCGCCCGTTCCCGGCGCTGCCACGCCAGCGTTACGACCAGCGCGAAGCCCAGCGCCGGCAGCACCGCCAGGTTCACGCCCTGCCAGCCCCAGACCGTCAGCACCTGACCCGCAGCCAGCGTAGCGACCGCTGTGAGCACCGCCGCCGAGAACTCGCTGACCGACTGCGTGCGCGCGCGTTCGCTGGGCCGATAGCTGCCGGCCAGCAGCGTCGTGCCGCCCACCGACATGAAATTCCAGCCCATGCCCAGGCACAGCAACGCCACGTAGAACGCCACGAGCGACGTCGAGCACAACGCCACCACGGCGGCCAGCGCGGACAGCGCGATACCGGCCACCAGCATCACCGGGTTGCCGAACCGCTGCAGCAGCCACCCCGAGAAGAACGACGGCGCGTACATGCCTACCAGGTGCCATTCGATGATCTGCGCGCCCTGCCCAATCGTGTGGTTGCAGGCGATGGCCGCGATCGGTGTGGCGGTCATCACGAACATCATCACGGCGTTGCCGATGCCGTTGTTGGCAAACGACGCCAAGAATACCGGCTGCCGGACGATCTCGCCCAGCGGGCGTGCGGGCCGGGTATCGGCAGCAGCGGCGGCCAGGGCGGCCGGGGATTCGCGGTACGCCAGCATCAGCAGCAGCACGGTCAGCGCCCCGAAGACCGCGACCACCGCGTAGGACCCGGCAAACGGCGTCGGCAGCATCATGTCGGCGCTCCACGCGGCGATGGCCGGGCCGCAAATGGCGGCAACCACGCCACCGGTCAGTACCACCGAGATCACACGGGGCTTGTCGGCCATCGGGGCGGCATCGGCGGCAGCCAGCCGGTAGAAGCGCGCAAACGACTGGAATACGCCGACCAGCGCCGTGCCGACGCAGAACAGCCAGAAGTCGTGGCGCCAGATCGCCGCCACCGAGACCCATCCACCCAGCATGCAGGCCACGCCGCCCAGACAGAAGGCGAAGCGGCGCCCGAATCGCTCGATCACGAATGGCACGCCCAGGGCCGTGGCCGCGCCGGCCACGGTAATCAGCGCGAACGGCAGCGTGGCCAGCGCCTTGGCTGGGGCCAGCGTGTAGCCAACCAGTCCGGTCAGCGTCAGGTCGACGGATATGGCGGACGTGAACAGCGCCTGGCAAAGCGCCAGCACGCGCGCTTGCCGCATCGCAGGGGAAGCCATCGGAGTCTCCGAATTCTGGAAAGGGATGGTTTCCAGCGTACGGGCCCAGCCAGGCGGCCGACTGACAATGTTCAGCGGAATTCTGCCAAGCGCGGAGGCCGCCTCGGCCCCCCTGCGCGGTTGCAAGTTGCAGATGTCAGTTAAAGACGTCTTGCCGATAGCGACCCTGCGCCACCAGGCCGGCGAACCAGTCCGACGCTGCGTCGGCCGTCATGCCGCCCTGCTCCGCGCCGATCTCGATCAGCACCTGCCGCACGGCGGGCGCCATGCGACGGCCGTCGCCGCAGACGTAGACCATCGCCCCGGCCTGCAGCTGTACCCAGACCTGCGCGCTCCGCTGCCAGAGCAAATCCTGCACATAGCGCGGCGTACCCGGCAGCACGGAGTACGCCGTGTGAACCTCGGCGACGCCCGCGTCGGCCCAGCTTGCGATCTCGTCGTGGAACAGCCAGTCGTGTCTGGGATGGCGACAGCCAAAGTACAACTGCACCGGCGTGACGGGCTGCCCGGCCGCCAACTGGGCGGCCCGCTCCTCCAGAAAGCCCCGAAACGGCGCGATACCCGTACCAGGGCCGATCAGCAGCATCGGCACCGAGGGATCGGCAGGCGGCGCGAACGGCGGATTCGGCGTGCGGATCGATGCCGACACGCGCGCGCCCGGCGGCAGCGCCTGCAGCCATGTCGACGCCACGCCCCGGAACTGGCCGCGCCCGGACAGCGCAGGCGCCCAGACCGTACCCACCAGCAGCGTGGCCACATCGGGCGAGACGAATGGCGACGACGCAATCGAATAGAAGCGCGGCCGTATTGGCACGGTGCAGGCCAGCAACTGCGGGAGCGTGAGCGCGATGGCCGGGAAGCGGATAAGGACATCGAGCACGTTCAGTCGCCGGGCCGCTACCTGCGTGGCGTAGCCGGTATCGGCATCGTCGGCGGCAAGCTGCTCCAGCGACTGCCGCGTGGACGGGCAGCGCGTGGCCTGGGCCAGCGCACGCAGCGTCTGGCGCGACACCACATCCTGTAGCTCGACGAAGTGCGTCAGCAGTTGCCGCAGCGGCAGCGTTTCTCCGATCGGCAGCCCGCGCCCCGCGCCGTGGGGGGCCGACAGCGTGACCATGGCGTCGGGGTCGAGGTCGAGCCGCTCGCAGAGCGCCGCCACCAGCGTCGCGTCGTTTTGTGGCCAGACTGCGACATGATCGCCGGTCTGGTAGGTCGCGCCGGGCGGCAGTTGCAGCCGGATGTCGCTCGTGGAGGTGCGCGGCGCCTCGATGGCGAAGTCCCATAGTCCCGCTGGATCGGCGACCAGTTCGGTATTGGCCAGCACCGTAAAGGCCTGCGTGCCGGCCGGCAGGGTACCGGCGCGCATGGCATCGACGCTGCGCAACTGCACGTCCACACTGATGCCGCCCGTGCTGGCCCCATCGGCCTGCAGCGCCTGCCACAACTGCGCCAGCCAGCGCTCCGCCGCCTGGTCGAAATCGGCATTGCCATCGGCTTCGCCGCGCGGCAGCAACGGCACCGCCCCGGCAGCCGTGAAACAATCGAACACGCGGCGCGGAAAGGCCTGGTACGTCGCCCACTGCGAGTTGCCGCAACCGAGCAGCGCCAGCCGCAAGCCTTCGGCACGGTAGCCGCTGGCACCACCGGCATCGAGCATGGCCTCGAACCGGCGGCCGGAATCCGGGGCGCGGCCGTTATAGGTGGCCGCCACCACGACCAGCAGGCCCGATGTGGGCAAGGCATCCGCCACATCGTCCAGATCGGCCAGCGTGGCATCGAACCCCGCCGCCACGGCGCCGCCATGGATCTGCTCGGCCAGCTCGCGTGCCGTGCCCAGGCTCGACGCGCACAGCACGGTCATGGCCTGGCCGTTCCCGCGCACCTCGGCCCGCGCGGCATCGGTCACCACCTCGTTGACGGCCTGCACGGCGATGCGCTCATGCGGCCGCCGGCGCCGGGCGCGCAGCACGAAGTTGTCGGGCTTGATCGTCAGCGTTTCCTTGAGCCGGAACTGGTAGTCATACGGATCATGGAACGCGAAGTTGCGCAGCATCAGGGCCAGCGCCAGCTTGGCCTCGGTCAGCGCGAACTGGCGGCCGATGCAGGCGCGCTCGCCATGGCCGAACGGCATGTAGGCGTGCGCCGGCAGCTTTGCTTCGTTCTCGGGCAGAAAGCGGTCAATATCGAACCGCTCCGGGTGCGCCCACACCTTCGGATCGCGATGCAGCGCCGTCAGCACCACCGAGATACGACGGTTCTGCCGCAGGCGGTAGCGGCCGCCAATCACGACATCGTCGAACGGCGCCACGGCGAAGGCCGGCGCTGTCGGCCACAAGCGTAGTGTTTCCTTCAAAACGCGGTCCAGCACAGGCAGGCGCGACAGGTCGGCGTAGACCGGCGGGGCGTCGCCGGGCAGCACGGCATCGACTTCGGCATAGGCCTGGGCCAGCACCGCCGGGTTGCGCAGCAGTTCGTACAGCGTGAAGGTCAGCAGGCCGCTGGTGGTCTCGTGGCCGGCGATCAGGAATGTGATGACCTGGTTGCGGATATTGGCGTCGTCGAGCTGGCGATCGGTATCGGGGTCGCGCGCCTCCAGCATCAGGTTCAGCAGGTCCATGCCCGGCCGGGGGGCAGCCCGGCGCTGGCGGATCACGTCGTCCACCAGGTTGCGCATATAGGCCACGTCGTCGGCGAACTGGCGGTGCGCGCGGCCCATGAAGCGGTCCTGGATCGGCAGGCGGGTGAGCTTGCGCATGGCCTCTTCCAGCGCGCCGACCATCGCCACGATAAACGGGTCAAGCTGCTCGCTAGCGAACGACTCGAAGTCGTAGCCGAAGCCCGAGAGCGCGATGGTGTCGAGCGTCAGCCGCGTCATGTCGTCGGCCACGACGATATCGGCGTCCGGCCCCTTGTGGTCCCACTTGTCCACCAGCCGGTTGGCCACGCGCAGCATCACGTCGAAGTAGCCCTTCATCGCCCGCTGGCTGAACGCCGGCATCAGGATGCGGTGCGCGCAGCCCCAGTTCGGCTCGTCGCTGTGGGCGGTGAACAGGCCGTCGCCGGCCATGTCGCGCAGATACGACAGCGGCGGACCGATGATCTTGCGAAAGCGCGCCGGGTCGCACACTTCGGCCGCTAGTGCCACCGACGACACGAACGGCACGCGTCGCCCGGCAAAATCGAGCTCGAAGATGCCGTCGTGATGGCGGCTGCGCGCCAGCAGGTGCTGGCCGACCTCACCGGGCGTGATCTGGAACAGGTTGCCGACGATGGGCCAGCCCGGATCGCGCGGAATCGGTTCCAGGGCGGCGGCGGGGGTGACGGATGACATGGATTGGGGGCGTTCCTTGTTGAGAACGGAAATGGCTGGGCAGCGCGATGCCAGAGCATGCCTGTCTATCGCGCCATTGTCCCGCCCGGCGTTCGTCCGTTTGAAATGTTTGTTCGAGTGGGATGCCGCTTCAGAATGATTCTGGCGTCGTTGCGCGGCCTTGCCGTACCACTTGTCCTGTCTGCGGCCGCGCGCCTAGCCAGAACCGCTTCGCTTCATTACGGCTTCCCGGCCCAAGACCGCTCTCGCGGGTTTTTGAATCGCGCCTCTAATCGACCACGCGCCCCCGCATCGCCTTGATCTGGCCGCGCTGTACCTTGGCATCGAGCCGCCGCACCTTCGACGCCCGGGTGGGCCGCGTGGCGCGCCGGATACGCGGCGGTTCGGCCACGCTGCGGACCAGCTCGTGCAGGCGACGGATGGCTTCCTCGCGGTTCATTTCCAGGCTGCGGTGCTGCTGCGCCTTGATGACGATCACCCCGTCGCGCGTGATGCGGTGGTCGTGCAGCGCCAGCAGGCGTTGCTTGTGATCGGCGGCCAGCGAGGATGTGCGCACGTCATAGCGCAGGTGTACCGCATTGGACACCTTGTTGATGTTCTGCCCGCCCGCGCCCTGCGCGCGGATTGCGGTGATCTCGTATTCGTGGTGAGGGATGAACAGGTCGTCGGCCATGCGCCGCATCATAGCAACGCATGGTCGGGCGGTGTGCGTCAGACCGTGTCACGGCGCCGGCTTGATGTTCTGGTTCGAGCAGAACAGGTTCTGCGGATCGTACGTCCGCTTGGCCCGCGCCAGGCGGTCGAAGTTGTGGCCGTACGCCGCGTTGACACGCGCGGATTCGTCCTCGGTCATGAAATTCACATAGACGCCGCCGGTGGCGTAGGGCGCGGTAGCGTTGAAGAAATCGCGGGCCCAGCCGATGCAGGCGGTGTCCTCGTCGGTGCGGTCCCAGCGCGAATGCACGTTCATCACGTAGCGCGCGTCGCGATGGTGGTACGCGGTGGCGTCGGGCGCCACACGGTTGGCCACGCCGCCCACCTGTCCGATAAAGATCTCGGCATGGGCCGACGGGCCGCGCGCCGCGTAATCGGTCATCAGGTCGATGGCCGCGTCATCCAGCCGCGTGAAGTTGTGCGACTTCCAGTAGTTGCGCGCGCCCGGCGTGAGCAGCGGATCGAATGCCTGCTGCCACGCCGCGTAGGGCATCTGCCCCACATGCTCGCCGATGGCCTGGCCGAATCCGCGCAGCGGATCGATCGCCTTGTCCGCCTTCCCCGGGTCGCCGTTATAAAAGACCGCCAGCACCACCACGTTGGCACCATGTGCCGACGACGGCAGGAATGGCAACGGCGGCGCCTTGCGCAGGACGACCCACACGTTCATATCGTCGGGCATGGCCGATTCTGTAAAAGCGCGGTATTGGCGCAGCACCGACTTGCCTTCCACGGCCGGAAACACGATGAGTCCGGCCGTCACCAGTGGGCCCACGGCATGCAGCTTGAACTCGAACAGCGTGACCACGCCGAAGTTGCCGCCGCCACCACGCAGGGCCCAGAACAGCTCCGCGTCATGGCTGGCGTCGGCCCAGCATCGCTGGCCATCGGCCGTCACCACCTCGCAGCCCAGCAGGTTATCGACAGTCATGCCGTACTGGCGCGTCAGCCAGCCGAAGCCGCCACCGAGCGTCAGTCCGGCCACGCCGGTCGTCGAGTTGATACCAAGCGGCGTGGCCAGTCCAAGGGCCTGGGCCTCGTGGTCAAAATCACCTAGCGTGGCTCCGGGGCTGACCCAGGCGACGTTGTCGCGCGGATCGATATGGACACTGCGCAACCCTGACAGGTCGACAACCAGCCCGTCATGGCAGATGGCGTTGCCGGCGATGTTGTGACCGCCACCGCGCACGGCAATCGGCAATCCATGATCGCGGGCGAAATTGACGGCCTGCATCACGTCGGCCGTGCCCGTGCATTGAACGATGACCGCAGGCCGGCGGTCGACGGTGGCATTCCAGACGGTGCGCGCCACGTCGTAGCCGGTGTCGTGCGGCAGCAGTACCTTGCCGCGCACGGCCTTGCGCAGCATGTCGATGTGGTCGGCGGCAAGCGTGGGCATGATGAACCCTCCCCTTTTTCATCGAAGATCTTCTTGGGAAGCGTTATCGATGCAAGGCACGCGCCAGGCCCCGGCGAATGGCCTAGCGGCAACGGTTGTGGCGATGGTGTGCGTGCTTACGACCAGGCAGTTAGCACAATCTGTTGCACTCTTGAGGCGGCGTTGGCGAGACACCGGCGTGCATCGGACACAAAATTTTACTTGGCCCGGATTGCGATCGGGCGGTATGGCACATCTGATGGCGCCGCTGCCATGGCACTTTCTTGATGACTCGCAACAGGTGCGGTTGCAGACCTTGCTGGCGCCGGCGGTGCTATCCAGTTCGCTGACTGGCTACGTCAGTCGCCGCATTGAATGAAGCGCGACGACGTTGGCCAGCCGTCTACCCCTTCACGCAAACCACCTGCCGCAACGTGTGGACAACTTCCACCAGGCTGCTCTGGGCGGCCATGACGGCGTCGATGTCCTTGTAGGCCATCGGAATTTCGTCGATCACTGCCGCGTCCTTGCGGCATTCCACGTGCGCCGTGGCCTTGACCTGGTCCGCTACTGTATAGCGGCGCTTGGCCTCGGTGCGGCTCATCGTGCGGCCAGCGCCGTGGCTGCAGGAGCAGAAGCTTTCGGCGTTTCCCAGCCCGCGCACGATGAAGCTCTTCGCGCCCATCGACCCCGGGATGATGCCGAGTTGTCCCTTCTGTGCCGAGACCGCGCCCTTGCGCGTCACAAGAACTTCGGCGCCAAAGTGGCGCTCCTTCTGTACATAGTTGTGGTGGCAGTTCACCGCGTGTTCATTCACGGCAAACGGCTTGTTGATCGCCGCCCGCGCCGCGCCAATCACGGCGGCCATCATGACTTCGCGATTACGGTGCGCATATTCCTGCGCCCAGCCCACGGCCTCGACGTAGTCGTCAAAATGCTCGCTGCCCTCTTGGAAGTACGCCAGGTCACGATCGGGCAGGTTGGCGATGTGCTGTCGCATGTCTTGCTGCGCCAGTTCGATGAACTGGGTGCCGATGGCGTTGCCTACGCCACGCGATCCGCTGTGGAGCATGAACCAGACCGTGTCGCTTTCGTCGAGGCAGACTTCGATGAAGTGATTGCCCGTGCCAAGCGTTCCCAGGTGGACATGACTGTTCGTCTGCGCCAGCTTCGGGTACTTCTCGCAGATGCGCGCAAAGCCCGGCACCAGCGTCTTCCACACTTCATCCACATGATGGGGTGCCCGCTCACCCCAGGCACCCGGATCACGCCGTCCCGGCGCGCGGCCATGTGGCACCGCGCGTTCGATGGCGCCGCGCAGTCCGTGCAACGAATCGGGCAGATCCGTGGCCTTGAGCGTGGTGCGCGCAGCCATCATGCCGCAGCCGATATCGACGCCGACTGCCGCCGGGATGATGGCGCCCTGGGTAGGAATGACCGTGCCAATCGTAGAACCCTTGCCCAGGTGTACGTCCGGCATCACGGCCAGATGGCGAAATACGAACGGCATGCGCGCGGTGTTCTGCAGCTGGCGGCGTGCGTCTTCCTCGACGGGCACGCCGACCGTCCACATTTTGACTGGCTTGCCGTTGGTCAGCGTCATCAATTGGTAATCGGTCTTTTCACTCATCTTGCATGCTGTCCGTCTCTCGATGCGCGGTGCACCGATTTTTCTCCATATTGGGCCTTAAAGCTGGCCGGGCCGTTCCTCGTCTGAGCCTTCCGCCCAATATCGGGCACCCCGAATCCGGTGCTAGAACAGATACTCGGCGCCGACAGATTGAAGGGGATGCCATGAAACGCCTGCCACTGATGCTTGCCCTCTGGATGGCCCTGCTGCTGGGCGGCTGCTATTACGGCTATCCGCCGCCTGGCCCGGGGCCCACCAGCTACGACCGCTCGTTCTACGCGGCGGCCGACGCAATGCGCGATCAAGGGGTGGCGATCCAGACGCAGGAACCGACCACCGGCAATATCACCGGCTACTACGGCAGTACCCCCGTGGCAGCCATGATTCGTCAGCAGTCAGACGGTAGCGTGCGCGTGGAATTCCAGGCGTCCGATTCCCGCGATCCGGGGCTGGTCAACCGCATCACGCAAAGCTATCAACGGCGGATGGGGCGGTAACGGGGACGGCCGAATGGGGCAAATCGGTGCCATCCGGTTTGCCCATAATCGCTACCCCTACCCTTGAGGGATTTTGCCGGCACGCGCATTTTCTTAATATGTCAGCCTCGAACAATGCCACGTCGTGGCTTGCCAGGCGTACTCGAAGAAGTACCCTGCAATAAAAGCATATGAAATCTGGTCATCCGGTCGCAGCGATTCCCCGCCTTTTCTTTTCCCCTTTTTCTTCTGCCACGTCACGCCACCGGCAAAAGCCCTTCGGCAACCGATAGGGCTACGAATCTCGATCCCCGCAACTGAGGGCATTTGCCTCCGGCCATCACCGGACCAGTAATGCCGTTGTCCGCGCGCCGGTTCAAACCGGTGTGAATGCGCCGTTATCCAGTTAGATGACTGGCATGACGGGGCATGTGCTTGCGGGCGGCTTCCATTGGCAGCCGTTACCGCGTACCAATCGTTCATAGCATGTCAGTCCAAGTATTATCGAATCAACCGGCCAGTCTCGCCGGACAACGGGATCATGTCTGGGCGCTGGACTATCGGCCCGACATCGACGGAATGCGCGCACTGGCCATTCTGGCGGTGGTCGGATTCCACGCATTTCCGGGCCTGCTTCCCGGCGGTTTTGCCGGTGTGGATATTTTCTTTGTCATATCCGGCTACCTGATCACCCGGCACATTCTCAAGGATATCGAGGATGGGCGGTACAGCACCGCCAGGTTCTACGCCAAGCGCGTCAAGCGCATTTTCCCCGCCCTGATTGCCGTACTGGCTGCATCGGCCGCCCTGGGCTGGCTCATCCTCACCCCCGAGGAATATGAATCGCTTGGCCGGCATATGATCGCGGGCGCCGGCTTTTTTGCGAATATCCAGAACTGGAAGGAATCCGGTTATTTTGATCGCGCGGCCGACACCAAGCCGCTGCTTCATTTGTGGTCATTGGGCGTCGAGGAGCAGTTCTATATTGTCTGGCCGTTGATCCTGACGGTGCTGTCGCGCAAACGCGGCTGGCTGGGCAAAGGCATGGTCGCCCTGATCGTGCTGTCGCTCGCGTTCAGCATGGTGACGGTCTATCGCGACGTCACGGCAGATTTCTATTCGCCCCTCACTCGATTCTGGGAACTGGCCCTTGGCGCCTTGCTGGCCCATGTCACGCTGCGCCGACCCGCGTTTGCCGCTGCACACCGGCGTTTGCTCGCGTGGATCGGCGCGGCGCTGATTCTGGCCGCCGTTGCCGGCCTGCGGCCCGAGTTCGCATTCCCCGGGGCCTGGGCTCTCTTGCCGACCGTCGGTGTGGCACTGCTGATTTTGAGCGGCACCAAGGCGCCGTTCAATCGACACATCCTGGCCGCCCGGCCCGTTGTCTGGATTGGCCTGATCAGCTATCCCCTCTATCTGTGGCATTGGCCACTGTTTGCCCTGGCGCGTATCCTGCATGGCGCAACACCGACCGCGGAAGCGAGAATCTGGGCCATCGCTGCCAGCATTGCACTGGCCTGGGCAACCTGGCGATTCATCGAGCGGCCCGTCAGGAATAGCCGGGGAACAGGCGCAGAGTGGGTAATTGGCGGATTGTGCCTGGCCATGGTCGCGATAATCGCGGTGGGCGTGGTCATCAAGAAGAAGGATGGCTTTGCGGGACGCCTGGATGGCCTGGTGAACGGCGACCTGAGTACCCTGACCCTTGGGATTGAATTCGGACACTATCGCAACGAATGTGGCGTGCCTGCCGAACATGCAAAAAGCCTGGCCTTCTGCCTGACAAGCGGGCAAGGCGCACCAGCTTTCGCGGTATTGGGCGACAGCAAGGCACAGGCGCTCTATTTTGGTCTGGCCAATGAAATGGCGTCCGACGCGCCCGGGGTGCTGATTGGCTCCTTTGTCGCGCCCGGCGCCGATGATTCTGTCACCGAGAGCAAGCAGGCGGCGGTACACGCGGCCCTGCAGTCCGTCCTGGATTCCCCTTCGATCAAGTTGATTATCTGGGCAGTGGCGTTGCGGCACACCTTTCCCGCGGACGAAGACGGATTTGTGCGCGGGAATCCGCCGATCAACGCGCTGCTATCGGCCTATGGCGATGCGGTACGGAAGGCAGAGGCTGCTGGCAAGCGCGTGATATTCGTGATCGATAATCCGACGCTGCCCGACCCGAGAAACTGCGTTTCGGGAGGATTGACGTCGAGCCCGCTCCTCAACCGGGTTTTCTGGCGATATCAGAACCCTCGGTGTGCGGCCAGCCACGCCGAACATATTGCCGGGACGGCCCCCTACCGGCACTTTGTGGACGAACTCGGCCGCCGTAATCCAGGCCTTTCGGTCTACGATCCGACGCCGCTGCTCTGTGACACGCAAAAAGACCAGTGCAATATCATGCAGGGCGGCAATTTCCTATACAGCTACTCCGACCACCTCTCGTATTACTCGAGTTCGATGATTGCCAGGGACATGGCGCCGGACATCCGGAAACTGATTGCAAGCGCCGCGCCAATGGCGCGCCGTTAGCGGGACAGGCGGCTGAATCACCGATGCCACAAAGGACGGTCTGGCTGCCATATCCGGCGGGCGGACCACGTCGGCATCGGACTATTGGCCCGTTCTTGACTGACTGCAGGTGGAAAAATCTTGGCGCGCCCGGCTGGGATCGAACCAGCAACCCCTGCCTTCGGAGGGCAGTACTCTATCCATTGAGCTACGGGCGCGATGTGAGCTGCATTGACAACGGCGAGTGCCGGCGTCGGAAAGTCGCATAGGATACCCGAGTTGTCCGTGGCCGTCCATGCGGGATGCGCCGGGGGCCGTCAAACCCGGGTTTTCACAGGTCTCTGAGCCGTCGCTTTTGGCCCCGTGGGCCGAGTCTTGGGTCTATAATCGGCAGCTATTTGCGTCGTACCAGAGACGTAGCGGGGCAGGAGACGCCCCGGACGCATAGACCGACAGATTCATCCCCGAAGACAGGGCCAGACAAGCAAGCCGCCCCCACGTGCTGTGCAATAGGTTTCCCGCAAAATCGAGAGTTCTGTATGAGTGACGTCCATCAAAACGACCACCACGAGTCGCCAATCAAGACCCCTAAGCAGCTTATCGCTGTTGTGATCGCCGCCTTTCTGGTGCCGATTATCGTCATCATTCTGCTGGTCAATTTTGTCGGACACGGCACCCGCGAGGGCGCCGGCTCCACCCAGAGCGTGGAAGCGGTGAACAGCCGTATCGCGCCGGTGGCGTCACTCGAAATCAAAGACCCCAATGCGCCGCGCGTCTTCAAGACGGGCGAGCAGGTCTACAAGGAAGTTTGTGCCGCGTGCCACGCCACCGGTGCGGCCGGTGCGCCGAAGTACGGCACGGCCGGCGACTGGACGGCCCGGATCGGCCAAGGCTTTGACGGCCTGCTGAAGTCGGTGCTGAACGGCAAGGGTGCGATGCCGGCCCGCGCTGGCACGTCGCCGGACGATCTCAGCGATTACGAACTGGCCCGCGCCGTGGTCTACATGGCCGATGCCGGCGGCGCCAAGTTCCCCGAGCCAGCCGCCCCGGCCCAGGGCGCCACCGCCCAGGCTGCGGCTTCGGCTCCCGAAACGCCTGCAGCACCGGCGGCGGCAGCGCCTGCACCTGCCGCGGCAGCAGCGCCTGCCCCGGCAGCCGGTGCACCCGCCGCTGCGCCGGCCGCTGCGTCCGCAGACACGGGCAAGAAGGTCTACGAGCAGGTTTGCGCCGCATGCCACGCGGCCGGCGTGGCCGGTGCGCCGAAGTTCGGCGACAAGGCTGCCTGGGCCCCGCGCCTCAAGGAAGGCATGGACGTGGTTCACAACTACGCGCTCAAGGGCAAAGGCGTGATGCCGCCCAAGGGTGGCTACGCCGGCCCGGACGCGGATGTCATCGCAGCGTCCGACTACATGGCCAACGCAGCAAAATAGGCGCCGGACCAGGCCGGACACAAGGTCCGAAGCGGGGCCCGATACAAGGCTGACGCCCAGCAAAAAGCCCGCGATCGATTCGCGGGCTTTTTCGTTTCGGGCGTCGCTGCAGCGCTAGACCACGCGCGAATAGCGAACCAGCGGTATCACCTTGGCATCGTTGGCGGTGTTCGGCGCCGGTTGCGGCCGGGTGGCGTCATCGCGCAGGTAGCGGTCGAACACCATGGCCACGCGGCGTACCAGCAGGCGTCCCAGTTCGGTAATGTCGATGCGGGCCGGCGTGCGGCGTACCAGGTTGTCCACGGCCAGCTTGTCCAGGTCGGCCAGTTCGGCGGCGAAGGTGGCGGCGAAGTCGATGCCGTAGGTCTTTTCCACCTCGGCGAGGTCGAGCGTGCCATTGCACATCAGCGCGCCAATGATGGCCTTGCGCATATGATCGTCGGCGGACATCTCAAAACCGCGAACGACCGGCAGGCGCCCGACATCGATCGCGGCGTAGTACTCGTCCGTGGCGCGGGCGTTCTGCACGTAGTGACCGGCCACGGCGCCAATGGCGGACACCCCCAGGCCAACCTGGTCGTAGCCGGCATGCGTGGCATAGCCCTGGAAATTGCGCTGCAGTCGGCCTTCGCGCTGGGCCACGGCCAGGTCGTCCTCGGGCAGCGCAAAGTGATCCATGCCGATGTAGACATAGCCGGCAGCGGTCAGGCGTTCGATCGTCGACACCAGGATGTCGAGCTTCTCGGCGGCCGGCGGCAGTGTTGCGGCGTCGATACGGCGTTGCGGCTTGAACACGTGCGGCAGGTGCGCGTAGCTGTAGACCGACAGCCGGTTCGGCCGCAGCTCAAGCACCTTCTCGATCGTCTTGCCAAAGCGCGCGGTGGTCTGGTGCGGCAAGCCATAGATCAGGTCCACGCTGACCGACTGGAATCCCAGGCGCCGCGCCGCCAGCACCACGGCACGCGTTTCTTCATACGACTGCACGCGGTGGACGGCTTCCTGCACCTCGGGATCGAAATCCTGCACACCCAGGCTGATCCGGTTGAAGCCCAGTTCGGCCAGCAAGTCCATGCGCGCGTCGGTGACACGACGCGGATCGATCTCGATCGAATGTTCGCCCTCGGGCAGCAGCACGAAGTGCTCGTGAAGCGCCGCCATCACCCGGCGCATCTCATCGGGATCCAGGAAGGTTGGCGTGCCACCGCCCCAGTGCGACTGCATCACGCCCCGCCGTTCACCCAGCCGGCCGGCGACCATCGCCATTTCGCGCGACAGGTAATCCACATACTGCGCGCTGCGGCTGTGATCCTTGGTGATGATCTTGTTGCAGCCGCAGTAGTAGCAGATGTTCTCGCAGAACGGGATATGGAGATACAGCGATAGTGGGGCCGGGGAATCGGCCCGGCAGGCCTGCAACGCGGTCTGGTAGCCGCCGTCGCCGACTTCGTTGTGGAACCGGTCGGCGGTGGGATAGGAGGTATAGCGGGGGCCGTTGCCGTCGATACGGCCGGCTAGGCTGCGGAAATCGGCAAGCGCGCGGCGGTTGAAGGCCGTGCCGGCGACGTCTGAAATGGGGGCGGACATGCGGAGACTCGATTTGTGGGCGGAATGACGATCGATGCTATGCCTCACCCGGTGCGACAACCTTGATGCGCATCAAGATCACGGCGACCCTACACCTGCCAGCCCCGCCAACGGGGGGCCTCATGTCTGGCAAAAGTCACGGAAGCGTCATGAAGGGCCGATAGTCTCGGGCCCGGCTCTCGAAGTCCCGCCTGTATTCGCTTTCCGCCGCACATCCCGTTCATCCGACTCTTCCACTGCCATGCGCCCTGCCTTGCCGCAGTCGACCCTCGCGTGTCCGCCCGCTCCCACGGGCCGCCGCCGCGCCTTGCAGATGCTTGGCGCCCTGACTTCCGCCGCCGTACTGCCCGCCTTGGCGCAGCCGGCCGGCCAAGTGCTGCGCCGGCAGCTTGTGGTGGGCCACCTGGTGGACCGCGTGGGGCCGCAGGCTGACCAGGCGCGCGATTACCTGGCGGGCGCTAAGGTGATGTTTGATGCCTTCAACGCGTCGCCGGCCAGCAACGGCGGCCTGCGCATCGTCCACATGGTGCGCGACGCGGACGCGTCGAACCCGCGCGCCGCCGCCGCACAGGCCGTGGCGCTGATCGACAACGAACGTGCCGAGGTACTGTTCGGGCCCAGTGACAGCCTGCTGCCCACGCTCGCGGGCTCCGCCGACCTGACACGGCGCGGCGTACAGATCGTGGCGCCGTTGTCGGGGCTAGCCCTGAGCGCCGACAACGTGTGGTTCACGCGCGCCGACTACCAGGCGGAGCTTGACGCCGCCGTGCATCAGTTGCGCAGCTACGGGCTGACCGGCATCTCGCTGGCGGTGTCGCCCGACTTCGCGGCCGGCACGCTCGGCGTCGGTACGCCATGGCTGGCTCGTCTGGAGAAGGACATCTCGACGCGTGCGGTGGCCCTGACCGGCAATTTCGACGACAGCGCACGGCGCATTGCCGCCGCGCGGCCCGGCGCCGTGATCGTCGCCGGCGACACGCTGGCCTATGGCAGCCTGGGCCGCGCGCTGGCGGCGCAGAACTGGTATGGCTTTCTGGTGGGGCTTTCGGCGGTCAGCCCGTCATCGGCGCGCGAGATCCTGGGCGCCAACTACGCAGGCGGCATGGTCGTGACCCAGATCGCGCCGGGGCCGCAGGAATCGACGCTGCGCGTGGTGAAGGAACACGTGGCCCGCATGAAGCAGTACCTAGACGAGCCGCCCTCGCCCGCCACGCTGGCCGGCTATATCGGCGCGGCCTGGCTGGTGCGCGCGGCCGCCGGCATGAAGGCGTCGGGCACGGCCGAATTGCGGCGCGCGCTGCAGGCCCGCATCGACGTGGGTGATTTCACGCTGGACTTCACGCGCAGCCTGCGTGGTTCGCAGTACGTACAGCTGGCGGCCATCGGCAAGAGCGGCCTGCCACAGCGCGCCTAAGGGCGTGCCGGAGCATCGTGGTCAGGCGCGCGGCAGCGTGATGCTGACGCGCAGGCCACCTTCCACCCGGTTGGTCAGCTTCAATTCGCCGCCGTGGCGCGCCACGATATCGGCGGTTATCGACAGGCCCATGCCCACGCCACCCGTTGCGCGGCTGCGCGACGACTCCAGCCGATAGAATGGCTCCAGCACGCGCTGCAATTCGGCCGGCGGAATGCCGGGGCCGTTGTCGCAGACATCGATCGATACGCGTTCGGGGCTGTCGGTCAGGATGATGTGCGCGGCGCCGCCATAGCGGTGCGCGTTTTCCACCAGGTTGACCACGGCGCGCCGCAGTTCGGTCGGATAGGCCAGCAGCGGCGCCGCTTCGCCAGACAGGCGTACGTCCTGCCCGATTTCCTGGGCGTCGTCGACCACCGCCTGCAGCAGCGCCAGCACGTCCACGCGTTGGCGCGGGCCGGTGCCGTCGTCGCGCTCGCGCAGGTAATAGAGCGTGGCGTCGATCAGGCCGTTCATCTCGGCCAGATCCTGGCGCAGGCGATAGCGCACGTCGTTGTCCTCGATGCGTTCGATACGCAGGCTCATGCGCGTCAGTGGCGTGCGCAGGTCATGCGACACCGCTGCCAGGAAGCGCGATTGTTGCGCCAGCTGGGTACGGATGCGCTGCTGCATCAGGTTCAGCGCGTGCGTGGCATCGCGCGCTTCGGCGGGTCCCGTGTCCTCGTCCAGCGGCGGCGCGTGCACGTCTTGCGCCAGGCGGTTCGCACCGCTGGCTAGTTGCTGCACCGGCCTCGCCAGCAGGCGTGCGCCCACCCATGACGCGATGAGGATGGCCGCAAGCTGGAAGATCAGGCCCAGATGTGGCGGCCAGATGCCACGGATATGAAAGCCCTTCGGCGGCCCGGGCGGGCGATCGAACGGCCGGCGTTCGCCAAATGCCTCGGGGCGCAGCGGCGGGCCATCGAAATCGAATGGTTCATTGCCGCGCATGCCCGGCGGCGGCCCAGGCGGATGGTCGGGCACGAAGACGCCTTCGAGCGGGTGCGGCGGCGGCCCGTTGGGTAGCAACTGGGCCGCCGCCTCGGCATCGGAAGCGGCGCGGCGCATGCGCTCCATGTAACGTTCCGAGCCAGGGCGCGGAAACACGCTTTCGATCACCGTCACACCCAGCACGTGCACGGCCAGCATGATCGCGGTCATCACAAAGAACAACCGCATGAACATCGAATTGAACCGGCGGCGTCGGGCCGGTTCGGCGGCGCGCGGTTCGGGCCGCATCGCCGAAGCACCGCCGGCGGACGGCGGAATCGCAGCAGCCATGCCGTCAGTGCTCCACGTTGCCGGTGAACACGTACCCCTCGCCGCGCACGGTGCGAATCAGCGACGAGTCGCGCGGATCGTCGCGCAGTTTCTGGCGCAGCCGCGAGACCAGCAGATCGATGCTGCGGTCAAAGACGTCCAGGTCGCGGCCGCGCGCATTGTTGATCAGCATCTCGCGGTCAAGCACGCGGTTCGGATTCTCGATGAACGTCAGCAGCAGCCGGAATTCCGCATTGGACAGCGGCACCACGGTTTCTTCCGCATCGACCAGTTGGCGCAGCGTGGCATTCAGGCGCCAGCAGCCGAAGCGCATTTCGTGCCCCGCCGCGGCCGGCGACGCGCGGCGGACTTCGCCACGGCTGCGTCGCAACACGGTGTGGATGCGCGCCACAAGCTCCCGCATCTCGAACGGCTTGGTCACGTAGTCGTCGGCACCCACTTCCAGCCCGACCACGCGGTCGGCCAGTTCGGCACGCGCGGTCAGCATGATCACGGGCAGGTTGCTCTGCTCGCGGATCTCGCGGCACAGCGTCAGGCCGTTTTCGCCGGGCAGCGACAGGTCCAGGATCACTAGGTCGTATTCCTGCCGGCCCATCGCCGCGCGCATCGCCGTACCGCCTTCCGCCCCCTCGGCCTCCATGCCGAACGTGGCCAAGTATTCGGCCAGCATGGAACGGATCTGGGGATCGTCATCGACGATCAGCAGACGAATGGGCAGGTTGGGCGACAGTTCCATGGAGAAAAAGTGAGAAATAGGCGGGACATCCGATCGGCCAATGTACCAGCCGGGAGGTTACAGGCGATGCCCGCTTTGTATCAATTTTGATACGTGTAGCAAAGGGCACCTGATGCCGTGTTTCAGAGCGCTGGGCGGGGTTGGCGCGGCGGAGACGCCTGGAAGAAAAATACGCCCCCGGTGCTGCCGCATCCGGGAGCGTTCAACAGGGAAGAAGCCGGGCTCGCATGCGCCCAGCCACACCGCAACCGAAGGGCGGGCGCGGTGTGTCGCAGCAACGTCCGAGAGACGTTTCCACGCGCCGCCAATCGTAGTGAGCCCATACCCGGCAGTCTTGTCGACCTTGTATCAAGTCAGCCCGCGGCCGGTTTGTTGAGCAGCGCCTTCAGGCCGGCAAGCCGGTCCTTCGGACTCATCGCCGGGGTGGCGTCCTGCGGTGCCGGCGCTTCCTCGAGCTTCATTTCGGCGATGAAGCGCGACGGCTCGACCGAATAGGTTTCGCGCGCCCGCTTGCGCTTCTTGCACCAGCTGATCTGCAAGCTGCGCTGCGCCCGCGTGATGCCCACATACATCAGGCGGCGCTCTTCCTCGATCTTCTCGTCGACCAGGTCTTCGTCCTCGCGTGTGTGGGGCAGGATGCCCTCCTCCACGCCCACCAGGAACACGTGCGGATATTCCAGGCCTTTCGACGCGTGCAGTGTCGACAGCCGCACGGCGTCCGGATCTTCCTCGCGGCCTTCGAGCATGCTCATCAGGGCCACCGTCTGGGTCAGTTCGAGCAGGTTCTTGCCTTCGTTGCCAAAGCCGTCGGCCGTATCGAAGCCCGTGGCCTCGCCCTCGCCGTCGGTCTCCGGGCGCGTGCCCTTGCGCTTGAGCCAGTCCAGGAATTCGAGCGTGTTGGTCCAGCGCGACTGCGCCTGGCGTTCGTCGAAGGTGTCGTACAGGTAGGCCTCGTAGTGGATGCCTTCCATCAGGTCGTCCAGCACCACGGTGGCCGGATCGTTGGCCGCGCGGTCTGCCAGGCGCACCATCGATTCGCAGAACGTGCGCAGCGGCTCCAGCTGGCGCGGCTGCAGCTTCGCCTCGATACCACCCATCATCGCCGCCTCGAACAGCGACACCTTGGCCTGGCCGGCAAAGGTGCCCAGCGCTTCGAGCGTGGTATTGCCCACGCCACGGCGCGGCGTGGTGATGGCGCGGATGAACGCGGGGTCATCGTCCGGATTGGCGATCAGGCGCAGGTAGGCGCAGATATCCTTGATCTCGGCCTTGTCGAAGAAGCTCTGGCCGCCTGACAGCACGTACGGAATGCGCTCCCGCCGCAGGATCTGCTCGAACAGCCGCGCCTGATGGTTGCCGCGATACAGAATGGCGTAGTCGCGAAACTGGGCACGGCGCTCAAACTTGTGCGCGGACAGGCGAAACACCACCGACTCCGCCTCGTGCTCCTCGTCGTTCATCGGATGCACGGCGATCGGATCGCCCATGCCGTGCTCCGACCACAGCGTCTTGTCGAACAGCTTCGGGTTGTTGGCAATGACCGCGTTGGCCGCTTCCAGGATGCGTACGGTCGAGCGGTAGTTCTGCTCGAGCTTGACGACCTTGAGGTCCGGGAAATCGGTCTGCAGCAGGCGCAGGTTGTCCAGCGTGGCGCCGCGCCAGCCGTAGATGGCCTGGTCGTCGTCGCCCACCGCCGTGAACGCCGGCGCACGCAGGTGCGAGCCGCCCGCCAGCAGCTTCAGCAGCTGGTACTGGCACGCGTTGGTGTCCTGGTATTCGTCGACGAGGAAATAGCGCAGGCGGTTCTGCCACTTCAGGCGCACGGCCTCGTCGCGCGCGAACAGTTCGGCGGGCAGGCGGATCAGGTCGTCGAAGTCCACGGCCTGGTATGCGTTCAGCGTGGCCACGTAGTTGCGATAGACCATCGCGGCCTGGTGTTCGTCGGCATTGGCGGCCTGCGCGAGTGCCGTCTCGGGATCGACCATGCCGTTCTTCCACAGCGAAATCGTGCCCTGCACGCTGCGGATCAGCTTCTTGTCGGTGGTGCCCAGCTGCTCCTGGACCAGGCCGAAACAGTCGTCCGAATCCATGATCGAGAATTGCGGCTTCAAGCCGACATGCTCGGCTTCCATGCGCAAGATTTGCACGCCCAGCGAGTGAAACGTACAAACCGTCAGCTGCTTGAGTGGAATGCGCTTCCCTTCGCGCGTGGTCTTGCCTTCCATCAGCTTGCCGATGCGCTCCTGCATCTCTTTCGCCGCCTTGTTCGTGAACGTGACGGCGGCAATGTGACGCGGCTCGAACCTCTTGTCCTCGATCAGGTGGGCGATTTTCTGCGTGATCACGCGCGTCTTGCCCGAGCCGGCGCCCGCCAGCACAAGGCAGGGGCCGTCCAGGTAGCGGACCGCTTCGGATTGCGCGGCATTGAGTCCGTGAGTCATGAGGCTGGGGAACGTTGCAGGCGGGATGTCTCAAGGCGCACCTGGGGGGCGGCGCGCCGAAGGCGTCGATGTTAACACGCGCTTCATACCCGCATCGGGTTGTCGGGCGGCGTCCGACAAGAGGCGTTTCAGGCTGGTAACAATCGTAAAGCGGCGGATCCCGGGGCATGGAGCTTGCCTCTTAACGGGCAGGACCGCACCCGGCTTGCGCGTGGCGCGACCGGTCGGGACATCAACAAATCGGAAACGATGATCTCGATGACAACAAAGGAGCCAATCATGAAGACGCTTCGCACCCTTACCAAAGTGGCCCTGATCGGCGTGACGCTGGTGGGCTTTGCCGGCTGCGCGGACATGACCCCGAAGCAGCGCAATACCGCCATCGGCGCCGGCGCAGGTGCGCTCGGCGGTGCCGTCCTGACCGACGGTAGCGCACTGGGTACGCTGGGCGGCGCGGCCGTGGGCGGCGTGGTCGGTAACGTCGTGACGAAGGACCGCCGCTAAGCCTGGCCGGCGGTTCCAGGGGTTCCGGTCCCGGAGCGGGGCCGGTGGCCGGCGTCAGGCTTCTCGTTTGACAAAGGCTGACCGGTCCCGTACATTCTCGCGCATCCGGCCGGGAGAGCGCGCATCGAATGCGCCGCCGAAGGGGAACTACCCAAAAACTCTCAGGCACCATGGACCGACCGGATCGGCATGCAACATGCACACGATGCATGCCGCACTCTGGAGAGCGACATCCGCCACTGCCCGTGCGCAGGGTGAGCATGTCCACCGAAGGGGCGCACGAAGCTTCGGCTTCGTAATCTCTCAGGTATCGAGGACAGAGGGGTCATCCGCCGCAGCGGATTGGTTGCACTTTTGGTGCGCCGATCGCTGCGGCGGATGACCCTTTTTTCGTTTCCGAACCGCCCCCGAGGATATCCATGACGCTCCAGGCCACGCCCCTCAACGCTATCCACCGCGCCCTCGGCGCCCGTATGGTCGATTTCGGCGGCTGGGACATGCCGGTCAACTACGGTTCGCAGATCGAGGAACACAACGCCGTGCGTGGCGATGCCGGCATGTTCGACGTGTCGCACATGTGCGTGGTCGACCTGCACGGCGCCGGCACGCGCGCCTTCCTGCGCGGCCTGCTGGCCAACAACGTCGACAAGTTGCAGACGCCGGGCAAGGCGCTGTATTCCTGCATGCTCGACGACAAAGGCGGCGTCATCGACGACCTGATCGTCTACTTCTTTGCCGAAGACCATTTCCGCCTGGTGGTGAACGCCAGCACGGCTGTTGGCGACATCGAATGGATCCAGTCGCGCAATGCGGCCACCGGCAGCGGCGTGACGATCACACCGCGCCGAGGCGATGTCGCACCGGCCGGCGCCGGCAAGCTGGCCATCGTGGCCGTGCAGGGCCCCAACGCCCGCGCCAAGGTCTACCAGGCTTTCCCCTCCACCCAACCCGCCGATGCGCTGAAGCCGTTCAACGCGCTGGTCGTGCAAGACCCGCAAATGGGCGAGTTGATGATCGCCCGCACTGGCTACACCGGCGAAGACGGCTTCGAGCTGGTGGTGTCGGCCGAGAACGTCGCCGGCATCTGGGAAAAGCTGGTCGCCGCGGGCGTGCGCCCGGCCGGGCTGGGTGCGCGCGACACGCTGCGCCTGGAAGCCGGCATGAACCTGTATGGCCAGGACATGGATATCAACACGTCGCCGCTGGACGCCGGCCTGGCCTGGACGGTCGACCTGCAGAGCGAACGCGACTTCACCGGCAAGCAGGCCCTGGTGGCCGGCGGCCAGAAGCAGACCTTCGCGGGCCTGATCCTGCGCGACAAGGGCGGCGTGCTGCGCGCGCACCAGAAGGTCATCACGGCTGCCGGCACCGGCGAAATTACCAGCGGTACGTTCAGCCCGAGCCTGCAACTGTCGATCGCCTTTGCTCGCCTGCCGAAGGACGTGGCGCCCGGCACCGACGTCCAGGTCGAGATTCGTGACCGCAAACTGACCGCGACTGTGGTTAAACTGCCGTTTGTGCGTAATGGCAAGGCACTCGTGAGCTGAGGCATCGCCCGGCTTCACATCAACGGTCGCCCTTCCACCCGTCCGCTCGAGCCCAACCTACTGCGGACAGGGTGAATGAAACAAGAATCAAACTGTATCCCGGAGAACCTCATGAACTTCCCCGCTGACCTGAAGTACACCGAGTCGCACGAGTGGGTGCGCGTCGAAGCCGACGGCACGCTGACGATCGGCATTACCGACCACGCACAGGACGCCCTGGGCGACATCGTCTTCCTGGAACTGCCCGAAGTGGGCAAGTCGGTTGGCGCCGGCGACGCCCTGGCCGTGGTGGAATCCGTGAAGGCGGCTTCCGACATCTACGCCCCGGTGGCCGGCGAAGTGATCGCCGTCAACGACGCCGCCTCGGCATCGCCGGAGTCGGTCAACACCAACGCCTTCGACGCCTGGCTGTTCAAGCTGAAGCCGGCCAACGCCGACGACGTGAACGGCCTGATGAACGTCGACGCCTACAAGGCCAGCGTCGGCGCCTGATCGCGCTGACTGTTTGATGCCGCGCGCGGCGGCCAGGCTGACCACCTGCCGCCGCCCGCTCCCCGAGATTCCTTGCCATGAACGCCCCGCTTCCCATGAATGCCGCCGCCCAAGGTACCCGGCCCACGCTGGCCGAACTGGAGGCGCGCGACGCCTTCGCCGCCCGCCACATCGGCCCCGACAACGCCGAACAGCAACACATGCTCAAGGTGCTGGGCTTTGACAGCCGCGCCGCGCTGATCGACGCCGTGGTGCCCGCCGCCATCCGCCGCCGCGACGGCATGTCGCTGGGCGAGTTCACCGCACCGCTGACCGAGGAAGCCGCACTGGCCCGCCTGCGCGGCCTGGCCAGCAAGAACCGCGTGCTGAAGAGCTTCATCGGACAGGGCTACTACAACACGCTCACGCCGGGCGTGGTGCTGCGCAACATCTTCGAGAACCCGGCCTGGTACACCGCCTACACGCCGTACCAGCCGGAAATCTCGCAGGGCCGCCTGGAGGCCATGCTGAACTTCCAGCAGATGATCACGGACCTGACGGGCCTGGACATCGCCAATGCGTCGATGCTGGACGAAGGCACGGCCGCCGCCGAGGCCATGACCCTGCTGCAGCGCGTGCACAAGCATGCGTCGAACACGTTCTACGTGGCCGACGACGTGCTGCCGCAGACGCTGGAAGTGGTGCGCACGCGCGCGCTGCCGCTGGGCATCGAGGTGAAGGTCGGCCCCGCCGCCGACGCCGCGCAATCGCATGCCTTTGGCGTGCTGCTGCAGTATCCGGGCGTGAACGGCGATGTGGCCGACTACCGTGCCATTGCCGAGGCCGTGCATGCAGCCGGTGGCCGCGTAGTGGCCGCCGCCGACCTGCTGGCGCTGACGCTGATCGCCGCCCCGGGCGAATGGGGTGCCGACGTGGCCGTGGGCAACTCGCAGCGCTTTGGTGTGCCGCTCGGTTTCGGCGGTCCGCACGCGGGCTACATGGCCGTCAAAGATGAATTCAAGCGATCGATGCCGGGCCGCCTGGTGGGCGTCACGATCGACGCGCAGGGCAACAAGGCTTATCGCCTGGCACTGCAGACGCGCGAGCAGCATATCCGCCGCGAGAAGGCCACCTCGAACATCTGCACTGCACAGGTGCTGCTGGCCGTGATGGCGTCGATGTACGCGGTCTACCATGGCCCGCAAGGCCTGAAGCGCATCGCGCAGCGCGTGCATCGCCTGACCGCCACGTTGGCCGCCGGCCTGAAGACCCTGGGCCTGGCCCCGGTCAACGAGACGTTCTTCGACACGCTGACGCTGGAAACCGGCTTCAACACGGAGGCGTTCCACGCCACGGCCACGCAGCGCGGCATCAACCTGCGCCATGCTGGCGCGTCGCGCATCGGCATCTCGCTGGACGAAACCGCGTCGCGCGACGACGTGGTCACCCTGTGGGAAATCTTCGCGCACGGCAAGCCAGTGCCCGACTTCGACAAGATCGAGGCATCGGTGGGCGACGGTTTCCCGGGCAAGGTGGCGCGCCAAAGCGCGTACCTGACGCATCCGGTGTTCAACACGCATCACGCCGAACACGAGATGCTGCGCTACCTGCGTTCGCTGGCCGACAAGGACCTGGCGCTGGACCGCACGATGATTCCGCTGGGCTCCTGCACGATGAAGCTGAACGCCACCAGCGAAATGATTCCGGTGACGTGGCCCGAGTTCAGCAACATCCACCCGTTTGCGCCGCTGGACCAGACGGTTGGCTACCGCGAGATGATCGACCAACTGGAGGTGATGCTTTGCGCCGCCACCGGCTACGCCGCCGTGAGCCTGCAGCCGAACGCCGGCTCGCAGGGCGAATACGCCGGCCTGCTGATCATCCACGCGTACCACGCCAGCCGTGGCGAGAGCCATCGCGACATCTGCCTGATCCCGTCGTCGGCACACGGCACCAACCCGGCGTCGGCACAGATGGCGGGCATGAAGGTCGTGGTGGTGGCCTGCGATGACAACGGCAACGTCGACCTCGACGATCTGGCGAAGAAGGCCGAGCAGCACAGCAAGAACCTGGCCGCGATCATGATCACGTACCCGTCCACGCATGGTGTGTTCGAGCAGGGCGTGCAGCAGATCTGCGACATCGTTCACAAGCACGGCGGCCAGGTCTATGTCGACGGCGCCAACATGAACGCGATGGTCGGCGTGGCCGCGCCGGGCCAGTTCGGCGGCGACGTGTCGCACCTGAACCTGCACAAGACATTCTGCATTCCGCACGGCGGTGGCGGCCCCGGCGTGGGTCCGGTGGCCGTGGGCGCGCACCTGGCCGACTTCCTACCGAACCAGGACAGCGTTGGTTATCGCCGCGACGACAACGGTATCGGCGGCATCTCCGCCGCGCCGTTCGGCTCGGCCAGCATCCTGCCGATTTCGTGGATGTATATCGCGATGATGGGCTCGGCCGGCCTGACCGCTGCCACCGAGAACGCGATCCTGACCGCCAACTACGTGGCGCGCCGCCTGTCGCCGCACTTCCCGGTGTTGTACACGGGCCAGCACGGTCTGGTGGCGCACGAGTGCATCCTGGACGTGCGCCCGCTGCAGAAATCCACGGGCATCTCGAACGAAGACGTGGCCAAGCGCCTGATGGACTACGGCTTCCACGCCCCGACCATGAGCTTCCCGGTGCCGGGCACGCTGATGATCGAGCCGACCGAGAGCGAATCGCTGCACGAGCTGGACCGCTTCATCGACGCCATGATCGCCATCCGTGGCGAGATTGCACGCGTGGAGGACGGCAGCTTCGACCGCGAGGACAACCCGCTCAAGCACGCGCCGCACACGGCAGCCGTGGTGGTCGGCAACGAGTGGACGCGCAAGTACACGCGCGAGGAAGCGGCCTACCCCCTGGCATCGCTTCGCACGCAGAAGTACTGGCCGCCGGTTGGCCGTGCCGACAACGTGTACGGTGATCGCAACCTGTTCTGCTCGTGCGTGCCGATGAGCGAGTACGCCGACGAGTGAGCGTCTGGCCCGTCAGGCGGCGTCCGATACACGCGGATGCCGCCGACGGACTATGCTCAGGAAAACGGGCGCCGGCGGCCGGCGCCTTCCTTGAGCGGAGGCCTCATTCATGTGGAATCTCAGCGCGCCCTGGTGGGAATTCGTCCTGCGCGGACTGATCGTCTATGGCGCAATACTGGTGCTGATGCGTGTTTCGGGCCGGCGGCAGATCGGGCAACTCACGCCGTTCGACCTGGTACTGCTGCTGATCATCTCGAACGCGGTGCAGAACGCGATGAACGCGGGCGACAACTCAGTGCTGGCCGGGCTAATCCTAGCGGCCACGTTGTTTGGGGCCGATTCGGTGCTCGGGTATGTCACTTGGCGCAGCCGGCCACTGGAAATGCTGGTCGACGGCCGCCCGCAGATCGTGATCCACCAGGGCGAGGTCTTTGAGGAAGTCATGCGCCGCGAACGCATCAGCACGCACGAATTGCACAAGGTTTTGCGCCGCAATGGCTGCGCCCGTGTGGAAGACGTGCATTTCGCGATTCTGGAAACCGACGGCTCCATCAGCGTGAAGATGAAGGAGCCCCCACCGGACACTTCCGATCGCGCCGTACCCGGCGCACTATGGCGTCATCCGGGGCGGTCCGACCAGGACAAGCCAACCTAGCGGGCCTTACGGCCAACGGTCCGACGGACCGCGCCGGCAACCAATCTGGAGTTCAGCCGTGGCAGTCAGCGTCTTCGATCTGTTCAAGGTGGGCATCGGCCCGTCGAGCTCCCACACCGTGGGTCCGATGCGGGCAGCCCTGATGTTCGCGCATGGCCTCGAACGCGACGGCCTGCTGCCCCGGGTGGGCAGCGTGCGCGTGGAGCTTTACGGATCGCTCGGCGCCACGGGCAAGGGACACGGCACCGACAAGGGTGTGATCCTGGGGCTGATGGGCGAATCGCCCGACACGGTCGAGCCCGACGCGATCGACAGCAAACTGGCAGCGCTGCGCGCCAGCAAGCAGCTGTCCCTGCTGGGCCAGCACGTCGTGCCGTTCGCGGAGCGCGAGCACATCGCATTCTATCGGCGCGAGGCCATGGCCGAACATCCAAATGGCATGAAGTTCCACGCCTTCGATGCCGATGGCGTGTCGCTGCGCGAAGCCCGCTACCTGTCGGTGGGTGGCGGCTTCGTCGTTACCGCCGGCGCGCCCAATACGCAGTTGCTGGCCGCCGACGAGCAGTTGCCGCATCCGTTCCGCACGGGTCGCGCGATGCTCGAAATGGCCCAGGCCAGCGGCAAGTCGATTGCCCGGCTCATGCTCGAGAACGAACTCACATGGCGCCCGGAGAACGATGTCACCAGCGGTCTGCTGCATATCTGGGACGTGATGCAGCAGTGCGTGGCGCGCGGCTGCCGCACCGACGGCGAACTGCCCGGCCCGTTCAAGGTCAAGCGGCGGGCACCGGAACTCTATCGACACCTGACACTGCACGCCGAGCGCGCGCTTTCCGATCCACTGTCAGTCATGGACTGGGTCAACCTCTACGCCATCGCCGTCAACGAGGAGAACGCCGCCGGTGGCCGCGTGGTCACGGCGCCCACCAATGGCGCGGCCGGCATCATTCCGGCCGTGCTGCACTACTACGACCGCTTCGTCCCGGGCGCCAATCCCCAGGGCGTGGTCGACTTCCTGCTGACGGCCGGGGCCATCGGCTTGCTCTACAAGCTCAATGCGTCGATCTCGGGCGCCGAGGTGGGCTGCCAGGGCGAAGTTGGCGTGGCTTGCTCGATGGCAGCCGGCGCGCTGGCCGCCGTGCTGGGCGGCACGCCGGAACAGGTGGAAAACGCGGCCGAGATCGGCATGGAGCACAACCTGGGCCTGACCTGCGATCCGGTGGGCGGCCTGGTGCAGATTCCGTGCATCGAGCGCAACGCCATGGCATCGGTCAAGGCCGTCAACGCGGCGCGCATGGCCTTGCGCGGCGACGGCACGCACTATGTGTCGCTGGACTCGGTCATCAAGACGATGCGCGAAACCGGTGCCGACATGAAGACCAAGTACAAGGAAACCGCCCGTGGCGGACTGGCCGTGAATATCGTGGAGTGCTGATTTGTGTGGATTCCAGTTGCCGGCGCTGGCCGGCGACGTATGATGGAAGCACTTTCGGTTTGCCAGAAAAATACCGCCATGCAGACCTTTCACCAGCTGTTCGACGAAGTTTCGTCCACCTTCACCTACCTGCTGATCGACGCTGACACGCGCGAGGCCGTGCTGATCGACCCCGTCGATCGACAGTCCACGCGCGATCTTGCGCTGCTAGAGCAGTCCGGCGCCAAGCTGGCCTGGGTGGTGGAAACCCATGCGCACGCCGATCACATCACTTCAGCCGGCCATCTCGCCCAGCTGACGGGCGCCAGCACGGCGGCGCCGTCAGGCTGCGACATCAAGCCCGCACGGAAACAACTGATCGACGGGGATACGATTCCGTTCGGCAGCCAGGTGCTGCGGGCGATCCACACGCCCGGCCATACCGCCGGCAGCATGAGCTACCTGTGGGAGGAGTCGTCGCCCGAGGGCGTGACGCGGCGCATCTTCACCGGCGACGCGCTGCTGATTGACGGCTGCGGTCGTACCGACTTCCAGTCGGGCGATGCCGGCACGCTGTTCGACAGCCTGACGCAGAAGCTTTTCCGCCTGCCCGACGACACGCACGTCTATCCCGCGCATGACTATAAGGGTCGAACCGAATCAACGATCGGCCATGAGCGCGCCACCAACAGCCGGATTGCCGGCCGCACGCGTGACGAGTTCATCGTGATGATGCGCAACCTGAACCTGCCGCGGCCCAAGCTGATAGACATCGCCGTCCCCGCCAACCAGCAGCTGGGTCTGGCCAATGGCCGCGACGGGGAGAGCGTGCCACACGGCATCTGACGCGAGACGATTTCGGGCTCTCCGGCGCGCCGGACCAATATCGATCCGGCCCGGCCCCAACCCGTGCGTCAGCCCAGGCGCTGCCTCAGGCTTCCCAAAGCTCGCAGGTACGGCGCACCGTGTCGCGCAGGCTGTGGGCCTCGTCGTTCACCGTTCGTACCAGACGTGCGTCGTTGTCGCGCGCTGCCGCCTGGGCGCGGATATTGGCCAGCGCCTGGAGCGAACCCAGCGCCTCGGCGTGTGGCTCCAGCGCGTCGCAGATCGACAGGATGTGGTCCGCGACCGGCATCCGGGTGAGTTCGTTCGGATGCACGTATTCCCCTTCCAGCCCGAAACGACAGGCCTGGAAGCGGTTGAACGTGTACACCAGGTAGTCGTCTTCCTGCGGCATGAACGGCCGCGACAGCAGCAGGTATCGCGCCAGCGCCTGGATATAGGCGGCGATGTCGCAGGCGCGCTGCACGGTCAGCGGCGTGTCCATCACGCGCACCTCGATCGTGCCGAACTCCGGCTTGGGACGGATATCCCAATAGAAGTCCTTCATGCTCTCGATCACGCCGGTGGCGCGCATCTTGTCGAAGTACGCCTTGAAGCCGTCCCATGTCAGCACATGCGGGGCACGGCCGCTCATCGGGAACGCCGCCACCGAATTCAGGCGCGCCGAGGCAAAGCCCGTATCCACGCCCTGCACGTAAGGCGACGAAGCGGCCAGCGCGATAAAGTGCGGCACGTAGCGACCAATCGCGTGGAGCAGGAACAGCGACTCGTCCGCACTTGGGCAGCCGATGTGGACGTGCTGGCCAAACACCGTGAACTGCTTGGCCAGGTAGCCATACAGTTCGGAAATGTACTGGTAGCGCGGCGAGTTCGAGATCGTGCGCTCCGACCAGACCTGGAACGGATGCGTGCCGCCGCCGCAGATGCCAAGGTTCAGCCCGCGCGACGCATTGATCATCAGATCGCGCATCACCGTCAGTTCCTCCAGCGCCTGCGCGTAGTCGCGGCAGATGCCGGTGCTGATCTCGATCATCGACGGGCTGATTTCCGGCTTGATGTCGCCGGCGTGTTGCGCGCCTTTCAGCGCGCGAAGCAGGTCGGGCGCGAACGGCGCCAGGTCATAGTCGTGCCGGTTGACGAGCTGCAGTTCCAGCTCGACGCCGAAGGTCAGCGCCTCGGAATGCTTGAACGGTTCGAGCGACATCAGCGCCCTCCTCCATGGTCGCGCGACTCGCCGGCGTAGCGCAGCGCCCACGCCGCAATAATCGGCGCCAGTAGCTGCTCGATCGCGAGCGCGCACAGGATGATCGATGCGAGCGGCGCCCCGGTGCCTGGGTACAGGCGGGCAACGTCGCTCATCAAAAGATAAGCCAGCCCGGACATCGGCGCCAGCGCGAGCCCGAGCGCCATGCACTGTCGCAGGCTCAGCCCCGAAAACGAACCCAGCGATACCACGCCGGCCAGCTTGGCAACGTGACGGAAGAACACCAGCGCCACGGCCAGCGACCCGCCCACCACCCAGTCCTTGGCGGTCAGCGGCAGGCCCAGGGACACCACCATCACGATGATCAGCAGGCTACCCGCGCTGCCGAAGTGCGTGGGCCACACATGCGGCTGGCGGTCCTGGTGCTTGAACACCACGCCGGCCAGCATCAGCGTCAGCGGCATCGACAGCTTCAGCACCCGCGTCAGCGCCAGCGTGAACAGCACCAGCCCCACCAGCACCAGAAAGCTGTAGTGGTCGTCGGCCGACATGCGCGCGTAGATTGCATGCCCGAACTTGCCCACCAGCCAAGCCAGCAGGCACGAGCCCACCAGCAGGTACAGCGGATGCAGCAGCGCCGCACCCAGGTTGCCGTATTCGGAATGGAGCCAGCCGGTGGCCACCTGCACGATGGCCGCGGCGTAGATCGAATTGAGCGCCGACATCGCCATCAGGCGTTCGGTGACCTGCCCGTCAGCTCGCAGTTCGTTCTTGAGCTGCAGCACGATGGTGGGCGAAGTGCTGACCGCGATACCGCCGGCCAGGATGGCCACACCCGGCGAGGCACCCATCCACTGCAGCACCGTGGACACCAGGCCCCAGGTCAGCAGGCTTTCGGCGGCACTCGTGATCAGGAGCCACGGATTGGCGCGCAGCCACGACAGCGACAACCGGTGACCAAGCTCGAACAGTGCCAGCGCCAGCGCCATGTCGATCAGCACCCGGGTCTGCGCGATCATGTTGTCGTCGACAATGCTGCGCCCGAGCATGCCGGCAAACAGCCCTACCACCGCGTAGCCGACGATACGCGGACAGCCCAGCCAGCGACGGCAGACTTCACCAGCCAGGCCCGCGCCTACCAGCGCAAGACCCACCCAGAACAGTCCGCCCGGCGCCAGCGGCAGCGAGGGAAAAAGTTGGCTCAATCCGTTCATGCGCGACATGGTAACGGAAGGACACGTCAGAAAATGTAAGTGCCTGTCCGACACTTTCCCGATCACGCCGACAACTTCTCCGTTCTCCAATGAAAAAGCGCCATCGTCTCCGATAGCGCTTTTGTAGGGCTTGCAAAATCAGATTCGTCCCTGGTGCGGTGGGTCACATTCTCCTGACCGCGCGATCAAACGCCCCAGACTTTCCACTTGGGCCGTGTGGCCTTCAAGGCTGTTTCCACCTTGGCGAACAAGCCACGCGTGCCGCCCTTTTCGGCATCGAGACCGCGCGCGCGCTCGAACCATCCGAGTGCCGTTTCGCGCTGGCCCATGCCAAGGGCAGCCTGCACTGCGGCCAGCCAGGTCTGTGCATCCCAGTCGTCACGTGCGGCAAAGGCGATCTGGAAGTCGGTGAGCGCCTCCGGATGGCGTTCCAGGTCCACCAGCAGCTTGGCGCGCTGCACGCGTGCGGGTGCCTGCTGCCGCGCATCGCCGTCGCCCAGTTCCACCGCTTGCTCCAGCAACGGCATGGCCCGTTCATGGTCACCCAGGTCGCGCCAGATCTGGCCGAAACGACCCGATACCCACGCGTCCTCGATCAGCAGCGAGCGCCTTTGTAGGGCCTCCAGTTCCGCGACGGCATCCGCCTTGTCGTGCTCGTCCATCGACGCCATGCCGGTCTGCAGCAAGGTGCCGTAGTGGGCGCGCGCATGAGCCATGGCGTGGGCGCCCTCGGTACGGGCCTCCACGGGCAGCGCATCGAGCCGGGCATCCATATGCGCCAACGCCGCGCTGGCCGATTCGGTGGCCTCGCGCCCGCCGATCGCCGCCCAGGCCGCCACCAGACGGCTGAAGGCCCAGCTCACGTCCGCCGGATTGCGCTCCACCGGATAGCGGTTCAGCACCTCGCCGGCCATATCCACCACCTGCTGATGCTGGCCGGCGGACGCGTACGCGTCGAGCAGGTCGATCCAGTGATCGATGAAATCGCTGGCCGCCATGCCCTTGCGGTGCAGCGCTACCTTCTCGTCCAGATGCGTGGCATCGGCCGGCAGTGTGCGTCCCAGCAGGCGGCACAGCAGCGAGTAAATATGGGGGTCGGCATTGCCGCCGTGGCCTTGGGCATCGCCCTCGCCGGTCTCGAAATACGCCTCGAAGCACGACAGGCCCTTGCGGCACGTGGCCTCCAGCATCGGCTTGAGCGCTGCCTGCGAGGCAGGCACTTCGTCCAGGAAACTGCCCAGTGCAGTCGCCGCATGGAAGTACAGCGCGCCATCGTCGGCGTCCGCCGTCACGGCGAAACCGGTCCACGCCGGTTGTGCCGGGGCGTTCGCCCCGGCGGCCACGTTGGCCTGATGGCGCCACGTCAGTGCGCGCACCTGCGCGAGCGGATCGGCCCGCTGGCGCAGATACGTCTCCAGATCGTCGAGCGCAGCGGCGGGTTCGGAACCCAGTCGCAGCGGCGCACGCAGGCGACGTGCCTCGGCGTGATCGGGCTGTTCGGCCAGCACGCGTTCGGCTTGAGCGGCGGCCAGCGCATCGCCCTGTGCGGGCGTCAGGTCAAGTAGTTCCGGGGAATCGAGCGCGATGCGCCCCAGGCAGATGCGCAGCAGCGCCTCGCCGAGCAATTCGGCGGCATCGCTGCGTGCCACGTAATCCTGCACCAGCGGCAGGATGTCGCTGGCGCCCAGATCGGGGGCACGGTACAGCAAGTCGTGCCAGTAGCGCCCGGCCAACGCAAAGTCGTTCAGCCGGAACGCGACAAAGCCCGCGTAGAAGTGCGCGGCCCATTCGCCGGTGGCCAGCCCGTTGCGGCGCGCCGCCTCGTGCAGCCACGGCTGCGCCTCGGTATCGCGGCCGTCGCGCATCAGCAATGTGCCATACATATGGACCAGCGCCCCGCGTGACGCCCAGCGGTGCATCGGCGCCAGCGGCAGTTCGGGCAGACGCGCCATGGCTTCGTCCAGCGCAGCCAGCGCGGCGGCCACGTCGCCGCGGTCAGACTGAATCTGCGCCCGCAACGCGGCGTAATCGACTACTTCGGGGTGCGCCGCCCACAATTGGTCGGCAATCTGCAGCGCCTCGTCATGGCGCCCGGCATTGGCCAGCGCGATCGCGTGCTCGTAACGGACATCCTGCACGGCCCGCTCCTTCATCAGAATTCGGCAAAGGCGGAATTATGCGCCATTGGCGTGACACGCTTGGGAGAGAACAGGGGGGAAAAAGGTCCTGCTTACTATTGCACACAAATAAAAAGCGCCGTCGCGGAGCACTCCGCGATGGCGCCAGTTCTGCACCAGACCTGACGGGAAAGTCGCCCGGCCTGCTTCGGATCGGCTGAATCGACCAGGCGCTTACTTGCCGCCCACCGTCTCCAGCACGGTCCACTTGCCGCCTTCGACCTTGTAGACGGTGATGCCGCCGTCCTTCAGGTCGCCGCGCGCGTCGTAGGCCAGGGTCTTGGTGGTCACGCCCTGCATGTTCGTGGCGGCCAGCACCGGCAGGTAGCGCGCCGGGTCGGCCGAGCCGGCCTTGATCATGGCGGTCATCATTGCGGTGGCGCCGTCATAGGCGTACGGCGAGTACGTCTGGACCTTCGAGCCGAAGCGCTTCTCGTACTTCTTCTCGTAGGCGGAGCCGCCCGGCATCTGTTCCAGCGGCAGGCCCGCCAGCGACACCACGGTGCCTTCGGCAGCCGTGCCGGCCAGCTTCAGGAAGTTGTCGGTCTTGGACATTTCGCCCGACACGATCGGTGCCTTCAGGCCCAGTTCCTTGACCTGCTTGGCCATCGGGGCCGATTGGGTCTCGGCGCCGCCGTAGAAGATCACGTCCGGGTTGCTGCGCTTGATGTTGGTCAGCACGGCCTTGAAGTCCACAGCCTTGTCGTTCGTGAACTCGCGGCGCACGATCTTGCCGCCGGCGGCCTTGGCAGCCTTCTCGAACTCGTCGGCCAGGCCCTGGCCGTAGGCGGTGCGGTCGTCGACGATGGCGATGTTCTTCGCGCCCAGCTTCTTCACCACGAAGGCGCCGATCACCGAACCCTGCTGGGTGTCGGACGTCATCATGCGGAACGTGGTCTTGAAGCCCTGCTTGGTGTACTCAGGCGCCGTGGCCATGGCGATCTGCGGAATGCCGGCGCGGTTGTAGACCATCGACGCCGGGATGCTGGTACCCGAGTTGAAGTGGCCGAGCATACCCTGGATGCCGGCGTCCACCAGCTTCTGAGCCACCACCGAACCGGTCTTCGGGTCGGCCTGGTCGTCTTCGGAGATCAGGACGAACTTGACTTCCTTGCCACCGATCTTCGGCTTCGTGGCGTTCATGTCGTCGATGGCCAGGACGATGCCGTTCTGCATGTCCTTGCCGTACTGTGCCTGGCCGCCGGTCAGCGGGCCGGCGTAGCCCAGCTTGATTTCCTGTGCCTGGGCGAAAGCGGCCGAGGCGGCGGTCAGGCCTGCAACGGCCATGGCAACGGTCATGGCCGTCTTGCGGAATGTCGAGCTCATCAGTTCTCCTTGGGTCCCATAGGGTGCCATATGGTGCCGGTGTCGGCATATTTGCGGATCGGCGTTGGCAGCACCGTTCCGTTCCTGGGTTGCGGGCAGGGTCGGGATCGCCGGCCCCCACCACGCGCTTTGCTGACAATCCGCCGGGCCGGTGACCTCAGCCGATCGTCATCAGACTTGCATTGCCGCCCGCCGCCGCCGTATTGACAGACAGCGAACGCTCGATCAACAAACGCTCCAGCGCGATATTCGGTTCACCTTGGGCCATGCCCTGCACGCTGACGATCGGACCAGGGCGCGTGGCCACCTGTTCGCAAACCGTGCGCAGCTGGTCGGAATCGCCGTGGTGCAGCACAGCGTCAAAGGCGATGTCCGTGCCCTGCCAGTCGGAAACCACGCGGACGCGCGATTGTACTGCGGCAGGCAGGCGCGCCAACAGGGCCTTTGCAACAGGTGTGTCAGTCCACAACGCTTCGGAACCTACCGCCAGCACGGCCGCCAGTTGCAGCGCCAGATCGGATTCCTGCTGGGCCAGGCACAGCACGCGCTCACGCGGCAGCAGCGAGTACGTATTGCGCTCGCCGGTGGGGCCGGGCAGCGTCACCGACAGGCCCGAGGCCGAGGCTGCGGCGAAGCGCCCGCAGGCGTCCGCCACGTCCGGCAGGCTGGCTTTGGCCCAACCCTGCAGGGCGGTCAGCGCGGCGTTCTCCGGCGCCGCCGCCGTGGCGTCGCCCATGTCGGACGTGCGCACGCCACGTACCACGGCATCCTGCGGGCACACCGACAGCAGGCGATGCAGATACAGCGGGCCGCCAGCCTTGGGGCCGGTGCCCGACAGGCCTTCGCCGCCAAATGGCTGCACACCCACCACGGCGCCCACGATGTTGCGGTTCACATACAGGTTGCCCACATGCGCGCGGTTGACGATGTGCGCGATGGTCTCGTCGATCCGCGTGTGGATACCCAGCGTCAGGCCGTAGCCGGTGCCGTTGATCTGGCCGATCATCGTGTCCAGCGCGGCGCGCGGGTAGCGCACCACGTGCAGCACGGGGCCGAACACCTCGCGCTTCAGCTCCGCGATCGAATCCAGCTCGATCAGCGTCGGCGGCACGAACGTGCCGTTGCGGCAGGCCGCCGATTGCGCGGCACCCAGGTCGGCCTGGTGCACACGGCGGCCCTTGGCGCGCATGGCTTCGATATGGCGCACGATATTGCCTCGCGCTTCGTCGTCGATCACCGGGCCGACGTCGGTCGACAGGCGATCCGGGTTGCCCAGCGTCAGTTCGCCCATGGCACCCTTGAGCATTTCCAGGATGCGGTCGGCCACGTCTTCCTGCAGGCACAGCACGCGCAGCGCCGAGCAGCGCTGGCCGGCGGAGTCGAACGCCGAGTTCACGACGTCGCCCACCACCTGTTCGGCCAGGGCCGACGAGTCGACGATCATCGCGTTCTGGCCGCCGGTTTCGGCGATCAGTGGAATCGGACGGCCGGCGGCGTCCAGGCGGCCCGCCACATTACGCTGCAGCAGGCGCGCCACTTCGGTCGAGCCCGTGAACATCACGCCCTTGACGCGGGCATCGCCCACCAGCGCGGCGCCCACCGTTTCGCCACGGCCCGGCAGCAGTTGCACGGCGCCAGCCGGCACGCCCGCATCGCGCAGCAGACGCACGGCGGCGGCGGCGATCAGCGGGGTCTGCTCGGCCGGCTTGGCCAGCACCGGGTTGCCGGCGGCCAGGGCTGCGGCCACCTGGCCGGTGAAGATCGCCAGCGGGAAGTTCCACGGGCTGATACAGACCACCGGGCCCAGCGGACGGTGCGTGTCGTTCGAGAAGGTCTCGCGCACCTGCACCGCGTAGTAGCGCAGGAAGTCCACGGCTTCGCGCACTTCGGCGATGGCGTTCGAGAACGTCTTGCCAGCCTCGCGCATGATGATGCCCATCAGCGACTGCATCTGGGCTTCCATCAGGTCGGCGGCACGCTCCAGCGCGGCGGCGCGCACTTCGGGCGGCGTGGCTTGCCAGATCGGCGCCACGTTGCCGGCGGCCACCAGTGCGGCTTCGATCTCGGCCGGCGTGGCTTCGCTGACGTGGCCCACCACGTCGCGATGGTCGGCCGGGTTCAGCACCGGCTCGGACTTGGCGTCGCCACGGTCCACATCGGCGCCGAGTTGCGGATCTGCGCGCAGCGCGTCGCTGGTGCCGGCCAGCAGCGCCGACGACAGCGACGCCAGGCGATGTTCGTTCGACAGGTCGATACCGGCCGAATTGGCGCGCGAGTCGCCGTAGAGCGTGCGCGGTTGCGGAATGCGCGGGTGCGGCAGGCCCATCGTGCCTTCCGTCTTGTGCATCTGCTCGACCACGGTCACTGGGTCGGCCACCAGTTCGTCGAGCGGAATCGTTTCATCGGCGATCCGGTTCACGAACGACGTGTTGGCGCCGTTTTCCAGCAGGCGGCGCACCAGGTACGCCAGCAGCGTCTCGTGCGTACCCACCGGGGCGTAGATCCGGCACGGGCGGCCGAACTTGCCATCGGCCTTGGCGCCCACCACCTGGTCGTACAGCGGCTCACCCATGCCGTGCAGGCACTGGAATTCGTACTGGCCGGGGTAGTAGTTCTGCCCGGCGATCTGGTAGATGGCCGACAGCGTGTGCGCGTTGTGCGTGGCGAACTGCGGGTAGATCGCGTCCGGCACCGACAGCAGCTTGCGTGCGCAGGCCACGTACGACACATCGGTATAGACCTTGCGCGTGTAGACCGGATAGCCCTCTAGGCCATCCACCTGGCCGCGCTTGATTTCGCTGTCCCAGTACGCGCCCTTGACCAGACGGATCATCAGGCGATGGCGGCTGCGGCGCGCCAGGTCGATCAGGTAGTCGATCACGAACGGGCAGCGCTTCTGGTAGCCCTGCACCACGAAGCCGATGCCGTTCCAGCCGGCCAGCTCGGGCTCGAAGCACAGGCGTTCCAGCAGGTCGAGCGAGATTTCCAGGCGGTCGGCTTCCTCGGCGTCGATGTTGATGCCGATGTCGTACTGGCGGGCCAGCATCGTCAGGCTCTTCAGGCGGCCGTACAGTTCGGTGATCACGCGCTCGTGCTGGGCGCGGCTGTAGCGCGGGTGCAGCGCCGACAGCTTGATCGAGATGCCCGGGCCTTCATAGATGCCCCGGCCGCGCGATGCCTGGCCGATGGCGTGGATGGCCTGCTCGTACGACGCCAGGTAGCGCTGGGCATCGGCCTCGGTCATCGCCGCTTCGCCAAGCATGTCGTACGAATAGCGGAAACCTTCGGCTTCGTACTTGCGGGCGTTGGCCAGCGCTTCGGAAATTGTCTCACCGGTCACGAACTGCTCGCCCATCAGGCGCATGGCCATATCCACGCCCTTGCGGATCAGCGGCTCGCCGCCCTTGCCGATGATGCGCGTCAGCGCCTTCGACAGGCCGGCTTCGGTATGGGTGGCCACCAGACGGCCGGTCAGCAGCAACCCCCAGGTGGCGGCGTTGACGAACAGCGACGGGCTCTGGCCCAGGTGCGACTGCCAGTTGGCGCCGCTGATCTTGTCGCGGATCAGCGCGTCGCGCGTGGCCTTGTCGGGGATGCGCAACAGGGCCTCGGCCAGGCACATCAGCGCCACGCCTTCCTGCGACGACAGCGAAAACTCCTGGATCAGGCCCTGCACCAGGCCTTCGCGGCCGGTGCCCACCTTCTGCTCGCGCAGCTTTCGCGCCAGCGCCTTAGCCATCTTAATGGCAGCGTCGGCCTGAGCCTGGGGCAGGCGCGCCTGTTCCAGCAGCACCGGCACGCACTCGGTTTCGGGCCGGCGGTAGGCCGACGTGATCGCGGCGCGCAGCACCGACTGCGGCTGGATGCTCTGGGCAAACTCAAGGAACGGCTGCGGCATGGCGTCGCCGTGGGCCGCGTCGCCGGCGTCGGCGCCCTCGCCATCCGCCAGCCCGGCGGCGCCTGCCTCATGCGGCAGATGACCACGCTCAACCTGTTCCAGGTACGTGAAAATCGCCTGCTTGATCAGCCAGTGCGGCGTGCGGTCAATCGATTGGGCAACACGTTTGAGGCGTTCGCGCGAAGCATCGTCAAGCTTGACGCCGAGGGTGGTGGTGGCCATGCGGGCAGTTCTCCAGCGGATCTTGGTAAGACGGTTGGCAGTCCTGGCGATACGCGCGAGCGTACCGGCCAGACTACCGGGCTGGCGCGATCTTACTCTCGGAGATTTACTAGGTGCAACCTAGTGCAACCACTTAGTTCTACCGCCGCGAAAAGGTTGCACTTGCGCAACATTCTCCTCGCCACGGCGGGCCGTCAGATCCGCAACGGATCGATTTCCAACTGCCAGCGCACGCCTTTTACCCGTGCCCCAACATCTTCAAAAGTTGACACCCACTCACTCACAAAGCGCTGCAAGATGGGGCGCGAGCCCGCCTCCACCAGCATCTGGGCGCGTTCCTTGTTGAACAGCCGGACCATCGACATCGGCACCGGATCATGCAGTTGCACCTCGGGCGCCATCGCGCAGGCGTTGGCCTGCTCGCGCGCCGCCTGCAGGAACGCTAGGGCGCGCTCCAGCTGGCCGTGCTCGGCGGTAATCAGCACCTGGTAGGCAAACGGGGGCAACCCAGCCTGCCGCCGCTCGCGCAACTGGCTGGCCGCGAATCCATCATAGTCATGGCGCGCCAGCGCCTGCAATGCGGGGGCGTCCGGGTAGCGCGTCTGGATCAGGACTTCGCCGCCAAGCCCCGCCCTGCCAGCCCGGCCAGACACCTGCATCAACGATGCAAAGAGGTGCTCGGCGGCGCGGAAGTCGTGGCTGAACATCGCGGCATCCGGGTGGACGATGCCGACCAGCGTCACGCGCTGGAAGTCATGCCCCTTGGCCACCATCTGCGTGCCGACCAGGATATCCACCTCGCCCGCGTGCACCTCGTCGAACATGGCCTGGGCGCTGCCCTTGCGGCGCGTGGAATCGGCATCGATCCGGGCGATGCGGGCCTGGGGAAAGCGCGTGGCCAGCGCTTCTTCGATACGCTGGGTGCCACGTCCAAGTGGCGCAATATCCACGTTGCCACAATCGGGGCAGTGATGCGGCACCGGCGATTCCAGACCGCAGTGGTGGCAGCGCAGACGCCGTTCGGGACGATGCAGCACCAGGTACGCGGAACAGCGCGGGCAACCCGAAAGCCAGCCGCAGCTATCGCAAGCCAGTACGGGCGCATAGCCGCGCCGGTTCAGGAACAGCAGACTTTGCTGGCCACGGTCCAGCCGCTGCTGGATGGCGTCGAGCAGCGGCACCGACAAGCCTTCATACAGCGTGCGCTGACGCTGGCGCTCGTGATTGAGGTCGATCAGCCGCACAGTCGGCAAGGTTGCATCGGCCTGCGCGCGCTCGCGCAGCACCAGCTTGCGATACGCACCCTGCTCCGCCCGATACCAGGTCTCCATCGACGGCGTTGCCGACCCGAGCACCACGGGGATGCCAAGCTGGTTGGCGCGCCACACGGCGAGGTCGCGCGCCGAGTACCGCAGACCTTCCTGCTGCTTGTAGGACGTATCGTGCTCTTCGTCGACCACGATCAGACTCAGGTGCGGCATCGACGCCATCACGGCCATGCGCGTACCCAGCACGATGCGCGCCTCGCCACGGTGGGCAGCCAGCCATTGCAGGCTGCGTTCCTGATCCGCCAGCCCGCTGTGCAGTACCGCCAGTGGCAAATGGGGAAAGCGTTCCGCGATGCGCGATTGCAGCTGCGGCGTGAGATTGATCTCAGGCACCAGCATCAGCACCTGGGCTGAAGGATCGGCCGCCAGCCGTTGGGCCATGGCATGAAGGTAGACCTCAGTCTTGCCGCTGCCCGTTACGCCGTGCAGCAGGAAGGCCGCGTAGGCTTGCGCCGCCGCGATGGCGTCCACCGCGAGTTGCTGCTCCGCATGCAAGGCGGGCGCGGCAGATGGCTCGCGGCTCGTGTCCGTTTCCAGCAGCGGCCGGTCGGCATGCATGCATTCGAGCCAGCCAGCGGTGGTCCACTCTTCCAGGCGCTGGGGCGCCGCCGTGCAAAGTTCGCGGGCGTCGGCCAGGCGTACCCAGTCCTGCGTATCGATCAGCGCATCGGCCAGCGCCCGGACGGTGCGCGCACGCGGCGGCGCCGCCTCTCGCAGCGCTTCTGCCTGGCCGGGGCGTACCCGGTACTGTGTGGTGCGCGCGCGCTGCCCCAACCGCTCCCAGGTTTCGGCCTCGCGCAACGAAGGGGGCAAGGCGGGCAGCATGACCTCACCGAGCCGGCGGTGGTAATAGCGCGCGGCAAAGCGAGCTAATGCGATCCATTCGTCGCTCATCGGCGGCATCCAGCCGATCCGCTGGACGATGGGACGCAGCTTGTCCTCCGGCACGTCGGAGTTATCCACACGCGCTACCGCCACGCCCACGGCCTGACGCTTGCCGAAGGGCACTACCACCAGTTCGCCAGGCGCCACACCGTCATCGGCCAGATAGTCGAAACAGTCGTCTGCCGGCGTGTCGAGGGCGACGCGAACGATGCGAGGGGCGGGAAACTGTGGGGAAGACGCGACACCCTCTGCGGTGGAGGCCTTTTGCGCGGTATCAGGCATGTCGGAGGTCATGCGCAGACCCCGGCATGGTGCAGCCCGGTTGCGCTGTCGTTGTGCATGCGGAGCGCTTCAGAGGCGGGGGCAAAAGTCTGTGTGCGGCGCAACATCAACTTAAAGTAAAACTTCAAATGTGACCCTAAGTCGATGATCCACGGATGGTTTTCCACCGCCTTCATCGCCCCTGTGGATAACTTTGTTGAAAAGTCGCACAAACTTCCCGGCAAGGCGCTTGACACAAGGCTTTCATCGTCCTTGCACCCCCCTTTGCAGAACATTCAAAGCCTTATGAATCAAGGACTTGCAAACACCCCCCAACTGAGTTAAGGGGTAACCCGCTCGTGCAGTGCCGCAAACCTATCGGTGTGCATAAGTCAAGCCTTGACAGCAAGCCCCTCGCACCTTTTTGGCGAAATATCGTTAAATAGTTTACTTGACAGGACGCATGCGCCGCCTGCCGCGCCACTGCACGGCAGATACCCATCACATCGCTGCGTCGCGGGGAACCCGTCAATATCAGGCCGAAGGTGCAACCTTGCCGTTGCGCAGCTTGCGGCTGTGGCTGTGCACTTCGTCCACCAGCACCGCCACGTTTTCCGGCGGCGTGAATTGCGAAATGCCATGTCCGAGGTTGAAGACATGACCGTCACTGCCGCCGCCGGCTGCGTAGCTATCCAGCACGCCGCGCGCCTGCTCGCGGATTGCCGCTTCCGACGCAAACAGCACGGTGGGATCGATGTTGCCCTGGAGCGCGACCTTGCCCTCGGTGCGACGCCGCGCCTGAGTCAGGTTGACCGTCCAATCCAGCCCGATCGCGTCGGGTTCGATGGCGGCTATCTGCTCCAGCCAGATGCCACCGCCCTTCGTGAACACGATGACCGGAATCTGCTGGCCGTCGTGCTCGCGCTTCAGACCCTGCAACACGCGTCGCATATAAGCGAGCGAGAAGGTCTGGTACATGCCGTCGGCCAGCGCGCCACCCCAGGTGTCGAACACCATGACGGCCTGCGCGCCCGCTTCGATCTGGGCATTGAGATAGGCGGAAACGGCCTGCGCGTTGATCTCCAGGATCCGGTGCATCAGGTCAGGGCGTGCGTACATCATCGCCTTGACGGTGCGGAAGTCGTCCGACCCGCCGCCCTCGACCATATAGCAGGCCAGCGTCCAGGGGCTGCCCGAGAATCCAATCAGCGGCACGCGCTGGGCGCCATCCTGCACCAGGGCGCGGCGAATCTCGCTGACCGCGTCGAATACGTACTGCAGCGAAGACATATCCGGCACGGCCAGCTTGGCCACGTCGGCTTCGGTGCGCAGCGGATGGGCGAAGCGCGGACCTTCGCCCTGGGCAAAGGACAGGCCCAGGCCCATCGCGTCGGGTACGGTCAGGATGTCCGAGAACAGGATGGCAGCGTCGAGCGGATAACGATCGAGCGGTTGCAGCGTCACTTCCGTGGCATATGCCGGGTTCTTCGCCAAGCCCAGGAAGCTGCCGGCGCGCGCACGCGTGGCGTTGTACTCGGGCAGGTAGCGGCCGGCCTGACGCATCAGCCAGAGCGGCGTGTATTCGGTCGGTTGCCGGCGCAGCGCGCGCAGGAAGGTGTCGTTCTGCAGTACTGTCATGGTCATCCTCGTAAGACCGCCATTCTACGGGAACGCCGTCCCGTGCAGCCGTCCCCGAGGATGATGGGCGTCATATCGGCGGCAGCTTCGGCGCGTCGTGCGTCAGATATCGTCGAACGCGGCCACAAAGGCCTGGGCCGCGCGGCGCATCCATTCGCGGGCACGCGGGGCATCGGGCTGCAGCCGGGCAAAACCGTGCGTCATGCCGCTGGCCTCGATCGTCACCACGGGTGCATCGTGGCGCACCAGGAAATCGGCATAGGCCAAGCCATCATCGCGCAGCACGTCATTGGATGCCACGATGACCACGCTGGCGGGCGGCAAATGGCGCGGCGGGGTGGCCATCAGGTGAATGCGCGGGTCGGCGTGCGCGGCCCCGAGCGCCAGGGCTTCGGCACCGATGTATTGCGTCCAGAACCACGCCATCTCGTCGCGCGTCAGACCCGGACCATCGGCAAAGGCGCGATAGCTTTCGGTTGTCAGTACCGGTGCGGCGACCGGGTAGATCAACAACTGGGCATTGACCACGTGGCTGCCGGCGGCGTCGTTGAGATGGCGCGCTGCAACGGCGGCCAGATGACCACCGGCGCTGTCGCCAGCGACGGCCAGGAACTCCGGCGCGAGCCCGAGCCGATCACGTGCATCGGCGAGCCACTGCACCGCCGCGATGGCGTCGTCGCAAGGCTTCGGGAACGGCTGCTCGGGCGCGAGGCGGTAGTCGACGCTGGCCACGGCGCAGCCCGTATCGGCAGCCAGCAATGCAGCCACCGTGTGATGCGTGCCCGGCGATCCGACTACCCAGCCGCCACCGTGGAAATAGACAATCAGCCGCGGCCGGTCGACGTCCATCGGTCGGAATAGTCTGACCGCCAGCGTTGCGCCATCCACCGGAAGCGCTAGGTCGGTGAACGTGATGCCTTCGGGGTCCGACAACTGCGAGCGCGCGGCGACGTCCTCGAAGCGGGCACGGCGCTCGACGGCACTCTGGGCGACGGGTTGACCGGCATACACTTCCGCCATCTGGCGGTAATAGGCTTGCAGCTGGGGATCGATAGCCATGGCGGGGATCTAGCGGAGGTCGAACGTCCGCCAGTGTAGCGGTTAAGGCGCGCGTGCCGGGGCTCTTTGTTAGCGCCGAAAGATGCCCCTGGAACCGTATCGAATCGTAACGCTGGATGCGCTAGCGAACACAATTTTCGCGGCCACATTTCGGACATCCCACGAAGGTGGGGACAGTCTTAAGCGTTGACCGAAAAAACGTAATGCATTCAGTACACTACGCTCACAATGTCTTAACAATTTAAGCCAAGGAAATTGCTAGACGGTGTCGTGAAAACGCTTTCAAAAACGAGCAAAAGTGTCCAAAACGCCGGATTTTTACCGGCCGAGCTTTCATCTTCTTTCAAAAGGATACATTTTGTTACTGCCATCCCAAGAAGTTTCCCCCACAATGCATTGACAGACCAGCGCTTGGTGTGAGGCACCCCCGCCGCTAAAGTCTTGAAAAATAAGGGGTGTGGAAGAAAGCCTGAGCAGTTCCCCGATTTATCCGGACCAGACGATCGAAATCGACTGATCCGGACTACCAGGAAGACCGGTAGCGCGCGGCTTGAGTTTTCGATAATTGAAACTCGCCGATGATGCGGACAAAAAAGTTCCGCTGCGCTTTTAAGTGAATCCTGGACCGAACCCGTTCCTTCGAATTGACCCCTCGAAGGGATTTTCCCGTCCGCGCGGAGCCTCCCCGGCCCGCGCGCTTTTTTTTGTGGTCCAGGCAACGAAATATAGCGTCCGGAAGAAAAAAAGGCAGCCAATCGGCTGCCTTTTTCATTTTCCACGCCGAAAAAACAACAGCGTGGCGACTGCAGGTAGTGCTTACTTCTTACGACGCAGACGGGCGATAGCAGCCAGTTGCGCTGCGGCCACGGCCAGCTCGCTTTGAGCGCGCGCCAGGTCCAGGTCGCTGCTCTGGTTCTGCATCAGTTCCTCTGCAGCGCGCTTGGCATCCTGCGCCTTGGCTTCGTCCAGGTCGCTGCCGCGGATGGCGGTATCGGCCAGAACGGTCACGTGCTGAGGCTGCACTTCAAGAATGCCGCCAGCGACGAACACAAATTCCTCGCTGCCGTCTTCCTTCTCGATGCGCACCGCACCCGGCTGGATGCGGGTGATCAGCGGCGTGTGGCCCGGCAGAATGCCCAGTTCACCCGTCTCGCCCGGCAGCGCCACGAACTTCGCCTGACCGGAGAAGATCGACGATTCGGCGCTGACGACGTCTACAAGAATGGTTGCCATATAAGATCCTTTCTCCAGAAAGCGTTTGCTTCCCGCAAATCAGGAAGCACGATCTTCGCCTTCGCGCCGGCTGCGGCCGCGTGCCGGAGCACGGCAGCCACAATCTGGCGCAAAGGCGAAAGACGCCGCTTACTGAAGCTTCTTGGCCTTCTCGAAGGCTTCGTCGATCGCGCCGACCATGTAGAAGGCCTGTTCCGGCAGGTGATCGCACTCGCCATCCACCAGCATCTTGAAACCACGGATGGTTTCCTTCAGCGGCACGTACTTGCCCGGCGAACCCGTGAACACTTCGGCCACGTGGAATGGCTGCGACAGGAAACGCTGGATCTTACGAGCGCGCGACACGGCCAGCTTGTCTTCCGGAGACAGTTCGTCCATGCCCAGAATCGCGATAATGTCGCGCAGTTCCTTGTAGCGCTGCAGGGTCTGCTGCACGCGGCGGGCCACTTCGTAGTGTTCCGTACCCACGACTTGCGGATCCAGCTGGCGCGAGGTCGAGTCGAGCGGATCGACGGCGGGGTAGATACCCAGCGCGGCGATGTCACGCGACAGCACGACGGTCGAGTCCAGGTGCAGGAAGGTGGTAGCCGGCGACGGGTCGGTCAAGTCATCGGCAGGCACGTACACGGCCTGGATCGACGTGATCGAGCCAGTCTTGGTCGACGTAATGCGCTCCTGCAGCTTGCCCATTTCTTCAGCCAGCGTCGGCTGATAGCCCACGGCGGAAGGCATACGGCCCAGCAGTGCCGACACTTCGGTACCGGCCAGCGTGTAGCGGTAGATGTTGTCGACGAAGAACAGGATGTCGCGGCCTTCGTCGCGGAAGCGCTCGGCCATCGTCAGGCCGGTCAGCGCCACGCGCAGACGGTTGCCCGGCGGCTCGTTCATCTGGCCGAACACCATGGCCACCTTGTCGAGCACGTTCGAGTCCTTCATTTCGTGGTAGAAGTCGTTCCCTTCACGGGTACGCTCGCCCACGCCGGCAAACACCGACAGACCGCTGTGCTGCTTGGCGATGTTGTTGATGAGCTCCATCATGTTCACGGTCTTGCCGACGCCGGCGCCACCGAACAGGCCCACCTTGCCGCCCTTTGCGAACGGGCACACCAGGTCGATCACCTTGATGCCGGTTTCCAGCAGGTCAACCGACGGCGACAGTTCGTCGAACTTCGGTGCCTTCTGGTGAATCCCGCGCTTTTCATCAGCGACGATCGGGCCGGCTTCGTCGATCGGGCGACCCAGCACGTCCATGATGCGGCCCAGCGTACCGTGGCCAACCGGCACGGAGATGGGGGCGCCGGTGCTCTTCACCGACATGCCACGGCGCAGGCCGTCCGACGAGCCCAGGGCAATGGTACGCACCACGCCGTCACCGAGCTGTTGCTGCACTTCAAAGGTCAGCCCCTTCTCGGCGAACGACTTGTCGTTGCCCTCTTCGAGGACGAGTGCGTCGTACACCTTCGGCATTGCGTCGCGCGGGAACTCGATGTCCACCACGGCGCCAATGCACTGCACAATATTTCCGATACTCATTTCGTATCTCCGATAGCTTGAATTCTTGACGCCTTAGACCGCAGCTGCGCCGCTGACGATTTCCGACAGTTCCTTCGTGATTGCTGCCTGGCGGGTCTTGTTGTAGACCAGCTGCAGTTCACCAATCACGTTCTTGGCATTGTCGGAAGCCGCCTTCATGGCCACCATGCGCGCGGATTGCTCCGACGCCATGTTTTCGGCCACGGCCTGGTACACCAGCGCTTCGACGTAGCGGACGAGCAGCTCTTCCACAACCGTCTGTGCGTCGGGCTCGTAGATGTAATCCCACGAGTAGGCGCGCTTTTCATCTTCGGTCTGGCTCAGCTTGTCCGCGGCCAGCGGCAGCAGTTGCTCGACCATCGGCTCCTGCTTCATCGTGTTAATGAACTTGGTATAAGCCAAGTACACCGCGTCGACTTCGCCGTTGGTAAAGGCGTCCAGCTGGACCTTGATCGCGCCGATCAGCTTTTCCAGATGCGGGGTGTCACCGAGCTGCACCACGTTCGAGACCACCTTGGCGCCGATGCGACCCAGGAACTGCATGCCCTTGGTACCGATAGCGGTCGCTTGCACGTCCACGCCGCGGTTCTGCAGGGTCTTCAGTTCATTGGTCACGGCTCGCAGCACGTTCGTATTCATGCCGCCGCACAGACCCTTGTCGGTCGTCACCACGATCATGCCGACGCGCTTTACGTCGCGCTCCACCATGAACGGGTGCTTGAACTCGGGGTTGGCGGTGGCCAGGTGCGCTGCGATATTGCGCACTTTTTCAGCATACGGACGGGCGTTACGCATCCGTTCCTGCGCCTTGCGCATTTTGGATGCGGCGACCATTTCCATCGCCTTGGTGATCTTTCGCGTGTTCTGCACGCTCTTGATCTTGGTTCGAATCTCTTTCGTTCCGGCCATATCTTTCCTCTCCATTCGTGCCGCGCCGCATGCCTTGCGGCAGCTACGGCGCGGTCCGTGGAATCACGCGGTTAGAACGCGGCGGACTTCCTGAAATCCTCGATCGCTGCACGCAGGGCGGCTTCGTCGTCCTTCGACAGATCCTTGGTATCTTCGATGCGGGCGACGAGGTCGGCGAACTTGGTCTTCAGATGGTCGTGCAGGCCCTTCTCGAACGGCAGGATGTCCTTCACGTCGACGTTGTCGAGGAAGCCATTGTTCGCGGCGTACAGCGACGCGGCCAGTTGCCACACTTGCAGCGGCTGGTATTGCGGCTGCTTCAGCAGTTCCGTCACGCGGCGGCCGCGCTCCAGTTGCTTGCGGGTGGCATCGTCCAGGTCCGAGGCGAACTGCGCGAACGCAGCCAGTTCACGGTACTGGGCCAGGTCGGTACGGATACCGCCGGACAGCTTCTTGACGACCTTGGTCTGTGCAGCACCACCCACGCGCGACACCGAAATACCGGCGTTGATAGCGGGGCGGATACCGGCGTTGAACAGGTCGGTTTCCAGGAAGATCTGACCGTCGGTAATCGAGATCACGTTGGTCGGCACGAACGCGGACACGTCGCCGGCCTGCGTTTCGATCACGGGCAGCGCGGTCAGCGAACCGGTCTTGCCGGTGACGGCGCCGTTCGTGAACTTCGCCACGTAGTCTTCGTTCACGCGGGCTGCACGTTCCAGCAGACGCGAGTGCAGGTAGAACACGTCACCCGGGTAGGCTTCACGGCCCGGCGGGCGGCGCAGCAGCAGCGACACCTGGCGGTAGGCCCAGGCTTGCTTGGTCAGATCGTCATAAACGATCAGCGCGTCTTCGCCGCGGTCGCGGAAGTATTCGCCCATCGTGCAGCCGGCGTAGGCAGCCAGGTACTGCATGGCGGCCGAGTCCGAAGCCGAAGCGGCCACGACGATCGTGTATTCCATGGCGCCGTGCTCTTCGAGCTTGCGCACCACGTTCGAGATCGTCGAAGCCTTCTGGCCGATTGCCACGTACACGCAGAAGACGCCCTTGCCCTTCTGGTTGATGATGGCATCGACGGCCACGGCGGTCTTGCCGGTCTGGCGGTCGCCAATGATCAGCTCGCGCTGGCCACGGCCGATCGGCACCATCGCGTCGATCGACTTCAGACCGGTCTGGACCGGCTGGCTCACCGACTGACGTGCGATCACGCCCGGAGCCACCTTCTCGATCACGTCCGTTTCCTTGGCGTTGATCGGGCCCTTGCCGTCAATCGGCTGACCCAGCGTGTTGACCACGCGGCCCAGCAGTTCCTTGCCAACCGGCACTTCCAGAATGCGGCCGGTGCACTTGACCGTATCGCCTTCCGAAATGTGTTCGTAATCGCCCAGCACCACGGCACCCACCGAGTCACGCTCGAGGTTCAATGCCAGGCCAAACGTGTTACCCGGAAATTCCAGCATCTCGCCCTGCATCACGCCGGACAGGCCGTGCACGCGGCAGATACCATCGGTCACGGAAATCACCGTGCCGGTGTTGCGCACTTCAGCGTCAGCGCCAAGACCCGAGATGCGGGACTTGATCAGCTCGCTGATTTCTGAGGGGTTCAGTTGCATCACAATGCTCCTAATTCTTCAATCCGTCGGCCGTTGCGGTCAGGCGGTCAGCGTGGCTTGCATGGCAGCCAGGCGCGCGCGCACGGAGGTGTCGAGCACTTCGTCGCCGACCTTGACGCTCACGCCGCCAATCAGCGACGGGTCCACCGCCACCTTTGCGTACAGCTTGCGACCGAACTTGCGTTCGAGTGCGGCGACCAGTTCCTTCGCCTGCGAATCGTCCAGCGGGAAAGCGCTGGTGATCTCGACGTCGGACGAACCCTCGCGGGCATTCTTGAGCGCATGGAACTGTTCGGCGACTTCCGGCAGCACCGTCAGGCGGTTGTTCTCCACCAGCAGGTTGACGAAGCGACGCGCCTCATCGTTCACCGGGCTCTTCAGCACCGACAGGAACACTTCCTGGAGCTTTTCGCCCGGGACGTTCGGATCGGTGGCGAGCGCCTGCATGTCGGGGTTGGCGGCAACTTGCCCCATCTCCGACACCAGTTCAGACCATGCACCCAGGTTGCCTGCACCGGCTTCGCTCGCGACGCGGAACAGCGCCTCGGCGTAGGGACGGGCAATGGTTGCGGTTTCAGCCATGATTAGAGCTCAGCCTTGAGTTGATTGAGCAGGTCTGCATGGACCTGCGCGTTCACTTCACGCTTGAGGATCTGCTCTGCACCCTTCACGGCCAGCACGGCGACCTGGTCGCGCAGCGTTTCGCGGGCGCGGGTCACTTGCTGCTCTGCCTCGGCCTTGGCCTGGGCGATGATGCGTGCGGCTTCTGCCTGGGCGTTCTGCTTGATCTCGTCGGCGGCCACCTGGGCGCGCTTTTCAGCGTCGGCCACGCGTTGCGCGCCTTCGGTGCGGGCTTCGGCCATGGCCTGGTCCACACGCTTGTTGGCGAGTTCAAGCTCCGCCTTGCCCTTTTCGGCAGCGGCGAGGCCATCGGCGATCTTCTTTGCGCGTTCGTCGAGCGCCTTCACCAGCGGCGGCCAAATGAATTTGGCAACAACCCACCACAGGATGAAGAACACGACCATCTGCGCAAAAAACGTTGCGTTCAGATTCATGGTGTGTTCCTTTCGGTAATCAAACTACAGATAAATGCACAAGGGCGGCCAGGCCATCGGACTGAGGCCTGCGCCGCCCGTCAGCATCATGCAGACCGAAAAGACTTACTGAATGACTGCCAGCAGCGGGTTGGCGAAGGCGAACAGCATTGCAACACCCACACCGATCAGGAATGCAGCGTCGATCAGGCCAGCCAGCAGGAACATCTTGGTTTGCAGCGGGTTCATCAGCTCAGGCTGACGTGCGCACGCTTCGATGTACTTGCCACCCATCAGGGCGATACCCAGGCAGGCGCCGATAGCACCCAGACCGATGATGATGCCGATACCGATAGCGGTCAGACCCTGGATGTTGGCGAGATATGCTTGCATGATGACTCCTTTAATTTAGAGAGACTTAGAACCAAAAAACCAAAAAACGAAGAACCGGAAAATCAGTGGTGATCGTGAGCCTGGCCGATGTACACCAGCGTCAGCATCATGAAAATGAATGCCTGGAGCAGCACGATCAGAATGTGGAAGATGGCCCATACGGTGCCGGCAACCACGTGGCCAACGAAACCCAGAGCCGACAGGTCGGCGCTGAAGGTCCAGATGGAACCCAGCAGCGCGATCAGCAGGAACACCAGTTCGCCGGCGTACATGTTGCCGAACAACCGCATGCCCAGCGACACAGCCTTGGCCAGGAATTCGATGATGTTCAGGATCAGGTTGAACGGGGCCAGGTACCACTTGGCGCCGAACGGGGCCGAGAACAGCTCGTGCATGAAGCCGCCCGCACCCTTGATCTTGAAGCTGTAGTAAATCATCAGCACCAGCACCGAGCACGACATGCCCAGCGTGCCGTTCAGGTCGGCCGTGGCCACTGCGCGGTGGTGCGGAAGGTGGATGTGGAAAATGCCCAGCACGTTGTTCAGGCCGGTGACCCAGTCCACGGGGATCAGGTCGATCGCATTCATCATGGTGATCCAGCAGAACACCATCAGTGCCAGCGGGGCGATCCACGAGCGGTCGCCGTGGATGATTCCCTTGGCCTGATCGTCGACCATCTCGACGATCATTTCGACGAATGCCTGGAAGCGGCCCGGCACGCCGGCCGAGACACGGCGCGCGGCCATGTACAGGAACAGCACGGCGATGAAGCCGCACAGCACCGACCAGAACACTGTGTCGTAGTTGATGATGCTGAAATCGACGACGGAATGCTGCTTGCCGCCGACCGAATTAAAGTTCTGCAGGTGTTCGGCGATATAGCCTGAGGGTGTGAGCGTGTGCCCAGCGCCTTGAGTAGCTTCAGCTGACATGTCGAAACGATCGGTATATTGCGAAATCTTTGTTGCCGGCAACCGCTTTGGCGGTCGCCCGGTACGCGTCTTGCTTTGGCCTTCGGTCACATGACCGGTCACTGCCTGGGCAAGCCCGCTCTATTGTTCTGGGCAAAACCTTACTCACGCAGCGCTTCACGGTTGTGACGCCCTGCGCTTGAAACCACTTGATATTCCGGATGGGTGCCTCATCTGAGACCGAATCCCACGCCGTGGCCCTGCTTCATGCATTGCCAAGGGCGACGGGATTCGCGTATCTCCGCTTAGCGGATCGCGAGCGCCACCCAATAAGTCTTGAGCGCCAACAGGAACGTGACCAGCAACGGCACCCAGCGCAGATCGCGGTACAGCACGATCACCAGCACCAGCAGTGCCATCGTGCCGAAGACCTTGATCGCCTCGCCGGCCACCAGCCCGCCGACCGACGGCTGCTTGCGCGACATATACAGACGCAGCGCAAAGAACCCGCTGGGGACGAAACACGCCATGCCGCCGAAGAAGGCCGACCAGCCCGACGGTGCATGCTCATGCGCGAACACCGCCCAGGCAACAGCCGACAACAACGTCACGACGACCTGCGCCAGCACCACCTTGCCCGGTGTCATGCGCGACGTGCGCAACGCGCGCTCGCCAAGCAGCTTCACCGCTTCGGCATGCGACAGCGGATCGACAGCTTCATCTTCGCGCGCGGCGCTATCATCCCAGTCATCACGCCAATCATCGTCTCGACGATTGTCGCGGGATGCCGTACCGGCTTGCGATTTTTCCTGCTGACGGTCTCGTACCACCACCTGCCTAGCCTCGTTCCAGGCCGGAACTTTTTGCGTCCGGCCAGAATTCAAACCGCACGATTCTATTAGCAATCGACGACGCGAGTCAATCTGCTTTCAGTTAGCTTGCAGCGAATTTCGCACAACGGTTGCTATCACGCATTCATGATGGATGGTGTGAAATTGCGCGGCAATGATGCGTAACGTAATTGGATTGCGCACGCCAGCACGTGCATGATGGCGAATCCGCCATCGCTAGCGCCACTTAGGACGTGTATTCAGAAAGGTCAGGCCTAGCCAGCCGTTCGGTTATCGCGCAGATTCATGCCGCGACACGGTGCATGAGCTGCGGGCTGTCGCGCGGTGCCGACAGCCCGGCAATTTCATCGGCAAAACGATTGCCGTATACCGGGTAAACGTATAGGGGGCCGACTCCTGATGGCGTTGGCCGATGTCAGGCGCTGGCAGCCGGCTCGCGCAGGCGGATCAGCACGCCATCGAGTGCATCGTTGCTGGTGAAGTGGATGGTCAACTGGCCCTTGCCGCGCGCACCGAGCTTGATCTGCACGGCCAGGCCGAGCGTGTCCGACAACTCCTCTTCCAGTCGCGCCACATCGCGCGTGCCGTTGCCCTGTTTCTGCTTGAGCGACTTCAAGTCGAACGGCTTCAGCGTCGACGTGACCAGCTTCTCGGTCTCGCGTACCGACAGTCGCTTGTTCACGATCTGGTTGGCCAGCGTGATCTGATTGGCGCCATCGACTGCCAGCAGCGCACGGGCGTGGCCCATGTCGAGATCGCCGGCCATCAGCATGGTCTGCACCGGCGACGCCAGATTCAGCAGGCGCAACAGGTTAGACACCGCGCTGCGCGAACGGCCTACCGATTCCGCCGCCTGCTCGTGCGTGAAACTGAATTCGCGGATCAGGCGCATGATGCCCTGCGCCTCTTCGAGCGGGTTCAGGTCTTCGCGCTGGATATTCTCGATCAGCGCCATTGCGGCGGCGGCCTCGTCGGGCACGTCCTTGACCAGGACCGGCACCTTGTCGAGCCCCGCCAGCTTCGATGCGCGGAAGCGGCGTTCGCCGGCGATGATCTCGTACCGATCGGCTTCGGCCACGCGGCGCACCAGGATCGGCTGCATCAGGCCCTGCGCGCGGATGCTCGCCGCCAGTTCCTGCAGCGCACCTTCGTCCATGCGGGTACGCGGCTGATACTTGCCGGGCTGGAGTTGATTGACGCCCAGTACCGACGGCGCGCCCTCCTGCTTCGCGGTCTCGACAATCTCGGCGGGCCCGCCGAGCAGTGCTTCCAGTCCCCGGCCCAGACCCTTCTTCTTAGCGGTCACCATGCTCGCCACCCTTCCCTGTCTGTTCGTGCCGCTCAACCGAGCTGGCGTACGCGCGCAATCATTTCCGCGCCGAAATCGAGATACGCTTTGGCGCCCTTCGAGGACGCATCGAATGCCACGCCCGGCATGCCATATGACGGCGCCTCGGCCAGTCGCACATTGCGCGGGATCACGGTCTTGAATACCTTCTCTGCAAAGTGGGCCTCGAGTTGTGCCGATACCTGCTGCTGCAGTGTCACGCGCGGGTCGAACATCACCCGCAACAGGCCGATCACCTTGAGTTCGCGATTCAGGTTGGCATGCACCTGCTTGATCGTGTTGACCAGGTCGGACAGCCCCTCCAGCGCGAAGTACTCGCACTGCATCGGCACGATCACGCCATGCGCGGCACACAGGCCGTTCAGCGTGAGCAGCGACAGCGACGGCGGGCAGTCGATCAGCACGAAGTCATACTGGTCGTCCACTTCGGCCAGCGCCTGCTTGAGGCGCCGCTCGCGCTGATCCAGCTCCACCAGCTCCACCTCGGCGCCAGCCAGTTCGCGATTGGCCGGCAGCACGTCGTAGCGCCCCGACTCGGACCGACGGGTTGCCTGCTGCACCGACGCCAGCCCCACCAGCACCTGGTACACGCTGTGTTCCAGCGACTGCTTGTCGATACCCGAGCCCATCGAAGCATTGCCCTGAGGGTCCAGGTCGACCAGCAGCACGCGCTGCTCCTGCGCGGCCAGACCGGCGGCCAGATTCACCGTGGTGGTGGTCTTGCCGACGCCGCCCTTCTGGTTTGCGATCACGAATACCTTGGCCATATGCGCTTGCAGCTCCCTGTGTGTGCTATTCATATTCATACAACGAATAACACTTGCCAAATTCAAACCTGCGGATTCAACACCGCGATAACACTACGAGATGCCGCTCTGCGTCCAGTTCCGGGACGACCAGTTTCGGCACCGCTTCCACCTGCCAGGTCTGCATCAGGCCGGCGGCTTCCATCCGGTCGATCTCCGCCTGTGGATAAACACCCTTCATGGCCAGCAGCTTCCCGCCCGGCGCCAACAAGTGGCCGGACAGGTTCACAAAGTCCGTCAGTTCGGCGAATGCGCGCGACGTGATGACGGCATAGCCATTCGCGTCCTTGATCTTCTCCACCGGGCCCCAGTGGGCCGCCGCATTGGTCAGATGCAACTGCGCGCGGCACTGGGTCAGGAATGCGGTCTTCTTCTGGACGATATCGACCATCAGCACCGATACATCGGGACAGGCGATGGCCAGGGGCATGCCGGGCATCCCGCCCCCCGAACCCACATCCAGCACCCTGCCCCGCGCAGCGTCGGGTACGGTCGTGCTGCGTGCGGCTTCGGCCAGCGCGGGAACCGCCGCCAGCGAATCGAGCATGTGGTGGGTCAGCATCTCGTCGGCATGACGGATGGCGGTGAGGTTGTAGACGCTGTTCCATTTGCGGAGCAGCGTCAGGTAGGCAAATAGCGTCTCGATCTGTGCAGGCGCCAGCGTCAGGCCGATAGCGGCAAGCCCAGCTTCCAGACGCTGGCGTTGCGCGGCCTCGTCGACCACGGTGTATCGGAAGCCACCCACTCAGGCAGCCTCCTGGCCGTCGCCGACCTTTCCGTTTGCCTGCGCCACGCGTCCCATGCCCTTCTTCTTCAGGTGGACCAGCAGCAGCGAGATTGCTGCCGGCGTGACGCCCGAGATCCGCGACGCCTGGCCCAGCGTTTCCGGACGGTGTTGGTTCAGCTTCTGGCTAACCTCGAAACCAAGACCGCGGACTTCGGTGTAGTCAAAGTCCAGTGGCAGCTTAGTGGCTTCGTTAGCGCCCAGCTTGTCGACCTCCGCAGCCTGGCGGGCGATGTAGCCGTGGTACTTGATACCGATTTCGATCTGCTCGCGGATCTGCTCGGCCAGCATCACGTCGTCGGCGAGCGGCGTTTCCGGTGCATAGCGACCACCCTGCACGGCCACGAGTGCCTCGTAGCGGACTTCTGGACGACGCAGCAGGTCGGCAAGCGAGTACTCGCGCTCGATAGCCTTGCCGAGCAACGGCACGGCGTCAGCTTCCGGCAGCAACGTCGGATTGACCCATGTGGATTTCAACCGCTCTGTTTCACGTGAAACAGCGTCGCGCTTGCGGTTGAAAGCATCCCAACGTACGTCGTCCACCACCCCGAGTTCGCGGCCGACTTCGGTCAGGCGCATGTCGGCGTTGTCTTCACGCAGACTCAGGCGGAATTCGGCGCGACTCGTAAACATGCGATACGGCTCGGTCACGCCCCGCGTGATCAGGTCGTCGACCAGCACACCCAGGTATGCCTGGTCACGGCGCGGCGTCCATGCATCGCGCTCCCGCACGAAACACCCGGCGTTGATGCCGGCCAGCATTCCTTGGGCGGCGGCCTCTTCATAGCCGGTCGTACCGTTGATCTGGCCGGCGAAAAACAGGCCCTGGATCGCCTTGCTTTCCAGTGAAGCCTTCAGCCCGCGCGGATCGAAGTAGTCGTACTCGATGGCATAGCCAGGGCGCAGGATATGGGCGTTCTCCATGCCCCGGATCGAATGCACCAGCTCCAGCTGCACATCGAAGGGCAAGCTCGTGGAGATGCCGTTCGGATAGAACTCGTTGGTCGTCAGCCCTTCCGGTTCGAGGAAAATCTGGTGGCTTTCCTTACCCGAGAAGCGATGAATCTTGTCCTCGATGCTCGGACAGTAGCGCGGCCCCACCCCTTCGATCACGCCGGTGTACATCGGCGAGCGATCAAGGCCACCGCGAATGATGTCGTGGGTACGGCTGTTGGTATGGGTAATCCAGCACGGCAGCTGCTGGGGATGCTGCTCAGGCCTGCCCAGGAAGGAAAACACCGGCACCGGATCCATATCGCCCGGCTGCTCGTCCATCACCGAAAAGTCGATCGTTCGGCCATCGATACGCGGCGGCGTACCGGTTTTCAGCCGCCCCTGCGGGAGCTTCAGTTCCTTCAGACGTGCCGACAGCGACACCGCAGCCGGGTCGCCTGCACGGCCGCCGGTGTAGTTGTCCAGCCCCACGTGGATCTTGCCATCGAGGAACGTGCCCGCCGTCAGCACCACGGCACGGGCGCGGAAGTCGATACCCGCCTGCGTACGCGCACCCACCACCTGATCACCCTCCACCATCAGGTCGTCGACGGCCTGCTGGAACAACATCAGGTTCGGCTGGTTCTCCAGCCGCGTACGGATCGCCTTGCGGTACAGCACCCGGTCAGCCTGGGCGCGCGTGGCGCGCACGGCCGGGCCCTTGCTCGAATTGAGGATGCGGAACTGGATACCGGACTCGTCGGTGGCAGCCGCCATCGCACCGCCCATGGCATCCACTTCCTTGACCAGATGCCCCTTACCGATGCCGCCGATGGACGGATTGCAGCTCATCTGGCCTAACGTCTCAATGTTGTGCGAGAGCAGCAGCGTCTGGCAGCCCATGCGCGCCGCGGCGAGGGCAGCTTCGGTGCCGGCGTGACCACCGCCGACGACAATGACGTCGAATTCTTTCGGGTAAAGCATGGGACACCTCCTCCGGGAGGCTGGGCGGGAAAATACGGGATGTCGAATTATAGCGGCATTCGTTTGGCGAACTCTGCCCACGACGATGTTTCACGTGAAACATGGCGTCGACGATACTCACCCAGCGGCAAAGTGTGTTTCACGTGAAACACTCTCCGCAATGAAAAGGGCCCCGCTTGCACGGGGCCCTTCCCTACCGCCAGTGTTTCACGTGAAACATGACTCAAAGCTGACTGCGGATGTAGCTACCAATACTTGCCGAGAGCGACCCGAGATCGCGTTGCAGGGTCTTGAACCCTTCGTTCGGCGCCTTGGTTGCCTCGTCCATATACAGCGGCCGGCGGATCTCGATCTGCAGGCTGTTGCGCCGCTCGGCCGGGCGTCCGATTTGGGCGATCAACTGCACACCCTTGTACGGATCGTTGCGCGCCACCGTGTAGCCCATCGACTTCAGCTCCCGCTCCACCAGATCGACGATGCCCGGCTCGCAGGTCGTACCATCGCGGTCCCCCAGCACAAAGTCCGCCAGCGGGTGCGGACTCTTGATCTTGAGCCGCTCGTAGGCGTTGTTGGGCATCGAGTGCAGGTTCAGATGCCAGAGTGCGCCGAACTGGCGGTAAGCGGCTTCCACGGCCTCGGCCAGCGCCGTATGGTATGGCCGGTAGTAGCGCCCGATACGGCTCTGGACCTCTGCCACCGACAGCTGCCGGTCGTAGATCGGCGTGGCCGCATCGAGCTTCCGCCAGACCAGGCCATAGCCCAGGCGCGTTTTCTCACCCGGAGACAGCGGCGTGGGCCACGGTGCATCCAGCAGTTCCGGGTCGAGGTCCTCCAGCATCCGGTTCGGATCGATATAGACACGCGGGAACGTGGCGCCGATCAGCGTGCCCCCGACCTTGGGGATGGCTCCCCACAGCGTGTCGATGTGGGTATCCTCGCCACCGCGCAGCCGTGACATCGGGACGGCAGCACGAAAATCCGCTGGATAGTAGACGCCGCTATGCGGCGAATCACAGACCAGCGGCAGCGGCAGCCCTTCCGGCAAAGCCAACGTATACGGGCCGTCCGGCGCGTCGCCCTGTACCGCCCGGTACGGTGTGTCGAACGTCGTCATGGCTCAATCCAGCTTGATGTTGGCAGCCTTGGCCACGCGGGCGTAGCGCGCCATGGCCTGCTGGATCTGGGCCTTGAACTGGTCCGGCGTGGTCGGCACCAGCGTACCGCCCGACTCCTCGATCTTGCGCTTGAACTCGGGATTCAGCATCGCCTTGTGGATGGCGGCGTTCAGCTTGTCGATAACCGGTTGGGGTGTACCCGCCGGCGCGACGATGCCAAACCAGCCGCCGTCGCCCATGTCCTTGTAGCCAAGCTCGCCGTACGTCGGCACGTTCGGCAGCTGCGGCGAACGCTGTGCACCCAGCAGGGCCAGCGCGCGCAGCCGGCCCGCCTTCACGTGCGGCAGCGTGGTCGACAGGTTGTCGGTAATCGCGTTCACCTGCCCTGCCAGCGCGTCGTTCAGTGCCAGGCCGGCGCCCTTGTACGGCACGTGCAGCAGGTCGATCTTGGCCAGCATCATGAAGTTCTCGATGTTCGCGTGTCCAAGCGATCCGGCGCCGGGCGACGCAAACGTGTATTTGCCGGGGTTGGCCTTGGCCAGTGCCACGAACTCCTGCATGGTCTTGGCGGGCACGCTCGGGTGCACGGCAAACACGCTGGGCACGGCCGCCACATTGGTCACCGGTGCAAAGTCCTTGATCGGGTCATAGCCAAGCTTGGGGTATACCGCCGGGTTCGAGCCGTGCGTGCTAACCGTGGCCATGCCGATCGTGTAGCCGTCAGGAGTGGAGCGCGCCACCTGCTCCATACCGATGGAACCGCCCGCCCCACCCTTGTTGTCGACCACGATGGTCTGGCCCAGCTCGCGTCCTGCGTACTCGGCGACCAGGCGCGCCGACAGGTCGGTGGTACCGCCTGCGGCAAACGGCACGACCAGACGGATCGGCTTGTTGGGGTAGTTGGATTGCGCTGCCACCGGCATCGCCATGCCGCCAAATACGGCAGCCGCGGCTGTGGACAACATTGTGGAAAACATCAGCCGACGGCGCGTGGCGGAGGCATGCAGGGCTCGGTTCATGGCGTAAAACTCCTCGTTTTTTCGTTCTCGAATCTGGATACCGAGCTGGGGAGTTTCGACAGTTTACCGGCCCTGCACAAACGACTATATTGCACGCTTCCATTACCAAAGCTCATGCTCAAACTGCCATGCGTATACGCTCACCTTCGATGTCCGAGCTACATGCATTTGTGACGGCAGCCAAGCTCGGCAGCTTCACCCGTGCGGCGGAAACGCTGTGCGTCACGCAAGGCGCCATCAGCCGCGCTATCTCCCGCCTGGAATCACATTTCGGCCAACCGCTGATCCATCGCAATGCCCACAAGCTCACGCTGACTGACGCGGGGCGCCAATATCTGGACGCCATCACCGGCCCGCTGGCCGCCATCGAGAGCGCCAGCGCGGCGATGCTGGGCGAGGATCGCCAGCATCACCTGACGTTGTCTGCCGTGCCCACGCTGGCCAGCGTATGGCTGGTGCCTCGCCTGCCTGACTTTCACCGCAAGCATCCCGATATCCGGCTCGACTTCGTACCCTACCGCCGTGACGAGGATTTTTCGGGGGCAAAGCCCGATGCGGCGATCCTGACCGGCGAAGCCAGTCACTGGCCCAACTTGCAAGTTGACTACGTGATCGGTCGCGAAATGGTGCCGGTCTGTCACCCCGCGCGGGCCCATGCCCGACAGGCTGCCAATCTGTGGAAAACTCCGTCAGACCTGATGGGCGAACCGCTACTTTTCCACACAACTGCCCCCAGGAATTGGGAGAACTGGCTGCGAGCCACAGGAGTACCCAACGCTGCGCCCACGCTCGCCCGTGGATTCGATCAGGTGTCGATTTTGCTGGAGGCCGTGAAGGCCGATATGGGAGTGGCCGTTTTGCAGCGATGCCTTGTCAGGGATGCGTTGCAGGCCGGTCAGGTGGTGGCGCCGTTCGATCTGCCGGTCACGCTGAACCGGGGATATTTCCTGTGTGCGCCACGTGAAAAAAACGATCATGGCGCCCTGGCGGTGTTCCGCGAATGGCTGCTTTCCGCTGCTGCCGTCGATATTATCGAGCTGGTTCGCCCATAGTTATCCACACTGTGGATAGATTTGTGAACAACATCGTTTTCATGAATAAAAATGGCACCAAAATCAGTGCCGTTATTTTCCAAACCGATGTATACGCATCCCAAACCGTACCTACGGCGTACCCCAGGCGACCTTACGCCGCCTTCTTTGCCAGGCCCAGATACGTCTCGATGACCTTCGGATTACTGGCCAGCGCCGCGGCCTCGCCCTCCATCGCCATGTCGCCGGTTTCGACCACATACGCGTAGTCAGCCACCTGCAGCGCCGCGCGGGCGTTCTGCTCGATCAGCAGCGTTGCCACGCCGGTCTGGCGCAGGTTGCTGATGATGTGGAAGATCTCCTTCACGATCAGCGGCGCCAGGCCAAGGCTGGGTTCGTCCAGCATCAGCAACTGCGGCTTGGCCATCAGCGCCCGGCCTACGGCCAGCATCTGGCGTTCGCCGCCTGACAGCGTGCCGGCCTCCTGCTTGGCGCGCTCCCTGAGGCGCGGGAATAGGTCATAAACCACATCCATCTGGTCCAGGTAGTTGCGCTCGCCGGCGCGCTTGCGGCGGAAGGCGCCAAGCTGCAGGTTGTCTTCGACGGACATCGTCGCAAACAGCTCGCGTTTCTCCGGCACCAGGCACATGCCGCGCGCCACCCGCCCTTCCACCGGAATGCCGGCCATGTCGTGGCCCAGGTAGCCCACCGTACCGTTCGACGACCCACTGACCGGCAGCGCGCCCATGATCGCGTTGAGCATGGTCGATTTGCCGGCGCCGTTTGGGCCAATCACCGTGACGATCTTGCCGGCCTGTACCTGCAGGTTGGCGCCATGCACGGCCTCCACCTTGCCGTATCGCACATGCAGGTCTTTCACTTCCAGAATCAGACTCATCTCATTTCCTCACTCGACGCCGCCGAGATAGGCTTCCAGCACGGCCGGATTCTTCTGCACCTCTTCCGGCACGCCTTCGGCGATGCGCGTGCCGAACTCCATCACCACCAGGCGATCGGTCAGGTTCATCACGAAGTCCATGTCATGCTCCACCAGCAGCACGCTCATGCCCTCGCCCTTCAGCTTGCGTAGCAATTCGGCCAGTGCCTGCTTTTCCTTGTACCGCAGGCCCGCCGCAGGCTCGTCGAGCAGCAGCAGCGCGGGATCGCAGCACAGCGCACGTGCGATCTCCAGAATGCGTTGCTGGCCCAGCGCCAGGCTGCCGGCCTCCATGTACATGCAGTCGGCCAGTCCCACGCGCTCCAGCTGGCGCTTCGCCTCGAACAGCAGCTTCTGTTCCTCGGCCCGGTTCATGCGCAGGATCGCCGCCGATACGCCGCCCTGCGCGCGAAAGTCGCCACGCAGGTGCGCGCCGATGGCTACGTTCTCCAGCACCGTCATCGTCGGCAGCAGATGCACGTGCTGGAAGGTACGGCCCACACCCCGCTTGACGATCTCCCGCGACGGCAGGCCCGAGATCACCTCGCCGCGATAGTGCACCTCGCCGCGCGTGAGCGGCAGCACGCCGGTCACAAGATTGAAGGTCGTGGACTTGCCCGCGCCGTTCGGGCCGATCAGCCCGATGATCTCGCCGGCGCGCACCTGGAAGCTCACGTCGTTCACCGCCAGCAGGCCACCAAACTGCTTGCGTGCCGCGCGCACATCGAGAATCAGTTCGCCGGCCTCGGGCTTCGGGCGCACGGCCAGCGCGTCAGCGTAATCGGGCGCCACCACCGGCGGCCCTGATGGCATCAGCTTGCGCAGGAACGGCCAGATGCCGTCGCGCGCGTACTGCAGCAGCAGCACCAGCAGCACGCCAAAAACGATGATCTCGAAATTGCCGGTACTGCCCAGCAACTTGGGCAGCAGGCCCTGCAGCACGTCCTTGAGGACGGTCAGAATGCCCGCGCCAAGCACCGCACCCCAGACGTGCCCCACGCCGCCCACCACGGCCATGAACAGGTACTCGATGCCGTAATTCAGACCGAACGGCGTCGGGTTCACGGCTCGCTGCAGGTGCGCGTACAGGAAGCCCGACACACAGGCCAGGATCGCCGCCACGACGAAGATCACCACCTTCATCCACGCAGTGTTCACGCCCATCGCCTCGGCCATCGTGCCGCCGCCCTTCAGCGCGCGAATCGCACGGCCTGGCCGCGAATTGAGCAGGTTCTGCATGGCCACCACGGCCAGCAGCACCACGGCCCAGATCAGATAGAACATCGCCCGGCCCGACTGCAGCTCGATGCCCAGGAACGACAGCACCGGAATGCCATTCAGGCCGTCGTACTTGCCCAGAAATTCCAGGTTGCCGAACAGGAAGAACAGCGACAGGCCCCAGGCAATCGTCGCCAGCGGCAGGTAGTGGCCCGACATACGCATCGTAATCAGGCCAATCACGTAAGCCGATGCAATCGTGATGACCAGTCCGACGATCAGGCCAAGCCACGGCGACAGCCCGAACTGTGTGGTCAGGTATGCCGTGCTGTAGGCGCCCAGCCCCACGAACGCGGCCTGGCCAAACGATGTCATGCCCCCCACGCCCGTCAACAGCACCAGCCCGATGGCCACGATGCTGTAGAGCCCGATGTAGTTGCCCAGCGTGATCCAGAACTCCGGTGTCGGCAGCACGGGCAGCAGTGCCAGCACGACCGCAAAGGCCAGCGCCAGCACGCGGTTGCGCATGACCCCGCGCATGTGCCCCGCGTGGCGCGACTGCGACCTGCCTTGCGAACTCCCGTTCTGCGCATCCACGTTCTTCTCCAGCGGCTTGTCGGTCAGCATCGTCATGGCTTATTCCTCTTCCTCGACGTGCTTGCTCGTCAGCGAGCGCCACAGCAGCACCGGGATGATCAGCGTGAAGACGATGACCTCCTTGAATGCGCTGGCCCAGAACGACGAATACGATTCGAGCAGCCCCACCAGCAGCGCGCCAAGCGCCGCCACGGGATAACTGGCCAGTCCGCCAACGATGGCGCCCACGAACCCCTTGAGCCCCACCAGGAAGCCGGACTCGTAGTAGATCGTCGTCAGCGGCGCGATCAGGATGCCGCACAGCGCACCCATCGCCGCGGCCAGCGTGAACGACAGGCGGCCGGCCTGCGTCGTGCCGATGCCAACCAGCCGCGCACCCAGGCGGTTCACGGCGGTGGCGCGCAATGCCTTGCCCTGCAGCGTGCGCTCGAAATAGAAGTACAGCGCGGCAATCAGCACGCCAGACACCACCACCACCCACAGGCTCTGCCCCGACACGCTGAGGCTGCCCACGTCGAAGCGCGCATCGGAAAACGGATTCGTGCGCGAGCCTTCGGCACCGAACATCACGAGCCCGAGCCCCACCAGCGCGAAATGCACGCCAACCGACACAATCAGCAGCACCAGCGTGCTGGCTTCGGCCAGCGGCTGATAGGCCAGGCGATAGAGCATCGGCCCCAGCGGAATCACGATCAGCAGCGTCAGCGCGATCTGCACCAGCATCGGTAGCGGCGTGCCGCCGTACTGCTGCACCAGGACATGCACGGCCCCTGGGAACAGCAGGTACTTGCCCGCCAGGATCAGGATGCGGCGCGGCGCGGTCAGCCGCAGCTCCGGGCTGCGCAACACCGCCACACCATCGTAGAGAAACGTCAGGCCCCCCATGGCCAGCAGCAGCCACGTGGTCTGCGGCGCGTGGCCGGCCTGCATCGCGGCCAGTGTCAGCGCGCCGTAGGCCACGAACTCGCCCTGGGGGATGAAGATGACACGCGTCACCGAGAACACCAGCACCAATGCCAGTGCCAGCAGCGCGTAGATCGCGCCGGAGGTGATGCCGTCCTGCGCCAGAATGGCCGCAATCGATAGGTCCATTGTCTGCCCGTGTTATGTGCGCGCGTGGTGGGCGCCAGTGCCCGGATGCTTGCCGCTACCGCAGCCTCAGCTTAGAGACTCCACCGCGCAATGCCTAGAGGGTGGCGGGAAATCACGGGGGCAAAAAAAGGGCGCATGGTCTGCCATGCGCCCTGCGTTGCTACGCTGCCCAGCGTGTGACCCCTGCCAGCCGGTCGTCTGCCGGCTTACTTCTGCAGCTTCCACTTGCCATCGACAATCTGCACCATCACGCGTGCGCGCTGGTCCATGCCGAGGTGGTCGGTGGGGCTCATGTTGATGATGCCGTGCGATACCGGCAGGTTCTTCGTCTGCTCCAGTGCATCGCGCAGTGCCTTGCGGAATTCCTTGGTGCCGGGCTGGCCCTTCTTGAGCGCTTCGGGAATCGCGTTCTGCAGCAGCAGGCCCGCATCCCAGGCATGGCCGCCGAAGGTCGATACCTGTCCGCCGAACGCCTTCTCGTAGGCGGTCTTGTAGGTCATGGCCGGCTTCTTCACCGGATTGCTGTCGGGCAACTGCTCGGCCACCAGCAGCGGGCCGGCCGGCAGGAACGTGCCTTCGCAATCCTTGCCGCACACGCGCAGGAAGTCGGGGTTGGCCACGCCGTGCGTCTGGTAGATCTTGCCCTTGTAGCCGCGCTCCTTCAGTGCCTTGGTCGGCAGCGCGGCGGGCGTACCCGAGCCTGCGATCAGCACGGCGTCCGGATTGGTGCCCATCATCTTCAGCACCTGGCCCGTCACCGAGTTGTCGGTGCGTGCGAAGCGCTCGTTGGCCACCACCTTGATCTTGCGCATTTCCGCCACCTTGGCGAATTCCTGCGCCCAGCTATCGCCATAGGCGTCAGCGAAGCCGATGAACGCCACCGTCTTCACGTTGTTGCTGGTCATGTGCTCGGCCAGGGCCGTTGCCATGTGCGAGTCGTTCTGCGGCGTCTTGAAGATCCAGGCGCGCTTGGCGTCCATCGGCTCGATGATGCGGGCCGAGGCGGCCATCGAGATCATCGGCGTTTCGCTTTCGGCGGCCACGTCCACCATGGCCAGCGAATTGGGCGTGACGGTGGAACCCACCACCACATCCACCTTGTCTTCGCTGATCAGCTTGCGCGTGTTCTTGACCGCCGTGGTCGTGTCGGTGGCATCGTCGAGCACGATGTACTCGATCTTCTTGCCGGCGATTTCCTTGGGCAGCAGCGTGAAGGTGTTTTTCTCGGGGATGCCGAGCGAGGCGGCCGGCCCGGTGGCCGAAACCGTGACCCCGACCTTTACCTGGGCGCTGACCGCGCCCGAGAACAGACTGGCGGCGGCAAGTGCCAGCAGGCTGGCGCGCTTGAACGTCATGGCTTGTCTCCTTCGATTCCAAAAACGGAAAAAGGCACCCGCCGGCTTCCGGCCGACGGATGCCTTCAGTTTTTTTGTGGCCCACTCTGGCAGGCTCTTTGGCAGATGCAACGCTGGCATCCGATCTCAGCCGGGAACATCGAAGTTCGTCCCGTTTTTTCCCGTCCTGCGCCATTACCCCCGGATTGCGCAGTGGCATTCCCCGACCGCTCGGTCGGGAATGCGAATCGAGTCTAACACAGCGATGTGATACGAAAAGGCCGGATTAACCCGCAGCGGCGCAGGCGCAACAGTCGAGGGTTTCCGTTGTCCGGCGGGCCTTCCAGGCGCTTGTGCCGCGCCTGTGCCGCCCTCGTGCGGCCCTAGCGCAGGAACGCGTCGTAGGCCGTCTTGACGATCAGCGCGATGACCACCGCGATGAACACCTTGCGCACGAAGCGGCTGCCGTGTCGCAGCGCCAGCTTGCTGCCCACCTGGCTGCCGGCCACGTTGGCCAGGGCCATCACGATGCCGAGCTGCCACCAGACATGGCCCTTCGCCGACAGCAGCAGCAACGCGGCCAGGTTGGTCGCCAGGTTGACGATCTTGGCCGACGCCGATGCGTGCAGGAAGTCGTAGCCGAACACGCGCACGAACACGATCATCAGAAAGCTGCCCGTACCGGGCCCGAACACGCCGTCATAGAACCCGATCGCCGCGCCGACCAACAGCGCCGCCAGCCGCTCACGCCCGCCCGACAGCGCCGGCGCATGCTCGGTGCCCAGATCCTTCTTGACCACCGTGTAGACCAGCAGGATCAGCAGCACAAAAGGCAGCGCCTTGCGCAGCGGCTCGGCGGGGATCATCGTCAGCGTCCACGCGCCGGCCATCGAGAACACGAAGGCCGCCAGCATCGCGGGGCCGGTGGCCCCCCAGTAGATCCGGACCTTGCGCGCGAAGCGGAAGGCGGCGTTGGACGTGCCGGCCAGCGACGCCACCTTGGTCGTACCGATCAGCGTGGCCGGCGACATGTTGGGATAGGTCGAGAACAGCGCCGGGACCTGCACGAGGCCGCCCCCGCCCGCCACAGCGTCGATCATGCCGGCCAGAAAGGCGGCCGCGGCCAGAAATGCAAACTCCATGGTGGAACAGTCCGAACGGTGGAAAGGGGGAAAGGAATCGAAGGGATCGAAGGAATCGAAGGGATCAGGGAGAGCGGCGCAACGCCAGGGCGGAAGATAACCCCGCCGCCGCCCCGGTCAGCCCAGGCGTTTTGGCGTCGGTATCAGGCTGCGCAGCCACAGGCCGTCGGCATCGCGCTGAAAGCCCTGCGGCGCCCGCAAAGCGTCGGCCACCAGCCCCGGCGCCAGCCGGATATGGCGGATACCGTGGGCGCGGCACCAGTCGGCCAGCAATTGGCAGGCGGCATCAAGCCAGCCAGGGGCATCGTCGGCCGGCGGCCACCACTCGGCCGCCATCGCCACGCGCCCGCCCAGCGAGAGGCTGTGAACCAGCGTGACAGGCAGCAGGCAGGCCAGCGTTGACTGCTGCCCCGGCCGGTCGAGCAGATCGCGCACCGCACTGGTGCCACCGCCCAGCACGCAGATGCCGTGGCCGCCCTGCTCCAGCAAGGCATCGAGCGACAGGCGCCTGGCGCGCGCCTCGGGCACGGGCAGCGGCGTGCGGGCGTTCAGCCAGGCCTCGATGGCCGGGCCATCGGCGCTGACGCCAACGCGTACCGAGTACAGCACTTTTTGGGAATTCGGGGATTCAGATGGGGTGGACATGGCCGGGCGGGAGAGGCTGGCCGGCATTGTCGCATGGGGGCTGGCGGGTGGTCATGCCGAAGATGCATCGGCCGCCACATCGGGCGTGATGGGTGCCGCAAGCGGCGATTTCCGAGGGCCGGAAATGAAAAAGGCGTTGCCAGGGATCACCCAGCAACGCCTCTTTATCGTATTGGCTGCTGCTACCCGACACCGGGTGCGCGCCTGTCGTCTCCTCGCTTCCGCCTCCAAGTAACCTGCGAAAACCGTATATGCAATGTAACGAACCGGTGCGTATGAAACAAGTCAGCAATAACCCTAGCCCCAAAATCGGGCATGTCGCCCCATCTCCACTCGGGGCGCTGGGCTAGTGCTTGTCCGATTTCCGGCTGGTCAGCGCGATCAGCTCGCCCATGATGCCGCGGCGGAACGTCAGCACGCAGATCACGAAGATCACGCCGGTCACCATCGTCACCGACTCGCCCAGCGCATTGAACCAGCTGAGGCCAGTCAGGTTGGCCAGGAACGTGCCGATGTCGCCAAGCTTGTTCTCCAGCGCCACCACCACGAATGCGCCGACGATCGGGCCCGACAGCGTACCCAGCCCGCCCACCAGCGTCATCAGGATCACCGAGCCCGACATCGACCAGTGCACGTCGGTCAGCGTGCCAAAGCCCAGCACCAGCGCCTTGATCGATCCAGCCAGGCCCGACAGCGCCGCCGAAATCACGAAGGCCAGCAGCTTGAAGCGATCGACGTCGTAACCCAGCGAAATCGCGCGCGGCTCGTTCTCGCGGATCGCCTTCAGGATCTGGCCGAACGGCGAGTGAACGGTGCGTACGATCAGCGCAAAGGCGATCGCGATGATGACCAGCGCCACGTAGTACAGCGTCATGTCATCGGCCAGCGACAACACGCCGAACAGCTTGCCGCGCGGAATGCCCTGGAGCCCGTCTTCGCCACCCGTGAACGGCGCCTGCAGGCAGAAGAAGAACAGCATCTGCGCCAGCGCGAGCGTGATCATCGAGAAGTAGATGCCCTGGCGGCGGATTGCCAGCGAACCCACCACGTAGCCGATGACCGCACCGGACAGCGTGCCGAACAGCAGGCCCAGTTCCGGCGTCACGCCCCACACCTTCATCGCATGGCCGGCCGCGTAGCCGGCGCCGCCGAAGAACGCCGCATGGCCGAACGACAGCAGCCCCGTGAAGCCGATCAGCAGGTTGAACGCACACGCGAACAGCGCGAAGCACAGCACCTTCAGCACAAACACCGGGTACGCGCCGGCCAGCGGTGCCACGATCAGGCCCAGCAGCAGCAGGCCGTACAACACTTTCTTTTGCAACGCAGTGCCTTCCTTGAAGCCCTTGGTCTCGACAGGCACAGCCGTTTGTCCAGTCTGTCCGCTCATCACTTTTCCCTCCCGAACAGCCCGGCTGGGCGCAGCAGCAGCACGATCACCATGATGAAGAACACCACGGTCGACGATGCTTCCGGATAGAACACCTTGGTCAGCCCTTCGACCACGCCGAGCCCCAGGCCCGTGATGATCGATCCCATGATCGAGCCCATGCCGCCGATCACCACCACGGCGAACACGATGATGATCAGGTTCTGGCCCATCAGCGGCGACACCTGGATCACCGGCGCCGCCAGCACGCCGGCAAACGCCGCCAGCGCCACGCCGAAGCCGTAGGTCAGCGTCACCATCAGCGGCACGTTGACGCCGAAGGCTTCCACCATCTTCGGGTTCTCGGTGCCGGCACGCAGGTACGCACCCAGCTTGGTCTTTTCGATCGTGAACCACGTGGCCAGGCACACCACCAGCGACGCGGCCACCACCCAGGCACGATAGTTCGGCAGGATCATGAAGCCCAGGTCCGTAGCGCCCTGCAGCGCGTCAGGCGGCGAATACGGCAGGCCCGACACCCCGTAGATGGAGCGGAACACGCCTTCGATCACCAGCGTCACGCCCAGCGTCAGCAGCAAGCCGTAGATGTGATCGAGCTTGTAGATGAAGCGCAGCATCGTCTTCTCGATGATGACGCCCAGCAGGCCCACCACGAGCGGCGACAGGACCAGCATCACCCAGTAGTTGAGTCCGGCGTATTCCATGCCCGCCCAGGCCAGCACCGCCCCGAGCATGAAAAGCGCGCCGTGCGCGAAGTTGATCACGTTGAGCAGGCCGAAGATCACGGCCAGGCCCAGGCTCAGCATCGCGTAGAAAGCGCCATTGACCAAGCCCAGCAACAGCTGGGACAGCATGGCGGGTAGTGGAATTCCGAAAATATCCATGGCCTGATTTGCCTGTTGGTGTCTCCCCGCTCCCACGTGTGGGAGAGGGGTCGGGGGAGAGGGTTCGGCGGCTCAACCTGCCATCATCGGGCCCTGGTACGCCGGCCCTCTCCCCCTGCCCCTCTCCCGCCAGCGGGAGAGGGGAGCAAACCATCGCTGATTTGCCTGCTTCCTTACTTCTTCAGCATCGAGCACTTCGACTCGGCCACCGTCGTGAACGCCTGGTCGCCCGGGATCGTTGCCGCCACCTTCAGGTAGTCCCACGGCTTCTTCGAGTCAGCCGGGGCCTTGACCTGCATCAGGTACATGTCGTGGATGTTGCGGCCGTCGGCGCGGATGTAGCTCTTGTTGTAGAAGTCGTTGATCTTCATCTTCTTCAACTCGACCATGACCTTGTCCGGATCATCGGTCTTGGCGGCTTCCACGGCCTTCAGGTACGTGCTGATGGCGGAGTAGTCGGCGGCCTGCAGGCTGCTCGGCATCTTCTTCATCTTGGTGAAGAAGCGATTCGCGAACTTGCGGGTGTCGTCGTTCATGTCCCAGTACCAGCTGTCGGTCATCAGCAGGCCTTCGGTGTTCTTCAGACCCAGGCTGTGCACGTCGTTGATGAACATCAGCAGGCCGGCAATCTTCATGGTCTTGGTAATGCCGAATTCCTTGGCGGCCTTGATCGCGTTGATCGTGTCGCCGCCGGCATTGGCCAGGCCCAGGATGTCAGCCTTCGATGCCTGTGCCTGGAGCAGGAACGACGAGAAGTCCGACGCCGACAGCGGGTGGCGCACCTGGCCCACCACCGTGCCGCCATTGGCCTTCACCACGGCCGCCGTATCGCTTTCGAGCGAATGACCGAAGGCGTAGTCGGCGGTCAGGAAGAACCACTTCTTGCCGCCCTGCTTCACCACCGCGCTACCGGTGCCCTTGGCCAGCGCCACCGTGTCGTAGGCGTAGTGCACCGTGTACGGCGAGCACTCTTCGTTGGTCAGGCGGGCCGTGCCGGCGCCAATATTGAAGTAGACGCGCTTCTTTTCCTGCGCCACCTTGTTCATGGCCAGGCCCGTGGCGGAGTTGGTGCCGCCCAGCAGCATGTCCAGGCCCTGCTGGTCCATCCATTCGCGCGCCTTCGACGCGGCGATGTCGGCCTTGTTCTGGTGATCGGCGCTGACCAGTTCGATCGGCTTGCCCAGCACCTTGCCACCGTGATCCTCGATGGCCATCTTGATCGCTTCCAGGCCACCGGGGCCGTCGATGTCGGCATACAGGCCCGACATGTCGGTGATGTAGCCAATCTTCACGGTATCGTTCGATACCTGCGCCGAGGCGCCCCCTGCAAACGCGCCAAAGACAGTTGCCGCCACTGCGACAGCCAGCCGAGTCATCTTCATGTCTTGTCTCCTGATATGCGGCGGCGAGCTGCCACCCGTTCCTGCCATCTCGTAAAAATACGATCCAACACGATCCGAAATTGCGACCCTGGCGCCCGTCTGGCGCAGCGGGTCAGACCCCGAGCAGTTCGTTCAGCACCGGCATCTTGGCTTGCAGCTCGCTGGCGGCAAAGCGTTCGACGATGGCGCCGTGCTCCATCACGTAGAAGCGGTCGGCCAGCGGCGCGGCAAAGCGGAAGTTCTGCTCCACCATCACCACGGTGTAGCCCTTCTTCTTGAGCATCAGGATCATGCGCGCCAGCGCCTGCACGATCACCGGGGCCAGGCCCTCGGAAATCTCGTCGAGCAGCAGCAGGTTGGCACCCGTGCGCAGGATGCGGCCCACGGCCAGCATCTGCTGCTCGCCGCCCGATAGCCGCGTGCCCTGGCTCTGCTTGCGCTCGCGCAGGTTCGGGAACATCTCGTAGATCTCGGCCTCGCTCATGCCCGGGGTGTCGCCACCCTTCGATCCCTTGAGCACCGGCGGCAGCAGCAGGTTTTCCTCGCACGACAGGCTCGAGAAAATCGCCCGCTCTTCGGGGCAGTAGCCGATGCCGTAGTGCGCGATCTTGTGCGTGGGCAGGCCGATGGTCTCGTTGCCGTTGATCTTGATCGATCCCTTGCGCGTGCCGGTCAGGCCCATGATCGCGCGCATGGTGGTGGTGCGGCCGGCGCCGTTGCGGCCCAGCAGCGTGACCACTTCGCCACGGTTCACGGTCAGGTCCACGCCGTGCAGGATGTGCGATTCGCCGTACCAGGCGTGCAGGTCCCTGATTTCCAGCGCGGGGACGTTGGATGCGTTCGTGCTCATCTCA
>NZ_PJRP01000001.1:126413-340741 GCF_002858765.1 Cupriavidus pauculus
AGCTGGCGCTGCAGGCCGATGCGCACGTTCTCGCGCACGGTCAGGTGCGGGAACACGGCGGAAATCTGGAACGAGCGGATCACGCCGCGCCGCGCAATCTGGGCGGGCTTCTCGCGCGTGATGTCGATGCCGTTGAAAAGGATGGTGCCCGTGGTGGGCTCCAGGAATTTGGTGAGCAGGTTGAAGCAAGTGGTCTTGCCCGCGCCGTTCGGTCCGATCAAGGCATGGATCGAGCCGCGACGTACGCGCAGGTTGACGTCGCTCACTGCCGTGAACCCCTTGAATTCCTTCGTGAGGTTCTTCGTTTCCAGGATGATTTCCTGAGTCATAGTCTCCTGCCCGCCCTCTTGCTGCATGCCAGGTTTTGCCCGGCTACTGACAATGGTCCGAACTCCGGCGCTTTGTCGCCATGTTTGCCGCTTTAGATATAGGTTGGAACGGTGCGGCTACCGTGGATACCGGTGCGCGAAGTGAAGGCTGCGGCACCGTATACCGGCGACTATTGTGTGCGCCTGCTGCGTCGCAAAACATCGGGGTTTGCACTAGGCGTAATACATTACCGACGCGACAGCATTCCGATGTGCGAAGCCGTACCGACGTCTGCGGGCATCGGCTTCGCCAGGTATCGTGGAAGACCCTTATGCCGAGACCGACGTGACGATTTCGGGTCTGTTTGCTGCACCGCTCGCGCGCGCCTTGCGGTCGGCGCGGATCATGTCGCTGGCCCGCTCCGCAATCATGATCGTCGGCGAGTTGGTATTGCCGGACGTGATCAGCGGCATGACGGACGCATCCACCACGCGCAGGCCGGCAATGCCGCGCACGCGCAGCCGGTTGTCGACCACCGCGTCGGCGTCGTCGCTGGTGCCCATGCGGCACGTGCCCACCGGGTGGAAGATCGTGGTGCCGATTGCGCCCGCAGCTTCCGCCAGTTGCTCATCGGTCTGGAAGGCCGGGCCCGGCAGCCATTCGCTGGGCTGATACGGTGCCAGTGCCGGCGATGCCACGATGCGCCGCGTCAGCCGGATCGAGTCGGCGGCCACCTTGCGGTCAGCCTCGGTCGACAGGTAATTCGGCGCGATCAGCGGGGCGCGGCGGAAGTCCGCATTGTCGATATGCACGCTGCCACGCGACGTGGGCCGCAGGTTGCAGACGCTGGCTGTGAAGGCGTTGAAGTCGTGCAGCGGATCGCCAAACTTGTCCAGCGACAGCGGCTGCACGTGATATTCGACGTTCGCGCGCGCCTGGCTGTCATCGCTGCGCGCGAACGCACCCAGCTGCGACGGCGCCATGCTCATCGGCCCGCTCTGGTTGAACGCGTACTGCAGGCCGATGCCAAGCTTGCCCCACCACTTCGAGGCGCGCGTGTTGAGCGTGCGCACGCCCTGCACCTTGATGACCGTACGCAGTTGCAGATGGTCCTGCAGGTTCTCGCCCACGCCGGGCAAGGCATGGCGCACGCAAATGCCCAGCGCCTGCAGCCGCTCCGGCTGGCCGATCCCCGACAGTTCGAGCAATTGCGGCGAATTGATCGCACCGGCGGCCAGGATCACTTCCTCGGTGGCCCGCGCTTCCAGCTGCTGGCCGCCGCCCAGGTATTGCACGCCCGTGCAGCGCCGGCCGTCCGGCGAATCGAAGACCAGGCCACTGACCTGGGCACCGGTGACGATGGTCAGGTTGGGCCGGTCCGACGCCTTGCGCAGAAAAGCCTTGGCCGTGTTCCAGCGAATGCCGCGCCGCTGGTTCACATCGAAATAGCCCACGCCGAAGTTGTCGCCGCGGTTGAAGTCGTCGGTGCGCGGAATGCCGGCCTGCTCGGCCGCATCGATAAAGCGCTCCAGGATGTCCCAGTGCAGCCGCTGCCCTTCCACGCGCCACTCGCCGCCGGCGCCGTGGAATTCGTTGGCGCCACGATGATGGTCTTCGCTGCGCTTGAACAGCGGCAGCACGTTGTCCCAGCGCCAGCCATCGTCACCGGCGATGCGCGCCCAGTCGTCGTAATCCTCGCGCTGGCCGCGCATGTAGATCATGCCGTTGATCGACGAGCAGCCACCCAGCACGCGGCCACGCGGGTAGCCCAGCGAACGGCCATTGAGGCCCGCCTCTTCCACAGTGCGGTACAGCCAGTCGGTGCGCGGATTGCCGATGCAGTAGAGGTAGCCCACCGGAATATGGATCCAGTGGTAATCGTCCTTGCCGCCCGCTTCGAGCAGCAGCACATTGACATCGGCATCCTGCGTCAGGCGGTTGGCCAGCACGCAGCCGGCCGAGCCGGCGCCCACGATGATGTAGTCGTACGTCTCCATATCCCTTGCTTCCTTTGCTGGCCCTGAGGGCGCTTTTTTTTCTTGTGGAATGCCGGGCATCATCGCACGACTTGGCAGCGGCCGTCGTCAGGGCTTTGCCGGATTCTCCAGGTGCCGGCGAAGCCAGTCGGTCAGTGCCGCGAACACCTCGCCGCGCAGCGGCTCGGCCTCGTTGAAGATCTCGTGGAAGCCGGTCTCGAACCAGGCCATCTCCCGCAAGTCCTCGGGCGCGTTGTCGAAGAAGGTGCGGCTGCCCTGCGGATCGACGATGCTGTCGGCACCGCCCACCAGCATCAGCATCGGCACTTCCAGCCTTGGCGCGTCGGCCTGGGCCTGCGGCATGCCGCGCACGAAAGACTCCAGCACGCTGGCGCTGATCGTCCCCTGCACCAGCGGATCGGTGCGATAGGCACGCGCCACTTCCGGGTCGTGCGACAGCAGATGGGCGTCGATGGGATTCGGCACACGCATACGCGGTACCAGTGCCAGCAGCACGCGATGCAGCGTGAGCATACTGTTGGACAGCTTCAACGCCAGCGCCGGCGACGACAGGATCAAGGCACGAATCGGTCGCACGCGGGCCGTGGCAAAACGCGCCGCCACCAGCCCGCCCATGCTGTGACCCAGCACGATCGGCAGCGCCTGCCATTGCCGCACTGCGGCATCGTGGATTTCGGCCAGGTCGTCCAGATAGCTGTCGGGATGCGGCACCACCATGCGCGGGCCGCCGCTCGCGCCGTGGCCCCGGTGATCGTAGGCCCGCACGCGCAGCCCCAACGCGCACAACGCGGCCGCCACATGCGCATAGCGGCCGCTGTGCTCGGCCAGTCCATGTACAAGCAGGACCGTGCCCAGGGGCTCGGCAAAATGCTGCGGGTCGGGCAGCCAGGTGCGCAGCAGCAATTCGGTGCCATCGCGCATGCGCTGGTGCGACTCGGTCGGTTCGATGGAAGGCGCCGGCACGGAAGCCAGGGCAAAGGCCGTCACAGGTTCGTTCATCCCAATCTCTCCTTGTTGGGACCTGCTTGTTGTTATGCTGCCGACGGCTTGCCTGCGCTCAGGAATGGCATGCCGGGCAGTCCGACGCCTCCGACGCCATGTCGGACAGGATCGGGCAATCGGGCCGATCATCGCCGCTGCAGGCCTCGGCCAGCGCGCGCAGCGTGTCGCGCATGGCGGCCAGCTCGGCAATCTTGACCTCAAGTTCCGCCACGTGCCGCAGCGTCAGCGCCTTCACGTCGGCGCTGGCCCGCCCGCGATCATGCCAGAGCGACAGCAGGTTGCGAATCTCGTCCAGCGAGAATCCGAGATTACGGGCGCGCCGCACGAAGCGCAAGGTATGCACCGCGCGTTCGTCATAGCGGCGGTAGCCGCCCTCGCTGCGCGGCGGCGCATCGACCAGGCCGATCGATTCATAGTGGCGGATCATCTTGGCGGATACGCCCGAGGCTTCCGCTGCGTCTCCGATATTCATCGCGACTCCTTCGCAGGCTTGCCCGCCAGCGGATGCCAGCGGCGCAGCAGCAGCGCGTTGCTCACCACGCTGACGCTCGAGAACGCCATCGCCGCACCCGCCACCACCGGATTGAGCAGCCCCGCCACGGCCAGCGGAATGCCGATCACGTTATAGATGAAGGCCCAGAACAGGTTCTGACGGATCTTGCGCACGGTACGGTGCGAGACTGCCAGCGCATCGGCCACCAGCGCGGGGTCGCCACGCATCAGCGTGATGCCGGCCGCGTGCATCGCCACGTCGGTGCCCGTGGACATCGCGATGCCGACATCGGCTGCCGCCAGCGCCGGCGCGTCGTTGATGCCATCGCCCACCATCGCCACCACGGCCTTGCCGTCCGCCCGCAGCGCCATCACGCGGGCGGCCTTGTCCTCCGGCAGCACCTCGGCCTGCACATCGTCCAGGCCCAGCACGCTGGCCACGCGGGCCGCCGCGCCGGCGCTGTCGCCCGTCAGCATCACGGTGCGGATGCCGGCCTCGCGCAGCCGTGCGATGGCAGCGACCGCGCCGGGTTTCAACGCATCGCCGAACGCCACCAGCCCCAGCACCGAATGCGTCGTGGCGTCGATCAGCCACGACACGGTACGGCCTTCGCCGCGGAGGCGTTCGGCATCGGCCTGCAGCGCACCGGCATCGGCGTTCAGCGACGCCCGCAGCCCCTCGCTGCCCAGCTGCAGCGCCTGCCCCGCCACCACGCCGGCGATGCCGCGACCCGGCAGCGCGCGCACGTCGGCGGCCAGCGGCGCGGTGATGGCGCGTTCGCCGGCCAGCGTCACCACGGCACGCGCCAGTGGATGCTCGCTGCCGGCTTGTAGTGCCGCCAGCTTTTCCAGCAGCGCGTTGTCATCGCCATCGGCGGCGTGCAGTGCTACCACCTCGGGCTTGCCGACGGTCAGCGTACCGGTCTTGTCGAACGCCACGATCGATACGCGATGCGCCACTTCCAGCGCCTCGGCGTCCTTGATCAGGATGCCTGCGCGCGCGCCGGCGCCGGTGCCCGCCATGATCGCGGTCGGCGTGGCCAGGCCCAGCGCGCAGGGGCACGCGATGACCAGCACCGCCACCGCGTTGAGCAGCGCCTGGCTCCAGTCGCCGCCCATCACACCCCAGCCCAGCAGCGTGGCCAGCGCGATGCCCAGCACCACGGGCACGAACACCGCGCTGACCTGGTCCACCATGCGCTGGATCGGCGCCTTGGCCGCTTGCGCGTGCTCGACCATGCGGATGATTCTGGCCAGCACCGTCTCGGCACCGACCGCTACGGTGCGCGCCACCAGCAGCCCCTCGAAATTGATGGCGCCCCCGGTCAGGCGGTCGCCGGGCTGCTTCGGCACGGGCAGCGATTCGCCGGTCAGCATCGATTCATCGGCATGGCTGTTGCCGGTCACCACTTCGGCGTCGACCGGTATCCGCTCGCCGGGCCGCACGACGATCTCGTCGCCCACGCGCACGTCAGCCAGCGGCACCGCCTGCTCCACGCCGTTGCGGACCACACGCGCCGTATCCGGACGCAGCGCGGCCAGCGCGCGGATGGCATCGGCGGTCTGGCGCTTGGCACGCACTTCCAGCCATTTGCCAAGCCGCACCAGCGTGATGACAACGGCGGCGCTTTCAAAGTAGAGATGTGGCATGGCGCCGGGCTCGGCATCGAACATCTGCCAGATGGACAGCGCGTAGGCCGCCGACGTGCCCAGCGCCACCAGCAAGTCCATGTTGCCGGCACGGGCGCGCACGGCCTTGTAGCCGGCCTTGTAGAAGCGCCAGCCGAACACGAACTGCACCGGCGTGGCCAGCAGCCATTGCAGCCAGCCCGGCAGCATCGCGTGGATGCCGAACCATTCCAGCACCATCGGCGCCACCAGCGGCAGCGACAGCGCGGCGGAGATCGCCACGGGCCACGGGCCGGACCAGAAATCGGCCTGCCGCGCTGCCGTACCCGATGCAGCGGCGGCCGCATCCACCACCGGCTTCGCGCCGTACCCGGCGCGCGTCACGGCTGCGGCAAGCACCGTGGCATCGGCCGTGCCGCGCAGCACCGTCACCGTGGCGCGCTCGGTGGCCAGGTTGACCTGGGCGTCCTGCACGCCCGGTATGGCACGCAGCGCGCGCTCCACCCGGCCCACGCACGACGCGCAGGTCATGTCCGCGATATCGAGTTCGATCTCGTCGCGCGGCACGTCGTAGCCGGCATCGGTCACGGCCTGGGCGGCGGCGGCCAGTGCGGCGCCACTTTCGGCATGAAGCGTGGCCTGCTCGGTGGCCAGGTTGACGGCCACGTCGTGCACGCCGGGCACCTTCGCCAGCGCACGCTCCACGCGGCCCACGCACGATGCGCAGGTCATGCCATCGACAGGCAGGCGCCATTCGGCCGCGCCGGGCACATTCCGGGCGGCATTTGGTGCGGGGTCAGGTGCGGGGTTCGGGACGGGACTCAGCGAGGACGCAGGGGTGGACATGGGCGAAATCCGGCAAGGCGCACGTGGCGCGACAACTGTACTGTGGACCTTACCATCATTGGAAGGTCAAGGCCGCCCGCGTTATTGCCGCGTCACCATCGCGGGCTTGCGCTTCCCACGGTGGGAAGGTTCATACTCCATTCCGAAGTCATTTCCGGTCTCAAATCGTTCAGAAGGAGTCACACCATGATCCAGTTCCAGGTCGAAGGCATGTCCTGCAACCACTGCGTCGGCGCGATCACCCGCGCGGTGCAGGCCGTCGATCCGGCCGCCCAGGTGGCCGCCGATGTGCCGGCCCAGTCGGTCAAGGTCGAGTCGGGCGCGGATCGCCAGGCGCTGCAGCAGGCCATCGAGGATGCCGGCTATCCCGTGAAGTCGGTGGCCTGATCCCGCCGCAGCAATGAAAAAGGGCACCCGAAGGTGCCCTTTTCGCCATCTGGCGTCTGGTCCGTGAAGGATCAGAACTTGTAGCCGACGTTCAGGTAGGTCACCACCGGATCGATCTTGATCTTGGTGTGCGACTCGACCTTGGCGCCGTTGGCCAGCGTGGTCGTGAAGTTGGCCGTGGCCGAAATCGGCACGTACGACACCGAGAAGCCGACAAACCACTTCTCGTTGATGGCGTAGTTCGCGCCGACGTTGAACACCGGGTTCCACGACGAGCTGGCGGTGGCCGACATGGTCGAGCCCGGGCCGAATTCGCGCTGCACGAACGTCTGGTTCGTGACGGTCTCGCTGGTGAACCACGTGTAGTTCACGCCAACGCCGACGTACGGGCGGAACTTGGTCTTGGCGTCGAAGAAATGCCACTTGGCGACGATGGCCGGGCTCCACTGACGCACTTCGCCCAGCTTGCCGTACTGCGCATAGCCACGGTCGCCGCTGACATCGTGCTTGGGCGGAATGCCCACCACGAACTCGGCCGAAATGTTGTCGGTGAAGAAGTGCCCGAACGTCAGGCCGGCGGTATCCGCCCCGTCGATCTTGGCGCCGGTGTTCGGGCGCTGCACGCCAGCCGGACGGCCAGCGATGGAATCGATCGTCAGCAGTTGCGAGTCGCCCGTGGGCATCACGCGCATCCAGCCAAGGCTCACAACATTACTGCCCGCGGACTGGGCCTGTGCGGCGCCAGCCAGTGCCATGGCGGCGCCCGCCATCAGCATCTTCTTATAGATCTTTTTCATTGTTCCTCTTACTCCTTCCTCTTTCTTCTGAATACAGCCACTGCTGGCGGCAATTATCCTGCGTGGCCTTCGCAGACTGTTTCAAACACGGGACGGGATGATAGAAGAAATGCCCTAAAGACAGGGTTAACCCAAAAGATGAACACCGATTTCGACGTTTTTGCATCCAAAACGACGCGCCAGCACAACGGTTCGGTTTCATAAATGAAAAACCACTCGCTTTGAGTGGTTTTGTTACTGCATAGCCGAATTCTCAAACAGCCGTTCGGGAAGCTTCCGGGTGCCGGGTCCGCGTCACTTCTGGCTGGCCAGGATGCAGGCAGCCAGATCCCACAACGCGTACCCGACGCTCTTGAACACCAACGGACTGCCGGTCCGGGTACGCAGCGCATCGGCTTCGAGAATGGCCGTCTCGAACGGTTGCACCGTATTCCAGTCGATGCCCGCCTGCAGCAGGTCGCCGGCTTCGTCTTCGATCCCGAACAGCGTGTCGGCCAGCAGGCGGCACCGCGCCGACGCCGTCTGGCACAGTTGTGGAGGCAGCTCGCACATGTCGGGCCGGAACGCGCCCACCGCCGCCACGAAGTGCCGATCCGTCCACAGGCCGCTATCCAGATCGGGCAGCACCGGCGTGCGGCTCGACGTGACGGTGACCACCATCGACACCCGGGGCAGCACCGCCGCGACATCGTCGATCACCTCGGCCTCCACGCCCAGGCCACGCGCCTGCGCGGCCAGCCCCTCGGCCTTGTCGCGCGTGCGCGACTGGAGCCAGACCTTGCGCACGGGCAAGCCCGCCACAAACGCTTCCAGATGGGTTTGCGCCTGCACGCCCGCGCCGACGATCAGCAGTTCCCCGTCAATCATCGGTGCGAATGATTGCGCCGCCAGCAACGATACGGCGGCGGTGCGGCGCCCGGTGACGGTCGGGCCGTCGAGCATGGCGATCCGCTCGCCGGTATGCGCGTTGGCCACCACCACCTCGCCCAGGATATTGGGCAGGCCCCGCTGCGGATTGTCCGGATGCACGGTGATGTTCTTGGTCATCACGATGTCGCGATTGCAGGCTGGCATCACCAGCAGCGTGCCCTGCCCGCGCGCGGCGTCGCCCACGGGCAGCGCAATACGCGGCGGCGCCATCGCGGTGCCGTCGCGCAGTTCGCGGAGCATCGATGCAATGGCCTTGGCAAGTGCGGGGTACGGCAGGCGCGCCGCCGTGGCGGCGGCATCCAGGGCGGTCAGGGAGACGAACGGCTCAGCAGTCATCGGTGTCGGGCCAGTACAGGCAAAAACGAACGAAGGCCGACATTGTCACCCAGCCGGCCCCGCCCTCGGCGTCCCTCGGCGCCCTCACCTCATTCGATCAACGCGACAGCAGCGACATCACCTGTTCGGCGTAGCGCGTACCCGCCGCTGCGCCCAGCGGAAACACCGCGTCGATGTCCGCCAGATCCCGCGCCGACAGCGTGACGTCCAGCGCACCCAGGTTGTCGTCGAGGTTGGCGATGCGCCGCGTTCCCGGAATCGGCACCACGTGCTCGCCGCGCGTCAGCACCCAGGCCAGCGCCAGTTGCGCCGCCGTACAGCCCTTGGCTGCGGCCAGTTCTCGCACGGCATCCACCAGTTTCAGGTTGCGCGCGAAGTTTTCGCCCGTGAATCGCGGACTGGTACGGCGGTAATCGTCGGGCTCGAAGTCGTCCGGCGTGCGGATGGCCCCGGTCAGGAACCCGCGCCCGAGCGGGCTGTATGGCACAAAGCCGATGCCCAGCCGCTGGCAGGTGGCCAGGATGCCGTTCTCGTCCACGTCGCGCGTCCACAGCGAGTACTCGGATTGCAGTGCCGTGACCGGATGCACCGCGTGGGCGCGCTCGATGGTGGCCGCGCCAGCCTCCGACAGGCCGATCCAGCGCACCTTGCCGGCCTTGACCAGATCCGCCATGGCGCCCACGGTCTCCTCGATCGGCGTGTCCGGGTCCACGCGATGCTGGTAGTACAGGTCGATGTGGTCCACGCCCAGCCGCTTCAGGCTGGCGTCGCAGGACGCACGGACATACTCCGGGCGCCCGTTGGCGCCGCGCGCCCCCGGATTGGCGGCATCGCGCACGATGCCGAACTTGGTGGCCAGCACCACCTTGTCGCGCCGCCCCGCCAGGGCACGGCCAACCAGCGCCTCATTGGTGTGAGGACCATATATATCCGCCGTATCGATAAAATTAATACCACGATCGATGGCGTGATTAATCGTGCGAATGGACTCAGCGTCATCGTGGGCGCCGTAGAACTCGCTCATGCCCATGCAGCCCAGGCCCAGAGGAAAAACTTCGGGGCCAACCCGCCCCAGCTTGCGCATTGCCGTCATCGAGAGACTCCTTGTGGTTGCAAGTCGCGGTGGGCGCCAGAACATTCAGCGCGTCCCAACCGGATGAGCGCCAGTATCGCGATCCCGCGCATCGGGAAACAGCGTGCTACGCTGCACGCATCATGAAGCCAGACTTCACAATCGATCCCGATTCCCTGCCCGCCCTGGCGGCCTTCACGCGCGTGGCGCAACTTGGCGGCTTCACGGCTGCCGCCGCGGCGCTGGGTGTCAGCCCGTCTGCGATCTCGCAGACCGTGCGCCATCTGGAAGACCGGCTCGGCGTGCGCCTGCTGCAACGCACGACGCGCCGGGTGGGCCTGACCGAAGCCGGCGCGGCCCTGCTGGCGCGCGTGGCACCGGCGCTGGCGGAAATCCATGCCGCCACCGACGACGTGCGCCAGCAACGCGACGTACCCGTGGGCACGCTGCGGCTGACCAGTTCGCATTCGGCCGTGGTGATCGCGCTGCGCCCGATCCTGACTGATTTCATGCGCGCCTACCCGTCGATCTGTGTCGACCTGGTGACCGACGACCGATTCATCGACCTGATTGCCGAAGGCTTCGATGCCGGCCTGCGCCTGGGCGAAGCGCTGCAGCAGGATATGGTGGCGATTCCGGTCACTGGCCCGCTGCGCATGGTAGTAGCCGCCTCGCCCGACTACCTGGCCACGCACGGCACGCCCGAAACGCCTCAGGACCTGCATCGGCACGCGTGCCTGCAATATCGCTTCGGGCCGATGGGGTCGATGTACCGCTGGGAGTTTTCGCGGGCGGGCGGCCGGCCGTTCATGGTCGATACGCGCCCGGCCCTGATCGCCAACGACAAGACCATGCTCCATCAGGCCGCACTGGCCGGCCTGGGCCTGGTGTACGAGTTTCCGCACCATATCGCCGGGGCGCTGGCGTCGGGGGCGCTGGTCACCGTGCTCGATGCCTGGACGCCGCCGTTCTCGGGCTTCTATCTCTACTACCCCAGCCGCGCGCTGATGCCGCCCAAGCTGCGCGTGTTCGTCGATTTCATCAAGGCGCGCGAACTGCCGCAATCACCGCTGTAGCCGCTATAGCGGCCGGTTGCCCGCACGGCATCAGCGCGGCAGCGACACCTTCTGCGCCTTGGTCTCGCGCACGCTGGCGCCACGCACTTCGATGCCGATCTCGTGCACGACCTTGCCACCGGCATCCACCAGCTGCACGCGATGGCGGCCCGGCCATGGCAGCCAGCCCACCTGCCCCCCCTTGCCCAGAGGCTTTCCGTCCATGCGCCACGTCACGGCGTTGGCGGTCTGCCCGGTCAGGCCATCGGCATGAAACCAGACGCGCTGCGCGGCCGGCGGGATATCCGGATCGAGCGCGAAGATCGTGCCGTCGGCAGGGCTGGCAATGGCGGGCGTATCCTGCGCCTTGCCGGGTTTGCCGATACGGATGCGCTGCACGGCCGTACCCGCCAGGAACACCTCGTCACGCGCGGGCTCCAGGTCGTCCTCGAAGTGCAGCGCCACGCGTTCCACGCCGGCCGGCATCGTTGGCGCCCGGCTCGGCGTGCCACGGTGCAGGGCCTCCATGACTTCGTGCCACACTGGCGCTGCACCCGATACACCGGACACGTCGTGCATGCTCGCCCCACTCGCATTGCCGACCCACACGCCAACCGTGTAGCGCTGCGACCAGCCCACACACCAGTTATCGCGCATGTCCTTGCTGGTGCCGGTCTTCACCGCCGTCCAGAAGCGCGTGGTGAGCGGACTGTCGAGCCCGAACGTGCGCGCCCGGGCATGGCGATCCGATAGCACGTCGCCGACCACGTACGTCGCATCGGACATCATCACCGCGCGCTTCGCCGGCAACGCGGCACCCATCGTCACGCGCGGTGCCGAGTACGCGCCCGCATTGGCGAAACTACGATACGCATTGGTCAGCGACAGCAGCGACACATCGGCACCGCCCAGTGCCAGGCTGTAGCCGTAATAGTCGCCCGACTGGGTCAGCGGCAAGCCCAGCGACACCAGCCGACGATGAAAGCGATGCGGGGTCACCATCACCAGCGTGCGCACCGCCGGCACATTGAGCGACGAGCCCAGCGCGGCGCGCAGGCTGACCCAGCCCGCATAGCGATGGTCGTAGTTCTGCGGAATGTAGAGGCCGCCGCCGGTCGGCAGATTGACGGGCCGATCGTCGAGCAGCGATGCGGCGGTAAGCCGGCGCTCCTCGATCGCCTGCGCATAGAGAAACGGCTTCAGCGTGGACCCGGCCTGCCGCAGCGCGGCTGCGTGATCGACCTGCGCCGCCGCCGACAGCACCCCCGACGACCCCACATAGGCCAGCACGTCGCCGCTGGCATTGTCGATCACCACCACGGCACCGTCCTCGGCATTGCGGCCCGCCAGCTCGCGCAGGTGACGATCCAGGCTGTCGGACGCCACGCGCTGCAGTTCGGCATCGAGCGTCGATACGATGCGCGGCGGCAGCGGCTTGCCTGCCGGCGTGGCGCCACGTGCCTGTGCCACCAGTTGCCGCGCCAGGTGCGGCGCGAGGTTGACGTCACGGCGCGCATTCATGGCGTCGCCAGCGGTGCCGGACGATTTCGCCAGCACCAGCGCGGTAAAGCCGTCGAGCCCATCGCATTCGCGTGGCAGCTTCATGTCGCGCAGGATGCCGCACGCACGTTTCGACACCTGCGCGCCCGACGCATTCGGGCTGCGTACCAGCGCCACGGCCACCGCCGATTCGCGTGCATCGAGCCCGCTCGGCACCTTGCCAAACAGTGTCTGCGACATCGCCGACAGCCCGACCAGCTCGCCCCGGAACGGCACCAGGTTCAGGTATGCCTCCAGGATCTGGTCCTTGCTCCAGCCCCGCTCCAGCGATGACGCACTGACCACCTGCCCCATCTTCTGCCCGAAGCTGCGGCCATGGCCCGCGCGCAGATCGGCGTCGAGCAGCCCGGCCAGTTGCATCGTCAACGTCGATGCGCCGCGCGTGCGCGTGTTCCACAGGTTGGCCCACGCCGCCGCCGCCACGCCCTGCCAGTCCACCCCGCTATGCGCGTAGAAGCGCTTGTCTTCGGACAGCACGATGGCCGTGCGCAAGGCCGGCGACGTATCGGCCAGCGTCACCCAGTCGCCGCGCCGCGCCTGGAAGTCGTCACGCACGCGTGCCACGGTCTGCCCATGCCGATCCGTGACGACGATATCGGCACTGCGCCAGTTGTCGCGCACCTCCCGGAAACCGGGCACGGCATGGGCCGCGCCTGCCGTCCACAGCAGCAGGCCCGTCACCATCCACGCAGTTCGCTTCAATCGCATGCTTCGTCCTGCCTTGCCTGCACCATCCGCCTCAACCGTCTCCGTCGCGTCCGGCCACGACCCCTGCCACCAGCAGCAACTGCGCGATGGCGTAGGTCCACCAGATGCCGAGCTGGTACGTGTCGAACGGCGACAGAAATTTTGCGGTGCCGATCAACGCATCGGACGCCACAAAGAACAGCGCGCCCAGCGCCGTCAGCGGCGTTGGCAACCGCGCCAGCATCGCCGCGCACGCCATGGCGGCCAGCACGCCGATATAGACGGTCACGGGCCACATCAACGGTCCGAGATTGGGCCAGAAACGCCCCAGCAACGCACCGGCAGCACCGAGCACCAGTCCGCAGCCCACCAGCCGCTGCGGCCGCATGTCGCCGCCCAGCGGCACGAACAGCCGCAGGTAGGCCAGGTGCGCCATCAGGAAGGCGCCCAGGCCCCCGATGAACGAGACCCTGAGCCCGGGCAGCGCCAGCAGGAAATCGCCCAGGGCCGAGAAGACCAGCGCGATCACCAGCCAGCGCCGCTCGGCTGACGGGCGATGAAACCACGCCGCCCGCGCCAGCAGCAGGACCATCGCCGTCTTCCACACCGGCTGGTACGCGATCTGGCCGGTCAGCGGCGTATTGGCCGGCAGCTCCAGCGACGCCTGGAACAGCAGCACACCGTAGGTGATGCCGGCCAGCGCGCCGGCCATCCACCATTCGCGCACGCGTGAGGGCATCCGCATGGCAATCCAGCTCACCTGGCTGCTCCCACCGTCAGCTTCGCATTAGGCGTTTCACCGAATACGTCGGGGGCGTACATCGCCTCGACGCGTGTCGGCGGCAGCGCGAACTCGCCAGCATTGTTGAGCCGCACCGTGTACTCCACCGACAGGCCGCCCTTGGGCACATAGCTGAAGTACTCGCGATAGGCCTCGGGCGTACGCTCGGTGAAGTCGGACCATGCCGATTTCTGGTCGCGCGTGGCGATCACCGAATCGCGGCCCAGGCCGCTGCCCAGGATCGTCGCGCCGGTAGGCACCGGGTCGCTGACCACCACCCACGTCATGTCGGCCTGCGCGTCGATGTCGAGCTTGACGCGGTAGGTGTCGCCACGCGACCACTTGCCCGCCACCGCCTGGTCCACCGGCGTGACGCTGCGGCGGATGCGATAGCCCGCCGCCACCGGTTCGCGCAGCGGCACGGCGGCCAGCGCACGCACGGTCGCCCAAGGCCGACCGGCACCCTGCTGCTCCACCTGCAGCGCCACCGGCGCACCGGCGGACGCTGCCGGCCACGGCAGGTCGAGCATGCCGCTGGCCACACCGTCCTGATGCGTCGCCTTCGACCAGTCGAACGTGCGCGACACCTCGCCAAGCGTGGCACGCGCAGTGCCCGCCACCGGCGTTTTCTCGTAGACCTGCGCATAGCGGCGAATCGCCATCACGCCCCACGCATTGGAAGTGGTCGTCGACCACGCACCGCGCGTCTGGCGGCCCAGCAGGCCAGTCACCAGCTGCGGCACGTCTTCCTTCCAGGCCGGCAGTTGCGACGCCAGCGCCAGCAGCTTGGCCGCGTTGACGTCGCCACCCGACATCAGCCACCACCAGTTGTCGGTGCGCTCGGTCGAGAACACCAGGCGCGTGCCCTGCACGGTCAGGCGGCTGCGCAGCAGTTGCGTGGCATCGGCGATGCGCTTGTCGCGCTCGGGGATGTCCTGCACGCGCGACAGGATGCCGAGCCAGTCGATCAGCGCGGACGTCGGCCACTGGTCGGGCAGGATCTGGATCGATCCCAGCATGCGCCCCTGCGCCTTGCCCGTGCGCGACAACGCCTCGATGGCTGCCAGCTTGCGCACGTCGAGATCCATCGTCGCCGACGACGGGGCCCAGCGTGGCGGCGCGATGCGCCCTTCGACGAAGGCAATCAGGCCGCGCTCCATCTGCTCGCGCTGTGCATCGGGAATGCGCATCGGCAGCCCCGCGCGCGACGCCTCGTCGGCAATCGCCAGCAGGTAGGCCGTCAGCACTTCGCTGCCCGACTGGCTGTCGCTGCGCAGCGGGAAGTACGACGCCAGCCCGTTCGTGTCGAGGTACGACGGCAGCTGCGCCATCAGCACGTCCCACGCGGCGGCATCGCCCAGGCCGAGCGACTTTGACGAGCGCTGCTCCAGGCAACTGAACGGATAGTTGTGGAACCATTCCCGCACGCCTGGCATGCCACCGGCCAGCGACGACTGGAGCGTCACCTGCATGCCACCGCGCAGCTTGCCGGACGGGTCAGCCAGCGCACCAGCCGGCGCCTGGACCGGCATCGACATGTTCGGTGTCAGTTGCGCCAGCATCGCCTGCTGCACGGTCACCGGCACGGACGGCACGATCTGCTGCGATATCTTGAGCTTGTCGCTGGCCCCGCCCGCGCCCTTCTCGGCGGCAGCCACCTCCCACAGGATCGTGCCGCTACGGCTGTACGCCAGCAGCGCGGGCGCGGTGATATCCCAGCCGATCTCGCGTGCCTCGCCGGCAGGAATCTGCACGGTCTGCGCCGGCAGCGTCTGCGCGTCGACCAGCGTGGCGCGTGCCGTGGCTTCCACGGTCATCGCGCGCTGCGTGGTATTGCGCAGCGTGAACATGGCCCGGTACTTGTCGTCCTCGCGCACCAGCAGCGGCAGGCCCGAGATCATCTGCAGGTCCTGTGTCGCGGCGATGCTGGCGCTGCCGCTACCAAAGCGGTTCACGCCTAGGTCGGCCACGGCCACGATGCGGAAGCTGGTCAGCGAATCGTTGAGCGGCACCTCCAGCGTCGCCTTGCCTTCGCCATCCAGCTGCACGCGCGGATTCCACAGCAGCAGCGTGTCGAACAGTTCGCGCGTGGGGCTCTTGCCCCCACCACCGCCCGCCGGCACCGCCTTGCGGCCATAGTGGCGGCGCCCGATGATTTCCATCTGGGCCGTCGACGTTTCCACGCCGTAGCTGCGCGGCTGCACCATCGCATCGAGCAGGTTCCAGCTCGTGTTCGGCATAAGTTCCAGCAGCGCCTGGTCCACGGCGGCCAAGGCCACCTCACCATTGGCCGCGGGCTTGCCATCGGGCAACTTGACCTGCACCGTCACGCGCGCCTTGCCGCGCACCGGATAGCTGGCCTTGTCCGGCGTCACGCTGACGTCGAGCTTGTACGCATCGTTGCCGACGCGGATCTGCGCCAGTCCCAGGCGGAACGCCGGCTTCGACAGATCGACCAGCGGCGACGGCGCCACGTACTCGCGCCCTTCGCTTCGGAATGCGTGCCACCAGTCCAGCGGCTGGCGCCAGCCCCACTGGAAGAACGAGTACCACGGCACCTCGCGCAGGCGGCCACGCAGGCTCAGCACCGACACGTAGACGTTGGGCCCCCATTCCGGCTTGACCTTGAGCTTGATCGTCGGATCGCTGCCGTTCAGCTCCACCACCTGCGTGTCGAGGATGCCCTCGCGTTCCACGGCCACCAGTGCCGTTGCGCGACGGAACGGCATGCGCACCTGGAACACGGCGGTGTCGCCAGGGGCATACGCCTTCTTCTCGGGCAGCACGTCCATGCGGTCGTGGTTCTCGCCACCGAACCAGAGTTCGCCCTGGCGCGTGACCCACACCGTGGCGGCGGCCTGCGCCGTACGGCCGTCGGCATCGCGCGCATTGGCGATCAGTTCCACTTCACCGGCCTGCGACAGTTCCACCTCGCAGCGTGCCCGGCCCTGGGTATCGGTGCGCGCATCGCACACCACGCCAAGGTCCTTGGTCTCGCTGCGGTTGTCGTAGCGATAGAAGCCACCCACCACGCGCTTGCGCGCCGACGTGGTGATGCGGGCGCGCGCCTTGATCTGCACGGGCGAATCGGCCACCGGCTTGCCCTGCGTATCGAGCACCACGGTGTGCACGGCCAGCTTCTGGCTGACCGATACCCAGTTGGCCGCGCGAATGCCCACCACCACGGCAGACGGCCACAACGGCACGGTCTGGCGCAGCGTCTGGATCTCGCCGTTCGGGTCGGCAAAGCCGGCCTCCAGTACCAGGTCGCGCGGCGCGTCGACCTTCGGCAGATTCTTCACCGTCAGCTTGCCGTTGCCATCCTTGTCCAGCGTCAGCGGCAGCTTGTCGGCCACGAGCTTTTCGGATTCATCGCGCGCGCTGTCGCTGTCCTGGTCTTCTTCCTCGTCGCCACTGCTGCTCTGCCGCTGCGCGCGCGGCGGGTTGAATGCGTAGTCGTCGTAGTCCGGGAAGTTCACCGCCTTGTTGCGCATCAGCGCGGACAGGCGCACCGGCAACCCGGCGGCACCGCCACCATTGAGATAGTGGATCTCCACACCCACCGGCACCTCGGCAGGCGCCACCAGCGCGTTGCCCTTGGCCTTTGGATCCTTGGTCACCGACAACGTGCCGGACAGCACCGGCAGCCTGAAGGCCTCGACACGGAAGCTGCCGCTATCGAGCGTGCGATCGTTGTCGTAGACCAGTGCCACGTCGTAGACACCCAGCTTGGCCGACGATGGCACCTGGAACGCGTTCTCGGCACTGCGCCCGCCCGTGGCGGTGTTGCGCCAGGTCAGCGGCATCTCGTACTTCTGGCCGCTGCCTTCATGCGTGATCAGCAGCTTCGCCGGCATCGCCTGCGGCAACGCAAAGCCCTGCGCGGTCTCGTTGCGGATCAGGTGCTTCATCGACACCGTTTCGCCGGCACGCAGCAGCGTACGGTCGAACACGGTGTGGGCGCGTACGGTCTGCTTCGGGCTCAGATCGGTGGGCACGTTGAAGCGCCAGGTCTCGATGCCGCGATTCCAGTCCGACATCACAAAAGCCATGTCGGCCTTGCCGCGCGCCTGGGCATGGTCGGCGCCGATGCGGGCCGACACGAAGTAGCCGTTCATGCCATTGGCGCAGTCCTTGTAGCGGCGGTCGGCCAGCTTCGCAAAGCGGGCCACGCCGGTGGCATCGGTGGTACCTTGGCCCAGCAGCTCGCCCTCGCAACTGCGCACGGCCACCTTGGCGTTGGCCACGGGCTCGCCATCGTCGAGCGTGGTCACCCACGCCAGCCCGCTCATGTCGCCGTCACCCTCGCCACGTGCCAGCTTGAAATGCACGCCAAGGTTGGTGACCAGTGCTGCCGTGCGCACGTACATCGGCGCCTTCTTGCCGAGCAGTGCCTCGCCCAGCATCGGCGAGGCGATCTCCACCACGTGGAAGCCGGGCTCGGGCAACGGAATGCCGACCACCTCGAACGGGCGCGGCGTAGCGTCGGTGGATTTCGGAATGGCCAGCTTCTTCGCGCCGGCCACGCCTTCGAGCAACGACACAGAGCGCGTCTCGATGGACGGTGCGTTGCGCGGACTCTGGACGGAATACGGTGCCTGACCGGCGCGGATGGCGGCGATCTGCTCCTTCGTCCAGCTGTTCTCGTGCATGCGCTTGACCATGCCGAACCAGCGCAGGATGGCGCCGTCGTCATCCACCTTGATGCGCGCCACGGTGCCGGCCTCGGCACGCACGGCCAGCGTCGGCAGGTCGGCCTCGACATTGCGCAGCGTCACCGGCAGCAGCGGCGGATAGTCGTTTGCCGATTTTCCGCGCGGCAGGTCGGCAAAGCGCTCGACCACGCCGAACGGCGCGGCGGCAAACTTGGCCAGCGGCGGCAGCGCCGCGGTGGTCAGCTTGATCGGGAACAGGTCGGCGTTGCTGAGCGCGCGGCCGCTTTCGTCCTTGAGATCCCTGGGGGCTTCGATCGTCAGATTGGCCTTTTCCGGGAACGGGCCCTTGAACGTGACCGTGGACACCGGCGCATCGGGTGCCTCGTCAGGATCGAACGACGGGGTCTTCGGGCCGGAAGGCGTCTTCATCACGATGCCCTCGGCCGCCTTGCGAGAAATCGGCGCGGTGAACGTGACCGTCATCGGCCGCAGCGGCGTACAGGGGGCTTCGGCACGCTCGCGCTCGCAGGTGAAACCCGCGGCAAAGGGGTCGCGCACCTGGAAGTCGAAGCGGCGGGCCGCCGTGGTGGCCAGGCCCGACGGCGTGGCGATACCCGCATCCAGCACCAGCTGCATGCGCGCGCCGGCAGGCAGGCGCTGCTGGCAGGCCAGCAGGTGCACGGCGTCGCCATCGCGCTTGACCACTTCCTTCCAGTGCAGTGCCTCGATGACGCCGTCGCGTTCCTTGCCGGTCAGCAGCCGCACGGGGATGCGCTCGCCCAGCCCCTCGGCCTGGCACCAGGCATGGGAGCGGATCGACCCGGCCGTGGCCGCGCCGTTAAAGCGCAGCGCAAAGACCTGGTCTTCCTCGACCTCGCCGCCGGACGGCCGCGCGGAGATCACGATCGGACCGCCCGTTTCAAACCGGTATTCGGATTTGCCGGCGAAGGCCTTGCCAGCCACGCTCTTGAGGGCGGGGGTGATCTGTACCGTGCAGCGCACGCCGGGAGGCAGGTCACGCTCGAAGTCGTAGACCCAGTTCGTGGCGTTGACCCAACGCCCGCTGCCGCCTACGCCGCCCACGCAAGACACCGATGCCGGCGCGGCGGCCTTGAGGTCGCCCATCGGCACCATCGGTTCGTCGAACCGGATGGCCACCTGGCGAACCTGCGGGTTCACCCCTTCGGGTGAGAAACGCGTGATCTGCGCGGCCGATGCAGCCGGCGCCCATGTCAACGCACTGAATACAAGACCTGCTGCGGTGGCTGCGGCCGCCGAGGCGATCCTCCCGATCATGCTGCCTTCTCCCGAATTGGCTCCGCGCGAGCGTGACATGCGCGGGTTGCAAGCGCAAGCCTCTGCACATTTCAGGAGAAATGCCTTGTGGTTTAGCGCAAATGTGACAGCGGAAGCGGGCCCTCACGCTTAAGGGCGGTCAGCACGATGTTCGAGCGCACGCTTTCCACGCCCGGCACGCGCATCAGGCGCTTCATCGTGAAATCGGCCAGCGTGGGCAGGTCGGCAACCACCACGCGAATCAGGTAATCGGCCTCGCCAGCCACCGAATAGCACTCCTGCACCTCTTCCAGCAGCAGGATTTCCTCGGCAAAGCGCTCGACCATGGTGTCGCCATGGTGTGCCAGCTTCACGCTGATGAAGACCATCACCCCCAGCCCCAGCGCCTGGGGCGACAGGTTCACCCGGTAGCCGGTGATGACGCCGTCAGCTTCCAGCCGGGCCAGCCGCCGCCCCACCTGGCTGGGCGACAGGTGCACGCGCTCAGCCAGTTGCTGATGGGTGGACCGGCCGTCGGTCTGCAGGGCGGCCAGCAAGGCCAGGTCATAGGGGTCCAGATTGGCGTGGTTCATGGGCGCAGATATTCCGCATCATCGAATGAATACATGCGGATTATATGCACACGACCTGCGGATAACGGCGATTTTGCGGCCATCCTGCGCCCGTCGGCCGATAGACTGTGCATAAATTCCGCATCCGATCGGAATACAAATCACAAGTTGGAGACGTAACGCATGACGCCCTCGGCCGCCACCCTCGAGACCGGCAACTTTGCCGGCACGATGACCGCCAAGCTCAAGGAACAGTTCGACGCCGGCCTGCTGTCCGGCCAGGAACTGCGCCCGGATTTCACCATTGCCCAGCCGGTGCATCGCTACACCGATACCGACCACGCGATATGGCGCAAGCTGTACGACCGTCAGGCGTCGATGCTGCAAGGCCGGGTCTGCGACGAATTCCTGCAGGGCCTGGCCACGCTGGGCATGGAGCGCGACCGCGTACCCGAGTTCGACCAGCTCAACGAGATGCTGATGCGCGCCACCGGCTGGCAGGTGGTGGCCGTGCCGGGCCTGGTGCCGGACGAGGTGTTCTTCGATCATCTGGCGAATCGGCGATTTCCGGCCAGCTGGTGGATGCGCAAGCCGGAACAGCTCGACTACCTGCAGGAGCCCGACTGCTTCCACGACGTGTTCGGCCATGTGCCGCTGCTGATCAATCCGGTCTTCGCCGACTACATGGAGGCGTATGGCAAGGGCGGGCTCAAGGCGGCCCGGCTGGGCGCACTGGACATGCTGGCGCGCCTGTACTGGTACACGGTGGAATTCGGCCTGATCCGCACGCCGCAGGGCCTGCGCATCTTCGGCGCGGGCATCCTGTCCAGCCAGGGCGAGTCGATCTACAGCCTCGATTCGGCCAGCCCGAACCGCATCGGCTTCGATCTGCACCGGATCATGCGCACCCGGTACCGTATCGACACGTTCCAGAAGACGTACTTTGTGATCGACAGCTTCGAGCAGCTGTTCGACGCCACGCGCCCGGATTTCACCGAGATGTACCCGGCGCTGCGCGCGCTGCCGACGCTGGGCGCCGGCGATATCGTCGAGGGCGACCAGGTCATCAACATCGGCACCCGCGAGGGCTGGGCCAGCAGCGACGATATCTGACATATCGCTGATCGCTGATGGGTCACGCGCAGGCCGCTTGCAGGCGGCCCTGCGCGCTGTCCGCCAGCGTCCCGCCCGTTATCCCGCTTTGTGAAACAATGCCGGAATGCCCCGACCGCCGGTCATCCGGTGTGCGCCGGGGCGGGCCGGCTTTTGTCGTGTTCCCCGTGCTGCAACAGACAACCCTTCAGATCGAGCCCATCATGACGCCTCTTTCGCAAGACGCCCGCCAGCCGCTGCTGGCGGCGCTACCTGGCTGGACCCCCGTGCAGGACCGCGATGCCATCCAGAAATCGTTCAAGTTCGCCGATTTCAACGCCGCCTTCGGCTTCATGACGCGCGTGGCGCTGCAGGCCGACAAGGTGGACCACCATCCCGAGTGGTTCAACGTGTACAACCGCGTGGACATCACTTTGTCCACGCACGACGCCAACGGCCTGACCCAGCGCGACATCGACCTGGCCCGCTTCATCGAACAGGCCGCCGCCGGCCTGGCACGCTGAAAAAGGTCCGGCGCCGCTGTAGGCCAACTGAAAGGCAGGCCCCGGGCCTGCCCTGTACAATCGGTAACATTGTTCCCGATTCAATGTCACCTGTACCGCCATGCGTATCCTGCTGATCGAGGACGACCGTCAAATCGCCAGCGGCGTGGAAGCCGGGTTGTCCCGTGCGGGCCACCAGGTACGCGTGGTGCATGACGGCGTCTACGCCACCGACCACCTGCTGAAGGAACAGCACGACCTGGTCATCCTGGATCTGGGCCTGCCCGGCATCGACGGCATGACGCTGCTGGCGCGCTACCGCGCCCGCAACCGCACCACCCCCGTACTGATCCTGACCGCACGCGACGAACTCGAAGACAAGCTTTCGGGCCTGAACGCCGGTGCCGACGACTACCTGGTCAAGCCCTTCGCCCTGCCCGAACTGGAAGCCCGCGTCCGCGTGCTGCTGCGCCGCAGCCAGCACGGCGAGGCCGCGCCGGAGCGCGACGTGCGGCTGGGCCGGCTGCGCCTGTCGGGCAACGACCGCCGCATGTTCGTGGATGGACGTCCGCTGGAACTGTCGCCGCGCGAATTTGCCGTGCTGGAACTGCTGCTGCAGCGGCAGGGCCGCGTGGTCAGCAAGGCGCAACTGCAGGACCACCTGGCCACCTTTGCGCACCCGGCCGGCGAAGGCGGCGACACGGTGGGCGACACCGCGATCGAAGTCTACGTGCATCGCGTCCGCAAGAAGCTCGAGGATGCCGACGTCGAGATCGTGACGGTGCGCGGCTTCGGTTATCTGCTCCAAATCCGCGCCGGCCACTGAGCCTGACCGGCTTGCGCCGCCTGCGTGGCGGCCGCTCTCAACGGAAGTCCTGACCCGCCATGTGGCCGCGTTCGCAATCTTCTTCTGCCCCGCCTGGCGATGCGAGCGCCACGGGCAAGCGCACACGCGGCGGTCGCAGCCGTGGCGGCGCGGCGGCACGCGGCACATCGAACCCAAGCCTGCGCATCCACCTGCTGCGCGCGCTGGCCACGCCGCTATTTGCGTTGGTGCTGACCAGCGGATCGCTGTCGTACTGGCTGGCGGCGCACTACACCACGCAGGTCTTTGATCGCGCGCTCTATGGCGTGGCGAACAACATCGCCCAGCAGATCCGCATTGCCGGCCCGCGGCTGGAGCAGGACATCCCGATCATCGCCCAGACGCTGGTCGAGGCCGAGGGCACCGACCGCATCTACTGGCGCATCCACGGTCCCGATGGGCTGATCGGCGGCATGGACACCTGGCTGGGCTACGGCACCGGCCAGACCTCGCTGCACGACGCCCGGCTGTTCTACGCGTGGTTCAGCGGCCGCCAGGTACGCGCCGTGCGCCTGCCGGTGAGCCTGCCCAGCCCGGCCTCCGACGAACTGGCGACATCGCCCACCGAGGCACAGCTGCCGCGCGGACCGATCGTGGTCGAGGTGGCCGAACTGCTCGACCGCCGCGAAACGGCTGCCAACGAGATTCTGCTGTCGGTATCGGTGCCGCTGATCCTGCTGCTGCTGGTGGGTAGCCTGATCCTGTCGCACGTGCTCAAGGAAGAGCTGGTGCCGCTGCAGATCCTGACCGACAAGCTGAACCGCCAGACGGCGCGGTCGCTGGCGGCGCTGGACGAGACCCAGGTGCCGGCCGAGGTGGAGCCGCTGATCCGCGCCCTGAACGCGTTGCTGTCGCGGCTGCGCGACGCCCTGGATGCCCAGCGCAAGTTCATCGCCGATGCCGCCCACCAGCTACGCACGCCGCTGACGGCCGTGAAGCTGCACGCCGACCGCGCGGTGGAAGCCGATTCACTCGATGTGGCGCGTCATGCGCTGCGCGAGGTGCAGACCGCCGCCGACCGCGCCGTGCGGCTGTCGAACCAGCTGCTGTCGCTGGCACGCGCCGAACCCGGCCTGTCGCTGGAACGGCTGGGCCCGGTCGAACACTTCGACCTGGCGGAACTGGCTTTCGAGATTGGCGCGGAATGGGTGCCCCAGGCTCTGGCGCGGCGCGTGGACCTGGGTTTCGAGGTCCTGCCCGGCCCCACGTTCACCGGCGGCGCCCCGGCCGTCGTGCGCGGCAACCGGCTGCTGATGCGCGAAGCGCTGTCCAACCTGATCGATAACGCAGTGAAGTACGTGCCGGCCGGTGGACGCATTACCGTGCGCGCTGGCGGCGAGGCCATGGGCCACCGCGGCATGGCCGTGGTGATGGTGGAAGACAACGGACCGGGCATTCCGCCAGCCCGACGCGAGGAAGTCTTCAAGCGCTTCTTCCGCGGCGATCACACGCCCGGCACGCCTGCCCTGCAGGCGTCACCGGGCGGGGCCGGCCTGGGGCTGGCCATCGTTCACGAAATCATCACCCTGCACCAGGGCACGATCCGCATCGAGGATGTGCCGGCGGCGGCGCCTGCACCGGTCGCGGCGGCCATGGCCGGGGGTCCGGACGATGGCGCGGGAATAGCCTTGGCGAATGCCGCTCAGGCCTCGGCATTACCGGAATCGCCGGAACTGGCCGATGCGCCGGCTCGCCGCGCGTCGATGCGCTTTGTGATCCGGATCCCGTGCGAGGCACCCGGCACCACGTCGGCCTGATCCGCCTGAACGCCTGATCCCCTGGACCTGGGTACGCCGGCCAGGTCGATGACTGGGCCGACCTTTATGGCTTGGCCTACCTTTCCTTGGGCGCCAGCATCGTGCCGCGGCACTTCGGGCTGCCGCAACGGCACTCGTATTCCTTCTTCAGCTTCTTCGTATAGCGTGCGTCAATGACCAGGCCGTAGTCATAGAACAGCTCTTCGCCCTCTGCGATATTGCGCAGCGCATGGATGAAGACGCGGCCCTTCTTCTCGCGCGCCTCGCAGTTGGGCTCGCAGGCGTGGTTGATCCAGCGCGCACGGTTGCCGCCGAACTTGGCATCGATGACGTTGCCGTCGTCCAGGCTGAAATAGAACGTATGGTTCGGGTCCGTCGGATCGTGCGGATGGCGCTTCAGCGCTTCCTTCCAGGAAATGTGCTCGCCCTTGTATTCGACCACCCGCTCGCCCTCGGCAATCGCGCCAACCGCGTAGACGCCCTTGCCATGTACGCCCGACTGGCGCACCTCGATGCGATCGCTGGCGGTCTTCTTCTTGCCAGCCTTCAGTTCCTTGGCGTCCTTGGCCTTGTCCGACATTCTGATATTCCTGCGGTGGTGGGCCGGTCCAGTCCGGCGCGAACCGGATGATACCCGTGCGGCTGTGTCAGGTATACGCATCATCGGCCGAGCCAACCCGGACACGTTTACCGCGCCCATCGACGTATACCGGGATGCTGCCGATGTGGATAACCCGGGTCATTTTTGTGGATAAGCGCATGGGTTTGATGTGGGCTGCCTGGGGCTGGCATGGGGAACGTATACGAACAACTTGGCAGGTATACGCCGTTCATCCCATCCCGAAGGATGAGTCATCCACGCGGGCCAACATTCCATCCCTGTGCTTTCGGTATACGTAAACGCTTGATCCGTTTGACGTATACGGGGTTATCCACAGAAACAGGGGTCGTTTACCTATCACTACTATCTGTATACATGAAAGAAAGATGTAAACCATACGCAGGAGGACGGTCGCCGGGACGTATACGCCAAAGACGCCGGGGTGGAACCGGCACTGCTGTCCTCCATCGCCATTTGCAGTCGCGATGAAAAAACAGGCACCGTCCCGGCGAAGGTGCGAGGCGGGTTCGCGGTATACGTCGGCCCGCCCGCCACCCCATACGCTCCCTGCCGTGCAGAAGCCCGTATACGGCCCTGCCAAGCCGTATACGCGTCACGACATCCCGGAGGCCGTGCAGACGCCCTGAACGCGTCCTGGGGCGTATACGCGGTTCCTGTGGCGTTTACGGCGGTTGGGTGCCCAGAAGGCTACCGGTGCGTATACGGGGCCTATGCCGACGCCTCTGCCGGCATTTCTCTTGCTCGCCATTCCTGTAAAAAACCCGCCAACCTTGACCTGGCGCGGCCTGCGCGCCGAGGGCCGGTAACAAACTGTTCCCGGTGCGGCGTGTCCGACACGGTATGATGTGGCCCGCGGCGTCTTTGCCGGGGCGGCTTCCAGCCAAGCCTCCCGGCCCGGACGTCAGTGTTTTTTCAACTCGATACGGAGTGAAGCATGACGAAAACTGAACTGATCGACGCGATCGCAGCTGGCGTGGACGGTCTGACCAAAGCCAAGGCCGAGCAGGCCCTGAACGTGACCCTGACCGCCATCATGGATGCCGTGGCCAAGGGCGAGACCCTGAGCCTGATCGGCTTTGGTACCTTCAGCAAGGGCGAACGTGGCGAGCGCATGGCCCGCAACCCGCGCACCGGCGAAGAAATCAAGGTGGAAGCTGCGAAGACCGTGAAGTTCAAGGCAGGTCAGAAGTTCAAGGACGCCGTCAACCAGTAATGCCGACGGGCAAGCTTTTCGCCCGGTTCGCATGACCCCGCCGTGCTGCCGCCAGAGCCCGAAAGCGGCGCAGGTGCGCAGCGCGCGGGGACGTTATCCACACCATTTTCCCCCTAGCTCCGCGTGGAGAATCGCACAGCCGGCCGGGCCACTTCACAGGCCTGCGGCAACCACGCGAAAATGTCATCCACGCTTGGCTGATCAAGGCCTTGCGCGAGATCAGGAATCACGAGCCTGACATGCCGTTCCGCTTGCCGCAGCGCACATCTCCACAGCCTTATTCACAGCGCTTTCCACACAAACGTCCACAGCATTCTCCACAGGCGCGCACGCGTACCTGGCAGGGGCTGATGGCGGTGGTGGCGCTGGCCGTTCTGTGCGGTTGCAGCACCTCGCCGCCGCGTCCTGCCCGCCCACAGGCGGTGCCCTTGCCCGACTACGAGCGCGTGGCCACGCCGCCTGGTGCCACGGCGCGTGAACGGGTTGTCGATATTGCCCTGCAGGAATGGCGCAAGTGGGGCAGCCAGGTGGTGCGCATCGGCCGTGACGATTCGGCGTGTGTCACCCAGAGCCCTCTGCCCGCCCCGACGGCGGCGCTGCCGGGCAATGGCGCTGGCGCCAACGGCGCGACGGTTCAGCCGTCGGCCGACGTCGACATGGAAGAGGATGGGGACAGCCAGTGCTTGCGCTTCCCCGACGGCACCGGCATGGAAGCCACGCCCCAGGGGTGCCGGATGGCCCAACGCTACTGGGGCATCGTGGGCGAGGCGCCGGACTGCCGCCAGGTCACCCAGGGCGCGTGGGCATGGTCGGCAGTGTTCATTTCGTGGGTAATGCGCAAGGCTGGGCTCGATAACGACCAGTTCCTGACGGGGCAGTCGCATTCGATGTACGTGGTGGACGCCCGCGATGGCATCCTGCCGCGCCCCGCCTTCCACGTGGAGCCTGTGCCCGGTCTGCCGCGCCCCGGCGACATGATCTGCGCGGGCCGCGGACGCGACAAATACCTGTCCGATCCGTCCGAAATTGGCTTCGGCACGACGCCCATGCACTGCGACATCGTGGTCGAAGTGGATCGCGCTGCCAACGTGGTCAAGGCGATCGGCGGCAATGTCCAGCAATCGGTGTCGATGGATGTGATCGACCTGAACGACGCTGGCCAGCTCGACGGCTTCACGAATTCGCACATGCCGTGGCTGCTGATCCTGCGCAACGACCTGCAGTAAATACGACAGTAAATGCAGCAATAACTGCCGCCGCCGCGCCGATTCGGTACCGGCGGTAGTTTCTCAACATCGCCCCGTTGCATTGACGGGGATTCCCCCGCCGCGAAACACTGCGCGATCGTATTTCGACGATCTTTCGCATGTCCGCTGTCGCGCCCTCTTCCTCTCCGTCCGTCCCGAATTCCACCCCCGACATCGCGCGCCGCCTGGTGGCCGAAGCACTGGGTACGGCCCTGCTGGTGGCAATCGTGGTCGGATCCGGCATTCGCGCGGAACGGCTGGCCGCCGGCGATACCGCGCTGGCCCTGCTCTGTAACGCGCTGGCCACCGGAGCCGGCCTGGTGGCGCTGCTGGTATCGCTGGGCCCGGTGTCCGGGGGGCACTTCAACCCGGTGGTCAGCTTGTCGAACCTGATCCAGGGCCGGCTTTCGCCACGCGAAGCGGCAGGCTATGTGCTGGTGCAGTTGATAGGTGCCACGCTGGGTGTGATGGCCGCGCATGCCATGTTCGGCCTGCCCGCGCTGTCGCTGTCGACGCAGGCGCGCACCGGCGTGCCGATGTGGTGGAGCGAATGCCTGGCGTCGTTCGGCCTGATCGGCCTGGGTATCGCCACGGGGCGGTCGCGGCCTGGGCTGCTGCCGTTTGTCGTGGCCGGCTATATCACCGCCGGCTACTGGTTCACGTCGTCGACATCCTTCGCGAATCCAGCGTTGACGCTGGCCTGTGCGCTGACCGATACGTTCACAGGTATTCGTATGATGGATGTTCCGGCGTTCGTTTTGGCTCAGATATTTGGTGCCATGAATGCAACGCTGCTATTCCACTGGCTGTGCCCGCCGTTGTCGACGGGGCCGGCGCCGATGTCCAGGCGGAGCTGGAAAGGCCGTGCCGGGCTTACCAGCGCCGATTGAGCTGTACGCCGAAGATCGAGCCGCTGGTCTGCGACGCCCAGGCATCGGCAGGCGCGGCGAAGGTGATGCCGTCCACGTCGTTGGCGCGGCTGTAGGTATAGAACGCCCGCAGGTTGGCATTGCCGGCGGATTTGCCCAGCGTCAGCGTGGGCGCGACCGTGACGGCCGTGCGCTGGCCGCCCACGCCAAACCCCGACGAAATCTGGTCGTGCGCCACCTCGAAGGTCAGCTTGAACTGGTCATTGGCCACGAAGGCCGGACGCACGCGCGTGGCGGCCCATTGCAGCGTGCCGATGCCGGATCGATCAAGCTGCAGGCTCGACTCCACCGAACCGGCCAGACCCGACCGGCCCTTCCATTCCATCGATTCCGAAACGCGAACCCGCGACAGTTCGCTGCCCATGCCCGAATAGCCGGTCATGGCCATTCGCGAGCCCTGCCCGTACTGGAACCCCAGGCGATTGGTGCCGAACAGCACGCCCTTTTGCTCATGCATGGCCGAAGCCCACCAGGCGCTGCCGGTATCCTCGATTTGCGACAGCGGTTCGACCCGCGTGAAGCCCACCCGTACCGAACCCTTGCTATTGGTGTCGATCGGGGCCGACAGCACCGAGTGATAGCTGGGAAGCTTGGCGCCATTTAGGTCGTTACGCGCCGTGTATTGATAACTCACTCCGAAATCGCCAAGTTTGGCGTTATCGATGCCGAAACGCATCGACGGCGAGTTTGGCGGCAGCAGCCCGGATGACATCAGGAACGGATTGCTGTCACGGCGCCCCGCCCAGACACTGGCGCCGTCGAGGACGGTCATTCCTGACAGGCCACTGACCGACGTATAGAAATTCGGCACCAGCGCGTACGGATCCACGGCAGCGGCATTGCCGTTGACCGACGTGGCATTGGTGCCCTTGGCTTGGGCGACGAGCTGGACCTGCGCGCCGCCGCCGATATCCGCCACCGATTCGCGAATCTTGACCTCGCCCGAACTGGTGCAGGCCAGGCCCTGCCCAAACCCCGCCGATGGCGTGCCGCCGCCCGGACACGCGCGCTGTGTGCCGGAACGGTCTTCCACCGCCGCGCGGCCGCTATAGCCGAGTCGCCAAACCGAATCGCCAGCGGGATTGTCAGCCGGAAGTTGCGAACGCAGCACTGGCGGCGCGTCGGATGGCGTCTCCGGTGTGATGTCGGCGTTTTCCGGGTTGCGCGCCGCGCTGGGGGTGTCGGGCTGCGGCAGGGCCGGGAATTCGCCAAGCCGATGCGGAAACAGCACCACCGGCGGCGGCGGTGGGGGTGGCGGCGCCAGCGAATCGGGCGGACCGACGAAATCGGGATTCTCGTTGAGCGGCGCCTGGGCGACCGTGGCGGCGCCCTCGGCGGTGCTGGCAGCGCCGGCGGCCTCGCTGGTCTCGGCTGCTACGGCCGTGGCGGCAGGCGCAGCCTTCCGGGCCTCCGCGGTGTCGGCCGCACTGGCCGACTGGATCAGGTCTGCCAGCGGATCGGCGGCCGCAGCCGTGGGTACGCTGGCGGGGGCTGCGGCGGGCACGGCACCTGCTGCCACGGCGGACGTCACCGGCGGGGTCGTGCTTTCCGCAATGAGCGGCGGGGGTGCTACCGAAGTGCCTGTCTGCGCGCATGCGCTGACCCCCCAGGCAGCCAGGACGGCAAAAGCCAGGCGGCGACGGGCAAACAGGCGGGAGGGAAGCAGTACGGATTGCAGCATGAACACAACAAGGGCCGGCGTGGACGAACTCCGGGGGGGAGGGCTCAGTTTTTATCAGGCGAACTTTTTGACCGCAAGCCGGGTTACAAAATCCCGCGACGGCGTCACAAAGCGTTGGAAATGCGTCTGAATTCCCACATTGCGGAACACGCGCCGCACCGGTTCGGAGCATGCTTGGGCACCGTGGCAAAACCGTTGCAGAAGTGCTGAATTCCTAGCGAAAACCCCCATCCTGAAGGGCGTCCGTGCTGAAAACGCCACCGCTATAATCGACCGACCTGTCTACCGGGCAACACATATCGGGTGCAAGGCAGTCACGCATACATATCTATAAAAGAGGAGATGTCCATGGAACGTCGTTCCTTCCTGTTGAAGGCTTCGGCCGTAGCAGCCACGGGTGCGCTTGCCGCCTGCGGCAAGGAAGACAAGCCCGCGGCCCCGGCCGCATCGGCCAGCGCCCCGGGCGCGCCCGCCGTGGTCGGCAGCAATCCGGCGGTGGAATGGCGCCTGGCGTCCAGCTTCCCGAAGTCGCTCGACACCATCTATGGCGCGGCCGAACTGCTGAGCCAGCGTGTGAAGGAACTGACCGACGGCAAGTTCAACATCAAGGTGTTTGCCGCTGGCGAAATCGTGCCGGGCCTGCAGGTGCTGGACGCCGTGCAGAACCAGACCGTGCAGATCGGCCACACGGCCGGCTACTACTACTTCGGCAAGAACCCGACGCTGTGCTTCGACACGACGATTCCGTTCGGCCTGACCGCTCGCCAGCAGAACGCCTGGATGATGCAGGGCAACGGCATGAAGCTGATGCGCGAGTTCTTCAAGGAATACAACGTCGTCAACTTCATGGGCGGCAACACCTGCGCCCAGATGGGCGGCTGGTTCCGCAAGGAAATCAAGACCGTGGCCGACCTGCAGGGCCTGAAGTACCGCGTGGCCGGATTTGCCGGCGTGGTGCTGTCGCGCCTGGGCGTGGTGCCGCAGCAGATTGCCGGCGGTGACATCTACCCGGCGCTGGAAAAGGGCACGATCGACGCGGCCGAATGGGTGGGCCCGTACGACGACGAAAAGCTCGGTTTCTACAAGGTGGCGCCGTACTACTACTACCCGGGCTGGTGGGAAGGCAGCGCGCAGCTGTCGTTCTACGCGTCGCAACCCGAGTACGACAAGCTGCCGGCACTCTACAAGCGTGCGCTGGAAACGGCCACCATCGAGGCGCACACCAACATGATGGCCAAGTACGACACCGTGAACCCGCAGGCGCTGGCCCGCCTGCTGGAAAACGGCGTGAAGCTGCGTCCGTTCTCGAAGGAGATCATGGAAGCCTGCTTCAAGGCCACGCAGGAAGCGTACGCCGACGAAAGCGCCAAGAACCCGTCGTTCAAGAAGATCTTTGACGACTGGCGCGTGTTCCGCAACAACGAGGCCGCCTGGTTCAGCGTGGCCGAGCAGGCATTCTCGCAATTCAGCTACGCGCGCAAGCTGTAAGCGGCAAGCCTTTCTGGCCGTTCGGCCAGTCCGGCCCTTCGCAAAGCCCGGCTCCGGCCGGGCTTTTTCATGGCGCCACACGTCTGCCCACACCCGGTAGAATCCGCCCCACAACCGGACTTCTACCCGGAACACTCCCCCATGCAACTCGGTATTCTCTACGCCCTGCTGGCGTACATCGTCTGGGGCCTGCTGCCCCTCTACATCAAGTCCCTGCACGGCGTGGCGCCGCTGGAAATCCTGTTGCACCGCATGGTGTGGTCGCTGGTATTCCTGGGGGCAATACTGTTGTGGCGCCGTCATTTCGGCTGGCTGCGCGAAGTGGCGGCCAATCCGCGCCTGATCCTGAACTTCGCGGCCAGTGCGGGCTTGCTGTGCTGCAACTGGTTCCTCTATATCTGGGCGGTGTCGGCCGATCGCGTGGTCGATGCCAGCCTGGGCTACTTCATCAATCCGCTGTTCAGCGTGCTGCTGGGCGTGCTGCTGCTGCATGAGCGGCTGCGTCCGGGCCAGTGGCTGTCGATCGCCATTGCCGCCGCCGGTGTGCTCTGGCTGACGTGGTCGGCCGGACAACTGCCCTGGATCGCGCTGGGGCTGGCAGCGTCGTTTGGCGGCTATGGGCTGCTGCGCAAGACCGGCGCGCTGGGCGCGCTCGAAGGTCTGTCGCTGGAAACGCTGATCCTGTTTCCGCTGGCGGCCGCGGCCCTGGGCTTCCTGATAGTGACCGGGCAAGACACCACGCGCGGCGCAGCCACGGGTACGCAGATCCTGCTGCTGCTGGCCGGCCCGGTCACGGCGGTGCCGCTGCTGTTCTTTGCGGCGGGTGCGCGCCGCATCCCGCTGTCGCTGCTTGGCCTGCTGCAGTACGCGGGGCCGACGATCCAGCTGCTCCTTGGCATCTGGCTGTACCACGAGCCGTTTCCGGCCCAGAAGCAGATTGGCTATGCGCTGATCTGGATGTCGCTGGCGATCTACGCGGCCGAGGGTTTGCTGGTCAGCCGCCTGAGTACGAAGCGAAATATCAACACGAAAAATGAGACGGCGTAAAAAATATCAGTAACTATCCGTCATGAGAATATTTGTGGCGGCCCATCCCTATTCCGGATTCCAGGTCGCCACACTATACTGTACGTTTATACAGTATCGATCGCCCCTCTTCGCTCATGCCCCCGAACGCCCCCCGGCGCATTGCCCATCTCGACATGGACGCGTTCTACGCCTCGGTGGAACTGCTGCGCTATCCGGACCTGCGTGGGCAGGCGGTGGTGATCGGCGGCGGCCGCAATGCGGTGCCGGAGGTGCTGCCCGATGGTTCGCGCCGCTATGCGCGGCTGCGCGATTACGTAGGGCGTGGCGTCGTCACTACTTCCACCTACGAGGCCAGGGCTCTGGGCGTGTTCTCGGCCATGGGCATGATGAAGGCCGCCAAGCTGGCCCCCGACGCGATCCTGCTACCGACTGACTTCGACGCCTACCGGCGCTACTCCGGGTTGTTCAAGGCAGCCGTCAGATCATTCACTGGAAAAATAGAAGATCGCGGTATCGATGAGATATATATCGATCTGGGTGATATTGAAGGCGAGCCGCATGCGGTTGCCGGCCGCATCAAGGCCGCCGTCCACGAAGCCACGGGCCTGACATGCTCGATCTGCGTGGCCCCCAACAAGCTGCTGGCCAAAATTGGCTCCGAACTCGACAAGCCGAACGGGCTGACCATCCTGACGCCCGCCGATATCCCCACGCGCATCTGGCCGCTGGCGGCCCGCAAGGTCAACGGCATCGGTCCCAAGGCCGCGGAAAAACTGCAGGCCATCGGCATCGATACCGTGGGCGATCTGGCCGAGGCCGACCTGGCGCTGCTGCAGGCCCATTTCGGCCGCAATTACGCGGGCTGGCTGGTGGAAGTGGCCCATGGCCGCGACGAACGCCAGGTGGTGGTCAGTTCCGAACCGAAGTCGATGAGCCGCGAAACCACGTTCGAGCGCGATCTGCACCCGCGCACCGACCGCCCGGTGCTGTCGGAACAATTCACCAAGCTCTGCATGCGCGTGGCCGACGACCTGCGGCGCAAGGGGTACGTGGGCCGCACGGTGGGCATCAAGCTGCGCTTTGACGATTTCCACACCGTGACCCGCGACCTGACGATGACGGCCCATACCGCCGATGGCGCGATGATCCGGCGCGGTGCCACCGAATGCCTGAAGCGTATCCCGCTGGAACGGCGCATCCGGCTGCTGGGCGTGCGCGTCAGCGCCCTGCTGCCGGCGGCCGAGCAAGGCGACGATCCCGCGCCGGTGCAGGAGGAATTCCGCTTCGAGGACGACGCCGAAGGCTGAGCGGCGCTCATCCGCGCCCCACCTTCCGACAGTGCCGACGGCTTCCGCATCGTCCGGCGCAAACCGGACCCGAAAAAGTGGCGAAAGCGCTATAAAAGCGCGACGAAAGCGCGGGGAGCGCCTCAAAGCGCCCAAAAACCCCCGTGTCATACGGTCCTATCTATCTCCCGGTAGAATCGGCGGCTTCGACGGGCGTCGACGCAGAACGCCCCGCCCCACCCTCCGCCCACGCGCGCCCCATGACCCCATCCGTCGCCACCGCCCAACGTACCGCCGCCCCGGCCGCCTGGATCACGCCCCTGCTGGCCGTGGCCTGCGGCATGATCGTCGCCAACCTGTATTACGCGCAGCCGCTGGTCGGCCCGATCGCACTTGCGCTGGGGCTGTCGCCGGAAATCGCCGGCCTGATCGTGACGCTGATCCAGATCGGCTACTGCGTGGGCCTGCTGTTGCTGGTGCCGCTGGGCGATATCGTCGAGAACCGCAAGCTCGTGCTGACGCTGGTGGGCGGCTGCGCGGTGGCCCTGCTGGCGGCTGCGCTGGCCACGCATGCGAGCGTGTTCCTGGTGGCGGGCTGCGCCATCGGACTGTGCTCGGTGGCCGTGCAGGTACTGGTGCCGTTCGCGGCGCACCTGGCGCCCGAGCATGCGCGTGGTCGCGCGGTCGGCAATGTCACCAGCGGGCTGCTGATGGGCATCATGCTTGCGCGGCCGGTGTCGAGCCTGGTGTCCGACCTGTTTGGCTGGCACGCGATCTTCGCGGCGTCGGCCGTGGCGATGGTGCTGCTCGGCATCGTGCTGGCGCGCAAGCTGCCCCAGCGCCGGCCCGCGCCCGGCGTCAACTACATCCAGATGCTTGGCTCGATGAGCCATCTGCTGCGTACCCAGCCGGTGCTGCGCCGCCGTGCCGCCTACCAGGCCGCCATGTTCGGCGTCTTCAGCCTGTTCTGGACCACCACGCCGCTGTACCTGGCCGGGCCCGCCTTCCACATGTCGCAGACCGGCATCGCGATCTTCGCGCTGGTGGGCGTGGCCGGCGCCATTGCCGCGCCCATGGCGGGCCGCTACGCCGACCGTGGGCACAGCCGGCAGATGACCGCGCTGGCGCTTGTGCTGGGCGCGGCATCGTTCCTGCTGAGCCGGGTGGGTACGGAGGGCTCGCTGCTGTCGTTGCTGTCGCTGACGGTGGCGGCCGTGCTGCTCGACTTCGCGGTGTCGACCAATCTGGTGATCGGCCAGCGCGCGATCTTCTCGCTGTCCGATGAACACCGCAGTCGCCTCAACGGCCTGTACATGGCCATCTTCTTCGTGGGCGGCGCCATCGGATCGTCGGTGGGCGCGTGGGCCTATGCGCGCGCCGGCTGGCCGCTGGCCAGCTGGATCGGCTTCGCCCTGCCTGCCATCGCGCTGCTGTACTTCCGCACGGAACGTCGTTGATCGTCCAAATTTAAGGGGACTACCGGGCCACCGCGCGCCGCAATGCCGCGCGGGCCAGCAGGCGGGTCGAGTCGAGCGTCGGCAACGACGAATTGCCGTCGTCGATGATCAGCGGAATCTCGGTGCAGCCCAGCACCACGGCGTCGCAACCGTTGTCCCGCAGGTCATCGATCACGCGCTGGAACGTGGCCACCCCTTGCGGCGTGGCGATGCCGGGGACCAGCTGGTTCATGATCACGTGGTCGATCAATACGCGGTCTTCCACCGGCGGTCTCACCGCTTCCAGCCCCCGTGCGGCTAGCGCCGCCGGGTAGACCTCGCCGTCCACCAGCCACCGTGTGCCGGTGATGCCCAGCCTGCGGAAACCACGTGCCACTGCGGCATCGGCCACCACCTCTGCAATATGAAGCCATGGCAGCGGCGACGTAGGCCGCACCAGATCCAGCGCCGCGTGGATCGTGTTGTCGGGGCAGATCACGAAATCGGCGCCAGCCGCTGCCAGCTTGTATGCCGAGCGCAGCATCAGGTTCGCTACGCCCTGCAGGTCGCCGCGCTCCAGGCACGCCACATAGGCGGCAAGCGATTGCGTATGCATCGTAATTTCCGGATGTCCGTGCGGGCCAAGGTAGCCGGCACCTTCCATGCAGATCGTGCGATAGCACAATGCCGCGCCTTCGGCGGAACAGGCCGCGATGCCGATGTGCTGTGGCATGAGAAATCCCCCAGGATGATTGCAAGACTTTCATGATGGCATGCGCCGCGCGGCTGCACTACACTGAGCCGGCGCGCCACGCCGTGGCGAGGCCGCCGTCGATTTTGCAGGCGAAAGTCGCCGTTTCACGACCCGTCCCCCGAGGGCGGGCTTTGCCGGGGGAGACGTTCGATGTCATGGCGCAAACTGCTGCCGCGGCCGCGCTGGCTGCCCCGGGCGGCGCTCATGCACCCGCACCGCGTGGTGATCGTCGGCTTTGGCCTGGCGATGCTGCTGATGCTCATCGTGGGCGCGCGCGACCTGTACCTGTTGCGCGAACGTGTCCTGTCCTCGCGTCAGCACGAACTCACACTGCGCGCGCTTGGCGGCGAGGCGGTCTTTGCCGCCGAACGATCCAAGCTCATCTTCGTGCGCGACTACGCGCAGCAACTGATCACCCTCTACGACAGCGGCGCGGCGCAGACCGATCCTGCCGTGGAGCGCGCCTTCGCGCAGCGCAACGATCGCATCTGGCAGATGGACGTGCCGCTTGGCGATTCTCCAGTGATCGGCACGGCGCCGGCGCTGCTCGACGAACTGGAAGGCTTCCAGCGGCGCGACGCCGACCTGCGCGCGGACCTGTACGCGGCGCGCCAACTGAGCCACGTGCTGGGCCTGAGCCTGCGCCTTCGCGATGGCGAGGATGCCAACGGCACGGTGAGCTATATCTCCAGCAACGGGCTCTACGTCACCTACCCCCCGCTGGCGCTGGACAAGGCGCCGGCGCTCTTCAAGCGGTTCAGTCATATCTCGTATTACCGCGATATGCTGCCCGAGCGCGACGCCGCTCGCGATATTCGCTGGACCCGTGTCTACACGCAATTTGAAAGCACGCAGTTGCGTACCACGCTGAGCATTCCGGTCTATGTGGCAGACCGCTTTCGCGGTGTGGTGGCCGTGGATGTGGAACTGTCGCGCCTGCGCGACCTGATCGGCGTGCCGGAAGACGCCGGCACCACGCGGTTCCTGATGGACTATCGCGGCGGCATCATCGCGTCGAGCCAGCACAACGTGCGCATCGACATGCGCTGGCCCGACGATGTGGGCCCCGCCTGGCGCGGGGTACCGCCACAGGAACTGTTCCAGTCAGGCGCCGGCATACGGCACGTGGATGACCAGTACCTGATCTACCAGCCGGTGGGCCAACGCGGAAACTGGCTGATGGTGGAGACCTTCAGCAATACCGATGTGTGGCGCGCGGTCCTGCAACGCACCAGCACCCCGCTGCTGTCGATCTGGCTGGCGCTGCCGCTGCTGATGTTCATCACGCTGCGCGTGGTGACGCTGCTGTTCCGCCACTACGTGGCAGCCGGCGAGACACTGCAGCGGCTGGCCGAAACCGATCCGCTCACCGCACTGGCCAATCGCCGGCATTTCGGCGAGGCGTTCGCGCGGGAATCGGCACGGCGGCAGCGCGAACGCGGGTCCGCGGCGAGGGACGACGGCGCTACCGATGGCGGCCCGGTTGATGCATCCACAGCTTCACCGCTGTCGATGCTGATGATCGATATCGATTTCTTCAAACGTGTGAACGATCGCTGGGGCCATGCCAGCGGCGACCACGTGCTGGTGGCGCTGGCCGATGTGCTGCGCCGGAACCTGCGCGAGGTGGACTTGCCCGCCCGGCTGGGCGGCGAAGAATTTGCGGTGCTGCTGCCGCAGACCACGCTGGCCGATGCCATGGCGACCGCCGAACGGTTGCGTGCCGCCGTGCAGGGCACGGCCGTGGCACCGGCGCCCGATGCGCCGCCGCCCGGAGAGGGCGACGGACCCATTCACTTCACTGTATCAATTGGCGTCGCAGAAGCCGAGAGCGACGATTGCCGGACACTCGATGCCATGCTGGCGACGGCCGACCGCCGTCTATATGCCGCCAAGCAAGCGGGCCGTAACCAGGTGTGCGCGGCTGATGCGCCGGCCGGCAATACTGTGGCGCCAACTGTCCAGGGATAAGGCAGTTCATGGACGTCTCCTTCGCGCGATTGCCTAGCGCAACAGGAATGCGATGTCGTCGGCCGTGATGACCGAAACCGGAATGCCCTTGCGGCGCTGGAACAGGATGTGCTGCTGCACGCGGCTGCGCTGCTCGGCAAACGTGGCGGGGTCGATCGGCGTGCCGGCCCGCGCGTAGTGTTGCACCAGCAACTTGTAGGCGCGATGCCGGATCTGCAGCGTCTCGTTGTCGGCGCGCAGGCGCTGCCATTCGGCGGGGCTCAGGTCCAGTGTGTGATTGAGCTCGTCGACGGTACGCGCGTGCAAGTCACGATACATGTCGCGCTCGGCTTCCGCGCGATGCAGCTCGTCACGCAGCGCCATGATCTTGTGTTGCAGCTTGAGCGTCTGCCCCACGGCCGCCTGCATGCCCTTGGCCGCTTCCAGCGCCTGGTTGGCGGCAGCAACGGTGCTTTTCCACAGGCCGCGGTCGGCCCCTGCGTCGAGTTCCGGCGGCCAGCCGTCCGACGCCTTGATCGTTGTATCCATGATTGACCCCTGAGACTTCTTTTTTGTCACTTCACCCGAAAACCGAAAAAGACCGGATATCCCGAATCGGCCAGCGCCTCGTTGTGCGATGGTCCATGTCATCTGTTTTTCATTCTCTGGCTGCCGTGCCGCAACTGCTGCGCGAGGCCGTCGGTGCGGCAGGCAACTGAGTCAAATCGTAGTGAGATGTCTGACCTGAGCCAAGTCAAAGATGTGCAGATCTGATCTGGCAGATGCAACGATGCCAAAAAACGACAGGCGACCGGTCCGCCGAGGACGGAAGACAGGCAGACAAAGCAGACAACACCACGTAAACCCCGAGCTTCAAGCAGTCGTTTTGACAGGGTTTTGACAGTTTCACGATTCTAGAATTCGGGCCATGGCTACTGCTGTCTCTTTGTGGATGGTGGTCAATAGCCAGAAACCTAAAAGCACAACCCAACATTCCAATAAGACAGGAGACACGCGATGCCTCGCATGCTTGCCCGCTTTACCCATGTCTTCGCCGCTTCGGCCGCGCTGGCTGCTGCCGTGATGGCCGCGCCCGCCTATGCCGTCGACAACCTCAAGGTCATGATTGGCGCCAACCCCGGCGGCGGCTACGACCAGACCGGCCGCTCGATCGGCGCGGCCATGGTGGCGGCTGGTACGGCCAAGACGGCTTCGTATGACAACAAGGGCGGTGCGGGCGGCACCATCGGCCTGACGCAGTTCGTGAACAGCGACAAGGCCAACCCGAACGCGCTGATCGTGACGGGCGCCGTGATGGTCGGTGCCATTGAGACCAACCACCCGCCGGTGACGCTCAAGAACGCCACGCCGATCGCGCGCCTGTTCGCCGACACGATGGTGATCACGGTGCCGGCCAGCTCGCCGATCAAGTCGATGAAAGACCTGACCACGCAGCTCAAGGCCAATCCGGGCAGCGTCAGCTGGGGCGGCGGTTCCAAGGGTTCGATCGACCACATCCTGGCCGGCCTGATCGCCAAGGACATCGGCGTGGATCCGAAGAAGATCAACTACGTGCCGTTCCAGGGCGGTGGAGAGGCCTCGGCGTCGATCCTGGGTGGCCACGTGACCGTGGGCATCGCTGGCGTGTCGGAATTCCTGCCGTTCATCAAGACCGGCAAGATGCGCGCCCTGGCCGTGACGTCGAAGGACCGCACCGCCGACATCCCGACTTTGAAGGAACAGGGCATCAATGTCGAAATCTACAATTGGCGTGGTGTGTACGGCGCGCCCGGCATCACCGCCGACCAGCGCAAGGCCATGATCGACGCCGTGGTGAAGGGCACCGAGAACCAGGTCTGGAAGGATGCGCTGCAGAAGAACGACTGGACGCCGTTCCTGCTGACCGGAGATGAATTCGGCAAGTTCGTGGAAGCCGAGTCCACCCGCCTGGGCGCCACGCTGCGCGAACTGGGCGTAGCGAAGTAAAGCGCCCCCGGAGGACCGGGCATACGCCACGCCGCATCGGCAATACCGCTTCGGTCCCACGTTTCGACAGCCGGTGGCAATCGCCACCGCTGCCGTCAGCCAAGTAGTAGAAATACGAAAAAGTAGTACGAGACAGCAGTACGAGAAGTCGTTACCCAAGTCGCGGAAGTTAGCTTCACCCTGTCGTTCCCGCCCGGCTGCCGATCCGTGATCGGCGTGCACGGAGGACGGCACGGGGCCCCGGTGCCGCCATCACCTGCGCAACACCGAAAACCAGACCAATAACGTCACCGGGCCCCGTGACCGCGCGGGTGGCAGGACCATCCGAGAGCCCCACATGAAACCATCCCACGTATCCATCGGCGTCGCCATCCTGGCGTTGTCCGTGTTCTTCCTTGCCGGCATACCGGGCATTTCGGGCGACGAGGGCTATGCCGGCCTGTCGCCGCGCTTCGTGCCCACGCTGGTGACCATCGGCCTGGCTGTCTGCGGCGCGCTGCTGCTGTGGCAGGGCGTGCGCGGCGGCTTCAAAAACATGCCCGAGGAAGACGCCGAACTGCCTTCGGCGCCGCACAACCTCAAGGGCTTCCTGTGGGTAGCCGTCGGCCTGGTGGCCAACATGGCGCTGATCGGCACGCTGGGCTTCGTGTTCTCGTCCACGCTGATGATGGTATGCGTGGCGCGCGGCTACGGCAGCCGCCGCATCGTGCGCGACGCGCTGATCGGCCTGGTGCTGACGCTGCCGATGTGGGCGCTGTTCGATTTCCTGCTCGGCATCAACCTGCCGCTGCTGCCCGTCGCGGGCTTCTGATCCACGCCCTACGGGAGACACTGACATGGATACCCTGAACCAGCTGATGCACGGCTTTGCCGTGGCCATCACGCCAATCAACCTAATGTGGGCCCTGGTGGGCTGCTTCCTGGGCACCGCCATCGGCGTGCTGCCCGGCATTGGTCCGGCCCTGACCGTGGCCATGCTGTTGCCGCTGACGGCCAAGGTGGAACCCACCGCCGCGCTGATCATGTTCGCCGGCATCTACTACGGCGCAATGTATGGCGGATCGACTACGTCGATCCTGATGAACACGCCGGGTGAATCGTCGACGATGGTCACCGCGATGGAAGGCAACCTGATGGCCAAGAACGGCCGTGCCGGCCCCGCGCTGGCCACGGCCGCGATCGGGTCGTTCGTGGCCGGCACGATCGCCACGGTGCTGCTGTCGATGTTCGCGCCGGTGGCGGCCGACGTGGCGCTGCAGTTCGGGCCGGGCGAGTACTTCATGATCATGCTGCTGGCGTTCACCACGGTGTCGGCCGTGCTGGGTTCGTCGCTGCTGCGCGGCATGACCAGCCTGTTCCTGGGCCTGGGCATCGGCCTGATCGGCATGGATTCGCTGTCGGGCCAGACGCGCTATTCGATGAACATCCAGGAGCTGTACGACGGCGTGGACATCGTCGTGGTGGCTGTGGGCCTGTTTGCCGTGGGCGAGGCGCTGTTCAATGCGTTCTTCCCGCAGCCGGAGGGCACGGTCAACATGCTCAGTTCGGTGCACATGAACAAGTCCGACTGGAAGCGGTCGGTGCCGGCCTGGATCCGCGGCACGATCATCGGCTTTCCGTTTGGCCTGATCCCGGCCGGCGGCGCCGAGATCCCGACCTTCCTGTCGTACGCCACCGAGAAGAAGCTGTCGAACCACAAGGCGGAGTTCGGCAAGGTGGGCGCCATCGAAGGCGTGGCCGGCCCGGAGGCCGCCAACAACGCGGCGGTGACGGCCACGCTGGCCCCGCTGCTGACGCTGGGCATCCCGACCTCGAACACCACGGCCATCCTGCTGGCCGCGTTCCAGAACTACAACCTGCAGCCGGGTCCGATGCTGTTCCAGACCTCGGGCGACCTGGTGTGGGGGCTGCTCGCGTCGCTGTACATCGGCAACGTGATGCTGCTGGTGCTGAACCTGCCGGCCATCGGCCTGTGGGTGCGCATGCTGCGCGTGCCGACCCCGCTGCTGTATGGCGGCATCCTGATCTTCGCGGGTCTGGGTGCGTACGGCATCCGCCAGTCGTGGTTCGACCTGTTGCTGCTGTTCGTGATCGGCCTGCTGGGCATGGCCATGCGCCGCTTCGACTTCCCGACGGCGCCGGTGATCGTCGGTCTGATCCTGGGGCCGATGGCCGAGAAGCAGCTGCGCAATGCGCTGTCGATTGGCCAGGGCGACTGGAGCCTGTTCATCAAGCAGCCGATCTCGGCCACGATCCTGGCCATGACGGTGGCCGTGGTGGTGGTGCCGCGCGTGCTGCGCTGGCACGCCAACCGCTCGACGGCACGCGCCGAGGCGGACAACGCGGCGTAAGTGGCGGCGTAGGCGGCGGTGCAAGTCCCGGTGTGAGCGGCTGCGGCCGCCATCTCCGGCACGAGGTAGGATTTCGCAGGGGGCTTCGGCCCCCTGTATCATTGGCGCAAACAACATGCCGCGCGCCGAGGAGACCGGGACGTGCCTGCCACTTTCACCATCACGGATATCGATGCCACGCTCGGACGCGTGCTGGCGCCCTGGGTGCGCCAGCTTGGCCTGCGTGCCGAGGCCGCGGACGCCACTGGCGTAACCCTGCGCCTGCCCTTCCAGGAAGCGTTTCGGCATGCCGGCGGCGTGGTCTGCGGACAGGTGCTGATGTCGGCGGCCGATACCGCGATGATCGTCGCCATCTCCGCCGCGCTGGGCGAATTCCGACCGATGACCACGGTCACGCTGACCACCAACTTCATGCGTCCCGTGATCGATGGCGACGTGCTGGTGCGCGCCAACGTGCTGCGCCTGGGCAAGACCGTGGTCTTCGGCGAGATCGCACTGACCGGCCAGGACGGCAAGCTCGCGGTGCAGGCCACCACCACTTACGCGCTGCTTTGAAATCCGTGACCACGATGTCGGCCCCCACCCCTCAACCCTTTGACCAGATCGTCTTCGCCGGCGGCGGCAACCGCTGCTGGTGGCAGGCCGGATGGTGGGATACCGTGGCGCCCGAACTGCACCTGCGGCCGCGCATCATCGCCGGCATCTCGGCGGGCGCGGCCACGGCGTGCATGGTCTACGCGCACGATTCGCACCAGACCATGGCCTATTACCGCGAGGTGCTGGCCAACAATTCGCGCAACGCCTACTGGGGCAACCTGCTGCGGCGCGAGCGCGTGTTTCCGCACTACGGCATCTATCGCAACGCCCTGCTCTCGCTGTTTGGCGATAACCGGCTGCGCCGGCTGCAGCAGGCGCCCGAGATCCGCATTGGCGTGGCGCATATCCCGCGCTGGACCGGCCCGCGCCTGGCGGTGGCCGCCGGTCTGCTGGCGTACAACATCGACAAGCATCTGCTGAAGACGCTGCATCCGCGGTTGGGCCGCAAGCTGGGTTTCCATCCCGAATTCGTGCTGGCCCAGGATTGTGGGTCGCCCGAGGATCTGGCCGATCTGCTATTGCAATCGGCGTCGACGCCGCCTTTTACGCCGGTGCTGCGTCGCAATGGCCACGCGGTGCTGGACGGCGGCCTGGTCGACAACGTGCCGGTGGACGCGCTCGATGAAACCCCGGGCAATGTCCTGGTGCTGGTGACGCGGCTATATCCGCGACCGCGCCGTTTCGTCATCGAAACGGGCGGCCAGCGCCGCCTGTATCTGCAACCATCACAACGCGTGCCGATTTCGAGCTGGGACTACACCCGGCCCGAGGCCATGACGCATGCGTATGACCTGGGCCGGCGCGACGCGGAGTCATTTCTGCGCGACTGGCCCGCCATCCAGCAGGATCTGTTGCCGGCGTCATAGCAAAAGCGCCACGTGGCGCCGGTCGATTGTTTGGCATGCGGCGATGTTGCCGCGCAGGCAAGGAGGATTGAATGACAAAGCGTCAGGCATCAACCGAAACCGCAACCCAGGCAAGGACCGTGAAGGCGCGGCGGCGCGCCAGCGAGGCCAGCGCCGAACCCGTTGTCGAACGTGTGCCGCGCAAGCGCGATGCGCGTTCCAAGGCACGCGAAGCAGACTTCGTGGTGATCGGCGCGGGATCGGGCGGCGTGGCCGCCGCGCGCCGTGCCGCGTCGCACGGGGCCCGCGTGATCCTGGTGGAGCGCGATGCCATCGGCGGCACCTGTGTCAATCGCGGTTGCGTACCCAAGAAAATGCTGTCGTATGGCGCGGGCTGGGCATCGATTCTGTCCACCTGCCTGTCGCACACGGGCGGCAAGGAAGACTGGCGCGATGCCATCGTGCGCGTGAACGCCGAGGTGGCACGGCTCAATGCGTCGTACAAGCAGCGGCTCAACGAGTCCGGCGTGGAGATCTGGCACGGCGAGGCGAGTTTCAACGAGCGCGGCCATATCGTCGTCGGCAACGAAGTCATCCGTGCCGGCAAGACGCTGATTGCAACGGGCGCCAGTCCCATCGACCTGCCGGTACCGGGCGGCGAATTGGTCAGTTCGTCGGACGACCTGTTCACATGGCAGACCGTGCCGGGCTCGATTGTCGTGATCGGCGGCGGCTATATTGCCGTGGAGATGGCATCGATCCTGTCGCGCTATGGGGTGAAGGTGGATCTGCTGGTGCGCGAAGACCGGCTGCTGCCGAAGTTCGATCACGAAATTGCCGCGGCACTCGCGGAAGCGCTGATCGCCAAGGGCATACGCATACATTTCCGCACAGAGGTCACAATGGTGTCGCAGTCGAACGGTGCATTCGACGTCTGCTATTCACAGGAAGACAATCGGGGGCGCACGCAGACCGTCCGCACCCAGGCGGTGCTGGCCGCGATTGGCCGCAAGCCGAATGTCGATGGACTAGGTCTCGATGACGTTGGCGTGAAGCGCGACAGCAAGGGTGGCATCGAGGTGGACCGGCAGTTCCGCAGCAGCGTGCGGTCGATCCACGCCATCGGCGATTGCATGGCCGACAACGTACACCTGACGCCGGTCGCCATTGCGCAAGGCCGCTGGCTGGCCGATCGGCTATTCGGCCGCCGCGGTGACATGACCGACTTCGAGTTCCTGCCCACAGCCGTTTTCTGCGAGCCCGCGATTGGCGCTGTGGGGCTGACCGAGGCCCAGGCCATCGAGGAAGCCGGTGGCAAGGCCGACCGCATCCGCACCGAGGTCAAACGTTTTGTCTCGCTGGAAAGCCGCTTCGGCGGCGTGCCGCAGCAATCGGTCTTCAAGCTCGTGTTCAACGCACGCAGTGGCCGCGTGCTGGGCGTTCATCTGATGGATGGCGCGGCGCCGGAAATCGTCCAGACGATGGCGCTGGCGCTACGGCTGGGTGCAAAGGCATCGCACCTGAAGACGACCATGCCGCTGCATCCGACCGTGGCCGAGGAACTGTTCGGCTAGCTGGTGGGCCTGGTGGACCTAGTGGGCGAGCCAGCGCCAGATGCCATAGGCCGCCACCGCCCACACGCCCACCACCAGAACAATGCCCCAGCGACTGCGCGGCTTCGCGCCGCTGGCGGCCATCCATGCGCTCGCCTGTTCACGCGACGAAGCCAGCACGGCCGCAGACATCAGCCTGACGGCCAGCCAGATCAGCGCAGGCAACAGCAGCACGTCATCGACATAGCCGAGCACGGGAATGAAGTCCGGCACAAGATCGATCGGACTCAACGCGTAGGCCACGACGAACGCGCCCAGCGCCTTCACATACCAGGGTGTATCGGGGTGCCGGCACGCGAACCAGAGCGCAACACCATCACGCTTGATGGCGCGCGCCCAGATGCGCAGGCGTTGGGTCAAGGGGAGTGGCGATTCGTTTCGGGGGTGCACTGCGCGGCTCCGGATCGGCTCGATATTGTGACCCGAAGCGGAGTCGAATTCGTCAGGCGCGGCCTGATGAACCGAAACCACAAAACAAAAACGGACGCCAAAGCGTCCGTTTTCTTGAATCTGGTGGCCTGGGACGGAATCGAACCGCCGACACAAGGATTTTCAATCCTCTGCTCTACCGACTGAGCTACCGGGCCAAAGAAGCGAAACTATAACCGCGGCCTTGGCCCTCGTCAAGCCTTTTCTGTGCTACTTGTTACTGCTCGGTCGGTTCCGGCTTGTTGCGGCCGAGCTCCACGCCCAACTGCTTGAGCTTGCGATACAGGTGGGTGCGCTCCAGACCCGTCTTTTCAGCCACGCGCGTCATGCTGCCGTGTTCGCGCACCAGGTGGTACTCGAAATACGCGCGCTCGAACAGGTCGCGCGCCTCGCGCAGCGGCATGTCGAACGAGAACTGCATCTCCCCCTCGGGGACACCGCGCGACGGGTTGCCGTTGGGGGCAGCCTCGGCAGGTGCCTCGGTCGGTGCGACTGAGGAAGCGGTCATTTCCGGCGTGCCGGCGGCCGCCAGCGGCACGGCCGCGGCCGGCGCGGTGCGGGGACGCTCGATGCCACGGGCCAGGCCCGCTTCCACGGCGGAAAGCAGCTTCTGCAGCGCGATGGGCTTCTCAAGAAAATTCAGCGCGCCGATCTTCGTGGCTTCCACGGCCGTATCAATCGTGGCGTGCCCCGACATCATGATGACCGGCATCGTCAGATAGCCCTGCGCGGACCACTCCTTGAGCAGCGTCACGCCATCGGTATCCGGCATCCAGATATCGAGCAGCACCAGGTCAGGCGTGGCATTCGCACGGAAATCACGCGCCTTCTGGGCGTTTTCCGCAAGCTCGACCACATGTCCTTCGTCACTGAGAATTTCCGAGAGCAGTTCCCGGATTCCCATTTCGTCATCGACTACGAGGATCGTTGCCATACTTCCCCTCTTAACCCCACCGCAGCGCTAACCGGAGGCGCCGGCGCGCAAGATTTAAGCCAGTTTAACGAACAGGATCGAGATCTGCGCTCCGGCGATCTCGGTACCGTTCATGCGATTGCGCAATTCAATGCGCGCGCCATGTTCGTCAATGATCTTCTTCACCATCGCAAGCCCGAGACCCGTACCCTTGGCTTTCGTGGTCACATACGGCTCGAACGCACGACTCAGGATGCGTGGTGCGAATCCAGGACCATTGTCCGTAATGGACAACTTGACGGCTTGCCGGTCTTCGCCGGCGGAATCTTTGTATTCTACAGTCTCGGTGTGCAGAGTGATATGGGGCGCCGCCCTACCGGCCGCCACGTTGTCCGCCGCCGCATCCTGCGCATTCTGCAGGAGGTTGTGAATCACCTGTCGCAACTGCGTCGGATCTCCCTTGATTTCCGGCAGATCCAGGCCCAGCGCCGCATGAATCACCGGGTGCTCGTGCTCGGCGGGATCGTCGATGCCGTACAGATGCAGGACTTCCGCCGCCAGGCTGTTCAGCGCCAGCGACTGCATCACCGCCGGCGGCGTACGCGCATAGTCGCGGAAGTCGTCCACCATGCGTTTCATTGCCGCTACCTGGTTAACGATCGTAGTGGCCCCGCGCTTTAGCACTTCGGCATCGGCATGCTCCAGCTTGGGCGACAGCTTCATCTGCAGCCGCTCGGCCGAAAGCTGGATCGGTGTCAGCGGATTCTTGATTTCGTGGGCCAGCCGGCGCGCCACCTCGCCCCACGCCACCGAGCGCTGGGCCGAGATCACGTCGGAGATATCGTCGAACACCACCACGTAGCCGGGCTCGTCGCGGCTGCCGCCCGGCAGGTGGGCGCCACGCACCAGCAGCGTGAGTGGCTGTTCCTCGTCGCCCGGCGGCAGTTCGATCTGCTTCTGCCAGTGTTGCGAGCCGCCCAGCACCTCGCGCGTGGTCTGCTCGGAGAATGCCTGGCGCACGATGTCGGCAAAGTCGCCCATGCCCGGAATCTGCTCGACGGGCTGGCCCAGCACGCCCGCGAACGGCTGGCGGAAGATGCGCTCGGCACCGGGGTTGGCCGTAATCAGCGTGAAGCGGCGGTCGAAGACCAGCACGCCGGCGGTCAGATTCTGCAGCACGCTTTCCAGGTACGCCTTCGATTGTTCCAGCGCCACGCGATTGTCTTCCACCGCGATGCGCGCTTCGGACAGCTGGCGCGTCATCTGGTTGAACTGCTGCGTCAGTTGGCCCAGTTCGTCGCGGCTCTTCAGCTCGCGCTTGGGTGAGAGGTCGCCCTCGGCCACTTCCTTCGTGCCCTGCAGCAGCATCAGCAGCGGCCGGGCCAGCTGGCCGCCCAGCAGCAGGGCCAGCATCACGGCGATGAAGACGGCCAGGAACAGCGTCAGCGTCAGCGTGCCGATGTACATCTTGCGCAGGCCAGTGCGACCGAGCGCCTTTTCCTGGTACTCCTGGTAGGCACGCTGCACTTCGTCCGCGTTGCGCGCCAGCACCGCCGGCACCGGATGCAGCACCTGCAGGTAGCGTTCCTCGCGCACCGTGTCACCGACCAGTCCGAAGCCCGTGGCCGGGGCATCCTCGGGGCGGCGTTCGATGGAAAGCCCTGAGCCGGCCCAGCGGCTGCCCGGCGGCGCCAGCCGCGTGCGTGCGCGTGCCGCCGCAGCGGCAGCCGCGGCACTGGCGCTGACGCTGGCCGAAGCCTGCGCGGCTTCATCGGGTGTAGTCGGGGCTGGCGCGGGGCCTAGCGGAATGATGACGCGGATCCGGTACAGGTGGCTGCTGTCGAGGTTGGCCGGCGCCTTGTCGCTGCCGGTGGGGTCGGTGCCGCCCTCCACGGCCGCGTAGCCGCCCGCCATGCGTGCCTGCTCGGCCAGCACGCCCGATGGAATGTCAGGCACCAGCGTGGCGTAGCTGCTCGACGCCGTGGCCAGCACGCGGCCGCTCCCGGTGAAGATCGCGGCTTCCTGGATGCCGTACTGCTCGCGCAGACGGTTCAGCTGCAGCGACGAGGCCATGCCCGATGCGCCCGTGAGCTGGTCCGCCATCAGGCGTGCCTTGCCTTGCAGATCGGCCAGCTGGCTGTCGATGGTGGAGCGTCCCAGGTTCAGCCCCGCCTCCAGGGCGTTCTCCACGCGCACGTCAAACCAGGATTCGATGCTGCGCGATACGAACTGCAGGGACACCAGGTAGATCAGCACGCCGGGCAGCACGCCCACCACGCCGAAGAACACGGCCAGCTTGCTCATCAGCCGCGTACCAAACTTGCCCCGCCGGTAGCGCACCCACAACGTGAACGCGAGCGCGCCAACCGTCAGGACCAGCAACACCCCGACCACGAGGTTGATCTTGAACAGCAGTGTGAAATAGCGATCGAAGAATTCGGTGTTTGCCGATGCGCCCGCCAGCAGGCCCACCAGCACCAGCGCCAGAAAGACGATGATGCCGACCACCACGCGATAGAGCACGCGGCGGAACCGGCTATCCCACGGGTTGCCGTTCATGGCTGACTGGCCGGCTGGACCAGTTGGATGGGCGACAGCACATTCGACACCGTTTGCGCGAACGGTGCGCGCAACTCGGCGGAGACTCCCGACGCGGCGGTCGGCGCAGACCCCGGCATGGCCGGCGGCGCGGGCGGTGCTACTGGTGGCGGGGGTGGTGGCGGCGGCGGGGCGTCCAGGTTGGTGGGCACCGTGTAGTTGAAGCGTTTCCACTCCGACGACAGGTTCCATTCGCGCGTGTTCACCGCATTGATCTGGAACGGCTTGGGCAATTGCGACAGATCCAGCCGCATGCGCGTCTCGGCGTGATACGTCTCGCCGGTCTTTACGTCCTTGCGCTCGAACACGCGCCAGCCGCGCACCTGCTGGATAAACTGCAGCGCGCCCTTCAGGCGATTGAACGGCAATTGCAGGCCACCGGTCGACACGCGATATTGCCGCGTCAGCGGCTGGTAAGACAGACGCACCGAACGCGAGGCGTTGACGGGCTTTTCATCGAACCAGTACCAGCGCGACCGCGACAGCTGGAAGTCGACCACGAAATAGAGCGAGATGCCCTTGTGCAGGGCGTCTTCGAGCGCGGGCGGTAGATCGAAGTCGAACGACGCGCCAAGCTCGAAGCCGCCGTCCTGAAAGTCGATGCGCGCCTCGGTGGTTTCAATCAGCTGCGCCCCGGCATGGGGCACGTACACGACCAGTGCCAGCAGCAGCAATGCGGTTGCGTACCACGTGCGCAGGATGCCGGCCAGCGGTGCTGCCGGCCATTCGCGCGCCGCGCGGCCGGGGGCACGTAGGACGAACAGGCGCTGCAGGTTCGGCATTGGTGGAAATATCAGGCGCGTTTCTGGAAGCGGGCGTAGTAGAAGCCATCGTGATCCGATGGCAGGCTGGCCTCGCCGGCGGTCCCGCTGCCGGTCGTCTCAGGCGCCTTGATGCCGGGCAGCAGTTGCCCCGGCGCCTGCAATCGTATCGCATCTGGAAGCTGCGCACCAAACCAGAGCGCCTGCTCCTCGCCTTCCGTTGGGAAAATAGAACAGGTCACGTAGACCAGGATGCCGCCCCGTTTCAGCAGCGGCCACAGCTGCGAAACGATGCGGCGCTGCTCGGTCATCAGCTTGGCCACGTCGGACTCGCGCCGCAGCCAGCGGATATCGGGGTGCCGCCGCACGATGCCCGACGCCGAGCATGGCACATCGGCCAGGATGCGATCGAATGGTTGGCCATCCCACCAGTCCTTGGGGCGGCTTGCGTCGCCCACGATCACTTCGGCGCGTTGTCCCAGGCGAGCCAGGTTGTCGTGGATGCGAGCGGCGCGTTGCGCGTCGCTTTCCACCGCCGTCACGTGGATGTCGGCAAGCTCCAGCAGATGGCCGGTCTTGCCGCCGGGCGCCGCGCAGGCGTCCAGCACGCGCATGCCGTCGGAAACTTCGCACAGCGGCGCGGCCAGTTGCGCACCGGCGTCCTGCACCGATACGTCGCCTTCGGCAAAACCGGGAATCTGCGATACCGGAAAGGCCCGCGCCAGACGCACGGCCTGCTCACCCACGGCGGTGCCGGCCAGCCCGGCATTGGCCAGTTCCTGAAGATACGCCTGCACCGAAATGCGCTTCGGATTGACCCGCAACGTCATCGGCGGTCGTTCGTTGACGCTCTCGGCCAGGGCCATCCACTGGTCGGGGTAGGCGCGGCGCAGTTGCGCGAGCCACCACGACGGCAGGTTCCAGCGTGCTTCCTCGTCCTGCATGATCTTCGGCATCAGCGCCTTGCGCTCGCGCAGGAAGCGGCGCAGGACGGCATTCACCAGGCCGCGCGCATGCGCGGTCTTGGGTTCCGAGGCCGCCGCGCTGACGGCCTGGTCCACGACGGTGAAATCGGAATAGCCACCTCGCCCCACCTTGCCGCCATGGCCTTCCTCGCCCTCGATCAGCAGGGCCAGCGCCACGGCCAGCAGGGAATCGACAAGAGCACCGGGCGGACGCGTCACCAGTTGCGTCACCAGCGCGCGCGTGGTGCCGAACAGGCGGACGGAGCGATATGCCAGGTCCTGGATGGCGCCGCGCGTGGCGGCGTCGCGTACGCGGTCCAGCCGCAGATGGGTGGCGACATCTTCGATGGCCTGCGGCAGGGCCGCGCCTTCGTGCACGCCGCGAACAGCCGCGGCAGCACCGAGCATCTGGAAGGCAAGGGATTCGTGAGGCAGGCGCATACGGAAAATCAGACTGGCAACGTAGGAAAAGGAGTGACGCAACAGGCGTCGGGTCGGGCGGATACAAGAATGCCCGCCGGTTCCCGGGGGAACACAGCGGGCAGTTTACCCGTTGTCGCGGGCTGGCCGGTCAAACTGGCCAAATCCCGGTGCCGGTGCTGGCATCAGGCGGGATAGCTGCCCGTCTGCGCCATGTGCATCAGGCGAGAGATGCGCTCCTCGGTGGCCGGGTGCGTCGAGAACAGGTTGGCGATGCCGCCGCCGGACAGCGGGTTCATGATCATCATCTGCGCCGTGGCCGGGTGCGCTTCGGCCGCCTGGAACGGGATGCCCTGCGCGAAGCGATGGATCTTGTCCAGCGCGCTGGCCAGTGCCTGCGGGTCGCCGCTGATCTCGGCGCCGCCTCGGTCAGCCTCGAATTCGCGTGCCCGCGATATCGCCATCTGGATCAGCGATGCGGCCAGCGGGGCCAGGATGGCCACGGCAATCGAGGCGATCGGGTTGGTACGGTTGCCGTTCTCGTCGCGGCCGCCAAAGAACATCGCCATGTTGGCCAGCGCCGAGATGGCACCGGCCATGGTGGCGGCGATGGTCGACGTCAGGATGTCGCGGTGCTTCACGTGCGCCAGCTCGTGCGCCATCACGCCGCGCAGTTCGCGGTCGGACAGCACGCGCAGGATGCCGGTGGTGGCGGCCACGGCCGCATGCTCGGGATTGCGGCCCGTGGCAAAGGCGTTGGGGGCGTCCTCGTTGATCAGGTACACGCGCGGCATGGGCAGGCCGGCACGCTGGGCCAGTTCCTGCACCATGTTGTAGAACTGCGGCGCGGTGCTGGCATCCACTTCCTGCGCGTTGTACATGCGCAGGACCATCTTGTCCGAGAACCAGTAGGAGAAGAAGTTCATGCCCAGCGCGATCAGCAGGGCGAACATCATGCCGCTACGGCCGCCGATCATGCCGCCGATGACGATGAACAGCGCCGTGATGGCGGCCATCAGCATGAAGGTCTTGACCCAGTTGAACATGGTTTGGTCTCCAGAGAGATCGATCAGGGCGCGTACCCGCCCCTGCGGGACGCGATGTTCGTTAGATAGGGCCAGGACCGCAGGAATTCAATGCTGATGACAGGGTTTTACGATGCAGAGGGACGCAAACGCCACTCAGGCTGCGCCGCCGACCAGGCATCGCGTGCCGGGTGGCAGCGGCATGGCCTGCAGGAACTGCTGGGCCGGCTGGCGGCGGCCTCCGGCCTTCTGCAGTTCGGTCACCTGCAGTGCGCTGCCGTCGCCACACGCGATGATCACGCCGGCGGCATCCGATGCCAGTACGGTGCCAGGCGGATGGGGCAGGCTGGTACCGGCCGCCAGCGGCAGCGCCTGCCAGCACTTGATGACGGTATCGCCCACCTGGATCGTGGCACCCGGAAACGGATTGAAGGCGCGCACCTGGCTGGCCAGCGCCGCGGCCGGGCGGGTCAGGTCCAGCGGGGCTTCATCCTTGGCGATTTTCTCGGCGTAGGTGATGCCGGCTTCGGGCTGGGGCGTGGCCTGCAACGGCTGGCCGGCGCCCAGCTGGCGCAGGGCGTCGACGATCATGCGGCCGCCCAGCGCGGCCAGCGTGTCGTGCAGGCTGCCGGTGCTGTCCTGCGGACCAATCGCCACCGCCTCGCGCGATAGCATCGCGCCGGTATCGAGCCCTTCGTCCATCTGCATCAGCGTGATGCCGGTCTCGACGTCGCCGGCCTCGATGGCGCGATGGATAGGCGCCGCGCCGCGCCAACGCGGCAGCAGCGACGCATGGATGTTCAGACACCCATGGCGCGGCAGATCGAGTACCTCGGCCGGCAGGATCAGGCCGTAGGCGGCCACCACCATGACATCGGGGGCGATTTGCGCCAGGGTGTCCACGGCGGCCCCGGCTTCCTCGGGATACTTGCCGTTCCGGCGCAGCGAGCGCGGCTGGAGCACGGGGCCCAGCCCGGCTTCCAGTGCGAACTGCTTGACCGGGCTGGCCTGCAGCTGCATGCCCCGGCCCGCAGGCCGGTCGGGCTGGGTCAGCACGGCAACCACCGGAAAACCGGCAGCGTGAATGGCCTCAAGGGCAACGCGCGCAAACTCGGGAGTGCCGGCAAACGCGACGCGCAGTGGCTGGGCTTGAGTCATGACAGGAATCCGCGGGTAGAAACGACACCGGCCGCATAGCGGCCGGTGTCGTGAAGTGTCTCAGGAGATGTAACGATAGCAGACGCCACCTGCGTGGCACGCCTCTGTTACATCCTTACATGCGCGAGCGGACGCGCTTCTGGAGCTTGCTCTTGATGCGGTTCAGCTTGAGCGGTGACAGATATTCGACGAATACCTTGCCGTTCAGGTGGTCGATCTCGTGCTGTATACATACAGCCAGCAGATCGTCGGCATCAAGCTCGAACGTTTCGCCCTTTTCATTGAGGGCGCGCACCTTGACGCGGTCGGGCCGCTCCACGCGGTCGTAGACCTCCGGCACCGACAGGCAGCCCTCTTCCCAGACCTTGCGGTTGTCGCTGGCCCAGATGATTTCCGGGTTGATGAACACCATCAGTTCGTCGCGCGTCTCGGAGATGTCGATCGTGATCACGCGCTCATGCACGTCCACCTGCGTGGCGGCCAGGCCGATGCCGGGCGCGTCGTACATGGTTTCCGCCATGTCGTGGGCGAGCTGGCGGATACGGTCGTCCACCACCGCCACGGGCTTGGCCACGGTATGGAGGCGAGGATCGGGGTAGGTGAGGATGTCGAGTTTGGCCATGATGCTCGGGCGCAACGCCGGGTGCTGTCCACTGCCCGACCGCCGTTGCGGCGTGCGGGGTTTCCATGCAGAATCGGGGCGCTAGTACAAAAATTCAAGGCGCGCCGCAGCAGGCACGCTCTACCTAGGGTCAATCCGGTCGTTCTCCCGACCGGCTCAGGAAAATGCGCGATCTTACCAAAGAACAGGCGGCGTCGGGCCGCAAGCTGCACGCGTTCACCTTCGCCATGCTATGTGTCGCCGGCGTCACAGCCGGAGCCGGCATGGCCGTCCAGGCGGCCGATCTGAACGTCTCGGCGGCACAGCTCGCCCAGGCCGATGCGACCGCCCAGCAGGGTATCCCCGTTTCCGAACTGGCGCCGAGCGCGCCAAGCCAGTACACCGTGCGGTCGGGCGACACGCTGTGGGGCATTTCGGGCCAGTATCTGCGCCAGCCGTGGCGCTGGCCGGCGCTGTGGGGCATGAACCGTCAGCAGGTTCGCAATCCGCATTTGATCTTCCCGGGCCAGATCCTTTACCTGGTACAGCGCGATGGCCGCGCGTACCTGTCGACCACCGCGCCGGGGGGCGCCCGTGGCGATACCCGCCTGTCGCCGCGCGTGCGTGGTGACGGCCCCGATGGCGAAGCGATCCTGAGCATTCCGGCGTCAGATATCGAGCCGTTCCTGACGCGTCCGCTGGTCGTGGAGCAGGGCACGGTCGATACGTCGGCCCGGATCGTGGCGTTGCCGGATGCCCGTGTCTACATGGGACGTGGCGATACCGGCTTCGTGCGCGGCATCGCGCCGCCCGACGCGGCGGTCGGCAGCGACTGGCAGGCATTTACCCCTGCCCTGCCGGTGCGTGATCCGGTCAGCAACGACGTGATCGGCTTTGAAGCCCAGTACCAGGGCAGCGTGCGCGTGACGCGCGGCCCGGAAGGTCCGGATGCCGTCACGACGGTGCAGGCCACCCAGTCGCCGCAGGAAATGGGCGCGGGCTCGCTGCTGCTGCCCCAGCCGACGCGTGAACTGGTGCGCTATGTGCCCCATGCGCCTGACAACAATGTCGAGGCGCGCATCGCGGCCGTGTATGGCGGCGTGCAGTACGGCGGCGCCAAGCAGGTGGTGGTGCTGAACCTCGGCTCGAACGCTGGCCTGGAGCCGGGTCACGTGCTGGCGCTGTCGCGCGTGGGCGGCGTGGCCAAGGATCCGACCGACGGCAACCGCAGCATCACGCTGCCGGATGACCGCTATGGCCTGGCCTACGTTTATCGCGTCTTCCCGGGCATCGCCTACGCGCTGGTGACCGATGCCAGCAACGTGATGAAGGTCGGCGACCTCGCCACCACCCCGCAATAACCGGCGGGCGCGTGCGCAAGCACGCGCTGCCGCGTTGTTCGATGACCGATTCGACTCGCGACCCAGCCGAAGTGGCTGCCTGGGTGCGGCTGACGGCAACACCCGGTGTTTCCGCGCAGGCCGGACGCCGTCTGCTGGCGGCTTTCGGGCTGCCACAGGCCGTGCTGGCCCAGAACCTTGCAAGGCTGCGTGATGCCGCGGAGCCCGCGGTAGCGCGCGCCCTCGCCGCGCCGCCCGATGCCGACGTATCCGCCCGCATCGATCGCACCCTGCAGTGGCTCGACACGCCTGGCCATCATCTGGTCACCATGGCGGACGCCGCCTATCCGGCGCGCCTGCTCGACCTTGCCGATCCGCCGATGGTGCTCTACGTCAATGGCCAGGCCGGACGCCTGCAGGCGCCCTCGCTGGGCATCGTCGGCGCGCGCCATGCCACGGCGCAGGGCGTGCGCAATGCGCAGACGTTCGCTTCAGCGTTTTCCGATGCCGGGCTGGCCGTGGTGTCGGGGCTGGCGCTCGGCATCGACGCCGCGGCGCATGCGGCCGCGCTGGATGGGCCGGGCGGCACGGTGGCCGTGGTAGGAACCGGCGTCGATATCGTCTATCCGGCCCGGCACCACAAGCTGGCACACCAGATTGTCGATATGGGCGGAGCCATCGTCAGCGAATTCCCATTGGGTACGCCGGGGCTGCCGAACCATTTTCCGCGCCGCAACCGCATCATCGCGGCGCTGGCGCGCGGTGTGCTGGTGGTGGAGGCCGCCGAGCGGTCGGGGTCGCTGATCACGGCCCGGCTGGCGTCGGAAATCGGGCGCGAGGTCTTTGCGATTCCGGGATCGATCCACGCCGACCTTTCGCGCGGCTGCCACAAGCTGATTCGTCAGGGCGCCAAGCTGGTGGAGTCGGCGGCCGACGTTTTCGAGGAATTCGGGGATCTGGCACTCGCCGCAACGGCTGCGGACACGAAGGCTGGCCGAACCCCCGCCAGTCCCGCGCCGCCCGCGGCCGACGCACTCGGGACGGCGCTCGCCTATGATCCTGTCACGCTCGATGCGTTGTGCGAGGGCACCGGCATGACGGCAGAGGCGGTATCCGGCGCGCTGCTGCAACTGGAGCTGGCGGGCGCGGCAGAGCGCCTGCCAGGCAACCGATTCCGGCGTCTGGCATGATCCGCGGTATCGCGTTTGCCTCACTTTTCGACTCCAATGGCCGTTTACTTCCCCGAGCAGGACACTACTGCCCTGCGCCAGGCGCTCCTTGCGCGTCCGCAGGGACGGCTGGTGGCCTGTCTTTGCGCGGCATGGTGCGGTACCTGCAAGGAATATCTGCCCGGTTTTGCGGCGTTGGCGGCACGTTATCCGGACGATTGTTTCGTCTGGATCGATGTCGAAACCCACGCTGACTATCTGGGCGAGGACATCGACATCGAAAATTTTCCTACTGTATTGATTCAGCCCATTGCCGGAGGCGCGCCACAGTTTTACGGAACCGTGCTGCCCCACCTGAATGTGCTGGATCGGATGCTGGGACGCGCGGGTACCATGGCCGGCGCGGCGCCAGACATCCCGGAAGTGCTGCCCTGGCTGCTTGGCAGAGGTGCCGATAACGGTTGAGCATGGTCAGGGTGGGCGGCGGCGTTTGCTTGCACGCCCATCGGAACCGCGCTTATTATTGGCGCCTCAAAGCCCAGGCGTGCTGTTTACATAGTTTGCTGTGAATTTCAAGAGGCGCAAACTGCCCTTCAAGGCAGTGGCGCCGCAAGGACCCGTTGAATGTCTAAAGCCCTCATCATCGCGGAAAAGCCATCGGTTGCCGCCGATATTGCGCGCGCCCTCGGGGGCTTTGCCAAGCACGACGAATATTTCGAGAGCGACGACTACGTGCTGTCCTCGGCCGTGGGCCACCTGGTGGAAATCGCCGCGCCGGACGACTACGAGGTCAAGCGGGGCAAGTGGAGCTTCACCAATCTGCCGGTGATCCCCCCGCATTTCGACCTGCGCCCGATCGCCAAGACCGAATCGCGTCTGAAAGTGCTCAATCGCCTCATCAAGCGCAAGGATGTGACCGCGCTGATCAACGCCTGCGACGCGGGGCGCGAAGGGGAGCTGATTTTCCGGCTGATCGCCCAGCAGGCCAAGGCCAAGCAGCCGGTGCGCCGCCTGTGGCTGCAGTCGATGACGCCGCAGGCGATCCGCGACGGGTTTGCCGCGCTGCGCGAAGACGAGGAAATGATGCCGCTGGCCGATGCGGCCCGCTGCCGTTCCGAGGCCGACTGGCTGGTCGGCATCAACGGCACGCGTGCGATGACGGCCTTCAACAGCAAGGGCGGCGGCTTCTTCCTGACCACCGTGGGCCGGGTGCAGACCCCGACGCTGTCGATCGTTGTGGAGCGCGAAGAGAAGATCAAGCACTTCGTGCCGCGCGACTACTGGGAAGTGCGCGCCGAGTTCATCGCCGCCGCCGGCCTGTACGAGGGCCGCTGGTTCGATCCGAAGTTCAAGAAGAACGAATTCGACCCCGAGGCACGCGAGTCGCGCCTGTGGAGCGAAGCCGAGGCCAAGAGCATCGTGGCGGCCTGCCGCGACAAGGCGGGTACGGTTTCCGAGGAATCGAAGCCGTCCACGCAGCAGTCGCCGACCCTGTTCGACCTGACCACGCTGCAGCGCGAAGCCAACTCGCGTTTTGGCTTTTCGGCCAAGAACACGCTGGGCCTGGCGCAGGCGCTGTATGAAAAGCACAAGGTGCTGACGTACCCGCGTACCGACGCCCGCGCGCTGCCCGAGGACTACATGGACACGGTCAAGCAGACCATGGACATGCTGGCCGACAGCTCGCCGAACTACCTGCCGCACGCCAAGAAGATCCTGTCGCAAGGCTGGGTGAAGCCGAACAAGAAGATCTTCGACAACAGCAAGATCAGCGATCACTTCGCCATCATCCCGACCCTGCAGGCGCCCAAGAACCTGTCCGAGCCGGAGCAGAAGCTGTACGACCTGGTCGTGCGCCGCTTCCTGGCCGTGTTCTTCCCGCCCGCCGAATTCCAGGTGACCACGCGGATTACCGAAGTGGCGGGCCATCACTTCAAGACCGAAGGCAAGGTGCTGGTCAATCCGGGCTGGCTCGTGATCTACGGCCGCGAAGCGCAGGGCAAGGACGACAAGGACGCGAACCTGGTGCCGGTGCAGAAGGACGAGAAGGTCAAGACCGACAAGGTCGATGCCGTCGGCCTGAGCACGCGCCCGCCCGCCCGCTACAACGAAGCCACGCTGCTGTCGGCGATGGAAGGTGCCGGCAAGCTCGTGGACGACGACGCGCTGCGCGAGGCCATGGCCGGCAAGGGCCTGGGCACGCCGGCCACGCGAGCGGCCATCATCGAAGGGCTGCTGACCGAAAAATACCTGGTGCGCGAGGGCCGCGAGCTGATCCCGACCGCCAAGGCTTTCCAGCTGATGACGCTGCTGCGCGGGCTGGGCGTGCTGGAACTGACGCAGGCCGAACTGACCGGCGAGTGGGAACACAAGCTGTCGCAGATCGAGCGCGGCCGGCTGAAGCGCGACGAATTCATGCGCGAGATCGCGCAGATGACGCAGCAGATCGTCAAGCGCGCCAAGGAATACGACAGCGACACGATCCCCGGCGATTACGCCACGCTGGACACGCCGTGCCCGCAGTGCGGCGGCCAGGTCAAGGAAAACTACCGCCGCTTTGCCTGTACGGCGTGCGAGTTCTCGATCAGCAAGATCCCGGGCGGACGCCAGTTCGAGATCGACGAAGTCGAGGAACTGCTGCTGAAGAAGGAAATTGGTCCGCTGCAGGGATTCCGCAGCAAGATGGGCCGTCCGTTCGCAGCCATCCTGAAGCTGGCCAAGGATGACGAGGGCCACTGGAAGATGGAGTTCGACTTCGGGCAGAACGACGAGGAAGACGACGAACCGGTGGACTTCAGCGAGCAGACGCCGGTGGGCCACTGCCCGAAGTGCAATGGCTCGGTCTACGAGCACGGCATGAAGTACGTGTGCGAGAACGCGGTCGGCAGCGAGAAGACCTGCGATTTCACGACGGGCAAGATCATCCTGCAGCAGGAAATCTCGCGCGAGCAGATCGGCAAGCTGCTGACCGCCGGCAAGACGGACCTGCTGACCGGCTTCAAGTCGTCGCGCACGGGCCGCAACTTCAAGGCGTTCCTGGTCAAGCAGCCGGACGGCAAGATCGGCTTCGAGTTCGAGGTGCGCGAGCCCAAGGCGGGCGCCAAGCCTGCCGCGAAGTCTGCGGCGGCGAAGTCGGCCGCCAAGGGCGAGGAAGCGGAAGCCGCGCCGGCCAAGGCCGCCGCGAAGACCGCTGCCAAGAAGGCGCCGGCCAAGAAGGCTGCGGCTAAAACCGCGCCGGCCAAGAAGGTGGCCACGAAGACGGCTGCAAAGACTGCCACCAAGACCGCCGCGGCCAAGAAGGCGAAGCAGACTGCGGAAGCCGAAGAGTAAGCGCTCGCAAGGCGCGCTTGCGGCAAACGAAATGGCGAGGCAGATGCCTCGCCATTTTTATTGACTGGCCAGCTTGACGAGGTTCTCGCCAGCCCGCTGCTTGCCTTCGTCGAGCAGGAAGTCGATGAAGGCGCGCACCTTGGTGGGCAGGAATTTGCGGCTTGGGTAGACCACGCTGACATCGCGGCGCGGCAACTGGTACTGCGGCAGGATATGCATCAGCCGGCCGGCCTCGATATTGGGCCGGGCCAGGTACGACGACAGCATCGCGATGCCCATGTCGGCCAGCGCGGCCTGGTGCGCCAGCTCGGCATTGCTGCACAGCAGCCCCGGGCGAATCGGCACCGTGACCTCCCCTTCCGGGCCGGACAGGGTCCATTCGTGCTCGGCCGTGGGCAGTCGCATGGCGATGGCGCGGTGGTTGGACAGGTCGTGGGCCGTGCGTAGCGGCGGATGTTCGCGCAGATAGCCCGGAGAGGCGCACAGGACGATTTCGGCGGAGATCAGCGGCCGGGCGACCAGGTGCGAACCCAACCCGAGGTCGGACAGCATCACGCCGACGTCGCGCCCTTCCTCGACGATGTCGATCACGCGGTCCGACAACTGCACGTCGAAGACCACATCCGGATAGAGCTGGTGAAACCGTTCCAGGGTCTTCGGCAGCAGGTGCAGGCCGAACATGACCGGCGCCACGAGCCGTAGCGTCCCGGACAGCGACTGGCTACGGGCGGTGACGATCGATTCCGCCTCTTCGACGTCTTCCAGGATCTGCGCGCAACGCTGCAGGTAGGTTTCGCCGGCGTCCGTCAGCGACAGGCTGCGCGTGGTGCGGTTCAGCAGCCGGGTGCCGAGGTGGCTTTCCAGATCGGCCACATACCGCGTGACCACGGCGTTGGACATTTCCAGTTGCTGCGCCGCACGGGCGAAGCTGCCAAGTTCGACCACCTTGGCGAAGACGCGCATCGATTGCAGCCGATCCATGACATAGTCTCCCGCTTCCGCCGTGAATTTTTACACGGTACGGGTAGTTTATTGTTGAAACCACAATCAATCATTGTGGACGCGGATATTTATTCATATCAGGGGAATGCCTAATATCACGCTAACTGATGCCGCGACGCAGCAATATCCCAAACGACGGCATCCTCGAATAAAAGTGAAGGATTCGCCATGAAGCGCCAAATCGCCCTGATCGCTGCAGCCGTTGTTGCCCTGTCCGCCGCCCCCGCCTTTGCCAAGGCCGGCAAGTTCGACCCGTACACCGACGGCGCGAAGGCCGGCAAGTTCGACACCTTCACGGATGGCGCGAAGGCCGGCAAGTTCGACACCTTCACGGATGGCGCCAAGGCTGGCAAGTTCGATACGTTTACCGACGGCGCCAAGTCGTTCGACGTCTACTCGGACGGCGCCAAGATCTGATCCGCCAGATATTCCGCAAAAAGCCCGTACCAATCGGTACGGGCTTTTTTCATGGGCGTCCGGCGAGATTATCGAGTTGGGTCGCCAAAAGAAAACGGGCCAGATGGCCCGTTTTGCATTTTCCGCCTCGACTTAGTCGTGGTGGTGATGACGATGCTTGCTGCGCTTGTAGTTGCGGCGGTCGTCGTCATAAGAGTTGCTGCGCGACACGTTGCCGCCCAGTGCGGCACCGGCTGCACCGCCCAGGCCGGCGCCCACCAGGCCGCCCGTACGGCCGCCCATGGCGTTGCCGGCTGCGGTACCGGCGCCGCCGCCCAGGGCGCCGCCAATGATGGCGCCCGTGCGCTCGCGGCGATTCGAGGTCAGCGCACCGCCGGCGCCACCGCCGACTGCGCCGCCGATGATCGACCCGGTGCTACCGCCCAGTGCACCACCAACAGCGGCACCTGCCACGCCACCCAGGCCACCGCCGAGCGCGTTGTTCAGATCACCTCCTGCAAACGCCGGCAGCGTAGCCGCCGAGAGGGCAAGAGCCAGAGTCAGGTTGCGGAGAGGATGGCGAGACATCGTATTTTCCTTATGTGGTGTGTATCTGGAACCGGAGTGTAGAGAAGCAGCCCTACCCTTGCTGTAACCAGTTGTGAGGTGCTGTAACCCGCTGCAGAAACGGTATCGAACCGTTAAAAAGCGATGCTCCGGCGCAACAGCGCGCAATGATACGTCACAAAGTCACGGCGGGGACCGGGCATGAAAAAGCGGCCTCGCAGGGCCGCTTTCCGTTGATACCGGCTGACCGGCCAGCGCCGCCGTCAGCAGCACTTGCCCTGCCCGCCCCCGTACCGGGCCTCCTGGCGTTCGCGGAAGAATTCCTCGTACGTCATGGGCGCGCGGTCCGGATGGGTACTTTCCATATGGGCCACGTAGGTCTGGTAGTCGGGCAGGCCCACCATCAGCCGCAGCGACTGGCCCAGGTAACGTCCCATGGTTCCGATCTGATCCAGCATGGGTGGCTCCTTCCGGTCAGTGCGAGGCGGCCGATGCCTGGGCAGGCAGCGGCTCGAACGGCGTTTCGCTGTCGGTGCGCTTGCCCTGGTTGCGGGCCGCCATGGCGGTCTTGAAGCCGTAGAAGACAATCGACAGCACCACGAACATGAACAGCGCGCACAGGCCGGCGTCCAGGTAGTCGTTGAAGACGATGCGGTGCATCTGTTCCATCGTCTTGGCCGGCGCCAGCACCTTGCCTTCGGCAATCGCGGCGCTGAACTTCGACGCATGCGTCAGGAAGCTCACCTTCGGGTCGGCGTCGAACAGCTTCTGCCAGCCGGCGGTCAGCGTGCAGATCAGCAGCCAGCAGGTGGGCAGCAGCGTCACCCAGGCGTACTGGCCGCGCTTCATCTTCACCAGCACGCAGGTGCCCAGCACCAGCGCCACGGCAGCCAGCATCTGGTTCGAGATACCGAACAGCGGCCACAGCGTGTTGATGCCACCCAGCGGATCGACCACGCCCTGGTACAGGAAGTAGCCCCAGGCCGCCACGGTCAGCGCGGTGGCGATCAGGTTGGCCGGCAGCGATTCGGTACGCTTCAGCGACGGCACGAAGCTGCCCAGCAGGTCTTGCAGCATGAAGCGGCCGGCACGGGTACCGGCGTCAACCGCGGTCAGGATGAACAGTGCCTCGAACAGGATCGCGAAGTGGTACCAGAACGCCATCATGGCCTGACCACCCACCACCTGGTGCAGGATGTGCGCGATACCCACGGCCAGCGTCGGCGCGCCACCGGCACGCGAGATGATCGTATTTTCGCCAACATCCTTGGCGGTCTGGATCAGCACGTCCGGCGTGATCACGAAGCCCCAGGACGACACAGCCTGGGCCACGGCTTCCGGCGTGGTGCCGATCACGGCCGCCGGGCTGTTCATCGCGAAGTACACACCAGGCTCGATCACCGACGCGGCCACCAGGGCCATGATGGCGACGAACGACTCGGCCAGCATGGCGCCATAGCCGATGAAGCGCGCGTGCGATTCATTTTCCAGCAGCTTCGGCGTGGTGCCCGACGAGATCAGCGCGTGGAAACCCGACACCGCGCCGCAGGCGATGGTGATGAAGAGGAACGGGAACAGGTTGCCCGACCACACCGGGCCACCGCCCTGCGCGAACTGCGTGAAGGCCGGCATCTTCAACTCCGGCGCCACGATCAGGATGCCGATGGCCAGCGCGATGATGGTGCCGATCTTCAGGAACGTCGACAGGTAGTCGCGCGGCGCCAGCAGCAGCCACACGGGCAGCACGGCGGCGATGAAGCCGTAGATGATCAGCATCCACGTCAGCGCCTTGCCGTCGTACGTGAACAGCGGCGCCAGCGCGGCGCTCTCATGCACGTACTGGCCGCCGATGATGGCCAGCATCAGCAGCACGAAGCCGATTACCGACACCTCGCCGATACGGCCCGGGCGGATGTAGCGCGTGTAGATGCCCATGAAGACGGCGATGGGGATGGTCACCGCCACGGTGAAGGTGCCCCACGGCGAGCCCGCCAGCGCCTTGACCACGATCAGCGCCAGCACCGCCAGGATGATGATCATGATCATGAAGCAGCCGAACAGTGCGATCAGGCCGGGCACGGTGCCCATTTCGGACTTCACCAGGTCGCCCAGCGAACGGCCGTCGCGGCGCGTGGAGATGAACAGGATCATGAAATCCTGCACCGCACCGGCAAACACCACGCCGGCCAGAATCCACAGCATGCCGGGCATGTAGCCCATTTGCGCGGCCAGCACGGGGCCCACCAGCGGCCCGGCGCCTGCAATGGCGGCGAAGTGGTGGCCGAACAGCACCGCCTTGTTGGTCGGCACGTAATCCAGGCCGTCGTTGTGGCGCCACGCGGGCGTCATGCGTTTGGGGTCGAGCTGCATCACCTTGTCGGCGATGAAGCGGCTGTAGTAGCGGTAGGCGATCAGGTAGATGCAGAGCGCGGCAACCACGATCCACAGTGCGCTGACGGCTTCACCGCGCGACAGCGCGACAGTGGCGAAGGCAAACGCGCCGAGCACGGCGACGGCCAGCCACAACAGGTGTTGTCCGATGCGATTCATGTTGAAGGGTCTCCTCAGACCGGCTGAAAGAACCTGCGGCGACAGGGAGCCCGGGCAGCGGGGGCGGTGCCGGATGGCGCCACCGACAATCGCGCGGAAAGGGAGTCTCCTGGATGTCTGCGGCGTCCGGTCTGTTTCTCGTCTGGACCCGGATCTTGTCGTGCAGGCAGACAGTGCTCTCAGGGGGCGGTATCGCCTGGGCCAGAGAGCACCTGCTGCGTCGGATTTGCGCAGCGGGCGGGCCCGGGCGCGTATCCGGCGTGTAGTATTGACACCCGCCCATGGCGGCACAAGCGCGAAACTACGCAACACCCGTGCGTAGTAGTACGTAGGCCGACGAGATCAAGCGGCCTTCCCGGCATCGGTGTTTACCCCCGGCTCAGATGAAACTCCGCCAAAAGATACTTTTGCTGGCCGTGGCGCCACTGGCCGTCGCGATGCTGGGCATTGCGCTGGCCGTGCGCTACCAGGCCACCGCGCTGGTGCGTCACGAACGCGCGCTGGTGGAAGCCGCCTACCTGCAAAGCAAGGAAGCCGAGCTGCGCCACTACGTGGACCTGGCCCAGAGTGCCATCGCGCCGATGGTGCAGTCGGGCCGCACCGACGACGCCACGCGCCAGGCCGCCATGGAGGCCCTGGCCCGGCTCGACTACGGCCCCGACGGCTACTTCTTCCTGTATGACCTGCAAGGTCGGAATCTGATGCATCCGCGCCAGCCGGAACTGGTAGGCCAGGACCTGTGGCTGATGCGTGATCCGCAAGGCGCGCTGACGATCCAGAAACTGGTGGCCGCTGCCAAGGCGGGCGGTGGCTCGGTGCGCTACATGTGGCAGAAGCCGTCGTCGAAACAGACCGTGCCCAAGCTGGGCTACGTGGTGGCCGTGCCCGGCTGGAGCTGGATGCTGGGTACCGGCATCTACCTGGACGATGTCGAACAGACGCTGCGGCAGCTTGACGCGCGCGCCGAGACCGATATCCGCGAGACCATGGCCTGGATCGGCGTGATCGCCGCCGTCAGCATCCTGCTGGTGGCTGCCAGCGGGCTCGCGCTCAATATCAGCGAACATCGCGAGGCCGACGCCAAGCTGCGCCAACTGGCGCAGCGCGTGGTGCAGTCGCAGGAGGAAGAGCGTGCGCGGTTGTCGCGCGAACTGCACGACGGCATTGGCCAGCTGCTGGTATCGGTCAAGCTGGTGCTGGAAGCCGCCACCAACCGCATCCGCCTGGCGCCATCCGAAAGCGCGTCGGTGGCGCCCATCCTGGGCATGGCGCTGAACCGGCTCGATTCCGCTTTCAATGAAGTACGACGCGTGGCGCGCAACCTGCGGCCCGCCCTGCTCGACGATCTGGGTTTGTACGCCGCGCTGCAGCACCTGGCGCGCGAGATGCAGTCCGGCAGCACGCTGCAGGTTGGGGTCACCCAGAGCGGGAAGCCCCGGGAACTGGCCGACGAACAGGCTACGGCGCTGTTCCGCATCGCGCAGGAAGCGCTGACCAACGTCGAACGCCACGCGCATGCCTCGCGCGTGGATGTCGAACTCGAATTTTCTCCATCGGCAACCCGCCTGACGGTGCGCGACAACGGCACCGGCTTCGACGTGGCCCGCATGCAGCACGACCCGCAGCGCGGTATCGGCCTGCGTAACCTGCGCGAGCGCATGGCGGCGCTGGGCGGCCAGTTCGACATCGTGTCGATGCCGTCGGGCACGCGGCTCGTGGCAATGCTGCCGGTGGTCACTCCCCCTTCCGATATTCCGCTGTCTTGACCCCTATGACCGTTGCGCACGACGACGATCCCGTCATTCCTCCCTCCAACGCCCCAGCCAGGGTGCTGCTGATCGACGACCACGCACTGGTGCGCGACGGCATGCGCATGCACCTGACGCTGCAGCCCAGCCTGGAGGTGGTGGGCGAAGCCGACGATGGCGAAGCCGCGCTGGCTTGGCTGGCCGGCGCCGGGCCGGCCAACCTGCCCGAGCTGGTGATCACCGACATCGGCATGCGCGGCATGGGTGGCATCGCGTTGGCCGGGGCGCTGCACGATGTGTACCCCGAAGTGGCCGTGCTGATCGTGTCGATGCACGACAACCTGGAATACGTGCGCCAGGCCATGCGGGCAGGCGCCCGCGGCTACGTGCTCAAGGACGCGCCGGCCGACGAGTTGATGGCCGCCATCCAAGCCGTGCTGGCCGGACGGGTGTTCTACAGCGCGCGCATCGCTCGCGGCATGGCCGAGCACGCGATCAGCCCGCTCGACGCCCTGACGCCGCGCGAACGCGACATCCTCCACGGCATCGGCCGCGGCCAGTCCAACAAGGACATCGCGGCGCGCCTGGGCGTATCGGTGCGCACCGTGGAAACCCACCGCCTCAACCTGAAGCGGAAGCTCGGCATCGAAGGCCGCGCGGAACTGGTGAAGTACGCGGTCCAGCAGCTTGGGATCGAGAGCGATCCGGCTTAGTTTGCACAGCGGGGGCTCCCTTGCGCCCCCAGCCGCCTTGCGCTGAAGCAGGGCGATATCACTTCAAGAATCGTCTTAACCCCAATCGACCGGGTACTGCGTAACGTCGCGGGATGCTGACGTGCGTTGCGCTTTCGCGGTGCCTTTGCTCGCATCGTGATCTGTTATACAATCAACATTGATCTGATAAATGATCGCGACACCCAACTACAAACGGCCTTTCCGGGACTTCGTCAAAAAAGCGGGCAGACCGCTTCAGAAGGTCATCGAAGACGAGGTGGAACTAGTTTGCGATGCGCCAGCGACCGGCGAACCGAAGGCGGGCGACCTGGCTGGCATCCGGGTACACAAATTCCGATTTCACCGGCAGGAATACCTGATGGCCTATCGGGGGCCGTCGCCTGAACAGGCCGCTGAAGGGATCGATATTGAACTCGTCATGATTGACTTCTATCAGGTGGGGCCACACGAGAACTTCTATGACCTTTTGAAGAGGTATCTCAGAGCAGAGAGGAACGCATGAAGACCATGACCGCACAAGCCCTGTTCAACGACCTGCGCCAGCTGCCGGCAGTCGAACGCGAAGCCTTTTTCCTGCTGGTGGGGCAGCAGGCTTTCCGCAACGAGAATTTCAGCCACGACGAAGTGTTTGGCGACCTGGCTGACGCCGAATTCACCGCCAGCGAAGCCGCCGAGTATCTTGAAGTCTCGATGGCCACGTTTCGGCGCTTCGTCCGTGATGGAAAGCTGACGCCGCACGCCGAGGTCGGGCGTAGCCAGCTGTTTGCCGTTGCGGCCCTGAAGGCGTTCAAGCGCCAGCGCAAGGCAATCAAGGGCTGACCCGGGTCTGCGCCCCAGGCACCCCGACAAACAAAAAAGCCGACCGGCGATGCCGGTCGGCTTTCGATGCAGCCTGTGCAGCCGGGGCGATCAGCCCAGGCGCTTGGCCAGGGCCAACTTGGTTTCCACCAGGGCCTGCGGCAGGTTGTGCTTGAGCTGGGTGAACAGTTCGTCGTGCAGGGCCAGTTCCTTCTGCCAGGCGTCCTGGTCGATCGACGTGACCAGGTCGAACTGCGCGGCCGTGAACGGCAGGCCGTCCCAGTTCAGGTCGGCGTAACGCGGCGACGTGCCGAACACGTGGTCCACGCCCTGGCCGCTGCCTTCCACGCGGTCGATCATCCACGACAGCACGCGCATGTTTTCACCGAAGCCCGGCCACACGAAGTTGCCGTCCGCGTCCTTGCGGAACCAGTTCACGCAGTAGAACTTCGGCAGCTTGGCGCCAGCGGCTTCCAGCTTCTTGCCCAGCGCGAGCCAGTGGCCGAAGTAGTCGCTCATGTTGTAGCCGCAGAACGGCAGCATCGCGAACGGGTCGCGGCGCACCACGCCTTGCTGGCCGGCGGCGGCAGCGGTGGTCTCCGAACCCATCGTGGCGGCCATGTACACGCCTTCGGTCCAGTTGCGGGCTTCGGTCACCAGCGGCACCGTCGTGCTGCGGCGGCCGCCGAAGATGAATGCATCGATGGCCACGCCAGCCGGGTTGTCCCAGTTGTCGTCGATCGACGGGCACTGCGACGCCGGCGCCGTGAAGCGCGCGTTCGGGTGGGCGGCCTTGGCGCCGGTTTCCTTGGCGATGGCCGGCGTCCAGTCCTTGCCCTGCCAGTCGATCAGGTGCGCCGGGGCTTCGCGGGTCATGCCTTCCCACCACACGTCGCCGTCATCGGTCAGCGCGACGTTGGTGAAGATGACGTTTTCCTTCAGGGTCGCCATCGCGTTGTAGTTGGTCTTCTCGCTCGTGCCCGGGGCCACGCCGAAGTAGCCAGCTTCAGGGTTGATCGCGTACAGGCGGCCGTCCTGGCCCGGCTTGATCCAGGCGATATCGTCGCCGATCGTGGTGATCTTCCAGCCATCGAAGCCCGTCGGCGGGATCAGCATGGCGAAGTTGGTCTTGCCGCAGGCCGACGGGAACGCGGCGGCCACGTGGTATTTCTTGCCCTCGGGCGAGGTCACGCCCAGGATCAGCATGTGCTCGGCCAGCCAGCCTTCGTCACGGCCCATTGTCGAGGCGATGCGCAGTGCAAAGCACTTCTTGCCCAGCAGCGCGTTGCCGCCGTAGCCCGAGCCGAACGACCAGATCTCGCGCGATTCCGGGAAATGGACGATGTACTTGGTCGGGTTGCACGGCCAGGCCACGTCCTTTTCGCCGGCCACCAGCGGCTTGCCCACGGTGTGGACGCACGGCACGAACTCGCCGTCGGTGCCCAGCACGTCATACACGGCGCGGCCCATGCGGGTCATGATGCGCATGTTCACGGCCACGTACGGGGAGTCGGACAGCTCCACGCCAATGTGGGCGATCGGCGAACCCAGCGGGCCCATCGAGAACGGCACCACGTACAGGGTGCGGCCGCGCATGCAGCCGTCGAACAGGCCGGCCAGCGTCGTGCGCATTTCGGCCGGGGCCGTCCAGTTGTTGGTCGGGCCTGCGTCTTCCTTCTTCTCGGAGCAGATGAAGGTGCGGTCTTCCACGCGTGCCACGTCGGACGGGTCGGACAGGGCCAGGAACGAGTTCTTGCGCTTGGCCGGGTTCAGGCGGCGCATGGTGCCCGCGGCCACCATCTGTTCGCACAGGCGGTCGTATTCTTCCTGCGAGCCGTCGCACCAGTAGATCTGGTCAGGCTTGGTGAGAGAGGCAATTTCTGCAACCCAGGCGACCAGTTTCTGGTTCTTTACCCAGGTCGGCACGTTCAGTGCCGGGGTGCCTTGCATGGTGGGGTGGTTCATCTGACTGCTCCAAAGCAAAAGGGAAACCGTGTCATGTCCGATCTGGGCGTTGCCGGGTCTTTCGGGGAAAGGCGGACGTCGGCGCGGCACGCCCGCGTTGGGCATGGCGCACTCGCTGGATGACCGTCACATCCCGTTACAACTCGGCGACGACCGAATCCGCGCAAATGGTCGCGGGGGTCCCTGCGGCTGCGCTACAGTTGCGCTTCGCCCGCTTTTGGCGGGTGGCAGGGTCCGGTCGGGCATTGTCCGGCGGCGAACAGGGGGCGGGAGCTTGGCTCGACCGCACTGTTGCCCGCACTGTTGCGCCGCGGAGGCGGGCAAGAATACCACTGTACGGACACCCTGTTTTTTGCTGCGCAGCATTGTTTCCCCTGCCAGAATGCCGGAAATCCCCCGCGCACCCTTGCCGTGCGGGGCCGCCCGCCGGGACTGTCATCTGTCAATGTTGCGTCAGGGAAGTCAACAATACTGTCGGTCGCGCGCTGATTCTGTGGCCGCGCGCACCAAGCCCCCGAGGTCAAAGAGTCACCCATGAAGATTGCCGTTCTCGACGATTACCAGGACGCCGTACGCAAGCTGCCGTGCTTTACCCTGCTGGAAGGGCACGACGTCAAGGTCTTCAACAACACCGTCAAGGGCGTAGGCCAGCTGGCCGCGCGGCTTTCGGACGTGGAAGCGCTGGTCCTGATCCGCGAACGCACGCGGGTAACGCGTCAATTGCTGGAAAAGCTGCCCAAGCTCAAGATCATCAGCCAGACCGGCCGTGCCGGCAGCCATGTGGACCTGGATGCCTGTACCGACCGTGGCGTGGTGGTGCTGCAGGGCGTGGGTTCGCCGGTGGCGCCGGCGGAACTGACCTGGGCGCTGATCATGGCCGCCCAGCGGCGCATTCCCCAGTACGTCGCCAGCCTCAAGCACGGTGCCTGGCAGCAGTCGGGCCTGAAATCGACCACCATGCCGCCGAACTTCGGCCTGGGCCAGGTGCTGCGCGGCCAGACGCTGGGCATCTGGGGCTATGGCAAGATCGGCCGCCTGCTGGCCGGCTACGGCCGCGCCTTCGGCATGAACGTGCTGGTCTGGGGCCGCGAGGCGTCGCAGCAGGGCGCGCGCGAGGACGGCCTGAACGTGGCCGAATCCGTCGAACAGCTCTTTGCCGACAGCGATGTGCTGTCGCTGCACCTGCGCCTGACGGACGAGACGCGTGGCATCGTCAAGCTGGCCGACCTGCAGCGCATGAAGCCCACGGCGCTGTTCGTCAACACCAGCCGTGCCGAGCTGATCGAGGAAAACGCCCTGGTGGCGGCGCTGAACCGGGGGCGCCCGGGCATGGCGGCCGTGGACGTGTTCGAGTCCGAGCCGATCCTGCAAGGCCACGCGCTGCTGCGCATGGAAAACTGCATCTGCACGCCGCACCTGGGATACGTGGAGCGCGACAGCTACGAGCTGTACTTCCGCACTGCCTTCCAGAACATCCTCGATGTGCTGGGCGGCAAGCACGACAGCATCGTCAATCCCAAGGCGCTGACGCCCGACCTGTCGCGCTGAGTCTGGCCGGGGCGCCGTCCCCGCCGCCAGCCGCCTGACGCACGCCTGCCCCGCGTGCGTCTGTTTCCCCACATTGCCCCCCTTCCAACGAGCGGACGAGCCGGTACACTCGGTTCAAAACGTCAGCGCGTGGCACCGCGTTCCGGTGCATGCGCGCAGGCCCCGCACACGCAAGGAGGGCGTACCGTGGCCGAATCCGATCCGCGTCCCAATCCCGCAGGCGCCGGTGGCACGGCTGTCGGTCGTGTGCTCGCGATCAATGTCGGCGTGGCCCTGCCCCTGGTGGTGGCCGGGGCCGGCACCGAGGCGGTGGTCATGTCGGCCATCCGCAAGCATCCCCTGAGCACCCTGCATCACCCGATTGCCGTGGGCGTGCATCGCCTTGGGCTGGCGGGCGACGAGCAGGTGGATCGCACCATTCACGGGGGGCCGGGCCGGGCCGTGTATGCCTATCCGATCGAACACTACACGTGGTGGAATGCGCGCCGCCGCGAGGCCGGCGTGGAAGAAGCCGAGCGGCCGCTGGCTTTTGGCGCGATGGGCGAAAACCTGACGACCCAGGGCCTGCTCGAAGCCGCGCTGTGGGTGGGCGACCGCCTGCGCGTTGGCGAAGTGGAACTTGTGGTGGAATCGCCACGTCGGCCCTGTTACAAGCTCAACGCGGTGATGGGGTATGCCCAGGCGGTGCGCGACATGACGCACAGTGGCTTTTCCGGCGTGTACCTGAGCGTGGTCCAATCCGGCGTGATCCGCGCCGGCGACAGCATGGTGCTGACGCCGGGCCCGCGCCAGGTCTCCATGGCGTGCCTGAGCCAGCGTTCTGGCGCCTGAATCGCCACGTGCCGCGAACATCGCGCATAAGCCCGCGTTAGTCCCGAGTTGAGTCGTCACGCATTTCTGCTAATGTTTTGCTTCTGATACAAGCAATTCGAGCGACCCTTCCCTGCTGGTCCAGACATCCTCCCCCGATGATGCTGTAATGGCTTGTAATACATCGCACTTTGCCTAGAAAGGGCAATGCGGTACTAGTAGCGATTTGCGCGGGCACGACCGGATCCAAGAAGCCGGGGCCATTTGGGGAGCGCGCCATGCTGCATTTGAGGGTCCTCACATGAAAACAGACGGGATCGACCAGCCGAAAGGCTTCGTCGATGGCAACTGGAGCGCGTCCACTTCGGCAGGACGCGGCCGCACATCGCCCTGGGTGGCCATTGCAGGGCTGGTGGTACTGGCTCTGGCAGGCTGGTTTGGCTGGAAAGCGTGGCTGGCACCGAAGCCGGTGGCCAAGGGCCCGGCCGTCACTACCGTGAGCACCGCGGTGGTCCGGCAGGCCGACGTGCCCGTGGAGGTGACCGCCAACGGCACCGTGACCGCGATGCAGACCGTGGACGTGCGTCCGCAGGTTTCCAGCACCGTGCGCACCGTACATATCAAGGAAGGCCAGTCCGTGAAGCCGGGCGACCTGCTGTTCACGCTGGACACGCGCATGGACGAGGCCAACCTGGCCAAAGCCCGTGCACAGCTGATGCGCGACCAGGCCGATCTGTCCGACGCGCGCCGCACGCTGGCCCGCAGCCAGGAACTGCTGCAGCGCAATTTCATCTCGCGCAGCGCGGTGGATACCGCCCAGGCCAAGGTCGACGGTTTTGAAGCCACGATCCGGGCCGACCAGGCTGCCATCGAGGCCGGCCAGGTGGCCATCAGCTACGGGCAGATCCGGGCCACCATCGGCGGCCGCACCGGCGTGATCAACGTGTTTCCGGGCTCGCTGGTGACGCCGGCCAACACCACTACCACGCCCGCGATGGTGACGGTCGCCCAGATCGCACCGATCACGGTGATGTTCACGCTGCCCGAGCGCCAGCTGGCCGCGCTGCGCGAGGCGCTGCAGGCGGGCCCGGTCACGGTGTCCGCGCAGCCCAACGACGGCAATCCGTCCCCGGTAAGCGGCAAGATCACGTTCGTCGACAATACGGTGGACCCGCAGTACGGCAGCATCCGCGTCAAGGCGATGTTTCCCAACGACGAGCACCGGCTCTGGCCTGGCACCTACGCCAATGTGAACGCGACGGTGCAGGTGCTGAAGAACGCGCTGAGCGTGCCGCCCCAGGCCGTGGTGACGGGGCCCGAGGGCCGGTTCGTCTACACCGTGCAGCCCGACAGCAAGGTGGCGCGCGTGCCCGTCAAGGTGGTGGTGACCACCGCCGCCGCCGCCGTGGTGGAAGGCGTGCCGCCGGGTGCCCGCGTGGTGACCGAAGGCGCGCAGAACCTGCGTCCGGGCACGCTGGTGCGCGAGGCCGCAGCGCGTGGTGCTTCGGCGCCCGCCGCCGCGGCGCCGGCATCGGCCAATAGCGGGCACTAAGACCATGTCGCTGTCCGAGCTCTGTATCCGCCGGCCCGTGATGACGGTACTGCTGTGCCTGGCCGTCATCGTCACGGGCATCGTGCTGTACCCGACGATTCCGATCGCGGCCCTGCCCAGCTTCAACTCGCCCGTGATCCAGGTCACGGCCACGCTGCCCGGCGCCAGCCCCGAGACCATGGCCGCGTCGGTGGCCACGCAGCTCGAGAAGCAGTTCGCCACGATCCCGGGCGTGACGGTGATCAGTTCGTCGAACACGCTCGGCAACTCGAGCATCACGATCGAATTCAACAGCGACCGCAATATCGACGACGCGGCCGTGGACGTGCAGGCCGCGCTGTTCCGCGCGCAGCGGTCGCTGCCGATCGAGATGACGGTGCCGCCGTCGTACCGCAAGGTGAACCCGGCCGATGCGCCGGTGATCTTGCTGGCCATCAACTCGCCGTCGATGAGCCTGGGCGAGCTGAACGCGTTTGGCGACAATCTGATCTCGCCCACGCTGGCCACGCTGCCCGGCGTGGCCCAGGTGCAGATCTTCGGGCAGAAGCGGTTCTCGGTGCGCGTACGCGCCCACCCCGACGCGCTGGCCGCCCGCGGCATGACGCTCGACGAACTGGCCACGGCGCTCAATCGCGCCAACGCCAACACGCCGGTGGGTACGCTGGACGGCGCGCGCCAGACGCTGACCATCCAGGCCAACCGCCAGATGACCAGCGCCGACGCGTTCCGCAACATCATCGTGGCCAGCCAGCCCAGCGGCGCCGTGGTGCGGCTGTCTGACGTGGCCGACGTGGAAGACAGCGTCGAGACGATCAAGACCGGCAGCTGGCTCAACAACGAGCGGTCGATCGTGCTGGCCGTGCTGCGCCAGCCCGACGCCAATACGGTGAAAGTGGTCGATGGCATCAAGGGCGCCCTGCCGCGTCTGGTGCAGCAGATGCCGGCGTCGGTCAATGTGAGCGTGGTGAACGACCGCTCGAACTCCATCCGCGAGTCGATCCACGACGTGCAGTTCACGCTGGCGCTGGTGGTGATGGTGATCTTCCTGTTCCTGCGCCGCGCGGCCGCCACGCTGATCCCCACCGTGTCGCTGCCGATCTCGCTGATCGGCACCGTGGCGCTGATGAAGGCGTTCGGCTACAGCCTCGACAACGTGTCGCTGCTGGCCATCACGCTGGCCGTTGGCCTGGTGGTGGACGACGCCATCGTGATGCTAGAGAACATCGTGCGTCACATCGAGGAAGGCGTGCCGCCGCTCAAGGCCGCGCTGGTGGGGTCGCGCGAGATGGGCTTCACCATCCTGTCGATCTCGATCTCGCTGGTGGCGGTGTTTATCCCGATCTTCTTCATGCCGGGCGTGATCGGCCTGCTGTTCCACGAATTCGCCGCAGTGGTGTCGCTGTCGATCTTGGTGTCGGCGCTGGTGTCGCTGACGCTGATTCCGATGCTGTGCGCGCGCTTCCTGTCGGCCGAAAACGTGCCCATCGATGAATCGCAGCATACCTATGGCGATCATCCGCAAGGCGCGCCGGCACACCACGTGCAGCAGAAGCAGACCATCGGCCTGCGTGCCACGCAGTGGTTTGAAGACCTGTTCGAGTGGACGCTGCACAAGTACGCGCACGGCCTGGACTGGTGCCTGGCGCACCGGCGCGTGGTGCTGGCGGCGGCGGGTTTGACGTTCGTGCTGACCGCCGTGCTGTTCGTGAAGATCCCCAAGGGCTTCTTCCCCGAGGAGGACATCGGCCAGATCCAGGTCAACGCCGAAGGGCCGCAGGATATTTCGTTCGATGCGATGTCCGAGCGCCTGCGTGACGCCGCCGAGCGCATCCGCGCCAACCCGGCGGTGAAGAGCGTGGTGGCGTCGATTGGCGGCGGCCCGTCGCCGGCCATCAACACGGGCCGCATGTTCGTGGAGCTGAAGCCGCTGGGCCAGCGCCCGAAGATGCCGCAGGTGGTGGAGTCGCTGCGCAAGGATGTGTCGGGTGTGCCGGGCCTGCAGGTGTACTTCTCGCCGGTGCAGAACCTGCGCCTGGGCGGCCGCCAGAGCAAGAGCCGCTACCAGTACACGCTGCAGAGCGTGAAGCCGGGCCAACTGCAGGAATTCAGCGACAAGCTCATGGCCAGGATGCGCGCAGAGCCGGTGTTCCGCGACGTGACCAGCGATTCGCAGCAGTCGGGCCTGGAGGCACAGCTGACCATCGACCGCGACAAGGCCAACGCGATGGGCGTGCAGATGCAGGACGTGCGCGCGGCGCTGTACACGGCGTTCGGCGAGCGGCAGGTGTCGACGATCTACACGCCGATCGACAACTACTACGTGATCCTGACCGCCGCCGATGTCGACCGCGTGGACGAGACCGCGTTCTCCAAGCTCTACGTGCGCAGCAAGACCGGGCAGATGGTGCCGGTGTCGGCGTTTGCCACGACCGAGCGCCGGGTGGGCCCGATCGCGGTGAACCACCAGGGCCAGTTGCCGTCGGTGACGGTGTCGTTCAACCTGGCCCCGGGTGCGGCGCTGGGCGATGCCTCGAAGCTGATCGACCGCTTCAGCAGGGAAATCGAGATGCCGTCGTCGATCTTCACCAGCTGGGGGGGCGACGCGGCCGTGTTCCAGTCGTCGCAGGCCACGCAGGTGGTGCTGCTGGTGGCGGCCATCGCAGTGATATACACGCTGCTGGGCGTGCTCTACGAGAGCTATATCCACCCGCTGACTATCCTGGCCGGCCTGCCGTCGGCGGCCATCGGCGCGCTGCTGACGCTGTTCATCTTCAACGTCGAACTGTCGCTGATTGCAACAATCGGCGTGCTGATGCTGATCGGTATCGTCAAGAAGAACGCAATCATGATGATCGACTTCGCGCTGGCGGCGCAGCGCGAGCACGGGATGGCGCCAGGCAAGGCAATCCGGCAGGCGTGCCTGCTGCGATTCCGGCCGATCATGATGACCACGTTCGCCGCCGTGATGGGTGCCCTGCCACTGGCGCTGGGCCTGGGCGCGGGCGCCGAACTGCGCCAGCCGCTGGGGCTGGCCGTGGTGGGCGGCCTGCTGTTCTCGCAGGTCATCACGCTGTTCATCACGCCGGTGATCTACCTGGCGCTGGACCGCTACTCGGGCACCGGCCCGCTGCAGATCGACGCCGAAGGCAATCCGCTGGAACAGAAGCAGCCCGAGGCGGTTGCGCACTGATTGACACCGTGAGTGCGTCCCCTCCCCGCGCGCGGGAGGGGACGCCATCTCCGGCCCCGCTTTTCCCCCTCCTCCCGCCTTCTTTCCCGAAAAACCACAGGCGTCGACGGCCTTTCAAGTCGAGTACTTGTCATATCCGCATCAAACGAGAATAATTCTCGTTTTCAACGGCGGCCAAAATAAATGACGACCAGAGGCTCGCCGGTCATACGTCAGCCAGCCTTTCGCCCCCCCGCTGTCCGGACGCTCGTTCCGGCGCGCCGAGCCAGCCAGCGTTTCGCATGCTTTAAAGGGGAAATCCAATGAAACGCTGTTTCCTGGCGCGTCGGGTGCGCGCCGCTGTCCGGTTCACGCCGGTTGCCGCCGTCTGCGCCACGCTTTGCACGCCACTGTGGGCCGTCGACGCGCCGCAGTTGAGTGAGGTGGTGGTCACCGCCACGCGTACCGAAGAACGCGCCGACGCCGTGGCCTCGACCATTACCGTCGAGGACGCGCGCAAGATCGGGCAGTCGATGCCGGTGGACGAGGCCGGCCTGTTCGCCGACGAGCCGGACATCGACGTGCCGCGCGATCGCCGCCGCTACGGTGCCGGCAGCATCAACATCCGGGGGATCGAAGACAACCGCGTGCTGCAGATGGTGGACGGCGTGCGCCTGCCCGACTTCTACAGCGGTGGCGGCCCGTCGAACATCTCCACATCCACGCGCGACGCGCCCGAGTTCTCGTTCCTGAAGCGCGTGGAAGTGCTGCGCGGACCGGCGTCGAGCCTGTATGGGTCCGATGCCATCGGCGGCGTGGTGTCGTACGCGACCAAGGACCCGCAGGACCTGATGCGCGGCAAGGCCGTGGGCGGCGAGGCGGGCCTGGGCTGGAACGGCATCGACAACGGATTCGGCCAGACGGTCGGCGTGGCGGGCGGCAACGACATGGTCCAGGGCCTGTTCATGTACGCGCACCGCACGGCGCACGAGATGCAGAACATGGGCGGTGACGGCTCGGTGTCCACCTCGCGTAGCGAGCCGAACCCGCAGGACGTGGAAACCAATGCCTATCTCGGCAAGATCGTGCTCAATGCCACGCCGCGCCAGCGCTTCAAGCTGACCTACGAACATCGCGACGCCAGCAGCACGACCGACATCCTGCGCCTGTCCCCGTCGCTGCCGCGCGTGACGTCGGCCAGCGGCACCGAAGACATGGAGCGCAATCGCGTATCGCTGGATTACGAATGGCGCCCGGAAAACGGTGTGCTCGACCGCCTGACCGCGGCCGTCTACTACCAGAAGAGCCAGACCGCCACCCTGACCAACCAGGTGCGCAGCCGTACCAGCGCGGGATGCTCGGGCACCACGGCCGGCACGAACCTGTGCAACGTGGCGCTGGGCTTCGGCTTTGCGCAGCAGCAGACCGGCTTCAACTTCCAGGCCGACAAGTCGTTCAGCACGGGCAACGTGGAACACCGTGTGATCGGCGGCGTCGACTTCATCCGCACCGAGTCTCAGGAGTATCGCGACGCCACTGTGGTCAACACCACCGCAGGCACCACCACGAAGTCGCTGGCCGGCGAGAACTTCCCGCTGCACGACTTCCCGAAGGGCGAGACGCGTCAGGTGGGGGTGTTCGTGCAGGACGAACTGCGCTTCCTGGGGGGCCGGGTCACCGTGACGCCGGGCCTGCGCTTCGACCATTATTCGCTGGGGCCCGACAACGACGCGCTGTACAACAGCGTGGCCGCCAGGCCGGCCATCAGCCAGAGCGACTCGAACCTGTCGCCGAAGCTGTCGGCGCTGTGGCAGGCCACCGAGCGCGTCAACGTGTGGGCGCAGTACGTGTTTGGCTATCGCGCGCCGAACTACCAGGAGATCAACGGCAGCTTCCGGAACCCGGTGCAGGGCTATGGCGCGGCGCCGAACGGCGACCTGAATGCGGAGAAGAGCCGCTCGCTGGAGGTGGGCGTGCGTTACACCGACGAAAACGTGCAGACCAGCGTGGCCGTGTTCGACAACCGGTACAAGGATTTCATCGAACAGGTGCAGTTGACCTGTCCGTCTGACCCCGCCTGCCTGCCGGGGCTGCGCGCCACCTACCAGTATCGCAACCAGGCGAAGGTACGCATCTACGGCGCCGAATGGCGCGGCGTGTGGCGCTTCCTGCCGCAGTGGCGTGTCGACGGCGCGGTGGCCTACGCGCACGGCACCAACGAGCAGACGGACCAGCCGCTGAACAGCGTGTCGCCGCTGCGTGCGTCGGCGGGCCTGACGTGGGAGCCGTCGGTGGGCGAAGGCCCCGGCGCGGCAGTGCGCTGGCGCGGCGCCAGGGCGGTGACGCGCACTGACGATTCGTCCTTTACGTACTTCAAGCCGGGCGGCTATGGCGTGGTCGACCTGCAGGCCTGGTGGCGCATCGGCAAGCGCGCCACGCTGACGCTGGCCGTCAACAACCTGTTCGACAAGAAGTACTGGCTGTGGGGCGATGTGCGCCAGACCGGCGTGTCCGCCACGGAGCCGGGACTGGATTTCTACACGCAGCCGGGTCGTACTGTCGCCGCTGCCGTGAAGGTCGCGTTTTGACGAGCCAGGAGGCATGATGTCCCCACAATCGAAAACGACAAGATGGTTGGCCGCGTGGCTTGGCGTACTGCTGCTGGCGCTGTCTGTGCAGACCGCCCTGGCCGCGCCGGCCATCCATATCCTGACCACATCGCCGGTGCCCGCCGGCAAGTTCGCGCCGCTGCGCGACATGGCGGCCCGGCAAGGCATGGCGCTGGAGGCGCGCTATATCGAAAAGCTCGCCGCTAAGGACCTCGATGCCTTTGCCACGCAGACAGACCTGCTGATCGTCGATGCGCCACGCGACCACATCGTTACGGCCATGCTTGCGCAGCTCGGGCCGCTGTGGACCCAGTCGAAAACGCCACGCCTGCTGCTGGCGACGGACCGCTTCGAGGCGCATGGCATCGATAACGCGCTCGCCACGCAGTTGCAGGCCTACTACGCCAACGGTGGCCGGGCGAACTTCGACGCGATGATGCGCACGCTGGCTGCCGATCACTTCCGCCTGCGTCACGATCCGTCGATTCCGCCACCCATGATCTTTCCGAAGGCCGCGTACTACCATCCGCGCCTGCCGAACGTGGTGACCGCGTCGGCCATCGAGGCGTTGCGCGCGTCGGGCGCCGAGGGCGCGCCCGTGGTTGGCGTGGCGATCCATCAGGCCTATGTGTCCGGGCTCGACAGCGCGTTCATCGACGACCTGGTGGCACGCATCGAGGCGCGCAACGCCCGTGCACTGGTGTTCTACGGGCCGGTCATGGACGCAGACGGCATCACACGCATGGCCGCGCCCGGCGGCAAGCGCATGGTCGACGTGCTGATCAACGGACAGATCATGCTGAACCCGCAGGGCCGCAAGGCAGAGTTCGAGGCGCTGGGCATCCCGGTGCTGCAGGTGATGCCGTATCGCAAGGGCGACGCGGCCGATTGGGCTGCCGACCCGCATGGCATCAGCCTGACCGATACGCCCTTCTATTTGGTGCAGCCCGAACTCGCGGGGGTGATCGATCCGATGCTGGCCGCCGCCACGGCCAAGGGCGATGGCGCCATCGTGAGCCTGCCTGCGCAGATCGACGCCGTGGCCAGCAAGGCCATTGCGCTGACCGCGCTGCAACGCAAGCCGAACGCCGACAAGCGCGTTGCCATCCTGTTCTACAACTATCCGGCCGGCGAGAAGAACCTGTCGGCGTCCTTCTTGAACCTGCCGAAGAGCCTGGCGGGCACGCTGGCCGCCTTGCAGGCGACGGGCTATCGCACCGAGGCTGCGGACGAAGCCACCCTGCAGCGAGACCTGGGCGCATTGCTGGCGCCGTTCTATCGCACCGATCGGCTGCAACCGCTGCTCGATGCCGGGTTGGCCGAATGGATGCCGATGTCACGCTATCGCGCCTGGTTCGATGCGCAGCCGGCCGATCTGCGCGCGGCGGTGACGGGACGGTGGGGCCAGCCGGAGCAATCGACGATGGCGACCACGCGCAACGGCGAGTCCGGTTTCTTGATCCCGCGCCTGCAGCTTGGCAATGTGGCGCTGATGCCGGTGCCACCGCGTGGCGAGCGCAGCGAATCGGACGAGAAGGCGCTCTATCACTCCACGAAGACGCCGCTGAACCATTTCTACATGGCCGCCTACCTGTGGGCGCGCCAGGACCGTGAGGCGCTGGTGCACTACGGCACGCACGGCACGCAGGAATGGACGCCCGGCAAGGAGCGCGCGCTGGCCACGACGGACCAGCCGTACCTGGTGCTGGGCGACGTACCGGTAATCTATCCGTACATCGTTGACGACGTGGGCGAGGCCATCCAGGCCAAGCGGCGCGGCCGCGCCGTCATCATCAGCCACCAGACGCCGCCGTTCCGGCCCGCCGGCCTGCACACCGACCTGACGCAGCTGCATGACCAGCTGCACGCCTATCTGGGGCAGGACGAAGGCGCGGTAAAAGACACGCTGGCGGCTGACATCCTGACGCGCAGCAAGTCGATGCACGTGTTCGAGGACATGGGCTGGACCGAGGCGCGTGCGCGGGCAGGTTTCGCGGCCTATCTGGACGCCCTGCACATCCGCCTGCACGAACTCGGTGGCACGCTGCAGCCGTATGGGCTGCACACGTTTGGGCAATCGCAGGACCAGGGGCTGCGCCTGTTCACGACCATGGCCATGCTGGGCAAGGATTGGCTCAAGCGCGTCTTCCCCGACGAGCCGGAGGAGCTGTTCGCGGTGGACTACGCGCAGCTGTCGCAGACCGCGCCGTACGCGATGGTGCGCCGCTACGTGGTCGACAATGCCCCGCTCGAATCGCTGGCCGACCCGAGGCAGCGCGAAGACATGCAGCGGGCGCGCAAGCTCTACGCCAGCCTTGACGCGAGCCCTGAGACTGAGGGCCTGCTCACGGCGCTGGCCGGGCGCCACGTGATGACGGGTACAGGCGGCGACCCGGTGCGCAACCCCGATGCCTTGCCGACGGGACGCAATCTCTATGGCTTCGATCCATCGAAGGTGCCGAGCCGCGAGGCGTGGAAGGCCGGCCAGGCTGCTGCCGAAGCGATGATCGCCGACTGGCGCAAACGCCATGGCCAGTATCCGAAGAAGCTGGCGTTTTCACTATGGAGCGTCGAGACGATGCGGCACCAGGGCATGCTCGAAGCCCAGGCAATGGCCGTGCTCGGCATCCGCCCGAAATGGGACGACGGCGGCCGCGTGGTGGGCGTGGAGTCGATGACGCCGAGCGAACTGGGCCGCCCGCGCGTGGACGCGGTGCTGTCCGCGACGGGCCTCTATCGCGACCACTTTCCGAACCTGATGAAGTGGCTGGCCGAGGCCGTGAAGCTGGCCGCCGCGCAGCCCGAGCCCGACAACGTGGTGGCCGTCAACACCCGCGACGTGCGTGCGCGGCTGGTGAAGCTGGGGGTGGCGCCGGATCGGGTGGACGACCTGGCGATCACTCGGATCTTTGCGAGCGAATCGGGCAACTACGGCACGGGCCTGAACGATGCGACGCTGGAGACCGACAGCTTCGGCAGTGGCAAGGCCGCGGATGCGAAGCTGGCCAACCTGTACCTGTCGCGCATGCAGTATGCCTACGGGCCCGATGCGCAGCACTGGGGCGAGAAGTTGCCGCAGGCCAACCTCTATGCCGAGAACCTGAAGGGCGTGGATGGTGCGTTGCTGGCGCGCAGCTCGAACCTGTACGGCATGCTGACCACCGACGACCCGTTCCAGTACCTGGGCGGCATCGGGCTGGCCGTGCGGCACCTGACCGGCAAGGCGCCCGAATTGCTGATCTCGAATCTGCGTGATGCGAACCAGGCCAAGACGGAGACGGCGGCGGCGTTCCTGGCCACGGAACTGCGCACGCGCTACTTCCATCCGGGCTGGATCGAAGGCATGAAGGCCGAGGGTTATAGCGGCGCGCTGAATATGCTCGACACCGTGAATAACTTCTGGGGCTGGACGGCGGTCTCGCCCGAGATCGTGCGCGACGACCAGTGGACGGAATTCGCCGAGGTGTATGTCAACGACAAGCACAAGCTCGGCCTGAACGCGTGGTTCGAGCGCCATGCGCCGCAGGCCCAGGCGCAGGTCATCGAGCGGATGCTGGAAGCGGCGCGCAAGGGCTACTGGCATGCCGATGCCGCGCTGCTGAAAACGCTGGCAAGGCGTTACGACGATCTGGCGCAGCGGCACGATGTCCGCAGCAACAATCGCCAGTTCAACGCCTATCGACAGGCCGTGGCGAACGACGCACCCGGGTACGGCACGGAGCCGTCGGCAGCACCCGCCCGGCCTAAGCCCATGCCGCCCAGCCCCAAGCCAGCCACGCAGGCAGCCGAGGCGGCAACATCGCCATCGGCCCCGTCGCAACCTCCGGCCCCCGCCCGGCCGCAACCGGTGCAGGGCATGAAGCTGGAGGCGCGCAAGCCACCTGCCGCTGCCATCGTGCCGGTGCTATCTTGGCTGGCCGGTGGCATCGCCCTGGCGGCAGCCATCGTCGGCGGCGCGATCAGCGCGCGGCGGCGATTGAGCGGCTGAGGAACTGGGGCGTCCAATTATATATTTACGTAAAGAATTTAGATGACTTACAAAAGTCATTGACCATTAATCATATAGATATACGACCTTGCTTGACCATGACCCCTACCCTGCTTGAAACCTTGATGTACGACGTTGGCCAGCTGTTCCTGTACCCGACGCTGGCGCTGATAGCGCTGCTGTTCCTCTATGCCTTCTGGGCACTTGGCGATTTTGCGATGCAGGCCTGGCTGCGCAGCCGCAACCCCGTCAGCTCGGGCCGTGGCTATCCGCTGGTGGCCTGGGCGCGCCGGCACAAGGTCAGCCACCCCGACGCGCTCGACGTGACCGCGCACAAGCTGCTGGAGCGCCCGCGCATTGCCACGCGCGTGGCGCCGATGCTGGGTCTGGTGGCGACGATGATCCCGATGGGCCCGGCCCTCAAGGGGCTGTCCGGCGGCAACCTGGCCAACGTGGGCGAAAACCTGACCATCGCGTTCTCGGCCGTGATCCTGGCGCTGATCGCGGCCAGCATCACGTTCTGGGTGGTCAATGTGCGTCGGCGCTGGCTGGCCGAGGAACTGGTCTGGCTGGGCCAGTCCCACCCGCAATGGGAGTCCGAGGCATGAAGTTTCTTGAGGAAAGCGAGGCCGACGATCCGATCCTGTCGGTCGTGAACCTGATCGACGTGTTCCTGGTGGTGATTGCCGCGCTGCTGGTGACCATCGCGCAGAACCCGCTCAATCCGTTCACGCACCAGGACGTGACGATCATCTCCAACCCGGGCAAGCCGAACATGGAAATCGTGTCGCGCCAGGGCGAGAAAATCGTGCGTTACCAGGCCAGCGGCCAGGTGGGGTCGGGCGACGGCATCAAGGCCGGCGTGGCCTATCGCATGAAGGACGGATCGATGGTCTACGTACCCGAGACGCCGGCCGCAGCGAACGGCGCCACCCAGGCACAAACGCAACCGGAGCCCGCAAGGCCATGATGCGCACACCCTTTGCCCTGCTTGCGATGGCGGCTGCCGTGGCGCTTGCCACGGGTTGCGCATCGACGGCCACCCCGCCCAACGCAACGCCGGCGGCGATCAGCCTGAAATTCACCGACAAGTCGTACGTGCTGCTGGGCGAAGTCCATGACAGCGCGCCCGCCCAGCAGCAGCGCCTGCAGGCGCTGACGCGTGCGGTGGAAGCGGGCTGGCGCCCGGCTATCGCGATGGAACAGTTCGACCGGGAGCGCCAGCCCGACATCGAGCGGGCACGGCGCGAACGGCCGCACGATGCCGACTATCTGATCGAACAGGCGGGCGGCGCCAAGAGCGGATGGGACTGGACGCTGTACAAGCCCGTGGTGGCGTTGGCGCTTCAGTACAACCTGCCGCTACGCGCGGCGAATCTGTCCCGGGCCGATGCGGCAAAGATTGTGCGCGGCGGCTATGGCGATGTCTTCGCCAACGACCAGCAGACCGCACTGGGGCTGGATGGGGCGTTGCCAGCCGATATCGTGACTGCGCAGACCGCCGCGCTCGACGCCGGCCACTGCGGCCATTTCCCGAAGGCGATGTTGCCGGGCATGCTGAACGCCCAGGCCGCCCGCGACGCTGTGATGGCGCAGACGTTGCGGCCGTATGCCAGCCGGGGTGCGGTGCTGATTGCCGGCAACGGCCATGTGCGGCGCGATATTGGCGTGCCACGCTGGCTGCCCGAACGCGATACGCGTGTACTCAGCGTCGGCTATATCGAGACGGACTCGCCCGACAAGGGCTTCGACGTCGTGGTGCGCGTGCCGGCCCAGGAGCGTGAGGACCCGTGCAAGGGAGCGGTGATGGGCAAGCCGATGAAACAGTAAGGCGTCCGGTTTTCTTGCGCGCCGCTTCCATGTCATGGGAGCGGCGCGCAAAAGCTCGCTACGCATCCATCAGCGCGAAACTCAGTTCCGCGCGCAACCCCCTGCCCTGCGTGGCATCGCGCAGCGTCACCGTGCCGCCGAACCTGGCCGCCATTTCGCGCGTGATCGCCAGCCCGAGCCCGGACCCTGGCTCGGTGTTTTCCACACGCCGGTAGAAGCGGGCGAACACCTTCTCGCGTTCGCTCTCCGGAATGCCGGGGCCATCGTCCTCGACCACCAGCAGCGCGCGGCCGTCACGCTGGGCGGCGGACAGCGTGATGCGGCTGCCGCGTCCCGAATACTGGATGGCGTTGTGTACCAGGTTGGCCAGCGCCTCGCGCAGCAGGGCCGCGTCCGCGCGTACCGGCAGCGTCAGTCCGGCGGGACGCTCCCATCCAAAATCCTGCTGTTTGCCGCGTGCCAGTGGCAGGTAATCCAGCGCAACCTGCTCGGCCACCGTCACGGCGTCGATGATGTCCGCTTCGTCGTCCTGTGCGGCGCCATCGCGCCCCGGCTGTCGCACGCGGGCCAGTGCCAGCAGCTGGTTCGTCAGGCGTGCGGCCTGCTCCAGTTGCGTAACGATGCCGCCTACGGCTTCGGCGGCGGCCTCGCGGGCCGGCTCGTCATGGCGCATCTGCAGCTGGCGCTGCGCGAATTCGGCCTGGGTCTTGAGAATGGCCAGCGGCGTGCGCAGCTGATGCGCGGCGTCGGCAATGAACTGCGTCTGCGATTGCGCCATGGCTTCCGAGCGCGATACGTGCAGGTTGACCGCATCGACCAGCGGCCGCACTTCCACGGGCACCACGTCGAAGGCCAGCGGCGCGAGATCGTCTGGCGAGCGTGCTCGGACATCGTCGCGTACCCGTTGCAGCGGCTTGAGCACGTAGGTGATGCCGCCGACCAGGATCACGGCCGACAGCACGATCAGCGCGATATCGCGCAGCAGCGCGCTGCGCCAGACGTTGCCGATCAGGGCGGCGCGCGGCTCGGCGGTTTCGGCCACCTGGATGATGACACGCATGTTGGCGTCGGGCCGGTAGATGGGCCGCGCCATCGTGGCGACGCGCACCGGATCGCCGTGGTAGACGGCGTCGTTGAAGCGCGGCACGTTGTTGACGAGCGCGCCCTTGGGCAGCGGCAGGTCGTCGTAGCCGGTCACGGTCTCGATGCGGGTGCCGCGCTCCATCGACACGCGATAGAACACATGGGTCTGCGCGGCCGTCTCGAACATCTCCATCGCCGCGTCGGGCAGCGTGAGCTGGACGCTTTCGCCGGCCATGCCGATGGCGTTATCGATGGTGCGGATCGAGCCGTATAGCGAGCGGTCGTAGGCCGTGTTGGCAGCATCGCGCAGGGTGCCGTAGGTGAACCAGGTGTCGACGGCCATCATCAGCGCCAGCGCCGGCACCAGCAGGATCAGCAGCTGGCGGCGCAGGCTGCCGCGCAGCCACAGGCGTACCGGCAGGCGTGCGCGCTGGCGCAGGTGGCGACGCCACATGTCAGGCTCCGGCCTTGGGCGGTTCCGTGGCTTCGGGTTCCAGCAGGTAGCCGAACCCGCGTAGCGTGACGATGGTCACGCCGTGGCCGGTCAGCTTCTTGCGCAGGCGGTAGACCAGCACTTCGATGGCGTCGGGGCTCACGTCGGCATCGAGCGAGAACACCTTGTCCAGCAGCTGCGCCTTGGTCAGCGGCTGGCCGCTACGGGCCAGCAGTGCGCCGAGCAGCGTCGATTCGCGCGGGGTCAGCGACAGCGGTCCGCCGCCCAGCGTAAAACTGCGCGTCTCGCCGTCGAACACCAGCGTGCCGCATTGCAGGCGCGGATGCGCGCGACCGCGGCTGCGGCGGATCAGGGCCAGGATGCGGGCTTCGAGTTCGGCAATGGCGAACGGCTTGGGCAGGTAGTCGTCGGCGCCCAGGTTCAGGCCGCGCACGCGTTCGTCGAGCGTGTCCTGTGCGGTCAGGATCAGCACCGGCGTGCGGTCGTCGCGGCCGCGCATGGTCTTGAGCACGGCTAGGCCATCCTTGCCGGGCAGGCGCAGGTCCAGCACCACGGCGTCGTATTCCTCGGCCATCAGGCGCGTGTCGGCCTGCAGGCCATCGGCGACATGCTCGATGACGAAGCCGCCCTGCTCCAGTGCGCGCGCCACCCAGCGGGCCAGTTCTACCTCGTCTTCCACCAGCAGGATGCGCATGCCGGACCTCCTCTGCCCGCTTTTTGTCGTGTCTCGCGGGCAGCCCGTGCGTGCCGCGGGCGCCTATAATACCCCCGCCCTGCCCGCAGGTGTCTGCTGGCTGCCATCCCATCGTCTGCACACCAACGTCGTCTCTTCCGTGCCGCCCCCGCCCATTGCATCCGCATCCCTGCCGGAACCGTCCTGCGTCACGCGCCGCCAGCTGCTGCTGGCAGGCGGGGCCATGGCCATGGGGTTGCCGGTGCTGGCCCAGCCTGTGCCGCGCGCGCCGGACGGTTATCCGGGCGATTACGCCGACGTCATTGCACGCGCGCAGCGCGAGGGCGGCGTCACGATCTACGCATCGACCGATCTGGAAGTGGTGCAGCCGCTGATCCGGGGCTTCGAGACGCGGTATCCCGGCGTGCACGTGCGCTACCAGGATCTCAACACGCTGGAGCTGCACGATCGCTTCCTGGCCGAGAGCGCGAGCATGGGGCCGGCCCCACCGAGCCGCGACGCCGCCTGCGCCGACGTGCTGTGGAGCACGGCCATGGACCTGCAGATCAAGCTCGTCAACGATGGCCATGCCCAGCGTTACGACTCGCCCGAACGCCCTGGCTTGCCCAGCTGGGCGGTGTGGCGCGACGAAGCCTGGGGTACCACGTTCGAGCCGGCCGTCATCGTCTACAACCGCAAGCATTTCGCGTCGGCACATGTGCCGGGCAGCCGCAGCGGCCTGGCGCGCCTGCTGCAGGAGCATGCGCCGCAGTGGCGCGGCAAGGTGGTGACGTACGACGTGGAGCGCTCGGGCGTGGGCTACCTGCTGGCGCAGCAGGACGCCCGCATGGGCAGTGAATTCTGGTACCTGGCGCAGGCGCTCGGGCGTGCCCAGGTGCAACTGTCGGCGTCCACGGCCGACATGGTCGAGCGTATTGCCAGTGGGGAACTGGTGCTGGGATACAACCTGCTGGGGTCGTACGCGCTGTCGCTGATGGAGCGCGGCGCCGGTATCGGCGTGATTGCGCCGCGCGACTACACGCTGGTGATGTCGCGCGTGGCGTTTATCGCGCGCCGTGCGCCGCGGCCCAATGCCGCCCGGCTATGGCTGGATTACCTGTTGTCGCGCGAGGGCCAGGCGCTGCTGGGGCAGTCCACGTCGCAGCTCTATACCATCCGCACCGATACCGACAGCGCGCATACGGCCAATGCCCTGGCCGAGCGGCTCGGCTACGCGCTCAAGCCGATCAGCGTGGGGCCCGGCCTGCTGGCCGCGCAGGACGCCTTGCGCAAGAAAGCCTTCCTCGCGCGCTGGCGCCAGGCGCTCAAGGGTTGAGTCGGGCTGGGTCGGATTGTGTCGGCTGAATCGACTGGATTGGCGGCCGGCTGAAGCCGGCGCCAGACGCTATTCGGCCACGACCTGCGGCTGGCGCTCGCACAGTGCCGCCATTTCCTGGTCCAGCGGCGCCATCGGGCGCGGCACATAGCCCACGCGCAATGCCGGCGACAGGCGCAGCGTGTCGATGAAGGTGTCCGCCAGGCGCTCGGCCTCGCGGCTCAGATCGAAATCGGTGGGGGAAAACAGCCAGTGGGCCAGCACGCCGCCGATCGCGGCGTGGAATGCCATCACGGCCAGATCGAGGTCCAGGTCCGCCGGCAACTGGTTGCGTTCCATGGCCAGGCGCAGGTGCTCGCGCATCTTGACCGTGCCGTCCTGGTGCGACGCCCGCTGGCGTTCAAAGATGGCGCCGTTGTCCTCCACCATCTCGCACTTGTGGAAGATGATCTCGAAGACGCGGCGCCACTGCGGATTGGTGACGGTCTGGCGGAACACGAACGCACAGATATCGCGGATGCCGCCGAGCGGGTCTTCCTGCAGCGCAAGCCGCTCGGGCGCGCACAGCGCTTCCACGGGCAGGTTCACGCGGTCGGCCATGGCGGCGAACACGTCGCTCTTGTTCTTGAAGTGCCAGTAGATCGCGCCGCGCGTGACGCCTGCCGCCTCGGCAATGTCGGCCAGCGACGGGCGTGCCACGCCACGGGCGTGAAACACGGCCTCCGCCGCATCCAGAATCCGGTTGCGCGTCTCGAGCGCTTCTTCCTTGGTACGTCTGACCATTTCCTCTTTGCCCGGGGCCAGTGGGCGGCCATCCGGGTCTCCTGATCCCTGGCGCACGTGCGCCGAAGGGCTTCTCTTCCAAAAATTGCTCAATCGCACCGGCGGCCGCATCGTACCTTGAATGGAACAATCGTGCTCACAGGCGCGGAACATTCCAATGCACACAACAGGTGCCATGTGTTGCGAACAGCGCTAAATTCGTAACCGGGACTTACATACATGCGCGAATGTATCTATACTACTCCCCTGTCCGGACTTCGGCCAAGCCGTTTTTTTGCCCGGTTGCGGTGACCAGTCACCCGCTCGCCTTGGGTCTGTTTGACTCAGGCATCACTTTTTAGCCGCCGCGCCCCGCCCCCGGGGCGCGCCTGCTTCCAGCTCCACGTTGGGGGCGTCGCGGCGGATCTCAAATTTTCATCATGGGGTTATCGATGAGGAAGTCCCAACGTATCCGTAGCGCAGCTGTCGCTGCCGCCGTCACTGCCGCTGCCCTGGCGCTGTCCGCCTGTGGCCAGAAGGCAGCCCAGGGCGGCGCGATGCCGCCGCCGGAAGTGGGTGTGGTCACCGTCACGCCGTCTGCCGTTGCCGTTGTCAATGAATTGCCGGGTCGTCTCGAAGGCGTACGCACGGCCGAAGTGCGTGCGCGCGTCGAAGGCATTGTCCTGTCGCGCAATTACACCGAAGGTGGCGAGGTCAAGGCCGGCCAGGTGCTGTTCCGCATCGATCCCGCCCCGTACCAGGCGCAGCTGGCCTCGGCCAAGGCGCAGCTGGAGCGCGCCGAAGCCAATGCGGTCTCCGCGCGCCAGAAGGCGGAGCGCTACAAGCCGCTGGTGGCCGTGAACGCGGTCAGCAAGCAGGAATATGACGAAGCCGTGGCCGCCGCTGGCCAGGCCAATGCCGACATCGCCGCCGCCAAGGCCGCCGTCACCACGGCCCAGATCAACCTGGGCTACACCACGGTGACGTCGCCGATCTCCGGCCGCGTGGGCCGGGCCCAGGTGACCGAAGGTGCGCTGGTCGGCAAGGGCGAAGCCACCAAGCTGACCACCGTCGAGCAGGTCGATCCGATCTGGGTGACCTTCACCCAGCCCGCTTCGGAAGTGGCGCGCCTGCGTGCCGCCATCGAGTCGGGCAAGGTCAAGGGCGTGAACGGCGGCGCCAAGGTGCATCTGTATCCGGAAGCCGGCGACAAGGAATACGCCGCCACGGGCAAGCTGCTGTTCTCGGACATGACCGTCGATCCGACGACCGGCGCCATCACACTGCGGGCCGAATTCCCGAACCCGAAGCGTGAACTGCTGTCGGGCACGTTCGTGCGCGTGAAGATCGAGCAGGGTGTCGACGAGAACGCGCTGACCGTGCCGCAACGCGCACTGATCCGCAGTGCCCAGGGCGCCAGCGTGCTGGTGGTGGGCACCGACGGCAACGTGGCCGCGCTGCCGGTCAAGGCGCCGCAGGCCATTGGCGACCGCTGGGTCGTGACCGAAGGCCTGAAGGGCGGTGAAAAGGTGATCGTGGAAGGCCTGCAGAAGGTGCGCCCGGGCGCACCGGCCAAGGCCGTGCCGTTCCAGGCCCCGAAGACCGCCGATGCTCCGGCATCGGCGCCGGCCGCCACCGCGCAGGGCGACAAGCCCGCCGCGGGCGGCAAGGACGCCAAGGCTGACGACAAGTCGGCCGCCAAGCAAGGCTGATCGGGCCTTCGACCAAAGCCATAAAAGGGAGCCAGTTTCATGGCGAAGTTTTTTATCGACCGGCCGGTGTTCGCGTGGGTACTCGCGTTGATCATCGTGCTGGGCGGTCTGTTGTCGATCGTGCAGCTTCCGATCGCGCAGTACCCCAATATCGCCCCGCCGATCATCACGGTGACCACCACCTACCCCGGTGCGTCGGCCAAGACGATCGAGGACTCGGTGATTACGCCGATCGAGCAGGAGCTCAACGGCGCACCCAACCTGCTCTACTACGAATCGCAAAGTGAATCGTCGGGGCTGGCCACGATCAACATCTCGTTCGCGCCGGGCTCGAACGCCGACCTGAACTCGGTGGAAGTGCAGAACCGCCTGAAGCGCGTGGAAGCGCGTCTGCCGGCGGAGGTGCGCCAACAGGGCGTGCGGGTCGACAAGGCCGGCAACAACTACATGATGTTCATCACGGTCTCGTCGAAGTCGGGTAAATCCGACGCGATCGAGCTCGGCAACTTCGTGTCGGCGCAGGTGGTGGATTCGATCCGCCGCGTGCCCGGCGTGGGTGCCGCCGACCTGTTCGGCACCGAGTACGCGATGCGGATCTGGCTCGATCCGGCCAAGCTGACGGGTTACAACCTGACGCCGCTGGATGTGACGGCCGCCGTGTCGGAGCAGAACATCCAGGTGGCCGTGGGCGAACTCGGCGGCACGCCGTCGCCGCGCGGCACCGAGCTTAACGCCACGGTCAGTACCGAAAGCCGGCTGACCACGCCCGAGCAGTTCGCCAACGTCCTGCTGCGCGTGAATCCGGACGGCTCGTCGGTGCGCATCAAGGACGTGGGCAGCGTTGAGCTGGGCGGCGCCGACTATTCGACGCTGGCACGCATCAACGGCAAGCCGGCATCGGCCATTGCCATCAAGCTGTCGCCCACGGGCAATGCGCTGGCCACGGCCACCGCCGTGCGCGCCAAGATGGAAGAGCTGCAGCGCTTCTTCCCGCCCGACTACGAGTTCAGCGTTCCCTACGACACGTCCGCGTTCGTGAAGATCTCGATCGAGGAAGTGGTCAAGACGCTGCTAGAAGCCGTGGTGCTGGTGTTCCTGGTGATGTACCTGTTCCTGCAGAACTTCCGGGCCACGCTGATCCCCACGCTGGTGGTGCCGGTGGCGCTGCTGGGTACGTTCGGCGCCATGCTGGCGTTCGGCTTCTCGATCAACGTGCTGACCATGTTCGGCATGGTGCTGGCCATCGGTATCCTGGTGGACGATGCCATCGTGGTGGTCGAGAACGTCGAGCGAATCATGAGCGAGGAAGGTCTCTCGCCACGCGAGGCGACCCGCAAGGCCATGGGCCAGATCACGGGCGCCATCGTCGGCATCACGCTGGTGCTGACCGCCGTGTTCATCCCGATGGCGTTCTTCTCGGGTTCGGTCGGCAACATCTACCGCCAGTTCTCGCTGTCGCTGATCTCGTCGATGGTGTTTTCGGCCATCCTGGCGCTGACGCTGACGCCGGCCCTGTGCGCGACGCTGCTCAAGCCGGTGGAGGCAGGCCATCACCACGAGCGCAAGGGCTTCTTCGGCTGGTTCAACCGGACGTTCGCCACGGCGTCGACCGGCTACCAGGGCATCGTGGCGCGCATCCTCAAGCGCTCGGGCCGCTACCTGATCGTCTACGCGGTGATCATCGCCGGCGTGGTGCTGCTGTTCCAGCGCCTGCCGTCGTCGTTCCTGCCTGACGAAGATCAGGGCTACATGATCACGGTCGTGCAACTGCCCACGGGCGCCACGCAAGAGCGCACGATCGGTGTGCTCAAGCAGATCGAGGACTACTACCTACAGAAAGAATCGAAGGTGGTGGACCAGATGATCACGGTGGCCGGCTTCTCGTTCTTCGGCCGTGGCCAGAACGGCGGTATCGCGTTCGTGCGCCTGAAGGACTGGAAGGAGCGTCCGGGTGCCGACCAGACCGCGCAGGCGCTGGTGGGCCGTGCGTTCGGCGCGCTGTCGTTCATCAAGGACGCGATCATCTTCCCGCTGAACCCGCCTGCCATTTCGGAGCTGGGCAACTCGTCGGGCTTTGACTTCCGCCTGCAGGACCGTACCGGCCAGGGCCACGCCAAGCTGATGGAAGCACGCAACATGATGCTCGGCATGGCGGCACAGTCGCCGGCCCTGGTGGGCGTGCGTCCGGAAGGCCAGGAAGACGCGCCGCAGCTGCGCATCGACATCGACCGCGAGAAGGCGCGTGCGCTGGGCGTGGCGGTGGCGGACATCAACCAGACGCTGTCGATCTCCTTCGGCTCCTCGTATGTGAATGACTTCATCTACGAAGGCCGCGTACGCCGCGTGATCGTGCAGGCGCAGGGGGCTGACCGCCTGCTGCCCGACGATCTTGGCAAGCTGCGCGTGCGCAACGCCAACGGCGACATGGTGGCGTTCTCGGCGTTCTCCACGTCGCAGTGGGTGATGGGTTCGCCGCGCCTGGAGCGCTACAACGGCATGCCGGCGGTGAAGCTGGCGGGTCAGGCCGCGCCGGGCAAGTCCACCGGCGAGGCGATGCGCGTGATGGAAGAGAACTTCGCCAAGCTGCCGCCGGGCTTCGGCTTCGAGTGGTCGGGCCAGTCGTATGAAGAACGCTTGGCCGGATCGCAGGAACCGATCCTCTACACGCTGTCGCTGGTCATCGTGTTCCTGTGTCTGGCCGCCCTCTACGAGAGCTGGTCGATCCCGGTGTCGGTGCTGCTGGTGGTGCCGCTGGGCGTGATCGGCGCACTGCTGGGCGTGACGCTGCGCGGCCTGCCCAACGACGTGTACTTCAAGGTGGGCCTGATCGCCACGATCGGCCTGTCGGCGAAGAACGCCATCCTGATCGTGGAATTCGCCAAGGACCTGCAGGCGCAGGGCCGTAGCCTGGTCGATGCCACGCTGGAAGCGGTGCACCTGCGGTTCCGCCCGATCCTGATGACGTCGATGGCGTTCATCCTGGGCGTGCTGCCGCTGGCCATCTCCACGGGTGCCGGCTCGGGCAGCCAGCGCGCCATCGGTACGGGCGTAATGGGCGGCATGATCACGGCAACGGTACTGGCCATCTTCCTGGTGCCGGTATTCTTTGTGGTGGTGCGCAGCCGGTTCAAGGGCAGCAAGGCACAGCACGAACGTGAGCAGGCGCGCCTGGAAAGCAGCCAGAAGGAAATCTGACAATGACCAAGACTTTGACCACATTGCTGCTGGTGGCCGGGGTGATGAGCGGCTGCACGCTGGCGCCGCACTATGACCGCCCCGCCGCCCCCGTGGCAGGCAGCTATCCGGCCGCGCCGGAAGGCTATGCCACGGCCGAGGTGAAGAGCGGCGAAACGCGCCGCGCCACCGATATTGGCTGGCGCGAGTTCTTCACCGATCCGCGTCTGCAAACGCTGATTGCCACGTCGTTGGAAAACAACCGCGACCTGCGCACGGCCGCGCTGCGGATCGAGGAAGCGCGTGCGCAGTACCAGATCCAGCGCGCCGACCTGCTGCCGACCGTGAACGGCAACGCGAGCTTCCAGCGCGGGCGTTTCTCGGGGACGACCTCGGGCGTCTCCCAGTCGTTCACCGGCAACATCTACCAGGTGGGCCTGTCGGTGACGCAGTGGGAGCTCGACTTCTTCGGCCGCGTACGCAGCCTGTCGAATGCGGCGCTGGCGCAGTACTTCTCCACCGAGGAGGCGCACCGCGCCGCCTATATCTCGCTGGTCTCGGAAGTCGCCAAGGCCTATCTGGCCGAACGCGCCGCCGCCGAACAGTACGACCTGGCACGCGAGACGCTGGAGGCGCGCCAAAGCACGTACGAGCTGTCGAAGAAGCGCTTCGATGCGGGCGCTACCTCGGCGCTGGACCTGCGCGACAACGAATCGCTGGTGGCCCAGGCCCGTGTCTCCGCCGCGCAGCTGGCGCGCCAGCGTGCGCAGGCGCAGAACGCGCTTGAAGTGCTGGTGGGCAAGCCCATCGCCGGGATTCCCAACCTGCCGGCGCCGATGCGCCTGTCTGACGAGCACATCATCAGCGATATTCCCGAGGGCCTGCCCTCGGAACTGCTGACGCAGCGTCCGGATATCCGCCAGGCCGAACAGGCGCTGCTGTCTGCCAACGCGAACATCGGGGCGGCCCGCGCGGCCTTCTTCCCGCGGATCACGATGACGGCCAGCGCCGGCAACATCAGCACGTCGTTCACCAACCTGTTCGATCACGGCGCCGGCGTGTGGTCGTTCTCGCCGCAACTGGTGCTGCCGATCTTCGACTACGGCCGCAACCTGTCGAACCTGGACCTGGCCAACGTGCGCAAGAACATCCAGGTCGCCAACTACGAGAAGACGATCCAGACCGCGTTTGCCGAAGTGGCCGATGCACTGGTGGCGCGCGGCACGCTCGAAGAGCAGGTGGCGGGCCAGGAGCAGCAACGCAATGCCGAAGCTGCGCGCTACGAGTTGTCGCGCCTGCGTTTCCGCAGCGGCGTGGCCAGCTACCTCGACGAACTCGATGCACAGCGCCAGCTGTTCTCGGCCGAGCAGGCACTGGTGCAGGCACGCCAGCTGCGTCTGACCAACGCGATCGATCTGTACCGCGCGCTGGGTGGTGGACTGAACGAAACCGGAACGGTGGCCCAGGCGGCGCCGCAACCGGCGGCGCAGACCACGCAGTAACGCATCCAGCCGGAAGCGGAAGAAAAAAAGGCGAGGCCGTGATGGCCTCGCCTTTTTTCTTGCCCGTGTGAAGCGCCGTTCAGAACTTGTACGTCGCCGCCAGGAAGAACACCAGCGGATTGGGTCGCAGCGTGGTCTTCGACGTCGACAGCACGGTGCCGTCCGAGGCCTTGATTGTCATCGTCGATTCCGATTTCAGCGGAATGTACGTCACGGCGCCGGTCACGCCCCAGTGCTCGTTGAAGTTGTACGTGCCGCCGATATTGAAGATCGGCGCCCACGACGACGAGGCATCGGCGCTGACCGAAGTCTGCCCGGGGATGCCGGCCCCAGCGGCCAGGATGGCGCCAAGGTTGTTGTTGACCGACTGGGCGAACGCCGGATTTACCTTCACATCGGTGAAGAAGTTGTATGACACGCCAACGCCGACGAACGGCCGGAACGTCACGCCCGGCGAGCGGAAGTGATACTGCACCATGGCCGCCGGGCTCCACTGTCGTGCCTGAGTGATGATCGGATTCAGCGACGGATCGCTCAGGCTCTGACGGCCCAGGGCACCGGCTGGTCCGGGCGGAATCAGCTCGCCGTGGCCGTAGATCTTGAAGGTCGGCGGAATGCCGCCCACGGCGGTGACGGCGATGTGGTCGGTCACGAAATGGCTGAACGTCAGGCCCAGCGTGTCCGAGTTCGACGACGACAGGCCGCTGCCCGGCGCCGAGAACGACGAGGGCAGGCCGAGCGGATAGTTGATCGGCACATCCACGACGTTGGTGGTCAGCGGCCCGCTGGTGCCGAACGTCTGGATATGGAACCAGCCGGCCGACACCACGTTGTCGCCCGCCTTCTGGGCGTGCGCGGGTGCGGCAAGGCACACGGCAAAGGCGCCCGCCACGGCAAGAAGGTGGTTCAGGGTGCGTCGTTCAATCTGCATCGTTTGTCTCCCCGGTTCTTGTTATTCGACGAACGCGCCGATCGTGAAGTACGGGCTGCCGTTGCGGGATTCCAGGAAACCGAACACGCCGCCCGTGAACATCAGCTTGCCGGTGATGCCGGGCGTGCCATCCTTGCGCGTGGTGGTGATCACGCCCGCGGTGGTTTGCGAGAAGTCGAGCTTCAGCGCGATGGCGCGCGTGGCGTCGGATGCGTTGAACGGGTCGAGCATGGCCGCGTCCGGGCCGACGAGTGCCGTGGTCTTGTAGTCGAAGTTGCTGTCCACGCCGACGTACTCGCCGTTGACGGCCCCCAGCGTGGCCGCCACGGTCGGTGCCATCATGCCGATGCCGATCTCGTCGTCGGCGCCCAGCGGCAGCTTGTCGGCGCTGGCGTAGCCCACGCGGATCATCACCGGCACCAGTTGTCCGCGCAGCTTGCCGACAATCAGATACGCGCGCCCCATCACATTGCCCAGCGTCGGCGCCTGTTCGCCTTCATAGTTGGTCGACAGCAGCGTGCCGTTCGATTGCGCCGCGAACTTGTTGCCCTTCTGCTTGCAGGTGCCGCCCACCTTGTTGTCGCAGACCGTGAACGATCCGTCGGCGGCCAGCGACATCTTGTAGTCCTGCGCCACTTGGGCGAAGTTCTTCGACGGGATCTCGTGGAAGCCCGAGCCGTTGTAGAGGCCGGCGATCTTGCCCAGGTCGGTCTCGGTCTGCGCGAAGCCGATGAACTGGAAGTACGGGAACGTGGTGTCGGGCACCGCGCCCGCGCCCAGCAGGCCGTTGAACTGGATGCGGGCGCCCGGAATGGTGCCGCCCATCACACCCTCGCCCAGGAACAGCTTGGCGGGCCGCGACGGATCCAGACTGGCACCCTGCAGCACAAAGGCACACTGGTTCAGCTTTTGCGTCGGCAGCCCGGTTTCCTGGGCCAGCGTGCCGGTCATCACGTTCTGGCCATTGGTGGGATCGGAACGCGTCGGCGACACGGTGCCAGTGGTGCGTGGCACGGACGAATCGAGGAATGTCACCGCCCATGTCTTCTGCGTGGTGTCGATCTGCACCTTGACCAGTTCGCCGGAGCCTGTGCCGCCGATGTACGGCGTCGCGTAGTCGACCGATGCGGGGCACAGGCGGGGCGTGACCGCAGCGGGCGTGCTGCTGCCGCCACCGTCGCCCCCACCGCCGCCGCAGGCGGCCAGCAAGGCGGTGGTGACAAGCGCCAGCGCCAGGCGCGGTACCCAGGTCCGCTGCGTGGGGGCGCCGGCGGTGTGCGGCGGAAGCGATTGCGGTAGCTGCATGATGGTGTCTCCTTGGTACTTTCTTATGTATGAGGCAGGGTTCTGGATGCGCGGCGCCCGCTAGCGGTTGGCCACGGCGCTGACGCGGAAGATCGGATCGGAGGCGTCGCCGAACAGGTGGGCGTACACGGGGCCGGTGGTAATCAGCGAGCCAGTCTTGCCGCTGTTGTCGACGGTGTTCACCACGCCGGGCCGCGTGGCCTGCGTGAGATCCATCTGGAAGCCGCCAATCGGCGTGAGCGACGGGTCTTGCGGATCGAGCCAGGCGCCGACGTTGTCGTGCAGCGACGACGCCACGTACTTGAAGTCGCTACCGGAACCGATGTAGCCGCCCTTGAGTGCGGCGGCGCTGGTGGCGGTGGTTGACGACAGCAAGGCGATGCCCGATTCGTCGTCGACAATCAGCCTGAAGTTGGCCGGATCGACCAGGTCGATGTTGACATCCGCAAAGCCCACGCGCACCAGCAGCGGTACCTGCTTGCCTTCGAGCTTGCCGACGATCAGCACGCCCTTGGCCTGGCTGGTGTTGTCCTGTAGCAGGGCGCCCTTGTAGAAGAACGGGTACGGCGTGGTCTTGTTGGCGTTGCCGCTTTCAAACGCGCCGTCGGCGCCCGCGCGCAGTTGCCACGGCTGGCCGGTGGTCTTGCAGGCGCCCGACGCTACGGAACAGGTGCCGTCCGCATTGAGTGTCTCCACGGCGTTCGCGGTGGCGGGTGCGTAGTTGGTGCCGAACAGCTCGCCGCCGGACGGCACCAGGTGATAGCCCAGCACGTTGTAGCTGCCCGCCACCTTGGTGAAGTCGGTCTCGGTTTCTGCGAAGGCCAGGACGGGGTAGACGGGGAACGTCCGCAGCGGAATCGCGCCGAGGTCGCCCAGAATGGGATCTCGGAACGCGATGCTGGCGCCGGGGATGCCGCCACCAGCCACGCCATTGCCGACGAAGAGGATCGGCGGGTTGGCCGGGTCGATGATGGCCTGCGACTTGCCGTCCGATGCCGTCACCGTCTTCAGCTCGTAGGCGCAGTTGTTTTGCGCTTCGGTGGGCAGTGGCTTGCTTGGATGGGTCATTGTGCCGGTCAGCGTCACGCCGGCGCGCGTCGGGGACACCGTGTTGACTTCCTTCGGCACCGCCGATTCCAGGATCTGGATCCTGTACGTGCCCTTGGTGTTGTCGAGCTGGATCTTCACGAATTCGCCCGCGCCCGATCCGCCGGTGTACGTGGTGTTGTAGTCCAGCACGCTCGGGCAGATGGCGGCCACGGGCTGGTTGACCGTGGGGCCCGACGCCGTGCACGTTCCATTGGTGGCGCATTGCTGCGCGGCGGCTTGCGGCGTGGTGCCGCCGGGGTCTCCGTCGCCACCGCCACAGGCGGACAGCGCGATCGTCAGGCTTACCCCAGCCAAGGCAAAAGTGGTGCGTCGAAAGTTCGACTGTTTCATGGTGGTCTCCTCGTTCTTATGACGGGCGCACCGGCACTGGCCGAGGTGTCGCACGGTGGTCGGAATCTCGCGTTTCAAGCGCCTGGGCGCAATAGAGCGCTCGTTCCAAACATTGGCGCCGCGCCGTCTGCCGTTGTCCGCCAAGCGCCTCGCGCCCCTGTTCAAACCGTGTGCGCAGCGCGATGTGCGCACATTCAAACGGGGGTGGCGCCTGGCGGCGGCTGTGTCAGAACTTGTATTCGATGTTGTCGGGGTCGAATGCCGAGGCATCGAACGTCTTCTTCACGGCCTTCTCGAAGACGATTTTCTCGACCATGTTGCCGTCGGTGTCCCATGCCGTTTCCACGCGTGGCCACGGATGCTTGAGGTCAAACATCAGCTGCACTTTCTTGGCGTAGTACCTGGGCGCGCCTTCGGGCAGGTCCCATGTCAGGGCCACCATGCGCGTGCCCTGCTCCTGCACGATCTCGGCGCGCGTGTACTTCTCGGACAGGCCCGCGGCGCGCAGCGTCCTGGCGTCGCGCTCCAGCATCGACAGCACGAACTGGAAGCCCAGGTCGCGCACGGTATGGTTCGATTGCGATTTTGCCAGCGTGCCGTCGATGGCGGTCCAGATCGACGTGAAGCCCATGATGCCGCCCAGGTGGCCGTACATCTCTTCCTTGCGCCGCGTTTCGTCGTAGATGATTTCCTGACCGGCCTGCACGCCGTTGGGCAGCCACCTGGCGTATAGCTGGCGGGGCAGATGGCGGTAGCGGATCATCATGCGCGCGGGCTTGTCCTGCCACTGGCCGTTGAGGCGCTCCTGGCGGGCCATCCAGTATTCGTATTCGGGGTAGCGGTTGATTTCCTGCCGCGCCCACGTCAGCAGTGCTTCGGGCTGCAGAGCATCGAACACGGCCGTCACCTGCGCATCGGACATCGACGCCAACTCGCCGCTGGCCATCTGCCTGGCGAACAGCGCGGTCTGTTGCGACGTGGGCAGGCCATCGTAGGGGGTTAGCGCGCGAGTGGACTGCGCGGCCGGCGCGCCCTGGGCGTGGGCTTCAAAAAGGCTGCCGGGCGGCGTGGCCAGGAAACCGAGGATGCTGCCGAACGCGGCAATCACGAACATCTGCTTCATTGCGAGTCTCCAGTGTGTTTTGCTTTTCTTCAGGCAAGACGGAGCCCTTCCGGCCGTGTGGGGCACGGCAGGTTGGATGCGCACCGGAACCGCGGCGCGCAGCGGGTCACGCCTCGCGGTTGGCGTGGCGGATCGACAGGTCGGTGATGAAGGCGACGGTTACCGTCGCGGCTCGCCGCAGCGCGCGTCGCGGTCCCGGTGGAGACCGCGACGGTGTGCCGCTATGTCCGGGGGCGGGTACGCATCCAGTCGTCGAGCGGATTGCTGGGGAAGGTGGCGCAATGCTCGCGGCGCACCGCCATGCTGGCGGTCGGCGGACGCGGCGCGGTTTCACTGCGCGCGGCCCGCGCGCTGCGCCGCGCACGGCCCATTGCCGCGGCGGTGGCGGCAGCAAGGTCCTGGGCTTCGCTTTCGGCCGTGGCGGCCGTCGCCGCAATGGTGGCCTGTTCGTCGGCGTGCTGGGCTTCGCCGATCTCGAAGACTTGCTGCAGGGCGCCAAGCTCCTGCACCGCCGGCGACGGCGCCTTGAGGGCGGCCACCACCATCGATGTCAGTTGCGCCAGCACCTGCGCATCGCTCATCCGCTTGCCTTGCGTGAACGCCGGCATCAGGTTGCCGAGTTCGTCGCCGGCCAGCACGCCTGCCAGCGCCTTGAGGGCGAAGTGCAGGCGCCAGCCCAGTTCCTGCCGTGGCACATCGGGCAGCGCGCGCGCAAACGCCTCGAAGAAGCGTCCGAACACGGGTGCGTAATGCCCCATCAGCCAGGACTGGATGAATGGCGAGGTATCGGAATACACGCGCCCAAGCAGGCGCAGGAATGACGGGCCGCCGATGTCGGGCTCGCGTGCCATCTGCAGCGCGGGCACGAACAAGGCCCCCATCACGTGTTCGCAGCGGATGGTGTTGCCGGGCCAGCGTACCTCGCAGGCATCCAGCAATGCAAGCCGCCGCGTGTTGAGCGGATCCAGCCGGCGGCTTAGCACCGACTGCATCATGATTTCCTTGCTACGGAAGTGATAGTTGACGGCGGCCAGATTGACGATCGCTCGGGACGTTACCTGTCTGAGCGAAGTCGCTTCATAGCCAACCTCAATGAACAACTTCTCGGTCGCATCGAGGATGCGAGCCTTGGTATCTCCTGCCGTGGTTTTCCCGGTCTTCATGGGGGCGTCTCTCGCTGAAATACCGCTGTGGACCCCTGCAAAAAAAACTACAAATCCACAACCGTCCGCTCCTTGCTCTAATGGCATACGGATGCTTCAAACGGTTGTAGGGAGCCTATCCAGCGCTCCGAGCGTTTCACAAGACCATTTTTCGAGGACCTGCTCTAAATTGCAAGCCCCTGCCAGGCACCGCGCTGCCTGGCAGGAATCCGGTCACGCCATGATGGTCTTGCGCAACGCTGAGGCATTCTGCGCCGTCAATGCGAACACTGACAACTGGGGATTGGCACCAATGCTTGTCGGAAATGCTGAACCATCGAACACGTACAGATTCTGCAGATGATGGTGGCGCCCCGCGCTGTTCACCACACCTCGCGCAGGGTCTTCGCTCATCGCGCAGCCGCCCATCAGGTGGGCGCTGAACAGCAGCACGCGGAATGTCTTGAGCGGTAGCTGCCCGATGGCCTCGCGCGCCTGCGCCCATGTCGTGTAGTAATTGCCATCGAGATGGGCCGGCCGCACGCGAAGGGCGCCGGCTGCGAACTGCGACTCGGCCATGCTCAGGTACGCGCGCCGGACGCCATCCCATACGTAGTCGCTCACTTCGTAGTCGAGGATCGGGCTACCGTCGTCTGCAATTTTTACGCGTCCGCCCGGGCTGTCGGGCACGAAGCCATCGCGCAACAGGGCCAGCATTGCGTTGGTATGCGGCAACGCGGTCATCTCGCGTTGCAGCGCCTGTCCCATGCCATTGAACACACCGGCGCTGATGCCCGGGAACATCGGTGGCACTTCCAGCTTGTACCCCATCGGGCCCGTTGCGCCGTCGCGCCACTGGAAATGGTCAGAGGCCACCGATTGCGGAGCGCCATAATAAGGATCAATTTTCTCCGGCATTTCTGCGATATTTAAATTCACCGGATGAATAAATGTACGCTGGCCGATCCGGTCGTGCGGATCGGGAACGCGCGAGCGCAGCAGTAGCGCCGGCGTGTTGATGGCCCCGCCGGCGGCGATCACGTACCGGGCCCGCACACTGACGCTGACGCCGGTCGGGGTGTAGCCGTCCTGGCCCAGGGCATCGCCGGTCAGGCCGCGTACCACCCTGCCGTCATGGTCGATGGTGCGCACGCGCAGCCGATGCACCAGCGTGGCGCCGCGCGCCAGCGCGTTCGGAATCGTCGACACCAGCATCGACTGCTTGGCGTTGACGGGGCAGCCCAGCCCGCAATAGCCGGAATTCCAGCAGCCCTTCACGTTGCGCGGAATCACGTGCCATTCCCAGCCAAGCCTTTCGCAACCACGCCGCAGCACCGCGTTGTTCGGATTCGGATCCATCGCCCAGGGCGCCATGCCCAGCCGTTCCTCGATCTGCGCGAACCACGGCGCCATGTCGGCCTGGCTGTGTCCGGTAACCGCGTGTTCGGCAGCCCAGTGCGCCAGCGTCTGCGGCGGCGTGCGGAAGCTGGACGACCAGTTCACCGTGGTGCTGCCGCCCACGGCACGGCCCTGCAGGATCGAGATCGCGCCATCGGACGTGACACGCGCGGCGGCCTCCTGGTAAAGCTCGCGGTAGGCGCGCGCTTCGTCCATGTCCCGGAAGCTGTCGGACGTATGCAGCCCGCCTTCTTCCAGCAGCAGCACGGTCAGCCCGGCGTCGCTGAGCACCTCGGCGGCGATGCCGCCGCCCGCGCCGGAGCCGACGATGGCGACATCGGCTTCGAGCGTGCGGGGCGTGGTGAACGTGGCGGCGTCGAGCACCTTCCAGCCGGACGCGATGCCGGCGCCGTAGATATCGTTGATCGGCATGGTCGTATCAGGCCGGAGCTTGGCTGTGAAGGGCGCGATAGATCGCGGGATTGGGGCCGGGATAGCCGCTGGCCGCCCAGGTGTAGGGCAGCACGAAGTAGGCGACACTGGCCAGTTTCACCAGCACCACGCCACCGGCATTCAGCGTGGCGAAGCGGCTGCCGCGCCAGCGCGCCAGGAAGGCGGTCACCTCCTCGGGCGTGGCCTCGGCCCATGGCGTCCGCAGGCCGGCCAGCGCCCACCGCAGCGGCGTGCTGGCCAGCAGATCCAGCAGCTTGCGCAGTTCGTGCTGGCCGTTCTGGCCCATGGCGGCAATCGTGCCGTCGATGTTCTTCACGGCGGTGTCGATGCGCCGGCCGCGCCCGGCGGCGTCCAGTGTTTGCAGGTCGATGGCCACGGCCGGCAGCAGCGCACGGAACAACGCGACATCGGCGGGCCGCAGGAAGGCCATGCCGGGGTGCGGGGGGGTGTCCGCCGGCGAGCAGCCGGTCAGCGCGGGCAACAGCGCGGAACAGGCGATGGCGGCCGAGAATCCCGCGCCCACCTTCAGGAACAGGCGGCGGCATGGGTCACGCGGGAGGTGTGGTGCCGGCGGTGCGGCAGCGCGGGCAGGTGTGGGCATCGTGTCTCCGTGATGGTTTTTTTTGTGCGGTGCTCTCGCGGTGCTGACGTCCGATACCGTCAGCCACGCAGCAGCAGGTACGTCCCCAACGTGGCAGCGTTGCGATTCTGCCGAAGCGCTCGAAAATATTTCGGATTGGCGCACGGGTTTCAAACGCACGACTGAGCGCCGCACCCCACGCCGGTCTCCCGCGACGAATGCCGTTTAATGTGACGCGAACGTGGCTGGAAAAGCGCCAAAAATAGAGCGATTCTTCAAACCATCGCATTGACCGGCCAAATGTCGGTGCCTACGATGACATCGTTCAATGTCACGATAAACGGTGTCGACGGGGTCTCGCGAAACGGCCATGACTCGTCGCCCCGCACCGGAATGCGGCCCCCATGAATGCACCTCCCGACCTGCAGGCTCATCTTCCGACCGAAGCGGAGCAGGCATGCGATATCGCCATCATCGGCAGCGGCTTTGCCGGGCTAGGTATGGGTATCCGCCTGAAGCAGTCGGGCGTCGATGACTTCGTGATCTTCGAGAAGGCCGACGCGGTGGGCGGCACCTGGCGCGACAACCATTACCCCGGGTGCGCCTGCGACGTGCAATCGCATCTCTATTCATTCTCGTTCGCACCGAATCCCGACTGGTCGCGCATGTTCTCGCCGCAGCCAGAGATCCGCCGCTACCTGGAACATTGCACCGACCGCTTCGGCCTGCGCTCGCATCTGCGGCTGGGCCACGAGCTGGTGCACGCCGAGTGGGATGCGCCCGCCGCGCTCTGGCGTCTGCGGATGCGCGATGGCCGCCGCGTGCGGGCCCGCGTGCTGATCGCGGGCATGGGTGGCCTGAGTCGGCCGTCGATTCCCGATATCCCCGGGCTCGATCGCTTCGCCGGCGCTGTGTTCCATTCGCAGCAGTGGCGCCATGACTATCCGCTGGCCGGCAAGCGCGTGGCCGTGATCGGCACCGGCGCCAGCGCTATCCAGTTCGTGCCGCAGATCGCGCCGCAGGTGGCGCAGCTCGATCTGTATCAGCGCACGCCGCCGTGGATCATGCCCAAGCCCGACCGCCAGGTGACGGCCGCCGAGCAATGGCTGTTCCGCCATCTGCCCTTCACGCAGGCGCTGATGCGCACTGGCCTGTACTGGATGCTGGAATCGCGCGTGCTCGGATTCGTGATCCATCCGAAGCTGATGAAGGCCGTGGAGCGCGTGGCGCGCCGCCATCTGAAAAAGCAGGTGCGAGACCCGGCACTGCGCCAGACGCTGACGCCGGACTACACCATCGGCTGCAAGCGCGTGCTGATCTCCAACGACTACTACCCGGCGCTGGCGCGCAGCAACGTCGACGTGGTGACCACGGGCATCGACCGCGTGGAGCCCGAGGCCGTGGTGCTGCGCGACGGTACGCGTCGGCCTGCCGACGCGATCATCCTCGGCACCGGCTTCCACGCCACCGACCCATTGCCGCGCGGCGCGATCGTTGGCCGCGACGGGCGCGACCTCCTGGACGCCTGGCGCGACGGCGCCGAAGCGTACCTGGGCACCACGGTGGCCGGCTTTCCGAACCTGTTCATGATCGTCGGCCCCAACACCGGCCTGGGTCACAGTTCGATGGTCTTAATGATCGAGTCGCAGGTGAGCTACGTACTCGACGCGCTGCGCCAGATGCGCCACGAGCGCGTGCAGGCCGTGGACGTGCGTCCGCCCGTGCAGGCGGCGTTCAATCGCGGCATCCAGCAGAAGCTGGGCCACGCGATCTGGGCGGCGGGCGGCTGCGCAAGCTGGTACATCGACCCGCGCAGCAACAAGAACACCACGCTATGGCCCGGCTTCACGTTCCAGTTCCGCCGCGCCACGCAGACGTTCCGCATGAGCGATTACGAGCGCTGGCCCGTGCGTCGCAACAGCGTTGAGCCGCTGGCGGACGCCTCGCCCGCCGATCCGATCCGCGCCTGACCCAGGCCGCCGCAGGTCCGCATCCCGCAAGACCTCAGACGCAAGACAAGGAACACCACAGGAGACACGCATGAAGGATTTCCGCAACAGGGTTGCCGCGATCACGGGCGCCGGCTCGGGCATGGGCCGTTGCCTGGCGGTGCAGCTCGCGCAGGCCGGCTGCCATGTGGCGCTGTCCGATTGCAATGAAGCCGGGCTGGCGCAGACGCTGGCCGACGTGCAACGCGCCGCGCCCGACGTGCGCGCCACCATCGCGCCGGTGGACGTGGCCGATCGCGCGGCGGTCTATGCCTGGGCCGATGCCGTGGCGCGTGACCACGGCCGCGTGAACCTGATCTTCAACAACGCCGGGGTGGCGCTGTCGAGCACGGTCGAGGGCATGAGCTACGATGACCTCGAATGGATCGTCGGCATCAACTTCTGGGGCGTGGTGTACGGCACCAAGGCATTCCTGCCGCACCTGAAGGCCAGCGGCGAAGGCCACGTGGTCAATACGTCCAGCGTGTTCGGGCTGTTCGCGCAGCCGGGCATGGGTGCCTACAACGCCAGCAAGTACGCGGTGCGCGGGTTCACCGAAGCGCTGCGCCAGGAACTGGACCTGATGGACTGCGGCGTGTCGGCCACCACGGTGCATCCGGGCGGCATCAAGACCAATATCGCGCGGGCCAGCCGGGTATCGCCCAGCGTCAACGGTCTGTTCGTGCGCGACGCGCAGCAGGGCCGCGAGGAATTCGAGAAATTCTTCATCACCACGGCCGACAAGGCCGCGCGCGTGATCCTGGATGGCGTTCGCGCCAACAAGCGTCGCGTGCTGATCGGCCCCGATGCCCTGGCCGCCGACGCCATGGTGCGCCTGCTGCCGGCCGCGTATCAGTCGCTGGTGGTGCGCGAGACGCGGCGCAAGCGCAAGCAGCTCGTGCCGGATGCCGCTACGGCCCCGGCGCGCGACGGAGAGCGCGCATGACGCGCGACGCGCTGTCCCGCGAGGCCGCGTTGCAGTCGCCGCCGGGCACGTTCACGCGCTGGTTTGGTCAGGGCCGCGTGGGCCTGATCAGTCTGTCGCGCGACACGCTGGCGCGCCGCTACGCGCTGCCTGCTTCGCGCTGGATCCAGGTGATGGGCGCGCTCGTGCACTACACCGAGGAAGGCGTGCCCGAAGGCGAGCCGCTGGTGCTGATCCACGGCTTCGGCGCGTCGCTGCATACGTGGGAAGGCCTGATGCCCGCCCTGCGCAAGCGCTACCGTGTGATTCGGCTCGACCTGGCACCGTTCGGCCTGACGGGGCCACTGCGCGATGCGCGTGACCGCATCGCGACGATGGACATCGACGCCTACCGCAGCTTTATCGATGGTTTCCTGACCGCGCTGAACCTGTCGCACGCCACGTTCATCGGCAACTCGCTGGGTGGGCTGATCGCCTGGGATCTCGCCGCGCGCCGCCCGGCCCTGGTGAACCGGCTGGTGCTGATCGACGCCGCCGGCTTTCCGATGAAGCTGCCCATCTACATCGACCTGTTCCGTCATGCGGCGGTGCGCTGGTCGGCGCCGTGGCTGCTGCCCGAGTGGATCATCCGCGCGGCCACGCGCGACGTGTATGGCGATGCCTCGCGCGTGCCCGAGGTCACGTTCCGCCGCTATGTCGATTTCTTTTACGCAGCCGGCAGCCGCGAAGCGGTGGGCCGCATGGTGCCGAAGCTCGATTTCGATCAGCTCGACACCGAGCGCCTGCGCGGCGTGCGTCAACCCACGCTGGTGCTGTGGGGCGACCGCGACCGCTGGATTCCGCCCGCGCATGCCGCGGAGTTTGCGGCGCGTATCCCCGACGTGACGCTGCACCGCTATGCGGGTCTTGGCCATGTGCCGATGGAAGAAGATCCGCAGCGCGTGGCGGCCGACCTGCTGCGCTTCCTAGACGGCGCCCGCGCGGCGTCAGCCAACCAGCCACAGGAGTCCACACCATGATGCCAGTCCGCCGCGACGTGCATCCCCACCTCCCGCCGGAACGCATTTGCGACTGGCACGAGCGCGGGCAGCACGTGACCCACTTCATCAATGCGCTGTCGATCTTCTTCCCGGCGGGCGAACGCTTCTTCATGGACAGCGTGCGCAACTACCGCGACCACGTGACCGACCCCGAACTCAGGCAGGCCGTGGCCGGCTTCATCGGGCAGGAAGCGATGCACACGCGCGAACACATCCTCTACAACCGGCTGCTGGACGATGCGGGGCTGCCCGCGTCGAAGCTCGACAACGCGGTGGCGAAGTTGCTGAACCTGCTGCGCCGGATCCTGCCGAAGTCGTGGCAGCTGGCGCACACCATCGCGCTGGAACACTACACGGCGATGCTGGCCGGCGGCATGCTGTCCGACCCGCGCCACATGGGCGAGTCGGAGCCTGGCTACCGACAGGTGTGGACATGGCACGCGCTGGAGGAAACCGAGCACAAGGCGGTGGCCTACGACGTGTGGAATGCGGTAATGAAGCCGGGCCCGTATCGCTACTTGCTGCGCACGTTCACGATGCTGACCACAACCGTCACGTTCTGGGCGCTGGTGTTCGTGTTCCACGTGCGGCTGGTGATGGCCGACAAGACGTGCCGCAACAAGCTGTTTGGCTTCGGCGGCGTTGTGAACTTCCTGTGGGGGTCTCCGGGCGTGTTGCGCAAGATGATTCCCGAATGGCTCGACTACTTCCGGCCGGGCTTCCATCCGTGGGACGAGGACAACCGTGCCGAGCTGAATCGGATCCTGCCGTTGATCGCCGAAATTGAAGAAACGGCGATTCGCGCGGGGGCCAGCCCGCGTGCGCCGTCTATCCGGAGTGCGGTGTGAGACGGTAGTGCTTCAGGCGCTTGCCACTCAATCCTTTTCGTGCAAGTGCTCCAGAATCGCCGCCACCCGGTCGCCCAGGTACTTGTTGGCCGAGATTTCCAGCGATCGCATCATCTCGGTTTCCAGTGCCACCAGCGCCAGCGGGCGAATGCGCCAGAGGACATCCACGATGCGCGGCACTTCCGACGGGGGCGGCAGCTGCCCCTCGCCGAACTTGTCGAGTTCGCGCACCACCATGCCGACGATGCGGTCCGACACGGCCTGGAAGTGACCGCGCGCGTGGTCGATGATGTCGAGCACGTCTTCGAGCGGAAAGCCCGCGCGGGCCATTTCCGCACCGGCCGCCAGGGCGCGCGGGCTGCGCGCCAGATAGCCGAAGCCGTCGGACTCCAACAATCCCAGCGAAATGGCCTTGGCCAGCGCGGGCCGCGAGATCGCGCGGCCGAACAGCCGGGCCAGTGCCAGGTAGGAATAGTGACGCGGTGCCTCGCTGTTCCACGGGCTGCTGATGGCCGTCTCCAGACCCAGGATCGAACGCAGGTCGTGGCCTTCGACGATGGCCTTGAGCAACTCCATGATGTTGGCCAGCGTGTAGCCGCGTGCCAGCAGATGGTGAATCAGCCGTAACCGGCCCAGGTGGGTCTGGGTGTAGATGCCCACGCGGCCGCGCCGCTCGGGCGGATCGATCAGGCCACGATCCTGGTAGGAGCGGATGTTGCGCACCGTGGTGCCGGCCGCGCGTGCCAGTTCGTCGATCGTGTATTCGGGATAGGCGGCGCGGTCCGATGGCGTCGCATCGGAGGGGCCGGCAGCGGAGGAGGATGGGCTGGCGCCGCGCTTGGGTGGAGGCATGGCGAAAATTCTAACCGAGGCGGAGGGGGGAGAAGGGAGGCGGCATGACCACCGGCAGCCACGGGGCACAGGCCGGCGGCACATCGTGACAGCGACGTTACAATGCGCCAACAACGTACCCGGTCCCCATGCATATCCGTTGGCTCGAAGATTTCGTCTGTCTGGCCCAGGCTGGCAGCCTTGCGCGTGCTGCGGAGCTGCGCAATGTCACGCCGCCGGCGTTCGGGCGCCGCATGCAGGCGCTGGAAGTGTGGGCCGGTGCGCCGCTGATCGACCGCAGCGTGTTTCCCGTGCGGCTGACGCACGAGGGGCGGCAGTTCCTGGAGGCCGCCCAGTCCGCGTTGCGCACCCTCGACGACACGCGTGTGGCGCTGCGGGCCGCGCACCGCGCCGATGCCAGCACCATCACCATCGCCACGGGCAAGACGCTGGCGCGGTCGATGGTGCCGGCCTGGCTGGCGGGCCTGCGCGACGCATTGCGCGATGACCCCGTGGGCGCCGGCTTTCGTACGCGGCTGTCCACGCACGCCACGCACGACGCGCTGGAGATGTTCACCGAAGGCGACGCCGACTTCCTGCTCTGCTACAGCCCGCACGACCTGCCGATCATGCTCGACGACGCGCACTACCGCTTTCACGCGGTGGGCGTGGAGCGGCTGGTCTGCGTATCGGCCGCCACGGCGCGCGGCGGCCCGGAATTCCGGCTCCAGAAGCCGAAGGCCGGTGCGCGTCCGGTGCCGGTGCCGATGATTGCCTATGCCGAGACGCTGACCATGGGCCGCATGGTCAATCAGGAGATTGCGCGCCGCAAGCTGGCAAGCTGGCTCGATGTCATCGCCGTCAGCGACTTCGCGGAGTCGGTCCACGAGATGGTGCGCCAGCGCATGGGCCTGGCGTGGCTGCCCGCGCGGCTGATTGCCGACGACCTGCACGCGGGCCGCCTGGTGCGGGCCGACCTGCACGGGGGAGACAGCGCCGACCTGGCCCTGGATATCCGCCTGTACCGGCCGCGCGCGGCAATGCGCCCGCTGGCCGAAGCGTTCTGGCAGGCCGCCTCAAAGTAGTGCGTGTGCGCCGTCGCGCACCATTCCCGACCATTGCCGAAATGGCAACTGCGATTGCCAAAGCCGCATGCTGCAGCCGTGCGCGCTCTCTACCATCGCCGGAAAACATTCACAGACCTGCCGGAGAAATCATGAACCCGATGCTGCGCGCGCTTGCCGCCGTTTCCCTTGCCAGTAGTGCCCTCGTCTCTGCCAGCGCTCTGGCGGCCGGCGGCTATCCGACCAAGCCGATCACGCTGGTGGTGGGCTACACCGCGGGCGGCAGCGTCGACCTGGTGGCGCGCACCGTGGCGCCCGAGCTGGGCAAGCGCCTGGGCCAGAGCGTGGTGATCGAGAACCTGGGCGGCGCCGGCGGCACGATCGGCGCGCAGAAGGTGGTCAAGGCCGAGGCCGATGGCTACACGCTGCTGATGGGTTCGGGCAGCGAGGTGTCGATTGCTCGCCTGACCAATCCGGCCGTGCGCTACGACGGCGAGAAGGACCTGGCGCCGATCACGTTCGTTGGCACCCAGCCGATGGTGCTGGTCGGCAAGCTGCAGCTGCCCGCCAAGGACGCCAATGAACTGATTGCGCTGGCCAAGGCCAAGCCGGGCACGCTGTCGTACGCGTCGTCGGGCGTGGGCACGCCGCTGAACCTGGCTGGCGAACTGATCAAGCAGCAGGGCAAGGTCAACATCACCCACGTGCCGTACAAGGGCGCATCGGCCATGGCCACTGACCTGCTTGGCGGCCAGATCGACCTGGCGGTGATGGTGCTGTCGTCGGCGCTGCCTCATATCCAGGCCGGCCGCGTGCGCGCCTATGGCGTGACCGAATCCAGGCGCGCCAGCGTGGCGCCCAACGTGCCGGCCCTGGCAGAGACCCCGGCGCTCAAGGGCGTGGACATGGGAGTATGGTTCGGATTGATGGCACCCGGTTCTACACCGAAGCCTGTTATCGATCGGTTGAATACTGAAATGCAGGCCGTGCTGGCGCTACCGGAGGTGCGGAAGAAGCTGGGCGAGGCCGGTGTGGAAGTCCAACCGGCCAATCCGGCCCAGTTCGGCAGCTTCGTGAAGCGCGAGACGGCCAAGTACAAGACGATCGTGCAGGCCGCTGACATCCGGGAATAAAAGCCAAGAATAACCATCTAGAAAAACAGTCAGCTTAAATAGATGTGAACAATAGTTGCCCCTACCAGGGGCAGCCAAGGAAGTCCAGATGACACAGACCCCGTCCTTCGACGCCTATCCGGTCGAAGTCGAGTTTCCCGATATCCGCCCCTATGCCCAAGGCAACACGGGCGTCGCCTATGTGCATACGTTCGACAGCGGCCTGCCTGGTCCGCATGTGATGATCAATGCACTGACGCACGGCAACGAGGTATGCGGCGCGATTACCGTGGCCGGCCTGCTCAACCACGGCCTACGTCCCCGGCGCGGGCGGCTGACGCTGGCGTTCGCCAATGTCGATGCCTATGCCACGTTCGACGCGGCCACGCCCGACGCCTCGCGCTTTGTCGACCAGGACTTCAACCGCGTGTGGACAGCAGCGGTGCTGGATGACCTGTCGCGCGATTCCTCCGAACTGCGCCGGGCGCGAGCCATGCGTCCGGTCATCGACACTGTGGACCTGCTGCTCGACCTGCATTCGATGCACGAGAAAAGCCGGCCGCTGATCGTGTCGGGGCCGCTGGGCAAGGGCGTCGCGCTGTCGCGTGCCGTGGGGGCGCCGGCTGACATCATCGTCGACGAAGGCCACCCCGAAGGCCGCCGCATGCGCGACTATGCCGATTTTGGCGACGCCGCCAGCCCGCGCAACGCGCTACTGATCGAATGCGGCCAGCACTGGGAGACCGCCGCCGTGGATGTGGCACGCGACAGCACCGCGCGCTTCCTGCTGAATGCCGGCCTCATCGACGAGGCCGACCTGCCGGCCGGCTGGCTGCGGCCGCTGCCAGCCGCGCAGCGCGTGGTGCGTGTGACCGAGCCTGTGGTGGCCATCAGCATGGACTTCCGTTTTGCGGGCCCCTACACGGGACTCGAAACCTTTGCCGACGCTGGCACCGTGATCGGGTGGCGCGATGGCGAGCCGGTGACCACGCCGTACCCGAACTGCGTGCTGGTGATGCCGTCGCTGCGCCAATTGCGGCCCGGCGTGACTGTCGTGCGGCTGGGCCAACTGGAAAGCTGAGTGGCCGCGCGCCGAGGCGCATAGATAACAACAAGAACACTGAAACTGGTTGCAGCGGGAGGGTTCAGCGGTCAGCACTGGTAAGCGGCCCCCACAAGAGGCCGTCCCCGGTGCCCGTTTTTCCTGTCATGCCGTGATATATGTCGGCGACAGCTAGATTAAGCATTTCTTTAATTCAAGGGCGTTGTCTCGTCATCCGATAACTCCGTTGTGACGATCTGCCGTCAGAGCAGACGTCGCCCGTGCGTCACAACGGCGCATGGCGTTATTCACGGAGCGCCCCTTGTCTTCTACCTCATCCCTTACCCTGCCCCAGCAGGCTGCGGCGGGCCGCGTGCGCGCGGTTGCCGGCAGCTGGAGCATCGGCACGCGCATTGCGCTGGTTGTGCTGGCTGTTCAGATCATTGCTTTCGGCGCCTTCTCGCTGGCGCTGTCGCTCAGCAGCATGAACCAGCTCGAATCGCAGGCCCGCGACGCCATCAGCGCCGAGAGCCAGACCCTGCGCGAACTGGTGGCCCAGCTCGACGACACCATGCTGCAGGAAGCTGACCGCTTCCTGCTGAACTTTGCGTCGGTACTGCCCGGCCCGTACGCGGTGGACCCGTCCCAGACCATCGAAGTGGCCGGCAAGGCCACGCCGGCCTTCCGCAGCGGCGACCTGCTGCTGAACAACAGCTTCGAGGTGCCGGATCGCTTTTTCGCCAATACCGGCGGCGTCGTGGCCACCGTGTTTGCCCGCACCGGCGACGATTACATTCGCGTGACCACGTCGCTCAAGAAGCAGGACGGGCAGCGTGCGGTGGGCACGCTGCTGGACCGCGCCAGCCCGGCCTATGCGGCCGTGGCGTCGGGCAAGTCGTACCGCTCGCTGGCCTGGCTGTTCGGCAAGCCCTATATGAGCAAGTACGAGCCGGTGCGCGACGCCGGCGGCAAGATCGTTGGCGCGCTGTACGTGGGCGTGAACGTCGAGGCCGAACTGGCCGCGCTGAAGAACCGCATCCGCCGCAAGATGATTGGCGCCGACGGTCAGTTCATCGTCATCGACGCCAAGCCCGGCGCTGACCAGGGTAAGGTGATGGTGGACCGCTCGGGCTCCGAAGGCACGGTGCAGATCGATGCGAAGGACGCCAACGGCAAGCCGTGGATTCGCGACATGATCGCCGCCAAGGACGGTGACGTGGTTGGCACGGTGGCTATCGGCAACAGCGCGCCGACCGAACGGCTGACCGCGTTCGTGACCTACCCCGACTGGCAATGGCTGATCGCGGGCACGGTGCCAATGGCTTCGCTGCGCGACGAACTCGTGGCCAGCCGCAACCGCTTCCTGGCGTTTGGCCTGCTGGTGGCGCTGGCCGTATCGGCCGCGTTCTGGTGGCTGCTGCGCCGGATGGTCAGCCATCCGCTGGGCGAAGCTGCCGACGCAGCCGGTCGCCTGGCCTCGGGCGACCTGACCACGCGCCTTGACACCCGCCGCAACGACGAGATCGGGCAGCTGATGCGCGCCATCGATGGCGTGGGCCAGGGCCTGACCGGCATCGTCGACAAGGTGCGCGGCAGCATTGGTGCCATCGCCGGCAGCACTAGCCAGATTGCCAGCGGCAACGCCGATCTGTCCGCGCGCACGGCGTCGCAGGCCGGCAGCCTGGAGCGCACGGTGGCTAGCATCGAGCAGCTGTCCGTCACCGTAAAGCAGAACGCCGACAACGCGCACGACGCCAACGCGGCCGTGGCCAGCGCGGCCGATGCGGCACGCGCGGGCGGCAGTACCGTTGGCCGCGTGGTGGGCACCATGGCCGACATCCATCGCAATGCGCAGCAGGTGGTGGACATCATCGGCATGATCGACGGCATCGCGTTCCAGACCAACATCCTGGCGCTCAATGCCGCCGTGGAAGCGGCGCGCGCGGGCGAGCACGGGCGCGGCTTTGCCGTGGTGGCTGGCGAGGTGCGCAGCCTGGCGCAGCGCAGCGCCAATGCGGCGGGCGAGATCAAGCAGCTGATCGAACGGACCGTGGCCGACCTGAAGAGCGGCAACGAGGCCGTGCAGCAGGCCGGCTCGGCCATCGACGATGTTGTGCGCCGCGTGGAAGGCATTGCGGCGCTGATGGGTGACATCAGCGTGGCATCGCGCGAGCAGTCGCAGGGGCTGGCCCAGGTCAGCGGTGCCGTGGCCGAAATGGATGGGGTCACGCAGCAGAACGCAGCCTTGGTGGAAGAAGCGGCTGCCGCGGCCGAGAGCCTGCATCACCAGGCGCAGGAACTTCGTCAGGCCGTGGAGGTGTTCCGGCTGGCCTGACCAGCCGGGCGTCCACGGCGTCCTTGCGGCCTTGCGACGTCAGGCCGCGGGGGCTGCAGCCGGTGCCGGGGCGGGTGCTGCCTGTGCCGGCGCCGGTTGCGGCTTCAGGCCCGGAAACAGCCGGTCGACCAGTTCCTCGATCTTGGCATCGGGCTGGATCAGGTGGCTCAGATTGATGCCGCCCGCGCTGCGGTTGGCGTTGAACACGGCCTTGCCCACGCGTTCGCCGTTGCGGAACACGGTGATGTCGGCCGATACCAGGAACGGCGTGATGTAGGTCTGGCGCTGGGCGGTGTAGAAGGCCGTCATCGGGCACGACGCCGCCGACGAATACGGCGGCAGCATCTTCACCTCGAAGTTGCGCGCGCGCAGCGAATTGGCAAAGTCGTCCACATACGCGTTGCCGTTGACCTGGTTGGTGACCACGCAGAACAGCGCGCCGTCGGCGCCCACTACGCGATTGCCTTCCACGCGAAACTGCGCCGGGCCGCCATAGGCACCGTTTTGGTAGCCGGCGATCGGGTCGACCTGGTCTGCGCGGTCGACCGGCGTCACGCTCTGGTAGGTGGAACAGCCCGTGGCCAGCAGGGCCAGCGTGGCGGCTATCGTTGCTCTCTTCATCTTGGATCCTGGATGCGCGTCGGCGAGGGTGCCGGCCGTCCGGATCCGCTTCGGACTTCGAGAGGCGGTTCAGGGACGCATTGCCGGCAGCATGCCTGCGTAATGTAGGCGTGCCGGCGGGCAGTCAATGCGGGGAACAGCGGGCGACAGATGCCGTAAATCGCGGAAGTGATCTGCGAATTACGTGTGCGGCGCCCGCAGCACGGGCGCGTCAACGCCGTTGCCTCAGTTGGCGCCGCCCCGGATCAGGCACTCGGACAGCAGCGGGGTGCCGCCTTCGCCCTGCCCCGCGCCCGTGCATTCGACGGCCACCTTCTGGCCGCGACGGACCATCGTGGCACGCGCTTCCACCTCGCAGGCGCGGGTGCCGGGGCCGCAGATCTGCTGGCGCAGCAGCGCCGCACGGACCACTTCGCCGGGGTTGTCGGTACGGATTTCCAGCACCAGGTTGTCACCGTCGCGGCGCACGCCGCTGGCCACCCCTTCGACGATGAAGTAACGGCCGCGATAGCGGTCGTCCGCGGCGGTGGCGTCGCTGCGATAGTCGTCGGCCAGGCCATCTGCCTGGTATTGCGGCAGCAGATCGGCGGGACGATTGGGATCGATACTGATCGGGTCGAGCGTGCCGTTGCGCGGAATGCCACGCGGCAGGCTGGCGGGCTCGTCGGGAGCGGAGACTGGGGCAAGCGGCGCGGCGTCGTGCTTCTCATTGCCCACGAACCACAGCAGGAAAAGGACGACAACGGCAACAACGGCGATCAGGGTTTGTCTGGTGCGGCTCAACATCGGGCGGGCTTCTGGGGGCTTCAGTGACTACGGGCGGAACGACAGGGACTGCGAAGTCCGCCAGTGTAGCGCGCCTGACGCCGCGTCAGCCTTCCGGCAGCAGCCAGCCCCGGGTCGCGGCGAGAATCTCGTTGGAAAGCGGCGTGCCTTGCGTGGCCCGCGACAGGATCAGCGCGCCGGCCAGCGTGGCCATCTGCGCCAGGGCCGCACAGCGACGCGCGTCGGCATCGGCGTCGGGCTGCACCTCGGCCAGGATGTCGACCAGTGTTTCCAGCCCTTCGTGGAAGGCGGCGCGTACCGGCTTGTCGTCGGACTCGCGCGCCACATCGTTGGCCAGGGCCGCCACCGCGCAGCCGGTGCCCGCATTGTTACGATTGCGCGTGGACAGGTAGGCATCGATCAGCGACGACAGCGCGGTGGCGTGATCCGGCGCCTCATTGACACGCTTGCGCCAGCGCGCTTCGGATTCCTCGAAGGCCCGGGTGCAGGCGATGGCCGCGAGCGCATCCTTCGACTCGAAATGGCCGTAGAAGCCCCCATGCGTGAGCCCGGCGGCGCCCATCAGGTCTGCCACGCTGATGCCGTGGAAGCCCTGCTCGCGAAACAGCCGCGACGACACCTGCTCAATGATGGCGCGGTTCTTCTCCGCTTCCGCTTTCGATACGCGCGGCATGATGTGCTCCAGATTGCAATGGGGCCGATGGTCCGCCACATCGCCATGCAAGTCAACGCGGCGGCGTGGAGGCTTTATTCATTCGCCGTGCCATTAACGCGTCACACGATGGTCGGCCCCTGGCTGCCGAGCGCGGCCAGGTATTGCGCGGGGCTGTACGGTGTGGGCTGGCCCCGATGGGCCAGGAAGTAGTGGCGGAGGATCTCGCCCTGCTGCTCCAGCTTGTACCGGCCGAGCGCCTTGCCCGGTTCCAGCCGATACCGATACTGGTTGAAGCCGCAGAAGTGCTGCAGTTGCTCCAACCCGCCACGCACCAGCACGTTGATACCCTGCTGGTGCTGCCAGACGTGCGCCATCTCGTGGATGAACAACCCCTGCATGGCCAGGCCCGCGGCACTGAAGTCGGTCAGGCCGCGTAGCTTGCGGCCCAGGTAGATCTGGCCATTGGGCGTGATGATGTAGTTCGCACCCTGCCAGAAGACGAAGTCTCGATGGTGGATGCGGACTGCGGCATAGTCGACGGTATCGCCGAACACCGAGCGGGCGAGGGATTGCTCGCCGGGGGTGAGGGGGCGGCCTGTACGCGCCCCCGGAGGCGGGCTCCCGCTCACTTCCCGATACAGAACCGCGTGAAAATCGTGCCCAGCAGGTCGTCGCTGGTGAACTCGCCGGTGATGCTGTTCAGGTGGTCCTGCGCGAGCCGCAGTTCTTCGGCGAACAGGTCCAGGGCCTGGGCGTTTTGCTCGGCGCGCTCCACGGCGCAGTCCAGATGCGACTGCGCGTTGCGCAGCGCGGTGAGGTGGCGTTCGCGGGCCAGGAAGGTGCCTTCGTTGCCCGATTGCCAGCCGATCAGGCGCAGCAGTTCGCGACGCATCAGGTCGATGCCGGCGCCCGTACGCGCCGAGATCCAGATCTCGGTGGGGTTGGGGCCGTTGGCCGCCACCACGTGTGGACGGTTGCCGCCGAAGCCCATTTCGCCGGCCGACGGCGCCAGGTCGATCTTGTTGACCACACGCACAATCGGCGAGCCCGGCGGCAACTGCCCACTCAGGCGGTCGTCGATGTGGTCGTCGGTTTCCGAAATGCCGTGCTCGAGGTAGTCGGCCGCATCCACCAGGTGCAGCACGATGTCGGCGCGGCGGATGGCGTCCCAGGTGCGTTCGATGCCGATGCGCTCCACCTCGTCGGCGGCATCGTCGCGCAGGCCGGCGGTGTCGATGATGTGGAGCGGGATGCCGTCGATCTGGATGGTTTCGCGCACGCGGTCGCGCGTGGTGCCGGCGATCGGCGTGACGATGGCCAGTTCCGCGCCCGCCAGCGCATTGAGCAGCGACGACTTGCCGACGTTCGGCTGCCCCGCCAGCACCACCGACAGCCCTTCGCGCAGCAGCGACCCCTGCCGCGCCTGCTTGAGCACGCCGGCGAGGCTTTCGCGAATGCGCGTCAGCTGGCCGCGCGCGTCGGACGCTTCCAGGAAGTCGATTTCCTCTTCGGGGAAGTCGAGCGTGGCTTCCACCAGCATGCGCAGGTGGATGACCTGCTCGACCAGCGCGTGGATCGCCCGCGAGAACTCGCCCTCCATCGAGCGCGCTGCCGAACGGGCGGCGGCCTCGGTGCTGGCTTCGATCAGGTCGGCCACGGCTTCGGCCTGGGCCAGGTCCAGCTTGTCGTTCAGGAAGGCGCGGCGCGTGAATTCGCCGGGCTCGGCCACGCGCAGGCCGATATCCTTGCCCGCTTCCAGGCAACGCGCCAGCAGCATCTGCATGACCACGGGGCCGCCATGGCCCTGCAGTTCGAGCACTTCTTCGCCGGTGTAGGAATTGGGTGCCGCAAAGTACAGCGCCAGGCCGTGGTCGATGACTTTGCCGTGGCTGTCCAGGAACGGCAGGTAGGTGGCGTGGCGCGGCTGCAGCGCGCGGCCGCAGACGGCGCGCATGACGCTGCCGACATCGGGGCCGGATACGCGTACGACGCCGATGCCGCCGCGGCCCGGTGCGGTGGCGATGGCGGCAATGGGAAGCTGGGTAGCGGTCATGTGCGGTATTGTCGCAGATCGTCCCGCCAGCCGGATGGGCCCCGGCTCATGCTGGCGAGTCGCTGGGCGGGTCGACGGACAGGCACGCGCACAGCAGCCCGCGCGCCACGACACCGTCGATCACGGCGCCGAGTTCCGACTGCCGCGCCACCAGCTTCTTGCGCAGGCGCTTGCGATAGCGGCCGGGCAGGACGTCGGACAGCGCCTCGATCGCATAGCGCAGGCGCTTGTTGCCAATGCGCAGCTTGTGAACGTGCTCGGTCTTCCCGTCGCGGGCGATGCGGGCCCGTTCCCGGACCTTGTCGCGCGCCTTGCGGATCCGACTGGGGGCGAACGTTTCGAGCCTGCCCTTGGCGTCCTGTTCCGACAGATGCAGCAGGTCGCGTTTCAAGGTCGGCAGCGGGGATTGCCGGTAGCGTGACAATCTTGTCATCATCTCGGCGTGGGCTATGGTGCGCCTGGCCTGGGCGGTCTGGATCAGCGCCACCAGCATGGCGTCTTCGGGCTGCTTCTCCAGCGCCGGGGCCAGCGTTTCGGCGATGAAGACGTCCCAGTCGCGCACATCGCCGGCGGCGTCGGCCACGTCATGCAGGGCCTGCTTCCAGCGGGCCTTGACCTGGTCCGGCAGCACCGGCCCGAAGGCCCATGCCACCGCGCGCAGGTGGCGCACGGCCACGCGCAACTCATGGACATCCTCGACTTCATCGCGATGCTGCAGCGCGTCCAGGCGATCGTGAACGGCCTGCAGGCCCGACTCGCCCAGGGCAACGAACGCGGTGGCGGGACGCATCTTCCGGTGCAGCACAGGCTGACGGCCCATTGCGATGTCCCTGAAGTGGAAAAGGAGTAACTGCGCGGTGCCCGTCTAGTGTAGGCGATGGCGCACGCGGTCGCCGTCCGCCGCCGTCTGATTCCTAACGCGTGGCCACGATGAACACGCGCGGGAAGGGCAGCAGCACGGTGCCGTCGGGCATCGCGGGGAACACCTTGGTCAGCGCGGCTTCGTACTGGCGCAAGTACTCGGTTTTTTCAGCATCATCCAGCGGCGCCAGGAAGGGTCGCAGGCCGCTGCCCTTGAACCATTCGACGATCGCGGCCGCCCCGCCCTTGAGCGGGTGCTGGTAGATCGTCCGCCAGATATCCACGCGCGAGCAGTGCGGCTTGAGCAGTTCGTAATACCAGCGTTCCGACGCCAGCGCAGTGCGGGCATCGGCGGCGGCGGCCAGCTTGGGCGCCCAGGGGCCGGTCAGCGCCGTTTCGCGCATCAGCAGGTGCGGCGGCTCGTTCAGGTTGTCCGGCATCTGCACGGCCAGGCTGCCGCCCGGCGCGAGCTTGCCGATCAGCGACGGAAACAGCGTGGCGTGATCGGGCACCCACTGGAACACGGCGTTGGCCAGGATCACGTCCCAGGGGCCGCCATCGGCCCATTGCGTGACGTCCGCGATATCGAAGTGCAGGTTCGGCAGCCGCTTGCGTGCGGCGGCGATCATGTCGGCGTCGCTGTCCAGGCCGGTGACCTGGGCGCTGCCGTAGCGGGCCGCCAGCACCTCGGTCGAGTTGCCGGGCCCGCAGCCAATGTCGACCACCCGTGCGGCGTTGACGGTGGGGATGGCCCCGACCAGATCCCGCACCGGGCGGGTCCGTTCATCCTCGAATTGCACGTACTGGCTGGCCGACCATGTCATGGCGTATCTCCTTGTCCTGTTGATTGGCTTCTAGTCTTATATAAGACATAAGACTAGAAGCATACGCCGAAAAAGAAAAACCCGGCTGGCAGCCGGGTTTTCCGCGGGTCGGGTTTGCAACCGGGAGGTCAGCTCTTGGCCACCGCCGCGGTCTTGCCCTTGCCGAGCATGCGGTTGATCTGCCACTGCTGGGCGATCGACAGGATGTTGTTCACAACCCAGTACAGCACCAGGCCGGCCGGGAAGAAGAAGAACATGAACGAGAACACCAGCGGCATGATCATCATGACCTTGGCCTGGACGGGGTCCGGCGGGGTCGGGTTCAGCCTGGTCTGCACGAACATCGACACGGCCATCACGATCGGCAGGATGTAGAACGGATCCGGCACCGACAGGTCATGAATCCAGCCCAGCCACGGCGCGCCGCGCATTTCCACCGACGACAGCAGCACCCAGTACAGCGCGATGAACACCGGAATCTGGATCACGATCGGCAGGCAGCCGCCGAGCGGATTGACCTTCTCGGTGCGGTACAGCGCCATCATTTCCTGGTTCATCTTCTGCGGGTCGCCCTTGTAGCGCTCGCGGACGGCCGTCATGCGCGGTTGCAGGTCCTTCATCTTGCCCATCGACTTGTAGCTGGCAGCCGACAGCGGGAAGAACACCAGCTTGATCAGCACGGTCAGCGCGATGATCGACCAGCCCCAGTTGTTCAGGAAGCCGTGCAGCTTTTCCAGCAGCCAGAACAGCGGCTTGGCCAGGATGGTCAGCCAGCCGTAGTCCTTGACCAGTTCCAGGCCCGGGGTGATCTGCTCGAGCATGCGCTCTTCCTGCGGACCGGCGAACAGGCGGGCATCGGTGGTCACCGTGGCGCCCGGGGCCACCTGGCCCAGCGGCTGCTGCACACCCACGCGGTACAGGTTCGGATCGATCTGTTCCGCGTAGAAGCTGTGCTGCTTGCCGGTCTGCGGAATCCAGGCCGATGCGAAGTAGTGCTGCACCATCGCCACCCAGCCGTTGTCGGTGGCGGCCGGCACGGAGGCCTTGCCCTTGGCGATGTCGTCGAACGTGATCTTGTGGTACTTGTCGGCGTTCGTGTAGATGGCCGGACCCGTGAACGTGCTGTAGAACTGCGACTGTTCCACTTTGGTGCCGTCACGCGCCAGTTCCATGTACAGCGTCGGCGAAACCGGCGTGGTGCCAGTGTTCGTCACGTCGAAACGGGCGTCGACCACATAGCTGCCCTTGCGGAACGTGTAGGTCTTCACGAACTTCACGCCGCTCTTTTCGGCCGTCAGCACGACGTCGAGCTTGTCCTGACCCGGCGCCAGTGCACGGGCGCCCGGGGCGGCCGTGAACACCGTGGTGTGGTTCGGCAGGTCGCCGCCGATCAGGCCCGAACGGGCCAGATAGGTGCGCTGTGCATCACGCTCGAACAGTACAACCGGCTTGCCGTCCTTTTCGTGCTCGTTGAGCAGTTCCAGGCGCGACAGGATGCCGCCTGCGGTGTCGATCTCGGCACGCACTTCGTCAGTGGTGACGATGACCTTCTCGCCGGTGGGCTGGGCTGCCGCTTGCGGCGCGCCGGGCACTGCGCCAGGGGCCGATGCGCTCGTGGCGTTGGCCTTGGGCACGTCACCCTGCGCCGTGGCGCCGCTCGCGCCACCGGCCGGAGCGGCCTGTTGCGTGTTGGCGCTCGGGAAGAACATCGACGCGTGGCCGTTGGCGCGCTGCCAGTTGTCGTAGAGCAGCACGAGGGACATCGAGAAGATGACCCACAGGATGGTGCGTTTGATATCCATGTCTCGCTATGGTCTGGGGGAATCAGGGTCTGGGGAGCCGGACCGTGACGGACGGGCGGCCGGATGCGGTGGCTGCGGGAGGCACCGCTGAGGCCTTTCCGTGTACTACAGGCTCGGGCACGGGATCATACCCGCCCTTTGCGAAAGGATGGCAACGGCAGAGTCTGCACGCGGTCATCCACGTGCCACGCGCGGGGCCATGGCTGATGATGGCGTCGCGGGCATAGTCGGAACATGTTGGCAGGAAGCGGCACTGCGAGCCCAGGTAAGGACTCAGGGCGATCTTGTAGATGCGCAGCAGGGCAAGCAGGATTCGCTTCATGATGATGATCAGGCTGGCGCGGGTGGCGCGGCAGGCGTGGCCGACGCAGGCGGCTCGCCGGATGCCGGGACGGTTGGCGCAGGTGGCAGTGGCCTGGCGGCCACATCCAGCAAGCTGCCAAGTTCGGCCTGGCAGGCGCGCCGTATGGCCGACCGGCTGGCAAAGTCCGCACGCGGAAACTTTGCCTGCAACCGCAACAGGATATCGCGGCCCGCGAATTGGTCCTGCCGGCTGCGAAACAGTTCCCGCACCATGCGCTTTACAAGATTGCGCTCGGCGGCGCGCGGCGCAAACTTCTTGCCCACGACAATGCCCAGCCTGGCCTGCGGCTGGCCATTGGCCCGGACATACAGCACGAAATGCGTGCTGCGACGCCGGGGCCGCAAAGCAAAAACGGATGAAAATTCATCCGTCTTTGTCAGCCTCGCGGCTTTGGGAAAGGCATGGGTCGACACGCTGGTCAAAGCTAGCGGCAAGCCGGGCTTCGGCGGCGGTCCTGGCCATCCTGAGTGCGAGGCGCTGGACCGGACGGCGGGAGCAACGTGCAACGGCGAACCGTCACGCTGCCTTCCATCCGGGCCGGTCGCCCGGCCCTCAGATTGCCAGGCGCTTGCGGCCCTTGGCGCGGCGGGCGTTGATCACGGCACGGCCGCCGCGGGTCTTCATGCGCACGCGGAAACCATGGGTACGCTTGCGGCGGGTAACGGAAGGTTGGTAGGTACGTTTCATGTTGCACTCTCTGGTTGATCCGGGCTTCCTGGGCGCCGGCTGATGCCGGGGCGCCTTGGCCGCCGCGTATGGTTCGCATGGGGCTGCCGCAATGCAGACGCTCGGTATACGTTGAGGTTGCTGCGGCCATGCCGACGATTCTGGTTCTGTCTTGCTGCCGGCCGCCGCTGGCCCCGGCCGTGTAGCCGGAAGCACAGGCGGGGATCAGGCCGCTCGCCTGATGCCGCACATGTTTACATGAGCGGTACGGGCCAGACCCGGCGATGCGCATACGTGATCCCCTGCCGCATCGCAGAACCCGCCATTTAAACGATTTTCGTCGCGGGTGTCAAGGCGCCGGATGGCCACTTCCAGTCTGGCCACCAGATGTGCCGCGCACGCCGCCACGAGCCACGGCACGCGCCGGTGCACCATTGTCCACAACACTCGGTGGGTAACTCTGTGGGTATTCCCGGTCACCTATCGGTGGTAGCAGGACAGGTCAAGTGCTTGTTTCCGATGGATTATCAGGTGTCCGAGGCCCTTGTCTGGCGTGCCTTCCGCGCCGGTTGTGCACACAAATCCACTGAATTTTCACAACTTGTCCACAGGGTTATCCTTTGTGGATAACTTGGGGCGGGGGGTACAATCCGGGTCCAAACACTACACGGGCCGCGTGGCGCACGCACAACCCGGGACTGCCTGCCTCGGTATACCGCGATGTATACCTATTCGAACTGCCGTTGCGATGCACTGCATTCGTGGACGGTGTATTGCCTTTCGCGTCTGGAAAATGACGTGCAAGGCATGTGCAGGGGCCCGGTACGCAAGCGTTGCGTCCACCCGTGACGTGTCATCGGCGCGATGGCACGGTCACTCAGAAGAACACATGCAAGATTTCTGGCAGGCAGCAGCCGCGCAACTCGAGCGCGAACTGACGCCCCAACAATTCAAAACCTGGATCAAGCCGTTGGCGCCCGTCGCCTTCGACGAGGAAGCGCATGCGCTGCGGATTGCCGCGCCGAACCGCTTCAAGCTCGACTGGGTCAAGAGCCAGTTTTCGGGGCGGATTACCGCGCTTGCGTGCGAATACTGGGAAACGCAGGTCAGCGTTCACTTTGTTCTGGACCCGGCGGCCTCGGGCCGCGCCGCCAGTTATACGCAGCAAGCCATGCAGCAGGGCGGCCACGACGGCATGACGTCCGCTGCAATGGGTGCGGGCGGCCCGACCTATCCCGGCGCTTCGGCGAACATGCCCGCCGGCATGGCCGGCCAGGCGTTCGGCCACGCTCCGGTACCGCATCCGCAGTCGCTCCAGGCGGGCGGCTATCACGAGCATGCCGGCCATCCGAACGGCGGCCAGCCTGGCTATGGCGCACCGGCCGGCCAAGCGCCCTATCCGGCTGGACCTGGCGCCACGCCGCATCGCGGCGCGGCGCCGACCGGGCATCCGTTGCAGGGCGGCACCCATGCGCCGATGCAGGACATGGGCGACATTGACATGGCGCAGATGGATGCATCCGAAGCCAGTGCCCGTTCGTTCCGCGTGCCGGTCCAGCAGCCGCCCGCGGCTGGCGCACAGCCGACCGACACGGTTCACGAGCGTTCGCGCCTGAACCCGATCCTGACGTTCGACAATTTCGTGACCGGCAAGGCCAACCAGCTGGCCCGCGCCGCGGCCATCCAGGTGGCCAACAACCCGGGCAAGTCGTACAACCCGCTATATCTCTATGGCGGCGTCGGCCTGGGCAAGACCCACCTGATTCACGCTATCGGCAACTTCATGCTGATGGAGAACCCGCGCGCCCGCATCCGCTACATCCATGCCGAACAGTACGTGTCGGATGTGGTGAAGGCCTACCAGCGGAAGGCGTTCGACGAATTCAAGCGCTACTACCACTCGCTGGACCTGCTGCTGATCGACGATATTCAGTTCTTCTCCGGCAAGAACCGCACGCAGGAAGAGTTCTTCTACGCGTTCGAGGCGCTGATCGCCAACCGTGCACAGGTGATCATCACCAGCGATACCTATCCGAAGGAAATCACCGGCATCGACGACCGGCTGATCTCGCGCTTCGACTCCGGCCTGACAGTGGCGATCGAGCCACCCGAGCTGGAAATGCGCGTGGCCATCCTGATGAAGAAGGCCGCCGCCGAAAACGTGAGCGTGCCCGAGGAAGTGGCGTTCTTCGTGGCTAAACACCTGCGTTCCAACGTGCGCGAGCTGGAAGGGGCGCTGCGCAAGATCCTGGCGTTCTCGAACTTCCACGGCAAGGACATCACGATTGAGGTTACGCGCGAGGCGCTCAAGGACCTGCTGACCGTGCAGAACCGCCAGATCTCCGTGGAGAACATCCAGAAGACCTGCGCCGACTTCTACAACATCAAGGTCGCGGACATGTACTCGAAGAAGCGGCCGGCCAATATCGCGCGGCCGCGGCAGATTGCGATGTACCTGGCCAAGGAACTGACGCAGAAGAGCCTGCCGGAAATCGGCGAGCTGTTCGGCGGACGCGACCACACCACGGTGCTGCACGCCGTGCGCAAGATCGCCGACGAGCGTAGCAAGGACGCGCAGCTGAACCACGAGCTGCACGTGCTGGAACAGACGCTCAAGGGCTGATTCGCGGGTTTTGAAGGGCGGCCTTGCCGGGCTGGCATACTACTGGGTGCGCGTCCGGCGGCAAGCGGGCGCCAGAGCAACTGTTGCATCGCGGGAAACCGGCCTCAGATAAGGCTTTGCGGTGAGTCGGGACGAATTGGCGGGAGTAGACGCCCGGATCGTGGCATTTTGTGCACAGTCCGGCGCCCCACCGGATTCGCCCCGCTTCACCGCAGCGGCTTATCCTTGGTACAATACGGCATTAACTCTTTGATTCCAAAGTGGAAATTGGATATCGGAGTTTCACCTGATTCCGCGGTCGCCGACGACAAACGACGAAGGATAAATTCAATGCAATTGGTCAAAACCTCGCGAGACAATCTGCTGCGTCCGCTGCAAATCGTGAGCGGCATCGTGGAGCGCCGCCACACCCTCCCGATCCTGGCCAACCTGCTGATTCGCAAGTCCGGCTCGAACGTATCCTTCCTCTCGACCGACATCGAGATCCAGATCACCACGCACGCCGAATGCGGCGTTGGCAGCGACGACGTGGCCACCACCGTGGCCGCGCGCAAGCTGCTGGACATCCTGCGCGCGATGCCTGACGGCGACGTGGCGCTGTCGCTCAACGACAAGCGCATGACCGTGCAATCGGGCAAGAGCCGCTTTGCACTGCAGACGCTGGCCGCGGAAGAATTCCCGACCGTTGCCGAAGCCGCCGAGTTCAACGCGAGCGTCAGCCTGCCGCAGAAGACGTTCAAGCATCTGCTGGCGATGGTGCATTTCGCGATGGCGCAGCAGGACATCCGCTACTACCTGAACGGCATGCTGCTGGTCGTGGACGGCAAGAAGGTCATGGCCGTGGCCACCGACGGCCACCGCCTGGCGTACTGCGGCGTGGAACTCGAAAACGAGGCCACCGGCGTGGGTTCGCGTCAGGAAGTGATCATCCCGCGCAAGACCATCCTGGAACTGCAGCGCCTGCTGGAAGACAACGACGATCCCGTGCAGGTGCAGCTGGCCGCGAATCAGGTCAAGTTCTCGTTTGCCAACGTGGAGCTGATCAGCAAGCTGGTGGAAGGCAAGTTCCCGGACTTCCAGCGCGTGATCCCGAAGGGTTACAAGAACGCGTTCGCGATCGACCGCGTGCAGCTGCAACAGGCGCTGCAGCGTACCGCGATCCTGACCACCGACAAGTTCAAGGGCGTGCGTTGCATTCTCGACACGCACGTGCTGAAGATCAGCTCGACCAACGCCGACCAGGAAGAGGCGCAGGAAGAACTGGAACTCGACTATTCGGGCGACGCGCTCGATATCGGCTTTAACGTGACCTACCTGCTCGACGTACTCGGCAACCTCAAGAGCGAACAGGTGCAGGTCAGCCTCGGCGACTCCAATTCGAGTGCGCTGATTACCGTGCCGGAAGACGACAACTTCAAGTACGTCGTGATGCCGATGCGCATTTGATGGTCCGCACCGAGTCGCCATCCATACACAATCGGGCACACACCGCAGCAGGGGCCGGGTCCACGGGATCCGCCCCTTTTGCCGTTTTTAAGTAACCCGCAAATGCGGACGTTCCGCACCCGCTGCCGCCCGGCGCAGGTTCGGATTTCTCCGCATTTGCCGTGAGTATCGTGAGTAGGAAAACATGACCGATCAGCAGAAACCGCAGCAGGAAAACACTTACGGCGCCTCTTCGATCCAGATCCTGGAAGGCCTGGAAGCGGTGCGCAAGCGTCCCGGCATGTATATCGGCGATACGTCGGACGGCACCGGCCTGCACCACCTGGTGTTCGAGGTGCTCGACAACTCGATCGACGAGGCCCTGGCCGGCTACTGCACCGAGATCCAGGTCACGATCCATAGCGACAACTCGATCTCGATCGTCGACAACGGCCGCGGCATTCCGCCCGCCGTCAAGTTCGACGACAAGCACGAGCCGAAGCGCAGCGCGGCGGAAATTGCCATGACCGAGCTGCACGCCGGCGGCAAGTTCAACCAGAACAGCTACAAGGTGTCTGGTGGCCTGCACGGCGTTGGCGTGTCTTGCGTGAACGCACTGTCGAAGTGGCTGCGCCTGACGGTGCGCCGCGATGGCCAGGTCAACCTGATCGAATTCGCCAGGGGCGAGGTGCAGAACCGCATCGTCGAGACCGTGGCCGGCCCGGACGGCCAGCCCGTGGAAGTCTCGCCGATGAAGATCGTGGGCGCCACCGACAAGCGCGGCACCGAAGTGCACTTCCTGGCCGACGAGGAAATTTTCACGAACGTGGAGTTCCACTACGAAGTGCTGTCCAAGCGCATCCGTGAACTCTCGTTCCTGAACAACGGCGTGCATATCAAGCTGTTGGACCAGCGCACGGGCAAGGAAGAGGACTTTGCCTTCTCGGGCGGCGTGAAGGGCTTCGTGGAGTACATCAACCGCGCGAAGACCACGCTGCACCCGAACATCTTCTACGCGAACGCCGAGAAGGACGGCATCGCCGTGGAAGTGGCCATGCAGTGGAACGACGGCTACAACGAGCAGGTGCTCTGCTTCACGAACAACATTCCACAGCGCGACGGCGGCACGCACATGACCGGCCTGCGCGCGGCGATGACGCGCGTCATCAACAAGTACATCGAAGAAAACGAGATCGCCAAGAAGGCAAAGATCGAAACCAGCGGCGACGACATGCGCGAAGGCCTGGCCTGCGTGCTGTCCGTGAAGGTGCCCGAGCCGAAGTTCAGCTCGCAGACCAAGGACAAGCTCGTCTCGTCCGAAGTGCGCCTGCCGGTGGAAGAACTGGTCGGCAAGGCGCTGACGGACTTCCTGCTGGAAACGCCGAACGACGCCAAGATCATCTGCGGCAAGATCGTCGACGCCGCGCGCGCCCGCGAGGCCGCCCGCAAGGCCCGCGAAATGACGCGCCGCAAGGGTGTGATGGACGGCATGGGCCTGCCCGGCAAGCTGGCTGACTGCCAGGAGAAGGATCCGGCCCAGTCCGAACTGTTCCTGGTGGAGGGTGACTCCGCAGGCGGCTCGGCCAAGCAGGGCCGTGACCGCAAGTTCCAGGCGATCCTGCCGCTCAAGGGCAAGATCCTGAACGTGGAACGGGCGCGCTTCGACAAGATGCTGTCGAGCCAGGAGGTGCTGACGCTGATCACGGCGCTGGGCACGGGCATCGGCAAGGACGACTACAACCTCGAAAAGCTGCGCTATCACCGCATCATCATCATGACCGATGCGGACGTGGACGGCTCGCACATCCGCACGTTGCTGCTGACGTTCTTCTACCGCCAGATGCCGGACATCATCGAGCGCGGCTACGTCTACATCGCGCAGCCGCCGCTGTACAAGATCAAGCATGGCAAGGAAGAACGCTACATCAAGGACGACACCGAGCTGAACGCATACTTGCTGAAGCTCGCGATGGAAAAGGCGGGCCTGGTGCGTCCGGACGGCAGCGAGATCAACGGTGACGCGCTGAGCGAACTGGCCCGCCAGTACCAGCTGGCCGAAGGCGTGATCGGCCGTTTGTCGCGGATCGTCGATGTCGATGCCCTGCGCGCGATCGCGGACGGCGTGGCACTCGATCTCGACAACGCCGCGGCGGCCGAGGCATCGGCCGTGGCGCTGAAGGCCAAGCTTGCCGAGATGCACGCCAAAACGCTGATCGGCGCCGCTGTGAACGATGACGGCACCGCCGACGTCTACGCGCAATTCGACGAGAAGACCGACAAACATCGCCTGATGATTGCCCGTCGCCATCATGGCAACGTGCGCCTGTCGCACCTGGACGCAGACTTCGTGCATGGCGCCGACTACGCGGCACTGGCACGCGCGGCCACGACGTTCCAGGGCCTGATCCCGGACGGCACCAAGGTCAAGCGTGGCGAAGGCGAAAAGCTGCGCGAGCAGACCGTGGCGGACTTCCACCAGGCCATGCAGTGGCTGCTGACCGAAGCCGAACGCGGCGTTTCGCGCCAGCGCTACAAGGGTTTGGGCGAAATGAACCCCGAGCAGCTGTTCGAGACCACGCTCGACGTGACGCAACGCCGCCTGCTGAGGGTACAGATCGAAGACGCCATCGCCGCGGACCAGATCTTTACGACGCTGATGGGCGACGAAGTGGAACCGCGCCGCAACTTCATCGAGAGCAACGCGCTGGTGGCGCGGAATATCGACGTTTGATGGGTTGGTTGCACGCGCATTGAAAAATCCCGGCCTTCAGCCGGGATTTTTTTTGTCGCTTCAATACACCCCCGGCACCATCCGCCAGGTGCGCGCGCAGTAGCGCTCATATTCGTCCCCGAACTGCTTGCGCAGCAGTGCCTCCTCGGCGCGAATCCGCGCAATCAGTGGCCATAGCGTCAGAGCCGTCAGCAGCACTCCCAGCAAGGACCGAAACACCAGCACCCATCCCAGCGAACTGACCACGAGGCCCAGGTAGCTCGGGTTCCGGATCACCGCGTAGACGCCCGTGGTCACCAGCGTGTGTCCGGGCTGGATGGCGACCAGCCCACTGAACCGGTTGCCGAGAACGAAGACGGGCCAGAGTCGCAGCATGCCGCCGGTGATAAACAGGGCGTCGCCGATCCATCGCACCGTTTCGTCGCCGATTGTCCAGAAATCGAGGCGGTCAGTCAGTGCTGGCACGTAGCCCGCCAGCAGGCCGAGCACGCCGAAGGCAACCAGCACCCAGCGGTTGCCGCGATCCTCCCGGTCTCCCTTGCTGAGGTTGCCCCCGGAGAAGATCGCAATAACGGCCATGGCCATGGTGGCGACGGCCGCTGTGGTGCGTGCCGGGTTGGCGAAATAGGCGTCAACGCCGCCCCAGCCGACGATGGGCAGTGCCAGATACGCGAGCGAACCCGCGAGGGTGAAGAACGTCAGGCCGGGAGTGGGTCGCATGGGGTCTCCGTCTGCAGTGGACTTCACTTCGCAGGGTATGCCTGCTGGCATCCGGATGTCGAGGACTGCCGCGATCAATGGGACAATGCCGCCTGACCCCGAATTCGCTCCAGACAGACGATGCCTCTCATCGACCTCAAGAACCTCCAGCAAGCAGCACTCGCTTTCGGCGAGGCGCGCGGCTGGGGCAAGTATCACAGCCCGAAGAATCTGGCGATGGCGCTCAGCGTGGAAGTGGCCGAACTGGTGGAGATTTTCCAGTGGCAAACCGAGGAAGCGTCGCGGGACATCATGTCGACGACCGAGCGTGCGCACGTTGAGCAGGAGCTGGCCGATATCACTATCTACCTGACGCAGCTTGTGACGGCGCTGGGTGTCGACCTCGATGCGGCGGTGCGTGCCAAGATGGAAATGAACGCGCGCAAGTACCCGGCGCCGGGCGAAGGGAAGTAGGCCGCGTCAAGCGACACGGTCTGGCAATCGATGGCCCGGCACATCGGGTCGCGCGCGAATCACGTGTCCGCTCCTGACAGCCGCGTGCAGCAAATGCGGCTAGACTTGCTCTATCGTCTCTCGCGGAGATCGCGGCCATGGCAGTGCGCAAGCAGGGCAAGTCATCGGGCAATGTCCACATTGGTATTGGTGGCTGGAATTTTGCGCCGTGGCGCGACAACTTCTATCCGGCGGGACTGCCTCAGGCGCGCGAACTGGATTATGCGAGCCGCCACCTGACCGCGATCGAGATCAACAGCACGTATCACGGCACGCAGAAGCGCACGTCGTTTGCCAACTGGCACGACGCCACGCCCGACGACTTCGTGTTTGCCGTCAAGGCATCGCGCTTTGCCACCAACCGGCGCATCCTGGCCGAGGGCGCCGATTCCATCCACCGCTTTATCGACAGCGGCATCGCCGAGCTGGGCCCCAAGCTGGGCCCCCTCGTCTGGCAGTTCGCGCCGACCAAGCAGTTCGTGCCCGATGACTTCGAGGCCTTTCTGAGCCTGTTGCCGGATTCGGTGGAAGGCGTGGCACTACGCCACGTGCTGGAAGTGCGCCACGCCAGTTTCATGTGCGACGAATACCTGAAGCTGGCACGCAAGTTCAAGGCGGCCACGGTATTCACCGATTCGCCAAAATTTCCTTCATTTGCCGATCTGACCGCCGATTTTGTCTACGCGCGTCTGATGAATGCGCAGGAGAAGCTGGCGACGGGCTATGCGCCCAAGGATCTGGATCAATGGGCGGGTCGTGTCGCAAGCTGGGCGGACGGCAAGGCGCCCGACGACCTGCCCGTGGTGGAAGACAAGCCGGGCGCAAAGTTCAAGCCGAAGGCGGTCTACCTGTTTTTCATCAACGGCGCCAAGGAACGGGCGCCCTCTGCGGCAGGTGCGCTATTGGAACGGCTGGGCTGGGCGCCGACCGAGGATCTGCCCGTAAAGGTCGCGGTGTCGAAGCGGGCAGCGGTCGATACATCCGCGGGGGCACCGGCAGGCCAGGCGACCGCAGAAAAGGTGCCCGAAAAGACGGCGGCTGCAAAGACGGCAGCGAAAAAAAAGGCGGCCGTAAAAACGGCGCCTGCGAAGACAGCATTGACAACGACGGCACCGACAAAGGGAGTCGCTGCAAAGAAAGCCTCCGCAAAGAAGGCCACCACGCCAAATCCTCCCGCGAAACGCGCCTCCGCCAGGAGGGCTGCTGCGAAGAAGACCTCCGCCAGTCGCGCCGCCGCGTGAGGCCATGCGTGCCAGCCAATCCCCAACCCCGGCAATAGCGCCGCGGCGCGAACCCTTTTCGGCGCTGCCGCTGGAACCCATGTGGCTCGACGCGCTCGCGCAATCGGGCCACGTTTCGATGACGCCGCTGCAGTCCGTCGCGCTGCCCCAGGCGCTTGCCGGGCACGACCTGATCGTGCAGGTGCGGCAGGGCGGCGGCAGTGCCACGACGCAGGCGATCGCCCTGCTTCACCGGCTGGACCCGCAACGCTTCGACGTGCAGGCCCTGGTGCTGTGTCCCACGCGCGACCGCGCCGAGGTGGTGGCGCGGCGCATCCGGCAGCTGGCGCGGGTGGCTGGCCAGATCAAGGTGGCCCTGCTTTGCACCGGCATGCCGATTCGAACACAAATCGATAGCCTGATCCACGGCGCGCATATCGTTGTGGGCACTCCGGGGCGCATGCTCGACCATATCGACGCGGCAAGCCTGGACCTGCGCGCCATCAACACGGTCATCCTTGAAGGGGCCGATACGATGCTCGACATGGGATTTGCCGACGACATCGCCTTTGTGGCCAGCCGGTGCCCGAAATCGCGCCAGACCTTGCTGTTCCATGCGTCGCCCGATGCCGACCCGCCCCCCGACATCACGCGGCTGGCGCGGCAATGGCAACGCAGGCCGCGCGTCATCCGGTTGGCCCCCGCGCCAGCACCCTCGCCTTGACGCCGGGCGGCCGCGCCAACGTTGCCGGCGAAGATTCGTGAAAGTCACCCTGTAAGGCCGCGCTTTCGTTTGCTAATCTGATTAGACGCGGCCAGACCCCGGGGGGCGCGGGCTTTTGCGCAGCACCGCAGATCGATCGAGTCTGGGCAGCGACTGTTTCCAAAACGGCAACAAGGAGTCGGTGACATGAAGACCGCACGGCAGGTTCTGGAACACAAGGCAAGTCACGCCATCTTCAGCATTCCACCCACGGCAACGGTGTACGCGGCACTGCAGCTGATGGCCGACAAGGGCATTGGCGCATTGCTGGTGATGGAGCACGACAAGATCGTGGGTATCCTCAGCGAACGGGATTACGCGCGCAAGGTGATCCTGATGCAACGCACGTCGCGCGAGACGCTGGTCAAGGAAATCATGACCACGGCCGTGATCTATGTGCGTGCCGAACAAAGCACAGACGACTGCATGGCGCTGATGACCAGGCATCGCCTGCGTCACCTGCCAGTGATGGCCGGCGACGAGTTGCTCGGCATGTTGTCCATCGGCGACCTGGTCAACGACATCATCAGCGAGCAACGCTTCACGATCGAACAGCTGGAGCACTACATCACGGGCGGCTCGCGCTAGGCGGCGCGCTTCCGGCCCCAAATCCCGCCATCCTTCCCCCGGACACGTGAGCGGACGTGTCCGGGGCGTCGCTCGGCCTGTGGTTTTTGTCCCCGTGGGGCCTTTCCCCGGGGCAAACCGTCCCAGCGCCAAATACTAAGCATGCATATAATTATGCGGTTATTGAATAAGGCCGCATCGATGTCATGCGGCCGGCTTTTTTTGTGGTCTCCACGGCACGCCTTGCGCTGCTCGTACCCCATCCGCACCCAATCGCATGTCATCGCCCTCGCCTTCGCAGTCCGCCACGCTGGACGCCGCTCCCGTTATCCACGACCACGCCGCGATCATGCGCGTGATTGGCGGCATCGTGCTTTGTATCCTGCTGGCCGCCCTCGACCAGACCGTGGTGATTCCGGCCGTGCCGGCGATCGCCAACGATCTGAACGGTTTTGGCCATCTGTCGTGGATCGTCACCGCCTACCTGATCGTATCGACGGTCACCACGCCCCTGTACGGCAAGCTGTCTGACAGTTTTGGCCGCCGACGCCTGCTGATGCTGGCGATTTCGCTATTTATCGCCGCGTCGGTGGCGTGCGCGCTGGCGCAGTCGCTGACGCAGCTCATCCTGTTCCGGGCGCTGCAGGGCGTGGGGGGCGGCGGGCTGATGTCGCTGGCCCAGGCGGCCATCGCCGATGTGGTGGCGCCGCGCCAGCGCGGCCGCTACCAGGGCTACCTGGCGACGGTCTGGGCGGTCTCGTCGATCGCGGGGCCGCTGGTGGGCGGCTGGGTGTCCGATCACATGTCGTGGCGCTGGCTGTTCTGGATCAACGTGCCGCTGGGCCTGCTGGCAATGGCCATGTGCTACCGCGGCCTGGCGCACCTGCGCCCGCGGGGCGGCCGGCCGCAGGTGGACTGGCTGGGCGCCAGTCTGCTGGCGGTGGCCATCGTCGCCTTCCTGCTGGCCATGAGCTGGGCGGGCGAGGCATTCGACTGGATCTCGCTGGAAATGGGCGGCCTGCTGCTGCTGACGCTGGCTGCCGTGGCGCTGCTGGCCTGGCAGGAGCGCCGCGCCGCCGATCCGATGCTGCCGCCGCGCCTGTTCCGCAACCGCGCCTATGTGATGGGCGTGGGCGCCTCGTCGCTGGCCGCGCTGAATATCTTCCTGTGCATTTTCGCGCTGCCGCTGCACTTCCAGCTGGTGCGCGATGCCGATGCCTCGACGTCCGGCCTGCTGGTGGTGCCGTTCCTGCTGTCCACGGTGGCCGGCAACTTCGTGGTGGCGTGGCTGGCGCCGCGCCTGGGCCGCATGCGCGAGATCCTGACCGGCGGCTACGTGGCCGCCGCCGTGGGACTGGTGTCGCTAGCCACCGTCACGGCCGCCGTGCCTACGGCGTTGGTACTGGTGGCGATGACGATTGCCGGCATCGGCCTGGGCATGTCGATGGTCGGCACGCTGATCTCGGTGCAGAACGCGCTGGAGCGCCGTGACATGGGCGCCGGCACCGGCGCGCTGCTGGTGATCCGCTCGCTGGGTAGCGCGCTGGGCGGCGCACTGGCCGGCACGCTGCTGGCGATGGAATTCCGCGACGCGCTGGCGCGCTCGGGGGTAACCCAGGCACTGGACCTGGGCTCGCTGCGCCATGGCAGCGAGGCGATGGCCCATCTGTCGCCGGCCGTGCGCCAGGTGCTGGCGGGCGGCGTGGAGTCCGGTTTCCACCTGATCTTTGCGGCGGGCGCGGTGGCGGCCGTCATCGCGCTGGTCATCGTGCGGCGCATGCCGGACCTGGAACTGCGCAGCAGCGTGACCGAACACGCGGCCAAGATTCATATGGATTGAAGACATGCCGGGGCCGGTGGCCGGCGGCGCTGCCGCCCCGCGTCATGACGTGAAGCGCACGAGGGCGTAGACTTTGCCGCACCAACTTTGCCGCACCAACTTTGCTGCACTAACGGAAACCGGAGCCTGTACCCATGTCTCGCGAACGCACCCTGGCAACTGCCGTCCACATGGATCGCATGCGGCAACACCTGCAGCGCACCGCCCTGCTCTGCGCGCTGGGCCTGGCCGCCGCGGCCGCGATGCTGCCGCACCCTGCCCGCGCCGCGGACAAGCCTGCCACGGCATCGTCGCAACCGGCGGGCAATTGCCCGGCTTCGCTGAATTTCCGATTCCCGCGCCTGCAGGACGAATCGCCCCAGAACCTTTGCCAATACGCCGGCAAGGTCGTGGTGGTGGTCAACACCGCCAGCTATTGCGGCTTCACGCCGCAGTACGAAGGCCTGGAGGCGCTCTACGCCAAGTACCGCGAGCGCGGTCTGGTGGTGCTGGGCTTCCCCTCGAACGACTTCTCGCAGGAGCCCGGCTCGGCGAAGGAAATTTCCGACTTCTGCTACAACACCTACGGCGTCAAGTTTCCGATGCTGGGCAAGTCTCACGTGCGCGGCGCCGAAGCCAACCCGATGTACCTGATGCTGACCAAGGAAACCGGCACCGCGCCGAAGTGGAATTTCTACAAGTACCTGATCGACCGCAAGGGCCAGGTCGTGAGCAGCTACAACAGCATGGTCAAGCCTGACGACAAGCAGTTCGTGGCAAAGATCGAAGAGCTGCTTTCCACGCGCTGAACCCCTCTCCGGCCGGCCTTCGCCCGGCCGGTTTTCCCGTGCTTTTGAGGATTCTTGACTCATATCAATTGAAAACACCGCGCAACTGAGTACTTTCGCCGCTTAAAAATAACCACACGCGGAAGAGGGAGTCATGAGCAAGGTGCTTTACGAATCCAATGGGCACGTCTGTCTGGCCTTTACGGATCTGGTCGACGATACGCACGGCGAAGCAGTACAGAGCAACCAGTTTCTGGTGGTCGATCACGGGCACGCGGCCCTGATCGACCCGGGCGGACAGATGACCTACAGCGAGCTGTACATGACGATCAGCCGCTATTTCCCACCCAAGCAGCTCGATTACGTGCTGGCGTCGCATGCCGATCCGGACATCGTGGCGTCGGTGGGGCGCTGGCTGACGGCGTCCGATAGCCGCGTGCTGATCTCAGAGGTCTGGGCCCGCTTCCTGCCGCATTTCTGCCAGACCGGCAAGACCGCCGGGCGCATCGTGCCGATTCCCGATACGGGCATGGTCGTGCCGCTGGGCAAGTCGTCGATCTTGGCCGTGCCGGCCCATTTCCTGCATTCCGAGGGAAATCTCCAGTTCTACGATCCGGTCAGCAAGATCCTGTTCTCGGGCGACCTGGGGGCGTCGATGACGTCGTCGGACGAAGCCAGCGGCGAGGTGACCGACTTTGACGCCCACGCAGTGCGGATGCTGGGGTTCCACCGCCGCTACATGAGCGGCAACCGGGCCTGCCGGCTGTGGGCCGCCATGGCGCGCACGCTGGATATCCAGTGGATCGTGCCGCAGCACGGGCCATCGTTCCGGGGGCGCGAGATGGTGGCGCGGTTCATCCACTGGATCGAGCAGCTCCAGTGCGGGCTGGACCTGCTCGACGCCAACCACTATCGCGTACCCACCCAGATCATGCGCTAGCGGCCCCGGGGGCCGCGATGCCTCAGTCGCGCACCAGGCCTTCGGCCCGCATCGCCGCCTGTACGGCCGGGCGTGCGGCCACGCGCGACTGGTATTCCTGCAGCTTCGGGTAGGCGCCCAGCGACAGGTGCAGCAACCGGGCCCAGCCGACGATCGTGAAGCAGTACGCGTCGGCCACGCTGAACTGGCTGCCCAGCAGGTAATCGCGCGCCGCCAGGTGGTGGTCCAGTTCGGCAAAGCGCTTGTGCAGCTTTTGCTTGCAGGCGGCCACGGTGCTGGCGTCGGTTTCCTTGTGCCACAGCCACGGGCTGAAGACCTTGTGCAGTTCGGTGGAGATCAGCGTCAGCCAGCCTACGGCTTCGAGGCGCGCCGGTGTGCCGGGCGCCGGCAGCAGGTTGCGGCCGGGCACCTGGTCGGCGATGAACTGGAGAAGAGCGGACGCCTCGCTGTGGCGCGAGCCGTCATCGAGCTGAAGCAGCGGCACGTAGCCGCGCGGGTGGATGGCGTAGTAGTCGTTGGTGCCGTTCTCGGGCTCGGCGAGCGTGTGATGGACCAGGTCGACGCGGGCCAGCGTGACGGGCAGGCCGGCCTCGCGCAGCGCGATATGAACGGCCATCGAGCAGGCGGCGGGCGAGTAGTAGAGCTTCATGGGATTCCTTGGGGAAGGGCACGGCGCGGGGTGCGGCGTGCGGTGAGGGCAGTCTAGGCAGCGGCCCGGGCCCGCACAATGCGTGGCGACGCACAGCGGGTATGCAAAGATGCATGCCCTGCATGGCGGAGCCGGCGGGGGCCGCAGGGGGTAGGGCGCGCCGCGGCCGCCCGCCCGCTGCTGGCTTGCGATATGCTCGCGAAGCTGACCTGACCCCCGAGGAGACAAGATGAAGCTAGTTCGCGTAGGAAACCCCGGATCTGAGCGTCCGGGCCTGGTTGACCGTGACGGCCGCGTGCGCGACCTGTCCGGCGTCGTCGGCAATATCGGCCCCGGCGAGCTGGCGCCGGCGGCACTGGCCCGGCTGGCCGCCATCGACCCGGCCACGCTGCCGGTGGTGGAGGGGCAGCGCCATGGCGTGCCCTGGACCGGCATCGGCAAGATCATCGCCATCGGCCTGAACTACGCCGACCACGCCGCCGAGGCAGGCATGCCGCTGCCGGCCGAGCCCATCGTGTTCCTGAAGGCGAATACCTCGCTGAACGGCCCGAACGACGCCGTGATGCTGCCGTTCGCGTCGCAGAAGTCGGATTGGGAGGTAGAACTGGGCGTGGTCATCGGCACCACGGCACGCAATGTGTCGAAGGCCCAGGCGCTGGAGTACGTGGCGGGCTACTGCGTGGTGAACGATGTGTCCGAGCGCGAATTCCAGCTCGAACGCGGCGGCACGTGGGACAAGGGCAAGGGCTGCGACACGTTCTGCCCCGTGGGACCGTGGCTGGTCACCCGCGACGAGGTGCCCGATGCCCAGAAGCTGGGCATGTGGCTGGACGTCAACGGCGAGCGCATGCAGAAGGGCAGCACCGCGACGATGGTCTTCGACGTGGCCACCGTGGTCAGCTACGTCAGCCGCTTCATGACGCTGGAACCCGGCGACCTGATCGCCACCGGCACGCCGCCCGGCGTGGGCATGGGTTTCAAGCCGCCACGCTACCTGAAGGCCGGCGATGTGATGCGCCTGAGCATCGAGGGCCTGGGCGAACAGAGCCAGAAGGTAGTGGCGTACGGCGAACGCTAGATTCTGCGATGTGAAAAAAGCGGGGCGGACTCGTGGCTCCACGAGGTTCCCCGCTGAAACATCGTCTTGCAAAGCGTCGCGTTTTAAAACAAAGCGTCCGTTAAGGGCAACAGTTTTGGGGCCATTTGGGGCGCTTTCGCACGAAATCGACATTCAGGGTTTTACCTCTGCGGGGGGCGTGAAATACTGTTCCTACATGATGTCTGCCAAACAAGAGCAATGCCATGTCTGAACACGCCCCCGAAATCGAGTCGATATTGAAGACCGTCTCGGTCAGCCTCGCCAAGAACGGTCCCACCCGCACCTTCTGCACCCTGCATGACACGCTCGACTCGCGTGACGAACTGCAGGACATCCGCCGCAGCATCCACCAGCATCCCGAACTCGCCTTCAACGAAGTGCGAACCGCCGAGCTTGTTGCCAGCAAGCTCGAAGGGTGGGGCTATGCCGTGACGCGCGGCGTGGGCGGCACCGGTGTGGTGGCCACGCTGCGCTCGGGCAGCGGCAAGCGCAGCGTCGGCATTCGCGCCGACATGGACGCGCTGCCGATCCACGAGCGCACGAACCTGCCATACGCCAGCGTGAACGAAGGCAGGATGCACGCCTGCGGCCACGACGGTCACACCGCCGTGCTGCTGGGTGCCGCGCGCCAGCTGGCGCGCACGCGCCACTTCAACGGCACGATCCACCTGATCTTCCAGCCCGCCGAGGAAGTCGGCGCCGGCGGCGGCGCCGAGCGCATGCTGGCCGATGGCCTGTTCGAGCGGTTTCCGTGCGACGCCATCTTCGGCCTGCATAACCACCCTGGCGTGGAAGCCGGCACGTTCATGTTCCGCGCGGGGCCGTTCATGGCCGCGTGCGACACGGTGACGATCACCATCCGCGGCAAGGGCGGCCACGCGGCACGCCCGCACCAGTCGATCGACCCGATCCTGGTGGCCGGCAGCCTGGTGATGGCGCTGCAATCGATCGTGGCGCGTAACGTCGATCCGAACGAGACCGCCGTGGTCACCATCGGCACGCTGCACGCCGGCCACGCGCCAAACGTGATTCCGGACAGCGCGCGCATGGAAGTCAGCGTGCGGTCGTTCAGCGCCGAGGTGCGCGCGTCGATGGAAGCGCGTATCCGCCAGCTGGTCACGGCGCATGCCGAAGGCTATGGCGCCGCTGCCGAGATCGACTATGTGCGCGGCTATCCGGTGCTGGTGAACAGCGAGGCGGAGACCGAGTTCGCCCGGCAGGTGGCCGAGGAACTGGTGGGCCCGGAGCGTGCGATCGGCAATTTCCATCGCATCGCGGGCAGCGAGGACTTTGCGTACTTCCTGCAGCAGCGCCCGGGCTGCTTCGTGCGGATGGGCAATGGCGCCAACCAGCCGCTGCTGCACAACGCCGGCTACGACTTCAACGACGACAACCTGACCGTCGGGGCGGCCTACTGGACGCGCCTGGTGGAGCGCTATCTGGCGGAATAACGATCGACCGGCAAGGGGGCCGGGATCAATTGAATGGCCGCCAGGGCAGGGCGGGTCACTTGAAGAAGGCGCTCGGCGGCACGCCAAACTGCCGCCGGAACATCGTCGCGAACGCGCTCGGGCTGTCGTAGCCCATGTCCAGCGCCACATCCACCACCTTGTCGCCGGCCGCCAGGCGCTCCAGCGCGGCCAGCAGCCGCGCCTGCTGGCGCCACTGACCAAACGTCATCCCCGTTTCGCGTGCAAAGCGCCGCTGGATCGTCTTTGGGTCCACGCCCAGGCGCGTGCCCCAGTCCGCCAGGGTCAGGTCGGTATCGGGCTCGCGCACGATCTGGTCGCAGATCGTGCGCAGATCCGGATCGGTGGGGCGGGGCAGATGCAGCGGCAGCGTGGGCACCAGCTTCACCTCATCCAGCAGCAGCCGCATCAGGCGGCCATCGCGCGAATCCATGTCATAGCGCGGCGGCACGTCGATGGCCGCCAGGATCAGTTCGCGCAGCAACGGCGAAATGCCCAGAACGGTACATTGCGTGGGCAGGTCGGGCGCGGCATCGGGGCGGATATAGGCCGTGCGCATCTGCACCCGGCCGACCATGCGAATCCAGTGCGTGGTGCCCCCGGGCATCCACATGCCACGTGTGGGCGGTACGGTCCATTGCCCTTCGGCCGTCGAGACCACCATCACGCCGTGCATGGCGTGAATGAGCTGGGCATGCGGATGCTGATGGGGCTTGGTGACATGGCCTGGCACATAGTCGGCGGCCATGGCCGTGACCGGCATCGGACTGCGGTCGTACTGGATATAGGCGGGGCGCTCGGCATAGGTGTCGGCGCGGGCATCCATGGCGGGGTCGCGCGGGGCATCCGGGGGCAGGGGTTTGCTGCCCGGGGTGTCGCGGTCGACCCAGGCGATGGGTGCGGTGGGGCGGGCGGGTGATCCGGATGCCCGAGGGGTTCCGGCTGATTCGGACGGCTTGCGGCGCCGCGGCGGTCGCTGGGAACCCGGCATGTCCTTTTCTCCAAGGTTGCGGCCTCATTCTCGCAGGACAGGCGCGTATTTGCCAATTAGCATCGTCACACTTCCCCAATCCCGTCGAAACGGGCACCGGGAAGATTCCAGAGAAGAGAACCGGCCAATGCGCCCCCGACCATGAGCACAACCGTCAATTCCGCCGCCGCTGCGGCGCCTCGTCAGGAGGGCACGCGCTTCCGCGTGCTGTACGCGATCAGCTTCGCGCACTTCCTCAACGACATGATCCAGTCGCTGATCCTGGCCATCTATCCGATGCTCAAGGGCGGCTTCAACCTGAGCTTCACGCAGATTGGCCTGCTGACGCTGACGTACCAGATCACCGCGTCGCTGCTGCAGCCCATCGTGGGCCTGTACACGGACAAGCATCCGAAGCCCCATTCGCTGGCCATCGGCATGGGCTTCACGCTGGGCGGCCTGCTGCTGCTGTCGGTGGCGCCCAGCTATGGCGTGCTGCTGGTGGCGGCGGCCCTGGTCGGTACCGGCTCGTCGATCTTCCATCCGGAGTCGTCGCGCGTGGCGCGGCTGGCGTCGGGCGGCCAGCATGGCCTAGCGCAATCGATCTTCCAGGTGGGCGGCAATGGCGGCAGCGCCATGGGCCCGCTGCTGGCCGCGTGGATCGTCCATACGCAGGGCAGCGTGGCGTGGTTCTCGCTGGCCGCGCTGCTGGCCATTGCGGTGCTGTGGCAGATCGGCGGGTGGTATGGCCGGCATCTGGCCGAGCGCGCGGCCAAGAAGAAGGCCGCGGCCGGTGCGGTCAGCAAGCTGCCGACGTCGACTGTCGTGCGCGCCATGACGGTGCTGCTGCTGCTGATCTTCTCGAAATACTTCTACATGGCCAGCCTGAACACGTACTACACGTTCTACCTGATGGAGAAGTTCGGGCTGTCGCGGCAGACATCGCAGGTCTACCTGTTCCTGTTCCTGTTCGCGGTGGCTGCGGGTACGATCCTGGGCGGGCCGATCGGTGACCGCATCGGCCGCAAGCGCGTGATCTGGGCGTCGATCCTGGGCGTGGCGCCGTTCACGCTGATGCTGCCGCATGCCAGCCTGTTCTGGACGGCCGTGCTGACGGTGATCATCGGCTTCATCCTGGCGTCGGCGTTCTCGGCCATCCTGGTGTTCGCCCAGGAGCTGATTCCGGGCAAGGTCGGCATGGTGTCGGGCCTGTTCTTCGGCTTTGCGTTCGGCATGGGCGGCATCGGCGCCGCCGTGCTGGGCAACCTGGCCGATACGCATGGCATCGAATCGGTCTACCAGTTCTGCGCCTACCTGCCGCTGTTGGGCCTGCTGGCGGTGTTCCTGCCTGATCTGCGGGGGCGTGCGAAGGCCGCTTGATTGCCCGTGACTGTTTTGCCCCTCTCCCGTTTGCGGGTGAAGGGCAGGGGCGAAGGCAAGCGGTTCAAATTGCGACCTGTCTCATCCTGAGCGGCCGCGCCCTCTCCCCCAACCCCTCTCCCGCCTTGCGGGAGAGGGGAGCAAGACCTTCATGGCGATTTACTTGCCAGCCTTGTCCTGCGACACATCCATGATCATGCGCGTCAGCAGGTACAGGCGCGGCGCCACCGAGTTCAGGTCCACATACTCGGCGTCATTGGAATGGGCGCCGAAGCCACGCAGGCCGAAACGCTCGATCACCGGAGCCTTGGTGGCTGCCGCGGCAAACGCGGCATCGGTGCCGCCGCCTTCGGCCGTGTCATAGACCGCCAGCTTCTCACCGATTTCCGCATAGATGCCCTGGGCATGGGCGGCCAGCGCGCGTGCGGCCGGGGTAGCCTCCAGCGGCGGGCGGCGACGCTCGAACTTGACTTCGACCTTGGTGTCGGAAATCAGCTTTTTCTGGATCCGATCCTGTAGCGTTTTCTCTAGGCCGTCGTAGTCGGCGGTGCGCAGCACGCGCACGTCGGCCTGGGCAGTGGCCACGGCCGGGATCACATTGCGGTTGGTGCCGGCCTGCGACAGCGTCCAGTTGACCTTGAGCCCGGTATCGGGATTCGACAGGTCACGCATCTGCAGGATCTGGTGCGACATCTCGTATAGCGCGTTCCGGCCGAGTTCCGGCGAGCTGCCCGCGTGCGACGACTTGCCCTCCGCCTTGAGCGCGATCGCGCCGATGCCGCTGGTGGCCAGCGACAGGCGGTCGCCGGTCACGCGCGTGGCCTCGCAGGAGAACACGGCGTCCTGCTCGGCACCGAGCTTCGTCAGCATCGCGCGGGCGCCCGGCGAACTGATTTCCTCGTCGCCGTTGATCAGCACGGTCAGCGTGCCGTAGTCCTTGAAGTTCATCTTCTGCAGGATCGCCACGGTGTGCAGGATCACGGCCACGCCGTTCTTGTCGTCGGCGATGCCCAGTCCGTAGGCCTTGTCGCCTTCCACGCGGAACGGCTGCTGCGCCAGCATGCCGCGCAGGTACACGGTGTCCATGTGGGCGATCAGCATGATCTTGCGCTTGCCCGTGCCCTTGAACGTGGCATGCACCATCTTGCCCACCTTCTCGGGCGTGTCCGCCATGCGGTAGACCTCGGTCGGCTCCACCAGCTTCGCGTCGCCGCCCATTGCGGCCAGCCGGTCGCGGATCAGGTTGGCAATACGGTCCAGGCCTTCGATGTCCTTGCTGCCGGACTCGATCGACACCAGGTCCTTCATGGTGTTGATGAGCGCGGGCTTTTCCTGCTGGGCGAGCTGATAGACGGGTTCGACCGGCGCGGCAGCGGCGGTGCCGGCAAACAGCGCGGTGGCCAGGGCAACCGACGACAGGGTGACAAGACGATGACGAAACACGGGGTGGGGGACGGACACGAAACGACTCCTCTTTCTTCTTGGTGGTGTGAAGCCCACATGTTGCGCGCGCAACGCGCACGGGTCCAGTACCCTGGCATCGGTTTTGCGGCATCATCTCGGTCATGAAGTCCGCCGTGCCCCAGTCCTCCGCATCGCCCGCCATGTCTGCCCGTCCCGCCTGCGCCCACTGTCTTGCCCTGGCCGAAGATCCGCGCCGCCGCGAGCCGCATCCTTGCCTGGCGCTGCGCAATACCGCGCCGCTGGTCAGCCAGAGCGCGGCGGGCGTGCCCTTCAGCATGATGTCGTTCACCTGCCGCGAATGCGGCACGGCCTGGCGGCTCTACGACCGCGCCAACGAACTGTTCGTGTCGTGGGTGCCCGAGCACCCGCTGGTGCGATAGCCGCCCGCGTGGCAGGGGTGGCGTAGCCGATCAGCTAAGATAGCGGCTGGCCGGGCGCCGCCGACACGCGCCGCCCGGTTGCCAGACGTTTTCTCCGCGCGCCGCGTACGCGCCCATCCCACGTATTTCCCGCTTCCGAAGCCCGACCATGGCCGTTTTCCGCCTCCTGCCGCTGCGCGCCGCCTGCCTTGCCGTCACGCTGATGGCCTCCGCCGCTGCCCCCGTCCTTGCCGCTGACAACTATCCGAGCCGGCCGATCCGCATGATCGTGGCCTATCCCACCGGCGGCATCAGCGACGCCGTGGCGCGTGCCTTGGGCGAAAAGCTGTCGGTGCAGATGGGCACGTCGGTGGTGGTGGAAAACAAGGCCGGCGCCGGTGGCAGCATCGGCATCGACGCCGTGGCCAAGGCCGCGCCCGATGGGTACACGCTTGGGTTCGCGTCGACCAGCCCGCTCACGCTCAATCCGCATGTGGGCCGTGTCAACTACGATCCGCAGCGCGATGTGGCGCCGGTCATGAGCGTCATGTACTCGCCCGTGCTGGTGATTGCCACGCCGAGCTTCACCGGCAAGACGTTCCAGGACCTGATCGCCCAGTCGAAGGCCAAACCGGGTTCGGTGCGCTGGGCCACGTCGGGCCTGGGCACGGTGGGCCACGTGATGCTGGAACAGATCCGCTCGAAGTCCAAGGCGGATATCACGCTGATCCCGTACAAGGGTGCGGGCCAGCAGATGAACGACGCGCTGGGCGGCCAGTTCGAGGTGATGAGCACCAACGCCAGCCCGATGCTGACGCAGCATATGCAGGCCGGCCGCCTGCGGGCCATCGCCGTGGGCGCGCCCAAGCGGCTCGACAGCCTGCCCAATGTGCCGACCTTCGACGAACTCGGCTATCCGAAGGCCAACCTGACGTCGACGTTCGGCATCTTCGCGCCGGGCAAGACGCCGGTGGCCATCATCGACAAGCTCAACGCCGAGCTGAACAAGGCGCTGGCCGAGCCCGAGGTGCGCGATCGCCTGCTGCGCGGCGGCGAGGTGCCGACCGGCGGCTCGGCGGCGCAGTTCGCCAAGGCCATCCACGCCGAATCGCAGGAAAACGCCCGCATCGTCAAGGAAGCGGGCATCAAGGCGGACTGAGGGCGCTGAGGCGCTAAGGGCCGGGCGCGCGCCCTCCACGTCGTACTTTCTTCAAGCCACTTCAAGCCACGTCCAGCCGGCTGCCCAGCCGGTAGACAGTGCGCAGCATCACGCCGTTGAAGGGCCATAGCGCGAGCTTGGTCCGGATGCGCGACAGATGGCTGTCGATGGTGCGCGACTGTTCGTCGATGTCGGCGCCGCGCCAGACCTTGTCGATCATCGTTCGGCGCATGACCAGCGTGCCCAGGTTGCGGAACAGCAGCAGCGCCAGCGCATATTCCTTGGGCGACAGCGTCACCGGCACACCTTTCACCCAGACCTGCCGTTCGGCCACCGCGAAGCGGAATTCGCCGCAGACCAGCTGGTCGGGGCCGTTCTCCAGCACCCCGGCCGGCGCCGTGGCCGGCCGCACCGGCTGCGTGGTGGCGCGCCGGCCCAGCGCCTCGATGCGCGCAAGCAGTTCGCCGTCGCGCACGGGCTGCGGCACGTAGGCATCGGCGCCCGCCATCAGGCAGCGCGCCACGTCCGATTCGGCGTCGCTGGCGCCAAACATCATCACGGGCAGGCCGTGTCCGAGCGTGCGTCGGACCCAGTCCAGCAATTCCTCGGCATCGGCGTCGGCCACGTCGCGGTCCAGCAGCAGCATGTCGAAGGGCTCGGCATGGATGGCATCCACCAGTGGCGGTCCGCAGCGAAAGCGTGCCAGATGGTGCCCGCCCCGCTGCAGGGCGCGCTCCAGCACCATGATGCGGGCCGGATTGTCTTCAAGCGCGGCGATCTTCACGTTGGGTTCCTTGCAGGTCCTCGCCAGTCATTCAGTGCGGCCCATGGTAGGTCGCGGCCTGCTGCGGACGAAGTAAACATTTGTGGCGGACGCAAAAATGAGCATCGTCTTATAGGGTTTGTGCGCGACTCCGCATCCAATGGTCGTCGGACTCATTCAACGGCGCCCCGGAGCGGGGGCGCGACGACGCATGACCAAGACAGGACTGAGGGTGGCTTCACTGGAAAACGACAGCGCCCAGGCGGCGATGATCCGCGCCATCGTGACCGGCGCGGGCCATGAGTGCGTGACCTTCACCGACGGCCGACGCATGTTGCTGACGTTGCGCAAGGTGGCCTTCGACCTGCTGCTGGACTGGGATGTACCGCAGGTGTCGGGCCTTGAGGTGCTGCACTGGGTGCGCACGCACCTGGACCCGCGCCTGCCGGTGATGTTCGTGGCCCGGCGCCAGGCCGAGGCCGACATCGCGGCGGCGCTGGCCGCAGGGCCGACGACTACTTGGTCAAGCCGATCCGGTCGGTGGAACTGTCCGCGCGCATCCAGGCGCTGCTGCGACGGGTCTATCCCGATATGCGCCAGCGCGACGAATACCGCCTGACGTGGGGCCGCTACGCGTTCGACATCGTGACGCACCAGACCACGCGCGACGGCGCGCTGGTGCCGCTCACACCCAAGGAATTCGACCTGGCGCTGCTGATGTTCCGCAACGCCAACCGCGTGGTGCCGCGCGACCACATGGTGACGGCGGTCTGGGCGCGCGAGTTCTCGCCGCTGTCGCGCACCATCGACACGCATATCTCGCACGCGCGCAACAAGCTCGGGCTGTGGGATGAAAACGGGGTACGCGTGGTGCCGGTCTACCCCTACGGCTACCGGCTGGAACTGCTGGAGGAGGGGGCGTGCCGCGAGGCACCGGCGCAAGCGGACACCGGACGAAAAAAAAGGCACCCGAAGGTGCCTTTCCCAGTACAGCCGATCGAGTGACCGATCAGAAAATGTGACGCATGCCCAGGCCGAAGCTGGTCTGGTTGTTGCGACCCGGCAGTTCGGTCGTGGTGGCGCCCGAAACCTTGTTGAAGTCCGCAGCACCGTACAATTGCGTGCGCTTCGACAGCGAGTACTCTGCAATGAATGCACCCGTGTAGCGGCGGCCGCTGGCGTCGTTGATGCCGTTCTTGTTCTGGACGTAGTCGCCGTAGAACGCGCCGGTCAGGGCCAGGGCCGGGGTGACGTTGTACGTTACACCGATGTAACCCAGCGTGTCCTTGCGCGGGTTGGCCAGCGCGTTGCCACCGGGCGGAACCGGGTTGGTGGTGCTGCCCGCGTTAAGGATGCCGTCGATCACGCCGGTCTTGTCCTTGCCGCCGATGTAGCCCAGGAAGAACTTGGCCGGACCGTACGTGTACTTACCGGCAGCGCCCCACATTTGCTGCTTGTTGCCGTTGGTGTCACGGATTTCCTGGTATACACCGCCCACACCCAGGGGACCCCAGTTGTAGGCCACGCGTGCGCCGAAGTACGGCGAGTTCGTGCTGGCGCCCGAACCGCTGGCCTTCGTGAAGCTGCCCGGGGTTTCGCCGAAGCCGTAGCTCAGACCGACGTCCAGGCCGCTAAACGAGCCGCTGTAGCTGATCACATTGTTGCGACGCAGCTGCGTGAGGCTGTAGTACATCCACGAGTTGCCGTTGTAGTTACCGATGGTCAGCGGATCGTAGTCGCCGAAGAAGTTAAACCCTTCGGTGTACTGGCGGCCCAGCTTGACCGAGCCGAAGTCGCCGGCCAGGCCAACGTAGGCTTGACGGTTGAAGATCTGACCCGCCGAGCTCATCGTGCCGTTGTCGCCGTTGAAGCCGTTTTCCAGCTGGAAGATCGCCTTCAGGTTGTTGCCCAGGGCTTCCGCGCCCTTGATACCCCAACGGCTCTGCGTGATCGCACCACTGTCCACGGCCAGTTGGCCGTGATTCTGGGCGTCGGCATTGGTGGTGTAGTGAAGGCTGTTGTCAACGATACCGTACAGCGTCACCGACGTTTGCGCGAACGCGCTGCCGGCGCACAGCGAACCAATTGCGAGGGTCAGTAGCGATTTCTTCATGGTGCTCCTTTTCTGTCTTGTGGTCGGATCGCCCCGGATCACGGCGCGTCCGTCTTTGTGGATAACGTTTGCACTAAACGCCGCGAAAATTTAACAAAAGGCGGATGTTTCGGACATAAATCCGAACCGCAGGCGCGTGCCAAGAAGACATTTGGTGCAAATCCGTTGGTTTGCCGCTACACAACGCCGGGAGACCCACGAATTGGTGCAAGGCACCATGCGCCAGGGCGGTGCAAGTCAGGCGGAGAGCAGGAAAGGAGGCGACATGCAGCACGCGGCACAACCGCCACGCGGGGCGGTTGCTGCGCTGCGAAATCCCCAACGAACGTGGGGAAGGGTTATCCCTCGATGGGGATGGGCAGGGCTACGGCGCCGGCATCGGCCGGCGCCGTAGCGGTCAGGCCTGCGGAATCTCGATCTTGACCTCGAGCACTTCCAGGTTGTCCTGGCGCTCAAGGCTCACGCGCAGATCCTGGTCGCTGATCTTCACGTACTTCGAGATGACGGCCACCAGCTCGCGCTGCAGGGCCGGCAGGTAGTCGGCCGGCGCCGAATGGCCGGACCGCTCGTGGGCGAGGATGATCTGCAGCCGCTCTTTCGCGACCGACGCAGACTTTTTCTTCTCCCCGAGCAGGAAGGACAGGATCGACATATGGATGAGCCCTCCTTTTACTTGTTGCCGAAGATGCGCGAGAGCAGGCCCGGCTTCTGGTAGTCAGTGAAACGCAGCGGCTTGTCCTTGCCCAGGAAGCGGTCCACCACGTCGCCGTAGGCGTCGGCCACGTCGGTGCCTTCCAGGTGGATGGCCGGCGTGCCCTGGTTGGAAGCATGCAGCACGGCTTCCGATTCCGGCACCACGCCAATCAGCTTAATGCGCAGGATTTCCTGGATGTCGGTCAGCGACAGCATCTCGCCACCATGCACGCGCTTGGGGTTGTAGCGCGTGATCAGCAGGTGTTCCTTGATGGTCTCGCCTTCGCTGGCGCGCTTGGTCTTCGACGCCAGGATGCCCAGGATGCGGTCCGAGTCACGTACCGACGAGACTTCAGGGTTGGTGACGATCAGCGCCTCGTCGGCAAAGTACATGGCCATCAGCGCGCCGGTCTCGATGCCGGCCGGCGAATCGCAGACGATGAACTCGAAGTCCATGGCCTTCAGGTCGTTGATGACCTTTTCCACGCCCTCGCGCGTCAGCGCTTCCTTGTCGCGCGTCTGCGACGCCGGCAGGATGAACAGGTTCTCGCACTTCTTGTCCTTGATCAGCGCCTGGTGCAGGTTGGCTTCACCCTGCACCACGTTGATCAGGTCATACACCACGCGGCGCTCGCAACCCATAATCAGGTCTAGGTTGCGCAGGCCGACGTCGAAATCGATCACGGCAGTCTTGTGGCCACGCAGGGCCAGGCCGGCGGCGAAGCTCGCGCTGGTGGTGGTCTTGCCGACGCCTCCCTTGCCGGAGGTCACTACGATGATTTTTGCCATGGCTCTTGGTCCGGTATGAAAGTGGTTCGTCGTGATGGGCGCGGCGGTCATTTCATCCGCAGCGGTTCGAGAATCAGTTTTTCGTCGGCCAGGCGTACCTGGGCCGATTTGCCGAGCACGTCGGCCGGGAGCGTCTGCTCGGCCGTCCGGTAGATGCCGGCGATGGAAATCAGTTCGGGCTCCATGCACGTGCAGAAGATGCGCGCGTCCGGGTTGCCCTTGACGCCCGCCAGCGCACGGCCGCGCAGCGGGGCGTAGATATGGATGTTGCCTTCGGCGATGACCTCGGCGCCATAGCTGACCAGGTCCAGGATCACCACGTCGCCCTGCGCGTACACCTGCTGGCCCGAGCGCAGCGGCTTGTCGATCAGCAGCGTGGGAATGGCACGCGGCGTGGCGGCCGCGGCGTTGGCGGCGGCCATGATTTCGGCGATTTCCGATGCGCTGTCCTTGGCCGTACCCGATTCGGCGCCGCTGGCGGCCGGGATGGTGTCGGCCGGTGCGCCTTCGGCGGCCCGTTCGGAACCGTTTTCGGCGTCCGGCTTGTCCCGGGCGGCGTCGTCACGGCCGCCGCGCCGGCTCTGGCTGTCCAGCAGCGGCAGCCCGAAGCCGCCCGCCCAGCCGCGCTGGTCGGGGCGCGCCACCACGCCGATGGCGCGGGCATTCAGGGCGGAAAGGGTGTCGATCACGCGGTCCAGCGCCAGCGCGCTGTCGCCGTCCAGGCGGCGCAGGTCCAGCGCTACCACATCGTCGGAGAAGAAATCGGGGGTCGATTCAAAGCGGGAGAGGAGGTCATCCCGCAGCGCGTCCATGTCCGCGGTCTGCAGGGCGAGAAGGAGGGCGTCGACATTGCCACTGCGCAGCTCGAAACGTGGCGATTTCTTCTGAGACATAGCCGGGTGACCGTGGAAATGGGACATTCTAACGTCGGATTTCTCGGGAACTGTAACAAATCTTGGTGCGCATGCCGGGGGTGGACCATGCGGACCATATGCCCCGCGCAAGGGCGCGCGCATGTGGCGGGCCGGGCGGTATGGGTATCGATATGGGGCCGCGTTCGGGTACACCCTGATGTCAGAGCAACGCCTATCGCACGGTTGTCCTGCCCTTGTTACGATTGCGCATCTTGAAAGCGGAGGAGCCATGGGCGCCATCGTTAACTGTGCGGCCTATCGCAATGGCAAGAAGCTGGGCAAGGTGGATTTCGCCGATATCGGCCAGGTGCTGACGGAACCGGGCACGTTCGTCTGGCTGGGCCTGCACGAGCCCGATCTGACGCTGCTGCGCCGCGTGCAGCAGGCGTTCGGGCTGCATGACCTGGCCGTGGAAGACGCGCTGGACGCCCATCAGCGGCCCAAGCTCGAAACCTACGGCGATTCGGTGTTCGTGGTGCTCAACACCGTGCAGCTGGTGGGCGAGGAGGTGGTGGTGGGCGAGACCCACCTGTTCGTCGGCCCGAACTACGTGGTGTCGGTGCGCCACGGCGCCAGTTCTACCTATGCGCCGGTGCGCGAGCGCTGCGAGGAAGATCCGCACGGGCTGGCCAACGGCCCTGGCTACGTGCTGTACGCGCTGATGGACTTCGTGGTCGACCATTACCTGCCCATCCTCACGCGGCTGGAGGACACCTTCGAGCAGCTGGAGCAGGGCATTTTCCGGGACGAGTTCGACCGCGAGGCCATCCAGCGGCTCTACCACGTCAAACACCAGGTGCTGCGGCTGCGCAATGCCGTGTATCCGGTGGAGGATATGTGCGGCCAGCTGATCCGGTTGCATGAAGACCTGGTGCCCAAGGAACTGCGGGCCTACTTCCGCGACATCGAGGATCACTGCAGCCGCATCGTGCGATCGCTGGACGTGGTGCGCGAGATGCTGACCACGGCCGTGCAGGTCAACCTGGCGCTGGTGACCGTGACCCAGAACGAGGTGGTCAAGCGCCTGGCCGGGTGGGGCGCCATCCTGGCCGTGCCGACGGTGGTGTTTTCGCTGTACGGCATGAACTTCAGCTTCATGCCCGAGTTGAAGTGGCACTACGCGTATCCGGCGGTGATCGGCTTCACCGTGACGGCCTGCGGGCTGCTCTGGCGCAAGCTGCACCGGGCCGGCTGGATCTAGGCCGCAGGCAGCCGTAATGAGCGCCCCTCTCCCGCACGGAAGAGGGGCGAAAGCCGATCCACGCTTGGACACATTTCGGTCATTTTTATATTTCGTTTACACCCCCCCTCCGCCTCTCTACCCCGTTTTTACCCCCCGATCCCTAACCTCCTATCCGTGAATCACTCTGCAGGCGCCCCGCCTGCACACACATCATGGACGGGATCTATTTCCTCGTATTGCTGGCCTTCGGCGCGTTGACGGGCGCGCTGCTGGCCCTGTGCGCCGCGCTGGGCGCGAACCTGCCCGCTGGTCGCGGCGGCGCCGATGACACCGGCACGAAGCCTGGCCAGCCCAAGCATTCGGCAACCGACCGGAGGCTTTGATGGACTGGACCGACCTGCTTAGCGGCGGCCTGGCCGTCGCCATCTTCATCTATCTGCTCGTAGCACTGTTCCGGCCGGAGAAATTCTGATGCCTACGTCAACCTTCTCCCCGATCTCTTCCCAGTTCCTGGGGCTGCTTGTGCTGTTCCTTGCCGTGCTCTTCGTGGTGGGCCCGTTCCTGGGCCGCTACATGCGCCGGGCCCTCGAAGAGGGCAATTATGTGCTGACGGCATGGGGCCGTCCGCTCGAACGCGGGCTGTACCGCCTGGCCGGCGTGCGCGCCGATGCCGAAATGGGCTGGAAGCAGTACGCCGTCGCCGTGATCGTGTTCAACGTGATCGGCGTGATTGCCGTGTACGCCATCCAGCGGCTGCAAGGCGTGCTGCCGCTGAACCCGCAGGGGTTTGGCGCGGTGTCGCCCGATTCGTCGTTCAACACCGCCATCAGCTTCGTGGCCAACACCAACTGGCAGGGCTATGCCGGTGAGTCCACGATGAGCTACCTGACCCAGATGCTGGCGCTGACGGTGCAGAACTTCGTCTCGGCGGCCACCGGCATCGCGGTGGTATTCGCGCTGATCCGCGGCTTTGCCCGCCACAGCGCGCAGACCATCGGCAACTTCTGGGTCGATATGGTGCGCAGCACGCTGTATGTGCTGCTGCCCCTGTCGATCGTCATGGCCGTGGCGCTGGTGGGCCAGGGCGTGATCCAGAACTTCGACAGCTACAAGGATGTGTCGCTGGTGTCGGCCGTGGAATACACGCAGCCCAAGGTCGACGCGACCGGGCAGCCCGTGCTGGACCGCGAAGGCAAGCCCGTTACCGAGGACGCGAAGACTGCCACGCAGACACTGGCCATGGGTCCGGTGGCGTCGCAGGAGGCAATCAAGATGCTGGGCACCAACGGTGGCGGTTTCTTCAACGCCAACTCGGCCCATCCGTTCGAGAACCCGACGCCCCTGGCGAACCTGATCGAGATGCTGGCCATCTTCCTGATCCCCGCCGCGCTGTGCTTCACGTTTGGCGAGATGGTCCGGGACCGGCGCCAGGGCGTGGCCGTGATTGCGTCGATGACCGTGATCTTCGTGGTGATGGCGCTGGCGGCGATGGCGTCCGAACTGCAGGTCAACGCCGCGCTGTCGGCGCTGCCGGTTGACCATGTCGCGTCGGCGCTGCAGGCCGGCGGCAACATGGAAGGCAAGGAGGTGCGCTTCGGCATCTCGGCCAGCGCGCTGTTTGCGACGATCACCACGGCCGCGTCGTGCGGCGCCGTGAACGCCATGCACGACTCGTTCACCGCCATCGGCGGCCTGGTGCCGATGCTGCTGATGCAGTTGGGCGAGGTGGTCTTTGGCGGCGTGGGATCCGGCCTGTACGGCATGCTGGTCTACGCGGTGCTGGCGGTCTTTATCGCGGGCCTGATGATCGGCCGCACGCCCGAGTACCTGGGCAAGAAGATCGAGGCCTACGAGATGAAGATGGCCGCCGTGGCCATCCTGGTCACGCCGCTGCTGGTGCTGGTCGGCACGGCCATCGCGGTGATGGCCGAACCGGGCCGCGCCGGGGTGTTCAACCCGGGCACGCACGGCTTCTCGGAAATCCTGTACGCGCTGTCGTCGGCGGCCAACAACAACGGCAGCGCCTTTGCCGGACTGTCCGCCAACACGCCGTTCTACAACGTGCTGCTGGCCGCGGCGATGTGGTTCGGCCGCTTCTGGATCATCGTACCGGTGCTGGCCATGGCCGGATCGCTGGCCGCCAAGCGTCGCACGCCGGCCACGTCAGGCACGATGCCCACGCACGGCCCGCTGTTCGTGGTGCTGCTGGTGGGTTCGGTCCTGCTGGTTGGCGCATTGACCTACGTGCCCGCGCTGGCGCTGGGCCCGGTCGCAGAACAACTGCAGCCCGCCGCCGTTGCGGCGGCAGCCAAGTAATTCGCGGAGATTCTCATGCAACAACAATCCCCGGCGACGCGTAACACCCCGGCCGCGCCGTCGCGTCCCACCGGTACGGCCCCCAACGCCACCACCACGGCGGTCAGCGGCGGCGTGCCGCATCACCCACGCCCCGCGCGCGGCATGTTCTCGCCCGAACTGGTCAAGCCGGCCATGCTCGATGCGCTGCGCAAGCTCACGCCGCGTGCGCAGCTGCGCAATCCCGTGATGTTCGTGGTCTACGCGGGCAGCATCCTGACGACGATCCTGTTCCTGCGTGCCTGGCTCAGCCCGGTGCATGGCGGTGAGTCCGCGGGCTTCATCCTGGCCGTTGCCGTCTGGCTGTGGTTCACGGTGCTGTTCGCCAACTTTGCCGAAGCCCTGGCCGAAGGCCGCAGCAAACAGCAGGCCGCCGCGCTGCGTGGGCTCAAGACCACCACCATGGCGCGCGTGGTGCGTCGGGGGCGCGGCGATGCGCGCGCCCCCGGTGCCACCGAGCCGGTGATCGCCACCGATCTGCGTCGCGGTGACATCGTGCTGGTCGAAGCCGGCGAGATGATTCCTGGTGACGGCGAGGTCATCGAAGGCGTGGCGTCAGTCGACGAAAGCGCCATCACGGGTGAATCGGCCCCGGTGATCCGCGAATCGGGGGGCGACTTCTCGTCGGTCACGGGCGGCACGCGCGTGCTGTCCGACTGGATCGTGGTCCGCATCACGACCAATCCCGGCGAAAGCTTCATCGACCGCATGATCAGCATGGTCGAAGGCGCCAAGCGCCAGAAGACGCCGAACGAACTGGCGCTGACGATCCTGCTGGTGGGGCTGACGCTGGTGCTGCTGCTGGCCACCGCCACGCTGCAGCCGTACTCGCTGTACGCCGTGCTGGTGACCAAGGCCGGCGTGCCGGTATCGGTGACGGTGCTGGTGGCGCTGCTTGTATGCCTGATCCCGACGACGATCGGCGGCCTGCTCTCGGCCATCGGCGTGGCCGGCATGAGCCGCATGATGGAAGCCAACGTGATCGCCACGTCGGGCCGCGCGGTGGAGGCCGCCGGCGACGTCGACGTGCTGCTGCTGGACAAGACCGGCACGATCACGCACGGCAATCGCCAGGCTGCACGCTTTATCTGCGCTCCGGGCGTGAACGAACGCCAGCTGGCCGAGGCCGCCTGGCTGTCGTCGCTGGCCGATGAAACGCCCGAAGGCCGCAGCATCGTCGCGCTGGCGCGCCAGCAACCGGGCGTGACCGCGCCGGAGATGGGCACGCGCGGGTTGGCCGCACCGGTCTTCGTGCCGTTCACCGCGCAGACGCGCATGAGCGGCGTCGATGTGGCGCAAGGCAACGTCGTGCGCAGCGTGCGCAAGGGCGCGGCCGATGCGGTGCGCCGCTACGTGACCGAGCGCGCCGGCAAGTTCCCCGAGGCGGTCATGCAGGCCGTCGACGATGTGGCACGCGCCGGCAGCACGCCCCTGGTGGTGGCCGAGGCGCTGTCCGAAGGCACCGAGGACAGCGTGCGCGTGCTGGGCGTGGTCGAGCTCAAGGACATCGTCAAGACCGGCATCCGCGAGCGCTTTGGCGAACTGCGCAAGATGGGCATCCGCACCGTGATGATCACCGGCGACAACCGCCTGACGGCGGCATCGATCGCGGCCGAAGCCGGCGTCGACGACTTCCTGGCCGAAGCCACGCCCGAAGCCAAGCTGGCGCTGATCCGCGAATACCAGGCGCAGGGCCGCCTGGTGGCGATGACCGGTGACGGCACCAACGACGCCCCCGCGCTGGCGCAGGCCGACGTAGCGGTGGCCATGAACAGCGGCACGCAGGCCGCCCGCGAGGCCGGCAACATGGTCGACCTGGACAGCAACCCGACCAAGCTGATCGAGATCGTCGAGATCGGCAAGCAGATGCTGATGACGCGCGGATCGCTGACCACGTTCAGCGTGGCCAACGACGTGGCCAAGTATTTCGCGATCATCCCGGCGGCATTCGCCACCACGTATCCGCAACTGAACCTGCTGAACGTGATGCATCTGTCCACGCCGGCGTCGGCCATCATGTCGGCCGTGATCTTCAACGCGCTGATCATCGTGGCGCTGATTCCGCTGGCGCTGCGCGGCGTGGTGTATCGCCCGCTGGGCGCCGCCATCCTGCTGCGCCGCAACCTGCTGATATACGGGCTGGGCGGCATCCTGGTGCCGTTTGTCGGCATCAAGCTGATCGACCTGTTCCTGACGATGTTCGGCTGGATCTGAGTACGGAGAACTGCAATGTCTTCACAAGCCCAAATCAATACCCTGCCCGAACCGGCACGCCAGGCAGGCATGCTGCGCCCGGCGTTTACCGTGTTCGTCGGCCTGTCCATCGTCACGGGGCTGCTCTATCCGGGCGTGGTCACCGGCATCGCTCGCGCGGTGTTTCCGCACCAGGCCGCCGGGTCGCTGATCGTGCAGAACGGCAAGGTGGTTGGCTCCGAGCTGATCGGCCAGCCGTTCTCGGACGCGAAATACTTCTGGGGCCGCCTGTCGGCCACGGCGCCGATGCCGTACAACGGCGCGGCGTCGGTGGGCTCGAACCTGGGCCCGACCAACCCGGCGCTGACCGACGCGGCCCGCGCACGCATCGACGCGCTGCGTGCGGCCGACCCGGATAACCATGCGCCGGTGCCGGTGGATCTGGTCACGGCGTCGGGTAGCGGGCTGGATCCGCATATCAGCCCGGCCGCAGCCGCGTACCAGGCCGCCCGCGTGGCACGGGTGCGTGGCATCGCGCAGCAGAAGGTGGACGCGCTGATCGCCGTCAACACAGAAGGGCCGGGGCTTGGCGTGCTGGGCGAGCCCGGTGTCAATGTGCTGAAGCTGAACCTGGCGCTGGATGCTGCGAAGTAGACGCGTAGTTGTTGATGCGCTTACCCTCTCCCCCGCCCCTCTCCCGCAGGCGGGTGAGGGGAGCACACCCCCCGCAGTCGACATGCCGCTGGTTGTCTCTCCTTTCCCGCAGGCGGGAGAGGGGCCGGGGGAGAGGGCCGGCGCGTGCAAACACAAGACCTGCCTGCGTGGCACAATCCCCGCACGATGACTGACACCGCCCGCCCGGACCCCGACGCCCTGCTGCAACGCATGCAGGCGGATGGCGTGCGCGCCGCGCGCGGCAAGCTGCGGGTCTACTTTGGTGCATCGGCCGGCGTGGGCAAGACCTTTGCCATGCTGGCGGCCGCGCGGGCCTTGCGCGAGCAGGGCGTGGACATGGTGATCGGCGTGGTCGAAACCCACGGCCGCGCCGAAACCGAATCGCTGGTGGATGGCCTGGAGCGACTGCCGCTGCGCGATGTGCCCTATCGGGACCGCGTGCTGCAGGAGTTCGATCTCGATGGCGCGCTGGCGCGGCGCCCTGCGCTGGTGCTCGTCGACGAACTCGCGCACTCGAACGCGGCGGGCAGCCGCCATCCCAAGCGCTGGCAGGACATCCAGGAACTGCAGGCCGCCGGCATCGACGTCTGGACCACGGTCAACGTCCAGCACCTGGACAGCCTGAACCAGGCCGTGGGCGGCATCACCGGCGTGCGCGTCTGGGAAACCGTGCCCGACGCCGTGTTCGATGGCGCCGATGAAGTGGTGCTGGTGGACCTGCCCGCCGACGAACTGCTGCGCCGGCTGCGCGAAGGCAAGGTGTACCTGCCCGAGCAGGCGCGCCACGCGGCCCGCCATTTCTTCCGCAAGGGCAATCTGATCGCGCTGCGCGAACTGGCGCTGCGCCGCACCGCCGATCGCGTCGATGACGACGTGCGCGCCTACCGCCATGCCGAGGCGATCCAGCCGGTCTGGCGCACGCGCGAGGCCGTGCTGGCGTGCATTGGCACCGGCGACGATGCCGAACAGGTGGTGCGCAGCGCGCGGCGCCTGGCCAGCCAGCTCGACTGCGACTGGCACGTGGTCACCATCGCCACGCCACGGCTGATGCCGCTGGCCGACCCCATTCGCGTGCGCGTGCGCGCGGCCATGCAACTGGCCGAGGAACTGGGCGCCCGCACCGAGACGCTGGCCGGACACGACATGGTCAAATCGGTAGCGGGCTACGTGCGCCGCCACAACCTGACCAAGGTGCTGGTGGGGCGCGCCCGTACCGACTGGCACGCCGAAGGCAGCCTGGTGAACCAGGCGCGCATGTGGCTGGCGCGCGCGTTGTCGCCGGTAGTGGGCGCGGGCAACCGGCTGATCGGCAGGCAGACGTTTGCCGATGCGCTGGCGGCCGGATGCCCCGAGATCGACGTGATCCGCGTAGCCGCCGACACCACGCGTGCCGATCTGCGGCCGCGCGCGCCGCAGATGGTGACGCCCCACGACGATGCCGAGGCGCAGGCCGCCATCGAGGCTCGGGCCGAACTGGCACGCACGCGCCGGCGCGACTACGCGTTCGCCTTGGTGTGGTGCGCCGGTGCCACGGGGCTGTCGATGCTGGCGCGTCCGTGGTTCGACCTGGTCAACATCGCCATGTTGTTCCTGGCCGGCGTGGTTGGCGTGGCCTTGCGCCATGGCCGGGGGCCGGCGGCGCTGGCATCGGTGCTGGCGGTGGCGGCGTTCGATTTCTTCTTCGTGGCGCCCACGATGTCGTTTGCCGTCAGCGATGTGCAGTACCTGCTGACGTTCTTTGTCCTGCTGACGGTCGGCCTCGTCATCGGTCAGCTGACAGCTGGCCTGCGCGAGCAGGCGCAGGTGGCCGTGCGGCGCGAAACCGATGCGCGCACGCTGTATGAACTGGCCCGCGAACTGTCGGCCGCGCTGACCACGGAGCAGGTGGTCGAGATCGGCAGCCGCTTCATGCGCGCCGCGTTCGAGGCGCATGTGACGTTCTTCCTGGTGTCAGAGCAGGGGCGGCTGGTGCCAATGACGCGCGGCACCCCGGCCGAGCACGCTGACAAGACCGACAAGGGCGAGGCCATCGACACGGTGCTGGCGCAATGGGTGTTCGACCATGGCCAACCGGCCGGCACAGGCACCCATACGCTGCCCGGCAGCACGGTGCTCTACCTGCCGCTGAAGGCGCCGATGCAGACGCGTGGCGTGCTGGCCGTGGAGCCGCGCGCCTGGCACGCGCTGGCCGAGCCCGAACTGCGGCGCCAGGCCGATGTCTTCACCACGCTGATCGCCATCGGCATCGAGCGGCTGCACTACGTGGAAGTGGCGCAGCGCGCGCTGGTGTCGATCGAATCGGAACGGCTGCGTAGCTCGCTGCTGGCCGCCGTGTCGCACGACCTGCGCACGCCGCTGACGGGGCTGATCGGCATGGCCGAGACGCTGCAGCGGGCCACGCCACCGCTGGCAGGCGACGTGGCCGAGACGGTCGACGCCATGCGCGGCCAGGCGCTGCGCATGCGCACCATGGTGGTGAACCTGCTCGACATGGCCAGGCTACAGCAGCACGACGTGTCGCTGCAGCGCGGCTGGCAATCGCTGGAGGAACTGGTGGGCGCGGCACTGGCGTCGATGCGCGAGGCACTGAAGGCGCATCGCGTGCAGGTGACCGACCTGTCCGCGCTGCCGCTGGTGGAGTGCGACGGCGTGCTGATGGAGCGCGTGCTGTGCAACCTGCTGGAGAACGCAGCCAAGTACACCGCGCCCGGCACCGTGGTGCGCATCCGCGGCGAGCTGCTGGACGACGAAGTGCGCCTGGTCGTCGAGGACGAAGGCCCCGGCGTGGCGCCGGGCCAGGAGCGCCACATCTTCGAGAAATTCACGCGCGGCCAGCGCGAATCGGCTACCGCCGGCGTGGGCCTGGGGCTGGCCGTGTGCGACGCCATTATGCAGGCCCACGGTGGCCGCATCTGGGTGGAATCGGCCGGCCCCGGCGCACGCTTCATGCTGGCGCTGCCGCGCGGCAATCCTCCCGCCGTCGAGCCGGAACCGCTCGACGCCATCCTTCCTGATCCGCACTGAGATGCCATTCGATTATTCGCCGACCGTGTTGCTGGTCGAGGACGAACCCCATATCCGCCGCTTCGTGCGTGAATCGCTGCAGGCCGAAGGCTGCACAGTGCACGAGGCCGACACGCTCAAGCGTGGCCTGATCGACGCCGGCACGCGCCAGCCGGACATCGTGATCCTGGACCTGGGCCTGCCCGATGGCGACGGCATGACGCTGATCCGCGAAATGCGCACCTGGACGGAGGTGCCGGTGCTGGTGCTGTCCGCGCGCACCGACGAAGCCGACAAGATCGCCGCGCTCGATGCCGGTGCCGACGACTACCTGACCAAGCCGTTCGGCGTGGGCGAACTGGTGGCGCGCGTGCGCGTGCTGCTGCGCCGCCACGCGAAGACGAACCCGCAGGGCACGCCGCAGATCACGTTCGGCGATGTCCGCGTGGACATGGCCAACCGGCTGGTCACGCGCGGCGACGCGCAGGTGCATCTGACCCCCATCGAATACCGGCTGCTGGCGGTGCTGATCGCCCATCGCGGCAAGGTCATGACCCATCGCGAACTGCTGCGCGAGGTCTGGGGGCCGGCCCACTCGGAAAGCAGCCACTACCTGCGTGTCTACATGGGACACCTGCGCCACAAGCTGGAACTGGACCCCGCGCAGCCGGTGCACCTGCTGACCGAGGTGGGCGTCGGATACCGGTTCGCGGGATAGGTAGGGCAGGCTGGGAAGGCCGGAGAAGCAGGAAGGCCGGAGAGACAGGGCGCACCCATCACAGGACGCCCGGTCGCGCGATGGAACCGTTCTGGTCTACCAGATTCCATGGCCCTGTACGTCGAGTTTGGAAGGATTGGATGGCCATCGTGGCAGCCAGGGCGATCACGCCAGCTACCGCGAGGGCGATTCCGAAACTGACTTCTGGAGCGACGCAATGACACAAAACGTATCTCAGCAGGCCGCCGCACTGGCCGCAGGCGTTCAATATTTCCGCGCCAACAGCACGGGCCCCGATGCAACCGCCACCGGCACCAACGCCATTGCCATTGGGGATACGGCCCTGGTGGATGGCGATCACAACACCCTGGCGATCGGCACGGGCGCCCACAGTGGCGGGAACTACAGCGCGGCGGTGGGCCGGGAGGCGACGGCCACGGCCGTCTGGTCGACGGCGCTCGGTGCCCAAAGCGCCGCCATCGGCGAAAAAAGTACCGCGCTGGGCAGTTCTACCGTGGCATCGGCCATCAACACCATGGCCGTGGGTATCAAGGCTGCCGCCGTTGCCGAAAGCGCGACGGCGTTCGGGCAACTGGCCAATGCGACGGCGCCTTATAGCGTTGCCATTGGCGTGGCCAGTGCGGCCACCGCGGGCGACGCTATCGCTATCGGCACCAAGGCCGGTGCCTCGGCAGCCAATTCGATCGCACTGGGCCTGGCCCTGGTATCCGCCGCACGGGGCATCGCGATTGGCGACCAGAGCTATGTCAGTGGTTCGCAGGCCGTGGCGATCGCATCGAATTTCAGCGCCAGCGCGTTGTTTGCCGATGCGATCGGGGCGAAGTCGCAAGCCACGCAGCCCGGTGCCGTTGCCCTGGGAACCAGCTCGACGGCCACGGCGATCTTCAGTCTCGCCCTGGGCAGCCAGGCACGAGCCAATGTGGATTACGGTGTGGCGCTGGGCAATGAATCGGTTTGCGATCGTCCGATGGCGGTGTCGGTTGGCCGCGAAGGCGTGCGGACGCGGTAAATCGTGAATGTGGCGGCGGCGACACAAGGCACCGACGCGGTGAATCTTGAACAGCTTCAGCAGGAACTGGTCAGATCGCCGCGCTGGCCACGCGCGTGACGGCACTGGAAAACGCCTGATTCTCTGACTGGCGTGCTGCCCCGCAATGGCGTGCCATCGGCGGGGCGCCGACACGCTTCCTTTTATAGTATTCATACTAAGAATATTGAATCGTATTCAATCGTAAACAAAATCCTTTAAGTGAATAAGCGCGCCGATGGATAGCCAACTACACTGAATTGACCGTCTCACTGTCCAGCACCGTCCCCGCCGGCCTTCGGAGTTTCGCCATGCCCGCATCCGTCGCCTCGAAGATCCGTCTGGCCTTGCTGGTGCTTGCCTCGGTCGCCGGCTTGCACGCCTACGCGGCTGCCGAACCCCCCGCTCCCGCCCAGGCCCAGACCCGCGAAGCCGTCACTGCCTACGAGGCTGGCCATTTCGATGCTGCGCTGAAGGGCTTCGCCGAGGCGGCGCAGAAAGGCAACCGGCTGGCCCAGTTCAATTACGCAATGATGCTGCTGCGTGGCGAAGGCACGACAGCCAAGCCCCAGGAAGCACTGGTCTGGCTGCGCCGCGCGGCCGACAACCAGATGACACATGCGCAGTACACATTCGGGGATCTGTACGAGCGCGGCGAGCTGGTGCCGAAGTCGCTGGAGGAAGCCAACCGCTGGTATGAGCGCGCGGCGCAGGGCGGCCATATCCAGGCGCAGATGGCGCTGGCCACCAACTACTTCACGGGGCGTGGCGTGCCGCTGGACTACGGCAAGGCGTTCACCTGGTACTCGAAGGCGGCCGCCGCCGGCGACGGCGGGGCGCAGTACATCGTGGGCAGCTACTACGAGCGCGGCTACCCGGGCATCGTGGACAAGGATATCGAGCAGGCCAAGATCTGGTACGCCCGGGCGGCGTCGCACGGCGATCCCGGCGCGCTGGCCAAGCTGCGGTCCTTGCTGGAGGAAGGCCTGCGCGCGAAGAATCAGATGTAGGAGATATCGGCCGGCGCGGTTGCCGGCCGCCGCCCGTCGGCAGGGAACGGGCAGGCGGTACAAGTCTTGCTAAGCCTGACGCTACACACAACCCCGGGGGTCGCCAGTGGTCACGCACGTCGCGCTGAGTCATGTCACACACTACCGCTATGACCGTCCGGTGCAGTTGTCGCCGCAGGTTGTACGCCTGCGTCCGGCACCGCATTGCCGCACGCCGATCCTGGCCTACTCGCTGCGCATCGAACCGGTGCAGCATTTCGTCAACTGGCAGCAGGACCCATTCTCGAACTACCTGGCCCGCCTGGTGATTCCGGAGAAAACCACGGAATTCCGCGTGACGGTGGACCTGATCGCCGAGATGGCGGTCTACAACCCGTTCGATTTCTTCCTGGAGCCGTCGGCCGAGAAGATTCCGTTTGCCTACGATGCCGGGCTGGCGCACGACCTCGCGCCCTACCTGGCAAAAGACCCGCTGACGCCGCGCCTTTCCACCTTTGTCGACAGCATCGACCGCGCGCCGCGTGCCACGCTGGATTTCCTGGTGGACCTGAACCAGCGGCTGCAGCGCGAGATCCGCTACCTGATCCGCATGGAACCGGGCGTGCAGTCGCCCGAGACCACGCTGGAAAACGCGTCGGGATCGTGCCGCGACACCGGTTGGCTGCTTGTGCAGACGTTGCGGCATCTGGGGCTGGCCGCGCGCTTCGTGTCCGGCTATCTGCTGCAGCTGACCCCCGATGTGAAAGCCGTGGATGGCCCGGTGGGCGCCGAAGCCGATTTCACCGACCTGCACGCCTGGTGCGAGGTCTACCTGCCCGGCGCAGGCTGGATCGGGCTCGATCCCACGTCGGGGCTGCTGGCCGGCGAGGGCCATATTCCGCTGGCCTGCACGCCGGAGCCCAGCAGCGCGGCGCCGGTCAGCGGGGCGGTGGACGAGTGTGAGGTGACGTTCGAGCACCATATGTCGATCGCGCGCATCTACGAGTCGCCGCGCGTGACCAAGCCCTATACCGATGCGCAGTGGACGGCCATTGACGCAGCCGGCCTGGCCGTCGACCGCCAGCTGCAGGCGCTCGACGTACGGTTGACGATGGGCGGCGAGCCCACCTTCGTCGCCGCGCGCGACCGTGACGGCGCCGAGTGGAACACCGATGCGCTGGGGCCCACCAAGCGCGGCCTGGCCACCGAACTGGTGCACAAGTTGCGGGCGCGCTACGGCGAAGGCGGCTTCCTGCATTTCGGCCAGGGCAAGTGGTATCCCGGCGAACAGTTGCCGCGCTGGGCGCTGTCGATCTGCTGGCGTGCCGATGGGCAGCCTTGCTGGCAGGACCCATCGCTGTTTGCCGACGAGCGCCAGCTCGACCACTACACGCCGGCCGATGCCCAGCGCTTTCTCGACACGCTGGCGCGGCGGCTCGGGCTCGACGCCAGCGCCGTCACGCCCGGCTACGAGGACGTCTGGTACTACCTGTGGCGCGAGCGCCGGCTACCCGTCAACGTCGATCCGTTCGAGGCGAAGCTCGACGACGAAATGGAGCGCACCCGGCTGCGGCGCGTGTTCGACGCCGGGCTGTCCAGCGTCACCGGCTACGTGCTGCCGCTGGCGCGCGACAGTCAGGACGATAGTCAGGGCGGCGGCTGGCTGACCAGCCGCTGGTTCGTGCGCGACGAACGCATGTACCTGCTGCCCGGCGATTCGCCGATGGGTTACCGGCTGCCGCTCGATTCGCTGCCGTGGGTGTCGAAGGCCGACTACCCGTGGCAATTCGAGCAGGACCCGTTCGCACCCCGCTCGCCGCTGCCAACGGCGGCGCCGCTGCGCGCGCAATCGCCGGCCGCCGCCTACAGCCCGGCGGCAATGGCCGCACGCCGGGCCGAAGCGCGTGGCCAGCCACGCCCGGGTGGCAAGCTCGCCACGCCGGCCATGGCGCCGGCGCGCGGAGAATCGGCCGGCGACACCATCCGCACGGCGCTCTGCGTGGAGGTGCGCCACCCAAGCCGTGCCGCCGGCCCCGCCGTCGAAGCCAAGTCCATGGATGACAAGCGCGGCATCCTCTATGTCTTCATGCCGCCGCTGACCGTGCTGGAGGATTACCTGGCGCTGCTGTCGGAGGTGGAAGCCACCGCCGCCGAACTGGGCGTGAGGATCGTGCTGGAAGGTTATCCGCCTCCGCGCGACCCGCGTCTGAAGCTGCTGCAGGTGACGCCAGACCCGGGCGTGATCGAGGTTAACATCCATCCCGCCGCCAACTGGCCGGAACTGGTGGACCACACCGACTACCTGTACCAGGCCGCGCACGAAACGCACCTGTCCACCGAGAAGTTCATGCTCGACGGGCGCCACACCGGCACCGGCGGCGGCAACCACTTCGTGCTGGGCGGCGCCACGGCGGCCGACAGCCCGTTCCTGCGCCGACCCGACGTGCTGGCCAGCCTGATCGCGTACTGGCTCAACCATCCGTCGCTGTCGTACCTGTTCTCGGGGCTGTTCATCGGACCGACCAGCCAGGCGCCCCGCGTGGACGAGGCGCGCAACGACCAGGTCTACGAACTGGACATCGCGTTCGACGAACTGCGCCGCCAGCTTGACCTGTGCGAGGTGATGGGCAATGGCCAGGTGCCGCCGTGGCTGATCGACCGCATCCTGCGCAACCTGCTGGTCGACGTGACGGGCAACACGCACCGTTCCGAGTTCTGCATCGACAAGCTGTACTCGCCCGACGGGCCCACGGGCCGGCTGGGGCTGCTGGAACTGCGCGCGTTCGAGATGCCGCCGCACGCGCGCATGAGCCTGGTGCAGCAACTGCTGCTGCGCGCGATGGTGGCACGCTTCTGGCGCACGCCGTACACGGCGCGGCTGACGCGCTGGGGCAGCGCGCTGCACGACCGGTTCATGCTTGGCACCTTCGTGCAGATGGATTTCGACGATGTGCTGGCCGAAATGCGCGCCGCCGGCTTTGTCTTCGAGTCGAGCTGGTTCGCGCCGCATTTCGAGTTCCGCTTCCCGCGCGTGGGCGAGGTCGACGTGGCGGGGCTGTCGCTGACGCTGCGCACCGCGCTGGAGCCGTGGCATGTGATGGGCGAGGAGGGTGCGCCCGGCGGCAACGTACGCTATGTCGATTCGTCGGTGGAACGCATCGAGGTCAGCGTGCTGGGCATGAACGACAACCGGCACGTGGTCACGGTCAACGGCCAGACCATTCCGCTGCAGCCTACCGGGCGGGCCGGCGAGTTCGTGGCCGGGGTGCGCTATCGCGCCTGGGCGCCGCCTTCGTCGCTGCATCCCACCATCCCGTCGCACGCGCCGCTGACCTTCGACGTGGTGGATACGTGGATGGACCGCAGCCTGGGCGGCTGTCAGTATCATGTTTCGCACCCGGGCGGCCGTAATTACCAGACATTCCCGGTCAATGCATACGAGGCGGAAAGTCGTCGCCTGGCGCGGTTCTTCGCGATCGGGCATACGCCGGGGCGGTCGGTGGCGCCGCCGCCACGCCGCAGTCTGGAATTCCCGTTCACGCTGGACCTGCGCGATATTGCGTAGTGCACCGGCGTAACCGGCATGTCCGGCGTGCCCAGCCCACAGGAGAAACGTCAGCCGTGCCGTTGCAGTCGTCGCTGCCTTTCGATGGATCGGATCTTGCCGACGCCCCGGCCGCCTTGGCGGGCCGGCTGGCGCTGCCCGTGCCCGATGGCCATCGCGACGAACTGCGCCTGCCCGACGGCACGCTGCGCGAACCGTGGGCGCGCTTCTTCGGCATCCTGGACGACCTCCGCCCCGCCGCGCTGAATGCCCATGCGGCGGCGGTGTCGCGCCGCATCCGCGACAACGGCGTGACGTACAACGTCTACGCCGACCAGGGCGGCGCGCGCGCCTGGCAGCTGGAGGTATTCCCGTTCCTGGTGTCCGAAGCCGACTGGGCCGCGATCGAGGCCGGCGTGACCCAGCGCGCCACGCTGGCCAACGCCATGCTGGCCGACATCTACGGGCCGCAGACCCTGCTGCGGCGCGGGCTGCTGCCGCCGGGGCTGGTCTACGGGCATCCCGGCTATCTGCGCCCGCTCAAGGGCTACCAGCCGCCGGGCGGCAGCTTCCTGCAGACCATCGCGGTGGATCTAGTGCACACCGACGATGGCTGGACGGTCATCGCGCATCGCACCGAGACGCCGTCGGGCATGGGCTACGCGCTGGAAAACCGGCTCATCATCTCGGGCCAGTATGCCGAGGCGTTTCGCGAACTGCGCGTGCGGCGCCTGCCGCCGGCCTTCGCGCAGTTGATCTCGACGCTGGCGCATGCCGCGCCCGCCGCGCCGGTGGGTCTGGCGGAAGAGGGCGCCAGCGCAGGCATGGGTACGGGCGCAGGGACGGGCACAGTTGTCGGTACAGGGCGGCAGATCGTGCTGCTGTCGCCGGGCCCGTTCAACGAGACCTACTTCGAGCACACGTTCCTGGCCCGCTACCTGGGCATCACGCTGGTCGAGGGCAAGGACCTGACCGTGCGCAACGACGTGGTGTACCTGAAGACATTCGGCGGGCTGGAGCGCGTGGACGTGATCCTGCGCCGGCTCGACGATGTGTTCTGCGATCCGCTGGAACTGCGCAGCGATTCCATGCTCGGCGTGCCCGGCCTGCTGGAGGCGATGCGCGCGGGCAACGTGGTGGTGTCGAACGTGCCAGGGTCGGGCTTCCTGGAGTCGCCGGCCATCCACGGGTTCCTGCCCGGCATCGCGCAGGCCCTGCTGGATGAACCGCTGGCGCTGCCGTCGGTCATGAGCTGGTGGTGCGGCGAGGCCGCCGCGCAGGACGCCGCGCTGCGCCTGCTCGATGAAGCCTTCGTGATGCCTACCTATCCGCGCACGCCGGCCGATGCCTTGCTGGGCATGGAGAGAGGGCTGCAGCCGCTCGATGCCTGGCGCGCCCGCATCGCCGAAACGCCAGATCGCTTTACGCTGCAGGCGCCATTGCCGCTCTCGCATACGCCTTGCTGGGAGCCCGGCGACAAGGGCGGCGGAAGGATCGGCTCGCGTGCGGCCATGCTGCGCGTGTTCGCGGTGGCCGATGGCAATGGTGGCTGGCAGGTCATGCCGGGCGGCTTCACGCGGCTGGCGCCGCCGCACCTGGAAGCCGTATCGATGCAGCTTGGCGGCACCAGCGCCGACACGTGGGTGCTGTCGAACCAGCCCGCACAGGGGCTGATGCCGTCGCCGCGCGCCGGGTCGGTATTCCCGCCACCGTCACCGTCGCCACGTACCACGCTGCCGTCGCTGGGCACGACGGCGGTGACACGGCCGCTGGCCGTATCGAGCCGAGCCGCCGAGAACCTGTTCTGGGCTGGCCGCTATGCCGAGCGCGCCGAGAACGTGGTGCGCGTGTGCCGCCAGATCCTGGGATCGATCGAATCGAACGACGAGACCGACGAGGGCACGCTGAACATGCTGGGCCTGCTGGCGCAGTGGTTCGGACTGGTGGCGCCGAACACCCCGTCGCCGCAGGCGTCGCTGCGCGTGTTCGAGCGCAGCCTGGTCTCCACGCTGGCTGATCCGCACGCGGTGACGGGGCTGATGCCGACGCTGGCCAGCCATGCCCGCGCCGCCAACGAGATCCGCAACCGGTTGTCGAACGACCACTGGCGCACGATTCTGGCCGCGCGCAACGACTTCCAGGATGCGATGGCCGATGCCGCATGCCAGGCTGGCACGGCGGGCCACGGCGAGGGGGCCTACGACCGCTCGAAGGTGCTGGTGGCGCTGGAGCATCTGTCGATGCAGCTTGGCGCGATCAGCGGCGCGCAGGGCGACCGCATGACGCGCGACGAAGCGTGGCGGCTGGTCTTTATCGGCCGCCATATCGAGCGGCTCGGCACGCTGGCGCTGTTTCTGGAGGTGGCGGAGGGCAGCGGCGCGCTGGCGTCGCGCAGCGGCTTCGACATGCTGTTGCACCTGTTCGACAGCACGCTGACGTACCGCTCGCTGTTTCCGGGGCGGTCCGATGTGGCGGCGCTGGTCGACCTGCTGGTGCTGGAGCCGACCAACCCGCGCGGCCTCTACGGCGTGCTGGACCGCCTGCGCGACAAGCTCGCGCAACTGCCAACCGGCGCTACGGCCCAAGCGCGCGTGCCGCTGGCCGAACTGCTGCCGCCGACGACGGCGCTGCCGTCGCGCTCGCTGCTGTGCGTACGCGAGAAGGATCGCTACCCGAAGCTGGCGGCGCTGTGCGACCAGCTTGGCGGGCGCATGGCCAAGCTGTCCGAAGAAATCGGCGGCCGCTACTTCAGCCATGCCGGCGTGGCGCCGGAAACGGACCTGCCATGAGCGATCCGCTGAGCAAGGCCGAGCCGCGGGCGCTGCCGGAGTCGACCGGGTCGCCCGAGCTGCCCGAGCCGCTTGAGCCGCTTGAGCCGCCATCGACGCCCACCACGCTCGACGTGCATCACGTCACCACGTATCAGTACGCCTGGCCCGTGGAGCATGCGCAGCAGCGTGCCGTGGTGACGCCGCCGTCGTACCCGTGGCAGGCCGTGAGCGCGCACCGGACCGATGTGGAGCCAGCCCCGTCGCACCAGCACATGCGCACCGATGCGTTTGGCAACAACGTGCTGCATTTCATGCTCGATGTGCCGCACGAGACGATGCGCCTGACCACCTGCAGTACGGTCACGCTCACGCCGCGCTGGGCCGCGTTCGATCCCGCGCAAGGCATGCCGTGGGAAGAGGCGGCCCAGCGGCTGCGCTACCGAGCCGGCCAGCCGTTCCATCCGGAGGCCGAATTCGCGTACGCGTCGCCGAACGTGGCGCTGCACGCCGACCTGCGCGACTACGCGCGGCGCAGCTTCACCCCGGGTGTGACCGTGGCGGCCGGTGCCATCGACCTGATGCATCGCATCCACGCCGACTTCGAGTACCACGGCGAGACCACCGAAGTGCATACGCCCGCGCTGGAGGCCTTTGCGCTGCGTAGCGGCGTCTGCCAGGACTTTGCGCAGGTGATGATCGGCTGCCTGCGCTCCATCGGCCTGGCCGCGCGCTATGTCAGCGGCTATTTGTGCACCGATCCGCCGCCGGGCGAGCCGCGCCTGCTGGGTGCCGATGCCTCGCACGCGTGGGCCGGCGTGTGGTGCCCCACCAACGGCTGGATCGATCTCGATCCCACCAACGACGTGCTGGCCGACACGCGCCACGTGACCCTGGCCATCGCACGCGACTACAGCGACGTGCCGCTGCTGCACGGCGTGATCGTCGGCGGCGGCGAGCACACGGTGGAGGTGGAGGTGAGCGTGGTACCGGTGATGGATGCCGAGTCCGAGTCCCTCTGCCCCGAGCGATCGCCCGCAGCCCAGCGCGACGTGCCCGCCGGGCGCAGCTGATCCCGCGTCGGCGCGTCTTGCCATCGGCGGCGACAGCCGGTGCGCATGCCTGATCCTATTCCATCCGACAAGGCCATGGATTGCACCGCCCGGCGCGTTGCGTCACGCATGCGGCCGCCGCCTCGTGCGCCCGTTGGGCTGTCGGCCATGGAAGATAGGTGTTCCATCCGGTTCCATGTTCCCCCGCGCAGTTGTCTGGAAGGATTGACTTGCCAATGGGGCGGCGCCGCGCTTGCTGCGCTGCAGACCCAGGGCTATCCAGAAGGGGACGTGCGATGACAACGAATGAACGGACGGCAACGCCGAGGCGCAGGCGCCAGGTCTTCCGAACAATGCGGGGCTGCCGGAGGAGGGCGTCAAGTACTTCCGGACTAGCGCGGGGACCGGACGCATCCGCTACGGGATTCAACGCCGTCGCCATCGGGCTGAATGCTGTCGCCTCGATGAGCAACGCCGTGGCCTTGGGCTGCTGGGCGACGTCGACCCAGGACAACGGCGTTGCGATTGGCACCTACGCCAATGCCAGCGCAACGAATTCGACTTCAGTCGGCAACAAGAGCGTCGCATCGGCCTTGGGAGCGTCGCTCTGGGAGATCGCTCCACGGCCGATCAGGAGTACTTTGTATCGGTCGGCAATCCGGATCGGCAACGCACCATCGTGTACCTGGCACCGGGCGAGGTGTCGAGCGCCAGCACCGATGCCGTCAACGGCAGCCAGCTCTACGCCACGGACCAGCGCGTGACGGCGCTGGAGTATTTCCACGTCAACAGTTTCAAGCCCAACGAGGAGGCCGCTGGTGGCGATGCCATCGCGATTGGGCCCCCTGGCGGACGCATCGGGCAGCGGTGGCATGGCGCTGGGCCTGGAAGCGGTGGCAAGTGGCCAAAGCTCGACCGCGCTGGGCAGCAACGCCGTCAGCGGCGCGGACTGGGCGCAGGCCATCGGCAGCCGTGCGGCAGCCATCGGCACAGGCGACGTGGCCGTCGGCGTGAACGCCCAGGCCAACGGTGGGGGCACCGCCGCGCTGGCCGTGGGGACGAGTGCCAGCGCAACCGGTGCCGGCGCCACGGCGCTCGGTCGTCAGGCCAGCGCCACGGCGTCGGACAGCGTTGCCATCGGCCAGGGCAGCGTCGCGAATCGCGAGGGCACGGTATCGGTGGGCACGCTGCTGAAGCCGCGCCGCATCGTGCACGTGATGAAGGGCGAGCTCGATTCGGATGCCGCCACGGTGGGCCAGCTCAAGGACGCCGGGTTGAACCTGAACGCGGCTGGCGAGGTGTCCAACGCGTTCGTGGCCTATGACGACGCCACCCTTGGTTGCGTGACGCTGTCCAACACGGTGGTCACGAACCTGGCGCTCGGCGAGCTGACGGAAGCCAGCCAGGATGCGGTGACCGGCGCGCAGCTGTTCGCCGTGAGCCAGGAACTCGGCGAGGCCATCACCGCACTGGGCCAGATCCACACCGCCATGGACGAGATCACGACCGGCGACGCCGGGGTGATGTACTTCCACGTCGACTCGACCGCGGCGGATGCCGGCGCCAGCGGCACCAACGCCCTGGCCATCGGCCCGAATGCCTGGCCGATCAGTACCGGCGCGGCGGCCGTGGGCGACGCCACCGTGGTGAGCGCGACGGCTGGCCTGGCATTGGGCGCGGGCGCCAACGTGTCGGGGTCGTACAGCGTGGCCATCGGCCAAGGCAGCCTGGCGGACCGCCCGAACACCGTGTGGGTGGGGTCGTCGGCCGCACGGCGCCGCATCGTCAACGTGGAGGCCGGGGTGGCCGGGGTGGCCGAGTCCGACGCGGTCACGGTGGGGCAATTGCGCGCCGCCGGGCTGGACGTGAACGTGGCCGGCAACGTCAGGAACGCATTCCTGGCCTACGACGACAGCTCGAAGGCCCGCGCCACGCTGGACAACACGCTGGTGACCGGGCTGCGCGCGGCCGACCTGAGCCAGTTGAGCACCGATGCGGTGGTAGGCGGCCAGCTGTTCGAGACCAACGCCAAGGTGACGAAGAACACGCAGGACATCGCCGGCCTTGCGCAGACCGTGGCGGGCATCAGCACGGGCGATGCCGACCTGAAGTACGTGCAGGTGAAGTCCACGGGTTCCGAGGCGACGGCCAATGGCAACAACGCCATCGCCATCGGGCCGCAGGCGCTGGCCAAGGGCGGTGGCAGCATCGTGGTGGGCGACGGCGCGACCATGGCCAGCACGGGCAGCGGCATCGTGCTGGGCCGCAGCGCGCGGGTCGAGAGTGGCGCTGGCGGCGAGGGGGCGATTGCGGTGGGCAATGCAGCGTATGTATCGGCCAACAGCGCGGTGGTGATCGGCGCCTCGGCCTCGGCATCGAAGACCGACAACGTGGCGATTGGCGGCGTGGCGGCGGCATCGGGCACGACGACGGTGGCGATTGGTGCCAACGCCGTGGCCTCCGCGACGAACGGCGTGGCACTCGACGCCAAGTCGGCGTGCGACCGCGCCAAATCGGTGTCGGTCGGCAGCGCCAGCCTGCAACGGCAGATCATCAACGTGGCAGCGGGTACGTCATCGACCGACGCCGTCAACGTCGGCCAGCTCACCACGATGCTGGCGGAACGCGACGCGCTGCTGGCCAGCCTGCAGGAGCGCCTGGCCGCTCTGGAGTCAGCATGATCGACGCCGCCCCGCTGATCGGTGCAAAAAAAAGGGCCACGCGCGAGCGTGGCCGTTTCGTCAGAAGAGGACCGGATCAGATGGCGATCAGGCTAGCTTCTTCTTCAGCAGGTCGTTGACCTGGGCCGGGTTGGCCTTGCCCTTGGTGGCCTTCATCGCCTGGCCCACCAGCGCGTTGAACGCCTTTTCCTTGCCGGCGCGGAATTCCTCCACCGACTTGGCGTTGGCGGCCAGCACGTCGTCGATGATCTTTTCCAGCTCGCCCGTGTCGGACATCTGCTTCAGGCCCTTGGCCGCGATGATCGCATCGGCGTCGCCGTCGGACTCGCCGGCCCACATCGCCGGGAACACATCCTTCTTGGCCGTGTTGTTCGATACCGTGCCGTCGACAATGCGAGATAGCAGTTTCGCCAGTTGAGCCGGGCGCACCGGCGCTTCGTCGATGGTGATGCCATCGCGGTTCAGTTGCGATGCCACGTCGCCCATCAGCCAGTTGGCGGCGGGCTTGGCGCTGGCGGCGCCCACTTCCTTGACTACAGCCTCGAAGTAGCCGGCCAGGGCCTTGCTCGCGGTAATCGTGCTCGCGTCATAGGCCGACAGGCCGTATTGCGCGACAAAGCGCGCCTGCATGGCGGCCGGCAGTTCGGGCAGCGCGCCCTTCACGCGGTCGATCCAGGCTGCGTCGATTTCCAGCGGCATCAGGTCCGGATCGGGGAAGTAGCGGTAGTCGTGTGCGTCTTCCTTGGTACGCATCGCCCGCGTCTCGCCGGTGTCCGGGTCGAACAGCACGGTGGCCTGGACGATGTCGCGGCCGTCTTCGATTTCAGCAATCTGCCATTGCACTTCGTAGTCGATGGCCTGCTGCAGGAAGCGGAACGAGTTCAGGTTCTTGATCTCGCGGCGCGTGCCGAACTTCTCCTGGCCCACCGGGCGCACGGACACGTTGGCGTCGCAGCGGAAGCTGCCTTCCTGCATGTTGCCGTCGCAGATACCCAGCCACACCACGAGCGAATGCAGCGCCTTGGCATAGGCCACGGCTTCGGCCGAGCTGCGCATGTCGGGCTCGGTCACGATTTCCAGCAGCGGCGTGCCGGCGCGATTCAGGTCGATGCCGGTCATGCCCGCAAAGTCTTCGTGCAGCGACTTGCCGGCGTCTTCTTCCAGGTGGGCGCGCGTCAGGTTGATGGTCTTCTCGTAGACGCCCTGCTTGCCTTCCACCTGCACCGTGATCTGGCCGCCTTGTACCACCGGGATCTCGTACTGGCTGATCTGGTAGCCCTTTGGCAGGTCGGGGTAGAAGTAATTCTTGCGCGCGAAGATGCTGCGCGGCGCGATCTTGGCGTCAATCGACAGGCCGAACTGGATGGCGCGCTCGACGGCACCCTTGTTGAGCACGGGCAACACGCCCGGCAGCGCCAGGTCGACGGGCGAAGCCTGCGTATTGGCCTCGGCCCCGAACGCGGTGGAGGTGCCGGAGAAAATCTTGGAGGCCGTGGAGAGCTGTGCATGCGTCTCCAGGCCGATCACCACTTCCCATTGCATGGCGGTTTTCCTAATCTGAGTGCTTTTCTGTATAGGTTGGTTCGGTTGCCGAATTCCGGCCCTGCGGGGTCTGTGTCGTCAGGGGTCGGAACTCGTCAGCCATGAATCGAGTTGGGCCAGCGCGGCCACGCGCGCCACGGCGTCGCCGCCCACGGTGACGCCGGAGCCCTGACGCGCGACGATGTCACGCCGCACGTGCAGCTCGCTGGTGCCGTCGAAGCCATGGTACGCGCCCGGATAGATCTCCAGGCGGAAGCGGGCCTTGGGCTGCCGGCTTTGCACCGCGTTCTGCAGCATCGCGCAGCGCGTGGCGGGCGTCCAGTCGTCGGCACCGCCGATCATCAGCAGCAACGGCGAGCGCAGCCTGAAATCGTGCTGCTGCACGGCGCGCTTGCAGCCTGGATAAAACGCCACGGCGCGGTCCACGCTCGGCGCATCGGCGGGCCAGGGGCGGCTGGCGTCGATGGTGGCCAGCACCGCCTGCGCCCCGTTGGACCAGCCCAGCAGCACGATACGGCGGGTGTCGATGCCCGGCTGCTTTGCCACCCAGCGCAGCGCGGCGATGGCGTCGGCGCGGCGCGTCTTGTCGTCGATGGACCGGGCATCCAGCGATTCCGTGCAGATGCCTTGCGCCTTGCCGCGCGGGCTGAGGCTGTCCGGCATCAGCACGGCGTAGCCGCGGTCGGTCAGCCAGTGCGCGTATTCGCGGTAGCGGCTCTGCAGGCCGGCCGCCGGGTCGATGACTTCCTCGATCGTGCCGGCGCGTTTGGCCGCCACCTTCATGTCGACCAGGCCGCCGCAGCCGTGCAGCGCCACCACCACGGGCAGCAGCTGGCTGCGGGCCACGCTGCCTTCGCGCGGCATGAACCAGTAGGCGGTCAGGGCCGGCGTGCCGGGGTCAGCGGGCAGCCGCACCCGCGCGGTGGCGGGCTCGGTTCCGGTGGCCGGCGCCGCCACGGCGGCTGCGCTGGCCGGTGTCACGGGTGCCGTCAGTGGCACCGGGGGCAACAGCGGCGCCATCGATACCGCCGGCTGCGCCGGTGCGGTGGGCATCAGCGCCGCCACCACCGCCACGCCGGCCAGCGTCCCGCGCAGCCAGCGGCCCACCGTGGTCGGAACCAGCGGCGAGACGGTTGGCGGCAAGGTGGGCGGGTGCAGGCGAGGCATGGTCGATCGACTAATTTTCGGCGCGGGCGTCAGCGCGTGCGCGCGCAGTCGCCGGTGCCGGGCTCGAACATCACGGGCCAGGCTTCTTCATAGATGCCGGGCGTGCAGTGCGCCTGGCAGCTCGCGTGCGCCAGCGTGACGCGACGCGGGTCCTGCCAGATCATCAGCTTGCAGGCGCTGCCGTCGTTGGCGCGCAGCTCGATGTGCGGCGTCTTGCGCACCTGGCGGAAATCGGCCAGGTTGAAGCTGCACGAGCCGCGCTTGCCCACCCACAGCTTCCACTGCAGCTGCTGCACGGTGTTGTCGGCCACGCGCAGCTGCGCATCTTCGCGGAAGCCGTCTTCCTCGGTGCGCTGGCAGTTGCCCGCCAGGTCGATGTCGCGCGCCGCGATGGGCGTGGAGCGGCCAACGAACGGAATCTGGCAGCCGGCCAGCGTCACGGCCACCGCCAGGGCGGCGGCCAGTCTCAGCGGGATGCGGGGCAGGGCGTGCAGGCGCATGATGGCGGGGGCGGTATCGGCGTGGTCAGGCCGGACGGCGCAGGTGCCAGTCGGTGGCCTGCTGGAACGCATGGGCCACCTGCAGCAGGCGGGCTTCGTCGAAGTAGTTGCCGATGATCTGCAGGCCCACGGGCATGTTGGCGTCGCCAAAGCCGGCCGGCACGCTCATGCCGGGCAGGCCGGCCAGGCTGGTGGACAGCGTGAAGATGTCGGCCAGGTACATCTGCACCGGGTCGGCGGTCTTCTCGCCCAGCTTCCAGGCCACGCTCGGCGCCACCGGGCCCATGATCACGTCGCACTCGGCAAACGCGCGCTGGAAATCGTCGGCGATGATGCGGCGGATCTTCTGCGCCTGCAGATAGTACGCATCGTAATAACCGTGCGACAGCACATACGTGCCCACCATGATGCGGCGCTTCACTTCCGGGCCGAAGCCTTCGGCGCGGCTCTTCTTGTACATGTCGAGCAGGTCGCGGTATTCGGCGGCGCGGTGGCCGTAGCGCACGCCGTCGAAACGCGACAGGTTCGACGAAGCCTCTGCCGGCGCGATGATGTAGTACACCGGGATCGACAGTTCGGTCTTCGGCAGCGATACGTCCACCAGCGTGGCGCCGAGCTTTTCATACTCGGCCAGCGCGGCGCGCACGGTCTTTTCCACGTCGGCGGACAGGCCCTTGCCGAAATACTCGCGCGGCAGGCCGATGCGCAGGCCGGCCAGCGGCTTGTCGGCGCTGGCGCCGGCGCGCGGCTGGCCCAGCAGGCGCGTGAAATCCTCGTCCACGCCGCCCAGTTCCGGCGTCAGGCTGGTGGAATCCTTCGCGTCGAAGCCGGCCATGCCGTTGAGCAGCATGGCGCAGTCTTCGGCCGTATGGGCCATCGGGCCGCCCTGGTCCAGCGACGACGCGAACGCGATCATGCCGTAGCGCGACACGCGGCCATACGTCGGCTTGATGCCGGTGATGCCCGAGAACGACGCCGGCTGGCGGATCGAGCCGCCGGTGTCGGTGCCGGTGGCGGCCGGTGCCAGGCCCGCGGCCACGGCAGCGGCCGAGCCGCCCGACGAGCCGCCCGGCACGCGGTTGGTGTCCCACGGGTTGCGCACCACGCCCTGGTACGAATTCTCGTTGGACGAACCCATCGCGAATTCGTCCATGTTGGTCTTGCCCAGCGTGACCATGCCGGCGGCGCCCAGGCGCTCCACCACGGTGGCGTCGAACGGGCTTTCGTAGTTGGCCAGCATCTTCGAGCCGGCGGTGGACTTCCAGCCGCGCGTCACGAAGACGTCCTTGTGGGCGATGGGCACGCCGGTCAGCGGCGTGGCCTGGCCGTTGGCGCGGCGCTCGTCGGCGGCGCGGGCCTGCGCCAGGGTCAGGTCGGGGTTGACGTCGACAAAGGCGTTCAGGCTTTTGGCGGCGTCGATGCGGGCCAGGTAGTCGCGGGCGAGTTCCTCGGCGGAGACGGAACGGGCGGCCAGCGCATCGGCAATCTGGCGCAGCGAGGTCTGGTGATCAGCGGAAAAGGTCATATCGGATCGGATGGCGTCTGGATGGGCGACAGGGCAGGGCAGCGCGCTGCCGTCACTCGATGACCTTGGGCACCAGGTACAGGCCGTTCTCGGTGGCCGGGGCGGGGCGCTGGTAGTCCACGCGGCGGTCGGACTCGGTCACGGCGTCGTCGCGCAGGCGCTGGGCGATGTCGCGCACGGCCGACAGCGGGTGGGCCAGCGGCTCGATGCCGGTGGTGTCCACCGCCTGCATCTGCGCCACCAGGGAGAAAAAGTTGTTCAGCTGCACAAGCGTATGCTCGGCCTCGGCATCGCTGGTTTCGATGCGGGCCAGGTGCGCGATGCGCTTGACGTCGGAAAGTTCGAGAGCCATGGCGTGGTGCGGCGCTTCTCGCCGGATTCAGTCCTGCGGACTGGAGATGTTGCGGCCGGGGGAAGGCGGAGCGGACGCCGGTTCGGAACCGGCGTCCACCCAACCGTCGTCGGGTGGCCGTCGGGGTGCCTGGAAGGGCGCCATGGGCCCGGCAGCTGGCGGGGTGGCCAAGGCGTGCCGGACTGGTGCGCCCGGGGGGCACCCCAGGATCGTCGAAGTTACAAGTTTTTCAGGGTCCAAACGCCCCGAAACAGCGGGAATTATAAGGTATCATTACGCGCTGCAGTCTTCCCGCAACGCGCGCGCCACTTGGGTCGCGGCAGAGCGGGCAGGCGGTGATGCCGTCGGCACAGTCCGCGCATCCAGCGTCGGTGGTCAGGCGGAATTGCCGGGGTGCCAATGTGCTGGATCGGGCGGCATACCGGGGTCGGCGTCGCACCCATGCAACAGTAATGTGCCAGCTTCATGGCAACGTCGCGAATTAGCGGCCCGTTTTCATCGTATTTTCAGTCGTAAGAAACTGGTTCCTCCGATTAGGCTACTGCCATCGTCAGGCGTGTTCCCGTCCTGTCCCCGCGCATCTGTCCGCGAACTTTCGCGCAGAGTCTAATCAAAGGTTCCCGTAGGTCCGGCGTGCAGGCATGCGCCGGCGAAGCGGATTCCCGCTGGCGCACCGGGGCTTGTCCGCGCCAGGGGTACCGGGCGCGCCGGCTTGTGCCGGCGTCAGCCGCACGCACCGGGGGAGCCGTGAACCATCACCCTTGCAAACGCATTCGTGGCCGGGCCGCTACAGGCACCGGCCGCTTCGCATACCCGCGAACCAACAGAAGACAGGATTCCTGATGTTCGGATTTCTCCGCAGCTATTTCTCCAACGACCTGGCCATCGACCTGGGCACCGCCAACACCCTGATCTACATGCGCGACAAGGGCATCGTCCTGGACGAGCCTTCGGTCGTGGCTATCCGTCAGGAAGGCGGTCCCAACGCCAAGAAAACGATTACAGCGGTAGGCAAGGAAGCCAAGCAGATGCTGGGCAAGGTGCCTGGCAACATCGAGGCCATCCGCCCGATGAAGGACGGCGTGATCGCCGACTTCACCGTGACCGAGCAGATGCTCAAGCAGTTCATCAAGATGGTGCATGACACTAAGCTGCTGCGTCCGAGCCCGCGCATCATCATCTGCGTGCCGTGCGGTTCCACCCAGGTGGAACGCCGCGCCATCCGCGAATCGGCCCTGGGCGCCGGCGCCAGCCAGGTGTACCTGATCGAGGAGCCGATGTCGGCCGCGATCGGCGCCGGCCTGCCGGTGTCGGAGCCGTCGGGTTCGATGGTCGTCGACATCGGCGGCGGCACCACCGAGGTGGGCATCATCTCGCTGGGCGGCATGGTGTACAAGGGTTCGGTGCGCGTGGGCGGCGACAAGTTCGACGAAGCCATCGTCAACTACATCCGCCGCAACTACGGCATGCTGATCGGCGAACAGACCGCCGAAGCGATCAAGAAGGAAATCGGCTCGGCCTTCCCGGGTTCCGAAGTCCGCGAAATGGAAGTGAAGGGCCGCAACCTGTCCGAAGGTATCCCGCGCGCCTTCACCGTGTCGTCCAACGAAATCCTCGAGGCCCTGACCGATCCGCTGAACCAGATCGTGTCCGCCGTGAAGATCGCGCTGGAACAGACGCCGCCCGAACTGGGTGCCGACATCGCCGAGCGCGGCATGATGCTGACCGGCGGCGGCGCACTGCTGCGCGACCTGGACCGCCTGCTGGCCGAGGAAACCGGCCTGCCGGTGCTGGTGGCCGAAGATCCGCTGACCTGCGTGGTGCGCGGCTCGGGCATGGCGCTGGAGCGCATGGACAAGCTCGGCAGCATCTTCTCCTACGAGTAATACGAGGCAGGGACGATGGTGACCTGCGTCGCCGTGTCCCCGCGCCCTTTGATGTCTTCCCCCGCCAGCCCGGACCGACATGCCCCGCAAGGGGCGTGCGGACGCGCTGGCGGAATGGTTTCGCCTGCGCACCGGTAAATGGATTACTCTCCACCGCCGCTCTTCAAGCAAGGCACATCCGCCGTTGCCCGTCTGGTCGTCTTCGTGGCGATCGCGCTGGCGCTGCTGATTGTCGACGCGCGCTTTGACGCCATGCGCGTCGCGCGCCAGGTGGCCGCCACCGTCCTCATGCCGGTAGAACGCCTGGTGCTGGTGCCGCGCGACGCACTGCGCGGCGTGTTCGACTACACCCAGTCCTCGGTCACGCTGGCCAATGAAAACCGCGAACTGCGCCGCAGCGCGGTGGAGCAGGCCAACGCGTCCGTGCACCAGGCCCAGCTCGAAGCCGAGAACAACCAGCTGCGCAAGCTGCTGAACCTGCAGCAGCAGTCGGCCACGCCGGTCACGGCCGCCGAAATCCTCTACGACGCCCGCGACCCGTATAGCCAGCGCATCGTTATCGACCATGGCAGCACGCAAGGGCTGCGCGCCGGCTATCCGGTGATTGACGAGCGCGGCGTGATCGGACAGGTCACGCGCGTGTCGCCGTTCCAGTCCGAAGTGACGCTGCTGACCGACAAGGACCAGGCCATTCCCGTGCAGGTGGTGCGAAACGGCCTGCGCAGCGTGGCGTTCGGCGGCTCGCGTGCCGGGTTGCTGGACCTGCGGTTCATGGCCGCGTCGGCCGATCTGCAGCAGGGCGACCTGCTGGTGACGTCCGGCCTGGACGGCACCTACCCGCCGGGCCTGCCCGTGGCGAAGATCGTCCAGATCGAGCGCAAGGCGGACACGGCATTCTCGCGCGTGTACTGCGAACCCGTGGCTGGCGTGCGCTCGCATCGCCAACTGCTGGTGGTGCGCTACGAGTCCGGCCTTGGCCCGCGCCCGCAGGAAGAATCCGCCCCGACCAAGGCCGAGCGGGGCGCCCGTTCGGCGGCCGCGCGCGCTGGTGCGGAGCAGAAGGCGGCTGACAAGGCCGCTGACAAGCCTGCCGAGAAGGCCACCGACAAGCAGAAATCCCCGGAGCGTTCCCAGTGACGACATCCCAATACCTGCTGCGACCGGTCAATCCCGCGTTTATCGCGCTGACCTTCGTGCTGGCCTTCCTGTGGAACCTGATGCCCTGGGGCACCACGCTGTGGATCCCGGACATGGTGGCGCTGGTGCTGGTGTTCTGGAACATCCACCAGCCGCGCAAGGTGGGCATGGGCGTGGCGTTTTTGCTAGGCCTGCTGATGGACGTGCATGATGCGCGCCTGCTGGGCGAGCACGCACTGGCCTACACGCTGCTGGCGTACTTTGCGATCACGATCCACCGCCGCGTGCTGTGGTTCTCGGTCTACACGCAGGCGCTGCATGTGATGCCGCTGCTGTTCATCACCCATGCCGTGCCGGTGGTGATCCGCCTGGCGATGGGTGCGCCGCTGCCGGGCTGGCAGCTGCTGGTGGCGCCCGTGATCGAAGCCGTGCTCTGGCCGATGGCCACCGCATTGCTGCTGGCGCCGCAGCGCCGCTCGGCCGACATCGACGAGACGCGCCCGATCTAGCCCTTCATCCTCCCTGACACCGCCACGCCGCCCGCAGTACCGCCATGACCGAAATTCGCAACGTCGAACTGGAAATCGGCCGCTTCCGCATCCGCGTGGCGGCCGCCGCCCTGTTCACGGTCATCTGCTTTGGCCTGCTGCTCTCCCGCTTCCTGTGGCTGCAGTGGTACAAGCACGACCAGTACTCGGCCAAGGCCGAGGACAACCGTATCTCCGTGGCGCCGATCGAGCCGAACCGCGGCATCATCATGGACCGCAACGGGGTGATCCTGGCGCGCAACTATTCCGCGTACACGCTGGAAGTCACGCCGTCCAAGCTGACCGATACGCTCGACAACACGATTGACGAACTGGCCAAGCTAGTTGATATCCAGCCGCGCGACCGTCGTCGTTTCAAACGCGTGCTGGAGGAATCGCGCAGCTTTGAAAGCCTGCCGATCCGCAGCCAGCTGACCGACGAGGAAGTGGCCAAGTTCTCGGCGCAGCGCTTCCGCTTTCCCGGGGTGGACGTGCGTGCGCGCCTGTTCCGCCAGTACCCGCTGGGCGAGTCGGCCAGCCACGTGGTGGGCTACCTGGGCCGTATCTCGCAGCGCGACCAGGAGCGGATCGAGGCGATGGACGAGGCCAACGACGCCGACCCCGCCAAGTACGATCCGCGCCGCGATGCCGATAACTACAAGGGCACCAGCTACATCGGCAAGATCGGCCTGGAACAGAGCTACGAGACCGAACTGCACGGGCTGACCGGCTTCGAGGAAGTGGAAGTCAGTGCCGGTGGGCGTCCGATTCGTACTTTGTCCACGTCGCCGGCCACGCCGGGCAACAACCTGATCCTGTCGCTGGACATCCGTCTGCAGCAATTGGCGGAACAGCTATTTGGCGACCGCCGCGGCGCGCTGGTGGCCATCGAGCCGGAAACCGGCGACATTCTGGCCTTCGTCTCGAAGCCGACCTTCGACCCGAACCTGTTCGTCGAAGGGATTGATTCCAAGACCTGGGACGAGCTCAACGGCTCGCCCGACAAGCCGCTGCTGAACCGGCCGCTGCGGGGCACTTATCCGCCGGGCTCCACGTACAAGCCGTTCATGGCGCTGGCCGCGCTGACCACGGGCAAGCGCACGGCGGCCTGGGGCATGCACGATCCGGGCTTCTTCACGCTGGGCAACCACACGTTCCGCGACGACAAGCCGGGCGGCCACGGCTGGGTGGACATGCAGGCGTCGATCGTGCAGTCGTGCGATACCTACTATTACGCACTGGCGCGCGACATGGGCGTCAATGCGATCCACGATTTCATGAAGCCGCTGGGCTTCGGCCAGATCACGGGCATCGACATCGAGGGCGAAAGCCGGGGCATCCTGCCGTCCACGGACTGGAAGCGCAAGGCCTACCGCAAGCCCGAGCAGCAGAAGTGGTATGACGGCGAGACCATCTCGCTGGGCATCGGCCAGGGCTACAACAGCTTCACGATCCTGCAGCTCGCCAATGCGGTGTCGATCCTGGTCAACAACGGCGTGGCGATGAAGCCTCACCTAGTGAAGGCCGTCGAGGATTCGGTCAACCGCAAGCGCTCGCTGACCGTGCCCAAGGAAAGTTACCGGCTGCCGCTCAAGCAGGCCGATATCGACGTGATCAAGCGCGCCATGGTCGCGGTGACGCACAACGGTACGGCGGCGCGGGTGTTTGCCGGCGCGGCCTACGAGTCGGCGGGCAAGACCGGTACGGCCCAGACCTATACGCTGGGCAAGAACGAGAAGTACAACCACCACGCGATCGACGAGCGCAAGCGCGACCACTCGCTGTACACGGCATTCGCGCCGGCCGACCACCCGAAGATCGCGCTGGCGCTGATCGTCGAGAACGCCGGCTTTGGCGCCGCCGTGGCCGCGCCGATCGCCCGCAAGGTGATGGATTACTACCTGCTGCGCAAGTGGCCCGAGGAACTGCAGGCCACCGCGCCGCCGCCCGACGAAGCACTGCGCGCCGGCAACCGCCCGCCGGTTGACACCCCGAGCGTGTTCACCACGGGCGATACGGCCAATGCGGCAACGGCAACCGTGATGCAGACCGCACCGCCCGTGGTGGCCGGGGCTTCGGCCGCGGCCGCGAGCACACCGGGCGCCAGCGCCGTGGCGGCGGCTTCCGTGCCGGTGCCGGCAGCCAGGTCGGCATCCGATTCGATTGCCGTGCAGCTCGATCCGGCCGCCATCGCGCCGGCATCGGCCGTGGCCACGCTTGACGACCGCATGCTGCAGGCACTGGGCCACAGCAAGCCACCGGCCTCGGCACCCAAGGCGCCCGCGCCGCACGCCGTACCGGCATCCGCGCCGGCCCCGGCACCGCGCAACCGGCCGGCCAAGTCCGCCAACCTTGCCCAGGCCGATGCGGCCGGCAAACCTGTTTCAGATTAAAGGAGACGCGCCATGGACAAACGCCGCGCCCTTTCCGCGATCAAGACCGCCCTGACCGGCTTCGACAAGCCGCTGGCCCTGATCGTCTTTCTGCTATTCGCCACGGGCATCGTGGCGCTGTATTCGGCCGCGATCGACATGCCGGGCCGCGTGGAAGACCAGCTGCGCAACATCCTGCTGTCATACGTTGTGATGATAGTGATCGCCTACATGCCAACCCAGCTGCTGATGCGGATCGCCGTGCCGCTCTATACAGTCGGGGTGGCGCTGCTGGTCGCCGTGGCCATGTTCGGGCTGATCCGCAAGGGGGCCCGCCGGTGGCTGAACGTGGGCATGGTGATCCAGCCGTCGGAGATCATGAAGATCTCGATGCCGCTGATGCTGGCGTGGTACTTCCAGAAGCGGGAAGGGGTGATCCGATGGTTCGACTTCGTCGTGGCGTTGATCATCCTGGGCGTGCCGGTGGGCCTGATCGCCAAGCAGCCTGACCTGGGCACCGGCCTGCTGGTGCTGGCCGCCGGCCTGTACGTGATCTATTTCGCCGGGCTGTCGTGGAAGATCATCCTGCCGCTGCTGGGCGCGGGCGTCGTGGCGATTACGCTGCTGATCAGCTATGAAAGCCAGATCTGCGCGCCGGGCGTGAGCTGGCCCGTCCTGCACGATTACCAGCAGCACCGCGTGTGCACGCTGCTGGACCCCACCACCGACCCGCTGGGCAAGGGCTTCCATACGATCCAGTCGATCATCGCGATCGGCTCGGGCGGCGTGACCGGCAAGGGCTGGCTCAAGGGCACGCAGACCCACCTGGAATTCATCCCCGAAAAGCACACCGACTTCATCTTTGCGGTGTTTTCGGAGGAGTTCGGCTTAATCGGCAATGCCGTGCTGCTGGTGCTGTACCTGCTGCTGATCTTCCGCGGACTTTATATTGCGGCCAACGCGCCGACATTGTTCTCGCGGCTGCTGGCCGGCTCGATCACGCTGATCTTCTTCACCTACGCCTTCGTGAACATGGGCATGGTGAGCGGGATCCTGCCCGTGGTGGGCGTGCCGCTGCCGCTGTTGAGTTATGGCGGTACGGCATTGGTGACGCTGGGCATGGGGATCGGCATCCTGATGAGCATTTCGCGACAGAAGCGGCTCATTCAGACCTGACCCGCTTCGCGCCAACGTCACTTTGCTACACTGCCAACCGAAAAATCTTATCGGTAGAAGCTTATGAACGCCCAGGACGTCGCCGCTTATCTGCAGAGCAACCCGCAGTTCTTTGAGGACCATGCCGAACTGCTGGCCACGGTGCAACTGACCAGTCCACACAGCCACCGCGCTGTGTCGCTGCAGGAGCGCCAGATGGAAATCCTGCGCGAGAAGAACAAGGGTCTGGAATTGAAGCTGGCCGATCTGGTTCGGCACGGCCACGAGAACGACCGCACGCAGCAGCGCATGCACGCCTGGCAGCTGCGCCTGCTGGCCGAGGCCGATTCGCACGCGCTGCCGTACGCGGTGCAGGACGGCCTGCAGCAGGTGTTCGATGTGCCGGCCGTGGCGCTGCGCCTGTGGAACGTGGGCGAAGCGTTCGCGCATATCGAAGTGGCCCAGGGTGCCAGCGACGATCTGCGCCTGTTTGCCGAAGGCCTGCGCGCGCCGTACTGCGGCGCCAACAGCGGCTTCGAGGCCGCCAGCCTGCTGGAGCGCGATGACATCGCGTCGCTGGCCATGGTGACGCTGCGCGTGCCGGCCCGCCCCGGCGACGAAGGCCCGGGCGCCGCATTTGGCCTGCTGGTGCTGGGTTCGTCCGAGCCGCGCCGCTTCCACGAAGGCATGGGCACCGCCTACCTGGCGCAGATTGGCGAAGTGGCCGGCGCGGCCCTGAACCGCCTGCGCGACTGAATCGCGTCCTGCCGCCATGCGCAAGCGCCAGCCGGGCAAGGATGAGGCCACGACGGCCACACCGGGCACCCCGGACACCGCCGAGGTGCCCAGGCCGGCCCCCGATCCGCTGGTGCTGCACTACCTGGACTGGCTGGCCACCAATCGCAAGCTGGCCGATCATACGCTGACCAGCTACGCGCACGATCTGTCCGTGCTGCAGGAATCGGCCATGCGCTTTGCCGCAGGCGTGCCGCTGCTGTCGCTGGAAACCCGCCATATCCGATCTTTCGCCGCCCGCCTGCATGGCAGCGGGCTGTCGGCGCGCACCATCGCGCGCACGCTGTCCGGCTGGCGCGGCTTCTACCTGTGGGCGGCGCGGCACGGCCATGGCGTGACCGCCAATCCGGTGGATGGGGTGCGGGCGCCCAAGCGCGGGCAGCCGCTGCCCAAGGCGCTGTCGGTGGAGCACGCGGTGGCGCTGGTGGCGCACCGGCGCGGCGACACGACCGAAGCCATCCGCGACCAGGCCGTATTCGAGCTGTTCTATTCCAGCGGGCTGCGGCTGTCGGAACTGATCCAGCTCGATGTGCGCTATACCGAGGACGGCGACTACCGGTCGGCCGGCTGGCTAGATCTGAAGGGTGCCGAGGTGACGGTGATCGGCAAGGGATCGCGCCGCCGGACGGTGCCCGTGGGCAGCAAGGCGCTGGCGGCGCTGAAGACCTGGCTGGAGGTTCGCGAGACGCTGCTGCGCCCCGGGGCCTTGCCGGAGGACCAGCACGCGCTGTTCCTGGGCACGCGTGGCAAGCGGCTGTCGGGCAGTACGGTGCAGACGCGCATCAAGCAGCAGGCGCTGGCCGCTGGCGTGCCGGCCAACGTGCATCCCCATATGCTGCGGCATTCGTTCGCCACGCATGTGCTGCAGTCGTCGGGCGACCTGCGCGCGGTGCAGGAGATGCTGGGCCACGTGAGCATCACCACCACGCAGGTCTATACGTCGCTCGATTTCCAGCACCTGGCCAAGGTCTACGACCAGGCCCATCCGCGAGCCGGTCGCGCGAAAAAAAGCGTACCCGGATCAGCGCCTGCGAGGGCCGATGGCACCGACCACGCCGGCGGCACCGACAGCGAAGACCCCACAGACCGCTAGGTCCACTGCGAGAGAATATTCCGGAAGCGCTCCATCTCGGGCAGCAACCAATTCCGGAACGCCTGCACCTTCGGCGTGGCCAGGCTGGCGTGGGTGCAGACGAAATGCAGCAGCCACGGGCACGGAATGCTCACGTCGAACAGGCGCACCACGCGGCCCGACAACAGGTCGTTATAGGCCAGCGACGACCGGATCAGCGCAATGCCCTGGCCTTCGGCCGCTGCCTGCAGCAGCAGCGACGAATCCTGCATCATCAGGCCCTTGGTCGGCTCGGGCCAGGCCAGTCCGGCCGCCTCGAACCACGGCTTCCACGGATCGCCTTCGCCGCGCAGCAGCGGCATGCCGGCCATATGCGCGGGCTGCTCGGGCAGGCGCCCGCCATTGAAATTGGGGCTGCAGACGGGGAAGAACACATCGTCCAGCAGGCGCTCGACATAGAGGCCCGGGTACTGGCCGCCGCCCATGCGCAGCGCCACGTCCACTTCCTCATTGGCAAAGTCCACGAGCGAGTTCGACGACAGCAGCTCGACATCGAATTCCGGATGCTGCTCGATGAAGCTGCCGATGCGCGGCGTGAGCCAGCGGGCGGCAAACGACGGCATGGTGCTGATGGTCAGCCGCTTCTCGCGGTTGCCGGCCTGCAGTGCTCGCGTGGCGTCGGCAATCTGCAGCAGCGCGTCGCGCACGCGTTCGGCGTAAAGCCGGCCGTTCGCGGTCAGCATCACGCGCTTGCCGCGCCGCTCGAACAGCGGCTGGCCTAGTTCTTCCTCCAAAGCCCGAATCTGGTGACTGACCGCGCCGTGGGTGACGAACAACTCCGCCGCGGCGCGCGAGAAGCTCTCGTGACGGGCCGCGGCCTCGAACGTGCGCAATGCGGCCAGCGCCGGCAGGCGCGGGAATTCGCGTTTCCAGCTACGGGGATCGTCCGGGTTCCAGGCACCGCTCCAGACCATGATGGACCTCGTCTATGTGAGATGAACTAACAAGACACAAGAATATATATCGTTTTGCCAGCGCCGGGGTCATCACTAGAATTCACTTCACCGGACCCCGCCAAACAAAGCCCTGAACTGTTCTGGTCCAACGACCAAGCCAGTTCCGGCCATTCCGACAACACGGTGGGCCCCGGACTCACGGAGAAGCCATCATGAAAGCCCTACTCACAACGACCGTCTTTACGCTGAGCCCCGGCGAAGTCGCCCCGCTGTCGGTGCATGCCGCCCAGCGCCTGTTTGTGGAAGATGCCAAAGGCGTCGATGTATGGGTGACCCGCGAGAATGATTCCGAGGATTACTGGCTGCGCTGCGGCGGAAGCCTGCTGTTGCGTCGCGGCGACGAGATCGTGCTCAGCGTCGACCCGCGCGCCACGGGCCCGGTGCGGCTGGCGCTGATCGCCGAGGCACGGCGTCCGGCGCTGACCGTCGCCGACCTGCCGCACCTGGTGTTCCGCGCCGCGCGCCGGTTGGTTCGAGGTACGGAATGGACGCCGGGGCAGGACAAGATCCACGCCTCATGATCCCGAGGCGCGGCGGCTGAGGCTGGTATGGCCGCCGCCCGACGAAAAATGACCTGAAACTGGGCCGGGCTGCCTCAGCGCAGACCGGCCCTTTTCGTTACACTCTCGGGCATGCATCCGATCCAAGTCATCGATCAGGGCCGCCAGCCGTACGAGCCCTGTTTCGACGCAATGCGGGCATTCACCGCCGCCCGCACGCCCGAGACGCCCGACCAGATCTGGCTGGTCGAGCACCCGCCGGTCTACACGCTCGGGCAGGCCGGAGACCCCGCACACCTGCTGGCCCCCGACGACGTGATTCCGGTCGTGAAGATCGATCGTGGCGGCCAGATCACTTACCACGGTCCGGGCCAGGTCGTGGCCTATCTGCTGCTCGATTTGCGCCGCCGGCACCTCATGGTGCGCGAGCTTGTGACCGACATCGAGCAGGCGGTACTGGACACGCTCGCGGCGTATAATCTCGCAGCCGAACGCAAGCCCGGGGCGCCCGGCATCTATCTGTCCGATGGTCCGCACCAGGGCGCCAAGATTGCCGCGCTCGGCCTCAAGATCCGCAACGGCTGCAGCTACCACGGTGTCAGCCTGAACGTGCAGATGGACCTGAACCCGTTCCTGCGCATCAACCCCTGCGGCTATGCCGGACTGGAAACAGTCGACATGGCCACTGCGGGCGCCACCTTCGCGGCGGCGCACGATGCCGGCCCGTCGCCCGTTACCGCGGCACAACAACCCGCAATCGCACAACGCCTGGCGGCGGCCCTGTGCGAGGTCCTGACCGCGCGCGAGGCGTGCACCCAGGCCCACGGGAATGCCGCTGCCGAGGCTGCCTGAACCCGTGGCACGCCCGGCCCCGAATCAACGCCAAACATGCACGCGGCTGCGCGTGCGGAGAACAGTATGAGCGACGCTCTGATCGCCACGTCCAGCGAAGCCCCGCAAACGCCTGAATACGACGCCACCAAGAAGCAGAAGTCGGCCGAGAAGACCGCGCGCATCCCCATCAAGATCGTGCAGGCCGAAAAGCTCAAGAAGCCGGACTGGATCCGCGTCAAGGCCGCCACCGGCAACTCGCGCTTCTACGAGATCAAGGACATCCTGCGCGCGAACAACCTGGTCACCGTGTGCGAGGAAGCCAGCTGCCCGAACATCGGCGAATGCTTTGGCAAGGGCACGGCCACGTTCATGATCATGGGCGACAAGTGCACGCGCCGCTGCCCCTTCTGCGATGTGGGCCACGGCCGCCCGGACCCGCTCGACGTCAACGAGCCCGGCAACCTGGCACGCACCATCGCCCAGCTCAAGCTGAACTACGTGGTGATTACCAGCGTGGACCGCGACGACCTGCGCGACGGCGGCGCGCAGCATTACGTGGACTGCATCTCGCAGACGCGCGAGCTGTCGCCGGCCACGCGCATCGAGGTGCTGGTGCCTGACTTCCGCGGGCGTTTGGACAAGGCGCTGGACATCCTGCAGGTATCGCCGCCTGACGTGATGAACCACAACATGGAAACGGTGCCGCGCCTGTACAAGCAGGCCCGCCCGGGCGCCGACTACGCGCACTCGCTGAAGCTGCTGCAGGAATTCAAGCGCCGCAACCCGAACGTGCCGACCAAGTCCGGCCTGATGGTGGGCCTGGGCGAGACCGACGAGGAAATCCTAGAAGTCATGCGCGACATGCGCGCGCACGACATCGATATGCTGACCATCGGCCAGTACCTGGCCCCGTCGAACCACCACCTGCCGGTGATGCGCTACGTGCATCCGGACACGTTCAAGATGTTCGAGGAAGAGGCCTACAAGATGGGCTTCACCCACGCCGCCGTCGGCGCCATGGTCCGCAGCTCGTACCACGCGGACCAGCAGGCGCATCAGGCTGGGTTTGCTTGATCGCTGCGGCACCTTCGCGCTACCCCAAAACCGGCCAGGGCATCCTGGCCGGTTTTTTTTTCGTCTGGATGTCTGCAGGTACCTTTCAAACGCCTTTCCCTTAGAGTGATTTTTTCTTAACTTTATCCCTCTTGTGGCGCCAACATCCGCCAAACGGTGCATAACTACCTAGGGTCTACCCCGAGTGCCGGGCGTTGCCATGTTTCGATATGATGAATTTATCGATAAATCGTTGATGAAATTCGATTGAGTCACATCGGGTTCATTGGCGAGCCATGTCGCGGTCCCTGTGGCGCCTACACTGCATGGATCGACGCCACGCCCCCAAACCAGCGAGCCCGCTCATGCCTCAATGCACCGTTCACCGTCTGGCCGAACAGGCGCTGCTCTATAGCGTCGCGCCGCCTGCTTCGCTGGATGTACAGCGTCGCATCTGGGCCATGGCCGAGCGTGCGACCGACTGGCGTGGCGTGGTGGACGTGGTGCCGGGCATGAACAATCTCACGCTGACCTTCGACGACACGGCCGACGTGGTGGCGCTGGAGCGCAACCTGAAGCTCGCGTGGGCGTCGGGCGAGACGCGCAACACCACGGGCAAGCTCGTGGAGATTCCGGTGCGCTACGGCGGCGAGTTCGGTCCCGATATTGCCGATGTGGCCGCTCATACCGGCCTGACGCCGCAGGAAGTGGTGCGCCGCCATGCCGCCGGCGAATACGTGGTCTATTTCCTGGGCTTCCAGCCTGGCTTTGCCTATATGGGCGGCCTGGCGCCCGAACTGGCCACGCCGCGCCGCCGCGAGCCGCGCCTGGCGGTGCCGGCCGGTGCCGTGGGCATTGGCGGTGAGCAGACCGGCATCTATCCGGCCGTGCTGCCCGGTGGCTGGCAACTGATTGGCCACACCGACGCGCAGCTGTTCGTGGCGGATCGCGATCCGCCGTCGCTGTTCGCGCCCGGCGACACCGTGCGTTTCGTTGCTGAGGAGGTGCTGCTGTGATCGAGATCCTTCGACCCGGCGCGCAGGCGTCGGTGCAAGACCTGGGCCGTACCGGATTCCGCCGCTTTGGCGTGGGCCGCTCGGGTGCCGCCGACGGGCTGGCGCTGAAAGTGGGCAATCGCCTGCTGGGCAACGAACCGAACGCGGCGGCCATCGAGTTCACACTGGGCCGCGCGGCGCTGCGCTTCGACGCGGACATGCGCGTGGCGCTGACCGGGGCCGAGTGCAGCGCGAACCTGGATGGCGTGCCGGTCTGGTCGTGGCATGCGTTCGACGTGCGACGTGGCGAAACGCTGACGCTGCCCGCGCCGCGCGGTGGCTCGCGCACCTACCTCTGCGTGGCCGGTGGCATCGACGTGCCGCTGGTGATGCATTCCCGCAGCACCGATCTCAAGTCCAGCTTCGGCGGTTTCGAGGGCCGTGTGCTGAAGGAAGGCGACCGGCTGCCCGTGGGCCACGCCGGTCTTGATGCCGAGCAGGACTGGGTGGGCGTGGCCGCGCCGGGCTGGGCGCTGCCGCTCAGGCGCGAAGGCAATGCGCTGGTGATCCGCATGCTGGCCGGCCCCGAATATCCCGATTTCGAGCCCGAATCCCAGATGGCGCTGTGGTCGTCAGACTGGTCGATCACGCCGCAGAGCAACCGCATGGGGCTGCGTTTGCAGGGCCCCGCGCTGGCACGCCGCGCCGACCGTTCTGGCGATCTGCTGTCGCACGGCGTGGTGCCGGGCGTGATGCAGGTGCCGCCGAACGGCCAGCCGATCGCGCTGATGAGCGATGCGCAGACCACTGGCGGCTATCCGAAGATTGGCACCGTGATTGGCGCCGACCTGTGGCGCCTGGCCCAGGTGCCGCTGGGTGCCACGGTGCGCTTCCAGCAGGTCTCGGTCGAGGAGGCCACGGCCGCGCAGGCCGAGGTGGATCGCTACCTGCGCCAGATCGACCAGGCGCTGCGCTGGCAGGGCGAAGGCTTGCAGATTGCCGCGCGCCGCCGCACGACTACACGATTCGTCGCATAACTCTTAAATCGTCCCCACACATCCGGAGAACGCCCCATGCAAATCGACCTGAATGCCGACCTTGGCGAAGGCTGCGGCAATGACGAAGCCCTGATCCAGCTGATCAGTTCCGCCAACGTGGCGTGCGGCTGGCACGCGGGCGATGCGGCGACGATGCTGCAGACCGTGAAGTGGGCGCTGGACAACAACGTGGCCATCGGCGCGCACCCGAGCTTTCCGGACCGCGAGAACTTCGGCCGTACCGAAATGCAGCGCGACCCCGAGGCGGTCTACGCCGACGTGCTGTACCAGATTGGCGCGCTCGATGCGATGGTGCGCGCCCAGGGCGGCCAACTGGCCCACGTGAAGCCGCACGGCGCGCTGTACAACATGGCCGTGCGCGACGCAAAGCTGTGCGACGCCATCATCCGCGCCGTGCGCGACTACGACTCCGACCTCGTCTTCTTCGGCCTGGCCAACAGCCAGATGATCACCATGGCGCGCGATGTGGGCCTGCGCGTGAAGGAAGAAGTGTTCGCCGATCGCGGCTACAACCCCGACGGCACGCTGGTCAAGCGCGGCACGCCTGGCGCGTTGCATGACGACGAAGACGTTGCCCTCAACCAGACGCTCTCGATGATTCGCGACAAGCAGGTGCGCGCGATCGACGGCACCTGGGTACCGATTCGCGCCGAAACCGTGTGTCTGCACGGTGACGGCGCTCACGCGCTTGCCTTTGCGCGCCGCATCCGGGAACGGCTCGGCGCTGAAGGCATCGCCATCCGGGCCGGCGACTGACGGGTCCCCCCGGCAGGCGCAGGCTTTGCTTCACTCGTCATCAGGTGTTTCCCATGGAATCGGCTGTCAATCTTTGGCCCCTGCTCGGGGTCGGTGTCATCATCCTCGGCTTCGTCCTGCGGTTCAATCCCATGATGGTGGTGGCGGCAGCCGCCGTTGTCACGGGATTGGCTGCGTCGATGCCGGTCGTGCAGATCTTCGCTGCCATCGGCACGGCCTTCGTCAAGGCGCGCAACCTGCCGTTGATCATCCTGCTGCCGCTGGCCGTCATCGGCTTGCTGGAACGCCACGGGCTGCGCGAACATGCGCAGGCGTGGATTTCGCGTATCGCATCGGCAACGGTCGGCCGCCTGCTGATCGTCTACCTGGCCGTGCGCGAGTTGACCGCCGCCGTGGGGCTGACCAGCCTGGGCGGCCATCCGCAGATGGTGCGTCCGCTGCTGGCCCCGATGGCCGAGGGCGCGGCGGAAACCCGCTTCGGTCACCTGCCCGAACCAGTGCGCCAGCGCGTGCTGGCTTTCTGTGCGGCCACCGATAACGTGGGCCTGTTCTTTGGCGAGGACATCTTCGTGGCGTTCGGTGCTATCGCGCTGATGCACACGTTCCTGCTGTCGTCGAACATCGACGTCGAGCCGCTGCACATTGCCGTCTGGGGTATCCCGACCGCGATCTGCGCCTTCCTGATTCACGCCGTGCGTCTGAAGCGCCTTGATGGCTGGCTGGCCCGCGAACTTGGCGGCAAGCAACCGGCCGGCACGTCCGCCACCGTCGCCGCTGCGGGCAAGGGGGAGTAAGCGATGATTATCTCGATCGAATATCTCTACTGGCTGGCCGGCTTTGTCCTGCTGATCACCGCGCTGATGACGTTCACGGACAAGACGCATCCGCGTCGGCTGTCCACGGGCCTGTTCTGGCTGCTGTACGCGGTGATCTTCCTGATCGGCGACAAGATTCCGCCGGCCGTGGTGGGCGTGGGTGCCGTGGTGATGGCGCTGATCGCCGGGTTTGGCGGCGTGGGCCATGGCAAGCACGGCACGCTGCCTGAAGAGAAGCGCCGCGCCAGCGCCAAGCGCCTGGGCAACAAGCTGTTCATTCCGGCGCTGCTGATTCCGCTGATCACGGTGCTGGGCACGGTGCTGTTCAAGGACGTCAAGATTGCCGGGCTGCCGCTGCTGGATCCGAAGAACGTCACGTTCGTGTCGCTGGGTGTCGGCTGCCTGGTCTCGCTGTTCGTGGTCTGCTGGCTGACGCGCGACACACCGGCGCAGAGCATGCGCGAATCGCGCCGCCTGATCGAGGCGCTGGGCTGGGCGCTGGTGCTGCCGCAGATGCTGGCGATGCTGGGCCTGGTGTTCGCCGATGCCGGCGTGGGCAAGGCCGTGGCGCACCTGACCACGTCGTACATCAACATGGACTTCAAGTTCGTGGCGGTGACGGTCTACTGCGTGGGCATGGCGCTGTTCACGGTCATTATGGGTAACGGCTTCGCCGCGTTCCCGGTGATGACGGGTGGTGTGGGCGTGCCGATCCTGGTGGGCGTGTTCCACGGGAACCCGGCCGTGATGGCGGCCATCGGCATGTTCTCGGGCTACTGCGGCACGCTGATGACGCCGATGGCGGCCAACTTCAACATCGTGCCGGCCGCGCTGCTGGAACTGGAAGACAAGAACGCCGTGATCCGCGCGCAGTTGCCTACCGCGTTCGGCATCCTGATCGCCAACATCTTCCTGCTGTATTTCCTGATGTAAGGAAACTGCCATGTCCGTCCGTACCGTCCTGCTGACCGGCTTCGAGCCGTTTGAACAAGAGCCGATCAATCCCTCGTGGGAGGCGGTGCGGGCGCTCGATGGCGCGCGCGTGGGCGACGCGGTGATCGTCGCGCGCCAGTTGCCGTGCGTGTTCGGCGACGCCATCGAGGCGATGGCGTCGCTCGTAGAAACTTTAAAACCGGATGTGGTGATTGCCGTCGGCCAGGCCGGCGGCCGCACCGAGATGTCGATCGAGCGCGTGGCGATCAATGTGGACGATGCCCGCATTGCCGACAACGCCGGAGCCCAGCCCATCGACAACACCATCGTGCCGGATGGCCCGGCCGCCTATTTTTCGACACTGCCGATCAAGGCCATCGTGCGCGACATGCGCGCAGCCGGCGTGCCGGCGATGGTGTCGCAAACGGCTGGCACTTTCGTCTGCAACCATGTGTTCTATGGGCTGATGCATGCGCTGGCGCAACGCCAGGCAACGCCGACGCAGGCCACGCGTGGCGGCTTCATCCACATTCCCTACCTGCCCGAGCAGGCCGCCCGGCATCCGGGCGCGCCCAGCCTGGCGCTCGACACGCTGATCGCAGGCCTGCGCGTGGCAGTTACCACGTCGCTGTCGACCGATACCGATATCCGCGAGCAGGGCGGCCAACTGCACTGACGCGTCGCCAGCGGGCCACCAGCCCCCGGGGCGACTACTTCGATTCCTGCCGGCCTTCCGTCGCTGCCGCCACGGCCCGTGCCGTGGCGCGCCGCTGGGCGCGCTTCTGCAGGCGCCGCCGCAGCGAAATCTGCTCAAAGCGCCAGACCACATAGAAGAAGGCCAGGAACGGCCATAGCCAGCCGAGCCATTGCGCGAGGCTGTTGAAGTGGACGAAGCGACCCATGCGCCAGCCTTGCTCCGAGATCCACGCGTACGGGTTCGGCGGCAGGATATTGGTGAGCACCACCAGGCCGATCAGCGATACGACCGCCAGCACGGTGCGCAGCCAGCGTGGCAGGCGCAGCAGCAATACCAGCACCAGCGAGCTGGTCAGCAGGGCGAAGCGTCCGCCTTCGGACAGCCAGTTGAACGCGTTGTCGTCGGGGAACTGCAACTCCGCGACGCCGGCCTTGATGATCAGCGCAGCGGCCAGCAGGCCGGCCAGGATGCGCAGCATCGGCGCGGTACGCCGCATGGCCACCGACGCAAACAGGCCGGTGCCGATCCAGCTCGATGCCGTCACGATGGTTTCCAGCAGCAGCTGGTTCTGCAGGTCGTCGGGCCGCAGGTTGATGCTGTCCTGCCAGGCGATCAGCGCCGGGAAGTAAGCCTGCACCCACACCATCGGCCACGAATCCGGGTCGGTCAGCCATTCGCGCACGATGCCGCCCATGCCGAACAGGTGCTCCTGCGGAAACACCTGCGCGAACGGCCACAGCACGATCAGCACGATCGCAAAGCTGGCATGTGGCTCGAACCACGCCATGCGCAGGCGGGTCAGGTTGCCCCGGTCGATCAGCGCGCTCGTGAACGGCGCCACCACGGCGGCCCCCAGCAGCGCGCCCAGCGCGTTGGTGATCAGGTCGATGTTCGACGAGATCCGTGTGGGCAGCCACGTCTGCAGGGCTTCCATGACCGACGACAGCATCGCGCCGGCCACCAGCGCAATCAGCGTGGCGCGTGCGCCCGATACGCGCGGATGCAGCGACAGCACCACCAGCGCGCCGAACGGACAGTAGCCCAGCACATTGGTGAGGAGGTCGAATTCGGTGATGTAGCGTGGCTTGGGGGCGGTCAGGAACGCGAACGGCGAGATGCCGTTGCTCATCCAGCCCGAAAACGGATACAGGCTGGCGTAGACCACCAGCAGCGTGAAGCAGATCAGCCCCACACGCGCCAGCGGCGAATGGCGTGGCAACCAGCCCTCAAGTTCCGGCTGCGGCGGGGCCTGTGGGGGCGTGGGGGGCGAAGGCGGCAGGGGCGTATCCGGTGCCATTGACTGCGTGAATCCTTACGGCCTGATTCGCACGATAGGCGCTCCGCGCCTCATTGGCGCGGGGGCGTGGACTTGGGCGTTTCATCGGGCGGCAGCGGCACCGCGTTGCGCCCGGGCGGGTTCACGCGCGGCAACTGTGCCGGGCTGGCTGCGGCGGCGGCTTCCAGCGGCAGCGTGGCCGTCCAGTCGAGGATGGCGGCGATGACCGCGTCGCTGCTGGCGGACAGCGCCTTCACGCCGCCGGCGCCGTCGGCGCTGGGCGCCGGCAGCTCGGCGACGAAGGTCTTCTGTCCGATCAGTGACTTGTGGAACACCGTGGCCCGCGCGCGCACCACGCCGCGGCTGCTGGTGGGCGAGTCGAAGACCTGCTCGAAGCCCAGCAGGTCCACCTTGATCGCGGGCACGCTGGTGTCGCCGTACCACGTCAGTTCGCCGCGCCCGGACACGGCGTCGCGCAGACGGTCGTCGAAGAGCCGCGTCGGGGCATCCACCCAGCGCTGCGTGGCGTATGCCTGCAGCCGCTGGGCCTGGGTGTACTGCAGCCGGTAATAGATGCCCCGGCCATCCATCCACGTGGGTCCATCGGTCTCGGCCACGCGCAGCTTGGGCAGGCGGGCGGGCGGCTGGGATGGCGCGGCGGCAAGGGGGCCCAGGTCGTAGGTCGTGCTGGGCTTGACGGGCGACAGCACGCTGCAGCCGGACAGGGCCGACAGCGCCATCAGCATGGCCAGCGAGGCAAGGGCGGAAGCGGTTCTCATGATGGATTCCCGACGGTGGATCTGACGCATGGCGTGGCGGCTCAGGGCGCGTGGAAGCCCGGCTCACCGGGCCCCGGCGCCGCGGACGAGCCACCGAACAGCACGCTGCTCGGCTGGTCGTTGAACTGGCCGGCTGCGCGGTCGATGCTGCGCGTGGCCTGGCGGGCATCGCGTGCCAGCCCGTTGAGTTGCGGCAGCGTTTCCTGGGTGAAGATGCCGGCCGCCTGCTGCACCGAATCGGCGGCACCCTGCATGTTCTCGCCCACGCGGTTCACGGTGCTCATCACCGTGCCGTGCGGGTTGGCAAGGTCATCGGCCAGCCGGCGCGTGGAGGCCAGCGTGGCGTTCAGGTTATCCACGGCCTGCGGCAGGCGGGCGGCCGCAGGCTGCAGCGACGCGGCCAGCTTCGAGTAGTCGTCGGCGGTCTTGTGCACCGACTTGATGGCGGCCATCAGCTCGTCGCGATTGGTGGTCTGGAACATCTCGTTGAGCGACGACATCAGCGTTTCGGTCTGGGTCAGCAGCGAGTCGCCGCGCTTTTCCAGTTCCTCGAAGAAACCGGGCCGCATCACGATGCGCGCGGGTTCGCGTGCCGACGTATGCAGCGGCGGCGAACTGGTGCTGGTGCCGTCCTCGCGCGCGGTGTCGTCCAGCTGCACGTAGGCAATGCCGGTCACCCCCTGGAAGCCCAGCGTGGCATAGGTGGTGCGCGTAATCGGCGTGTCCTGGTTGACGCTGATGCGCACGATGATCTGGCCCGGCACCTGCGAATCGAACTTGATCGACACCACCTTGCCGACATCGAGCCCGCGATACTTCACGTCGGCCTGCGGCCCCAGTCCGTTGACCGTCGACCGCGTGATCAGGTCGTACGGCACGCGCACGGCGTGGTCACTGCTAAACCAGAACAGCGAGAACAGCACCAGGATCGCCAGTCCGATGGTGAACACGCCTGCCAGGAAGGCGTTTGACTTGTTTTCCATCAGGTGTCTCCAGTGTTTCCAGTTGGCGCGGCCGGGCTGCCAGGGCCCTTGGGGGCGGGCAGCGCCTGCAGCGCGCGCTGGGCGCGGTCGCCCAGAAAATATTCGCGGATGAACGGATGATCGACCTTGATCACCTCGGCAATGGGTGCGGCGGCCAGTACCTTGTGGTCCGCCAGCACGGCCACGCGGTCAGACAGGGCCACGAGCGTGTCCAGGTCGTGCGTGATCATGACCACCGTCAGGCCCAGTTCGCGGCGCAATTCGCGGATCAGGGCCACGTAGTCGTCGGACGCCATCGGATCCAGGCCCGCCGTGGGTTCGTCCAGAAAAACGAGCTCGGGTTCCAGCGCCAGCGCACGCGCCAGTGCCACGCGCTTGATCATGCCGCCCGACAGGTCCGACGGCATCTTGTCGGCGTCCTTGGCCGACAGGCCCACGAGCTGCAGCTTCAGCAGCGACGCCTGGCAGATCAGGTTGTCGGGCAGCGCGCGCATCTCGCGAAGCGGCAGCGCGATATTGTCGATGACCGACAGCGCCGAAAACAGCGCGCCGCGCTGGAACTGCAGCCCCCAGCGGCTGCGCAGCGTCTGCAACTGCGCGGCGTTCAGGCTGGCGGGGTTCTCGCCGAAGACCTTGATCGTGCCCGACGTCGGCCGCTCCAGGCCCACGATCTGGCGCAGCAGCACGGTCTTGCCCGTGCCCGAGCCGCCCACGATCGACAGTACCTCGCCACGATAGACGTCGAGGTTCAGGCCTTCGTGCACGACATTGTCGCCGTAGCGCTTGACGAGGTTGTGCACCTCGATGATCTTCTCGCGCGGGGTGTCGGGGCCGACTTGCGGCATGGCGATGGTATTCATAGCCCCACGTTCTTGAACAGGATGGCGAAGACCGCGTCCGCCAGGATCACCACGGTGATCGACGTCACCACCGATGCCGTGGTGCCCTGGCCCAGGCTCTGCGTGTTGGGCTTGATGCGCAGCCCGAAGTGGCAGGCGGTCAGCGCGATCAGCATGCCGAATGCCACGCCCTTGCCCAGGCCCAGCCACAGGTTGGCCACCGGCACCGCATCGGGCAGCTGGCGCAGGAAGAACGCGTAGCTGATGTCGAGCTGGTAGCGCGCGGCCACCATGCCGCCGGCCAGCGCCATCACGTCGGTCCACGCCACCAGCAGCGGCATCGAGATGGCCAGCGCGATCACGCGCGGCATGATCAGCCGGAAGCCGTGCGAGATGCCCATCACGCTCATCGCGTCGAGTTCCTCGGTCACGCGCATCACGCCGATCTGGGCGGTAATGGCAGAGCCGGAACGGCCGGCAATCAGGATGGCGGCCAGCACGGGCCCCAGTTCCCGAATCACCGCCATGCCCAGGATGTTGACAATAAAGGTGCTGGCGCCGAACGTGCGCAACTGGTTGGCCGACAGGTAGGACAGCACGATGCCGATCAGGAATCCGACCAGCGCCGTGATCCCCAGTGCCTTATAGCCCACGTTGTAGACGTTGGCCGAGATCTCGCGCCACGGGCCGCGATGCGGCGCGCGCGCGAAGCGCAGCAGGTCGAATGCGAGCTGGCCCAGCATGGTGACGCCGTTGGCCAGTTGGGCGAAGAACGACAGCAGCCTGGCGCCCAGCAGGGTCACCGGATTGAAACGGTCGACCATCGTCTTGCGCCAGCCGTCGGTGCGCAGGTCTTCGATACGCTCGAATACGCGGCGCTGGCCGTCGTTCAGTTCCACGCGCTCTGGCATGCGGCTGTTCCAGGCCTGCCAGATCAACTGCGCGCCGATATGGTCGAGCCGCGTCACGCCGGCCAGCGACCATTCGGCGTGCTGGGGCGCCTCGGTCAGTTCGTGCAGCTGGGCGCGCAGGCCGCGAGCCTCGTGGCAGCCGGCAAGCGCAAGAGCAGTCCAGTCCCCTTGCAGTTGTATGCTGCAGGCTCCGTCCTGGCGTGAGATATCGATGGCGGGCGTCGGCTGGCGATCCAAAAGCGGTGATGATGTGATGGCTGAGTCTCGATTCTATGCTACCAACCGGGGTCACGCGATCGGACATCCGCTGACACGGCCACGGCTACAATCTCGCCAGACCCCGCGCCATGCTTCGCGTCGCCGGATTGATTCCAGATTCCTGCCGTCCCCATGCCAGACTTTCCCGATTCCGCTGCCTCCCACCATGATGCCGACGCCGCCCTGCCGGCGTGGCGGATCGACATCGATACCCTGCGCCAGGCGCTCGATGGCGGCCCCGCCCGATCATGGCAGGTCGAGGTCGTGGAGGAAACGGGCTCGACCAATGCCAACCTGACCCAGGCCAGCCGCACCGCGCCGTGGGCCGATGACGCCGCCCGCGTGCGTGTGGCCTACCGCCAGACTGCGGGCCGGGGCCGGCAGGGGCGGCCATGGCAGGGTGCCGGGCTGATGTTCTCGGTGGCAATGCCGCTGGCGCTGGCGCCGGCACGGCTCAGCGGCCTGAGCCTGGCCGTGGGGCTGGCCGTGGCCCAGGCGCTGGAAGACTGCGACGCCGCCTGCGGCGCGCGCGTGGGCCTGAAATGGCCCAACGACCTGCAGATCGATGGTCGCAAGCTGGCCGGCATCCTGATCGAATCGGTGCCGGCCGGGCCGCAGCGGCTGTGGGCGGTGATCGGCATCGGGCTGAACCTGATGCGCGACGCCGGCATGGAAGCAGCGCTGGGCCGCGAACTGGCAGGCGTGGCCGAAGCCATGCCGTCGTTCGATCCGCAGCGCGACCCCACGCGCATCCTGGCTGCCGTGCTGCACCGGCTGGCGGCCATGCGTGCCACGTTCCTGGCCGAGGGGTTCGCGCCGCTGGCCCCAGCGTGGTCGGCGCGCGATGCTTTCCGCAACGAACCGGTGCGCCTGCTGCATGACGGACAGGTGCTGGCCGAAGGGCTGGCGCGCGGCGTCGACAGCGAAGGCCATCTGCTGCTGGAAACCGCCGACGGACTGCAACGGATTGCGAGCGGCGAGGTATCGCTGCGCGGAGCCACCGCATGAGCACGCTGCTGATCGATATCGGCAACACGCGGCTCAAATGGGCCTGGTGCGACGATGGTGCGCCCGCGCAACCGCCCGTGGCTGGCGCCTTGCCCACGCCGTGGCAGCACAGCGGCGCGGCCACGCACGCGGCCCCCGCCGAGCGCGCCGCGCTGCTGGGCACGTGGCAGCGGCTGGCCGGCGGCCGCGCACCGGTGGTATGGATCGCCAACGTGGCCGGGCCCACGCTGGCGGGCCAGGTCGACGCATTGCTGGTGGAGGCCTTCGGCAGCACCGCCGCGCTGACATGGGTACGCACCACGGCCGCGCGTGGCGGACTCGTGAACGGCTATCGCGAGCCGACGCAGCTTGGCGTGGACCGCTGGGTGGGCAGTATCGGCGCGCATCGCTGGCTGCCGGGCCAGACGTTGCTGATCGTCACGGCGGGCACCGCCACGACGCTCGACATCGTGTCGCCGGCACCTGACGGGGCCCGGTTCGAGGGCGGGTTGATCCTGCCGGGCCTGCAACTGATGCTGGGCACGCTGGCGCGCAACACTGCGCAGTTGCCCGAACTGGACGTGCTCGATACCGGCGCCGGTGCCATGCGGGCGGTGCAGGCGTTGGGCGCAGACAACACTCACGACGCGATTGCCGCGGGCTGCCTGGCCGCACAGGCCGGTGCCATCGAGCGCACATGGCATGCGCTGGCCGAACGCGGTCCGGCGCGCTGCCTGCTGTCGGGCGGCGCGCGTCATGCGGTGGCCGGCGCGCTCGCGATGCCGTTCGAGATGCACGATAATCTTGTGCTGCTTGGGTTGCATGCGATGGCGCTGCCCACCTGAGTTTTTTGAATCATCGGTCATCATCGCTGGCCATCCTTTGCCGTTCCCATTCACTCGACTGATTCGCGCCAAATGTTCCGGAGAGGCCTGACCGTCCTGCTGCTGATCCTGCTGATCGCCAATCTGCTGATGCTGGCGGCCGTGCTGGGTGTTTTCGGGCCGCATCCGCTTGGCGGCACGCTGGAGAGCCCGCGCGAGCCGCAGCGCGTGGATCAGCAGGTGCGCCGCGAACGCATGGAGGTGCTGCCGCCGCCGGCCGAGGCATCGACGCCGGTGCCGGCACCGCGCAGCGAGATGCCCGCCGGCGTAGCGCCCGCCGGCCAGGTGACACCCGGCAGCGTGACGCTGGCCGCTGCGCCGGCCAATGCCTGCATGGAGATGGGCGGGTTCACGTCGCAGACCGTGCAGCGCGCGAAGGAAGACCTGGCTGCCATCGCCGCCGGCACACCTCTGGCGGTGGAGCAGTTTGAACGCAGCGAGCAGGTGCGCTGGTGGGTGCATCTGCCAGCCCAGCCCACGCGCGAGAACGCCGACCGCAAGCTGGCCGAACTACGCCGCCGCAAGGTGACCGATGTATCGGTGGTCAGCGCCGATGACCCCGAGTCGTACACGGTGTCGCTGGGCCTGTTCCGCGAGCGCGAACGGGCCGACAAATTCCTGGAATCGCTGCGGGGGCTGGGTGTGCGCACGGCGCTGGTCAGCGATGCGCCGCGTGCCGTATCGCGCCAGTGGCTGCGCGTGGCGCACGCCGACGACGCCGTGCGGACCCGCATGGATGAAGTCCGCCTGCGCTACGGCGCGGAGTTGCTGCAGTCCTGCAAGGGGATGACGCAGGCGCGCGGCGAGGGCACCGCCGCACGGGCCGGGTAGGAGAGGTTTTCTCCCCGCTCCCACACGGCAGGTGAGGGGAGCAAGATGTCAGCCGTGCGCTCGCACCTTCGTCAGCAGCTTGGTGGTGGAGCGGTCGTGCAGGAACGGAATGGCGTAGGCCTGGCCCCCCCAGCTGCGCACCAGGCGGGTTTCTTCCAGCGTGTCGATGTCGTAGTCGCCGCCCTTCACGTAGATGTCCGGACGCACCAGGCGGATCAGCTCCACCGGGGTCTGCTCGCGGAACATCGCCACCAGGTCTACCGAACCCAGCGCGGCCAGCAGGGCCATGCGGTCTGCCTCGTGATTGAGCGGGCGATCGTCGCCCTTGCCCAGCATCTTCACCGACGCATCGCTGTTCACGCCCACCACCATGCTGGCGCCCAGTTCGCGCGCCTGCGCCAGGTACGTGGCGTGGCCGCGATGGAGGATGTCGAACACGCCATTGGTAAAGACCAGCGGGCGCGGCAGCGCGGCCAAAGCGGCGTGCAGCGCGGCGATGTCATCGGCGGGTACCAGCTTGGATTCAAAGGCGGGTGCGGTCATGGATCGGGTCGGGGAGAGGGCGGCGGCGCCCCAAATGAAAAACCCCATCGTAGCCGATGGGGTCTCGTTGCAGCGGCTGGAACCGGAAAACCCTCAGGCCTGGGCGGCCTGCAGGTTTGCGTTCAGTTCCTTGCGGTAGCGGTTCAGGTCCTGCACCGACTCGAACGTGCGCTCGAACAGCAGCGACATGTTGTGCAGGATGCGCTCGATCACCTTCTTTTCCCAGACCTCGTCGAAGCGGATCTGCTCGTCGAGCCAGTGCTCGAGCCAGTCGGGATCCGGCAGGCGCGACTGCACGGTGTCGTTCGGGAACAGCGCCTTGTTCACGTGCAGGTTGGTCGGGTGCAGCGGCTTTTCCGTGCGGCGGGCCGATGCCATCAGCACGCCGATCTTGGCAAACGCGGCGCGCGCCGAATCGCCAAACTGGGCCAGGTACTTCTTCATGTAGCGCAGGTAGGCGCCGCCATGGCGGGCTTCGTCCTGCGACAGCGTGCGGTAGATATGCTTGATGACCGGTTCCGAGTGCCATTCGGCGGCGCGGCGGTACCAATGGTTCAGGCGGATCTCGCCGCAGAAGTGCAACATCAGCGTTTCCAGCGGCGGGGCCGGATCGAACTCGAAGCGCACGGCGTGCAGTTCTTCCTCGGTCGGCACCATGTCCGGGCGGAAGCGGCGCAGGTACTCCATCAGCACCAGCGAATGCTTCTGCTCTTCAAAGAACCAGATGCTCATGAAGGCCGAAAAGTCGGAATCGTGGCGGTTGTCGCGCAGGAACATCTCCGTGGCGGGCAGGGCCGACCACTCGGTGATCGCATTCATGCGGATGGTCTTCGCCTGGTCGTCAGTAAGCAGGCTCGGGTCGAAGGTATCCCAGGGGATGTCCTTGTCCATGTGCCAGCGGACCGCTTCCAACGATTTGAACAGTTCGGGGTAGAGCATGCTAAGCCTTTGAAATTACGGGCGGATTCTACCAGACAAGAATCATTCTCGAATGTTTTCTCTACTCCGTTTTAGTCCCGATGCGATGGATTGCAACAGGCGGAGCGCCTGGCAAGGGTCGAAAGTGGCGCTACTACGACACTTCTGACATTTCCTGTGGCGTGGACTTGGTTTCCGGTACCACGCCGTACAGGAAGGCGGCGATCTCGTCAGCCTGGGCGGCCGCGTCGTGTTCGCCCAGGGCCAGCAGGGCCTGCGTGAACTCAGGCTCGAACAGCAGGTAGCTGGCGAAAGCGGCGCCGCGCGCCTCGGTGCCACCCAGCGGCGACAGCAGCGCGCGCACGGTGCGCGGCAGCCGGTGCAGGTGCTCGGCGGCAATGGCCTCGATGGGCTCGCTGGGCGAAATCGTCATGACCTGCACGGGGCGCCAGCCTTCGGCATCGTTGGCCATCTCGGGCATGCGCGACAGCAGCCGGTTGATGTGCATGAGCCGCTCGATGTCGGCCTGCAGGCCATCCAGGAAGATGCTGGCCAGGGCCTGGCCGCCTACCTGCGCCAGCGACGGATAGCCGCCCGATGGCACCGTATCGAACCAGCCGGCGCGCTGGCGCGAGGCCGCGCCGATGGCCAGGATGCGCGAGGCGCCCAGGTGGATGGCCGGCGACAGCGGCGACATCTGGCGCATCGTGCCGTCGCCGAACCATTCGTGATGGCCCTCGATCTCCAGTGGCATGGCCGGGAACAGGAACGGGATCGACGACGACGCCAGCAGGTGGTCCACGCCGATGGCGGCCTCCACGGCCAGGCGCTGGCTGCGCTGCCACGGATGGATGCGCCGGTGCGACTGGTAGAACGTGATGTGGCGCCCGGTGCTGTATGACAGCGCCGTCACGGCGAACGCGTGCAGCGCACCGCTGTCGAGGCTGGCCTGTACCCGCCCGGGCTCGAACAGTTCCGTCAGAAAGCTGCCCAGCGGCGCGTTGTCGAACAGCGCACGCGGCGCGCGGCGCGTGATCCAGCCGAAGGCCAGCGACGACAGCCAGCGCGCGCCCGACACCCCCATCTGCACCACGTCTGTCCGGTAGACGTCGTCGGCATGCAGGCTGTGCCAGAGCGCCGCCAGCGTGTCGGCGGCGGTGCGGAAATCGGCTGCACCGGTGGCCAGCCCGGCGCCGTTGATGGCCCCCGCCGACGTGCCGGCGATGATCCCGAACGGCAGCGGGCAGTGATCCAGCCCGTGGCGCGCCGCGATCTTGGCAATCCCCGACAGCACGCCGGCCTGGTACGCGGCGCGGGCGCCGCCGCCCATCATCACCAGCGCGGTGCTCTGACGCTGGCTGGCGCGCGCGAACGCGGTGGCGGGCGTGGCCGTGGTCACTCGGTGCTGTCCTCTGGCGTGCCAGGCTCAGTGTTGGCGGCGCGCTTGGCGGGGGCGTGGCTGGTTGCGCCCTTCGCCGTACCCGTTGCAGCGGTTTTCTTCGCAGCCGCCTTCGTTGGCGCTTTCCTGGCCGCCGGCTTCTTCGCGGCTGCCTTGGGCGCCGCGGGTTTGGCCTTGCCGTTGGCGGCCGGCTTGCGCTGCGCCGGCGCATCGCCCTTCACGCCCGGCTCCGCGCCTTCGGCCCCCGGGGCTGCTGCGGCGCCGAATCCGGGCATGCCCCCGAACGGCGTGGCGCCGGCCGCGGCAGCACTGGCGGCGGCCGCGCTGCTGGCGATCTGCGAGAACTGCTGCTGCAGCAGGTTCCACCACAGCGACGCGTTGGGCGGCAGCGGGGCCGGGCCGGGCTCGGCCGACGAGGCATCCGCATCGCCGCCTGCCTGGGCTGCGGCTTCGGCTTCGGCGCCATCGGGCGGCGCATCATCGTCCTCGGGGTCGTCGTTCTCGGCGTCGGCCTGTGCCTCGGACACGGTTGTCTGACCGGCGCCGAACGGCTGGTGATGCTGCGGCGGATGTGCGCTGGGCGCGTTGGCGGCGCGCGCGACGTTTTCCATCGCGTTCTGCATGGCCTCGGGGGACAGTGCATTGCCGAACGTCTGCAGGGCGACGAGCGTGGCGCGCTGTACCTCCAGGCCCTGGATCGTGGTGCGCAGCAGGTTGGCATTCAGTTGCAGCCAGCTTTCCACGGCCTTGAGGTCGCGGATGCGCTTGTCGACCTCGTCGAGATCCATGGGCGGCGTCATCGCGCCCAGGCCAGGCATCAGCCCGCCGGGCATGCCGCTGCCCGTGGCCCAGAGCTTGCGCAGGAACTCGAAGCTGTTGCCGAAATCGGGAATCTGTCCAAACATGGTGCGGCACTCCCTGTCGTGTGGGCCATCCGCGCGGAAGTGCGGCGGCCGAGTTACTGAAATTCGGGCGGCCGCTTCTGACGCAGGCTCGCCATGCCTTCGTGCACGTCGGGGCCGGCAAAGCCCATGAATTCGAGCGCCAGCGAGGTATCGAACGCGGGGCCGGCCATGCGCAGCCAGTTGTTGAGCGCGTACTTGGTCCAGCGGATGGCGGTCTGTGATCCCGCCGCGAGCCGGTTGGCCACCTCGAACGCCTTGGCCACCAGTTCGTCTTCCTCCACTGCCAGCGATACCAGGCCGATCCGCTCGGCTTCCTCGCCGCTGACCGACTCGCACAGCATCAGATAGTACTTGGCCTTGGCCATTCCGCACAGCAGCGGCCACACGATGGCGGCATGATCGCCGGCCGCCACGCCCAGCCGGGTGTGGCCGTCGACGATGCGTGCCGTCTTCGACGCGATCGAGATATCGGCCAGCAGCCCGGCCACCAGCCCCGCACCCACGGCCGGGCCGTGCATGGCGGAGACGATCGGCTTGTCGCAGTTGATGACGTTGTAGACCAGGTCGCGGGCCTCGTGCCAGACCCGCGTGCGGGTTGCAAAGTCGTTGGCCATGTCCTCGACCAGCGCCAGGTCGCCGCCGGCCGAAAAACCCTTGCCTTCGCCCCGGATCAGGGCCACCCGGATGTCGGGATCGGCCGAGATGTCGCGCCAGATCTCGGCCAGTTCGCGGTGCATGTTGGCGTCGGCCGTGGCCAGTTTCTGGTTGGCCGACTGCGCCGCGCCCATGATCACTTCGAGCACCGGGCCGTGACGGCGCAGCGTAAGCGCCTGATAGCGGGCCAGGCGAGGGGAAAGCGTATTGGCGTCGGTCGTCATGGTGCGGATTCCACAGTGGATCGAAGGAGCGGTCGGCGCGAAAAAATTCCCCGACCGGGTGGTCGGGGAATTATAGGCCGAACGACTCGGCGTTCCGCAAGCCGGGGTTTTGCCGGGCCCGTACCACGCCGATGCCGGTTATCGGGCCGCCACCACCTGGTCGATGGCCCCGAAGATCGACTTGCCGTCGACATCGAACATCTCGATGCGTACGGCGTCACCGAACTTCATGAACTCGGTCTCGGGCTTGCCCTTTTCGATGGTCTCGATCGTGCGCTTCTCGGCGATGCAGCAGTACCCCTTGCTGCGGTCGACGTTCGAGATGGTGCCCGAGCCGACGATGCTGCCGGCGCGCACGTTGCGGGTCTTGCAGATGTGGGCGATCAGCTGGCCGAAGTCGAACACCATGTCGGTGCCGCAGTCGGGCTCGCCCACCTTCTTGCTGTTCCAGAGGACGGTCATGGGCCGATGCACCTTGCGGTCCTGCCAGGCGGTGCCCAGCTCGTCGGGCGTGACCGCCACGGGCGAGAACGCGGTGGCCGGCTTGCTCTGGAAGAAGCCGAAGCCCTTGCCCAGTTCGGCCGGAATCAGGTTGCGCAGCGACACGTCGTTGGCCAGCATCACCAGGCGGATGGCGTCGGCGGCCTGCTCTGGCGTGGCGCCCATGCGCACGTCGCCGGTGATGACGGCCACCTCGGCCTCGAAGTCGATGCCGAACGCCTCGTTCGGGCAGACGATGTCGTCCTGCGGGCCGATGAAGTCGTCGGACCCGCCCTGGTACATCAGCGGATCGGTCCAGAATTCGGACGGCATCTCGGCACCACGTGCGCGGCGTACCAGTTCCACGTGATTCACGTAGGCGGAGCCGTCGGCCCACTGGTAGGCGCGCGGCAGCGGGGCCATGCAGTCCTTCGGCTGGAACGGGAACGGATGGCGCGCCCGGCCGGCGTTCAGCGCGTCGTACAGATCCTGCAGCTGGGGCGCGTAGAAGTGCCAGTCGTCCAGCGCGGTCTGCAGCTTGCCGGCGATTTCGGTGGCAAAGTGCGCGGTCTTCAGATCACGCGAGACAACGACCAGCTGGCCGTCGCGCGTACCGTCCTTCAGGGTGGCGAGTTTCATGCGAAATCGAACATTGGCAGGAATGAATGGCCGGTAGTCTACCGGAGCGGCCCGGGGTGCCGGCCGGCCGCGTATAGAATGGCCGGCATCACATTCCTGTTTCCCGAGTTGCGCATGACCGCTGTGGACGATGACGATTCCCGCGACGACCTGGCACAGGACGACGCCCGCGACGACGCCAAACGCGCCGGCATCCAGTCGATCGAGGTGGGATTCCGGCTGCTGCAGGCGCTGGCCGCGTCGCCGCGCGCGATGATGCTGCGCGACCTGGCTGCCGCCGCCGACATGAGCCCGGCCAAGGCGCATCGCTACCTGGTCAGTTTCCAGCGCCTGGGCGCCGTCACGCAGGACGCTGTGAGCCAGCGCTACGACCTGGGGCCCTTCGCGCTGCAGCTTGGCCTAGCGGGCCTGAACCGGCTGGACCCGGTGCGCAAGGCCCGGCCCATCCTGTCGCAACTGCGTGACGAGATCGACCAGACCGCGGGCATTGCCGTGTGGGGCAACCATGGGCCAACCATCGTCCATTGGGAAGAATCCAGTCATCCGGTCAGCGTGAGCCTGCGGCTGGGCGATGTGATGCCGCTGCTCAATTCCGCCACCGGCCGGCTCTACGGGGCCTACCTGTCGCGGCGCCAGACGCTGCCGCTGATCGAGCGCGAACTGGCCGCGCGCGGTGATGTCGCACTGCCTGACATGCCCGCGTCGCTGGCCGAGTACGACGCCATCTGCGCCGACGTGCGCAAGCGCGGCGCGGCGCGCACGCGTGGCGGCGTGCTGCCGGGCATCAACGCGATCTCGACGCCGGTGTTCGACGCCAACGGGCATTTGTCGATGGCACTGATCGTGCTGGGCGCGCAAAGCGTATTCGATGCAGAATGGGACGGCGCGGTAGACCGCCGTGTGCGCGAGATCGCGCGACAGATTTCGTCGGAACTTGGTTATCTTGGCGACAGCCAGCCGTCCGCAAGGGACGGAGACCCCTCGTAAGCGTCCCCGGCGCATGCGCCGATGGATGGTGGTGATCGCCCTGGTGGCGATCGCGCACGCGCTGTTGCTGTTTGGTCTGGTGCGCGTGCCGCTCCCGGCATTGCCCGATCCGCGCGAGATGCCCGCGATCGAGGCGGTGCTGCTGCCCCCGCCCAAGCCCCCGGCACCGCCCGCCCCACCGCACGCCGCGCCAAAGCCGGCGCCCCGGACGCAAGCCCCCGTTCCAGCGCCCGAGCCCGCCGAGGAGCCGTCCGCGCCCGCGCTGGCCACTGCCGAAAGTGGCGACACCACGGCCATCACCGGCGCCGGCGGCACGGGCGCGGGCACCGCCAGCGCCGCGCCGGCGCCGGCCGAGACATCGGCACCGCCCACGCCCCCCGGGCCGCGCTATATGGCCCCGCCTTCGGTCACCCTGCGCTACGCGAGCTTCGTCAATGGCGTGCAGAACCCCGACGGCATCATCCGATGGGAACAGGACGGCAGGCACTACCGGCTTGCCGTCGAAACGCGCGTGCTGTGGTTCCGCTTTGCGTTCCAGAGCAGCGGCGACATGACCGATCGCGGGCTGGCACCCACGCGCTATGAAGAAGCCCGCCGCAGCAAGGTGGAAGTGGCTCGCTTCGACCGCGCCGCCAACACAGTCGTGTTTGAAACGCGTGGCGGCCAGGTGCCGATGCCCACGGCTTTCCAGGACCGCTTCAGCATCTTCCTGCAGTTGGTGGGCTGGGTACGCGGCGATCCGCAGCGCTATGCCACGCCGGGCGTGGTCGAGTCGTTCAACGTGTCAGACACCCGCGACGTGGAGCCGATGCAGATCCAGTATGTGGGCGACGAGGATATCGACGTTGGCACCGACGTGGTGCGGGCGCGACACTTCGTGCGCCTTCCGCGTCACCCCAACGACAAACGGCGCGTGGAAGTCTGGCTTGCGCAGGCGCTGAACTGGATGCCCGTGCGACTTCGTCAGACGGAGCCCGATGGCACTCAGATCGATCTGGTCTATCGTAGTAGTGAAGGGCGGTGATGCCGAGGCCGCGGTGACACGTGTTGACCACGCGGGAGACTGAAACATGCCTGACACATTGGCGCAGCGAATACGGGCTGGCGACGTCCAGCTGCAGGCTCGCATCGATGGCCGGGAAGGGCCGTGGGTGGTCCTGATCCATGCGCTGGGTGCGAATCTGACGTTGTGGGACGACACCGCGCGTCGTTTGTCGGGCCGCTATCGTGTCTTGCGCTTCGACCTGCGCGGCCATGGTGGCAGCGATGCGCCGGTGGGCGCCTACACGATGGCCCGGCTGGCCGACGATGCCGTGGCGCTGATGGACGCCCTCGACATCGGGCAGGCCCACGTGTGCGGGGTGTCGGTAGGCGGCATGGTGGCCCAGACGCTGGGCGTGCGGTATGCCGGCCGGCTGCTGTCGCTGACCCTGGTGGATACGATCCACCACACGCCAATGGAAGCCCACCCGATGTGGGCCAACCGGATCGGGCAGGCCGAGGCGCACGGCATGGCGGGCATGGTGCCGTCGACGATGGACCGCTGGCTCACCCAGCCATTTCGCGAACAGCATCCCGACGAGGTCGACCGGATCAGCCGCATGTTGCTGGCTACGCCGGTGCAGGGCTACGTGGGGGTGGCGCAGGCCATCGTGGCATTCGACCTGGCGGACGCCATCGGCCGCATCCATTGTCCGACCCTGGTCGTGACAGGGGATAAGGACGAGGGCGCGCCGGTATCGATGGCCCAATCCATTGCGGAAAACATTCACGGTGCGAAGCTGGAGGTGTTACCCGACGCCGCGCACCTGTCGTTTATCGAACAACCGGAACGCTTCCATGCGATCTTCGACGCGTTCCTGGGGCATGCGGCATGTGGCGGGCAGTGTGATATTCCGTAACGCCATTGGGAAGATCGCAACACAGTAATGCTCGGCGCTCAAGAAACTTGCGGCAGGCGCCGATGCCCAAAGATAAGAGGGCAGCAAAGGCACGCAAAGGTTCGTCCAGGTAGTACAACTTGAATTACGGACGACTACCCTCAACTTGGAGAGGAAATCGCGTCATCCCCCGAAGTCTGGGAACGGCGCCAACCAAACGCCAGGAGGTAGTGCGATGCAAATGATCTACAACAGCGACAATTACTGCATTGTCGAGTTTGGAGCAGATGTCGAGCATGCGACCCTTGCCTCGGGCGGCTACGAAATCGTCGACAAGAACCTGAAACGCGAAATTTTCCTCGGTGGTCATATGGCCGAGACCTTCCGCGCCGACGTGACGCGTCTGATCGAGAGCGAGCCATCCGTGGAGGAAGTCGACGAGTTTCTGGGCAAGTTCGACACCGTCATGAACAACCCGCTGGTGATGCACTGAGCATCGCCGGTACGGCCCCAATGAAAAACGCCCGCTTGCCTGAACTGCACCCCAAAAGTTGGACATAGATCCAACCTTTGGGGTGTTTTTCATGACGAAGTACGACGAGGCGCTCAAGCGTCAGGTGGTTAGGGAACATTTGTCGGGGACGATATCGACCACGGCTT
>NZ_PJRP01000001.1:340751-691355 GCF_002858765.1 Cupriavidus pauculus
TGAACTGCACCCCAAAAGTTGGACATAGATCCAACCTTTGGGGTGTTTTTCATGACGAAGTACGACGAGGCGCTCAAGCGTCAGGTGGTTAGGGAACATTTGTCGGGGACGATATCGACCACGGCTTTGAGCGAGAAGCATGGGATAGACAGGTCTATAGTTCGTCGCTGGATCAGTGCCTGGGAGCATCATGGAGAAGCCGGGCTGCGCAAGAAGCATGAAGCCTTTGGTGCCGAGTTCAAGCTAGCGGTGCTGCATCATATGTGGCGCCACGAGTTGTCTTATGCGCAGACCAGTGCTGTCTTCGACTTGCGCGATACCGGCGGAGTCAGCCGGTGGGAACGCCAGTATCATGAGGGCGGTATCGATGCCCTCAAGCCGCGCCGCAAAGGCCGGCCACCCAACATGTCCCAGCCCAAGCAGGATCCCCAACTCACTCCGGAGCCGGCTCAAAACGAGCGCTCGCGCGAGGATTTGCTCAAGGAGAATGAGTATCTGCGCGCGGAGGTGGCGTACCTAAAAAAGTTGGATGCCCTGCTCCGGGCCAAGGAGCAAGCGGCGCCAAAGAAAAAGCGCAAGTCGTGAACGCCTTGCGCGAGCATCACCCGCTGCCAATCCTGCTCAAGATCGCCGCTCTGGCGCGCAGCACGTTCTACTACCAACTCACGGCAAGCAAGGCCGGAGATCGTCACGGGGAACTCAAGGAGCGCATCCAACGTGTGTATGCCGAGCACAAGGGCCGATATGGCTACCGCCGGATTACGGCAACGCTGCGTCAGACGGGGACGTTGATCAATCACAAAACCGTGCAACGGCTGATGTCGGTGTTGTGGTTGAAGTCGCTCGTGCGGCCCAAGAAGTACCGCTCGTACCGAGGTCAGGTGGGGCGAGTCGCCCCTAATCTGCTTCAGCGCGAGTTCGAGGCGAGCAAACCGAATGAGAAATGGGTGACGGACGTGACCGAGTTCAACGTAGGCGGCAAGAAGCTGTATCTCTCGCCCGTCCTGGACCTATACAACGGGGAGATCATCGCTTGGCAAACCAGTGAGCGGCCCGACTTCGCATTGATCCGGGAGATGCTCGACAAGGCATTGCGGAAGCTGCGACCCGGCGAAGCCCCTTTGCTCCATTCGGATCAGGGCTGGGCCTATCAAATGGCGGCGTATCGCCGAAAGCTGGCCGCACGAGGCTTGCAACAGAGCATGTCTCGCAAGGGAAACTGCCTGGACAACGCGGCCATGGAAAGCTTCTTCGGCACGCTCAAGTCAGAATGCTTCCGGCTTGAGCGTTTCGCCGATATCGACCAACTGCGCAAAGGCATAGCCGAATACATCCGGTACTACAATCACGACCGCATCAAGCTCAAACTAAAAGGGCTGAGCCCCGTGCAATACAGGACTCAGCCCTTCGCGGCCTAACTTACCCGTCCAACTTTACGGGGTCAGTTCAGCCAAGCGGGCGTTTTTCATTGGGCGCGGGACGCGCGCGCTTTCAGTATTGTTCCCACGGCAGTCCCTCGTGGCGCCAGCCGTTGACCGTATTGCGGTGTCGGTGGGTGTCGAGATCGCCCTCGAAGCCGTGCAGCACGTTGTAGACGGTGGCGAAGCCGGCGCCTTCCAGCGCACGCGCGGCCGCCGACGACCGGTTGCCGCTGCGGCAGATCAGCACCACCGGCCGCGCCGATACCTGCCCGGCCAGTTTCTTCACGGCTTGGACGAAGTGCGGATTGACCTCCCAGTCGGGGCCGTCGTTCCAGGGCACGTTGTGGGCGCCTTGCGGATGGCCGACGAACAGGTATTCCATCTCGCTGCGGCAGTCGATGAACAGTGCGTCGGGCTCGCTGCCGAGCAGCGTCAGGGCGTCGTTGGGGCTCAAGTGTTGCATGGGAACTGACGAAAATCGGACGAAAGCAAACGATAGCGGACGGAAGTGAAGGCCAATCGCGGCGGATATTCGTGGCGAATACGTCTCCTAGTGTAGGCGGGGTGTCGCCGGCTGACAACCGCGCCGGGCGCGGCGGGCCGCCAGGCGCCTTCCCGCAATCCATTGATCTACCTGATAAAATCGCCCTCTTGCCCAAATTAGCGCATTCGGCCAGCCGGCCGGGTGCACGCATCACAACCAGGCCCCACCATGAGCGCTGTCAAATCCGCCCCCCGCCCCTATACCCGGGCCGCCAGCCTGCCCCGGCTGCTGCGTGAACGTATCCTGATTCTCGACGGCGCGATGGGCACGATGATCCAGCGCTACAAGCTGGGTGAGGCCGAGTACCGCGGCACGCGTTTCGTTGACCATCCGATCGACGTGAAGGGCAACAACGAACTGCTGCTGCTGACGCGTCCGCAGGTCATCAGTGAGATCCACGAGCAATACCTGGCCGCGGGCGCCGACCTGATCGAGACCAACACGTTCGGCGCCACGAGCGTGGCGCAGGAAGACTACAAGATGGCGGAGCTGGCGTACGAGATGAACGTCGAGGCCGCCCGCCTGGCGCGTGCCGCCTGCGACAAGTACAGCACGCCCGAGAAGCCCCGCTTCGTGGCCGGCGCGTTCGGCCCCACGCCGAAGACGGCCAGCATCAGCCCCGACGTCAACGACCCCGGCGCGCGCAACATCACGTTCGAGGCCCTGCGCGATTCGTACTACGAACAAGGACGCGGCCTGCTCGAGGGCGGCGCCGACGTGTTCCTGGTCGAGACGATCTTCGACACGCTCAATGCCAAGGCGGCGCTGTTCGCCATCGACCAACTGTTCGAGGACACCGGCGAACGCGTGCCCGTGATGATCTCGGGGACCGTGACCGACGCATCGGGCCGTATCCTGTCGGGCCAGACCGTGGAAGCGTTCTGGAACAGCCTGCGCCATGCCAAGCCGGTCACGTTCGGCCTGAACTGCGCGCTGGGCGCCACGCTGATGCGTCCGTACATCGCCGAACTGGCCAAGGTGTGCGACGCCGCGGTGTCGTGCTATCCGAACGCCGGCCTGCCGAATCCGATGAGCGACACGGGCTTCGACGAAACGCCCGAGGTCACGTCGGCGCTGGTCGAAGAGTTCGCCGGCTCGGGCCTGGTGAACCTGGTGGGCGGTTGCTGCGGCACCACGCCGGACCACATTGCCGCCATTGCAAAGCGCGTGGCCGACAAGAAGCCGCGTGCCTGGCCGGGCCAGTACCGTGAAGACACCGAACAGGCCGCCGCCTGAACATCGCACGCACCGCATAGATCCAGAGACATCATGAGCCAGAAAAACCTGCCCCCGCGTCCGATGCGCCTGTCCGGCCTGGAGCCGTTCTCGATCGATGACGACACGCTGTTCGTCAACGTCGGCGAGCGCACCAACGTCACCGGTTCCAAGGCATTCGCCCGCATGATCCTGAACGGCCAGTTCGACGAGGCGCTGGCCGTGGCCCGCCAGCAGGTCGAGAACGGCGCCCAGATCATCGATATCAACATGGACGAGGCGATGCTCGACTCCAAGGCGGCGATGGTCCGGTTCCTGAACCTGATCGCGTCCGAGCCGGACATCGCGCGCGTGCCGATCATGATCGACTCGTCCAAGTGGGACGTCATCGAGGCCGGCCTGCAGTGCGTGCAGGGCAAGGCCGTGGTGAACTCGATCTCGCTCAAGGAAGGCGAGGAGCAGTTCCGCCACCACGCCACGCTGATCCGCCGCTATGGCGCGGCCAGCGTGGTGATGGCGTTCGACGAAAAAGGCCAGGCCGACACGTTCGAGCGCAAGACCGAGATCTGCAAGCGCAGCTACGACTTCCTCGTGAATGAAGTGGGCTTCCCGCCCGAGGACATCATCTTCGACCCGAACATCTTCGCGGTGGCCACGGGCATCGAGGAGCACAACAACTACGCGGTGGACTTCATCGAAGCCACGCGCTGGATCAAGCAGAACCTGCCGTACGCGAAGGTGAGCGGCGGCGTGTCAAACGTGTCGTTCTCGTTCCGCGGCAATGACACGGTGCGCGAGGCCATCCACACCGTGTTCCTGTACCACGCCATCGCGGCGGGCATGGACATGGGCATCGTCAACGCCGGCCAGCTCGGCGTGTACGACCAGCTCGACGCCGAACTGCGCGAGCGGGTGGAAGACGTGGTGCTGAACCGCCGCGACGACGCCACCGACCGCCTGCTGGAGATTGCCGACCGCTTCAAGGGCGGCGGCCAAAAGAAGGAAGAGAACCTGGCCTGGCGCGGCACGCCCGAGGCGCCGGTGCCCGTGGGCGAGCGCCTGGCCCATGCGCTGGTGCACGGCATCACGACGTTCATCGTCGAGGACACCGAGGAAGTGCGCCAGCAGGTGGAGGCGCGCGGCGGACGCCCGATCGAGGTGATCGAGGGCCCGCTGATGGACGGCATGAATATCGTCGGCGATCTGTTCGGCGCGGGCAAGATGTTCCTGCCGCAGGTGGTCAAGAGCGCGCGCGTGATGAAGCAGGCCGTGGCGCACCTGCTGCCGTACATCGAGGAAGAGAAACGCCTGCTGGCCGAGGCCGGCGGCGACGTGCGCGCACGCGGCAAGATCGTGATCGCCACCGTGAAGGGCGACGTGCACGACATCGGCAAGAACATCGTGTCGGTGGTGCTCCAGTGCAACAACTTTGAAGTCGTGAACATGGGCGTGATGGTGCCGTGCAACGAGATCCTGGCGCGTGCCAAGGTCGAGGGCGCGGACATCGTGGGCCTGTCGGGCCTGATTACGCCGTCGCTGGAAGAAATGGCCTACGTGGCCTCGGAGATGCAGCGCGACGATTACTTCCGCGTGAAGAAGATTCCGCTGCTGATCGGCGGCGCCACCACGTCGCGCGTGCATACGGCGGTCAAGATCGCGCCGAACTACGAGGGCCCGGTGGTCTACGTGCCGGACGCCTCGCGCTCGGTCAGCGTGGCATCGAGCCTGCTGTCCGACGAGGGCGCGGCAAAGTACCTGGACGATCTGAAGTCCGACTACGACCGCATCCGCACGCAGCACGCGAACAAGAAGGCCACGCCGATGGTGTCGCTGGCCGTGGCGCGCGCCAACAAGACGCCGATGGACTGGAGCCAGTACGTGCCGCCGAAGCCGAAATTCATCGGCCGGCGCGTGTTCCGCAACTACGATCTGTCGGAACTGGCCAACTTCATCGACTGGGGTCCGTTCTTCCAGACCTGGGACCTGGCCGGCAAATTCCCGGACATCCTCAATGACGAGATCGTTGGGGAGTCGGCACGCCGCGTGTATTCGGACGGCAAGAGCATGCTGGCCCGCCTGATCCAGGGCCGCTGGCTGACCGCCAACGGCGTGATGGCGCTGTTGCCGGCCAACACGGTCAACGACGACGACATCGAGATCTACACCGACGAGTCGCGCAGCAAGGTGGCGATGACCTGGAACAACCTGCGTCAGCAGAGCGAGCGCCCGGTGGTGGACGGCGTGCGCCGCCCCAACCGCTGCCTGGCCGATTTTGTCGCGCCCAAGGCGAGCGGCGTGGCCGACTACATTGGCGTGTTTGCGGTCACGGCCGGCATTGGCGTGGACAAGAAGGAAGCGCAATTCGAGGCCGATCACGACGACTACAGCGCAATCATGCTCAAGTCGCTGGCCGACCGCCTGGCCGAGGCCTTCGCCGAATGCCTGCACCGCCGCGTGCGGACCGACCTCTGGGGCTACGACGCCGCCGAGACGCTGGACAACGACCAGCTGATCGCCGAGGCGTACCGCGGCATCCGCCCGGCGCCCGGCTATCCAGCCTGCCCCGAGCACACCGTCAAGGCGCCGATGTTCGAGTTCCTGGACGCCGCCGAGATCGGCATGGGCATTACCGAGGGCCTGGCCATGACGCCTGCCGCGTCGGTGAGCGGCTTCTACCTGTCGCACCCTGACTCGACGTACTTCAGCGTGGGTAAGATCGGCCAGGACCAGCTCGACGACATGGTGGCGCGTCGCGGCGAAGACCGGACGACGCTGGAGCGTGCCCTGGCACCGAACCTGTAAGCAGCATCGCTGCAGCTGTAAGCAGTTGCAATGACCGGGGCGCCGCGTGACAGCGGCGCCCCGGTTTTTTTATGGCCCGCTTGTTGGCGATGCCGTTGCCACCGCCATTGAAACGTAAGGGAAATACGACGAATACGTTATCCGGCGCGGCATGCGGGGCGTCGGCTGGCAATGTTTGCAATGTCTTCACGACTGCTTACAGAACCTGACAAGTGCTCACAGACCGGTCGCGGCCGGCTCCATAGACTGGAACCCAGTTCACGTGACACCGCGTGAATGCCGTAGCGAATGTTTCGCTGCGGAGCATTCAGTAAAGGAGTCTCTCCCATGAAGAAGCTGCTGATCTCCCTGTCCGCCCTGTCGATTGCCGCCGCCTCGTCGTTTGCGATGGCCCAAGGCACTGGTGCCACGGCCGGCACCCAAGCGGGCGTCGGCGCCTCTGTGAACGCCCCCTCGCCGAATGCCAGCCCGAACGCGGGGCTGAACGCCGGCGGCGCGGCCGGTGGCGCGGTGACACCGGCCAGCCCAAGTTCGGCGGATCCGGGTAGCAAGGCCAGCCTGGGTGCGAAGGCCGGCGCCGACACCTCGCTGTCGTCGACGCCGACCGAAAAGGAAAACAAGGGCAAGCACACCGGCCATGCCAAGGCCAAGACGAAGAAGGGTGACAAGGAACTGGGCGCCAATGCCGGGGCCGGCGCCGATGCGGGGACGAAGATCCAGTAACCGCATGACGGGATGCCGGGCGGGCCCCTCCAGACCGCCCCATCCCGGCTGAAAGCAAATGGACTGACGGACGCCTTCGGGCGTCCGTTTGCGTTTGGCGCCGATCCTGCTGCGCCGCGCTGCAGCATTTCTCGTCGGCCCGCCGCCGCCGCAGCCGAGGTTGGCCCGTCTGGCGGTTGTCGCCGTGGCGCGTCATGTCAGCCTGACACCGACATATTCAGCGTCGCGCGGGCACTACAATGCAGGAAACCGGCCCGGGCCGTGCTTCGGCACGCGGGCCGCCCTTCTCACCGTGGAGACACCGATGATCCGCGTCTTGATCGCCGACGATCACGAGATCGTGCGCGCCGGTCTGCGCCAGTTCATTTCAGACGAGCCCGACATCAAGGTGACGGGCGAAGCCGCCAGCGGCGACGAAGTGATGGCGCAGTTGCGCGATAGCGAGTTCGACGTACTCGTACTCGATATTTCCATGCCGGACCGAAACGGCATCGATGTGCTGAAACTGATCCGACAGCGGTTGCCAAACCTGCCGGTACTGATCCTGTCCACATACCCCGAAGACCAGTACGCGATCAACCTGATCCGTGCCGGTGCCTCGGGCTACCTGACCAAGGAATCCGCACCGGACGATCTGGTCAAGGCCATCCGCACGGTGGCCCAGGGCCGCCGCTACGTGAGCCCCACCGTGGCAGACCTGCTGATCGGCGGGCTCGACAAGCCGACCGAACAGCCGGTGCACCAGACGCTTTCCGAGCGCGAATTCCAGATCTTCTGCAAGCTGTCACGCGGCCAGTCGGTCTCGGTGATCGCTGATGAACTATTTCTGAGTGTGAAGACCGTGAGCACATACCGCTCCCGCATCCTGGAGAAAATGGGCATGAAGACCAATGCCGACCTGACCTACTACGCCATCAAGAACGGGCTTGTGGAATAGGCCGGCTTTGTATTCATCGTGCCAGAACCGTTAATCGTCTATCTCTTCGCCTGACAGTTGCCAAGCGCCATGCCGGAGCAAGCCACGGCCTCCTCGAACCGTTCGCTGCGGGTCCTCCTGATCGAGGACTCCGAAGTATTGCGGGGCATGCTGCTGGAATATCTGACGGCTTTTCCGTTCGTCGAGTCGGTGGACTGGGCCGATACCGAAAGCGGCGCGGTCAAGCTGGCCACCCATGGCCAGTACGATGTGTCGATCGTCGACCTGCAGCTGCGCCAGGGCAACGGCATCAACGTGTTGCGCGAAATGCAGAAGGCCGGCCTGTCCGGCATCCGCATCGTCTACACCAATCATGCGCAGGTATCGATGTACCGGCGCCAGTGCGCAGAGGCCGGCGCCGACTACTTCTTCGACAAGTCGCTCGAACTGGAACAGGTGTTCCGCGTGATCGAGGACTACGCGACCTCCGCCTCGTAACCTCGTAGCTTCATAGATAGCAATTTGACGAAGCCGGCCGAAGATCACGGCCCCGGATCGCCCGGGCCGTACGCTCAGGCCTCGGTGGTCTCTTCGGGAGGCGCCAGCACCGACGTGGTCAATGGCACTTCGACGCGGATCGACACCCCCTTGCCGGGCGCCGAATCCACGTGCATCGTGCCGCCCAGCGCCAGCACCCGCTGTTCCATTCCCAGCAGGCCGTGATGGCCGGCGGTAGTGCCGGCATCGAAATCGGGCGGCAGGCCGCGGCCGTCGTCGCGGATGGCCAGCGTCAGTTGCTGCGTGGTGCAGGCCAGCGACACGGAGATGTGCTGCGCTTCGGCGTATTTGCTGGCGTTGTTCAGCGATTCCTGCACGATCCGGTACAGCGCGATGGCCGCGTTGTCGCGCAGCGGCGGCAGCGACTCGGGCAGGTCGACCTGGGTTTCCCACTGGTTGCGGGCGCCCACGTCTTCCACCTGCTGCACGATGGCTTCGCGCAGGCCCAGGTTCAGCAGCACAGTGGGGCGCAGGTCCTCAATCAGCCGGCGCTTGATCTGGATGGCCTGGTCGGCATGTTGCATCACGCGCGTGATCTTGTCGCGCGCCTCGGGGTGCGTCTCCTGCACCCGCATCTTCACCCAGTGCAGGTCGAGTTTGATGGCGGTCAGGATGGCGCCCAGCTCGTCGTGCAACTCGCGCGACAGGCGCGTCTTCTCGTCCTCGGTCACGCGCTGCAAGTGGGCCGCCAGCGCCGACAGCTGGCGCGTGCGTGCGCGCACCTTGCGGTCCAGCCGCGCACTTTCCTCTTCCAGTTGCTCGCGCGCGGCCTCGGCCATCGTCATGCGCCGCTGATGGCCCATGCCCACCGCCACCAGCAGCAGGATGTTGATCGCGGTCAGCAGCCCGATGCCGTAGCGGGACAACTGGAGGTCGTGCTCGGCGGCTTCGAGGTTGTGGGTGACCGTGCCCGATTCGCGCACCTGCAGGTGTTCCAGGCCGCGCCGCGCGCTTTCCATGGTCTGCTTGCCGAAGTCGGTGCGAATCATGTCCAGCGCCACGTCGACGTCGCGCTTGCCGTAGACCAGCGTCAGCGCCATTTCGTTGAGCTTGCGCGTGACGAACTGCGACGCCTCGCCGAACTGGCGCAGCCCTTCGGGATCATTGGCGTAGTGCTGGCGGATGCGCGACATCAGCTCGCTGATGTGGGGCAGCGCCTTGTAGTACGGGTCGAGGTAGCTTTCCTTGCCGGTCAGCAGGAAACCGCGCTGGCCGGCCTCGGCATTGACCAGTTCGGCGATCAGGTCGCCCAGGTCGCTTTGCAGCTGCTGCGAGCGGATGGCTTCGGTGTAGCCCTCGCGCAGGCGCAGGTTTCCGGTTTCCGATGCGATCAGCACGGCCAGTGTCAGCACGATGCCGCCAGCGAGCAGCAGGGTGTTTCTCAGGAGTAGGGAATGCTTGGCCATCGGAAGTCACTGGTTGATGCGCCGCGTGCCGGGGCGGACGAGCGGCCATGGAATCACATCGCCATGTAGCGGTCAATCGTACCGGGGCCGCACGCGTACCGCATCCGGCGCGAAGCGGCGCTGGCTGTAGGACTTGGCTGACATCTGAATCGGTCTGGAATCGGTGTGCGGTCCAAGGGTGGAACCCTACGATGAGGCTATGAGCTTGCGCACCGTGGCGCAAGCCGAACGCACCACCAGCCACCAGGCCGGGTGCGCTCGCTAACCTCGGGAGACTGGTCATGCTGTATTACGCACTCGTCTTTTTCATTGTCGCCCTGGTGGCGGCCATCTTCGGCTTCGGTGGTATCGCAGCCGGCGCGGTGGAAATCGCGAAGATCCTGTTCTTTATCTTCCTGGTCGTGGCGCTGGTAGCGGCCGTGATGGGGCTGGTGCGCCGCCGGTAAGCGCAGCAGCACGCGTTGCCTGACCGGGGGACGGGCAGGCAACTCCGCCAGGGACTGGACATAGGAGTACCCATGCTCACGCAGAATCCAAAGATCCGCAAGGAAATCAACCATCTGCAAGACAACGCCGATTCGGCCGTACGCCAGATCCGGCATGCCGCCCGTGATACCCGCGATGCGGTGGGGCCGGTTTCGGACGAGGTGAAGGCGCTGATCGCGCAACTCCAGCAAACCATCGACGTACTGGCGCACGAAGGCTCCGCCGAAGGCATGGCCGCTGGCCGCCGCCTGCGCGCCCGTGCTCACGAACTCAGCGACCGCATGCGCGAACGCAGCCGCGACGGCATGCATTGGGCACGCGACCAGATGGACGTGGCCGTCGACCATGGCCGGCAGCGCGTGGTGGACTCGCCGCTGAAGGCGGTTGGCGTGGCCGCGCTGGTCGGCGCCTGTATCGGCCTGATGCTGGCCGGCCGGCGCAGCGGCGACTAGCGCCACGGATACACAGATACGCAGGGAGTCATACGCAGGGAATCAGTCGTTCAAGGGGTATTCCTCTTTCACGCCTTACGCCTGCAGCAACCCCCTTTCCGGATATATCCCTGATCCGGGACGCCCGGGCACCAAGCGGTGTCCGGGTTCTTTTTTTGGGCGCCACGCATGCATGGCGGCAACCTTTCAATTAGCTTTCTAGGGGGAGGCGAATCGGGGCGGGCGGCCGGGCGGGCCGCCGGTCAGAGGCGGGTATCGGCGCCGCGCGCAGCTGCGCCGAGGGGCAACGGTCAGGCCGGAGAATGCTGGCTCAGACGCCCCACATCACGTCAGTGCCTTCCTTCTGCGACAGGCGCAGCATGTCCAGGAACGGATAGGCGCGCTGCCCCAGGTGCAGCGGTTCCTCTTCCCGGTCGTCGTCCGGGCCCGGATGCACCGTGGTGTCGGCCGGATGGACCTTCTTGGCGTCCTGGACAGCGGCTTCCAGCTTGCGGATCGCCGCCGGCATTTCCTCGGTCGTGATCACCCCGCGCTCGCCCAGATGCTTGCCGATGATGCCAAGCAGCGTGATGGCAAGATCCTTCATCATGATCAGGTCTTGCGCCGCGTGGGATTTGAAGGTGATCAGCATGATGTTTCCTTTCACGAGTGGCGACATGACTGGCGCGGGGCGCACAGGTCATCGCATGATGTCAGCATAGCACCTGATAAAATTCCGCGTTTCCCGATTTCCACTGCCGGTTCACGCGGCGGGGCCTTCACTTTTTGCCCCGCCGAACCCCGGTCGCATTCCAGCTTTCCAAGGCCCAGATATCCATGCTGCCTGTTCAGACCTCCCAACTCGCCGCCGCGTTCACCGATGCCGTGCGCGCGCTTGCCCCGGCCGACGCCGCCCTGCCCGCGGTCACGTTCGAGCGCCCCAAGCAGGCCGCGCACGGCGATCTGGCCTGCAACATCGCCATGCAGGTGGCCAAGGCGCTGAAGACCAATCCGCGCGAACTGGCGCAGAAGGTGGTGGACGCGGTCAAGGCCGACCCGCGCGCATCGGCGCTGGTGGCGGCCCTGGAGATCGCCGGTCCGGGCTTTATCAACCTGCGCCTGACCCCGGCGGCCCGCGCCGAGGTGCTGCGCGCGGTGCTGGGCGACGGTGACCGCTACGGCGCCCGCCCGGCCGGCGAGCATGGCCAGGTACTGGTGGAGTTCGTGTCGGCCAACCCCACCGGCCCGCTGCACGTCGGCCACGGCCGGCAGGCCGCGCTGGGCGACGCACTGGCCAACCTGCTGGCCTGGCAGGGCTGGAAGGTCCACCGCGAGTTCTACTACAACGACGCCGGCGTGCAGATCCACACCCTGGCGGTGTCGGTCCAGGCCCGGGCGCGCGGCCTGAAGCCGGGCGACGCCGGCTGGCCCGAGTCGGCCTACAACGGCGACTACATTGCCGACATCGCCGCCGACTTCCTGGCCGGCAAGACGGTCTCGGCATCGGATGGCGAGCCGGTGACGGCGTCGGGCAACGTGGAAGACGTGGAGTCGATCCGCAAGTTCGCCGTGACCTACCTGCGCAACGAGCAGGACATCGACCTGCAGGCGTTCGGCGTGAAGTTCGACCGCTACTACCTGGAGTCGTCGCTGTACAGCGACGGCCGCGTGGAAGGCGCCGTGCAGTCGCTGATCGGCCGCGGCAAGACGTACGAGAGCGAAGGCGCGCTGTGGCTGCGCACCACTGACGACGGCGACGACAAGGACCGCGTCATGAAGAAGAGCGACGGCACGTACACGTACTTCGTGCCGGACGTGGCGTACCACACCACCAAGTGGGAACGCGGCTTCGCCAAGGTCATCAACGTGCAGGGCAGCGACCACCACGGCACCATCGCCCGCGTGCGCGCCGGCCTGCAGGGCCTGGATATCGGCATTCCCCAGGGCTACCCCGACTACGTGCTGCACAAGATGGTCACTGTGATGAAGAACGGCGAGGAGGTGAAGATCTCCAAGCGCGCCGGCTCTTATGTGACCGTGCGCGACCTGATCGAGTGGAGCAACGGCGGCGACGAGACCATCCGTGGCTGCCTGGAGGCCGGCGTGGCCGACTGGCCCGCGCACTTCACGCGCGGCCGCGACGCCGTGCGCTTCTTCCTGCTGTCGCGCAAGGCCGACACCGAGTTCGTGTTCGATGTGGACCTGGCGCTGAAGCAGAACGACGAGAACCCGGTGTACTACGTGCAGTACGCCCACGCGCGCATCTGCTCGATCTTCGAGGCCTGGGGCGGCGCCGACTGGCAGGCGCGCCTGCCCGAACTGGCCAGCGTCGACCTGGCGGCCGTGACCGCCGCCGACGTGAGCCCGCAGGCCATCGCGCTGGGCCGCCGCCTGGCCGAGTTCCCGGATATGCTGGCCGCGGCTGCCGGCGAACTGGCGCCGCACGCCGTGGCGTTCTACCTGCGCGACCTGGCGGGCGACTTCCACGCGTTCTACAACGCCGACCGCGTGCTGGTGGACGACGAGACGGTCAAGCGCGCCCGGCTGGCGCTGCTGGCCGCCACCCGGCAGGTGCTCAAGAACGGCCTGAACGTGATCGGCGTATCGGCGCCGCAACGGATGGACCGTGCCCCGGAGCAGGAAACGCCCGCGGCTTGAACTTCGCGTCATCGGACTGGCTCTATAATCCCCGGCATCACCGAAGAGGACTACATGCAACACAATGCAAAGCGCGCCCCGCGCGCCGTCCGCCATCGCCAGACGCAGCGTGGCGGCACGTTCCTGGGCCTGGTGCTCGGGCTGATCGTCGGCCTGGCCATTGCCGTGGTCATCGCGCTGTACATCACCAAGTCGCCGGCGCCGTTCAAGGGCAATGGCAACAGCGGCCCGGCGCCGCGTCCGACCGAGCCGGGCAACGTGGCCAGCACGCTGCCCAACCCGGCCCAGCAGCCGCAGCAGGCCCAGCCGGGCGCCGAGCCCGCCGATCCGAACAAGCCGCTGTGGAGCAAGACACCCGCCAAGCCGGTGGGCCAGCCCGAACAGCCGGCCGCGCAGCCGCCCATGGCGACCAGCCGTCCGGCCGACGTGCCGCCCAGCAACGGCACGGTGGCCAGCAAGCCGGCCGAGAAGCCGGCGGAAAAGCCCGCGGCGCGTCCCGCCGAAAAGCCGGTGGCCGACCCCATCGCCGAGATTGCCCAGGCCGATGCCAACAAGGTGGGCTACCTGCTGCAGGTGGGCGCGTTCCGCTCGCAGGACGATGCCGACCGCCAGAAGGCCAACCTGGCCATGCAGGGCTTCGAGGCCAAGGTGACCGACCGCGACGTCAATGGCGTCAAGATGTACCGCGTCCGTCTGGGGCCGTTCAACCGGATCGAGGACATGAACCGCGCGCGCGACCGTCTGCAAACGGCCGGTTTCGACGCTTCGGTGATCCGTTTCACGAAGCAGTAATCTGGCGAAATATTCTGAGCTGGGGCACGGGTGCGAACCATGTGCCGCCGCGCTGGTCATAGACGCTATCCAATCGCTCGTCGAGCAAGTTCAACCCGTAAGGCCCTTCTGACATGAAGAAAATCGCCGCACTGATCGCCACCGCTGCCGCCGTAGGCGGCCTGCTGATGTCCGCGCCCGCCGCCATGGCGGCGCCGACGGAAGGCAAGGACTACACGGTTCTGAAAGCCCCGCAGCCGGTGCCGGCTGGCAAGATCGAGGTGACCGAGTTCTTCTGGTACGGCTGCCCGCACTGCTACGACTTCGAGCCCGAGTTGGAAGCGTGGATCAAGAAGCAGGGCAAGGACGTGGTGTTCAAGCGCGTGCCGGTGGCCTTCCGCGACGACCTGCTGCCGCATACGAAGATCTTCTACGCGCTGGAGTCGCTGGGCAAGATCGACGCCATGCACACCAAGGTGTTCGATGCCATCCACAAGCAGCGCAAGCGCATGGTGGACACCAACGAAATCGCTGATTTCATGGCTGCCAACGGCATCGACCGCAAGCAGTGGCTGGACACCTACAACTCGTTCTCGGTGACCACCAACTCGCAGCGCGCCAACAAGATTGCCGACGCCTACAAGATCGATGGCGTGCCGACCGTGGTGGTGCAAGGCAAGTACGAGACCTCGCCGTCGATCGCCGGTACCAAGTCCGCCGCCATCCAGGCGATGGACTTCCTGGTCACGGGCGTGCGCGACAAGAAGCTCTGATCGACCGCCTTCCCGGCCGGATCGACGCCAACAGCCCGGTGCAGCCGATGCACCGGGCTGTTTTGTTTTGGGCCGATGTGGCAATTTGACGCGCCGGCCCTCTCCCCCAACCCCGCTCCCGCGGCGCGGGAGGGGGGTGCAACCCTCGGGCACTCTGAGATGCCGCCGGTGGTCTCTGTCTCCCTCACCCGCTTGTGAAAGCGGCGCGGGGGAGAGGGCCAGAGTTTCCGTTGCCACCCGAGCTATATTCCCACCCATGAACTCCCAGAAAATCTTCCTGACCGGCGCGTCCAGCGGCATTGGCCAGGCGCTGGCGCGCGCCTACGCCGCGCAGGGCGCGACGCTTGGCCTGGTGGGCCGACGTGAGGACGCGCTTCGCGCCTTTGCCAGCAACCTGCCCAATCCCGCCGCCGTGCGCGTCTACGCCGTCGATGTCCGCGATGCCGACGCCATGAACGCGGCGGCGGCCGACTTCCTGGCGAATGTCGGGTGTCCCGATGTGGTCATCGCCAACGCCGGCGTCTCGGTGGGTACCGTCGCCAGCGAGCGTGAGGACCTGGAAGTCTTCCGCACGGTGATGGATACCAACTGGTTTGGCACGCTGACCACATTTCAGCCATTTCTGGAGCCGATGCGCGCGCAGCCGGCCGGGCCGGACGGTTGGCGCGGCACGCTGGTCGGCATCGCCAGCGTGGCGGGCGTGCGGGGCCTGCCGGGGGGCGGCGCGTACAGCGCATCGAAGTCGGCCGTGATCAAGCTGCTGGAGAGTCTGCGGCTGGAGCAGTCGCACGAGCGGATTCGCGTGGTGACCATCGCGCCGGGCTACATCCGTACGCCGATGACCGCGCATAACCCGTACAAGATGCCGTTCCTGATGGACGCCGATGTGTTCGCGGGCAAGGCCATCCGCAAGATCGGCGCCGGCACCCGCTTTGCGGTGATTCCGTGGCAGATGGGCGTCGTGGCGTCGATGCTGCACGTGATGCCGCGCTGGCTCTACGACGCACTGTTCCGGCGCGCGCCGCGCAAGCCGCGCCAGTCGCGGAGCGCGTGATGTGGACCGATGCGGTCGGCCAGGTGCATGGCCCGGCGGAAGGCGCCGATCGCGCCGACGGCGTGGCCGGCACGGTGCGCATCGCGTCGCTGGTGCCGTCGATCACCGAGTTGCTGTTCGACCTGGGGCTGGCTGACCGCATCGTGGCGCGCACCGGCTTCTGCATCCATCCGGAACCGGCCGTGCGTGCGGTGGCGAAGGTGGGCGGCACCAAGGACGTCAGGCTCGACCGCCTGCGTGCGTTGGCGCCCACGCACGTGATCGTCAATATCGACGAAAACCGGCGCGAGACCGTAGACGAAATCCGAAGCTTCGTGCCGCATGTGATCGTCACCCACCCGTGCCGGCCCGAAGACAATTTCGCGCTCTATGCGCTGCTGGGCGGCATTTTCGGACGGCAGGCCGAGGCGGCCCGGCTGGCGGCCGACCTGCGGGATGCGCTCGATGCCTTGCGCGCCCGGCCATGGCCCGCGCGCCGCGTGCTCTATGCGATCTGGCAGGACCCGTGGATGACGGTGTCGCGTGAGACCTATATCAGCCAGATGCTGGCACTGGTGAACTGGGTCACCTGGCCGGACGCGGCGCCGCAGGCGTGCGTCGATGGCGATTGCAGCCGCCCGAATGCGGCTGGCGAGCGCTATCCAACCTTCCGCTGGAGCGACGCACTGGTGCGCGATCTGGACGTCGTGTTGCTGTCCACCGAGCCGTACCGCTTCACCGAGGACCACGCGGACGCGCTGGAGCGGCAGATCGGCAAGCCGGTGCTGCTGGTGGATGGCGAGATGCTGTCGTGGTACGGCAGCCGCGCCGTGGCCGGCGCGCGCTACCTCAAGACGCTGGCGGAAGGGTTCTAGGCCTTCGTAAAGCGGACGACGCCGTCGTCGCCCACCTGCCGCACCAGTTCGTCGCGATGCCACAGCGCGTGCAGGTGCGCCAGCGCCTCGCCCATCGCGAACGTCAGCTGGTGGATGTCGAACTGGCGGCGGAAGATCACGCCGACGATGTCGTGCGCGTTGCACGGCTTCTCCGCGCAGGCGGCCAGCGTCTCGGCCAGGCGGTCGACGTGGTGCTCGCGCAGCTGCTGGATCCGCGTGTGGAGATTGCGGAACGGCCGACCATGCGACGGCAGGATCAGCACGTCGTCGGGCAGGTCGCCGTATTTGCCCAGCGAATCGAGATAGAGCTGTAGCGGATTGGCTTCGGGCTCCATGTCGAACACGCTGACATTCGTCGAAATACGAGGCAGCACCATATCGCCGGAGATCAGCACATTGGTGGCCGCGTTGTACAGCGCCACGTGTTCGGGGGCGTGGCCGTACCCGGTGATGACGCGCCACGATGCCGTGGCCGGGTCGGCGCCGATCCGCACGGTGTCGCCGTCCATCAGGCGGCGGTACTGGGTGGGCAGGTCGGGCACCAGCGACGGGTAGTAGCTCTTGCGGGCGCGCAGCTTTTCGAGGTTGTCGGGGTCGGTCAGGCCGTGGCGCGCGAAGTGGCTGGCCGCGAAGTCGCCGCCGGCGTTGGATCCGACGCCCGAGCCACCCGCCATGACACGGGCGGACATATAGTCGCCCAGGCTCATCCAAAGCCGCACGTCCCACTTCTTGCAGATCCAGTGCGCCAGGCCGACGTGGTCGGGGTGGCAATGCGTGACCAGCACGCGCAGCACGGGCAAGCCTTCCAGTTCATTGGCGAAAATGGTTTCCCAATGGGCCTGGATGGTGTCGTTGGTGATGCCGCAATCGATGATGGTCCAGCCGTCGCGGCCGTCGATGCGGTCGCGCAGCAGCCACAGGTTGATGTGGTCCAGCGCGAAAGGCAGCGGCATGCGCAGCCAGTACACGCCCGGCGCGACCTCCTGGCGGGTGCCCGGATCGGGCATGGTGTCGCCAAACGGATATTGAAGCTGATGTTCGAGTGCGTTCATGGGGTTTGTCTCGTCGATATCGGCGTACTCGGCGGGCACGCTCTTGTTCGGATTGTCATGCGAAGCAGTTGACGCTAACGTTAACGTCAATTCGCGAACCCTGCACGTCATCTTAGACGAAAAAGTTGATGATGCAACGAATCCGCGAACGACCGTTCATTTTTTGCAGGACGCCATATGTCGGCTCAGCCATCTTCCGCCACCTACACGATTACCGATCTTGCACGCGAATTTGAAGTGACGCCGCGTGCGATCCGCTTCTACGAGGACCAGGGCCTGTTGTCGCCAGACCGGGAGGGGCCCAGCGGCCGCAAGCGCGTCTACAACGGCCGCGAACGCACGCGCCTGAAGCTCACGCTGCGCGGCAAAAGGTTAGGGCTTACTCTCAACGAGATCCGCGAAATTCTGGATCTGTATGAGTCGCCGCGCGACACGGCTCCACAGCTTGAACGCTTTCTGCATCTGCTGGCCCAGCATCGCGGCACGCTGGAGCGGCAACTGGAAGACCTGCAGGCCCAGCTAACTGAGATCGACCAGCATGAACGCCAGTGCAAGACGCTGCTGGCCACACACCATGGCGCCGGCCACACCCACACGGCCTGATCCTGCCGCGAAGCCGGCACTTCGTGGCAACTCCAATTGACGTTTACGTAAACGTCAATAAAATAGCTCGACACACCGATACCGAACCCTGCGCCGACCGCGACAGCACTGGCGACAGAACCAGCGACAGAACCAGGAGACAACACCATGACCGAACTTCCCGGCCTCAAATTCGACCTTGGCGAAGACATCGAGATGCTGCGCGAATCGGTGCGTAGCTGGGCCCAGGCCGAACTGGCGCCGCGCGCCGGCGAGATCGACCGCACCGACCAGTTCCCGATGGACGCGTGGAAGAAGATGGGCGACCTGGGCGTGCTGGGCATCACCGTGGCCGAGGAGTACGGCGGCGCCAACATGGGCTACCTGGCGCACATGATCGCGATGGAGGAAATCAGCCGCGCGTCGGCATCCGTGGGCCTGTCATACGGCGCCCACTCGAACCTGTGCGTGAACCAGATCCACCGCAATGGCACGGCCGCGCAGAAGGCCAGGTACCTGCCGAAGCTGGTGTCGGGCGAATGGATTGGCGCGCTGGCCATGAGCGAGCCGAACGCCGGGTCGGACGTGGTCAGCATGAAGCTGCGCGCGGACTTCAAGGGCGACCGCTTCGTGCTGAACGGCACCAAGATGTGGATCACCAACGGCCCGGACTGCGACGTGCTGGTGGTCTACGCCAAGACCGAGCCCGACCTGGGTGCGCGCGGCATGACGGCCTTCATCGTCGAAAAGGGCATGAAGGGGTTCTCGGTGGCGCAGAAGCTCGACAAGCTCGGCATGCGCGGGTCGCACACCGGCGAACTGGTGTTCCAGGACGTGGAGGTGCCGGTGGAGAACATCCTCGGAGCCGAAAACAGCGGCGCCAAGGTGCTGATGAGCGGGCTGGACTACGAGCGCGCAGTGCTGTCGGGCGGCCCGGTTGGCATCATGCAGGCCTGCATGGACGTGGTGACGCCGTACATCCACGATCGCAAGCAGTTTGGCCAGAGCATCGGCGAATTCCAGCTGATCCAGGGCAAGGTGGCCGACATGTACACGACGCTGCAGGCCGCCCGCAGCTACCTGTACACGGTGGGCAAGAACCTGGATTCGCTGGGCACCGACCACGTGCGCCAGGTGCGCAAGGACTGCGCCGCGGTGATCCTGTACACGGCCGAGAAGGCGACCTGGATGGCCGGCGAATCGGTGCAGATCCTGGGCGGCAACGGCTATATCAACGAATACCCGGTGGGCCGCCTGTGGCGCGACGCCAAGCTGTACGAGATTGGTGCGGGGACATCGGAAATCCGCCGCATGCTGATTGGCCGCGAACTGTTCGCGGAGACGATGTAAAGCGGAAAAGTGATCCCGGAGGCGTTCGGTGGTTACCTGAAAGTAAGTACCGAACGCCATTACAATTTCGACTGCCAGCCGTTCTCCCGCTCGTTCGGAACTTTCGCGTCATGTCCCACTTCCCCAAGCTGCTCGCCTCGCAGATTGCCTACGATGTGGCGCGGACCATGCTCGACGGATTCGACAAGCACTACCGGCTGTTCCGCGAGGCCGGCGTCACGGCCAAGGCGCGCTTTGAGGCTGGCGACTGGCACGGCCTGCAGGCGCTGCAGCGCGACCGCATCGCGTTCTACAACGACCGCGTGCACGAGGCCGTGGTGACGCTGCAGGACGAATACGACGCCGAGCAGCTCGACGACGATATCTGGCAGCAGATCAAGCTCCACTACATCGGCCTGCTGACCAACCACCACCAGCCCGAACTGGCCGAGACGTTCTTCAACTCGGTCTGCACGCGCATCCTGCATCGCTCGTACTTCAACAACGACTTCATCTTCGTGCGGCCGGCGGTTTCCACGGAGTACATCGAGAACGAGGAGTCGCCCACCCGGCCGACCTATCGGGCCTACTACCCGGGCAGCCGCGAGGGCATGGCCGCGTGCTTCGAGCGGATCGTGCACAACTTCCAGCTCGAAGCGCCGTTCGAGGACCTGAAGCGCGACGTCGGCCATGTACTGCGTGCGCTCGACGAGCATGCCGGCGAATTCCGCGTCGCGCCCAATTTCCAGGTGCATACGCTGTCGTCGCTGTTCTTCCGCAACAAGACCGCGTTCATCATCGGACGGGTGCTGAATGGCGACCAGATGTATCCGATGGCGATTCCGGTGGTGCACGGGCCGTCGGGCAAGCTGGTGCTCGACACCGTGCTGCTGCGCCCGGAACAGCTTCTGGTGCTGTTCTCGTTCGCGCATGCCTATTTCCTGGTCGACATGGAGATCCCGTCGGCGTACGTGACCTTCCTGCGCGACCTGCTGCCGCGCAAGGCGCGCGCCGAGATCTACACGTCGCTGGGCCTGCAGAAGCAGGGCAAGAACCTGTTCTATCGCGACTTTTTGCACCATCTGCAGCATTCGTCGGACAAGTTCGTCGTGGCGCCCGGTATCCAGGGGCTGGTGATGCTGGTGTTCACGCTGCCGTCGTTTCCCTATGTGTTCAAGGTGATCCGCGACGAATTCCCGCCGCCCAAGGAAACCACGCGCGCGCAGGTGAAATCGAAGTACCAGCTCGTGAAGCAGCACGACCGCGTGGGCCGCATGGCCGATACGCTCGAATACTCGAACGTGGCCTTCCCGCTGTCGCGCTTCGACGACGCGCTGCTGCGCGAACTGACCCGGCATGTGCCGTCGATGCTCGAATACCAGCGCAGCAGCGACGGCAGCGACGAGGTTGTGGTGCGCCACCTGTATATCGAGCGGCGCATGACGCCGCTGAACATCTGGCTGCAGGAGGGCACGGACGCCCAGGTGGACCACGGCATCCAGGAATATGGCAACGCCATCAAGGAACTGATCGCCGCGAACATCTTCCCGGGCGACATGCTCTACAAGAACTTCGGCGTCACCCGGCACGGCCGCGTGGTGTTCTACGACTACGACGAAATCGAGTACCTGACCGACTGCAATATCCGGCGCGTGCCCGAGCCGCGCAACGAGGAAGAGGAAATGTCCGGCGAGGTGTGGTACACCGTACATCCGCACGACATCTTCCCGGAGACCTATCGCACGTTCCTGCTGGGGGACCCGCGCGTGCGGGCCGCGTTCCTGCGGCACCATTCCGATTTCTTCGACGCTGCCATGTGGCAGCAACACAAGGACCGGCTGCTGGCCGGCCATGTACATGACTTCTTTGCCTATCCACAACAAGAACGCTTCATCCACCGCTACGGCGCAGCAACAATCGACGACGCAAGGAGGGCAGCATGACTGATGCCATCGCCCAACTTTTCCGCAACAATCGCGAGTGGGTAGACCGCGTCAACGCGGAAGACCCGACATTCTTCACGCGCCTGGCCAACCAGCAGGCGCCCGAATACCTGTGGATCGGCTGCTCCGATTCACGCGTGCCCGCCAACCAGATCCTGGGCCTGGCACCGGGCGAGGTATTTGTACATCGCAATATCGCCAATGTGATTTCGCACAGCGACCTAAACGCGCTGTCGGTGATCCAGTTTGCCGTCGAAGTGCTGAAGGTGCGCCACATCACTGTGGTGGGCCACTATGGCTGCGGCGGCGTGAAGGTAGCGCTCAAGCGCGAGCGCGTGGGCCTGTGCGACAACTGGCTGCGCCACGTGCAGGATGTGGCCGACAAGCATTCGGCCTACCTGGGCACCGTGCTGCGCGAGGACGACGCCCACACGCGCCTGTGCGAGCTGAACGTGATCGAGCAGGTCAACAACATCTGCCAGACCACCGTGCTGCAGGACGCGTGGGACCGTGGCCAGGCGGTGACCGTGCATGGCTGGATCTACGGCGTGTCCGACGGCCTGCTGCGCGACCTGGGCATGGCGGCCAGCAGCAATGACGAACTGCAGACGCAGATTGCCGCCGCCCTGCAGCAATACGGCGATCCGCCACAAGCATCGATTCGCTGAACGACTACGACTGAAGCCCACCCGCTTCGAGGAGACACAGACATGCAAAACCCGAACGACCCAATCGTCATCGTTTCCGCCGCACGCACCCCCATGGGCGCGTTCCAGAGCGAACTGAGCAGTCTGACCGCGCCGCAGCTTGGCGCCGCCGCCATCCGCGCGGCGGTGGAGCGCGCCGGTATCAAGCCGGAGCGGGTGCAGGAAGTGGTGTTCGGCTGCGTGCTGCCGGCCGGGCAGGGGCAGGCACCCGCCCGCCAGGCCGCGCTGGGCGCGGGGCTGCCGCTGGACGTGGCCTGTACCACGGTCAACAAGATGTGCGGGTCGGGCATGCGCGCGGCCATGTCGGTCTACGACGGCCTGCTGGCCGGCTCGTTCGACATCGCCGTGGCCGGGGGCATGGAAAGCATGACCAACGCGCCGTACCTGATCCCGAAGGGCCGTGGCGGCTACCGCATCGGCCACGGCATGATTTATGACCACATGATGCTGGACGGCCTGGAAGACGCCTACGACAAGGGTCGCGCCATGGGCACCTTCGGCGAGGACTGCGCCGCCAAGTACCAGTTCACGCGCGAGCAGCAGGACGCGTTCGCGATGGAATCGGTACGCCGCGCCCAGCGCGCGACCGAGGCAGGCGACTTCCGCTGGGAAATCGCGCCGGTCACGGTGTCGGGCAAGGGCGGCGATACGGTCATCGATACCGACGAAGGCCCTCGCCGCATCAAGGTGGACAAGATTCCGTCGCTGAAGCCGGCCTTTGCCAAGGACGGCACGATTACCGCCGCCTCGTCGTCGTCGATTAACGACGGCGCCGCCGCGCTGGTGATGATGCGCGAATCCACCGCGAAGCAGCTGGGCCTGGTGCCGATCGCTCGCATGCTGGGCCACACGTCTCACGCGCAGGCGCCGGGCTGGTTCACGACCGCGCCCGTGGAGGCCATCGCCAAGCTGTACCGCAAGCTCGACTGGACCACCGACAGCGTGGACCTGTTCGAGATCAACGAAGCGTTCGCCGTCGTACCGATGGCCGCCATGCACGACCACAAGATTCCGCATGAGAAGGTCAACATCCACGGCGGGGCCTGCGCACTGGGCCATCCGATCGGGGCTTCGGGCGCACGCATCATGACCACGCTGATCGGCGCGCTGCGCAAGACCGGCGGCAAGCGCGGCGTGGCCAGCCTGTGCATCGGCGGGGGCGAAGCCACGGCCGTCGGCATCGAAATCGTCTGATCGACACTCACCACAACACGCTACAACAAGCAGGAGTCTCGCCATGCCTACCGCGCTCGTCCTTGGTGCTTCCCGGGGTCTCGGCCTTGAATTCGTCCGGCAGTACCGCGCCGATGGCTGGCGCGTGGTGGCTGCCGCGCGCAGTGCCGAAGGCGTGGAGGCGCTCAAGGCGCTGGGCGCCGAAGCCCACCAGATCGACCTGACCGACGCCGCCGCGGTGGCAGCACTGGGCTGGAAGCTCGATGGCGAGTCGTTCGACGTGGCCATCTACAACGCCGGCGTAATCGGCCCGCGCACCGAAGGCGCGCAGCCCGTCGCGCAGCCGGAGTTCGATGCCGTGATGCACACCAACGTGCTGGGGCCGATGATGGCGCTGCCGCTGCTGCTGCCGTTCGTCGAGACCGGCAACCACGGCCGCGGCGGCGTGCTGGCCATACTGTCATCGAAGATGGGCAGTATCGGCGGCATGGACACCAACGGCGCGTGGATGTATCGCATCAGCAAGGCGGCGGCCAACGCGGTGCTCAAGAGCGTGTCGCTGGACGCCCGCCATGCGATCTGCGTGGCGCTGCATCCGGGCTGGGTGCAGACCGACATGGGCGGCCCGAACGCCGACCTGACGCCGCAGCAGAGCGTGACCGGCATGCGCCGCACGCTGGCCGGCCTGACGCACAACGACAACGGCAGCTTCCACAACTACGATGGCGCGGCCATCCCCTGGTAAGGACCGACGCTCATGTTGTTGACCCCCGAGCAGGAAATGATCCGTGACGCGGTGCGCCAGTTCGCGCAGGACGTCATCGCGCCGCAGGCCGCGCAGTGGGACCGCGACAAGACTTTTCCCAAGGACGTGCACAAGGAACTGGCACGGCTGGGCGTCTATGGCGTGGCGGTGCCGGAGGACCTGGGCGGCGCGGGGCTCGATTACCTGTCGCTGGCGCTGATCCTGGAAGAGATCGCGGCCGGCGATGGCGGCACGTCCACCGTCATCAGCGTCAACAACTGCCCCGTCTGCAGCATGCTGATGGCCTTTGCCAACGACGCGCAGAAGCAGCGCTGGCTGGTGCCGCTGGCCCGTGGCGAGATGCTCGGCGCGTTCTGCCTGACCGAGCCGCATGTGGGCTCCGATGCCTCGGCGCTGCGCACCACGGCCACGCGCGATGGCGACCACTACGTGCTGAACGGCGTGAAGCAGTTCATCACCAGCGGCAAGCATGCCGACGTGGCGATCGTGATGGCCGTGACCGACAAGGCGGCCGGCAAGCGCGGCATCAGCGCCTTCCTGGTGCCGACCCGCACGCCGGGCTACATCGTCGCGCGCCTGGAAGACAAGCTCGGGCAGCATTCGTCCGATACGGCGCAGATCGTGTTCGACGATTGCCGCATTCCGGCCGACTGCCTGCTGGGCGAGGAGGGCGCTGGCTACAAGATGGCGCTGTCGGGGCTGGAGGGCGGCCGCATCGGCATCGCGTCGCAGAGCATCGGCATGGCCCGCGCCGCGTTCGAGGCCGCGCTGGCCTATGCCAAGGAGCGCGAGAGCTTCGGCCAGCCGCTGTTCCAGCACCAGGCGGTGCAGTTCCGCCTGGCCGACATGGCCACCCAGATCGATGTGGCGCGGCAGATGGTGTGGCACGCCGCCGCGCTCAAGGACGCCGGCCGGCCCTGTCTGAAAGAGGCCGCCATGGCCAAGCTGTTCGCCAGCGAGATGGCCGAGCGCGTATGCTCGGACGCGATCCAGGTGTTCGGCGGCTACGGCTATGTGAACGATTTCCCTGTCGAGCGAATCTATCGGGATGTGCGCGTGTGCCAGATCTATGAAGGCACCAGCGACATCCAGAAGATTCTGATCGCCCGCGCGCTTGGATGACAGATCAGCCGTACCCCCGAAACCGTCGCACCTGAACCGGAGCCCCCTGCGATGACCGCACCGATCGATTTTTACTTCGACTTCTCCTCACCCTACGGTTACTTTGCCAGCACGCGCATCGACGAACTGGCCCAGAAGTACGGCCGGGGCGTGATGTGGCATCCGGTGCTGCTGGGTGTGGTGTTCAAGACCACCGGCTCGTCGCCGCTGCCGTCGATCCCGCTCAAGGGCGAGTACTGCTGGCGCGATTTCGAGCGCACCGCGCAGTTCCACGGCATCGACTACAAGCGCCCGACGCACTTCCCGCTGCCGACACAGCACGCCGCCCGCGCCATGCTGTGGCTGCAGAACCACCACGGCGCCGACCTGGCCGCCGCGTTTGCCAAGGCCGTGTACCGCGCGCTGTTCGTCGACGACCTGAACATCGCGGAGCCGGCCGAGCTGGCGAAGCTGGCCGAGGCGCTGGGCGTCGATCCGGTGGCGATGAACGAAGGCGCCACGAGCTACCAGATCAAGGACCAGCTCAAGGCCGAGATCGACGTGGCGATGGCCAAGGGCGTATTTGGCTCGCCGTTTGTCATCATCGACGGTGAACCGTTCTGGGGCTTCGACCGCTTCGAGCAGATCGAGGCCCACCTGAAGAGCCGGCGGCAGACCGAACTGCGCGCCGTCGGCGGCAACGAACACAACAAGGAAAAGAAACCCGCATGACCGCAGCAAACCAGGCCGCCCGCTTCGATTGCGTGATCTTCGACTGTGACGGCGTTCTCGTCGACAGCGAACCGATCGTCCATCGCGTGCTGAACCGCGTGCTCAACGAGCTTGGCATCGAGATCACGCTCGAGGAATCGATGAAGTGGTTCCTCGGCCGTGCGGTGCGCGACGAGCTTGGCAATATCGAGGCGCGTCTCGGCAAGCCGCTGCCGCGCAACTTCCTGTCCGAATGGTTCGTGCGGCGCGATGCCGCGCTGATAGAGGAACTGGAAGCCGTGCCGCACATCCGCCAGACGATCGAAGCCATCCAGGCGCGTGGCCTGCCGGTGTGCGTGGCGTCGGGCGCGGACCGCATCAAGGTCAAGCTCCAGCTGACGCATACCGACCTGCTGGGGCTGTTCATGGACCCCAACGACCGCCGCGAGCACATCTTCACGGCCACCGAGGTCGAGCACAGCAAGCCCGCGCCGGACGTCTACCTGCTAGCCGCACGCACGATGGGCGTGGAGCCGTCGCGCTGCGCCGTGGTGGAAGACAGCCCCACCGGCGCCACCGCCGGCGTGGCCGCGGGCATGACCGTGTTCGGCTATGCCGCGCGCACCGATGCCGACGAGCTGCGTGCGGTGGGCGTGAAGACCGTCTTCACCGACATGCGCGACCTGCCGGAGCTGATCGCATGACAAGGAAGCGACAGTCCGGCGCCGGCGCGGAGCCTTGCCCCTGCGGCAACGGCGCCTATGCCACGTGCTGCGGCCGCTTTCACCGTGGCGAGGCGGTGCCGCCCACGGCCGAGGCGCTGATGCGCTCGCGCTACAGCGCCTATGTGCTGGGCGACGAAGGCTGGCTGCGCCAGACCTGGCATGTGTCGACGTGTCCTGAGGACCTGTCGGCCGATGCCGGCACGCGCTGGCTCGGGCTGACGGTGAAGTCCCACGCGCAGCAGGACGACACGCACGCCACGGTGGCCTTCGTGGCGCGCTACAAGGTGGGCGGGCGCGCGCACCGGCTGGAAGAGCTGAGCCGTTTTGTCTTCGAGCCGCGCGAGCCCGGCACGCCGGCCCGCTGGCTCTACGTGGATGGCGACCTGAAGGAACAGGAAGGAAAGGAATGACGTGCGGCGCCCATGCGGCGCACGTTACCGGCTGACCCGGCACGAAAAGCAAGAGAACACAGGAAGAGACATGCCCACGCTGGAAACCAAACTGAACGCACGCTCGGAATCGTTCAAGGCCAATGCCGAGTCCATGCAGGCGCTGGTGGCCGACCTCAGGCAGAAGGTCGCGAAGCTGGCCGAAGGCGGCGGCGAGGAGGCCCGCGCCAAGCACCTGGGCCGCGGCAAGCTGCTGCCGCGAGACCGCGTGCAGCAACTGCTTGATCCGGGTACGCCGTTCCTGGAGCTGTCGCAACTGGCCGCGTTCGACATGTACGACAATGCGGCCCCCGGCGCGGGCGTCATCACCGGCATCGGTCGCGTGGCGGGGCAGGAGTGCGTGATCGTCTGCAACGACGCCACGGTCAAGGGAGGCACCTACTACCCGATGACGGTCAAGAAGCACGTGCGGGCGCAGGAGATCGCCGAGCAGAACAACCTGCCGTGCATCTACCTGGTGGACTCCGGCGGCGCCAACCTGCCGAACCAGGACGACGTGTTCCCGGACCGCGACCACTTCGGTCGCATCTTCTACAACCAGGCGAACCTGTCGGCCAAGGGCATCCCGCAGATTGCCGTGGTGATGGGCTCGTGCACGGCCGGCGGCGCCTATGTGCCGGCGATGAGCGACGAGTCGATCATCGTCAAGAACCAGGGCACGATCTTCCTGGGCGGGCCGCCGCTGGTGAAGGCGGCCACGGGCGAGGAAGTCAGCGCCGAAGACCTGGGCGGCGCCGACGTGCATACGCGGCTGTCGGGCGTGGCCGACTACTTCGCGCAGAACGATCACCACGCGCTCTCGCTGGCCCGCAATATCGTGCAGCACCTGAACCGCCGCAAGCCGGACCAGATCCGCCTGCACGAGCCCCAGGAGCCGCTGTACCCGGTGGAAGAACTCCATGGCGTGATCCCTACCGACACGCGCAAGCCGTACGACGTGCGCGAGGTCATCGCCCGTATCGTCGACGGATCGGAATTCGACGAATTCAAGGCGCGCTACGGCACCACGCTGGTCTGCGGCTTTGCGCGGATCTGGGGCTACCCGGTGGGCATCATCGCCAACAACGGCATCCTGTTCTCGGAGTCGGCGCTCAAGGGCGCGCACTTCATCGAACTGTGCTGCCAGCGCAAGATTCCGCTAGTGTTCCTGCAGAACATCACCGGCTTCATGGTGGGCCGCAAGTACGAAAACGAAGGCATTGCGCGCAACGGCGCCAAGATGGTGACGGCCGTGGCCACGGCCCAGGTGCCCAAGTTCACGGTGATCATCGGCGGCTCGTTCGGCGCCGGCAACTACGGCATGTGCGGCCGTGCGTATTCGCCGCGCTTCCTGTGGATGTGGCCGAACGCGCGCATCTCGGTGATGGGCGGCGAGCAGGCGGCCAGCGTGCTGGCCACGGTGCGCCGCGACGGCATCGAAGGCAAGGGCGGCCAGTGGGGCGCCGACGAGGAAGAAGCGTTCAAGGCGCCGATTCGTGACCAGTATGAACGCCAGGGCCATCCGTACTACGCCAGCGCGCGGCTCTGGGACGATGGCGTCATCGACCCCGCGCAGACGCGTACTGTGCTGGGCCTTGGCCTGTCCGCCAGCCTCAATGCGCCGATCGGCGACATGAAGTTCGGCGTTTTCCGCATGTAGTTTTTTTATCGTCTGATTGGTTTTTTCAGGAAGGTTGGTTGTTGTCATGTCCCGAGTTGTTCCCTCCACCTGCCGCGCAGTGGTTGCGCTGGCCGCGCTGGCCTGCATCGTATGGTGCGGCCCGGCCATCGCGCAGGTGGCGATGCCGGCGCAGTCGGTCGAGCAGGTAGTGATGGTGCCGAAGGTGGGGGCGGAAGCCACCATCGACCTGGAAACCACGATCGTCCGCCCCGCCGGCGAAGGTCCGTTTCCGATGGTGGTGATCAACCACGGCAAGTCGCCGGGCAAGCCCGCGTTTCAGGGCCGCGCCCGGTTTGCCGCGCAGACCGCCGAGTTCGTGCGGCGCGGCTATGTGGTGGCGCTGCCGATGCGGCAGGGGTTTTCCAAGTCGGGCGGCCAGTACGTGGGCGGCAGTTGCGATGTGCGCGGCAACGGGATGATGCAGGCCGAGGACGTGGTGGCGGCGCTGGACTACCTGGTGCAGCAGCCCTATGTCGACGCCACGCGCATCATCGTGATCGGCCAGTCGCATGGCGGCCTGTCGACCATGGCGCTGTCGGCCATCGGCTACCCCGGCGTGGTGGGCGTGGTCAATTTCGCGGGCGGCCTGCGCAACGAAAACTGCGTGGGCTGGGAGAACAACCTGATCGACGCGTTTGGGGATTACGGGCGCGTGGCGCGCTATCCGTCGCTGTGGATCTACGGCGACAACGACAGCTACTGGCCGTGGCCGCTGCCGGAGCGCATGTTCAACAGCTACAAGGCCAATGTCAGCGGCGCGGCGAAGGATGCGCGCTTCGTCGACGTTGGCGAGTTCGACGGCGATTCGCACCGCCTGTTCAGCAACCGCGCCGGTGTGGCGGTATGGCTGCCCGAGGTGGACGCGTTCTTCCGGGGCTTGGGCTTGCCGTTCGACGAGATCCCTGAACGGACCCAGCCCGCCAGAATGAAAACCACCGGCAAGACATCCTGACAATCCAAGAATCCGGAGGAGACATGCAATTCACGACGCTTTCCGTGACCGCCGAGCGCCATATCGCCACGGTCACGCTGAACCGGCCCGATGTACGTAATGCGTTCAACGAGACGGTCATCGCCGAACTGACCGGCGCCTTCCGGGCGCTGGGCGACACGCCCGAGGTGCGCGCGATCGTGCTGACCGGCAACGGCCCGGCGTTCTGCGCCGGTGCCGATCTGAACTGGATGAAGAAGATGGCCGGCTACTCGGACGACGAGAACCGTGCCGATGCGCTGACGCTGGCGCAGATGCTTCACACGGTCTGGGTCTGCCCCAAGCCCGTGATCGCGCGCGTGCAGGGCGACACCTACGCCGGCGGCATGGGCCTGGTGGCCGCCTGCGACATCGCGGTGGCGTCCGCCACGGCCAACTTCTGCCTGTCCGAGGCCAAGCTGGGCCTGCTGCCGGCCACGATCAGCCCCTATGTGATCCGCGCGATGGGCGAGCAGGCCGCGCGCCGCTACTTCATTACCGCCGAGCGCTTCGATGCCGCCGAGGCGCTGCGGCTGGGATTCCTGCACGCGGTGGTGCCGCCGCAGGACCTCGACGAGAAAGTGGCCGAGATCGCCGCCACGCTCGCCGGCAACAGCCCCAACGCCGTGCGCGAAAGCAAGCGGCTGGTGCAGGAAGTGGCCGGCCGCGAGATCGACAGCGACCTGCTGGCCGACACCGCCAACCGGATCGCGGCGATCCGGGCATCGGAAGAAGGGCGCGAAGGCGTGCGGTCGTTCCTTGAAAAGCGCGCCCCAGCCTGGAAGCCGCAGTAGTGCGGGATGCGGCCGGCGCAAGCCCAGTTTGCTCCCCTCTCCCACTCGTGGGAGAGGGGCCGGGGGAGAGGGCAAGCCGGACGGCCGCCACAGAATTTTTTAGCAGGTATTTGCCCGACGTTACCCGCGAGAAGCGCCATTCCAAGTGCCATGCGCGGCACGGCAGTCAGCAACATCGCGCATATTCGTTCAACCTGACGCCAACGCGCTGATAGCGCCTGGTTTGCCAAGACAAGACGGACCTTCCTAACATGAGCCTCCCCAATCCGCCCGCAGCCCTCGCGCGTCCCGGCCATGCCGTGACAGGCGCCGGCATGGACGGACCTGGCAATCAAAGGAGGGTCCCCTTGACACATCCTGTCCCCAATACCGCCGGCGCAGCCGCCGATGACATGCCGCTCGCGGCACGCAGCCAGCGGGCCGTCTGGCATCCGTGTACGCGCCTGCGCCCCGATGCGGCCGCCAACGAGCCGCCGCTGGCCATCGCCCGCGGCGAAGGGCCGTGGCTGATCGATGCCGAAGGCCGCCGCTATTTCGACGCCATCAGCTCGTGGTGGGTCAACCTGTTCGGCCACGCCAATCCGGCGATCAATGCCGCGCTGGTCGCGCAACTGAATACGCTCGAGCACGTGATGCTGGCCGGCTGCACCCACGCCCCGGCCGTGGAACTGGCCGAGCGGCTCGAAGCGCTGACCGGCGGCGTGCTGGGCAACGCGTTCTATGCGTCCGACGGCGCGTCCGCCGTGGAAATCGCGCTCAAGATGAGCTTCCACTACTGGCGCAATACGGGCCTGTCCGCCAAGCGCGAGTTCGTGTGCCTGCGCCACGGCTATCACGGCGAAACCGTGGGCGCGCTGGCCGTGACCGACGTGGAGATTTTCCGCGACGCCTACGACCCCCTCACGCGCCGCGCGCATGTGGTGATGTCGCCCGACGCACGCCAGGCTGGCCGTGGCGAATCGGCTGCCGACGTGGCCAAGCGTGCACTGGCCGAACTGGAAGCGCTGCTGCGCGAGCGCGCCGGCCAGATCGCCGCGCTGATCGTCGAGCCGCTGGTGCAGGGCGCCGCCGGCATGGCAATGTACGACCCGTCGTACCTGGAAGGCGCCCGCGCGCTGTGCGACCGCTACCGCGTACACCTGATCGCCGACGAGATCGCCGTGGGCTGCGGCCGCACCGGCACGTTCTTCGCCTGGGAACAGGCACGGGGCGGCGAGCCGGTGCCGGCGCATGCCTGGCCCGACTTCCTGTGCCTGTCCAAGGGCATCACGGGCGGCTACCTGCCGTTGTCGCTCGTGCTGTCGCGCCCGGAAATCCAGCGCGCCTTCGTGGCCGACGACATCGCGCGGAGCTTCCTGCATTCCCATTCCTACACGGGCAATCCGCTGGCGTGCCGCGCGGCACTGGCCACGCTGGACTTGTTCGCAGCCGACGACGTGCTGGCCCGCAACCGCGAGCGCGCGCAATGGCTGGCTGACGCGATGGCCGGCATTGCCGCCGATCCCCGCGTCAGCCACGTGCGCCAGCGCGGCATGATCTGGGCCGCCGACATCGACCCCGAGGCCACCGGCCCCGACTTCGCGTCGCGCTTCCATCTGGCCGCCCGCGAGCGCGGCGTGCTGGCGCGGCCCATCGGCAACACGCTGTACGTGATGCCGCCCTATGTGTTCGACGCCGCGCTGGCCAATTGGCTCGGCGAACAATTGCTGGGCACGCTGCAAGCAATCCTGCCACCCACCGAGGAGGCCCGCCATGCTGCTTGACTACCTGAAGCGCGCGGCCGCCGAGCGCGAAGCAAAGTCGCTGACGCGCCGCCGCCGCATCGCGCACACGGCCTGCGCACCGCACCAGTCGGTCGGGGCGGTCGATGCCACGCCGGCGCCGCTGCTGACCTTCTGCAGCAACGACTACCTGGGCCTGGCCAATCACGCGTCGATCGCCCATGCGCTGGCCGATGGCGCGCGCCGCTACGGCGCCGGCAGCGGCGCCTCGCACCTGGTCAGCGGCCACTCGCTGGCCCATGCGCAACTGGAGCACGAGCTGGCGCGCTGGCTGGCGCCGTATATCCCGCAGGCGCAGGCGCTGTATTTCTGCACCGGCTACATGGCCAACCTGGCGGTGCTGACGTCGCTGGGTACGGCCGATGCCACGCTGTTCTGCGAAACGCTCAACCATGCGTCGCTGATCGATGGCGCGCGGCTGGCCCGCGCCGACGTGCAACGCTACCCGCACGGCGACACGCAGGCGCTCGATGCGCTGCTGCAGGCCAGCCAGGGCAAGCTGAAGCTGATCGTCACCGACAGCGTGTTCAGCATGGATGGCGACCTGGCGCCGCTGGCCGCGCTGCTGGCGCTGGCCGAGCGCCACGACGCCTGGATCATCGTCGACGACGCACACGGCTTTGGCGTGCTGGGCGACCACGGGCACGGCGTGCTGGAGCACCTGGGCCTGCGCTCGGAGCGGCTGATCTATGTCGGCACGCTGGGCAAGGCCGCCGGCGTGGCCGGCGCCTTCGTGGCGGCGCACGAAACGATCGTCGAACACCTGGTCAACACGGCGCGCCCGTATATCTATACGACAGCCGCGCCGCCGGCCGTGGCGCATGCGCTGCTGACCAGCCTGGAAATCATCGCTGGCGAAGAAGGGCGCACCCGGCGCGCCCACCTGGCCGAACTGATTGCACAACTGCGCCGGGGGCTGGCGACGCTGGCCGCGCAGGCCGGCTGGACGCTGGGCAAGAGCGATACCGCGATCCAGCCGCTGATCGTGGGCGACAACGCGGCATCGCTGGCGCTGTCGGCGGCGCTGGAAGCCGACGGCATCCGCGTGGGCGCGATTCGTCCGCCCACGGTGCCGGCCGGCACGGCGCGGCTGCGCATCACGCTGTCGGCGTCGCACACGGCGGCCGACGTGGATCGACTGCTCGACGCCATCGCGCGTGCCATGCCCAGCCATCACAAGGAGGCCGCATGATCGCCAACAAGCCGGAGCAGTTCGCCTGCTTCGTGACCGGCACCGATACCGGCGTGGGCAAGACGCACGCCACGGCCACGCTGCTGCATGCGCTGCACGGCGCCGGCTACAGCACGGTGGGCATGAAGCCCGTGGCGGCCGGGGGGGAATGGCTTGACGACCGCTGGCAGAACGACGATGTCGACCAGCTGCGCGCGGCGGGGTCCGTGATCGTGCCGCAGGAAGAGATGTGCCCGTTCTTCTTCCGTACGCCGGCGTCGCCGCACCTGGCCGCCGCGCTGGAAGGCGAGCGCATCACGCGCGGGCCGATCCGTGCGGCGTTCGACTCGCTGTGCACCAAGGCCGATGCCGTGGTGGTGGAGGGCGTGGGCGGCTTTGTCGTGCCGCTGGACGTGGGCGCGGTGCGGTGGAATACCGCCGACCTGGCCGTGATGCTGGACCTGCCCGTCATCATGGTGGTGGGCGTACGGCTGGGCTGCCTGAGCCACGCGATGCTGACCGCCGAAGCGGTGCGTGCACGCGGCCTGAAGCTGGCTGGCTGGATCGCCAACCGCATCGACCCGGACATGCTGCTGCCCACCGAGAACATCGTCACGCTGCAGGACGCGCTGGACGCACCGATGCTGGGCGAACTGCCCTGGCAGGTGGCGCCGGCCGTCGCCGCTCAACACTTGGACCTCGCACCGCTGCTGGCCAGCATGCCGCCGGTTGCATCGTCCAACCTCTCCGCGCCGCGTCACGCCTGACCCGCGCATCGTGAAACCGAATACGTATTCCCAGAACATGACCCAAATCGCTGAAAACCAAACCGTCGCCACCATCTCCGCCGAAGCGCTGCGCCAGTCGGCCCGCAATATCGCCGCCGCCGCACCCAAGGAGGGTGACGCCTGGCGCGTGGACGACGTGGCCGCGCTGTTCGCGCTGCCGTTCAACGACCTGCTGTTTCGCGCGCAGCAGGTGCATCGCGAGCACTTCGACGCCAACACCGTGCAGCTGTCGACGCTGCTGTCGATCAAGACCGGCGGCTGCGAGGAAGATTGCGGCTACTGCCCGCAGAGCGCGCACCACGACGCCGGTGTGACGGCCGAGAAGCTGATGGACCTGGAAGCCGTGCTCGATGCCGCCAAGTCGGCCAAGGCCAACGGCGCCACGCGCTTCTGCATGGGCGCTGCCTGGCGCAGCCCGAAGGACCGCCACCTGGAGCCGGTGATCGACATGGTGCGCGAGGTGAAGGCGATGGGCCTGGAAACTTGCGTGACGCTGGGCATGCTCAAGGCCGAACAGGCGCAGCGCCTGAAGGACGCGGGCCTGGACTACTACAACCACAACCTCGATACGTCGCCCGAGTTCTACGGCAAGATCATCACCACGCGCACGTACCAGGACCGCCTGGACACCATCGGCCATGTGCGCGATGCGGGCATCAACGTCTGCTGCGGCGGCATCGTGGGCATGGGCGAAGCGCGCGAGGCGCGTGCCGGTCTGATCGCGCAGCTGGCCAACATGGACCCGTACCCCGAGTCGGTACCCATCAACAACCTGGTGCAGGTGGAGGGCACGCCGCTGGCGGGCACCGAAGCGCTGGACCCGTTCGAGTTCGTACGCACGATTGCCGTGGCACGCATCACGATGCCGCGCGCGATGGTGCGCCTGTCCGCCGGCCGCGAGGCCATGGACGACGCGTTGCAGGCGCTGTGCTTCATGGCCGGCGCCAATTCCATTTTCTATGGCGAGAAGCTGCTGACGACCGGCAACCCGCAAGCCGAGCGCGACCGCGCCCTGCTGGCACGTCTCGATATCCGCACCGAAGGTTACGCGGGGTAAGCGACGTACAACCTGCCGATCTGAAGGAGCCTGGCTCGCCTGACCCGGAGACAAAGGGAGGAGCCATGTTCAACAAGATCCTGATCGCCAACCGTGGCGAGATTGCCTGCCGTGTGGCGGCCACGTGCCGCCGGCTGGGCATCCGTACGGTGGCCGTTTATTCCGACGCCGACGCCGACGCGCGTCACGTCGCCTTCTGCGACGAAGCCGTGCATATCGGCGGTGCGGCCGCGCGCGACAGCTACCTGCGCGCGGACCACATCATCGAGATGGCAAAGGAAACCGGCGCCCAGGCCATCCACCCGGGCTACGGCTTCCTGTCGGAGAACGAGGACTTCGCGCGCGCCTGCGCCGAGGCCGGGCTGGTGTTCATTGGCCCGCCGGCTGATGCCATCCACGCGATGGGCAGCAAGAGCGCGGCCAAGCAGCTGATGGAAAAGGCCGCGGTGCCGCTGGTGCCCGGCTATCACGGCGAGGATCAGGACGCCGCGCTGCTGCGGCGCGAGGCCGACCGCATTGGCTACCCGGTGCTGCTCAAGGCCAGCGCCGGTGGCGGCGGCAAGGGCATGCGCGTGGTGGAGGCGGGCGACGGCTTCGAGGCCGCGCTGGCATCGGTCAAGCGCGAGGCGTCGGCCAGCTTCGGCGACGACAAGGTGCTGGTCGAGAAGTACCTGACGCGCCCCCGCCATATCGAAATCCAGGTGTTTGCCGACACGCAGGGCAACTGCGTCTACCTATTCGAGCGCGACTGCTCGGTGCAGCGCCGCCACCAGAAGGTGCTGGAAGAAGCGCCGGCGCCGGGCATGACCGAGGAACGCCGCCGCGCGATGGGCGACGCCGCCGTGGCCTCCGCACGGGCCGTGGGCTACGTGGGCGCCGGCACGGTGGAGTTCATCGCCAACCAGGACGGCTCGTTCTACTTCATGGAGATGAACACGCGCCTGCAGGTGGAGCACCCGGTCACCGAGATGATTACCGGCCAGGACCTGGTCGAATGGCAGCTGCGCGTGGCGGCCGGCGAGCCGCTGCCGCTGACGCAGGCGCAACTGAAGATTGACGGCCACGCGCTGGAAGCGCGGATCTACGCCGAGAATCCGGACAAGGGCTTCCTGCCGTCGACGGGCACGCTGCGCTTCCTGCGCACGCCGCCGGCGGTGCAGTTCATGCGCGGCGGTGACGCCCATGGCCCGGCGGGCGTGCGGATTGACGCTGGGGTGCGCGAAGGCGACACCATCAGCCCGTTCTACGACCCGATGATCGCCAAGCTGATCGTCTGGGGCCGCGACCGCGACGAGGCGCTGTCGCGCATGGCGCAGGCGCTGGCCAACTACCACGTGGTGGGACTGTCCACCAACGTGGCCTTCCTGCAGCGGCTGGTCAAGTCCGAGGCCTTCCGCACGGCCGATCTCGATACGGGCCTGATCGAGCGCAACCAGACCGTGCTGTTCCCTCCGCAGAAATCGGTAGGCATCGAAGCCATTGCGCTGGCCGTGGCGGCGCTGCTCGAACGCGACACGCGCGAGCGCCGCGTGGACGAGGCCGACCGCCACTCGCCGTGGACCCACGCCGGCGGCTGGCGCCTGAATGCGCGCGACGTGCGGACGCTGTATTTCGAGGGCGCCGGCCACAAGCTGGAAGTGGTGCTCAAGGGCGACGCGCGCGCGATACCGGACCAGCGCCGCCACACGCTGATCTACGCCGACCAGGCCGCGCCATTCGCCTACACCTTCAACGCCGACGACATTCGCGTGGACCTGGGCACCCGCCGCACGCACGGCCAGGTGCATCTGGAGCGCGACACCTTCCACGTGTTCCACGCGGGTCGCCACACGGTGCTGGAATGGCTCGATCCGCTGTCCCACGCCGGAGAGGCGGAGGGCGAGGGCGGCAAGCTGACCGCGCCGATGCCGGGCAAGGTGATCGCCGTGATGGTCGAGCCGGGTGGCAAGGTCACGCGCGGCACGCCGCTGCTGGTCATGGAGGCCATGAAGATGGAACACACCATCACCGCACCGGCCGACGGCGTGGTCAGCGAGGTGCTGTACGGCGTGGGCGAGCAGGTGACTGAAGGCGCCCAGCTGCTGGCGTTCGCGCAGGCGGAAGACGCTACTGCCTGACGGTTTGCTCCCCTCTCCCGCTTGGCGGGAGAGGGGCCGGGGGAGAGGGCGCGGCGGTGCAAACGTCGACAAACCGGCAAGCAGAGCCTCGATGCCCTCTCCCCCCACCCCTCTCCCATTTGTTCAGACCAGAGACATCGCTGACACATGTCCTCGCACACCTGTCACCTATGTGTCCAGTCTGAACACCATTGCATGGGCGAGGGGAGCAGAACCGTCGGTCTCGTGCGCATCGAAGAGGCGAGCAAAGCCGGGCCGCGCATCCTCCTGCCGGTAATCGCACAGCCGGGCAACGGCGCCCGGGAAAGCGCGCATAATCGTTGGCCTAACCCGTATAACGATGGAGTCGAGATGAAGTTGCAGCTGTACGTGCCGGATGGCCGCTACGCACCGTGGATCGAGGGCTTTGCCGAAGTGTTGCCCGAAGCGCAATGCGTGACCTGGGAAGAAAGCCAGGGCCAGCGCGTGGACTACGCCGTGGTGTGGCGCCCGCCACTGGAAATGCTGCGCGGCCGCACGGACCTGAAGGCTGTCTTCAACCTCGGTGCCGGCGTGGACGGCATCCTGCGCCTGCGCGACAACGACCCCGAGGCGCTGCCCGCCGGCGTGCCGATCGTGCGGCTGGACGACGCCGGCATGGCCGCCCAGATGAGCGAATACGTGACAGCCGCCGTGCTGCGCTACTTCCGCAAGCTCGACGCCTATGACGCGCAGGAAACGGCCGGTACGTGGAAATTCCTGAAGCCCCATCGCCGTGCCGATTTCACGATCGGCGTGATGGGCATCGGCACGCTGGGCTCGCATATCGCGCGCACGCTGGCCGGCTTCGGCTTTCCGGTGCGCGGCTGGAGCCGTTCGGCCAAGACCGTTGAGGGCGTGCAGCCGTTCCATGGCGCGGACGGCCAGGTGGCGTTCCTGGACGGCCTGAAGGTGCTGGTCAACGTGCTGCCGCTGACGCCCGACACCGAGGACATCATCGACACAGGCCTGCTCTACAAGCTGGCCAAGGGTGCCTACGTGATCAACGTGGCGCGCGGCCAGCACCTGGTGGAAGCCGACCTGCTGGCGGCCGTTCAGGACGGCCAGATCGCCGGCGCCACGCTGGACGTGTTCCGCACCGAGCCGCTGCCGGCCGACCATCCGTACTGGCAGGAGCCGCGTATCACGATCACGCCGCATATTTCCGCACTGACGCTGCGCGAGGACAGCATCGCCCAGATCGCCGGCAAGATCCGCCTGCTGGCGGAAGGCAAGCCGATCGCGGGCGTGGTGGACCTGCAGCGCGGCTACTAGCGCACGGCGGGCCACGGCGCGGCCCGGCGTGACAGCATCGAGGAGACAACCATGACCATCCCCCAATACGTGAAGATCGTCGAAGTGGGGCCGCGCGACGGCCTGCAGAACGAGAAAGCGATGGTGCCGGCCGACGTCAAGGTCGCGCTGATCAACAAGCTGACCGACGCCGGCTTCGTCAACATCGAGGCCGCGTCGTTCGTGTCGCCCAAGTGGGTGCCGCAGATGGCCGACGGGGCCGAGGTGATGGCCCGCATCGAACGCCGGCCCGGCACGCTGTACTCGGTGCTGACGCCGAACCTGAAGGGTTTCGAGGGTGCCGTCGCGGCCAGTGCCGACGAAGTGGTGATTTTCGGTGCGGCCAGCGAGGCGTTCTCGCAGAAGAACATCAACTGCTCGATCGCCGAGTCGATTGCGCGCTTCGAGCCGGTGGCGGCCGCCGCCAAGGAGGCGGGCCTCCGCCTGCGCGGCAGCATTTCTTGCGCGCTTGGCTGTCCGTACCAGGGCGAAGTGTCGGTCCATGCCGTGGTCGACGTGGTGCGCCGCATGCGCGAGCTGGGCTGCGACGAGATCGACATTGCCGACACCATCGGGGTGGGCACGCCGCTGAAGGTGCAGGAGGTGATGCGCGCCGTGTCGGCCGAATTCGCCATGGACCGGCTGTCGGGGCACTTCCACGACACCTATGGGCAGGCGCTGTCGAACATCCTGGCCAGCCTGGAGGTGGGTATCGCCATCTTCCATGCCTCGGTGGCAGGGTTGGGCGGCTGCCCCTATGCCAAGGGCGCCACCGGCAACGTGGCTACCGAAGACGTGCTGTACATGCTGCACGGCATGGGTCTGCACACCGGCATCGATCTGGAAGCCGTGGTGCGGGCCGGCGACTATATCTCGCAGGCCATCGGCCGCCCCAACAGCTCGCGCGTGGGCAAGGCGCTGCTGACAAAGTGGGCGGCAGCGGCCGACGCCACGGTCTGTGTCTGAACCAGGAGAACCCCAAGCATGAGCGAAAACCCGACGCTTCCCGAATCCGCGCAACGCGTGGCCGAGCTGCTGGCCGGCATCGGCCATGATCGTCCGGTGGTGATGCTGCCGGCCACCGGCAAGACGTCGGCCGAGGCCGCCGCTGGTCTGGGATGCACCGTGGCCGAGATCGCCAAGTCGATCATCTTCCGGCGCGTGAAGGACGATGTGCCGGTGCTGGTCATCGCCAGCGGCAGCAATCGCGTGGACGAGTCGAAGGTGGCCGCCCGCGTGGGCGCGCTGGGCAAGGCCGACGCGAAGTTCGTGCGCGAGAAGACCGGCTACGCCATCGGCGGTGTGTGCCCGATCGGCCATGCGGTGAAGCCGGTGATGCTGCTGGACGCCGACCTGTTCCGGTACGACAGCGTCTGGGCGGCCGCCGGCCATCCCCATGCGGTGTTCAACCTGACGCCGCAGCAGTTGCAGGCCATGACCGGCGCCGAAGTGGCCGATGTGGCCCAGGCCCAGGCATGACGCCCGCCCGCCGTCGGCTGCTGGCTGATCTGGTGCGCGGTGCGGCGGCGGCGCAGATCGTGTCGCCGGTGCCGTCGCCGTGCCGCAGCATCTGCAAGATGGACCGCGACAGCGGCTTCTGCGAAGGTTGCCTGCGCACGATCGCGGAGATCGCGGCGTGGTCGGGCGCCGACGACGAGGAACGCCGCCGCGTCTGGGCGCTGTTGCCGGCGCGCGTACCGCAACTTTGCGAAGGCAACCCGGCATGAGCGCGGGAAGCTCGTTGGCTGCGATTGAGTTGCCGGCCACGATGCGCGTGTTCGAGCGCGGCTGGCTGTCCGCGAACAACGTGCTGTTTGTCGACGACGCCACGCAGGACACCACGCTGGTCGACACCGGCTATGTCACGCACGCTGCCCAGACCGTGGCGCTGGTCGATGCCGCGCTCGCCGGCAGGCCGCTGCGGCGCGTCATCAATACCCACCTGCATTCCGACCACTGCGGCGGCAACGCGGCGCTGCAGCAACGCTGGCAACCGCGCACGGCCATCCCCGCCGCCGAGGCTGCAGCCGTATCGGCCTGGGATGCCGACGCCCTGACCTTCGACGCCACCGGGCAGCAATGCGCGCGTTTCACGTTCGACGATGTGCTGCGCGACGGCGGCACGCTGCGGCTGGGTGGGATCGACTGGCGCGTCATCGCCGCGCCGGGCCACGACCCGCACGCGGTGATGCTGTTCGCGCCGGCGCAGCGCATCCTGATTTCGGGCGATGCGTTGTGGGAGAACGGCTTCGGCGTGATCTTTCCCGAGCTTGATGGCGAAAGTGGCTTTGCCGAGCAGGCCGCCATCCTGGCACTGATCGACACGCTCGACGTCCAGCTGGTGATCCCCGGCCATGGACGGCCGTTCGACGATGTGGCCGGTGCCGTGGCGCGCGCGCGGAGCCGGCTCGATTACCTGCAGGCCGATCCGCTGCGCAACGCCACGCACGCCATGCGCGTGCTCGCCAAGTTCAAGTTGCTGGAAGCCCAGGCGCTGCCGCGCGAGGCCCTGTTCGCGTGGTTCGCGGCCACGCCGCTGATGCAGCGCATGCATGCGCGCTTCACGCCCGGCCAGCAGCTGGAGACGGTGTTCGACCAGACGCTGCGGGCGCTGGAGAAGGTGGGCGCCTTGCAGCGTGACGGCAACCTGGTGGCCAACCGGGACTGACCATGCAGCCGCTGCGCAGCCAGGCGTTCCAGCTCAGGCCCTTCCGTGCCAGCGACGAGGCCCAGTTCGTCATGGCCGTGCGCGAGTCGATGCCGACGGTGGGGCTGTGGATGCCGTGGGCGCGGGCGGACTACAGCATCTACGATGCGCGGGAGTGGTTCGAGCGGTGCGCGACGATGATGGATGAAGGGGCGGCGTACGACATCGGCGTGTTCTCGCCCGATGGCCGCGAACTCTATGGCGGCGTGGCCATCAACCAGATCCGCCGCGAGGACAATACGGGCAACCTGGGCTACTGGATCCGACAGAGCCAGCAGCACAAGGGACTGGCGTCGGGCGCGGCGTCGATGATGGCCTGCTACGGCTTTCACACGCTAGGGCTCACACGGCTGGAGATCGTGGCAGTCGAGACCAACCTCGCAAGCCGCGCCGTCGCCGAGAAGATCGGTGCCGGGTTCGAGTGCATCGCCCGCAACCGCCTGATCCTGCGCGGGCGGCCCGTGCCGGCGGCGGTGTATTCGCTGGTGCCCGAGTCATTTTCGATGGGTCGATAGTGGCGTCAAATTGTGTCTCCCCTCTCCCGCGTGCGGGAGAGGGGCCGGGGGAGAGGGCGCAGCGGTTCAAGTGTCAACAAATCGGCAAGCAGAACCCCGATGCCCTCTCCCCCAACCCCTCTCCCATTGCATGGGAGAGGGGAGCCCGACAGCCGCAATCCAGCCGTCAGAACTGCGTGCGCATCCCGATCCGCACGCTGCGGCCCGGCAGCGGCGCGATATCGCGCAGGATCGACGTGGCGCTGCGTGCCTCGGTGTTGGTGAGGTTGTCGCCACGGACATAGAACAGCGTCTGCGTGCCCGACAGCTTCATCTTGTAGGTCAGCGCCACGCCCAGCATCGTGTAGGCGTCGGTCGGCGTGTCGCCGGTTGGCACACGGCTCTGGCGCGCATTCCAGTCCACGTTGACGCGCGCGCCCCACGGGCCGGCGGCGTAGACCAGCGACCCACCCAGGCGCAGCGGCGACAGGCGTGGCAGCGGCTGGCCATTGCTGCGGTTCTCGCCGTGGACATAGTCGGCGCGAGCCTCGAAATCGAGCGAATCGCTGGTGGTCAGCATCTTCTGCAGCAGGCGTGTCTTGCCTTCGGCCTCGAAGCCATACAGCGTGGCCGGCACCCCCATGTACTGGAGTTCAGGCAGCGCGCCGTCGCTGCCGGCGGCCACCACGTTGCCTTCGGCGTCGCGGTAGCCGCCCGTGTTCAGCAGCGCCAGGTAGTTCTGGAAGCGGCTGTAGTAGCCCGACACGCTGCCGCTATGGTCGCCCTGCTTGAAGCGCATGCCAAGGTCGATCGACGTGGCGCGCTCCTTGGCGGCGTTCGGGTCGCCCACTTCAAACGATCCCGTGGCCAGATGGGGGCCGTTCGCGTACAGCTCGTAGAACGTGGGCGCGCGCTCGGTATACGACAGGTTCGACGTGACCGTCCAGATCGGGTTGAGCTTGTAGAGCAGGCCGGCCGACGCGCTGCCGGCGTTGAAGCTGCGCTCGGCGTCGCTGAAGCGGTCGTTGCCGTTGGCGCTGGCCTTCACCTTGCTGTGGTCCAGGCGGCCGCCGAAGTTCAGCTTCAGGTCGCCCGACGAAATCAGCGGCAGCTCCTCGAACACGAAGAACGCGGCGTTGTCGGTGGTCGTGCTCGGCACGAACGCTTCTTCGCCCAGCGCGGAGAAATCGGTATGGCCGAACTGCGTGCCGATCACGCCGCTCATGTTGCCGATCTTGCCGTGCGTGGCTTCCAGGCGGGCGTCCCAGCCGTGGTTCTTGAAGGTCGTGCCGGTTTCGCCGCCCTCGATCTCGCGGTGCTCGTAGTCGGTGTAGCTGAACTTGCCCTTCACCGATTCAAAGATGCCGTTGGTGGCGCCGGCCAGGTTGCGCGATTCGCCCTCCAGCGCAAAGCGGTCCTGGCGCATCTTGATGCGCGCGTCTTCCTCGGCCGGCGTGCCGTAGTCGTTGCGATAGGTCGACCAGTTGGCGCCCACGAAGCCGTCGGCCCACGTGTACGAACCGCCCATCGACCCGCCTTCCTGGTGGGCGTTGGTGTTCGGGATCTTGCCGTAGGCCTCGCTCTCGCCTTCGGGCAGCGGCTGGTTGGCGCGCTGGTTGGCGCTGCGGGCGTAGCCGGGAATGCGCAGGTCGCTGGTCTGGCGCACGAATGCATCGGCGTGCACCGCGAACTTGCCGTTGCCGGCTTCCAGCATGCCGCTGGCATTGCGGCCCTTGTCGCCGCCGATGGTGCCGCTGACGTCGGCTGCGCCGCTGACGCCGGTGATCGGATCGCGCGGAATGCGGTTGTCGATCACGTTGACCACGCCGCCCACGGCGTTGCCGCCGTACATCAGCGCGGCTGGGCCACGCACCACTTCGATCTTTTCGGCCACGAGCGGATCGATGGGCACCGCATGGTCATAGGACAGCGTGGAGGCGTCCAGCGTGGAGCCGCCGTTTTGCAGCACCTTGATGCGGTCGCCGTCCAGGCCCCGGATGATCGGTCGGCTGGCGTTCGGGCCGAAGTAGCTCGACGTGACGCCCGGCATGCTGTTGAGCGTTTCGCCCAGCGTGCTGGCCTGGCGCACGGCCAGCGCGTCGCCGCCCAGCGTGGAGACCGGGGCGACCATGTCGTTCAGGTCGCTGCCGAGCGGGTTGGCGGTGACCACCACCTCCTTCAGGGCCGGGGTGGCCGGCTGTGCAGCAGCGGCCGGCGCGGCTGGCGTGGCTTCGGGGGCGGCCTGCGTGTTGGCCTGGGCGATGGCGTGCGAGGACAGGCCCGCGGTGATCAATGCGGCAAGCGCCGCCAGCGGGGTGCGACGCACCACCAGAGTACGGTTGGAGTTCGAGTACATGGCTCGCGATTCGAATTCGGTATGGGCGGGCGCAGCCACGGCAATGCGTGGCGTGCCCGGTCAGGCGTGCGCGGGCGCGGGGCATCGCCCCACACACGCGGCTGCAAGTCAGGCGAATGCGAATGCGGCCGGAGGGGCGCGGGACTGGAAGGCGCGTGCCGCCGGCAGGTCGGGCCAGCGGTAGGCCAGGTTGGCCGGCTTGACCGGCTTGCCGAAGGCGAGGGACGGCAGCACGAAGCTGCCGAAGTGGGTGTCGGCCAGCGTGGCGCCGTCGAACAGCACGCACGAGTGGAGGCCGAGTTTCAGCGAAAACGGTTCGGCGTGGCCGGCGTCGGCCGCCCCATCCGGAGTGTCGGTGGATTCGATCTGGGCGACGGCCTGGGGTGCGTTCAGCAGCCCGCCGTGTACCACGCGGTGCACGAGGCCCACGTGCTGCGCCAGCAGCAGGCACGTGACCAGACACAGCGCCGGCCAGAAGCCGAGGCCGCGCGCGCGCCAGCGGGAGAGGAGCGGGAAATCAGTGCGCATGCCCGCAGTCGCACGGACCGTCGCCATGGTCATGGCCGTGGTCGTCGCCATGGTCGTGATCATGGTCGTCGTCGAACGCATCGCCCCAGTCCGGGAACGGATCGGGATACGCCGCCCAGGCCTCGGGGCCGGCCGCCATTTCGTCGTCGGTCAGCAGGCAGGTGTCGAGCTGTGCTTCGAGCGCGGGCACGTCCAGGTCGGCGCCGATCAGCACCAGTTCCTGGCGGCGGTCGCCATAGGCGGCGGGCAGGCCGTCTTCGAGCAGGTCGGCCTCGATGGCGGCGCGGGCCAGGCCCTCGGCCGGCCATTCCTCGGCGTCGATCGCCGCCCACCACGCACCTGCCGCGCCTGGGCGGCACACACCGCCGGCCTGGCTCCAGTCGCCGGCAATGTCCATGCGGCTGGCCAGCCAGAACAGGCCCTTGGAGCGCAGCACGTCGCCATGCTCGCGCATCCATTCGGTGTGGATCAGGTCGGCAAACCGCTGCGGATGGAACGGACGGCGGCGGCGGTACACCAGCGTGGCGATGCCGGCGGCATCGGGCGCGGCGTCGTTCTGCAGCGCCGCCTGCCATCCGGCCGCGTTGGGCGTGGCTTCCATGTCGAAGCGGCCGGTGCCCAGGATCTGCGCGGCCTGCACGTTGCCATGGCTGGCATCGACGATGCTGGCGCGCGGATTGAGCGCGCGCAGCACCACATGCAGGCGGCCCAGTTGGCCGGCGTCGACCAGGTCGATCTTGTTGATGACGATGACGTCGCAGACTTCGATCTGGTCGATCAGTACGTCGACCACGGTGCGGTCGTCGTCATTGTGCGCGGCCAAGCCACGCGCCGACAGGAAATCGGCGTCGTGAAAATCCGTCAGGAAGCGGCTGGCATCGACCACCGTCACCAGCGTGTCCAAGTGTGCCACGCCGGGCGCCTGTTCGCCGTGGGCGTCCTCGAACGCGAAGCCTTCGGCGATACCCAGCGGTTCGTCGGTCGGATCGGCCTCGATCACCGCGAAGTCGTACTGGCCGGTCTGGGCCAGCCGGTCCACTTCGGCCAGCAGGTCGGCACGGCTGTCGACCACGGCCAGGCGTACCCCGGGCTGCGACATCAGCTGATGCAGCACGGTGGTCTTGCCGGCGCCGGTAAATCCGGACAACACGGTGACGGGCAGGCGAGCGGCCATGACGAAAGGACGTTGTTATTGCAACAAAGTTGCGACTGTAACAGAAAGCCGGCTGCGGTAACAGGCTGGCGGTATTCCGCAATGGTAGTGCCGTAGCCGTGACGCCACAAAGGCAATCGCGATCCGGGCCATGTCCGCGCAAAAAGCAAAACGGCCCGGAAGACCGGGCCGTTGGGCGTCGGAGCGGGTCAGCCGCGCGGGGTGACCGCCAAAGACGATCAGTCGCCGAACAGCTTCTGGCGCAGTTCGCGGCGCTGCTGGGCTTCCAGCGACAGCGTGGCCGTGGGGCGGGCCAGCAGGCGCGGCACGCCGATCGGCTCGCCGGTTTCCTCGCACCAGCCGTAGTCGCCGGACTCGATGCGCTGCAGCGACTGTTCCACCTTCTTCAGCAGCTTGCGCTCACGGTCGCGCGTGCGCAGTTCCAGTGCGTGTTCCTCTTCGATCGTCGCACGGTCCGCCGGATCCGGCACGATGACCGTCTCGCGCAGGTGTTCCGTGGTCTGGTCCGCATTCTTGAGGATCTCGTCGCGAAGCTGCTCAAGGCGATTCTTGAAGAAGGCGAGCTGCGCCTCGTTCATGTAATCCTTGTCGCTCATCTTCAGGATTTCAGCTTCAGTCAGAAGTTTGTTGCTGCTCATGGTTCCTGCTGATTCTCTTGTTGATGCGACCGGCGGCGTCTTCGTCCGCTCGGGTGCAGTGGCCGCCCGCTTGCGCGGTGCGACTGTTTCACTCTGGCTGGCTGCAGTCTTGCTGCTTCGCGTGCCTCCCTTGGCCTCGCCCGCATCGGCGTGCGCCGTACTGCCGCGGGGAGCTGGCGTCGCCTTTTCGGGCGGCGCCTTGAGCGTCTCCGCCGCAGCGGTACCTGTCTTGCTGCGGCTTTCCTTGGTCTTTGTTGCGGCTGTCATGGGGACACCTCTCTCAACGCGTCGAAGAGTGACGGCGCACCGATCGTTGGTCCCCAAGCGGAGGGCGGTCTCCGCACGAAGCCAACGACCGCGCCTGCTGGCGGCTGTGCCTCATGCTGACGACGACCGCCGCCCTGCAGATACGGGCCGCGACCAGAGGTGCGCCGCCCGTATCAAATCCGGCCTATTGTACTTGAACAAATTTTTCGGAGATATGGGAGAAAGACCGACAAGAGACAGGAGTTTTCCCGATATTGCCACCCAAGGGGAGGGTATCGGGCGCTGCCGGGGATGGCTCCGCGCCCGGGCCGCCAAGCGGCGGCGGGCGCACCTGGCGGCGCGCCCGGGGGAAAGTCAGGCCAGGCAGGCGGCCAGGCCCTTCAGGATGGCGTCGCGCGGCAGGTCGACGCCGATGAACACCATTTTGGTGCCCGGGGTCTCGTCCTCCCATTTGGCGCCCACGTCGCTGCCCATCAGCTGATGCACGCCCTGGAACACCACCTTGCGGTCCACGCCTTCCATATAGAGCACGCCCTTGTAGCGCAGCAGCTTCTCGCCGTAGACCGACAGGATGCCCGACAGGAATTCCTCCAGCTTGCCGTAGTGAAACGGCTTGTCGCTGCGGAAGACGAACGACGCGATGCGGTCGGTGTGGTGGTGATGGTGGTGATGGTCGTGCGCGTGGCCATGGTCGTGGTCGTGACCGCCGTGCTCGTGGCCGCAGTCGGTACCGCAGTGCTCGCCATGCTCGTGGTCATGGTCGTGCTCGTGCTCGTGCTCGTGCTCGTGCTCGTGCTCGTCGGCGCGCAGAAAGTCCGGGTCGATCTCGAGCTTCTCGTTCAGGTTGAAGCCGCGCAGGTCGAAAATCGTGTCGATCGGGGTTTCGCCAAAATTGGCGGTGCGGATCGGCGCGCGGGCGTTCATGTGCTGCAGGCGGTGGCGCAGGTCATCGATCTCGGCCGCGCCGACCAGGTCGGACTTGGTGATGAAGATGGCGTCGGCAAAGCCCACCTGGCGCTGCGCTTCTTCCTGCTTGTCCAGCTGCACGTTGCCGTGCTTGGCGTCGACCAGCGTGATCACGGCGTCCAGCAGGTAGCGCGAGGCGATTTCCTCGTCCATGAAGAACGTCTGCGCCACCGGGCCCGGATTGGCCACGCCGGTGGTCTCGATCACCACGCGGTCGAAGTCGAACTTGCCTTCGTCGCGCTGGGTGATCAGGTCGGACAGCGCCTGCACCAGGTCGCCCCGGATCGTGCAGCAGATGCAGCCGTTGCTCATCTGCACGATCTGCTCGCGGCCGTCCTGCACCAGGATCTCGTTGTCGATGTTCTCCTCGCCGAACTCGTTCTCGATCACGGCGATCTTCATGCCGTGCTGCTCGTTGAGGATGCGCTTGAGCAGCGTGGTCTTGCCGCTGCCGAGGAAGCCGGTCAGGATCGTGACCGGAATCAGTTTGGACATATTGTTCTGCTCCGAGGAAAGCCGGGATAGGGAGATCGCCCCGTATTCAATCAGTGATCGGCATGGCTGCCGGGACTGCCTGGCTCCGTGCGTACCTTGCCGCATTCCGCACAGACCCCGTTGACCGTCAGTTCCACGTGATCGACAGCGAATCCGCTGGGCACCTTGGGCGCCACGGACTTGCCGGCCGATTCCAGGCAGAACGTGCGGTCGCAGCGCGTGCAATGGAAGTGGCTGTGCTGGCGATGCACTTCGGCGCGTGCGGCCTCGTGCTCCAGCAGCATGAAACGGAAAACGCGGTCGTTGCCGGCACGTTTCTGCGCCAGGCCCTGATCCACCAGCCAGTCCAGCACCCGGTAGACGGTCACGCGGTCCACGTCGCCATCGGCCGGCAGGCGGTCGATCACTTCCTGATGCGTCAGCGGCGCCTGGGCGTCGATCAGGCACGCCAGGATGGCCACGCGCGGCTGGGTGACGCGCGCGCCAAGCTGGCGCAGGCGCGCCTGCGCCGCGTCAAGGCTGCCGGCGGCCGCGTCGTCAGGCGCGGGCGTGGCATCCGGATGGGAAGTGGGGCGGTTCATGGCGACGATTTAACCATAGCCCCCGGCGAGTTGCAATTCAGTTGCACAAACAGGGTTTTTGGATATTGGAAGGCGCCCGATAACGTCTGGGTGGTGCGAATGCGCCTATGATCGGCAGGCAAGCCAGACGAAAACCGGAGACCTTGTCATGCAGAACGACGCCAGCGCGCTGCTGTTCCCCAACTTCGAGTGGTTTCGCCTGAAGGTGGGCGAGGTCGAGATCGGCGGGGTCCGGGGCGGCTCGGGGCCGCCGCTGTTGCTGCTGCACGGCTTCCCGCAGAGCCACCTGATCTGGCACAAGGTGGCGCCGGCGCTGGCCGACCGCTTCACCGTCATCGCCACCGACCTGCGCGGCTATGGCAACAGCAGCGCGCCGCCGGGCAGCGCCACGCACGATGTCTATAGCAAGCGCGCGATGGCGCAGGACCAGGTCGAGGTGATGCGCCAGCTCGGTTATCGGCAGTTCGCGCTGTGCGCCCATGATCGTGGGGCCCGCGTGGCGCATCGGCTTTGCATGGACCATCCCGAGGCGGTCAGCCAGCTCATGCTGCTGGACATCGCCCCCACGCTGGCCATGTACGAAGCCACCGACATGGCGTTTGCCGCGGCTTACTGGCACTGGTTCTTCCTGATCCAGCCCGCGCCGTTCCCCGAAACGCTGATCAATGCCGAGCCCGAGTTCCTGATGGAACGGCTGCTGGGCCTGCGCCACCCGGGCACCGGCCCCAGCCCGTTCGTGCCCGATGCCATGGCCGCCTACGTTGCGGCGATGCGCGAGCCGGCGCGCGTGCATGCCATGTGCGAGGACTATCGCGCCGCCGCCACCATCGACCTGGACCACGATCGCGCGGACCGCGAAGCCGGCCGCAAACTGCAGATGCCGGTGCGCGTACTGTGGGGCGAGCACGGTGTGGTGGCCCGCTGCTTCGAGCCGCTGAAGCTCTGGCAGGAAGTGGGCACAAACGTCACGGGCGCCACGTTGCCGTGCGGCCATTACCTGCCCGAGGAAGCCCCCGAACCGCTGCTCGAAGAAATCCTCAGTTTCATTACATTCTCGTAAGAAACGCCACTTTCTCGCGGGTTAGCCCCTATATCTGGTGCTTGTTCGCGATTGCTAACATCCACCTCCGGCTCCGCCTGTCGGCGGGGTTTGACGCTGTCTGGAATCCATACATCGTGCCGATGGTCACCGCGTTTTTCCGATATGGATCGACGCGATCGGGGTCGCGAACAACGACAAAACCCGGCGGCACCCACAGCGTTGGAACGGGAATCCAAGAGGGAACAGGAGAGACGTAATGAAACGAGTTGCATTGAATATTGCAGCCGTGCTGGCTGTTGCCGGCGTGGGTGCCTTCACGGGAGCGCAGGCGCAGGAATACCCGGGCAACAAGCCGGTGCAGGCGGTGGTGCCGTTTGCCGCAGGCGGCCCGACCGACAAGGTGGCGCGCGAGCTGACGATGATCATGTCCAAGCATCTGGGCACGACTATCGTGATCGAGAACCTGGGCGGTGCCGGCGGCACCATCGGCGCCAAGAAAGTGGCGCAGTCCAAGGGCGACGGCTACACGATCCTGATCCACCATATCGGCATGTCCACGGCCCCGGCGCTGTACCGCAACCTGGGCTTCGATCCGCTCAAGGATTTCGAGATGGTCGGTGAAGTGGCCGACGTGCCGATGGTGATGGTGGGCAACAAGCAACTGCCGCCCGCTACCTTCAAGGACCTGGTTCCGTACATCAAGGCCAACGCCAGCAAGCTGTCGCTGGCCAACGCCGGCATCGGCTCGGCCTCGCACCTGTGCGGCCTGCTGTTCCAGAGCGCGCTCCAGACCGAACTGACCACCGTGCCGTACAAGGGTACTGCCCCGGCGCTGACCGATATCCTCGGCGGCCAGGTCAACCTGATGTGCGACCAGACCACCAACATCGCCGGCCAGCTCAAGGCAGGCGCGCTGAAGCCGTACGCCGCAATGCAGTCGCGCCGCGTGGAAGCGTTCAAGGACATCCCGACTGCCGCCGAACAAGGCATGCCGGGCGTGGAAGTGAAGATCTGGCACGCCATGTACGCGCCGAAGGGCACGCCGAAGCCGATCATCGACAAGCTGTCGGCCGCGCTGCAGAAGTCGGTGCAAGACCCGAACTTCCGCGCCAAGATGGCAGAACTGGGTGCCGAAGCCGTACCGGCCCAGCGCGCCACGCCCGATTCGCTGCGCACGTTCCTGACGTCGGAAATCAACAAGTGGACGCCGGTGATCAAGAAGGCTGGCGTGTACGCCGACTGATCTGCCGACTGACTGCCGGGGTTGCTACAGGTGCCGAAAAGGCCACGCGATGCGTGGCCTTTTTTGTTTTTGGCGTACCTGTCGCTGCGCGATGTGCTCCCGGGGCCAGTCGGGCCGGATCCGACGCCTGATTCGGCGATTTCCTATATTGGAAGACTGTTGCCGGCATAGCCGCCTCTTGAAAGCCAGTCATGTGGCGCCACCTACGCCGCAGAACACCTCTCACGCAAAGGCACCATGGAACAGTATCACGGCACCACCATCGTCAGCGTCCGCCGCGGCAATCAGGTCGCACTGGGCGGTGACGGCCAGGTCACGCTCGGCAATATCGTGATGAAGGGGACGGCCCGCAAGGTCCGGCGCATTTATAACGGCAAGGTGCTGGTCGGGTTTGCCGGCAGCACGGCCGATGCCTTCTCGCTGCTCGATCGTTTCGAGGCGAAGCTGGAGAAATACCAGGGCAACCTGACCCGTGCGGCAGTGGACCTGGCCAAGGACTGGCGTTCGGACCGCGCGCTGCGTCGCCTGGAAGCCATGCTGATCACGGCCGACCGTGACACCACACTGGTCATCACCGGCAATGGCGACGTGCTCGACCCCGAGGGCGGCATCGCGGCCATCGGCTCGGGCGGCGCGTACGCGCAGTCGGCAGCCAAGGCACTGGTGGAGAACACCGAACTGCCTCCGAAGGACGTGGTCGAGAAGGCCCTGACCATCGCCGGCGAGCTCTGCATCTATACGAATACCAACTTCGTCATCGAGACCCTCGACTGACGCGCCCAACGGATTCCCATGTCGCAAACCATGACCCCGTCGGAAATCGTTTCCGAACTCGACAAGCACATCATCGGCCAGAACAAGGCCAAGAAGGCCGTGGCCGTGGCGCTGCGCAACCGCTGGCGCCGCCAGCAGGTGGACGAGCCGCTGCGCCAGGAAATCACGCCCAAGAACATCCTGATGATCGGACCCACGGGCGTGGGCAAGACCGAAATTGCACGCCGCCTGGCCAAGCTGGCCGACGCGCCGTTCATCAAGATCGAAGCCACCAAGTTCACCGAAGTGGGCTATGTGGGCCGCGACGTCGACACGATCGTGCGCGACCTGGCCGAGATGGCCGTCAAGCAGACGCGCGAATCGGAAATGAAGAAGGTACGCACCAAGGCCGAGGACGCGGCCGAGGACCGCCTGCTGGACGTGCTGCTGCCGCCGCCGCGCGACATCGGCTTCCAGCAGCACGAGGACAAGGACTCGAACACGCGCCAGGTATTCCGCAAGAAGCTGCGCCAGGGCGAACTCGACGATAAGGACGTCGAGCTTGAAGTGGCCGCCGGCATGCCGAACATGGACATCATGGGGCCGCCGGGCATGGAAGACATGACCGAGCAGATCCGCACGATGTTTGCCGGCCTGGGCCAGGGCAAGAAGGCGCGCCGCAAGATGAAGGTCAAGGAAGCGTTCAAGCTGCTGGTCGACGAAGAGGCCGCCAAGCTGCTGAACGAGGAAGAACTCAAGCACAAGGCCATCGCCAACGTCGAGCAGAACGGCATCGTGTTCCTGGACGAGATCGACAAGATCGCCAGCCGCAGCGACGTGGGCGGCGGCGAGGTGTCGCGCCAGGGCGTGCAGCGCGACCTGCTGCCACTGGTAGAAGGCACCACCGTCAACACGAAGTACGGGATGATCAAGACCGACCACATCCTGTTCATCGCGTCGGGCGCGTTCCATCTGTCCAAGCCGAGCGATCTGATTCCTGAACTGCAGGGCCGTTTCCCGATCCGCGTGGAACTGGAATCGCTGTCGGTGCAGGATTTCGAGGCCATCCTGACGCAGACCGACGCCAGCCTGACCAAGCAGTACCAGGCGCTGCTGAAGACCGAAGAGGTCGACCTGCAGTTCGCGTCGGACGGCATCCGCCGCCTGGCCGAGATCGCGTTCTCGGTCAACGAGAAGGTCGAGAACATCGGCGCCCGTCGCCTGTACACGGTGATGGAGCGACTGCTCGAAGACCTGTCGTTCCACGCCACGAAGTCGTCGGGCAACACCGTGACGATCGATGCCGCGTACGTGGATGACCGCCTGGGCGACTTGGCGGGCAACGAGGACCTGTCGCGCTACGTGCTGTAACGCGCGGCCTTCGCCGCAAAGCAAAAGAGCCGGGCGACTTGAACTGCACCCCAAAAGTTGGACACCAACTTTTGGGGTGTTTTCATGTATAGGTACACCGAGCAGTTCAGACTGTCGGTCATCAAGGAGTATCTGACCGGGCACGCAGGGGCCGGCGCGCTCGCCAAGCGCTATGGGATTGACGAGGGGACGGTGCGGCGGTGGGTTGCAGCCTATCGGCTGCATGGCCAAGCCAGTCTCAAGCGCAGGTACAAGACCTACAGCGCAGAGTTCAAGCTCTCCGTGCTTGAGCGGATGCGCCGCCAAGGCTTGTCGCATCGGGAAGTGGCGGCGCTGTTCGACATCCGCGGTAGCGGCGCCATTGGCGTGTGGGAACGCCAGTATGATGCTGGGGGTTTAGAAGCTCTGACGCCTCGCCCCAGGGGACGACGGCCCAGCAAGATGCCACAACGGACTCCCAAGACAAAGCCATCGCGGTCATCAGGCGACCTGACGCGCACGCGCGAAGAACTCCTTGAAGAGTTGGACTACCTGCGCATGGAGAACGCGTACCTAAAAAAGCTCGACGCCTTGGTTCAAGCGAGCAAGACATCTGCGCAACCCAAAAAGCGCAAATAGTGCTTGAGCTGAGGCAGCAGTACCCGTTGGCCGGCTTGCTGAGGGTGGCAGGACTGGCGCGCAGCACGTTCTACTACCAGCAGGCCGTGCTGCAGGCCCACGACAAATATACGGAGCTGAAAGCGCGCATTCGCGAACTCTTTGCCCGGCACATGGGCCGTTATGGCTACCGCCGCATCACGGCGGTAATCCGGCAAACCGGCACGATCGTCAACCACAAGACGGTTCAGCGCCTCATGAGAGAGATGGGACTGAAGTCGTTGGTCCGGCCGAAGAAATACCGCTCCTACAAGGGCACGGTAGGCCGTGTCGCACCCAATGTTCTGCAACGGCAATTCCAGGCCAGGCGTCCGAATCGGAAGTGGGTAACCGACGTGACCGAATTCAACGTGGCCGGCGAGAAGCTGTACCTCTCCCCGGTGCTGGACCTGTACAACGGCGAGATCATCGCCTACGAGACTGCCCGTAGGCCCACCTTCGAGATGGTGAGCAATATGCTGAAGAAGGCGTTCCGCCGCCTCAGCCCGAAGGACCGACCGCTGCTGCATTCCGATCAGGGTTGGCAGTACCAGATGCCGGCCTATCAGCGGATGCTCAAACAGCGCAGAATCCGTCCCAGCATGTCCCGCAAGGGCAATTGCCTCGACAACGCCACCATGGAAAGCTTCTTCGGCACCCTGAAGTCCGAGTTCTTCTACCTGAACAAGTTCGCCAGCGTCGAGGAGCTACAGCAAGGCCTGCGCCAATACATTCACTATTACAATCACGACCGCATCAAGCTCAAACTTAAAGGGCTGAGTCCCGTGAAGTACAGGACTCAGCCCTCTCTAGCCTAGCAAATCAACTGTCCAACTTTCTGGGGTCAGTTCAGACTGTCCGGCTCTTTTTTTGTCCGCAGGGGCTGGGGGTCTAGGCCCGGCCCTCAGTGCGCGTGGCCCGCGTGGCCGGCATGGGCATCCACCGGGATCACCTCAAGCGCCGGCGCGGGCGACTTCAGCTCGCGCGGGTTCTGGCCCTCGGCCGGAATCTGGGTCCACTCCGACTTGCCGTTCTCGCACTCCTGCACCACCGGGAAGTACAGCTTGCCGCCCTGCTCGGGCAGCTTCATCAGCAGGCGGAACTCGTCGAAATGCTGGTCGGCCAGCGTATTGCCATACCAGCGGATCGTGCGCACGTCGTCCTCGACCGACTTGCCATGCGAGGTATAGGGCTTGGCCAGCTTCGCGCGCTGGACGTCGAGCTGCCAGCCCGGCTTAGGTTGCGGATGCGCGCCCTGCACGCCATCGGGAATCGTCACCGTGATCGACTTTGTGGCACTGCCATTGCAGCCATGGCCCACCATCAGCACGCCCTTGAAGTAACTGCCAGCGGGCGCCTGCTTCTGTTCAAAGACGATGTGGGCGGAGGCCAGCGGCGCGGCGGCCAACAGGGTAACGGACAGGGCGGCGGGCAGGGCGCCACGGAGGATGCGCGGGATCATGGAGCGGAGTCGTCTGACTGTGTGACAAAGTGCATCAGTCTAACTTTGCGCACATGGCGCCGACGTGCGACGTGGTGCCGCAGCAAGGGTGGCAGCGCACGGGCGGGCGGTCAGCAGTTCGGCGGCCCGGTAGCCGGTGCCCACTGGCCGACCTGGCCCGGTTTCGCGTCGGCGGTGTGTCAAATGCGGCCCGCCCGTTGTCGCACCCGTAACCCTCGTAAGCATTGGTAAGCACACTGGCGCCAATCTTGAAGAAAATGCGACCCTTGCGCACCTTGTTGGTCACCTTCTTGGTCGATGGGACCGATGCGGGAGCCACCGCATCCTGCGCAAACACCTAAAGGGAGTCAGCCATGCGTACAACCTTCTTCAAGCGCAACCGCGTGCGCAAGCGCCGGGTGGCCATGGCCACCGCCAGCGTCGTGGCCGCCATTACCGCCGCCACCGTATTCCTCTGCATCCGCCCGGGCGTGATGACCAACGCCCACGCGGCGGCGGTGCCGTCCGTCAACGTGGCCAAGGCCGGGGACCAGACCGAGCGCCGCGCCGTCGTGGCCGCCACGGCCATTTCATCGGGCGCGCTCGTGACGCTGGCCGACCGCCACGCCAGCGATGCCGTGCGCATGGCCGATGCGTCGGACGACGACCTGGGCTGGGACTACGTGCAGCTGCGCCTGTAACACGCCGGGCGAAGCCGGCAAGTCGAGTCAGCAGGCATCAGCGCAAATCAGCGCGACGCACGTCGCGACACGAATCAGCGTGACACCGGGCGCTTGCCCAGCTTGCGTTGCAGCGTGCGCCGATGCATGTTCAGCGCTCGCGCCGTGGCGGAGATATTGCCGCCGTGTTCGGTCAGCACCCGCTGGATATGCTCCCACTCAAGTCGGGCCACCGACAGCGGCACCGGTTCTTCCAGCGCGGCCTCGGCTGCATCTTCCGAAACGCCCGCCATCAGCGCGGTCAGAATCGAATCGACGTTGGCCGGCTTGGCCAGGTATTCGTCGGCCCCCTGTTTGACCGCTGCCACAGCCGTGGCGATGCTGGCGTAGCCCGTCAGCACCAGAATGCGCGCATCGGGCAGCGCATGGCGCAGCGGCGCCACCAGATGCAGCCCCGATTCGGCGGGCGCGGTGCCGCTGGCCTCGGGCGGCGGCCCCAGGTGCAGATCCAGCGTGACATAGGCAAATGGCGTCTTCGCGGCCAGCGCCAGCGCGCTGCTGCCGTTGTGCGCCACCTGTACGGCGTAGCCGCGGCGCGTCAGCGCACGGGCCAGCGTGCCGGAAAACACCTCGTCGTCGTCGATTACCAGGAAGGGCATGGCGTCGGGGGCGCTGGTGGCGGCGGATGCTGCAGCTACGTCGGCAGGTGCGTCGATCATTACGGTTGGAAATCGGATTGCAGGGAGATGGGGTGTGCGGCCGCGCCGGCCAGTGGCAGGCGCAGCTCGGTCACCGTGCCGCCGGCGGGGTTGTCGAGCCATGCCAGCCCGCCTCCAAGCTGGCGGGCGGCGCTTTGCGCCAGGTACAGGCCGATGCCCTGGCCGCCGTGACTGCTGGCTACCGGCGCTTCGCCAAGCTGCGCGCGCAGCGCGGGCGCGATGCCGCTGCCGTGGTCGGTCACGCGCCAGACCAGCGCATCGGCGTCCACCGATGCCGTCAGCGACAGCGGTGGCGCTTGGCGGCTGCCGCTGCCCTCGCCGTACTGGCTGCGCGCGGCGTTGTCCAGCACGATGGTCAGGATCTGGCTCACGCGCGCCGTGTCCACGGCCTGCGCCGCGGCATCGGGCGGCACGTCGGCCTGCAGGCTGGCCTGCGGATGGCGCAACTGCCAGCGTTCCACAAACGATGCGATCCAGGCGTCGATGCGCTGCGGCGCCAGCGTCTCGTGGTCTTCGCGCAGCCGCGCCAGAATCGAGCGGCACAGTTCGAGCTGCTGCTCCATCGTGCGCAGGTCGGGCAGGTAGCCGGCCACCGTGGTGGCGCCGCGCCGGGCGTCCTCGGCATCGGCGCGCAATTCGCCGGCGATCACGGCCAGCGTGGCCAGCGGCGTGCCGATTTCATGCGCCACGGCGGCGGCCTGGTCGTTGAGCGCCTCGACCCGCGCCTCGCGCAGCAGCAGTTCGCGCGCGTGGTTGAGCTGCGCGTCGCGCTGGCGCAGCACGTTCGACAGCCGCGCCACGAAGAACGCGATCATCACGGCGCTGGCCACGAAATTGAGCCACATCCCGGCCAGGTGATAGTTCACCGCGTTGTCGGGGTTGTGCAGGTGCAGCGGCAGGTATTCGAGCAGCAGCAGCGAATAGCAGGACAGCGCATAGACCGCCAGCACCACCACCAGCCGCCACGGCAGGATGGCCGCCGCGATGGCCAGGCCGGGCAGGTAGAACGATACGAACGGGTTGGTGGCGCCCCCGGTATAGAACAGGATGGCCGACAGCGCGGTCAGGTCCACCATCATCTGCACCATCAGCTCGCCGTCGCCGGGTATGGTGCCCCGCGTGGCATGCCAGCGCAGCCGCGCCACCGAATACAGGTTGAACGTGGTCTGAACCGTAAACAGGAACAGCAGTGGCTTGTAGGGCAGCATGATGCCGGCGATCGACTCGCATGACACCAGCAGCATGGCCTGGCCGGCCAGCAGGGCCCAGCGCAGCCAGCACAGGCGGCGCAGGCTGACCAGGCTATGGCGTTGCGCCGGCATGCCGAAAATGGCCGGCAGCGGGGTGGGGGACAGGTCGATCGAGGCGTGCATGGCGCGAGTGTAGCAATGCTGCGGCAGGGTGCCTGTCATGCGACACCGTGCCGCATTCTGGGCGGCAGGCGGGGCTGCCAGACTGTCGGGCTATCCGGCGGCAGTCGGGGCGGCAGGCAGGGCGGCGGGCGGTGACCGGCCGGCCATGGTCTAATGAACGCCCTGAATGTTGTCGCCTTCGATCCGAATCGTGGAGATGTTCCCCATGCAAGTCAAAGTCCGCGCGGCGCGCGCCGCTTCCATCGTCACCCTTGGCCTGGCCGGCCTGCTGGCCAGCGCCCACGCCATGGCGCAAGTCGACGTCAGCGACGCCTGGGTGCGCGGCACGGTGCCGGCCCAGACCGCATCGGGCGCGTTCATGACGCTGCATGCGCATGACGCGGCCAAGCTGGTGGGCGTGTCGTCGCCGGTGGCCACGGCCGAACTGCACGAAATGAAGATGGACAACAACGTGATGCGGATGCGCCAGATCCCGTCGCTGGACCTGCCGAAGATGCAGGACGTGCAGCTCAAGCCGGGCGGCTATCATGTGATGCTGATGGGCCTGAAGCAGCAGCTCAAGGCCGGCGATACGGTGCCCATCACACTGAAGATCGAGCAGAACGGCAAGGTGACGGAACAGACCGTCAAGGCCGAGGTACGCGACGTGACCGCGTCGGCCCAGTCGGGTGGCCACGCCGGCCACATGGATCACAAGCACTGATCGGCCCAGGCACTGAGCGGCTTGCGCCCGCGGCTCCCGGCATGGCCCCGGGTCAGCCGCGCAGGCTGATGGCGGCGGCTTCGGCGTCCGCGTCGGCTGTCGTGGCGGCCTCGCGCACGCGTTCGCGCAGCCAGGTATGGCCCGGATCGGCCTCGGCCTTTTCGGGCCAGATCATGCTGTAGCTGAAGCCCGGGATCGTAAACGGCGCCTCGAAGATGGCCAGGCGGCTGTCGGCCAGGGCTTCCAGGCTGCGGCGGGCCGTGGTCAGGACCATGTTGGTACCGACGATCAGCGCCGGCGCCACGCTCCAGTGGGGCACCGCGCAGGCAATCTTGCGCCGGCCGCCCAGTCGCGTCACGGCGGCATCGATGGCCTCGCCACGCTCGGTGGCCGCCGTGATCAGCACGTGCGAACGCGCCAGGTAGGCCACATGGTCGAGCCGGCCGGTGTCGCGCACCGTGGCCGCATCCACCGCGCAGGCAAAATCGTCATCGAACAGCACCGCCGTACGCACGCCCTCGGGCTCGAACGAGAAGGCGGCCAGCGCCACGTCCAGCTCGCCGTCGGCAATCTGGGCGGTCATCGCCTCCCGGCTGGACTGCGTCACTACCAGGTCGATATTGGGCGCCGCCCGGCGCAGGGCGCGCAGCAGGCGAGGCAGAACGACCAGGGCGCCATAGTCGGACATCGCCAGGCGGAACGTGCGCCGCGCCGTGGCCGGCTGGAACCCGCCTGGGCCCAGCAGGATGCGCACCTGCGCCAGCGCCTCGGCCAGCGGACCGGTCAACTCGTGGGCGCGCGGCGTCAGCACCAGCCCGCCCTGGCCCCGCACCAGCAACGGGTCGTCCAGCAACTGCCGCAGCCGCGCCAGCGAATGGCTCACGGCCGGCTGGCTCAACTGCAGCCGCAGCGCGGCGCGCGAGATATGGCGTTCGGCCAGCAGTGCTTCCAGCACCACCAGCAGGTTGAGGTCGATTCCGCGTAGGCTATTCATGTCACGAATGTTAAACCGGACTGCGTCCGTTTTGTCATTCGCCGAACGCAGGAGCGAAAATTTTCACTTTGAATTGAGAGGTGTCTCAGCCTGACGACGTTTCAGGCACTCGGGACACAGGCAATGCCGGCCTGGCACGATCTGGCGCGCCGGCAGCAGGGGCAGGCTGGCGCACCAGCATTCCGGCAGGCCGGCCGCATACCCGCAGACGAAGGCCGCCCCGCAGGCGCTGCAATGCTCCACGGGGCGCAGCCGGCCGGTCTGGATCGTAGAAGGGTCGGTCATGGCGTGTATCCTTGTTGCATTGCCGCGATTGCAATACCGCCGCCGGTTTCTTGTAGAATCGGCGCCTGCCCGCAATGCCGGCTCGCCCCGTACCGCCTTATCAGGCGGACGGTTCGTCATGATACCTGCTCCAGATCACACGGAATGTCCGAAGCCATGAACGCTGACAATCCTGGGCCTGCCACCACGTCGGTAGCGGCCATCGCCCCCTCTCTCAAGGCTGAAATCCTTGCGGAGGCACTCCCTTACATCCGCAAGTTCCACGGCAAGACCATTGTGGTCAAGTACGGCGGCAATGCGATGACCGAGGAAAAGCTCAAGCACGGCTTTGCGCGCGACGTGATCCTGCTGAAGCTTGTGGGCATGAACCCGGTGGTGGTCCACGGCGGCGGCCCGCAGATCGACGAGGCGCTGAAGAAGGTCGGCAAGGTCGGCACGTTCATCCAGGGCATGCGCGTCACCGACGAGGAAACCATGGAAGTGGTGGAATGGGTGCTCGGCGGCGAAGTCCAGCAGGACATCGTCATGCTAATCAACCAGTACGGTGGCCAAGCCGTGGGCCTGACCGGCAAGGACGGCGGCCTGATCCGCGCCAAGCGCCTGCAGATGCCGGATCGCGAGAATCCGGGCACGTTCATCGATATCGGCTACGTGGGCGATATCGAGGCCATCAACCCGGCCGTGGTGAAGGCGCTGCAGGATGACGCATTCATCCCGGTAATCTCGCCGATCGGCTTCTCCGACGACGGCCAGGCGTACAACATCAACGCCGACGTCGTGGCCGGCAAGATGGCCGAGATCCTGAAGGCCGAGAAGCTCGTCATGATGACGAACATCCCGGGCGTGATGGACAAGAAGGGCAACCTGCTGACCGACCTGTCAGCGCGCGAGATCGAGGAACTGTTCGCCGACGGCACGATTTCCGGCGGCATGCTGCCGAAGATCTCGTCGGCGCTAGACGCCGCCAAGAGCGGCGTGCATTCGGTCCACATCATCGACGGCCGCATCGAGCACTCGCTGCTGCTGGAAATCCTGACCGAACAGGCCTTCGGCACGATGATCCGCTCGCACTGAGCGCGCCCGTCAGGGAATCCGCCCCGCGCGGGTTCCCGGTCTTCCTCTCCATTCAGGTTCACAATCCAGGCGTGTTTATCCGTCAGCCCACCCAGCGTCGCGGCAGGGATCGCGCACGTCGTCTTTCGTCCGGACAGGCCTCGGCCCATCGTCCGCGCCGGCATCTGCTGCGCGGCGTGGCGGGGGATGTGTCCGGCGATACGGTGTGGCTGTTCGACCTCGACAACACGCTGCACGATGCCTCGCACGCGATCTTCCCGGCCATCAACCGGCTGATGACCGCATACGTGGCGCGGGTGCTGGGCAGCGACGAGGCCACGGCCAGCCGCGTGCGCGTGGACTACTGGCAGCGCTACGGCGCCACTCTGCTGGGCATGATTCGCCATCATCAGGTAGACCCGGCGGACTTCCTGCGCGCCGCGCACGACTTTCCCGAACTGGCCGACATGGTGCGCGTGCGCCGTGGGCTGGTGGCCGGGCTGCGCCGCTTGCCGGGCCGAAAGATCCTGGTGACGAATGCGCCGCGCGACTACGCACTGGCGGTGATGGCCGTGGCCGGCATCGACCGCTGCTTCGAGCGCGTGGTGGCCATCGAGGACATGTGGGTGCATGGCCACCTGCGGCCGAAGCCTGACCGGCGAATGCTGCGCCGCCTGCTGGCGCAGGTTGGCGTGGCGCCGCACCGCGTGGTGCTGGTCGAGGACACGGTGTCGCACCTGAAGCACTATGCCGGCACGGGTATCCGCACGGCCTGGGTCACCGGCTTCCTCCGCACGCTGGCGCCGTCGAGGCCTCATGTGGTGCCGGCCCAAGCTGGCGCGGCGCGCGATGTCGCCACGCGGTCGATGCTGGCGGCCGAAGATCGCCAGCATGTGAGCCACACGGCCCAGGAGCGCTCGGTGACCCTGGTGGCGGCCGAAAGCCAGGACCCGTCCGCCGGCCGGGACGACGAGTCAAGTGCCCAGACTGCGGCAACGGCGCCACAGATGCTGCCCGATCACGCCCCAAGAGTGCGGGCGCGCGTGGTGAATCGCCCGGGATATGTGGACATAAAAGTACAATTGATGCATCAACTCCTACGACAAAAGCGGAGAATCGGGTCATGACGCAAACCATCGCTCGCGAGGCAGAGGCTTTCGTGCCAGTTGCCCCATCGGCCATCGAGCCAGAGACCCCGGCACGCAAGCGCCCGCGCCCGGGCGAACGCCGTATCCAGATCCTGCAGACGCTGGCCGGCATGCTCGAGCACCCGCGCGGGGAAAAGATCACGACGGCCGCGCTGGCCGCGAAGCTGTCGGTGTCCGAGGCGGCCCTGTATCGCCATTTCGCCAGCAAGGCCCAGATGTTTGAAGGTCTGATCGGCTTTATCGAGCAGACGGTGTTCGGCCTGATCAACCAGATCACCACGCAGGAAGAACACGGCCTGCGCCAGGTGCAGGCCATCGTGCGCATGCTGCTGACGTTCGCCGAGAAGAACCCGGGCATGACGCGCGTGCTGACCGGCGAGGCCCTGGTGGGCGAGCACGAGCGCCTGCAGGAACGCATGAACCAGATGGTGGATCGGATCGAGGCATCGCTGCGACAGTGCCTGAAGGTGGCGGTCACCCAGGCCGCGTTTCCGGCCGATACCGATATTCCGGTGCGCGTGGCGCTGATTACCGCGACCGTGCAGGGCCAATGGCACCGCTACGCCCGCAGCGGGTTCCGCAAGCTGCCGAGCGACAACATCGACGCGCAACTGCGCGTGCTGCTGGGGTAAATACCCCGCGCCGGCAGGCGGTCATGCGTTTGGCCGGCGCTTTGCACTATAATGTGCGGGTCGCGCCGATTTGATGACTGGCTTGCGGGCGCGCGGCACCCTGGGAAAATTCTCCGGGTGCCAATATAAATGCGGCTAAAGAGGTTGGGTCGGTGCCTCGCGGATAAATCATCCACGCTCCAGCACCGGCACGCGGAATCCCGCGAAAAGCCCGACTTGGCTGCGAATCCTACGCATTGGCCGGTCGGGTTTTTTTTCGCCTGCTGACTTGACGCGGGCCTGCTCCATGACCGATGTCGCTCCTCCCGCTGGCGTGCTCGATGTGCCGACCGATTCCGTCGGCGTCGTCACGCCCCAGCGCCTGCATTTCGCCGAGCCGCTGAAGCTCCGCAACGGCAGCCAGATTGCCGGATACGACCTGATGGTCGAGACCTACGGCACGCTCAATGCCTCGCGCAGCAATGCCGTGCTGGTGTGCCACGCCCTCAATGCCTCGCACCACGTGGCCGGCATTGCCGCCGACAACCCGCGCGATATCGGCTGGTGGGACAACATGGTTGGCCCCGGCAAGCCGCTCGATACCAACCGGTTCTTTGTCATCGGCGTAAATAACCTGGGGTCGTGTTTCGGCTCCACGGGGCCGATGAGCACCAACCCGGCGACAGGCACGCCCTACGGCGCGCTGTTTCCGGTGGTGACCGTGGAAGACTGGGTCAATGCGCAGGCGCGCGTGGCCGATCACTTCGGCATCGAGCAGTTCGCGGCGGTCATGGGCGGCAGCCTGGGCGGCATGCAGGCGGTGGCCTGGAGCCTGATGTACCCGGACCGCCTGCGCCACTGCATCGTGGTGGCCTCCACCCCCAAGCTGTCGGCGCAGAACATCGCGTTCAACGAGGTGGCACGTAGCGCCATCCTGTCCGACCCCGATTTCCACGGCGGCAACTACTACGCGCACGACGTCAAGCCCAAGCGCGGGCTGCGCGTGGCGCGCATGATCGGCCATATCACGTACCTGTCCGACGAGGACATGGCCGAGAAATTCGGCCGTACGCTGAAGGCCGAGGACATCCAGTTCTCGTTCGACGTCGAGTTCCAGGTGGAAAGCTACCTGCGCTACCAGGGCGACAAGTTCGCCGAGTACTTCGACGCCAACACCTACCTGCTGATCACACGCGCGCTGGACTATTTCGACCCGGCGCTGGCCTTCCAGGGCGACCTGACGAAGACCATGGCGCAGACGCACTCGAAGTTCCTGGTGGTCAGCTTCAGCACCGACTGGCGCTTTGCGCCGAACCGCAGCCGCGAGATCGTCAAGGCGCTGCTGGACAACAAGCGGCAGGTGTCGTACGCCGAAATCGACGCGCCGCATGGCCACGACGCCTTCCTGCTGGAAGACCCGCGCTACCACAACCTGATGCGCGCCTACTACGAACGCATTGCCGAGGAGATCGGTGCATGAACGCCGCCGCCAATCCCAATATCCTTGCGCTGCGTCCGGACTTCCGCGCGATTGCCCGCTGGGTGGAGCCGAATTCCACCGTGCTCGACGCCGGCTGCGGCGATGGCAGCCTGCTGCGCGTGCTGCAGGACGAGCTGGACGTGAAGGCCTACGGCATCGAGATCCGTGATGAAGGGGTGCTGGCCTGCGCCCAGAAGGGCGTCAACGTCATCCAGCAGAACCTGGAGGGCGGCCTGGCGCTGTTCGAGGACAAGAGCTTCGACACGGTGATTCTGTCGCAGACGCTGCAGACCATCCACAACACCGCCCAGGTGCTGCGCGACACGCTGCGCGTGGGCCGCGAGTGCATCGTCTCGTTTCCGAACTTCGGCTACTGGCCGCACCGGCTGTCGGTGTTCCAGGGCCGCATGCCGGTGTCGGAGTCGCTGCCGTACCAGTGGTACAACACCCCGAACGTGCGCGTGCTGACGATCAGCGATTTCGAGGAACTGGCGCCCAAGGTGGGCCTGCGCGTGCTGGACCGCGTGGTGATGCACGAAGGCGTGACCGTGAACTGGGGCGTCAACTGGCGCGGCAGCCTGGCGGTGTACCGGGTGGCGGCCATCTGACATGTGCGACGCGGGATCCGCCCCGCGCGCTGCAGGGCGGAATCGATGCGTCCCTAGCTTGACGCAAGCTTCCGGCGGGCATACCGTACGTCGTTACCGAACGACCGTACTTTTTTCTCCTTGACCGCCATGACGCAAGCGCCCCTGCATCCGCTCGATCACGCCCTGCAACTGGAACCGGCCGGCGAACACCGCTTCCGGGGACATACCAGCCAGGCCTACTGGAACATGATCGGGCCGTTTGGCGGCGCCACGGCGGCGGCGATGCTGCAGGCGGCGCTGATCCACCCCGAGCGGCTGGGCGATCCCGGCGCACTGACCGTCAACTTTGCCGGGCCGATTGCGGAAGGGGCGTTCGAGATCGTCGCGCGGCCATCGCGCACCAACCGGTCGACCCAGCACTGGCATCTGGAAGTGCTGCAGAACGGCGAAGTCACCACCACCGGCAGCGCCGTGTTCGCGGTGCGCCGGGAAACGTGGAATTGTGGCGAAGCGACGATGCCAGACGTGCCTGCCGCCCAGACGCTGCCAAAGATGGGCGGGTTTGCGCCGGTGAAATGGATTAACAGCTACGACATGCGTGCGGTGCGGGGCGCCAAGCCCATGGCCGCGCCGGGCACGGAAAACCCGGACAGCCTGACGCAGTTCTGGATCCGTGACGAACCGGCGCGTACGCCCGACTACGCCGCCATCGCGGCCTGGTGCGACGCGTTCTATCCGCGCATCTTCCTCAAGCGCGCGGGTTTCGTGCCGGCCGGCACGGTGTCGCTGACCACGTATTTCCACGCCGATGCGGCCACGCTGGCCGCGCTGGGCGACCGTCACGTGCTGGGCAGCGCCCAGGCGCGCGTGTTCCGCCAGGGCTTCTTCGACCAGACCGCGGAGATCTGGAGCCCCGATGGCCAGCTGCTGGCCACCTCGCACCAGATCGTCTACTACAAGGAATAGGAACAGGAATAGGGGCCGCGAGAGCGCCCGGAATCGGCACGGGCCGCTTGGCCGTGCCGGGGCTGGCTTATGCCGGCCGTGCCGCCGCCGACTCTGCCGGCTCGCGCGCCTGCGCTTCGTAGCGGTGGACGGTGTTGCGCATCGCCCAGAGCAGCGCCACGCCGGGCACGGCTGCGATGACGGTGCCCAGGTAGAACGGTGCCCAGCCCCACGCCTCGACCATGTAGCCCGACGTCGGGCCCACATAGACGCGGCCGATCGACGCCAACGCCGACAGCAGCGCGTACTGCGTGGCCGAGAACGAGCGGTTGCACAGCGTCATCAGCAACGCCACGAAGGCTGCGGTGCCCATGCCGCCGCAGATGTTCTCGACGGCGATGGTCGCGGCCATAGTCCACAGGTGCGGCGGCGTCACCGACAGGACCCAGTAGCCTAGGTTCGACACCCCCTGCAGCACGCCGAACAGCATCAGCGATCGATACAGCCCCAGCCGCACCATCAGCGATCCGCCGAACAGCGCGCCGATGATGGTGGCGGCCAGCCCCAGGGTCTTGTTGACGATGCCGACCTCGCCAGGATCGAATCCCAGGCCGCGGATCAGGAAGGTGGTCGACAGGCTGCCCGCGAAAGCGTCGCCCAGCTTGTACAGCACGATCAGCAAGAGCAGCCACCAGGCGCCTTGCCGCCCGAAGAAGTCGCGCAGCGGGCCAAGCACCGCTTCTTCCAGTGATCTGGGCGCGCGCGCGGGGGTGTCCGGCTCGGGCGCCCACATCAGCGTGAGCAGGCCCACGCTCATCAGCGCGGCCATCAGCAGGTACATGTTCGACCAGCCCAGCACGCGGTCGGCCAGATAGAGCGCCAGGCCGCCCGATACCAGCATCGCCAACCGATAACCCAGCACCTTGACCGCCGCCCCGGCACCCCGTTCGGCGGGGCGCAGCACGTCGGTACTGTAGGCATCGAACACGATGTCCTGCGACGCGGACAGGAATGCCACCAGCGTGGCCAGCGCCGCCAGCGTCCAGAGCGCCTGGTGCGGCGGGCAGAACGCCATGGCCGCGATGCCGCCCACCAGCGCGATCTGGGTCACCAGCAGCCAGCCGCGCCGCCGACCCAGCAGCGGGGGCGTGTAGCGGTCCATCAGCGGGGCCCACAGGAACTTGAAGATATAGGCCTGGCCCACCAGCGAGAAAAAGCCGATCGTCTTGATGTCGAGCCCTTCCACGGTCATCCAGGCCTGCAGCGTGCCGGAGGTCAGCGCCAAGGGCAGGCCCGACGCAAAGCCGAGCGTCAGCATGGCCCCGATGCGGCGGTTGCGGAAGATGTCGAGGTAGGTATGGAAATTCATGTTGGGGTGGCGCCAAGGCTGGCGTGTATTATTGCATCACCCGTTCGCGCTGCCCCCGAACCCGCCACGACTTATTTCGCATCGAGCCCCGCCGTGAATCCCATCATGCCCGAGACCATGCGTCAGTCCTGTCTGCGCGTCACCCTGGCCGCCGCGGCATGCGCGCTGGCGTTGCCCGTCCTGGCGCAGGAGGTGGCACTGGTGGCGGCCCCCGATGACGGCGTGCGCGTGGAGCGGCGCTACTCGAAGGTGCGCGAGATCGTGCCGATGGAGGTCATCGACCAGCAGGCCGCCCGCGAGTACGAACAGGTCAAGCAGGAAGCCATCGCCAAACATACGCTGCTGGATGACGACGATCCGCAGGTGCAGCGCCTGCGCGAGATCGGCATCCGGCTGTTGCCGCAGACCGTGCTCTGGAACCCGCGCGCGGGCCGCTGGCCGTGGGAAATCAATGTCATCCGCGCCAAGCAGATCAACGCGTTCTGCATGCCGGGCGGCAAGATGGCCGTCTACACAGGGCTGCTCGACGAACTCAAGCTGACCGACGACGAAGTGGCCGTGGTCATGGGCCACGAGATTGCCCACGCGCTGGAAGAACACGCGCGCCAGCGTGCCGCGCAGGCCGAAATCTCCAACCTGGGCGCTAACGTGGTGTCGCAGCTGACCGGTTTCGGCAACCTCGGCAACATGGACATCGGCTCCAACGCCAAGATGCTGTCGCTGCGGTTCTCGCGCCTGGAAGAGACCGAGGCCGACCTGATCGGCATGGATATCGCCGCCCGCGCCGGCTACGACCCACGTGCCGCCGTCACGCTGTGGCAGAAAATGGGCAAGTTCCTGCAGGCGGGCGACGAATTCTCGTCCACCCATCCGTCGGGCCGCAGCCGCATCGCGGTGCTGGAGGCGCACATGAAAGAGGTGCTGCCGATCTACGCCAAGACGATGAACATGCCGATGGACAAGCTGAAACCCCACCAGGCCAACATGGCCGGTCTGGCGGGTGCGCCGGTGGACGCTGGCGACGAAGACCAGCGGCGCCCGCTGAAGTAGCCGCGCAGCCCATTATTTCGGGCGCCCAATGAAAAACCGGCTCCAGGGAGCCGGTTTTTTTACGTCCGGGGCGGGGGCGCCCCAGTCTTCACCAGGTCTTCAAGCCTTCAGGCCGGTGGCTTCGTCCGCGCCGATGCGCACGTTCATGCACTGCACCGCTGCGCCGGCCGCACCCTTGCCCAGGTTGTCCAGGCGGGCCACCAGGTTCAGGCGTTCTTCGTTGCCGAACACGAACAGGTCCACACGGTTGGTGTCGTTGCTGGCCTGGACGTCGAAGAAGCCGTGGTCCAGATTGTCGTCGCTGTTGTACGGATGCACGCGCACAAACTGCTCGCCCTCGTAGTGCTTGCGGTAGATGTCGAGGATGGCCTCGGCATCGGCCTTGCCCGACAGAAGCGACGGGTACACCGGCACCGTGACCGACAGGCCCTTCAGGAAGTTGCCGACGATCGGGTTGAAGATCGGCGCCTGCGCCAGACCAGCCTGCACGCGCATTTCCGGCAGGTGCTTGTGCGCCAGGGCCAGCGCGTACGGGCGCGGGCTGTTCAGCTTCGGGTTACCGCCGGCCTCGAACTCGGCAATCATCGACTTGCCACCGCCGCTGTAGCCGGTCAGCGAGAACGCCGAGATCGGGTAGTCGGCCGGCATCAGGCCCGCTTCCACCAGCGGACGCACCGCCAGCACGAAGGCGCTGGCGTGGCAGCCCGGCACGGCGATGCGGTTGCTGGCGCGAATCTTCTCGCGCTGGCCGCGCGTCAGTTCGGGCAGGCCATAGGCCCAGCTGTCGGTGGTGCGGAATGCCGTGCTGGCATCGATCACGCAGGTATTCGGATTCGTGACCAGCGACACGGCTTCGCGCGAAGCCACGTCGGGCAGGCACAGGAAAGAGACGTCCGAAGCATTCAGGAAGCGTGCTCGCTCCTGCGGGTCCTTGCGCTTGTCATCGGCAATGCGCAACAGCTCCACGTCGGAGCGACCCGAGAGATAGTCAAGCAACCGGAGACCGGTGGTGCCTTCCTGACCATCGACGAACACTTTGAAAACCATGGCGGACTCACTATTAAAAATGCGAAGAGTCTCCTGTCCTTGGGGGCGGAGAAACTGCATTGTAGCGAGATTGACTGCCGGACGCAGGGTTTACGCCAAAAGAGGCGAGTTGGGATTTGGCGGGTTTAGCCTGCGCATTCCGGCGGCCAGTGGCTGCCCCGGCGTTGCACCAGGGGCCCGAACATCACAGCGGAAAGTCGTAGTCGATCGACAGCGGCGCGTGGTCGCTGAACTTCTCGTCCTTGTAGATCGCGCAGGCCTTGGCCGTGGCGGCGATTTTCGCGGTGCTCAGGTGGTAATCGATGCGCCACCCCACGTTCTTGGCGTACGCCTGGCCGCGGTTGCTCCACCAGGTGTATTGCTCGGGGCGCGGATCGAGCTGGCGGAACACGTCGACATAGCCGTGGGTGTCGAACAGGGCGCCAATCCACGCACGCTCTTCGGGCAGGAAACCGGAATTCTTGACGTTGCCCTTCCAGTTCTTGATGTCGATTTCCTTGTGCGCGATGTTCACGTCGCCGCACAGCACGATTTCCCGCCCGGTGGCCTTCAATTGCAGCAGGTGGGGCAGGAAAGCTTCCATGAAGCGGAATTTGGCGGCCTGGCGCTCTTCGCCGCTCGATCCGGACGGCACGTAGACCGAAATGACGGCAAGGTGCGGATACTGCACTTCCACATAACGGCCTTCGGCGTCGAACTCGGCACAGCCAAATCCGGTGACCACGCGCTCAGGCTGGTGGCGGGTGTACAGGCCAACGCCGCTGTAGCCCTTTTTCTCGGCGTAGTGGAAGAAGCCGTGGTAGCCATGAGGCGCAAGGAACGCCTCGGTCATGTCGGCTTCCTGCGCCTTGAGTTCCTGTACGCAGACCATGTCGGCGTTTTGCTTGCCCATCCACTCGAAGAAGCCCTTTTTGTGGGCCGAGCGGATGCCGTTGAGGTTGGCGCTGATAATCCGTAACATCTCGGGAAATTTTGAAATTCAGAGAGAAAAGATGACGCAGCAGACGACGCCGGCCGACCTGAGCCAGACCTTTATCCGCTTTGCATTGGACGCAGGCGTGCTGTCTTTTGGCGAATTCGTGACCAAGGCTGGCCGCAAGTCGCCGTATTTCTTCAACGCAGGCCTGTTCAACCAGGGTGCGATGCTGGGCCAGGTGGCGCAATTCTACGCGAAGACCCTGATCAACTCGGGACTGCAGTTCGACGTGCTGTTCGGACCCGCCTACAAGGGCATCACGCTGGCATCGGCCACGGCCGTGGCGCTGGCCGGCATGGGCCGCGATGTCGGGTTTGCCTATAACCGCAAGGAAGCCAAGGACCATGGCGAAGGCGGCACGCTGGTGGGCGCCAAGCTGCAGGGCAAGGTGGTGATCGTCGACGATGTGATCTCGGCCGGCACCTCGGTGCGCGAGTCGATGCAGATGATCCGTGCCGCGGGCGCCGAACCGGCCGCCGTGCTGATCGCCCTGGACCGCATGGAAAAGAGCGGCACCGCCGACAACATCGGCACGCATTCGGCCGTGCAGGACGTGCAGCGCGAATACGGCGTGCCGGTGATCGCCATCGCGTCGCTGAAGGACCTGCTGGCGTACCTGGATGCCTCGCAAGACCCGGCGCTCGGGAACTCTCGCGACGCCGTCGCTGCCTATCGTCAGAAGTACGGCGTCTGACAGTTGTGTTGCACACGGCCCCGCTTGGGGCCGTTTTCATTTTCAGGGGAGCATGGGCGTGGCAGAAAAGCGGCGGCAGAACCAGGATGCGATCAAGCGCGAGATTGGCGAGCAGGGCGCGCCGCCCCAAGATTCGGCGACCGACGCGGCCACACCGGCCAAGGCAAAGCGGCCGGCGGGCCGGCGCCGCGCGCCGCCACTCGAGCATTGCACGCCTGACGCGCCTCCGCATGAGGGGCCGGCCCATGAAGCCTATGCCATCCGCGCGCTCGTGCTGCAGGGCGGCGGGGCGCTCGGCTCCTATCAGGCTGGGGTCTACCAGGGCCTGGCCGAAGGTGGCATCCATCCGAACTGGATTGCCGGGATTTCCATTGGTGCGTTGAACGCGGCGGTCATCGCCGGCAATCCGCCCGAGACGCGCGTCGCGCAGTTGCGGGCGTTCTGGGAATACATCTGCGCCCAGCCGTGGCTGCCCGGGCTGCCGCTGGACCTGCTGACCGAGGCGGCGCCGATGTGGCCGGAGCCCATGCGTATCTGGTTCGATGGCATCAACGCCACGCGCGCGCTGCTGGAAGGCCAGCGTGGCTTTTTCTCGCCGCGCAACATTGCCGACCTGTGGTCGCGCTTTGACGACCCGGGCAGCGCCAGCTACTACGACACCGCGCCGCTCAAGGCCACGCTGGAGCGCTTTGTGGACTTCGACCGGATCAACCGGCCGAAGGAAATGCGCGTGTCGGTGGGCGCGGTCAACGTGCGCACCGGCAACTTCGCGTATTTCGACAACACTCGCATGACGCTGCGTGCCGAGCATTTCATGGCCTCGGGCGCGCTGCCGCCGGGCTTTCCGGCCGTCGAGATCGATGGCGAGTACTACTGGGATGGCGGGCTGGTATCGAACACGCCGTTGCAGGAAGTGCTGACTGCCCAGCCGCGACGTGACGCGCTGATCTTCCAGGTGGACCTGTGGAGCGCCCGCGGCAAGCTGCCGCACAACTTGCTGGACGTGGCCGAGCGGCAGAAGGATATCCAGTACTCCAGCCGCACGCGCGCCATCACCGATACCATGCGCGAACAGCAGAACTACCGCCGCATGCTGAGTGAACTGATGGCCCTGGTGCCCGCGTCAAAGCGCGAAGACCCGTGGTACAAGCGTGCGGCCGACCACGCCTGCGATGCGCGCCGCAACGTCATCCAGCTGATTTATCGCGACAAGAGCTTTGAAGGCAGCGCCAAGGACTATCAGTTTGGCGTTTTGACGATGCACGAGCACTGGTCCAGCGGGCTCGAGGATATCCGCGACACGCTCAAGCATCCGCACTGGCTGGCCATGCCCGGCCCCGAACGGCCGTTTGTCACGCACGACGTGCATCGCGGCAACGGCAGCGACTGACGCGCCGTTGCCGCCGGGCGCGTTTCACTCGACCACGACCTTTGCCAGTTCGGGCTTGGGTGGCGGGTAGTCGGGCCGCAGCTTGTCGAAGATGGCCCGCAGGATCTCTGCCACCATCAGGTTGCGGTGGCTCTTCGAGTCGGCAGGCACGATGTACCAGGGCGCCTCAGGCGTGGCAGTGGCCGCGATGGCGTCCTCGTAGGCCTGCTGGTACTCCTTCCAGAACTTGCGTTCGGCCAGGTCCTGCATGTCGAATTTCCAGTGTTTCTGCGGATCTGCAATCCGTTCCTCGAGCCGCTGCTTCTGCTCGGCTTTCGATATATGCAGGAAACACTTGACGATGGTCGTGCCGGTCTCCACCAGCATCTGCTCGAACTCGCGGATCTGCCGGAAGCGCCGTTTGCATTCGGCATCGTCGATCCAGCCATGCACGCGCGTGATCAGCACGTCTTCGTAGTGGCTGCGGTTGAAGATCGCGATCTCGCCCTTGCGCGGCACCTGGGCATGCACGCGCCACAGGTAATCGCGGGCCAGTTCCTCGGGTGTGGGCGCCTTGAAGCTGGCGACGCGCACGCCTAGCGGATCGAAGCTGCGGAAGACCGATCGGACGGTGCCGTCCTTGCCGCTGGTGTCCATGCCCTGCAGCACGATCAGCAGCTTGTGCTTGTGCTCGGCGTAGAAGATGTCCTGCACGGCATCAAGCTGGCCACCCAGCTCGGCAAGGTGGGCGGTGTCGGACGCCTTGCTGCCGGTGGACAGTGGCTTGCTGCCAGCGTCAAAGGCGGCAAGCTTGAACTGCTTGCCCGAAGTAATGCGGAAATCGTCCAGGCTCATGGGCTCTCCGGTGGCGGGGCCGGTATCGCCCCGCATTCCACACGGCCCCCGCCAGGTGCGGGGGCGAGCCCTAATGGTCAGGCAGGGAGCGTGGACAGGTCAATAGACCCTTCAAAGACGGTCGTGGCCGGGCCGGTCATCTGTACCGACTGGCCCACGCCCTGCCAGGCGATGCTGAGGTCGCCGCCATGCGTATGCACCTTGACTGGCGAATCGAGCAGACCGCGGCGAATGCCGGCTACCACGGCGGCACAGGCCCCCGTGCCGCAGGCCAGGGTTTCGCCCGCGCCGCGCTCGAAGACGCGCAGATTGATGGTGTGGCGGTCGACGATCGCCATGAAACCGGCGTTGACGCGGTTCGGGAACGACTTGTGATGCTCGATCACGGGGCCGTCCTGCAGCACCGGAAACTGCTCGACATCGTCCACCACCTGCACCGCGTGCGGGTTGCCCATCGACACGGCGGACATCCACTCGGTGCGGCCGTTGACTTCAAGGCCGTACAGCGTGTCGTCGCCCTCGGCGCGCGTGGGCAGGCCGTCGACGACGAACGGCACGCGTGCCGGCGTCAGTTCGGGCGCCCCCATGTCCACGGTGACCTGGCCATCGTCCTGCAGCGTCAGCGTAATGACGCCATTCATGACTTCCACGCGCACGGAACGCTTGTCGGTCATGCCCTTGTCGGTGACAAAGCGGACGAAACAGCGGGCGCCGTTGCCGCAGTGCTCCACCTCTCCGCCGTCGGCGTTGAAGATGCGATAGCGGAAGTCGACGTCCTCGCGCGCCGATTTCTCGACGATCAGGATCTGGTCGGCGCCGATGCCGAAGTGGCGGCTGGCCAGCGCGCGCCACTGCGCGTCAGTCAGGTCGAGCTTCTGGTGAATGCCGTCCAGCACGATGAAATCGTTGCCGGCGCCGTGCATCTTGGTGAACTGGAGTTTCATGGTGCCGATTGTAATCAGTAGATGTCCGGTTCGCCGGGCGGCCGGTGCTTGAAGCGCTTGTGCACCCAGTAGTAGTCGGCAATGCGCGGCCGGATCGCCTCTTCAAAGAACGCGTTCATGCGGCGGGTGTCGTCCGTGACACTTTCGCCGGGATAGCCGTCCCAGGGGGGCAGCAGATGCAGCACATAACCCTGGTAGTCGGGCAGCTGCTCGGTATAGATCGGCACCACCCGGGCGCCGGCCAGCCGCGCCAGGCGGGACACCGACGTCAGCGTCAGCGCCTGCACGCCGAAGAATGGCACGAACTCCGAATCGCGTTCGCCGAAGTCCATATCGGAAATCAGCTGCAGTGCCTCGCCCTTCTTCAGCACCCGGAGGATGTTACGCACGCTGTCATTGCGCGAGATCATATTGGCGCCGAAGCGGCCACGCGCCACCTTCAGGAAGTCGTCGAACAGCTTATTCTTCTGCACCGTGTACAGCGACGCACCGGAGCGGCCGACGTTGTCGCGCAGGTGCATGGTCAGGCGGATGGCGCCGGCTTCCAGGCCCGACAGGTGCAGCGTCACCAGGATATGCGGCGTGCCGTCTAGCGCCAGCACGTTGCCATGGTCCTTGATTTGCACCAAGCGGCGCATCTTGGCATCTCCGCAGGTCCAGAAAATGCCGCCTTCGGCAAAGCTGCGGAACACCTTGCGATAGGTTTCGCGCGCCAGGGCCTCGATTTCAGCGTCGCTGCGCTCCGGAAAGCACAGGCGCAGGTTGGCGCGCACGACCTCGCGGCGCGGATTCGGCACGCGGTACAAGAGGCTGCCCAGTGCCTCGCCAAAGCGGGCCACAAAGGCGTAGGGGAGTTTGCCCAGCACCGTCAAAAGGCCGATGCCGAGCCAGGTAAAGATGCGGCTCATCGATTCTCGTTGTTGGTGACCGCCGGCGTGGCGCGGTCCATTTCCGTCGGCGGTTCGGCACCGGCCGGCTGCTTGTAGCGGTTATATCCCCACAAATATTGCGTCGGATCGATCTCGATCAACTCCTCGATCGTTGCATTGATGACAGTAGACGCCGCCGACGGGTCATCCGGCAGCATGCCGCCGCCGCACAGCACGCGCAGGTGGCCGCGGTAACCGACTCCACGTGGCAGCCGTTCGGCAAAGACCATCACCACGGGGGCACCGGTCAGCTTCTGCAGCCGATGCACCAGCGTCATCGAATAGGCGGGCTTGCCGTAAAAGGGCGCCCAGGTGCCTTCACCGCCGCTTGGCACCTGATCGGGCAGGATGCCGACCGTCTCGCCGCGCTTGAGTGCCTTGGCCAGCATGCGCACGCCGCGCGGCGTGGCCGGTGCCATGGCCACGCCGGGCCGCGCGCGCATTTTTTCGACAAAGTCGCGCAGCCACGGCTGGTGTGGCGGCTTGAACAGGCAGGTCACCCGGCGCCTCTGTGAGTGGAGCTGCGGCAGTATCTCGAAGCAGCCCAGGTGCGGTGTCAGCACGATCATGCCGGCGCCGGTCGTGTCGAGCTTGATGGCTTCGCACCACAGGGCGTCGAAATTGTCGGTTCGCACGGTGATGGACTTTCGGCTCCAGAAGTACGGCATCTCCATGATGAGCCGGCCAGTGTGGCGCGCCGACTCCGCGATCATGGCGTCGGTGGCTTGGGGGTAGGCATGGCGAAAATTCTCCGTCAGGCGCTGCCCGTAGCGGCCAGGCAGGCGCGCCGCCAGCAGTCCCAATGCGCCGCCGACGGCGTGGAGCACGCGCAGGGGCAGTCGGGAGATGAGCCAGAAGAGAAAGGTCATGTCGGTGCGGGCAAGACGGAGCCGGTAACGCGGAAAAACCGCAAAAGCAGTCGGGGAATTCTGAGTAACGACCGTTTCCCGCCGTTATTTGGAGAATCAGCAGCCTGCAACGGAAGCGGCAGGGCGGTATAATACCTGCCATCGCCGAGTTAACTGACAACTTGCGGGGCGATGCCGCTCTACCGGAGCGGCCCAAATACCGCTAAAGCGTCGCCGCACCGTTTCCTAGGGTGGCACGCAATAGCCGATAGCCAACCTGGAGAAACTAGATCGTGTCGAACGATTTCCTCTTTACTTCGGAATCCGTCTCCGAAGGCCATCCTGACAAAGTCGCTGACCAAATTTCGGACGCCGTCCTGGACGCCATCCTTGCCCAGGACAAGTACGCCCGTGTGGCGGCCGAAACGCTTTGCAACACCGGTCTGGTGGTGCTGGCGGGTGAAATCACCACGACCGCCAACGTCGACTACATCCAGGTCGCACGCGACACCATCAAGCGCATTGGCTACGACAACACCGACTACGGCATCGACTACAAGGGCTGTGCCGTGCTCGTCGCCTACGACAAGCAGTCGCCGGACATCGCCCAGGGCGTGGACCGTGCATCGGACGACTACCTGAACCAGGGCGCCGGCGACCAGGGCCTGATGTTCGGCTACGCCTGCGACGAGACGCCGGAACTGATGCCGTTCCCGATTTACTACTCGCACCGCCTGGTCGAGCGCCAGTCGCAACTGCGCCGTGATGGCCGCCTGCCCTGGCTGCGTCCCGATGCCAAGTCGCAGGTGACCGTGCGCTACGTGGACGGCCGTCCGCACAGCGTTGACACCGTGGTGCTGTCGACCCAGCATTCGCCGGACATTTCGCAAGCGCAGATCCGCGAAGCCGTGATCGAAGAGATCATCAAGCCGGTGCTGCCCGCCGACATGCTGAAGGACACCAAGTACCTGGTGAACCCGACCGGCCGTTTCGTGATCGGTGGCCCGCAAGGCGACTGCGGCCTGACCGGCCGCAAGATCATCGTCGACACCTACGGCGGTGCTTCGCCGCACGGTGGTGGCGCGTTCTCGGGCAAGGACCCGTCGAAGGTCGACCGCTCGGCTGCCTACGCTGCCCGCTACGTGGCAAAGAACGTGGTGGCCTCCGGCCTGGCGCGTCAGTGCCAGGTGCAGGTCAGCTACGCCATTGGCGTGGCTCGCCCGATCAACGTGACCGTGTACACGGAAGGCACCGGCAAGATCTCCGACGAGAAGATTGCCGAGCTGGTGCAGGAACACTTCGACCTGCGTCCGAAGGGCATCGTGCAGATGCTGGACCTGCTGCGCCCGATCTACGAGAAGACCGCCGCCTACGGCCACTTTGGCCGCGAAGAGCCGGAATTCTCGTGGGAAGCCACCGACAAGGCCGCCGTGCTGCGCGCCGCCGCCGGCCTGTAAGCGCCCCAAGCGCCTTCAGCAAGGCTGCATGACCCCGCCGGTCCCCTGGGACCCGCGGGGTTTTTTGTTGCGCCGGCATCACCGGGGCGAATGACCTCGTGCGGGGTAGAATCCGGTCAACCTGAATTTATCGGAATTGCCATGTCCCTGGACCTGATCCGCACCCGGCCTTACACCGACTGGTCGCCCGAGGTAACGCCCGAGACGCGTGCCACGCTGCGCCGCGAACTGGAGCAGGGCGCCGTGCTGTACTTTCCGGACCTGGCGTTCCGCTTCCAGCCGGGCGAGGAACGCTTCCTGGATCCGCGCTATTCCGACGGCAAGTCGAAGAACATCAACCTGCGCGCCAACGACAAGGCCGTGCGCGGGGCGGCCGGCACCCAGCAGGATCTGACCGATCTGTACAACCTGATCCATCGTTATGCCACGTCGAGCGAATCGCTGATCCGCACGCTGTTCCCCGAGTACGAGGGACATATGACGCGCGCAGGCACGTCGCTGCGCCCGAGCGAAATCGCCGGCCGCCCGGTCAGCTGGCGCAAGGACGATACGCGCCTGCATGTGGATTCGTTCCCGTCGAACCCGATGCTGGGCAAGCGCCTGCTGCGCGTGTTCCACAATATCGACCCCGAAGCGCCGCGCGTGTGGCGCGTGGGCGAGCCGTTTGGCGATTTTGCTACGCGCTTCGTGCCCAAGACACACGGCATGTGGCCGGGCCAAGCCTGGCTGATGAAAACGCTGCACATCACCAAGCGCGAACGCAGTGAATACGATCACCGCATGCTGCAATTGCACGACCTGGCCAAGGCCGACCTGGACTATCAGAAGACCGTGCCGCAGCAGGAATTCCACTTTCCGCCCGGTGCCACCTGGATCGTGTTCAGCGACCAGCTGCTGCACGCCGCCATGCGCGGCAAGGCGATGATGGAGCAGACCATTTACCTGGACGCGGCCGCGATCGGCGACCGTACCCATTCGCCCGAGGCCGTGCTGTCGCGCATGCTGGGCAAGCCGATGCTGGCCGCCTGAGTCCTGCGGTTTTCGCCCCGCTCCCGCGTCGGGGAGGCGGGGCATGGGGAGAGGGCGCGGCAGTTCAAATTGCGGCAAGTCGGCAAGCAGAACCTCGCCGCCCTCTCCCCCAACCCTTCTCCCCAGCTCGGAGAGGGGAGCCTTTCGAGAACTACCGCAACAGCATCTTCAGCATCGACTCGAATCGCTTGCCATAGGGCGGCTTGAGCAGCCCGGCGCCATTCAGGCCGGCCTGATAGAACACGGGCTTGAACTTCGAGAACGTCTTGAAGCCGGCCTCGCCGTGGTAGTCGCCCATGCCGCTGGGCCCCACGCCGCCAAATGGCAGGTCATCCTGGGCGATGTGGAACAGCGTGTCGTTGACCGTCACGCCCCCGGCCACGGTCTGGCGCATCACGCGATCCACCACGTCGCCACCCTTGTCGAATACATAAAGCGCCAGCGGACGCGGGCGGGAATTGACGAAGCCGATCGCGTCGTCGAGGTTGCGGTACGTCACCACGGGCAGCACCGGCCCGAAAATCTCTTCCTGCATGGCACGCACGTCGTCCGGTACGTCGGTCAGCAGCACGGGCGGCAACTGGCGGGCGGCGGCATCCGGACCGGCATCGGTCAGCGGCACCACCCGTGCGCCAGCGGCCTGCGCGGCGTCGACCAGCGATACCAGGCGGTCGAAATGGCGTGCGCTGATGATGCTCGTGTAGTCGGGATTGCGCGCGATATCGGGATAGAGCCGGCTCACCACGCGCCGCGCGGTGTCGACCAGGCGGTCGCGCTGATCGGCTGGCACCAGCACATAGTCCGGCGCAATGCAGGTCTGGCCCGCATTGAGCAGCTTGCCCACCAGGATGCGCTCCACGGCGCGCTCGAAATCCGCGCCGGGGCCGATGATGGCCGGCGACTTGCCGCCCAGTTCCAGTGTCACCGGGGTCAGGTTCGCGGCGGCGGCCTTCATCACGTGATGGCCGACGCTGGTGGAACCGGTGAACAGCAGGTGGTCGAACGGCAGCGCGCTAAACGCGGCGGCCACCTCGGCATCGCCGTTGACGACCGCTACCTCGTCAGGCGCGAATGCGGCCTGTACCAGCTGCGCAAACAATTCGGAAAACCGCGGCGTGTATTCGGACAACTTGACCATCGCCCGGTTGCCGGCCGCCAGCGCGCCGGTCAGGGGCCCGATGGTCAGGTAGAGCGGGTAGTTCCAGGGCACCACGATGCCGATCACGCCCAGCGGCTGCGGAACCAGGCGCGATTTGCCCGGCTTGAACCAGAGCCCGGTCTTCACCCGCCGCACGCGCGCCCAGCGCTTGCCATGCCGCAGTGCGTCATCGATGCCCGAAATGCTGGGGAAGACCTCCAGCAGCGCCGTCTCCTGGCGGGGCCGATTCGTGAAATCGGCGCTGATGGCCGCCGCAATGCCGTCGTGGTTGTCGCGTACCAGCGCCTTGAGGCGCCGCAGCCGGTCCGCCCGGATCGCCCAGTCCGGGGATTGGTCGTGGCGCGACGCGGCATGCATGGCGTTGAACACCGTGGACATGGCGGGCACTTCTCTCATCGGCGGTCTCCTTTGGCGGGATCGGATTTCCCTTGGGCCATCGCGCACCATAAGGCAGAGTGGCGGTTATCGCAATGGAGGACACCTCCCAAACGCGGGGCGTGCGGCGCCGCGCGCAGGCCACCGGGTTTCGGGGGTTGCCCCGCTTCACCACCCCGGCGGCAGCGCCTAAACTGGACTTTCGCGGCGGGCGTCCGTCGGGAACTTGACCGGCACCGGACACGCGAGGAGACAGATGGAAACCACCTTTGACTATCTCGTCGTGGGCGCGGGCTCGGCAGGCTGCGCGCTGGCGGGGCGGCTGGCCGACAGCGGCAACGACACCATCGCGCTGCTGGAAACCGGCGCCCATGACCACCATGTGCTGGTACGCACACCTGCCGGCTGCGCCGCCATGCTGCCGCGCGCCGGCGCACGCAACTACGGTTACCTGACCGCGCCGCAACCGGAACTTGGCGGGCGGCGCGGATACCAGCCGCGCGGGCGCGGCCTGGGTGGATCGTCTTCGATCAACGCCATGATCTATATGCGCGGCCGGCCCGCCGACTACGACTGGTGGGCCGCCGCAGGCTGCGACGGCTGGTCGTGGGACGATGTGCTGCCGTACTTCCGCCGCGCCGAGTGCAATGAACGCGTGGCCGGCCATGACGACGATCCGCTGCACGGCGGCACCGGTCCGCTGCATGTCAGCGACCTGCGCTCGCCGAATCCGTTCGGCCAGCATTTCATCGATGCCGCGCAGCACGCCGGCATCGTGCGCAACGATGATTTCAACGGCGAGGAGCAGGAGGGCGTGGGCTGGTATCAGGTCACGCAGCACAATGGCGAGCGCTGGAACGCCGCGCGCGCCTACCTGCACGGCGGCAATGCCCGGGACGGCAGTTGCAACGGCGGCCGCAGCCACCTGCATGTGATGACCGGCACGCAGGTGCTGCGCATCCTGTTTGAAAAGCGCCGCGCCGTGGGGGTGCTGGCGTGGCGCGACGGCCAGGAGGTTGTGCTGCGCGCGCGCCGCGAAGTGATCGTGTCGGCCGGGGCGTTCGGGTCGCCGCAGTTGCTCATGGCGTCAGGCGTGGGGCCGGCCGCCCATCTGCGCGAGCACGGCATCGACGTGGTGCATGACCTGCCGGGCGTCGGCGGCAACCTGCAGGATCATCTGGACACCATCCTGCACAAGCGTGTGCCGGCGTCCGACCTGTTTGGCATTTCGCTGGGCGGGGCAAGGCGGCTGGTGGCCGAACTCCTGCGCTACCGGCGCGAGCGGACCGGCATGATGACGTCGAATTTTGCCGAGGCCGGCGCGTTCGTGCGCAGCCGTCCGGACCTGGCCGAGCCCGATCTGCAACTGCACTTCGTGGTCGGCATGGCCGACAACCACATGCGGCGCATCAACCTTGGCCATGGCTATTCCTGCCATGTCTGCGTGCTGCGTCCGCGCAGCCGTGGCGAGGTCAGGCTGGCGTCGGCCGACATGCGGCAGGCGCCGCGCATCGACCCGCGCTACCTGTCCGATCCGCAAGACATGGCATCGATGCTGGAAGGCCTGCGCATCGTGCGGCGGATCTTCATGCAGGCGCCGCTGGCCGTCTTCGGCGGCCGCGAACTGTACTCGGAGACGTTGCGGCTCGATGGCAGCGATGACGAGGCGGCGTGCGAAATGATCCGCCGGCACGCGGACACGATCTATCACCCGGTGGGCACCTGCCGCATGGGCATGGACGCGCTGGCCGTGGTGGACCCGCAACTGCGGGTGCGTGGCGTGGAGGGGCTGCGGGTCGTGGATGCGTCGATCATGCCGACGCTGGTGGGCGGCAATACCAACGCGCCGGCCATCATGATCGGCGAGCGCGCCCACGACCTGATCCGCTACGCGCCGCACGTGACGCTGCGGATCCGCGAGGCGGCGGTGGCGGACTGAGGGGGGATTGGTTTTGCCCCTCTCCCGCCATGCGGGAGAGGGGAGCAAAACATCAGCCACGCATCTGGAACTGGCCCACCATGTCGCGCAGGCGGCCGGCCTGTTCGTCCAGCGATTGCGCGGCGGCGGCGGCTTCTTCCACCAGCGCGGCGTTCTGCTGCGTGACCTGGTCCATCTGGCCCACGGCGTGACCCACTTGTTCGATGCCCGCGCTCTGTTCCTGCGAGGCCGCCGAGATTTCCGCGATGATGTCGGACACGCGCTTCACGGCCGTGCGGATGTCGGTCATGGTCTTGCCGACTTCCTCGGCCTGGCCGGAGCCGGTACGCACCGTATCGACCGAAGCCTCGATCAGTTCCTTGATTTCCTTGGCGGCGCTCGACGAACGCTGCGCCAGGCTGCGCACCTCGCCGGCCACCACGGCAAAGCCGCGGCCCTGTTCGCCCGCACGCGCCGCTTCCACGGCGGCGTTCAGCGCCAGGATGTTGGTCTGGAAGGCGATGCCTTCGATCAGGTTGGTGATCTCGGCGATACGCTCGGAGCTGCTGCTGATGGCGCCCATCGTGCCCACCATCTGCTGCACCGACTGGTTGCCTTCGTCGGCCACCAGTGCGGCGTTCGACGCCAGCGACGATGCCTGGCGGGCGTTCTCGGCGTTCTGGCGCACGGTGGCGGTGAGCTGTTCCATGCTCGATGCCGTTTCCTCCAGCGACGCAGCCTGCTCTTCGGTGCGCGACGACAGGTCGACGTTACCGGCGGCGATCTGCGCGGCGGCCACGCTCACTGAATCGGTGGAGCGGCGCACTTCGCGCAGCGTGCCCGCCACGCGCTCGATCAGCACGTTGAACGACTGCGCGGTCAGGCCGATTTCGTCCAGGCGGTCGACCGGGGCGCGATGGTCGAGATCGAGCGTCTTGCTGACGTGCTCCAGCGTGCCCTGTATTTCGTCCAGGCTGCTGCGGATGCGCTGGTACAGGCCGAAGGCCAGAAAGCCGGTCATCGCAATGGCCACAAGGATCACGATCACGAACACGCGCACGGACGTGTGGTACTGGTCCTTGTTGAAGGACACCGCCTGCTCGCCGAGCTTGGTGTTGTAGTCCAGATGCTCGTCCAGGGCCTTGCGCACCGTGCTGGACACCTTGTTCAGGTCGCCCGACGTCAGCATCTGCTGCGTGGTGGTCCGGTCATCGGCGCGCGAGCGCTCCAGGAAGGCCGGAATCAGGCCGCGAAACTGCTGGGCCGCCGCACGGTCGGCTTCGAGCAGCTTGCGATCGGTGTCGTCGGAAATGTCCTCGCGCTCGTACTTGGCCATCAGGTCGTCAAAACGCTTGAGCGACTTTTCCAGTGCGGCGTCGGCGTCGGCCTGGGCGGCCTTGTCCTCGGCCAGCGCGTGGCGGTACAGGGCCACGCGCGTCATGGCGAACGCATTGCTGGCGGTGTTCAGGTCGCGCACGCTGGCCAGCGTGTTGTCGTTGAAGTACTCGAAGCGATCCTCGGCCTTGGACAGTTGCCAGATACCGCCGAGGCCAACGAAGAGTAGCGCGAGTAATGCGAGGGACAGCGTAAGAAGCAGACGTTTGCTGATATTCATAGGGTGGCTTGGCGGCCACGTTACTTGGCGTGGACCGTCCGTTGTGACGACTTGGAAGGTTTTCGCAGGCAGGCCGGAGCCCGTCGCCACAACGTTTACGGCAAGGGGCATGTCCCCTGAAGGTGGGGGGTGCTGCCCTGCAACACGCAGTGTGCGATGTCCGCACACTATAAGTATCAGGTCGGCCAAGCGCGCGAAGTGATACGGCCCAAGGTGACGATATCGGCATCCAGGGTGCCGAAGACGCGGCCGTGCTGGCGGCCCAGGCGGCTCGCCACGAACTGCTCGGCCGATTCCGGAGCAGCGTGGGCAATCATCAGCGCGGCCTGCGCGGTCAGCACAAGGCCTTGCGCAAACCGGCGTGCGCTGGCTTCGAGCGCTTCGGCAGGGCCGTGCAGCATCGCCTGAAGTGATGCAAGCTCCTCACGGACTGCGGCATGGCCGTTCGAGAGCCGGGCCAGATCTTGGAGGATGCGTGCGCCATCGTCGGGATTGCGCTGCAGCGCGCGCAGTACATCCAGGCACATGATGTTGCCCGAGCCCTCCCAGATCGAATTGACGGGCGCCTCGCGATACAGCCGTGCCATCGGGCCTTCTTCGACGTAGCCGTTGCCACCCCAGACCTCCATCGCCTCGCCGGTGGCCTCCAGCGCACGTTTGCAGATCCAGAACTTGGCGGCCGGCGTCATCACGCGCTTCCATGCAGCGGCTTGGGGATCGTGGTCGGCGTGCTCGAAGGCGTTGGCCAGCGCCATCATCATCTGCGTGGCTGCCCCGGACTCCAGCGCCAGGTCGGCCAGCACATTGCGCATCAGCGGCTGGTCGGCCAGCAGCCGGCCGAATGCCATGCGGTGGCGCGCGTGATGCAGCGCCTGCACCAGCGCCGCGCGCAGCAGCGCGGCGCTGCCGATCACGCAGTCGAGCCGCGTATTGGTGGCCATCTCGATGATCGTGGGAATGCCACGGCCTTCCTCGCCAATCAGGATGCCGGAAGCGCCGCGGAATTCCACCTCGCTGCTGGCATTGGACTTGTTGCCGAGCTTGTCCTTGAGCCGCTGGATCAGGATCGGGTTCTTGCTGCCGTCGTCGCGGAAGCGCGGCACGAAAAAGCATGACAGGGGGCCATCGGCCGCGCCCATGCGTGCCACCACCAGGTGGGCATCGCACATCGGCGCCGAGAAAAACCACTTGTGGCCGGTCAGCGCGTATTCGGCGCCACGGCCTTTGCCGCGCACCGGCATCGCCATGGTGGTGTTGGCGCGGACGTCGGAGCCGCCCTGCTTCTCGGTCATGCCCATGCCGATCATCACGGCGGTCTTGTCGCGCCAGGGCAGGTCGCGCGGATCGTGCTCCGTCGAGAACAAACGGGCTTCCAGGTCACGAAACAGTGCCGGTTCCTTGCTCAGCACCGGGATGCTGGCGAGCGTCATGGTGGTGGGGCAGAGCGAGCCCGACTCCACCTGGGCCTGCAGGAAATACCCGGCCGTGCGCGCCACCCACGCCCCGGCGCGCGGTTGGGCGAAGGGCAGGGCCTGCAATTGCTGGCTGCGCAGCAGGGCCAGCAGGTGGTGCCAGGCGGGGTGAAACTGCACCTGGTCGATCCGTTCGCCGGTGCGGCTGTGGGTATGCAGTTCCGGCGTCAGGCGGTTGGCATCGGCGGCCCACGCCTGCACCTCGGGATCGCCAAGCCGGGCGCCGTAGCCCGCCAGCGCATCGGCATGCCAGGCGCCGCCTAGCCGGTCCAGCGCGGCACGCAGGCCGGGATCGGTATCGAACAGGTTGTAGTGGGCAAGGTCGGGCACCTGGTTGAACACGCTGTGGGTTTGTTCGGTTTGCGTGGGATCAACGCCGGCGGCGGGTGTGGCGGTCATGGCATCTCCTGGAGCGGCAATGCTTCTCGGCACTTCGGCGGGCTGCGGCCATGGTACGGCAACTTCCCCGTTCGCAATGCTGCAAGGCACCATGATTCCGATACCGTGAAGCACGACAGCCGGGACAGAATTTCGGGTAGCGCGTGGCTTGGGCTTGTGCTTAAATTCACCCCGTTGGATGAAACAGGGGTGCCGTCCGGATGGGCCGGGCGCGCTGAGAGAGTCCCTTCGAACCCGATCCGGCTAGTACCGGCGTGGGAAGTTTCACAAAAACCGATTTGCCTCTTGTCCCGCGGGAAAACCGCTTTTTCCGCAACGGGACGCCGCCGCCGGCCAAGCCGCGCAGGTCGGCTCACAGGGCTCCTGGTTTCGTCCATCCCCGCAAGAGAGAGGACGACACCCATGGCCCGTACTGCCCCCGCCGCATCGTTTGAGTCGCTGGAAAGCGATCTCGACCAGAAATTCGCCTATCCGGCTTCGAGCAAGACCTACCTGACGGGCAGCCGCCCGGATATCCGCGTGCCGTCGCGCACGATCCTGCAGACCGCCACGCGCACCGACAAGGGCGAGATGGCGAACCCGCCGATTCCCGTCTACGACACCTCGGGCCCGTACAGCGACCCCGACGTGCATATCGACCTGAAGACCGGCCTGCCGCACGTGCGCGCGAAGTGGATCGAAGAGCGCAATGACACCGAGGTGCTGTCTGGCCTGTCGTCGGAATACGGCCTGGCGCGCGCCAACGACCCCGCCACGGCGCACCTGCGCTTTGCCCAGCTGACCAACCCGCGCCGCGCCAAGGCCGGCGCGAACGTGTCGCAGATGCACTACGCGCGCAAGGGCATCATCACGCCCGAAATGGAATACGTGGCGCTGCGCGAATCGCTGAACATGCAGGCGCTGTACGACAAGCCCGAATACAAGGCGCTGCTGCGCCAGCACCCGGGCAACGCCCTAGGCGCCGCGCTGCCGCTGCGTCCGGAAGACATGACGCCGGAATTCGTGCGTCGCGAAGTGGCCGCCGGCCGCGCGATCATCCCCGCCAACATCAACCACACGGAACTGGAGCCGATGGCCATCGGCCGCAACTTCCGCGTGAAGATCAACGGCAACCTGGGCAATTCGGCGGTCACGTCGTCGCTGGCCGAGGAAGTGGAAAAGATGGTGTGGTCGATCCGTTGGGGCGCCGACACCATCATGGACCTGTCCACCGGCAAGCACATCCACGAAACGCGCGAGTGGATCCTGCGCAATTCGCCGGTGCCCATCGGCACGGTGCCGATCTACCAGGCGCTGGACAAGACCGGCGGCATCGCCGAGGACCTGACCTGGGAAATGTTCCGCGACACGCTGATCGAGCAGGCCGAGCAGGGCGTGGACTACTTCACCATCCACGCCGGCGTGCTGCTGCGCTACGTGCCGATGACGGCAGACCGCGTGACCGGCATCGTGTCGCGCGGCGGCTCGATCATGGCCAAGTGGTGCCTGGCGCACCACAAGGAAAACTTCCTGTACACGCACTTCGACGAGATCTGCGAAATCATGAAGGCGTACGACGTGTCGTTCAGCCTCGGTGACGGCCTGCGTCCGGGCTGCATTGCCGACTCGAACGACGACGCCCAGTTCGGCGAGCTGCGCACGCTGGGCGAACTGACCGCCAAGGCGTGGGAGCACGATGTCCAGGTGATGATCGAAGGCCCGGGCCACGTGCCGCTGCAGCGCATCCAGGCCAACATGGACGAGGAACTGAAGCACTGCTACGAAGCCCCGTTCTACACGCTGGGACCGCTGGTCACCGACATCGCGCCGGGCTACGACCACATCACCAGCGGCATCGGCGCCGCCAATATCGGCTGGATGGGCACGGCCATGCTGTGCTACGTCACGCCGAAGGAACACCTGGGCCTGCCGGACAAGGAAGACGTGCGCGAAGGCATCATCACGTACAAGATCGCCGCCCATGCCGCCGACCTGGCCAAGGGCTGGCCCGGCGCGCAACTGCGCGATAATGCGCTGTCCAAGGCACGTTTCGAGTTCCGCTGGGAAGACCAGTTCAACCTGGGCCTCGATCCGGAGCGCGCGCGGTCGTTCCACGACGCCACGCTGCCGGCCGAAGGCGCCAAGATCGCCCACTTCTGCTCGATGTGCGGGCCGAAGTTCTGCTCGATGAAGATCACGCAGGAAGTGCGCGACTATGCGGCATCGCTGCCGGCGGCCCAGAAGGGGATGGAAGAGAAGTCGATCGAGTTCGTGAAGTCGGGCTCGAAGATCTACTCGTAAGCGTTGTCTTGCAGGACGGGCGGCCGCCCACGCGGCGCCGCCCGGCATTACCCGTAGCACCCTGAGTTCCGCGCGCGGCGCCCCCACGCGGCGCGGCGGTATTCACCCAACCGGAGGCCGGTCGGCGCCACTTACTTGGCCAATGCCGCCGGCATACAAGCCCATGACAGCAGTACAGTCCTTCGATGTCGCCATCCTCGGCGCCGGCCTGGCCGGGCGTTTGTCCGCCTGGCTGCTGGTGCGCGCAGGTGCCCGCGTGGCGCTGGTGGAGCGTGGCGGCCCCGACGGCAGCGGCTCGGCCGCGCACGTGGCCGCGGCCATGCTGGCGCCGCTGGCCGAATCGGCCATTGCCGAACGGCGCATCGTCGACCTCGGCATCGCCAGCGTCGACCTGTGGCGCACCTGGATCCAGGAATTGCCCGAGCCCGTGTTCTTCCAGGAGGATGGCACGCTGGTGGTATGGCATACACGAGACCGCAGCGAGGTGTCGCTGTTCACCGGGCGCATGCGCGCCGTGGCGCCGCCCGAACTGGTGCAGGCCCGCCTGCGCGCGCTGGACGGCAACGGCGTGGGCCAGATCGAGCCCGCGCTGGCCGGGCGGTTCCCGCAAGGCCTGCTGCTGCAGGGCGAAGGCCAGCTCGACAACCGGGGCGCGATGCGCGCGCTGCTGTCGTGCGCCATCGAGGAAGGGCTCCACTGTGTGTGGGAAGCGGGCGAGATCGACGCCGACGCGCTGCCCGCGCTGGGCATCAAGGCCGGCGTCGTGCTCGATTGCCGCGGCCTGGGCGCCCGTGCGGCGTGGACCGATGCCGCTGGTCCGCAAGGCCAGGCGCTGCCGGGCCTGCGCGGCTTGCGTGGCGAAGTGGCGCGCGTGCATGCCCCGGACGTGAAGCTGCACAGGCCGGTGCGCCTGCTGCATCCGCGCTACCCGATCTATATCGCGCCGAAGCCAAACGACCTCTACGTGATTGGCGCCACCGAAATCGAAAGCGAGGACGATTCGCCGATGAGCGTGCGCTCCGCGCTGGAGCTGCTGTCGGCTGCGCACTCGCTGCATCCCGCCTTTGGCGAGGCGCGGGTGCTGGAACTGAACGTGCAGCGCCGCCCCACGCGCCCCGACCACCTGCCCGCGATCCGCGTGGACCAGCAATCGCGCGTGGTGCGTGTGAACGGCCTGTACCGGCACGGCTGGCTGATCGCGCCGGCGGTGACCGAGGCCGCGTGCCACGTCGTCCGGGCGATGCTCGACGGCGATCCTGCCGCCCATGCGGTGCCGGCCGCGTTGCGCTGGCCCGGCATGATCGCGCCCGTGCACGAGCCTGCGTCCAACGTGCTGACCGGCGCCGGCGGCACGCTGCATTAACCGAAAACCATCATGCAAATCCTGCTCAACGGCCAACCGCTCGACGTGCCGGACGCCGCCACGCTGGCCGACGCCGTGACCGCGGCCGCCATCGCGCCGCCGTTCGCGGCTGCGGTGAACGGCCAGTTCGTGCCGCGCGCCGCGCATGCGGCCACCTCGCTCAATGCGGGCGACCAAATCGACCTCGTGCAACCCGTGACGGGAGGCTAAGCACTGCCATGACATTTGAACCTGCTGAAACCCTGCGCGACCCGTTCGTGCTGTACGGCGAATCCTTCGATTCGCGCCTGCTGCTGGGCACCGCGCGCTATCCGTCGCCGGCCACGCTGCAGGCCGCCGTGGAGGCGTCGCGCCCGGCCATGATCACCGTGGCCCTGCGCCGCCAGACCGCCGTCGGCAATGGCGACGGCCAGACGCTGGGCGGCGACACCTTCTGGCAGATGCTGCGCACGCTGGGCGTGCCGGTGCTGCCCAACACCGCCGGCTGCTTTACGGCGCAGGAAGTCATCACCACCGCGATGATGGCGCGCGAGGTCTTCGAGACCGACTGGATCAAGCTCGAACTGATCGGCGACGACTACACGCTGCAGCCCGACACGCTGAACCTGCCGGCCGTGGCCGAGACGCTGATCAAGGAAGGCTTCAAGGTGCTGCCGTACTGCACCGAGGACCTGGTGCTGTGCCGCCGCCTGCTCGACGTGGGCTGCCAGGCGCTGATGCCTTGGGCGGCCCCCATCGGCACCGGCCGTGGCGCCGTGAATCCGCACGCCATGCGCACGCTGCGCGACCGTCTGCCCGACACGCCGCTGATCGTCGATGCCGGCCTGGGCCTGCCGTCGCACGCGGCGCAGGTGCTGGAATGGGGCTACGACGGCGTGCTGCTGAACACCGCCGTGGCGCAGGCCGCGTACCCGGTGAACATGGCCCGTGCGTTTGCGCTGGCCGTGGACGCCGGCCGCACCGCCTACCTGGCCGGGCCGATGCCCGAGCGCGAGGTGGCGCAGGCCAGCACGCCCGTGGTCGGCATGCCGTTCTGGCACGCCGAAGGCGCGGAGGATCGCGCATGACGCGCCAGGGTGTTGCCGCGGCCATCGATGCCGCACTGTTTGAAGACGTGATGCGGCGCTTTGCCACGGTGTTTGGCCGTGACGAGATGCCCTGGCAAGTGTGGCCGCTGGCCAATGCGCCGGCCACGCTGGGCCCTCACGACGTGGTGCTGTCGGACGGCGAAGCCGCCGCCGACATCATCGACCGCGTGGCGGCGGCCAATGCCGTGCTGATCGTGTCGGAGCGCGAAGGCGGCCGCTGGATCGATACCGTACGCTCGTGGATGGGCACCTGGGTGCTCGATTCGCAGGCCGACGACGAAACCGCGCACTCGGCGGGCTTCGTGGCGGTGCTGACGGCGGCGCTGTCGCTGCATTTCCCCGCGCACGACGCGCTGTGCATCGCCCGCGCCTGGGCGCCGGGCAGCACCGCATGGCCGGGCGATTTCGCGCGCTTTCCGAAGGTGCGCCATGCCGCGCTGGTCTCGCCGGACCAGCCGGCGCCGGCCTTCGCGCCGTGCCCGCCCGATCTCGGCCTGTATGCGGTCATGCCGACTGCCGACTGGATCGAGCAACTGGTGCCGCTGCAGGTGCCAACCGTGCAGCTGCGCTTCAAGTCGGCCGATGCCGCCGAGGTGAAGGCCGAAGTGGTGCGGGCGGCCAACGCGGCCAAGGGCTCCAGGTCGCGCCTGTTCATCAACGACCACTGGCGCGTGGCGGTCGACCATCACGCGGCCATCGGCGGCGACAGCGGCATCTATGGCATCCATCTTGGCCAGGAAGACCTGGACGAGGCCGACCTGGACGCCATCCGCGCATCGGGCCTGCGCCTGGGCGTGTCGACGCACGGCTACGCCGAGATGCTGCGCGTAGCGGCGATCCGGCCCAGCTACCTGGCGCTGGGCGCGATTTTCCCGACCACGACCAAGGTCATGCCGACCCAGCCACAAGGCATGGGCCGCTTCCAGTCGTACGTGACGCTGATGAAGCCGGTGATTCCGTCGCTGGTGGGCATTGGCGGCGTGAGCGCCGGCAATATGCGCGAAGTGCTCGATGTCGGCGTGGGCAGCGCGGCCGTGGTGCGGGCCATTACCGAGGCTGGCGACGTGCCGGCGGCGGTGGCGGGCCTCAACGCGCTGTTTGCCTGACCATATCGCCGGTTGAACGGCGTATCAACCGCTCAGACTTTGGGCGCTGACCGGCCACCCCGTCTGGCAGCGCCCGACCAATCCGCATATCCTCTCCATTCCAACGGAAAAAGGATCGAGGTTCCGCCATACGGAACCCGCAGAGAGGAAACAGCAGTGAACGAGATCATCCCCGCCGCCCCGGGCACCCCCGACAAGCCCTATTTCGGTATCGAGATTCCGCTGATGCGCCTGCTGGGCCTGCAGCCGGTGCATATGGAGGAAGGGCTATGCCGTACGCGCCTGCCGGCCAGCCCGAACGTGGTGAACAGCCGTGGTGACGTGCATGGCGGCACGCTGATGGCCGTGCTGGACTTCACCCTGAGCGGCGCCGCGCGCTCGCATGCCCCGCTGGACGTGGGCGTGATCACGATCGACATGTCCACGCATTTCCTGGCCGCCGCGCGCGGCGAGCTGACGTTCGAGGCGCGCATCCTGCGCCGGGGCGCCAAGATCGCCTTCTGCGAAGGCGAGGCCCGCGACGCTTCGGGCACCGTCTGCTGCGTGGCCCGCGCGTCGTTCAAGCTGGTGCAGCTGGCCGGCGGAAACTAGGCGTCCGGCGCGTCCGCCGGGCCTTCGGTCGGGCGATAGACCGCCACAAACCTTGCGCGCTCGGTGATGCCATAGTCGCCGGGCGCGTATTGCATCAGCCAGTCGCCCGGCTTGCCGGTCAGCACATCGCCGCCGGCCGAGCGTTCCAGGGCGAACGCGACCGGCATTTCCTTGACCAGCACCGGTACGGGCTTGTTGCGATACGCACCCGCCTCGCCGTGCGCGTTCGGCCCCACGGCCACGTAGCGCGCATCGAAGCGCCCGCGCGACACCACCCAGCGGTCGCCGGTGGCACCCGTCACGATGGCGTCGGCGCGCAGGTAGCGGTTCGGCCCCTCGCGGCTGACCAGTTCGCCGGGCTCGGCGGCAAACGCCACCTGCACGGTTTCGTCCTTCACGAACCAGCGCGCGGCGGGATCATCGCGCAGGTCGATGTCTTTCAGTGTTTCCATGTCGAATCCGATTCCGGGTCAGCCCAGCTGGCGCGGGGCGAAGCTGTGGTTGAGCGGGCCGTTGCCGGCGCCTAGGCGCAGTTGCGCGCCGGCCGCAATGGCCTGGGCCACGTAGTCCAGCGCGGTGCCCACCGCGTCCGGCAGCGCGTCGCCGCGTGCCAGTTGCGACGCAATGGCCGCCGCCAGCGTGCAGCCGGTGCCGTGCAGGTTGGGGGTGTCGATTCGAGGGTGCGTGTAGATGCGCGTGGTGCCGTCGGCCAGCATCAGCAGGTCGTCCAGGCCGGTGGCGTCGGGGCCGTCGTCCTCCAGGTGGCCGCCCTTGAGCAGCACGGCCTGGCAGCCCATGGCCAGCAGGTCTGCCGCGGCGGCTTCCATCTCGGCGCGGCGCGCGATGCGGCGTCCGAGCAGGTACGAGGCTTCCGGCAGGTTCGGCGTGACCAGGATGGCGCGCGGAAACAGCAGCTTCACCATGGCCTGGCTGGTGGCGTCGTCAGACAGCGTGGCACCCGAGGTGGAGATCATGACCGGGTCGACCACCAGCTTGCGGATGCCGTGCCGGTCCACCGCGCCGGCCACGGCTTCGACGATGGCAGCCGTGCCGAGCATGCCGGTCTTGGCGGCGTCCACGCCGATGTCGCTGGCCACGGCGTCGATCTGCGCGGCCACCATGTCGGCCGGAATGGCGTGTACGCCGGTCACGCCCAGCGTGTTCTGGGCCGTGATGGCGGTGATCGCGCTCATGCCGAAGCAGCCGAGTGCGGCAAACGTCTTCAGGTCTGCCTGGATGCCGGCGCCGCCGCCGGAGTCGGAGCCGGCGATGGTCAGGGTGCGGGGTGGCGTGGGGAGCATGTGCAAGGCAGGAGCGGAAGGGGAACAGTCGGAAACAAAAAAGCGGGAAAAATTCTGGTATTTCTGCCCGCTCGTCGCGAACAGGCACGCTACAATAGCGCCACTCCGAGGAGCGTTGCAACGGATGCCCTGCCATCCGCCAGGCTCGGAATGTCTCAACGGCGCTCGCTGTTCCGTGGTTCGCACGGGGCGCGAGTCGACCTGTCTGCCCGTCATGGCCTCATTGGAGGCCGCCGTGACGCGGCCCGGGCCCCAATTTATTCATTGGCCTGATCCGTCTCCTGTCCCGCGTATGCACCACTCTTACACCGGAGTGAACATGAACGCTGTGACTAACCTGAAGCAAGACTACCTGATCGCCGACATCGGCCTGGCCGGCTGGGGCCGCAAGGAAATCGCCATCGCCGAGACCGAAATGCCGGGCTTGATGGCGATCCGCGACGAATTCGCCGCCGCGCAGCCGCTCAAGGGCGCACGCATCGCCGGTTCGCTGCACATGACGATCCAGACCGCCGTGCTGATCGAAACGCTCAAGGCACTGGGCGCCGACGTGCGCTGGGCCTCGTGCAACATCTTCTCGACCCAGGACCACGCCGCCGCCGCCATCGCCGCATCGGGCACGCCGGTGTTCGCGTTCAAGGGCGAGTCGCTGAAGGAATACTGGGACTTCACGCACCGCATTTTCGACTGGGCCGACGGCGGCACGCCGAACATGATCCTGGACGACGGCGGTGACGCCACGCTGCTGCTGCACCTGGGCGCCCGCGCCGAAAAGGACGCATCGCTGATCAGCAAGCCGACCAGCGAGGAAGAAACCTTCCTGTTCGCCGCCATCAAGGAAAAGCTGGCCCAGGACGCTACCTGGTACAGCCGCAACCTGGACGCCATCCGCGGCGTGACCGAGGAAACCACCACGGGCGTGCACCGTCTGTACCAGATGGCCCAGCGCGGCGAACTGAAGTTCCCGGCCATCAACGTGAACGACTCGGTCACCAAGAGCAAGTTCGACAACCTGTACGGCTGCCGTGAATCGCTGGTGGACGGCATCAAGCGCGCCACCGACGTGATGATCGCCGGCAAGGTTGCCGTGGTGGCTGGCTACGGCGACGTGGGCAAGGGCAGCGCCCAGGCCCTGCGCGCGCTGTCGGCCCAGGTGTGGGTCACCGAAATCGACCCGATCTGCGCACTGCAGGCCGCCATGGAAGGCTACCGCGTGGTGACGATGGACTACGCCGCCGAGCACGGCGACATCTTCGTGACCTGCACGGGCAACTACCACGTGATCACGCATGACCACATGGCCAAGATGAAGGACCAGGCCATCGTCTGCAACATCGGCCACTTCGACAACGAAATCGACATCGCGTCGGTCGAGAAGTACGAGTGGGACGAGATCAAGCCGCAGGTGGACCACGTCAAGTTCCCGGACGGCAAGAAGATCATCATCCTGGCCAAGGGCCGCCTGGTGAACCTGGGCTGCGCCACGGGCCACCCGTCGTACGTGATGAGCAGCTCGTTCGCCAACCAGACGATCGCCCAGATCGAACTGTGGGCCGAGCGTGACAGCGGCAAGTACCCGGTGGGCGTCTACACGCTGCCGAAGCACCTGGACGAGAAGGTGGCGCGCCTGCAGCTGAAGAAGCTGAACGCGCAGCTGACCGAACTGACCGAGCAGCAGGCTGCCTACATCGGCGTGCAGAAGCAAGGCCCGTACAAGGCCGACCACTACCGCTACTGATCGGCGGCCGTGCTCCCCTCTTCCGCATGCGGGAGAGGGGCCGGGGGAGAGGGCTGGCGCCTGTCGTGCGACCATGTCGCGCAGCAGGCGCCGCCTTTTCTTCCGACTGATGTCATCCAAACCGATAACAAGGAGTCCCAATGAGACTGTTGGCCGTCTGGATCATCAACGCCGCTTCGCTGTTCCTGGTGAGCTACCTGCTCAGCGGTATCGAACTGCGCGGGTTTGGCGCGGCGATGGTTGCCGCACTGGTGCTGGGTCTGGTCAATACGCTGATCCGGCCGATCCTGGTCATCCTCACGTTGCCGGTGACGCTGCTGACACTGGGGCTGTTCATCTTCGTCATCAACGCGCTACTGTTCCTGTTCGTGGGCAACCTGTTGCAGGGGTTTGTCGTGTCAGGGTTTGGCGCCGCGCTGCTTGGCTCGATTCTCTATAGCGTGATCTCGACGATTCTCGCCAGCGTGCTGCTTGGCGGGCGGGACTAAAGCGCGACTGAAATTCTTCGGGGCGCCGCCCGTGCGGCGTGCCAACCATGACCGATCGCTACTACAGCTTTGAATTCTTCCCGCCCAAAACGGCGGAGGGCGCCGAGAAACTGCGCAACACGCGTGCCCAACTGGCACCGCTGCAGCCGAAGTACATCTCGGTGACGTTCGGCGCCGGCGGCACCACGCAGCGAGGCACGCTGGACGCCGTGCTGGAAATCCAGCGCGAGGGCATCGAAGCCGCGCCGCACCTGTCGTGCGTGGGATCGTCGCGCGAAAGCATCCGCGACATCCTCAAGACGTACCGTGACAATGGCATCCGCCATATCGTGGCGCTGCGTGGCGACATGCCGTCGGGCATGGGCGATATCGGCGAATTCCGCTACGCCAACGAGCTGGTGGAGTTCATCCGCGCGGAAACGGGCGACTGGTTCAACATCGAGGTGGCGGCCTATCCCGAGTACCACCCGCAAGCGCGTTCGCCGCGTCACGACCTAGACAACTTCGTGCGCAAGGTGAAGGCGGGCGCCAACTCGGCCATCACGCAGTATTTCTTCAACGCAGACGCCTACTTCCGCTTTGTCGACGATGTGCGCGCGATGGGCGTGGAAGTGCCGATCGTGCCCGGCATCATGCCGATTACCAATCACTCGCAGCTGATGCGCTTTTCCGAGATGTGCGGTGCCGAAGTGCCGCGCTGGGTGGCCAAGCGGCTCGAATCGTTCGGCGACGACAAGGAGTCGATCCGCGCATTCGTCCTGGATGTGGTCACGGCGCTGTGCGAACGCCTGCTGGCATCGGGCGTGCCGGGCCTGCATTTCTACACGCTGAACACGGCCGGCGCCACCAAGGCCATCTGGCAGCGGCTGAAGCTCTGAGCGCATGCCCGCCGCGCGCCGCCCGGACCCGTTCATCGAGCATTTGCTGGAACTGATGGCGCCGCTGGCGGCCAGCATCGGGCCGGTCACGGCCAAGCGGATGTTCGGCGGCCACGGCCTGTTCTACGACGGGTTGATGTTCGCGCTGGTCAGCGGCGGCCAGTGCTATCTGAAGGCGGACGACGCCACGTTGCCCCGCTTTGCGACCGAGGGCAGCGAGCCGTTCCGCTACCAGTCGGCCCGGCGTGAGGTGACGATGCGTCACTACCTGAGCCTGCCCGCGGCTTGCCTGGAATCACCAGCCGCCATGACGCCCTGGGCGCGCCTGGCCGTGGAAGCCGCGCTGCGGCTCGGCAACGCGAAATAGGCCGGGCGTACAGACCGGGCGGACAGGCAGGCGAAGTCGTCATGTCGCCAGCTATCGGCAAGCCTGGGCGATGGTGGCATACTCGCCGCCATGGTCTCCGCCACCTTCCGTTTCTACGAGGAACTGAACGACTTTCTGGCGCCATCGCAGCGCCGCCGGGACCTGTCGTGCACCTGCGCGCGCGCGGCCACGGTCAAGCACATGATCGAGGCGCTGGGCGTGCCGCATACCGAGGTGGAACTGATCCTCGTGAATGGCGAATCTGCGCTGTTCGAGCGCATTGTCGAGGACGGTGACCGCGTAGCCGTTTATCCAAAGTTTGAATCGCTCGACGTCACGCCGCTACTGCGCGTGCGCGAGCATCCGCTGCGCAACATCCGCTTCATCGCCGATGCCCACCTGGGCGGCCTGGCGCACCTGCTGCGCATGACCGGCTTCGACACGCTCTACGACAATCACTTTGAAGACAGCGAGATCGCCCGCATCGCGGCCGACGAGCAGCGCGTCGTGCTGACGCGCGACCGCGAACTGCTCAAGCGGCGCGAGATCACGCATGGTTGCTACGTCCGGGCGATCAAGTCGTCGCTGCAGGCGCACGAGATCTTCGCGCGGCTCGACCTGGCGCGCAGCGCCCGGCCGTTCTCGCTATGCCTGACCTGCAACGTGCCGCTACAGCGGATCGACAAGCCCGAGGCGCAGGGCCGCGTGCCTGACGGCGTGTTCGAGCGGCACGACCGCTTTGTCACGTGCCCGCATTGCTGCAGGGTGTTCTGGGAGGGCTCGCACTGGAAGCACATGCGCGAGCTGGTGGATGGGCTCACCCGCGCCCCGGAGCCGGCTCCCGACGGTGCGCCAGGATGACCGGCCAGCCCTTTGGCTGCTTAGCCGTTTGGTCGTTTGGTCGCTTGGTCAGCTAACCGGCGCGTCGTGGCGGTGGCGGGCTACCGCACCCCCGATTCGGTGACCAGCCAGTCCATCGGCAGGTCGTGCGCCTGGGCGACGAGCGGGATTTCGCAGGCCCCGAAGCCGATGCCGATCGCGATCGGCGTGGCGCCCAGTCCGGCCAGGGCCGCCAGCGTGCGGTCGTAGAAGCCGCCGCCGTAACCGAGGCGGAACTTGTTGGCGCTGAAACCGACACAGGGAATGAGCAGCGCGTCGGGCGTCACGGGCTCGGTGTCATCGGGCACCGGAATGCCGTAGTGGCCGGCGCGCATCGTCGTGTCAGGGGTCCAGAGATGGAAATCGAGCGGCGTGCCCGGGGCCGAAACCACGGGCAGGGCGGCCACGCGGCCGGGCATCCCGCCCAGCCAGCGGGCCACCGTGCCACGGGCGTCGAATTCCTGCTGGATCGGCCAGTAGAACCCCAGTTTCCGTACGCCCAGGCGTTCCAGCAGGGGCTCCAGCGCCTGGTCGATGGCGGCATCGGATGCGGCACGATCGGGCAGCGCGGCACGCCGCGCCAGCAGGTCGCGGCGCAGGGTGCGGCGGTCGGCGGGCGGGTCTGCCGGTGGGTCCGTGAAGGCTTGGAATTGGCGGGCGTCCGACCCGTTGTCCGGGGCTTGGGATGGGGGCATGGCGTGCAATAATGACCGCGATCAGACAATCAGAGACAAATGAAGGATGCGTGCCGGTTCGCATGAAAGGGCACGCGCCACCACATAAGGGATAGCCAAGAATGTCGAAGGGAGTATATCTGCGCCGGGCCGGCCGCTTCGCCTGGCTCGCGTTCGCAGGCGCGGTGCTGGCCATGCCGGCATATGCGCAGAAAAAGCCGGCGCCGGCGCGTCCGGCACCGCAGCAGCCCGCTGCGTCGACGATGATTCCGTCCAACCCGGATGACGCCTTCGTGGCGCTGCGCGAAGCGGCCCGCAAGAACGACGTGGACCGCGCCGCCGCCATTTCGGCCACACTGGTCGACTACCCGATTCCCTCCTACGTCGAGTACTTCCGCATCAAGCCGCAGATGTTCGACACCGGCGGCCAGGCGCGTATCGACGCACCCGACGCCGAAGTGGCGGCCTTCCTGCAGCGCTACCAGGGCGAAGCCATTGCCGACCGCATGCGCAACGACTGGCTGCTGGTGCTGGGCAAGAAGCGCGACTGGGCCAATTTCGACATCCAGTACCCGCAGTTCGTGCTCAAGGACGACACGCAGGTGGAGTGCTATGCGCTGCTGTCGAAGGCGCTCAAGGGCCAGAACGTGGCCGCCGAGGCGCGCGCCACGCTGGTGGATCCGCGCTACTACGGCGACGGCTGCGTGGACCTGGTGAACTACCTGGCGCAGAGCCAGCAGATCCAGCGTGGCGACGTGGCGTTCCAAGCACGTCAGGCGCTGGAGCAGAACTACACGACACTGGCCGCGAAGATCGCCGCCGCCGTGCCCGATGCGCGCGTGGACAGCGATTCGCTGGCCACCGTAGTCAAGATGGCCCGCAATGATCCGTCGCAGGCGGCAGCCTATCTAAACACCATCGTCGGCAACCTGTCGCGCGACGAGCAGGGCGCGGCATGGGGCGTGGTGGGCCAGTACGCGGCCAAGAAGCTGATGCCGGAAGCGGCCGGCTACTACCGTCGCCAGATGGACCTGGGCGGCAACCAGTGGCTGTCGGACGAAACGCAGGAATGGCGCGTACGCGCCGCCTTGCGCCAGGGTGACTGGAAGCAGGTGCGGCAGTCGATCGAACTGATGCGCGCCGAGCTGCGCGCCAAGGACCCGGCGTGGACGTACTGGTACGCCCGCGCGCTGAAGGCCGACGGCCGTGGCGCCGAAGCACAGGCGCAATTCCAGTCGATCGCAGGCCAGTTCAATTTCTACGGCCAGCTGGCCAGCGAGGAACTGGGCAACCGGATCTCGCTGCCGGCACGCACCGCGGTCAGCGACGCCGAGGCCATGGCCATGCGCACGCGCCCCGGCTTTGTCCGCGCGCAGAAGTTCTATGACCTGAACCTGCGCTTCGAGGGCAACCGCGAATGGAACTGGGAACTGCGCGGCATGAGTGACCGCGAGCTGATCGCCGCCGCCGAGTACGCGCGCAAGATCGATCTGCTGGATCGCACGGTCAACACGTCGGATCGTACGAAGGTCGAACATGATTTCGCCCAGCGCTTTCCGATGCCGTATCGCGACATCATGCAGCGGGCCACCGACGACGTGGGCCTGGACATGGCCTGGGCGTACGGCCTGATCCGCCAGGAATCGCGCTTCATCATGAATGCGCGGTCGTCGGCGGGTGCGCACGGCCTGATGCAGGTGATGCCGGCCACGGCCAAGTATGTGGCGAAGAAGATCGGCATGGCCGACTTCTCGCCGTCCATGATGGGCGACCCGAACATCAATATCCTGCTCGGTACAAATTACATGAGCATGGTACTGACGGACCTCGACAGTTCATGGACGCTGGCATCCGCCGGCTACAACGCTGGCCCAGGACGCCCGAAATCGTGGCGTTCGAGCCTGTCGCGGCCCGTGGAAGGCGCGATCTTTGCAGAGACGATTCCGTTCACGGAAACGCGAACGTATGTCAAGAATGTGCTTTCCAACGCTACGTACTATGCTGCATTGATGAGTGGCCGACCCCAGTCGCTGAAAGACCGGCTTGGGGTGGTCGCGCCGTCCTCGGTCACGACGACCAGCCTGCCCTGACCCTGCATCGGGACGGGGCGGTGGCTCCGTGACTGTCGGGACGCGTGCATCACGCAAGCGTCACACGAAACGTCACGGAGCCCAGAATGAAGACCAGCAACGTCCTTGTCGTCGGGGGCGCCGGTTTCATCGGCAGCCACCTCGTGTCCCGCCTGGCCGGCGCGGCGTCCGCCTCCGGCGCGCCGCTCGATCCGGCCACCAATCCCGATAGTCCCATCGCGCCCGACCGCATCGTGGTGGGCGCGCGCAGCGTCGAACATGCGCAGCACCTGCTGCTGTTGCCGCGCGTGGAAGTGGCCGAACTGGGCCTGGCCGACGCGGCCTCGCTCGATGACGCCATCGGCCCGCTTGGCGTCGACGGCATCGTCGTCAATCTGGTGGGCATCCTGCACGGCGACCGCGCCGACCCGTACGGCCCGCAGTTCGCCGCCGCGCACGTGGACCTGCCGCGCCAGCTGGTAGAGGCCTGCAACCGCACGGGCGTTCGCCGGCTGATTCACATGAGCGCGCTGGGCGCCGACCCGCAGGGGCCATCGATGTACCTGCGCAGCAAGGGCGAAGGCGAGCGCATTGTGCGCGAGAGCGGGCTGGACTGGACCATCTTCCGGCCGTCGGTCGTGTTCGGCCCCGACGATCATTTCCTGAACCTCTTCGCCCAGTTGCAGCAGATGGCGCCGGTGGTGCCGCTGGCATGCGCCCATGCGCGCTTCCAGCCCGTGTTCGTGATGGACGTCGTGCAGGCCTTCGTCAACGCGATGGCCAACGCGTCGACCGTGGGGCAGCGCTACGAGCTGGGCGGCCCGCAGGTGTACACGCTGGAGGAACTGGTCAAGTTTGCCGGCCGGGCGTCGGGCCATCCACGGCCGATCATCGCGCTGCCCGACGCGCTGGCGCGCATGCAGGCCGCCGTGCTGGAACACATGCCGGGCGGCACGGTGCTGTCGCGCGACAACCTCGATTCGATGCGGTTGGACAACGTGCTGGGCCAGCCCATGGCGGCCGAACTGGGCGTCCACCCGGTGAGCCTGGAGGTCGTGATGACCGACGTGCTGGCCGGCCGCAGCCGCGACACGTTCTTCCAGTCCATGCGCGGCAGCGTGCATCGGTAGGCAGCCGGCGCATCCGGCTCGGCCGGGGCACGGAAATTGCGCCGGTCGATGTGACTGGCGCTCACAGGCTTGCGAACGCAATTCATTTGGACGCCGTGCGCCGGGTCGATAGAATGTCTGGCTCAGGGCGCTTGAGCCGCATGGCGGCGCCCGCGTCGTCCGCGTCGTTCGTTTTCAGCGTTTCGCGCTTCGCGTTTTGTCAGCCTCTGTTTCCGCCCCCAAGGAATTCACGATGAAGCTCGTCATCGGCAACAAGAACTATTCGTCCTGGTCCCTGCGTCCCTGGCTGCTTCTGCGCCACGCCGGCATCGACTTCGAGGAAGTCCCCCTGCGCCTGTTTACGAAGGATTTCGGGTCGGAGATCGCCCGCTATTCGCCCGCCGGCAAGGTGCCGGCACTGATTGACGGCGACGTGACCGTGTGGGATTCGCTGTCGATCTCCGAATACGTGGCCGAGCGCTTTCCGACCAAGCAACTCTGGCCCGCCGACGTGGCCGCGCGTGCCATGGCGCGATCGGTCTGCGCCGAGATGCACTCGGGATTCGGCAACCTGCGCAGCCAGATGCCGATGAACGCCACCGCCGTGCTGCCGGGCCTGGGCTGGAACGTGGCCGTGCAGCAGGATGTGGACCGCATTGCCGAGATCTGGACCGACCTGCGCACGCGCTACGGCGCCGGCGGCCCGTTCCTGTTTGGCGCTTTTACGATTGCCGACGCGTTTTACGCGCCTGTGGTGAGCCGCTTCGCCACGTATGGCGTGCATCTGCCCGAGGCCGCCAAGACCTACGCCGATTTCATCCTGGCGTTGCCGGCCATGCAGGAGTGGGTGGCCGGCGCCCGCGAGGAGCGCGACTTCGTGCCGGCCGACGAACCCTACCGCACGCAGCCTGAACGGGCCGACGCGATCATCGTCACGGGGTGACCATGCAGGTGTATGCCGTCGGCGGGGCCATCCGCGACCAACTGCTGGGCAAGCCGAGCCAGGACCGCGACTACGTGGTGGTGGGTGCCACGCCGGAGCAGATGGAGGCCGCCGGCTACAAGCCGGTGGGCAAGGACTTTCCGGTCTTTCTCCATCCGCAGACGAAGGCCGAATACGCGCTGGCGCGGACCGAGCGCAAGACGGCCGTGGGCTACAAGGGGTTCGCGTTCTATACCGGCCCCGATGTCACGCTGGAGGATGACCTGGTGCGCCGCGACCTGACCGTCAACGCGATGGCGCAGGCGGTGGACGACCAGGACAACCTGGTGGGCCCGATCATCGATCCGTACGGCGGGCAGCAGGACCTGCAGGCGCGGTTGTTTCGCCATGTGTCCGACGCCTTTGCTGAGGATCCAGTGCGCATCCTCCGCGCGGCGCGCTTTGCGGCCCGCTTCCACGATTTTTCGGTGGCACCGGAAACGGTCGCGCTGATGCGCCGGATGGTGGACATGGGCGAGGTCGACGCGCTGGTGCCCGAGCGCGTCTGGCAGGAACTGGCGCGCGGCCTGATGGAAGCCCGGCCATCGCGCATGTTCGATGTGCTGCGCGAATGCGGCGCGCTGGCGCGGCTGCTGCCGGAGCTGGACCGGCTCTGGGGCGTGCCGCAGCGCGCCGACTACCACCCCGAGGTGGACACCGGCGTACACGTGATGATGGTGGTCGACTACGCCGCCGCGCAGGGTGCGTCGCTGCCCGTGCGCTTTGCGTCGCTGACCCACGACCTGGGCAAGGGCACCACGCCGGAAGACGTGCTGCCGCGCCATATCGGCCACGAGCAGCGCAGCGTGGACTTGCTGGAAGCGGTTTGCAAGCGCCTGCGCGTGCCGAACGACTGCCGCGAGCTAGGGCTGGTGGTGGCGCGCGAGCACGGCAATATCCATCGCGCGAACGAGTTTGGCGCGGCCGCGCTGACGCGCCTGGTGGAGCGCTGCGACGCGCTGCGCAAGCCCGATCGGTTTGCCGAGGCCCTGCAGGCATGCGAGGCCGACGCCCGTGGCCGGCTGGGCTTCGAGGATCGCGACTATCCGCAGACCGCGCGGCTGCTGGCGGCCCGGGAGGCGGCGGCATCGGTCGATGCCGGGGCGATTGCGAAAGCGTGCACGGACCGCGTCGACCTGATCAAGGACAAGGTCCACAAGGCACGCGTGGCGGCGGTGGCGCAGAAACTGGGGCTGTCGGACTAGATCGGCTTGCCCTCTCCCTGACTCTCTCCCGCATGCGGGAGAGAGGACGCGCCCTCGGCGATGGGAAGATCCGTTGGTTTGCGCCCCTCGCCCACATGGCGGGAGAGGGGCCGGGGGAGAGGGCAGGCGTTTCAAGCCCTGCAGCCCCTTCTTTTGCCCTGCAGCCCTACAGCACCTTCCCGATCACTAGCGCCACGAGCGACAGCAGGATCGTCGACGCAAACGGCAGCACGTATTCCTTGCCAAACAGGCGGAAGCGCACGTCGCCGGGCAGGCGTCCGAGGCCGATTTTCTGCAGCCACGGCAACGCCGCCGACAGCACGATCACGCACAGGAAGATGGTGAAGGTCCAGCGCAACATGGTGATGGCCCGTTGATCGGTCAGAGTGCGTAGGTGCGGTCGCCACGGGCGAATCCGGCCAGCGGCAAGGCATCGTCGAGATCGCGTGTCAGCGCGATGACCTTGAACAGCTCGCCCATTTCCGCCTCGCTGAGCAGCTTCTGCACGGCATTGGCCTGCGGCAGGAAGTTGCGCGCGTCGGACGGGTCCAGCGACATCATCAGCTCGGTAATGCCGGCGTTCATCAGAAAGCGCGCTTGCGACGCGAAGCCCGCCACGGAGAGCCCCGCGTCGACCGCCGCTTCGGCGATGCCGCTGAAATTCACGTGGGCCGTGATGTCCTGCAGGCCCGGGTACAGGAACGGATCGGGGTGTGCGTGATGGCGGTAATGGCACATCAACGTGCCGCCGACGCGCTGCGCGTGGTAGTACTCCGATGCCGGAAAGCCGTAGTCGATGAAGAAGGCCGCGCCGCGCTTGAGCAGGGCGCCCACGGCGCGCGTGAAGCCCTCGCCTTCGGCATGGGTTTCGGTGACCACGTCGTGGTCGCCGGGCATCTCGTGGAACTGCGCCGGCACGGCAGCGGCTTCGAGCAGCCGGTCTTCGTACGCGAACGTATCGTCCTGGCGCACCACGCCGCGCTCGTGCCATCGGCCGCCAATGCGGGCGAACAGCCGCACGGGCATGGCGTCGAGCACCTCGTTGCCGACGATGACGCCCTCGAAGGTGTCGGGCAGGGCATCCAGCCATTGCACGCGGCCGGCCAGGTGCGGGGCGCGCTGCGCCAGCGTGCCCTGCTGGCGGGCGCGCAGTTCGCCGGACAGTTCGACGATGCTGTACGACTCGGGCAGCGCACCATCGGACTCCAGCGCCAGCAGCAGGTCGGCGGCCAGCCGTCCGGTGCCGGCACCGAATTCCATCACGCGTGGCAGGGTCATGCCGATCAGCGGCGCGAACTGGCGGGCCAGCGTGCGGGCGAAGAACGGGGTCAGTTCGGGGGCGGTGATGAAGTCGCTGCCGTCGTCGGCGCCGCGTCCGAACTTGGCTGCGCCCCCGCTGTAGTAGCCCAGGCGGGGGGCGTAGAGCGCAAGCGACATGTAGCGGTCGAAGCCGATCCAGCCGCCTGACGCGGCAATGGCGTCGCCGATGACGATGGAAAGGGCCTTGGACGCGTCCAGCGCATCGGCGGAGGGAAGGGGTAGACTAGCGACTTTCTGCATACCGCGAATTGTAGCAATGCCAGACTCGAATACTCAGGGCGCCGCGGGCGTCCAATCGCGCGGCGTGGCGCTGGTGACCGGCGCGGCGCGCCGGCTGGGCCGTGCCATCGCGCTGGAGCTTGCCGCGCAGGGCTGGGACGTGGCCGTCCATTGCAACCGGTCGCGCGACGAAGCCGATGCGCTGGCCACGCAGATCCGCGCGCTGGGTCGCCGGGCCGCCGTGCTGCAGGCCGACCTGTCCGACGAGGCCGCCACCGGCAAGCTGATAGCCGCCTGCGTCGCCGCGCTGGGCGCACCGACCTGCCTGGTCAACAACGCGTCGCTGTTCCAGTACGACGTGGCCACGAGCTTCTCGTACGGTTCGCTCGATACCCATATGCGCACAAACGTGGCGGCCCCGCTGCTGCTGGCGCGTGAGATGCACAAGGCGCTTGGCGCCGACGGCAACAGTGGCGACAATGGCGGCGAGCAGCGCGGCGTGGTGATCAACCTGCTGGACCAGAAGCTCAACAACCTGAATCCCGACTTCCTGTCGTACACGCTGTCGAAGTCCGCGCTGCAGACGGCGACCGTGCAGCTGGCGCAAGCTCTGGCACCGCGCCTGCGCGTGGTGGGCGTGGCGCCGGGCATCACGCTGGTGTCCGGCGACCAGACGGACCCTGGCTTCGTGCGGGCCCATGGCATGACGCCGCTGGGCAAGTCGAGCACCCCCGATGATATCGCCCAGGCCGTGGCTTACCTGGCCGTGGCGCGCGCCGTGACCGGCACCACGCTGTACGTCGACGGTGGCCAGCACCTGATGCCGCTGGCCCGCGACGTGATGTTCCTGACTGAATGAAGCCGTACCTTGATTGACCCTGCCATGACCTTTGCCGCCCTCTCCCATCCCAGCCTGCAAGACTGCCGCCGCATGTTTCTGCGCAACTACGAAGTGCAGATCAACATCGGTGTGCATGAATTCGAGAAAAAGGGCGAACAGCGCGTGCTGGTGAACATCGACCTGTTCGTGTCGCTGGCCGAAACCACCCCGCAGGCCGACCGCCTGGAGGAAGTGGTCGACTACGACTTCATGCGCAACACCGTGGCGGAGCGCATGGCCCAGGGCCATATCCACCTGCAGGAAACGCTGTGCGACGACGTGGCCCGCGCCATGCTGAAGCACCCGAAGGTGCGCGCCGTGCGGGTGTCGACCGAAAAGCCCGATGTCTACCCCGATTGCGAGTCGGTTGGCGTCGAGGTGTTCCATATCAAGCAGGGCTGACGCCGGCCGGGACAACTCGGGGACGCCCACAGCGCCGGACGGGCCGGTCCAGTAGAATATCGCCCCGTCAATTCCGGCTTTTCTTTCGGGGGACGCGGCCATTGTTCAGCGCCCGCCCCCGTTCCAGGTACGTCTTATGAGTCACTCGGCTAACTTCTATCGGCTTGAAACCCGCCTGCAGTCGCAGACGGGCAAGGCCATCGGCGACTTCGGCATGATCGAGGACGGTGACACCGTCATGGTCTGCATGAGCGGCGGCAAGGACTCGTACACGATGCTGTCGGTCCTGATGGCGCTGCAGAAGCGGGCGCCGATCCAGTTCAAGCTCATCGCGATGAACCTGGACCAGAAGCAGCCGGGGTTTCCGGAGCACATCCTGCCCGAGTACCTGAAGTCGACGGGCGTCGAATATGTGATCGTCGAGGCCGACACGTACTCGATCGTCAAGGAGAAGGTGCCCGAGGGCAAGACCACGTGCTCGCTGTGCTCGCGCCTGCGCCGTGGGGTGATCTACCGCACGGCCAAGGAACTTGGGGCGAACAAGATTGCGCTGGGCCACCACCGCGACGACATCGTCAACACGTTCTTCCTGAACATGTTCTTCGGCGGCAAGATGAAGGCCATGCCGCCCAAGCTGGCCACCGATGACGGCCAGCACATCGTGATTCGTCCATTGGCCTACTGCGCGGAAAAGGACATCGCGTCGTATGCGCGGGCCATGGCATTCCCGATCATCCCGTGCAACCTGTGTGGTTCGCAGGAAAACCTGCAACGCAAGAAGGTGAGCGAGATGGTGCAGCAGTGGGAGCGTGAACACCCGGGCCGCATCGACAACATCTTCGCGGCCCTGCGCAACGTGGTGCCGTCGCACCTGGCCGATACCGAGCTGTTCCCGTTCACGGGCCTGGCCACCGGCCTGGCCAAGATCGACGAGGCGTCGCTGTTTGGTGAGACCACCTACAGCCAGCAGGCGCTGCAGTTCAGCGGGAACGTGGAGCCGAACCGCATGGAGTTCGTGCGGTTCGACAAGATCCAGAAGGGCGCGGAGCCGGCTACGGAGCCTGTCGCCGCACCCGCTTCCGAGCCGGCGGGCCAGCCAGCGGCCTGATCCGCGCTGCCGCGCCCCGAACAAAGCCCCGTGGCCTGGCCCCGGGGCTTTTTTGTCGATGGGGGCACCCCAGGCGGCTATCTGGCCGCCTGGGGTGCCTGGCCGCTTTCGGCCATCAGCGATCGCGTGTCCTTGATCCAGCCGTCAAACCGTTTGACGGCGTGCGCCTTCTGCTCGGGCGTGGTCATGTTGGCAATCCTGACGGTCAGGTCCACGCCGGCCGAGGTGCTGCGCTGCTCGCCGCTGCCGGGCCGCTGCCAGTCGTCGGCGTACTTGCGCAACTGGGCTTCCACCTGGGGTTTGGGCGGTCGGGCCGACGAGACGTCGCGTGCCAGGGCCACCCATTCCTGCTGCCGCTTGACGCGCTCGGCATAGCGGGCGTCGGCGCTTTGCATATAGGGCCCCATGGCATCGCGGATCGCCCTTTCCTGATCATTGGAAAACGACCCGTAGATCAGCTTGGCGTAGCTCATGATCTTGTCGAAGCGGGCGTCGGTACGGGCTGCGGCATCGGATTTCAGGAATTCCTTGCGGTATTTGGCATTGCTCTCGGCGAATTTCGCCTCCATCCGCTGGATCTGGTCGGGCGTCAGCGTCAGCAACAGGTCGGCCAGGTCGGGCACCGCGTTGTCGAAGGCCTGACGGCCCAGGCGCTGGGAATCCTGCTGGACCTGCCGCACCATGGCCGGGCTGACGTCGCCCCCGACCTCGCCCCGCACGCGGGTCAGCACGGTGGCGATCTCGGGCAGCTGGGCGCGCCGGTGCCAGGCAAAGAAGCGGGCGATGGCCTCCTTGGTTGGCGGTTCCTGGGCGTCGGAAACGTCGACATAGCGGTCCACCCACCAGTAGGCCAGGCGGTCGCCCTGCTGGTAGCCCAGTTTCATGGCGTTGCATCCAGCCAACGCCAGAATCATGGTAAATGCTGCAAACCATGCAAAAACGCCGCGTGACCAAATGTGAACAACGGTAACGCCAGGTGATCGACCCGATGCGGCACAGGCACGCATGCTAGAATCGGCGCGCATGTTTCCGGGGCCGGCAAATCGCCCGCCAGCCCAGTCGTGGCAACGGTTCAGCCACATCGGCCACAGTGCTCCCAGGCTCGGATTCTTCAGCTTTTTCTCAGACACACTCACTTAGGAACCTCCTTGTGAATATCGTCATTCTTGCCGCGGGCATGGGCAAGCGCATGAACTCCGCGCTGCCCAAGGTGCTGCACCCGGTCGCTGGCCGTCCGATGCTGGCCCACGTGCTCGACACGGCGCGTACGCTGTCGCCGTCCCGGCTGGTCGTCGTGGTGGGCCACGGCGCCGAGCATGTGCGCCAGGCGGTGGCCGCCGACGATGTGGCCTTTGCCGAGCAGACGCAGCAACTGGGCACCGGCCACGCCGTCATGCAGGCGCTGCCGCTGCTCGATGATGCACAGCCCACGCTGGTGCTCTATGGCGACGTGCCGCTGACATCGACCGCCACGCTCCAGCATCTGGTGCAGGCCGCCGGCAGCGAACGCCTGGGCGTGCTGACCGTCGAACTGCCCGACCCCAGCGGCTATGGCCGTATTGTGCGCGATGCTGCCGGCAATGTCGTACGCATTGTCGAGCAGAAGGATGCCAGCGACGAAGAACGCGCCATCCGAGAGATCAACACCGGCATCATCGTCTGCCCGACCGCCCACCTGCGCCGCTGGCTGTCCACGCTGCGCAACGACAACGCGCAAGGCGAGTACTACCTGACCGACACCATCGAGCGCGCCGCCACCGACGGCGTGGAGATCGTGTCGTCCCAGCCCGCCGAAGTGTGGGAAACGCTGGGCATCAACAGCAAGGTGCAACTGGCCGAAATCGAGCGTATCCACCAGTGCAACATCGCCCAACGCCTGCTTGAAGCGGGCGTCACGCTGCTGGACCCGGCACGCATCGACGTGCGCGGCCAGCTGACCTGCGGCCGCGACGTGACCATCGACGTCGGCTGCGTGTTCGAGGGTCGCGTGCACCTGGAAGATGGCGTACACATCGGCGCGCACTGCGTCATCCGCAACACCGTTGTCGGCGCTGGCGCACGTGTGCAACCGTTCTGCCACTTTGAGGAAGCAAAGATCGGGCCGGATGGCCGCATCGGCCCTTACGCGCGTCTGCGCCCCGGTACCGAACTGGGTCAGGACGTGCATATCGGCAACTTCGTCGAAATCAAGAACAGCCAGATTGCCAACCACAGCAAGGCCAACCATCTGGCCTACGTGGGCGACACCACGGTGGGCCAGCGCGTAAACATCGGCGCGGGTACGATTACGTGCAATTACGACGGCGTGAACAAGCACCGTACGGTCATCGAGGACGATGTGTTCATCGGGTCCGATACGCAGCTGGTGGCGCCTGTCACCGTGCGCCGCGGCGCCACGATTGGCGCGGGCACCACGCTGACCAAGGAAGCGCCGGCCGACAAGCTCACGCTGTCGCGCGCAAAACAGATGACGGTCGACGCCTGGCAGCGTCCGGTCAAGCAACCGAAAAAATAAAGGGGTTCAGTTATGTGTGGCATCGTCGGCGCGGTTTCGCACCGCAATATTGTTCCCGTTCTGGTCGAAGGGCTGCGTCGCCTGGAATACCGTGGCTACGATTCCTGCGGCGTGGCCGTGGTGCGCGACGCGATCCTGGAGCGCGCGCGCACGGTGTCGCGCGTGGCCGACCTCGACACGCAGACGCAGTCGTCGGGCCTGGGCGGCCAGCTGGGCATCGCCCACACGCGCTGGGCCACGCACGGCAAGCCCGATACCGTCAACGCGCACCCGCACTTCTCGGACGAGACCATCGCGCTGGTGCATAACGGCATCATCGAGAACTACGAGCCGCTGCGCGACGAACTGCGCGCCGTGGGCTACGGTTTCGAGTCGCAGACCGATACCGAGGTGGTGGCCCACCTGATCCACCAGGCCTACACGTACCCCAGCAGCGCCACCCGTGGTGACCTGTTCGGCGCGGTGCGCGCGGTGACCAAGCGCCTGCATGGCGCCTACGCGATTGCCGTGGTGGCCAAGGACCAGCCCGACGTGGTGGTCGGCGCGCGCGCCGGCTCGCCGCTGGTGGTGGCGCTGGGAAACGACGAATCGTTCCTGGCGTCCGATGCGCTGGCCGTGGCCGGTACCGCCAACCGCATCATCTATCTGGAAGAGGGCGATGTGGTGGAACTGACGCGCGCCGGCGCCACGATCCGCGACGTCCATGACGCCGAGGTGCAGCGCGAGGAGCGCGTGGTGGAAGCGCATGCCGCCGCCGTGGAGCTGGGCCCGTTCCGCCACTTCATGCAGAAGGAAATCTTCGAGCAGCCGCGTGCCTTGGGCGATACGCTGGAAGGCATCGCCGCCATCACGCCGGACCTGTTCGGCGAGAACGCCGCGCAGGTGTTTGCCGATATCGACAGCGTCCTGATCCTGGCCTGCGGCACCAGCTACTACTCGGGCTGCACGGCCAAGTACTGGCTGGAATCGGTCGCAAAGATCCCAACCCAGGTGGAAGTGGCCAGCGAATACCGCTACCGCGACACCGTGCCGAACCCGCGCGCGCTGGTGGTGGTGATCTCGCAATCGGGCGAGACCGCCGACACGATGGCCGCGCTGCGCCATGCCCGCTCGCTGGGCCACACCCATACGCTGGCCGTCTGCAACGTGGCCACCAGCGCGATGGTGCGCGAGACGGAACTGCGCTTCCTGACGCGTGCCGGCACTGAAATCGGCGTGGCGTCGACCAAGGCGTTCACGACGCAGCTGGCCGCGCTGTACATGCTGACGCTGGCGCTGGCCAAGGTGCGTGGCCACCTGACCGAGCAGCAGGAAGCCGATGCGCTGACCAACCTGCGCCACCTGCCCGCCGCGCTGCATGGCGTGCTGGCGCTGGAGCCGCAGATCATCGCCTGGTCCGAGGACTTTGCCCGCCGCGAGAACGCCCTGTTCCTGGGCCGTGGCCTGCATTACCCGATCGCCCTGGAAGGCGCGCTGAAGCTCAAGGAAATCTCGTATATCCACGCCGAGGCCTATCCGGCGGGCGAGCTCAAGCACGGTCCGCTGGCGCTGGTGACGGAAGCCATGCCGGTGGTGACGGTGGCTCCGAACGACGCGCTGCTGGAAAAGCTGAAGTCGAACATTCAGGAAGTGCGCGCCCGCGGCGGCCGCCTGTACGTGTTTGCCGATGCGGACACGCATATCCAGTCGTCGGACGGCATCCAGGTGATCCGCATGCCCGAGCACTACGGCGCGCTCTCGCCGATCCTGCACGTGGTGCCGCTGCAACTGCTGGCGTACCACACGGCCTGCGCCCGGGGTACCGACGTGGACAAGCCGCGCAACCTGGCGAAGTCGGTGACGGTGGAGTAATCCCCGCCGTCTTCGCGTGGCCATCTCATCGCGCCATCGCAGCTTCGCCATCGACAACAGGCCGCCTTCGGGCGGCCTTTGTCTTTGTCGGGCCACGTTGCCATACCAGATTCCGGCCGGCGATTATTCGCTGTCAACGCACTCATTACTGCCATGGCGGCACATGATCGACGGGGCCGCCCGCAGGTAAGCTGACGAAACTTCTCCTGCCTCCGCTCCCCGCTTTCATGACTTCCCCTGCTTCCACCACCTTGCACGGCGTGCTGCTGATGACGGCCGCCGTGGCGTGCTTTGCCGCGCTCGATACGATGACGCAGATCATCAGTGGCACGGTGCCGGTAGCCATGGCGCTCTGGGCCCGCTATGCGGTGCAAATGACGCTGACGGGGGCTATATTGCTGCCCCGGCGGGGGCGGACGCTGCTGCGTACCCATCGGCTGGCGCTGCAGGTGCTGCGCGCGGCGATGCTGCTGCTGTCGAGCGTCTGCGTCTACTTCAGCCTGCGCTACCTGCCCGTGGGCGAGGTGACGGCCGTGGCCATGCTGACGCCGATGGTGATCGCCGTGGCGGCGGCGGGGCTGCTTGGCGAGTATGTGTCGGTGCTGCGCTGGGCCTTCCTGCTGCTCGGCTTCGCCGGGGCCATCGTGGTGGTGCAGCCCGGCGCGGACGGGTTCGAGCCCGCCATGCTGCTGCCGCTGGGCATTGTCGTGACCAGTGCTGCCTACCAGTTGATTACCAGTGTGCTGACCCGGGCCGACGGCGTGGGCACCACCCACTTCCTGACCGGCCTGATTTCCACCGGGGCGCTGACGCTGGCCCTGCCGCTGGGCTGGGCCGGTCATCTCGACGGCATCCACTGGCTGCTGCTGGGGGCGATGGGTCTTGCCGGCACCGTGGGCCACCTGTTCCTGATCCTGGCCTATGCACGGGCGCCGGTGGCCGTGCTGACGCCATTCCTGTACCTGCAGATCGCGTTCGCCATGATCGGCGGCTGGCTGATCTTCGGCTACGTGCCCGGCGGCTGGGCGCTGCTGGGCGTGGCCGCGATTGCTGTCAGCGGCCTGGGCGGTACGGCGGCGATGCTCTACGAGCGCAGGGCGGAGGTCGCGGTGGCCTGATCCGTGGAGGCCCGCTTGTCGACCCACTGCTGCTTGATCCATTGCAGCGAGCGCAGTCCGTCGCGCGCCACCGGCAGCGGCGGCGTCACGCGGAACACGTCGTTGAAGATTTCCAGCGACAGCGGGCCGAGATAGCCCGTTCGCCGCACGGCCCGCGCGAAGTTCGCCACGTCCAGTTCGCCCTGGCCGGGGAAGTTGCGGTGGTGCCGGCTCCAGGACAACACATCCAGCGCCATGCGCGGCGCATCGGCCAGTTGCACGAAGAACAGGCGGTCGGCCGGGATGGTGTCGATGCCGCGTAGCGCTTCGGCCACCGGTTCGCCCTGCGACGCGGCCAGCGCCAGCGTGTGGAAGCTGTCCAGGATCAGGCCCAACGCCGGGTGGTTGGCGCGCTGGACGATATCCCACGCCTGGCGCCAGTGGCGCACGTGGCGACCCCAGGCTAGGGCCTCGTAGCCGATGCGCAGGCCGCGTTGTGCGGCAGCGTCGGCCAGGTGCCACAGATCGGCCGCGGCCCGTTCCGGATCGTCGCTGGCCGCGTCCTGCACGTTGCTGCACACCAGCAGCAGGTCCGTGCCCAGCGCCTCCATCGCATCGAACGCCTGCGCGGCCCGCGCCATGTTGGCGGCGAACTGGTCGGCTGGCATGGCCTCGAAGTCACGAAACGGCTGGTACATCAGGATGTCCAGGTGCAGCCCTGCCGCATAGCGGCGAATGTCGGCCGCCGTGCCGGAGAAATCCTGCAGGTCCTTGGCAAAGATCTCGACGCCGTCGAACCCGGCGGCCGCAGCGGCTTCAAGCTTTTCCGGCAGCGTGCCGGACAGGGAAACGGTGGCAATGGACGTGGCGTGGGCGCGAGGGTGGCACATGGCAATCGGATCGAAAATGGCAGCCGCGGGGCTGCGATGAAGGCAGGTTAGGCGCGGCCTGTGGACCGAACAACCACTATTCGCGCCACCGCGTGCGACAATCGCGCTATCATGATCGACTGCCGCGCAGAGTGCGGGTTTACACCATGACCGACGAACCACTGAACCGGCGCGACTGGATCGCCGGACTGGAAAAAGGGCTGGCCATCCTGGAGGCCTTCGACAACGACCATCCCCGGCTGACGCCCACGCAGGCGGCCGAGTTGACCGGCCTGACGCGCACGGCGGCCCGGCGCTACCTGCTGACGCTGGAGCACCTGGGCTACACCACCAGCGAGGGCACGCTGTTCAGCCTGACGCCGCGTGTGCTCAAGGTGGGCTGGTCGTATTTCGATTCGGCGCGACTGCCGCGCGCCGTGCAGCCGTTTCTGCAGCAGATCACGGCGGCGGTGGGCGAGGCCGCCTACCTGAGCGTGCTCGATGACTGGGAACTGGTCTTCATCTCCCGAACCAGTACCAGCCGCGTGATGAGTACGGGATTCGTGCTCGGCGCGCGCGTGCCGGCGCCGCTGGCGTCGGCCGGCGTGATGATGCTGGCGTCGCTGCCCGAGGACAACGTGCGGAACTGGCTGGAAACCGTGGTGCTGGCACCCTACACGCCGTACACGATCCTGCAGCACGACCGCCTGTTGCAGGACATCCGCAAGGCCGGCGCGCAAGGATACGCGGTGGTGGAGCAGCAACTACAAATTGGCGTGCGTGGCGTGGCGGTGCCGCTGCGCGACCGCCACGGGCGCGTGATCGCCGCGCTGTCGGTCAACATGCAGATTGGCGACGAGACCGCTGAGCAGGCGCTGGGCCGCGTGCTGCATGTACTGCAGGACACGGCGCTGTCGATCATGCGGGTGCTGTAGGCGGCCGGGTGTAGGCGGCCGGGTGTAGGCGGCCGGGGATCTTCAGCCGCGTTCAGCGGCGCCTGGCCGGCCTTGGCCGCCGGCAGCCGCCCTCAGTCCCCCTCAGTCGCCTGCTGGCTCGTCAGGCGTGTTGCGCAGCGAATAGGGGCCTTCGGTCAGGTGCGTGCGCAGGAAGTCCAGGCAGACCCGCATGCGCGGCGACACTGATGCCCGCGCGCTGGTGACGGCCCAGATGTCGGCCGGCAGGTGCCAGTCGGGCAGCACGCGCACCAGTTCGCCGGCGCGCAGGCTGTCGGCCACGTCCCAGGCCGACGCCATGATGATGCCGAAGCCGTCGTGCGCCCATTGGCGCGTGACGTCGCTGTGGTTCGACGCCATCGGCCCCGTGACCTTGACCGTGGCGCTGCGGCCCGCCGCCTGCAGGCGCCAGACGCCGAACGCCTGGTCGCGCTCGCGCAGCAGCAGGCAGTCGTGCTGGGCCAGGTCGGCCGGCTCGGCGGGCAGGCCGCGCTGGGCCACGTAGGCCGGCGCCGCGCACAGGATGCGTTGGCCGGCAGCGATGCGTGTGGCGATCAGGTGGGGTTCCTCCACCTGGCCGATGCGGATGTCGATATCGAAGTTCTCGCCGATCAGGTCTACCCGGCGGTCGAGCAGTTCCAGCCAGACCTCCAGCCCGGGATGCTGGCGCCGCAGCATGGCCAGCACCGGCGCCACGTGCCGCCGTCCGAGACGCAGGCTGGTGGCGATGCGCAGCAGCCCGCGTGGCGCGGCATCGGCATGGCTGCCCACCGATTCGAGCATGCCATCCACGTCTTCCAGGATCTTGCGCGCCCAGACAAAGGCGTTCTCGCCTTCGGCCGTTACGCTGACGCGCCGCGTGGTGCGGTGGAACAGCCGGGCGCCGAGCATGGCTTCGAGCATGGCGATGCGCTTGCTGACGTGGGCCGGCGACAGCCCCATGTCGTTGGCGGCGGCGATGAAACTGGCGCGGCGCGCGACGGTGCAGAACAGGCGCAGATCCCTCAGGAACGGATCGTTGTTCGCATTCGGCGCGCTGGCCGCGTGGGGCGCGTTCGGGGTGTCCATGACGGGGCGGGGCGGATGGCAGGGGCAAGTGGGCACGATACGCCACGGCCGGCCACTGCGCCAGCCACAGGGCTTGGGGGCCCGCTACTGGCCTGCCAGCCAGTCCGTCCGCCCGGCAGCCTGTCAGTCCGCCAGTCGCGTCAGAACTTGTGCCGCACGCCGGCCATGACGCCCAGCCGCGTGCCGTTGCCGTAGGTATTGCCGCTGTTGGCAAAGTTCGGCGAGCTGTTCAGGGCGATCCACTGCCCCTGCAGATGGGTGTAGTCCACCTCGACGTAGACGTCGGTGCGCTTGCTGAACGCGTAGTCGAGCATACCGGCCGTGGTCAGGCGCTTGCCGCCCTGGCCGGCATGCTTCAGCCAGTCGTACTGCAGCGTGCCGATGAAGCTCAGGGCATCGGTGATCGCATACCGGGTGCCGATGTAGCCGACGTTGTTGCGATAGTCGGCCACGTCGAGCCGGTTGTTCGTGTAGCCCAGGTAATACTGCGCGCGCGTGCCCTTGTACGTGCCGCCCAGGCCCCACACCGTCTGCTTGCTGGCCTGCGCGGCCGGCACCGCGCCGAAGAACGCCGACGTCACGTTCTGCGTCTGCTGGTAGACCGTGCCCACTTCCCACGGGCCGTAGCTGTAGACCAGCGATCCGGCCGCGGCCGAACTGTTCTTGACGCTGCCCGGCACCTCGCCGAACGTGTACGCGGCGGCCACCTGCAGCCCGCCAAAGCTCTTGATGTACTTGAGCGTGTTGTCGTAGCGCAGGCCGGTGTAGTTGCCGCCCTGGTAGCCAACGATGGAGTTGTTGGCAAATGCCATGGCCTCGTAGGACGACAGCACTTCGTGCGCCAGCGTGTACTGGCGGCCCAGCGCCAGCTTGCCGTAGTCGCCGTCGAAGCCCACCACGGCCGTGCGGCCGAACAGCCGGCCGCCCTGCTGGCTGGTGCCCACCTCCGGGTTGAAGCCCGATTCCAGGATGAACCAGGCCTTGAGGTTGTTGCCGAGGTCCTCGGTGCCACGAATGCCCCAGCGGCTGCCGGTCAGCACGCCATCGGTCATCTGCACCTTGCCGTGGCCGGCGGCGTCCTCGTTCGTGCTGTAGCGGATGGTGGTGTCCAGCAGGCCGTACAGCGTCACGCCGCCGGTGGTCTGGGCGAACGCGCCCGCACTGCCCGCGCCACACGCGAGCAGCGTCATCAATTGCTTCTTCATGGAGATTCCCTGGGGAGGTTGGCGTCCCGTGCGTTGAAGGGGGCGGTTATTCCGTCGGCACCTGGCGCGGCGCCATCAGGAACATCCACGCAAGCGCGATGAAGTACGCGCAGGGAATCATCGTGAACAGCACGGCGTAGTTGTTGTGGGTGGCGGTCAGCACGTAGCCCACCAGCTGCGTCATGAACATGCCCCCGATGGCGCCGATCATGCCCCCGAAGCCGAACACCGAGCTGATCACGTGCTTAGGCGTGTAGTCCATCACCATGCTCCAGATGTTGGCCGTCCACGCCTGGTGCGCGCCGATGGCCACCGAGATGGCGGCCACGGCCATCCACAGGCTGCTGGCACCGGCCGCGAAAACGATCGATGCGATGCACACCGCGAAGATCAGCATCGACAGCAGCCGGGCCCTGACGGCCGGCATGCCATGGCTGATCAGCCACGACGACAGCGCACCGCCGCCGACGCTGCCGATATCGGCCGACAGGTAGATCACGATCAGCGGGATGCCCATCTGCGTGACGCTGATGCCAAGCTGGTACTGCTGGTTCAGGAACGGCGGCAGCCAGTAGAGATAGAACCAGAAGACCGGCGCCGTGATGGCGTAGGCCAGCGCAAAGGCCCAGGTGCCACGCATGCGCAGGATGCGCGAGTACGGAATGCGTTGCGGCGCGGCTTCGGTATCGCGGGTGACATAGGCCAGTTCGGCGGCGCTGACCGTGGGGTGCTGGTCCGGGTTGGCGTACTTGAGCCACCAGAACACAAGCCAGATGGCGCCCAGCGCGGCCACCACCAGGAACGCCGCCTGCCAGCCCCAGGCCTGCAGGATCAGCGGCAGCATCACCGGCGTGAGCATCGCGCCGACGTTGGTGCCGGCATTGAAGATACCGGTGGCCATGGCGCGCTCGCCGGCTGGGAACCACATGCGTGTGGTCTTGACGCAGGCTGGGTAGTTGGCGGCCTCGGTCAGGCCCAGGAAGAAGCGGCAGATCATGAAGCCGACCGCGCTGGCGGCGAGTGCATGCGCGCCGCAGGCGATGCTCCACAGCAACACCGCCAGCGCAAAGGCGCGCTTGACACCGACCATGTCGATGAAGCGGCCCTGCAGCGCAAAGCCGATCGCATAGCCCACCTGGAACCAGAAGTTGATGTTGGCGTAGTCCTGCGCCGTCCAGGCCATTGCCTTGGCCAGCACCGGCTGCAGTACGCCCAGCGCCGCACGGTCGATGTAGTTGAGCGTGGTGGCGAAGAACACCAGGCTCAGCATGCCCCAGCGCACCTTGCCGATCGCCAGGCTTGCGCGGATCTTGCCCAGCATCGAGCCGTCGATGGCGGGGGGCGCGGCCAGCGGCTTGTGAATGGTTGTCATCTGTCTGTCTCCACCGAGGATGGGTGATGTTTGTGTCGTCGTGGGTTGGCGTGGCGCCGTCAGTAGCGGATGGTGGCCACCTCGCGCAGCGCGTCGGGCGTGGAGGTGCCGAAGCCGAAGAATTCCAGGTAGGCCGGGATCATCTCGAACAGCATGTCGGTGCCGACCTGGACCTTGCAGCCCCGGGCCGCGGCGGCCTCCAGGAACGGTGTGTACTCGGACTTCATCACGACCTCGCCCACCGTGGCAGCGGGCACGATGCGCGATACGTCGAATGGCAGGGGGTCGCCGGGATGCATGCCGAGCGGCGTGGCGTTGACCACCACATCGTAGCCATGCGGGTCGTTGTGTCCCGTGACCACGCGCAAGGCCGGGTAGTGGGCGGCCAGGCGGTCGCGCAGCCCGTTTGCTGTGGCGTCGCGCGTGTCGAACAGCGCCAGTTCCGCCACGCCGGAGGCGGCCAGCGATGCGGCGATGGCCGAGCCAACCCCGCCGCATCCGGACACGATTGCCCGGGCGCCTTGCAACTGGCAGCCCTTGCGGCGGATGCCGTTGACGAAGCCTGCGCCGTCGAACTGGTCGCCCACGAGCTTGCCGTCGTCGCGCAGCAGCACGGCGTTGCAGGCGCCGGCGATGCGGGCGGTGGGCGTCAGTTCGTCGACCAGTTTCACCGTGGTCACCTTGTGCGGCATGGTGACCAGCGCGCCCCGGATATTCGTCAGGCGGAACAGCGCGCGGAAGACGTCGGGGTAGTCGTCGGCCTGGACGCCCATGGGCACCACCACAGCATTGATGCCCTGGCTGGCGAACCAGGGGTTGTAAATCATCGGCGCCTTGAAGGACTCGGTCGGATAGCCGAGGTGCGCGATGAGAAGAGTCTTGCCATTGATCATGGGATGTCTGGGGCGAAGGGGTCGTCGGGGATCGGCGGGCGATCTATCGATTCATGGCCGCAGGGGGCCTTGTCATGACGTAACAGTAGTTGCGCCGAGCCCCGCAGGCCAAGCGGACTGAAGCCGACTTTGCGCGATTAATGCACGCTAGTGGGCGATCAATGGCCGGAGCTGGGGTTTCTACGGAGGGGTGCCCGCCAGCCGCAGCAGGCATGATCGCCATGCCCACATTCGTACAGGAAAGCCGATGACAGACGCCGCCTCCAACGCCTTCGCGCCCGGCGCGGATGGCTTTGAGACCTGGGACAATCCGCTGGGCCTCCAGGGCTACGAATTCATCGAATTTGCCTCGCCGGACCCGGCCCAGCTTGGCCGGACGTTCGAGCGCTTTGGCTTTTCTGCGATTGCGCAGCATCGGCACAAGGACGTCAGGCTGTACCGGCAGGGCGAGATGAATTTCATCGTCGACGCCGAGCCCGATTCGTTCGCGGTGCGCTATGCGTCGGAATACGGCCTGTCGATCTGCGCCTTGGGTCTGCGCGTGCAGGATGCGGCGGCGGCCTACGCGCACGCCGTGGAGGCTGGCGCGTGGCCGTTCGAGGGCGGTACCGTGGGCCCGATGGAACTCAATATCCCGGCCATTCAGGGTATCGGCCAGTCGCTGATCTACTTTGTGGACCGCTGGCGCGGCAAGGAAGGGCGGCCCGGCGACGTGGGCGATATCTCGATCTACGACGTCGACTTCCGACCCTTGCCGCCCGCTTCGCCACACGCTTCGCCGCCCACCGACGCGGGCCTGCTGCGCGTGGATCATCTGGCCCAGGCGGTCGACGCCGGGCATCTCGATGAATGGATGGATTTCTATCGACGCGTGCTGGGATTCCGCGAGATTCACGAGGTCAATCCGCAATGGCGGCTGGCCAGTGATTCGCGCGTGCTGCTGTCGCCGTGCGGCCAGATCCGCATTCCCCTGTATGAGAAGGGCACGCCGCGCCATGACCAGATGCGTCACTATCTGTCCGACGCCCATGGCGAAGGCATCCAGCACATCGCGCTGGCGACCGACGACCTTGTGGCCAGCGCGGGCATGCTGGCGCGTAACGGCGTGTCGTTCGTGGAGCCGCCGGCGCCTTACTACGACACCCTGGACACCCGGCTGCCCGGTCATCGGCTCGATATCGACGCGCTGCGCCGCTACGGCATCCTGGCCGACGGCGCCGTGCGCGCCGACAATCGCCCCGAGCAATTCCTGCAGGCCTTCGCGAAGCGCGAGGCCGGCGAGTTCTTCTTCGAGATCGTCCAACGCGATGGTCACCATGGATTTGGCGAGGGCAACCTGCCGGTGCTGGAGGCGCTGTACCGGGGCTGATTGCCTCATTGCCCCGATGGCTGCCCCGAAGGCTGTCCCAATGGCTGCCGCGAGCTGACGCAAGGTCCAGCGCGATTGCGGCGTTGTCTCATAGCCGTTGCAATTCCGGCGCGCTACAAAGCAAAAGGCCTCCCGATTGGGAGGCCTTCTACTCTATACGCCGGGGCGCCCTTGCGGGTTGTGCGGATCGACGCGCCGGAACGAATCCTAGTAGCCCATACGGACACTGTCAATCGCGATGCAAACAATATCTGACGAGCTCTTCGAGCACGTCGTCTCACAGCCACGCCTGAACAGCTACAAACGCTATTTCAAGGCAAAGACGATGGACGAGGTCATAGGTTTGTACTTGTGGAACGGGGAGATTTCGTCTTGCTTTGCGTCGCATCTGGCGTACTTCGAAGTCACCCTTCGCAATAGCATTCACCAGGCAATGTCGCTGTTCTATAGCCGCGGCGAGGCCGCGAGTTGCCATTGGTATGACTTGATACGGGACACGTTGAAGCAGGCGTCGCGCAAGAAGTCGATGATGTTCGCAAGCGACATGGCAACGGTGCACCGAGCCCCGACGAGGTTGTTGCAAGCCTTTCTTTCGGATTCTGGCCCGTCGTGCTCAACAACATCGCGCCCGCCCATGCTTTCCGGCTTCTGCCAGCCATCTTTCCCCAGCATCCACTGAACGGGGTGACGAATGGATGGTGCGACGCGCATGCGCGTCTCACCAGGCTGAACTTTGCATTCGAACTTCACGCATTCCGAAATCGCCTGGCGCATCACGAGCCCCTGTGGAAGTTTCGTGCCCTCAGGGATTCGCTGGCCCACCCACCGGCGACCGTCATGCCTGCGCCACGGGGGCCGGCCGATAGCGTCGTCAGATTGCGCCGCTTGCTTGACTTGATCGAGGAGGCCACCGGGTTCATCGCGCCCTCGCTGCGCGATGCCCTGCGCGCGGCAACTTGGCGCCGGCGACTGGACTTTCTGCTGTCAGAGCGGGGAATCGAGCGGTATTGCCGCCGCCAGCATGTACCTGGCGCGCTAGCGTTGACGCCACGTGAGTTCAGGTACGGCTTCAGCCGGATCGGGCGTGGAAACCAGCCGGTTCGCGTCCGGCGCGTGCGGTCGAGCGGTCTTTTCGTCCCCGATTGATCGCTCCCTGCCCCACGCGTGGCCTACCGTCCGGTAACCCCTTGGCGGATGGCGGATTGCATTTCGCGGTATCCTTGCCGGCATGCCGCGTCGGCGCCTCTCCCAATCGGCGCCCCGTGGCGCGCCTGCCCCGCGCCTGCATCATGCCCCGCGGGCCCCATGGCGCCTCCAGCGAACATCAATATGAAAGACCTAGAAAGTGAGCTGATCGGCTCCGCCCGGCTGCCGACCCGCTATGGCCAATTCACCGCCCATGCCTTCCAGGGCATGGACACTGGCACCGAACACCTGGCGCTCTCGATGGGCGATATCTCGGGTGAGGACGTGCTGCTGCGACTGCATTCCGAGTGCCTGACCGGCGATGTGTTTGGCTCGTGCCGCTGCGACTGTGGCGAGCAGCTGGACCTGGCCATGAAGAAGATCGCCGAGGAAGGCCGTGGCGTGCTGCTGTATCTGCGCGGCCACGAAGGCCGTGGCATCGGCCTGTCCAACAAGATCCGCGCCTATGCGCTGCAGGACACCGGGCTCGATACCGTCGATGCCAACCTGGCGCTTGGCCAGGCCATCGATTCCCGCACCTATGCGTTCGCCGCCGATTTCCTGCGCCAGTGGGGCGTCACGTCGGTGCGTCTCATGAGCAACAATCCCATCAAGATCAGGGCACTGGAAGACGCTGGCATCAAGGTGACGGAGCAGATGCGCCACATCGTGCCGCCCAATTCCGAAAACGAGAAGTACCTGGCGACCAAGCGGTCGCGCATGGGTCACTTGCTGGACTGATCCGGCACGCCGTGGCCTGTAGGCATAGGCCGACAGCCGCTTGCGATGCCCCCCGACATCCCGGCCGGGGCTGCTCTTCTATCGTGGAATAAAAGGTCCGCGTGGTCTCATGTGCCGCGCGGGATGTTCCATGCGCGTCGCGCGGTGCGCGCGCGTTGATGAGAGGAGTCCGACATGGCTGACAACAATGTCTCTGTGCTTAACGACCTGATTGAAGTCTCGCGCGACGGCGAGGAGGGGTTTCGCAAGGCTGCCGAGGATGCCAAGAATCCGGAACTGAAGACCCTGTTTTCCAGCCGGGCCACGGAGATTGGCGGGGCAGTACGCGAACTTCAGGGCCAGGTTGCCGCGCTTGGCGGCAAGCCCGAGGATCACGGCAGCGTGGCCGGCGCGCTGCATCGCGGCTGGCTCAGCTTGCGTACGGCGGTATCGGATCGATCCGATCTGGCCATTCTGGAAGAAACCGAGAAGGGCGAGGACGTTGCCAAGAAGAAGTACGCCGATGCGCTGCAGGAAACCGATCTCAGTTTCGATATTCGCGCGCTGATCGAGCGGCAATATCAGGGCGTGCTGCGTAATCACGACCTGATTCGTGACCTGCGCAACCGCTATCGCGCGAGCGGCGAATGATTGGTCCGGTCAATATGAAGCAGGGCGCCTCCATGCGAGGCGCCTTTTTTATTTGTCATGAATCGGAATCAGTATTACTCGCATAATCATCGGTAGGTGGAATTTTGCCGATCTGCCATCAAGGATCGACCGGAAAGCCGCATGGAGCTTGAAGTTCCGGATCGGGGAATTACCATGAAGATCGACGCCGGGACGTATTGGGGATCGAAGTCATGAAAGCAGACAAGAAGGTAATTCAGTTGCTCAATGGTCAGCTCAAACACGAACTGACAGCAATCAACCAGTATTTTCTGCACGCCCGCATGTATCGTCATTGGGGGCTCCAGGCGCTGGGCAAACATGAATATGAAGAGTCGATCGAGGAAATGAAGCATGCCGATCGGCTGATCGAACGCATTCTCATGCTCGACGGCCTGCCCAACCTGCAGGATCTGGACAAGCTCATGATCGGCGAGAACACCGAGGAAATGCTCGGCTGCGATCTGAAACTCGAACTGGTTTCGCAGGCCAGCCTGAAGGAAGCGATCAAGTACTTTGAATCGGTGAGCGACTACGTGTCGCGCGATATCGTGACCGACATCCTGGACGACACCGAAAACCATATCGACTGGCTGCAGACCCAGATCGAACTGGTCGGCAAGGTCGGCGTGCAGAACTACCTGCAGTCGGCCATGGGCGAACCAGAGGAATAGCCCGGCCGGCCGGTCGCGCCCCCTTCACCCTTCGCCGCGCGCTCCGCCGGCAGGCAGGACAGATCCACGCCCTGCAGACTTTTCCCACTTGGGCTACACTGCGCCCCGCACCACAGAACGGCCCGTTCGGGCCGGCATCCCGGGGCGGGGTGGCAGAGTGGTTATGCGACGGCCTGCAAAGCCGTTTACGACGGTTCGATTCCGTATCCCCGCCTCCACGCCTTCCGCATTTTCCTTCCGTTTCTCCTGCGTTTTCCGGTTGCCGGCATCGCGCCTGTGTCCGTTAGTCCGCGCCCTCATTTTCTTCACGAAGCACGCCGATACTGTCCGACAGGCCTGGCGCATTTCATGCTCGCTTTTTGGCTGTGCATGGCACGCGTCGCATTCGGTGATTTCCCTCTGGAAACTCGGACGTGATTGCGATACTGTGAGGCGCGCTTGCACCAATCGTCAGCAAATCACCGCTCTCTTTGGTGCCGTTGTCGTACGACCACCGGTCGTTGCCGCACGGCAGTTGGCGCACCAGGTTTCACCATGCAGGGCTTCCATGGCGTATCCGTCGCAACGTGATGAGAGAAACAGAGGCTCCAAATGATTAAAGACATGCGAATCCGGATGGCGCAGCCGTCGGAGACGCTCGCCATCGGCGCCGTTCTTGAGCGGTGCGGCTTGCCGATGGACGATCTGCCGCGACTCGTCGGCGAATTTCATGTGGCCGTGCTCGAAGCGCAACTGGTGGGTTGCGCTTGTGCCGAGCTTTTTGGCGATACGGCGATTATTCGCTCGGTGGCGGTGCTGCGCGAATGGCGCGACCAGGGCGTGGCCAGCCATCTGGTGCATGCGGTGATGATGCGGGCGCGCGCCAACGGCAGCCGCCGTGCGGTCTTGCTGACGTCCACGTGCCCCAGCTATTTCGCGCGTTACGGCTTCTCGCTGATTCATGCGTCGAAGCTGCCGACCGAGGTGCTGGAGAGCGAGGAGTTCCGCCGGCTGCGCGATACCAGCGCGCTGTGCATGAGCGCCGAACTGATGTGAGCACCGGCAAGGTTTCGAAAAAGCGTCAATAATCGGGCCTTCACTTTCAGCCAGCACATCGAGGAGACCCCATGCCGACGACCGTCCGCGCCATCCGCCTTCACGAATTTGGTTTGCCGCAGGTCATGCGGCTGGAACAGGTCGAACTGCCGGAGCCAGGCCCCGGCGAGGCGCGCGTGCGGCACACGGCCATCGGGTTCAATTTCATCGATATCTACCAGCGCCGTGGCACGTATCCGCTGCCGGCCGGGACCGGGCTCGGCTTCGAGGCCGCTGGCGTGGTGGAGGCTGTGGGCCCGGGCGTGACCGACGTGGCCGTGGGCGACCGCGTGGCCTATATGAACGCCGGACTGGGCGCCTATTCGGAAGGCCGCAACGTGGCCGCCGACAAGCTGGTCAAGCTGCCCGACAACGTCAGCGACGAACAGGCCGCCGCCACCATCTTCAAGGGCATGACCGCGCAGTACCTGGTACGCCATACCCATGCGGTCAAGCCCGGCGACACGGTGCTGGTGCATGCGGCGGCCGGCGGCGTGGGTCAGATCCTCAGCGGCTGGGCCAAGGCGCTGGGCGCACGCGTGATCGGCACGGCCGGTTCGCCGGCCAAGTGCGAGCGCGCGCGGGCGGCCGGTTGCGATATCGCCATCGACTACAGCCATGGCGACTGGGTCAAGCAGGTGCGCGATGCCACCGACGGGCGCGGCGTGACCGTGGTCTACGACGCTGTGGGCAAGGACACCTTCCTGGGGTCGCTCGACTGCGCCGAAACCTTCGGCATGGTCGTGCTGTATGGCGCGGCGTCGGGGCCGGCGCCGGCCATCGAGCCCGAGCTGCTCAACAAGAAGGGCTGCCTGTTCCTGACCCGACCGTCGGTGTTTCCGCACAACGCCGATGTGACGCGCTTCCGCGCCAATGCCAAAGATCTGTTCGATGCCATCGCCGCCGGCCATGTGAAGGTCGATATCGGCGCACGCTTCCCGCTGGCCGATGTGGCGCACGCCCACGAAGCAGCGGAGCGCCGCGAAACGACCGGCGCCATCCTGCTGCAGCCCTAACCCCCTGAATCCCTGCGCCTCTGAAACCGGGCGGCGATCTAGTGGCGATGCTTGGTCCGGTCGGTTGCCGGACCATCGTCGCACTGGTTGATCTCGACGCTGACGTGTACCAGTTCCTCGTGGACTGACAGCGCCTGGCGCACGCGTTGCGGCGTCAGGGTGGCATCGTGGGTGACCAGACTGGCGATGCAGGCAAACTGCTCGCGGCCCACGCGCCAGACGTGCAGGTCTGCCACGCGCGTGTGGCCATCGCCATGGGCGAATCCGTCGAGCACTTCGCGCACTTCGTCCACCACGGGGTGGTCCATTTCGCGGTCCAGCAGCACCGTGCCGCTCTGGCGCAGCAGGCCGATGGCCCACCGACCCACCAGCACGGCGCCCACCAGACCCATCACCGGGTCGAGCCAGTTCCAGCCCAGCCACCAGCCGCCGGCCAGTGCCACGATGGCCAGTACCGACGTGGCCGCATCGGCAATCACGTGCAGGTAGGCCGAGCGCAGGTTGATGTCGTGGTGCTGGTGGCCGTGGTCGTGGCCATGATCGTGACCATGGCCGTGGTGGTGGTCATGTCCGTGGTCATGCCCGTGCCCATGATGGGCGCCGCCCAGGATCAGCGCGCAGCCCAGGTTGACCAGCAGGCCGATGGCGGTCACGGCCATGGCTTCGCGGTAGTGGATCGGCGCGGGGCTGAACAGCCGCTCGACCGAGCCGAAGGCCATCAGGCCAGCCACGCCCAGCAGGAAGACGGCGCTGGCAAAGGCGGCCAGCACCTCGATCTTCCAGGTGCCGAACGTGAAGCGCGCGTCCTGCGCCAGCCGTCGCGCCGCGGCATAGGCAAACGCCGACATGCCGATCGCCACCGCGTGCGAACTCATATGCCAGCCGTCGGCCAGCAACGCCATCGAGTTGAAGCCCAGGCCGGCGGCGATCTCGATGGCCATCATCGCCAGCGTGATCCACATCACCAGACGGGTGCCGCGTTCGGCGGCCTGGTTGCCGGTGTCGAAGACGTGGGAATGGGTCCACGCTGAGAAGTTGTGCGTATGCATGGGGAAGTCCGTGATGCGGGATGAATGCAATGGCTAGGGTAGCAGCCGCATGCCGACAGTCATCTGACAACCATGGGGGGCGGGGGGTTGTTGCCACCCCGCGCGGGGCCGCCTACCAGCCGTGATAGTCCGCCGCCGTGTCGTAGCCGCCAAAATGCTCGGCCATGAAGTCGACAAAGGCGCGCACGCGGGCCGACAGCTTGTCGCGCGAGAGATACACCGCGTAGATGTCCGCCGGCGGCGCCGACCATTCGGACAGCACCTGCCTGAGCCGCCCGGAGCGTAGCAGCGGCGCCACTTCCCATTCGGACCGCAGCAGGATGCCGTGCCCCTGCAAGGCCCAGTTCACGGCCACCTCGCCATCGTTGGTAGCCGCCGGGCCGCGTACCTTGACCGTCTCCTGGCGTCCCGCCGCCTGCAGGTGCCAGGTGCCGTACGCGGTTTCGCTCTCGCGGATGACGATGCAGCGGTGCTGTTGCAGGGCGCGCGGCGACGCCGGTTCGCCATGGCGTGCCAGATAGGCGGGCGCGGCGCACAGCAGCCGGCTGTTCGGCGCGAGCTTGCGCGCGTTGAGCCGGGCGTCGGGCAGGTCGCCCACCAGAATGCCGACGTCGAACCCTTCCTCGGCCAGGTTCAGCGCGCGGTCGGTCAGCTGCAACTGGACTTCGACATCCGGATACGCCTGCAGGAAATCGCCCACGGCCGGCGCGAGGTGTCGGCGGCCGAAACCTAGCGTGGCATTCACCCGCAGCAGTCCACGCGGCGCCACCCGGCTGCCGCCCAGGCCCTGTTCCAGTTCCTCTAGTTCGGCCAGGATGCGGCCGCCCTGATCCAGGTAGGCCTCGCCCTCGGGTGTCACCGACAGCCGCCGCGTGGTGCGATTCAGCAGCCGCACGCCGAGCCGGGCCTCCAGCGCGGCCAGGCGCTTGCTGGCGGCCGAGGGCGTCAGGCCCAACTGCTGCGCGGCGCCGGCCAGGCTGCCGCACTTGACCAGCAGGATGAAGAAGGCGAGATCGGAAAAGGTGTCCATGGTGGCGATCGTGCGGAATGCGGGCCCTGAGACTGGTGAATCCACGGCACGAATGAATTGCGAATCGTGAAATTATAGCGATGGATTCCGCGATTAGACTGCCAGTCATCCGATTCCCCAACCCCACAGGCAGGCAAGCAACATGGCCGGACGCACGCTGTATCGCAAGCTCGTGGAGTCGCACACCGTGGTCACGCTCGACGCTGACAACGTGCTGCTCTACGCCGATCTGCACATCATGAACGAGTACACCAGCCCGCAGGCCTTCGCGGGGCTGGCGGAGCACGGCCGCAAGGTGCCGGCGCCGGGCCAGCAACTGGCCGTGGTCGATCACATCATCCCCACGCACGCGGAGTCGCCGCGCGTGATCCAGGACCCCGCGTCGGCCCTGCAGGCGCGCAACCTCAAGCGCAACTGCGACCTGCACGGTATTCCGCTGTTCGACACCAATGACCCGCTGCAGGGCATCGAGCACGTCATCACGCCCGAGCACGGCATGATCCGCCCCGGCATGGTCGTGCTGTGCGGCGACAGCCACACCACTACGTATGGCGCGTTTGGCGCACTGGGGTTTGGCATCGGTACGTCGGAAGTGGAGCACGTGCTGGCCACGCAGACGCTGGTCTACCGCCTGGCGCGCGACATGCGCATCCGCGTGGATGGCCTGCTGCCGGCGGGCGCCACGTCGAAGGACCTGATCCTGCACATCATCTCGCGTATCAGCGCACAGGGCGCGCGCGGCTACGTGGTGGAATTCACGGGCAGCGCCATCCACGCGTTGTCGATGGAAGCGCGCATGACCCTGTGCAACATGACGGTCGAGGCCGGCGCGCGCGGCGCGCTGATCGCCCCGGATGCCACATCGGTGGGCTATGTGCTGGAACGTGCGGTCGATATCGACGGGCCGATGGCGCAGGCCGCGCGCACGGCCTGGGCGCAACTGGTGTCCGACGCCGATGCAGCCTTCGATGCCGAACTGGTCTTCGATGCCTCGGTGGTGGAGCCCTATGTGACCTGGGGCACCAGCCCCGACCAGGCGATTCCGGTCAGTGCCGCCGTGCCGAACCCGGCGGATGCCGCGGACGCCATCGCGCGGGCTTCGGCCGAACGCGCGCTCGACTATATCGGCCTGACCCCCGGCAGCCAGCTGCAGGGCCTGCCGGTGCAGCGCGTGTTCATTGGCTCTTGCACGAACGGGCGGATCGAGGACCTGCGTGCCGTGGCCAATGTGGTGCGCGGGCACAAGGTGGCGGCCGGCGTGCGGGCGATGGTGGTGCCGGGGTCGGGCGCCGTGCGCGAACAGGCCGAGGCCGAGGGCATTGCCGCGCTGTTGCGGGAAGCGGGCTTCGAGTGGCGCAAGCCCGGCTGCTCGATGTGCTTGGCCATGAACGACGATGTGCTGGCGCCGGGCGAGCGCTGCGCATCCACCACCAATCGCAATTTTGAAGGCCGCCAGGGCCGGGCGGGCCGCACCCACCTGATGAGCCCGGCCATGGCCGCCGCGGCCGCCATCACGGGCTGCATCACCGACGTGCGCCAGCTTGGCCTTTCCCGCTGACCGGAGACCCACTATGTCCGCATTCACCCTGATCGAAGGCACGGGCGCACCGTTGCCGCTGCCGAACCTGGACACCGACCAGATCATGCCCAAGCAGTTTCTGCGGGGCATCGACAAGGCCGGGCTGGACCGTGGCCTGCTCTATGACATGCGTTTCGACGAGCATGGCGCGCCGCGCCCGGATTTCGTCCTGAACCAGCCGGCCTGGCGCGATACCCGCGTGCTGGTGGCCGGCCCCAACTTCGGCTGTGGTTCCAGCCGCGAGCACGCCGTCTGGGGGCTGCAGCAATTCGGCATCCGCGCGGTCATCTCGCCCAGCTTCGGCGAGATCTTCTACTCGAACGCCATGAACAACCGCCTGCTGCTGGTGATGCTGCCGCAGGCCCAGGTGGATGTGCTGATGCGCGCGGCCGGCAACCCGGCGGCACCGGCATCGATCCGCGTCGATCTCGACACGATGACCGTGGCCGCCGGAGACTTCGCCGCGCCGTTCACGATGTCGGACCGGCACCTCGACATGTTCCGGCGCGGCCTGGACATCATCGGCATGTCGCTGACCCACGCCGATGCTATCGCGGCGTTCGCCGGCCGCCACCATGCGGCGAACCCCTGGCTGCGCGACGTGGCTGCCACTACCATGGCACGTCTGGCAGGTTGAGGAGGGAAGACGATGTTTGAAGGATTTGTGACGCACCGCATCGACCATGACGGGGTACCGATCCACGCCGTGGTGGGCGGGGAGGGTCCGCCGCTGCTGCTGTTGCACGGACACCCGCAGACGCACGTGATCTGGCACAAGGTGGTGGGCGAACTGGCGCGCCATTTCACGGTAGTGGCCACCGACCTGCGCGGCTATGGCGACAGCGGCAAGCCGGCGGGGCTGCCGGACCACAGCAACTACAGCAAGCGCGTGATGGCGGCCGACCAGCTGGCCGTCATGCGCGGGCTGGGCTTCGAGCGGTTCCGGGTGCTGGCGCACGACCGGGGCGCCCGCGTGGCACACCGGCTCGCGGTCGATCATCCGCAGGCCGTGGAAAAACTGGTCACGCTCGACATCGCCCCGACCCTGGCCATGTACAACCAGACCAACGAGGCCTTTGCGCGCGCCTACTACCACTGGTTCTTCCTGATCCGTCCGGCGCCGTTCCCGGAAACGCTGATCGAGGCCGATCCGGCGCTGTATCTGCGCCAGACTATGGGGGGGCGCAGCGCGGGCATGACGCCGTTCACCGAGGCGGCGCTGGCCGAATACCTGCGCTGTCTGAAGCTGCCGGGCGCCGCGCATGGGCTGTGCGAGGACTACCGTGCCAGCGCCGGCATCGATCTGGAGCACGATCGCGCCGATATCGAGGCCGGCCGCAGGGTCGAATGCGACATGCTGGCGTTGTGGGGAGCCAACGGTGCGGTGGAACAGTGTTTTTCACCTTTGGAAGAATGGCGCAAGGTTGCGCGCCAGGTGAGCGGGCATGCCATGCCGTGCGGGCACTACATCGCCGAGGAAGTGCCCGAGCAATTGCTGGCCGAAGCGCTGCCGTTCCTGCGCGGTTGATTATCCACAACTCTCTGATTTATCAGAAATTTTCCGCTCGTCGCAGCTGCTTGGCTGCGCGGCGGTTCTCCCCTCTGGCAGGCCGGATCGGGCCAGCGCCTCGGCTGCCATGCACCGCGCACGCCTCACATTCCGGCGGTTCGCATCGTCGTTTCCTTGATTCGAGTGTTTAACTTCCCGTCTGCAGGGTTGTCCGGGTGCTGGCATCATCGCGGACTGGAGGAATTTTTGATGGATGCCGTCTTGCCGATATATCTCGGGAGCCGGACAGACACACTTACATGCATTCATGAATGTATGTATAATGCGTCGCAAAAATTCATAAAAATTTTCTCCTCTGCTGTTAATTCCCACAATGACGTACCGATTTATTGCAAGCTGCCTCGCCATCTGGCTCGGGATCTGTGTTGCCGCGAGCTGGGTGGTAGAGCGGCTCTGGGCCTGACCCGTCCGGAGCGCCCTGGGTGCTTCGGCGGGGCCGGCAGTCGATTTCGTCTAGTTGCCGAGTCACTCTCTTCGATGCCTTCTTTCATGAAGACAGAACAACAAGAACGCCGCATGCATCTCGCCAAGTCACCCCGATCCCTTTTTGTCATGCGTACCCTGGCCGTCGCCGCGGCCATGGCTGGTGCCACTTCGGCCGCCAGCGCCGAGGAGCTGGTGGGCTGGGCCCATCCGGCCGTTCACGTGGCCTATGGCCGCGACACCAGCCACGACGTCAACAAGTACGAACTGGGCGTCAACTTCAACACGCCGATCCAGTACGGCAACCCGCAGGGCTGGCTGTTCCGCCTGCAGGCCGAGTTCAACGTGGCCGGCTGGGACGCGCGTGGCGGCACCAACCAGCAAAACCTGTTTGAATTTGGCGTTTCGCCGATCCTGCGCGTCGAAAAGCGCGGCGGCTACTTCGTGCCGTTCGCCGAGGCTTCGGTGGGCGTGCGCGTGCTGACGCACACCGGCACGTCCGACGAGCACCGCATGGGCAGCGCCTTCCAGTTCTCCGACATGCTTGGCGTGGGCGTGGGCTTTGGCAAGAACGCCAACACCGAAGTGGGCTTCCGGTTCCAGCACATCTCCAATGCCGGCATCAAGGAACCGAACCCGGGCAGCAACTTCTACACCGGCTACGTGCGCTATCGCTTCTGATTGCGCCAGCAAGCGCTAGGCGGCACGGGCGGCTTGCGCCCGGCCGCTGCGCAGCGCGTCGAAGAAGGCCCAAAGCTGGGGCGCATCGCCGGTGGCCACGTTGAAGCGGATCCACGGCGAGTCGGTTTCGTCGGGCTCGAAGTACGAGCCGGGTGCCAGCCAGATGCCATGTTCCAGCGCCAGCGTTGCCAGCTGGTTGCCATTCATTGCTGGCACTCGCCCCTCTTGCGCCAGGCGGGCCCAGGCAAACATGCCACCGTCGGGCCGCAGCATGATTTCCAGCCCATGGGCTTCCATTTTTTCCGCCACGCGATCCTGTTGCGCGCGTAGCCGTTCGGCCAGCGCGGCCACGTGCCGGCCGTAATGGCCGCTGGTCAGCACCGAATACACGAGCCGTTCGGTGACCTCTGACGAGGTCAGGCCCACGGCCATCTTGGTCTGCGCGAAGGCCTTGACCAGGTCGGGGCTGGCCGCCAGGTAGCCCACGCGCAGCGACGGCGTGATGGTCTTCGAGAATCCGTTGACGTAGATAACCTGCGACAGGCCGTCCATGGCGGCCAGCATCGGCGACCCGGCCGGCGCCAGTTCTCGGTAGATATCGTCTTCCACCACCAACAGGCGGTGCTGCTCGGCCAGTTGCAGCACGCGGAACGCATTCATGCTGGTCAGGCTGGCGCCGGTGGGATTCTGCAGCACCGTGTTGACGAACAGTGCGCGCGGCGCGTGCTGCCGGATGGCATCTTCCAGCGCATCGGTGTCCAAGCCGGCCTCGGTGCGATGGACGCCGATGGCGCGCAGGCCGGCCAGCCGTAGGATCTGCAACAGATTGCAGTAGCACGGCGATTCCACGAGCACCGTGTCGCCGGGCCGGAGCAGCGTGCGCACCACCAGGTCCAGCGCCTGCGTGGCGCCCTGGGTCAGCACCACCTGTTGCGCCTGCACGGGAATGCCGTACTGGCTCAGGTGCGTGGCGATGTGTTCGCGCAAGGCGCCAAAGCCGTAAGGATGGCCGTAGCCCGACACCTGCGCAGCCGGCACGCGCGCCGCGCTGCGCATGGCCTGGTGCAGGCCTTCCTCGTTCAGCCAGTCGCCGGGCAGCCAGCCGGCCCCGGCCTTGATCGGCACGGAATGGTCGGCGAAGACATCGGACAGCAGCCAGGCGGCATTGAGGGCCGGGGCTTCCCAACGCGACGCGCGCGCCTGGCCGGCCGGCGTGTGCCGATGGGCGACGGTGTAGCCGGAGCCCGGCCGGGCGGTCAGGTAGCCCAGCGCGGTCAGGCGGCCATAGGCCTCGGCCACCGTGAAGGTGCTGACATTGTGCTGCTGCGCAAAGCGGCGCACCGATGGCAGTAGGGCGCCCGCGCGCAGGGCGCGCTGGTCCACCAGCGCGGCGATGCCGGTCACAATCTGCTCGGTCAGGGTTTCGCCGCCACGGCGGCTGCGTGCAAGGTTCAGGTTCAGCATGGGACGGCTGCAAGGTGCGAAACCTGTACAGTGTAATGGCTACCCCTGCCGGATGCCCGAATTGGTGCGTCGCAGCGTCCAGGGCTTGTGCCTGATCGGTTTCAGCGCTGTAACAGCGCTTGGCCCACAGCCTTGCCGGGCGCGCGGCGGCGTACAGACCTGTACGGTTATCGATGACTAAACTGCACGGTAAGGCGACGATCTCGTGACCGTATATTCTTTACGCCAGACCCCGCCGGTAGAGTTGCCGGAAACCTCGGCGTCGCATGTTGCGCGCGCCACCCCTGCACATCGCACCAGGAGAACGTATGGACGCCGCCAAGACCGTGATTCCCGATCTCGAAGCCCTGTGGATGCCCTTCACCGCCAATCGCCAGTACAAGGCCGCCCCGCGCCTGCTGGCATCGGCCAGCGGCATGTACTACACGACCCACGATGGCCGCAAGGTGCTCGATGGTTGCGCCGGTCTCTGGTGCGTGGCCGCCGGCCATTCGCGCAAGGAGATCGTCGAAGCGATCGCGCAGCAGGCAGCCACGCTGGACTATGCCCCGCCGTTCCAGATGGGCCATCCGCTGGAATTCGAGGCCGCCACCAAGGTGGCTGCGCTGATGCCGAAGGGGCTGGATCGGATCTTCTTCACGAACTCGGGTTCGGAATCGGTCGACACGGCGCTGAAGATCGCCCTGGCCTACCACCGAGCGCGCGGCGAAGGCCAGCGCACGCGCATCATCGGCCGCGAGCGCGGTTACCACGGCGTGGGCTTTGGCGGCCTGGGCGTGGGTGGCATCGGGCCGAACCGCAAGATGTGGTCGGCCAACGTGATGCCGGGCACCGACCATCTGCCGGCCACGCTGAACATTGCCGAGGCGGCCTTCTCGAAGGGCCAGCCGCAATGGGGCGCCCATCTGGCCGATGACCTGGAACGGCTGATCGCGCTGCACGATGCATCGAACATCGCCGCCGTGATCGTCGAGCCGATGGCGGGCTCTGCCGGCGTGCTGATTCCGCCGGTCGGCTATCTGGAGAAACTGCGAGAAATCACCAGCAAGCACGGCATCCTGCTGATCTTCGACGAGGTGATCACCGCCTTTGGTCGCTTGGGCGCTGCCACCGCGGCAGAGCGCCTGAAGGTCACGCCCGACCTGATCACGATGGCCAAGGCCATCAACAATGCCGCCGTGCCGATGGGTGCCGTGGCAGTGCGGCGCGAGGTGCACGACGCCGTGATCAACGCCACGCCGCAGGGCGGTATCGAGCTGCCGCACGGCTACACGTATTCCGGCCATCCGCTGGCGATGGCGGCCTGTATCGCCACGCTGGACCTGTACAAGCGCGACAAGCTGTTCGAGCGCGCGGCCGAGATGTCGCCCAAGTTTGAAGCCGCCGTACACGGGCTGCGTGGCGCGCCGTATGTGAAGGACATCCGCAACCTGGGCATGGTGGCCGGTGTGGAACTGGAATCGCGCCCTGGCGCGCCGGGCGCGCGGGCCTACGAGGCGTTCCTGAAATGCCTGGAGCTGGGTGTGCTGGTACGCTACACCGGCGACATCCTGGCGTTCTCGCCGCCGCTGATCATTTCCGAGGCCGAGATCGACCAGTTGTTCGATACCGTGAAGAAGGCCCTGCAGAGCATCCAGTAAGACCTGCCCCGAGACATAGAGGACGACCGCAGTGAACATCGCAGAAAACCGGCAGATTGCCGAAATCCATCACTACATCGGCGGCGCCATGCACCGCGCAGGCACGGACCGCTTTGCCGATGTGTTCAACCCGGCCACCGGCGACGTGGCCGCCCGCGTGGCCATGGGCACCACCGACGATGTGGCCGCTGCCGTGGCCGCCGCCAAGGCGGCCTGGCCGGCCTGGGCCGAGATGCCGCCGCTGCGCCGGGCGCGCATCCTGTTCAAGTTCAAGGAACTGCTGGACCGCCACCACGACGACCTCGCCGCGCTGATCACGCGCGAGCACGGCAAGGTCTTTTCCGATGCCAAGGGCGAAGTGACGCGCGGCATCGAGGTGGTGGAGTTCGCCTGCGGCATTCCGAATCTGCTGAAGACCGATTTCACCGACAACATCGGCGGCGGCATCGACAACTGGAACCTGCGTCAGCCGCTGGGCGTGGTGGCCGGCATCACGCCGTTCAACTTCCCGGTGATGGTGCCGATGTGGATGTTCCCGGTGGCGCTGGCGTGCGGCAACACGTTCGTGCTCAAGCCGTCGGAGCGCGACCCGTCGCCAAGCCTGCTGATCGCCGACCTGCTCAAGCAGGCCGGCCTGCCCGATGGCGTGTTCAACGTGGTGCAGGGCGACAAGGTGGCCGTGGACGCGCTGCTGGCGCACCCCGACGTGCAGGCGCTGTCGTTCGTGGGCTCCACGCCGATCGCCGAGTACATCTACACCGAAGGCACGAAGCACGGCAAGCGCGTGCAGGCACTGGGCGGCGCCAAGAACCACCTGGTGGTGATGCCCGATGCCGATCTCGACCAAGCCGTCGATGCGCTGATCGGGGCCGCCTACGGTTCGGCCGGCGAACGCTGCATGGCGATCTCGGTGGCCGTGGCGGTGGGCGAGGTCGCGGACAAGCTGGTGCCGCGCCTGGCCGAGCGCGCCGCATCGCTGAAGATCCGCAACGGCATGGAAGGCGACGCCGAGATGGGTCCGCTGGTCACGGCCGCGCACAAGGCCAAGGTCGAAGGCTATATCGCCAAGGGCGTGACCGAGGGTGCGAAGCTGGTGACCGACGGCCGCGGCCACAAGGTGGACGGCCACGAGAACGGCTTCTTCGTCGGCGGCACGCTGTTCGACAACGTCAAGCCGGACATGACGATCTACAAGGAAGAGATCTTCGGCCCGGTGCTGTCGGTGGTGCGCGTGCATGACTTTGCCGAAGCGGTGGACCTGATCAACCGTCACGAGTTTGGCAACGGTGTGTCGTGCTACACCAGCGACGGCGGCATCGCCCGGGCGTTCGCGCGGCAGATCCAGGTGGGCATGGTCGGCATCAACGTGCCGATTCCGGTGCCGATGGCCTGGCACTCGTTCGGCGGCTGGAAGCGCTCGCTGTTCGGCGATCACCACGCCTACGGCGAGGAAGGCGTGCGCTTCTACACGCGCTACAAGAGCGTGATGCAACGCTGGCCCGACAGCATCGCCAAGGGCGCGGAATTCACGATGCCGGTAGCGAAGTAAGTCGGAAGGCAGTCGCCAGCAGGGCATCGCAGATTCCTGAATTTCAGATTTCCCTGATGCCGGATGGCATCGTCGTCTTGAAGGCGCCCTTGTACGGGGCGTTTTTTTTTGCCGGTGCGCGGGCAAGGTCACGGGCGTTGTGGTCAGGGCGCCCGCCATCACAACCGCGCCCCCGCCGCGTATCATCGCGTCCCCTCCGCCGGCGCGCCCTTGCCATCCAAAAGATATGCAGCCCAGGTCCGTCGGTGCGACTTGTACAACCTATAGTCAATGCACGGACTTTTGCCCGGAGCCGCCCATGAGTCTCTTCCGCACCAAGAACATCGAATCCATGCTGGATGTCAGCGAGCATGATGGATTGCGCAAGGTGCTGGGGCCGATGGATCTGGTGCTGATGGGCATCGGGGCCATCATCGGCACGGGCATCTTCGTGCTGACCGGCACCGGCGCGCTGACGGCCGGCCCGGCGCTGACCGTGTCGTTCGTGATCGCGGCCATGGCCTGCGGTTTTGCAGCGTTGTGCTACGCAGAGTTTGCGTCCGCGATTCCTGTTTCCGGATCGATCTACACCTACAGCTATGCCACGCTGGGCGAGATCATCGCGTGGATGATCGGCTGGGATCTGCTGCTCGAATATGGGCTGGCCACCTCGGCGGTGTCGGTGGGGTGGTCGGGCTATTTCCAGTCGCTGATCGCGGGCTTCGGGCTGCACCTGCCCGCCGCCATCACCGCCGCGCCGGGCTCGGTGCCGGGCGTTCACACGCTGGTGAACCTGCCCGCCATCCTGATCATGCTGGCGATTACCTGGGTGGTGTCGTATGGCGTGCGCGAATCGGCGCGGCTCAACAACGTGATGGTGGCCATCAAGATCGCCGTGGTGCTGATGTTCATCGTGGTGGGCGTCTGGCACGTGAAGCCGGCCAACTGGCAGCCGTTCGCGCCGTTCGGCTTGACGGGCATCTTCAACGCGGCGGCGCTGGTGTTCTTCGCGTTCATCGGCTTTGACGCCGTGACGTCGGCCGCCGAGGAAGTGCGCAACCCGGGCCGCGACATGCCGATTGGCATCATCGGGTCGCTGGCGGTCTGCACCATCCTGTACGTGGCCGTTGCCGCCATCATGACCGGCATCGTGCCGTTCATGAAGTTCGAGGGCGTCGATCATCCGGTGTCGCTGGCGCTGCAGTACGCGGGGCAGAACTGGGTGGCCGGGTTTGTGGACCTGGGCGCCATCCTGGGCATGACCACTGTGATCCTGGTGATGACCTACGGCCAGACGCGCATCATCTTTGCGATGTCGCGCGACGGCCTGCTGCCCGAGGCGCTGTCGGCCGTGCATCCCGTTCATGCCACGCCGTTCACGGCCACGTGGATGGTGGGCATCGTGTTCGGGGCCATCGCCGGGTTCGTGCCGCTGAACGTGCTGGCGGAGCTGATCAACATCGGCACGCTGTCGGCCTTCACGCTGATCTCGATCGCCACGCTGGTGCTGCGACGCACGCAGCCGCACCTGCCGCGCACGTTCCGCTGCCCTGGCGTGCCGGTGGTGCCACTGCTGTCCGTAGCGTTTTGTCTATTTCTGATGGCGCATCTGCAGAAGCTGACGTGGATCGCGTTCCTCTGCTGGCTGGCGCTGGGGCTGGTGATCTATTTCGCCTACTCGCGCCGCAACGCCGTGCTGCACAACCACGGCGGCGATGCCCAGGGCTGATCAGCGCGTGCCGGCCTGCTCGAAGAATGCGCGCGAGCGCGGCTCGCCGGCGTAGGCCGAATTGATGCGTACCCATGCCGATGTCTCGCCGCCGGGGCGGAAGAAATGCCCCGGTGCCAGCGAGATGCCGTGGGTCTCCGCCATCGCCACCAGCTCGCGCGAATCCTCGATCGCAGGCGAGCGGGCCCACAGGAAGTTGCCGCCGGCCGGCTCGCAGAACACCTCCCAGCCGTACTGGCCAAGGATCTTTACGGCGTCGGCCGTCACCTCGCGCGTGCGCACGCGCAGCCGCTCCACGTACTTGCGATAGGCGCCGCGCTCCAGCATCGTCGCCGTCACGGCTTCGGCAAAATGCGATCCCGCCACGCTGGTCAGCACCTTCACGTCGATCAGGTCCTTGATCAGCGCCTTGTCCGCGACGATATAGCCCACGCGCAGCGCCGCCGACACCGTCTTCGAGAAGCCGCCGATGTAGATCACATGCTCAAGCTGGTCCAGCGTGGCCAGCCGGTCGGTGAAATTGAGCTGGAAGTCAGAAAAGATGTCGTCTTCGACAAAGCGGAAGTTGTGGCGGCGCGCCAGTTCGAGCAGGCGGAAGGCTACGGGCGGCGCCAGCGTGGAGCCGGTGGGGTTCTGCAGCACGCTGTTGGTGAAGAACAGCTTGGGCTTGTGGTCGCGCAGCAGGCGCTCGCATGCCTCGGGGTCGGGGCCGTTCGGCGTGTGCGGCACGCCCACCAGCTGCACGCCATGCATGCGCAGCAGCCCGAACAGGTTGTAGTAGCCGGGGTCTTCCACGAAGACCGTATCGCCCGGCTTCAGCAGATGGCGCACGATCAGGTCCAGCGCCTGGCTGGCGCCCGACGTGATCAGCACCTGCGACAGTTCCGCCTCGATGCCCACCTGCCGCACGCGCGTCAGCACATGCTTGCGCAGCGCCGGATGCCCAATCGGTGTGGCGTAGTGGATCACGCTGTCGATGTCGTGCCGGGTGATATGGCGGATGGCCTGCGTCAGCCCCTCAACGTCGCGCCATTCCTCTGGCACGAAGCCGCCCGCAAGCTTCAGCGTGCCGCTGGGATGGTGGAACTGGTCGATGATATGCAGCGACAGGTCTTCGGCCAGGCTCGGGTCCGACCACCCGCGCCCACGGCGCCCCGTCAGCGCGCTTTCGGCCACATAGAAGCCCGAACCCTGGCGCGAATCGACCAGACCCTGCGACACCAGGCGGTCATACGCCTCGATGACCGGAAAGCGGCTGATGCGATGTTCGGCGGCCAGCGCGCGGATCGACGGCAGGCGGGCGCCCGGCGTGGCCTCGCGCGAGCTGATCCAGTCCTTCACGCCCAGCACGATCTGTTCGGTCAGGGGGACGCCAGTGGCGGAGTCGATGACGAGTTTCATAGGTGACGGGGACGGCAACTGTCAGTCAAAACTACTGAACAGTTCAACGAAAACTGTTCGGAACTGTGCATGGGATTGTAGTCCCCGCCATGAATAATGGAAGCGTGGTGCAGCGCCCCCCTTTTGCCTCCGATCCATTGATCCAGAGCGGCTGCGCCGGCAAGACAAGGAGACACCCATGCGTGAACTCAGGACTTTTGAACTCGACGAACCGGGCCGCCCCGTCAGCTGGCGTGCGCGCCATGGCCAGAGCGTGACCGCGCTGGAAGGCAGCCTGTGGCTGACCCTGGAAGGGCAGATGGCCGATATCTGGCTGCGCCCCGGCGACGTGTACGCGCTCATCGAAGGCGAACGCATCTGGCTGTCCGGCGAGGCGCCGGTCGCGCGCTTCCTGCTGACCGAGACGCCGGCGCCGTGGTCGCTGCGCCGCGCCGTGTTCATCGCCCGCCAGCTCAAGCGCCGCTTGGATGCCCGCAAGACCGACGCCTTCGGCGACTGCCCGCAAATCCACGCCTGACCGGGCGCCAGACACTTTCTCCTGGGATCCGGAGCCGTCATCGTCACCTTTGCCGACTTCCCGCGGCGAAGAGACGGCTTCCGGGCCCTTCTTCCCGCCTTCGTTCCGCCTTCATCCCCCTTTTTCGGTCCCCGCCCCTGTGCGACGATGCCAGCCATGGCCCTCGGTGCTTTCCCGCGCCCCTGGACTTACGTTAACGTAAACGTCATATAATCGTCCGGCCCCTGTCAGCGCGGTCGCAGAACCGCCGGCGCATGCCAGCATGGGCAGCCAGCCACACAACAGAGCGGTGGAGACAATGACTGATCTTTCGGATGTGAGCAGGACGGCGGCCGTCCGGCCCCAGGCCACGCAGGCGACCCAGGGCCAGGGCCCAGTCAACAAGGTGCGCTTTGTCACCGCAGCGTCGCTGTTCGACGGCCATGACGCATCGATCAACATCATGCGGCGCATCCTGCAGTCGCACGGCTGCGAAGTGATCCATCTGGGGCACAACCGCTCCGTCAACGAAGTGGTGACCGCCGCCTTGCAGGAAGACGTGCAGGGCATTGCCATCTCCAGCTACCAGGGCGGCCACGTCGAATACTTCAAATACATGATCGACCTGCTGCGCCAGCACGGCGGCGAACACATCCAGGTGTTCGGAGGCGGCGGTGGGGTGATCGTCCCCGACGAGATCCGCGAGCTGCAGGCCTACGGCGTGGCGCGCATCTACAGCCCCGAAGACGGCCAGCGCATGGGCCTTGCCGGCATGATCGCGGACATGGTGCAGCGGTGCGATATCGACCTGACGCGCTACGCGCCGTCCACGCTCGATGCGGTGGCCGCTGGCGACCGCCGCGCGCTGGCGCAACTTATTACCGCGCTGGAAAACGGCAAGGCCGCGCCGGCGCTGGTCAGCGCGCTGCAGGCGCGGGCCGGGGCGTCCGCCACGCCGGTACTGGGTATCACCGGCACGGGCGGCGCGGGCAAGTCGTCGCTGACCGACGAACTGATCCGCCGCTTCCGGCTGGACCAGCAGGACGCACTGTCCATCGCCGTGATCTCGATCGACCCGTCGCGGCGCAAGTCCGGCGGTGCGCTGCTGGGCGACCGCATTCGCATGAATGCGATCAACCATCCGAACATCTTCACGCGCTCGTTGGCCACGCGCGACGCCGGCTCGGAGATCTCGCAGGCGTTGCCGGACGTGATCGCGGCCTGCAAGGCGGCTGCGTTCGACCTGGTGATCGTGGAGACCTCGGGCATCGGGCAGGGCGACGCGGCCATCGTGCCGCACGTGGACCTGTCGCTGTACGTGATGACGCCCGAGTTCGGCGCCGCGAGCCAGTTGGAAAAGATCGACATGCTCGACTTCGCCGATTTCGTGGCGATCAACAAGTTCGACCGCAAAGGCGCGCAGGACGCTTGGCGCGACGTGGCCAAGCAGGTGCAGCGCAACCGCGAGCGGTGGCACGCCAGGGCCGACGAGATGCCGGTCTACGGTACGCAGGCATCGCGATTCAACGATGACGGCGTGACCATGCTCTACCAGGGCCTGGTGGCGTCATTGGCCGAGCGCGGCCTGCATTTCGGGCCGGGCGTGCTGCCGAAGCTGGACGGCAGGATTTCGACGGGCCAGAACGTGATCGTGCCGCCGGCGCGCAATCGCTACCTGGCCGAACTGGCCGATACCGTGCGCGCCTACCATCGGCGCGTGGCCGAGCAGAGCCGCCTGGCGCGCGAGCGCCAGCAACTGCACGCGGCTGGAGCGATGCTGAAATCGTCGAACAGCGATGCCAACGGGCAGGCGCTCGCAGCGCTCGCCGCCGAGCGCGATGCGTCGCTGGGCAGCGTGGAGCGCAAGCTGCTGGCGATGTGGCCGCAGATGCAGGCCGCCTACAGCGGCGACGAGTACGTCGTAAAGATCCGCGACAAGGAAATCCGCACCGGCCTGATCACGACCACGTTGTCGGGTACGAAGATTCGCAAGGTCGTGCTGCCTCGCTTCGAGGACGAAGGCGAGATCCTGAAATGGCTGATGCGCGAGAACGTGCCGGGCAGCTTTCCGTACACGGCGGGCGTCTTTGCGTTCAAGCGCGAGGGCGAGGACCCCACGCGCATGTTCGCCGGCGAGGGCGACGCCTTCCGCACCAACCGTCGCTTCAAGCTAGTGTCCGAAGGCATGGACGCCAAGCGCCTGTCGACTGCGTTCGACTCGGTCACGCTCTACGGCGAAGACCCGCACGAGCGCCCCGACATCTACGGCAAGGTGGGCAACTCGGGCGTGTCGATCGCCACACTCGACGACATGAAGGTGCTGTACGACGGCTTTGACCTGACCAGCCCCAGCACGTCGGTGTCGATGACCATCAACGGCCCGGCGCCGACCATCCTGGCCATGTTCATGAACACGGCCATCGACCAGAATCTGGACAAATTCCGAGCCGATAACCAGCGCGAGCCGACTGCCGACGAAGAGGCCAAGATTCGCGCCTGGGTGCTGCAGAACGTGCGCGGCACCGTGCAGGCGGACATCCTGAAGGAAGACCAGGGGCAGAACACCTGCATCTTCAGCACCGAGTTCTCGCTGAAGGTGATGGGCGACATCCAGGAGTATTTCGTCCACCACCAGGTGCGCAACTTCTATTCGGTGTCGATCTCGGGTTACCACATTGCCGAGGCCGGCGCGAACCCGATCTCGCAACTGGCCTTCACGCTGGCCAACGGCTTCACCTATGTGGAAGCCTACCTGGCGCGCGGCATGCATATCGACGACTTTGCGCCGAACCTGTCGTTCTTCTTCTCGAACGGCATGGACCCCGAGTACAGCGTGCTGGGCCGCGTGGCGCGCCGCATCTGGGCCGTGACGATGCGCGACAAGTACGGCGCCAACGAGCGCAGCCAGAAGCTTAAGTACCACATCCAGACGTCGGGCCGGTCGCTGCACGCGCAGGAGATCGACTTCAACGACATCCGCACCACGTTGCAGGCGCTGATCGCCATCTACGACAACTGCAACTCGCTGCACACCAACGCCTATGACGAAGCCATCACCACGCCCACGGCCGAATCGGTACGCCGGGCGCTGGCGATCCAGTTGATCATCAACCGCGAATGGGGCGTGGCGAAGTGCGAGAACCCCAACCAGGGCAGTTTCCTGATGGAGGAACTGACCGATCTGGTGGAAGAGTCGGTGCTGCAGGAGTTCGAGCGCATCGCGGAACGCGGCGGCGTGCTGGGCGCGATGGAAACCGGCTACCAGCGCGGCAAGATCCAGGAGGAATCGCTGTATTACGAGCAGCTCAAGCACGACGGCACGCTGCCCATCATCGGCGTGAATACCTTCCGGAATCCGAATGGCGACCCGACGCCACAAACGCTGGAACTGGCCCGGTCGAGCGAGGCGGAAAAGCAGAGCCAGTTGACCCGCCTGGCGGAATTCCATGGCGGCCACGGCGCGGACGCATCGGCCATGCTGGATCGCCTGCGCCAGGCCGTGATCGACAACGGCAATGTATTCGCGGTGTTGATGGATGCGGTGCGCGTGTGCTCGCTGGGGCAGATCACGCACGCGCTGTTCGAGGTGGGCGGCCAGTATCGTCGCAACATGTGAAAAAGCAGCCGGGAATCGCGGGTGGCCGGTTCACGGCACGGAGCACTGGGGCTACACTCTTTGCTCCGTCGCCGTCAGGCCATCCCTTCCCGAGACACCCATGCAAGCCGAGTACGACAGCAACAACATCTTCGCCCGCATCCTGCGTGGTGAACTCCCGTGCTTCAAGATCTACGAGGACGCCGACGCGATCGCGTTCATGGACATCATGCCGCAATCGGATGGCCACGCGCTGGTGGTACCGAAGGAGGCTGCCGTGGACCTGTTCGGCCTCTCCGAGCAGGGCGCAGCCGCGGCGATCCGTGCCACCCAGATCGTGGCACGCGGCGTGCGCGAGGCATTCCAGCCCGACGGCGTAGTGATCAGCCAGTTCAACGGCGAGGCGGCCGGCCAGACCGTGCCGCACGTGCACTTCCATATCGTGCCGCGCTATGCGGACCAGTCCCTGCGCGGCCACGCCCGCCAGCAGCAGGACATGGAAGTGCTCAAGCAGCACGCGGCGCGCGTGGTGGCGGCCCTGGCCCGCCTGCAAGGCTGAACCTCCGCCGGTCGGACGCACCGAATCAAGCAGACCAATCAAATCACTGACAAAGCAAGGAAGCGAGACATGGCAATCAAGACAGTGGGCATCGTGGGTGCCGGCACGATGGGCAACGGCATTGCGCAGGCGTGCGCGGTGGCGGGCCTGGACGTGGTGATGGTCGATATCAGCGACGCCGCCGTGCAGAAGGGCATCGCCACGGTGGCCGGCAGCATGGACCGCCTGATCAAGAAGGAAAAGGCCATCGAGGCCGACAAGGCGGCCGCGCTGTCGCGCATCCACGGCAGCACGTCGTACGAGGACCTCAAGCGCGCCGACATCGTGATCGAGGCCGCCACGGAAAACTACGATCTCAAGGTCAAGATCCTGAAGCAGATCGACAGCATCGTCGGCCCGGACGTGATCATTGCGTCGAACACGTCGTCGATCTCGATCACGAAGCTGGCTGCCGTGACGTCGCGCGCCGACCGCTTCATCGGCATGCACTTCTTCAACCCGGTGCCGATGATGGCGCTGGTGGAACTGATTCGCGGCCTGCAGACCAGCGACGCCGCGCACGCCGATGTGGATGCCCTGGCCAGGCAGTTGGGCAAGTACCCGATCACGGTCAAGAACAGCCCAGGCTTCGTGGTCAACCGCATCCTCTGCCCGATGATCAACGAGGCGTTCTGCGTGCTGGGCGAGGGCCTGGCGTCGCCGGAGGAAATCGACGAAGGCATGAAGCTGGGCTGCAACCATCCGATCGGCCCGCTGGCCCTGGCCGACATGATTGGCCTGGACACGATGCTGGCGGTGATGGAAGTGCTTTACACCGAGTTCGCCGATCCGAAGTACCGCCCGGCGATGCTGATGCGCGAGATGGTGGCCGCGGGCTACCTGGGCCGCAAGACCGGCCGCGGCGTGTACGTGTACAGCAAGTAAGCCCCTCCGCGCGCAACGCGTGCGGACCCGGCCCTTTCGCGCGTGCGAAAGGGCCGGCCCCCCGGCGACGACGGGCGAATGAATGCCAGTCGTTTGCCATACGTCATCATCTGGTCACGTGGCCGTCATCGCGGATCGGCACCCGGCAGTAGCATCATCACATGCAGTCAATGTGGTGATGATCATGGTGACGAGGCGCACGATGCTGATGCCATTCCCGCAATGGGCGTGGCGGCAACCACCGGTTGCCTGGCAACGGATTCGGATGACAACCCGGGCCCGCTTTCCAATTTGAACGATCTCAAGATCACGGACCCGCTGGAGGATCTCAAGGCCGTGCTGCAGGTGCTGCTGGGCGAGATCCCGATCGTCGGGTGCTCGGCGCTGCTGGGCCTGCTCTGGCCGTGGAACCGCGATGTCTGGGCCCGATATCCGCGGGCAGGTGGAGGCGCTGATCAACCAGAAGATCGAGGATGCAGTCTTCAGCCTGCTCAAGCAGAAGCTCAATGGCATTGCGGACACGCTCAAGCTCTATGTGGCGGCCACCTCGACCGGCGACACGCAGAACATGATGATGCAGTTCGTGGTGACGAATACGCAGATGGTGGCGGCTGGACAGGAATTCCGTAATCCCGATTTCCAGTGGAAGGTGGCGCCGCTGTTCGCGATCTTCGCGCAGCTACATATGGTGCTGTTGCGCGACGTCGTGCTGAACGGCAAGGACTGGAGCTGGAACGCAAAGGTCTATGCGAGCTACGTCAAGCTGGCTACCGACACGGCACAGGACTATGCGAAGTACCTCGACGATGTGTCCCAGGCCGAGCGCAAGCGGCTGGCCGCGCAGGCACCGGGCAGCCCGGGCCGGCATCGCACGAACCTCTACAACTATTGGCAGCCGTTCGAGTGGAAGCGCGTGACGCTGCTGTCCGATTTCCGGATCCTCGTGGCGGCGATGGACCCGGTGGCGCATCCCGACCCCGTGCACGACCTGCCTTACGAGGACGTGTACAGCGAGGCGTATGGCACTGCCGACGATTGGGACAATACCTGCCGGGGCTGGGGCGAAGGCGTGACCACGCCGTTCGCACGGCCACTCGCCAACCCTTCACGGATCTACGTCGAGTACTTCAACCGGACGCCACGCATCGTCAACGTTCGCTACCCTGCGGGGCTGGGGCCGATAGTGCGCGGTGGAAAGCGCGGCGATGTGGTCGGCATCACTGCCGACTACAAGCCCGGCGTGGAGACGCAGACGGTGACTATCCCCGCGCCGGTGGGCGGCGCGCGTTTCAATATCGTCGGCGTAGCCATTCGCCGCGGCAGCATTCCGCTGGCGCTGGTGCTCAAGCTGGCCGATGGCAGCGCGTTGACGCTGTGGGATCGCACGGATCTGTATGTGCCGATGGAGGACGTGCCCGTGCCGTCCGGGCGCAAGCTCACGACGCTGACGATGTGGTCGCGCAGCCGGTACTACAACAGCGATCTCGGATGTCTGGTGCTGGGCTTCAGCCGCGATCCGGACGACGTGCCGCAACGCACGCGCGATCTGCTCTACATCACGGCAACGGGCGAGGATGACAACGCGCGGCGGGTGCGCAGCAGCGGCATCTCGCGGAGCCTGCAGGAGCGCCGCGAGGCGTACTGGGCCTGGGTGCGCAGCGCAAGGTAAGCACCCTGCGCCAACTCACGCCATCATTCGCCGTACTGTCGCAGCCCCTCCAGGTCGAGCACGTCGATCACGCCGTAGTCCACGCGCACCAGGCCCTGCTGTTCCAGCACCTTCAGGGCCTGGTTGGCACGCTGGCGCGAAATGCCGGCCAGCAGGCCGATCTCTTCCTGCGAAATCTCCAGCGTCGAGCCGATGCTCGGATACAGGTGTTCGTTGAACAGCGATGACACCGCCCGGGCCACGCGCGAATCGATGTCGAGCAGCCGCTCGTATTCGACCGCCGCGATGAACTGGCCAAGCCGCTCGTTGAACTGCATCAGCAGGAAGCGCGTGAACGGCAGGCTGGTATCCAGCAACCACTGAAAAGTCTCGCGTGGGACGAAAGCGATACGCGAGCGCCGCAGCGCCATCACGTCGTACTTGCGGATTTCCTGCTTGAGCACCGCGCCTTCGCCAAACCAGCCGCCGGTGGGCACGCCCGTGAAGGTGACCGACTTGCCCGATGGCGACACGGTGGTGATCTTGACGATGCCTTCCACCACGCCCAGCCAGTGTTCGGCCATTTCACCTTTGTGACAGACGTAGTCGCCTTGTGCGTATTCGTGCACGGTCATCACGCGTTTGACACGGTCGCGCTGCTCGGGGCTCAGGTCGACGGCCCAGGCGCAGCGGTCGATGAACGAGAAGGTGTCAGCGGCAGGCATTGCGCTCCCGTAGGGATTAACCCGGAATTGTCGCCGGCGCGACAACCCGGCGGAATGGCATCGGCTATCTTACGATCACCCGGAACCGCCCCTGCCAGCATTCCTCACCCAACAAGGCAAGGCGGGCGTGATGCGGTGCGGCAATCGTCGCACCGGACAAGGCGCCCAGTATAGCGACCGGTCTGGCGGCTTGATACCCGGCATGGTCCCTAGGCCATCCGAAGGGGAGAGGAGACAGCGATGCAGGAATCGTCGGCAACGACCTTTCCGCGATGGCTGCTGGCGCATGCCCAGCAGCGGCCCGATCATCCGGCCTATCGCGAGAAGGATCTCGGTATCTGGCAGACCTACAGCTGGCAGCAGGCGGCCGCCGAAGTGCGCGCGCTGGCCTGCGGCCTGGCCGCGCTGGGGTTTCGCCGCGGCATGAACCTGGCCGTGGTGGGCGACAACCGTCCGCGCCTGTACTGGGCGATGACCGCCGCGCAGGCGCTCGGTGGCGTGCCCGTGCCGCTCTATCAGGACGCCATTGCCAACGAGATGGTCTACGTGCTCGACGATGCCGAGATCGAATTCGCCATCGTCGAAGACCAGGAACAGGTCGACAAGCTGCTCGAAGTGGAATCGCAGCTGGCGTCGCGTGGCCGCGCCGTGTGCCATGTCATCTACGAAGACCCGCGCGGGCTGCGCGACTACGATCATCCGTCGCTGCTGTCCTACGAGCGCGTGCAGGAGATCGGCCGCGAATTCGACCAGGCGAATCCAGGTTTTTACGATGCGCAGGTACGGGCGGGCGCGTCCGACGACACCGCGATCATCCTCTATACGTCGGGCACCACTGGCAAGCCGAAAGGCGTCTGCCACGCGCACGCGGGGCTGATTGGCGCCGCGCGCAACGGCTGCCAGTTCGACGGCCTGAGTGCCGACGACGACGTGCTGTCCTATCTGCCGATGGCCTGGGTGGGCGACAACCTGTTCTCGTACGCGCAGGCGATGGTGGCCGGCTTCACCGTGAACTGTCCGGAGTCGCGCGAGACCGTGATGACCGACCTGCGCGAGATCGGCCCCACCTACTACTTTGCGCCGCCGCGCATCTATGAAGGGCTGCTCACGCAGGTCATGATCCGCATGGAAGACGCGGGCTGGCTCAAGCGTAAGCTGTTCCACTGGGCGATGGGCGTGGCGCGCCGCTGCGGATCGGACATCCTCGACAAGCGGCCGGTACCTGCGCTGGACCGCCTGCGCTACGGACTTGGCGAAATTCTGATCTACGGCCCGTTGCGCAACGTGCTGGGCATGAGCCGCATCCGCGTGGGCTACACGGCGGGCGAGGCCATCGGGCCCGACCTGTTCCGCTTCTACCGCTCGATCGGCATCAACCTGAAGCAGTTCTACGGCCAGACCGAGACCTGCGCCTATGTGTGCCTGCAGCCGGACGGCCAGGTCAAGTTCGACTCGGTGGGGCCCGCCGCGCCCGGCATGGAGATCCGCATTGCCGACAACGGCGAGGTGCTGGTGCGCGGCGTGGGCCTGCTCAAGGCGTACTACAAGCGCGACGATGCCACGCGCGAGGCCATCAACGACGACGGCTACTTCATGACCGGCGACGCCGGCGTGATCGATGCCGACGGGCATCTGAAGATCATCGACCGTGCCAAGGACGTGGGCAAGCTGGCCGACGGGTCGATGTTCGCGCCCAAGTACATCGAGAACAAGCTCAAGTTCTTCCCGTACATCAAGGAGGCGGTGGCCTTCGGCACCGACCGCGACCGGGTCTGCGCGTTCATTAATATCGACTTCGATGCGGTGGGCAACTGGGCCGAGCGCCGGCATCTGCCGTATGCCGGCTACGTGGACCTGGCGGGCCAGCCCGACGTGATCGCCATGATTGCCGAATGCGTGGAACAGGTGAACGCCGACCTGGCCGCCGACGCGATGCTGGCCGGTTCGCAGGTGGCGCGCTTCCTGATCCTGCACAAGGAGCTGGACCCCGATGACGACGAACTGACGCGCACGCGCAAGGTGCGGCGCGGCTTTATCGCCGAGAAATACGCGGTGCTGGTGGACGCGCTGTACGCGGACAAGACGGAGCAGTTCATCGACACGCGCGTGAAGTTCGAGGATGGCCGCGAGGGCAGTGTGTCGGCCACGCTGAAGCTGGTGGACGTCAAACGCTTTCCGCCCGTGGGCGGGGCGCGCGCGGCGTGAGACAGGGAGACGCACAGATGACGGCAACCCAGACAGCGTGGCAGGGCGGCGCAGGTGGCGGCGGCATGTCGCGCGTCGATGCCACGGGCACCATGGCGTCGCCCGGCACCATCGCCCCGCCGGGCCATGTGGACACCGCGCACGACGATGGCCCGCGCACCGGCGATGCCCATCGGCCCGACACCACGGCCCGCGCCAGCACGCGCGGCGATGTGATCCTGGACCTGCAGCACATCTCGCTGTCGTTTGGCGGCGTGAAGGCGCTGACCGATATCTCGTTCGACGTCTGCGAGCACGAGATCCGCGCCATCATCGGCCCGAACGGCGCCGGCAAGAGTTCGATGCTGAACGTGATTAACGGCGTGTACCACCCGCAGCAGGGCCGCATCGTGTTCCGGGGGCAGGAGCGCCGCAAGATGCATCCGACGGCCGCGGCCCGCCAGGGCATCGCGCGCACGTTCCAGAACATCGCGCTGTTCAAGGGCATGACCGTGCTCGACAACATCATGACCGGCCGCAACACGCAGTTCCGCACCGGCGTGCTCGCGCATGCGCTGTGGTGGGGCCCGGCGCGCGCCGAGGAAATGCGCCATCGCCGCAAGGTGGAGGAAGTGATCGACTTCCTGGAGATCCAGGCCATCCGCAAGACGCCGGTGGGGCGTCTGCCGTACGGGCTGCAGAAGCGCGTGGAACTGGCGCGCGCGCTGGCGGCGGAGCCATCGATGCTGCTGCTGGACGAACCCATGGCCGGCATGAACGTGGAAGAGAAGCAGGACATGTGCCGCTTCATCCTCGATGTGAACCAGCAGTTCGGCACCACCATCGTGCTGATCGAGCACGACATGGGCGTGGTCATGGACATCTCCGACCGCGTGGTGGTGCTCGATTACGGCAAGAAGATCGGCGACGGCACGCCAGCCGAGGTCAAGGCCAACCCCGACGTGATCAAGGCCTACCTGGGCACCTCCCACTGAAGAAATCAGGAAACTACGATGACATTCTTCTTTGAGATCCTGATCGGCGGGCTGCTTTCGGGCCTGATGTATTCGCTGGTGGCGCTGGGCTTCGTGCTGATCTACAAGGCGTCCGGCGTGTTCAATTTTGCGCAGGGCGCGATGGTGTACTTTGCCGCGCTGGCCGTGGTGGGGCTGATGGACAAGGGCCTGCCGATGTGGGCGGCCGTGATCGGCGCCTTTATCGTCATGATCGTGGTGGGCATGAGCACCGAGCGCCTGGTGCTACGCAAGCTGGTGAACCAGCCGCCGATCACGCTGTTCATGGCCACCATCGGCCTGTCGTTCTTCCTGGAGGGGCTGGGGCCGCTGCTGTTCGGCAACGAGGTGCGGCCGATCCAGCTTGGCATCGTCGATGAGCCAATCGAGCCGATCCTGACCCACTTCAACATCGTGGTGTCGAAGTTCGACCTGGCCGCCGCGCTGATTGCCGCCGTGCTGGTGGCGGTGCTGGCGCTGTTCTTCCAGTACACCAAGGTGGGTCGCGCGCTGCGCGCGGTGGCGGACGATCACCAGGCGGCGCTGTCGCTGGGCATTCCGCTGCAGAACATCTGGGCCATCGTGTGGGGCGTAGCCGGCTTTGTCGCGCTGGTGGCGGGCATGCTCTGGGGGTCGCGCAACGGGGTGCAGTTTGCACTGACCTTGACGGCGCTCAAGGCGCTGCCGGTGCTGATCCTGGGCGGCTTTACGTCGGTGCCGGGCGCCATCGTCGGCGGGCTGATCATCGGCGCATCGGAAAAGCTGGCAGAGATCTATATCCCGCCCGTCTTCCAGTCGGTGTTCGGCGGCAATTTCGGCGGGATCGAAGGCTGGTTCCCTTATGTGTTTGCGCTGCTGTTTCTCCTGGTACGGCCCGAGGGGCTGTTCGGAGAACGACACATCGACCGCGTTTGACGGAGAACAACCATGCTCTACCGCGAATCCGGACAGTTCAAGACCAGCTACGTTGCCGACAGCCAGGTCTTTCCGATCCGGCAGGATCGTATTTTCTTTGCTTTGCTGATGGTGGTGGCGTTCGCCGTCATCCCGTTCACAGGCAGCGAGTACTGGTTCAACGCCATCCTGACGCCATTCCTGATCTTCTCGCTGGCCGCGCTGGGCCTGAACATCCTGACGGGCTATGCCGGGCAACTGTCGCTGGGCACCGCGGCGTTCATGGCCGTGGGCGCCTATGCGGCCTATAACTTCCAGCTGCGGATCGAAGGTATTCCGGTGCTGCTGACGTTCATCCTGGCGGGCCTGTCGTCGGCAGTGGTGGGCGTGGCATTCGGCCTGCCGTCGCTGCGCATCAAGGGCTTCTACCTGGCCGTGGCCACGCTGGCGGCGCAGTTCTTCGTGGTGTGGGCGCTGACCAAGTTTCCCTGGTTCTCGAACAACAGCTCGTCGGGCGTGATCACGGCGCAGCGGCTGGACCTGTTCGGCGTGGCCATCGATACCCCGATCAAGAAGTACCTGTTCGTGCTGGGCATCGTCACGGTGCTGGCGATGCTGGCCAAGAACCTGGTGCGCTCGGCCACGGGCCGCGCCTGGATGGCCGTGCGCGACATGGACGTTGCCGCCGAGGTAATCGGCATCCCGCTGATGCGCACCAAGCTGCTGGCCTTTGCCGTGAGCTCGTTCTACTGCGGCGTGGCGGGCGCGCTCTACGCGTTCTGCTACCTGGGGTCGGTGGAGCCGGACGGCTTCTCGCTGGACCTGTCGTTCCGCATCCTGTTCATGATCATCATCGGCGGCGTGGGCAGCATCCTGGGGTCGTTCCTGGGCGCGGCGTTCATCCTGCTGCTGCCGATCTTTCTCGATAACGTGCTGCCGGCGCTGGCCGCGCTGCTGCACCTGCCGTTCACGAACGCCACGGTGTCGCATATCCAGCTCATGGTGTTCGGCGCGCTGATCATCTTCTTCCTGATTGTCGAGCCACATGGCCTGGCCCGGCTCTGGCAGATTGCCAAGGAAAAGCTGCGTCTCTGGCCATTTCCACATTAGTCATTTCCATAACAACGCCCGTTCGAGGTGAAGGAGACTGTCATGACAACCGTGTTTCGCAACGTGCAGCGCGCCGCCCTGGTGGTCAGCGTCGCGGCTGCCCTGCTGGCGCCGGCCCTGCCGGCCCTAGCGCAGGCCAATGACCAGTTCGTGGCGCTACCCAGCTACCGCGTCGGCCCTTATGGCTCGAACGGGCAATCGTTCTATGGCGGCTTTGTCGACTACCTGAACTACGTCAATCTCAAGGAAGGCGGCGTCAATGGCGTGAAGCTGTCCTGGGAAGAGTGCGAGACCGAGTACAACAACGCCAAGGGCGTGGAGTGCTACGAGCGCCTGAAGGCCAAGAACGCGCAGAGCAAGGGCACCGCGTATCACACGATGTCCACCGGCATTTCGTACGCGCTGGTCGACAAGACCGCCGCCGACAAGGTGCCGCTGGTGATGATGGGCTACGGCCGCACCGACGCCGTCGACGGTTCGGTGTTCCCGTACGCGTTCCCGCTGGTCACCACCTACCAGATGCAGGTATCGGCCATCGTGAAGTACCTGGCGACGAAGAACGGCGGGTCGCTGGCCGGCAAGAAGATCGTCTACCTGTATCACGACTCGGCCTACGGCAAGGAGCCGATCGTCGCGCTGGAGGCCGAGGCCAAGCTTGGCAAGTTCAACCTGGTGGAGATTCCGGTGGCGCACCCGGGCAACGAGCAGGGCGCGCAATGGCTGAAGATCCGCCAGGAAAACCCCGACTACGTGATCTTCTGGGGCTGGGGCGTGATGAACCAGACCGCGCTGAAGGCGGCCCAGAAGGTGGGCTTCTCGCGCGACAAGATGATCGGGTCGTGGTGGGCAGGGTCCGAGGAAGACACCACGCCGGCCGGTGACGCCGCCAAGGGCTACATGAGCGCGACGTGGAACGTGGCGGGCAAGAGCGTGCCGCTGATCGCCGATATCGAGAAGGTGGTGTACGGCGCCGGCAAGGGCAACATGCAGGACCGCAACAAGGTGGGCTCGGTGCTCTATAACCGCGGCGTGTCGGCGGCGGTGGTGACGGTGGAAGCCATCCGCGTGGCCCAGGCCAGGTTCGGCAAGGGCAAGGTCATGTCCGGCGAAGAAATGCGCTGGGCTTTCGAGAACCTGAACCTGACCGGCCCCCGCCTGCAGCAACTGGGCGCCACCGGCCTGCTCCCCGAGATCAAGACCAGCTGCGACAACCACGAAGGATCGGGCAAGGTGAAGATCCAGCAGTGGGACGGCACCAAGTGGGTGGTGGTGTCGGACTGGATCGAGGGCAACAAGAACCTGATCCACCCGCTGTTCAAGGCCACGGCCGCGCAGTACGCGAAGGAGAAGGGCATCACGCCGGCCTGCATGAAGTCGCAGGCGGGCTGATCGGTGGTCTCCCCTCTCCTGCTGACAGCGGGAGAGGGGGCCAAAACACACAGGGACCAGACATGACCCTCCTGTCCGTCAACAACATCGAAGTCATCTACGACCACGTGATCCTGGTGCTCAAGGGCGTGTCGCTCGATGTGCCAGAGGGCCGCATCGTGGCGCTGCTGGGCGCCAACGGCGCGGGCAAGACCACCACGCTCAAGGCCATCTCCAACCTGCTGCATGCCGAGCGCGGCGATGTCACGAAGGGATCGATCGAGTACCGGGGCCAGCGTGTGGACCAGCTCACGCCCAACGACCTGGTCAAGCGCGGCGTGATCCAGGTGATGGAGGGACGCCACTGCTTCGCGCACCTGACCATCGAGGAAAACCTGCTGACCGGAGCCTACACGCGCGGCCTGTCGCGCGGCGAAACGCGCGACGCGCTGGAGAAGATCTACGACTACTTTCCGCGCCTGAAGACGCGCCGCAAGTCGCAGGCCGGCTACACCTCGGGCGGCGAGCAGCAGATGTGCGCGATCGGCCGGGCGATGATGGCCAAGCCGTCGATGATCCTGCTGGACGAGCCGTCGATGGGCCTGGCGCCGCAGATCGTGGAGGAAATCTTCGAGATCGTGCGCGACCTGAATACCCGCGAGCGCGTGAGCTTCCTGCTGGCCGAGCAGAACACGATGGTAGCGCTGCGCTACGCCGACTACGGCTACATCCTCGAAAACGGCCGCGTGGTGATGGACGGCGAAGCCGAATCGTTGCGCACCAACGAGGACGTCAAGGAGTTCTACCTGGGCGTGGCCGCCAACGACGCCGAAGGCGGCGCGCGCAAGTCGTTCCGCGACGTCAAAAGCTATCGCCGCCGCAAACGCTGGCTGGCCTGAATCTCCCCTGGACAACCGATATGGCTGAGTACTTCGATTCGCTGGAGACGCGCGCGCCCGCGGAACGCGAGGCCGCGCTGATTGCCGCTGTGGCGCGCCAGGTTGCGCACGCCCAGGCACATGCATCGTATTTTGCCGAGATCCTGTGCGACTTCGACGCTCGCGAGATCACATCGCGCAACGCACTGGCGCTGCTGCCCGTGACGCGCAAGTCCGAACTGAGCGCGCGCCAGCGCCTGGCGCCGCCGCTGGGCGGGCTCAATGCCACGCCGCTGGGCAGCCTGCGCCACGTCTTCCAGTCGCCGGGGCCGATCCACGAGCCCGATGGCTTTGCCGCCGACTGGTGGCGCACGGCCCGCGCGATGTTCGCTGCCGGATTCCGGGCCGGCGAACTGGTCTACAACACGTTCTCGTATCACTTCACGCCGGCCGGGATGATGATGGAGTCGGGCGCCCACAAGCTGGGCTGCTGCGTGTTTCCGGCTGGCGTCGGCCAGACCGAATCGCAGGTGCAGGCGCTGGCCAGCCTGCAGCCCACCGCCTACGCGGGCACGCCTTCCTTTTTGAAGCTGCTGATTGAAAAGGGCGGCGAGATGGGGCTGCCGTGCGGCAGCCTGTCCAAGGCGCTGGTGTCGGGCGAGGCTTGCCCGCCCGCGCTGCGCGCCTGGCTGCTGGACCACGGTATCACGGCGCGCCAGATGTACGGTACGGCCGATGTCGGGCTGATCGCCTTCGAGACCGACGGCGGCGACGGCTGGGTGGTGGACGAGGGCGTACTGGTCGAGATCGTGGAACCGGGCGGTACGAAGCCGATGCCCGAGGGCGAGGTGGGCGAGGTGGTGGTCACCGTGCTGGGCAATGGCGACTATCCGCTGATCCGTTTTGGCACCGGCGACCTGTCGGCTATCGTGGCGGAATCCACGCACCGGGCCAGCCCGTGCGGCCGGACCAATATCCGGCTGAAGGGCTGGCTGGGGCGCGCCGACCAGACCACCAAGGTCAAGGGCATGTTCGTGCATCCGGGGCAGGTGGCCGAGGTGCTGCGGCGCCACCCCGAAATCCGCGCGGCGCGGCTGGTGGTGACTGGCACGATCGGCGCCGACGTGATGACGCTGCATTGCGATGCCACGCGCGTCGACGAGGGCCTGGCGCTTGCCGTGGCCGATTCGATGCGCGAGGTGATGCGCCTGCGTGGAGAGGTGCGCTTCGCCGCGCCGGGATCGCTGCCGCAGGACGGCAAATCGATCGAGGACGCGCGCAGCTACGACTGAGTTGTGTCTGGACGACGGCCCGGGGGCGGCAGCGCTACGCCTGTGACGACGGACCGTCGCCGGCTTCAGGATACCCGCCGCGCGGCCGCGTGGGCAGCCGCACCATCCAGACCGTGACGGCGATGCCGATGGCGATCAGCGTCAGCGATGACACGGGCCGTGCGCGCAGCAGCCAGGCCGTGATGCTCATGGACGTCCACATCATCGACAGGGCCAGGCACTTGGCCCGGAACGGAATGCTGCGGTGGGCCTGCCAGTCACGCACCAGCGGCCCGAAGCGCTCGTGCGTGATCAGCCAGTTGTGGAATTTTTCCGACCCGCGCGCAAAGCACGCCGCCGCCAGCAAAACGAACGGCGTGGTCGGCAGCAGCGGCAGGAAGATGCCGATGAAGCCGAGCACCAGGCTGATGACGCCGAGCGCCACCCAGAACGCGCGGATCACGCGTTCCCGGTGCGTGAGCGTGCCAGGCAGGTCGGCTGGGGCGATGGGTGTGTCGGGGTCGGGAGAAGGCAACGGTTCAGGGCAAGGGGCGCAAAAACGCCCTTATGCTACCAGCCCCAGCCGGGCGCGCGCCGCATCGTACTCGGCCTTCATGCGCGCCACGATCTCGCCGGCGGTGGGAATGTCGTGGATCTGGCCCACGCCCTGGCCGGCACCCCAGATGTCCTTCCAGGCCTTGGTCTTCGAGCTGCCGCTCGAAAAATCCATCTTGCTCTTGTCCGCCACGGGCAGGTCGTCGGGGTCCAGGCCCGAATTGACGATGCTCTCGCGGATGTAGTTGCCGTGCACGCCCGTGAACAGGTTCGTGTAGATGATGTCCGACGCGGCCGAGCTGGTGATCGACTGCTTGTACTCGGCGCTGGCGTGGCCTTCCTGCGACGCGATGAAGCGCGTGCCCACGTAGGCGAAATCCGCGCCCATGGCCTGGGCGGCCAGCACGGCGTCGCCGGTGGCGATCGAACCGGACAGCGCGATCGGGCCATCGAAGATCTTGCGCACTTCGCCGACCAGCGCGAACGGCGACAGCATGCCGGCATGGCCACCGGCGCCGGCCGCCACCAGGATTAGACCGTCCACGCCAGCCTCGATGGCCTTTTCGGCGTGGCGAATGTTGATGACGTCGTGCAGCACGATCCCGCCGTAGCTGTGCACGGCGTCGATCATTTCCTTGGGCGGGGCACGCAGCGACGTGATGAAGATCGGCACCTTGTGTTCCACGCAGACCTTGATGTCATGTTCCAGCCGCGCATTGGAGGCGTGCACGATCTGGTTCACCGCGAGCGGGCCGACGGGCTTGCCCGGATTGGCCGCCTGGAATGCCGCCAGCTCTTCCTGGATCTGCGTCAGCCATTCGCCGAGCAGCTCGGCCGGGCGCGCATTGAGCGCGGGGAACGACCCGACGATGCCGGCCTTGCACTGCGCCAGCACCAGTTCCGGATAGCTGACGATGAACATCGGCGACGCAATGACGGGCAGGGCCAGGTTCTGCAGGGCTGGCGGAATGTGTTTGGCGGCAGGCATGGAACAGTCTCCTCGAATCCGTCTGATGAAATGACGCGGACAAGCGGTGCGAATTGCACGGTCGTTCGATTATAGGGAGTTTCGCCTGCCGTGGCGCCAGGGTAGAGCCAAGCCTCCAAGCCGGCCCCGGCCAAAAAAAAGCCCCGCTGGGTTAGCGGGGCGATTACCACGAAGACTGATAAGAAGAGACGGTCAGACACCTGCCAATGCCTTACCGTGAGACGAATCTTAGGGGACGAATATGACCACCAGAAGACAGTTCCGGGGCAATTCCGGAAAACCCGTAATCTGACGCGTACCCCGGCCCTGCCTAGACCTTTTCCAGCAGCAGGCCCTTCAGGTATTCGCCTTCGGGGAAGGCCGCCGACATCGGGTGATCGGTACCGGCGGACAGGCGACGCAGGATGCGTGCATCGGCGCGCGCATCGGTGACGGCGCCGGCCACGATCTTCTGGAACAGCTCCATGCTGATCGCACCCGAGCACGAGTACGTGAACAGCAGGCCGCCCGGTCGCAGCAGTTGCATGCCGACCAGGTTGATTTCCTTGTAGGCGCGGGCGGCACGGTCAATGTGCTGGGCCGACGGGGCGAACTTGGGCGGGTCCAGCACGATCAGGTCGAACTGGCGGCCCTCGGCGCGGAATTCGCGCAGCGTCTTGAATACGTCCGCGTCCAGCCAGGTGGCGCGCTCGGGGTCGAAGCCGTTCAGCGTCACGTTGCTGGCCGCGATCTTGAGCGCCTCGCCCGACGAATCGATCGACGTCACCGACTTGGCGCCGCCACGCAGCGCGGCCAGCGAGAAGCCGCCCGTGTAGCAGAAGCAGTTCAGGACGTCGCGCCCTTCGGCCAGGTCGCCCACGAGCTTGCGGTTGTCGCGCTGATCGACGTAGAAGCCGGTCTTGTGGCCGTTGCGCACGTCCACGTAGTAGCGCACGCCGTGTTCGGTCACGGACAGCTGCGGATCGGGCTCGGCGCCGGCCAGCACGCCGGTGACCAGCTCCAGGCCTTCGCGCTGGCGCACGGCCGCGTCGGACCGCTCGTACACGTTCGGGCAGCCCGTTTCCTTGACCAGCGCCTGTACCAGCGCGTCTTTCCACTGCTCCACGCCGGCCGAGTTGAACTGGCAGACCAGCTGGCCGGTCTCGCCCTGGCCGTAGTAATCGACGATCAGGCCCGGCACGCGGTCGGATTCGCCAAAGATCAGGCGCACCGCGCTGGTGTCGCTGACCCAGCGCTGGCGGTGGGCCAGCGCGGCGGACACGCGGCGCTTGAACATGGCGTGGTCGACCGGCTCGTTCTCGTCGAACGTCCATACGCGCGCCCGGATCTGCGATTCGGGGCTGTAGGCGCCGCGCGCCAGGAAGCGGCCGTCCGCGCTGCGGATGACCACGGTCGAGCCCGCCTCGCAGCGGCCTTCGGTGGAGGCAATACCCGTGGCGTAGACCCACGGGTGGCGCCGCAGCAGGGACTTTTCCTTGCCGGGCTTCAGGGTGATGACGTTCATGTGGTTACAGCACCACCTTGACCATCGGGTGCGACGTCAGCGCGCGGTACACGCTGTCCAGGTGATCGCGGCTCGTGACATACACGGTCACGGTCAGCCCCAGGTAGTTGCCGTTGCGCGACGGACGCATCTCCATCTTGCCGGCGTGGAAATTCGGATCGAATTCCTGGATCAGCGTCACGATGGCCTCGGCAAAGCCGTCCTGCATGGCGCCCATGACCTTGATCGGGAATTCGCTCGGGTATTCGATCAGCGACTGCTCGGGCGGGATATCGCCCGGAATCAGCGGACCGTTACTGGAATCTGTCGTCATCTTGCGTAACCTTGTGCGCTTACTTGCGCTTACTTGCGCTTGAACCAGAGGCGGATCGTATCCCACAGGCGGCCAAAGAAGCCGGCCTCGGGCACTTCTTCCAGCGCCACCACCGGGAACTCGCCCACCTTGTTGGTGCCGTCCATCAGCTTGACCGTGCCCACCTGCTGGCCCGCGGCGATCGGGGCGATCAGCAGTTCCTGACGCTCCAGCACCGGCTTCAGACGGCCGCCCGTGCCCTTGGGCACCGTCACGAACGTCTCGTTGGCCACGCCGATCTTCACGGTGCTGGCGCGCCCCTTGTAGATGTCGGGCGTAGCCAGAACCTGGCCCTTGTCGTACAGGCGCAGCGTGTCGAAGAACTGGAAGCCGTAGTTCAGGATCTTCAGGCTTTCCTGGGTGCGGATCTGCTCGGTGGCCGTGCCGATCACGATCGACACCAGGCGGCGCGAGCCATTCGGCACATTGGCCAGCGGGCGCTGGGCCGACGAGATCAGGCAGTAGCCGGCGGACTTGGTATGGCCGGTCTTCAGGCCGTCCACGGTCGGGTCGATGTACAGCAGGCGATTGCGGTTGGGCTGCCTGATCTTGTTATAGGTGAACTCCTTCTGCGAGTACATTCCGTAGTACTCGGGGAAGTCCTTGATCAGGCGCGTGGATAGCGTGGCCAGGTCAACCGCCGTGGTGTAGTGGTTCGGATCGGGCACGCCGTCGGTGTTCGTGAAGTGCGTGCCCTTCATGCCCATGCGCTGGGCCTCGCGGTTCATCATCGCGACGAAGCCGTCCTCGGACCCGCCCACCGCCTCGGCCAGTGCCAGCGAGGCGTCGTTGCCCGACTGCACGATCAGGCCCATCAGCAGGTCGTTCACGCTGACCGGCTTGCCGGCCTCGATGAACATGCGCGACTCATCGCTTTTGACCTTGCGCACGATGTCGGTCGGCGTGATGGTCTGGTCCAGCGTCAGGCGCTTTTCCTTGAGCGCCTCGAACACCAGGTAGGCGGTCATCAGCTTGGTCAGCGACGCGGGCTCGATGCGCAGGTCGGCATTTTGCGACGCCAGGGCCTGGCCGCTGGTCACGTCGTACAGCATCCACGACTTGGCGGCCACCTGCGGCATCGGCACGCCCTGCGCCTGGACGGCGGCGGGGGCGGCAACAAGCACGGAGGCAAGCGTCGCGGCAACGGCGACGGGAGCAAGGGCGGATGCGAAATGCGGCGTGGCTCTGTTCAGCATGGGTAGTGTTCCAACAATAAAGGGATGGCGCGGACGGGACGGTTCACCGTTCCCACGCGTTGACGACAAGCTGCTTGATCAGGTGCAGCTTGCGGTGAAAAAAGTGGTCGGCGCCAGGAATGACGATGACCGGCAGTTCCTGCGGGCGGGCCCAGTCCAGCACGCTGGCCAGCGGCACGGTGTCGTCCTGTTCGCCATGGATCACGATGGTGTCGGCCGGCACGGTGGCCACTTCCCAGCGGCTGGTGGCCGTGCCCACCAGCACCAGCCGCTGCGCGGGCGTGCCCGCTTCAGCCAGGCGGCGCGCCACGTGCGTCTGCACGAAGCTGCCGAACGAGAAGCCGCCCAGCGCCAGCGGCAGGGCGGCCACGTCGGGCGACCACGCGGTCTGGGTGCGCATCCAGTCGATCACGGCCAGCAGGTCGTCCTGTTCGCCGATGCCCTGGTCGTGCTCGCCGGCCGTGCCGCCCACGCCGCGGAAGTTCGGCCGCACCGTGGCATAGCCCAGCGCCACGAACGTGCGCGCCAGCGTCTGCGCCACCTTGTTGTCCTTGGTGCCGGCAAACAGCGGATGGGGGTGCGCCACCAGCGCCAGGCCACGCACCGGCTCGTTCTGCGGCAGATCGATCGAGATGTCGATGGCGCCGACGGGGCCGGCAATGGTGATGACCTGGGTATGCGCGTTCATGGCGAGGGGGCAGGAAGGTTCGGCGACAGCAACAGCACGACTAAAACCGCACGATTAAAGGCAGCACAACAAAAAGCCGGGCGTCTGCGGCCCGGCGCGGCCGGCGGGTACCGGATCAGCGATCGACCATCAGGCGTTCAACGGGCTTGCCGTGAATCAGATGGCTGTCGATGATCTCGTCGATGTCCTGCTCGTCGACGAAGGTGTACCAGACGGCCTCGGGGTAGACCACCAGCACCGGCCCGAGTTCACAACGGTTCAGGCAGCCGGCCTTGTTGATGCGCACGCGGCCTTCGGCGCCGGCGATGCCCAACTCCTTGCAGCGCTTCTTGGCGTATTCCTGCATCGCCTTGGCATTGTGGTCGGCACAGCAGGCCTTGCCGTCGTCGCGCTGGTTCAGGCAGAAGAAGACGTGATGTTTGTAGTAGCTGCTCATGGGCGGCGAACTGGACTGCGTGGCGCCGGGCCCGCCGACGCGGTAACGCGGGCGACTGGCGCGGCATGAATCGAGGAAGCTCGGAATTATACGTGGTCGCGCCCCCCGTTCCGCGTGGCGACGCTGCCCGGAAATCCGGAAATCCCGATGCGCCCGGCTGGCCGGGCAGCCCCCCAGCGGCCCAAAACGGCCCGCTGGATAGCGAACACGCCACTTTTCGGCCCGAAATGGGCCGGAAGGCGTCCGAATTCCCGGAGCCGCCGATTCCGGATTTCCGGATTCCCGGAGCGATCTGGCAGCCGCTGCGGGCGGCTTTCCTTGCAAATCAATGACTTGGCGGCGCCGCTGTGCGTGGCACGGCTGTTGCAAATAGTTACTTCCAGACGCGCCGCCCGTTGCCTTGGGCCAGGCGTGCAACGTGGGCGCCTACCGAGCGCCCGGCACCGGTCAAAACACCGAGGACGACATCATGAGGAAACCCTTTTACAAGATCCTGTACGTGCAGGTCCTGTTCGCGATTGCCGTGGGCATCCTGCTGGGTCATTTCGCGCCGGCTACCGGCGTGGAAATGAAACCGCTGGGCGACGCGTTCATCAAGCTGATCAAGATGATCATCGGCCCGATCATCTTCTGTACCGTGGTGTCCGGCATCGCCGGCATGCGAGACATGAAGAAGGTAGGCCGCGTGGGCGGCAAGGCACTGCTCTACTTCGAGATCGTGTCCACGTTCGCGCTGCTGATCGGCCTGCTGGCGTCGCACGCGCTGAAACCCGGCGTGGGCTTCAACATCGACCCGGCCACGCTGGACACCAAGACGATCTCGCAGTACGTGTCGAAGGCCCATGGCCAGAGCACGGTCGAGTTCTTCATGCACATCATTCCTGACACGATCTTCAGCGCGTTCGCCAATGGCGACATCCTGCAGATCCTGCTGGTCTCGCTGTTCTTCGGCTCAGCCCTGGCCATCATCGGCGACCGCGCGCAGATCATCCACGACATGGTGGACCAGGTGTCGAAGGTGTTCTTCCACATCGTGCATGTGATCACCAAGGTGGCCCCGATCGGCGCGTTCGGCGCCATGGCCTTCACGATCGGCAAGTACGGCCTGGGCTCGCTGATTCCGCTGCTCAAGCTGATTGGCACGTTCTACTTCACCGCCATCGTGTTCGTGCTGGTGGTGCTGGGTACCGTGGCGCGCCTGACCGGCTTCTCGATCATCCGCTTCGTCGCCTACATCAAGGAAGAGCTGCTGATCGTGCTGGGCACCAGCTCGTCGGAAGCCGCGCTGCCGCACCTGATGGAAAAGATGGAAAAGCTGGGCTGCTCGAAGTCGGTGGTCGGCCTGGTGGTGCCTACCGGTTACTCGTTCAACCTGGACGGCACCAACATCTACATGACGATGGCCGTGATCTTCATCGCCCAGGCGACGAACATCGAGCTGACGCTGATGCAGCAGCTGACCATCCTGGCCGTGGCCATGGTGACGTCCAAGGGCGCCAGCGGCGTGACCGGCTCGGGCTTCATCACGCTGGCGGCCACGCTGGCCGTGGTGCCGACCATCCCGGTGGCCGGCATGGTGCTGATCCTGGGCATCGACCGCTTCATGAGCGAATGCCGTGCGCTGACCAACATCATCGGCAATGGCGTGGCCACCGTGGTGGTGTCGGCCTGGGAACGCGAGCTGGACCGCGCCCGCCTGAACCGCGTGCTGCGGGGTGGTGGCGATGACAACGTCGAACTCGCCGACGCCAGCGCCTGACATGACTGGCCAGGTGCCCGCCGACCCGCTGGCCGGCGTCGCGGGCACCGCTGCGCAGCATTCCCCCGCTGCGCATCCCCCCGCTGACACCGCCGCCCCCCAGGGCGGCCAGCGGGTATCATCGGCGCGAGAGCTCCCGCCCGCGCCGATGCCCCATTCCGACGACTTCCTTGCCGTGCATGACCCCGCACCGCCTGACTCCGTGCATGCGCCGGAGACCAGTTCGCGCTGGTGGGGCTTTGCCATCGCGCTGCTGACCGGCCTGCTGGTGCTGTGCACGCTGACCTGGCTACTGTCGGTACAGCGCGGCATCGTGGCGTTGCAGCAGTCCACGGCCATGCGTGCCGACCGGTACGCAGGCACGCTCGAATCCACGCTCGACCGTTACGAATTCCTGCCCGCGCTGGTCTCGCTGCACCCGTCCGTGCGTGCGCTGCTGGCGTCGCCGCAAGATCCGGCGCGTATTGCCGCCGTCAACGACTACCTGGTGGAGGTCAACCGGCGCGCCCGGGCATCCGCCACCTACGTGATCGCGGCGAACGGGCTGGCGCTGGCCGCCAGCAACCACGGCGAGCCGGGCAGCTTTGTCGGCACCGACTATCGCTTCCGTCCGTATTTCCAGATGGCGTCGCGCGGCCAGGTGGGCCGCTTCTATGCCATCGGCGTCACCAGCGACGAACCGGGCTACTACATCGCCCAGCCGATCGAGGCGGGCGGCAAGGTGATCGGCGTGACGGTGGTCAAGCTGAACCTGGAGTGGTTCCAGCGCGCCGGGTCGGGCCGGGGCGAACCGCTGATGGTGTCCGACGACCACGGTGTGATCTTCCTGTCGTCGGTACCGGGCTGGCAGTACCGCACGCTGCAGCCCCTGCCGTCAGCCCTGCAGGCCGAACTGCACCGCACGCGCCAGTACCACGATGTGGATGTCACGCCGCTGCCGATGCAGGCGCTGACGTCGCCCGTCATGCGCTGGCTGGCCGACCACACGCTTGCCGACGGCCAGCGCCTGGTGCGGGTGGGACCGACCGACCGGCGCGATGGCGAGAGCGCGCCCGATGGCGCGGACGGTGCCGGACTGCATTTCGGGCTGGCCGACACCGGTGGCGACCGCTATCTTGAAATCAACCGCGCGGTGGGGCCGGCCGGTTGGAACATGCAGGTCATGGCGCCGCTGGACCCGGTGCTGGCCAACGCCCGCAGCGCGACTATCGGCGCCGCGCTGGCGTATGCCTGCATCTGCCTGCTGCTGGTGAACTTGCGCCAGCGCCGCCAACGCGCGCGCGACATGGTGTACAGCCGCCGCCTGCTGGAAGCGGCCTACGACGAACTGGAACGTCGGGTCGAAGCGCGTACCGCCGACCTGATGGCCATCAACGAACAACTCGAAGGCGAAGTGGTCGAGCGCACGCGCGCCGAAAGCGAACTGCGCGCGACCCAGGACGAACTGGTACAGGCCAGCAAGCTGGCCGCGCTGGGCCAGATGGCGGCGGGCATCACGCACGAGTTGAACCAGCCGCTGGCGGCGTTGCGCACGTTCTCCGACAACACGCGCGTGCTGCTGGAGCGCGGCCAGCTCGATGCCGCGACGGGCAACCTGTCGGCCATCGCCGACCTGACCGAGCGCATGGGCAAGATCACGGGCCAGCTCAAGCTGTTTGCCGGCAAGGCGCGCCAGCGCCGCAATGCCGTGCGCGTGCGCGCCGCGCTGGACCACGTGCTGCAGTTGATCGCCCCGCGCCTGGGCCAGGTGATGCTGCGGGTGCGCGGGCTGGACGGCGAGGCCGCCGACCTGGCGGTCTGGGCCGACGAGCTGAAGCTCGAACAGGTGCTGCTGAATCTGGTGGGCAACGCGCTCGACGCCATCGCCGCCGATGGCCGGGCCGATCGCCGCGCCGATGGGCGGGTGGAAATCGGCGTCGCCGCCACCGAGGAACAGGTGCGCATCGCGGTGCGCGACAATGGCACCGGTATTGCGCCGGAGGCGCTGCCGCACCTGTTCGAGCCGTTCTACACGACCAAGGAAATCGGCCAGGGCCTGGGGCTCGGGCTGGCCATCTCGTCGTCGATCGTGCGCGAGTTCGGCGGCCAGCTGGTGGCCGGCAATGCCGAAGGCGGCGGCGCGGAATTTGTGGTGACGTTGCGGCGGGCGCGCCAGCCCGTGGCGGCGTGATGAGGAAAAGCGAAATGATTGCGATGCAAGACGGGCTGCGCGTGCTGTTTGTCGAGGACGAACCTCTGGTGCGCCAGGCCACGGCACAAAGCCTGGAACTGGCCGGATTCGCGGTGCTGGCGCTGCCGTCGGCCGAGGCCGCGATGCCGCACCTGACCGCCGACTTCCCCGGCGTGCTGGTGACCGATGTGCGCCTGGGCGGCGCGTCGGGGCTGGACCTGCTGCACCATTGCCGCAACGTGGCGCCGGGCCTGCCGGTGATCCTGGTGACCGGGCATGGCGATATTACGATGGCCGTGCAGGCGATGCGCGAGGGCGCCTACGACTTCATCGAGAAGCCGTTCGGCGCGGATCGCCTGACCGACACCGTGCGCCGCGCCCTGGAGCGCCGCGCGCTGGAACTGGAAAACGTGGCGTTGCGCCGCGAACTGGCGGGCCCGGCGGCGGGCACGCGCATCATCGGCCGGTCGCCGGCCATCGCGCGGGTGCGCGACCTGATTGCCAACGTGGCCGAAACCGATGTGCCGGTGATGATCAACGGCGAGACCGGCACGGGCAAGGAACTGGTGGCACGCAGCCTGCACGCGCTGTCCACGCGCCGCGACGCGCCGTTTATCGCGCTGAATTGCGGCGCGGTGCCGGAGTCGATTTTCGAGAGCGAGATGTTCGGCCACGAGGCCGGCGCGTTCACAGGTGCCGGCAAGCGCCGCATCGGCAAGCTCGAACATGCGTCGGGCGGCACGTTGTTCCTGGACGAAATCGAGAGCATGCCGCTGGCGCTGCAGGTGAAGCTGCTGCGCGTGCTGCAGGAGGGCACGCTGGAGCGGCTGGGCTCGAACGTATCGCTGCCGATCGACGTGCGCATCATCGCCGCCGCCAAGGGCGACATGGAGTCGCTGGTGGCGCAGGGCTTGTTCCGGCAGGATTTGCTGTACCGCCTCAACGTGGTGACGATTCCGCTGCCGCCGCTGCGCGAGCGGCGTGAAGACATCGTGCCGCTGTTCGAGCACTTCATGCTGGTGGCCGCCGTGCGCTACCAGCGGCCCGCGCCGATCCTGTCGGAGATGCAGCGCCAGCAACTGATGCAGCGCCCGTGGCCCGGCAACGTGCGCGAACTGCGTAACGCGGCGGACCGGCTGGTGCTGGGGGTGCCCGAAGGGGGACATGCCGGCAAGGTCGAAGGCGGCGACGAATCGATCCCGCTGCGCGAGCGGATGGAGCGCTACGAGCGCGCCGTGATCGCCGATACGCTCGCGCGCACCGGCGGCGCCGTGAATCAGGCCGCCGATCTGCTGCAGGTGGGCAAGGCGACGCTCTACGACAAGATCAAACGCTACGGACTGTAACGGCGGCAGCGGGACGAATCGGGGCTCGGTACACTCAGGCCCGGCCCTCTCCCCCGACCCCTCTCCCGCAAGGCGGGAGAGGGGAGAACCCAAGCGCATATTGGATGCTGCCGGTTTGGTCCCCCTCCCGCCCTTGCGGGAGGGGGACCTCAAAGGCATAGCAAAAGCAGCCGGTTTGCTCCCTTCTCCCGCCCTGCGGGAGGGGGGACCTCAAAGGCATAGCAAAAGCTGCCGGTTTGCGCCCCTCTCCCGCGCGCGGGAGAGGGGCGGGGGAGAGGGCAAGCGCCTCAATCACTACCGCCCGCCCCATGCCCAACGCCGCACACCCCGCCGCCATCGACGGCTACCAGCTCAGCCCCGAATCCGTCGCCGCCATCGCCCACGGCAAGTTGACCGCGCAAGTACCGGCCGACGTACTCGACAAGGTACGCGACGCCCGCGCCCGCTTCGAGCAGGTGGCTGCCACCAACGTGCCGATATATGGCGTGTCCACCGGGTTTGGCGAACTGGTCCACAACTGGGTCGATATCGAACACGGCCGCGCGCTGCAGGAAAACCTGCTGCGCAGCCATTGCGCCGGCGTGGGGCCGCTGTTCTCGCGCGATGAAGTGCGGGCCATGATGGTGGCACGCGCCAATGCGCTGTCGCGTGGCTATTCGGCGGTGCGCCCGGTGGTGATCGAGCAACTGCTCAAGTACCTGGCCGCCGGCATCACGCCGGCCGTGCCGCAGGTGGGATCGCTCGGCGCCAGTGGCGACCTTGCGCCGCTGTCGCACGTGGCCATCACGCTGATCGGCGAAGGCAAGGTGCTGACCGCCGATGGCGGCACGGCGCCCACCGCCGACGTGCTGCAGGCGCACGGCATCGCGCCGATCACGCTGGCGTACAAGGAAGGGCTGGCGCTGATCAATGGCACTTCAGCCATGACGGGGGTGTCGTGCCTGCTGCTGGAAACGCTGCGCGCGCAGGTCCGGCAGGCCGAAGCCATCGCGGCGCTGGCGCTCGAAGGGCTGTCGGCGTCGGCCGATGCCTTTATGGCGAACGGCCACGACATCGCCAAGCCGCACCCGGGCCAGATCAGCTCCGCCGCCAACCTGCGTGCGCTGCTGGCCGGATCGACGCGGCTGGCGGGGCACGACACGCTCAGCGCGGAAATGAAGCAGCGCGCCGGCGACGAAAAGAACACCGGCACGGGCGTGTTCATCCAGAAGGCCTACACGCTGCGCTGCATCCCGCAGGTGCTGGGCGCCGTGCGCGATACGCTGGACCACTGCGCCACCGTGGTGGCGCGCGAACTCAATTCATCGAACGACAACCCGCTGTTCTTTGACGATGACGCGCTGTTCCACGGCGGCAATTTCCATGGCCAGCAGGTGGCCTTCGCGATGGACTTCCTGGCCATCGCCGCCACGCAGCTGGGCGTGATGGCCGAGCGCCGCCTGAACCGTCTGCTGAGCCCGCACCTGAACAACCGGCTGCCGGCCTTCCTGGCGGCGGCCAACGAAGGCCTGTCGTGCGGCTTCGCGGGCGCCCAGTACCCGGCCACGGCGCTGGTGGCCGAGAACCGCACGATCTGCAGCCCGGCCAGCATCCAGAGCGTGCCGTCGAACGGCGACAACCAGGACGTGGTCAGCATGGGCCTGATCTCGGCCCGCAACGCGCGCCGCATTCTCGACAACAACCAGTACATCCTGGCGCTGGAGTTGCTGGCCGCTTGCCAGGCGGCGGAACTGGCCGGCGCGGTCGAGCACCTGTCGCCAGCCGGCCGCGCCATGTTTGCGTTCGTGCGCGGGCACGTGCCGTTCCTGGACGCGGATCGCTACATGACCGACGAGATCGAACGCGTGGCCGCGCTGCTGCGCGACGGGGCGCTGGTAGAGGTGGTGCGGCAGGTGGGTGTGGAACTGGCCTAGTTCAGCCGCCTGTTTTGCGTCCCGGCAGGGAGGCCGTTCAGGATGAAGCGAAGCGGTTCTGGCCAGGCGCGCGGCCGCAGACAGTACAAGCGGATCGGCCAAGGCTGCGCAACGCGGCCAGAGTCGCTTTGAAACGGCGTCCTACTTCCACATGCTGCGCATGCGGCTGGCCAGGTCGACCTGCGGCAATGACGCCTTCTCCTGCCCTTCGCCCGGCATCGGCGGGGGCGGCCACGACCGGCTGTAGAAATTCGGCATTACGCGGTTCGGCAGGAAGCGCGTGCGCGACGCGTAGACGTGGCGGTCGCCAAAGCCCACCTGGTTGTGCACGTAGAACCGCTGCGGCACGATCACGTTGAGGTGGTCGCGCGCGCGCGTCATGGCCACGTACAGCAGGCGGCGTTCTTCCTCGATTTCCTCGGTGGTGCCGGTGGCCAGGTCGGACGGCATGCAGCCGTCCACGGCGTTGAGCACGTACACGGCCTTCCATTCCTGGCCCTTGGCCGAATGGATGGTCGACAGGATCAAGTAGTCCTCGTCGCGCGACGGCACGCCCGATTCGTCGCTCGATGCGCTGGGCGGGTCCAGCGTCAGTTCGGTCAGGAAGCGCTCGCGCGACGCATAGGTGGCGGCGATGCGCTCGATCTGCTGCAGGTCGGCCTGGCGCGCGGCGGCATCGTCGTGCATGCGCTCAAGATGCGGCGCATACCACGCGACCACCTGCTCGAATTCGGACGGCCACGGCGACGTGGGCGCCATCAGCGTGCGGGCCAGCGTCAGCAGGGCGTCCCACGCGGGCGCGGCGGCGGGCGGGGCCTCGAACGCCTCCAGCGCCACCAGCGGCTCGGTGGCGGCTTCCAGCCCTTCGAGCACGCGGGCGGCAGTCTTGGGGCCGATGCCGGGCAGCAGCTGCAGCGTGCGGAAGCCGGCCATGCGGTCGCGCGGGTTTTCCAGCCAGCGCACCACGGCCATCACGTCCTTCACATGCGTGGACTCCAGGAATTTCAGGCCGCCGAACTTCACGAACGGGATGTTGCGCCGGGCCAGTTCGATCTCGACCTGCGCGCTGTGGTCGGCTGCACGGAACAGCACCGCCTGCTGCATCAGCGCCAGGCCCGATTCGCGCCGCGCCAGCACCTGCTCGACGACAAAGCGCGCCTGGTCGGCTTCATCGTTGACCACCACGACGCCGGGCTTTTCGGCCGACTCGCGCAGCGACCAGAGGTCCTTGGTGAAGCGCTCGGCCGCCAGGCCGATCACCGCGTTGGCGGCCTGCAGGATCGGCTGCGTGGACCGGTAGTTCTGCGACAGCGTGACCTGTTCGGCCGCGGGCGCGAACTGCGTCGGGAAATCAAGGATGTTGCGCACCGTGGCGCCACGGAAGGCATAGATCGACTGCGCGTCGTCGCCCACCACGGTCAGGCCTCGGCCCTGCGGCTTCAGCGCCAGCAGGATCGACGCCTGCAGCGCGTTGGTGTCCTGGTATTCGTCGACCAGCACGTGGTCGAATCGCGCACCCATGTCCTGCGCCAGTGCCGGCTCGGTCATGGCCTGCGCCCAGTAGAGCAGCAGGTCGTCGTAATCCAGCACCTGCTGCTTCTGCTTGGCTTCGACATAGCCGGCGAACAGCGTCTTGAGTGCGTCGGCCCACATCGCGTAGCGCGGAAACTGGGTCTTGAGCACCACCTCGATCGGCAACTGGGTGTTGACCACGCGCGAATAGATGGCCAGGCAGGTTTCCTTGCGCGGAAAGCGCGACGCCTGCTCGGACAGCCCCAGGTCATGCCGCACCACGTGCATCAGGTCGGCCGAATCGCCCCGGTCGCTGATCGTGAAGCTCGGCGCCAGGCCCAGCGTCTCGGCATACTCGCGCAAAAGCCGGGCGCCGATGGCGTGGAACGTGCCCGACCACTGCAGCGCCGCACGCCCCGCGCCGGACTGGATGCCCAGCGCCTGGTCGACGATGCGCTCGACGCGGCGGCCCATTTCGGACGCCGCACGGCGCGAGAACGTCAGCAGCAGGATGCGGCGCGGATCGGCGCCGCCCACCACCAGGTGCGCGACGCGGTGCGCCAGCGTATTGGTCTTGCCCGAGCCCGCGCCGGCAATGATCAGCAGCGGCGCCTCGCCCGCGTATTCCACGGCGGCGCGTTGCTCCGGATTCAGCTTGGACAGGTAGGCGGCGGCGTCGCCCGTCTCGTGGGAGAGATCGGCGGGCACGTCGGCTTCAGGGGCGAGATCCGGTAGCACAGCGGGAAGGGCAGAGGGGAGGATTGAGAAAAATCTGTCGCCCACTGTATATCCATACAGCTTCGACTGGCAAGCCGGACGTTCCCGCGCGGCGTTCGGGCAACAAAAAAGGTGCCGCATGGGCACCTTTTTGTTGGGATCCGTCGGGATCCGGTTGTTTCGGGCGGGGATCAGGCCGCGCTGGCCAGCGCACCGTCCAGGAGCTTGTGCAGCGCATCCCACTCGGGCTCGCCCACGTAGCGCTTCAGGATCTTGCCGTTCTTGTCGACCACGAACGTGGTGGGCGTGAGCTGGACGTCACCGAAGGCCTTGGCCGCCGTGCCATCCGAATCCATGGCCACCTTGAACGGCAGTTCGCGCGTCTTGGCGTAGTTGGCCACGTACATCGGCGGGTCATAGTTCATGGCCACGGCCACGAAATCCAGGCCCTTGTCCTTGAACTGCTTGTAGGTGTCGATCATCTGCGGCATTTCCTTGACGCAGGTGGCGCAGCTGGTGGCCCAGAAGTTGACCAGGTAGACCTTGCCCTTCAGGTCGGCCGTGCTGATCTTCTGGCCCGACAGCAGCGTGAATGTGGCGTCGGGAACCTTGCTGGCCGGCGTCATGGCGCGATAGCCGAAGAAGCCGAGCAGGGCGACGATCACGACCGCGACGGCGATCGGCCAGCGCTTGCGCGAGGAAGTGGCGGAAGTAGCAGTGTTGGACATGGGATAACGGTACCGGGACAGCCATCGGACAGCGGCTATTCTACTGCCGGGCGCAAAAGCCGGCACCGTTGTCGGTCAAGCCCGCTGCCGCTGCGGCAATTCGTCGCAATATTGGGTCGGTCGCTCGCGCTATTGCGGCGTGCCGGACCGGGCGGCCACCTTGGCGCGAGCCTCGTCGATCGCCTGCTCCAGGTAGGCGCCATAGAAATCGGGCTGCATGCCGCGCAGCGGCTTGGCGAGGTTGCGGCCGTGCGGGTCCAGGAACAGCACGGTCGGCGCGACCGAAATGTTGTGCGCCTGGGCCCAGCGTTTGGCGGTGGTCATGGTGCCGTCGACGTCACGGATCGGCGTATCGGCCGTCATGTCGATTTCCCGCGCGGCAATGTCCCCGGCCGCCACCTGCGGCCCCAGGTAGTTGCGGCGCACCGTCTCGCAATAGGTGCAGCCGGGAAGGCTGACCAGCACAACCAGCGGCTCGCCCTGTTTGGCCGCAGCGGCCGACTGGGCGCCAATATCGGTCACCGGCGGCAGATGCGCGGTGGCAGCCACGGCACTGAAGCTGGCCAGTACGGCCAGGCTGGCAAGCCAGGGCGCGGCCAAGCGGGGCAGGGAACGGAAGGGCATGGTCACCTCACGGAAAACGGGCGGGCCGGCGCATTGGGGGCAAAGGGACCGATGGGGCGATGAACGCCACAAGACGGGCATGCGCGGGCGGGCGGCTTCCCGGATAATACCGGCTTGCGCACGAATGCGCCGCCCATTCCGATGCCCCCGACCACGCTCCGCTACCGTCCGTCCCGCCCCGGCCTGTTCCGTCCCACCCGTTACCTGCTGCCGCTGCTCGCCCTGCTCTGGCTGGCGGGGTGCTCGCCGCGCTATGACTGGCGCACCATCGTGTCGAGCGACGGCAAGTACGCCGCTCTGTATCCGGCCAAGCCGACCAGCGCCGCGCGGGATGTGTCAATTGCCGGCCACAAGCTGCCGATGACCATGGAGGCGGCCAACATCGACGGCACGCTGTTCGCGGTGGGCGTGGTCACGCTGCCCAGCGACGATGCCGCGCTGCGCCGCGATGCCATGGATGCCATGCAGGCGGGGCTGGTGGCCAATCTGGGCGCGCACCCCGAGGCACCCGCCCAGGCGCGCCACATCACGGTGATGTCGGCGGCCCAGCCGCCCGTGTCGCTCGACGGCGTGGAGGTGTCGGTGGCCGGCGTATCGCCGCAGGACAAGGCGCCGCGCCGGCTGACGGCGCGGCTGGTGGCATCGGGCGAGCGCGTTTACCAGGCCGTGGTGCTAGAGGCCGGCGATGCCGCCCGCGATGCGCGCCAGGCCGAGCAGGTCGATCAGTTCCTGACCGGGTTCCATCCGTTCTGACCGCGCCTTTTCGCTGTGTTGCCGTTTCACCTTGTCCGATTTCAAGTGTTTTTCGATCTGGACCGCTTTTAACCGTTGTTACCTTCAGGAGTGCAGTGATGCGTTGGGAAGTGTGGCTGGCCTATTTTGCCGCGTGCTGGGTGATCGCCGTTTCGCCAGGATCGGGCGCGGTATTGTCGATGAGCCATGGCCTGTCGTATGGCCTGAAGAAGACGTCGACCACCATCCTGGGTCTGCAGACCGGCCTGGTCATCATCCTGCTGGTGGCAGGCGGTGGCCTGGGCGCGCTGCTGCTGGCGTCCGAAGAAGCATTTCTGGTCGTCAAGACGATCGGCGCGATGTACCTGATCTACCTGGGCGTCCAGCAATGGCGTTCCAAAGTGGAGACGGGTCCGCAGGCGGGCACCAACGGCCAGGGCGACGCGGTACGCACGGCGGTGATGAGCCGTCGGCGTCGCTTTGCGACGGGCCTGCTGACCAATGTCACCAATCCCAAGGGCATCATCTTCATGGTGGCGGTGCTGCCGCAGTTTATCGACCCGAGCCATCCGCTGGGCGTGCAACTGGCGATCCTGGCCGCCACGATGTGCTTTGTGGACCTGATCGTGATGCACGGCTACGCGCTGCTCGCGTCGCGCATGCAGGGGCTCTTCCGCAACGCACGCGCCGTGCGCTGGCAGAACCGGTTCTTCGGCGGCGTGCTGGTGGCCGTCGGCACTGCGCTGTTTTTTGTGCGCCGTCATCACACCTGAAGCCACGACGGCGCCCCGAACGACTGGCATCGTGCGGCAACGTTTGCTTCAATGGGGAGTGACCCGGCGTACATGGAGCCCCAGATGCACGATGTCGACCTGACTGCCCACCGCGAACCGCCGCCCGACGAGCCACCCCCACCCGGCTTTCCGGCGGACCAGCCGCCCATCGAGGAACCGCCCCCACCGCCGCTGGAACCACCCGTGTGACCGGTGTGACATGACAAAAGGCCCGCGGGCCTTTTGTCTGGGTGCGCTGAGACGCTTCAGGCAGTAGGCGCCATGCCAGGCAGCCTGCATGGTCCTTTCCCTACCCCGCCCGCAACACCCGCCGCTACTGAATGGCCTCCGCCACATGGCTGGCCGTCAGCACTTCGGCGCCCTCCAGGTCGGCAATGGTGCGGGCCACTTTCAGCACCCTGAAGTACGCGCGGGCCGACCAGCCCAGCTTATCCATCGCGCCCCGCAGCAGGGCCTGCGCGGCGTTGTCGAGCGGGCAGTGCGTGTCGATGGCCCGGCCAGCCAGTTCACTGTTGGGCGTGCCCTGGCGCGCCAGCTGGCGATCGCGTGCGGCCACGGCGCGGGCGCGGACGGCTTCGCTTGGTTCGCCGGGCGGCCCGTCCAGGATTTCGTGCTGGCCTTGGGCGGGCAACTTCACATGGCCACGATGAACGCGCGCGAACGCTGGCCGGCGGCCACCCGCGCCCGGTTGTCGCGTGCCAGACCCATGGCCATGGCCAGCGCGCCGCGTACCGGCCGCAGGTCGCCGGCAAGGGACAACTCGCCGGCGAACTCGAACACATCGAGCCCCTCGAACGGCAACTGGCCGCCGGCCGCCAGGATGCCCAGCGCGATGGCCAGGTCGAAGCGCCCCGACTCCATCGGCAGGTCGGCGGGGGCCAGATTGACTGTGATACGGCGGTTCGGAAACTCGAAGTCGCTGTTGAGCAGCGCCGCCCGTACGCGTTCGCGGCTTTCGCGGACTTCGGTATCGGCCAGCCCGACGATATTGAACGCGGGCAGGCCATTGGCAAGGTGGATTTCCACCGAAACGGGCGGCGCGTCGATGCCGTTCAGGGCGCGGCTGCGCAAGACTGCAAGGCTCATACGTATGCGGATTTGTTAAAGAAAAAGGCCACCGGGTGACGGTGGCCTTTCTGGCGATGCGGGGGAGGCGGCTGGCGCCTGGGGGTCATACCCCCGCCGATGGCGGCGGATTGACGCCGGCGCGGGCTTCCAGGGCCGCCACGCGGGCTTCCAGTTCCTCCAGCCGTGCGCGGGTACGTGCCAGCACCTGCGATTGCACGTCGAACTCCTCGCGCGTGACCAGATCCAGGCGCGCAAAGCCCTGGGTCATCATGCTGCGTACGTTTTTCTCGATGTCCTTGGCCGGCGAATTGCGCAGCGCCTCGCTGACCTTTTGCTGCAGGTCGTTGAAGAGATCGGTCGGTTTCATGGTGAAGCTCCTGTTGTGACCAATTTGGATCGTTCGGGTCAGGTCGCGGCCGGCGGGCACCTGGCAGGCACCCGCTTGTGGCGATTTGGCCAGTCATGCACCGCGTTGGGGCGATGGCTGCAGACCCCCGGCACACTGGTCCGGCAAGGCGATGCACCTGACTGGGGCGTATCGCGCCTTCCGCGCCTTCGGCAGCCCGGCTTCCTCCCGGATACGCCAAGCACGCAGCACTTGACCCTTCATGACGCGGATTATGGCGCTTCGGCGCCCGCCATGAAAGCTCTGGCAAGGGCTGGTCACATCTTTTAACGCTTTCAGGGTGGCCCAAGGGGTACCGCCGGCCATCCCGTCGTGTGGTCCCGGAGGCTCGCCCGGGCCGCCCCACGCATGCGCCGCCGCAGGGCGCCGATAGCTGGCACGGCAGTTGCAGTACTGGTTGCCAGGAGCGTCAAGACCACAAAGCAACAAAGAGCAGATCCCTCAAAACGAGCCCGCGAAGATTTCAAGGAAAAGGAGAGAACCAGATGAAGACGTCGAGCCTCGCAGTCAGCGCCGCTGCGGTCCTGTTCAGCCTGGCAGCCCCGATGGCGTTCGCGCAGACCGCCCCGGACGCTGCCGCGCCGGCAGCCGCACCCGCCGCCGAGCCGGCATCGCCCCACACGTTCAGTGCCAACGTGTCGCTGGTGTCTGACTACCGCTATCGCGGCATCAGCCAGACCAACCTGCGTCCGGCCATCCAGGGCGGGTTCGACTATTCGCACGAAAGCGGCTTTTACGTCGGCAACTGGAACTCGAGCATCAGCTGGCTGGAGGATGCGGATTCGTCGGTCTCTGCTCCCGTGGAAATGGACTTCTACGGCGGCTACAAGAACAAGTTCGCGGTCGGCGGTGAGGAATTCAACTACGACGTCGGCGTGCTGCAGTACTACTACCCGGGCGGCTACACGACCACCCGCCCGTACACGACCGAACTCTACGCCGGCATCGGCTGGGGCCCGGTGTTCCTGAAGTACTCGCACGCGGTGACCAACCTGTTCGGCATCGACGACAGCAAGAACAGCTACTACGTCGACCTGTCGGCCAACGTGCCGCTGAACTTCTGGGACCTGACGTTGAACGCGCACGTGGGTTACCAGGGCGTGACGCATCACAGCGATGCGTCGTACACCGACTGGAAGATCGGCCTGACCAAGGACCTGGGCAAGGGCTTTGCGCTGTCGGTGGCCTATGTGGACACCAACGCCAAGGAATCGTTCTACACCAGCGCCAACCGCGGCCGCTACCTGGGCAAGGCCGCGGCCTGGGCATCGATCACCAAGACTTTCTAATTCCAACAGCACACATCCAGGACGGGCGGCCTGAACCCATCGGGCTGCCTCAAGGAGAACCCCAATGAAACTGATCATTGCAGTCATCAAGCCGTTCAAGCTCGACGAGGTGCGCGAGGCGCTCTCGGACGTGGGCGTGTCGGGCATCACGGTCACCGAGGTCAAGGGCTTTGGCCGCCAGAAGGGCCACACCGAGCTCTATCGCGGCGCCGAATACATCGTCGACTTCCTGCCCAAGGTGAAGATCGAGGTGGCGGTGCCGGACGACGTGGTGGAACGCGCCATCGAGGCCATCGAGAAGTCGGCCCGCACCGGCAAGATCGGCGACGGCAAGATCTTTGTCGCCCCGGTTGAACAGGTCATCCGCATCCGCACCGGCGAGACCGGCGGCGATGCGCTGTGACAACAGAACTACGAGAGACAGAGGTTAGACCCATGAAAACCTGGTTCAAGCGATTCCTGACGGCTGGCGCGATGACGCTGGCGATCGGCACGGCCGGCCTCGGCCTGTCCACCCACGCCGTGGCGCAGGACAAGCCCGCCGCCGAGGCTTCGGCCCCGGCAGCGGCCACTGCCCCCGCGGCGGCCCCGGCAGGTGCGGCCGCTGCGCCGGCTGCTGCCGCACCTGCCGAAGCCGCGCCCGCCGCCGCCCCGGCCCCCGTCCCCAACAAGGGCGATACCGCCTGGCTGCTGGTAGCCACGGCATTCGTGATCCTGATGACGCTGCCCGGCCTGGCGCTGTTCTACGGCGGCCTGGTGCGATCGAAGAACATGCTGTCGGTGCTGATGCAGTGCCTGGTGATCTTCTCGCTGGTGGCGATCCTGTGGGCCATCTACGGCTACAGCTTCGCCTTTACCGAAGGCAATGCGTTCTTCGGCGGCACCGACCGGCTCTTCATGAAGGGCCTGAACGTCGACGCCGTGGCGGCCACCTTCAGCAAGGGCGTGGTGATCCCGGAACTGGTGTTCTTCGCGTTCCAGTGCGCGTTCGCCTGCATCACCTGCGGCCTGATCATCGGCGCCTTCGCCGAGCGCGCCAAGTTCTCGGCCGTGCTGGTGTTTGTGGTGATCTGGTTCACGTTCGCCTACATCCCGATGGCCCACATGGTCTGGTTCTGGCCGGGTCCGGATGCCTACACTGACGCCGCTGCCGCCACCGCAGCCACGGCCAAGTCGGGCTGGCTGTTCCAGAAGGGCGCGCTGGATTACGCCGGCGGTACCGTGGTGCACATCAACGCCGCTGTGGCGGGCCTGGTGGGTGCCTTCATGTTCGGCAAGCGCATCGGCTTCGGCCGCGAGGCAATCCGCCCGCACAGCCTGACGTTCACGATGGTGGGTGCGTCGCTGCTGTGGTTCGGCTGGTTCGGCTTCAACGCCGGTTCGGGCCTGGAAGCCAACGGCGGTGCCGCGCTGGCCTTCGTCAACACGCTGCTGGCGACCTGCGCCGCCGTGCTGGCCTGGACGTTCGGTGAGTGGATCGGCAAGGGCAAGCCGTCGATGCTGGGCGGTGCCTCGGGCGCCGTGGCCGGTCTGGTGGCGATCACCCCGGCTGCCGGTTTTGTCGGCCCGATGGGTTCGATCGTGATGGGCCTGGTGGCTGGCCTGCTGTGCCTGTGGGGCGTCACCGGCCTGAAGCGCATGCTGGGCATGGACGATTCGCTGGACGTGTTCGGTGTGCACGGCGTGGGCGGCATCATCGGCGCGCTGCTGACTGGCGTGTTCGCGGCCCCGAGCCTGGGCGGCGTGGGCATCTACGACTACGTGGCCAACAAGGTGGCCGACGACTATTCGATCGCCGGCCAACTCTGGATCCAGTTCGAGGGCGTGCTGACCACGGTGGTGTGGTCGGGCGTGGTGGCCCTGGTGGCCTACAAGCTGGTGGACATGCTGATTGGCCTGCGCGTGCCGGAAGAGGAAGAGCGCGAGGGCCTGGATATCACTTCGCACGGCGAAACGGCCTATGAAGGTTGATATCTACAACAGAGTTGTGCTGGAGAGCTGATTGGGAATCTTCTCTCAGGAGTTTTGCCCCGGCCTTGTGCCGGGGCTTTTTTATTGTCGATACGGGGAATTTGTGTGTGATGGCTGACCAACATTCCGCGGTGCGGAACCGACCGATTTGAACGACCCAAGGCGGGACAAGGGCTGCCGGCCCTATTCGCAGGGTGCTTAAATCGGATCTTAAAAAGTCTCAATTGTATTTAATCGGGTGCGCGCATAGAGTGCCACTGAGGCAGTTTCCTCCACCTGCAGAACGCTCCCCGTATCTGTCAGGCCATTTGAAAGCGCGGCACCACGCCGCGCTTTTTTTTGCCTGTTCGATCCTGAATCCTGATTCATTCCGATCCCGGCTCGTGCGCCACCCGGCGCTCCGGGCCCGCCCGCCGGCCTTCCCGGCACCGGGGTTTGAAAACCGCCGATTGGCCCCATATTTCTATCCCCTGGCCAGGCTCCGTATAAGGTTATACAAGGCGAGCCTGCAGCCAGATAGCCGTTCCCTTACAATCGGGGCGGACAATAAAAGCTGATTCTTAGGATGGATATGGTCCCGCATCTCATCACCGCGCTGAACGGTCCGCTGCTCGAACTGGAAAAGAAGATCCTGGACGCCACGCCGTCCATCGAGCGCTGGTTCAGGCTGGAATGGCAGGAACATACCCCGCCGTTCTACTGTTCCGTCGACCTGCGCAATGCCGGCTTCAAGCTGGCGCCGGTCGACACGAACCTGTTCCCGGGTGGCTTCAACAACCTGGCGCCCGAGATGCTGCCGCTGGCCGTGCAGGCCGCCATGGCCGCGATCGAGAAGATCTGCCCGGACGCCAAGAACCTGCTGCTGATCCCGGAACGCCACACCCGCAACATGTTCTACCTGCAGAACGTTGCGCGGCTGTCGCTGATCATGCGCCAGGCTGGCCTGAACGTGCGGCTGGGCTCGCTGTCCGAGGAAATCACCGAACCGACCCCGATCGAACTGCCCGACGGCCAGACGCTGGTGGTCGAGCCGCTGGCGCGGCTGGGCACCAAGGGCCGCCGCCTGGGGCTCAAGGACTTCGATCCCTGCTCGATCCTGCTCAACAACGACCTCTCGGCCGGCATTCCGCCGATCCTGGAGAACATCAACGAGCAGTACCTGCTGCCGCCGCTGCACGCCGGCTGGTCCACGCGCCGCAAGAGCAGCCACTTTGCCGCCTACGACGAAGTGGCCAAGAAGTTCGCCAAGCTGATCGACATCGACCCGTGGATGGTGAACCCGTACTTCGCGCGCCAGTCGGGCGTGAACTTCCATGAGCGCATTGGCGAGGAGGAACTGGCCGATTCCGTGGAAGGCGTGCTCAAGAAGATCGCCAAGAAGTACCGCGAGTACGGCATCAAGGAAACGCCGTACGTGGTGGTCAAGGCCGACGCCGGCACCTACGGCATGGGCATCATGACCGTGCGCGACCCGTCCGAGATCAAGGGCCTGAACCGCAAGGAACGCAACAAGATGAGCGTCGTGAAGGAAGGCCTGGAGGTCTCCGACGTCATCATCCAGGAAGGCGTTCACACGTTCGAGAAGGTCAACGAGGCCGTGGCCGAGCCGGTGGTCTACATGATCGACCGCTACGTGGTGGGCGGCTTCTACCGCGTGCATACCGGCCGCGGCAACGACGAGAACCTGAACGCGCCGGGCATGCACTTCGTGCCGCTGGCGTTTGCCCCGAACGGCATTCCGGACAGCCATGCCAAGCCTGGCGCGGCTGTGCCGAACCGCTTCTACATGTATGGCGTGGTGGGTCGCCTGGCGCTGCTGGCGGCCTCGGTGGAGCTTGAAAAGACCGATCCCAACCCGATCCTCTGACCGGAGGCGCCTGCCGCCTGTCACGCACGCCCCTGGTCCGGCGCGGTCTGTCCGAACGCGCCGGCCCCCATTCCCCTGACGCCAACGCGACGAGCCATCATGCGTATCCTTTTCATCACCGACCCGCTGGAAACCTTCAAGACGTACAAGGATTCCACCTACGCCATGATGACTGAGGCGGCGGCGCGCGGGCACGAGCTGTTCTTCTGTCTGCAGTCGCAGGTATCGCTGTCGGTCGGCGTGGTCGAGGCCGACGCACGGCCGCTGACGCTGCTTGACGATGCGCACGACTGGTTCCGCCTGGGCGAGGCCGCGCTGCTGCCGCTGGCTACGTTCGATGCGGTGCTGATGCGCAAGGACCCGCCGTTCGACATGGAATACGTGACCAGCACCTGGCTGCTGGAACTGGCGGAAAAGCAGGGCGCCCGCGTGTTCAACAAGCCGCAGGCTATCCGCGACCATTCCGAGAAGCTGGCGATTGCCCAGTTTCCGCAGTTCGTCACGCCGACGCTGGTCACGCGCGACGCGGGCCGTATTCGCGCCTTCCAGGCCGAACACAAGGACATCATCGTCAAGCCGCTCGACGGCATGGGCGGGATGGGCGTCTTCCGCGTGGGCGCCGATGCCATGAACCTGGGCTCGATCGTCGAGACGCTGAGCGACAACGGCGCCCGCACGCTGATGGTCCAGCGCTACATCCCCGAAATCAAGGCCGGCGACAAGCGCATCCTGCTGATCGGTGGCAAGCCGGTGCCCTATTCGCTGGCGCGCATTCCGCAGGGCAGCGAGATTCGCGGCAACCTGGCCGCCGGCGGCGTGGGCCGCGCCCAGGAACTGAGCGCGCGCGACCGCGAGATCGCCGAGACGCTGGCCCCGGGGCTGTGGAAACAGGGCCTGCTGCTGGTGGGTCTGGATGTGATCGGCGACTGCCTGACCGAAGTCAATGTGACGAGTCCGACCTGTTTCCAGGAAATCACGCAGCAGACCGGCTTCAACGTGGGCGCGATGTTCATCGACGCGCTGGAAGAAGCCGTGGCCAGCGACCGCCGCTGAAACCGCCCGGAAGGGCTCGCCGGAGTTGATGCGAAGGCACCACAGTCCCAAGGGCGCGCACAAACACGAGGAGAGGCCGTAAGGCTGCCTGCTACAATTTGGGCAGTCCAACGGATTCACCATCATGGCAGGAATTCTGATCATCGCGCATGCGCCACTGGCTTCGGCGTTGCGCGATTGTGCTGCCCACGTCTACTGTGGCCAGCCGCCCAGGCTGGCAGCCATCGACGTCGTCGCCGACGCCGATCCGGCTGCGGTACTGGCCGAGGCACAGCGCAGCCTGGCCGCGGTAAGCGAAGAGAACGGTGCCTTGGTGCTGACCGATATCTTTGGCGCCACGCCGGCCAACATTGCCGCGCGCCTGGCCGAGCCGGGCCGCGTGAAGGTGCTGGCAGGCGTGAACCTGCCGATGCTCGTGCGTGCGATCTGCTATCGCGCCGAAAAGCTTGACCAGCTGGCCACCAAGGCATTGGCTGGCGGCTCGCAAGGTGTGCTGCAGATCGGTACGACCGCAGTCCAGAATCAAACCGCAAATCATCCCGACAAATATGCTGCAGAGGGACACCACCATCATCAATAAGCTCGGGCTGCATGCCCGGGCATCCGCCAAGCTGACCCAGCTGGCGGGCAATTTCAAAAGCCAGGTCAAGATGTCGCGGAACGGCCGCCAGGTGGATGCCAAGAGCATCATGGGTGTCATGATGCTGGCCGCCGGCATTGGCTCGACGGTCACGATCGAGATCGACGGCCCCGACGAGCAGGAGGCGATGGACGCCGTGCTGGCGCTGATTGCCAACCGCTTCGGCGAAGGCGAGTGAGGCCCGGCGCCACACCCAGAATTCCTTAACGTTCCTGACGGAGCGGGTCATGCCCTTTGCCTTGCACGGCATTCCGGTTTCTCGTGGGGTCGCCATCGGGCGGGCCCATATCCTTGCGCCGGCTGCGCTGGATGTTTCGCACTACCTGGTCGACGAAGACCGCCTCGACGCCGAGGTGGAGCGGTTACGCTCGGCGCGCGCGGCCGTGCGGGCGGAACTGGTGACCCTGAAGCGCGACCTGCCGCGCGATGCGCCCGAGGAAATGGGCGCGTTCCTGGACGTGCACGCGATGATCCTCGACGACGAGGCGTTGTCGCGCGAGCCCGAGGAACTGATCCTCCAGCGCCGCTACAACGCCGAGTGGGCGCTGACCACGCGGCTTGAAGAACTGATGCGCCAGTTCGACGAGATTGAGGACGAATACCTGCGCGAGCGCAAGGCCGATATCCAGCAGGTGGTGGAGCGGATCCTGAAGGTGCTGGCCGGCGCGCCCGTGCTGGCGCCCGCTCCGGTGCCGCCCCTGGCCCCCGATGGCGAGGCCGCGCCCGGCGTGATCGTGGTGGCCCACGACATTGGCCCGGCCGACATGCTCCAGTTCAAGCACACGGTGTTCCACGGGTTCGTGACCGACCTGGGCGGGCGTACGTCGCATACGGCGATCGTGGCGCGCAGCCTGGACATCCCGGCTGCTGTGGGCGTCAAGAGCGCCAGCGAGCTGATCCGCCAGGACGACTGGATCATCATCGACGGCGATGCCGGCCTGGTCATCGTCGATCCGTCGGCCATCATCCTTGAGGAATACCGCCACCGGCAGAGCGAGCGCGCGCTGGAGAAAAAGCGCCTGCAGCGGCTGCGGCACATGCCCGCTGTCACGCTGGACGGGCTGGAGATCGAGCTGCTGGCCAATATCGAGCTGGCCGAGGATGCCGGTGCCGCGCTGGGTGCAGGTGCGGTCGGCGTAGGCCTGTTCCGCTCGGAATTCCTGTTCATGAACCGCCGGGACGAAATGCCCGACGAGGACGAGCAATTCCTGGCATACCGCAACGCCGCGGAGGCCATGCACGGCCTGCCCGTGACCATCCGCACGATCGACGTGGGCGCCGACAAGCCGCTGGACGGCCTGGGCGAAGACTTCGAGACCGCGCTGAACCCGGCGCTGGGGCTGCGGGCGATCCGCTGGTCGCTGTCGGAGCCGGCCATGTTCCTGACGCAATTGCGCGCACTGCTGCGGGCGTCGGCGTTCGGGCCGGTGCGGCTGCTGATTCCGATGCTGGCCCATGCCAGCGAGATCGACCAGACCCTGGATCTGATCAAGCAGGCCAAGCGCCAGTTGGACGAGCGCGGCCAGCCGTATGACCCGGGCATCAAGATCGGGGCGATGATCGAGATCCCCGCAGCCGTGCTGCTGCTGCCGCTGTTTCTCAAGCGAATGGACTTCCTGTCGATCGGCACCAACGACCTGATCCAGTACACGCTGGCGATCGACCGCGCCGACAACGCCGTGGCGCACCTGTACGACCCCCTGCATCCGGCCGTGCTGCAGCTGATTGCACGCACGATCCGTGACGCCAACCACGCGGGTGTGCCGGTGGCGGTCTGCGGCGAAATGGCTGGCGATCCGGCGATGACCCGCCTGTTGCTAGGCATGGGCCTGCGTGAATTCTCGATGCATCCGGCCCAGTTGCTGCGAGTGAAGCAGGAAGTCATCCACGCCGACTGCGAGCGCCTGTGCAAGGTGGTGGACCAGATCCTGACCTGCTACGAGCCCGAAGAACAGGCGGCGGCCCTGAAGCTGTTGTCGGCATAGCACAACCCTTAAAACGCTGGGGTTTTTGTCTCTATTGTCGGCGGTCCAAACGCCACTTTTCCGCGTGAAAAGTGGCGTCTTAGATTCCTTTTTCCGTCATTTCACCCAGGCTGTGCATGACGCTTCCCATGTGAAGTAATGGGAATTGTTATCATTTTCGATCTCTGTTATTCTGCCTCTCATCGCGTGCGGCATGCCGGTGCCGCCAGCCCCCAGGAGGCAAGTTGTGTACGTGTGTATCTGCAATCAGGTTACCGACCATGAGATTCATGGTGCCGCTCATCTTGGCGTGACCACGCTCGACGAGCTGGCCGAAACGCTAGGCGTGGGAACCTGCTGCGGCCGCTGCCGCGATTGCGCGAAGCAAGTGCTTTGCGAAGGCGTTGCCGCCGTACAGACCATCAAGGCCTCCACCATCGCGACCATCCAGGTCGTCGATATTTCAGCCTGTTCGCCGGCTGCGTCACATGCCATAATGGACGCTCGTGACCCGGCAGTCGCGAACGATCAGCGTACCGCGCTGGTCGCCTGATTCAGGAAGCGTTCTCACCGAACAACGCGTGGATTGAAAAGCGCGCCCACGGATTCGTCCGAGGCGCGTTTTGTCGTTCCCGACCGTTGCATCTCGTTGCGTTCCATCACCTTCGTCCATCCGCCGGGTCCGTTTGTTGTCGGTAACAGGAGCCCCGAATGAAAGGTGACAAGAAGGTCATCCAGCATCTGAACGCCCAGCTCAAGAACGAGCTGACCGCGATCAACCAGTATTTCCTCCACGCACGCATGTACCGCCACTGGGGCCTGAAAAAGCTCGGTGATGTCGAGTACAAGGAGTCGATCGGCGAAATGAAGCACGCCGATCGCCTGATCGACCGCATCCTGATGCTCGACGGGCTGCCCAACCTGCAGGACCTGCACAAGCTGATGATCGGCGAAGACACGCCGGAAATGCTCAAGTGCGACCTGAAGCTGGAGCAGACTGCGCACGCCACGGTCAAGGAAGGCATTGCGTACTGCGAATCCGTTGGCGACTACGTCAGCCGCGAACTCCTGGTCGATATCCTCACGGACACCGAAGAGCATATCGAGTACCTGGAAACGCAGCTGGACCTGATCGACAAGGTTGGCCTGCAAAACTACCTGCAGTCCCAACTGGAGCCGGGCGAGCAATAAGCACGCCGGTTTCCGACCCGGCCGCAGCCTGACCGATCACTGGCAAGCGCGGCGGGGCAGGCGCGTGGCGCAGGATGGCGCCGCGCCCCGTTGCGGAGCGGGTTGGTAACCCTTCTCATTCGGATTCTTGTCTTCATCCAGTCACATCGCGCCAAAAAAATGGCGACCCGGCGGGGAGGGGGCTCCACCGCGGGTCGCCAGATTTCCAGGCGTCATTCCTGCGTTTTTCTGCCTTTCCGACTCGACCGGCCGCGCCCTGCGCCGCAGGCGACATAGCTGAGCCCGGACTTAATGCGTCCGGACTGAATGCGCCCGGACCTAATGGGCCTGCCCGCACACCTCGCAGCCCGGCGTGCGCGCCAGCCGCATCGTGCTCCATTCCATCGTCATCGCGTTGACCATCAGCAGCCGTCCGGCCAGCGTTTCGCCCACGCCGGTCAGCAGCTTCAGCGCCTCGGCGGCCTGCACCGTGCCCACCATGCCGACCAGCGGCGCGAACACGCCCATCGTGGCACAGGCCGCTTCCGGGGCCGGCTCGGACGGCGGGAACAGGCAGCCGTAGCACGGCGCCTCGGGGTTGCGCAGGTCGTACACGCTGACCTGACCGTCGAAGCGCAGCGCGGCGCCCGAGACCAGCGGCCGGCGGTGCTTCAGGCACGCCCGGTTGACGGCCTGGCGCGTGGCGAAGTTGTCGCAGCAATCGAGTACGACATCGGCCTGTGCCACCAGTGGATCAAGCTCCACATCGCCTACGCGTTGCGCCACCAGCCGGATATCGACGTCGGGATTGATGCGCAGTAGCCCTTCCCGGGCCGACTCCACCTTGCGGCGTCCCACATTGGCGGTGGTATGCAGGATCTGGCGCTGCAGGTTGGTCAGGTCGACATCGTCGTCGTCGACGATCGTGATGCGTCCCACGCCGGCCGATGCCAGATAGGGCAGGGCGGCCGCACCCAGGCCGCCGGCGCCGATCACCAGCGCATGGCCCGCCAGCAGGCGCTCCTGGCCCTCGATGCCCAGTTCATCCAGCAGGATATGGCGCGAATAGCGCAGCAGCTGATCGTCATTCATGGTTCGGCGGCAAATGAAAAACGGCCCGACGGTGGCATGCCGCGGGCCGCAGGATTGAGGGGAAGCGCGCCGCGCGCCAAGGCGGCAGGCGCGGTTCCGTTACTTCTGACCGGTCGGCGTGCCCAGCGGCTGGCCGATCGGCGCGCTCGCGGGCGGCTGGCTGGCCGGCGCGGGCTTGGCTGGCGTCGGAGCCGGCTTGGCGGCGGGTTTGGCCGGGGCCTTGCCTGCCTTTTCTTCCTTCGTGTCGGGCTTGCCGGCCGCGCCGGTGGCTTCCAGGCGCGACTTCGACTTCTGCACCGGCTTGCCGTCGAGCTGGGCGATGGCCTGCTGCAGCATGAAGTCGTCGGCCGAGCCAAATTCCACCGGCTTCTTCTTGCGTTCCTTCTCGCGTTCTTCCGGCGACTTCTTCGAGTTTTCCTCTTCCAGGCGACGCAGTTCGTCCACGCGGCGCTGTTCGCGCTCGTTCATTTCCGGCTCTTCCGATTCCTGCTTGTTGTGCAGGTGGCGCTCGGTGTCGATCTCGCGTGTGATCAGTGCGTCATCCGGATCGCCTTCCGGGTTCTGGTCGACCGGGATGTCCGGGCGGATGCCCTTGGCCTGGATCGACTTGCCCGACGGCGTGTAGTAGTACGCAATCGTCAGCTTGATGCCGGTGTCGTTGGTCAGCGGGCGCACGGTCTGCACCGAACCCTTGCCGAACGTGGTCTTGCCCATGGTCAGCGCGCGCTTGTGGTCCTGCAGCGCGCCGGCGACGATTTCCGAGGCCGATGCCGAGTAGGCATTGGTCAGCACGATCATCGGCAGCTTCTTGAACTGCGGGGGCAGGTCCTTGAGCGGATCGTCCTCGAGCGACGACAGGCGGTAGTTGTTGAACGTTGCCTTGTAGACGCGCTTGGCATCGGGCACCTGGCCGTTGGTGGACACCACGGTCGCGTCTTCAGGCAGGAAGGCTGCTGCCACGCCGACCGCGCCTTGCAGCACGCCACCGCCGTTGTTGCGCAGGTCCAGGATGATGCCCTTCAGGTTCGGGTTCTTGTCCGCCATTTCCTTGAGGCGGCGGCCCAGATCGGCCACGGTGCGCTCCTGGAAGCTCGTCAGGCGCACCCAGCCGATGGTGTTGTTGTCGAGCATCTTGGTCTTGACCGACTGCACGCGGATCTCGGCGCGCGTGATCGAGACCGGGAACGTGCGTTCCTCGCTCTTGCGGTAGATGGTCAGCGTGACCTTGGTGCCCGGCTCGCCGCGCATGCGCTTGACCGCCTGTTCCAGCGGCAGGCCGCGCACGGGCTTGTCGTCGATACGGGTGATCAGGTCGCCCGGCTGGATGCCGGCGCGGAAGGCGGGGGTGTCCTCGATCGGGTTGATGACCTTGACCAGGCCTTCTTCCTGCGAAATCTCGATGCCCAGGCCGGCAAAGCGGCCGCGGGTGCCTTCCTGCAGTTCCTTGAAGTCCTTCTCGTCCAGGTAGGCCGAGTGGGGGTCGAGGCTGGCGACCATGCCCTTGATGGCTTCGGTCAGCAGCTTCTTGTCGTCGACCGGCTCCACGTACTCGCGCTTGATCTGCCCGAAGATGTCGGACATCAGCCGCAACTGGTCGAGCGGCAGCGGTCCCGAGCTGTTCTGCGCGGTGGCCGAGATTTGCAGCGTGGCCAGCACGCCGGCGACGACGCCGACTGAGACGAGGCTAATGTTCTTGAGCGTCTTACGCATGAGGGCTGCCTGAACTTTTGTGGATGATGCGAAAGGGAAATTCCTGGCCGGACGGGTTACGCCCGGCCTAGATTGACCGACAGTATAAGAGGGTGCGCAGAAAAAGACCTGCGGGCCATTACCCCATGGTGGGGGCGGCCACACAAGGCCGTGGCGCGCCTACCCGGATGCCGCCCGGGCCGGCGCATGGGCGCACCGGCGGTGGTGGTCAGCGGGACTTGCCCTGGTTGGCCACGGCGGCCAGCGAAGCGGCAATCGCCTCCTGGTCGCCCAGGTAATAGTGGCGCAGGGGGCGCAGGTCGGCGTCCAGCTCGTAGACGAGCGGGGTGCCGTTGGGGATGTTGAGGCCGACGATATCGTCATCCGAAATCTGATCCAGATACTTCACGAGCGCGCGAATGCTGTTGCCGTGGGCGGCAATCACGACGCGCTTGCCGGATTTGATGTCGGGAGCAATGGATTCGTTCCATAGCGGCATGACGCGGGCGACCGTATCCTTCAGGCATTCGGTCAGCGGCACCTGCTCGCGCGGCACATTGGCGTAGCGCGGGTCGTTGTACGAGGCGCGCTCGTCGGTCGGCTCCAGGGCGGGCGGCGGGGTGTCGTAGCTGCGGCGCCACACGAGCACCTGATCGTCGCCGTACTTCTTGGCCGTTTCCGCCTTGTTCAGGCCGGCCAGGGCGCCGTAGTGGCGTTCGTTCAGCCGCCATTCGTTGCGTACCGGAATCCACATCAGGTCCATTTCGTCCTGGACGTGCCAGAGGGTGCGGATGGCGCGCTTGAGCACCGACGTGTAGGCCACATCGAACGTGAAGCCGGCTTCCTTGAGCAGCTGGCCGCCCTGTTTGGCCTGGGCCACGCCCGTATCGGTCAGGTCGACGTCAACCCAGCCGGTGAAGCGGTTTTCGAGATTCCACGTGGATTCGCCGTGGCGGATGAGGACGAGCTTGTACATTGCAGCTTCCAGGGTAGTAAGTAACCTGCGGCGCGCGGCGCCCGCGTCACGCCCGGGCGTGGCAGGCGCCACCCGAAATAAACGGCGCTGGCGCGAAACCGCGTATTTTATAATGCCGCCGACCCAACCCAACGGAATGCCAACGTGAATTTCTTCGCCGATTACAACAACCTGGCCCTGATCGCGATCGCCGTGGTCTCGGGCGGCCTGCTGGCCTGGCCGCAAATCAAGGCCGGCACGGGCGGCAAGCGCGTCAACACGGCTGCTGCCACGCAGCTGATCAACAAGCGCAATGCGGTGGTGGTAGACATCCGCGACGCCGCCGAATTTGCCAAGGGTCACCTGCCCCAGGCCAAGAGTGCGCCACTTGCCGACATTGGCAACCGCGCGGCCGGCCTTGCAAAGGACAAGGCGGTCCCCATCATCGTGGTGTGCCAGAACGGCCAGCGCTCGAGCAAGGCCCAAGCGGCGCTCAGGGAAGCCGGTTACAGTGAGGTGTATGCGCTGGAAGGCGGCATGGCTGCCTGGCAGCAGGCCGGTCTGCCGGTCATCAAGTAAGTCAGCCCCATTCAACATGCAGCACGCGGCGCGGTACTGCCCTGGGCGGTCCGCGCCGTTGTTTTTTCAGTCAAGGAGATTCCGCATGGCCCGCGTCGTCATGTACAGCACGGTAGTGTGCCCCTATTGCCAGATGGCCGAGCGCCTGCTCAAGCAGCGTGGCGTGGAAACGATCGAAAAGATCCTGATCGACCGTGAGCCAGGCAGGCGCGAGGAAATGATGACTCGTACGGGCCGTCGCACCGTGCCGCAGATCTATATCGACGAGACCCATGTGGGCGGCTTCGACGACCTGTCGGCGCTGGATCGCCAGGGTGGCCTGGTACCGCTGCTGGCCGCCTGAGCCGGCCAGACGCTGACATCCGGGCGCCCCGCGCGCCGGCTTCGCTGCGGTGCAGCAGATCAAGCGACAAATCTGATAATGCCGTGGCACGGTGAATTCGCCATCGGCGTCATGTACCATATGCGGTTTCCAAACAGCCGCCGGGGCTTCGGCCCCCGGCTGCGCATGGCGCAGCGCGCCCAAACCGATCCATCCGGAAGCCTTTCATGAGCGACCAGCAACAAGCCACCCAGCAGGACGACCAGCCCTTCTTCAACATCCAGCGCGTGTACCTGAAGGACATGTCGCTCGAGCAGCCGAATTCGCCGGCCATCTTCCTCGAATCGGAAGCCCCGTCGGTGGAAGTGCAGGTCAACGTGGGCGCTGCCCAGCTGCAGGAAGGCATTTTTGAAGTGGTGGTGACGGGCACCGTGACGACCAAGGTGCAGGACAAGGTGGCGTTCCTGGTGGAAGCCCACCAAGCCGGTATCTTCGACATCCGCAACGTGCCGGCCGAGCAGCTGGACCCGCTGCTGGGCATCGCCTGCCCGACCATCCTGTACCCGTACCTGCGCGGCAACATTGCCGACGTGATCACGCGTGCCGGCTTCCAGGCCATCCACCTGTCGGAAATCAACTTCCAGGCGCTGTATGAGCAACGCCTGCAGGCTGCCATGGAAGAAGCGCAAGCCCAGGGCGGCGACTCGGGCATCGTGCTGCCGGACGGCAGCCAGGCTCGCCACTGATCCGCGCCAAGGCCGGATTAGACGAAAAACGGGGCTTCGGCCCCGTTTCGCTTTCTGATGGCTCACGGTCCCGTGACATCCATACTGTCTGCATGACCGCGCAACCGTGCGGCCCGATCCTCGACCTGCCATGAAACTGACCATCCTGGGCGCTGGTGCATGGGGCACCGCACTGGCCAGCCACGCTGCCGCCGATACCCGCCACGACGTGGTGCTCTGGGGGCGCGATGCGGACCAGCTGGCCGACATCGCCGCGACAGGCACTAACGCCACCTATCTGGCTGGCGTGACGCTGTCGCCCCGGCTGACCTGCGAAGCCGACTTCGACCGTGCCGTCGACCATGCGCTGGCTGACGCACAGGGCCTGCTGGTCGTGGCCACGCCGGTATCGGGCTTGCGCGAGATGACGCGCAGGCTGGCGGCGCGGCGCAACGGGCCGCTGGCCATGCTGTGGCTGTGCAAGGGCTTCGAGGCCGATACCCACGCGCTGCCGCACCAGATGGTGCGCGAGGAACTCGACGCGCTGGGCGTGGCGCCCGGCGAGATCGAGTATGGCGTGCTGACCGGGCCGAGCTTTGCCAAGGAAGTGGCGCAGGGGCTGCCCTGCGCCCTGACCGTGGCCGGTTCCACACACGCGCTGACGGACCTGGCCCAGGCGGCGTTCCACCATCACGCGATGCGCATCTATGGCAGCGACGACCTGATCGGCGTCGAGGTCGGCGGTGCGGTCAAGAACGTGCTGGCGATTGCCACGGGCGCCAGCGACGGTCTGGGGCTGGGCCTCAATGCGCGCGCCGCGCTGGTGACGCGGGGCCTGGCCGAAATGACGCGCCTGGGCCTGGCGCTGGGCGGCCGCATGGAAACCTTCATGGGCCTGGCGGGCATGGGCGACCTGATCCTGACCTCCACGGGCGACCTGTCGCGCAACCGCAAGGTGGGTCAGCAACTGGCCAGCGGCAAGACGCTCGAACAGATCCTGCATGATCTTGGCCACGTGGCCGAAGGCGTGCGATGCGCGCAGGCGGTGGCCGACCTGGCCGCGCGCAAGGGTGTCGAGATGCCGATCACGCGTGCGGTGTGCGCGGTGCTGTTCGAGGGCTTGCCTGCGGCCGATGCCGTGGACCGCCTGCTCCAGCGCGACGCCCGCGACGAATAGTCATCATGGTCTCCCGACGCCGCGCCCTGGAGGCGCTGGCTGCGTGCGCAGCCGCCGGCGCGATGCCCCGCATCGCCATTGCCGACACCTGGCCCGCCAAGCCGATCCGCATGATCGTGCCGTTTCCGGCTGGATCGTCGCCGGACCTGATCGCCCGCATCGTCACCGAAAAACTGGCGGGGGTGCTGGGCCAGCCCGTGGTGGTCGAGAACCGGCCCGGCGCGGGTGGCAATATCGGCACGGGGCTGGTGGCCAAGGCCGCGCCCGATGGCTACACGCTGTTGTTCACGATCAACGGCCCGCTGGTGACGGCGCCGTCGCTGTATCGCCATTTGAGCTATGACCCGATGAAGCAGCTGGCGCCGGTGACGCTGGTGGCCACGTCGCCCAACGTGCTGGTCGTCGATGCTCGCCTGCCGGTGCATACCCTGCGCGATTTCGTGGCGCTGGCGAAGTCGAGGCCGGGCGTGCTGAATTATGGATCGGTGGGTAACGGCAGCGCGGCGCACCTGGCGATGGAGCAGCTCAAGGCCATGGCCGGCATCGACATGCAGCACGTGCCCTATGCGGGCTTTCCGCAGATCACGACGGCGATGGTTGGCGGTCAGGTGCAGGCGGGCTTCATGGTGCCGGCGATTGCCATGCCGCTGGTGACGGCCGGCAAGCTGCGGCTGCTGGCGGTGACGTCGTCGGGGCGCACCGGTGTACTGCCGTCGGTGCCGACGGTGGCGGAGTCGGGCTATCCCGGTTTCGAGGCGATCTCGTGGCAGGCGATCCTGGCGCCGGCCGGCACGCCCGCGCCGATCGTGGACAGGCTCTATCGCGAACTGGTCGGGATCATCGGCAGCGACGACGTGCGCGACAAGATGCGCGCGCAGTATTTCGTGCCGGCCGGTACGGCGCCGGCATCGCTGCGGCAGACGATGGTCAGCGAGAAGGCGCGCTGGGACAAGGTGATCCGCGCGGCTAACGTGCAGCCCGAGGATTGACGCCGGGCCGGCCCGGAAGCCGAGAAAGCTTCAGGCGCCGCCCGCGAATCCGTTCTGCCGCCAGGCCTCGAACACGACCACGGCCACCGTGTTCGACAGGTTGAGGCTGCGATTGTTGGGCCGCATCGGCAGGCGGATGCGCTGTGCGGCCGGAAACCATTCGCGGCGTTCAGGCGCCAGTCCGCGCGTCTCGGATCCGAACACGAACCAGTCGCCCGGCTGGAAGCTGACCTGGCCGAATGGCGTGGAGCCATGCGTGGTCAGCGCGAACATGCGAGTCGGGTCGGGCTGTTCGGCCGCCATCAGCGCGTCCCAGCTTTCGTGGACGCGCATCGTCGCGTACTCGTGATAGTCCAGCCCCGCGCGCCGCATGCGCGCGTCTTCCAGCGGAAATCCCAGCGGTTTGACCAGATGCAGCTGCGCGCCCGTATTGGCGCACAGGCGGATCACATTGCCGGTGTTCGGCGGGATTTCGGGTTCGACAAGGACGACGTTGAACATGGGATGGCATCAAAAAACCGGAGCGCAGCTTACCGTGAGCGCCCCGTTGTGTCACGGTGTGCGCAGCGCATCCAGCGCGGTGACCCGGCCGGCCCCGTGCGCTTTCAGCACGCGGGCGGCCTCGCGCAGCGTGGCGCCGGTGGTCATGACGTCGTCGATCAGGCCGATGTGCAGCCCGTGCGGCAAGGCGTCGTTGCCGACCGCGAACGCGTGTCGCGGATTGGCCAGTCGGGCGGCCAGGTCCAGCGTGCGCTGACTGACCGTGTCGCGCTGGCGCGACAGTAGCGTGGCCGAAGCGCGGACGCCCAGGTGACGCGCCAGCGGCCGTGCGATTTCCCATGCCTGGTTGAAGCCACGTTCTGCTAGGCGAGACGGTGACAGCGGGATCGGCACCAGCAGGTCGGGAACATCGCCCGGCGTCAGGCGGGTACGCGCCACCATGGCAAGGCCCGTGGCGATCCATCCAGCAGCGGGTAGCCGGGCGCCGAACTTGAGCTGCAGGACCAGTTTGTCGAACGGCGCGGCGTAGTCGCCGAGCGTCAGCGTGGCATCGAGCGGATCCTCATCGGCGCACCGCCCGCAATACCCATGGCTGCCCGGCGTGGCGCAGCGCGGGCAGCGGGCCGTGGGCCGCTGCAACACGTCGGCGCACGCGGTGCAGACCGCATCGCGCTGCAGGGTCGCGCAGACCAGGCAAGCCGATGGCAGTAGCGCGCGCCACAGGTGCGCGGCGTGCCCGGCAAAGACCCTTCGGGCACGCATGAGCCCCGGCGCGTATACTTCCGGCGGCCCGCCCTGTGCGGTTTCCGATGGTGCGACACTTTGCCGCACCTGCCGATTCGACCCTTGCTGCCTCGTCTGTCCGTGCCCCTGCATGCCTCCGACTCCCCAGATGCCTGGTTGCCGCCCGCGCGGCTGACCCGGCTTGCCTTCGATCGCCGTAGCCCGCGCTTCGGCCAGCTCGATTTCCTGCTTGGCGAGATAGGCCAACGCATGCAAGAGCGGATGGAAGTGGTCAAGCTGTCGCCGGGCCGCGCGCTCGATATCGGCTGCGGCCATGGCCAGGGTCTGGCGGGTTTGCGCGCCCGGTTTCCCGATGCGCAGATTGCCGGGATCGATATCTCCGGCGCGATGCTGCAGCAGGCCGCCGGGCGTGATCCACAGCGCCGGCCCGGCTGGGTGGGGCGCCTGCTGGGCAAGCGTCCGATGTTCGACCTTGTGCAGGGCGATCTTGCCACACTGCCCTTTGGCGCCGCCAGCTTCGACCTGCTGTGGTCGAACCTGGCGCTGCACTGGCATCCCGAGCCACACCGCGTGTTTCCGGAGTGGCATCGGGTCACCGCCGACGACGGGCTCGTCATGTTCTCGTTGTTTGGCCCCGACACCCTGAAGGAACTGCGCACCGCGTTCGCCGAGGTGGACCTGGACGCCCACACGCTGCGCTTCGTCGACATGCACGACATTGGCGACATGCTTGTGCATAGCGGCTGGTCCACGCCCGTGATGGACATGGAGACGCTGACCGTCACCTACGAATCGCCCGAAAAGCTGCTGGACGAAGTGCGCGCCTTCGGCGGCATGCGCCGTCCGGGCCCGGTCGGGCTGCACGGACGCCGGTGGCATCGCGCCGTGATTGCCGCCCTGCATCGCATGCGCAATCAGGATGGCGTGATCCCGCTGACGTTCGAGATTGTCTATGGCCATGCATGGAAAATCCCGGCCCGTGGCAAACAGGCAACCGACGATCAGGGCCGTGCGATCATCCCCGTCGACAGGATCGGCCGCGCCCCAACGCGCCGCTGAAGCGCGCCAGCACGACGGTTGCCCGACAATCGGCGCCTATCGTTTGTGTTGCCTATCGGGGCCAAAAAGCTCATGCACAAATTTGTGCGGATGGCAAGCACTTCGGTCAAATCCTATGTTGTTCGAGTATGCGAAGCGCCATATAATGGGCCGGTTTGTCGCAGTGGTCCCCTGGCACAAGAACGTTCCTGGAAGGCACTCCGCACGTGCGCTCCAGGGACGGATTTCGTCCCGGGCGTGCATCCGATGCGGAGTGGTTGGCGATGCAAGACTTGGGTATCGCATTCCAGACGGCAGTAGGTGACTCCGGCGGAAATCTCGACGGACGCACCCCCTTGCCGGACAACGACTGGCTGATGAAGCGGAATTGTTCGCTCTCTCCGCGCCAGGTCGGCTGGTTCTACCTCTCCATCGCATGTTTTTCCATTGCCATCGCGGCGTTTCTGGCCGTGTGGCATGGGGCCTGGCTCGTGCTGCCGTTTGCTGGCCTGGAACTGACCGGGCTGGGGATTGCCCTGCTGGCGTATGCGCGCCATGCGACGGATCATGAACGCGTGAGTGTGACCGACGGCATGCTGGTCGTGGAGACAGCCAGCGCCAGTCGGGTCACGCGGGAAGTATTCAATCCACAGTGGGTGCGGATTGAACTGGGTGAATCGTTCCGGGCGCTCGTGATTCTGCGGTCGGGCAAGCGCTCCGTGCGGGTGGGGTCGTATCTGGACCCGCACCGGCGGCGCAAGTTCGCGCAGGAGCTCGCGGCGGCCCTGCATGGCGTCCAGACCGGACGCGGTGCGGGGCAGGGCGGGGACAGATTTGAATCTGTAAATTGGGTAGATAAACAATGAAAATGTGGAAGAAGGCATCCGCAGCATGTCTTGCAGGCACGTCCCTGCTTGTCAGCCAGGCGGCCTCCGCGGTCAGTGACATGCCGGGCGGCCCCGCCGTCCGACAGCTGAACCTGGCCGAACCCGTTACAAAGATCGCCGAACAGATTCACTGGCTGAACTGGATGATGCTGATCATGTGCACGGTGATCTTCATCGCCGTGTTCGGCGTGATGTTCTATTCCATCTTCAAGCACCGGAAGAGCAAGGGCGCGAAGGCGGCCTCGTTCCACGAGAGCATCACTGTGGAAGTGGTCTGGACCATCGTGCCGTTCCTGATCGTGATCGCCATGGCGCTGCCGGCGACCAAGACCGTGGTGGCGATGAAGGACACCACGAACTCCGACATCACGATCAAGGCCACCGGCTACCAGTGGAAATGGGGGTACGACTACCTCAAGGGCCAGGGCGAGGGCATCTCGTTCGTGTCCACGCTGACGACGCCGCGCGAGCAGATCAACAACCAGCAGGAAAAGTCGAACACCTACCTGATGGAGGTGGACAACGAGCTGGTAGTGCCCGTCAACAAGAAGATCCGCATCGTCACGACCGCCAATGACGTGATCCACGCCTGGATGATCCCGGCGTTCGGCGTCAAGCAGGATGCGATCCCGGGCTTCGTGCGCGACACGTGGTTCCGCGCCGAGAAGACCGGCGTCTACCGTGGCCAGTGCGCCGAGCTGTGCGGCAAGGAACACGCGTTCATGCCGATCGTGGTGCGCGTGGTGTCCGATGGCGAATACGCCAAATGGGTCGACGACAAGAAGAAGCTGATGGCCGCGGCCGCCGACGATCCCAACAAGACCTGGACGCTCGACGAGATCAAGGTGCGCGGCGAGAAGGTCTACGCGGCGAACTGCGCGGTCTGCCACCAGCCGACCGGCAAGGGCGCGGGCGCGTTCCCGGCGCTGGACGGCTCGAAGGTCGTCAACGGCCCGAAGGCCGGCCAGATGCACATTCTGCTGGAAGGCAAGGGCGGCATGCCGTCGTGGAAGCAGCTCTCGGATACCGAACTGGCCGCGGTCATGACGTACACGCGCAACAGCTGGAGCAACAAGACCGGTGAAGTGATTCAGCCGGCGGCCTTCTCGCAAGCCCGTGCTGGCAAGTTCCCGGAAGGCGGCGGCGCACAGGCCGCAGCTGGCGATACGGCCCCCAAGAAGGCCGCCACGCCGACCAACGACAAGCAGGCCAGCCTCGCGGGCAACCGCGTCGCAGGCTGACCCGCGGCAGCCCCGCATTCAGGAATTGATGGAGTCATTGCGATGAGTACCGCTACCCCGGAGACACTGGGCCATCCGCACGACCACGCGCACGATCACGATCATGGTCACGGCCATGACGATCACGCGCACGATCATCCGCATGGCTGGCGCCGCTGGCTGTTCGCGACCAACCACAAGGACATCGGCACGCTGTACCTGCTGTTTTCGTTCACGATGCTGCTGTCGGGCGGCGTGCTGGCGCTGCTGATCCGCCTGGAGCTGTTCGAGCCGGGCCTGCAGTTCTTCCGCCCCGAACTGTTCAACCAGTTCACCACGATGCACGGTCTGATCATGGTGTTCGGCGCGATCATGCCGGCGTTCGTGGGCTTCGCGAACTGGATGATCCCGCTGCAGATCGGCGCATCGGACATGGCGTTCGCTCGTATGAACAACTTCAGCTTCTGGCTGATGCCGCCGGCCGCGCTGCTGCTGGTGGGCTCGTTCTTCGCACCGGGCGGCGCCACCGCCGCGGGCTGGACGCTCTACGCGCCGCTGTCGGTGCAGATGGGTCCGGGCATGGACATGGCCATCTTCGCCATGCACATCATGGGCGCGTCGTCGATCATGGGCTCGATCAACATCATCGTGACCATCCTCAACATGCGCGCCCCCGGCATGACGCTGATGAAGATGCCGATGTTCTGCTGGACGTGGCTGATTACCGCCTACCTGCTGATCGCCGTGATGCCGGTGCTGGCTGGCGCCATTACGATGGTGCTGACCGACCGCCACTTCGGCACGAGCTTCTTCTCGGCCGCCGGCGGCGGTGACCCGGTGATGTACCAGCACATCTTCTGGTTCTTCGGGCACCCCGAGGTGTACATCATGATCTTGCCGGCGTTCGGCATCGTCTCGCACGTGGTGCCGGCCTTCGCGCGCAAGCGCCTGTTCGGCTACAGCTCGATGGTGTACGCGACGGCGTCGATCGCCATCCTGTCGTTCATCGTCTGGGCCCACCACATGTTCACCACGGGCATGCCGGTGACGGGCCAGCTGTTCTTCATGTACGCGACGATGCTGATCGCGGTGCCAACGGCCGTGAAGATCTTCAACTGGATTGCCACGATGTGGCGCGGCTCGATGACGTTCGAGACCCCGATGCTGTTCGCGATCGGCTTCATCTTCGTGTTCACGATCGGCGGCTTCACGGGCCTGATGCCGGCTGTCGCCCCGATCGACATCCAGCTGCAGGACACGTACTTCATCGTGGCGCACTTCCACTACGTGCTGGTGGCGGGCTCGCTGTTCGCGCTGTTCGCGGGCTTCTACTACTGGGGTCCGAAGTGGAGCGGGTTCATGTACGACGAGATGCGCGGCAAGATCCATTTCTGGGGCTCGCTGATCTTCTTCAACGTGACCTTCTTCCCGATGCACTTCCTGGGCCTGGCCGGCATGCCGCGCCGCTATGCCGACTACCCGACCCAGTTCACGGACTTCAACGCCGTGGCGTCGCTGGGGGCGCTGGGCTTCGGCCTGATGCAGGTGTACTTCTTCTTCGCCGTGGTGCTGCCGTCGTACCGTGGCGGCCAGGCCGCCGGCGACAAGCCTTGGGATGGCGCCGAAGGCCTGGAGTGGACGGTGCCGTCGCCGGCCCCGTTCCACACCTTCGAGGAACCGCCGGTGGTGAAGTAAGCGCAGGCACGATCGTAGTTTTACGAAATATCGCGAAGTAGTGCGAAGTAGTGCAAATCGGCCGGATGCCCACGGGCGTCCGGCCAGCGAGATCCGAATCATGCAGCCCTCAGCAAAAAGCCCGTCGCAAGTGGAACGCCAAGCCAGCCAGAAAGCCGCCAACCGGCGCCTGGGATGGATCCTGTTGTCGGTCGTGGCAGTCTTTTTCCTGGGGTTTGTGGCCAAGATGAAGTTTCTTGGCGGCTGACCCGATAAGAAAGAAAGCAAAAGCCGGAGACAACGTCGTGGACGCGCAGGACAAAGCCCTCGAAAAGCGTTTCAACCGCGGCATGATGAAGCGGCTGCTGGTGGTGGTGACGCTGATGTTCGGCTTTGGCTACGCGCTGGTGCCGCTGTACAAGGCGATCTGCGACATCACCGGCCTGAACGTGGTGACCACGCGCGACCTGTACGGCGCGGGGGCGGCGGTGAAGAACACGCAGGTCGACACGACCCGCACGATTACCGTGGAGTTCGACTCGAATGCGCGCGGCCCGTTTGCATTCCGGCCCGTGAAGCGCTCGATGGAGGTGCATCCGGGCGAGCTGACGACGATCGTGTACGAGGTGGCCAACGGCCAGTCGCGCGACATCTCGGCACAGGCCATCCCGAGCTACGCGCCCAAGCAGGCCACGGAGTATTTCAAGAAGGTGGAGTGCTTCTGCTTCAAGCAGCAGACGCTCAAGGCGAACGAGGCGCGCGACATGCCGGTGGTCTTCGTGATCGATCCGAAGCTGCCGAAGGATGTGAAGAACATCACGCTGTCGTACACGTTCTTCGAGATCGGCACGCCGGTGGCGCAGGCCCCGGAAGCCGGTGTGACGGCAACGCGGCAGGGCGGCTGAGAGGGGCAAGGCATGGCGACGGACGATCCGGTGCATCGCAAGGCGTCATTCGCACAGACGGTGCGCGCGGTGTTGTGGTCGTTCATCGGGCTGCGTAAGGGGTCGGAGCACGAGTCCGACATGGCGCGCCTAAACCCGGTGCATGTGATCATCGCCGGGCTGATTGCGGCGGCAGTGTTCGTGGCGGTTTTGATCGCCATCGTGCGCGTGGTGGTCAGCCAGGCATAGCAGGGCAGCAGATACAAAGCGAGCACGCCGCCGGCCAGATGTCGGGGCCGGACGGGCGGATAACATGAATCGAGACTTTGAGCTGGAGATAGAAGAATGAGTGCGAATCGCGCAAACGCCCCGTACTACTTCGTGCCGGGCCCGTCGCGCCATCCGATCACGGCGGCGTTCGGCCTGCTGATGACCGGCGCGGGAGCCGCCGGTTGGGTCAACGGGCAGCCGTGGGCGCCATACCTGTGCGGCTTCGGCCTGGTGTGGTTCCTGTTCGTGCTCAAGAGCTGGTTCGGCGACGCCATCGGCGAATCGGAGGGCGGGCTGTACGGCAAGAACATCGACACGTCGTTCCGCTGGTCGATGGGCTGGTTCATCTTCTCCGAGGTGATGTTCTTCGCGGCGTTCTTCGGCGCGCTGTTCTACGCCCGCACCATCGCCATGCCGTGGCTGGGCGACCTGAGCAACAAGATCATCTGGCCGGACTTCGCGGCCGTGTGGCCGAACACGGGCCCGGCGGGCACCGTGGAGAGCTTCCAGGTCATGGGTCCTTGGCCGATCCCGACGATCAACACGGCGCTGCTGCTGACCTCGGGCGTGACGCTGACCTGGGCACACCACGCGCTGCTGGCCGGCAAGCGCAACCAGCTGATCCAGGGCCTGGTGCTGACCATCCTGCTGGGCGCGATCTTCATGTGCCTGCAGGTCTACGAATACATGCACGCCTACCACGAGCTGAACCTGAAGCTCACGTCGGGTGTCTATGGTTCGACGTTCTTCCTGCTCACCGGCTTTCACGGCTTCCACGTGACGATGGGCGCGATCATGCTGGCCGTGGTGCTGGGTCGCGTGCTGAAGGGCCATTTCACGCCGGATCACCACTTCGCGTTTGAAGGCGCGGCCTGGTACTGGCACTTTGTTGACGTGGTCTGGCTGGGCCTGTACGTGGTTGTGTACTGGTTGTAGGAACGGGTGGTTTTCTCCCCTCGCCCGCTTGTGGGAGAGGGGCCGGGGAAGAGGGCGCGGCGATGCAAGTTGCGACGGTGGCATCCTGATACGCCCGCCCTCTCCCCCAACCGCTCTCCCGCGCGGCGGGAGAGGGGAGCAACACCAGCCACAAACAAAAAGCGCCGCGTGAGGTCTGTCTCAGCGGCGCTTTTTGTTTGGTATCCCGGCTCATGGTGACATGTGGATGCCGGTACTCTGGATCCAGCCCATCCAGTGCGAGAACAGGATGAACAGGAACAGGGCGATCGAGAAGCCGACGCGCAGCATCAGCGAGCGCATCATGTTGGGTGTGCGGCCACGGTCGCGCATCATGAAGAACAGCGCGGATGACAGGCTGCCGATGATCAGGATGAAGGCGACGATGATGACAAAGCGCATGTGGGGGCTCTTTTCGGCAAGCGCCCATTATGGCACCGCCGCCGCCGGAGGAAACCCGTGACGACCCGCAGGCGGTGGCGCGCGCCGGGCGCGGTGCCGATGATTGCCGCGCTGGCGGTGATCGCGGTGACCTGCGCGCTGGGCAACTGGCAACTGGGCCGTGCCCACGAGAAGACCGATCGCGCTGGCCGGCTCGCGGCGCTGGCCGTCCAGCCGCCGGTGGATCTGGCTGCCGGCCAGGCCGACGTCGCCCCGCTGGTGGACCGCCACGTGCGCGCACGCGGCAGCTTCGACAATGACCGCACCGTGCTGCTGGACAACCGGCCGCACGGCAACGGCACCGACAGCCGTGCCGGCTTTCTGGTGCTGACGCCGCTGAAGCTGGCCGATGGTGGCCAGGTGCTGGTACTGCGCGGCTGGCTGCCGCGCGACGCGCAGGACCGCACGCGCATCGCGCCATTCCCGACGCTGGTGGGCGAGGTCACCGTCGAAGGCACCGCGCTGGCCGCCGTGCCGCGCGTGTACAGCCTTGGCCAGGACCCCGCCGCGGAGGCCGGCCGCAAGATACGTCAGAATATCGACCTTGCCGCGTATGCGCGTGAGACCGGTGCGCCACTGCTGCCAGTGGTGCTGGAACAGTCGACCGACACCGGGGATGGTCTGGCGCGCGACTGGGCGCCCGCCGATTTTGGCGCCGACCGTCACTATGGCTACGCTGCGCAGTGGTTCGGCCTGGCCGCGCTGACCGTGGTGCTGGTGGTCGTGCTGGGCTGGCGCCGCGCCCGGCGAGATGCCGGGCCGGCCACCGCAACCGAATGATCGACAGTGATCAGATTGATCGAACGATGAACGTACAGACATCCTCCATGCCGCAGCAAGACCCCTCGGCCACGCCCGACCCCCGCATCGACGCCCGCACGCGCCGTGGCCGCCTGCAAATGCTGATGCTGCTGCTGGTTTGCGCATCGCCGGTGCTGTTCTCGTATTTCACCTACTACGTCATCAAGCCGACGGGCGCGAGCACCAACTATGGCGCGCTGGTGGACCCGCAGCGCCCGATGCCTGCCGCGCAACTGGTGAACGAGCGTGGCGAGGCCGTGCCGCTGGCGTCGATGCGCGGCAAATGGCTGATGCTGATGACCGATCCGTCCGCCTGTGACGACGCCTGCGCGCGCAAGCTGTTCACGATGCGCCAGATCCGCGCCGGGCAGGGCGAGGACCGCGAGCGCATCGTGCCGGTCTGGCTGATCCAGGATGCCGGCAAAGTGGACGATCGGCTATCTGCCGCCTACAACGAACCGTATGCCGGCGTGCGCTTCCTGCGCATGGACCAGGCGACCATCGCACAATGGCTGCCGGCCCAGGAGGGCAGCCGCGCCGAGGACACGATTTTCCTGGTCGACCCGCTCGGCAACCTGATGATGCGCTGGCCGAAGGACCCCGACCCGAAGAAGGTGAGCAGCGACCTGAAGAAGCTGCTCAAGTACTCGCGCATCGGCTGACGCGCCTGGCACCACCCTGACGCACCGACCGATCGACCCTGATCGTCTTTTTCTTGAATTACCGGCTGTACCGAAATGCTGCTCCAGCTCGCCATCATCGGCATCCTGATCGCCCTGCTGCCACTGTCCTATGTGATGGTGCGCGGCAGCCGTGACAAATATCGCAAGCTCGTGTGGATCACGGCGTTCCTGACGCTGGACCTGATCATGTTCGGCAGCTTCACGCGGCTGACCGACTCTGGCCTGGGCTGCCCGGACTGGCCGGGTTGCTACGGCCACTCGAACCCGCACGCGGCGATGGAGCCGATCCGCGCCGCCGAAACGGCGCTGCCGAGCGGCCCGGTGACGCTGGTCAAGGCGTGGATCGAGATGATCCATCGCTATTTCGCCATGGCGGTGGGTGTGCTCATCATCTCGCTGATGGTGCTGGCGTGGGTGAAGCGGCGCGAGCTGAAGCAGTCGCCGTGGTTTGCCACGGCGGTGTTCGTGCTGGTCTGCGTGCAGGGCGCCTTTGGCATGCTTACCGTCACCATGAAGCTGCAGCCGATCATCGTGGTCACGCACCTGATGCTGGCCATGCTGCTGCTGGCGTCGCTGATCTGGCTGGGTTCGCGCAACGACCGGCCGCACGGGGTGGCGCAGCAGGCTGCGTCGCTGCGCTGGGCGGGGCTGCTGGCCATTGTGCTGCTGGTGATCCAGATCTTCCTGGGCGGCTGGGTCAGCACCAACTACGCGGTGCTGGCCTGTACCGATTTCCCGCTCTGCAACGGCCAACTGGTGCCCGAGATGGACTTCCGCCATGGCTTCACGCTCTGGCGCCAGCTGGGCATGACGGCCGACGGCGACTACATCCCGCACGCCGCGTTGGTGGCCATCCACTGGGTGCATCGCGGCTTTGCGTTCGTGGTGCTGGGCTACCTGGCGTGGTTCGGCCTGCGGGCCCGCCGGCTGGAAGGGCTGGCGCGCCATGGCAAGTGGCTGCTGGCCGTGCTGGCGCTGCAACTGGCCACCGGGATGTCCAATATCGTGTTCGACTGGCCGCTGGTGGCGGCGGTGGCACATAACGGCGGAGCAGCCCTGTTGCTGATGCTGTTGCTCCGTCTCAACTACAATATCGGCCTCGCGACCCGCTCCGCAGGCGCCGCCGCCCAATCCGCAATTGCGGCGCGCGCCACATGAAGGACAAGATGCCCCCCGTGGTTACCGCTACCCACTCCCACTCTTCCGTGGGCCGAATTCGTCACCTGGCCCGACAATACGCCGCACTGACCAAGCCGCGCGTGACGCAGCTGGCCGTGTTCTGCTCTGTCATCGGCATGTTCCTGGCCACGCCGGGCATGGTGCCCTGGTCGGTCCTGATCGGCGGTGCCGCCGGTATCTGGCTGCTGGCCGGCGCGGCCTTCGCCATCAACTGCCTGGTGGAACAGAAGATCGATGCGCTGATGCGTCGCACGGCCTGGCGCCCGTCGGCCACCGGCGAGATCACCACCACCCAGACGCTGATCTTCTCGGCCATCCTGGGCGGGGCCGGCATGTGGCTGCTGCACGTGTTTGCCAACGACCTGACGATGTGGCTGACCTTCGCCACGTTCCTGGGCTACGCCGTGGTCTATACGATCCTGCTGAAGCCGGCCACGCCGCAGAACATCGTGATCGGTGGGCTGTCGGGCGCCATGCCTCCCGCGCTGGGCTGGGCCGCCGTGGCGGGTACCGTGCCGGCCGAGGCCTGGTTCTTGGTGCTGATCATTTTCACGTGGACGCCGCCGCACTTCTGGGCGCTGGCGCTGTATCGCCGCGCCGACTATGCCAAGTCCGGCCTGCCGATGCTGCCGATCACCCACGGCGAGCGCTACACGCTGCTGCATATCCTGCTGTACACGCTGGTGATGATCGCGGCCACGCTGCTGCCGTTCGTCTACGGCATGAGCGGCGTGATCTACCTGGTGGCCGCGCTGGCGCTGGGCCTGGTGTTCCTGGGCTACGCCTGGAAGCTGTTCCGCAACTACTCGGACCAGCTCGCGCAGCGCACCTTCCGTTACTCGATCCTGTACCTGTCGCTGCTGTTCGCGGCGCTGCTGGTGGATCACTACTTCAAGTTCGTGCCGCAGGCCTGATCGGTCTGCCTGCGGCATCTTGCCGCGCCCGGAGGTCGCGGCCCGCGTGATCGGCGATACTTTCGGGCGTATCTTGCTTCCCATCGCTCCGACGCATGCCGAACTCCGCCTCTGGCTTTTTCGCCACATTCCGCCGCTTTTTCCTGCTTGCTGTCTGCACTGGGCTCCTGGCCGCCTGCGGGCAGCCGAAGCCGTCGTTCAAGAACGTCGATATCTCGGGCGCCAGTGAGTTCGGCAAGGACTTCGCGCTGCAGGACCCCACGGGCAAGACCCGCACGCTGGGCGACTTCAAGGGCAAGGTGGTGCTGATGTTCTTCGGTTACACGCATTGCCCGGACGTTTGCCCGACCACGATGGTCGAACTCAAGCAGGTGATGGAGCAACTGGGCCCCGACGCCGACAAGGTGCAGGTGCTGTTCGTGACGGTGGACCCTGACCGCGATACCGGCACGCTGCTGGGCCAGTACGTACCGGCCTTCGACGCGCGCTTCCTGGGCCTGCGCCCGGCTGACGAAGCCGCGCTCAAGCAGGTGACCAAGGACTTCAAGGTGTACTACGCCAAGGTGCCGGGCTCATCGCCGAACAACTACACGATGGATCACTCGGCGGGCAGCTACGTATTCGACCAGAGCGGCCAGTTGCGACTGTTCATCCGCCACGGCCAGGGCCCGGAGCCCATCGCGCATGACCTGAAGGCGCTGATGTCCTGAGGGACGTGAGGGCGGCCCTGGCAGCGATGCCGGGGTGCCCAGGCAAACAAAAAGGCCGGTCAAGTCCTGACCGGCCTTTTACATTTCGCGTTGCCGCAGGCGCGTGGATCAGGCGAATGCCGCCAGCGCACCCTTCATCTTCTTCATCGCGGCCGCCTCGATCTGGCGGATCCGCTCGGCCGACACGCCGAATTCGGCGGCCAGCTCATGCAGCGTGGAGCCGCCCGAGCCGTCGTCGTTGACGTCCAGCCAGCGCGCCTCGATGATGCGGCGGCTGCGCGGGTCGAGCTTGCCCAGCGCCTCTTCCAGGCCTTCGACCTGCAGACGGTCGTTGTGCTTGGCCTCGATGACCTTGGTCGGCTCGTTGTGGTTGTCCGCAAGGTAGGCGATGGGGGCGAATTCTTCCTCGCCATCGTCGACCTGGCCTTCCAGCGCCAGATCGCCACCCGACATGCGGGTTTCCATCTCCATCACTTCCTCGGGCTTCACGTTCAGCTCGCGCGCAACGGCCTCGATCTGCTCGGGCGTGAAGGTATGCGCCCCCTGCTTGTGGCTGCGCAGGTTGAAGAACAGCTTGCGCTGGGCCTTGGTGGTGGCCACCTTGACCATGCGCCAGTTCTTCAGCACGTATTCGTGGATCTCGGCCTTGATCCAGTGCATCGCGTACGACACCAGGCGCACGCCTTGCTCGGGGTCGAAGCGCTTCACGGCCTTCATCAGGCCGATATTGCCTTCCTGGATCAGGTCGGCGTGCGGCAGACCGTAGCCCAGGTACTGGCGGGCAATCGACACGACTAGGCGCAGGTGAGACATCACCATGCGGCGGGCGGCATCGACGGATTCGTTGTCGCGCAGGTCGCGGGCCAGGCTCAACTCTTCCTCGGGGGTTAGCAGAGGAATGCGATGGATCGCCTGGATATAGCTATCCAGATTGCCCAGCGTGCCCGGAAACGTCAGCGCAAGGCTGTTCGCGGCAGCACTCTGGGGCGCCGTCGGCAGACGGCGAGAAACTTGGGTTTGATCGGCAGACAGGACTGCGTTCACTATGACTCCTTTCGCATCCGGCGGTGGGTTGCCGGTGTGTCCCGGAAGGACACCGCATTGCAACGCATATTAGCACTCGAACCGGACGAGTGCTAAGTTAGAAGGTCTATGGGGTTGATAGTTCCGTAACATCGTCACCGGTATTTCGATAGCTATCCGATAGCCTGAATCTCCCGGCCCCATCCCAGTCCCCACAAGGCCTGGCGGGTAGCGTGCTCCCGATAGAAATATTAGAGGACGCGTTGGTCAATCGGTTTCCGACGAATTCACTGCAATTTCGGGATGGTGAATTGCGGGATTCGCTACACTGAAGTTGTTTTCCAGCCGCATTGCACCATTCCTTGGAGAAGTTTCCATGTCTGCTATCGAACACTTGCTGAAACCGCATGTGCGGGATATCGGCGAGTTCACCGTACGCCGCCTGCTGCCCGCCGCCACGACCCAGACCGTGGGGCCGTTCATTTTCTTCGATCACATGGGCCCGGTGGAGATGGCGCCGGGGCAGGGCATGGATGTGCGTCCACATCCACATATCGGCCTGGCCACGGTGACGTACCTTTTCGAGGGCGAGATCATGCACCGGGACAGCCTGGGCAGCGAGCAGGTGATCAGCCCCGGGGATGTGAACTGGATGACGGCCGGCACGGGCATCGTCCATTCGGAACGCTCGCCGGACGCCGCGCGCGAGGCCGGCCCGCGACTGCACGGCATCCAGACCTGGGTGGCGCTGCCGCAGGCCCATGAGAACGATCCGCCGTCGTTCCACCACCATCCGAGCGCCACGCTGCCCAAGCTGGAACTGCCGGGCGTACGGATGACGGTGATCGCCGGCGATGCGTTCGGCGCCGAATCCCCGGTGCGCGTGTACAGCCGCACGCTCTACGTGGCCATCGAGATGGATGCCGGCGCCAGCCTGGTGATTCCGGCGGAACATGTGCAGCGCGGGATCTATGCGGTGGACGGCAACCTGGAAATGGACGGAGAGACACTGCCCGCCGAGCATCTGGTGGTGCTCACGCCGGGCGAGCCGGTGACGATCACGGCGACCATCCCGTCGCGTGTGATGCTGCTTGGCGGCGACCCGACCGACGGCCGGCGCTTTATCTTCTGGAACTTCGTGGCCAGCAGCAAGGAAGCCATCGAGGAAGCCAGCCAGCGCTGGCAGGACGACCAGTTCCCGCACGTGCCCGGCGAAACCGAGCGGATCCCGCTGCCGGTGCGACGCTAGGTCGCAGGCCAGCCAACCTCCGCCGGCCGCCTTTCAGAGGATCGGACGATCAGACCGGATTGGCCCAGGCCACACGTGTGGCCTGCTGCAGGCATTCCTTGATGGTGGCGATCTGGGTGGCGATGGGGGCGGGCACCGGCTCCGCGCCATCGAGCACCTTGCGGATCCAGGCCGCCGTGTCGGCCACATCGGTGCCGGCCGGCAGCGCCGGCACTTCGGCGATGGAACCGCCCACCGGGTCAACCATCGTGCGCTGATGGCCATCGTGCAGCCAGTCGATGCGCGTGCTGCGGCGGGCATCGGCCACGACTTCGCCCTCGGTGCCACGGCCCAGCAGCACGTTGGCCGGCTCGTGCGAGAAATAGTCGGTCAGCGTTTCGCGGTACTCGGGGTGGGTGTAGCTGTACAGGCGCAGGGCTTCGGCCGGCGTGTGGGCGCCCACCGGCTGCAGCATCTTGACGATGGTGTGCGACGAATTGCGCAGGCCGATGATGGCGCGCTTGTCGAGCAGGGTGGACAGCGCGGGCGACAGCACGTCGATGGGCAACACGGCCAGCGGGTTCGATGCCGCGCGCAGTTGGTCCTGCGCCGACTGGGTGGTGGCGCACAGCGGCACGCCCAGTGCGTCGAACAGGGCCAGGCTGGTGACGCGGCCCTGAAACCCGCGCACGCCATGCACCAGCGTGGGCACGCCATCGCGCGCCAGCAGCATTGCCAGTAGCGGCACCAGATTGGGCTGCTTGCGCGCGCCGTTGTAGCTGGGGATCACCACCACGGGCTTGTCCGGCGGCGCCGCCAGCGGCTGGCAATGCTGGTGCGCGGCCTCCAGCATGCCGGCCAGTTCGTGCGGGGCCTCACCCTTGATGCGGTACGCCATCAGCACGGCGCCCAGTTCGATATCGGAAATGCGGCCCGCCAGCATGGCGTCGAACAACGCCTGGGCATCCTCGCGCGGCAGCGCGCGGGCGCCGTTGACGCCGCGGCCAATTTCCTTGATGTACTTTGCCGCCGAAAATGGCGAATCTGCTGCAGTGGTCATGATGACTGCCGGAATCGTGGGGGTGGGGTTCATGATAGCCCCACGATTCCGCCGGCGAAAGGCTCAGGCGGCCTCTTGCAGCGCCGGGTTGCGCTGCTTGCGGTACAGGAAATCCAGCACGGCCGTCCGGCGGGCGTGGTAGGTCTTGTCGTCGGCCAGCGCCACGCGGTCACGCGGGCGCGGGATATCGACGCTCAGGACCTCGCCGATCGTCGCCGCCGGGCCATTGGTCATCATGACGATGCGGTCGGCCAGCAGCACTGCCTCGTCCACGTCGTGCGTGACCATGACGACGGTGCTCTTCGTGCGCGCCACGATCTTGATCAGTTCGTCCTGCAGATGGGCGCGGGTCAGCGCATCGAGCGCGCCGAACGGCTCGTCCATCAGCAGCACCTTGGGCTGCATCGCCAGCGCCCGGGCAATGCCCACGCGCTGCTTCATGCCGCCCGAAATCTCGTGTGGATACTTGCTTTCGGCGTGGGTCAGGCCCACCAGCGCCAGCGTGTCGTGCGTGCGGGCCTTTAGCTGTGCCTTGTTCTCCGCCGCGCCAAACACCCGCTCCACGCCCAGGTGGACGTTCTCGAAGCACGTCAGCCACGGCAGCAGTGAATGGTTCTGGAAGACCACGGCGCGCTCCGGCCCGGGGCCGGCGATCTCGCGCCCGGCGCAAATCAGCGCGCCGGTGGTTGGCGTGGTCAGGCCGGCGATCAGGTTCAGCAGCGTGGACTTGCCGCAGCCCGAATGCCCGATCAGCGTGATGAACTCGCCTTCGGCAATCGACAGGTTGATGTCGCGCAATGCCACGAACGGGCCCTTGCGCGTCTTGAACGTCTGGCCGACGTTTTCGATGCTGACGAATTTTTCCATGACGGGGCTCCGATCAGGTGTTGCCGTAGCTGAAGCGGCGCGCCAGGGCCAGCAGCAGGTGCTCCAGCACCAGGCCCACCGCGCCGATGATGAAGATGGCGATGACGATGTGCTCGACCTTCAGGTTGTTCCACTCGTCCCACAGCCAGAAGCCGATGCCCGTGCCGCCGGTCAGCATCTCGGCGGCCACGATCACCAGCCACGCGGTGCCGATGGACAGCCGCACGCCGGTCAGCATGTACGGCAGCACGGCCGGGAACAGCACGCTGCGGAAGATCTTCCATTCGGACAGGTCGAGCACGCGGGCCACGTTCAGGTAATCCTGCGGCACGCGGGTCACGCCCACTGCCGTGTTGATGATCATTGGCCAGATCGAGCAGATGAAGATGGCCCAAATCGCGGCCGGATTGGCCGCCTTGAACAGCAGCAGGCCGATGGGCAGCCAGGCCAGCGGCGACACCGGCCGCAGCAGGCTGATGACCGGCGCCGCCATCGCGTTCAGGAACGCGAAGCGCCCCAGCAGGAAGCCGGCCGGGATGCCGACCACTGCCGCCAGGCCGAAGCCCGCCGCCACGCGCGCCAGCGACGCCAGAATGTTCCAGCCAACGCCCTGGTCGTTCGGCCCGTTGCGATAGAACGGATCGGCAAACAGCGGCACGGCGGCATTCCACGTGGCACCCGGTGTGGGCAGCGCCGGGATCAGCGTGGCGATACCGTGCCAGACCAGCAGGAACAGCACGAAGCCGGCCAGCGGCGGCACGCACTTGAGCACGACGCCGGCAACGGCCTCGCGCCGCGCGGCCTGCTTCGCCTGGGCGGCAATCTCCTGGGCGCGGCGGCGCGTATGTTCCTTGGCTTCCGTATCGAGGACATCGGCATCCATGGCGGCTCCTTGCGGAGAGGTGGGGGTAACGGCAGGGGCGATGGCATTCACGGCAGGCTCCTTTCCAAAGGGCGATCAGGTCGCGAAGAACGCGTGGGGGATCAGAGCGCGCCGGCCTTGATCTTGAAGCCGTCGGCGTATGCCTTCGGGTCCTTGGTGGCGTCCCAGGTCACGCCGTCGATCAGCTTTGCGGTGCGGAAGTCGCTCTTGGGCAGCGGCACCTGCGCGGCAGCCGCGGCCTGCTTGAACACGTCGATGCGGTTCACCTGCCTGGCCACGGCCAGGTAGTCGGGGTGGTCCTTCAGCAGGCCCCAGCGCTTCTGCTGCGTCAGGAACCACATGCCGTCGGACAGGAACGGGTAGTTGGCCAGCCCGTCCTGGTAGAACTTCATCGAATCGGGGTCGTCCCAGGTCTTGCCCAGGCCATTGGTGTAGCGGCCCAGCATGCGGTCCAGGATGATGTCCATGTCGGTGTTGACGTAGGACTTGGCCGCGATGGTCTCGGCGGTCTTGCGGCGGTTCGAGGCCGATGCGTCGATGAACTTCGACGCCTCCAGGATGGCCGCCACCATCGCGCGGGCCGTGTTCGGATTTTTCTGGACGAAATCCGATGTGGTGCCGAGCACCTTCTCGGGGTGGTCCTTCCAGATGGCCTGGGTGGTTTCGGCCGTGAAGCCGATCTTGTCGGCGATGGCGCGGGCGCCCCACGGTTCGCCCACGCAGTAGCCGTCCATGTTGCCCACGCGCATGTTGGCCACCATCTGCGGCGGCGGCACGGTAATGGCCTTGGCGTCCTGCATCGGATTGATGCCGTTGGCGGCCAGCCAGTAGTAGAGCCACATGGCGTGCGTGCCGGTGGGGAAGGTCTGCGCGAACACGTATTCGCGCTTTTCTCGGGTCATCAGCGCCTTCAGCGTGGCGCCATCCTTGACGCCCTTTTCGGCCAGCTTCTGCGACAGCGTGATGGCCTGGCCGTTGTGGTTCAGGTTCATCAGCACCGCCATGTCCTTCTTGGGCCCGCCGATGCCGAGCTGCACGCCGTAGATCAGCCCGTACAGCACGTGCGCGGCATCGAGCTCGCCGTTGACCAGCTTGTCGCGCACGGCCGCCCACGACGCTTCCTTGCTCGGGGTGATCTTGATGCCGTACTTCTTGTCCAGCCCCAGCGTCGACGCCATGACCACCGACGCGCAGTCGGTCAGGGGGATGAAGCCGATCTTGACCTCGGCCTTCTCGGGCGCGTCGGAGCCGGCTGCCCAGGCGCCGCTGCGCACCAGCGGGTCGACCAGCGTCATCACGCTGGCGCCGGCAATGGTGGCCAGCGCGCGGCGGCGGCCGTGGCTGGCGGGCGCGCGGTCGGCGGCGGCGTTGTCGGCGACGTTGGGCTTGGCAATCTTGAGGCGAGAGGGCATTGCGATGGCTCCGAGAAGAAAAAAGGCGTCCCGACCGCAGCCCCAGGATTCGCCAGAAGCCGGAGGGTGCGGTGCAGGACGCCGTTGTCCGATGCCGCGCGCGCCGTCGTTGGCGCGCGGGCATGCATGTTGTGAGTGATGCCGGTGATGCCGGTGATGCTGGGTGATGCCGGCCGTCGTTGGCCTTGCCAGCGATAACGCAAGCGCCGTGCCATGCTCGTTGCGGTGCACAAAACCGTATGGCCAGCGGCGCTTTTCACCAAGCGGAGGCGCCGCGCATGGCGACGGTGCACGCGGCGCCGGCCTGCGCGGACCGGCGGGGCGGACGGGCAGCTCGAAATCGTGCGGGAAGGGGCGGGAACGGGGCGGCCGGCGGGAGTGGTGCAGCCTTGGGTGGGCAGGCGGCGGGAGTGGTGCAGCGCCAGGCCCGTGCATGCACCGGGCTGGCGTGAGGATGGCGCCAGGGTGGCGTGCGGGTCCGAGGGGGGTGTGAGAGGGGTCTGAGAGGGGTCTGAGAGGGGGCCGAAGGCGGGCGTCGCAGGGGAGGGCGGGCGTCGCGGACGTCAGCCCATCACGTCGATCACGCGCTGGGCGGCTTCCACGAGCTTGATGCCGCGCTCCATCGCCATCGACCGCAGGCGCTTGTAGGCGTCGTCCTCGGTGATGCCGCGCGACTCCATCAGCAGCCCCTTGGCGCGTTCCACGGTCTTGCGCTCGGCCAGCTTGAGCTTGGTGGCATCCAGTTCGGCGCGCAGCTGCTGGTCGAGCTCGAACCGCGCATAGGCCACGTCCAGCACGGTCTTGACGCGCTCGGCGCGCAGGCCGTCGACGATATACGCAGTGATGCCGGCCGACAGCGCGGCCTTGATGCGCAGGGCGTCGTCGTTATCCGTAAACAGCACGATCGGGCGCGGGGCGTGCTGGGTGGAGACGCAGACATGCTCGATGGTGTCGCGGGCGGCCGATTCGGACGCGATGATCACCAGGTCAGGCAGCGTGGCCGCGATGACGTCGGGCAGCCGCAGGTCGGCGTCGACGGTCTGCACCGTCGTGAAGCCGGCCTGCGCCAATCCGGCGCGGATTGTCTCCACATTGAGCGGATCGGCGTCGTGCGGGTCGCGCACCAGCAGGATGCTCAGGGTGCGGGAGCCTGCGGCCGGCGGTGGACTGACAGGGGGGGGCGAGGTGCGGCGGTTCATGGCGGTCGCTTGGTTGCAGTGCAATATGCAAGATTCGCGCCGGGGTTGCTTCCACTGTATGCCACCGTACGCCGGGTGTATGCTTTGCCCCTGCCGCGCCCCCGATTTCCGAAACCGGGGCACGCCGAATGCACTGGCGCGGCATTCCATCAAAAAGAGAAAGCAGGAGAGTTTGAATGACCGAGTTCGTATTCGCCCCGCAGGCCCCCGTCGGGGTGCCGGTCCGTGGCAGCAGCGCAAGCTTCCCCGTGCGCCGGGTGTATTGCGTGGGCCGCAATTATGCCGCGCATGCGCGTGAAATGGGCTCGGATCCCGACCGCGAACCGCCGTTCTTCTTCTGCAAGCCGTCTGACGCGGTCAGCTACGTGGCCGATAACACCGAAGGCACGTTCCCGTACCCCCCGGGCACCGGCAACTGCCACTACGAGGTGGAACTGGTCGTGGCCATGGGCACGGGCGGTAAGGACATCCCCGTGGAACAGGCCGCCAGCCACGTCTACGGCTACGCCATCGGCCTGGACATGACGCGCCGCGACCTGCAGAACGAGTCGAAGAAGACCGGCCGCCCCTGGGAAACCGGCAAGGCGTTCGACAAGTCGGCGCCGATCGGCCCGATCGTGCCGGTGTCCGCCATCGGTCACCCGGAAAAGGGCGCCGTGACGCTGGCCGTGAACGGCGTGGAAAAGCAGCGCGGCGACCTGTCGGACCTGATCTGGTCGGTGCCCGAAATGGTGTCGTACCTGTCGAAGCTGTTTGAACTGCAGCCTGGCGACCTGATCTACAGCGGCACGCCCGAAGGTGTGGGCCCGGTGGTCAAGGGCGACGTCATGCAGTGCCACGTGGCCGGCGTGGGCGACCTGACCATCAAGGTGGTCTGACGCCATGCTCGCGCTCCACAGCTACTTCCGCAGCTCGGCCTCGTTCCGCGTACGCATCGCCCTGAACCTGAAGGGCCTGCCTTACGACTACAAGGGCGTGCATCTGCTCAAGGAAGGCGGCATGCAGCTGAAGCCCGAGTACCGCGCGCTGAACGCCGACGGCGTGGTGCCGACGCTGGTGGTCGACGGCCGTCCGCTGATCCAGTCGATGGCCATCATCGAGTACCTCGACGATACCCATCCCGAGCCCGCGCTGCTGCCGAAAGACCCGTTCGAGCGCGCCGTGGTGCGCGGCCTGGCCCAGGAAATCGCCTGCGAGATCCATCCGCTGAACAACCTGCGCGTGCTGAAGTACCTGAAGCACGAGCTCAAGGTGTCTGAGGAAGCCAAGGACGCCTGGTACCGACACTGGATCGAGCAGGGGTTTGCGTCGCTGGAGGTGAACCTGCGGCAACTGGGCCGTGTGGGCTGCTACGCGTTTGGCGATACGCCGACGCTGGTGGACCTGTGTCTGGTGCCGCAGGTGTTCAATTCCCAGCGGTTCAACGTGGACCTGACCCCGTTCCCGACCATCTCGCAGATCCACGCCAACTGCATGGAACTGGACGCGTTCCAGAAGACCGCACCGGGCGTGCAGCCGGATAGCGAGTAGACACGGCAGGCGGTGCCTGGCCAGAAAGCAAAAACCCCGGCGTCAAAGCCGGGGTTTTTCTTTGGGCGTGTCGCCCTTTGCGAGGGCCAGCCGGGGCGCTTACCCCAGCAGCGCTTCCGCAAACTCCTCGGCGCTGAACGGCTGCAGGTCTTCCACCTTCTCGCCCACGCCGATGAAGTACACCGGCACCGGGCGCTGGCGGGCGATGGCGGCAAGGATGCCGCCCTTGGCCGTGCCGTCGAGCTTGGTCACGATCAGGCCGGTCAGGCCCAGCGCGTCGTCGAAGGCGCGGGTTTGCGCCAGGGCGTTCTGGCCCGTGTCGGCGTCGATGACCAGCAGGCACTCGTGCGGGGCCGTGGGCATGGCCTTGCCGATCACGCGCTTGACCTTCTTGAGTTCTTCCATCAGGTGCAGCTGCGTGGGCAGGCGGCCGGCGGTGTCGGCCATCACGATGTCGATCTTGCGGGCGCGGGCGGCATTCACGGCGTCGAAGATCACGGCGGCCGGGTCGCCACTTTCCTGGGCCACCACGGTCACGTTGTTACGCTCGCCCCAGATGGTCAGCTGTTCGCGCGCGGCGGCGCGGAACGTGTCGCCGGCGGCCAGCAGTACCGACTGGTGGTAGCTCTGGAAGTGCTTGCAGAGCTTGCCGATGCTGGTGGTCTTGCCCGCGCCGTTCACGCCGGCGATCATCATGACCATCGGCTGTTCGCGGCCCAGCTCCATGGTCTTTTCCAGCGGCTTGAGCAGCTGCACCAGCAGGTCCTTCAGCGCCGCCTTGACGCCGTCGGCCGTCTCGATGCGATCGCTCTTGACGCGGCGGCGCAGTTCGCCCAGCAGGTATTCGGTGGCCTCGACGCCGGCATCCGACATCAGTAGCGCGGTTTCCAGCTCCTCGAACAGGGCCTCGTCCACCTTCACGCCGACAAACAGCACGCCGATGTTGCGGCTGGTCTTCGACAGGCCGGCCTTCAGGCGCGACATCCAGCCGCGCTTGGCCTCGGCGGTTTGCGCGGGCGGTGGCACCAGTTCCATTTCCTCGACCACGGGCGGTTCGTAGGCAACCGGAGCAGGCGGGGGCGGCGGTACCTGGGCCGGCACGGGCACGGGGACCGGTACGGGCGCCGGGGTGGGCGCAGGGACAGGCGCTGGCGTTGAAACGGGAGCCGGCGCGGGAACGGGAGCCGGCGCTGGGACCGGCACCGGCACGGGGACAGGCACCGGCGCGGGTGCCGGAGCCGGGGTCGGGGCGGGAATCGGTGCGGGCGCGGGGGCCGGCGCGGGCGCGGGTGCGGGCGAAGGTGCAGCCGCCGGCGGCTCGACGGACGCGGGAGCCGGCTCGGCCTTGCGCTTCTTCCAGAAACTAAACATTGGGAAAGGGGTCAATACCCCGGTAGAATCAATCGCCAAAATTCTAGCAGACGGGGTCGCATGAACCATTGCGCTGACTTGTCCGGAGCGGGCGCCGCCCGCATTGCATCGCCGTCCACCGGCACCGCCCGATTCTCGCGGCGCCTTCTATCCACCCTGATCGTCGCTTCGCTGGCCGGCCCGCTGGCCGGCACCGCCTGGGCGCAGGCCAGGGGCGAGACCGCCAGGGCGACTACCCCGCAGGGGCCGCCTTCAGGCATGGCCACGGCCGGCCAGGTGGGCCAGACGGAGGCCGGCACCACGGAATTCCGGCTGTCCAACGGCATGCGCGTGATCGTCAAGGAAGACCATCGCGCGCCCACGGTGGCGCACCAGATCTACTACCGGGCGGGCGGCAGCGACGAAGTCAGCGGCACCACCGGCGTGGCCCACATGCTCGAACACATGATGTTCAAGGGCACGCCCAAGGTGCCGATCGGCGAGTTCTCGCGGCAGATCGCCTTGCTGGGCGGCCGCGAGAATGCGCTGACCAACCGCGACTTCACGCTCTACTACCAGCAGATCGCCAAGCAGTACCTGCCGAAGATGATGGAGCTCGAGGCCGACCGCATGGCCAACCTCATCATCAAGAAGGAAGAGTTCGACCGCGAGATGAAGGTGGTGATGGAAGAGCGCCGCCTGCGGACCGACGATTCCCCGCGCGGCAAGGTCTACGAACAGCTGCTGGCCACGGTCTACACGGCCATGCCGTACCGGCATCCGGTGATCGGCTGGATGGACGACCTGGTCAACATGCGCGTGGAAGACGTGCAGGACTGGTACAAGACCTGGTACGTGCCGAACAACGCGCTGCTGGTGGTCACGGGCGACGTGAAGGCCGACGAGGTGCGGGCGATGGCCGAGCGCTACTACGGCAAGCTCAAGGCGCGCCCGCTGCCGCTTCGCAAGACGCAACTGGAAGCGGCCCAGCAGGGCATCAAGCGGATCTGGGTCAAGGCGCCGGCCGAGAACCCGTACATCGTGCTGGCCTACAAGGTGCCGCGCCTGTATGACGTGGAAAAGGACGTCGATCCGTACGCGCTGGAGGTGCTGTCGGCCGTGCTGAATGGCTACGATAACGCCCGCCTGACGCGCGAACTGGTGCGCGAGCAGCGACTGGCCGACGACGTCAACGTGGGCTACGACAGCATCAACCGCAACGAATCGCTGTTCGTGCTCGACGGCACGCCCGCCAGCGGCCACACCACCGAGGAAATCGAGAAGGCGCTGCGCGAGGAACTGCAGCGCATCGCGAAGAACGGGGTGTCCGAGGAAGAGCTCAAGCGGGTCAAGGCGCAGGTCGTGGCCGGACAGATCTACAAGCGCGATTCGGTGTTCGGGCAGGGCATGGAAATCGGCGTGGCCGAGATCTCGAACATCTCGTGGCGCCAGATCGACCGCATGCTCGACAAGATCAAGGAAGTCACCCCGGCCCAGGTGCAGGCGGTTGCCGCCAAGTATTTCAGCGACGACAACCTGACCGTGGCCACGCTGCTGCCGCAGCCGATCGACCCCAACAAGCCCAAGACAGCCGCCCCCGAAGGGCTGCGTCACTGAGGACAGCGTCCAAGGAGAAACAATGTCCCTGTCCGTCATGACGATTGCGTCCCCGCGAGTGTTGCGCCGCCTGGCCGGCGCCGCTTGCGGGGCGGCCGCGCTGCTGGCCGGTTCCGTTGCCCAGGCCGCCATTCCCATCGAAAGCTGGACGGCATCCACCGGCGCCAAGGTGTTTTTCGTGCCGAGCCCGTCGATCCCGATGCTCGACGTCAATATCGACTTCGACGCCGGCAGCCGCTATGACCCGCCCGGCAAGTCCGGCCTGGCCACGCTGACCGCGGCGCTGCTCGACAAGGGCGCCAACGCGCAGGATGGCCAGCCCGCGCGCAACGAGGCGCAGGTTGCCGACGCCTTTGCCGATACCGGCGCCGATTTTGGCGGCGCTGCCGGCGGCGACCGGGGCGGCATCGGCTTGCGTACGCTGACGGCGCCGTCGGAACGTGAGCAGTCACTGCGGCTGGCCGGGCAGCTGATCAAGGCGCCGGCCTATCCCGACGCTGTGGTGGCCCGCGAGAAGCAGCGCCTGATTACCGCCATCCGCGAGGGGGATACCCGCCCCGGCGTGATCGCCGACAAGACGCTGTCGAAGGCGATCTACCCCACCCATCCATATGGCGTTTCGGCCACACCGGAATCGGTGGGTTCGATCACGCGCGATGACCTGCTGAAGTTCTGGCGCGACAACTACACGGCCAAGCGTGCGGTCGTGACCTTGATCGGTGCCATCGACCGCAAGCAGGCCGAGCAGATTGCCGAAGACCTGACGCGTGGCCTGCCCGAGGGCACTGCGGCGCCGAAGCTGCCCGACGTGCAAATGACGATTCCGGCCAGCGAGAAGCGCATTCGGCACCCGGCGCAGCAAGCCAGCGTGGCCATTGGCGCGCCGGCCATCGCGCGCGGCGACCCCGATTACTTTGCGCTGCTGGTGGGCAACTACGTGCTGGGCGGCGGTGGCTTCAGCTCGCGCCTGACCGATCAGGTGCGCGAGAAGCGTGGGCTCACCTATGGCGTGGACAGCTATTTCGCGCCGTCCAAGCAGCCGGGGCCGTTCAGCATCACGCTGCAGACCAAGAAGGAAAACACCAACGAGGCGCTGGGGCTGGTACGTCAGATCCTGGCCCAGTATGTGGCCCAGGGCCCGACCGATGCCGAACTGAAGGCCGCCAAGGACAACCTGGTCAACGGCTTCCCGCTGCGTATCGACAGCAACCGCAAGCTGCTGACCAATGTGGCCAACATTGGCTGGTACGGCCTGCCGCTTAACTATCTGGATACGTGGACCGCGCAGATCAACAAGGTCACGCGCGATCAGGTGCGTGCCGCCTTCCAGCGCCACGTCCATCCGGACGCCATGGCCACGGTCATCGTCGGCGGCCCGGAAAAGTGATTCTTCGGCCTGGTTGTGGGGCAGCACACGCCGTGGCACTGTGCCGGGGCTTGGCAGGCTCTACAATCACGGCATGAATCCGCAATCCCGACCTTCGCCCGCACCGCGCGGGCGAACTTCTCTGTCCCGCCAGGCACCGACCCAGGTGCGCATCATCGGCGGTCGCTGGAAACGTTCGCTGCTGCCGGTGCTGGAAGCCGAAGGGTTGCGCCCCACGCCTGACCGTGTCCGGGAAACCCTGTTCAACTGGCTGGGCCAGGACCTGACCGGCCTGGTTTGTCTGGACCTGTTCGCTGGATCGGGCGCGCTGGGATTCGAGGCCGCATCGCGCGGCGCGGCGGCGGTGACGATGGTCGAAGCCAATCCCCGCGTGGCCAAGCAGCTGCGCGACAACCAGTACAAGCTCGACGCGTCGCAGGTGCGGGTCGTCCAGGCCGACGCCTTCGCGGCGGCGGCGCAGATGCCGGCCAGCGGCTTTGACGTGGTCTTCCTGGATCCGCCGTTTGCCGAGGACTGGATCGGCCCCGCGCTGGAGCACGCGGCGCGCCTGACACGGCCGGGCGGCGTGGTCTATGTCGAGTCGGACAAGGCGCTGATCGGTGCAGATGCACCGGTGCCGGCCTCGCTGGAGATCATCCGCCAGGCGCGCGCCGGCGCCGTGCATTTTCACCTGCTGCAGCACCGCGCCGGCAACGGGGCGGACTAGGAACCAGCGTCGTCGGATGACGCGGGTCATATGACGACTGCCAGGCGGTTTGCCGCGCCGGGCAAGCGTTTGCGGGCCTGCTGCAATGCGGCAAAAAGCCGTCCGGGCGGACTTCCAAAAGCTGCGTTTGGGGTTACACTACGCCGCTGTTGTTTGTCCAACGCCCGTCACGCAGGCAGTATTCGAGAGCGGCCCCGGTATCGCGGGCCGGCAACGGGCAGCCCCAAAGGAGGAAACATGGTCGTCGCCGTCTATCCCGGTACTTTTGATCCCATGACCCGGGGACACGAGGATCTCGTCCGTCGTGCGTCGAATATCTTCGACGAACTCGTGGTCGGCGTGGCGCACAGCCCCAACAAGCGCCCGTTCTTCTCGCTCGAAGAGCGTATCGGCATTGCCCGTGAAGTGCTGGGCCACTATCCGAACGTCCGGGTCGAAGGCTTTTCGGGCCTGCTCAAGGATTTCGTGCGAAAGAACAGCGCGCGCGTGATCGTAAGGGGCCTGCGCGCGGTGTCGGACTTCGAGTATGAATTCCAGATGGCCGGCATGAACCGCTATCTGCTGCCCGATGTCGAGACGATGTTCCTGACGCCGTCGGACCAGTACCAGTTCATCTCCGGCACGTTCGTACGCGAGATCGCCGTGCTCGGTGGCGATGTCAGCAAGTTTGTCTTCCCCTCCGTGGAGCGCTGGCTTCAGGAGAAGATCGGCAAACCGGAATAAAATACGGGCTTCGATTCCGCCGACGTGGCCAGTCCGGGCGCGGGTGGGGTCGCTGGAAGGAACCATCATGGCGCTACTGATCACCGACGACTGCATCAATTGCGACGTTTGTGAACCCGAGTGCCCGAACGAAGCCATCTCGATGGGGCCCGAGATCTATGAGATCGACCCCAACAAGTGCACCGAATGCGTCGGCCACTTCGATGAACCGCAATGCCAGCAGGTCTGTCCTGTGGCCTGCATTCCGAAGGATCCGAACCGCATCGAATCGCACGAGGTGCTGATGCAACGCTACCGGCTGCTCACAGCGGCCAAGCATGCGGCCTGAAGCCGGAGACACATCCGGCCACTTCGTTCCGGCCCCACAAAGCAGACAAGCAGAAACGAAAAACCCCGCACGACCGCAAGGCCGGCGGGGTTTTTTCATGGCGACGTGCCGTGCGTGGCCTAGCGGCCGGTATGCAGCTCCATCATCGCGCGCTCGCTCTCGCCACGCGCCAGAACGCCGAGCGGGCCCATGCAGCGGTCGATCGCTTCGTCGATGGCCTGCTGTTCTTCCTTGCGTGGCGGTTTCAGCACAAAATTCACCACATCCTCGCGTCCGCCGGCTGAAGCGCCCGGGGCGTTGCGTGGATGGCCCACGCCCAGGCGCAGGCGCCAGTAGTCCTGCGTGGTCAGGTGGGCGGAGATATCCTTCAGGCCATTGTGGCCACCCGAGCCGCCACCGCGCTTGAGCTTGACCGAGCCTGCCGGCAGGTCCATCTCGTCGTGCGCCACCACGATCTCGTCGGGCAGTATCTTGTAAAAGCGCGCCAGCGACACCACGGACAGGCCCGAGCGGTTCATGAACGTGGACGGCTTGAGCAGCCAGATGTCCTGGTCCCACAGCCGTGCGCGGCCGGCCAGGCCGTGGAAGCGGCCTTCCACGCGCAGCGTGGTGCCGCCCACACGGGCGAGCTGGTCGACCAGCCAGAAACCGGCGTTATGGCGCGTGGCCTCGTATTCCGCCCCGGGATTGCCGAGGCCGACGATGAGCTTGATCATGGGCTGAAGAAAGCGAAAAAGCAGGCGTGAAAGGATACGCGAAAACGGCGTACGAAAAAAAACCGCCGGCGAACCGGCGGTCTTTTCGTGAAGCGCGGGCAGCTTAGGCAGCCGGCGTTTCGCCTTCGCCACCTTCAGAGGCTTCGGCCGACTGGGCACCAGCCGGCAGCGAGATGTTGGCCACTGCGGGGTTGTCGTCACCGTGGGTGATCGCGGTCACGCCCTTCGGCAGCTTCAGGTCCGACAGGTGGATGGTCTGGTTCAGTTCGGCTGCAGCCAGATCCACTTCGATGAACTCGGGCAGGTCGGCCGGCAGGCACGACACTTCCAGGTCGTTCAGGATGTGGTTCACGATGCCGTGGCCCAGCTTCACGCCAGGAGCGGATTCCTGGTTCATGAAGTGCAGGGGCACCTTCACGTGGATCTTTTCCGTGGCCGACACGCGCTGGAAGTCAACGTGCAGCACCATCGGCTTGAACGGGTGCATCTGGAATGCGCGCAGCAGGGCCTTTTCAGCCTTGCCAGCCACTTCCAGATCCAGGATCGACGAGTGGAACGCTTCCTTCTTCAGGGCGTGCCACAGTGCGTTGTGATCCAGTTCGATCATCTTCGGCTCGGCGGCGCCGCCGTAGATGATGCCGGGGGTCTTGCCCGAATTGCGCAGGCGGCGGCTCGCACCCGTTCCCTGTACGCTACGCTCGAAAGCGACTACTTTCATGTTCAACTCCAGATGTGAAGAAGGCTGTCCGCGACCAGACAGCCTCGACTGACGATACGGCATTCAAACCGTACCGCACGAATCGCATTGGCCACCCTGAGGTGGCCAATGCGGTAAACCCAAAATTCTAGCAGGCTTTTGCCCGTCCTGCGCTTGTTTACCGATCAGTGGTCGGCAAACAGCGACATGATCGAGTCACCCTTGACGATCCGGGTGAAGGTCTCGGCCAGCAGCGGGGCGGTCGAAACCTGGCGGATCTTGCCGGACTGGCGGGCTTCGTCGGACAGCGGGATCGTGTCGCAGACCACCACTTCGTCCAGTTCCGAAGCTGCGATGCGGGCAGCGGCACCGCCCGACAGCACCGGATGCGTACAGTAGGCAAACACCTTCAGCGCGCCACGTTCCTTCAGCACCTGGGCAGCCTTGCACAGCGTGCCGCCGGTATCGATCATGTCGTCCATGATCACGCAGTTGCGGCCGGCCACTTCACCGATGATGTTCATCACCTCGGACACGTTGGCCTTGGGACGACGCTTGTCGATGATGGCCAGATCGCAGTCGAGCTGCTTGGCCAGCGCACGGGCGCGCACCACGCCGCCGACGTCGGGCGAAACGACCAGCAGGTCGCCGTAGCTCTTCTCACGCAGGTCGCCCAGCAGAACCGGCGAAGCGTAGATGTTGTCGACGGGGATATCGAAGAAGCCCTGGATCTGGTCGGCGTGCAGGTCCATCGTCAGGACGCGGTCCACACCGGCGACTTCGAGCATGTTGGCCACGATCTTGGCCGAGATGGCCACGCGGGCGGAACGCGGACGGCGATCTTGGCGCGCATAGCCAAAGTAAGGCATGGCGGCGGTGATGCTGCGTGCCGAGGCGCGCTTGAGCGCGTCGACCATCACCATCAGTTCCATCAGGTTGTCGTTAGTCGGCGCGCAGGTGGACTGCAGCACGATGACGTGCTTGCCGCGAACATTTTCCTGGATTTCGACCTGAACTTCACCGTCGGAGAAACGGCCAACCAGGGCCTTGCCCAGCGGAATGCCGAGGTGCTGTACGACAGCCTCCGCGAGTTTAGGGTTGGCGTTGCCGGTAAATACCATCAAGCCTTCGACGCTCATTCGGGGCACCTGTCTTGCTGCTGGGGGAGCTTTGTGCCACCGGCCAGCGCCGGTAGCGATTTCTGCATGTCCGTTTGGACACTATAGGAAGTAATGGCAGGGGAAGAAGGATTCGAACCTTCGAATGCCGGAATCAAAATCCGGTGCCTTGACCAACTTGGCGACTCCCCTACACAACCTTTATCGTCTGTCGCCGAACCGAACTTTACTTCAGGACTTCGCCAAACGAAAAACTTGCTATGCGAATGCTGCGAGCGGGTGGTGAGCCAAACTTTTCACACACCTGCCATCCCAATCGGACGGCAACCTTTCCATCACCTCCTGCGCACGCTGCTCGTCGTCGAAACGGGCAAATACGCAGGCTCCGGAACCGGTCATCCTTGCATGCGGACTGTATTGTCTCAGCCATTCAAGGGCTCGGGCAACTTCGCCGAACTTCGCTGTTGCTATCGCTTGCAAGTCGTTGCGACCGAAAGCGAATTTGTTTGTGCAAGCAGCGAAGTCCGCAACTATAGAGATCGGGGAATCCCTTGTCAAGCGCTCATCTGAAAAAATTGCTGCAGTCGGTACATGCTGGCGCGGATGGATGACCACGAACCAGCTTTCGGGCAGATCTACCGCCGTCAGTTCCTCGCCCACGCCTTCGGCGAATGCATTCTGGCCGAACACGAAAACGGGTACGTCCGCACCCAGCGTCAGGCCGATGCGCATCAGTTCGGCACGCGCCACGCCAGCGCCCCAGAGATGGTTCAAGGCCAGCAGCGTGGTGGCGGCGTCTGACGATCCGCCACCGATCCCGCCGCCCATCGGCAGGATCTTGTCGATGGCGATGTCCGCGCCGAACCGCGTGCCGCAGGCCTGCTGCAGCGCGCGTGCCGCGCGCACCACGAGATCGGTGTCGGCGGGTACACCGGGGATGTCCGTGACCCGTGCGATCACGCCGTCGTCGCGGCGGCGAAAGTGCAGGGTGTCCGACCAGTCGATCAACTGGAACACCGTTTGCAGCGTGTGGTAGCCGTCAGGGCGGCGGCCCGTCACATGCAGGAAAAGGTTGAGCTTGGCCGGCGCGGGGCAATCGCGCAGTTCGGCGGGCGGCAGGGCGGTGCCTGCGGTCATGGCTTGCGTCATTGTTCGGATTTGGGATCAATCACCAGCCGCACGGACAGCGGCGCTTCGTTGCCGTCGCGGGCCATGTCGATGCGGCGCGGTTGGGCCGATGGGGTGGGGGTGCCTTCGGAAGCTTCTTGCCAGGCCACGTAGCGTACGGTCCAGCCATTCTGCTTCAGCGTGTCGGGCCGCCCGTTCGCGTCGCGCGTCACGCTGGACGGCGCGCCCGGCGCGGGCCGCGCATGCAGCCAGTCACGCATGCCCGCGACCGGCAGCGAAAAGCCCAGCGCCTGCTCCATCAGGCTGTCCACCTCGGGTGCGTTGCGCGGCTTTTCGTTGGGCAGGTCGAGCGTGGCGCCGGACGGCGTGCTGGTGACCACGGCCAGCGTCTGGCCCAGCGGCGAGATCAGGTCCAGCCGCACGTTGCGGCCCTGTTCCTGCCAGCGGAAGCTGCCTTGCACGCCCTCGCTGCGGCCGTAGCGGGTGTAGTTGGCGGCAAAGCGTCCGCTGTAGTGCTCGCTGCGCGCCGACTCGTCAGCGTCGAAACTGCGGGATGGCGTGATGGTGCTGCACGCGGCAAGCCAGAGCGGAGCGGCCACGCAGAGCAGGGCCAGGCGTCGGGATCGGAGCATGTGCAAGATGGCGAAAGTTGGGTGGCGTTGAATGTTTGCTGGCGACACAAGGCGGCGGTTGGCGCGCCGGCTGGGGCGATCAACGCGACGGGTCCATGCGGCGGTTCAAGCCGGCGGCGCCGGGTGGATCGTCAGAAAGCAGCGCCCGGGCGCAAGGCCCGGGCGGCTGGTCATGTTACGCGATGCGATCTACTTGGACAGCGACACGCTCTGGTTGTAGCGCCGCAGCGTGTCGATCAGCGTGGTGTTCTCGGGCTCCACCTTGGCAGCCTCGGTCCACGTCTTGCGTGCTTCCTCGTGCTGGCCCAGTTGCCAGAGTACCTCACCCAGGTGCGCGCCGATCTCGGCCTCGGGGGCCTTGCTGTAGGCGGTCCGCAGCAGGTCGGCGGCCGGCTGCAGTTCTCCCTGGCGATATTTCACCCACGCCAGGCTGTCCATGATGTACGGATCGTCCGGGCCCAGTTCCGACGCGCGCTCCAGCAGCTTGCGTGCCTCGGGCAGGCGCTCATTACGATCGGCCAGCGAATAGCCAAGCGCGTTGTAGCCCTGCTTCTGCTCGGGCTGCAGCGCGATGACCTTGCGCAGGCCGCGCTCCATGCTGTCGTAGCGCTTCTCGCGCTCGTCGAGCATGGCCAGCTCATAGAGCCAGTCCGCGTTGTCGGGCTCAACCTTCACGCGTTCGTTCAGCACCTTGCGCGCGCGATCGTAGGCCTTGACTTCGAGCAGTGCGCCCACTTCGGCCTGGCGGATCGCGGTCATGCGCTGGGCGCGCTGCACCGGATCGGAAATATCCTCGGCATCGGCCAGCAGATCGCCGAACACGGCCTGGGCGTCGTCGAGCTTGCCCATGCGCGCCAGCAGCTGGCCGCGCTTGGCCTGCGCCGCGATGGCCAGGCGGCCGTCCTCGATCTTGTCGAGCCATCCGATGGCCGCCGCGTAATCCTTCTTTTCTTCGGCGATCTGGGCCAGGTACTGGTATGCCACGTCGGGATTGGCAGCCGGCGACTTCTCGGCCATCTGCAGGTATTCCTTCAGATAGCGTTCGGCTTCGTCGTAGCTGCGGGCCTGCAGGCTGGTCAGGCCCAGCGCCAACGGCACGCGCGGATCGTTCGGGGCCACCTTGCGCAGCACCTCGAATTCGGCGCGCGCGGCCTCCATGTCGTTCTTCTGCAGATACAGGCGCGCCAGCGTGATGTGACCGTTGACCGACGATGGCGATTTGGCCAAAAAGCGCTTGAGTACCTCGATGGATTTGTCGGTGGCCGACTCGGCCTGGAGTTCGGCCGACATCAGCGCGGCGGGTTCCAGGTCGGGCTTGACGCGCAGCGCCTGGTCCAGCTCGGCCAGCGCGCCGGCATTGTCGCCGGCAGCTTCGCGGGCACGCGCCAGCGCCAGGTGCGTTTCCGCCAGCTTTGCGTCATTGGCGGTGATGCGCTGGAGCACGCCCACCGCGCCGGTAGGGTCACTGGTGCGTGCCATCTGCTGTTGCAACAGCAGGATGGCTTCGCCGCGATGGTTGGCCGGGGCCGCTGCCAGTTGCTGGACGAGCAGCGGCTCGGCATCTTCCCAGCGTCCGTTCAGGACCAGTAGTGTCGACAGCACCTGGCGTGCGGCGGGCGATTTCGGGGCCAGTTCGGCCCAGAGGCGCGCCGCGTCCAGGGCCTGCTGCGCGACGCGCGCATTGAAGGCGATTTCGGTCGCCCGTTGCGCCAGGCGCGGATCCCGCGTTTCCCGAGCCAGGTCCATGTACGTGCGGTAGGCCGGTCCCACCAGCCCGCGCTGCAGCGATATCTCGGCCGCCAGCACGCGGTAGAGGATTTCCGGTGTCAGCGCGACATTCGGCAGCGGCGTCCGCGCGCCCTTGGCATTGGCTGACGGCCCTGGCACTTCGATGACTTCGTCATCGTTCTGCGCCACCGTTGCCGGGGCGGCGTGGGCCAGCGAAGCAAGCGCCAGGCACGCGGCCACGCCCAGGGCGCGCGCATGGCGACGGAAACGGAATGTGTTCATCGGGATGGGTTCCGGGCGCATGGCTTGAGAGGGCAAGATTTGGTCCGGCATGAAAGCAAAGCTCCGGCGCACGGGGCGTGGGAATGGATGGGGGCATTGTAGCCTGCCGCTACAATGCGCTGCTTGCCTCGCGGGGCGCTTACGTATGGGAACCCGCACATGGTTGGCCTGGCGGCAGGGAATTCCCTGCGTCATTGGAGCGCAAAAGCTGCCCATAGGTTCTGCGAGGTTGGGAAAGCTGGGCCGGATGCCGGCCAGGAGACACGGGGCGCATGCCAGAACTACCGGAAGTCGAAGTCACGCGGCGCGGATTGCTGCCGCATGTGGTGGGGCGCCGCATCGTCCAGGTGACCGTGCGTCACCGTGGGCTGCGCTGGCCCGTGGAGCCCGAACTTGAAGCGCGGCTGACGGGCAGGGTGATCGGTCGTATCGAACGGCGCGGCAAATACCTGTTGCTCGAATGCCTGCCAGCGCCTGCTGGCGAGGGTAGCCCGGGCAGCCCCGGCCCCGGAGACGACGCCCCCGGCTGGCTGCTTGTCCACCTGGGCATGACCGGCACGCTGCGCGTGTACCCCGACGCGCCACCGGCCGGCGCCCACGACCACTTCGACATCGCGCTGGCACCGGCCGGTGCCCCGGCTGAGGCGGAGGAAGGTGAGGGCGGCCCCCCCATGGTGCTGCGATTCCGAGACCCACGCCGCTTCGGCGCCATCATCTGGACGCCGTTGGCCGAAGCGGCGCTGCCCGAACACCCGCTGCTGCGGCGGCTTGGCATCGAGCCGTTCGATCCGCGTTTCGACGGCGCCTGGTTCCATCGGCTTACCCGTGGCCGCTCCGTGGCGATCAAGCAGGCGCTGCTGGCCGGGGAGATCGTCGTGGGCGTGGGCAATATCTATTGTTCCGAAAGCCTGTTTCGCGCGGGCATCCGTCCCACCACGCCGGCCGGCAAGATCAGCCTGGCGCGCTACGACAAGCTCGCCGTCGCTGTGCGCGAAACGCTAACCGAGGCCATTGCCCGGGGCGGCAGCACGCTGCGCGACTTCGTGGGCAGCGACGGCAGCAGCGGCTACTTCCAGCTGGATTGCCTGGTCTACGACCGCGCGGGCGAACCATGTCGCGTTTGCGGCACGCCGATTCGCCAGATCGTCCAGGGCCAGCGGTCGAGCTTCTACTGCCCGCATTGCCAGCACTGACGCCAGTCCTGCGGCGGCGTTGCGCCGGCAACGGGTGGCGCCTGCCGACACGGCACCGACCATGGCAATCCGATGGCGAAACATTGTTGCAATACATTGCCGATGGGTCGGCGCAACACTCCGGGCACAGAAGCGCAACAAGGGACGCGAATTCCACAAAATGTGTCTGGAAACCTGTATCGTGTGCGCAGTCATAAAAAGTTACAAAAACTGCCGGGTTCGCCCATTCGACAAGGGCATCCGGCGGGACGACTGGCTACGGGTCCGCGGGTCAACGGACAAGCCTGGCGCCAGTCGTGCGGTACGCGCCCAAAACCATAAATCCAAGCCGACACAGCGAATCACTCATGACGAGCCTCGCCCAACAATTCGAACAATATGGCGCCTGGAGAACCGGGGTCCTTCAGTCACTCGCCGAATTCCAGTCCTGGCTGCAGCAGTACGATCTGCATGACGCCACCGCGGACGACCGCGCGCAGCGCATCCATAGCGTGCTCAAGAGCGACCGCCTCAAGGTGGCGTTCATTGCCGAGTTTTCGCGCGGCAAGAGCGAGCTGATCAACGCCATCTTCTTTGCCGACTACGGTCGACGCATCCTGCCTTCGTCCGCCGGACGGACGACGATGTGCCCGACCGAGCTGCGCTACGACGAACACGAACCGCCGTGCATCCGGCTGTTGCCGATCGAAACGCGCCTGCAGGACGCCTCGACGGCCGACTTCATGGAGCCCGGATCGAGCAATTCGCACTGGACCACGGTGCCGCTGGACCCGTCGTCGCCCGAAGGCATGCTGGCCGCCTTCCACCACGTGGTGGAAACCACGCGCGTGACGCCGGCCATGGCGGAATCGCTGGGGCTGTACAACGAGAACGATCCCGATGCCGCGTATTCGGTGGACGCCGACGGCATGGTGGAAATCTCGCGCTGGCGCCATGCGGTCATCAACTTCCCGCATCCGCTGCTGCGCCAGGGGCTGGTCATCCTGGACACGCCGGGCCTGAACGCGATCGGTACGGAACCGGAACTGACGCTGCGCCTGATTCCCGATGCACACGTGGTGGTGTTCGTGCTGGCGGCCGACGCTGGCGTGACCAAGAGCGACCTTGCACTGTGGCGCAGCCACGTGGGCGCCGGCCACCGCCGGGGCTGCCTGGCCGTGCTCAACAAGATCGATGGCCTGTGGGATCCGCTGAAGTCGTCGCCCGAGATCGCCGGCGAGATCGCGCGCCAGGTTCGCACCACGGCGCAGACGCTGGGTATCGAGGAACGCCGCGTGTATCCGGTGTCGGCGCAGAAGGGCCTGGTGGCCAAGGTCACGCACGATCAGCCCATGCTGGTGCGCAGCAACCTGATGCAGTTCGAGAACGTGCTGTCCAACCAGCTGATTCCGCAGCGGCGCGAGATCGTGTCCGACCAGGTGCATCGCCTGGTGCAGGACATGTCGCGCGGCGCGCAGCAACTGCTGCAGAGCCGCCGGCGCGATATCGTCGAGCAGCTGTTTGAACTGCGCGGCCTGCGCGGCAAGAACCACGCGATGGTCAAGCACATGCTGATGCGCGTGCAGAGCGAGAAGGAAGAGTTCGAGCAGAGCATCGCCAAGTTCCAGGCGCTGCGCCTGGTGTTCGGCCGCCACAGCGCCGACATCATCAAGAGTCTGCAACTGCGCGACGTGCGCCGCACGATGCGCGACAAGCGCGAGCAGATGAAGGAGCGCTTCTTCTCGCGCGGCCTGCGCGAAGACATGGAGGCGCTGTTCGGCCAGCTGACCGGTCTGATCCAGGATGCCGACCAGAAGATCGCCGGCCTGCACCAGCTGGTGGACAGCATGTATCGCCGCTTCAATGCCGAGCATGGGTTCACGCTGCCGTCGCCGATGCAATTCGTCACGTCGCGCTACGCGGCCGAGCTGCAGGAGACGCTGGCGCTGGTCAACGCGCACTTCGGCACCGTGAACATGCTGACGCGGTCGCGGCCGCAACTGGTGCAGAACGCCTTCGCGACGATGGCGAGCCGCGTGCTGGAGAACTTCCGCGACCTGAACCGCGATATCGAAATCTGGCTCAAGTCGGTGATGACGCCGCTGGAAGCGCAGGTGCGCGAGCACCAGAAGCAACTGCGCCGCCGTGTGGATTCGATTGAACGCATCCACGAAGCCACCGACACGCTGGAAAGCCGCATCGCCGAACTGGAGGATGTGCTGAACGGCCTGGACGAGCGCAGCACGAAGATCGAGGCTTTCACGCGCGCGCTGCTGGAGGTACCGGTCGAGGCATCGGCGCGCGCGGCATAGCCGTTTCGCCATCGTTGGTATCATGTGGCGCCGCCTTCGAGCGGCGCCTTTTCTTTTCCAGACTCCCCGCAATGCCCCGCAAGCCTGCCGCCGCTCCCGTGCTCCACGATGAAACCGCCGTACCCGCCGATTTCGGCATGCGCGTGGTCACCTGGCAGCGCCAGCACGGCCGGCATGACCTGCCGTGGCAGAACACACGCGATCCATACCGCATCTGGCTGTCGGAGATCATGCTCCAGCAGACCCAGGTGGCGGCCGTGATCGAGTACTTTCAGCGCTTTGTCTCGGCCTTGCCCACTGTGGCCGCGCTGGCTGCCGCGCCGGCCGACGAGGTAATGGCGCTGTGGGCCGGGCTGGGCTACTACTCGCGCGCGCGAAACCTGCATCGCTGCGCGAAGGTGGTCATGGAAGACCACGGCGGTGTGTTCCCGACCGATCCGGCCATGCTGGTCACGCTGCCGGGCATCGGGCGCTCGACGGCGGCGGCCGTTGCCGCATTCAGCGCGGGCGTGCGATCGCCGATCCTCGACGGCAACGTCAAGCGCGTCTTTGCGCGCGTGTTCGGCATCCACGGCTACCCTGGCGAGCGCGCCATCGAGACGCGCATGTGGGCGCTGGCCGGGCAGGCGCTGCCACCGGCCGGGCCGAACCAGGCCGAGGACATGGTGGCCTATACGCAGGGCCTGATGGACCTGGGCGCGACGATCTGCTCGCGCGGCAAGCCGGCGTGCCTGGGTGATGCGGACAAATGCCCGCTCGCGGTGGACTGCGTCGCCCGCCGGGACGGCCTGACAGCGCTGCTGCCGACCCCCAAGCCGCGTGCCGCCATTCCAGAACGCAGCACCGTGATGCTGATCGTGCGCCACGGCCGCGAAGTGCTGGTCAACCTGCGGCCCGGCAGCGGCATTTGGGGCGGGTTGTGGAGCCTGCCGGAGATCGCGGTGGACAGCCTGCCGTTCGATGCCGAAGCCGCCGAGGATGCCGCGCTGGAGACGGCGCGACAATTCGGGCAGCCCGTGCGCGCTCACCTGGCCGGCGAACTGATGCATGTGTTCACGCACTTCCGCCTGCTGATCCGTGCGATCCGCGTGGATCTTGAGGCAGCAACGCTGCGTGCCAATGGCGGTGAAACGGGCGGAACGGGTGAAACGCGCTGGCTGTCGCTGGACGATCTCAACGCACTGGGCACGCCCGCGCCGGTGCGGCGCCTGCTCGAAGACCAAGCGCGCATCGGACTTTTCTGAATACCTGAAGTTCTGGAGTCTTGACGATCTGACGGCGCCGAAAGGCGGTCAGACGATGTGGTGTTGCCGCATGTACCGGTGGACGATCTCGATGCGCATGCCCGCATCGGGCAGCGCCATCAGCATCTGCTTGGCCTTGAGCGGCACAGGCAGCAGTTCGCACAGGCGGTTGGCCACCCAGGTCGGGTCGTCCCACCGATAAGGCTCGGCAAACGGCAGCCTGGACTTGTCGGGCTGTTCGCTATGCACCGATGTCACGATGCGGCGCAGGGCCTCCAGGCACTCGCTCAGCAGTTCCAGCTTGCAGTCGATGACATCGTCGGGCAGCACTTCGGCCTGGGCCACCAGCAGCCCGTCGTCGCGCGTGGCGTGGGACAGCACGCGGAAGCGTTGCCGTCCGCGCGACTCGATCAGCAGCACGCCCAGTTGTTCCATGTTGCAGTCTACGATCTGCGCCAGGCAGCCGATTTCCTCGGGCACCGTATCGTGGCCTTGCCGTGCCACTTCATCGCCGCTGGAGATCAGGCAGACGCCGAACGGCGTGCCATCGCGCATGCAGTTGCGCACCATGTCGACGTAGCGCTTCTCGAAGACACGCAGCGGCAGGCGGCCGTCGGGGAACAGTACCGTATTGAGGGGGAACAGCGGCAGCGCATCGAGTATGGCGCCGGGGGATGCGGTGTCGGGGGGAAGTGTCGACATGCGATTGGCCGCTCCAGTGGCGGGACGGCGCCGGGGCCGTCCCCTCAAGCCCGCGTGTCAGCCGGCCGGGGCCAATTCGCGGTGTCTGACCAGCACATTACCATGGGCCCGGAAATAGTTGGCGAGTCGTTCGGTGATGAATACCGACCGATGCTGGCCGCCCGTGCAGCCGATGGCCACCGTCAGGTAGCTGCGGTTGTCGGCAATGAAACTTGGCAGCCACTTCTCGACATAGGCGCGGATATCCTCGGCCATCGCCAGCACCATCGGCTGGCTCTGCAGGAAGTCCACGACCGGGGCGTCGCGGCCGGTCAGCGGGCGCAGGGCCAAGTCGTAGTACGGGTTTGGCAGCGAGCGCACATCGAACACCATGTCCGCGTCGCTTGGCACACCGTGCTTGAAGCCGAACGACTCGAACAGCAGCGTCAGCGACTGGCTGCCGGCGTTGTCGCCGCGAATCAGCTCCTTGACCCAGCTGCGCAGCGTGTTGGTGCGCACATTGCTGGTATCGATGCGATGGGCCGATTCGGACAACGGGCTCAGCAGCTCGCGTTCCATTTCGATGGCCTCGATCAGCGACGTGCTGACCATGGCGCCGGCGCCGCTTGCCGCGGCACCCTCTGCGGCGCCTTCCTGATGCCCCCCCGGCGCGCCCTCGACGCGGCTCGACAGCGGGTGGCGGCGGCGCGTTTCCGAATAGCGTTGCACCAGTGCGTCGGTGTTGGCTGTCAGGAACAGCACCTGCACCTGGTGATGGGCGGAGAGCTCGCGGACGGTGTCCGGCAGCCGCGCCAGCGACTCGCGGCTGCGAATGTCGGTGGCCACGCCAAGATGGGAGTACCCCTGGTCGGCCAGATAGGCCGTGAGTTCGGGGATGAACTGGGCTGGCAGATTGTCGACGCAGTAGTAGCCTGCATCTTCCAGGACGTTCAAGGCGACAGACTTGCCGGAGCCGGAAATTCCGGTGATGAGAATGATCCGCATAGCGACGCAAGGATAGCACCGCAAGGTAACCGCGTCATGACAGCTTGTCCCATCGAAAAATGGCGAATCGCAGAGGATTCGCCATTTTCGAGGGGAAAATCGCCGTCATTGGGTCGCGGGCCGCGAGGTGGGACCGCGAAGTGGACTGCGAGGTCGACTGATCAGGTTGCCGGCTTGGCCGACAGGCACTCGCTCTGTGCCTTCTTGTATTCGTCGCCCTTCTTGCCCTTGTTGGCCTTGGAGCAGGCGGCCATCTTTTCCTGCTGGGTCTTCGGCTCGGCGGCGGCCGCGGGGGCGCTGCCCGACAGGCACTCGCTCTGCGCCTTCTTGTATTCGTCGCCCTTCTTGCCCTTGTTGGCCTTCGAGCAGGCGGCCATCTTTTCCTGCTGCGCGGTCTTGCCGGACTTCTCGACGGCCGGCGCCGAGGCGCCCTGGGCAAACGCGCTCGTGGCGAACAGGGGGGTAACCAGCAAACACATCGCGATCAGCTTTTTCATGCTTCTCTCCTGGCTGTGGAAACACATCGTGGCCGCGCGCCATGCTGGCGTCTGGCGGAACATGGGCTCGGCGCCCATTACAGCACAAACGGCGGTCGTCCACAGTTCGTTGACGAGGTGCCGCGCCGGGCTTGTAAGCAAATGAAAAACGCCCGCTTGAAGCGGGCGTCGGAACGTTCGGGAGCCTGCGCAGGCTCAGAGCAGACGGCCTTGGCCCCGCGATACCACGTCGGCCTGCATGGCCGCGCGCTGGCGGTCCATGAAGTCGCGCAGCGTGTCGATGCCGCGCAGCCGCAGGATCGTATTGCGCACGGCGGCTTCCACCAGAACAGCCAGGTTGCGGCCGGCCGCAACCTGGATCTTCACCATGTGGATTGGCAGCCCCAGCACGTCCAGGTACTGGGAATCGAGCGGCAACCGTTCAAATTCGCCGTCGTTGCGGCGTACCAGCTGCACCACGAGCTTGAGCTTCATCTTCCGGCGCACCGCCGTTTCGCCAAAGATGGTCTTGATATCGAGCAGGCCCAGCCCGCGCACTTCCAGCAGGTTCTGCAACAGCGGCGGGCAGCGGCCTTCGATGAAGTCGGGGCCCAGCCGGACAAAATCGACGGCGTCGTCGGCCACGAGGCCGTGGCCACGCGAAATCAGTTCCAGGCCCAGTTCGCTCTTGCCCAGGCCCGATTCGCCCATGATCAGCACGCCCATGCCCAGGATGTCGAGGAATACCCCGTGCATCGTCACGCGCGGCGCCGAGATGCGCGACAGGTACAGGCGCAGGTGGTCGATCACGGCCGCCGACGACACCGGCGTGGTGAACAGCGGGGTCGACGAGCGCGTGCAGCGCAATTCCAGATCGGGCGGGGGCTCCATGCCGTCCGCTACGACCAGGAACGGCGGCTCCAGCAGAATCAGCTCGCCCATCTGGCGCTTGCGCGGTTCGTCGTCCAGACGCTGGTAATACTGGATTTCGGGCTTGCCCAGCACCTGGATCCGGTTCGGGTGGATCAGGTTCAAGTGGCCCACCAGATCGGCGGCGGAAGTGGCTTCGCGAGCGAATTCGACGTCGAAGGCGCGGTCGGCTCCTTCCAGACCGGCGACCCACGACAGTTTGATGTCGGCTGCGTTGTCGTCGAAGATCGACTGCGAGGTGACGCCGGTGAGTTCCATGCGGGATGACTTTCTACGAGGGGGCGGTGTGGCTTCAGCCGGCCAGCCAGGCCGGCTTGCGGATCGTCACGGATGCCATTCGGTCAGCAACTGGTGGACGGCTTCGGGCGTGGGGAGCGTGGCCAGGCCTTCGCGCATCTCGCGGTCCGACAGCAATTGTGCGATTTCCGACAGGATTTCGAGGTGCTGCTGCGTGGCCTGTTCGGGCACCAGCAGGAAAATCAGCAGCGAGACCGGCTTGCCGTCAGGCGACTCGAACGGAATCGGCTCCGCCAGGCGCATGAAGCCGGCCAGCGGCTGCTTCAGGCCCTTGATGCGACCGTGCGGAATGGCTACGCCGGCACCCAGGCCAGTCGAGCCAAGCGATTCGCGCGCGAAAAGGTTGTCCGTGACGGTGGCCCGGGCCACACCATGGTTGTTCTCGAACAGGAGCCCGGCTTGCTCGAAGACCCGCTTCTTGCTGGTGACGGTAACGTCGAGGTGGATGTTGCCGGGTGGCAGCAATTTGGCCAAACGATTCATGGGCGATGCACGAGAAGTCAGGTTGGCGATACGGCGCACAAATGCCGTCCCGCCGGATGGGGCAATTCAGGATATCGAGTGCTTAGTGGACGCCCGCATTGGAGCGTCCGGCCATTATAGAGCAGGGCTACAGCGCGCTTGTGCGCTGCAGCGCCGGCGCCGCGGGTGGTGCCGCGGACTGGCCGGCCGGATTGCCCACCCGGATGCCGCCGTCAGCGTCCGCATGATCTTCCGTCGTGCGTCGTGCCGTGCAGGTCACCGGGACCGTTCTGCCTGTCGTTCTTGTATGGCGCAGCATACACCGAGCCGCGCCAGATGCGAACACCCCTGAAGAATCAAATGGTTTCCGCCGTGGCGCCAAGGTAACGGCCAATTTCAGCCTGCCGCCGGCGCGCGCCCATCAAAAAAGCCGCGCAGATGCGCGGCTTTGCTCTCTTCCTATCAGTCCTCTCGGGGGACGCTGAAGTCCGCCTCGAGGGGCAGTTGAGGATTTGCCAGCCTATTGTTGCTGTAGTTGGGCTTCAGCCATCTGGTACTTGACCGCTTCCCGGTCATGGCCTTGCACGCGGTCCTTGTAGCGGATCACCTGCCGGTCGAGCTTGTCGACCAGACAGTCGATCGCCGCGTACAGGTCTTCATGATGCGCTTCCACGAAGATGTCCTTACCCTTGAGGTGCAGATTGATTTCCGCGTACTGGCGCTTGTCCTTTTCCTTGTGGTTGTCGACAGATAGCAGCACGCTCACGCCAATGACCTGATCGAAATGCCTGACAATTCGCTCCAGTTTCGTTTCCACATACTCACGCAGCGGCGGCGTGATGTCGAGGTGGTGTCCACTGATCTTGAAGTTCATAGCGCTTCTCCTTCTGAAAGAGCCGCACCAGGCAGGCGGTTGCGGCTCGGCTACAAAGACTTGCGGAGATTCACTGCGGGGATCTTCAGCGCTTCGCGGTATTTGGCCACCGTGCGGCGTGCGACCACAAAGCCCTGTTCGCCCAGCAATTCGGCGATGCGGCTGTCGGAAAGAGGATTCCTGGGTTCTTCGGCTCCTATCAGTTGCTTGATCAGCGCGCGGATCGCCGTGGAAGAGGCCGCGCCGCCCGTCTCCGTGGAGACGTGGCTACCAAAGAAGTACTTCAACTCGAAAGTACCCATTGGCGTGGCCATGTATTTGTTCGTGGTCACCCGGGAAATGGTCGACTCATGTAAACCGAGTGTATCGGCTATTTCCCGCAAAACCAAGGGGCGCATTGCTATTTCGCCGTGCGAAAAAAAGTTCTTCTGACGCTCCACAATTGCCTGCGATACACGCAGGATTGTGTCGAATCGCTGCTGGATGTTCTTGATGAGCCACCGGGCTTCCTGCAGCTTCTGCTGCAAGCCCGCGGCACCCGCTTCTCCTTTTGCACCGCGCAAAATCTGCGCGTACATGTCGTTGATGCGCAGGCGTGGCATGACGTCCGGATTCAGCTGTGCAATCCAGCCGCTGCCGCTCTTGCGCACGAACACGTCCGGCACCACGAAATCCGCTTCGGGGCGGCTGTACGCATGCCCCGGATACGGTGCCAGCGAGCGGATCAGATCATGCGCCGCCTTAAGTACAATTTCGTCAACCTGCAGCGCTTTCTTGAGCCGCGTGTAATCCCTGACAGCCAGCAGTTCAAGATGGTGATTGACGATGGACAGGGCCAGCTCGCGTTGCGGATGCTGCAGACGCTTCAGCTGCAGACTCAGGCATTCGGCGGCATTGCGCGCGCCCACGCCCGGGGGATCGAAGCTCTGCAGCAGCGTCAGCATGGCCTGCACTTCATCGACCTCGAACTCCAGCTCTTCGGGCAGTTCGGTGCAGATTTCCTCGAGTGACGCACTCAGGTATCCGTCGTCATCGAGCGATTCGATCAGGAAGATGGCCAGGCCCTTGTCGCGCGCCGAAATCTTGAGCGGCGTCAGTTGTTCCATCAGGTATTCGCGCAGCGTGGGGTCCGCATCGCGCAACTGCATCGGCGTCTTTTCGTCTTCGTCGTTCTGCGGACGGCGCGCGAAGTCGTCGAGACTCCAGTCGCTGCCATAGTCCTCGCCGCCGGAATCGCTATAGCCTTCATCCTCGCTGCCAGGGGCATGCTCGCCGCGGTCGTCGCCGTTGGCCTGCGGTTCGGCCGGCGCCGGCGCCGGGGCGCTCTGCAGGTTGACGGAGCCGTCCGCCGCCACGCGCAGCGGGCTTTCGATCCAGTCGTTTTCGCGTTCGAGCAGCGGGTTTTCCGTGAGCGCCTGTTCCACCTCCTGTTGCAGTTCCAGCGTCGAAAGCTGAAGCAGTCGGATGGACTGCTGCAGTTGCGGCGTCAGGGCCAGATGCTGGGAGAGGCGGAGCTGAAGCGAAGGTTTCATGCGACCTATTCTATGCGCATCTTTCCGTTGTTGGAACGGAATTTGCTACAACCTATCGCTTGGGCTTCGTGATCGGAAACGGCTTTGGAAAAACCGTTGGCAAGTGCGGTAAAAATGACCTGCCGATGACCTGTCGGAAGAGCGGCCGCCAAGGGCGGCCAGGGCCTTACATGCGGAAATTCTCGCCCAGGTAGACGCGTCGCACCGACTCGTTGGCGATGATTTCCTCGGGCTGGCCGGCAGCCAGCACGGTGCCTTCGCTGATGATGTACGCGTGGTCGCAGATGCCCAGGGTTTCGCGCACGTTGTGGTCGGTGATCAGCACGCCGATATTGCGTGCCTTCAGGAAGCTGACGATGCGCTGGATTTCGCCCACGGCGATCGGGTCCACGCCGGCGAACGGCTCGTCGAGCAGGATGAAGCGCGGCGACGACGCCAGCGCGCGTGCGATTTCCACGCGGCGGCGCTCGCCGCCCGACAGCGACAGCGCCGGATTGTTGCGCAGGTGGGCGATCTGCAGGTCATCGAGCAGCGAATCCAGGCGGCGTTCGATCTCGGCCTTCGGCAGCGGCTTGCCGTTCTCCACCTGCAGTTCCAGCACCGCGCGGATGTTCTCTTCCACGTTGAGCTTGCGGAACACCGACGCTTCCTGCGGCAGGTACGACAGGCCCATGCGGGCGCGTTCGTGAATGGCCAGTCCGCTGATGTGCTCGTCGTCGAGCACGATGTCGCCTTCGTCCAGCGCCACCAGCCCCACGATCATGTAGAACGACGTCGTCTTGCCCGCGCCATTGGGGCCAAGCAGCCCCACCACCTCGCCGCTTTTCACATCGAGCGATACGTCCTTGACCACCGTGCGCGTGCCGTAGCGCTTCTTCAGGTGACGCACGATCAGCGTGCTGCTGTCGGTGCGGACGGCGGATGAGGAGGACGGGGCAGAGGCGGCGAGCGTGGCGGAATCGTTCATCAGGACTGGCTGGAGGTAAGGCGTTAAGGCTTGGGCGCGGTGGACGGCTTCAGGTCCAGCGGTGCGCCGGCCGCCGCGGGGGCGCTGGCGTCCGCGCGCGGCGACAGCACCGCGCGCACGCGGCCCGACGTATTGCCGGCCGTGGTGTTGTTGTCGCCGCCGGTGGCCGTGTAGTACTCGTTGCGGCTGTCGTAGGTAATCACCGCGCCGCGGATCTCGTCGATGATCTTCGCGCCGACGCCGGACACGCGCGCCGCGCGGGCATGACCGATCAGCTTGTTGATCTCGGACTTGCCGTCGTATTCGATGCGGTCGCCCCAACCGTCGATGTACTCGTCCACGCCGTCGCGCTTCTGGCGGATATACGCCTGATGGCCGGGCTTGGACGTGGCGATGGCGTACTGGTAGCCCTCGGGGTCGGTGCGCAGCTCGGCCGCGTCGGACTTCAGCACCATGGTGCCCTTGGTCAGCACCACGTTGCCGGTGAGGGTGTAGATCTGCTTGACGTCATCGTAGCTGGCGTTGTCGGCCTCCAGCACCAGCGGCTTGCCCTGGTCGGCGCGTTCGGCAAAGACCGGCGCGGCCAGCGTCAGGCAGAGAGCGGCGATGGTCGCCAGCAGGGCGGGCGCGAGGCGGCGACAGGGCGATGTCGTCAGGGATGCAGTCATGTTTGGCGAGTGGTGAGATAAAGACGGCGGCCAGGATGCGCCGGAGCGCTTGCGTCCCCCGGGGTCACTGGGTCCTGGCCTGCCCCTGCGGCGAATTCATGATGATGGTGCCGCGTACGTTACCCAGCAATTGTACTTCGCGGGTGACATTGTTGAAGATCATGCCGTTGGCCGTCATGACCGAAGGGCCGCGCGTCAGCTGCACCGCCTTGTCGGTCTTGACGATATCGTCATTGACCAGTAACTGGAAGTATTGCGATGCCGCGGTCATGCGCGGATCCTTGGACGGGTCGACACCGGCCTGCCGGACCACGAACGCATTGCCGTAGAGATCGATGATCGAGCCTTCGGCGTTCATGGTGCCACGCTCCGAATTGGCGGTGACCGGCGGGCGGTCCGGCTCGTACGAGCGCATGGCCGGGGTGGTCACCTCGTAGGTCTGGTCGTCCTCGAAATGCACCATTTTCACGCCCGTGAAGCGCAGCTTGGTGGTGCCGTCCTCGGCCAGTTCGGTGGCCGAGAAACGCTCCATCCAGTAGTCGGGCTCGTGGCGCTTGACACGCGACTGCTCGTCGGCCTCGCGCGGCGAGTTCAGCTGCACCAGCCAGAACGTGCTGCCGGCGACGATGGCCATCAGCAGCAGCGGCAGCAGCCGCATGATCAGGCCGGTGAGTCTGGACAGGAAGTCCGGCATCGTTCAGATGACCTTGGCGCGCGTCAGGTCATGGATATGGAGCGCGCCCACCAGGCGGCCGTCGCCATCGACGACCAGCAGCTGGTTGATGCGGTTCGTTTCCATGATCTGCACGGCTTCCACGGCAAGCTGGTCTTGGTGGACCGTGCGCGGATTGTGGTGCATGACGTCGCCGATCGGCACGGTCTTCCAGTCGCGCGGGGTCTCCAGCAGGCGGCGCAGGTCGCCGTCGGTGAACACGCCCACGGCACGGCCGTCGGGGTCCACCACGGCGGTCATGGCCATTCCCTTGCGGGTGATTTCCATCAGGGCCTGGGCCAGCGGCGTGCTTTCGCGTACCTCCGGCACGGCGTTGCCGCTGCGCATGACGTCGCGGACGTGGGTCAGCAGCTTGCGGCCCAGCGCGCCGCCAGGATGGGAGCGGGCGAAGTCTTCCTCGCCGAAGCCGCGGGCATCGAGCACGGCCACGGCCAGTGCGTCGCCCAGGGCCAGCGCGGCCGTGGTGCTGGCCGTGGGGGCCAGGTTCAGCGGGCAGGCTTCCTGTGCCACGGCGCCGTCCAGATGGGCGTCGGACAGCTTGGCCAGGTTCGATTCGGGGTTGCCGGTGATCGAGATCAGGCCAGCGCCAATCCGTTTGACGATCGGGACGATCGACAGCAGCTCGGCCGTTTCACCGGAATTCGAGAAGGCGATCAGCACGTCGTCGCGCGTGATCATGCCAAGGTCGCCATGGCTGGCCTCGGCCGGATGGACGAAGAACGACGGCGTACCCGTGGACGCCAGCGTGGCGGCCACCTTGCGGCCGATATGGCCGGATTTGCCGATCCCGGAGACCACCACGCGGCCCGTGCAGCCGAGAATCATCTCGACGGCCCGGGTAAAGGCGGGGGTCAGGCGGCCGGCCAGCGCCGAAACGGCGTCGGCCTCGATCTGTAGGGTGTGGCGAGCGAGCTCGAGTGCTCGATTCGCATCGAAATTGGCTATCATGGCGCTGGAGTATACCAACGAATGCGATGGCGTCTGGCCCGGCAATCCGCCCGGCAGCCGAGACGACCGCCGCGCTTGCCGTCTTTTGCCGGCGGGGTGCAGATGCCGGCTCAGGCGCGTGCCCGGCCGGCGTTTTTGAAGCCTGCCGAATGCATTCTCCGCTGGAACTGACCCTCGTGCTGCTGGCCGCCGCTGTTTTTGGCGTCGTGGCCTTCCGCATGCTGCAACTGCCGCCCATGCTGGGCTACCTGGCGGTTGGCATCCTGATCGGCCCCCACGCGCTGGGGCTGGCTAGCGATACGGGCCAGACCAAGTACCTGGCGGAATTCGGCGTCGTCTTCCTGATGTTCTCGATCGGCCTGGAGTTCAGCCTGAGCAAGCTGCGCGCCATGAAGCGGCTGGTGTTCGGGCTGGGCGGGTCGCAGGTGATGCTGTCGCTGCTGGCCGTGCTGCCGGCCAGCTGGCTGTTCAGCTGGGCGTTCCCGCTGACCTGGCAGGCGTCGGTGGCGCTGGGCGGCGCGCTGGCCATGTCGTCGACGGCCATCGTCGTGAAGATGCTGTCCGAGCGGATGGAACTGGAAAGCGAGCACGGCCGCAACATCATCAGCGTGCTGCTGTTCCAGGATCTGGCCGTGGTGCCGCTGCTGATCATCATCCCGGCGCTGTCGCGCGATCCAGGCGACCTGGCCTGGGCGCTGGGGCTGGCCACCGTCAAGATCGTCGTGGCCCTGGGGCTGATCTTCTTTGTCGGGCAGCAGCTGATGAGCCGCTGGTTCCACATCGTGGCGGCGCGCCGGTCGCAGGAACTGTTCATGCTGAACCTGCTGCTGGTCACGCTGGGCATGGCCGCGCTGACCGAACGGCTGGGCCTGTCGATGGCGCTGGGCGCGTTCATGGCCGGCATGCTGATCTCCGAGACCCCGTACCGCCACCAGGTGGAAGAAGACATCAAGCCGTTCCGCGATGTGCTGCTGGGGCTGTTCTTCGTCACCATCGGCATGTTGCTCAACGTGCGCGTGGTGTTCGACCATATCTGGCTGGTGCTGGGCCTGCTGGTGGTGCCGATCCTGTTCAAGCTGGTGCTGATCACCGGCCTGGCGCGGCTGTTCGGGTCGCGGCAGGGCGTGGCCATCCGTACCGGCCTGGGGCTGGCGCAGGCCGGTGAGTTCGGCTTCGTGCTGCTGAACCAGATCGACGGCATGGGGCTGGTGGACCCGGTGCTGATCCAGGTGATCCTGGCGTCGATGCTGCTGTCGATGCTGGCGGCGCCGTTCCTGATCCAGTACAGCGACGCTATCGTGCTGCGCTTTGCCGCCAACGAGTGGCTGATGCAGTCGCTGAACATGACCCGCATCGCGGCCCAGAGCCTGCAGACCGAAAAGCACGCCATCATCTGTGGCTACGGCCGCAGCGGGCAAAACCTGGCCCACATGCTGGAGCGCGAGGGCATTACCTATGTGGCGCTGGATCTCGACCCCGACCGCGTGCGCGAGGCCGCCGCGGCCGGCGATACCGTGGTCTATGGCGATGCCGGGCGGCGCGAATCGCTGACCGCCGCCGGTATTCACCGGGCCGCGCTGGTGGTGATTACCTACGCCAATACGGCGTCGGCGGTGAAGGTGCTGCACCACGTGCAGGAACTGGCACCCGCGATGCCGGTGATCGTGCGGACCGTGGACGATTCGGAACTCGATACGCTGCAGAAGGCCGGGGCCACCGAGGTGGTGCCGGAAATCATCGAGGGCAGCCTGATGCTGGCGTCGCACGCGCTGGTGCTGCTGGGCGTGCCGATGCGCCGCGTGGTGCGCGGCGTGCAGCAGGCGCGCGATGCGCGCTACAGCCTGCTGCGCGGCTATTTCCACGGCCGCGACGACGAGGAAGACATGGTGGAGCGCGATACCGTGCGGCTGCATTCGGTATCGCTCGGGCCCGAACATACGGCGGTGGGGCGGCGCCTGGGCACGCTGGGGCTGGAACGCATCGGCGTGGAGGTCACGGCGGTGCGCCGGCGCGGCATCCGGGCCTTCGATCCCCAGCCCGAGACCGTGCTGGAGCCGGGCGACATCATCGTGCTGCGCGGCACGCCGGAGGCGCTGGAGTCGGCGGAAGATCGGCTGGTGCGGCAGTAGGATGCAGGCTCGGCCCGGAATTGCCCTGACGGAGGACCGATCAGGCGGTGCGGGTTTGCCTGCGGTCGTCGCCGGCAGCCGGACGGCGGCCCCCGTCGCCCACCCACGAGGCGGGTAGATCACTCAGCACCGCCCGGGCCTCGAGTGAGTGAATCGGCACACTGGTATCGGCGGGAATGCGGCCCTTGTTCTGCAGCAACAAGTAACGCATGCAGCACACACGCAGGAACGAGGCGAAGTTGGCGGACAGCGACGCCTCGCCGCGATGCTCGGCAAGCTCGTCGTGCAGGCGCGCCAGCAGCTGGTTGACGCTCATGCCGTCGCGCTGCGCCAGTTCTTCCAGGACTTCCCAGAACAGGGTTTCCAGCCGGATGCTGGTCGCCACGCCGTGCAGGCGCAGCGACCGCGACTGGGTCTGATACGAATCCGGATTGGCCCGGATGAAGATCTCACACATGCAAACTCCCGTGCGCCGCGGCCGGGCTGGCCGCGTTCGGAAGCCTCTACTCTACGATCCGCGTTCCCAGCACGGCAAGAAACTGCGCCAGCCAGGCCGGATGTGCCGGCCACGCCGGGGCCGTCACCAGATTGCCATCGGTATGGGCCTGGTCAACGGGGATGTCGGCGTACTTGCCGCCCGCCAGGCGCACTTCGGGCGCGCAGGCCGGATAGGCGGAACAGGTGCGGCCTTCCAGCACATCGGCGGCGGCCAGCAGCTGGGCGCCATGGCAGACCGCCGCGATCGGCTTGTTGGCCTGGGCGAAGTGACGCACGATCTCGATCACGCGGTCGTTCAGGCGCAGGTATTCGGGCGCGCGGCCGCCCGGGATCACCAGCGCGTCGTAGCTGGCCGGGTTCACGTCGGCAAACGTGGCATTGAGCGTGAAATTGTGACCGCGCTTCTCGGTGTAGGTCTGGTCGCCCTCGAAGTCATGGATGGCGGTGGCGCAGGCGTCACCGGCCTTTTTGTCGGGGCAGACCGCGTGGACCGTGTGGCCCACCATCTGCAGTGCCTGGAACGGCACCATGGTCTCGTAGTCCTCGGCGAAATCGCCGACCAGCATCAGAATCTTCTTTGCCATAGCTGTCTCCTGTATGGTTACGGGTTGCGGACGCCCAAGCAGCCGGGCCATTGTGCGGCGGCAAGGCGGGGCGCGGGTGGTAGCCCGTTACCGCATGAACTCTTTCCAGACAGATTCCCCATGGCAGATCCCATCATTCAGTCCCCCGATCTCGGCGATATCACCGGCTACCTGCGTGACCGCATCCGCACCGTGCCAGACTGGCCGCAGCCCGGCGTCCAGTTTCGCGACATCACCCCGCTGCTGCAGAACCCCAAGACGCTGCGCGTGCTGATCGACGTGTTCGTGCACCGCTACATGGACCAGCAACTGGACCTCGTGGCCGGCATCGACGCACGCGGCTTCATCCTGGGCTCGATCATCGCGTACGAGCTGAATCTGGGCTTCGTGCCGATCCGCAAGAAGGGCAAGCTGCCGTTCCAGACCGTGGCCGAGGAGTACGAGCTGGAATACGGCAGCGCCACCGTGGAAATCCACGCCGATGCCTGCAAGCCCGGCGACCGCGTGCTGCTGATCGACGACCTGATCGCCACGGGCGGCACCATGATGGCCGGCCGCAAGCTGCTGGAACGCCTGGGCGCCACCGTGGTGGAGGGTGCGGCGATCGTCGATCTGCCCGAGCTGGGCGGGTCGAAGGTGCTGCACGGCAGCGGCCTGCCGCTGTTCACGGTCTGCAAGTTCGAGGGCCACTGACGCGGACGCAACGCTTCACCGGACGTCAGGCCCCGTCCAATTGCCCCGTGTGACGGCGGGGCGCATAATGCCCCCTTGATAACAACGCGATGACCGGGCGGCACGCCTCCTGCCACCCGCCGGCACCGGTCACAAGGGACGCACAATGGGCGTACTGCTTCATCTTCTCTCCGGTGTGGCGCTCCTGGTCTGGGGCACCAACATCGTCAAGGTCGGCATCCTGCGCGTGTACGGCGCCAATCTGCGCCATGTGCTTTCCGCCAGCGTGTCGAACCGCTTCAAGGCATTCGCTGCCGGCCTGGGCGTGACCGGGCTGGTGCAGAGCAGCAATGCCACCGCCGTCATCGTCAGTTCGTTCGTGGGCCAGGGCCTGATCGCCGTGGCTCCGGCGCTGGCCATCATGCTGGGCGCCAACGTGGGCACCGCCGTGATGGTGCAGGTGTTCTCGCTCGACCTGTCGTGGCTGTCGCCGCTGCTGATCTTTGTCGGCGTGATCCTGCACCTGAGCTGGAAGGGCAGCAAGGCCGGCCACGTGGGCCGGGTGCTGATCGGGCTGGGCCTGATCACGCTGGCGCTGGAGCTGATTTCGATCGCCACGCGCCCCGTGGTGCAGGCCGCCGGCGTCAAGGTGCTGTTCAGCACGCTGACCGGCGACGCGGCGCTGGACATGCTGATCGGCGCCTTCCTGACCATCCTCTGCTATTCGAGCCTGGCCGTGGTGCTGTTCTGCGGCGCGCTGGCCTCGGCCGGTGTGGTGTCGATCCACGTGGCGCTGGCGCTGGTGCTGGGCGCCAATCTGGGGTCCGGCATCTCGGCGTTGCTGACCACGTCGGGCAACAACCAGCCCGGCAAGCGCGTGACGCTGGGTAACCTGCTGTCGCGCCTGCTGGGATGCGTGATCGCACTGCCGCTGCTGACCCAGGCCGAGGAACTGTTGGCCCATTTCGATACCGACCCGCAACGGCTGATCGTCAATTTCCACCTGCTGTTCAATGTGGCGCTGGCCGTGGTGCTGCTGGGGGCTACGGCGCCGCTGGCCCGCCTGTGCGAAGCCATCCTGCCCGGCCGCAACACCGGCGACAGCCAGGTGACGCCGCGCCACCTGGACCCTGCCGCGCTGTCTACGCCCACGCTGGCGCTGTCCAACGCCGCCCGCGAGGTGCTGCGCATCGGCGACCGCGTGGAGCAGATGCTCGACAACCTGCTGCGCGTGCTGCGCACCAACGACCTGAAGCTGGCCAACGCCACGTGCCGCATCGACAACGAGGTGGACGACCTGTACACCGCGATCAAGCTCTACCTGACCCAGATCAGCACCGAGGCGCTGGACGAGCGCGATGGCCAGCGCTGGACGGAAATCATCTCGCTGACCATCAACCTGGAGCATGCGGGGGATCTGATCGAGCGTGTCATCGTCGATGCCCGGGAGAAGAAGATCGCGCACAACCTGTCGTTCTCGGAGGCCGGCATGCAGGAAATCGCCGAGATGCACGCGCGCGTGGTGGGCAACCTGCGGCTGGGTTTGTCGGTGTTCCTGACCGGCGATATCCGCAGCGCGCAGCAGCTGATGGCCGAGAAGGCCAACTTCCGGGAACTGGAACGCAAGTACGCGCGCTCGCATCTGCAGCGCGTGGCGATCCAGACCGTCGAAAGTATTGAAACGAGTTCGCTGCACCTGGACGTGATCAGCGAAATGAAGCGGCTCAACTCGCTGTTCTGCGCCACGGCCTATCCGGTGCTGGAGCAGGCCGGGCTGATGAACCGCAGCCGCATGAAGGAAGACGCGCCGGACAAGCTCGGCGACGTGGCGGAGGCGCGCTAGACAGATAGCCGCAGGGACGCTTGATTTTCACCCCTCTCCCGCTTGTGGGAGAGGGGTGAAAAACGTCCGCCGCCCACTACTTGCGCTTCAGCAGCGGCGCCAGGTACTTGCCGGTAAAGCTCGCCTTGCTGGCCGCCACGGTCTCGGGCGTGCCCTTGGCAATCACCTCGCCGCCGCCCGCACCGCCTTCGGGCCCCATGTCGATCAGCCAGTCGGCCGTCTTGATGACGTCGAGGTTGTGCTCGATGATCACCACCGTATTGCCATGGTCGCGCAGCTTCTGGATGACCGCGAGCAGCAGCTCGATGTCGTGGAAGTGCAGGCCCGTGGTCGGCTCGTCGAGGATATACAGCGTGCGGCCCGTGTCGCGCTTGGACAGCTCCAGCGACAGCTTCACCCGCTGCGCCTCGCCGCCGGACAGCGTCGTAGCCGATTGTCCAAGCCGGATATAGCCCAGGCCCACGTCCAGCAGCGTCTGCAGCTTGCGGCGCACCACGGGCACGGCGCTGAAGAACTCGTGCGCCTGCTCCACGGTCAGGTCCAGCACCTCTGAAATGTTCCTGCCCTTGTACAGCACCTCAAGCGTCTCGCGGTTGTAGCGCTGGCCGTGGCAGACATCGCACGGCACGTAGACGTCCGGCAGGAAGTGCATCTCCACCTTGATCACGCCGTCGCCCTGGCACGACTCGCAGCGGCCGCCCTTGACGTTGAACGAGAACCGGCCCGGATCGTAGCCACGTTCCTTGGCCGCCGGCACGCCGGCAAACAGTTCGCGGATCGGCGTGAACAGGCCCGTGTAGGTGGCCGGGTTCGACCGCGGCGTGCGGCCAATCGGGCTCTGGTCGACGTTGATGACCTTGTCGAAGTTCTCCAGCCCCTCGATCTGGTCGTGCGGCGCCGGCTCGGCCGTCGATCCGTACAGGTGGCGCGCCACGGCGTTGTAGAGCGTGTCGTTGATCAGCGTGGACTTGCCCGAGCCCGACACCCCGGTCACGCAGGTCAGCAGGCCCACCGGGATCTCGGCCGACACGTTGCGCAGGTTGTTGCCCGTGGCGTTGACGATGCGCAGCAGCCGCTCGTCGTCCGGCGCGGCGCGTTTCTTCGGCACCTCGATGCTGCGCTGGCCCGACAGGTACTGGCCCGTCAGCGACGCCGGCGACTGCTCGATCTGCGCGGGCGTGCCTTCGGCCACGATCATGCCGCCATGCACGCCGGCGCCGGGGCCGATGTCGACCACGTAGTCGCAGGCCCGGATCATGTCCTCGTCGTGCTCCACCACCAGCACGGAGTTGCCGATGTCGCGCAGGTGCTTGAGCGTGCCGATCAGGCGATCGTTGTCGCGCTGGTGCAGGCCGATGGACGGCTCGTCCAGCACGTACATCACGCCAGTCAGGCCCGAGCCGATCTGCGACGCCAGGCGGATACGCTGCGCCTCGCCGCCGGACAGCGTGTCGGCGCTGCGCTCCAGCGACAGGTAGTCGAGCCCCACGTTGTTCAGGAAGTTCAGCCGCGCCGAGATTTCCTTGACGATCTTGTCGGCGATCTCGCGCTTGGCGCCGTGCAGGTTCAGCGTCAGGAACCACGTCAGCGCGTCGCGCAGCGGCAGGCCGTTGATCTCGTAGATGGCACGCGCCTGTTCGTCCTCGCCGATTTTCACATGGCGGGCCTCGGTGCGCAGCCGCGTGCCCTGGCAGACCGGACAGGCCTGGTTGTTCTGGTACTTGGCCAGTTCCTCGCGCACGGCCACCGAATCGGTTTCGCGATAGCGGCGCTCCAGGTTCGGAATGATCCCCTCGAACGCATGCGAGCGCACCGTGGTGCGGCCGCGCTCGTTGATGTACGTGAACGGGATTTCCTGCTCGCCGGAGCCGTGCAGCACCACCTGCTGCACTTCGGCGGGCAGGTCTTCAAACGCGGTCTCGGTATCGAAATCGTAGAACGCCGCCAGGCTCTGCAGCATCTGGAAGTAGAACTGGTTGCGGCGGTCCCAGCCCTTGATGGCGCCCGACGCCAGCGACAGGTTCGGGAATGCCACCACGCGCTTGGGGTCGAAAAACGTGATCTGGCCCAGGCCGTCGCAGCTCGGACAGGCGCCCATCGGGTTGTTGAACGAGAACAGGCGCGGTTCCAGTTCCTGCAGCGAGTACGAGCAGATCGGGCACGCAAAGCGCGAGCTGAACATATGCTCGCGGCCGGTATCCATTTCCAGCGCGAGGGCGCGGCCGTCGGCCAGGCGCAGCGCGGTCTCGAACGATTCGGCCAGGCGCTGCTTGATGTCGGCGCGTACCTTCACACGGTCCACCACCACGTCGATCGAGTGCTTTTCGGTCTTCTTGAGCTTCGGCAGGCTGTCCACCTCGTAGACCTTCGCCTCGGCCTCGTGGGCCGTGCCGCCGCCCGAGCGGATGCGGAAGCGCACGAAGCCCTGCGCCTGCATCGAATCGAACAGGTCGGAATGCTCGCCCTTGCGGTCGGACACCACGGGCGCCAGGATCATCAGCCTGGTGTCTTCGGGCAGTGCCAGGGCGGCATCCACCATCTGCGACACGCTCTGGGCCTGCAGCGCGATGTTGTGGTCGGGGCAGTAGGGCGTGCCGGCGCGGGCGTAGAGCAGGCGCAGGTAGTCGTGGATCTCGGTGACCGTGCCGACCGTGGAACGCGGGTTGTGGCTGGTGGCCTTCTGCTCGATGGAGATCGCGGGCGACAGCCCTTCGATCAGGTCGACATCGGGCTTTTCCATCAGCTGCAGGAACTGGCGGGCATAGGCGGACAGCGATTCCACGTACCGGCGCTGGCCTTCGGCGTAGAGCGTGTCGAACGCCAGCGAGGACTTGCCGGAGCCGGACAGGCCCGTGATCACCACGAGCTTGTTGCGCGGCAGGTCCAGGTTGATGTTCTTCAGGTTGTGGGTACGCGCCCCACGGATCTTGATTTCTTCCATATACCGTTCGTTCGCCCGGTGGGCGACCTGCGGAGAGCAGGTCGGTCCCGCGGAAATTCGATGTGCCTGGCCAGATGCCTGGGCGCCCCGGACAAGGGCGCCAGCCTGCCGCTTCACGCACATTTCACGCCTGGCCGAGGCCGGACGTGATGGAACAAGCGCGAGAAACAAACCTGCTAATATACCGAACTTCGGTTTCCGGGGTTACCCGGCGCCAAACGGGCTGAAGACGGCAACGTGCCGGCGGCGCCGCGAGCATCGCGGCAGCGTCTGTTGCATGGATGTCTGCGATGCCAGACAAGGCAACGCCCGGGCAACTTCCGGGCGCCAGCGCGTGTCGAAGCTGCCAGGCTGACCGAGCCAGCGACCGAGCCAGAATTCCACCTACGACCGCAATGCCGTCGATCCCCCCTTCCTCACCCAGTCTTTCCAACGAGCCCACCCGCGCCGAACCCGTGCGCGACCGCATGACCCGCGGCGAACTGCACGCCAGCCTGTCGCTGGCCAGCATTTTTGCCCTGCGCATGCTTGGCCTGTTCCTGATCCTGCCCGTCTTCGCCGAATACGCGCGTACGCTGCCCGATGGGCACGACGCCCAGCGTGTGGGCGTGGCCATGGGCATCTATGGCCTCATGCAGGCCTTCCTGCATATCCCGCTGGGCTGGCTGTCCGACCGCGTGGGCCGCAAGCCGGTGATGGTGGCCGGCCTGGTGCTGTTCGTGGCCGGCGCGCTGGTTGCCGCCTTTTCCGACACGCTGACCGGCATCACCGCCGGCCGCGCGCTGCAGGGCATGGGTGCGATCTCGGCGGCCATTACCGCCTGCATCGCCGACCTGACGCGCGAGCGGCATCGTACAAAAGCCATGGCGATGGTCGGCGGCAGCATCGGCCTGACGTTTGCGCTGTCGCTGGTGATTGCCTCGCCGCTGCTGCACAGCATCGGCATGTCCGGCATCTTCGGGCTGATGGGGGTGCTGGGAGCCCTGGCCATCGGCGTGACCCTGTTCGTGGTGCCCAACCCGCCGCCGCCCCATCCGGTGCAGATGCCGTTCCGCAAGGTGCTGCTCAATGCCGACCTGATCCGCCTGAATGTGGGCGTGCTGGCGCTGCATGCGAGCCAGGTGGCGATGTTCATGGTGGTGCCGACGATGCTCAGCAGCGCCGGCATGCCGCTGGACCAGCACTGGAAGGTGTACCTGCCCGTGGTGCTGGTGTCGTTCCTGCTGATGCTGGGGCCGATGATGGCCGCCGAGCGCTACGGCAAGGTGCGCCCGGTGCTGCTGGCGTCGGTGGCGCTGATGACCGCCGTGCAACTGCTGTTTGCCACCGTCCACGGGCTGTGGTCGATCGTTGGCGTGCTGCTGCTGTTCTTCGTGGCGTTCAACGTGCTGGAGGCCATGCAGCCGTCGCTGGTGTCGCGCTACGCGGCCGCCAGTCGGGGCGCCGCACTGGGCGTTTACAACACCACGCAGTCGCTGGGCCTGGCCCTGGGCGGCGTGGCGGGCGGCTGGCTGCTCCAGCACGAAGGCCGTCCGGCGGTGTTCGTGGCCTGCGCGGCCGTGCTGCTGCTCTGGCTTATAATCGCCTGGAGCATGAAGGCGCCGCCGGCACGCAGCAAGGATGGCGCCCCGGCAGTGGCGGCTTAGACACACTTTTTCACCTATCCGCAAAAGCCCGACACGCTTTTTCCCGGTATCGGCGGTAGCATTCGACACGCGTCTGACGGAGTGTTCCGAAGGGCGCGTGATGTCGTTTACGGTCGTCCGATAGGTGGCCCATGCCGGTTACCGGTCTCGGGCCCGAATATTTCTTGCGAATCTCGCACTACGTTTAACGCCGCGCTGAAAGGGCGCGGTCCTTGGAGAACTTCTACATGGCATCGGTCAACAAAGTCATTCTCGTCGGCAACCTGGGCGCCGACCCTGAAACCCGCTACATGCCCAGCGGCGACGCCGTGACCAACATCCGGCTCGCGACGACCGACCGCTACAAGGACAAGCAGAGTAACGAGTTCAAGGAAGCGACGGAATGGCACCGCATCGCCTTCTTCGGCAAGCTGGCTGAGATCGCCGGCCAGTACCTGAAGAAAGGTTCGTCGGTCTACATCGAAGGCCGCATCCGCACCCGCAAGTGGCAGGACCAGTCGGGCCAGGACAAGTACAGCACCGAAATCGTGGCTGACCAGATGCAGATGCTGGGCGCCCGCCAGGGCGGCGGTGGCGGCGAAGAAGGCGGCTACGGCGGTGGTGCTGGCGGCGGTGGTGGCTATAGCCGCGAATCGCAAGGCGGTGGCGGCGGTGGCGGTGGCTACGGCGGTGGCCGCGGCCAGGGCGGCGGCGGTGCCGGCCAGCAAGGCGGCCAGCAGGGCGGCCAGCGTCGTCAGCAGCAAGCCCCGTCGAACGGCTTCGAGGACATGGACGACGATATTCCGTTCTGATCTCGCCTAAGCCTTATCAAGAAAAACCCCGCCTCATTGGCGGGGTTTTTTGTTTGGGCCGAGCGCCTGGGTGGGGCTTGTAGAGCTTATTACGCCGTTGAAGTAACCGTTGCGACGGCCTACGATGCCTCGCATGGACACCCTTCATCCTTCCGCCGACTGGCGGCTCCTGGTCATCAGCCTGCCGACGTCGGCAGCCACCGCCCGCATGCGGTTCTGGCGCGCGATCAAGGCGCTGGGTGGGGCGGCGTTGCGCGATGGCGTCTATCTGGTGCCGAATCGGGCCGAGTTGCTGCAGCCGCTGCAGGCGATTGCCGACGACGCGGCGGATCAGGATGGCAAGGTCTGGCTGCTGTCCGTGCTGGCCACGCCGGAGCAGCAGGCCGACTACCGGCGATTGTTCGATCGCACCGCCGAATACGCGGACTGGACGACGGAACTGGCGGGCGGCCGCGAGGCCATTGCCGCCCTTGGCGAGGCCGAGCTGTTACGCGTGGCGCGCCGGCTCGGACGCGGCTATGACGCGATCCGGAAGATCGACTTTTTCCCCGCCGAGGCGGCATCGATTGCCGAGGCAAAGTGGCGCGATTTCAATGCCGCCGTGGATGCGGCGCTGTCTCCCGGCGAGCCGCACGGCGTCTCGGGTGCCATCGCCCGGCGCGATCCGGCGCAGTACCAGGGGCGCTGCTGGGCTACGCGCCGGCATCTCTGGGTAGACCGCGTCGCGTGCGCCTGGCTGATCCAGCGCTTTATCGATCCCCACGCCAGGTTCCTGTGGCTCGATGACGTGCGGCAGTGCCCGGACGATGCACTGGGATTCGACTTCGACGGCGCGACGTTCACACATATCGGCGACCGCGTGTCGTTCGAGGTGCTGATGGCGAGCTTCGGGCTGGACGAGGACAAGGGGCTGTCGAAGCTGGCGCAACTGGTTCATGTGCTCGATGTCGGTGGCGCGCCCGTGGCGGAGGCCAGCGGCTTCGAGGCCGTGCTGACCGGGGCGCGCACCCGCATGCCGGACGACGACGCGTTGCTACGGGACATGAGCCCGGTACTGGATTCCCTTTACACGCACTACGGCAGCGCGAGCCGCCGCAAGCGGTAGCGCCGGAGGGCATTGCACATGCATCCGCAAGACACGCCTCCCACGGGGGACATCGGGCAGGATGGCGCCCGCTACAGCCTCTGGCAACTGGTCTTCTACATGCTGCGCCTGGGCACGCTGGGCTTTGGCGGCCCCGTGGCGCTGGCCGGCTACATGCATCGCGACCTGGTCGAGCGCAGGCAATGGATCACCGATGGGGACTACAAGGAAGGCATTGCGCTGGCGCAACTGGCGCCCGGCCCGATGGCCGCGCAACTCGCCATCTATCTGGGGTACGTGCACTACCACATCGTCGGCGCCACGCTGGTGGGCGTCGCCTTTGTCCTGCCGTCGTTCCTGATGGTGCTGGCGCTGGGCTGGGCCTATACGAAGTTCGGCGGCCTGACGTGGATGCAGTCGGTGTTCTACGGCGTGGGCGCGGCGGTGATCGGCATCATCACGCTCAGCGCGTACAAGCTGACCAACAAGAGCGTGGGCCGGGACCCATTGCTGTGGGGCATCTATCTTGTGCTGGCGGCGGTCACGGTCATCACCGAATCGGAAATCGCCTGGCTGTTCCTGGCCGCCGGGCTGCTGGTCTGGTTCTGGCGCGCGCCGCCGAAGTGGCTGCGCGAGCGGGGCGTCAACGCCCTCGCCGCCACGCAGTTGCCGATGGTCGGCGGGTTCGCCAGCAGCCTGGACTGGCCGCTGCACGTGCAGATCGGCGTGTTCTTTGCCAAGGCCGGGGCGTTTGTGTTCGGCTCGGGGCTGGCCATCGTGCCGTTCCTGTACGGCGGCGTGGTGACCGAGCATCACTGGCTGAACGACAAGCAGTTTGTCGATGCCGTGGCGGTTGCCATGATCACGCCCGGGCCCGTGGTGATTACCGTGGGTTTCATCGGCTATCTGGTCGCCGGCCTGCCCGGTGCGGTGGTGGCCGCGCTGGCCACCTTCCTGCCTTGCTATCTGTTTACCGTCATCCCGGCGCCGTACTTCAAGAAGTACGGCAAGCGGCCGGCCATCGTCGCATTCGTGGATGGCGTGACGGCGGCGGCCGTGGGCGCCATCACGGGGGCCGTGATCGTGCTGGCCAGACGGTCGTTGATCGATGTCCCGACGGTTGCGCTGGCCGTGGCCACGGTGCTCCTGCTCTGGCGATTCAAGACACTGCCAGAGCCGGTGATCGTGCTCGGCGCGGCCATCGTCGGGCTGATCGTCTATCCGTTGCTGCGCGGCTGATGTCAGCCGGCGTTGGCGGATGTTCAGGAGCCAATCATGAAATGGATTACGCGAGAGTTCCCGAAGATCGACCGGATTGCCTGTCCGTGGCTGGTCGCCCGGTTTATCGATCCGTCGCCCGAGTTCCTCTATGTACCCGCTGGCGACGTGCTGGCCGAAGCGCGGCGCAGCGGGGCGATTCCCTACGACATCCCCGGCGTCGAGCTGTCGCATGAGGGAGAACTGTGCAGCTTCGACGCCTTCCTGAAGAAATACGGCCTGGACGACCCCTCGCTCGACCAGCTTGCCGCCATCGTCCGGGGGGCCGACACGTCGCGGCTGGACCTCACCCGGGAATCGGGCGGGTTGTACGCGATATCGCTGGGCCTGTCGAAAACCTTCGCCGACGACCACGACATGTTGCGGCAAGGCATGGTGATGTACGACGCCCTGTACGCCTGGTGCAAGCACTGCCAGGCCGAGACGCACAACTGGCCACCGGCGATGCCCGCTTGATCGGAACCCGGCGGAGCAGGGTGGCAGACCTGGCCGTTTCGCCAGAGACGGCCCGTTATCGGCACCGCAAGTGCCTTTCAGGTATCAATTAGATGGAGGATGACATCGGGCGCGGCGGCGATCACGGCCTGCCGCGCCGTGCGTCCCTGTAGAATGTCGGCCTGTTGGTTGGCCACCCGGCGCTGCCCATCGGTCAACCCGGTTGGCCAGGACGCCAAGTGGCCGATTGTTCACGCGTTCAGCGACCTCTGCGGATCGACTTGCCGAATCGGCTTGATTCCGCGCCCAATTCCCGATTTTTGCACCATGCCGGCGGACAACCCGGCGCGGCGGGGCAATTGTGCGCGGTGGCGGGCCGCTGCCTGGACGTGAGCGCCAGTTGCGCCAACGGGCGCGAATGGTGCCAATGGCGGCGATCCTGCCATCGGCGTGGCGGCGCGTGTTGCCGCACCCTTCATCTCTCCTCGACATCATGAAAAAAATAGCAGCCGTTCTCCTGATCTCCGGTCTTTCGTTGCTGGCCGCCTGCGGCAAGAGCGACCCGACGCCGGCGGCAAAGCCTGCCAGCGCCAGCACCAGCATCGTGGTGGGCCTGGACGACAACTTCCCGCCGATGGGCTTCCGCGACGCCAACAACCAGCTGGTTGGCTTCGACATCGACATGGCCAAGGAAGCGGCGCAGCGGCTCGGCATGACGGTGGATTTCAAGCCGATCGACTGGAGCGCCAAGGAAGCCGAGCTGAACGGCAAGCGTGTGGACGTGCTGTGGAACGGCCTGACGATCACCGAGGACCGCAAGAAGAACATCAGCTTTACCGCGCCGTACATGACGAACCACCAGATCGTCATCGTGACCGCCAAGTCGCCGATCCAGACCAAGGCTGACCTGGCCGGCCGCATCGTCGGCGCCCAGGACGGCAGCAGCGCCGTCGACGCCATCAAGAAAGAGGCGACCGTGGCTGCCAGCCTGAAGGAACTGAAGTCGTTTGGCGACAATGTGACGGCGCTGATGGACCTGTCGGCAGGCCGCCTCGACGCCGTGGTGGTGGACGAAGTGGTGGGCCGCTACCTGGCCAGCAAGCGCGCCGGCGAATATCGCATCCTGACCGAGAACTTCGGCACCGAAGACTACGGCGTGGGCGTGCGCAAGGACGATGGCGAGCTGCTGGACAAGCTGAACAAGACCCTGGCTTCGATGAAGCAGGACGGCACCGCCGCGCGCATCGCCACCCAGTGGTTCGGCGCGGACATCACCAAGTAAGGACAGCCACCTCGCAGGCTGCACAGGGTTCGGTAGACATGGCAATTTGCACCGGCCCTGTTGCACCTGCGTCGTAACGTTTCAGTTTCAGCATGGACTACGTTCTTTCTCTCCTGCCGCCGATGATGGAAGGGGCCAAGGTCACCTTGACCCTGTTCGCCATCACGCTGGCGCTGTCGGTGCCCCTGGGCCTGGCGCTGGCCCTGCTGCGGATCTCGGCGTGGGCGCCGGTCAGTGGCCTGGTGAATGGCTATATCTGGCTGATGCGCGGCACGCCGCTGATGCTGCAGATGCTTTTCATCTACTTCGCGCTGCCGTTCGTGCCCTATGTCGGCATCCGGCTGCCGGACTTTCCCGCCGCCGTGGTCGCGTTCGCGCTGAACTACGCAGCGTACTTCGCCGAGATCTTCCGGGCCGGCATCCAGTCGGTGGAGCGTGGCCAGTACGAGGCCAGCAAGACGCTGGGCCTGAGCTACTTCCAGACCATGCGCCGGATCGTGCTGCCCCAGATGATTGGCCGCGTGCTGCCCCCGGTGAGCAACGAGACCATCACGCTGGTCAAGGACACCTCGCTGATCTACGTGCTGGCGCTCAATGACATCCTGCGCACGGCGCGCAGCATCGTGCAGCGCGATTTCACGACAACCCCGTTCCTGGTGGCCGCACTGTTTTACCTGGTGATGACGCTGGTTCTGACGTGGCTCCTCCAACGCCTCGAAAAACGCTATGCAAGATACGATCAATGAGAATGCCGGCGTGCGCGAGCGGCCATTGATGGTGTCGGCCCGCGACATTCACAAGTCCTTCGGCGCGCTGGATGTGCTGAAGGGCGTGTCGCTGTCCCTGCGCAAGGGCGACGTGACCGCCGTGATCGGCCCGTCGGGCTCGGGCAAGAGCACGCTGCTGCGGTGCATGAACCATCTGGAACTGATCGACCGGGGCACGCTGGAAATTGAAGGCGAAGCGCTGGCGACGACCGACGCCACCGGCGTGCACTACGCCAAGGGTGCCGACCTGCGTCGTATTTGCGCCAGGATGGGCATGGTGTTCCAGTCGTTCAACCTGTTTCCGCACCTGACCGTGCTGCAGAACCTGATCGAGGCGCCGATGACCGTCAAGGGCATGTCCCGTGACCGCGTCGTGCCGCTGGCCGAAGACCTGCTGCGCAAGGTGGGCCTGTTCGACAAGCGCGACAGCTATCCGTCGCGCTTGTCGGGCGGCCAGAAGCAGCGCGTGGCCATTGCCCGTGCGCTGGCCATGGAGCCGGACATCATGCTGTTCGACGAGCCCACTTCGGCGCTTGACCCCGAACTGACCGGCGAAGTCCTGCGGACCATGCGCCAGCTGGCCGACGAGCACATGACGATGCTGGTGGTCACGCACGAAATGGGTTTCGCGCGCGAGGTGGCCAACCATGTGGTCTTCATGGATGGCGGCAAGGTGGTCGAGGAGGGCCCGCCGGCGCAGCTGTTCGGGGCGCCTGTCCAGGCGCGGACGCGGGAATTCCTGACCCGCGTGTTCTAAGGCGCGCTCACCCCACGCGGCTGGCACGCCAGGCGCGTGTCCTTTTGTCGCGTTTGTATCAAAGCTGTTGCAGGTAGAATGCGCGCCGCGGCACACGATTCCCGTGTGCCGTCCGTGATTGCAGGTGCCGACGGGTATTTCGTCGGTTAAACGGGAAACAGGTGCGCCGCCGATCGTCGAGAACATCGCGGCAATGCTTGTGCTGCCCCCGCAACGGTAAGCAGGTTGGGAACTGTCAGGCCGATCCTCTGGATCGGCGGTCACTGCGCCAGCAGCAAGCGGCGTGGGAAGGCGACGGCATCCCGGGCGCGTGAGCGCCGCCCTGCAAGCCCGGATACCGGCCTGTTGTCATCATCGAACTCCATTTGTCCGGGCGGGGTCGTCCGGCTTTACGATGACTTACAACCTGTCCGCGCATTCCGCAGGCCGCTCGCGCTCGGCCAAACGCCGCACACCCCTGGCGCGTGGCCACCGGCCGCGTCTGCTGGCCGCTTCGCTCGGCACCGTCGCCAGCCTCAATCTCCCTTATGCATTGGCCCAGGAAGCCGCTTCCGACCGGAAGGAAGGCACGCTGCCGGCCGTCACGGTCAGCGGGGCGGCCCAGATCGACCCACCTGGTCTGGCTCTGTCGAAACCCGAATACACAGGCAGCCGCCTGGGCCTGACCCCGCTGGAAACGCCGGCCAGCGTCGAAGTGCTCAGCGGCGAGACCATCCGCGCACGCGGCGACCAGTCCGTGCGCGAGGCCGTGACGCGCGCCACGGGCATCACGGGCAACCCCGCCCCCGGCAATGGCGGCACGTCGCTGACGGCGCGTGGCTTTTCCGGCCAGGGGTCGGTCATGCAGCTGCTCGACGGCACGCGCATGTACGTGGCATCGGGCACCGTCACCTTCCCGTTCGACACCTGGTCGGTGGATCGCATCGAAGTGCTGCGCGGGCCGGCATCGGTCATGTATGGCGAAGGCGCCATTGGCGGCGTGATCAACGTGGTGCAGAAGAAGCCGATCCGCGGGCCCATCGAGAACGAGCTTCAGATCACCGGCGGCACCGAAAAGACCGCGCGCGTGGCGTTCGATAGCGGCGGCAAGGTCAACGACAACCTGTCGTACCGCTTTGCCACGGCCTACAACCGGTCGGCCGGCTGGGTCGATCGCGGGGACACCAACAACCTGATGGTGTCGGCGTCGGTGCGGCTGGACATCAACCCGGACTTCAACCTGACGCTGTCCTATGACGACGGCACCCAGCATCCGCAGCAGTACTTCGGTGTGCCGCTGGTGAACGGCAGCCTGGATACGTCGCTGCGCAAGAAGAACTACAACGTGGGCGACGCCCAGATCAGCTACCGCGACCGCTGGACGCGCCTGAACGCCGAATGGACGCCCAATGACCGCGTGACGGTACGCAACCAGTTCTATTACCTGACCAGCCATCGTCACTGGCGCGACAGCGAGACCTACGCGTTCCTGCCGGCGACCTCGCAGGTGCGCCGCACCGACTATCTGGAAATCCTGCATGACCAGGAGCAGGTGGGCAACCGCGCGGACCTGACCGTCAAGAGCCGGCTGTTCGGGCTGGAAAACGCCACGACCGTGGGCTTCGACATCAACAAGATCAACTTCACGCATTCCAACAACTCGCCGTACGGCGGTGCGTCGACGGTCAATGCGTACGATTTCGATCCGGGGATGTTCTTCAGCCCGCCGGGCATCGTCACGTCGCCGCGCCTGCGGACCAACACGACGCAGTACGCGCTGTTCGGCGAACATCGTATTTCCTTTACGCCGCAGTGGTCGGTGATCGGCGGCGTCCGCTTCGACCATGCCCGGCTGTACCGCACCGATCTGGTCGCCAACACGGGCTGGGAGAAGACTTTCGCCAACACCACTTGGCGCGTGGGCACGGTGTACCAGTTCACGCCGAGCCTGTCGGTCTACGCGCAGTACGCCACGGCCACTGATCCGCTTGGCGCGCTGGTGACGACGAACGACGCGCAGCGCAACTTCGAGCTGGCCACCGGCAAGCAGGTGGAAGTGGGCGTGAAGCAGGCGTTCTGGGGCAATCGCGGCGAATGGACGTTTGCCGCGTACGAGATCCGCAAGAAGAACCTGCTGTCGCGCGACCCGGTGAATCCGACGATCACCCAGCAGGTGGGCGAGCAGTCGTCGCTCGGGCTGGAAGCATCGGCCAGCGTGGAAGTGCTGCGCGGCCTGCGCCTGGACGTCAACGGCACGGTGCTGCGCGCGCGCTACGACGACTTCAACGAATCAGTCGGCGGCGTGGCGGTGTCGCGCGCCGGCAACGTGCCGACCAGCGTGCCGCAGCAGGCAGCCAACGCCTGGCTGAGCTGGAACTTCATGCCGCAGTGGACGTTCGCCACGGGTCTGCGCTACGTGGGCGGCCGCTACGCGGACACGGCCAACAGGGTGCGCGTGCCGAGCTATACGACGGTCGACACCGCGCTGTCCTGGCGCGTCTCGAAGCAGGCGGCACTGACGCTGCGCGTCTACAACCTGTTCAACCGCGACTACGCCGAATCGTTCTCGAACGGCGGCCAGCAGTGGCTGCTGGGGCGCCCGCGTTCGGCGGAGCTGTCGGCCAACTTCTACTTCTGAGGCCCGGCTGCCATGGCACGCAAGGTCAGGCTGAAGCGCTGGCTGTATCTGATCCATCGCTGGATGGGCATCGCCGGCTGCTTGCTGATCGCGATGTGGTTCGGCTCCGGGCTGGTCATGATGTATGTGGGCTTTCCGGCGCTGACCGACGCCGAGCGGCTGGCCGGCCTGCCGCGTATCGACGCATCGCGCGTGGCCATCACCCCCGACGCAGCGATGGCGGCGGCCGGGCTCGATGCCTTTCCGCGCAGCCTGCGGCTGGAGATGGCGGGCGACCTGCCGGTCTATCGCATGGTCGACGGCAAGGGTCGGCCGCATACGGTGTCGGCCCTCGACGGCCATGTGATCGCGCAAGTCGATGCCGCAACGGCACAGGCCACCGCGCAGCACTTCGCCGGCAAGCCCGCGCAATGGCTGGAGACGGCCGAGCGCGACCAGTGGACCGTGCCGAACGGTCTCAACCCCTGGCGGCCGCTGCACCGTATCGGTATCGACGATGGGCAGGGCACCGAGCTTTACGTGTCGGCCCGGACTGGCGAGGTCATGCGCGATACCCATCGCACGGAGCGCTTCTGGAACTGGCTGGGTTCGGTGCCGCACTGGCTTTACTTCACGCCGATCCGCCAGGACCCGCCGTTGTGGCGCCAGGTGGTGCTGTGGACGTCGGGCCCCTGCGTGGCGGTGGCGATCACCGGCATCTGGATCGGCTGGCTGCGCCTGCGCGTGCGGCGCCGCTTTGCCCACGGCAGCCTGGGCGGTACGTCGCCGTATCACGGCTGGATGGCCTGGCACCACGTGGCGGGGCTGGCGGGGGCATTGTTCCTGCTGTGCTGGCTGATCTCGGGCTGGCTGTCGGTCAATCCGAACCAGTGGTTCAACGGGCGCGGCTTCGATGGGGCGGCATTGCAGCGCCACGCCGGGCATACCGCCGCATCGTTCCCGACGCCGGCTTGGCAGACGCTGGGCGACGGCGTGCGCGAAGCGCGCATGACGTGGGTGGGTGGCCGGCCGGTGCTGCTGGCGTCGACGGGAGACGGCGGGGTGCGGGCCGTCGATCCGCACGATGGTGCGACCGTCCAATGGAATCCCGACGACCTGGTGCGCGCGGCGGCCACGCTGCTGCCGGATGCCCGGATCGCATCGGAAATCGTCCAGAACGAACCCGACGCCTACTGGTACAGCCATCACCATGCGCGCCGCTTCCCGGTGCTGCGGGTCGGCTTCGACGATCCGGACGGTACCTGGGCCTATGTCGATCCGGCAACCGGCCAGGTCATCGGCCGCAGCGACGACAGCCGGCGGCTGTACCGCTGGCTGTTCAACGCCGCCCACAGTTATGACCTTGTCACGTTGACGCGGCATCGTCCGCTCTGGGACGCCGTGGTCTGGGCGTTGTCCATCGTCGGCCTGGCGATGTCGGTCAGCGGTGTGGTCGTGGGCTGGCGGCGGCTGCGGCGCCAGGGCGGCACGGGTGCCCCACGCCGGGAGGGGTAGGACTGTCACGGAAGCGTCACATCGCGCGCTTACATTTTCGTTCGAGCATGCAAAGTGAGCGAATGAGCGTCGATGAGTCTGACCCCGCGGCAACGTGAAATCTTTGGCTGGCTGAACGATGCCGGCTACCTCAGTACCGAACAACTGGCCAGCCGCTTTGGCGTCAGCAGCCAGACCATCCGGCGCGACATCAATGAATTGAGTGTGCAGGGTCTGGCGCGCCGGATGCACGGCGGGCTGAGCCTGCCGGCCAGCCAGCACAACATCAGCTATCTGCAGCGCAGTACCGCGCATGTCGAGCGCAAGCGGCGCATTGCCGAGGTGGCCATCGGCGTGGTCGAGGCCGATGCCACGGTCTTCCTGGGCTATGGCACCACGGTGGCCGACTTTGCCCGTGCGCTGCCGGACGACCTGCCGCTGCGCGTGATCACCAACAACCTGGGTGCCGTGCATGCGCTGGCCGACAAGCCGCGCATCGAAACCTGGGTGGCCGGCGGACGCCTGCGTGCCGGCGATTTCGATGTGATGGGCAGCGCCACATTGGATTTTGTACGACGTTTTCGTGCGCATGTGGCGATCTGCAGCGCCGCCGGCATCGACGCGGACGGCACGTTCTACGAATTCCAGCCCGAGGAGGCCGAGTTGAGCCAGGTGCTGCTGTCGCACAGCCATTTGCGCGTGCTGCTGGCCGACAGCAGCAAGTGCCTGCGCAACGCGCCGTGCCGCGTGGCCGGCCTGGACCAGATCGACCACCTGTTCACCGATACCGAGGCCACCGACGCGCTGCCGACGCTGCCGAACCTGTGCGAGCGCGCCGGCGTGGCGCTGCACCTGTGCTGAGCCTCCGGCGCCACGCGCGCCTTCCTTCCTGAATCCCATGGCCTATCTGCGACTCGAACAGCTGCAGCAGCGCTTCGGCGACCACGCGGTGCTACGCGGTATCGACCTCGACATCGAACGTGGCGAGTTCATCGCGCTGCTGGGCCCGTCCGGCTGCGGCAAGACCACGCTGCTGCGCCTGATTGCCGGGCTGGACCTGCCCAGCGCCGGCCGCATCCACCTGGATGGGCGCGATGTCACCGCGCTGGAGCCCGCGCAGCGCATGCTGAGCATGGTGTTCCAGTCGTACGCGCTGTTTCCGCACCTGAGCGTGGCCGACAACATCCTGTTCGGCCTGCGTGCCCGCAAGGTGGCGCGCGACGCGCAGACGCACCGGCTGCACCACGCCGCCGAACTGCTGGGGCTGGGCACGCTGCTGGCGCGCAAGCCGGCGGCGCTGTCGGGCGGCCAGAAGCAGCGCGTGGCGCTGGCGCGCGCCATCGTGTCGCAGCATCCGCTTTGCCTGATGGACGAGCCGCTGTCGAACCTCGATGCGCAGTTGCGCGCGGAGATGCGCGCGGAACTGCGCAAGCTCCAGCAGCAGCTTGGCCTGACGGTGGTCTATGTCACGCACGACCAGGTCGAGGCGATGAGCATGGCCGACCGCATCGTGCTGATGCACCAGGGCCAGATCGCCCAGACCGGCACGCCCACCGAACTGTACGAGCAGCCGGCCACGCCGGTGGTGGCGCGCTTTATCGGCCAGCCGCCGATGAACCTGATCCGGCTGCCGGGCGCCGATCACTGGCTGGGCGTGCGGCCCGAACATATCGAACTGGGCGGCGGCCACGCGGCCGAGGTGGTCCGCTCCGAATATCACGGCGCCGACACGCTGATCGAAGTGCGGCTGCACGACCAGCCGCTGCTGGTGCGGCACGCGGGCCGCGTGGCCCCGGCGCCCGGTACCCGCCTGATGGTGCAGTGGCCGGCGGCGCGCGAGCATCGCTTTGCGATCGACGACGCGCCGGCGGCCTCCAAGGTTTTGTCCACCGTTTTGCCCTGACTATCTACTAGGAGCGTTCATGTCGTTCAAGACCCGATGCCTGGCCGTCGCGCTCGGCACCCTCAGTTGCTTCGCGTCGCTGGCGGCCAGTGCGGCGCCGACGCAGGTCACGATGTACTACCCGGTTTCCGTTGGCGGCCCGCTGACGCAGGTCGTCGACAAGCTGGTCGGCGAGTTCGAGCAGGCCAATCCCGACGTCAAGGTCAACGCCATCTACGCGGGCAACTATGACGACGCGCGCACCAAGGCCCTGGCCGCGCTGAAGGCCGGTACGCCGGTGCAGACGTCGGTGCTGTTTTCGATCGACCTGCACGAACTGAAGGACCTGGGCGTGATCCGTCCGTTCGACGACTTCGCCACCACGGCCGAAGACAAGGCATGGCTGCAGAGCTTCTACCCGGGCCTGATGGACAACGGCCGCGCCGATGGCAAGACCTGGGGCATTCCGTTCCAGCGCTCGACCATCGTCATGTTCTACAACAAGGACGCCTTCCGCCAGGCCGGCCTGAACGCCGACCAGCCGCCGCGCTCGTGGACCGAGATGCGCGAGGCCGCGGCCAGGCTGGTGAAGCGCGACGGCGGCAACACCAGCCGCTGGGGCGTGATGATCCCGTCCACCGGCTACGCCTACTGGATGTTCGGCGCGCTGACCAAGCAGAACGGCCAGACGCTGATGAACCCGGCCGGCACGCGCACCACGTTCGACGCCCCGAAGGCGGTGCAGGCGCTGGAGTACTGGACGTCGCTGTCGAAGGACGGCGTGAGCCCCAAGGGCCTGATCGAGTGGGGCACGCTGCGCCAGAACTTTGTCGAAGGCAAGACCGCGATGATGTGGCATTCCACCGGCAACCTGACCGCCGTGCTGAAGGAAGCCAGGTTCGACGTCGGCGTGGCGCCGCTGCCCGGCAACACCGAGCCGGGCTCGCCCACCGGCGGCGGCAACTTCTACCTGTTCAAGAGCGGCAGCGATGCCGAGCAGCGTGCCGCGTTCCGCCTGGTCAAGTTCCTGACCGCGCCCGAGCGTTCTGCGCAGTGGAGCGTGGCGACCGGCTACATGGGTGTGAGCCAGGCCAGCTACGAGACGCCGACGCTGAAGGACTACGCTGCCAAGGTGCCGCAGTCGCTGGTGGCGCGTGACCAGTTGTCGGTGGCGACCGCCGAACTGTCGACGCACCAGGCCGGCCGCGTGCGCAAGCTGCTGGAAGATGCGCTGCAGTCGGCCATCGCCGGCCAGCAGGAGCCCAAGGCCGCACTGGCTGGCGCGCAGGCACAGGCCGACCGCGTGCTGAAGCCCTACCAGCGTTGATGACGGCGGAGCCGGCGCCCGCCGGCTCCGCGGTGACCTGATTTCCCGCCGGCCCGGCGCCGACCTCATGAAAGCCAGAACTCCTACCTCCGGCCACGCCACGCAAGCGTGGCTGATGCTGCTGCCGGCGCTGGTGCTGCTGGCCGCCTTCACCTACTGGCCCATCGTGGGCAGCCTCTGGCACAGCGTGCAGATGCAGGCGCCCGGCATTCCGCCGGCGTTCGCGGGCCTCGACAATTTTGCGGCGCTGATGGATGACCCCGTGTTCCGTCAGGCCGTGCGCAACAACCTCTGGTATGCGCTGGTGACCGTGCCGGTGTCGGTGGTGCTGGCGCTGGCCATGGCGCTGTGGGTGAACCAGCGCTACGCGGGACGCGGCCTGCTGCGGCTGGCCTTCTTCACCCCGACCATGCTGCCGATGGTGGCCGCCGCCAACGTCTGGCTGTTCTTCTACGCGCCCGACATCGGCCTGCTGAACCGGCTGCTGGCGTGGGTGGGCATTGCCGGGCGCAACTGGCTGGGCGATGTCGATACGGCGCTGCCCGCGCTGATGGTGGTCACCATCTGGAAAGAGGCGGGCTTCTTCATGATCTTCTACCTGGCGGCGCTGCAGTCCATCTCCACCGAGCAGCTCGACGCCGCGCGGCTGGAGGCCCCGTCGGCCTGGTACCGGCTGCGCCATGTGGTGCTGCCGCTGCTGGCGCCCACCACGCTGTTCGTGGTGGTCAACGCGCTGATCAACGCGTTCAAGCTGGTCGATCACCTGTTCGTGCTCACGCGCGGCGGCCCCAACAACGCCAGCACGCTGCTGCTGTACTACCTGTACGAGATCGCGTTCAAGTTCCAGGACGCGAACTATGCCGCCGCGCTGACCATCGTGCTGCTGGCGATCCTGGCGCTGTGCTCGGCAATCCAGTTCTGGCTGTCCCGCAACCGCGTCCACTACCGATGACCTTCCTTCGCGCTGCCTTGCTACCCGTTGCCGGCGCCGTCGCCGGCCTGCTGTGGATTTCGCCGTTGCTGCTGCTGTGCTGGGGCGCCTTTCACCCGGGCGGCGAAGCCATGCGGCTGAGCCTGCAAACGCCGTGGGGGCTGGACAACTTTCCGCAAGCCTGGAACGTGGCGCCGTTCGCGCGCTATCTGGTCAACACCGTCTGCATCGTCACGCTGCTGCTGGTGCTGCAGCTGACGGTGTGCACGCTGGCTGGCTACGCGCTGGCGCGGATGCAGTTTGCCGGCCGCAGCCTGGTGTTCGGACTGGTGCTGCTGCAACTGATGGTGATGCCCGAGGTGCTGATCACCGAGAACTACCTGACCATCGCTCGCGCGGGCCAGGTGGATACCTGGCTGGGCGTGGCGCTGCCCTACATCGCCAGCGCGTTTGGCATCTTCCTGCTGCGCCAGACCTTCATGACGGTGCCGCAGGAACTGGAGGATGCCGCGCGCATCGAGGGCATGGGGCGGCTGGGCATCCTGCTGAAGGTCTACGTGCCGCTGGCACGGCCGACGTACCTGGCCTACGCGCTGGTGTCGGTCAGCTATCACTGGAACAACTTCCTGTGGCCGCTGGTGGCCACGCAGACCGAAGCCAGCCGGCCGGTCACCGTGGGCATGGCGCTGTTTGCCGCGCCGGAGACCGGCGTCGACTGGGGCGTGCTGTCGGCCGGCACGCTGCTGTGCGTGGGGCCGCTGGTGCTGGCCTTCCTGCTGTTCCAGCGCCAGTTCATGCAGTCGTTCATGCAGGCCGGCGTCAAGTGAGATGCCCCGGCCGGGCAGGCCGGGAGGCCGGATTAGCCAGCAAGGCCGGGGCATCTGTCATCGTCCGTGCGCGCCCGGTCAGTGGTCGCGCCAGCGCTGCACCATCACCTGCTGGATCTTGCCCTTGAAGAAGTAGCGTCGGTCCGTGGCGCCCTGCGGGTCGGCGCCAATCACGATCGGGCTCGTATTGAGCCCCACGCCGCCCGTGACCGATACCGACGGCGTGCGCTCGACGTTGTTCACCCACAGCCGCACCGCGCCATTGCCATCGTAGGCGCCGACGATGAAGTACGAGTCGGTGCCGTTGAACGATGCCAGCGGCGCCGTGGCGTACTGGTACGCGCCGTTCACGTAGACGCCGAAGCGCAGCGTGGTGCCGGCCTGCTCCAGCGCGAACCCGCCCGCGTCGCTCTTGGCCAGGATCGATGCCGTGGCGCCTGACGTCAGGTCATCGAAATTCACCACCGCGCTGACCAGGAAGCCGCCATTTGCGTCGTTGTCGGCCTGCCAGGTGGTGACCGACTGCGTGCCGGTGAACACCATGCTGCCGCCCACGCGATCCTCGTCCGACGTGACCGCCAGCACTTCCAGCGTCGGTGTGCTGCTGCCCTGGGCCACGCTGTAGCGCGTGGCGCCGGTACGCTGGTAGCTCAGCGGCCAGGCCGTCTGCTGGGCGGTGTTCATGTACAGCAGCGCCGTGGATTCGGCAATCAGTGCGCGGGCGGAACTGGCCAGCGCGGTGGTGCCGCGGTCGTAGTCGGTGGTGATGAAGTCGACGTCTTCGCGCAACGCGGACAGGTAGGCTTCGCCCATGCTTGCCGGCGTCGTATAAACGCCAACGCCGAGCCCCAGCAGTTTGGCCTGCATCAGCGCGCCATACAGGTTCGACATCCGGTATTCCAGCTCCACGCCATGGAAGCCCAGGCTCTTGGTGGTGCGAATGTTGTTGCGGATGTCGCTCTCGATCAGCGTGTGAAAGCGCACGTAGTCGCGGATGCTGGCGAATTCGGACTGCGCCAGCAGCGCCTTGGCGCGCACCAGGTGCTGGTGGCGCCCATCCATGAAGGCGCGCAGCATCACCGGGCGCCCGGCCCTGGCATAGCCCCAGTCACGAATCGCGCGCAGCACGCCCAGCATCAACGTGTCGCTGGCCGCCGCCGTGGAATAGCCTTCCTTGATTTCCAGGAACAGCATCCGGTCGCTCTGCTGCAGGCTGGTATTGGCCAGCGCGTCGGCCAGCGATCCCACCGCGCCTTCGCTGTCGGCGTGCTCCACGTAGACCTGGCCATCGGCATGCAGCGTGAGATCGAGTTCGATCAGGTCGTAGCCGCGCGACAGCGCCATGGCCACCTGGGCATTGGTGGCCGCCGTGGTGCTGCCATAGCAGTTGTGGCACGACAGCGCCACCGTGTTGCCCAGCGGCGAAGCGGGCAAGGCACGGCTCACGCCGGTCCAGTAGGTGCCGGCCTGGGCGGCCATGGGTGCCGCGCACAGCAAGAGCCACAGCCATGCGCGAACGAAACATCGATACAGCGGGAAGGTTGCAAGCATTCAGTATCTCGTCGTGTTGGATTGAAAGGAAACACGAGCCCGAAGACTGCGCAAAACGACGGGAAAGGCCCGTGGTCATGGCCGCCGGCGCGACAAGTGCGCGTGTGGCGGATGTGACGCTGGCGATTGTCGAAGATGGTCCGTGGCAGGGGTGTGACGGCGATATGAAACTACGTGGCTTTCAATCGCGCGGGTTGTGCGGTGGCGACGCGTGAGGCTGGCCATGCCAGGTCAGGCCATCCAAGGGCCCGATCACGCCCTCGGTCAGCCGCTTATTGTGCGGCGCACAATGGCGCGCACAAAGGTGGGCACAAAGGTGGGCACAAGGGTTGCGCAAGCTGGCCCGCACGGCGGCGTCGCCCGCACCGGCGTGGCCTTGCTTTGGCGCCGCCGGAGCCTATGCTGAATCACACCGATCTCCGGCGTGTCACCACCACGAAAAGGGTCCCATGGCATCCACCACGCCCACCTCTGCTCATGCATCGGCCCCGCACTGGCTGCGCTGGCTGCCCGGACTGGCCATGCTGCGCACGTACGAGCCCGCCTGGCTGCCGCGCGACCTGGCCGCCGGGCTGGTGCTGACGACGATGCTGGTGCCGGTGGGCATCGCCTATGCCGAGGCGTCGGGCGTGCCCGGCGTGTACGGGCTCTATGCGACGATCATCCCGCTGCTGGCCTACGCGCTGTTCGGGCCGAGCCGCATCCTGGTGCTGGGGCCCGATTCCGCGCTGGCCGCGCCGATCCTGGCCGTGGTGCTGGGCATGTCCGGCGGCGACCCGATGCGCGCCGTGGCTACGGCCAGCCTGATGGCCATCGTCGCGGGCCTGTTCTGCATCGTGCTGGGCCTGCTGCGGCTGGGCTTCATCACCGAGCTGCTGTCCAAGCCGATCCGCTATGGCTATATGAACGGCATCGCGCTGACGGTGCTGGTTAGCCAGTTGCCGAAGCTGTTCGCGATCAAGATCGACGATGCCGGGCCGCTGCGCGAGCTGTGGTGGCTGGCGCAGGCCATCGCCGATGGCAAGACCAACTGGTACAGCTTCGCCGTGGGCGCGGCCAGCCTGGTGGTGATCCTGTTTCTGAAGCGCTTCGAGCGCGTACCGGGCATCCTCATCGCCGTGGTGCTGGCCACGCTGGCGGTCAGCGTGTTGCGGCTGGATACCCAGGGCGTGAAGGTACTGGGCGAGATCCCGCAGGGGCTGCCCACGTTCGCGCTGCCGTGGTTCAGCGGCGTGGACATCGTCCGGATCGCGCTGGGCGGCTGTGCCGTGGCGATGATTGCGTTTGCCGATACCAGCGTGCTGTCGCGCACCTATGCCGCGCGCACCCATACGCGGGTGGATCCGAACCAGGAAATGGTGGGCCTGGGCGTGGCCAACCTGGCGGCCGGGCTGTTCCAGGGGTTTCCGATCAGCAGCAGCGCATCGCGCACGCCGGTGGCCGAGGCGGCCGGCGCCCGCACGCAGCTGACCGGCGTGGTCGGCGCCATCGCCGTGGCGGCCTTGCTGCTGGTGGCGCCCAACCTGCTGCGCTACCTGCCCAACAGCGCGCTGGCCGCCGTGGTCATTGCCGCGGCCATCGGCCTGTTCGAGTTCAAGGACCTGCAGCGCATCTATCGCATCCAGCAGTGGGAGTTCTGGCTGTCGATGCTGTGCTTTGCGGCCGTGGCGGTGTTCGGCACGATTCCCGGCATCTGCCTGGCGGTGGTCCTGGCCGTGATCGAGTTCCTGTGGGATGGCTGGCGGCCGCACTTTGCGGTGCTGGGCCGGGTGCCGGGCCTGCGCGGCTATCACGACCTGAAGCGCTATCCGCATGCGGCGCTGATCGACGGGCTGGTGCTGTTCCGCTGGGACGCGCCGCTGTTCTTTGCCAATGCCGAACTGTTCCAGCAACGGCTGATGGAAGCGGTGGAGGCCGCGCCGCCGCCGGTGCGCTGGGTGGTGGTGGCGGCCGAGCCGGTGACCAGCGTGGACGTTACATCGGCCGACATGCTGCGCGAACTGATCCAGAACCTGGCCGAGGACGGCGTGGCGCTGCATTTCGCGGAAATGAAGGACCCGGTCCGCGACAAGCTCAGGCGCTTCGAGCTGACCGCGATATTCCCCGACGATTGCTTCCACCCCACGGTGGGTAGCGCGGTGGACAGCTATCTGGCCAGCATCGGCGCCCGGCAACTGGAGGACTGACTGCGGGTGCAGCGCCCGGATGGCGGTACGCCGGTCAGGCGCCGGTGGCGTCGCTTGCGCTACTTGCACCGGTGGCACCCATCGCGCCGAACCGCCACGACAGACGCCGGGCCGCCTGCCTGACCAGCTGGGCCACATCGCTGTCCGTCGCGCTGTCGAAGCTGCCGCTGCTGCCCATGACGGCGATGACCAGCGCCAGCGCGCCGGTGTGGTCGAACACCGGGGCCGCCAGTGTGTCGATGCCGGGCACGGGGCGGCTGACGGCGTTGTCGATGCCATCGTCGCGGATCTTGCGCCAGCGCGGCGTGGCCGCCTGCTGCACCGCCGTATCCACGGTCACGCCGGCCATGCGGATCGCGTCCTGCGCCAGTGCCTGGGTCAGTACGTCGTCGGGCAGGTGAGCGGCGAAGGTGCGGCCGATGGCCGTGTGGACCATCGACAGCACCGTGCCGACACGCAGGCTGACGTGCTGCGGGCGCGACGCTTCCTCCAGCCGGATCACCGTGGGCCCCAAGGGCCCGAACACCGCCATCGCCACCGACAGGCCCGTGGCGTGCGCCAGCGCCACCACCTCGGGCTCGGCCTCGCGCGTGGGCGACAGGCGCTGCAGGGCCACCAGGCCCATTTCCAGCGCCAGCATGCCGGCCTCGAAATCGCCATCGGCGTTGCGCGCCAGCAGGCCGATCTTCTGCAGGCTGACCAGATGCGGGAACGCCTTGGCCGGTGCCATGCCGGCGGCGCGCGCCAGTTCGCCGAGCGAGAGCGGACGACCGGCGTCGGCCAGCGCATTGAGCAACTGGCCGGTATTGTCCAGCGACTGGATGCCGCGCTGGGGTTTGCTGTCTTCCGGGTCGGTCATGTCGGTGCCACTGCCTGCGCGATGTCGTCGATGGCGCCGCGCAGCGCGCTGGCCACGGGGCCTTGCCAGTCGACGTCGATGGCGCCGGTGGACCCGATGGCGGTCAGCACCAGGCGCAGCGTGCCATCGGCATCGACCAGCGGCATCGCCAGGCTGCTGACGGCGGGGCTGGGCGAATCGATGCTGCGGGCCATGCCGCGCTGGCGCACGGCGTCGAGCTGATCCTCGAAAGCGGACAGGGCATCTGGCGATGCCGACGCGGCCCCGGCCTGCTGCTGGCGCCAGATCGGCTGCCAGTGCGCCGCCGGCTGGAACGCGCAATACGTGCGGCCGGTGGCGGTGGTGGCCAGGGCCATCACCGTGCCCACGTGCAGGTTGACGTGGAGCGGCGACCCGGCGGTCGCATAGTGGACGATGGTCGGCCCCTGCGGCGTGGGCAGGCTGACCGCCACGTTCCAGCCGATGGCCGAGGCCAGCGCCTGCACGTGCGGCACGGCCGCGCGATAGGCCGGCGTGTGATCGAGATGCAGCATGCCCAGGCGCAACGCCAGCGGCCCCGGTTCGTAGCTGCCGTCGAGATGATCGCGCTTGATGAGTCCGAGCCGCGTCAGGCTGACCAGGTACGTGTGCGCCTGGGCCGGCGCCAGTTGCGCCGCGGCGGCCAGGTCGGCCAGGGCCAGCGGCCGGCGTGCATCGGCCAGCGCCTGCAGCAGGCGGCCGCCCACCTCCACGCTCTGGATGCCGCGCTGCGTCTTGCCGGCGGATTCGCCCGGGGGTCGTGCCATGCCTGCCTGCTGCCGTGTCTGTCGGAAAGAGCCCAATGGTACGCGATGCATCGCCATCGGGCGGCCTGTCAGGCGCTTGATGCGGTGCCAGGGGCTCGGGGTTTTCCCGCGTCGCCCACGCTGTCACAAGGCATGGCGGGTAATTTAGCAAATAGCAATCGTATTTGCCATTGACTAAAAATAGCCGTCTTCCTAAGATTCCCTTACGCCCAACCTGGCCGATCCGGTCGATTCCGCCGGCCTCCAGCGTGGATCGTCCCCCCCGATCCCATTCCGATACCGACGACAACGAGACAAACATGGCAAAAGCATTCGCATCCCAGGCCGACCTGGAAGCCAAGCAGATCACCTTCACCCAGCTTTCCGAAAACGCCTGGGCCTACACGGCCGAGGGCGACCCCAATTCGGGCGTGATCATTGGCGACGACGGCGTGATGATCGTGGACACCACCGCCACGCCGGCCATGGCGCAGGACCTGATCGCCCGCATCCGCGAGATCACCGACAAGCCCATCAAGTACGTGGTGCTGTCGCACTACCATGCGGTGCGCGTGCTGGGCGCGTCGGCCTACTTTGCCGAGGGCGCGCAGCAGGTCATCGCCAGCCGGGGCACCTTTGAGATGATCGTGGAGCGCGGCGAGGCCGACATGAAGTCCGAGATCGAACGGTTTCCGCGCCTGTTCGCCGGCGTGGAAACGGTGCCGGGCCTGACCTGGCCGACGCTGGTCTTCGAGCGCGAGATCACGCTGTTCATGGGCAAGCTGGAAGTGCGCATCGCGCACCTGGGCGCAGGACACACCAAGGGCGACACCGTGGTGTGGCTGCCGCAGCAGAAGGTGCTGTTCTCGGGCGACCTGGTGGAGTACGACGCCGCCTGCTACTGCGGCGACGCCCAGCTCGAACAATGGCCGGCCACGCTCGACGCACTGGCCGCGCTGCAGCCCGAAAAGCTGGTGCCGGGCCGCGGCCCCGCGCTGACCACGCCGGCCGATGTGGCCAAGGGCCTGGCCTACACCAAGGACTTTGTCTCCACGCTGCTGCAGGCCGGCCGCGAAGCCGTGGCCGACAAGCTCGACCTGAAGGCCGCCATGGCGCATACGCGCAAGTCGATGGATCCGAAGTTCGGCCACGTGTTCATCTACGAGCACTGCCTGCCGTTCGATGTGTCGCGGGCGTTCGACGAGGCGTCGGGCATCACGCATCCGCGCATCTGGACGGCGCAGCGCGACCAGGATATGTGGGCGGCTTTGCAGGCGTGAGTTGGCACCGGCTGTTTTCGCCGCTCTCCCGCACGGCGGGAGAGCGGCGAAAAAGAACACAACCACGCAAAGTGGACGGAGACACCATGAGCAGTACCGAAGTCGACATCGACTACCAGAAGCAGACGTACGCCTACGTGCCCTGTGCCGAGCAGCAGGCCGGCCACCAGGCCGAGGGACCGCATCCCGTGATCGTGGTGGGCGCGGGGCCGGTGGGGCTGGCTACGGCGATCGACCTGGCGCGCCACGGCGTGCCCGTGGTGCTGGTCGATGACGACTGCACGCTGTCCACCGGCTCGCGTGCGATCTGCTTTGCCAAGCGCACGCTGGACATCTTCGACCGCCTGGGCTGCGGCGACCGCATGGTCGACAAGGGCGTGCGCTGGCACGTGGGCAAGGTGTTTCTGCAGGACCGCCAGATCTACGCGTTCGACCTGCTGCCCGAGGCCGGCCACCAGCGCCCGGCGTTCATCAACCTGCAGCAGTACTACGTCGAGGGCTACCTGCTCGATTGCGCGCGGGCGATGCCGAATATCGACATCCGCTGGAAGAGCCGCGCCGTGGCGGTGGCGCAGCACCCCGACCACGTGGCCCTGACCATCGAGACGCCCGACGGCTGCTACACGCTGTGCGGCCGCTACGTGGTGGCGGCCGATGGCTCGCGCAGCCCGCTGCGCAAGATGCTGGGACAGGAAAGCCATGGCCATACGTTTCGCGACCGCTTCCTGATTGCCGATGTGAAGATGGAGGCGCCGTTTCCGGCCGAGCGCTGGTTCTGGTTCGACCCGCCGTTCCATCCGAACCAGTCGGTGCTGCTGCACCGCCAGCCCGACAACGTCTGGCGCATCGACTTCCAGCTGGGATGGGATGCCGATCCCGTGGCCGAGAAGGCGCCCGAGCGGGTGATTCCGCGCGTGCAGGCGCTGCTGGGCCCCGACGCGAAGTTCGAGCTGGAATGGGTCAGCGTGTACACGTTCGCGTGCGTGCGCATGGACAGCTTCCGCCATGGCCGCGTGCTGTTCACCGGCGATGCCGCGCACGGGGTGTCGCCGTTCGGTGCGCGTGGCGCCAACAGCGGTGTGCAGGACGCCGAGAACCTGGCCTGGAAGCTGGCCTATGTGCTGCAGGGCAAGGCGCCCGACAGCCTGCTGGACACCTACGCCAGCGAACGCGAATTCGCCGCCGACGAGAACATCCGCAACTCCACGCGCGCCACCGATTTCATCACGCCGAAGAGCGCGGTGAGCCGCGTGTTCCGCGATGCCGTGCTGACGCTGGCCCGCGATCATGCGTTCGCACGGCAGCTGGTCAACAGCGGCCGGCTGTCGGTGCCGGCCGTGCTGCACGATTCGGCGCTGAACACGGGCGATGCCGCTGCCGCTGCCTTTGGCGGTGCGATGGCGCTGGGTGCCGCGTGCGTCGATGCCCCCGTCGCCGATGCGGCCGGCAAGCCCTGGCTGCTGCAGCATCTGGGCGACGAATTCGTGGCGCTGGTGTTCGGCCCGCCGGCCGGGCTCGATGCCGCACAGGCCGAAGCGCTGCGCGTGCTGCAGCAGGGCGGCATTCCGCTGCGCGTGGTGTTTGTCACCGACGCGGCCATCTCAGCATCGGCCCAGGCCTGGCCCGGTGCCACGGTGCTGCGCGATGCCGAAGGCCTGGCCGCCAATCGCTACGACGCCCGCGCCGGCACCTGCTACCTGATCCGCCCCGACCAGCATGTATGCGCGCGCTGGCGCGGTGTCGATGTGGCCGGGATTGCCGTCGCGCTGGCCCGAGCCACCGGCAACGCGCCGGCATCCGCGAGCCTGGCGCCATCCGCCCCGGTGCCGGCACCGGCCCTGGCCTGAAGACCTGAACGCAGCCATCCGAAGGAGACAGGCCCCATGCCGCTCACTACCGCCCCCAACCTCGCGCGCCCCGATGACTTCTACGAGGCGCTGATCGACATGCACCGCGACCTGGACGATGCCGCCAGCCAGGCTGTCAACGCGCGGCTGATCCTGCTGCTGGCCAACCACATCGGCGATCACGACGCGCTGGTTGAAGCCATGCGGCTGGCCCGCGCGGCTGCCGAAGTGCCAACCCCGGCCTAGCCCCGCGCAGGCCGCCCGGCCACCCCCTAATCCGCGATCACCTCCGCAGGGGCGCAATCCGACGCCCCGGGGGCGACTCGCGCCTGCTACCCCCGAATCCGGAGACAACCATGCACACCCAGAGCCTGGGCGCCGCCCCCGCATTGCCTGAAATCTTGTCCGAACCGTTGCCACACAGCCTGCCGCTGCCGCAGGAAGACGCGCTGTACCGCAAGGTCTGGCTGCGCATCATCCCGTTCCTGTTCGTCTGCTACGTGGTGTCGTTCCTGGACCGCATCAACATCGGCTTCGCGCAGTTGCAGATGAAACAGGACCTGGGCTTCAGCGACGCCATGTACGGCCTGGGCGCCGCCGTGTTCTACGTGGGCTACGTGCTCTGCGAGGTGCCCAGCAACATGCTGCTGGCCCGCTTCGGGGCGCGGCGCACGTTCACGCGCATCATGGTGCTGTGGGGCGTGGCGTCGGTCGGCATGATGCTGGTGTCGCAGCCGTCGCACTTCTACCTGCTGCGCTTCCTGCTGGGCGTGTTCGAGGCGGGCTTTTTCCCGGGCATCGTGCTCTACCTGACCTACTGGTTCCCGGCGCGCCGCCGTGCCGCGGTGATGGCGATCTTCTTTGCCGGCGTGGCCGTGGCCGGGGTGCTGGGCGGGCTGGTATCGGGCTGGATCATGCGTGACATGGCCGGCGTGATGGGCATGCACGGCTGGCAATGGATGTTCGCCATCGAAGGCGCGCCGGCCGTGCTGCTGGGGCTGGTGGCGGCGTTCTGCCTGGTCGACGGCCCGCGTCAGGCGCGCTGGCTGACGCCGGACGAGCAGGACTACCTGGTAGCGCAACACGCGGCCGAGTCGCAGGGCAGCAGCGGCCACGCCCATTCGCTGCAGGCGCTGGGCCAGGCGTTGCGCAATCCGCGCGTGTACCTGTTCGCATTCATCTACTTTGCGTTGACGTGCGGTTCGCTGACGCTGTCGTTCTGGATGCCGCTGATGATCCGGGACTTCGGCATCCGCGACGTGATGGCCGTCAGCCTGTACTCGGTCATTCCGAACGCGATCGGCGCGGTGGGGCTGATCCTGATCGCACGCCGGTCCGACCGGCTGGGCGAGCGCCACGGGCACTTCCTGTGCTGCACCGCCGGCGGCGCGCTGGCGCTGGCGGCGCTGACGCTGCACGTGCCGAGCCTGGCGGTGTCGCTGGCGATGCTGTCGGTGGCGGCCGTCCTGATCTTTGCCGCCCTGCCGATCTTCTGGTCGCTGCCACCCAGCCACCTGCCGGCCCAGACCGCCGCCACGGGCATCGCGTTCATTTCCAGCATCGGCATCACCAGCGGCATCGTCAGCCCGTGGGTGATTGGCCAGATCAAGACCCACACGGGCAGCATGGACAACGCGCTGTACCTGCTGGCGGGTCTGCTGCTGGCGAGCGGGCTGGCCATGTGGAAGGGGGTTCCACGCACCCCGTCGGCGCACTGACCCCTTTGCCGCGCCGCCGCATTTCCCCAAAGCCGGGCGCCGCATGCCCGACTTCGGGGAGAATCCATTTGTTTCATGGTTATCCATGATGGAACACTTGTTGCTCAATGACTAGCATTGCAACAGCTGACGCTTTCATTCAACAGGAGTGTTTCCATGACCCAGTCCTTCCCGATCCGTGCCGCGGTGCTGCTGGCCGCATTCAGTGGCGCCGGTTCGGCGCTGGCCGCCGATGCCGCGGCGGTGGCCGCCAGCCCGACGCTCAGCAAGATCAAGTCGTCCAACACGATCTCGATCGGACACCGCACGTCATCGATCCCGTTTTCGTATTACGACGCCAACCAGAAGGTGATCGGGTTTGCCCAGGACATCTGCGACCGCGTGGTGGAGGCGGTCAAGAAGGAAGCCGGCTCGCAGAACCTGCAGGTGCGAATGGTCCCGGTGACATCGCAAAATCGCCAATCGCTGGTGCAGAACGGCACGGTGGACCTGGAATGCGGCGTCACGACCAACCTGAAATCGCGCCAGCAGCAGGTGGCGTTTTCGACCACGTACTTTGTGGCCGGCACCCGGCTGCTGGTCAAGAAGGGCAGTCCGATCCACGACTTCCCGGACCTGGCTGGCAAGAACGTGGTAACGAACGCGGGCACGACGTCGGAGCGCATCCTGCGTAAGCTCAACGACGAAAAGGGCGCCAACATGACGATTCAGAGCGCCAAGGACTACGGTGAATCGTTCCTGATCCTGCAGTCGGGCCGCGTGGCGGCATTCATGATGGACGACGTGCTGCTGTCTGGCGCCCGCACGCTGGCGCCCAAGCCCGACGACTGGGCCGTGGTGGGCACGCCGCAATCGTTCGAGGCCTACGGCTTCATGATGCGCCGCGACGATCCGGGCTTCAAGCAGGTGGTGGACAACGCCATGACCGGCCTGATGCGCAGCGGCGAGATCAACACGCTCTACGCCAAGTGGTTCCAGAAGCCGGTGCCGCCTAAGAACATCTCGTTCGACCTGCCGCAGAGCGAGCAGATCAAGAAGGCGTATGCGAACCCGAATGATGAGGCGTTCGAGTAAGCGTCGCTACCAAGACGATTCTGGCGTCGTTGCGCGGCCTTGCCGTACCACTTGTACTGTCTGCGGCCGCGCGCCTGGCCAGAACCGCTTCGCTTCGCCTTGCTGGCGCCTCCCAAAGCCGTTATGGCAAGTAAGCCCCCGTGCGATGCAGCTGCCCCTCGGTCTGCTCCAGCGCGCGGATCGCCCCCTTGCCCTTGCGGGCCAGCAGTTGCTCGACCAGCGCTTCCACCATCGTCACGCCCGATGTGATCGACGGGAAGAACGACGGGCTGTCGATGGCGAACAGCAGCGTGCAGTCGGCCTCCAGGGCAATCGGGGCCACGGTGCTGTCGGTCAGGGCGATGACCTTGCAGCCGGCCTCGCGCGCGGCCTGGGCCACGCGCAGGCTTTCCTGCGAGTAGGGCGCGAAGCCGGCCACCAGCACGGCGTCCTTGGCGTTGAGCGCGCGCAGTTCCATCTCCAGCGTGCCGGCGTCGCCGCGGATCAACCGCACCGAACTGCGGAACAGCCCGTAGATGTAGTGGAACGTGAACGCAATCGGAAAGCATGAGCGGAAGCCGGCCACATGCACGATGGGCGCGGCGGCCAGCAGGTCTGCGGCGCGGGGCAGGGTGTCGGCGTTGTTGGCCAGCAGGGCGTCGAGGTTGTGGTGCTGGACTTCGATCATCTCGGCCAGCATCTTGCCCGGGCCGCTGGTCTTGTCCGAGTCCTTGACCACCTTGCGCGCCCGGCGCGCGTACGGCTGGCTGCCGCCTTCGCGCACGGCCGTCACGAACAGCTCGCGCAGCCCCTGCCAGCCCTCGAATCCCAGCGACTGCGACAGGCGCACCAGCGTCGCCGGCTGCACCCCCGCATTGGCGGCCACCTTGCGCATCGACTGGATGGCGATGTCGCGCGGATGGTCCAGCAGATAGCGCGCGCCGCCCTGGAACTGGACGCTGAGATTCGGAAATTCCGCGCGCAGTTGGTCGAGCAGGGCGTCGAGCGATTCGGGAGGGTTCGGCTGGTCGGCGGACATCGATGTGATGAAAAAGCGGGATTTGCAACGATTGTTGCATAGGTCGCCTGCCGGTGTCGGCGGAATTGCGGGAATCGTATGTTTCGTTGATGCTATTCGATGAAACAGTTGTTGCGTAGGCGGTATGTTGTTCCTATACTGACTACCTGTTTCGCGCCCCACGCGCTTTCCTGCACGCCGACCGACCATGACGCACGTCTTTCATCGCAATCCCAAGCAAACCTTGCCCGTCGCCGTTGGCGGCAAGGGTATCGAGCTGTTCGACAGCAACGGCCGCGCCTATCTGGACGCCTCGGGTGGCGCGGCGGTGTCGTGCCTGGGGCACGGCCATCCGCGCGTGATCGAGGCGATCAAGTCGCAGGTGGATACGCTGGCCTATGCGCACACGTCGTTCTTCACCACCGAAGTGTCCGAGACGCTGGCGCAAACGCTGGCCGATGCCGCGCCTGGCGACCTGAACCACGTGTACTTCGTGTCGGGTGGTTCCGAGGCGGTGGAAGCCGCGCTGAAGCTGGCGCGGCAGTACTTCGTCGAGATTGGCCAGACGCAGCGCCGGCATTTCATCGCGCGCCGGCAGAGCTATCACGGCAACACGCTGGGCGCGCTGGCCATTGGCGGCAACGCCTGGCGCCGGGAGCCGTTCCTGCCGCTGCTGGTGCCCGCGCATCACGTGTCGCCGTGCTATGCCTATCGCGACCAGGCGGCCGGCGAGACCGACGTGCAATACGCGCAGCGCCTGGCCGACGAGCTGGAGGCCAAGATCCTGGAACTGGGGCCCGATTCGGTGGCCGGTTTCGTGGCCGAGACCGTGGTCGGCGCCACGGCCGGCGCGGTGCCGCCGGTGGCGGACTATCTCAAGCGCATCCGCGCCGTGTGCGACAAGTACGGCGTGCTGCTGATCCTGGACGAAGTGATGTCCGGCATGGGCCGCACCGGCTACCTGTTCGCGTGCGAGGAAGACGGCGTGGTGCCCGACATCGTGACCATCGCCAAGGGCCTGGGTGCCGGCTATCAGCCGATTGGCGCGATGCTGTCCACCGCGCGCATCTACGAAGCCATCGTCGGCGGCAGCGGCTTCTTCCAGCACGGCCATACGTATATCGGGCACGCCACCGCGTGCGCCGCTGCGCTGGCCGTGCAGCGCACGATTGCCGAGGACAAGCTGCTCGACAACGTGCTGGCGCGTGGCGAGCAACTGCGCGCACGGCTGCGCGAGGCGCTGGGTGACCATCCGAATCTTGGTGACGTGCGGGGCCGCGGCCTGTTCGTCGGCGTCGAGTTCGTGGCCGACCGCGCCACCAAGGCCACGTTCGATCCGGCCAGGAAGACCCACGCCGTGCTCAAGCGCACCTGCATGGAGAATGGCCTGCTGGTCTACCCGATGGGTGGCACCGTCGATGGCATCCACGGCGACCACGTGCTGTTTGCGCCGCCGTTCATCTGCACGCCGGCCGATATCGACAACATCGTCGACCGCTTCGTGCAGTCGGTGAACACTGTGCTGCCGGCCTGAGGAACGACGCATGACGATCGATACCCTGCGCCGTCCCTTCTCCCTGGCCGTGGCGCCCAACGGCGCGCGCAAGACCCACGCCGACCACGCGCGGCTGCCCATCGCCCCCGACGAGCTGGCCCAGTGCGCGCGTGACTGCGTGGAAGCCGGCGCGGCGATGATCCACCTGCACGTGCGCAAGGCCGACGCCACGCACAGTCTCGAAGTGGCCGACTACGAGCCGGCCATCGCGGCCGTGCGCCAGGCGGTTGGCCAGAACCTGGTGCTGCAACTGACCACCGAAGCGGTGGGCATCTGCCAGCCGGCCCAGCAGATCGCCATGGTGCAGGCGCTGCGTCCGGAGGCCGCGTCGGTGGCGGTGCGCGAACTGGTGCCCGACGATGCGGCGCTGCCAGCGGCAGAAGCCTTCTTCCAGTGGATGCATCGCGAGCACGTGGTGGCGCAGTACATCCTCTACGACGCCAACGATGTGCGCCGCTATGCCGCGCTGCGGGGGAGCGGGGCGATTCCCGAAGGCCGCCACTGGGTGCTGTTCGTGCTGGGCCGCTACTCGGCTGGCCAGAAGTCGTCGCCCACGGACCTGCTGCCGTTCCTGGCCGCGTGGCACGACATGGGGCTGGACCAGAGCGGCGTCGAATGGGCGGTCTGCGCCTTCGGCAAGCAGGAAGCCGATTGCGCGGCCGCGGCCGTGATGCTGGGCGGGCACGCGCGCATCGGCTTCGAGAACAACATGACGCTGCCCGATGGCACCACGGCGCCCGATAACGCCGGCCTGCTGCGTGCCGTGCGCACGCCGCTGAACAGCCTCGGCTATGCGGCGATGACGGCCGACGACCTGCGGGCGCGCTTCGCGTAATCCCCCAGTCATTCGTCCCGGCAGGGCCGGCGGGATTCCGGTACGCTAGGCGCTTCATCCGTTTCCACGCCAGGAGTGCCGATGTCCGCCAGCCCGTCCCGCCTGCCTTCTCCCCCTGAAGCCGCGCCGCTGGCGCGGGACATCGTCCATGGCCTGCGCGCCTCGCGCATCCGCGAGGTGGCTAACGCCGGCATCGGCCTGCCGGATGTCATGCCGTTCTGGTTTGGCGAATCCGACCAGGTCACGCCAGCCTTCATCCGCGACGCCGCCGCCCAGGCGCTGGCCAGCGGCGCCACGTTCTACACGCACAACCTTGGGATCGCGCCGCTGCGGGCCGCGCTGTCCGACTACGTGACGCGGCTGCACGGCGCCACGCCGGTCGACAACATCGCCGTGACCAGCGCAGGCGTCAACGCGCTGATGCTGGCCGCGCAGCTGGTGGCCGGCCCCGGCGACCGCGTGGTCTGCGTCACGCCGCTCTGGCCCAACCTGGTGGAAATTCCGCGCATCCTCGGCGCCACCGTGGAAACGGTATCGCTCGATTTTGGCGACGAAGGCTGGACGCTCGACACTGACCGCCTGCTGCGTGCCCTGACCCCCGGCACGCGGGCGGTGATGATCAATTCGCCGAACAACCCCACGGGCTGGGTCATGCCGCGCGCCCAGCAGCAGGCCGTACTGGACCACTGCCGCCGCCACGGCATCTGGATCATCGCCGACGAAGTCTACGAACGGCTCTACTACGGCAGCGAGGGCGGCAACGCGCCATCCTTCCTCGATATCGCCAGCCGCGACGAGCGCGTGATCGCGGTGAACTCGTTCTCCAAGGCCTGGCTGATGACGGGCTGGCGGCTGGGCTGGATGGTGCTGCCCGCGTCGCTGATGGACGACCTGGGCAAGCTGATCGAATACAACACCTCGTGCGCGCCGTCGTTCGTGCAGGAGGCCGGCATCGTGGCCGTGCAGCAGGGCGAGGCGTTTACGCAAGACCTGGTGCAGCGGCTGCGCACGTCGCGCGATCATCTGGTGGGCGCGCTTTCCAGCCTGCCGGGGGTGGAAGCCCACGCGCCCGATGGCGCCATGTACGTGTTCTTCCGGCTGGCAGGCGCCACCGACAGCCTGGCGCTCTGCAAGCGCCTGGTGCGCGAGGCCCACCTTGGGCTGGCCCCCGGCAGCGCGTTCGGCGACGAGGGCGAGGGCTTCGTCAGGTGGTGCTACGCATGCGACGTGGCGCGGCTGGATGAAGGAGTGAGGCGGTTGAGGGGATATCTGCGCTCATAGCACTTGATGCGCTTGCCCTCTCCCCCAGCCCCTCTCCCGCAGGCGGGAGAGGGGTGTAGTGGTCCAATTTCCTCAGACAGGTCGATAGGTGGAAAATCACGATCGACGAGGAAAGACGACATGACAAAGCAACGCCGCAAGTTTGACGCTGCCTTCAAGCTGGAGGTAGTCCGGATGATCCGGGATCAGGGCCTATCGGTCGCCGAGGTTTGCCACACGATGGCGATTGGCGAGACCGCCTTACGGCGCTGGCTGGTCCAATACGACCTTGAAGTGGCTGGCGGCAAGGGAGTGGGCAAGCCGCTGACGCCTGAGCAGCAGCGCATCCGCCAGCTCGAAGAGGAAAACCGCCGACTGAAGGAGGACAACCTGATCCTAAAAAAGGCATCGGCCTTCTTCGCCCGCGAACTCAAGTGATCTATCGAGTGGTTAGCGGATTGCAGAAGGAGGCGATCTCCATCAGTCGGGCATGCCGGGTACTGGGCGTGAGCCGGGCGGGGTATTACGCGGCCGGGCGAGAGCCTGCCACCAAGGAGAAGGCCTTGCGGCAGGCGGTGTATGTGCGGGCGGCGTTCGAGGCCAGCGGACGTACCTACGGCAGCCGGCGCGTGGCGCAGGATTTGGACAAGCAGGGGGTGAAGATCGGGCGCTATCGGGCCCGCACGCTGATGCGCCAGGAGAATCTGCACCCGGTGTGGAAGCGCAAGTTCGTGGCGACGACTGACAGCCGGCATGGGAGGCCGGTGGCGCCGAACGTGCTGAGCAGGCAGTTCAGGCCCGCACAGCCCAACCGGGCCTGGGTGTCGGACATCACGTATGTGCGCACGGGGGAAGGCTGGTTGTATCTGGCGGTGGTGTTGGACCTGTATTCGCGCAAGGTAGTGGGCTGGGCCAGCGCAGCGGCCATGCCCGCCGCGCTGGTGGCGTCGGCCTTGAAGATGGCCATCCTGCAGCGCAATCCGGCGCCCGGACTGATTGTGCATTCGGACCGCGGCAGCCAGTATGCAAGCGAGGAGTACCAGGGATTGCTGGCGCGCCACGGCCTGGTTTGCAGCATGAGCCGGGCCGGCGATTGCTGGGATAACGCTGTAGCCGAACGCTTCTTCCTGAACCTGAAGATGGAGCGCGTCTGGCAGAGGCGGTACGTCGACCGGGCGGAAGCCCGGCGCGACATCACGCAGTACATCGTGGGCTTCTACAACCCGGTGCGCTTGCATTCGACACTGGGCTACACGTCGCCAACAGACTACGAGGACAAGTTCCAACAGACCACCCTAATACCTGTCTGAAAAAACTTGACCACTACAGGGAGCGACCCAGCAGCCCTTGTCATGCGCTTGGTGTTCTCCGCGCCCCGCAAGAGGGGAGAGACCCAGCACCCCTTGCCACTCCGCGCCTCGCAAGAGGGGAGCGACCCAGCAGCCCTTGTCATGCGCTTGGTGTTCTCCGCGCCCCGCAAGAGGGGAGAGACCCAGCACCCCTTGCCACTCCGCGCCTCGCAAGAGGGGAGCGATCCGGCAGCCTTTGTCATGCGCTTGGTGTTCTCCCCTCTCCCGCGGGCGGGAGAGGGGCGGGGGAGAGGGTAGACGTTTCCGATGCCGACATCCTCTATTTCAAGCTTCCCACCGTCGCCTCCTCACCCCACCACCCCCCTCCCAGTGCCTGCATCAGCGCTGCCGAATCGGCCAGTCTTGCGGCGCGGGCCTGCGACAGGTCGAGCGTGGCCTGGCGGGCCTGGCGTTCGGCGTCGATGACCGTGAACTGGCTCACGCCGCCCAGCCGGTATTGCTCGTTGACGATGGCCAGCGTGTCGCGCGTTTGCGTGGCGTTGTCGGCGCGGGCCTGGAGCGTGCCGGCGTCGGCGTCGAGGGCGCGCAGCGTGTCGGCCACGTTCTGCAGGCCCTGCAGCACGGCCTGCTGGTAGGCACCCAGCGACTGTTCGTACGCCGCTTCCTTGGCGCGCTTCTGCGCGCGTAGCTCGCCGCCGTGGAACACGGGCTGCACCACGCCGGCGGCGAGGCTCCAGACATTCATGCTGCTGAACAGGTCGCGGGCGCGCATCTGCTGGGTGCCGCCGCTGGCCGTCAGCGTGATCTGCGGGTAGAGGTTGGCCGTGGCCACGCCGATGTCGGCGGATGCCTGGTGCAGCAGCGCCTCGGCCGCGCGGATATCGGGGCGGCGGCGCGCCAGTTCGGCGGGCAGGCTGACCGGCAGGGTCTCGGGCAGGTGCAGGTCTTCGAGCCGGAACTCGGGCAGTTGCGCGCTGCCCGGGGTCTGTCCCGTGTAGACGGCCAGCTGGTGGCGCGCGGCATCAAGCTGTTGCGACAGCCCCGGCACCAGCGCCTGCGTCTGCGCCAGTTCGGACTGCTGCCGCTGCACGTCCACGCGGGCCACGCCGCCGGCCTTCAGCCGCTGTTGCATGATGCCAAGCTGGCGCTGCTGCGCTTCGGCGATGGCCACCGTATCGGCAAGTTGCGCGCGCAGCCCGGCCTCGCGGATCGCCGTAGTGGCCACGTTCGCGGCCAGCGACAGGCGGGCCGCCTCAAGCTCGTAGCGCTGGTAATCCACGGCGGCGCGCAGGCCTTCGAGTTCGCGCCGTTGCCCGCCGAACAGGTCCAGCGCGTAGGACACCTGCACGCTGGCGTTGTAGAGCGTGAACGGCCCTGGGCTCGGAAACTGCGTGATGCCGACGGAGGTCAGGTCCACCTGCTGGCGCGTGGTGTTCAGTTTGGCATCGACCTGCGGAAACTGGGTGGCGCCGGTGCGCGCGGCCAGGTTCTCCTGGGCTTCGCGCAGGCGGGCGCGCGCCTGGGTCAGCGTGGGGCTGCTGGCCAGTGCGATGCGTACCGTTTCATCGAGTTGCGGATTGCCGAACAGCGTCCACCATTGGGCGGGCACGTCGCCGGCCTGCAGCGTTTGCGTGGGATAGCCCGCAGCCGGCATCTGCAGCGGCTGCGGGCCGGCCGTGTAGCGCGCGTCGGTGGGGGCGTCGGGGGTGCGGAAATCGGGGCCGACCGCGCAACCGGCAACCAGCAGCGCGGAAAGCGCGGCGACCGAAGCGAGCAGGGTGGGGAACGTACGCATGGCGGGGCTCCGCGTGTCAGTCGAGCGTGCGCTTGTAGAAGCGAACGGCGATGCCCATGACGATGACCGTGAACAGCGCCACGGGCCAGACGTTGGGCCAGAGTTCGGTCCAGCCGCTGCCCTTGAGCATGATGCTGCGGACCATCCGGTTGAAATAGGTCATCGGCAGCACGTTGCCGATCCACTGTGCCCACGTCGGCATGCCGGCGAACGGGAACATGAAGCCGGACAGCAGGATGTTCGGCAGGAAGTAGAAGAACGTCAGTTGCACCGCCTGCAGCTGATTGCTGGCCAGCGACGACAGCGTGATGCCCACCGTCAGGTTGGCCGCGATGAACAGCAGCGTGGCCAGGTACACCGCCAGCACCGAGCCCAGGAACGGCACGGAGAACACATAGTGCGCGGCCAGCACGATGATGGTGGCCTGGATCAGGCCGATGAAGATGTACGGGACGATCTTGCCCGAGATGACCTCGACGGGCTGCACCGGCGTGGCCAGCAGGTTTTCCATCGTGCCGCGCTCGCGTTCGCGCGTCATGGCCAGGCCCGTCATCATGACCATCGTCATCGTCAGGATGGTGCCCATCAACCCAGGCACGATGTTGTACTGCGTGATGCCTTCCGGGTTGTACAGGCGATGCACGTTCACGTCGAAGGCCGGTTTGCCGCCGGCCAGCGGCGCCAGCGCACCCTTGAGGTCGATGCGCGCGACGGTGTCCGGCAACTGCGACAGCGCCGCGATGGCCTGGCCCGTGGCCGACGGGTCGGTGGCATCGGCTTCCACCAGGATCTGGGGACGGTCGCCATGCAGCAGCCGCCGCGAGAAGTCGTGCGGGATGTTGACCACGAACTGCACGTCGCCCCGCAGCAGCGCCTCGCGGCCCGCGGCCTCGTCGGGCATCGTGCGCACCACGCGGAAGTACGTGGAGTTTTCCATCGCCGCGATGAACGTGCGCGAGAAGTCGCTGTGCTCCGCGACGATCACCGCCGTGGGCATGTGGCGCGGATCGCTGTTGATGGCGAAGCCGAACAGCAGCAACTGCACGATGGGCAGGGCCACGATCATGCCGAACGTGATGCGGTCGCGGCGCAGTTGCAGGAATTCCTTCAGCACGATGCTCCACCAGCGCTGCAGCGAGAAAGCAGTGTGCGGCGAGCGCCTGGTCGCGCGCGAGGGCTGGCGCGCGGCGCTCATGACGACTCCTTGCGGCCGTGCGCGGCCTTCTTCGGCGGCGGGGCGGCCATGTTGTCCTGCGCGCCGCCCATCATGTGGATGAACACGTCTTCGAGGCTGGTCTCGGTCTGCACGAGGCGGTGGTCGGCGCCAGCATATTGCCGGAGCGTCTGCTCCAGTTGCGCGGCGTCCTTGCCGGTCACGTGCAGCGCGGTGCCGAATGCCACGGTCTGGTCCACGCCGGGCTTGCCCTGCAGCTGCGCGGACAGTTCGGCCAGGTTGTCACCCTCGACGCTCCAGGTGCTCAGGTGCTGGCTGGCCACGACTTCATCGGACGTGCCCTGGGCCAGCAGCTTGCCGTAGGCGATATAGGCGAGCTTGTGGCAGCGCTCGGCCTCGTCCATGTAGTGCGTGCTGACCAGCACCGAAATGCCGCGCGCGGCCAGTTGGTGAAGCTGTTCCCAGAAGTCGCGGCGCGCCTTGGGGTCGACGCCGGCGGTGGGTTCGTCGAGCAGCAGCAGTTGCGGCTCGTGCAGCAGGCACGCGGCCAGCGCCAGCCGCTGCTTCCAGCCGCCGGACAGCGAGCCGGCCAGCTGCTCGGCGCGCGACTGCAGGCCCAGGTCTTCCAGCGCGCGCGCCACCACGTCCTTGCGGTTGGGCATGTCGTAGACGCGGGCGACGAAATCGAGGTTCTCGCGGATCGACAGGTCTTCCCAGTACGAGAACCGCTGCGTCATGTAGCCGACGTTGCGCTTGATGTCGGCCGCCTGCTTGAGGATGTCGTAGCCCAGGCAGGTGCCGGAGCCGGAGTCCGGCGTCAGCAGGCCGCACATCATGCGGATCGACGTGGTCTTGCCGCTGCCGTTCGGCCCCAGGAAGCCGAAGATCTCGCCGCGGGCCACCTGCATGGTCAGGTTGTTGACCACGTGCTTGTCGCCGAAATGCTTGTTGAGATCGTGTACGTCGATGACGAGTTCGCCGTTGCGGTGGCCATTGCCATGGCCATTGCCGTCGTTGGCTGCCTTGCCGTTGCCAAGTCCGCCGGTGGCCTGCGTGTTCATGATTGCGTCACCTCCACCGGCTGGCCGGGACGCAGCTTCGGCGCGTCGGCGGCGCTGGGGCGGGCCTCGATCAGGAACACGAGCTTGCGGCGGGTTTCGTTGCTGTAGATGACGGGCGGCGTGTACTCGGCCTCGTTCGATACATAGGTGACCTTGGCGGCCACGGGCGCCGCGCAGCCATCGCAATGGATGGTGATGGCCTGGCCGTTCTTCAGCGACCCGACCACGGCCTCGGGCACGTAGAAGCGCACCTTGACGTTGCCGGGCGGCAGCATGCGCACCACGGCGCTGCCCGCGGGCACCCATTCGCCGGGGCGGAACGGCACGTCGTAGACCAGTCCGGACACCGTGGCATTGACCGACTTGCGCGACAGCTTCCACTCGGCTTGCGCCAGCGCGGCGCGAGCGGCATCGATCTGCGCGCTTTGCGCGGCCAGCTGGTCCTTGCGGCCGGGCAGCCGGGCCACGTCGATATCGCGCTGCAGTTCGCGCACGCGGGCGGCGTCGGCGTCGGCCGTGGCGCGGCTTTCGTCGAGCTGCGCCTTCGAGATGCCGCCGATGTCGAACTGCGCCTCGTCGCGCTTGCGCTGGGCGGCACTGCGTCCGGCCTGTGCCTGGGCCTGTACCAGTTGCGCCTGGTTGACGGCCACTTCCACGGGGCGCTTGCCGGTCTGGATGTCGGCCAGCTGGGCCTCGGCCACGCGCACCTGTTCGGCGGCCTGCTGGCGTGCGGCGCGTTCGTCGTCGGATTCCAGCACGAACAATGGCGCGCCGCTGCTGACCTGCTGGCCGCGATCGACCGACAGCGTTTCGAGGCGGCCGGCGAACGGCGAGGCCACGGCGACGAACTCGCCTTCCACATAGCCCTGCCAGGTCGAGGGCTTGTCATGGCTGCAGGCGGCGAGCATCGGCAGGGACATGGCGGCCAGCAGCAGGGGCCAGGTGCGGTTCGGGATGGGAAGCATCATGCGGGCTCCGGGATACCGGGTTCAGGGCGGGCGTTGGACGGCACGGACAGCCCGTGGCCCAGCAGAGCGGTGACGTGGCGCACCAGCGTGTCGGTGTCGATGTCGGCGGCGCCGGGCAGGGCGCGCCAGATATGCGTGGTGGCCAGCGGCAGCAGCGTCAGGCCGATCAGCGACACCATGACCAGCGCCGGCTCCAGGCCAGGATTGAGCTGCCCCTGCGCATGGGCGGCCGCCAGGGGGCTGGCGATCAGATGCGCGCGTTGCAGGGCCACCCGCTGCAGCAGGCGCTCGCGCAACTGGCCTTCCGTGCCGACGATCTCGCGTATCCACAGGCCCGGGAACCACGGCGTGGCCGACGCCGTGCGGATCAACTGCTCCGCCAGCGCCTGGATACGGGCGACGGGGTCAGACGGGCCGGCTTGCAGGGTGCCGAATACGTGCTCGATCAGGGGCTGGACCCGTTCCTCGAAGATGGCGTCGAGCAGCGCGTCGCGGTCGCGAAAGTAGTAATGCACCAGGGCGGGCGTGACGCCGGCTTCGGCGGCGATGGCCTTGGTCGAGGTGGCCGCTACGCCATGGCTGGCGAACAGCGTGACGGCGGCATCGATCAGGCGATCGCGCTGGCCAGCGTCGGCAGCCTGCGCGGCAGGGCGGCCGGGGCGGCGCGGGGAATCGGTCGGCGGGCGGTTGGGCATCGAAACCAGTCCGGGGAAGACATCGGAGAGTCGTCTGGGAGCCAAAAAACGGCAGGGCTCCGGTCAATATTAATTTTCGGATTAATTAATACAAGGACGGTTACAACGTCGGCTTTGCGCCACCGCAAAGCGTTGATAAAACAAGCGTTGGCGGAATGCTGCGTCGCAGCAAAACAAGGTAGACATGTCATGTGGGCTTGGCTATGCTCGCGCCTGTCAAGAAGGGTGCCCGTAGGTGGTGCATCCGCATCCCGGGTTTTCCTATGCAGCGTTTCCGTTTCCTGGCCGCCGTGTTGCAGCCGCGCCCGCGCTTTGTCCGTCAGCTTGCCGCCTGGATGGTGGCGAGTACGGCCTTGCCGTGGGCGGCGCACGCGCAGGAAACGACGCCCGCGGACGCCCTGACCGCTCCCGCCGCTCCGACCGTCACCGCGCCGGCAGCCAGCGTGCCGCTTGTGAACGATATGGAGAGCCCGTTCGCATTTCACGGGCAGACCACCTACATCTGGCAGCGTAAGCCCGCGTTCAGCGCGCCGTATTCGGGCGAGAACAGCCTGACGCCCGATCGTGCCAAGAGCTACTCGTTCACGGCCACGTTCGACCTGGGACTGCGGCTGTGGAAGGGCGCCGAATTCCACCTCAACCCCGAGGTGGCGCAGGGCGTGCCGTTTTCCGACCTGCACGGCATGGGCGGCCTGTCGAACGGCGAACTGGCCAAGACGGCCAGCACGACCCCGAAGGTCTATCGCGCGCGCGCCTTTATCCGGCAGTACTGGGGCCTGGGCGGCGGCGATGAGACGCTGGAATCCGATTTCAACCAGTTCGCGCGCACGGTGGACAAGCAGCGCCTGGTGCTGACCGCCGGCAACTTCGGCGTGATCGACGTGTTCGACCAGAACCCGTATGGCTCCGACCCCCGCACGCAGTTCATGAACTGGTCGTTCATGACGCACGGCTCGTGGGACTATCCCGCCGATTCGCGCGGCTATAACTGGGGCGCGGCGCTCGAATACGTCGGCGATGGCTGGTCGGCGCGTGTGGGCCATTTCCTGCAGCCGATCGAATCGAACGGGCGCGAGCTGGACACCCGGCTGTTCGAGCACTACGGCCAGATGCTGGAGCTGGAAAAGCGCTACACCATCGCGGAACGGCCCGGCCAGGCGCGCCTGCTGCTATGGCGGAACAAGGCGCGCATGGGGGCGTTCAACGACGCCATCGCCTTCGGCCAGGCCAACGGCGTGACGCCCGATGTGGCCGATGTGCGGCGCGAGCACAGCAAGTGGGGCGTGGGGCTGGCCTTCCTGCAGGAAGTGGCCGACGACGCCGGCGTGTTCCTGCGTGCCAACTGGTCCGACGACAAGACCGAAACCTATGCCTTCACCGAAATCGGCCGGCAGGTGTCGGCGGGTGGCACGATGAAGGGCGCGAAATGGGGCCGCCCCAAGGACGAGGTGGGTCTGGCCGTGGCCGTGAACATGCTGGGATCGGGGCACCGCAACTACCTGGCCGCCGGCGGCCTGGGGGCCTTCCTGGGCGATGGCGCGTTGCGCTACGGGCCGGAGCAGATCGTCGAGATCTACTACAGCGTGGCGGTGTGGAAGACGCTGACGCTGAGCCCGGACTTCCAGTACGTGCGAAACCCGGGCTACAACCGCGACCGCGGACCGGCCAAGTTCATCGGCATCCGCGCCCACGCGGAGTTCTGATGAACCGGCCCGGCCGGCGGCAGTGTTACTGCCGCGCGTTGCGCCGGTTGTCCGGCCACGGCGTGTTGAAGTTGGTGCGGAACGGGTTGATGTCCAGCCCGCCACGGCGCGTGTAGCGCGCGTAGACGGCCAGCTTCACCGGCTTGCACATGCGCATCACGTCGGTAAAGATCCGCTCCACGCACTGCTCGTGGAACTCGTTGTGGTTGCGGAACGAGATCAGGTACTTGAGCAGCCCTTCCTGGTCGATCGGTGCGCCCACGTAGCGGATCTGCACGCTGCCCCAGTCGGGCTGCCCGGTCACCAGGCAGTTCGACTTCAGCAGGTGCGACACCAGCGATTCCTCCACCGGCGATTCATCCTGGTCGGCCTTGAGCAGCGTCGGATCGGGTTCGTAGACGTCGGTCTCGATGTCCAGGCGATCAAGCAGCAGGCCGTCCAGTTCGCCCATCTTCTGCGTGCCAAGATCCGATTCGGTCACCAGCCGCACCTGCACCGTGCCGCCCGTGGCTTCGGACAGGTCGTGATGCAGCAGCTGCTGCAGCGCCTCGGCCGACGCGATCTTGCTCTGGTTGAACGAATTCAGGTACAGCTTGAACGACTTCGATTCGACGATGTTCGGCGTATCGGCCGGAATGATGAACGTGGCCAGCGCCACTTGCGGCTTGCCCTTCAGGTTCAGCCACGACACCTCGTAGGCATTCCAGATATCGACACCGAAGAACGGCAGGGCCTTGCCTTCCGGCAGGCCGATCTCCGTGCGCTTGGGCTGGCGCGGGATAGGGAACAGCAGCGTCGGGTCGTATTCGGTCTTGTAGGCCGAGGGCTTGCCCAGCGGCGAGTGCTCAGGAAGCGTCATGGTCGGTCTCAGGACAGGAACAGCTTGTAGACGGGGTTGTCGGTCTCATCCCAGTGTACGTAGCCGAGCGTGGAAAGGAACGTGCGGAATTCGCGCTTTTCGTTCTTGGGGACCTGGATGCCGACCAGGATGTTCGACGTGTCCGCGCCCTGGTTCCGGTAGTGGAACAGGCTGATGTTCCAGTTCGGGCTCATGCTCGACAGGAACCGCATCAGGGCGCCGGGACGCTCCGGAAACTCGAAGCGGTACAGCAGTTCGTCGTGCGCCAGCGGCGAATGGCCGCCCACCATGTAGCGGATGTGCTGCTTGGCCAGTTCGTCGTTGGACAGGTCCAGCGTGTCAAAGCCATGGCGGCGGAAGTTGGCGGCCATCTTGTCGCTTTCCGCGCGGCTGGCGATCTGCAGGCCCACGAAGATGTGCGCCACGCCGGTGTCGGCGATGCGGTAGTTGAACTCGGTCACGCTGCGGGTGCCGACCTGTTCGCAGAAGCGCTTGAAGCTGCCGCGTTCCTCGGGGATGGTGACCGCGAAGATGGCCTCGCGGGCCTCGCCCACTTCGGCACGCTCGGCCACGAAGCGCAGGCGGTCGAAGTTCATGTTGGCGCCGCAGGCAATGGCCACCAGGTGCTGGCTCTTGAGCTTTTCGCGCTCGGCATAGGCCTTCAGGCCGGCCACGGCCAGCGCGCCGGCCGGCTCCAGGATGCTGCGCGTGTCCTGGAACACATCCTTCAGGCCCGCGCAGATGGCATCGGTATCCACCAGGATGATCTCGTCCACCAGTTCGCGCGTGATGCGGAAGGTCTCCTTGCCCACCAGCTTCACTGCGGTGCCGTCCGAGAACAGGCCCACGTCCTTCAGCTCCACGCGCTTGCCGGCGTCCACCGAACGCTTCATCGCGTCGGAATCGAACGTCTGCACGCCGATCACCTTGATGTCGGGGCGCACGGCCTTCACGTAGCTGGCAATGCCCGAAATCAGGCCGCCGCCGCCGATGGCCACGAAGATCGCGTGGATCGGGCCCGGGTGCTGGCGCAGGATCTCCATGGCGATGGTGCCCTGGCCGGCGATGACGTCGGGGTCGTCGAACGGGTGGATGAACGTGAGCTTGTGCTTCTTTTCCAGTTCGGCCGCGTGCAGGTAGGCATCGCTGTACGAATCGCCATGCAGCACGATCTGCACCCATTCGCCGCCGCGCTCGCGCACGGCGTCGATCTTCACCTGCGGCGTGGTGGTCGGCATGCAGATCATGGCCTTGCACTGCAGCCGGGCGGCGGACAGGGCCACGCCCTGGGCATGGTTGCCGGCCGAAGCGGCGATCACGCCGCGCTTGAGTTCCTCGGGCCGCAGCGACGCCATCTTGTTGTACGCCCCGCGCAACTTGAACGAAAACACCGGCTGGGTGTCTTCGCGCTTGAACCAGACCGCGTTGTTCGTGCGTGCCGACAGCGCGGGGGCGTAGGTCAGTTCGGTCTCCTGTGCCACGTCGTAGACCTTGGCGGTCAGGATCTTCTTCAAATAATCGGGCTTGGCGGGGGTGCGGGTCATGGTCTGCGAGCGCCACGCTTGGCCGTGGCAAAAAAAGCCGGAAAAATCGGCGGAAACCGCCAATGATAATGGATGGCGCACTTGCGGGCCCCGGCTTCGCATGGGAGCGCCCCGCGTGCCGCAAGGGCCACTGTTGTAGGACAGCGCCCGGTGGACGCTCGGCAAATCGGCGTGCTACGGTTTCACGCGATGCCCCCCCTACCTCTCATCGAACCCAACACCGCGCTGTTCCTGGACTTCGACGGGACGCTGGCCGATCTTGCGCCGCGCCCCGACCTGGTGCAGGTGGAGCCCCAGCTGGTCGGCACGCTGCGTGCGCTGCACACCTGCCTGGACGGCGCGCTGGCCATCGTCTCGGGTCGTCCCGTGGACGAACTCGACTATTTCCTGCAACCGTTGCGATTGCCGGCCGCCGGCGTGCACGGCGCGGAATTCCGCCACGGCGCCGAGAGCATCGTGCGGCCACCCGCGCCGGGCATCGGTCCGTTGCTGCCGAAGCTCGAAGCGCTGGTGCTCAAGCACCCCGGCCTGCAGCTGGAGCGCAAGTCGGTGGCCGTGGCCATCCACTATCGCCAGGTGCCTGAACTGGAGCCGCTGGTGCGCGCCGCCGTGGCCGATGTGCTGCGCGATGCGGTCGGGCTCGACGCGCTACCCGGCAAGATGGTCATCGAGATCAAGCCGGCCGGCGTGGACAAGGGCGGGGCGATTGCCACGTTTATGCGCTCGGCGCCCTTTGCCGGCCGCATGCCGCTGTTTGCCGGTGACGACGTGACCGACGAGGCCGGCTTTACGGTGGTCCGCGAACTGGGCGGCGTGGGCCTGCTGGTGGGCCAGCGTGCCACGGCCGCGTCGGTCAGCGTGCCGGCGCCCGCCGTCCTGCGCGAATGGCTGCATCGCTCCGCACACGCGCTTACCCATCTGATGGCGCGCCGCGAAGACCCGTCCGATCCCCTTTCACCCCCATCACCTGCAAGGGAGAAACCGTTGTGAGTGACCCTGCCAACCTCAACCCCGCCATCGCCACCGAGGCGCCGGCGGTCAACACGGATTCGGACAGCTCCTGCCGCCAGGCCGATCCGTCGCTGTCGCTCGGCATGATCGGCAACTGCGCGTTTTCGGCGCTGGTCGACGGGCGTGGCCGCATCGTCTGGTGCTGCATGCCGCGCTTCGACGGCGACCCGGTCTTCAATGCGCTGCTCGATACCGGCGAGAACGCCGGCCACTTCAATATCGAGATCGAGGACTTCCAGGAAGCCACGCAGTGGTACGAGCCGAATACGGCCGTGCTGCGCACGCGGCTGATCGACCAGCATGGCAGCTGCCTGGAGATCACCGATTTCTGCCCGCGCTTCTTCCGGCTGGGCCGCTACTTCCGTCCGTTGACGCTGGTGCGGCGCATCCGGCCGATCCGGGGCGCGCCGCGCGTGCGTGTGACGGTGGCGCCCCGCTTCAACTGGGGCCGCACCAAGCCGCAGGTCACGCGCGGCAGCAGCCACGCGCGTTTTGTCAGCGACGACATGACGCTGCGCCTGACCACCGACGCGCCGCTGGCCTACGTGCTGTCGAATACGCCCTTCCTAGTCACGCGCGGCTACAACTTCATCCTCGGACCCGACGAAACGCTCACGCACGGTGTGGACGACACCGCCCGCGACTTCGAGCAGGAAACGACCTCGTACTGGCGCCTCTGGAGCCGCCGGCTGGCCGTGCCGCGCGAATGGCAGGACGCCGTGATCCGTGCCGCCATCACGCTGAAGATGTCGCTGTACGAGGAAACGGGTGCCATCGTGGCCGCGATGACCACCAGCATCCCCGAGGCGCCCGGCAGCGGCCGGAACTGGGATTACCGCTTCTGTTGGCTGCGCGACGCGTTCTTCGTGGTGCGTGCGCTGAACAGCCTGTCTGAAGTCGGCACGATGGAAGACTACCTGCGCTGGCTGTCCAACGTGGTGATGCAGTCGCAGGACGGACATATCCAGCCGCTTTACGGCATCGGGCTCGAACGAGAACTGCCGGAAAGCATGCTCGATCATCTGAGCGGCTATCGCGGCATGGGGCCGGTGCGCGTGGGCAACCAGGCGCAGGAGCACTTCCAGCACGATGTCTATGGCAACGTGGTGCTGGCCGCCGCGCAAGCCTTTCACGACCACCGGCTGCTCTATCGCGGCGGCCCCGCCGAGTTCCGCCGGCTGGAAGACGTGGGCGAGCAGGCCGTACGCGTGTTCGGCACGCCCGACGCGGGCATGTGGGAACTGCGCACACGCGCACGCATCCACACGTCGTCGGCGCTGATGAGCTGGGTGGCGTGCGACCGCCTGGCCAAGATCGCGGAGAAGCTCGAACAGCCCGCGCGTGCCGCCTACTGGCATGACCATGCCGACCACATGAAGCAGCGCATCCTGGACGAATCGTGGAATGAAAGCCGCCAGGCGTTTGCGGAGAGCTTCGGCGGCAAGGAACTCGACGCCAGCGTGCTGCTGATGGCCGAAGTCAACTTCATCGACCCGAAAGACCCGCGCTTCGTTTCCACGGTCAAGGCGCTGGAAGCGTCGCTGTGCGACGGGCCGTACATGCGGCGCTACGAGGCGCCCGACGACTTCGGCAAGCCGGAAACCGCCTTCAACATCTGCACCTTCTGGCGCATCGACGCGCTGGCGCGCATCGGGCGGCGCGAGGAGGCGCGGGAAATCTTCGAGGCCATGCTGGCCGCACGCAATCCGCTGGGATTGCTGTCGGAAGACACCCACCCGATCACCGGAGAGATGTGGGGCAACTTCCCGCAGACCTATTCGATGGTCGGCCTGATCAACGGTGCCATGCGGCTGTCGGCACCCTGGGACACCGTGATCTGAAGAAAGGATTGGCAACAACAACAAGCGAGATATGGGCAGACTAGTAGCGGTATCGAACCGGGTCGCGGACCCCCGCAACCACGCGGCGGGCGGGCTGGCTGTGGCGCTTTCCGAGGCGCTCAACAAGACGGGCGGCCTCTGGTTCGGCTGGAGCGGCAAGGTGGTGGAAACCGCGCAGGGCGGCACGCCCGGCGAAGGCGAAGTGCACCAGGTGCAGGCGGGCAACGTGACGCTGGCCACCGTGGACCTGTGCCGTGAGGATCATGACGCGTACTACCTGGGCTACAGCAACGGCGTACTCTGGCCGGTGCTGCACTACCGTGTGGACCTGGCGGACTTCGACGCCGGCGGCAGCCTCAATGCCTACCGCCGCGTGAACCAGCTGTTCGCGCGCAAGCTGGCGCCGCTGCTGAAGCCCGACGACGTGATCTGGATCCACGACTACCACCTGATCCCGCTGGCGGCCGAACTGCGCGCCATTGGCTGCGGCCAGCGCATCGGGTTCTTCCTGCACGTGCCGCTGCCGCCACCGCTGATCCTGGCCGCCATCCCACAGCACGAATGGCTGATGCGCGCGCTGTTTGCCTATGACCTGCTCGGCTTCCAGAGCCAGGCTGACCTGGACCATTTCTCGCGCTACGTGCAGGGCGAGGCCGGGGCGGAGCCGATGGGCGAGTACCGCTTCCGCGCGTTCCACCGCACCGTGCGTGCGCAGGCGTTCCCGATCGGCATCGATGTCGACGAATTTGCCGAACTGGGACGCGGCGACGAGGCCGTGGAAACCTACGAGATGATGCGCGGCCAGTATGCGCGCCGCCGGCTGCTGCTGGGCATCGACCGGCTCGACTATTCAAAGGGCCTGCCGCAGCGGCTCAAGGCGTACCAGACCCTGCTGGCCGAGTACCCCGAGAACCGGTCGAGCGCCACGCTGGTCCAGATTGCCGCGCCGTCGCGCGAATCGGTGGATGCCTATGCCGACCTGCGCCGCGAGATGGAAGGCATCACCGGAGCCATCAACGGGGAATACGGCGAGCTGGACTGGATGCCGGTGCGCTACATCCATCGGTCCACGTCGCGCCGGCGCCTGCCGGGCCTGTGCCGCGCCAGTTGCGTGGCGCTGGTCACCCCGTTGCGCGATGGCATGAATCTGGTGGCCAAGGAATACATCGCCGCGCAGGACCCCGACGATCCCGGCGTGCTGGTGCTGTCGCGCTTTGCCGGCGCGGCCGAGCAGCTGAAGGAAGCGCTGCTGGTGAACCCCTATGACACCCGCGCCACGGCGCAGGCGATCCAGCAGGCGCTGCACATGCCGCTGTCGGAACGCCGCGCCCGGCACCAGAAACTGCTGGAACGCATTCGCCAGCAGGACGTGCACTGGTGGAGCAGCGAGTACCTGCGCGCGCTGATGGAGACAGAGGGGGGCTGATGGCTTGAGATGCTGAGGGTTTGCTCCCCTCTCCCATGCAATGGGAGAGGGGTTGGGGGAGAGGGCGTCGAGGTTCTGCTTGCCGACCCGTCGCATTTGGAACGGCCCGCCCTCTCCCCCGCAGGCGGGAGAGAGGAGTAAACCGCAAGTCAGCGCACGTCCCCCGGCAGGTCGATATCGCGGAACGCGCCGTCGTCGTCGGTCAGGATGCGGGTGACGGGGTGCGACTTCAGCAGCGCACGCGCGCCTTCGTCGCCGTCGAGCTTCAGCAGTTCGTCTTTCCAGGCCTCGCCGAATCCCACCGGATGCCCGCGCTGGCCGTCGCGCCACGGCGCCGCAATGGTGTCACGCGACGTGATGGTCAGGGCCACCGCGCGCACCAGTTCCATCGACAGCCACGGCATGTCGGCCAACGCCACCACCCAGCCGCGGGCATCGGCACAGGCCGCCACGCCCGCGCGCAGCGCCGCGCCCATGCCGGCCTCGGCTTCCGGGGCTTCCACCACCTTGCAGCCACCGCGCCGCAGTTCCTCGGCCAGTTCCGGTATGCCGGGGCGCACCACGGCAATCGAATTGGGCAGTCCGGCCGCCAGCGTGCGCGCGCTGCGCCAGGCCACGGTGCGGCCATCGGGCAGCTTTTCGAGCAGCTTGTTGCGCAGGCCGGCCGGGTCGAAACGCCGGCCGAAGCCGGCGGCCAGCAGGATGCCGGTGGGCAGGTCGCTCTGGATGAGCGGGGCGCGGGTGGACTTGCTCATGGCTGTGCGGCGGGGACGCCGCCGGGAAGGATCGGACAGTCGGCTTCGCCGGCCGCGATTTCGCGGGCGGCCTTGGCGCCTTCCACCTGGAGGATGTCGGGCAGCGATACGTGGTTCTTGGCGGCGACCACCTCGGCCAGGATCGAGATGGCGATCTCGGGCGGCGTGCGGCTGCCGATGTAGATGCCCACCGGGCCGTGCAGGCGGGCCAGTTGCAGTTCGGTCAGGTCGAATTCCTTGAGCCGCTCGCGCCGCGCCTGGTTGTTGCGGCGCGAACCCAGCGCGCCCACGTAGAACGCGGGCGTGCGCAGGGCTTCCATCAGCGCCAGGTCGTCCAGCTTCGGGTCGTGCGTGAGCGCGATCACCGCGCAGCGTTCGTCGAGCTGCATCGCCTCGACCGTGTCGTCGGGCATCGTGCGCACCATCGTCACGCCGGGGATATCCCACGTCTCGGTGTATTCCTCGCGCGGATCGCACACGGTGACCTGGAAGCCCAGGCCCACGGCAATCTGGCACAGGTACTTCGACAACTGGCCCGCGCCGATCACCAACATGCGGTAGCGCGGCCCGTGGATGGTCATCAGCGTCTGGCCGTCGAACGTCTGGCCGTCGGTCGCCACGGCGTGGCCCAGCGTGGCCCGCCCGGTGGCCATGTCCAGCGAGCGCGCCACCAGCCGGCCGCTTTCCACCGCCTGCAGCAGTTCCGCGAGGCCGCTGTGCGGCGCCAGCGGCTCGGCCACCAGTTCGATGGTGCCGCCGCAAGGCAGGCCGAAGCGATGGGCTTCTTCGGCGCTGATGCCGTACTTCATGGCTTCGGGGCGCGTCGCCTTGATGCCTTCCTTGTGCACGCGATAAATGATGTCGTCCTCGATGCATCCGCCCGAGACCGAGCCGACGACAAGGCCGTCGTCGCGTACTGCCAGCATCGCGCCTTCAGGCCGGGGCGACGAGCCCCATGTCCTGACCACCGTCACCAGCAATACGCCGTGTCCTTCCTGCTGCCACTTCACGCTGCTTTTCAGGACTTCGAGATCCACGCTGTCCATGATCGTTTCCGCTTCTTCGTCTGTTCCTCGCCACCGCCGTCGTCGCCTTTGTCGCCGTCTTCGGTGGCCTCGTTGCTCTGGCTGTCGTTGTCGCTGTCCGGCGCTTCGGCGTCGGCGGGGCTGCCGCCCACGGCCTCGGTGAAGCGCACGAAAAACGCATCGGCCATCTTGCGCGCGGCGGCATCCACCAGCCGCGAGCCAATCTGCGCGATCTTGCCGCCTACCTGCGCCTTCACCGCATAGGTGAGCAGCGTCTCGTCGCCTTCGGGGGTCAGCGTGACCGTGGCGGACCCCTTGCCGAAGCCGGCCGCGCCACCTTGTCCGTCGAACTGGATCGTGTAGCTGTCCGGCGCCTGGATGTCCTGCAGGGCCATGCGCCCCTTGAAGCGCGCCTTGACCGGCCCCACGGCGGCGGTCAGCGCAAGCTGGTAGGCATTTTCGCCATCGGGCTCGATGCTCTCACATCCGGGAATACATTGCTTGAGCAGGGCTATGTCGTTCAGCGCCTCCCATGCCACCTGTTGCGGCACGGGCAGGCGCTGGGTCTGGTTCATTTCCATGGCGGATTTCCTTGTCGGGGGGCGGTTTGTCTGTCCGGTGGCACGCGCGGTGGCCTGCCGGTGTCCGCCAGCAGCGTTTCCAGTGCCAGCAGGCTGTCGAGGTTGTGTGCCGGGCGCAGCGCGTCCACATGCGGCAGGATGGCCTGGATGCCGCGCGCCTGGGGCGCGAAGCCCGCGTAGCGCAGCAGCGGATTGAGCCACACGATGCGGTGCGCGAAGCGGCGCAGCCGGGCCATCTCCTGCGCCAGCAGGTCGATGTGTTCCAGGTCGATGCCATCGCTGACGAACAGCACGGTGGCGCGGCCGCCCAGCGTGCGGCGGGCCCATTGCCGGTTGAAGGCCGCCAGCGCGGCGCCGATGCGGGTGCCGCCGGCCCAGTCGCGCACCTGCTCGGCGATCAGGGTCACGGCGTCGTCGGGATCGCGTTCGCGCAGCGCCCGGGTGACGTTGGTCAGCCGTGTGCCGAACAGGAACACGTGCATGCGCTCGCGCGATTGCATCAGCGCATGGCAGAAGTACAGCACCGCGCGCGAGTACTGGCTCATGGAGCCCGAGATGTCGAGCAGCAGCACCACGGGCGGCTTGCGCTCGGCGTGCTTGCGGTATTTCCAGCGCAGCCATTCACCATGCTGGCGCACGGCCAGCCGCGCGCTGGCGCGCAGGTCGGCATGGGTGCCGCAGGCGGCGGCCCGGAGCCGGCGCGTCCGTTGCAGCGCCAGGTGGGCGCGGTGCGTACGCACCAGATGCTGCAGGGCACGCCATTCATCTGCGGAAAGCGTGTCGAAGTCGCGGCTCGCCAGACGCTCGCGGTCGGAGAAGGTCAGCGGCGCCGTGAAGCGTTCCTCGCGCATCGGCGGGTCGGGCCGGGCGGCGGCCGGCTGGCGCGCCGCCAGGGCATCGGCCAGGCGATTGCTGCGCTTGGGCGGCGGCGTGCCGGCATCCACGCGCGGCAGCAGCATCGCGCGCAGCTTGCCCTCCCAGTCAGGGTCACGCCAGAACAGGTCGAAGGCGGCATCGAACAGCGGCCGCTGGTCGGGGCCGGACAGCATCAACGCGGCCAGCGCGGCACGCACTTCGCTGCGGGCGCCGATGTCGACGTGGCGCAGCGCCTCCAGTGCGTCGACCGCGTGCGCGGGCGACAGGCCAAAGCCGGCATCGCGCAGCAGCCGCGTGAAATGGGTGACGTTGCGCGCCAGCATCGGCAAGGCGGTGGGGGGCGGTACGTCCTGCGGCATGTCCGGCTTCCTGTCAGCCAGCGGGCGTGGCGCCGGCCAGCAAGTCCGCGATGGTGGGGCCATCGGCGCGCGCCAGGTCGTCCTGGTACTTGAGCAGCACGCCCAGCGTGTTGCGCACCGATTGCGGATCGAGTTCGGTCACGCCAAGCGCGGCCAGCGCCCGGCACCAGTCGATGGCTTCGGCAATGCCCGGCGCCTTGAACAGGTCGATGCCACGCAGCCTGTGGATGAAGTCGACGGCCTGCTGCTGCAACGCCGCCGCGGCTTCGGGCGCACGGGCGGCCACGATCTGCAGTTCCCGGTCGCGTTCCGGGTAGCCCATCCACTGGTACAGGCAGCGCCGCTTGAGCGCGTCGTGAACCTCGCGCGTGCGGTTCGACGTGATGACGATCAGCGGCGGCCGCTCGGCGCGGATCACGCCGATCTCGGGGATCGACACCTGGTACTCGGACAGCACTTCGAGCAGGAAGGCCTCGAACGGCTCGTCGGCGCGGTCGATCTCGTCGATCAGCAGCACGCGCGGCACGTCGGGTCTGGCGGGGTCCGGCAGCAGTGATTCGAGCAGCGGGCGCTTGAGCAGGTAGTCGTCGTGGTAGAGCGACTGCTGCTCGGGCCGCTCGCCGCGCGCTTCGGCCAGGCGCAGCGCCATGATCTGACGCGGGTAGTCCCACTCGTAGAGGGCGCTGGCGGCGTCGAGCCCCTCATAGCACTGCAGCCGCAGCAGGCGCGTGCCGAGCATGGCGGCCATGGCCTGCGCCAGCGCCGTCTTGCCCACGCCCGGTTCGCCTTCCAGAAACAGCGGCCGCTGCATGCGCAGGGCCAGGTACAGCACCGTGGCGGTCTCGCGATCGGCGAAGTACTGCTGGGCTTCGAGCGAAGAGAGGGTCTGGTCGATGGAAGTGGGAAGCATGATTTCAACAACAAGCCGTAAGCGAAGCTGGGGGTTGTTTAACGGTCACCGCCGCCAGCCACGCCCGAGCGGATGCAGAAGATAGTGTCCTGGCTCCCTCTCCCCTCATGGGGAGAGGGCAGGGGAGAGGGGTGGTGCAACAAGGGGCCACATCCAGCGAAGCTGTCTGTGTGATCCAGCATGATGGTGCCCGACAGGCCCGCCCTCTCCCCCAGCCCCTCCCCCGCTTTGCGGGAGAGGGGAGCAAACCAAAGCGAAGCTACCCCTTCAGCGCCTGTTCCACCGCCCGGGCCGTCAGCACCGGAATCAGGTGCGCGCGGTACGCGGGCGACGCATGCAGGTCGCCGTTGAGGCCCGACGGATCGACCTTCACCGCCCGTGCCGCCGCCACCGTGAAGCTGGTGGTCAGCGCCTGCTCCAGCGCCGGCGCGCGGAACACGCTGTCGGCCGCGCCCGTCACCGCCACGCGTACCGACTGGCCGGTGCGCGCCACCATCACGCCCACCAGCGCGAAGCGCGACGCCGGGTTGCGGAACTTGATGTAGGCGGCCTTGTCGGGCACCGGGAACCGCACGGCCGTGATCAGTTCGTCAGGGGCCAGCGCGGTTTCGTAAAGGCCCTTGAAGAAGTCGTCTGCGGCGATGCTGCGGCGGTCGGTCACGACGGTGGCGTTCAGGCCGAGCACGGCCGCCGGGTAGTCGGCGGCGGGGTCATCGTTGGCCAGCGATCCGCCAATCGTGCCCATCGCCCGCACCTGGCGGTCGCCGATGCCGAAAGCCAGCGCCGCCAGCGCCGGAATGCGGCGCATGACCTCGGCGTTGGCGGCCACGTCGGCGTGGCGCGCGGCGGCACCGATCACCAGCTCGTTGCCCTGCACGGCGATGTCGGCGATGCCCGGGATGCGCGCGATGTCGACGAGCGTCGACGGGGCGGCCAGGCGCAGCTTCATGGCCGCCAGCAGGCTTTGCCCGCCGGCCAGGAACTTGGCGTCGCCATCGGCCTTGAGTTTGGCCACGGCCGAAGCGGCGTCCGTGGCGCGTTCGTACTGGAATGCGTACATGGTCGTCTCCCCCGGGTTACGCCGCGCTACCCTGCGCGGACTGAATGGCCTGCCACACGCGGTGCGGCGTGGCGGGCATCTGCACGTCGCGCACGCCCAGCGGCGACAGCGCGTCGACCAGCGCGTTGATGAACGCTGGTGGCGACCCGATGGCACCGGCCTCGCCGCAGCCCTTCACGCCCAGCGGATTGTGCGTGCAGGGCGTGCCGCTGGAGGTTTCCACCGTGAAGTCCGGCAGATCGCCGGCGCGCGGCATGGCGTAGTCCATATAGGAACCGGTCAGCAGCTGGCCGCTGTCGGGGTCGTAGATGCACTGCTCCAGCATCGCCTGGCCCAGGCCCTGGCCAATGCCGCCGTGGACCTGGCCCTCGACGATCATCGGGTTGATGACGTTGCCGAAGTCGTCCACCGCCGTGAACTTGACGACGTGCGACTCGCCCGTGTCGGGGTCGACCTCGACCTCGCAGATATAGGCGCCGGACGGATAGGTGAAGTTGGTCGGGTCGTAGAACGCGTTCTCGTTCAGGCCCGGTTCGAGCTTGTCGAGCGGATAGTTGTGCGGCACGTAGGCGGTGAGCGCCACCTCGCCAAAGGTCTTGGTGCGATCGGTGCCAGCCACGCGGAACACGCCGTCCTGGAACTCGATGTCGGCGTCGGACGCTTCCAGCAGGTGGGCGGCGATCTTCTTGGCCTTGGCCTCGATCTTGTCCAGCGCCTTCACGATGGCTGATCCGCCCACCGCCAGCGAGCGCGACCCGTAGGTGCCCATGCCGAACGGCACGCGGCCGGTGTCGCCATGCACGATCTCCACGGCGTCCAGCGCAATGCCGAGCCGGTCTGCCACGATCTGCGCGAACGTGGTTTCGTGGCCCTGCCCGTGGCTGTGCGAGCCGGTGAAGACGGTCACGGTGCCGGTAGGGTGTACGCGGATCTCGCCCACCTCGAACAGGCCCGCTCGCGCGCCAAGCGCGCCGGCGATGTTCGATGGGGCCAGTCCGCAGGCTTCGATGTAGCACGAGTAGCCAAGTCCGCGCAGCTTGCCGCGCTGCTTTGCGGCGTCGCGGCGCGCCGGAAAGCCGGCGACGTCGGCCAGTTCCTCGGCCCGCGCCAGGCAGGGCTCGTAGTCGCCGGTGTCGTAGGTCAGGCCCACGGGCGTGGCGTACGGGAAGGTGCGGATGAAGTTCTTGCGGCGCAGCGCGGCAGGGTCGGTGCCGGTTTCGTGCGCGGCGGCCTCGACCAGGCGCTCCACCACGTAGGTGGCTTCGGGGCGGCCCGCGCCGCGATAGGCGTCCACCGGCGACGTGTTCGTGAACACGGCCTTCACCTCGGCGTAGATGGCCGGGGTGGCGTACTGGCCGGCGAGCAGCGTGGCGTAGAGGATCGTCGGCACGCTGCTGGCGAAGGTGGACAGATACGCGCCCATGTTGGCCACCGTGTGCACGCGCATGGCAAGGAACTTGCCGTCGGCATCGAGCGCCAGTTCGGCCTTGGTCACGTGGTCGCGGCCGTGGGCGTCGGTCAGGAACGACTCCGATCGCTCGGCCGTCCACTTGATCGGCCGGCCGACCTTCTTCGACGCCCAGGTCAGCGCCACATCCTCCGGGTAGAGGAAGATCTTCGAGCCAAAGCCGCCACCGACGTCCGGCGCGATGATGCGCAGGCGCGATTCGGGCAGCCCCAGCACGAAGGCGCCCATCAGCAGGCGTTCCACGTGCGGGTTCTGGTTGGCGACGTAGACCGTGTAGCTGTCGTCCTGGCGGGTGTAGCTGGCGTTGACCGCGCGCGGCTCGATGGCGTTCGGGATCAGCCGGTTGTTGACGATCTCCAGCGTGGTCACGTGGGCAGCCTTGCCGAATGCGGCGTCGGTGGCGGCGCGGTCGCCGTGGCCCCAGGTGTAGCAGGTGTTGGCCGGTACGTCGTCGTGGACCAGCGTGGACGATGCGGCGGCATCGGCCGGACTGACCACGGCGGGCAACTCGTCGTAGTCGACCACGACCATTTCGGCCGCGTCGCGCGCCTGCTGCAGCGATTCGGCAATCACCACCGCTACCTGGTCGCCGACGTGGCGAACCTTGCCGTGGGCCAAGGCAGGGTGGGGCGGCTCTTTCATCGGCGAGCCGTCGATGCTGTGGATCAGCCAGCCGCAGGGCAGGCCGCCCACCTTGTCGCCGGCCATGTCATCGCCGGTGAGCACGGCGATGACGCCGGGCGCTGCCAGGGCCTCCGTGGTGTCGATCGACCGGATGCGCGCGTGAGCGTGGGGCGAGCGCACGAAGTAGCCGTAGCTCTGGTGCGGCAGCGTGACGTCGTCGGTGTACTGGCCGTTGCCGGTCAGGAAGCGGTAGTCTTCCTTGCGGCGCACGGGCGTGCCGACGAACGGGTGCTTTTCGGGTGCATTCATGACGGGCCTCCCTTATTCGGCGCTGACCGCGGTGCGGTCGCCCATGGCGGCCTGGCCCTGCTGCACCGCACGCACGATGTTGTGATAGCCGGTGCAGCGGCACAGGTTGCCTTCGAGCTGGTCGCGGATGGCCTGGGCATCGGCATTCGGCTGCTGCTGCAGCAGCGACGTGGCCGCCATCACCATGCCCGGCGTGCAGAAGCCGCATTGCAGGCCGTGGCATTCGCGGAACGCCTGCTGCATCGGGTGCATCTCGCCGTTGGCGGCCAGGCCCTCGATAGTGGTCACGCTGGTCCCGTCCGCCTGGACTGCCAGTATGTTGCAGGACTTCACGGCGCGGCCGTCCAGATGGACGGTGCAGGCGCCGCACTGGGCGGTGTCGCAGCCCACGTGGGTGCCGGTCAGGCGAAGCTGCTCGCGCAGGAACTGGACCAGAAGGGTGTTGGGTTCGACCTGCGCGTCAACGGGCTTGCCGTTGACCGTCAGGCGGATCGGAATCGCCATGCTTGTCTCCATGTGGGGTGGTGCGCGCATGGCCAGCTCCGCCGATCCCCGAATGTAGAGTGCGCGGGACGGGCCACGACGCGGTACTGCCGCTTGGTTGAGACGGCTATTTCGTGATATTGGTGCTGCCGGGTTTGCCCGGTCTTGCGGCGGAATGAACGATCCGCCGCCACAGGCTCTAAAAGTAAATCACAAAACCTTCGGTGCTGCCATGCGGGTTCCCCTGCCCTGAGCGGCCTGTCCAACGTCCCCACGCATGGAAGCCTTCATCGACTGGCTGTTCGAGACCGTAGCCCTGCCCAAGGTCGGGCTGCCGGCCATTTTCGTGGTCAGCCTGGTGTCGGCCACGCTGCTGCCGCTGGGTTCGGAGCCGGCCGTGTTTGGCTACGTGAAGCTCAATCCGGACCTGTTCTGGCCGGCGATACTGGTGGCCACGGCCGGCAACACGCTGGGCGGCGCCATCGACTGGTGGCTCGGGTACGCCGCCAAGCTGGCGGTGGTGCGTTACCGGCAACGGCGACAGTTGCACGAGCACGAGCGCGAACATGCCGAGCACCGCACGCACCCGCGCAAGCGGCACAAGCCCAGGCTGGACGCCAAATACTTCCGCTGGATGCGCCGCTACGGCCCGCCGACGATGCTGTTTTCGTGGCTGCCCGGGATTGGTGATCCACTGTGCACTTTGGCCGGCTGGCTGCGGCTGCCGTTCTGGCACAGCCTGTTCTATATGGCGATCGGCAAGTTCCTGCGCTACCTGGCGATGACCGCCAGCCTGCTGTGGATCCCCGATTCCTTCTGGCACGGCGTGGCCGAGGCGGTCCGGCAGTGGTTCTAGGGCGGCGGGCGGGGAGGTGGCCCGGAAATGCCTAAAATGCGGCAAATTGCATGCAATCCGTGCTGATTCCCGACATTTTCAGGGGTTATTCCCCCAAAACGCCCATGTTGCGGCGCGGCGAAACTGGGCGTTGCAGTACAATCGCCCTTTAATGACGATAATCGCGCACCGTCCCCGTGCGCAGCTTCAAAGCGGTCCCGCCCATGAACGCCCCACTCGTGCTCGATGCCAAGCTCGCCGCGCAGGACGCCCCGCCGCGCCTGCGTGAGATCCCCTATAACTACACGTCGTTTTCGGATCGCGAGATTGTCATCCGTCTGCTTGGCGAGGAAGCCTGGCGCATTCTTGACGAACTGCGCGGCGAACGCCGTACCGGCCGGTCGGCCCGCATGCTCTACGAGGTGCTGGGCGATATCTGGGTGGTTCGCCGCAATCCCTACCTGCAGGATGACCTGCTCGAAAATCCCAAGCGCCGCCAGATGCTGGTCAGCGCGCTGCACCATCGCCTGAACGAAATCGAGAAACGCCGCGCCGCCGACCGTGCCGAGCACGCCGAGCCCGCCGCCGAAGACCGTTCGCACCGCGTGGAGCAGCTGGTCGTGTTCGCCAAGCAGGCGATCGAGGCGTTCCAGCAGGAATTCGCCGACGCCTACGCGCTGCGCAAGCGCACCCAGCGCGTGCTGGGCAAGGTGACCCAGAAGGACAACATCAAGTTCGACGGCCTGTCGCGCGTGTCGCACGTGACCGATGCCACCGACTGGCGCGTGGAATACCCGTTCGTGGTGCTGACCCCGGACACCGAGGAAGAGATTGCCGGGATGGTCAAGGGCTGCTTCGAGCTGGGCCTAACCATCATTCCGCGCGGAGGCGGCACCGGCTACACCGGCGGCGCCGTGCCGCTGACGCCGTTCGCGGCCGTCATCAACACCGAAAAGCTGGAACAGCTGGACGCGGTGGAGATGACCGACCTGCCCAACGTGCCGCACAAGGTGGCGACGATCTTCTCGGGCGCCGGCGTGGTGACGCGCCGCGTGGCCGATGCCGCCGACAAGGCTGGCCTGGTGTTCGCGGTGGACCCGACGTCGATCGATGCATCGTGCATCGGCGGCAACGTGGCCATGAACGCGGGCGGCAAGAAGGCCGTGCTGTGGGGCACGGCACTGGACAACCTGGCGTGGTGGCGCATGGTCGATCCCGAGGGCAACTGGCTCGAGATCACCCGCATGGACCACAACCTGGGCAAGATCCACGACGTGCCGGTAGCCACGTTCGAGCTGAAGTGGTCAGACGGCGATCGCAAGCCGGGCGAGAAGGTGCTGCGCACCGAGACGCTGGCCATCGAGGGCCGCAAGTTCCGCAAGGAAGGCTTGGGCAAGGACGTCACCGACAAGTTCCTGGCCGGCCTGCCCGGCGTGCAGAAGGAAGGCTGCGACGGCATCATCACCAGCGCACGCTGGATCCTGCACCGCATGCCGAAGCACATCCGCACGGTGTGCCTGGAGTTCTTCGGCCAGCCGCGCGACGCCATCCCCAGCATCGTCGAGATCAAGGACTTTCTGGACGCCGAATCGAAGCGCGAGGGTGGGGCGATCCTGGCCGGCCTGGAACACCTGGACGAGCGCTATCTGCGCGCGGTGGGCTACGCCACCAAGAGCAAACGCAACGCCTTCCCGAAGATGGTGCTGATCGGCGATATCGTCGGCGACGACGAAGACGCTGTGGCGCGTGCCACCTCGGAAGTGATTCGCATGGCCAACGGCAAGAGCGGCGAAGGCTTTATCGCCGTGAGCCCCGAGGCCCGCAAGAAGTTCTGGCTCGACCGGTCGCGCACGGCCGCCATCGCGCGCCACACCAACGCCTTCAAGATCAACGAAGACGTGGTGATTCCGCTGCCCCGCATGGGCGAGTACACGGACGGCATCGAGCGCATCAACATCGAGCTGTCGACCAAGAACAAGCTCAAGCTGGTGGACGAGCTGGAGGCATTCTTCGCGCGTGGCAACCTGCCGCTGGGTCGCAGCGACGATGCCAACGAGATTCCGAGCGCCGAGTTGCTGGAAGATCGCGTGCAGCACGCGCTGACGCTGCTGCGCGAGATCCGCGCGCGCTGGCGCTACCTGGAGGACCATCTCGATACGCCGCTGCAGACGGCCCGCGCATCGCTGATCGGCCACGGCCTGGGCCTGCTGGGCCCGGCCTTCGAGCAGCGCCTGCAGAGCCAGCCGGACGCCACGGTGTTCCACCTGATGCAGGACCGCACGATCCGCGTGAGCTGGAAGAGCGAGATCCGTGCCGAACTGCGCAAGATCTTCAACGGCGGCGAGTTCAAGCCGATCCTGGACGAGGCGCAGAAGATCCACAAGCAGGTGCTGCGCGGCCGCGTGTTCGTGGCGCTGCACATGCACGCCGGCGACGGCAACGTGCACACGAACATCCCCGTCAACTCGGACGACTACGACATGCTGCAGGACGCGCACCGCGCGGTGGCCCGCATCATGGACCTGGCCCGTTCGCTGGACGGCGTGATTTCGGGCGAGCACGGCATCGGCATCACCAAGCTCGAATTCCTGACCGAGGACGAGATCGGCGAATTCCGCGAGTACAAGCAGCGCGTGGACCCGCAGGGCCGCTTCAACAAGGGCAAGCTGCTGCCGGGCGCCGACCTGCGCAACGCGTACACGCCGTCGTTCGGCCTGATGGGGCATGAGTCCATCATCATGCAGCAGAGCGACATCGGCGCCATTGCCGACAGCGTGAAGGACTGCCTGCGATGCGGCAAGTGCAAGCCCGTGTGCGCCACGCACGTACCGCGCGCCAACCTGCTGTACAGCCCGCGCAACAAGATCCTGGCCACGTCGCTTCTGGTAGAGGCGTTCCTGTACGAGGAACAGACGCGCCGCGGCGTGTCGATCAAGCACTGGGACGAGTTCTCGGACGTGGCCGACCACTGCACGGTCTGCCACAAGTGCGTGACGCCGTGCCCGGTCAAGATCGACTTCGGCGACGTGTCGATGAACATGCGCAACCTGCTGCGCAAGATGGGCCAGAAGAAGTTCAACCCGGGCACCGCCGCGTCGATGTTCTTCCTGAACGCGACCAACCCGCAGACGATCAACATGACCCGCGCGGCCATGATCGGCTGGGGCTACAAGGCGCAGCGCCTGGGCAACGAGGTGCTCAAGAAGTTTGCGAGGAAGCAGACCCAGCATCCGCCCGCCACGGTTGGCAAGCCGCCGGTGCAGGAGCAGGTGATCCACTTCATCAACAAGAAGATGCCGGGCAACCTGCCCAAGAAGACGGCGCGCGCGCTGCTCGATATCGAAGACAACGAGATCGTGCCGATCATCCGCAACCCGAAGACGACCACGGCCGAGACCGAAGCCGTGTTCTACTTCCCGGGCTGCGGGTCGGAGCGCCTGTTCTCGCAGGTGGGGCTGGCCACGCAGGCGATGCTCTGGCATGTGGGCGTGCAGACCGTGCTGCCGCCGGGCTACCTGTGCTGCGGCTATCCGCAGCGCGGCGCCGGGCAGTACGACAAGGCCGAAAAGATGGTCAGCGACAACCGCGTGCTGTTCCACCGCGTGGCCAATACGCTGAACTACCTCGACATCAAGACCGTGGTGGTCAGTTGCGGCACGTGCTACGACCAGCTGGCCGGGTATGAGTTCGACAAGATCTTCCCGGGCTGCCGCATCATCGACATCCACGAGTACCTGCTGGAAAAGGGTGTGAAGCTGGAGGGCGTGACCGGTACGCGCTACATGTACCACGACCCCTGCCACACTCCGATCAAGACGATGGACCCGACGAAGCTGGTGAACGACCTGATGGGCGGGAACCAGGGCGGCGGCAAGATCGAGAAGAACGAGCGCTGCTGCGGGGAATCGGGCACGCTGGCCGTGACGCGTCCGGATGTGTCGACGCAGATCCGCTTCCGCAAGGAAGAGGAAATGCGCCGCGGCGCCGACAAGCTGCGCACCGACGACTTCAACGGCGACGTCAAGATCCTGACCAGCTGTCCGTCGTGCCTGCAGGGCCTGTCGCGCTACAACGAGGATGCGTCGGTATCGGCCGACTACATCGTCGTGGAGATGGCCAAGCACCTGCTGGGCCAGAACTGGATGCCCGAGTACGTGGCCCGCGCCAACGCCGGCGGCATCGAGCGCGTGCTGGTGTAAGCCATCGCCATGAACCGGGTTCCCAACTGTCCCCTGTGCGAAGCCGACGGCGGCGAACTGCTCTGGATGGGCGACCGCGCGCGCGTGATCCTGGTCGAGCACGACCGCTTTCCGGGATTCTGCCGCGTGGTCTGGAACGACCACGCCGCCGAGCTGACCGACCTGGACGATGCCGACCAGGCCTGGCTGATGCGGCTGGTGGCGCGCGTCGAGCGCGTGGTGCGTGAAGTCATGACGCCGGACAAGGTCAACCTGGCCGCGTTCGGCAACATGGTGCCGCACCTGCACTGGCACATCATTCCGCGCTACCGCTGGGATACCCATTTTCCGGAAGCCGTCTGGGCCGCGCCCCAACGGGCCGCCGACGCGGCGCGCATTGCCGAGCTGGGCCTCCGGCTGCCGGCGCTGCGCACGGCACTTTCGGTGCTGGCCGATTCGGACTGACGCGGTGCGGCCGTCGACCGGCAACCGGCCGGCGGCCCGCTGCCGACGACTGCCGACCGTTATTGACCGCGTCCGCTGCAATTCTTCCCGTCCCCTTGTAAAGTGCCGTAGCAGTCTGGTACGGAACCCGCCCGCCCGGCGGTGCGTCTGACTCCGGTCGAACAACAACATGCCCGCCGGCCTCGCGCGGCGGGCCAACCGCTGGCGCCATGTCATCCACACCGTCGTCCGTAATCGTGCCCGGTCCTGCCGTACCCGCCGAGGCCCTCAAGAACCAGAGCCGGCTGCGCATGGCGGCCACCTGGGCGCTGATCAAGCCGTACTGGAGTTCGGAAGACCGCAAGGCCGGCCTGGGGCTGCTGACGCTGGTCGTGGCGCTGAACCTGGGCATCGTCTATATCAACGTGCTGCTCAACGAGTGGAACCGCGTGTTCTACAACGCCATCGAGCAGCGCGACTTCGTTTCGTTCAAGGCGCTGCTGCTGCGGTTTTCGTGGATCGCCGCCTGCTTCATCGTGCTGGCGATCTCGCGCCAGTACTACCAGATGATGCTGCAGATGCGCTGGCGCACCTGGATGACCGGCACCTTCATGCAACGCTGGCTCGGGCACCAGGCTTATTACCGGATCGAGCAGACCCATTCGACCGACAACCCCGACCAGCGGCTGGCCGATGACCTGCGCCAGTTCACCGATGGCGCGCTGACGCTGTCGATGGGCCTGCTCAACTCGGCGGTGACGCTGGTGTCGTTCATCGGCATCCTCTGGGTGGTGTCCGGCCCGATCACGCTGGCGCTGGGCGGCACGGACCTGACGATCCCCGGCTACATGGTCTGGTTTGCCATCGGCTACGCGGTGGCGGGCTCGCTGATTGCCCACTTCGTGGGGCGGCCGCTGATCGGCCTGTCGTTCCAGCAGGAACAGTACGAGGCCAACTTCCGTTTCATGCTGGTGCGCCTGCGCGAGAACAGCGAGCCGGTGGCGCTCTATCGGGGCGAACCGACCGAGCAGGCCGGCCTGCGCGCCCGTTTCGAGCGGATCCGGGCGAACTGGAACCAGCTCATGCGCTATACCCGGCGCCTGACCTTCGTGAACTCCGGCTACGGTCAGTTCGCGATCATCTTCCCGCTGCTGGTGGCCGCGCCGCGTTACTTCTCCGGCAAGCTGACGCTGGGCGGCCTCATGCAGATCAATTCGGCGTTCGGCCAGGTGCAGGGCGCGCTGTCGTGGTTCGTCGACAGCTATTCGACGCTGGTCGGCTGGAAGGCCGCCGCCAACCGTCTGATCGACTTCCAGGACGCCATGCGCGTGGCCGAGCGCCAGGACCTGACGCACGAAGGGCCGGGCGATATCGAGGTGGTGCAGTCCGCCAGCCCGTCCGCAGGCGATATCTCGATCAGCGGCCTGGCCCTGGCGCTGCCGGTGCGCGGCGGGCTGGACGTGGACGAGGAAGGGATCGATCCCGACCGTCACCCGGGGCAGCGCCCGCTGGTGGCGCCGTTCTCGCTGTCGATCGCACCGGGCGAGCGCTGGCTGGTGCATGGGCCGTCAGGATGCGGCAAGAGCGTGCTGTTCCGCGCGCTGGCCGGCATCTGGCCCTATGGCAGCGGGCGCATCACGGTGCCGCACCGGCGCATGCTGTTCCTGCCGCAGCGCAGCTACCTGCCGATCGGCACGCTGGCCGACGCGCTGTCGTATCCCGACGCCGGCAACAGCCATTCGCGCGAGACGCTGGTCGCCGTGCTGCGCAAGGCGCGGCTGGGCATGCTGACCAAGCATCTGGACGTGTTCGACAACTGGTCGCTGCGGCTGTCGCCCGGCGAGCAGCAGCGGCTGGCCTTCGCCCGGGCGCTGCTGCAGAAGCCCGAGTACCTGTTCCTGGACGAGGCTACGAGTGCGCTGGACGAGGAAACCGAGCGCGCGATGTACCAGCTGATGGTGGACGAACTGCCCGGCGCCGCGATCGTGAGCATCGCGCACCGCAGCACCGTGGCGGCCTTCCACGGCCGGCGCCTGCGCTATGTGCCGGTGGGCCCTGGCGCCGACGAAAGTGGCGGCGGCCCGCGGGATGGGCAAGGCGAGGGGGGTGGAGTAAGCTATCGGGTCGTACAAGACGCATGACGGCGCCGCTGTAACGGCCCCTCCCGGGGTTGCCAAGCGGGCGCCGCAACCATACATCATGGCTGGCCTGGACAAAGATACTCCTCACCCCACCGCACTGACCGTCCACACGCAGTCGCGCGTGCTGGAAATCGGCTTCGACAATGGCCGCACGTGGCGGCTGCCGTTCGAGTTGCTGCGCGTATACTCGCCCTCCGCCGAAGTCCAGGGCCACGGCCCTGGCCAGGAAACGCTGCAGACCGGCAAGCGCCACGTGGGTATCGCGGCGGTGGAGCCGGTGGGCAACTATGCGATCCAGATCCGCTTCGACGACGGCCACGACACGGGCATCTACACGTGGGAACTGCTGTACCGCCTGGGCGACCAGCAGGACATGTTGTGGGACGGCTACCTGAAGCGGCTGGAAGCTGCCGGGCTGGACCGCGATGCGCCGATGCCGGCGGCCGGCGGCCACGCATGCGGCCATCATCACTGAATCAAGTACCTGGAGTCTGAGAATGAGCGAAACCCACTTCGGGTTCGACAAGGTCGACGAAGCGGAAAAGGCGGGCAAGGTTGCCGGCGTGTTCCACTCGGTGGCCAGCAAATACGACGTGATGAACGACCTGATGTCCGGTGGCATGCACCGCGTCTGGAAGATCTTCACGATTGCTCAGGCCAATGTGCGGCCGGGCCAGAAGGTGCTGGACATCGCCGGCGGCACGGGCGACCTGGCCAAGGCCTTCGCGAAACAGGCCGGCCCGAAGGGCGAGGTCTGGCTGACCGACATTAACGAGTCGATGCTGCGCGTGGGCCGCGACCGCCTGCTGGACAAGGGCGTCGTCACGCCGGTGGCGCTGTGCGACGCCGAGCGGATCCCGTTCCCGGACAATTACTTCGACCTGGTCACGGTGGCCTTCGGCTTGCGCAACATGACGCACAAGGACCGCGCCCTGGCCGAGATGCGCCGCGTGGTCAAGCCGGGCGGCAAGGTGATGGTGCTGGAATTCTCCAAGGTCTGGAAGCCGCTCGAGAAAATCTACGACGTCTATTCTTTCAAGGTGCTCCCCTGGCTGGGCGAGCGCGTAGCTGGGGATGCCCCGAGCTATCGCTATCTCGCAGAATCGATCAGAATGCATCCAGACCAGGGTTCACTTGTACGCTTGATGGAACAAGTTGGACTCGAACAAGTCGAATACTTCAACCTGACGGCCGGAGTCGTGGCGCTCCATGTCGGGAGAAAGTACTAATTCGCCATGTTCGGCCAATGATGGCCGAAAATGACAGGGGAAAAGCTCAAATGTCTTCTTTTCGTGGAAAATTCCTGGCGGCCGCACTGATGGTGACGGTGGCCATGGGGGCAGCACTCGACGCCAATGCGAAACGCCTCGGCGGATCGCGCAGTGTCGGCAAGCAATCGTCGAGCGTGACGCAGCAGCGTCAGGCCACGCCGCCGCAACAGAATGCGCCGGCCCAGCAGCAGCCCGCGCAGCAGGCAGCCCCGGCGACCGCCGGCGCTGCGGGTGGCGCAGCGGCTGCGGCACCGAAGCGTAACTGGGGTGGCATGCTCGGCGGCCTGGCGGCCGGCCTGGGCCTGGGTTACCTGCTGTCGCACTTCGGTTTGGGTGGCGCGGCGGCCAGCTTCCTGGCCAATGTGATCATGTTCGCCGTGATCGCAATGATCGCCCTGTGGCTGTTCCGCAAGTTCCGTGGTGGCTCGGCCCGTTCGCAGACGCCGGCCTACGCCGGCATGGGCGGCAACGGTAACAGCTCGCCGTTCGGCGGCACGGCGCGCAACGCCGAGCCGACGCTCCGCCAGGCCGAACCGGCGCAGCCGGCCGGCTACAACGGCGCGGCGGCCAACCCGGTCATGGGCGGCGCGGCCGCTGGTGCTGCCGCCGCGGCGGTGCAACAGCCATGGGGCGTGCCGGCCGACTTCGACACCGAAGCCTTCCTGCGCAACGCCAAGGTTCACTACGTGCGCCTGCAGGCCGCGTGGGACGCCGGCAACCTGGACGACATCCGCGAATTCACCACGCCGGAAATGTTCGCCGAGATCAAGATGGACCTGTCCGAGCGCGGCGAAGCGCTCAACAAGACCGATGTGGTCACGCTCGACGCCCAGTTGCTGGGCATCGAAAACACGCCGGCCCAGCACATTGCCAGCGTACGTTTCTCGGGCATGATCCGCGAGACTGCCGGCGAGGCGGCGCAGCCGTTCGGCGAAGTCTGGAACCTGGCCAAGTCGGTGTCCGGCGGCGGCTGGCTGCTGGCCGGTATCCAGCAGGAATCCTGAGCGGCGCGTCCGCCGCCGCATGGATGACATGAAGCGGCGGCCGAGTAGCTTAGAATGGAGGCCCACGTACGCGTGGGCCTTTTTTATTGGGCAGACCTGCCCGGAACCCGGACGCCATGAACGCATTGCCGACACCCCTGGCCGCGCCGATCGTCGCCGCACTGAATCACCTGATCGAACAGGAGCCCTGGGCCTGCGGCCTGTTGGTGCCATTTGCCGGCCGCGTCATCCGGTTCGACGCCGCGGCATTCGCGTTGTCCCTGCGGATCACGGACCAGGGCGGCATCGACCAGGCGGCTGAAGCCGACACGCCTGCCGTGACGCTGCGGGTGCCGTTGCAGCAATGGCCGCTGGTGGTGGCCGACGTGGCCGAGGGCGGCCAGGCTGCTGCCATGCGCCATGTGCGGATCGATGGCGATGCGGAACTGGCCAACGCGGTGTCGACGCTGGCGCGCAACCTGCGCTGGGATGCGGCTGAAGACCTGTCCCGCGCGCTGCGTGGCGTGATGGGCGGCCCGGTCAGCGACAGCGTGGCCCAGCGGGTGGTGGACGGCGCGCGCCAGGTGCATGAAAGCGCCACGCGCGTGGGCCGGGCGCTGCTCGACAACGTGACCGAATACCTGCTCGACGAACAGCCGACCCTGGTGCGCCATGCCGCGCTGGACGGGTTTGGCGTCGACGTGGCGCGTGTGCGGGACGACCTGGCGCGGCTGGAAAAGCGGCTCGAACGCCTGGAACGCACGGGTGGGCAGGGGGAGGGGGCTTCGGGCCAGCTTCCGTCGGCCCACCGTTAATCGCCATGTCACTCTTCGCTGCCGCATCGCGCGGCGCCGTCTTCTGAAAATCCCCGCATGACCCGCCTGCTGCGTCTCTGCAAGATTGTCTTCGTCATCCTTTACTACGGGCTCGACGAGCTAGTGCTGTCCGGCTTCAAGAGCCGGCGCATCAAGTTCCTGGTGCGCGTGATCACCATCGGCCGCAAGCTGGAACAGCCGCGCGGCGAGCGTTTGCGCCTGGCGCTGACAACCCTGGGGCCGATCTTCGTCAAGTTCGGCCAGGTGTTGTCGACCCGGCGCGACCTGATGCCGCCCGATATCGCCGACGAACTGGCCAAGCTGCAGGACCAGGTGCCGCCGTTCGATTCGGCGGTGGCCGTGAAGATCATCGAAAAGTCGCTGGGCCGCTCGCTGGACCAGCTGTACGACAACTTCGAGCACCAGCCCGTGGCCAGCGCGTCGATTGCTCAGGTTCACTTCGCCACGCTGCGCGGCGGCCCGAACCATGGCCGCGAGGTGGCCGTGAAGGTACTGCGCCCCGGCATGCTGCCCGTGATCGACAGCGACCTGGCGTTGATGCGCGACATGGCCACCTGGCTGGAGCGCGTATGGGTCGATGGCCGTCGCCTGAAGCCGCGCGAAGTGGTGGCCGAATTCGACAAGTACCTGCACGACGAGCTGGACCTGATGATCGAGGCGGCCAACGCCAGCCAGCTGCGCCGCAACTTTGCCGACAGCGACCTGCTGTGCGTGCCCGAGGTGTTCTGGGACTGGTGTACCGGCACCGTCTTCACGATGGAGCGCATGCATGGCATCCCCATCTCGCGCACCGAATCGCTCAAGGCCGCTGGCGTCGACATGCACAAGCTGGCCGAGGAAGGTGTGGAGATCTTCTTTACGCAGGTGTTCCGCGACGGCTTCTTCCATGCCGACATGCACCCGGGCAACATCCTGGTGTCGGTGCAGCCGGAGACCTTTGGCCGGTATATCGCGCTGGACTTCGGCATCGTCGGCGCGCTGTCCGAGTTCGACAAGAACTACCTGGCGCAGAACTTCATCGCCTTCTTCCGTCGCGACTACCACCGTGTGGCGTTGCTGCACGTGGAATCGGGCTGGGTGCCCTCGGAGACGCGTGTCGAGGAGCTGGAATCGGCGGTGCGCGCGTGCTGCGAACCCTATTTCGACAAGCCGCTGCGCGAAATCTCGCTGGGCATGGTGCTGATGCGCCTGTTCCAGACGTCACGCCGGTTCAACGTCGAAATCCAGCCGCAGCTGGTGCTGCTGCAGAAGACGCTGCTCAATATCGAGGGCCTGGGCCGCCAGCTGGACCCCGATCTCGACCTCTGGAAGACCGCCAAGCCGTTCCTGGAGCGCTGGATGTACGAGCAGGTCGGCTGGCAGGGCGCGTGGGAGCGCGTCAAGGTCGAGGCGCCGCAATGGGCGAAGATGCTGCCCGACTTCCCGCGCCTGGCGCACCAGTTCCTGGAGCGCCGCGCGCTGCTGAATAACGGCGAACAGGAGCGGCTGCTGACCCAGCTGGTGCATGAGCAGCGCCGTACCAACCGGCGGCTTTCCACCGCGCTGATGCTGGTGGGCGGGTTCCTGGCCGGTATCGTGATCGTCCAGGCGCTGGCCTGGGCGGGCTACTGGTAACCCTGCGCCAGATGCCGTGCGCCCCACGCTGCACCGTGCCGGTGCGAGTGTGGGGATTTGACCGCGCCCCGGGGAATTTTTTTCGTCCCGGGGAGTCTGCGTCGCTATAATCCGCGTTTTGATTCGGCTACGACCGCCTATGCCCCTCCCGGGCGCCCGCGGCCCCGACCGATGAATTGGACTCCGGGCGGAGTCGGCCTGGTACGTTCCAGGCATCCGGCCGGCATTCGGTTTTTCGCCACCAGGGCATTTCTGGCTATTTGGGATAGGGCAGCGGCATGCTGATCTGGTTCGTCATCATCTATTGGGTTATCTCGGTCGGCATCGGCCTGTGGGCGGCACTGCGCGTCAAGGGCACCGCCGACTTCGCCGTCGCGGGACGCAGCCTGCCGTTCTACATCGTCACCGCCACGGTCTTCGCCACATGGTTCGGCTCTGAAACCGTGCTCGGCATCCCGGCCGTCTTCCTCAAGGAAGGCCTGTCGGGGGTGGTCTCCGATCCCTTCGGTTCGTCGCTCTGCCTGATCCTCGTTGGCCTGTTCTTCGCCCGGCCGCTGTACCGGATGAACCTGCTGACGATCGGCGACTACTACCACAACCGCTACGGCCGTCTGGCCGAAGTGCTGACCACGCTGTGCATCGTCGTGTCGTACCTGGGCTGGGTGGCGGCGCAGATCAAGGCGCTGGGCCTGGTGTTCTATACGGTGTCGGACGGCGCGCTGTCGCAGGAGGCCGGCATGATGATCGGCGCCGCCAGCGTGCTGGTCTATACGCTGTTTGGCGGCATGTGGTCGGTGGCCGTGACCGACTTCATCCAGATGATCATCATCGTGATCGGCATGCTCTACATCGGCTACGAGGTCAGCGGGCAGGCCGGTGGCGTGACTGCGGTGGTGTCGCATGCGGCGGCGGCCGGCAAGTTCGAGTTCCTGCCATCGCTGGATCTGGTCCAGATCATTGGGTTTGCGGCGGCGCTGTTCACCATGATGCTCGGGTCGATCCCGCAGCAGGACGTGTTCCAGCGCGTGACATCCTCGAAGAACGAGCAGATTGCCGGCCGCGCCTCGGTGCTGGGCGGCGTGCTGTACTTCTTCTTTGCCTTCATTCCGATGTTCCTGGCCTATTCGGCCACGCTGATCGATCCGCAGATGGTCGAGAAGTACATCAATTCGGATTCGCAGCTGATCCTGCCGCAGCTGATCCTGAACCACGCGCCGATGTTTGCGCAGGTGATGTTCTTCGGCGCGCTGCTGTCGGCCATCAAGAGCTGCGCGTCGGCCACGCTGCTGGCGCCGTCCGTGACGTTCGCGGAGAACATCCTGCGCCCGTATTTCCGCCATTTGAGCGACAAGCAGTTCCTGCGCGTGATGCAGGCCGTGGTGCTGGTCTTTACCGCGCTGGTGACGCTGTTCGCGCTGAATTCGCACCTGTCGATTTTCCACATGGTGGAAAACGCCTACAAGGTGACGCTGGTGTCGGCGTTCGTGCCGCTGGCTTTCGGCCTGTTCTGGAAGCCGGCCACGCGCCAGGGCGGCCTGCTGGCCATTGTGCTGGGCCTGACCTCGTGGCTGACATGTGAGGTGGCGTTCACCGGGGCTACCGTGCCGCCGCAGATGGTGGGCCTGATGTTCTCGATCAGTGGCATGGTGTTCGGGTCTCTGCTGCCGCAATGGATCAGTGACCGGCCGCCTGTTCGTGAAGTGCATATTGCTTAACTTTTAAGCGCAGGGGCGAAATCGTGACGATTACGCCCCCGAAAGCCCCCATTTCCTGCCGGTAGACGCCGCGCCGACGGTTTATAATCCGAGGCTTTGCATCGCCGCGCGGGTATATTTTCGTGCGCTGGCCCTTGTCGAACGGACCGGGCGCAGCCATTTACCCGCTTTACGTTTCAGATTCCACGAAAGAACCATGCCGATCTATGCCTACCGTTGCGACGCCTGCGGCCACGGGCGCGATGTGCTGCAGAAGATGAGCGACGCCCCGCTCACGGATTGCCCATCCTGCGGCACCGCCGGGACCTTCAAGAAGCAACTGACCGCAGCCGGCTTCCAGCTCAAGGGCTCGGGCTGGTACGTGACGGATTTCCGTGGCGGCAGTGGCGGCGCCAGCGCGCCTGCCAGTTCGCCGGCCGCCGATGCCGCGCCGGCCGCCCCCGCCCCCGCCCCCGCCCCCGCCGCCGCGCCTGCGGCACCGGCCACGCCGGCCGCGCCGGCCTCCAGCAGCAACTGAGCGCCAGGAAGCCGTGGCTACCAAGAAAACGTCCGCCATCAAGACCTGGTTCCTGACCGGTCTGCTCGTGCTCGTGCCGCTGGGCATCACGCTGTGGGTGCTCAACCTGATCATCGGCACGATGGACCAGAGCATGGCCCTGCTGCCGCTGGCGTGGCAGCCCGAGAACCTGTTCGGGCGCCGCATCCCGGGCCTGGGCGCGATCCTGACCCTGCTGTTCATCCTGCTGGTGGGCGTGCTGACGCACAACTTCATCGGCCAGCGCCTGGTGCGCTGGTGGGAAGCGCTGCTTGGCCATATTCCGGTGGTGGGCCCGATCTATACCAGCGTGAAGCAGGTATCGGACACGTTGCTGTCGTCGTCGGGCAATGCGTTCCGCAAGGCGCTGCTGGTGCAGTATCCGCGCGAAGGGTCGTGGACGATCGCGTTTCTGACCGGGCGTCCGGGCGGCGACGTGCAGAATCACCTGCAGGGCGAATACGTCAGCGTGTACGTGCCGACGACGCCGAACCCGACTTCGGGCTTCTTCCTGATGATGCCGAAGGCAGACACCATCGAACTCGACATGACCGTCGACGCGGCGCTGAAGTACATCGTGTCGATGGGCGTGGTGGCGCCGACCGACCTGCCGCGCCGCAACGTTGACGCCGGCACGGACGAAGCCGTGCTGGTTGCGGACGAAGTCGCCGACACCCATACCAACTGATTTGCGCGCGGCTGCCTGGCGGCCGCGTATTACAGGGACTCTCTCCTATGTCTTCCATGCGTACACATTACTGCGGTCTGGTGACCGAACAACTGACCGGCCAGGAAGTGGCCCTGACGGGCTGGGTGCAGCGCCGTCGCGACCATGGCGGCGTGATCTTCGTCGACCTGCGCGACCGTGAAGGCCTGGTGCAGGTGGTGTGCGATCCGGATCGTCCGGAGATGTTCAAGGCCGCGGAAGAGATCCGCAACGAATTCTGCATCCGCGTGGTGGGCAAGGTGCGCCCGCGCCCGGACGGCACCGAGAATGCCAACCTGACCTCGGGCAAGATCGAGGTGCTGTGCCACGAGCTGACAGTGCTGAACCCGTCGGTCACGCCCCCGTTCCAGCTGGACGACGACAACCTGTCGGAAACCACGCGCCTGACGCACCGCGTGCTGGACCTGCGCCGCCCGCAGATGCAATACAACCTGCGCCTGCGCTACAAGGTGGCCATGGAAGTGCGCAAGTATCTGGACGCACAGGGTTTCATCGACATCGAAACGCCGATGCTGGGCAAGAGCACGCCGGAAGGCGCACGCGATTACCTGGTGCCGTCGCGCGTGAACCCGGGCCACTTCTTCGCGCTGCCGCAGTCGCCGCAGATCTTCAAGCAGATGCTGATGGTCTCGGGTTTCGACCGCTACTACCAGATCACCAAGTGCTTCCGTGACGAGGACCTGCGCGCCGACCGCCAGCCCGAATTCACGCAGATCGACTGCGAAACGTCGTTCCTGACCGAACAGGAGATCCGTGACCTGTTCGAGGACATGATGCGTACCGTGTTCAAGAACGCCATCGACGTGGACCTGATCTCCAAGTTCCCGGTGATGGAATTCCGCGAAGCCATGGCCCGCTTTGGCTCGGACAAGCCTGACCTGCGCGTCAAGCTGGAATTCACCGAGCTGACCGACGTGATGAAGGACGTCGACTTCAAGGTGTTCTCGGGTCCGGCCAACAGCGACACGGGTCGTGTGGTGGGTCTGCGCGTGCCGGGCGGCAGCGCCATCTCGCGTGGCGAGATCGATGCCTACACCCAGTTCGTGGCGATCTATGGCGCCAAGGGCCTGGCGTGGATCAAGGTCAACGAAGTGGCCAAGGGCCGTGACGGCCTGCAGTCGCCGATCGTGAAGAACCTGCACGACGCCGCGATCAACGAAATCCTGAAGCGCACCGAAGCCCAGGACGGCGACATCATCTTCTTTGGCGCCGACAAGGCCAAGGTAGTCAACGACGCCATCGGCGCGCTGCGCCTGAAGATCGGCCATTCGGAATTCGGCAAGAGCACCGGCCTGTTCGAGGACACCTGGAAGCCGCTGTGGGTGATCGACTTCCCGATGTTCGAGTACGACGAGGAAGATGCTCGCTGGGTGGCCATGCACCATCCGTTCACCAGCCCCAAGGACGAGCACCTGCAGTACCTGGAAACCGACCCGGGCAAGTGCATCGCCAAGGCCTACGACATGGTCCTGAACGGCTGGGAAATGGGCGGCGGCTCGGTCCGTATCTACCGCGAGGACGTGCAGAGCAAGGTGTTCCGCGCGCTGAAGATCGGTGCCGAGGAAGCACGTTCCAAGTTCGGCTACCTGCTCGACGCCCTGCAATATGGTGCGCCGCCGCATGGTGGCCTGGCCTTCGGCCTGGACCGTATCGTGACGATGATGGCCGGGGCCGATTCGATCCGCGACGTGATCGCCTTCCCGAAGACGCAACGTGCCCAGGACCTGCTGACCCAGGCGCCGAGCTCGGTCGACGAAAAGCAACTGCGCGAGCTGCATATCCGCCTGCGCGCGCAAGAGCCGAAGACGACTGCCTGACCGGATCGCCCGATCCCCTGACCGGCGCCGGATCATTCCGGTTCTGGTATGAAAAGCCGCGCCCAAGCGCGGCTTTTTTGTTTCTGGCGCAAGGATGCGTTTCCATTTGTTACTACCCGGAACGAAGCCATCCCGGATGATGTCTTTCTGCCTGATGCGCGCGAAGCCGGCCCACCCGAAAGGCCGGGCGCGACGTGGGAGGACTACAACAGATGCTGCAACTCGATACGGAAATGATCCGGGCCTTCGTACTGGCCCATGCCGAAACCATCCTGACCTGGCTGGTGGCCGGGCTGTTGATGATGCTGCTGGCGCGCTTCGAGCTGCGCCGCGCAGTGCGCAAGTCGGCCCAGGCCATGTCGGAATCGGTGGCGACCACCGTGGCGGCCTGCGTGCCCGATATTGCGCATGCCGTCCAGAACGCGCAGCCGCTTTCGGACTACGCGCAGCCCGTGCAGGGCGAGGGCCCCGTGGCCGCACAGCGCGCCGACGCCCTGCGCAAGCTGGCGCTGGATACCGTGGCAACCGTCATGGCCCGCGGCCGATGGCTGGAGGATGTCGGCAACCTGCGGCTGGCCGAGGATGCGCTGCTGTCGGGCCGGCGTGCCGGTGGCGCAGACCCGCTGCTCGTGGTGGCGCCGCAGCCCGTCGTGCAGGCCTATCTGACCGCCCAACGCACGTTTGACGACGAAGCCACGCGCCTGCAGACCCATCGACGCGAGGCGCTTCGGCTTCAGGAAGCCCTGGCGCAGGTGAATGCCGAGGCGGCCCATGTGGAGCAGGAAACGGCCAGCATCGTGATGCGCTTCGAGCAGGTCAATGCCCAGGCCGCGCAAGGCGTGGAGGCGGGCGACTACCAGCGCTTCCTGATCCAGAAATACAACCAGCTTGGCATGCGCGAGAAGGAAATCGGCCAGGAACGCTCGGAACTGGCCGCCCAGGTGCGCGAAAGCACCGATGCGCTGGCCGAACATGCCCGTGTGGCATCGCAGCGCTACACCCAGGCGCTGGCGCCGCTGATGCAGCAGCTGCGCGCCGCCTGGGGCCATGGCGATTCACCCGAAGTCTTCGATACGTGGCTGAGCGGCATGTCCGGCACGGGGCCGGACGGCGTGGCCTCGCCGGTCCCCGGCGGGCATTACCTGACACCCCGGCAGTCTGGCGAGCAGACCGCCGCCTGATTCCACATCGCGGTATTCAGACAGCGGAGGACGCCGAAGCTGGCGCCGCTGCGCTATGCTTGGGGTCTGTTGCTTCCACCGCCCCATGCGCTACAAGATTCCCGAATCGGTGCTGGTCGTCATTCATACGCCAGACCTGCAAGTCCTGTTGATCGAGCGTGCCGACCGGCCAGGCTTCTGGCAATCGGTCACGGGCAGCCTCGATGCCGAAGACGAGCCGCTGATGGCCACTGCCGCCCGCGAAGTTGCCGAAGAAACCGGCATCGTGGCCGACCGCTACCAGCTGACCGACTGGCGGCATACCATCGACTACGAAATCTACCCCCAGTGGCGGCACCGCTATGCCCCCGGCGTCACCCGCAATACCGAGCACTGGTTCGGCCTGTGCGTGCCCGAACCCCTGCCGGTGACGCTGGCGCCGCGTGAGCACCTGCAGTTCGAGTGGTTGCCGTGGCAGGCCGCCGCCGAGCGCTGCTTTTCCAGCAGCAATGCCGAGGCGGTGCGCCAGCTGGCCTGGCGCATGGCCGGGGCGCAGGGCGCGGAAGCCGGGGCAGTCCGTGGAGAGGCGCGATGAAACTGCGCGTCGTGACCTACAACATCCACAAGGGCGTGAAGGGGTTCACGGGCAAGCCGCGCATCCAGAGCGTGCGCACGGGCCTGCAGTCGATGGACGCCGATATCGTGTTCCTGCAGGAAGTGCAGGACCGCAATGACCGCCTGATCGCCGCCGAACTGTTCGATCCCGACCACACCCAGCTCAACTACCTGGCCACCGACGCCTATCCGCATTCCGTCTACGGGCGCAATGCGGTGTACGACCACGGGCACCACGGCAACGCGATCCTGTCGCGGCATCCGATCCTGATGTCAGAGAATCTTGATATTTCGGATCACCGCTTCGAGCAGCGCGGGCTGCTGCACGCGGTGGCGGATATCAATGGCGTGGAGGCGCACCTGATCTGCGTGCATTTCGGGCTGTTCGCGCGCAGCCGGGTGCGGCAGGCCAGCGCGTTGGTGGAGCGGGTGCGGTCGGTGGTGCCCGACCACGCCCCGCTGGTCATCGCCGGCGATTTCAACGACTGGAACCACAAGCTCGATACCCGCATCTGCAACACGCTGAATGCCGTGGAGTCGGCCCACGCCAAGAACGGGCGCATTCATACATTTCCGAGCCATATGCCGTGGTGGCAACTCGACCGCATCTACGTGCGCGGGTTCGACATCGAACGCTCGCAGGCGCTGACCGGCCGCGAATGGGCCGAGCGCTCGGATCACGTGCCACTGATGGCCGAACTGGCGCATCGCGTGGCGATTCCGGAAGCGTAAGGCGGAAAGAAGGGGCAGGGGCCCGTCCGGGCCCTGTTGAATCTGGCGTCAGTGCGATGCCAGGTAGTCGCGGATCCAGTGGTAGATGGCGTCCGCGTCGGCCAGGTCGATCACGGGCAGCGTGGTCTGTCCGGCCACCTGGTCCATCGCATCGGTGGCCACCGCCACCACACCCGGCACTTCGGACCAGAGCGGCGCCTTGCCGTTGGCAGGCCGATAGATTTCCAGCTTGGGGAAATCGCTCCATTTGTAGCCCTCGACCATGACCAGGTCGGTGTCGGGCGGCAGCACGGCCAAGGCTTCGCCGATCTCCGGAGAGGGCTTGTCTTCCGGGTAATGACGCATCAGCGTCAGGTGGCGGGCGCCGACCAGCACCACATTTTCGCAGCCACCCTGGCGCATGCGCCACGAATCCTTGCCTGGTGTGTCCGGATCGAAGCCGTGGTGCGTGTGCTTGATGCCGGCGACGCGCAGGCCGTCGGCCACGAAGCGGGGGATCAACTGGTCCAGCAGCGTCGTCTTGCCGCTGCCCGAAGAACCGGCGATACCGAATACCTTCACAATGCTTTCCCTGTTGGGCGTCACAATGTCCCGACAATAGCAGAGTTCGGCTGGGCCATGTGCAGGAGCCGCCCGTTGGCCGATAATCGAGCCATGTCACGGATCTACGATCGCGCCGAACCCGAATTGTCCCGGCCCCCCGATGGGCACGATGCGCCCGAGGTACCCGGGGTGCCCGATGCGCGCCAGGCGCCGGCGGATGCCGCCCCGTCGCCATCGCCCGCGCCCGGCCTGACCGGGCCCGTCCATGAGCTGCGCACCGCGGGTGCCCACGCCAAGGCCAGGCTGATGCACTGGGTGCGCCGCCGTGGCAGCCCGGTGCCGGGCAACCTCGTCGACCTGCTACGCAATGGCCAGGAGTTCTTTCCGGCATTGATCTCGGCCATCGATGCCGCGCAGGGGCACGTGGTGGTGGAAACCTATATCTATGCCGACGATGACGTGGGCACGCGCGTTGGCGATGCGCTGATTGCCGCTGCCCGGCGTGGCGTCGATGTCCGGCTGGTGGTCGATGGATTTGGCGCTGGCGACATGCCCGCCGCGCTGCTGGACCGCCTGCGCGCCGGCGGTGTCAATGTGGAGATCTACCGGCCGATGCGCGGGTTCAAGTTCGCGCGGCGCCACCTGCGGCGACTCCACCGCAAGATCGCCGTGGTCGACGGCAAGGTTGCCTTCGTGGGCGGCATCAATATCATCGACGACCATAACCACGGGCCGGTCGATCTGCCGGAACTGGGGCCTCGCTACGACTTTGCGGTGCGCGTGCGCGGGCCGCTGGTGGCGCAGATCGCACTGGCGTCGGCACGGCTCTGGTTTCGCATCGCACAACGGCGCGGCCTGCGCGAAACCGCGAATGCGTTTGCCGAAGTGGAGACGCTGACGCGTGGCGCGCGGCAGGCGCGGAGTGACGTCCAGCCCGACGGCGTGCCCGCCGCCTTGCTGCTGCGCGACAACCTGCGCAATCGCCGCACCATCGAACGCGAATACCTGTACGCGCTGGGCTCGGCGCGCCACGATGTGATCCTGGCCAATGCCTACTTCCTGCCCGGCCACAAGATGCGGCGCGCGCTGCTGGCCTGCCGGGAGCGCGGTGTGCGCGTGCGGCTGCTGCTGCAGGGGATGGTGGAATACCGGCTCCAGCACTACGCCACCCACGCGCTCTACGCGCGGCTGCTGGAGGCGGGCGTGGAGATCTATGAGTACGAGGAGAGCTTCCTGCACGCCAAGGTGGCCGTGGTCGACGACACCTGGGCCACAGTGGGATCGAGCAACATGGATCCCTTCAGCCTGTTGCTGGCCCGCGAGGCCAACGTGGCCGTCTATGACGCCGCGTTTGCCGATACGCTGCGCACCCGGCTGGAGCGCGCCATGGCCCAGCGCAGCGCGCGTGTGATGCCCGAGGTGCACGCCCGGCTGCCGCGTTTGCGGCGCTTTGCCAATTGGGCGGCCTACTACGTGTTGCGTCTCGGCGTCGTTATCGCGGGGGTGACGGGGCGCTACTGAGGCGCCGACAAGGCGTCACACGGTAACATGGTGCCTCGCCGCAGCCCTGCCTTGTCCGGTTGCGCGCATACCCCGATCCCATGCGGTTTTTAAGCCGTTGCTGCAATGCGCCGCAACGTGCGCCCGTGTCGGCCCCATCGGGGCCGTGTGTTTAGAAACACGGGTCTAATTAAATACTTGATGCCAGTCGGCCTCGCCAGAATAATCTGAACGACCGTTCTTTTTTGGCTTAGACTTCGTGCATTTGCGACGGCAGTTTGCTGTCGCGGCGCCTGCCGAACGCAGCGTCAAGCCAGGAAACAGCATCCGCGGGATGCTGAAGAGAACGGAGAGAAAACCATGCGACACCAGTCAGTTCGTCTTGAATCCGCCGCCGCGCCCACGCCCTTGCGAAAGGGTGAGATGACGCGCGTGGCGATTCTCGATGCCGCACTGGAACTGTCGTCCCGCGACGGGCTGGAAGGGCTGACCATCGGCCTGCTCGCGGAACGCATGCAGATGAGCAAGAGCGGCGTATTCGCGCATTTCGGTTCGCGCGAGGACCTGCAGGTGGAAGTGGTGCGCGAGTATCACCGTCGGTTCGAGCAGGAGGTGTTCTACCCCTCGCTGCAGGAGCCGCGCGGTTTGCCTCGCCTGTGGTCGATGGTGCGGCGCTGGATGGAAAAGCGCATCCAGGAAGTGACCACGGGTTGCATCTACATCAGCGGGGCGGTGGAGTACGACGACCGCGCGGAAAGCCCGGTGCGTGACGAGCTGGTCAAGAGCGTCACCATCTGGCGGGCCGCGTTGTTGCGTGCGATCGACCAGGCCCGGGAAGAGGGGCACCTGCGCGCGGATTGCGATCCGCGCCTGATGCTGTTTGAAATGTACAGCCTTGAACTAGGCTTGCATCATGACGCCCGATTCCTGCGCCTGCCGGACAGCGCCGAACTTGCCATGGTCGCGCTCAACAAACTGATTCAGTCTTACCGAACCTGAGCCGCCCCCGGGCAACGGTCGCACGCGTCCCCTCCAGGGCGTGCGGCATGCGCGTGTGGCGGCACTAAGCAAACCTCCAAGGAGTCTTTGATGGGCCAGTACACCGCACCGTTGCGCGACATGCAGTTCGTGCTCCATGAACTGCTCGGCGTAGAAGCCGAACTCAAGGCGATGCCGCAACACGCGGACATCGACGCGGACACCATCAACCAGGTTATCGAAGAAGCCGGCAAGTTCTGCTCGGACGTGGTGTTCCCGCTGAACCAGCCCGGCGACCGCGAAGGCTGCACGTACGTCGGCGACGGCGTGGTGCGCGCACCCAAGGGCTTCAAGGAAGCCTACCAGCAGTATGTCGAGGCCGGCTGGCCTGCGCTGGCCTGCGACCCCGAATTCGGCGGCCAGGGCCTGCCGATCATCGTCAACAACGCGCTGTACGAGATGCTGAACTCGGCCGGCCAGGCCTGGACGATGTACCCGGGCCTGTCGCACGGTGCCTACGAGGCGCTGCACGCGCACGGCACGCCGGAACTGAAGCAGGCCTACCTGCCCAAGCTGGTGTCGGGCGTGTGGACCGGCACGATGTGCCTGACCGAGCCGCACTGCGGCACCGACCTGGGCATCCTGCGCTCGAAGGCCGAACCGCAGGCCGATGGCTCGTACGCCATCACGGGCACCAAGATCTTCATCTCGGCCGGCGAGCACGACCTGGCCGAGAACATCATCCACCTGGTGCTGGCGCGCCTGCCGGACGCCCCGCAAGGCACCAAGGGCATCTCGCTGTTCGTCGTGCCGAAGTTCATTCCCGATGCCAGCGGCAACCCGGGCGAGCGTAACGGCATCCAGTGCGGCTCGATCGAGCACAAGATGGGCATCCACGGCAACGCCACCTGCGTGATGAACCTGGACGGTGCGCGCGGCTGGCTGGTTGGCGAGGCCAACAAGGGCCTCAACGCCATGTTCGTGATGATGAACGCCGCCCGCCTGGGCGTGGGCGCGCAAGGCCTGGGCCTGACCGAAGTGGCCTACCAGAACTCGCTGGCCTACGCCAAGGACCGCCTGCAGATGCGCGCGCTGACCGGTCCGAAGGCCCCCGAGAAGGCGGCCGACCCGATTATCGTGCATCCGGACGTGCGCCGCATGCTGCTGACGCAGAAGGCCTACGCCGAAGGCGGCCGCGCATTCAGCTACTGGACGGCGCTGCAGATCGACCGCGAACTGTCGCACGCCGACGAGAGCGTGCGCAAGGAAGCCGCCGACCTGGTGGCGCTGCTGACCCCGGTGATCAAGGCCTTCCTGACCGACAACGCGTTCACGTCGACCAACGAAGGCATGCAGGTGTTCGGCGGCCACGGCTACATCTCCGAGTGGGGCATGGAGCAATACGTGCGCGATGCCCGCATCAACATGATCTACGAAGGCACCAACACGATCCAGTCGCTGGACCTGCTGGGCCGCAAGATCCTGGGCGACATGGGCGCCAAGCTGAAGGCCTTCGGCAAGATCGTGCAGCAGTTCGTCGAGGAAGAGGGCACCAACGAAGCCATGCAGGAATTCGTGAACCCCTTGGCCGACATCGGCGACAAGGTGCAGAAGCTCACGATGGAAATCGGCATGAAGGCGATGGGCAACCCCGACGAGGTGGGCGCCGCCGCCGTGCCGTACCTGCGCGTGGTGGGCCACCTGGTCTTCTCGTACTTCTGGGCCCGCATGGCCAAGATCGCGCTCGAAAAGCAGGACAGCGGCGACAAGTTCTACGTCAGCAAGCTGGCCACGGCGCGCTTCTACTTTGCCAAGCTGCTGCCGGAAATCGCCGCCGAAATCCGCAAGGCGCGCGCCGGTTCGGCCACGCTGATGGCGCTGGATGCCGATCTGTTCTGATCGGCCGGACAAGTTATGCGGAGGCGGTCGACTGACTGCCTCCGGCCTTGCAGACTCTCTTCTCAAACGCTCACGACTCTAGGAGCGCGCATGTCCAATTTCATCGTCAAGAAAGTCGCCGTGCTGGGTGCCGGCGTCATGGGGGCGCAGATTGCCGCCCACCTGGTCAACGCCCGCGTGCCCGTGGTGCTGTTCGACCTCCCGGCCAAGGAAGGCCCCAAGAATGGCATTGCCCTGCGTGCCATCGAGAACCTCAAGAAGCTGTCGCCGGCGCCGCTGGGGATCAAGGATGAGGCCGGCCTGATCCGCGCGGCCAACTACGAGGACGACATCGCCCTGCTGAAGGAATGCGACGTGGTGATCGAGGCGATCGCCGAACGCATGGACTGGAAGCACGACCTTTACAAGAAGGTGGCGCCGCACCTGGCGCCGAACGCAATCTTCGCGACGAATACGTCTGGCCTGTCGATCACGTCGCTGTCCGACGGCTTCGACGCCGACCTGAAGGCGCGCTTCTGCGGCGTGCACTTCTTCAATCCGCCGCGCTACATGCATCTGGTGGAGCTGATCCCGACCGCCACCACGAAGCCGGAGATCCTGGATCGCCTGGAAGCCTTCCTGACCACCACGCTCGGCAAGGGCGTGGTGCGTGCCAAGGACACGCCGAACTTCATCGCCAACCGCGTGGGGATCTTCTCGATCCTGGCCGTGTTTGCCGAAGCCGAAAAGTACGGCATTCCGTTCGATATCGTCGACGACCTGACCGGCACCAAGCTGGGTCGCGCCAAGTCGGCCACGTTCCGCACCGCCGACGTGGTGGGTCTGGACACGATGGCGCACGTGATCAAGACCATGCAGGACGGCCTGGGCGGTGACCCCTTCGCAGCCGTCTACAAGACGCCGGCCGTGCTGAAGAGCCTGGTGGATGCCGGCGCGCTGGGCCAGAAGACCGGCGCGGGCTTCTACAAGAAGGAAGGCAAGGCCATCAAGGTGCTGGACGCCAAGACCGGCCAGTACGTGGATTCGGGCAAGAAGGCCGACGAGATCGTCGTGCGCATGCTCAAGAAGGACCCGGCCGAGCGCATCAAGCTGCTGCGCGAATCGACCAATCCGCAGGCGCAGTTCCTGTGGGCCGTGTTCCGCGACGTGTTCCACTACATCGGTGTGTACCTGGAGCAGATCGCCGGTTCGGCGGCCGACATCGACCTGGCGATTCGCTGGGGCTTCGGCTGGAACTCGGGCCCGTTCGAGGACTGGCAGGCCGCCGGCTGGATGCAGGTGGCGCAGTGGGTGAAGGAAGACATCGAAGCGGGCAAGGCGCTGGCCAACGTGCCGCTGCCGGCCTGGGTGCTGCAAGGCCCCGTGGCCGACAACGGCGGCGTACACACCGCGCAGGGTTCGTGGTCGCCGGCGACCAGCAGCTTCGTCAAGCGCGCCGCGCTGCCGGTGTACGAGCGCCAGGTGTTCCGTGCCGCCATCAAGGGCACCGATGCCGCCGACCCGCGTCGCGCCGGCAAGACCATCGAAGAGAACGACGGTGCACGCATCTGGACCAGCGAAGGCGCTGACGATGTGCTGGTCATCTCGTTCAAGGGCAAGATGAACACCATCGGCCCGGACGTGCTCGACACCATCGTGCGCGCCGTGGAACTGGCCGAGGCCGAGTACAAGGGCCTGGTGGTCTGGCAGCCGACGTCGCTGCAGCTGGGCGCGCCGGGCGGTCCGTTCTCGGCCGGTGCCAACCTGGAAGCCGCGATGCCGGCCTTCATGATGGGCGGTGCCAAGGGCATCGAGCCGTTCGTGAAGAAGTTCCAGGACACGATGATGCGCGTGAAGTACGCGGCGGTGCCGGTGGTGCCGGCCGTGTCGGGTATCGCGCTGGGCGGTGGCTGCGAGCTGATGCTGCATTCGGCCAGGCGTGTGGTGGCGATGGAAAGCTACGTGGGCCTGGTCGAAGTGGGCGTGGGCCTGGTGCCGGCCGGCGGCGGGCTGAAGGAAGCCGCGATTGCGGCGGCCAAGGCGGCGCAGGCTGCCGGCAGCACGAACTACCTGAACTTCGTCACCAACCGCTTCCAGGCGGCGGCCATGGCCAAGGTGTCGACGTCGGCGCTTGACGCGCAGAAGATGAGCTACGTGCAGCCGACCGACACCATCGTCTACAACGTGCACGAACTGCTGTACGTGGCACAGAGCGAAGTGCGCGCGCTGGCCAATGCCGGCTACCGCGCGCCGCTGCCGGGCCAGCTGATTCCGGTGGCGGGCCGCTCGGGCATCGCCACGATCCAGGCATCGCTCGTGAACATGCGCGATGGCAACTTCATCTCGGCGCACGATTTCCTGATCGCGTCGCGCATTGCCGAAGTGGTCTGCGGCGGCGACGTGGAAGCGGGCTCGCTGGTCAGCGAAGACTGGCTGCTGGCGCTGGAACGCAAGGCGTTCATCGACCTGCTGGGCAATGGCAAGACGCAGGAGCGCATCATGGGCATGCTGCAGACGGGCAAGCCGGTGCGCAACTAATCCGCCAACGAGGAACCGACATCATGAAACAACTGCAAGACGCCTACATCGTTGCGGCTACCCGTTCGCCGATTGGCAAGGCCCCGAAGGGCGCGTTCAAGAACACCCGTCCCGACGACCTGCTGGCCTCGATCCTGAAGGCCGCCGTGGCCCAGGTGCCGGGGCTGGACCCGGCACTGATCGAAGATGCGATCGTTGGCTGCGCCATTCCCGAAGCCCAGCAGGGCCTGAACGTGGCGCGTATCGGCGCGCTGCTGTCCGGCCTGCCCAATACCGTGGGCGGCATCACGGTGAACCGCTTCTGTGCCTCGGGCCTGTCGGCCGTGGCCATGGCGGCCGACCGCATCCGCGTGGGCGAGTCCGACGTGATGATCGCCGCTGGCGTGGAATCGATGAGCATGGTGCCGATGATGGGCAACTCGCCGTCGATGTCGCCGTCGATCTTCGAGCGCGACGAGAACGTGGGCATTGCCTACGGCATGGGCCTGACCGCCGAGAAGGTGGCTACCCAATGGAAGGTGAGCCGCGAAGACCAGGACGCGTTCTCGCTGGCCTCGCACCAGAAGGCGATTGCCGCGCAGCAGGCCGGTGAATTCAACGACGAGATTACCCCGATTGAGGTAGTCGAGAAGTTTCCGGACCTCGCCACTGGCCAGGTCAGCGTCAAGACGCGTACTATCTCGCTGGACGAAGGTCCGCGCCCGGACACGTCGGTGGAAGGCCTGGGCAAGCTGCGCCCGGTGTTCGCCAACAAGGGCAGCGTGACGGCCGGCAACAGCTCGCAGACGTCGGATGGCGCCGGCGCGCTGATCCTGGTCTCGGAAAAGATCCTCAAGCAGTTCAACCTGGTGCCGCTGGCCCGTTTCGTATCGTTCGCGGTGCGTGGCGTGCCGCCGGAAATCATGGGGATCGGCCCCAAGGTTGCGATTCCGGCAGCGCTGAAGGCCGGCGGCCTGACGCAGGACCAGATCGAATGGATCGAGCTGAACGAGGCATTCGCCGCGCAGTCGCTGGCGGTGATGCGTGACCTGGAACTCGATCCGGCCCGTGTGAACCGCATGGGCGGCGCGATTGCGCTGGGCCACCCGCTCGGCGCGACCGGTGCGATCCGCTCGGCCACCGTGGTGCACGCGCTGCGTCGTCACAACCTGAAGTACGGCATGGTCACCATGTGCGTGGGCACGGGCATGGGCGCCGCCGGAATCTTCGAGCGCGTTTAAACGCGCCGCAGGGACAGCCCGGGGGAGGGCTGTCCCAACCTTCGATCAGATGAAGAAATGTATGGACACGAAGATGCCAACACGTTGACGCACTGACACGGAGGAGAACAACAATATGCAGGAGACCGCCATTCTGGCCGACGCGGCATGCGACATGCCGCGTTCGATGATGGACGCGCTGGGCGTCCGCACCATCCCGTTCCGCATCCGCGCCGGTGACCGCTTCGTGGTCGATACGCGCGACGAGGCCGCGCTGCCGGACCTCTATCAGCAATACCTGGTCGGCAAGCAGGACCACTACGCCGAATCGATCCCGCTGCTCGAACGCGAACTGGAAGACCACCTGCTGAAGAACGTGGTGGCCGGTTGCGACCGCGCCATCCTGCTGACCATCGCCAGCAGCCGCAGCAAGCTCTACGCGAATGCCACGGGCGCCGTGGTGGGCACCGTCGCGCGCAGTTTCAAGCTGCGCAAGGACGCCGGCCGCAGCGGGCTGTTCGACCTGACCGTGATCGACACCGGCGCCATCGGCCCCGGCCAGGCGCTGATCGTGCGCGAGGCCGCCCGTATGCTGGCCGATGGCGCGAAGGCGACGGCGGTGGTCGACGCCGTGGAGAACCGCCTGCGCGACGCCGCGCACATGTTCCTGATCCCCGACGAACTGCTGTACATGTACACGCGCGCCAAGCACAAGGGCGAGAACAGCATCACGTGGAGCCGCTACATGCTGGGTAGCGCGTTCAATATCCGACCGGTGATCCGCATGCACCAGGGCGAGACCGAAGCGATTGCCAAGGTGCGCGGGGCCGAGGACGGCGTGCGCCGCCTGCTGGGTCACGCGGAAGCCTGCATCCGGGCCAAGTGCCTGCTGACGCCCGCCGTGGCCGCCGCTTACGCGGGCGATCTGGACGAAGTGGAATCGTGGCCGGCGTGGCAGTCGCTGGCCGAAACCGCCGCCAAGTACGGCGTGGAGCTGATGCTCGCGCCGATGAGCCTGACCGTCGCGCTCAACGTGGGCGCGGGCGCGTTCGGGCTCAGTTATCTTTCCGACATGCCGCCACCGTTCGTGTGAGCGGCAGTCTGCATCACGACCGAGACGAGGAAGACATGAGCATTGCCACCCGCATCGACCAGGGCATTCTGGCCATTGGTTTCGATCGCATCGACAAGAAGAACGCCATCACCGCGGCCATGTACCAGACCATGGCCGATGCGCTGCGTGCCGCCGAATCCGACAGCGCCGTGCGCGTGATCGTGATCGAAGGCAAGCCCGAGATCTTCACGGCCGGCAACGACCTGGAAGACTTCATGAAGCGTCCGCCGACGCAAGGCAGCGACGGCGCCCAGCCGCCGGTGTTCCAGTTCCTGCACGCCATCAGCCACGCCACCAAGCCCGTGGTGGCGTCGGTCAGCGGCGCGGCCGTGGGCATCGGCACCACGCTGCTGCTGCATTGCGACCTGGTCTATGCGTCGGACACCGCCAAGCTGTCGCTGCCGTTCTCGCAGCTGGGCCTGTGCCCGGAGGCCGCGTCGAGCCTGCTGCTGCCGCGCCTGATGGGCTACCAGCGCGCCGCCGAGAAGCTGCTGCTGGGCGAGGCGTTCAGCGCGCAGGAGGCATTCGCGATCGGGCTGGTGACGAAGGTGTTGCCGGTGGGCGAGCTGTCGGACTACGTGCGCCAGCAGGCGGCCAAGCTGGCGGCGCTGCCTGCGTCGTCGCTGCGCGAGACCAAGCGGCTGATGAAGGGCGACGATGTGGCGGCCGTGGCGAAGAAGATGGCCGAGGAAGGCGAGGTGTTCCGCCGCATGCTGGTGGCGCCGGAAGCCAAGGAAGCGTTCACGGCATTCTTCGAGAAGCGCAAGCCGGATTTCTCGAAGTTCGACTGAGGCGCTGCATCTACCGCTTGTTTGCTCCCCTCTCCCGTCGTACTGGAGAGGGGAATCCAACCCGTTCAACGGCGCATTCAGGCCGGCAACACCCGCGGTTGCCGGCTTTCGTCGGTGGCCACGTACGTCAGCGTGGCTTCCGTCACCTTGACGATCTCGTGGCTGTGGCGCATCCGTTGCGCGTAGACCTCCACGGACACCGTGATCGACGTGCGGCCCGTCTTGACGATATCCGCGTAGAAGCTGACCAGATCGCCCACGAACACGGGGTGCTTGAAGAGGAACGAGTTCACCGCCACCGTGGCCACGCGGCCCTGGGCGCGTTCCACCGCCGGGATCGAGCCGGCGATGTCCACCTGGGCCATGATCCAGCCGCCGAACACGTCGCCGTGCACGTTGGCGTCGGCGGGCATCGGTACCACGCGCAAGGCCGGGTTCTTGCCGGCTGGCAGTTCGGAGAGGGGGGCGGAAGTGGACATGTCGGCGATCGATGAGAGCGGGAAATACGGAGAATTCATAAGGCGATAAGGCGATGGTCTGCCGGACATGGCGATCTCTGCGACAATCGCGGCATTGGCACGAATTCTAACGTATGCGCCGCTATTCCACGACCGCCGAGCCCGCCCCCACGGAGCCGGCCAATGCATTGTTCAAGGGCGCCGGTGCGCCCCGCAGCGACTGGCAGACCGTCCGCAACCTGCTGCCCTATGTCTGGCACTACAAGTGGCGCGTGATGCTGGCGCTGGCCTGCCTGGTAGCCGCCAAGGTGGCCAACCTGGGTGTGCCGGTGCTGATGAAAAAGCTCGTCGACGCCATGGACATCAAGCCCGGCGACGCCACGGCGCTGCTGGTGGTGCCGGTCGGCCTGATCGTTGCCTACGGGGTGCTGCGGCTGTCGAGTTCGCTGTTCACCGAGTTGCGTGAGATCCTCTTTTCAAAGGTGACGCAGAGCGCGGTCCGGGAGATCGCGCTGCAGGTCTTCCGCCACCTGCATGCACTGTCGCTGCGGTTCCACCTGGAGCGGCAGACCGGCGGCATGAGCCGCGACATCGAGCGCGGCACCCGTGGCATCCAGTCGCTGATTTCGTACTCGCTGTACAGCATCCTGCCGACGCTGGTGGAGATGTCGCTGGTCATCGGCTTCTTCTTCCTGCACTACGACATCTGGTTCGCGGCCATTACGCTGTGCGCGCTGGTGGGCTACATCACGTTCACGATCGTGGTGACCGAGTGGCGCACCCACTTCCGGCGCAAGATGAACGAGCTGGATTCGCGGGCCAACCAGAAGGCCATCGATTCGCTGCTGAACTTCGAGACGGTCAAGTACTTCGGCAACGAGGAATACGAGGCGCGCCGCTACGACGAGAACCTGCGCACCTATCGCACGGCGGCCATCCGGTCGCAGAATTCGCTGTCGTTCCTGAACTTCGGCCAGCAGGCCATCATTGCCACCGGCCTGATCCTGATCCTGTGGCGTGCCACGGTGGGCGTGGCGGCGGGCAAGCTCACGCTGGGCGACCTGGTGCTGGTCAACACGCTGATGATCCAGCTGTACATCCCGCTCAATTTCCTGGGCGTGATCTACCGCGAGATCAAGCAGGCCACCACCGACATGGACCGCATGTTCGTGCTGCTGGGCACCAACCAGGAGGTGGCCGACAGCCCCGACGCCCCGACGCTGCGCGTCAACGGGGCCGAGGTGCGCTTCCGCCACGTTGGCTTTGGCTACGAATCCAATCGCGTGATCCTGCAGGACGTGGATTTCACGATTGCGGCCGGCACCACCACGGCGGTGGTGGGCCACAGCGGGTCGGGCAAGTCCACGCTGGCCAGGCTGCTGTTCCGCTTCTACGACGTCTCGCAGGGCGATATCGAGGTGGACGGCCAGGACATCCGCCGCGTGCGCCAGTCCACGCTGCGCGCGTCGATCGGCATCGTGCCGCAGGACACGGTGCTGTTCAACGACAGCATCTACTACAACATCGCCTATGGCCGGCCCGAGGCCACGCGCGAGGAAGTCATCGCCGCCGCGCAGGCCGCCCAGATCGACCATTTCATCCGCGAACTGCCGCAGGGCTACGACACGCCGGTGGGCGAGCGGGGCCTGAAGCTGTCGGGCGGCGAGAAGCAGCGCGTGGCCATCGCGCGAACGCTGCTGAAGAACCCGCCGATCCTGGTGTTCGACGAGGCTACCTCGGCGCTGGATTCGCGCACCGAGCAGGCCATCCAGGCCGAACTGATGCGGCTGGCCCAGAACCGCACCACGCTGCTGATCGCGCACCGGCTGTCCACGGTGGTCCATGCCGACCAGATCCTGGTCATGGACCACGGCCGCATCGTCGAGCGCGGCACCCATGCCGACCTGATGCGTGCCAACGGCCGCTACGCCGAGATGTGGCAGATCCAGGCGCGCAATGCCGCGCAGGGCTCGCCCGATGCCGACGCCCGCGATATCGAGGTCGGCGACGCCACGCAGGACGCCTGACGATTGTCGACAATGGCTGCCGGCAACGCATGCCGACAGCGGGCCGCGCACAATCATGGTTCGTCAATGCACCGCGCGCACGCCTTGTGCCGGTGCATGACAGCCCCGCGAAAAGCTGGCACGTCCCTTGCGAAAAGCCCCCTCCAGAGAGATCAACTACTGGAGAAGGTCCATGCCGCAATCCCCCGTGCGCCGTCATCTGCTGAAGCTGTGCACCGCGTTGGGCACCACGATGGTGCTGTCGACACTCTGCGCAGGCACCGCGCAGGCGCAGGCCGCCACGAAGATCCGTTTCCAACTCGACTGGCGCTTTGAAGGCCCGTCGGCGCTGTTCCTGCTAGGCGAGCAGAAGGGCTACTACAAGGCCGAGAAGCTCGACGTGGCCATCGACGCCGGCAACGGATCGGGCAACGTGGTCAACCGCGTGGCATCGGGCACGTACGACATGGGCTTTGCCGACCTGGCGTCGGTGATGGAGTTCTACGGCAACAATCCCGACGCGAAGAACCGGCCGGTGGCCGTGATGATGGTCTACAACAACACGCCGGCCGCCGTGCTGGCGTTGAAGAAGTCGGGCATCAAGGCGCCGAAGGACCTGGCCGGCAAGAAGCTCGGCGCCCCGGTGTTCGACGCCGGCCGCCGCGCCTTCCCGATCTTCGCCAAGGCCAACGGCCTGCAGGCCGGCGCGTTCAACTGGCAGGCGATGGACCCCACGCTGCGCGAGACAATGCTGGCGCGCGGCGACCTCGACGCCATCACGGGCTTCTCGTTCACGTCGATCCTGAACCTGAACGCGCGCGGCGTGAAGGATGAAGACATCGTGGTGCTGCCCTACCCGCAGTACGGCGTGAAGCTCTACGGCAACGCGATCATCGCCTCCGAGCAATTCCTGAAGAGCAACCCCGAGGCCGTGAAGGCCTTCCTGCGCGCGTTCGCGAAGTCGGCGAAGGACGTGATCGCAAAGCCGGAAGACGGCGTCAAGGCCGTCAAGGCGCGCGACGGGATTATCGACGAGAAGCTGGAAGTCCGCCGCCTGAAGATCGCGCTGGACAGCGTGGTCAAGTCGCCCGACGCCAAGGCCGAAGGCTTCGGCCGCGTGAGCAAGCCGCGCCTGTCGCTGATGGCCTCGCAGGTGGCCGACGCGTTCGCCACCAAGGGCCGCATCAACCCCGATGCCCTCTGGACCGATGCATACCTGCCGTCGGCCGCCGAACTGGACGTATTGCGATGATGGCGCGCGAAGCCCTGATGCCCGCCTCGGGCACGCCGGCGGCTGACAAGCCAGCAACTGACAAGCCAGGTCAGCCGTTCGTCGATTTCAACCGCGTCTGGCTGGCCTACGACGACGATCTGGCACGCCGCGGCGAGTTCGCGGTCGAGGACATCTCGCTGCAGGCGCGCGAAGGCGAGTTCATCGCCATCGTCGGGCCGTCGGGCTGCGGCAAGTCCACGTTCATGAAGCTGGCCACGGGGCTGCGTCCGGCCACGCGCGGCGCGGTCAGCATCAACGGCGCCAAGGTAACCGGCCCGCTCAAGCAGGTGGGCATGGCCTTCCAGGCGCCGACGCTGCTGCCGTGGCGCACCACGCTCGACAACGTGATGCTGCCGCTGGAGATCGTCGAACCCTATCGGTCGACCATGCGCAAGAAGCGCGGCGAATATGTGGAGCGCGCCCGCGCGCTGCTGAAGACCGTGGGCCTGGCCGGCTACGAGGACAAGTATCCGTGGCAACTGTCGGGCGGCATGCAGCAGCGCGCGTCGATCTGCCGGGCGCTGATCCACGAGCCGCGCATGCTGCTGCTGGACGAGCCGTTCGGCGCGCTCGACGCCTTCACGCGCGAGGAACTCTGGTGCGTGCTGCGCGACCTCTGGCAGGTGCAGCGCTTCAACGTGATCCTGGTCACGCACGACCTGCGCGAGGCGGTGTTCCTGGCCGACACCGTCTACGTGATGAGCGCGCGCCCGGGGCGGATCGTGCTGCGCCGGGAGATCGACCTGCCGCGCCCGCGTCCGCTGGACATCACCTATACCGAACCGTTTGCCGAGCGCGTACACGAGCTGCGCGAGAAGATCGGCCACAAGCCGGGCAACCACACTGATAACGCAGGGCGGCACTGAACATGACGACGATGTCTTCTCTACAGGCGAAGCGCGTGCAGCGCGTTGCCCCTTGGATCCTGCTTGGCGCGTGCCTGCTGTTGTGGCAGGGCGCGTGCCTGGTCTTCGACGTGTCCGACTTCATCCTGCCCAGCCCGTCATCGATCGTGACGTCGATGGTGGAGTACGGCGGCGTGATCGCCGGGCACGCGTGGCGCACGTTCTGGACCACCATGGTCGGCTTCGCCGTGGCCATCGTGGTGGGCGTGGTGCTGGGCATGCTGATGGGTTCGTCGCGACTGGCCTACGCGGCCACCTATCCGCTGATGACGGCTTTCAACGCGCTGCCCAAGGCGGCGTTCGTGCCGATCCTGGTGGTGTGGTTCGGCCTGGGCGCAGGTCCAGCCATCCTGACCGCGTTCCTGATCTCGTTCTTCCCAATCATGGTCAACATCGCCACGGGACTGGCCACGCTGGAACCCGAATTGGAGGATGTACTACGCGTGCTGGGCGCCAAGCGCCGCGACGTGCTGCTCAAGGTGGGCCTGCCACGCGCGCTGCCGTTCTTCTTTGCATCGCTGAAGGTGGCCATCACGCTGGCGTTCGTGGGTACCACGGTGTCGGAGATGAACGCGGCCAACGAAGGGATCGGCTATCTGCTGGTGTCGGCCGGGTCGGCCATGAAGATGCCGCTGGCGTTCGCGGGGCTGGTGGTGATCGCCGTGATGGCGATGGTCATGTACGAGCTGTTTGCCGTGCTGGAGAAGCGGATGACGGGCTGGGCGCACCGGGGGTGATCGAGATACCCGGCCTCCCCTCGGGGTGACAAAGGCAAGACGCTGCCGACTTTGGACGGACGGCGATTGTTGGCGCATGGGCCGATGCCTAGAGTTTTGGACGCTAGGGCGACTTGCCTTGGCGAGTCCTTCAACGCAAAACTCGAGGTACCAACCATTCTAAGGAAAAGCCTGCCTTTCAGGCGGGCTGCAGCTTCGTCCGCGGCGCAGGTGTTGCTGCTGTCGTCCGCGGCGAATGCCGTGGCGGATACGCCGGAGCGACCCGGGGAATGCCGCGCGATCGAGCGCTGGCGGCCCCAGAGCGAGTATCCGCTGGGAAGCTGTGTGTACGCAGGCAAGTACATCTGGGCCAATGACGCCCATGCCAGAGCCGGGCAGCGGCCCGGGTCCGATGACCGGCGGTGGTACAAGATCGGCGACAACACCCTGGACGATCTGAACGTGGTGGTCGCCGCCAACGCGGCTGTGCAGCCGACGGTCTTCACCTATACCGCCGAGGCACCGTGGACGAACTCGCGGGTCCAGTTCGTCGCCAAGGGCACGCAGCGCAAGCAGGTCGTTGCATACCCGCAGGACGGCTACACGGCGCTCAAGGTGCTGGCGAGCATGGAAGGCGATGGATATAGCGGCCGTGTCGTGCCGCTGTGGCTCCGCGCGTAACGCAATGTCAGCGGCTCGGGGCCGGAAGGCAGCACGGGGCCGCTGGAAGCCGTCGGCGGTCACGCCGGTCGCGGCACGCTGATCCTGTGGTACGACCCGGCGGACAATCCCCAGCTCAAGCCTGACGCGCGATACCGGACCAAGCCCGGCTTGCGGCTGGTGGTCGATGCCATCGGCACCGATCTGCCGAAGCAGCCGAAGATCGGCACGTTCCGGCTCGGTGTCGATGTCGTGCATCAACCGAAGTCGCCGAAGTCGCCCGAGTCGCCCAAGTAGCGCCTGGGCGCTAGGCATAGTCCAGCGGCAATGCCGTCGTGTACTTGATCTGCTCCATCGCGAAGCTGGAGCTGACATCGGCCAGCTCCACGCCCTGGATCAGCTTCTTGTACACGGCATCATAGGCGGCGATATCGGGCACCACCACACGCAGCAGGTAGTCGGTGTCGCCCGCCATGCGGTAGAACTCGGTGACTTCCGGAATCGAAGCCACGAGATCGTGGAATGTCTTCAGCCATTTCACGTTGTGCTGGCTGGTGCGGATCGAGACAAAGACGGTCACGCCCACATTGAGCTTGGCGGCGTCGAGCAGCGCCACGCGCTTGCGGATGACGCCGGACTCCTCCAGCTTCTGCACGCGGCGCCAGCAGGGCGTGGAGGTTAGACCGACGCGCTCGCCGATGTCGGCGACGGGCACGGAGGCATCTTCCTGCAGGATGCCCAGGATCTGGCGGTCATAGCGGTCCATGGATATCAGGTCCGGTAAGGGTGGAGGGCGTCAGCCGCCGGCCACCCTGCCAGGGCGGATGTCAGCTGACGATGGTATCCACCAGCATATTCACGCCGGTGGCAATGCGGTCCTGGTCCACGCCGTAGATGTGCAGTGACACGGCCACGGCGTTGCTGTCGTTGCCCAGTGCGTGGATATGCTGCAGGCCGGCGGGCACGCTGAACGTGTCGCCCACCTCGCGCGTCACGGCGCCCACCTGCGTGGCCGTGCGATTTTCGGGATTCCAGCGGTAATGCCGTTCGGACAGCGTGCCGTGCAACACGCGATACGCGCACCAGGTGCGATGGCCATGTACCTGGCTGTGCTGGCCGGGACGCCAGACCAGCACCATCACCGAGAAACGCTCGTACGGATCGGCGTAGACCAAATGGCGCGTGTAGTTGTCGGGGCTGCCTTCCAGCGCGCCGGGGGGCAGAGTGGCCAGCAGGGTGTGGGCGTCGGGCAGGCTGGCCGCTACGTGGGCGGCCACCATGCGGGCGCTCTGGGACAGCGTGGCTTCCATACCCGATGCCAGCGACGACAAGGGGCACGGCGTGGGACGGATGGCAGATGCGGCGGCTTCCATGGCGGGCTCGTTCTTCTGGATGGGCGATATGTGCGATAGCGTTCATCTTAAAAGCGCGATCGGAGCACCAGCATGCGAAATTTGGTCAAAAGTGGCTGACTATTGTAAGTGCATTCCAATAAATGGCAATTGGTAGGAATTTTATTGCAGGTTGCGCCGGCATCGCTCCGGCAGGCGATAATCCGCGCCATGGAAATCAAATGGCTTGAAGACTTCGTCAGCCTGGCCGAGACGCACAGTTTCTCGCGCTCGGCGGAACTGCGGCATGTCACCCAACCGGCGTTCTCGCGGCGCATCCAGTCGCTGGAGGCCTGGGTTGGCACCGAGCTGATCGATCGGTCGAGCTACCCCACCAGCCTAACCGAGGCCGGCAAGGTGTTCTACGAACAGGCGCTGGCGATGCTGGCGCAGGTCAGCGAAACACGCGCGCTGATGCGCGGCCAGCGGTCGGCCAACGCCCAGGTGCTGGAATTCGCGGTGCCCCACACGCTGTCGCTGACCTTTTTCCCGGAATGGCTCAAGGCCGTGGAGCGCAAGCTGGGCACGCTGCCGTGCCGGCTGCGCGCGCTGAACGTCCACGATGCGGTGCTGATGCTGGTGGAAGGCGGCTGCGACCTGGTCATGGTCTACCACCACCCGCGCCAGGCCATCCAGCTTGATCCGGCGCACTACGACATGCTGGTGCTCGGCACGGAACGGCTGTCGCCGTACAGCGTGCCCGACGCCACGGGCCGCCCGCTGTTCCGGCTGCCAGGCACCGACAAGAAGCCGGTGCCGTTCCTTAGTTACACGCCCAATGCGTTTCTGGGTCGCATGGTGGACATGCTGCTGGCCGAGTCCGTCGATTCGCTCAAGCTCGACAAATGCTACGAAACCGATATGGCCGAAGCGCTCAAGGTCATGGCGCTGGCGGGCCACGGCATGGCGTTTCTGCCAGAAAGCACGGTGCGCGAAGACGTGGCCGCCGGCCGCCTGGTGCGCGCCGAGGCCGCGCGGGGCCTGCCGCAATCGATCGACATGGAAATCCGGCTTTATCGCGAGCGCCCGGCTGACACGGGCGAACGGCGCGGCAGCCAGCTCAGGCGCAAGCGCCAGCTGGTGGACAAGGTCTGGGCGGCATTGGTTGCCCCGTCAACCACCGCTTGAGGGAGGCCAGACGGCGCGCGAACGTTATGCAAGGCTTGCATAACCGTGATGACGGGGATGATCAAACGGCATTGGATTCGGGAAAGGGGGCGCCGATATGCTCCGTGTCACCTTCACTCGGAAACCAACGATGTCTTCCGCAGCACCGACGCAAAACGTCTCCAATGCTCACGCCCTGCCTTCGTACCTGAACGCCGACAACCTCGGCCCGTGGGGCATCTACCTGCAGCAAGTCGACCGTGTCACGCCCTACCTGGGCTCGCTGGCACGCTGGGTTGAAACCCTGAAGCGCCCGAAGCGTGCGCTGATCGTCGACGTACCCATCGAACTGGACAACGGCACCATCGCCCATTTCGAGGGCTATCGGGTGCAGCACAACCTGTCGCGCGGCCCGGGCAAGGGCGGCGTGCGTTTCCACCAGGACGTGACGCTGTCCGAAGTGATGGCGCTGTCTGCCTGGATGTCGGTGAAGAACGCAGCCGTGAACGTGCCGTACGGCGGCGCCAAGGGCGGTATCCGCGTGGATCCGCGCACGCTGTCGCACGGCGAGCTGGAACGCCTGACGCGCCGCTACACCAGCGAAATCAACCTCATCATCGGCCCGACCAAGGACATTCCGGCGCCGGACGTGAATACCAACGCCCAGGTCATGGCCTGGATGATGGACACCTACTCGATGAACTCGGGCAGCACGGCCACCGGCGTGGTGACCGGCAAGCCGATCTCGCTGGGCGGCTCGCTGGGCCGTCACGAAGCCACCGGCCGTGGCGTGTTCGTGGTCGGTTCCGAGGCTGCCCGCAACCTGGGCATGGACGTCAAGGGTGCGCGCGTGGCCGTGCAGGGCTTCGGCAACGTGGGCGCCGTGGCCGCCAAGCTGTTCCATGAAGCCGGCGCGAAGGTCGTGGCCGTGCAGGACCACCGCACGACGCTGTTCGACCCGGCCGGTCTGGACGTGCCGGCGATGATGGAATACGCGTCGCACAGCGGCACGATCGAGGGTTATCGCGCCGAAGTGCTGAAGGGCGACCGGTTCTGGGAAGTCGACTGCGACATCCTGATCCCGGCCGCGCTGGAAGGCCAGATCACCGCCGAGAACGCGCCGAAAATCACGGCCAAGCTAGTGATCGAGGGCGCCAACGGCCCGACCACGCCCCAGGCCGACGATATCCTGCGCGAGCGCAATATCCTGGTCTGCCCGGACGTGATCGCCAACGCCGGCGGCGTGACAGTGTCCTACTTCGAGTGGGTGCAGGACTTCTCGAGCTTCTTCTGGACCGAAGAGGAAATCAACGAACGCCTGGTACGAATCATGCAAGAGGCTTTCCGGGCGATCTGGAAGGTTGCCCAGGACAACAAGGTCACGCTGCGTACGGCCGCGTTCATCGTCGCCTGCACGCGCATCTTGCAGGCGCGTGAAATGCGCGGCCTGTATCCATGATGCAGGCGGGTCAGGGAATGGGAAGCCAGGGCTGTTGCAACGCAGCATCTCTGGCCTCTATCCTAATTCACTGAGAAACGGCGACCGGACTTGTTCCGGTCGCCGTTTTTCTATTCGGCGCCGCCTCCCGAAACTTGCAAGACGGCGTTGGCAGTTGTGTCTCATTTTGGCGCATTGCCGCGAAACACTGCCGGAAATGGCACCAGTTAGGGGAAAAACCCGTTGTCTTGGGTGACGAGCTAAGCAATACTGTTTCGCCGGCGGGACTGTCTGTTACAGTCGCGCCTTTCTCTCTTCATGGTCAAGGAGATGTTATGAATGTTGCCAAGTTGGCCGGCCTGATGATTGCGGCAGGCATGCTGTGTGCAAGCGCACAGGCAGCCGAGCCGCTGACGGGTACGCTGCAGAAGATCAAGGATACGGGTGTCATCACGCTGGGTGTGCGGGACTCTTCGATTCCGTTCAACTACAACCTGGGCGGTGTGCGCCAGGTAGGCTATTCCTACGATATCAATATGAAGATCGTGGAAGCCATCAAGGACCAGCTGAAGCTGCCGAACCTGCAGGTCAAGGAAATCCCGATCACCTCGCAGAACCGCATCACGCTGCTGCAGAACGGCACGATCGACATCGAGTGCGGCTCGACGACGAACAACCTCGAGCGCCAGAAGCAGGCATCGTTCACCACCAGCATCTTCATCATCGGCACGCGCATCATGGTGAAGAAGGACGGCGGCATCAAGGACTGGGCCGACCTGAAGGGCAAGAACGTGGTGACCACGGCTGGTACGACGTCGGAGCGCCTGCTGCGCAAGATGAACGACGACCAGAAGCTGGGCATGAACATCATCAGCACCAAGGACCATGGCCAGTCGTTCCTGACGCTGGAATCGGGCCGTGCCGTGGCGTTCATGATGGACGACGCACTGCTGTACGGCGAGCGCGCCAAGGCCAAGAACCCGAACGACTGGATCGTCGTGGGCAAGCCGCAGTCGCGTGAATCGTACGGCTGCATGATCCGCAAGGACGATGCGCCGTTCAAGAAGCTGTCCGACCACGTGATTACCGGCCTGATGAAGGACGGCTCGATCAACACGATGTACACGAAGTGGTTCCAGCAACCGGTGCCGCCGAAGGGCCTGAACCTGGACTTCCCGCTGTCCGAAGACATGAAGGCGCTCTTCAAGAACCCGAACGACAAGGCACTCGACTGATCTGCGCGATTGGGGCAGTGCGAAACGGAAGGAGCAGTCCTTCCGTTTCTTTTTGAGGACGCACTATGGATTACGTTTTTCACTGGGGAGTCTTCCTCGAGCAGGCCGCCTCCAACGAGACGTACCTGGACTGGATGATTTCCGGTCTCAAGGTCACGATCGCGCTGGGCCTGTCGTCGTGGATCATCGCCCTCATCATCGGCTCCGTGCTGGGTGTGCTGCGCACCGTGCCGAACAAGTGGCTGTCGGGGTTTGCGGCCACCTACGTCGAGATTTTCCGGAACATTCCGCTGCTGGTGCAGCTGTTCATCTGGTACTTCGTCGGTCCCGAGCTGCTGCCGGGCGGCGAGGCCATCAAGCAGATGAACCCGTTCACCCAGCAGTTCCTGGCCGCCATGATCTGCCTGGGCACGTTTACCGCCGCCCGGGTTTGCGAACAGGTGCGCTCGGGTATCAATTCGCTGCCGCGCGGTCAGAAGAACGCCGGCCTGGCCATGGGTTTCACGCTGGCGCAAACGTATCGCCACGTGCTGCTGCCGATGGCGTTCCGCGTCATCGTGCCGCCGATCACGTCCGAATTCCTGAACATCTTCAAGAATTCGGCCGTGGCGTCGACGATCGGTCTGCTGGAACTGGCCGCCCAGGGCCGCCAGCTGGTGGACTACACCGCGCGCCCGTACGAGTCGTTCATCGCGGTCACGGTGCTGTACGCCCTGATCAACTTCACGGTGATGTTCCTGATGCGCTGGGTGGAACGCCGTACCCGCGTGCCGGGCTTCATCGGCGGCAAGTAAGGAGCTGGAACATGGCATACGAATTCGATTTCAGCTCGATCAACGCATCGACCATTCACGTGCTCGGCGAGGGCATGATGGTGTCGCTGAAGATCACCGTGACTGCGGTGATCGTCGGCATCGTCTGGGGCACGATTCTGGCAATGATGCGCCTGTCGTCCAGCAAGCCGCTGAACTGGTTTGCGCAGGCGTACGTGACGCTGTTCCGGTCCATCCCGCTGGTGATGGTGC
>NZ_PJRP01000001.1:691365-1030922 GCF_002858765.1 Cupriavidus pauculus
GCGGTGATCGTCGGCATCGTCTGGGGCACGATTCTGGCAATGATGCGCCTGTCGTCCAGCAAGCCGCTGAACTGGTTTGCGCAGGCGTACGTGACGCTGTTCCGGTCCATCCCGCTGGTGATGGTGCTGTTGTGGTTCTTCCTGATCATCCCGCAGTTGCTGCAGAAGGTGTTCAACCTGAACGCGGCTTCGGACCTTCGCATGACTTCCGCGCTGATCGCGTTCTCGCTGTTCGAGGCCGCGTACTACTCGGAAATCATCCGCGCCGGTATCCAGAGCGTGTCGCGCGGGCAGATGTTTGCCGCGCAGGCGCTGGGCATGACCTATGGCCAGACCATGCGGCTGGTGGTGCTGCCGCAGGCGTTCCGCAACATGGTGCCGCTGCTGCTGACGCAGGGCATCATCCTGTTCCAGGATACGTCGCTGGTGTACGTGAGCGCGCTGGCGGACTTCTTCGGCCAGGCCTACGGCATTGGCGAGCGTGATGGCCGCATCGTGGAGATGCTGCTGTTCGCCGGCCTCGTGTACTTCATCATTTGTTTCTCCGCTTCGCTGCTGGTCAAGCGTTATCAGAAAAAGGTGGCCGTATGATCGAAATTAATAACGTTTCCAAGTGGTACGGCGCCTTCCAGGTGCTGACGGACTGCACGACGCAGGTCGCAAAGGGCGAAGTGGTGGTGGTGTGCGGCCCGTCGGGTTCGGGCAAGTCCACGCTGATCAAGACCGTGAACGCGCTGGAGCCGTTCCAGAAGGGCGACATCCTGGTGGATGGCACGTCGGTGGGCAATCCGAAGACCAACCTGCCCAAGCTGCGCTCGCGCGTGGGCATGGTGTTCCAGAACTTCGAGCTGTTCCCGCACCTGTCGATCACCGAGAACCTGACCATCGCCCAGATGAAGGTGCTGGGCCGCTCGAAGGAAGAGGCCACCGCCAAGGGCCTGAAGTACCTGGAGCGCGTGGGCCTGAAGAGCCAGGCGGCCAAGTATCCGGGTCAGCTGTCGGGTGGCCAGCAGCAGCGCGTGGCCATCGCCCGCGCGCTGTCGATGGATCCGATCTGCATGCTGTTCGATGAACCGACGTCGGCGCTTGACCCCGAAATGGTCAACGAAGTGCTGGACGTGATGGTGCAGCTGGCGCAGGAAGGCATGACCATGATGTGCGTGACCCACGAAATGGGCTTCGCCCGCAAGGTGGCCAACCGCGTAATCTTCATGGACGCCGGCAAGATCGTCGAGGACTGCGCGAAGGAAGAGTTCTTCGGCAACATCGAAGCCCGTTCGGAACGCGCCCGCCAGTTCCTGTCGAAGATCCTGCAGCACTGAAAGCCGTAAGTCTGGCCGTCGGTTGTTTGACAGGCCAGAGCCGCGTGCCGCGCCCAGGTGCGGGCAGGCGGCGATGTCCTGGCTCTCTCTTCCCTCATGGGGAGAGAGGGGGGGAGAGGGGTGGTTCAGCAAGGAACCACATCAGGCAAGGCCGTCGGTGTCATCCGGCATGGTCGCGCCCGACACGCTCGCCCTCTCCCCCAGCCCCTCTCAAGTACACGCCGTATTGGCCGCGTTCTTCGCCTGTACCTCGGGCGGAATCGGTACCGTCCACGTCATGGTGGGCCGGCCGTCCTCGAACATGATCAGCTCGCCCGGGGCAAACTGGGTCCACGTCTCGTTGTCGGTCAGCGGTGCGGTGGCGATCACGGCCACGCGGTCGTCCGGCGTGGTGACCTGCGCGAAGTCGATCGACAGGTCCGCGTCGATCAGATGCGCCTTCGAGAACGGCCACTGCCGCACGATGTAGTACAGCCGTGTGGAGCAGTGCGCGAACAGCGCCTGGCCGTTACATAGCAGAAAGTTGAAAACGCCATGCAGCGTGATGTCGCGGGTGATGTCCGCCAGCGCATGGCCCAGCTCGTTGAGCGGCGGCTGCGACCCCGGAAATCGCTTGCGCAGCCCCTGCATCAGCGTGCAGAAGGCCAGTTCGCTGTCGGTATCGCCCACGGGCTGGTAGACCCCGGACAGGAACGGCGTGAAGCCCTTCAGGTCGCCGTTGTGGGCAAAGATCCAGTGCCGGCCCCATAGCTCCCGCATGAACGGGTGGCAATTTTCCAGCAGCACCGTACCCTGCGTGGCCTTGCGGATATGGGAGATGACGTTCTTCGACTTGATCGGGTAGCGCTTGATCAGCTCGGCCACTGGCGACGTGCCGGCCGACTGGTTGTCGATGAACAGCCGGCAGGCCTTGTCCTCGAAGAACGCCACGCCGAAACCGTCGGCGTGATGGTCTGTCACACCGCCGCGGGCGGCGAAGCCGGTAAAGGAAAACGTCACGTCGGTGGGCGTGGCGCAGTTCATGCCTAGCAGCTGGCACATGGCGAGGGCACCGTGCGGCAGGGGGCTGCCGCTTTGCAATAGAATGCAGCCATTATCATGCGCGTGCCCGATGCTGCCAAGCCGGGCGCCCGCGCCCCCCGCCACCTCGCCCTTCCCAGCCATGAGTCAATACAAGATCGCTGTCATTCCCGGAGACGGAATCGGAACGGAAGTGATGCCGGAAGGCATCCGTGTCATGGACGCCGCGGCGCGGCGCTTCGGCATCGACTTCCAGTGGGACCACTTCGACTTTTCCAGCTACGCATACTACGAGCGCCACGGCAAAATGCTGCCGGACGACTGGTTCGACACGCTGGTCAAGTACGATGCCATCTACTTCGGCGCGGTGGGCTGGCCGGCGAAGATCGCCGACCACGTGTCGCTGTGGGGGTCGCTGCTGCAGTTCCGGCGCTCGTTCGACCAGTATGTGAACCTGCGGCCCGTGCGCCTCATGCCGGGCATCAAGAGCCCGCTGGCCGACCGCAAGCCCGGCGACATCGATTTCTACGTGGTGCGCGAGAACACCGAGGGCGAGTATTCCAGCATCGGCGGGCGTATGTATCCGAACACCGACCGCGAGATCGTGGTGCAGGAAACGGTGATGAGCCGGCATGGCGTGGACCGCATCCTGAAATTTGCCTTCGAGCTGGCCCAGAAACGGCCGAAGAAGCATCTCACGTCGGCCACCAAGTCCAATGGCATCTCGATCACGATGCCGTACTGGGACGAGCGGGTGGAAGCGATGGCCGCCAATTACCCCGGCATGAAGGTCGACAAGTACCACATCGACATCCTGACCGCGCACTTCGTGCAGCATCCGGACTGGTTCGACGTCGTGGTGGCCAGCAACCTGTTTGGCGACATCCTGTCCGACCTGGGCCCGGCCTGCACGGGCACGATTGGCGTGGCGCCCTCGGGCAACATCAATCCTGACAAGGTCTATCCGAGCCTGTTCGAGCCGGTGCACGGCTCGGCCCCCGATATCGCTGGCAAGGGCATCGCCAACCCGATCGGCCAGATCTGGTGCGGTGCAATGATGCTGGAGCACCTGGGCCATCCCGAGGCAGGCGCGGCCGTGCTCCAGGCCATCGAAAAGGTGCTGGCCGCCGGGCCGGGACATGCGCCGCTGACGCGCGACATTGGCGGTACCGCCTCCACGGCCGATCTGGGCCAGGCCATCGCGGGGGCGCTGTGAACTTCCAGGGCTGCCCCCGTACCTTGCTGCTTGAGAGCTTCCGTGCCGCCGTGGCGGCCGCCGATCCGCTGGAAATCGTCGCCAGCCACCTGCCGCCGCCCCATGCCGGCGGACGGACGCTGGTGGTGGGCGCCGGCAAGGCCGCCGCGTCGATGGCGCTGGCCGTCGAACGGGCCTACGCAGGCAAGGCCACGCTCGAAGGCGTGGTGGTGACGCGGTACGCGCACGGCCTGCCGACCGACCATATCCGCGTGATCGAGGCCGGCCATCCGGTGCCCGACGAAGCCGGCGAACAGGCCGCCGCCGACATCCTGGCCCAGGTGCAGTCGCTGGGTCCGGACGACCGGCTGATCGTGCTGGTGTCGGGCGGCGGATCGAGCTTGCTGTCTCTGCCGGCCGAAGGCATTCCGATGGCCGATCTGAAGGCGACGACGCGCGAATTGCTGCGCTGCGGCGCGCCGATCACCGACATGAACATCGTGCGCAAGCATATTTCGCGCATCCAGGGAGGACGGCTCGCGCAGGCCAGCCGGGCACCCGTGACCACGCTGATCGTGTCCGACGTGGCCGGCGACGACCCCAGCGCGATTGCGTCGGGGCCGACCGTGCCCGACCCCAGCACCTATGCCGATGCGCTGGCCATCCTCAAGCGTTACGGCGCCACGGTGCCCGAGACCGTCCAGGCGCACCTGGAACGCGGCGCACGCGATGAGATCGCCGAAACGCCAAAGCCGGGCGATGCACTGTTCGCCCGCGTGGACAATCGGATGATCGCCACGGCCCATGGCAGCCTGGATGCCGCGGCCGCGCAGTTCCGGCGCCAGGGCATCCAGCCGGTGCTGCTTGGCGATACCGTCACCGGCGAGGCGCAGGAGGTGGCGCGTGTCTACGCGGCACTGGTGCGCGAGATTCGCAAGTACAATGCGCCGTTCTCCGTGCCGGTGGTGCTGATTTCGGGCGGTGAATGCACGGTCACATTGCCGAGCGGGGCGTCGGAACGGGCCCGTGGCGGCCGCTGTTCGGAATTCCTGCTGTCGCTGGCGATCGAACTGGACGGCGCGGCCGATATCCATGCGATCGCGGCCGATACCGACGGTATCGACGGGTCCGAGGACAATGCCGGAGCGCTGCTGGCGCCCGATTCCCTGGCCCGCGCCGAAGCAGCCGGTGTCTCGGCCCGGCAGAAGCTCGACACGCACGATGCGTGGGGCTTCTTCGACGCCGTGGGCGACCTGGTGGTGACCGGCCCCACGCGCACCAATGTGAACGATTACCGCGCCATCCTGATTCTCTAAGTTGTGCTTGTCCCCATGACCCAGAAGCTTACGATTACCCGCCCCGACGACTGGCATCTGCACGTGCGCGACGGCGCCGCGCTGTCGGCGGTGCTGCCCGACACGGCGCGCCAGTTCGCGCGCGCGATCATCATGCCGAACCTGAAGCCGCCCGTGACCACGGTCGAGCTGGCGCGTGCCTATCGCGACCGCATCCTGGCCGCGCTGCCGGCCGGTGTGGCGTTCGAGCCGCTGATGACGCTGTACCTGACCGACAACCTGCCGCCCGAGGAAATCGTCGCGGCCAAGACCAGCGGCTTCGTGCATGCGCTGAAGCTGTACCCGGCGGGCGCAACGACCAACAGCGACGCGGGCGTGACCGATATCCGCCGCTGCTATCCGACGCTGGAAGCGATGCAGCGCGAAGGCATTCCGCTGCTGGTGCACGGCGAGGTGACCGATGGCGACATCGACATCTTCGACCGCGAAGCCGTGTTCATCGACCGTGTGATGAAGCCGCTGCGCCGCGACATGCCGGAGCTGAAGGTGGTGTTCGAGCACATCACCACGCGCGACGCCGCCCAGTACGTGGCCGAGGCCGAAGGCCCGATCGGCGCGACCATCACCGCGCACCATCTGCTCTACAACCGCAACGCGATCTTCACCGGCGGCATTCGTCCGCATTACTACTGCCTGCCGGTGCTCAAGCGTGAAATCCACCGCGACGCGCTGGTCAAGGCGGCCACGTCGGGCAGCGAGCGCTTCTTCCTGGGCACCGACAGCGCCCCGCACGCCCGCGGCCTGAAAGAGCACGCCTGCGGCTGCGCCGGCTGCTACACGGCGCTGCACGCGATGGAACTCTATGCCGAGGCATTCGATGCGGCCGGCGCGCTGGACAAGCTCGAGGCGTTTGCCAGTTTCAACGGCCCGGCGTTCTACGGCCTGCCGCGCAACACCGGCACGCTTACGCTGACGCGCGAAGACTGGGAACTGCCGGCCGAACTGCCGTATGGCGATACCACCTTGGTGCCGCTGCGCGCCGGCGAAACGCTGCGCTGGAAGGCGAGCTGAGCGGCTTGCTGTCCGCCATCGACTGGACGCGGCCGTGGTTCCGGCCGTTTGCGGGGTTTGCCGCGTCCACCCCGGCCTTTGCCGGCGGGGACCTGCGCCAGGCGCTCAATGCGAGCGCCGCGCAGCTGCCTCACCTGCGGAACGCCCAAGGGTTGCCGCTGCGGTTCGTGCCGCAGGCCGACCTGCCCGAAGGCGTCGCCTACGAAACCCACATCCACGCCACCGGCCAGGTGCCGACGCGCGACAATCTCCACGATGCGTTCAACGCACTCGTCTGGCTGCATTTCCCCGAAACTAAGCGTCTGCTGAACCGGCTGCAGGCCGAGGCCATCGCCCGCGACGGCGTAGGCCAGGTGCGGGGCGGCTTGCGTGATGCGGCAACGCTGTTCGACGAGAATGCGGCCATTTTCGTCAGTCAGGATGCCTCGCTGTTCGATGCGCTGCGCGGGTTTGCGTGGCACGCGCTATTCGTCTCGCAGCGCGAGGCGTGGCACACCCGATGTACCGTGGTGCCGTTCGGCCATGCACTGCTGGAAAAGCTGACGCAACCGTACAAGTCGGTCACGGCCCATGCATGGTGGATTCCGGCTGCGCCCGATACCCCGCTCGATCAAATCGATCGGCGGCTGGCCGGCTCGCTCGGCGGGGCCGCCGACACCGCCCGGCTTGCCGGCGGCCGCAGCTTCGCGCCGTTGCCCGTGCTGGGCATTCCGGGCTGGTCCGATGACAACGTCTATCCGTCGTTCTATGCCGATACCAGCGTGTTCCGTCCCGGACGCCGGGTGGCCGCCGACCTCATCCAGGGCTGACCGCGGGCGGCTTCGGTGTTAGACTGCGGCCCGCAAAGCAGGCCAGACAATCGCTGCTTGCCCTCGCAAGGGGGTGAGGGGAGGAAAGTCCGGACTCCACAGGGCAGGGTGTTGGCTAACAGCCATCCACGGCAACGTGCGGAATAGGGCCACAGAGACGAGTCTTGCCGCCGGCTTCGGCTGGCGGGAAGGGTGAAACGCGGTAACCTCCACCTGGAGCAATCCCAAATAGGCAGACGATGAAGCGGCCCGCCGAGTCTGCGGGTAGGGAGCTGGAGCCGTCCGGTAACGGCCGGCCTAGAGGAATGGTTGTCACATGCCGTGTGCCTGCAAAGGCGCGCGGTATGCACAGAATCCGGCTTATCGGCCTGCTTTGCTCTTTCGGATACAAGAACGCCCGGCGCAGGGACCCTGCGCCGGGCGTTTTGCTTTGCAGGCGAGACGGGGCTTGCCGCCCAGGCCGGTCAGCCTTCCACGATCTCGGTGGTGTGGGTGATCTCGGCCGTCTTGGCCAACATGATCGACGCCGAACAGTACTTTTCGTGCGACAGCTCGATGGCTCGCTCCACCTTGGCGGGGTCCAGGTTCTTGCCGGTCACCGTGAAGTGGAAATTGATCTTGGTGAAGACCTTCGGGTCGGCGTCGGCGCGTTCCGCTTCGAGCTTGACCGAGCAGCCGCGCACGTCCTGGCGGCCACGCTTGAGAATCAGCACCACGTCATAGGCGGTGCAGCCGCCGGTGCCCAGCAGCACCATTTCCATCGGGCGCGGTGCGAGGTTATTGCCGCCGCCATCGGGCGCGCCGTCCATTGCTACGAGGTGTCCGCTGCCGGTCTGGGCGATGAAGCTCATGCCCTCGGGGCCGGACCATGTCACTTTGCATTCCATTTTTTTCGTTCCTCGGTTCCTGATTGTGTTTTTACGCTCACGCCGGCGCGCGTTGTACTGCTTGCATTCCGCGAGTATAGGGCAATCGCCACCCGGGCTTTAGGTGCGGGATTACCCCTAAGATTCTGAAGGTTTCCTCTAGTGTGGCGCCCATGCACCATGCCTGATTTCGTATCAAGTTATTGATTTATAAATGTAAATGTCAGAATTGGATGGTGCCAACGTCATTTCACTTTATGAAATCACATTTCGTAGTGCAAATTTTCTTGCATCTGAAGGGGCCGTATGTATAATCCATTTCATCGAACGACGGCACTGAGAAGCGCGCCAGAGTGCGAAAGCGAAAGCCGGTAACGTACCCGAATCGCTCGCCGCACCGCCCGCCATGACCGGCCCCGTCGATCGCCCGGTGTCTCCTCCACCCTCCTCCTTTGGTGGATTCAAACCCAAGTCCAACACGACTTGGGTTTTTTTTCGTCGATTGCAAGGGTCGACTGCAGTTCGACCGCAAGCCCGGCCCCCGATGCCGCCCCAGTTGCTGCGGCGCAGACGGCGCTTTTCTGGCCGATTGATGCTGTCAGCTTGACGAAAAGCCACAACTTTGCTTGTGCGATCGCGAGAACGCCCCGTATAATCGTCGGCTTTCCGGTCATTGCCCCCGGAAAAAGATTCAGGGAGAGCCTGCAAATACAAGCAGGAAGGCCAGGTCCAAAGGGCCGGCCGCTGACAGGACGCTAAAACGGCGACCGTCATCTCGGGCAGTATTCAAAATCAGGAAAAAATCATGAAGACCTTTTCCGCCAAGCCTGCAGAGGTAAAGCGCGACTGGTACGTGATTGACGCGACGGACAAGGTCCTCGGCCGTGTTGCCAGCGAAGTGGCACGCCGACTGCGCGGCAAGCACAAGCCGGAATTCACTCCTCACGTCGACACCGGTGATTTCATCATCATCGTCAATGCAGCCAAACTGCGCGTGACGGGTACCAAGGAACAGGACAAGAAGTACTACCGCCACTCGGGTTACCCGGGCGGTATCTACGAAACCACGTTCGGCAAGATGCAGCAACGTTTCCCGGGCCGCGCCCTGGAAAAGGCTGTCAAGGGTATGCTGCCGAAGGGTCCGCTGGGCTACGCGATGATCAAGAAGCTGAAGGTTTATGCCGAAGGCGAGCATCCGCATAGCGCACAGCAGCCCAAGGTGCTGGAAATCTAAAGGGGCCAATATCCATGATCGGTAACTGGAATTACGGTACTGGCCGCCGCAAGAGCGCTGTGGCTCGTGTCTTCATCAAGTCGGGCAAGGGCGACATCATCGTCAACGGCAAGCCCATCAAAGAGTATTTCGCTCGCGAAACCTCGCTGATGATCGTGCGCCAGCCGCTGGAACTGACTGCTCACGCCGAAACGTTCGACATCAAGGTCAACGTGACCGGTGGTGGTGAAACCGGCCAGGCCGGTGCTGTTCGCCACGGCATCACCCGCGCCCTGATCGACTACGATGCAACGCTGAAGTCGGCCCTGTCGAAGGCTGGCTACGTTACGCGTGACGCTCGTGAAGTCGAACGTAAGAAGGTCGGTCTGCACAAGGCACGTCGCCGGAAGCAGTTCTCGAAGCGTTAATTCGCTGTTGCCCGTGGATCCGGTTTCGCCGGATCTGGCAGCCCAAAAAACCGCACGATTGCTCGTGCGGTTTTTTTTCGCCTGTACTCCGTGCAGCCCGCCCGCGGAATCGTCCCAAGCCTGATGCACGCTTGCCATTTCTTACACTTTTCATTCGCGCAATGATCACCCGGCGATACAATCACGGGCCTGCAGATCGGGGGAATAGACGATGGGTCACAGAAATTCCGGACGGATGTTGCGATGGGGGTGAAGTACCGGCCGCTGCGGCCACGCGGCAGGCTGCGGGCAGGGCGGGCCATTGTTCGGACGTACCGGCCATGGCGAAGCTGGCTGTTCGTTGCTGTGTTGGTGGGCGTGGTTGGAGCGGTGGCGGGTGTGGCAGCGTATGAGGCTGGGCGCCGTTCGGCGGCACCGCGCGGCACCGATGCCGACCTGGTTGCGGCACATGACCGCTTGCGCCAGCAGTTTGCCGACGTGTCCACTGAACGCGACAGCCTGCGGCAGAGCGCCAACACGGCCGAGGCCCAGTTGAAAATGGCGCATACAGCACATGAGCGGATGGCCGAGCAGGTCAAGTCGGCCCAGGCCGAGGTGGCTCAGCTGAAAGAGGACCTGGGATTCTTCGAGTCCCTGCTACCCGCCACGGGAGACACGTCCGGTATTCACGTACGCAGCTTCCGGGTTGCCCTGGATGAAACGCAGCCCCGTGCGTTGCACTATCGGCTGCTGATCATGCAGGGCGGGTCAAAGGCGTTTGTGGAGCAGCCCGAATTTAAGGGTGATGTGCAATTCACAATCTCGGCAAATCGACATGACAAGCCGTTAACCTTGACGTTGCCGCAGCCGGGCGATGCGCCGCTGCCGGCAATCCGGCTGACGCACTACCAACGCATCGAGGGCGACCTGGCGATTCCGCAGGACGCCGAAGTCCGCGCCGTATCGGTTCGCATCGTCCAGAACGGCCAGGTCCGGACCACGCAGACCGCAACGCCGTAGTACGCGCAAAGAGGGAGTACAACATGCTGTTTTCTAAGAAGAAGGGCCTGTCCATCGACACGCTGGTAGGGCAGGACGCCACCATCGAAGGCGATGTGACCTTTTCCGGGGGATTGCGGCTGGACGGTCGCGTGCGCGGCAATGTCGTGGCTGCAGACGGCAAGTCGAGCATGCTGGTGATCAGCGAGAAAGGCGTGGTCGAAGGCGAGGTGCGGGTGGATCATCTGATCCTGAACGGCACCGTGACCGGCCCGGTCCATGCCGCCGAGTTGCTCGAACTGCAACCCCATGCGCGCGTCTACGGCGAAGTGCGTTATGCGGCGCTCGAAATGCATCAGGGAGCGATTGTGGAAGGCCGGCTGGTGCCGCTGGTGCAAGGTGAAATTCGCGCCTTGCCGAACCATGTACAGCCGACCGAGGTCAAGGAAGAGCAGAAGACGGCCGAAGAAGTGAAGCCGGAGGCCGATACGGTCGGCGAGAAGGCGCCGGATGGCGCCAGTGTGACGGCCTGAAGTGGCCCAAACGTCCAGAGCCCCTTGAAAACAAAGGGCTTCGGCACGATTTGTGAGTAGCGCTTAGAATACGGGCGTATCTAACCAGGAGAATTCCCCATGAACGCAGTCGCAGAGGCACCTGTTACCGAGGAAATGCCGGCACCGTTCGTCTTTACCGATAGCGCCGCCGACAAGGTCAAGCAGCTGATCGAGGAAGAAGGCAATGCCGAGCTGAAGCTGCGCGTGTTCGTGCAGGGCGGCGGTTGCTCCGGCTTCCAGTACGGCTTCACGTTCGATGAAGACGTCAATGAAGACGACACCACGCTGGTCAAGAATGGCGTTACGCTTCTGATCGATTCGATGAGCTACCAGTACCTGGTGGGCGCCGAAATCGACTACAAGGAAGACATCAACGGCGCACAATTCGTAATCAAGAACCCGAACGCTTCGACCACCTGCGGTTGCGGCTCGTCGTTCTCGGTCTGATCGATCCGATCACGCCAAAAAAAGCGCACCTCGGTGCGCTTTTTTTATTCCCGTGGGCAACCCACCCGCCAGTCAGCGCGGATAGATGGCGCCCAGCACGCGCGGCCCCGCCGCACCCGTGACCGTCGGGACATTCCCCGGCGCCCGGCGCACGCACTGACGCGCCAGCCATGCAAAGGCGATGGCTTCCACCTGCGACACCGGCACCCCGAAATCTTCAGTCGTCTGCACCGTGATGCCCGGCAGTAGCCGGCCCAGCGTCGCCATCAGGTAGTCATTGCATGCGCCGCCCCCGCACACGATCAGACGCTGCGCACTCCCGGCATGCATCTGGACGTCCTGGGCGATGGCCGTGGCCGTCAGCATGGCCAGGGTCGCCTGCACATCGGCGGCCGCGATCTGCCGGGGCAGGCTGTTCAGCACCTCTTGCAGCCAGGCCGGATGGAACAGGTCGCGCCCCGTGCTTTTAGGCGGCGGCGCGCGAAAGTAGGGCTCCGCCAGCAGGCGCGCCAGCAGGTCAGCGGCGACGTTGCCACTGGCGCCCCAGGCACCGCGATCGTCGAACGGCTGGCCGCGATGCCGCTGCACCCAGTGGTCAAGCAGCGCATTGCCGGGGCCGCAGTCGAAGCCCGTCACCGGTCGCCCGGAATGGGCGGCCGGCAGGATGCTGATATTGGAGATGCCGCCGATATTGCAGACCACGCGCGTTTCGTCGCGGGCACCGAACAGCGCCGCATGGACGGCCGGCACCAGCGGCGCCCCCTGGCCGCCCGCGGCAATATCGCGGCTGCGGAAGTCGGCCACGACATCGATATCGGTCAGCTCGGCCAGCAGGGCCGGATGCTGGGTCTGTCGCGTGTATCCAGTCCCGTCATACAGCCCGGGACGATGACGGATGGTCTGGCCATGCGCGCCGATGGCGGTCACGTGCCCGGGCGCGACATCGGCCAGGCGCAGAAGCTCGGCCACGCACTCGGCATAGACGCGCGCCAGCCCGTTCGCGGCCACGGCCTCCCGGTGGATTTCGTCCTCACCGGGCTGCTGCAACGCGCCGAACGCCTCGCGCAACGCCGGCGGGAACGGCGCATGCGCCGCGGCCAGTACCGCCGGGTGCGCGCCGGAAAAATCCACCAGCACGCCGTCCGCGCCGTCCATACTGGTGCCCGACATCAGGCCGATATAGCAGTCGCTGGGCACCGTGGGCATGGATCAGTTGCTGGCGGTCAGGACGTTGTAGGTGCGCAGCATGTTGATGCGGCTCAGCATGGCGCTCGAATAGTTCAGGAATTCGGCGCGCGACTTGCCGGTGAGCGTCGGCGCTTCCATCAGCGTCGTGGTCAGTGGGTTTTGCGGCACGTCGTTATAGCGGAACTCGTAATGCAGGTGCGGCCCGGTGGCCCAGCCCGTGGAGCCCACGTAGCCAATCACCTGGCCCTGGCCCACGTGCTGCCCTTCGCGGATGCCCGCAAAGCCCGACAGGTGGGCGTAGTACGTCGAATACCCGCCCGCGTGCTGCAGCACGATGATGTTGCCGTAGCCGTTCTGCTGGCCGACAAAGTCCACCGTGCCTTCGCCCGACGCCAGCACCTTGGTGCCCTGCGGCGCGGCGAAGTCCACGCCCTTGTGCTGCGCCCACTTGTGGTGGAGCGGATGGTCGCGGCCGCCGAAACCCGACGACACGCGCGAGAACTCCACCGGCGAACGCAGGAACGGACGCTTCATGCTGCGGCCGTCGAACGTGTAATACGCACTTGGCTCGCCGTCCTGCGGCGAGTACCAGAGCGCCTGGTACAAAGTGTTGCGGTTGATCAGCTCGATCGCCACCACGCGGCCGTTGCGCACGAATGCGCCGTCGCGGAAGCCGGCCTCGTAGACGATACGGAAGCGGTCGCCGCGCGCAATGTCGTGGTGGAAGTCGATCACGCCGGAGAAGATCGAAATCATCTGGCTGACGACTTCGTCGGGCACGTTGGCGGCATCCATCGACTTGAAGAAGCCGTTGGTGTCGATGGCGCCCGATGCCATCTCGTAGTGCAGGTCGTTGTCGACCGTGGCGATGCGGGCCTTGTACGTGAAGTCGCCGCCTTCCTTGGCCGGCGCCACGCGTTCGATCACCAGTTCGCGCGAGGCCCCGGCGTCGCCGCCCAGGTTGGCCTGCAGCGACACCAGCAGGTTGCTGTCGTCGATCTCGGCCTGCACGGTCTGGCCGGGATTCAGGTTGAACAGGCCACGCGCGGTGGGATTCTTGAGGATGAAGGACTGCGCGTCGGGATCTTCGACGCCAAGGCGGCGCAGCAGCGTGGCGATCGTGTCGCCGCGCTGCATGCGTTCCTGGCGCACGTAGACGCTGTTGCCGTCGACTTCGGTCAATTGTTCGAGTTGCTCGCGCACGTCGGGCATGCGCAGCGACTGCAGCACGCGCGGGGCGAGCGGATCATCGTAGGCGTTGCGGGGGGCAACGCCCATCGCAGCCGCCATGCCAAGCGTGAAGACCGTGCCGACGGCAACGGTCAACTGCTTGCGGCGGCGCGTATGCTGGGGATTCGTAGGGTCAACAAGGACCACCAGCTCACGCGCGAAAACTTCGCGGAGACTAGACCACATCACGTAGAATTCAAGCTTTAGGTATTGCCAAGGCCGCTGCCGCGACGATATCTCTCGTCTGCCTTCCTCCCCCGAGGTGCGGTGCGGGCGTTGTCTGATTGCCGCCTGGAGTGGCGGTTTGCCGACGGCTGACCCGTCTGGCACGAAGCGCGGATTATACCAGAATGGCTTCGGTCGTCCGTCGCAATTTCCTTATAGATTTCAAAGACTTACGCCATGAGTGAAGTGTCCTCGGCCGCCGCGCCCAATTATCCACTTACGCCGTCGGTGATGCGCGCCCTGGAGATCACCAAGCGCGGCTGCGACGAGCTGCTGGTTGAATCCGAGTGGCTCCAGAAGCTCGCACGTAGCGAAGCCACCGGCGTGCCGCTGCGCATCAAGCTGGGCCTGGACCCCACGGCGCCGGACATCCATCTCGGGCACACCGTGGTGCTGAACAAGCTGCGCCAGCTCCAGGACCTGGGCCACCAGGTGATCTTCCTGATCGGCGATTTCACGTCGACGATCGGTGATCCGTCCGGCCGCAATTCGACCCGCCCGCCGCTCACCCGCGAGCAGATCGAGGCCAACGCCCAGACCTACTACAAGCAGGCGAGCCTGGTGCTCGATCCGGCCAAGACCGAAATCCGCTACAACAGCGAATGGTGCGACCCACTCGGCGCGCGCGGCATGATCCAGCTGGCAGCCAAATACACGGTGGCCCGCATGATGGAGCGCGACGACTTCACCAAACGGTTCCGTTCTGGGATTCCGATTTCGGTCCATGAGTTCCTTTATCCTCTCATGCAGGGCTACGATTCGGTGGCGCTGAAGTCCGATCTCGAACTGGGCGGCACCGACCAGAAGTTCAATCTGCTGGTGGGGCGCGAGCTGCAGAAGGAGTATGGCCAGGAATCGCAGTGCATCCTGACCATGCCGCTGCTGGTGGGCCTGGACGGCGTCGAGAAGATGTCGAAGTCCAAGAACAACTACATCGGCGTGACCGAGGCCCCGAACGACATGTTCGGCAAGCTGATGAGCATCTCGGACGATCTGATGTGGCAGTACTTCACGCTGCTGTCGTTCCGCCCCATGAGCGAGATCGATCTCATGAAGGAAGAGATCGCGCTGGGCCGCAACCCGCGCGACTGCAAGGTGGCGCTGGCGCAGGAAATCGTCGCGCGCTTCCACAGCCAGGCCGCCGCTGAGGCCGCGCTCGAAGCCTTCAACCACCGCGCGAAGGGCGGCATTCCCGACGACATCCCGGCCGTGACGCTGGAAGGCGCCCCGCTGGGCATTGGCCAGCTGCTGAAGCTGGCCAACCTGGTGCCGTCGACGTCCGAAGCCAACCGCAATATCGAGCAGGGCGGCGTGAAGATCGATGGCGAGACCGTCAGCGACAAGGCGGTGAAGGTGGCTGCCGGCACGTATGTCGTGCAGGTGGGCAAGCGCCGCTTTGCGCGCGTGACGCTGGCCTGAGGCGGCGATGATCGCCCTGATCCAGCGCGTATCGCAGGCGCGCGTGACCGTGGACGGCCGCACCGCCGGCGAAATCGGCGCCGGCCTGCTGGCGCTGGTCTGCGCCGAGCGCGGCGACACCGAGGCGCAGGCCGAGCGGTTGCTGGCCAAGCTGCTCTCGTACCGGGTGTTTTCCGATGCCGAGGGCAAAATGAACCTGCCGGTGCAGAACATCGACGGCCAGGGCACGGCGGGTGGCTTGCTGGTGGTATCCCAGTTCACGCTGGCTGCCGATACCAACAGCGGCACGCGCCCGAGCTTCACCCCGGCGGCAGCGCCCGAGGACGGCCGTCGGCTCTATGATCATTTCGTGACCCGCGCGCGCGCCGCGCATCCGTCGGTGCAGACCGGCGAGTTCGGCGCCATGATGCAGGTCAGCCTGACCAACGATGGTCCCGTGACGTTCTGGCTGCGCGTGCCGCCCGCCGGAACAACCTGACATATCGAAGGAGATCCCCATGAAACTCTGGAGCAAGGCTTTTGCCGACAACGCGCCGATTCCCGGCGAGTTTGCCTTCTGCGTACCCGATGCCGCCAGCCACGTGGCGTTGTCGTCGAACCGCAACCCTGACCTGCACTGGGACGACTTCCCGGCTGGTACCCGGTCGTTCGCGCTGATCGTTCACGATCCCGACGTGCCCAGCCAGGGCGACGACGTGAACCAGGAAGGCCGCGAGGTGCCGGCATCGCTGCCACGCGTGGACTTCTTCCACTGGGTACTGGTCGACATTCCGCCCGGCCTGAGCACGATCTCGGCCGGCACGCATAGCGATGGCGTCATTGCGCGCGGCAAGCCGGGCCCCGAGGCGCTGGTGGGTACCGCCACGGCCGGTGGCCTGCGCCATGGCCTGAACGACTACACGGGCTGGTTCGCCAACGACCCCGATATGAAGGGCGACTACTTCGGTTACGACGGCCCGTGCCCGCCGTGGAACGATGCCATCGTGCACCACTACGTGTTCACCGTGTATGCACTCGACATCGACCGCGTGCCGGTCGAGGGCAAGTTCACCGGTGCCGACGTGCGCCGCGCGATCGAGGGCCATGTACTGGCGCAGGCCAGCTACACCGGCACCTACACGCTGAACCCGAAGCTTGTGAAGTAACAGGTTGGCCGGACCCCGCGGCCAGCCAGAATCCGCCAAAATCCGTCGCCCCCAAGGAACCGGCATGTTGCAAAGTACCGGCCCGCAGTCGCTGGCCTACACCCACCTGATCGTGATCCGCCATGGCGAGACTGCTTGGAACCGCGAAAGGCGGCTGCAGGGCCAGATCGACATTCCGCTCAATGACACGGGCCGTGCCCAGGCACGCGCGCTGGCCGAAGCCCTGACCGGCGAGCCGATCGATGCGGTGTACACCAGCGACCTGGGACGTGCGCTGGAAACGGCCACGCCGCTGGCGCAGGCGCTGGGTGTGTCCGTCCGCGCCGAGCCGCGCCTGCGCGAGCGCTGCTATGGCGAGCTTGAAGGCATGACCTACGCGGAAGTGGCGGAAAAGCGGCCCGATGACTTTGCCCGCTGGCAGGCGCGCGTGCCTGACTACGCGCCGCCGGCCGGTGAATCGCTGCGCGAATTCCACGAACGGGCGGTGGAGGTGGCGCTGTCACTGTCGCGTCGCCACCCGGGCGAACGGATCGCGCTGGTGGCGCACGGCGGCGTGCTCGATTGCCTCTATCGCGAGGCCACGGGCATGACGCTCGAGGCGCCGCGCTCGCATGAGCTGCTCAATGCCAGCGTCAACCGGCTGCGTTGCGACAGCGCCAACCTGACGCTGCTGCAATGGGCCGATGTCAGCCACCTCGAGGCACTGACACTCGATGAGGTGGATCGCCGCGTACCGTGATGCGCGGCCCGGCCTGGCTGCCTACACGCGCAGCCGGAACGGCGTGAAGTTGGTGTTCCGGTCATACCAGTCCTCGTTTTCCGCCCGCTTCAGAAACCCCACCACCTTGTAGGTCACGGGGGTCATCACGACCTCCCAGCCGGTCTTGAGGATGTACTGCGCGATGGCCACCTGGATGACCTTTTCCAGCGGCCAGATGCCGTAGAACGCAATCACGTAGAACAGCGATGAATCGACGAGCTCGCCCGCCAGGGTCGACCCGATCGTGCGCGTCCAGAGCCAGCGGCCGCCGGTCCAGAGCTTCATCTTGGCCAGGGTGTAGCTATTGGCGAAACTGCCGCAGCAGAACGCGATCAGCGATCCCAGCGCAATGCGCCAGGTGTTGCCGAACACGTCTTCCAGGCTTTTCTGGTAGTCGATCATGAACGGTGCCACGGGCATGCGCAGCACCACGAAGGCCATGAACGTGGCAAACGCCAAGGCGGCAAAGCCAGCCCACACCACGCGGCGGTCGCGGCCATAGCCGTAGACCTCGGTGAGTACGTCGCCAAAGATGTACGACACCGGGAAGAACAGCACGCCAGCGCCGAACGTGACCGGCCCGATCACCGGCAGCGTGACCTGCGCCGCCTTGGCGGCACCGATCAGGTTCGAGCACAGCAGCACCGTGACAAAGGCCACCATCACGAGGTCGTAGTAGCGATAGACGCGCCCGGCGTGACCGGTGGTGGCGGTGGCGGCAAGTGGTTCGTGCATGGGTGGCATCCGGGGGCGCGGGCGACTGGCGTGATTCGCGCGATTATGCCAGTGGCGGCGCGAGCGCGTGGCGCGCGCATGGAAAAGCCCGGCCGAAGCCGGGCGTTTCCATTTGCCGCCTTGCTGCCCCGACAGGGCGGAGCCGGCGCCAGGGGTCAGATGTCGAGCTTGCTGATCTTGGCACCGTTCAGCGAAACGTCGACCATCGCCCCAGCGTTGGTCTGGACGAAGGCAATGACAGGCTGCTGGGCCGTGACGGTGTCGATGGTGCCGTTGGCGCCCACCTTGGCCAGCGCCACGCTGGCATCGGCGCCGACAGTCCAGCCCTTCGACTGCACGAACTTGTTGTACGCCTCGGGCGTCATGAACATGATGATGACCGAGCGGGACTGGCCGCCGGCGGTCAGGCCGATGGAGCCCGCGATCGTACGGTAATAGCCCTGCGTGGCGCCCTTGCTGCGCAGCGCGCCATCGCCATACTCGCCACCGACCACGAGTCCCCCGGACAGCACGCGCGGGAAGATCAGGATGCCTTGCGCGCGGTTGCCCAGTTCCTGCGCGCTTTTCACCGACGAGTAGAGCCGGTTCAGCGCGCCATCGGCGCCGGCGTCGATTTCTCTGCGCTGGGCCGCCGAATCGGTGCCCGCCTTGCTGCCCGTCGTCGTGCAACCGGCAGCAAAGGTGGCCGTGGCGACCAGCAGGCCCGACCCGGCAACCCGGGTGACAAACTGACGTCGATCCATGTGTTGTTCTCCTGGAGGGGAAAGGTACTGCGTCAGAGGCGATGCGGCAGGGTTGCCGGACCGGTCAGCCAGCGGGTGGCGACTTGACCGTGATCGCTACCACTTCCTTGATCACGAACTTGGCCATCTGGCCTTTCTTGATACTGGCAAGATCGATATTGGGATCCTGGACCTTCACTGTGCGCAAAGTCTCACGTGGGCCGCGGAACGTGACTGTGCGCTTGGCAACATCCACATTGGTGATTTGTGCGGTAATGGTGGTGGTGATTTCCCGCATCACGCCGGGTTTGCCGCCCTCGGGCGCGTGCGAGATGCGCTCGACCTGCTCCATCAGCGCGGTGTCCTTGCTGCCGAGCGGTTCCAGCCCGGCCACCACGGCCGCGCCGCGCGTCAGTGTGACGATGTCGCCCTTTTTGACGTTGCCGATGTTCTTGGCTTCCTCGCCGGCGATGATCTCGACCAGGTTGCCGCCCGGGCCCTTGACCAGCACGGCCCGCGAGTCGGGATCGACATTGACGACCCTGCCGCTGACCACCGCTTCCTCGGCCACGCCGATTGGCGCGGGCGTCGATGGTTTCTGGGCATGGACGGCACCGGCCCAGGCGAACATCAGGCAGGCGGCAGTGGAAAGGGCGTGCTGGGCTCGGATTTTCATAGCTGTCCTCATGGCGCGGGTGCGCATCTTGTAAAAAGGATGCAGCCATTGTGGACAACTGGGCATAGGCCAGCAATCCACTTCGAAAAAATTTGCAGGGCTCGCGAAAACGTTTAATTGGCGGCCGCGCAGCCGGCCGCCTGCGTCTTGCTCAGGGGGCGTCGGCGATTTCGCCGCTGCTGTTGCCCTGCGGCGAGGCCAGCCCGAAATGGCGATACGCAGCGGCGGTAGCCACCCGCCCGCGCGGCGTGCGCTGCAGATAACCCTGCTGGATCATGTACGGCTCCAGCACGTCCTCGATCGTGTCGCGGGCCTCGCCAATGGCTGCCGCCAGGTTGTCCACGCCTACCGGGCCGCCGTCGAACTTGTGCAGCACCGCCTCCAGCAGCTTGCGGTCCATCACGTCGAAGCCGACGCTATCCACGTCGAGCATCACCAGTGCCGCGTCGGCCAGTTCGCGCGTGATCGTGCCATCGCTCTTGACCTCGGCAAAGTCGCGCACGCGGCGCAGCAGCCGATTGGCGATACGCGGGGTGCCGCGCGCGCGGCGCGCGATTTCCAGCGCGCCGGCCGGGTCAATGGTCGCGTTGAGCAGTTGTGCAGACCGCGCCACGATGCGAGCCAGTTCGTCTGCCGTATAAAACTCCAGCCGCGCCACGATACCGAAGCGGTCGCGCAGCGGGTTGGTCAGCATGCCGGCGCGCGTGGTGGCGCCCACCAGCGTGAACGGCTGCAGGTCGAGCTTGACCGAACGCGCGGCCGGGCCCTCGCCGATCATGATGTCGATCTGGTAGTCCTCCAGCGCCGGGTACAGGATTTCTTCCACCACGGGCGACAGGCGGTGGATTTCGTCGATGAACAGGACGTCGTGGGCTTCGAGGTTGGTCAGCAGCGCGGCCAGATCGCCGGGGCGCTCCAGCACGGGCCCCGACGTCTGGCGCAGGTTCACGCCCATTTCGCGCGCGATGATGTGGGCCAGCGTGGTCTTGCCCAGGCCCGGCGGGCCGAACAGCAGCACGTGGTCCAGCGCCTCGCGGCGCTTGCGGGCCGCGTGCATGAAGATGTCGAGCTGGCCACGCACTTTTTCCTGCCCGACATATTCGTCGAGCAGCTTCGGGCGCAGCGCGCGCTCGAAGGCTTCTTCCTGGGTGGAGGCGGGGGTGGCGGAGATCACGCGCTCCGGCGGGCGCTCGCCGGTCAGCTTGTCGGTTTCGATCATGGCAATGGAAAGCAATATGGCGCCATTCTACGCTGCCGGTGCGTGCGGCCCGGCGCGATCCGACGCCCGCCGCGTTATCCCTTCGATAGCGCCTTGAGCGCGAGCTTGATGCCATCGGACACGCCCGTGCCGGCCGGCACCTGCTTGATGGCCTGCGCGGCTTCCTTCTCCGAATACCCCAACGCCAGCAGCGCGTTGAGCACGTCGACGGCGCTGTCGGGCACGGACGCGGCCCCGGGCACGTGGCCCAGGTCGGCGCCCAGCTTGCCCTTGAGTTCCAGCAGCAGGCGCTCGGCCGTCTTCTTGCCGATGCCGGGGATCTTCGTCAGGCGTCCGGCTTCCTGCATCGTCACGGCCTGGGCCAGTTCGGGCACCGACAGGCCGGACAGCACGGCCAGCGCCATGCGTGCGCCGATGCCGGTGATCTTGATCAGCTCGCGAAAGGTATTGCGCTCGGTGGCCGTGCCGAAGCCGAACAGCAGGTGGGCGTCCTCGCGGATGATCTGCTGCGTCAGCAGCACCACGGGCTGGCCCGTGGCCGGCAGGTTGTAGAAGGTGCTCATCGGCACATCGATCTCGTAGCCGACGCCGTGGCAGTCGACCAGCAGATGCGGGGGATTCTTTTCAAGCAGGGTGCCGGCGATGCGTCCGATCATGATGGATGTGAAGTGTGAATTGAGCGCAAGTGTAGCGCGGACCGTGGCGTGTTCCCCTCTCCCGCCAGCGGGAGAGGGGTTAGGGGAGAGGGTGGGCGTATCGCCGGCAAGGGACGGCGTTAGTACCTCAACGGCCTGCCCTCTCCACCGCTCCTCTCCCGCTGGCGGGAGAGGGGAGAACACCGTCGGCAGCCTTGCGCCCCAGCGCCGGATCGTCCGTGAAGAAGCCGTCGACGCCGGCCGCCAGGAAGGCTTGGACTTCGCGCACCATGCCGTCCGGGTTGCGTGTGGCATCGTCGCCTGGCGCGCGCAGCGGCTTCGGCAGAAAGCTGTTTTCGGGACGGAACGTGTATGGGTGTACCACCAGGCCAGCGGCATGGGCGTGGGCCACCAGCGGCGTGGGCGCCGCCAGGCCGCCCTGGGCGTCGCGCGGAATCACCAGGCTTTTTTCCGGGCCGATGCCGTTGGCGTAGGTGGCCACTTCGCGCAGGCCGAGCGGCGTCAGCATCGACGCGTAGGTGCGGCTGTCGCCCGCCAGGCGCCAGTCGGCGGGACGCTGCCTGGCGTTGCCGATCAGCTGCACGATCTTCACGTTCGGCATGGCCGCGCCCAGCAACCGCTTCATGGTGCGCAGAGGACCCACCTCGAACGACTGCACATACACCGGTGCGGTCGCGGCGTAGGCGTTGCCTTGCAGCGCGGCGGCGAGCTTTTCTTCGAGCGGCAGGCCGATGCCGCGGAAATAGCTCGGGTGCTTCAGTTCGGGATAGATGCCCACCGGGGTGCCTCGGCGGTTGGCAGCCTGCGCCGCCAGCTTCAGGATTTCGTCGAAGGTGGGGATCTCGAACTGGTCATCGAGCTTCGCGTTGTAGGGGCGCAGCTTGGGGATGCGCTCGCGGGCGCGCAGCGTCTTGAGTTCGGCCCGCGTGAAGTCCTCGGTGAACCAGCCGTCGACACGTTCGCCGTCGATGACCTTGATGCGGCGGCGCCCGGCAAACGCTGGCACTTCGGCCACGTTGGTAGTGCCGGTGATGTCGTTCTCGTGGCGGGCCACCAGCACGCCGTCTTTTGTGGCGACGAGGTCTGGTTCGATGATGTCGGCGCCGTCGTCGATGGCTTTCTGGTATGACGCCAGCGTGTGCTCGGGCCGCAGAGCGCTGGCGCCGCGATGGCCGATGACCAGCGCCGGCGTGGCGGGCGCGGACGCAGCCGGCGCCGGCGCGGGTGCCGTGGCCGGCGGTGTCGCGGTGGCCACCGGGGCACGCGGCGCCGTCACACAGCCAGCCACCAGCGTGGCGGTTGCGGCAGCCAGTGAAAAACGGACAACGAGGGATTGCGGCATCTGGGGCGTTCCTGGGCGGGCTCTCGAACGCCGATTCTAAGCGACGCCGGTGTCAGGCCCTGCGACCCCTGCGCGTCAGCCGCCTGGCCGATCAGTCAGGCAGCGCAGCCAGCGAGTCAGCCAGCTCAGCCGATCAGGCGGCCGCGCCGCACCCGCAGCCCCTTGCGTGCGAGTTCCGGTGCCATCGTGGCCAGCGTGCCGAGGGTGTCGCCCCCGTTGGCATGGCAGATCGCCACGCCAAGCGCGTCGGCAGCATCGCTGCTGGGGCGACCGGACAGCGCCAGCAGCCGCATCACCATCTCCTGCACCTGTTCCTTGTTGGCGCGTCCGTAGCCAACCACGGCCACCTTCAGCTGCAGCGCCGTGTACTCGAACACTGGCAGACCCTGTCCCACCAGTCCGCAGATGGCAGCGCCGCGCGCCTGGCCCAGCAGCAGGGTCGATTGCGGATTGACGTTGACGAAGACCTTCTCGATGGCCGCGCAATCGGGCGCATAGGTGCGCGCGACTTCGGCAATCCCGTCATAGAGCGTTTTCAGACGCAGGGGCAGGCTTTCGTCGCCATTGCTGCGGATCGTGCCGGAGGCCACATAGGCGAGCTTGTTGCCGTGCTTTTCGAGCACGCCGAAGCCGGTGGTCCGCAGACCGGGATCGATGCCGAGAATGCGCATGAAGCGGGGGAGGGAAGACAGATGGGCGTAGTGTAGTGGATTACGCCGCAGGGGAGGGGGTGAGCACCGTGGTGGGTTTGCTCCCTCTCACCTTTACGCGGGAGACAAAAACCCTTGCAAGCTTGCTGGTTGTTTGGCGGCTAACGCCGCCAGCCACGCCCGAATGCGGCCAGATGGCGAGGTCTTGGCTCTCTCTCCCCTCAGGGGGAGAGAGGGGTGGCTTAACAAGGCACCACATTGAGCAAAGCCGTCGGTGTTATCCAGCACGGCAGCGTTCGACAGGAATTAACCTCTTTCCCCCGGGCCTTCGCTTTAGTGGCGGAAGTGGCGCGTGCCGGTCAGCACCATCGCGATACCGCGCTCGTCGGCGGCGGCGATTACTTCGTCGTCGCGCATCGAGCCGCCCGGCTGGATCACCACGGTCGCGCCAGCGTCCACCACCACGTCCAGGCCGTCGCGGAACGGGAAGAACGCGTCAGATGCCACGGCCGAACCGGCCAGCGCCAGGCCGGCGTTCTGCGCCTTGATGCTGGCGATGCGGGCCGAATCCACGCGGCTCATCTGGCCGGCGCCGACGCCCAGCGTCATGCCGTTGCCGCAGAACACGATGGCGTTCGACTTCACGAACTTGGCCACGCGCCAGGCGAACATCAGGTCGTCCATTTCCTTCGGGGTCGGATGACGGCGCGTCACCACGCGCAGTTCGCTCGGCTGCACGTTGCGGGCGTCCGGGCCCTGCACCAGCAGGCCGCCACCCACGCGCTTCAGGTCGTACTGGTTCACGCCGCGGCCCAGCGGGATTTCCAGCAGGCGAACGTTCTGCTTGGCGGCAAACACGTTGCGCGCGGCGGTGCTGAACGACGGGGCGATCAGCACTTCCACGAACTGCTTGGCCACGGCCTGGGCTGCGGCCTCGTCCAGTTCCACGTTGAAGGCGATGATGCCGCCGAAGGCCGAGGTCGAATCGGTCTTGAAGGCCTTGTCGTAGGCTTCCAGCGCGTTGGCGCCGATGGCCACGCCGCACGGGTTGGCGTGCTTGATGATCACGCAGGCGGCGCCGTTGGCGGCGTCGAACGACTTCACGCATTCCCACGCGGCGTCGGCGTCGGCGATGTTGTTGTACGACAGTTCCTTGCCTTGCAGCTGCACGTAGTTGGCCAGCGCGCCGTCCACGGCCTTCAGGTCGCGGTAGAACGCGGCCGACTGGTGCGGGTTCTCGCCGTAGCGCATTTCCTGCACCTTCTCGAAGGCCAGGTTCAGCGTCTGCGGATAGCTGCTGCGGGCCTGGTGCGACTTGTCGGCGCCAAGGCTGGTCAGGTAGTTCGTGATCGCGCCGTCGTACTGGGCCGTGTGCGCGAACACCTTGGTAGCCAGACGGAAGTTGGTGTCGTAGCCCACGCTGTTGGCGTTGGCGCGCATTTCATCGAGCACCACGGCGTAGTCGGCCGGGTCGACGATCACGGTCACGTCGCGGTGGTTCTTGGCCGCCGAGCGCAGCATGGTCGGGCCGCCGATGTCGATGTTCTCGATGGCGTCCGGCAGCGTGCAGTCATCCTTGGCCACGGTCTGCTGGAACGGGTACAGGTTCACCACCAGCAGGTCGATCGTCGGGATGTTGTGCTCGGCCAGGGCTGCCATGTGCTCCGGCAGGTCGCGGCGTGCCAGGATGCCGCCGTGCACCTTGGGGTGCAGCGTCTTGACGCGGCCGTCGAGCATTTCGGGAAAGCCGGTGTAGTCGGCAACTTCGGTGACGGGCAGGCCGGCATCGGCCAGCAGCTTGGCGGTGCCGCCGGTGGACAGCAGCGTGACGCCGAGTGCGTTCAGGTCACGTGCGAAATCGACGATGCCGGTCTTGTCGGAAACAGAGAGAAGGGCTTGCTTGATCATGGCTTGGGGGAACGCTTCAAAGTAATCCGTGTTGCTGCAGCTTCTTGCGAAGGGTATTGCGGTTGATGCCGAGATACGCGGCCGCCAGCGACTGGTTGCGCTCCGCGCGCAACATCACGGCTTCCAGCAGCGGCCGTTCCACGGCCTCCAGCACCATGTTGTACATGTTGGACGGCTCTTCGCCGTCCAGATCGCGAAAATAGGTATCCAGGCTGTCCCGGATACATTGGTCGATAGCGTTGCGGCTCATGCGGCAAGCAGTTCCCGTTTCTTTTTGTTGTGGATGTCTTCTTCGTCCGTGGCGGCGGTGTCGTCGACATAGACCAGGCGATCCGAGATGGCTGCCTGCTCGTCGAAGAACGCGTTGACCGCTTCCAGCTGCGCGCCCGTGGTTTCCAGCGTGTTCATGCGGTGACGGAACAGGTTCGCGCCCTTCAGCCCGCGCGTGTACCACGCAATATGCTTGCGCGCGGTGCGCACGCCGGTGAACTCGCCGTAGAACGCGTAGTGATCCGCCAGGTGATGGTTCATGATCGCGCGGATCTCGGCCACTTCCGGCGCCGGCAGCAGTTCGCCGGTCTTCAGGAAGTGCTCGATCTCGCGGAACAGCCACGGACGCCCTTGTGCGGCGCGGCCGATCATGATGGCGTCGGCCCCGGTGGCTTCCAGCACCAGCTTGGCCTTCTGCGGCGACGTGATGTCGCCGTTGGCCACCACCGGAATGCGCAGCGCCGCCTTGACCGCGGCAATAGTCTTGTACTCGGCCTCGCCGTGGTACAGGTCGGCGCGGGTGCGGCCGTGGATCGTCAGCATGCTGATGCCGGCGTCTTCGGCCATGCGCGCCACGCGCAGTGCATTCTTGTGCTCGCGGTCCCAGCCGGTGCGGATCTTCAGCGTGACCGGCACGCGGTCGCCCACGGCGCCCACCACGGCCTCGACGATGCGCACCACGAGCGGTTCGTTCTGCAGCAGCGCCGATCCGGCGGCCACATTGCAGACCTTCTTCGCCGGGCAACCCATGTTGATGTCGATGATCTGCGCGCCACGGTCGACGTTGTAGCGCGCCGCCTCGGCCATCATCGACGGCTCGGCGCCGGCAATCTGCACCGAGATCGGCTCGACCTCGCCCGCGTGGTTGGCGCGGCGCATGGTCTTCTCGCTCTTCCAGAGCTGGGCGTTCGACGCCACCATCTCGGACACCGCGTACCCCGCGCCCAGCTGCTTGCACAGCTGCCGGAACGGCCGGTCCGTCACCCCAGCCATGGGGGCGACAAAGAGGTTGTTGCGGAGTACGTGGGGACCGATCTGCACGATGGTGACGCTGGAAGCTGGCTGGGAACTAGCAAAAACATGCCCCTGCCGGAACAGCTGTCGGCGTGGTCGGGGTCATGGGCGAGGCCGGGATTTTACCGCCAAACTGGTACGGTTGCCCAATAAATGAGCAAATATCATGCGGCGGGAGGGCGGCGCCCGACGCCGGCGGCACAATTGGCGCGGCCGGCGAAGGGGACTAAAAGGTGACGAAAGGGGGCGAAAGCGGGCGAAGAGCGGGACGAAGGCCGCTTTAGCCGCCCTGTGCCGCTACTGACGTGCCCCGAACATCATTTGGCGGGCCAGCGCGTGCTTGAGCGGCGCCACGCACGCCAGAGCCGCCAGCGACGCCCCACGGGCATGGGCCGCGAGCGGCCCGCCCACGCCGAAGACGCGCGGCAGCAGATCGGTGATGCCGATCGTCATGGCGCGGTCCAGGCGGTGACGGCCGGCAAATGTCTGCAATGCCTGCGGCGTGCAGCCAGCCCGTAGGGAATCGGCCAGCGCAAAGGCATCGCGCAGGCCCAGGTTCAGGCCTTGGCCGGCGACGGGATGCAGCGTCTGCGCCGCATTGCCCACGGCCACCACCCTGCCGCTGACGGTCACCGGGGCGGCATTCAGCCCAAGCGGGAAGGCGTGCCGCTTGCCCACCAGCGCGAAGCGGCCCAGACGCGTGCCAAAGGCGCGGCCCAGTTCCTCGGCAAACTCGGCATCGGACAAGGCCAGGCGTCGCTGCGCCTGATCCGGCGCGCAGCACCAGACCAGCGCGTAGCCCGGCACGCCGTGATCCTCGTGCGGCAACAGCGCCAGCGGGCCTTCGTCCGTAAAGCGTTCCCAGGCCCAGCCGGGTTGCGACTGCGAGCAGGTGACATGGCCGATGATGGCCGTCTGGCCGTAGTCGCGGCGGCGTGTGACTTCGGTGCCGCGCGCCAGGCGCTGCACCTGCTGGTGAAACAATCCACCTTCGGCCTGAATGGCAATACGTGCCGTATAGGCCACCGGCAGGCCGTCATGGTCGACGTGCGTGGTGCCTGTCAGCCGGACCACCGCGTTGTCGCGCCGGTCGGCCCGGTCACCCTGGTCGATATTGTCGATGTGCGTCTCGAACACACGTTCCAGGCGGCCCGGCGCCGCGTCGGCAGCGCGGGCCAGCGCGCGTTCCAGCGTCTGGCACAGGTCACCGTACTTGACCACGTGGCCAAGCGCCGGCACGCCATAGTCGTCGTGATGCAGCTTCACATGGCCGAAATGGCCGCGCTGCGACACGTGAATGTGTTCGATCGGTTGCGCTGGCACCGGCCAGGCGCCGATCTGCTCCAGCAACTGGCGGCTGCCGTGCGACAGGGCGATGGCGCGCGGATCGCGTGCCGCGCGGGCCGGCGTGGCCGCGTCGATCAGCGTGATGCGCCACTGCGTGGTGCGCAGCAGCTGGCAGGCCAGCGCCAGGCCCACCGGGCCGCCGCCGACGATGGCGATATCGCGCGGCTCGGCGTCCGTTACGCCCGACCCCCCTTCATGGTCTGCCTCAGGGTTGCCCGCTTGCGTCATGGCTGGCTTCCTCCTGCACGGGCGCCGCCTCGGCCGAGCCGCGCTTCCACAGGTTTGCATCGGTGCGCGACTTGCCGGCAGCTGCGTCGCGCATCGCGTTATCGAGCTTCTGCTGGTTAAAGCCAGGCAACTGCTGCAGGCGTTCGACCAGCGCATCGTGGTTGGCGGCGGTCATCGGCACCACGCAGCCCTGCTGGCTGTCGGCGTCGCCGGCCAGGATCAGCCACGGCGTGCCCGCCCAGGGCGCGCGGTCCGAAACGCGCACCACCACGCGCTCCAGCGAATCCCACGACAATTCCTCGCGCTGGCCGTCCGGGCGATGCACGACCAGGTGGTCGTCATACAGGTTCACCACAAACGGCTGGTTCGGGTCCACGGGGTGAACGGTGCTCCGGTGCTTCGGTACGCCCACGCCAAACAGTTTGCTCAACAACGCCTTCATCGCGACGATCCTCCATTGCCGCGCATCAGTGCCTCTATCTCGTCGGCCTTTGCAGGCACGCCGCGCGTAATCAGTTCACATTCACCCGAGGTCACCACGGCGTCATCCTCGATACGGATGCCGATATGCCAGTAGCGTTCGGGCACGTCTTCGGCCGGGCGCACATAGATGCCCGGCTCGATGGTCAGCACCATACCCGGTTCCAGCGGACGCCATGGGCGTTCGCCTTCCTGGCCGGCCGGCAGCGGACCGGGCACGCGATACTCGCCCACGTCGTGCACGTCCATGCCGAGCCAGTGGCCCGTGCGGTGCATGTAGAAGCGGCGATAGCTGCCGCTGGCCAGCACGTCATCGAGCGTGCCTTCTTTGTTGCGGTCGAGCAGGCCCGTGTCGAGCATGCCCTGCGCCAGCACCTTCACGGCCGCATCGTGCGGCACGTTGTAGGGCACCCCGGCGCGCGTCTCGGCGATGGCGGCATCCTGCGCGGCCAGCACCAGGTCATACAGTTCGCGCTGGGCGGGCGTGAAGCGGCCCGATACCGGGAACGTGCGCGTGATGTCGGACGCGTAGCCGTCCAGCTCGCAGCCGGCGTCGATCAGGCACAGGTCGCCGTCGCGCAGTTCGGTCGGGCCGGCGCGGTAGTGCAGCACGCAGGCGTTGGGGCCGGTCGCGACGATCGAGTTGTACGCCACGCTCTGCGCGCCATGCCGGCGAAATTCGTAGAGCAGTTCGGCTTCGAGGTGGAATTCACGCAGCCCGGCGCGCGATGCCCGCATGGCCCGCACGTGGGCTTGGGCCGAAATCTCGGCCGCGCGGCGCATCGTGGCGATTTCGGCGGCATCCTTGAACAGCCGCATTTCATCGAGCAGCGTCCGGACATCCACGGCCACCGACGGCGACGACACGCCGGCGCGGCCCTGCATGCGCACAGTGTCGAGCCAGCGGCGCACGTTCACGTCGATGTCGGTGGTGGCGGCCAGCGGATAGGCCAGCTGCGCGCGGTTGGCTAGCAGCAGCGGCAGCACCTTGTCGATGTCTTCGACCGAATGGGCCTCGTCGAAGCCGAAGGTCGCGCGGGCGCCTTCCGGACCAAAGCGGAAGCCGTCCCAGATTTCGCGCTCTTCGTGCTTGGGCCGGCAGAACAGGATGCTCCTGTCGCCACCTTCGCCCGCCACGAGCACGAGCACTGCCTCGGGCTCGGTGAAGCCGGTCAGGTAATAGAAATAGCTATCGTGCCGATACGGATAGTCGCTGTCGCGGTTACGCATGGCTTCCGGCGCGGTCGGCACGATGGCCACGCCGCCGCCATGGGCGCGCAGGTGTTGCAGCACACGGGCACGGCGGTCGCGGCACGCGCCAAGGAAAGCGGAATCGGGTGCGGACATGGAGGGAGGCCGGTGAGGGGAATGTGCCGATTCTAAACCCGACGGCGCGCTATGCGGACGTGACATGCGCTCTGAAAGGCGCTTGAAAGGCCGCGCGAGGGGTGCGCGCCGTGCGGATCCGGACGTTCAGACGCGCAGCGCGCGGTCCAGGGCAGCCAGTTGTTCGGGGGTGCCGACGTTTTCCCAGCGGCCGTCGAAGCGCTCGCCGGTAGCCGTGCCCTGGCGGATCGCGTCGCGGTAGTACGGCGACATCGCCACCTTCTGTCCCGGCGCGATATCGCGGAACAGGCGGGTGTCGTAGAGCCCGATATTGCCGAAGGTGAGCGCCTCGCCGGCGGCGCCGTCGGTGGGCATGCGCAGGTGGCCGTCGTTGCCCAGCACGAAATCGCCGTGCGGATGGAAGGGCGGGTTGGGCACCATCACCAGATGCATCTGCGGGCGCGCGGCAGACGCCATTGCACGGGTGCGCGGCAGCAACTGGCGGTAGTCGAAGTCGCAGAAGATGTCGCCCGACACGGCCAGAAAGACGCCGTCGCCACCATCGGCGGTCAGCAGCGGCAGCGCGTGGGCAATGCCGCCTGCCGTTTCCAGCGCCGTGCCCTCGGCCGACCAGTGGATGCGGACGCCGAACTGCCGCCCGTCGCCCAGCGCCGTTTCAAGCTTGTCGCCAAGCCAGGCATGATTGACGACGATATCGCTGAAACCGGCGCGGGCCAACGCCTCGATCTGCCAGACGATCAGCGGCTTGCCGCCCACGGCCAGCAGGGGCTTGGGCGTGGTATCGGTCAGCGGGCGCATGCGGTCGCCGCGCCCGGCGGCGAAGATCATCGCTTTCAAAACAGGGTCTCCAGGCCGATCAGGGTGGCCATGCCGCTGGCAATGGTCCAGCCCACACTGCGTGTGCGGGCCGCGACGACGATGGCCACCAGGCCAGCCACCAGGCGCGTGTTGTAGGGGCTCAAGTACACCGCGCCGTCGTGCATCAGCAGGTCGGGCGCGATCAGCGCAGACAGCATGGCGGCGGGCACGAACTGCAGCGCGGTGCGGAACCACGGCGGCAGGCGCAGCCGGCCTTCCACGGCGATAAACGAAAGTCGGATCAAATACGTGGCGAATCCGGCACCCATGAACACCCACAGCAGGGTTAGCGAACTCATGCCACATGCTCCTTGCTGTCGGGGGCGCCGGCGGCCGCCTGCTGCCCGCCGCGATGGTTGCGTTCCAGCAGCAGCATGCCGGCGGCAATGCCGCCCAGCGCCGCCACCATGATGCCGAGCTTGTGCGGCATCGCGTAGCAGGCCACGGCCAGCGCGGTAGCTACCAGCGCGGCTACCACCTGTGCGCGGTGCTTGAGATTCGGCACGATGATCGCGATGAAGGTTAGCGGCAGGAAGAAATCGAGCGGCCAGTCGCGCGGTACCTGGGCGCCTACCAGCACGCCGGCCAGCGTCGACAGCTGCCAGCTCGACCACAGCGCGATGCCGGCGCCGAAATAGAACCAGTGGCGGTAGCGGGTACGCGGACCGCTGTCGCCAAGGCGCCGTGTCATTGCGGCAAAGGCCTCGTCGGTCAGCAGGTAGGCCACCAGCGCCTTCCAGCGGCGCGGCAGGGGTGCCAGCGACGGCGCGATGGTGGCGGAATAGAGCGCGTGGCGCAGGTTGACCATGGCCACCGTGAAGGCGATGATCAGGGCCGGCGTGCCGGCGGACCAGAGCTGGGTCAGGATCATCTGCGACGCGCCGCCGAAGACAATGGCGCTCATCGCGCAGGCCAGCCAGGCCGGCATGCCGGCATTGACAGCCAGCACGCCGTAGATCAGCCCGAACGGCACCACGCCGAGCAGCATCGGCGCCAGCGCACAGACGCCGGCCCACCACTCGCCACGGCGGGTGATGGTGGGGTCCGGAGGCGATTCCAGCGGGGCGGCCACGGTCAGAACGTCAGGCCGGTGGGGCGCTCGGTGCCTTCGAGCGCGTCCAGCAGCCGCACGAGCTTGCGCGTCTCGGAATAGCGGCCCGCCACGTTGCGCGTGTACTTGAGCACCAGCGGCATGTCGGCCAGGTAGCCATCCTTGCCGTCGCGATGGTACAGACGCGCGAAGATGCCCAGCACCTTCAGGTGGCGTTGCAGGCCCATCCACTCGAAATCACGGTAGAAATCGCCAAAGTCGGCAGCCACCGGCAGGCCCGCCTTGCGCGCCTGTTCCCAGTAGCGGATCAGCCAGTCAAGCTGTTGTTCCTCTTCCCATTCGATATAGGCGTCGCGCCACAGCGACACGGCGTCGTAGGTAATCGGGCCGATCACGGCGTCCTGGAAGTCCAGGATGCCCGGATTGGCGCCCACGGTGGCGCCTTCGGGCAGCACCATCAGGTTGCGCGAATGGTAGTCGCGGTGCACGTAGACCTGCGGCTGGGCCAGGTTGTTGGCCAGGATCGTGTCGAATACTTCGCGCAGGTCGGCCTGCTGGCGGTCGTCGAGCGTGACCCCGAGGTGCTTTGCGACATACCACTGCGGGAACAGGTCCAGTTCGCGCTGCAGCAGGGAGCGGTCGTAGGCCGGCAGCTCGCCGGGGCGCGTGGCCAGCTGGATCTGCACAAGCGCGGAGGCGGCATCGCCATACAGCGGGCGCGCCGAGGCGGCGTCCAGGCGTGAGAGGTAGGTCTGGCTGCCCAGGTCGGCCAGCAGCAGGAAGCCCCGCGCCAGATCCTGCTCCAGCACGGTGGGGACGGTCACGCCCGCGTCGCCGAACAGCTTCGCCACGTGGATGAACGGGCGGCAGTCCTCATGGGACGGCGGCGCGTCCATCACGATGGCGGTCGGATGTCGGGGGTGGCCGGTCCGCACGCGGAAGTAGCGGCGGAAGCTGGCGTCGGCCGATGCGGGCGCGCACGAAGCAGGGTCGATCGACCATGCTGTGCCGAGTTCGCCAACCCACGATTTCAGTTGTTCGATACGCGGGTCGTGGCCCGGGTCGTCAATAAGTGCTGCCATGCCGGAAAGGGAGAATACGATGCCCCGTATAATACCCGACCAGACCCGGGCGCCGGGTGGCCCTCGGGAGGGGCCTTTGTCGCCCCGCAGCCCGCTCCGGCATTGGGCTGGGGGGCGCGGGAAGCCGCATTGCGACGCCCCCGCGCAGCGCCCGCCGCCGAGCCGACCGATAACCGTTTGCATGACCGAACAACGACAACCGCATCATCCGGCCACCCGACCGCCTGCGCTCCAGGGGAAGCCCCGGCGTGCCCGCGTGCCCGCCAGCGCCCTGCGACCGCTCGTGCTGGCCATGGCCGGCCTTTCGGTCAACGCGCACGCGCAGTACGGCGCCGCCTCCACCATTCCCACCATCGAGATGATCGATCCGATCGTCACGCAGGCCGCCGAGCCCGAGCCGCCGCCGCCGGAGGCGGGCGAACTGGTGCCGCGCCTGCCCGAACCGCCGCGCCACCCCGCCAATGCGAGCAACAGCGCGCTCGGGACGGCGTCGTCTACGCCGTCGAATCCGAATGCGCCGGCCTATGTCTCGGGCGACCGGATGACCGGGTACAACGAGAAGGGCGTCGAACTCGAAGGCAACGCCGAACTGCGCCGCGATGGCGGCGTGGTCAAGGGCGACAAGCTGACCTACGACCAGGACACCGACGAAGCCCACGCGACGGGCAACGTGCGCTTGTCCAAGAGTGGCACGCTGGCCGTGGGTCCGGAGGCGAAGCTGCGCGTGCAGGCCAATGAAGGCTACATGCTGTCGCCGGACTACTATTTCAACCAGACCGGTGGCGCGGGCACCGCCGAGCGGATCGATTTTCTGGATCCGGACCGCAGCACGCTCAAGAAGGCTACCTACACGACCTGCTCGCCTGACAACGCCGACTGGTACTTCAGCGCGCGCAAGCTCGATCTGGACAGCGACCGCGAAGTGGGCGTGGCCTACGGCGGGGTGCTGAATTTCTTCGGCGTGCCCGTGGCGGCCGCGCCGGCGTTCTCGTTCCCGCTGAACAGCGACCGGCGCAGCGGGGTACTGCCGCCGCTGTTCGGCTACGGCTCGAAGTCGGGGGCGGACATCACGGTCCCGTACTACTTCAACCTGGCCCCGAACCGGGATCTGACGGTGTACCCGCGTATCCTGTCGTCGCGTGGCGTGCAGCTGGGGGGTGACTTCCGCTACCTCGGCGACGGCTACAGCGGCCGTATCCGCGCGGAATTCCTGCCGGACGACAAGAAGGCCGGCCGCGACCGCTGGGCGTACTCGATCCAGCATAGCCAGCGGATCATCTCCGGCATGACGGCGTACGCGAACGTCAGCAAGGTGTCGGATGACCAGTATCCGGACGACCTGACGCGCACCGTGTCGCAGTCGACCCTGCGCCAGTACACGCAGGAAGGCGGCGTGGTCTACAACTGGCAGAACTGGACGTTCCTGGCGCGGGTGCAGAAGTTCCAGACGCTGCGCCCCAGCGAGCCCTCGTACGAGCGCGAGCCGCAGATCAATGCCAAGTACACGCGCTTTGACCTGGGCGGTTTCGATATCGCCCTCGATACCGACTACACGCGCTTCAGGATTCCGCTGACGTCCACGGGATTCCAGCAGCCCGAGGGCAGTCGCGCCTACTTCAACCCGTCGATCAGCTATCCGATCGTCCGGCCGGGCTGGTACGTGACGCCGAAGGTGATCTTCAACGCGGCGCAGTACAACATGGACGCGGGCACGAACACGACCGGGGCGTCCAACACGCTGAGCCGCTCGATTCCGACGGTCAGCATCGATTCGGGCATGACGTTCGACCGCGACGCGCCAGGCATCAGCCGGCTCTTTGGCGTGAACTATACGCAGACGCTGGAACCGCGCCTGTTCTATGTCTACACGCCGTTCCGGGACCAGAGCCAGTTCCCGCTGTTCGACACGGTGCAGTCGGACTTCGGCTACGGCCAGATCTTCTCCGAGAATCCGTTCAGCGGTAACGACCGGATTGCCGACAACAACAAGCTGACCGCGGGCCTGACCACCCGCCTGATCGAGTCGGATACCGGCGTCGAGCGATTCCGTGGCACGATTGCGCAACGGATCGACTTCACGGGCCAGCGCGTGCAGATCGGCGGCACGCTGACGGACACCAAGCCGACCTACTCGGACCTGCTGGCGGCGACGACGATCCAGCTGTTCCGTGGCTACTACCTGGACGCCGGGATCCAATGGAATCCGGACCAGAACCGCGTCAACTACTCGAACCTGGCGTTCCAGTGGCGTCCGGAATCGCGCAAGCTGGTCAACGTGGGCTACCGTTACCGCCGGCCGACGTCGGTGACGGACAATACCGCGATCGACCAGTTCGAGGTGTCGGGCCAGTGGCCGGTCACGCAGCGCGTCTACGGCATTGGGCGCGTGGCGTATGACCAGTCGGCCAGCCAGCTGGTGGATGCGCTGGCGGGCTTTGAATACACGGCGGACTGCTGGGTTGGCCGCTTCGTGTACCAGCGTTTCCGCAACACCACGAACGGATACACCGGCCGGGTCTTCCTGCAGGTGGAATTCCGCGGATTGTCGAAAGTCGGTTCCAATCCGCTGGACATGCTGCGCCTGAACGTGCCGGGCTACGAGCCCGTGACCGCACGACCAGTGCCCACGTCCCCGTACGATCACTATGAATGACGGACCAAGATGAAACGTCAAGCCTTTTCGGTTATTTCGGTTATGTCCCGCCTGAACCCCTGGCAGCAGGTGCTGCTCTCCGCGGTACTCGTCACGCTGGCCGCCCCGGTCGCCGCGCAACTGCGCGCCCCGGGAGGGCGCACCCAGGGCATCTTCATGCCGCAGCAGAGTGGCCAGACGAGCACGGTGGCCCCAAGCCAGCCGCAGATGGGCATTCCGCAGCCGGCGCAGAAGCGCTCGCAACTGGTGGACGAAGTCGTTGCCATCGTCAACAACAGCGTGATCACGCGTCGCGAGTTGCTTGACCGGGCAGACGAGATCGAAAACCAGATGCGCGCGGCGAATCGCCCGATTCCCGAACGCCCGGACCTGCTTGGCGAAGTGCTGGAACGGCTGGTGATGGAGCGTGTGCAGTCGCAGGCCGCGCAGGACGCCGGCATCAAGGTGACCGACCAGGAAGTGGATCGGGCGATCGAATCTGTCGCGCAGCAGAACAAGATGTCTGCCACGGATCTGCGCAGCCGCGTGGAAGCCAGCGGCATGAGTTGGACCAAGTACCGCGACGAACTGCGCAAGCAGGTGCAGGTGATCCGCCTGCGCGAACGCGAAGTGGACTCGAAGGTGCAGGTCTACGACGGCGAGATCGACAACTTCCTGGCAGCGCGCAGCGGAAAGCCCGCTGCCGTGGGCCCGGCCGAATACAACGTGCAGCAGATCCTGGTGCGCGTGCCGGATGACGCATCCGAAGCCCAGAAGGCGCAGCTCAAGGCCAAGGCTGAAGGCCTGCTCAAGCAGGCACAGGGGGGCGCCGACTTCGCCGAGCTGGCCAAGTCCAATTCCGACGCGCCGGAAGCGTCGCAGGGCGGCGCGATCGGGTTCCGCGAAATCGGCCGCCTGCCGGCGCTGTTCGCCAACGCCGTGGTCGATCTGCAGCCGGGCAAGGTGGTGCCGGAAGTGGTGGAATCGGCCAATGGATTCCATGTGCTGAAGCTGGCCGCCAAGCGCACCGCCGCGCCGACGCAGCAAGCTGCGGCGGACCGTATTACCCAGACGCAGGTGCGCCACATTCTGGTCCGGACCGGTCCGAACATGCCGGAAGCCGAAGCCACGCGCCAGATGGCGACGCTGCGCGACCGCCTGGTGCACGGTGCCGATTTTGCCGATGCCGCACGCCGGTACTCGCAGGACGGGTCCGCCCAGCAGGGCGGCGAGCTGGGCTGGGTGTCGCCGGGCGAACTGGTGCCCGCATTCGAGCAGGCCATGAACCGCCTGCGGCCGGGTGAAATCTCCGAGCCCGTGGTCACACAGTTCGGCGTCCACCTGATCCAGGTGGAAAACCGCCGCGAGACCGAGGTCTCCGCCGAGAAGCAGCGCGACTTCGCCCGCCAGGAAGTGCGGGAACAGAAGCTGCGCGCCGCCTATGATGACTGGGTGCGCCAGCTGCGCAGCGCGGCGTACGTGGAATACCGGATCAACCGACAGCGCTGACGCGCGCCGCTCCTGCCATGCCCGACCCTGCACCCGCGCCACTGGCGCTTGCCATCACGACCGGAGAACCCGCCGGCATCGGTCCCGATATCACCATCGGTGCCCTGCTGCAGCTTGGCGGCGCGGCCAATGGCATGGGCCATGGCGCGTACCGGTTCCATGTGATTGGCGACGTGCGCCTGCTGGCGCAGCGGGCCGAGGCACTGGGCGTGGCGCATGCGTGGCAGCGGCGGCTGGCCGATGGCGACGTGGTGGTCGAGGATGTGGCACTGGGCGTGGCCTGCGAGGCCGGACAGCTCGATGCCCGCAACGGCCGCTACGTGCTGGCGCTGCTCGATACCGCCGTCGATGGCCTGCAGGGCGGCCGCTTCGCGGCCATGATCACCGCGCCGGTGCAGAAAAGCACGATCAACGACGCCGGCGTGCCGTTCACGGGCCATACCGAATACCTGGCCGAGCGCGCCGCCGTGCCGCGCGTGGTGATGATGCTGGCCGGGCCGCAGCCCGCGCATGACAACGCCATGCTGCGCGTGGCGCTGGCCACCACGCATCTGCCGCTGCGCGCCGTGCCCGACGCATTGACGATCCCGTTGCTGCAGGAAACGCTGAAGATCGTCGACCACGATCTGCGGCGCCACTTCGGCATTGCCCGCCCCCGCATCCTCGTCACCGGGCTCAACCCGCATGCCGGGGAATCGGGGCATATGGGCCGCGAGGAGATCGACGTCATCGGACCGGCGCTGGCGCTGGCCTGCGACGCCGATATCGACGCACGCGGGCCGTATCCCGCCGACACGCTGTTCCAGCCCCGCCACCTGCGCGATGCCGACTGCGTGCTGGCGATGTACCATGACCAGGGTCTGGCCCCCCTCAAGTACGGCACCTTCGGCCACGGCGTCAATATCACGCTGGGCCTGCCCTTTATCCGCACATCGGTGGATCATGGCACCGCGCTCGACCTGGCCGGCACCGGCCGGGCGGAGCACGGCAGCATGATCGAGGCCATCCGGTGTGCCATTACCATGGCCGGCCATGCCAGCGGACGCCACGGCAACGGCGCGTCCGCCAACGGTCGGCACTGACTTATGCGTCCAAACGTGCATCAGGGCCATGTGGCCCGCAAACGATTCGGCCAGAATTTCCTGGTCGATGACGGCATCATCTACGGCATCGTCAACGCGATCGATCCGCAGCCGGACGACGTTGTCGTCGAAATCGGGCCAGGTCTGGGCGCGCTGACGAATCCGCTGCTCGAACGCCTGCCCAGCATGCAGGTCGTGGAGCTGGACCGCGATCTCGTGGAGCGCCTGCGCAACCGCTACAACGACCGCCTGACCGTGCATGCCGGCGACGCGCTGGCGTTCGACTTCGGCAAGCTCAAGGAGTCGGGCCGCGCACTGCGCATCGTGGGCAACCTGCCCTACAACATCTCGAGCCCGCTGCTGTTCCATCTGATGGATTTCGCCGATCACGTCCGCGACCAGCATTTCATGCTGCAGAAGGAAGTGGTCGAGCGCATGGTGGCCGAGCCGGGCAGCAAGGCGTTTGGCCGGCTGTCGATCATGCTGCAGGTGCGCTATCACATGGAGCACGTGCTCGACGTGCCGCCGGCATCGTTCAACCCGCCGCCCAAGGTCGACTCGGCCGTGGTGCGCATGATTCCGTGGCCGCGTGCCGAAGACGGTACGCTGCGCTCGCCGTATCCGGCGTGCGATCCCGGCGTGCTTGGCGATGTGGTGACGGCCGCGTTTTCGCAGCGCCGCAAGGTGCTGCGCAACACGCTGTCGTTCCTGCGCGACCAGGTGGACTTCGATGCGCTCGGCTTCGACCTGGGCCGCCGTGCCGAGGAAGTGCCGGTGGCCGAGTATGTTGAACTGGCCCGCATCGTCGGCAACAGTTCTGTGCCGCCGGCGCGCGGCGCGGCCTGAGACCGCAACCCACCGCCGCCGACATCGATTTCGATTTTTTCGCTGAATATCCCGAACATCCTGAAGCAATCGCGACGCTCATGACCGAACAGACCAAGACCGATCCGCGTCCCGTCATCCTGACTGGCGATCGTCCCACCGGCCCGCTGCACCTGGGCCACTACGTTGGCTCGCTGAAGAGCCGCGTGGCCTTGCAGGAAACGCACAAGCAGTATGTGCTGCTGGCCGACACGCAGGCGATGACCGACAACGCGCATGACCCGGACAAGGTCCGCCGCAACGTGCTGGAAGTGGCGCTGGACTACCTGGCCGTGGGCATCGATCCCGCCAAGACCACGATCACGGTGCAGTCGCACCTGCCGGCGCTGGCCGAACTGACGCTGATGTACCTGAACTTCGTCACGGTGTCGCGCCTGGAGCGCAACCCGACGATCAAGGAAGAAATCCAGGCGCGCGGTTTTGGCCGCGACATCCCGGCCGGCTTCCTGTGCTACCCGGCATCGCAGGCCGCTGACATCACCGCCTTCAAGGCCGTGCTGGTGCCGGTGGGCGAGGACCAGGCGCCGTTAATCGAGCAGACCAACGAGATCGTGCGCCGCATCAACCATCAGGTGGGTCGTGACATCCTGCCCGAGGCCGCCGCGCTGATTCCGAAGCATGGCCGCCTGCCCGGTGTCGATGGCAAGGCCAAGATGAGCAAGTCGCAGGGCAACTCGATTCCGCTGGGCGCCTCGCCGGAGCAGATCCGCGAGGCCGTGCACAAGATGTACACCGATCCGAACCACCTCAAGGTGTCGGACCCGGGTCAGGTCGAAGGCAACATCGTGTTCACGTACCTGGACGCGTTCGATCCGAACGTGGAGGAAGTGCAGGCGCTCAAGGACCACTACCAGCGCGGCGGCCTGGGCGACATGGTGCTCAAGCGCCGTGTGGAAGGCATCCTGCAGGAAATGCTGCGCCCGATCCGCGAGCGCCGCGAGCAACTGGCGCAGGACCCGGGCTACGTGTTCGACATCCTGAAGCAGGGCACGGAAACCGCCCGCGAACTGACCCAGCAGACGCTGGACGAAGTGCGCAACGCCGTGGGCATGTTCTCGTTCCCGAAGTAATCGGCGCTTGCCGCGCCAGGCGTCCCTCCCGCCAGACGGGAGGGGCGCGTCCCCGACAGGCCGCTCAGGCCTTCCGGTTCACCAGCACAATCCCCCCCAGCACCATCACTGCCGCCAGCGCGAATCGCACGCCGACCTGGTCGTGCATCAGCAGCACGCCGAAGGCGACCCCGAACAGCGGGGTCAGGAACGAGAATACCGATAGCCGCGATGCCAGATACTGACGCAGCAGCCAGAACCAGATCAGATAGCTGGCGAATGCGATCAGCACCGACTGGTAGAACAGGCTGGCGACTACGAACCCCGTGACTTCCACGCGATGAATCTGGCCGGCGGCCACTGCCATCACCAGCAGCAGGACGGCGGAAACCGCCAGCTGATAGAGCAGCGTCTTGCTGGCGGGCGCGTGCGACAGCTTGCTGCCGCGTACCACGATCGTCGTGGCGGCCCATAGGGCGCCGGCCAGTACGCCCAGCGCGTCGCCCAGCAGCGTGCTCGACTGCGTGGATGCCGCGACGATGCCGTCCGCGAAAGCCAGCACCATACCCAGGAACGCCAGTGCCACGCCGGTCCACTGGCTGCGCTGCAGGTGTTCGCCCGGCACGAACAGGTGCAGACCCAGCGCGGTGAAGATCGGCGCCGTGTAGAGGAACACGGCCATGCGAGATGCCGTGGTGTGGCCCAACCCGACAAAGATGCAGAAGAACTCCGCGCCAAACAGCAGGCCGGCCACCAGCCCGGCGCGCAGCGTGCCGTCGCGCTCCCACAGCGGGGTGCCACGCCACGCGGCGAAGGCGAATACCAGCAGCGCGGCGATGGCGGAGCGGACGCCGGCCTGCAGCACGGCGCCCATCAACGGAGCGGTGACCTTGATGATCACCTGCTGGAGTCCCCATGCGGCGCACAGCAAGACCATCAGTCCGATGGCCGTGCTGTCCAGCGGGCGCCTTGTTATCAGTTGTGTGGACATCGCCGCGTCGCTTACGGACGGGCGGCGTCGCGGGTGGAATTGCGTTCGATCAGCTCGATCTTGTAGCCGTCCGGGTCTTCGACGAAGGCGATTACCGTTGTGCCGCCCTTGACCGGGCCGGCCTCGCGCGTGACCTTGCCGCCGGCAGCGCGGATGCGGTCGCAGGCTTCGGCGGCATTGGGGGTTTCCAGGGCGATATGGCCGTAGGCGGTGCCCAGGTCGTACTGGTCCACGCCGTAGTTGTAGGTCAGTTCCAGCACGGCGGTCTCGCTTTCCGGGCCGTAGCCGACAAAGGCCAGGCGGTACTTGTACTCGGCGTTGTCGCTCTCGCGCAGCAGTTGCATGCCCAGCACGCGGGTGTAGAAATCGATCGAGCGCTGGTAGTCGCCAACGCGCAGCATGGTGTGGAGGAGTCGCATAGGGGGGACCTTCTGTGGGTTGTTGAGACAACAGAGTCCGTCATTTTAGTCCTGCCTGCGCCATCGTGCCGGATTGCCCACGGTGGCACCGCTAAACATGCCGCAAAGAAAATTTCACATCGACGGCGCCCGCGCGGATGCCGGGCAATTGCTACATTCCACATTGCTTCGACAGCTGCACGAACGCCTACGCCGGTCCATCACGGCGCGGCGCCGAAGGTCGCGCGACAGGCTTTCTCTGACAGAGGGGAAACTGTATGACGCGATGCTTCCGGGACAGTACCGGCATTGCCGTGGCCACGGGCTCGATCTCGTTGCTCGGGGCCAGTGCCATCACCACCACCGGCGATATCGCGCCCGGCGTGGCGCTGACGTCGTCGAAATCGAATGTCGTCGTCGACGGGCAGGGCGCACGCATTCCCATCCAGACCAGTGGCATGGAATCGCCGGGCGCGGCATCGGCAAAAGGCTCGGGCACGATCGTGCTGCGCGGCGTGGATATCACTACCAGCGGCGTCGCCGCCTTCGGCGTGTTGGCGCAAAGTGCCACGACCGTGCAGGCCGAGAATTCGACGATCGTCACGACGGGGCCCGGGTCGGTGGGCGTCGAGGCCATCGACGGCGGCAACGTGACCCTGGCGGGCGGCAGCGTCACCACGCTGATGCGGGGGCGCAAGGCCTTTCCGCTCGCGGGGCCGGCAGCCAGATCGTGGCCGATGGCACGGCCGTGACGGTGTCGGGCACGGCCGCAACGGCGATGCAGGTCATCGACCAGGCCCATATTGCGTTGCGTAACGGCAGCGCGATCAGCGCCGGCCTGGGGGGGGCAGTGCGCTGTCGATGTATAGCACCGACGATTCGATGGTGCAGACGGCCGAAATCACGCGCAGCACGCTCCTGGCGAACCAGGGCAGTGCCTTGGCGTTCCTGGGAGGCCCGGCAGCGGCGGCGATCACGGGCAGCAGCGTGGCGGGCGCCTACTTGCTGAGCGTCGATGCCCGTATCGGCCCGATCGTGGTGGATGTCACCGCCAGCGGCTCGGCGCTGCGCGGGGCATCGCTGGTCATGCCTGCCGAGGGTGGCGGGCAGCATGCGGTGCGGCTGGCACTGCGCGACAACTCGGCCTGGCTGACCACCGGCGACTCCAACCTGACGCGCCTTGAGAGCATCGGCAGCGCGGTCGCCTTTGTGCCGCCCACGGACGGCGCGTTTCACTCGCTCACGCTGGGGGGATACCACAGCGAGGGGGGCGCACTGGGGTTGATGGCGGCGCTGGCCGGCGACGGATCGCCGGCAGACAAGCTCGTGATCGACGGCGGTACCGTCACCGGTGCGACCGCCCTGCGCATCGTCAACGCCGGCGGCAAGGGCGCGCTGACGAGCGAGGGGATCCGCGTGATCGAGGCCATCAACGGCGGCAGCGCCCCGGCCGGCACGTTTGCGCTGGCGGGCCGCGCCGTGGCGGGGCCCTACGAGTACCGGCTGTATCGGGGCAGCACGCAGAACCCTGCCGACGGCAACTGGTACCTGAGATCCCAGCAGTTGACGACGCCACCCGACCCTCCTGCGCCACCCACGCCGCCCGATCCCCGGCGCCCCCAGCCCCGCTCCGGCCGATGTACCGGCCCGAAGTGCCCGCCTACATCGCCAACGAGTACGCGGCCGCCAGCCTGTTCCTGCACAGCCTGCATGACCGCATGGGCGAGCTGCCCTTTTCGTCGGCACCGGGCGGATGGCTGCGGCTGGTGGGCAAGACGGCCGAAAGCGGCAGTCGTGGCAATGACTACGGCGCGCGGGCCAATACGGTGATCCTGCAAGGCGGTGGCGACATCGCGCGTGGTTCGCTGCTCGGCGCCACTGACCGGCTGCACGTGGGCGCCATGCAGGGCTACGGCAATGTGCGAACCGATGGCCTGGCCGCCGACAACACCGCCCGGGCGCAAGGCGAGGTGAACGGCTATGGTGCGGGCATGTACGCCACGTGGTTCGAACAGGCGGCTTCCGGTCTGGGACCCTATGTCGATACCTGGTTCCAGTACACCTGGTTCGATAGCATCGTGCGCGGCGACCAGCTGCCCAAGGTCGGCTATCACAGCCAGGCGTGGAACGTGTCGCTCGAAGGGGGATGGGCCCTGCCGCTGGCGTCGTCGTCATGGCGCGTCGCGCCGCAGGCGCAGGTGGCATGGCTGCGGCATCGCGGCGTCAGCGTGACCGAACCGGGTGGCGCGCAGATCCATGGCGGCGATACCAACTGCGTGGTGACCCGGCTCGGCGTACGGATCTTCCGCACGCTGGATCGGGGCGATGGCGGGCGGCTGCAGCCGTACGCCACCCTGAACTGGTGGCACGACCTGGCCAGTACATCGGTGGGATTCAGCGAGACGGTGCTGGGGCAGTTGTTCCCGCGCGACCGCTACGAGCTCAAGCTCGGGCTCGATGCCAGGCTGTCACGCGGCTGGAGCAGATGGGGGAACATCGGCGGGCAGTGGGGCAGCCAGGGCTACCGGCAATATGCGCTGCGGCTGGGCGCGCGCTACGCCTGGTGAATCGGGCGCGGGTCGGCACGCTTCGGCCCGTCGGAACGTTGGGCCGTCAGAACGTCAGAACGTCGGCAGCAGTTCGGGCGGATGCGCGCGCAAGCGGGCGCGGGCGTCGCGGAACTCGGGGAAGATCGATTCCACCGTTTCCCAGAAGCGCGGGCTGTGGTTCATTTCCTTCAGGTGCGCCAGCTCGTGCGCGGCCACATAGTCGATCATTGACAGCGGGAAGTGCATCAGCCGCCAGTTGAGTCGAATCTTGCCATCGGCAGTACAGCTACCCCATCGTGTGGCGGCCGAAGTCAGCGCAAAGCCGGTATGACGCACGCCAAGCTTGACGGCGTAGACGTCGAGCCGTTCGGCCAGCAGCCGGCGGGCCTGGTTCTGCATCCACCCCTGCACGCGGTCCTTGATCTGCTGCTCTTCGACGTGCGCCGGCAGCGCCAGGTGCAGCACGCGCGTATCGGCGTCGAAACACAGCACGCCGGCCGGGGATTCCAGCCGCAGCGTGATCGGCTGGCCCAGGAACGGCAGTTCGGCGCCGTCGCGCCACTGCACCGTGGGCAGCACGCGGCGCGACTCGCGGTGGCGCCATTCGCCAAGCTTGGCGAAGATCCAGCGCTGCTTTTCAAGGATGGCCGACTCGACGTCGACCAGCGTCACCCAGCGCGGCGCCGTGATCGACAGCCCGCGGTCATCGACCGTGAATCCGATGGTACGGCGCGACGAGCGCTTGAGCGAATAGTGCAGGGTCCGTTCGCCCACCTGCAGCACGCGGCCATTCGGCAGCACTGGCGGCCAGATGTCACCAACCCGGTCCCCGGCGCGCTCGGCCTCCGGCAGCGCGTCGGGCGTCGGCGCCAGCGAATTCTGCTGCCCGGGCTGGACGGCTGGCGTGGCGTCGGCCAGCGGCAGCTCCAGCTGCGCGTTGGGGTCGGCGGTGGGACGCAGCAGCTTCATGCTGTGGCCTGACTCCCTGCGCGGCGGTAGCTTTCCGGATCGATGCGGCGCATCTCGGCCTCGATCCAGGCTTCCGTTTCCTGGTTCAGCATGTCGGCGGTCTTGTTGGCCGACGGAATGGCGTCGCCAATCGAGATCGTGATCATGCCCGGGTACTTCAGGAACGAATTGCGCGGCCAGACGCGCCCCGAATTGACCGCCATCGGAAAGACCCAGGCGCCGGTTTCCACGGCCAGGCGTGCGCCGCCGCTCTTGTAGCGCGGGTTTTCCTTGCCGGCCGGCGTGCGTGTGCCTTCGGGGAACATGATGATCCACGCCCCCTCGTTGAGCCGCTCGCGGCCCTGCCGGGCTGCCGAGGCAAAGGCCCGGGTGCCGTCCTTGCGGTTGATGTGGACCATCTTGAGCATGCCCAGCGCCCAGCCGAAGAACGGCACGAACAGCAGTTCACGCTTGAACACGAAGCACAGCGGCTTGGGCATCAGCGCCACGTAGGCCACGGTTTCCCAGGCCGACTGGTGCTTGGACAGCAGCACCACGGGCTTGTCCAGCATCGCCAGCATCTTGTCCATGCCTTCGATGCGGTACTGGATGCCACAGATCAGGCGCGCGGCCCAGATCACCAGGAGCGGCCAGCCACGCACGAAGCGGAAGCGGTTTTCCGCGTTCATGAACGGGAAGACGATGAAACACATGCACGCGTAGGGCGGGGTCAGCACCACCAGGTACAGCGCGAACAGCAGGGAGCGGATAAAGGTCATCGATGGGGGCGAAAATCAGGGGGCGGGGCAGTGCCTCAGGGCGCGGGCTGCGCGGCGTGGGCGGTCGGGGCGGGGGTCTTGTGCGTCCCTTCGGCGACCAGCCAGCGCGCGAACGCGGCCAGGTCGTCATGCACGCGCGTGCCGGCGGGCAGGCCGCCCTTGTCGAGCGTGCGCAGGCCCTTGCCGGTGCGCACCAGGTGCGGCACGCAGCCCACGGCCACACCGGCTTCCAGGTCGCGCAGCGAATCGCCCACGGTGGCCACGTTGCGCAGTTCGACGCCAAAACGCTCGCCGATCTGCTCGTACAGGCCCGACTTCGGCTTGCGGCAGTCGCAGTTGTCGGCGGCGGTATGCGGACAGAAGAACACGGCCTCGACGCGGCCGCCCAGCGCGGCCAGCGCCTTGTACATCTTCTCGTGCATGGCGTTGAGCGCGCTCATCTCGAACAGCCCCCTGCCGATGCCCGACTGGTTGCTGGCAATGACGATGCGATAGCCAGCCTGGTTCAGCATGGCGATGGCTTCGAGACTGCCGGCGATCGGCACCCATTCGTCGGGGGTCTTGATGAACTGGTCGCTGTCCAGGTTGACCACGCCATCGCGGTCAAGGATCACGAACTTCGGCTGGGACTGTGGCATGGCGGCTCCGGGGCGGCTTGAAGACAGCTTAGGCGGCCAGCTTGGAAATGTCTGCCACACGATTGGCCAGGCCGTGCAGCGTGGCCAGCAGCGCCAGGCGGTTGGCGCGCAGCTTCGCGTCGTCGGCCATCACCATCACGTCGTTGAAGAAGCGGTCCACGGCGTCGCGCAACTGGGCCAGGTCGCGAAGCGCGGCGGTGAAATCGCCACCCGCGAAGGCGGCTTCCACGCCCGGACGCACCTGTTCGATGGCGTCGAACAGCGCGCCTTCGGCCGCTTCCTGGAACAGCGCGCGGTCGACGGTGCCAATGGCCTCGTCGGTCTTCTTCAGGATGTTCGTGATGCGCTTGTTCGCGGCGGCCAGGGCCTCGGCCTCGGGCAGCGCGGCAAACGTGCGCACGGCTTCCATGCGGGCCAGGATGTCGTGCAGGCTCTGCGGACGCAGGCTCACCACGGCTTCCACCTCGTTCGTGGTGTAGCCCTTGTCCTTCAGGTAGCCGCGCACGCGGTCGTACAGGAAGTCGGAGATCGCCTCGCCGGCCGGCTTCACGGTGGCAATGCCCGCGAACGCCTGTGCGGTCAGGCCCAGCAGCGTGTCGATCGACACCGCCAGCGGCTTCTCGATCAGCATGCGCAGGATGCCCAGCGCGTGGCGGCGCAGCGCGAACGGGTCCTTTTCGCCCGTGGGCTGCAGGCCGATGCCCCAGATGCCCACCAGCGTTTCCAGCTTGTCGGCCAGCGCCACGGCGGTGCTGACGTTGCCCTCGGGCAGCGCGTCCCCGGCAAAGCGCGGGCGGTAGTGCTCGGAGCAGGCCAGCGCCACGTCCTCGGCCTCGTCGTCATGGCGCGCGTAGTACGTGCCCATGGTGCCCTGCAGCTCGGGGAATTCGCCCACCATGTCGGTCAGCAGGTCGGCCTTGGCCAGTTCGGCGCCGCGCATCGCGGCGGCCTTGTCCACCGGCGCGCCGGCGGCATTCATCGCGTCGGCAATATGGCCGGCAATCTGCTGCAGGCGCTGCACGCGGTCCAGCTGGCTGCCGATCTTGTTGTGGTAGACCACGTTGCCCAGCTGCGGCACGCGCGACGCCAGCGTCTTCTTGCGGTCCTGGTCGAAGAAGAACTTGGCATCGGCCAGGCGCGGGCGCACCACGCGCTCGTTGCCCGAGATGATCGATTGCGGCGTGTCGGTGGCCAGGTTCGAGACGATCAGGAAGCGGTTGCGCAGGTGGCCGGCGGCATCGGTCAGCGCAAAGTACTTCTGGTTGGTCTGCATCGTCAGGATCAGGCACTCCTGCGGCACGGCCAGGAAGGCTTCCTCGAAGTGGCAGGGGTAGACCACCGGCCATTCGACCAGCGAATTCACTTCGTCCAGCAGCGACTCGGGCATGACCACCTGGTCGGCGCCGGCTTCCTTCAGCAGTGCGCTGCGGATGCGCTCGCGGCGGTCGGCATAGCTGGCGACCACGCGGCCGCGCGACTCCAGCAGGCCCGCGTATTCGCCGGCGTGCGGAATCTCGATGACGCCCTGCGACAGGAAGCGGTGGCCCTGCGTGAGGTTGCTGGCCGGCAGGCCGAGCACCGACACCGGCACGATTTCGGCACCGTACAGCGCGATCAGGCTGTGCGCCGGGCGCACGAAATGCACCGTGGTGCCGTCCGGGCGCTGATAGCTCATCAGCTTCGGAATCGGCAGCTTGCCCAGGGTGTCGTCCAGTGCGGCCTGCAGGCCGTCGGCCAGGGTGGCGCCCTTGGCGGTGTAGCGGTAGAAGAACGCGTCGGCCTTGCCGTCCGAGGCGCGCTCCAGCGTCTGCCAGTCGATCTCGGCCACGCCCACCAACTTGGCCAGGGCGGCCAGCTTCTTGGCCAGCGGGGCGGTCGGGGCGCCATTGGCGTCAAGCGCCACGGTCAGCGGCAGCACCTTTTCGCGCTGTTCGCGGTCCGGCGCGGTGCGGCGCACGCCGGTCACCAGCGCGGCCAGGCGGCGCGGCGTGGCAAACGGCGTCACGGCGGCGCCGGCTTCGAGCAGATCGCGTGCGCCGAGGCCATCGAACAGCCCCTGTGCGAAGGCTTCGCCCAGGCGGGACAGCGCCTTCGGCGGCAGTTCTTCGGTGAACAGTTCGATCAGCAGCGAATCGGTCATGGGTTGCGACATGAATCTATCCAACAGGTATGGGCGCGCGCGTCAGCAGCGCGGCGCGAGATTGGGTTCCACGCCAGACAGCAGCCACAGGCCGTTCTGCTGGCGGAATTGCAGCGTGGTGTAGGCGCATTGCGCGGCCACGCCGGAAGCGCCGCGGGTGCCCGCGGCCGGGAAGCGTGCGTCGATGCGATGGGTCCGGCGGTCGTAGCGGATCTCGTCGATGCGCCCGCCCACCCAGAAATCGATCTTCGCGGGCAGCTGCGCGGCGGAATAGTAGGTCCGTACCGTGCGGCGCGAGCGCCCGGCGTTGTCTTCCCATTCGACCCACTGCAGCGGGTAGCGGATGGCGCTCTCGTAGGCGCGTAGCGGCACGCGGTGCCAGCCAAGGTCGCGCGACCCGGACAGGTCGCACGAGAACGAGCGCACCAGCTGCGTCCATTGGTCGATCGACGACAGCGACGGCCGCCAGTGCCGCGTGATGGCCTGCTGCAGCGCCTGGGTATCCGCCTCGCAGATATTGGCCAGGTCGGCCGGCAGGTACAGGGCCTGCGGCGACGGCGCGGGCGATGTCCGCGCGGCGGCAAGCGCGCTGCCGGCAGGCGACAGCGCAACCGGCACGGCAAACGCCATCAGTGCCAGCGTGCCGCGCACGCGGGCCGTCATGCGCGAGCCCCGGCGTTGCACATCGGGAAGCCCAGCGCCTCGCGCGAATCGTAGTAGGCCTGCGCCACCATGCGCGACAGATTGCGGATGCGGCCGATATAGGCGGCGCGCTCGGTCACCGAGATGGCGCCGCGTGCATCGAGCAGGTTGAACGTGTGGGCGGCCTTCAGCACCTGTTCGTACGCCGGCAGCGCCAGGCGGGTGTCGGTCAGCTTCGGGGTGCCATCCTCGTTCTTTTCGCCGGCATCCCCCATCAGGCGACGGGCTTCGCCCTCGTGCTCGGCAAAATGGCGGAACAGGATTTCGGTGTTGCTGTGCTCGAAGTTGTAGGTGGACTGCTCCACCTCGTTCTGGTGGTAGACGTCGCCATAGGTCAGGCGGCGCGTCACGCCGTTCTCTTCCCACTCGGTCCAGACCAGGTCGTAGATGTTTTCCACCTTCTGCAGGTACATCGCCAGGCGTTCGATGCCGTAGGTGATTTCGCCGGTGATCGGCTTGCAGTCGATGCCGCCCACCTGCTGGAAGTACGTGAACTGCGTCACTTCCATGCCGTTGAGCCAGACTTCCCAGCCCAGGCCCCAGGCGCCCAGGGTCGGATTTTCCCAGTCGTCCTCGACGAAGCGGATGTCGTTCTGCTTCAGGTCCAGGCCCAGTGCCTCCAGCGAGCCCAGGTAGAGCTCCAGGATGTTCTCGGGCGCCGGCTTGAGCACCACCTGGTACTGGTAGTAGTGCTGCAGGCGGTTCGGGTTCTCGCCGTAGCGGCCGTCCTTGGGCCGGCGCGACGGCTGCACGTAGGCGGCCCGCCACGGCTCGGGGCCGATCGCGCGCAGGAACGTATGCACGTGCGATGTACCGGCGCCGACCTCCAGATCGATCGGTTGCAGCAATGCGCAGCCCTGCCGGTCCCAGTAGGCCTGCAGGGTCAGAATCATTTGTTGGAAGGTCAGCATAGGAAGACGAAATGGAAAGCTGGCGGGCAAGTGCGCGAACCGTCTCGCGCCGGGTTTGCCAAACCTTGGATTCTATCGGGTTTTTGGCCTGTCTCAGCCGCGAACAGGCAGGAAAACGGTGTCGCAGGGCACGAATCGTGCATGTGACGGGTGTCGGGCGGGCGCAACGGGTCGGGTAAATCCTGACATGGGTTTCAGAACTGTCCGATAGGTGCCGATACCGTTTTTGTATACAGTTAAAGCACGCGGTCACCGAATCAAAAAACAGATGGCCGCCAGGTCGGATTGCGGGCCGGTGGGGCCGGAAGCGTCAGCTTTCAGCCTTGTCAGCCGATAACGCGATGCGGGCTTGAAACAACAACTTTAGGGGATTGGTCATGTCGCTGCTGTCTCGCAAGCCTTATATCGTTGCCATCGCCGTGATGGTGGCGGCCGCCGCCGTGTCGATGGCGACCGCGCTGGTCGGTTAATCCAGCACCCGGCGCCGCCCCCGCAGCGCCAGCAACAACACGAGCACGCTGCCGGCCAGTGCCGGCACGTTGCCCCAGCGGATATACGGCGTCAGGCCCCGCATGCCCTGTACGTCGGCCGTCAGCGTACCCACTTCAAATGTCGGCAGCTTCGCCTGCACCGTCCCGTCTGGCCGGACCACGGCCGTCATGCCGGTATTGGTGGCGCGCAGCATCGGCCGGCGCATTTCCAGGGCCCGCATCCGCGAGATCTGCAGGTGCTGGTCCAGCGCGATGGTGTCGCCGAACCAGGCCAGGTTGGTCACGTTGGCCAGCAGGTTGGCGGGTGTGGCCTGCTGCCGCAGGGTAGCGGCGATTTCCTCGCCGAACAGATCCTCGTAGCAGATATTGGGCGCCACATGGATGCCGCGCACCGGCACGGCCGGCTGATCCAGCGTGCCGCGCCGGAAGTCGCCCAGCGGCATCTTCATCATGTTGACGAACCAGTGGAAGCCGAACGGGATGAATTCGCCGAATGGCACCAGGTGGTGCTTGTTGTACCGGTAGAGGGCGTCCAGTTCCGGCCCGATCGCGAACACGCTGTTGGTGAAGTCCACTGGCGAATCGGCGCCTGCCGCACCAAAGACGACCGTCGTGCCGGTCTTCTCCATATAGGTGCGCACATCCCGGGCGATATCCACCGGCAGGTCCTGCAGGATCACCGGGAATGCGGTCTCTGGCGTCACGACGAGGTCCGCCGGGGCCGCCGTAATCATGTCGCGGTACAACTCCAGCGAGCGCTGGATGCCCACCGGTTCAAACTTGATGTCCTGTGCCACATTGCCCTGCAGCAGCCGCACGCTGACAGGCATGCCGATTGGGGTGGTGTACGCCACCGGCACCAGCGCCAGGCCGCCGCCCAGCGTGGCGGCCACCAGTCCGACCGACCAGCCGGCGGCGCGGCGGGCGCCCGGTTCGGCGCGGCGCAGCGCGGCCCGGACGGCCGTGACCAGCAATGCCGATGTCGTCGCCGCCAGGAACGTGATGCCGTAGACGCCGACCAGCGGCGCAAAGCCCGACAGCGGGCCGTCGGTATGGGGATAGCCGCTACCCAGCCAGGGGAAGCCGGTAAAGACCACACCGCGTAGCCATTCCGCCAAGGCCCAGGCCGCGCCGAACGCCAGCGCAGCCTGGATGCCGCCCCGGCCGCGCCGGGTCAGCCAATGCCAGACGCCGGCGGCCAGTGCCGGCCATAGAGACAGGTATGCGCCGAACAGCACCACGGCCAGCGAGGCCATCCACGCCGGCATCTCGCCGTAGACGTGCATGCTGATATAGAGCCACCAGATGCCGGACAGGAACCAGCCCATGCCGAATGCGTACGCCGTGGCGGCTGCCGCACGCGGGCGGCCCGCATCGGCAACCAGTGCCACCAGCCCGGCCAGCGACAGGATCTGCAGCCACCACCAGTCATGTGGCGCGAAAGCCTGCGTATGGGCCACGCCCAGCGCGGCGGCGATCAGCAGCCGGAACAGCACACCCTGGCGCGATCCGCTTTGGGCGGCGCCGGCCGGCTGGGAGGAAGGGGAAGATGGTCCGGCGCCGATCAGCGGATCGGCGCGGCGGGTACCCACGGCGTCGGGCGCGCCGGCGCGCTTCATGCGTCGGCCACGCCGTTGGTTTCGGCCGGAGCCTCGCGGTGTACCTGCAGCAGATGCACCTGGCGCGCGTCGGCGCGCAGTACCTCGAAGCGGATCGGCGGCAAGGTGATGATCTCGCCGCGATGCGGCACATGGCCCACGTGATTGGTCAGCAGGCCGCCCACCGTATCGACGTCGTCGTTCGGAAACGCCGTGCCGAACGACTCGTTGAACTGTTCGATCTCGGTCAGGCCACGCACGCGCCATGCGCCGTCCGTGGTCGGCAGGATCATGTCCTGGTCTTCGTCCAGGTCGAACTCGTCCTCGATGTCGCCAACGATCTGTTCGAGCACGTCCTCGATCGTGACCAGCCCTGCCACGCCGCCGTACTCGTCGACAACGATCGCAATATGGTTGCGATTGATACGAAATTCGCGCAGCAGGATGTTCAGTCGCTTCGACTCCGGAATGAACACGGCCGGGCGCAGTGTCTCGCGCAGGTCGAAATTCTCGTCGGTGTAGTAGCGCAGCAGGTCCTTGGCCAGCAGGATGCCGATGATGTTGTCACGATTGCCCTCATACACCGGAAAGCGCGAGTGCGCGGTCTGCTGCATGAAGGGAATGAACGCTTCTGGCGTATCCGCGATGTTGACCGCATCCATCTGGGCGCGGGGCACCATGATGTCGCGCGCCGTCAGCTCCGATACCTGGAACACGCCCTCGATCATCGAGAGCGAATCCGCGTCGATCAGGTTGCGCTCATGCGCGTCCTGCAGCACTTCCAGCAGTTCGGCGCGGGTGTCCGGCTCGGGGGAAATGAAATCCGAAAGGCGTTCGAGAAGGGATCGGGGCCGATCCTGCTGCCTGTAGCTGGCAGGCTTCGAACTGGGATAGGGGTCGTTCATGTCGCGGCTAGCGCGTGGTGGAGATCGTCTGAAGCATACACTAAAAGGCTTGCAGCCCCGTGACGCCAGGATTGCAACGGCGCCGGCGGCACGGGTGTCAGCCTTTTGTGCTTATTCGCGCACTGGCTGGTACGGATCGCTGAAGCCCAGCGCCTGCAGCGTTTCGGTCTCGATGGCCTCCATTTCCTCGGCCTCGGCGTCGTCCTCGTGCTCGTAGCCCTGCGCGTGCAGCACGCCGTGGACGATCAGGTGGGCGTAATGCGCCTCCAGCGGCTTCTTCTGCTGCTTCGCCTCGGCTTCCACCACCGGGCAGCACAGCACGATGTCGCCGGTCACCGGATCGTCGGCGCTCTCGGCATAGGCAAATGTCAGGACATTGGTCGCGTAGTCCTTGCCTCGGTACGTGCGGTTCAGCGTGCGACCTTCTTCCTCGTCGACAAAACGGATGGTCAGCGCGGCATCGTCATACAAGGCCGATTTCACGCACTTTTCGATCTGCTTCGGGGTCGGTACGCCGCGGCGCCTGCGCGTGCCGTCGCCGAACTGGATGTCCAGTTCCACCTCGGCCGGCGTGGCCGGCGTGCCCGTGGTGGTGACGATCGGCGTGGCGGTTACGGCCACCGACAGCGCGTCGGCGTTGTCCGGGCGCACCAGCAGGCCGGCCTGCTGGCGGGTGTCGGTGTGTTCGGCCAGCAGCGCCACCACGCCGTCATTGGCCTGGGACAGGTCGAGCGTCAGGCTGCGGCCGTCGGCCAGCTGGATGCGCAGCGCGTGCGCCGATGCCTTGCGGGCACGGCCGTCGGCATCGAACAGGACAACGCGCGTGGCGTCGGGCGTCTTTGTTGCGGGAGACTTCTTGGTCAAGATCAGGCGTCCTTGTGCTGGGCGTGATATTCGTCGTAGGCATCGACGATGCGGGCCACCAGCGGATGGCGCACCACGTCGATGCTGGAAAAGCGGGTGAAAGCGACGCCGCGCACTTCGCGCAGCACGTGCTGCGCCTCCACCAGGCCGCTCTTCTGGCCGCGCGGCAGGTCGATCTGCGTGGTGTCGCCGGTGATCACGGCCTTGGAGCCGAAGCCGATCCGCGTCAGGAACATCTTCATCTGCTCCGGCGTGGTGTTCTGGGCTTCGTCCAGGATGATGAAGGCGTGGTTCAGCGTGCGGCCGCGCATGTAGGCCAGCGGCGCGATCTCGATCATCTGGCGCTCGAACATCTTCTGCGTGCGATCGAAACCCAGCAGGTCGTACAGCGCGTCGTACAGCGGACGCAGGTACGGGTCCACCTTCTGGGCCAGATCGCCCGGCAGGAAGCCGAGTCGCTCACCGGCTTCAACGGCCGGGCGCGTCAGCACGATGCGCTTGACTGAATCGCGTTCCAGCGCGTCGACCGCGCAGGCCACGGCCAGGTAGGTCTTGCCGGTACCGGCGGGGCCGACGCCGAGCGTCAGGTCGTGCGACAGGACGTTGCGCAGGTATTCGCGCTGCATGGCCGTGCGGCCCTGCAGCCCGGCACGGCGTGTGTGCAGCACCGGCGAATCGTCTTCAGGATTCGACGATCCGGCGTTGTCCTCGTTACCGGGCAGGTAGGCGCCGTGCGCGGCGATCTGGCGCGATTCCACCAGGCCCAGCTGCACGTCGTCGATCGACAGTGCCACCTTGGCGTTGTTGTAGAAGCGCTCCAGCGCCAGCGCGGCATCCTGCGCGCGCTCGCCACGCACCGTCATGCGGTGGCCGCGGCGCTGGATCGTCACGTCCAGCGCCTGTTCGATCTGGCGCAGGTTTTCATCCAGCGGGCCGCACAGGTTCTGCAGGCGCGTGTTGTCGTTCTTCGGCGCGACGAATTCTGCTGTCGGAATCTTCATAAAGCTTATTGGCGCACGACGATTTCGCCGCGCAGCGAGTGCGGGAACGCCTGCGTGATGCTGACATCCACCATCTGGCCGACCATGCGGTCGCGCTGGGCCTGGGGAATGCCCGGCAGCGCGAAGTTGACCACCCGGTTGTTCTCGGTGCGGCCGTGCAATTCAGTCGGGTCCTTGCGGGCCGGGCCCTCCACCAGGATGCGCTGCATCGTGCCAACCATGTTCTGGCTGATCCGCACCACATTTTCTTCAATTGCGGCTTGCAGGGTCTGCAGGCGGCGCAGCTTCACGTCATGCGGCGTGACGTCGTGCAGGTTCGCGGCAGGCGTGCCGGGGCGCGGGCTGAAGATGAACGAGAACGACGTGTCGTAGCCGATCTCGTGGACCATGGCCATCAGCTTGTCGAAGTCCGCATCGGTCTCGCCGGGAAAGCCGATGATGAAGTCCGACGACATCGACATGTCCGGGCGGATCGTGCGCAGGCGACGGATGATGCTCTTGTACTCCAGCACGCTGTAGCCGCGCTTCATTCCCATTAGCACGCGGTCCGACGCATGCTGCACGGGCAGGTGCAAGTGGTTCACGAGCTTGTCGCAGCGTTCGTACAGTTCCACCAGGCGCGAGGTGAATTCCTTCGGATGGCTGGTGGTGTAGCGGATACGCTCGATGCCGGGAATCTCGGCCACATACTCGATCAGCAGGGCGAAGTCGGCGATCTCGCTGGTGCCGCCCATCGTGCCGCGGTAGGCGTTCACGTTCTGGCCCAGCAGCGTCACCTCGCGCACGCCCTGGTCGGCCAGACCGGCCACTTCGGCCAGCACGTCCTCGAACGGACGCGACACTTCCTCGCCGCGCGTGTAGGGCACCACGCAGTAGCTGCAGTACTTCGAGCAGCCTTCCATGATCGACACGAAGGCGCTCGGGCCATCCACGCGGGCCGGCGGCAGGTGGTCGAACTTCTCGATCTCGGGGAACGAGATATCGACCTGCGACAGGCCGGTGGACTGGCGGCGGTTGATCAGGTCGGGCAGGCGGTGCAGCGTCTGCGGCCCGAACACGACGTCCACGTACGGGGCGCGCGACACGATTGCGGCGCCTTCCTGGCTGGCCACGCAGCCGCCCACGCCGATCACCAGGTCGGGCTTGGCGGCCTTCAGCGCCTTCATGCGGCCCAGTTCGGAGAACACTTTCTCCTGGGCCTTCTCGCGGATCGAGCAGGTGTTGAACAGGATCACATCGGCGTCTTCGACGTTGTCCGTGGGCTCCATGCCCTGCGTGGCGTTCAGCACGTCCACCATCTTGTCCGAGTCGTACTCGTTCATCTGGCAGCCGTACGTTTTGACAAATACCTTCTTCATGGTGCCGGTCTCAGTGGTTTACCTGGGGGCATCAGGGCACAACAGGTTGATTCTTAAAGGGTCAGTGCGTGGCCTTCCACGCCTTCGTTTCCGCATCGGTCAGTACCCACGCGGTCAGCAACTGGCCATAGAGGTCGAGTTTGTATCGCACGTTGAGCTTCTTGCCGGCCACCGTGTTCGGATTCATCAGCATGGTGTCGGTGCTGAAGATCCGCAGTCCGGGGGCCACGCCATGGACCTTGCCGTCGAGCTTTGCCTGCAGCGGTTCGGTGGCGGTGGGCCGGGCCAGTTCCAGGCGCGCCATCGGGGCATCGTCCGGGATCACGCGTACTGGCGTGCCGGCCACCGCCAGGTTCGTCACCTGGGTTGTGACCTGGCCAGTGGTCTGGCTCGTGGTCTGGACGGTCTGCGCCATGGCAGGAACGGCGGATAACAGCACGACCGCGGCGCACGCGATGTGCGACGAACGCGACAACAGTTTCAGCATGAAGGCCCCCGACAAGAAATACAGCGATCGTTCTTGGAATATGGAATACCGCCGGCGCCGGACGCCATCACGCTTGCAGCCATCGCGCAGGCAGGGTAACCCGCGATTTTACCCGTTTGCGCTGGGGGCGGGGGAACCGTGCACCCGGCGTTTGTGGCGTAGCCGCCTCAGAACAGGCAGGATGCCTCCTGCAGCACGCGCTGCTTGGACACGGTGCCCATCAATTCGCGACTGGCGGCATCACGCACCAGCGGAATGCGGTTGATGCCGTGCTCGGAAAAGATCGCCAGCGCGTCGCGCAGCCGGGAGTCGGGGGTCAGCGACGGAAACGTCAGATCGCCCAGGGACAGCAGCGTGGCGTCAGGCGCCTCGCGCTGCGCGCGCTGGATGGCATGGATCGAGATGGCACCCAGCAGCGTGCCGGCCGCGTCCACCAGATACAGGTAGCGCGTGCCGGTTTCGGCAAACTTGTCGGCGGCTTGGGCCACCGTGGCGGTGGGGTCGATCACCGTGCTGGTGGGATCGCACAGCCCGGCCAGGCGCAGGCCGCGCGCGCGTTCCACGGCGGCCGATGCCTGCGCGCGCTCCACCACCACGCTGTAGAGCGACAGCGTCTGGCAGCGCGACGCCGTGTAGTACGCCGCCACCGCGCCGATCATCAGCGGCAGCAGCAGCGTGGGCGCCAGTGTCATCTCGAAGACCATCAGGATCGACATCAGCGGCGCCTGGCTGGTGGCCGCCAGGAAGGCCGTCATGCCGACCAGCGGCAGCACCGGGCTCGACGTGCCGCCCGGAATGCCCAGCGCCACGAGCTGGCCCAGGGCCGCGCCCACGAACATCGATGGCGTGAACACGCCGCCCACGGCGCCCGAGCCCATGCTGACCACGGTCGCCAGCAGCTTGGCCAGCAGCACGCCCCAGACCGCCACCGAAAGTGGTTCGTTGCGCAGGATGGTCTGGATCGTGTAATAGCCGTTGCCGACCACTTCGGGCACCACCATGGCCAGCAGCCCCACCAGCAGGCCGCCCAGCGCCAGGCGCGCCACCGGGCCACCGGGCACGTGCCGGAACCCGTTGCGGGCCAGCGTGTTGGCGCGCATGAACACCGCGCCCGACACCCCGGCGATCAGGCCGATGCCGGCGGCGGCCAGCAGCAGGTGCGGTTGCTGGAGCAGGTCCGGGCCGATATGCAGGCCGGAATAGAGCGGTTCTAGGCCGCCGTGCCACTGGCTGACCATGGTGCCGGCCACCGACGCCAGCAGCAGCGGCATCAGGCGCTGCACGGCCAGTGCGCCAAACACGACTTCGGCCACGAATACCGCCGCCGACAAGGGGGTGTGATAGGCCGTGGCCAGGCCCGCTGCCGCGCCGCAGGCAGTCAGCATACGGCGCATGTTGCTGTCGCCGATGGCCTGGTCGGCGCGTCCGGACGGGAAGATCGATCCGGTCAGCGCGGCCAGCTGGATCATCGCGCCTTCCTTGCCGACCGAGCTGCCCGAGACGATCGAGCAGAACGACGACAGCGCGCGCAGCAGCGTGATGCGCACCGGCAGCCGGCCCGTACCGCGCGCCACGGCTTCCATGTATTCGCTGGGCAGGGCTTCGGTGCGGGCATAGCGCTGTGCCGCCACCAGCAGCGCACCGGCCAGGGCGCCGCCCACCACCGGGATGACGACGCGCCAGGCCAGGGCCAGGCCCGCGAAGATCAGCACGATGTCGGCGTCCTTGCCGAACATGACCAGGCCGCTGGCCTCCAGCGCGTCCTTGAACAGCGTGGTCACGACGCCAGCCAGCAGGCCGACGGGGATGGCCGCAAAGAGCGTGACTTCCTGATCTTCGACGAAACGGAACCGCATGGCGATGGGGAAGGGCGATGGAAGGGGGCTGGCGCGCGCCGGCACCGGGTGGCCGTCATGATAGCGCAGCGCCACCTGCGCTCCGCAAGCGGCGCGCCAGTTTCCACAGGCTGGTACACTACGGGCCTTTCCAGCCCGGGAACGGGGGGCAATCGACCCATCCCGCCGGCCCTGACCCTCAGGTACGGTCATCTACCCGAGCTGCCCCACGATTGGCGCACATCTGCTGCGCAACGGGCAGCCGAAGCGTCATTTCATGTCTTTTTCCGAACTCGGCTTGTCCGACAAGCTGGTGCGTGCCGTGGCCGAACAGGGCTACACCACGCCGACCCCTATTCAGGCGCAAGCCATTCCCGCAATTCTGAAAGGTGGCGACCTTCTCGCCGGTGCCCAGACCGGCACTGGCAAGACCGCAGGTTTCACGCTGCCGATGCTGCAGATGCTGGCCGATACCGCGGCGCGCAACCCGGCACCGCGCGGCGCCCGCCCGCAGGTACGCGCCCTGGTGCTGACCCCCACACGCGAACTGGCCGCCCAGGTCGAGGAAAGCGTACGCAACTACGGCAAGTACCTGAAGCTGCGTTCGATGGTGATGTTCGGCGGCGTCGGCATCAATCCGCAGATCGAAGCGCTCAAGCGCGGCGTGGACATCGTGGTGGCCACCCCTGGCCGCCTGCTCGATCACGTATCCCAGCGCACCATCGATCTGTCCCACGTGGAACTGCTGGTGCTCGATGAAGCCGACCGCATGCTCGACATGGGCTTCATCCACGACATCCGCAAGATCCTGAACGTGCTGCCGGCCAAGCGGCAGAACCTGCTGTTCTCGGCCACGTTCTCGGACGATATCCGCGCGCTGGCCGACCGCCTGCTGAACAACCCCGCGTCGATCGAGGTGGCCCGCCGCAACACCACGGCCGAAACCGTGGCGCAGCGCGTGTTCCCCGTGGACCGCGAACGCAAGCGCGAACTGCTGGCCCATCTGGTGCGCCAGCACGACTGGCACCAGGTGCTGGTCTTCACGCGTACCAAGCACGGCGCCAACCGCCTGGCAGAACAACTGAGCAAGGACGGCCTGTCCGCGCTGGCCATCCACGGCAACAAGAGTCAGTCGGCCCGCACCCGCGCGCTGACTGAATTCAAGGCCGGCACGCTGCGGCTGCTGGTGGCCACCGACATCGCGGCGCGAGGTATCGATATCGACCAGTTGCCGCACGTGGTGAACTTCGACCTGCCCAACGTGCCCGAGGACTATGTTCACCGTATCGGCCGCACGGGCCGCGCGGGCGCCGAAGGCGAGGCGATCTCGCTGGTTTGCGTCGACGAGCTTGGCTTGCTGCGCGATATCGAGCGTCTGATCAAGCGACAGATCGAACAGGTGGCACTGACCGGGTTTGAAGTGGACCCGAGCATTGCGGCCGAGCCGATCCAGAAGGGGCGCCAGCAACGTGGCGGTCCGCCGCAGGGCCGTGGCAGCCAGCCGCGTGGCAACGGCGGCGGCAATGCCAATGGCGGCGAGCGCCGCGCGCCGCGTGCCCCGCAAGGACAGCGCCAGGAGTCTGCCGGTCAGCCGAGCCAGCCGCGTCAGCCGCGCCCCGCACAGGGCGCGCAGCCGGCGCGCGGCGAAGGCCGGAACGGCAATGGCTCGGGCAATGGCAATGGTGGTGGCAATGGTGGTAACGCCGCCAAGCCGGCGGGCCAGCGTCCGCAGCAGGCTCGCACGCAGCAACCGCGTCAGCAGCAGGCACGTCCCCAGCAGCCGCGTCCCGCACAGGATGCTGTCGCTGCTGCACCGGCCCGCAATCGCCGTCCCGCGCCGCAAGCCGCGCTGCTTGGCGGCAGCCGCAAGCCGGCACCCTGACCGGACCCCGCCATGGCCACCCCGGATAGCCCTGTGTCACACGACGACGTCCCCTATGCGGGACTGACGCCCGAGTGCATCCTCGATGCGCTGGAGGCGACGGGCTTCTATCCGGATGGCCGTCTGCTGGCGCTGAACAGCTACGAGAATCGCGTGTGGCAAGTCGGCATCGAGGACGCCGCACCGTTGGTGGTCAAGTTCTACCGGCCTGGCCGGTGGAGCGACGCGGCCATCCTCGAAGAACATGCCTTCGTGCAGCAACTGGCCGACGCGGAGATCCCCGCCGTGCCGGCGCTGCCACTGCGCATGGGCGAAGCCCCGGCCAGCACGTTGCTCGCGCACGCGGGCTTCCGCTTTGCCGTGTTTCCGCGCTGTGGCGGCCGCGAGCCGCCGCTGGACCAGGCCGCCACGCGCACGTGGCTGGGCCGTTTCATCGGCCGGATTCACGCCTGCGGCGCGGCCACGGCGTACCAGGCGCGGCCGGCGCTGGATATCGACACGTTCGGCGTGGCCTCGCGCGACTATCTGCTCGACCACGACTGCATTCCCGCCGATCTGCTGGCGCCGTGGCGTGCGGCCGTGGACCTGGCGCTCGACGCCGTTCGCCGCTGTTACGAGCGCGCCGGTGACGTGCGGCTGCTACGGCTGCATGGCGATTGCCATCGCGGCAATGTGCTGTGGATCGATGAAGACGATGCGCGCGGCCGTGGCACGCCAGGGCCGCACTTCGTCGACTTCGACGACAGCCGCATGGGGCCGGCGGTACAGGACATCTGGATGCTGCTCGAAGGCGACCGGGCGGCGATGCAGGATCAACTGGCCGACATCGTGGCCGGCTACGAAGATTTTGCCGATTTCGATACGCGCGAGCTGTGGCTGGTCGAGGCGCTGCGTACGCTGCGCCTGCTGCACTACAGTGCCTGGCTGGCCAGTCGCTGGCGCGATCCCGCATTTCCGGCCGCGTTTCCGTGGTTCGGTACCGCGCGCTACTGGCAGGATCGCATCCTGGAACTGCGCGAACAGATCGCGCTGATGGACGAACCGCCGCTCTGGGCGGCCTGAGACGGCACGATACCGCCGCGTCCGCATGAGACCGGCGATTGGCCGGAATCGCCCTGGACCGCCTTGATTCCCGTGCAACGGCCTTGAGTGCCATCCGGCGGCCAGATCCCTGCGCCTTCCAGAAATCCGGCCAGCCGGTACCTCACACCTGGGGCTTGGCCTTTTCCTCCGCCTTCACCATCACAACCGGACAAGCGGCCTGCGCAAGCACGCGGCCGGCTACCGATCCGAGCACGGCGTCGAAGAACGACCCACGCCCGTGCGTGCCCATGACAATGGCGCTGGCATTCACCGACTTTGCATGAGCGAGGATCTTCTCGGGCGGATAGCCGTGCAGCGCGTGGCGTTCAAACGGGACCTTCGCGGCTTCCAGGATGGCGCAGACCGATGTCATGGCCTTCTCGCTGGCCTCGTTGTGCCACGCGTCGATCGTTTCCTTGCTGACAAACGCGCGCACCTGGCCGGTGACGTCAGGTGACACGTGTACCACATGCACCGTGAAACCGGTCTGCAGCAGCTTGCCATCGGCAAGAAAGCGCGCGGCGGCATCGCTGAATGCGGAACCGTCAGTGGCGAGCACGATATTGGACATCGGGGGCATGGCGCTATCTCCTTGGTTGAAAAACTGCGAGCGCGCGACGGGGCGCGACGTGTTTCATCATGGCACGCAGAGGTTGGTCACACCGTAACGTAGATCAAATCCGCGATGAATTTTTGAGGATTTCACGATTGTCATCTGTTGGACTTTTAGGTTGATCGTCGCTCCGTGAGCCGCACATCTGCCAGCGTGCGGACGCAACGGCTCAACGTCTGAAATTTCCGTAGGAAAGCCCGGAAATTTCAACATGCATTTTCAGCCCGTTCTGCCGTTGCGCTGAAAGGCCTAAGCTGCCCGCTGTTCGAGTTCACGGAGATTTGGCATGCCCAACGCCATCGTTATTGACCCGCATACCGCCGTTCGCAAGTCTGTCTGCAACATCCTCGAGAGCGCGTCGGGCTTCGAGGAAGTCCGCGTTGCCCCCGGTGGCGCCGCCGGGCTGCTGGCGCTGCGCGACCGCCCGGCCGATCTGGTCGTGATGGATCTGCAGCTGGATGACCTGCCCGGCGACGCCGTGCTTGAGGAGGTGGTGTCGACCTGGCCGGTCACGTGCGTGCTGGTGCTCTCGGCCCAACGGCGCGCGGCGGAGCGCGCGTTGCTGGGCGGTGCCCACGGGTACATCGACAAGAGCGCGGGGCTGGACGGATTGGCCGACGCTGTGCGCGCGCTGATGACCGGCTACGCGGCGTTTCCGCTGAAGTCGTTGCCGACCTTCCGCCGCGCCGCCGCCAATCCGGCTGATCCCAAGGCCCTGCTGAGCCGGCGCGAACTGACTGTGTTGCGTCTGCTGGCGGTCGGCCATTCCAACAAGGCGATCTCGGACGTGCTGGAGATCAGCAACAAGACCGTTAGCTCGCACAAGGCCAGCATCATGGACAAGCTGGGTCTGGGCTCGCTGATCGCCCTAGCGGAATTTGCGCGCGTGCATCGGCTATTGCCGATGGAGGGCGAGCCGGTTCCTAGCGTGGCAAAGCCGCGCGTCAGGCGGAACGACGCCGCCGCGTTCTAGTGTGGCGCCGTGCGCTAGCCTTCCATGCCGGCGACGTCTGCGCGCCGGGTCATCAGCCATTCGCGCAGCACCTTCACCGCCGGCACGTCGGCACGATCGGCGCGACGGATCAGGTAGTACCCGCGCCGCGACGGCACCGATGCACGATTGAGCTGCACCACGCGCCCCTCGCGCAGGCTGTCGGCCACCGCGTAGTCGGGCACCAGCGCGGCGCCGAGGCCGGCCTCGGCGGCCTTGAGTGCGAACGTGACGAGGTTGTACTGCGTACCGGGCGGCAGCGGCAGATCGATGCTGGTGTCGAGATCGCGCAGGTAACTGGCCCAGGCGCTGGGCGCGGTTGTGTGGTGCAGCAGCGGCAGGGCGGCGATGCGGCTGGCCTGCAGCGGGAGCCGGCCGCGGACCAGTTCGCGCGCTGCAACCGGCAGGCTGCGTACGCCGTGCAGTAGGTCGGCGCTGTCGTCGTCGAGACCGTCTTCGGCGTAGACGATGGCGGCGTCCAGCCCCGCATCGCGCAACGATACCGCGCCGATGTGGTTGGCCACATGGATGCGAATCTCGGGATGCGCCGCCGCGAAGCCGCACAGGCGCGGCATGACCCATAGCAGGCCGAACGTGTTCGGCACCGAGAAGCGCACCTCGCGCATCCGCTGGGCGGCGCCCGAGGCGGCCACCGTTGCCGCTTCCAGCTGGTCCAGCAGCGACCGGATGCGTGCCAGGTAGCCAGCGCCTTCATCGCTCAATGCCAGCCGGGCGTTGTTGCGCTCGAACAGGGTCGTGCCAAGAAAGCTCTCGAGATCCAGCAGCTGCTTGCTGACGGCACCCTGGCTCAGGCCAAGCTCGTCGGCCGCTGCCGTCACGCTGCCCCGTCGCGCGATGGTGTCGAACGTGTTCAGGTTGACCACGGAGGGGATTTGACGCCGGGCGGGATGCTTCATGTCATCAAAAAAAGGAATGGGTGCTTGCCGAAACTTCGATATACAGCGGCGCGGGCCTGGGCGCAACATAGCGCGTTCACACAGAGATTGCACGCTTGCCGCGAGGTTGCCGATGACGATACCCCAGAGACACAAAGCCATTGAAATTCTTAAAACCCGCGCCGTGATGGCCGGGCTGCTGGCCGCATGTGCCGCAGGCAGCGCACAGGCGGCGGACTGGCCCGCCGGCAAGCCGATCACACTGATCGTGCCGGCAGCCGCGGGCAGCACGCCCGACCAGTCGAGCCGCAAGCTGGCCCAGTACCTGGGCGACAGGCTCGGCTCGTCGGTGGTGGTGGACAACCGGCCCGGCGCGGCCGGCAGCATCGCCATGCAGACGCTGGTGCGCAGCAGGCCGGACGGCTACACGATCGGCTTCGGCAATATCGTGACGATGGCCATCAACCGCAGCCTGCTGGCGCGCCCCGGCTATGACCCCGACAAGGACCTGGTGCCGGTCTGCGCCACCACGACCATCCCGAATATCCTGGCCGTGAGCCCCGGCCTGCCGGTGCACACGGTCAGGGAGCTGATCGACTACGCACGCAAGAATCCGGGCCGCCTGACGATGGGCTCGGGCGGCAACGGTACGACCAGCCACCTGAGCGGCGAAATGCTCAGAGACCAGGCGCACATCGAATTTCGCCATATTCCATACCGTGGCGCGCCGCAGGCACAGATCGACGTCATCAGCGGCCAGGTCGACTTCATGTTCGACAACGTGCCCTCCATCCTCGCCGCCGTGCAGGGCAACAAGCTGCGCGCCATTGCGGTGACCAGCAAGGCGCGGCTGCCGGTGCTGGCCAACGTGCCGACGATGGAGGAAGCGGGCCTGCCCGGTTTCGAGGTCAATGCCTGGGGCGGCATCGTGGCGCCCGCCGGCACGCCCCGGCCCGTGGTGGAGCGGCTGAACCGCGAGATCAATGCCTACCTGCAGTTGCCGGCCACGCGGAAGGAGGCCGAGCAGAACGGATCGGTGGTGGTGGGCGGCTCGCCCGAGGCGTTTGCCCAGATGATCGGAAAGGAAAGCCGCAAGTGGGGCGACCTGATCCGCAAGGCTGACATCAAGCTCGACTGACGGGGAGACCAGCATGTTCGATGTGATTTTGCGCGGCGGCGATGTGATCGACGGCACCGGCGCGGCGCGTTACCGTGCCGACGTGGCGCTGCAGGGTGGCCGTATCGTGTTCATTGGCGACGCCACGGGCCAGCGCGCCGACCGCGAGATCGATGTGGCCGGGATGGTCGTGGCGCCGGGCTTTATCGACAGCCACGCGCACGACGACCGCGCCGTACTGGAAACCCCGGGCATGGCGCCGAAGATCTCGCAGGGGGTGACGACCGTCGTGAACGGCAACTGCGGCATCAGCCTGGCGCCGTACCGGCAGAGCGGTGGGGACCCGCCGCTGCCCCTGCGCACGGTTGACCCGCAGTGGCGCTTTGCGGCGTTCGGCCAGTATCTCGATGCCCTCGACGCCACGCCGGCGGCTGTCAACGTGGCATCACTGGTTGGCCATACGGCGTTGCGCGCGGTGCATCAGGCGGACTTCGACCGGCCTGCCACCGCCGTCGAGGTAGAAGCCATGCGCCAGGCCGCCAACGCTGCGCTGGAGCAGGGCGCGATCGGCATGTCCACGGGCACGTTCTACCCGCCCGCGGCGTCCGCGCCGGCCGAGGAAATCATCGGCGTGGGGCGCGACCTGAAGCAGTTCGGTGTTGTCTATGCCACGCACATGCGTACCGAGGGCGACGGCGTGATCGAGGCCATCGAGGAATCGGCCCGGATTGCGCGCGCCATCGACGTCAGGCTCGTGATCTCGCATCACAAGGTCATCGGCAAGCCCAACTTCGGCCGCACGCGCGAGACGCTGGCCCGTATCGGCGAACTGGGCCGTGCGCAGAAGATCTGCCTGGACTGCTATCCGTACACGGCGTCGTCGTCGCTGCTGCGCCGCGAACGGCTGGCCATCAGCGACGAGATCCTGATTACCTATTCGCGCTCGGCGCCGAAAAGCGCCGGCCGCAAGCTGTCCGACCTGGCGCACGAATGGCAGTGCTCGCGTGCCGAGGCGCTGGACCGCGTGATGCCAGGCATGGGCATGTACTTCTTCATGGACGAAGGCGACGTCCAGCGCGTGCTGGCGTACCGCGACACGATGATCGGATCGGACGGGATTCCGTCCGACGACTATCCGCATCCGCGCCTGTGGGGCACCTTCACGCGCCTGCTGGGCCACTACAGCCGCGACCTGGGCCTGCTGACGCTGGAGGAAACCGTCCACAAGATGACAGGCATGACTGCGCACGCGTTCGGGCTGGCTGGTCGCGGCGAGATCCGGGAAGGCCACGCCGCCGACGTCACCGTGTTCGATCCGAAGACGGTGAAGGATGTGGCGACGTACCTGGATCCGCAACAGCCGTCGGCCGGCATTGCGCACGTGTTCGTGAACGGGCAGGCCGTGTGGGAGCACGGCGCGGCAACCTGCGCACGGCCGGGGCGGAGCCTGCGCCGCGCGGCACGCTGACGCACCGGGGCCGGCCCTGTCCGGCCTTATTCGGCCCTTATCCGGCATAATCCCAGCCACACCGCGCCGCATCCGGGGCGGCACGGTATCGACTGGGCTTTGCAAATGAACGCGCCGAAGACGGAGAAGTCAGACAACTCGCACGACCCTCGATTGGACGACGACTGTCCGCTGCACTGGTTCGACGCTGACCGGGGTGCGTTCGAGGACCTGGAGCGACGCATCGCCGAGCACCCTGCGGATTTCTTCGCCAGCCAGGATTTCGATCCGGTGGGCGCCTGCGCCACGCGCGAGGCGCAGTTCGCGTCGGTGGACCTGCCCGAAGACCCCACCGCGCCGCAGGCGCACGCCGATCACCTGTTGCACGACGTATTCCGCCACGTGATGCCGGTGGCCTCGCCGAGCTTCGTCGGTCATATGACGTCGTCGCTGCCGTCGTTCATGCCGTCGCTGGCCAAGATCGTGGCGGCGCTGAACCAGAACGTGGTGAAGCTTGAAACCTCGGGCGCGTTGACCGGCCTGGAGCGCCAGGTCATCGGCATGCTGCACAAGCTGGTCTTTGCGCGCGAGGGCGACTTCTATGCCCAGTGGCTGCACAACCCCGAGCATTCGCTTGGCGCGTTTTGCGCGGGTGGCACCACGGCCAACCTGGCGGCGCTCTGGGCCAGCCGCAACAACGTGCTGCGTGCGCGCGACGGCTTCGCGGGCGTCCACAATGCCGGCCTGATGGCGGCGCTGCGCCACTACGGCTACGACGGGCTGGCGATCGTGGTGTCCGAGCGCGGCCACTATTCGCTGCGCAAGGCCGCCGACGTGCTGGGTATCGGCCGCGACAACCTGGTGCCGGTGGCGGTCGATGGCGATGGCCGCATGCGGATCGACAAGCTCCGCGACACGCTGGGCGATCTGCAGGCAAGCAATATCCGGACGATGGCCATCGTTGGCATTGCCGGATCGACCGAAACTGGCGCGGTGGACCCGCTGGACGCGATGGCCGACGTGGCGCAGGAAGCCGGGTGCCATTTTCATGTCGATGCCGCCTGGGGCGGTGCGACATTGCTGTCCGAACGCGAGCGCGGGCGCTTTGCCGGCATCGAACGTGCGGATTCCGTGGTGATCGACGCACACAAGCAGTTTTATGTGCCGATGGGCGCCGGCATGGTGCTGTTCCGCGATCCGGCCTGGACGCAGGAGATCATCCAGCACGCGAACTACATCGTGCGCAAGGGCTCGGTCGACCTGGGACGCCACACACTCGAAGGCTCGCGCGGCGCGGCGGCCGTAATGCTCTACGCCAACCTGCACCTGCTGGGACGCAAGGGGCTGGCCAGGCTGATCGACACCGGCATCGACAACGCGAAGTTCTTTGCCGGACTGATCGAGCAACAGGCCGATTTCGAGCTCGATAGCCGGCCGCAGCTTTGCATCCTGACGTACCGCTACGTGCCCGAACCTGTGCGCACGGCGCTGGTGTCGGCGTCGACGCCGGCGGAGACCCGCGAGCAGATCCAGCAGGCGCTGGACGCGCTCACCATCAGCATCCAGGAGATGCAGCGCGACGCCGGGCGGTCGTTCGTGTCGCGCACGCAGCTGACGTCGTCGCAGTGGGGCGGCAGGGCAATCGCGGTGTTCCGAGTGGTGCTGGCGAATCCGGACACGACGCGCGACATCCTGCAGGGCGTGCTGGCCGAACAACGCGCGCTGGCCGCGCGGAGCCCGATGCTGGCGCCGTTGATGGCGCTGGTTTGAGGCTTCCGGCGGCGATGGCCGCTACGGCTGGCGCAGGTGCGTTCCCATCGCGCGCCAGCACACGATAGTCCACGGTAGGTCTTGTTCGCTCGTACAAACGTTTCGAGGGGGGGGAATGCTGGGAGACTTCGATGGGCTGGTGGAGGCGGCCATGGCGGAATGGCGCGTTCCAGGTGCGGCGATAGCGATCGTAAAGGCGGGCGAAACGCTGCTGCTCAAGGGGTACGGCCGAAAGGATATCGATGCAGACGATGTTGTCACGCCCGATACGCAGTTCTTGCTTTGTTCCCTGACCAAATCCTTCACGGCGGCCGGTCTTGGCCTGCTGTTCGACGAAGGCAAGCTGGATTTTGGCCGACCGGTTCGGGACTATCTGCCGGCGTTCCAACTGCACGATGCCGTCGCCAGCGAGCGTGTCACCGTTCGCGATCTGCTATGCCATCACACCGGGTTGCCTCGCCACGACTGGATCCACGGGCCCGGCGACCTTTCCACCGCGCAAATTGTCGAGTCCCTGAGGCACCTGCAACTCAGTCGTGATATCCGCACCGGGTTCGAGTACCAGAACCTGGGCTATGTCGTTGCCGGACACATTGCCGAGCGGATCAGTGGGCAGCGTTGGGAGTCGTTCACCGCCGATCGGTTGCTGCACCCACTTGGCTTCACCGATTTCGGGTTTGCAATCGAGGCGCTGGCTGGTGCGGCAGATCACGCGCACCCCCATGTGCGCCGGGGTGCCGAGGTGGAACGCGCCCACCTGTGCCCCATTCGAGCGGCGCCGGCCGGGGCCCTCAACGCAAGCGTCCGAGACCTGGCCCGATGGCTGAACCTGTGGTTGGGCGATGGCCAGGTAGCCGGCAGCCGGCTTCTGTCCAGTCAGGCGATTCGGGAAATGACTACGCCTTGGGTCTACGCCGGCCAATCGCCAAACGAGCACGTCGGGCATTTGCACTACGGCTTTGGCTGGAACATTGGCCACTATCGTGGCGCGCGGATGCAGTGGCACACCGGGTCCTGGGTAGGTTGGTCCACGATCATGGCGATACTGCCCGAGCATGGCCTTGGCATCGCCATACTGACCAACCGGGTGCCCGGCGGCGTGACGGAGCTGCTCACCTATAGCGCGTTCGACCGGTTGCGCGGACACGAGCCAGTCGATTGGCTGGCACGCTTTGCCGAAGGGCGGCGCAAGGCGCTGGCGCAGGAACGCGAGGAAAAGGCCCGGCGCGAGGCAGAGCGGGAGAAGGCGCGGACAGTACCGCTTTCGCTGACCCAGTACGTGGGTGACTACACGCACCCTGCCTATGGCCGTTTCGCCATCGTTCGCGAAGGCGAGGGCCTGGGCTGGCGCTGGCGAGGCATGTCGGGGCGACTCGCCGCTGTGGATGCCGATGTCTTCAGCACCGAAGACAGGCCCGCGGAGATTCATCCGGACAACCTGCCACTGACGTTTGGACGCGATGGCAAAGGGGAAGTCGACCGGGTGTCGGCGCCCCTGGAGCCGAAGGTGGCTGACATCGTGTTTCGGCGGGCGTGAACTAGCCATTCTCGGCCGCCCCAAAGCAAAACGCCGCAATCCCGTGAAGGATTGCGGCGTCTTCCAAATAGATGGTGGCGAATCAGGGACTCGAACCCCGGACCTGCGGATTATGATTCCGTCGCTCTAACCAACTGAGCTAATTCGCCAACGAAGATCGAAATTATACCCACGCTTTTCGGGCTGTCAACACCTTTGTGACAATTTTCTGCAAGCTTCGGCGCTTGCCTAAAAAAATGGCAGACCCGAGGGTCTGCCTAGAAGGAGCGGCTGGCCGGTAGGCCAGCCATCCTGAGCGAGGGTTACCGGTTGTATCCCTCCGGTGAATGCCTGGATTGCGTGGTTGTTGTCGTGTGGCCGCTTAGTCGTTGGCGTAGATGTCCACGTCCTTGGTTTCGCGGACGAACAGCGCGCCCAGCACGAAGGTCATGGCGGCGATGATGATCGGGTACCAGAGGCCGTAGTAGATGTTGCCGTTCTGGGCCACCAGCGCGAACGAGATGGTGGGCAGCAGGCCGCCGAACCAGCCATTGCCGATGTGATACGGCAGCGACATCGACGAGTAGCGGATGCGGGTCGGGAACATTTCCACCAGCATGGCCGCGATCGGGCCGTACACCATCGTCACGTAGATCACCAGGATGACCAGGACCACCAGCACCATGATCGTGTTCATCTGGGCCGGGTCCGCCTTGGTCGGATAGCCGTGCGCCGTCATCTCGGTGCTGACTGCCTTCTTGAAGTCGGCGATCTGCTTCTTGCTGGCGTCGTCGAAGGCGCCCTTGCCCACGGTGGCGTCGAAGGACTTGATTTCCTTGTCGCCGATCTTCACCGACGCCACGGTACCGGCCGGAGCGTTGACCACCTCATAGCTGGCCGATGCCTGGGCCAGCGTACGCTTGACGATGTCGCACGAGCTGCGGAAATCGATCTCGCGGGCGATCGGGCTGCCCTGGAACGAACAGGTGGCTGGGTCGGCCGTGACCACGATCTGGGCCGACTGCTGGGCACGCTCCAGCGCCGGGTTGGCGTAGTGCGTCATTGCCTTGAACAGCGGGAAGTAGGTCAGCACGGCCAGCGCGCAGCCCAGCATGATGATCCACTTGCGGCCGATCTTGTCCGACAGCGAGCCGAAGAAGATGAAGAACGGCGTGCCGATCACCAGTGCGCCGGCGATCAGCAGGTTGGCCGTGGTGGCGTCCACCTTCAGCACCTGCGTGAGGAAGAACAGCGAGTAGAACTGGCCCGTGTACCAGACCACGGCCTGGCCGGCGGTCAGGCCCACCAGCGCCAGGATCACGATCTTCAGGTTGCGCCATTGGCCGAAGGCTTCGGTCAGCGGTGCCTTCGACGTCTTGCCCTCGGCCTTCATCTTCTGGAAGGCCGGCGACTCGCTCATCGACAGGCGGATATACACCGACATGGCCAGCAGCAGGATCGAGACCAGGAACGGGATACGCCAGCCCCAGGCGTCGAACGCGGCGGGCGTCATCGCCTGGCGGCACAGCAGAATCACGATCAGCGAAAGGAACAGGCCCAGTGTGGCGGTGGTCTGGATCCATGCGGTATAGGCGCCGCGCTTGCCGTGCGGTGCGTGCTCGGCCACGTACGTGGCGGCACCGCCGTACTCGCCGCCCAGTGCCAGGCCCTGCAGCATGCGCAGGGCGATCAGGATGATCGGGGCGGCCCAGCCGATGGCGGCGTACCCCGGCAGCAGGCCGACGATGAACGTCGAGACGCCCATGATCAGGATGGTCACCAGGAAGGTGTACTTGCGGCCGATCATGTCGCCGAGACGGCCAAACACCAGGGCGCCGAAGGGGCGGACGATGAAGCCCGCCGCGAAGGCCAGCAGCGCGAAGATGAATGCCGAAGTGGGGTCCAGCCCCGCGAAGAACTGCTTGGCGATGACCGACGCCAGCGAACCGTACAGATAAAAGTCGTACCACTCGAACACCGTGCCGAGGGAAGAGGCCATGATGACCTTCTTCTCTTCCTTCGTCATCGGCGCATTGTGGGCCGCAGGTACGGCCCCCACATTTTGCGCGTTTGCCATTTGTTGTCTCCTCCGTTTCCGTTCTTCCGTCGAAAATCTTCAGGTCCCCGTCGTCAGGCGCGTGTACGTGTGCGCGTACCGGCCCATTGCGCCAAGGTTGGAACGATTGTGGGAGGCGAAACTTACTGAGTTCTGACAGATTCAGGGCAAACCGGACTGAATCCGTCGGGGTATACGCTAGGCAAATCGGGCCGAAATCGGGGCGTGGACGTGCTGCATTGCGAGGCCCCCGGACCGCCGGCCGCCGGCCGCCGCCACCGGGCGCCGTTCTTGCGGCGCAGCAATGGGCGTAAGCCCGGAGGAAACCCTTAGAGCGGGTCGTGGCGGGGTTTTTCGCCGGCGCCGTCAGGTTGGGCGGGCGGCGACGGGTGGGCTTCGATGTGGATACCGGCGCCGGCCAGTTCGCTCTCGCGGGCGTGCATCTCGTCGTCGGCCCGGTTCATGCGCCAGGCGTACAGCGCGGCCATCAGCACGTAAAGAATTAGCGATCCCTGGGCGGCCATCCAGAACGAAAAGGGCCAGCCCAGGAAGTCAAAGCGCAGGTCGCGCGCAAACCAGCTGATCCCGAACGTGATCAGGAACCAGGCTGCCAGCAGCGCCACGATCCATCGCACGTTGTGATGCCAGCCGCGTCGTTCGAGCGGCGTCATGCGGTCGCGGGGCGGTTTCCTGGTCATGCCGGGTTCTCTTCCGGTGCGGTGCGGCGCAGGGTGATGCGCAGTCGCGCACCGGCCAGCCGCGGCGACGTCTGATAGACGTTGTCGTGGATGCTCACCTCGCCGCCATGCTGCTGCACGATTTCACGCACGATGGCCAGCCCAAGCCCGCTGCCCTCGGTGTTGGTGCCCAGCACGCGGTAGAAGCGCTCCATCACGCGTTCGCGCTCGCCGGGCGCGATGCCGGGGCCCGTGTCTTCCACATCCAGATAGGCGAATGGCTCGAAGGCGTCGCTGGTCACGCGCACGGTGGCGTGGCCGCCGGCAGGCGTGTAGCGGATGGCGTTGTCCACCAGGTTGTTGAGCATTTCGGTCAGCATCAGGCGGTTGCCGGTGATCATGACGGGGTGCTCGTCGGCTTCCAGCCCCAGGTCGATGTTGCGCGCCCACGCCTGCGGCAGCCAGTCCTTGACCACGTCGCGGGCCAGTGCCGAAAGATCCAGCGGCGCCATGCCGCCGGCGCCCCCCAGGTTTTCCATGCGCGCCAGCGACAGCAGTTGCGTCACCAGGTGCGCGGTGCGTTCCGAACTGCCGGCGATCTGCGCTAGCGACCGCCGCAGTTCCTCGGGCGACTGTTCGCGCTGGGCCAGTTCGGCCTGCATGCGCAAGCCCGCCAGCGGTGTCTTCATCTGGTGCGCGGCATCGGCAATGAAACGCTTCTGGGTCTGCACGGACTGGTCGAGCTGGGCCAGCAGGTCGTTGAACGACGCCACCAGCGGCGTGATTTCCTGCGGCGCGGCGCGTTCGTCGATGGGGCTCGTGTCGCCCGGATTGCGCGAGCGGATGCGCTGCTGGATGGCCGTCAGCGGCGCCAGCCCGCGCGTGAGCCCGAACCACACCAGCACCACGGCCAGTGGCAGGATCACGAACTGCGGCAGGATCACGCCCTTGATGATTTCGTTGGCCAGCCGGGCGCGCTTGTCGAGTGTCTCGGCCACCTGCACCAGCACCGGCTGGTCGCCGCCGACATTTTTCAGATCGACATAGGTATAAGCCACGCGCACATCGTTACCGGCCACGCGGTCGTCACGCATCGACACCAGGCCGGCATGGCCCTGTTCCTCTTCCGACGGCAGCGGCAGGTCGTGGTCGCCGGCCACATACTCGCCGCGCTTGCCCACCACCTGATAATAGATATTGTCGGTCTCGTCGGCGCGCAGGATCTCGCGGGCCGACAGCGGCAGCTGCAGCGTCACGCGCCCGTTCACTTCGCGCACCTGCTGCGACAGCACGATGGCACTGGCCTCCAGCGCGCGGTCGAACGGCCCGTTGGCGATCGACTTGGCCACCAGGTACGTGACCGCGATGCTCATCGGCCAGAGCAGCAGCAGCGGCGCCAGCATCCAGTCCAGGATCTCGCCAAACAGCGAGCGCGGTGCGGGATGGGCGGAAGTTTCTTCCAGGTGGGGCAGGGCGTCCGCCAGCGCCAAATCCTCGGCGGCGACATCGGCCAGCGTGGGGCGTGCGGCTTCAGGCAGGGGGGCAGCGCCTGCGGCGGGATGGCGTCGCCAGGGCAGGCGCAGCAGGCTCATGAGCAGTTCGCGTCAGCCGTGGGTGGCCATGGCCGGCTGGAATTTCTCCAGGCAGTAGCCCAGGCCGCGCACGGTGGCGATGCGGATGCCGCCCACCTCGATCTTCTTGCGCAGGCGGTGCACGTAGACTTCGATGGCGTTGTTGCTGACTTCCTCGCCCCATTCGCACAGATGGTCGACGAGCTGTTCCTTCGACACCAGCCGGCCGCTGCGCGTGAGCAGGATTTCCAGCAGGCCGATCTCGCGCGCCGACAGGTCCAGCATCTGGTCGTTGAGGAAGGCGATGCGCCCGACCTGATCGAACGCCAGCGGGCCGTGGCGCATCAGCGTGGCGCCGCCGCCGGCACCGCGCCGCACCAGCGCGCGCACGCGTGCTTCCAGCTCGGATAGCGCAAAGGGCTTGGCCATGTAGTCGTCGGCGCCCAGGTCCAGCCCCTTGACGCGCTCGTCCACGCCGTCGGCCGCGGTCAGGATCATCACGGGCAGCATCGCGCCGCGCGCACGCAGCCGCTTGAGCACTTCCAGGCCGGGCATGCGGGGCAGGCCCAGGTCCAGGATCAGCAGGTCGAAAGTCTGCGTGGAAAGGGCCGAGTCGGCTTCCACGCCGTTGGCGACGTGATCGACGGCATAGCCGGAATGGCGCAGCGACCGTGTCAGGCCGTCTGCCAGCACGTCGTCATCTTCGGCGATCAGAATCCGCATGGTTTGTCTCCACCCTTGTCACCTTTTTTGGGCCGGCATCGCCGGCCGCCGGTTTGCGGTGCCGGTGGGGCTTGCCAAGCATACTGTTTTTTTATACAGTACCCGACATTCCGCGCGAGTGGTCCTGGAAGGGACTGGCGCAGGGCCGGGACTGGCGAGTCGAGGTGCCAAAAGCCGCCGAAATTGATCGGAAAAGGCTTGAAAAACAGGCGCCACGCCGCATGCGGCCTATTTATACACCAATTGACCACCCATTGACTGAAGGACGACCATGGACGACAAGAAGGCCGGCGCCGGCGTAAGCGCTGAGAAGCAGAAGGCGCTTGCCGCCGCGCTCTCCCAGATCGAGAAGCAGTTCGGCAAGGGCTCGATCATGCGCCTGGGCGATGGCGACGTCGAACAGGATATCCAGGTGGTGTCCACCGGATCGCTGGGTCTGGACGTCGCGCTGGGCGTCGGCGGCCTGCCACGCGGCCGCGTGGTCGAGATCTACGGCCCGGAATCGTCGGGCAAGACCACCCTGACGCTGCAGGTCGTTGCCGAAATGCAGAAGCTGGGCGGCACCTGCGCGTTCATCGACGCGGAACACGCCCTGGACGTGCAATACGCCGGCAAGCTGGGCGTGAACGTGGGCGACCTGCTGATCTCCCAGCCGGACACCGGCGAGCAGGCACTGGAAATCACCGACGCGCTGGTGCGCTCGGGCTCAATCGACCTGATCGTGATCGACTCGGTGGCCGCGCTGGTGCCGAAGGCCGAAATCGAAGGCGAGATGGGCGATTCGCTGCCGGGTCTGCAGGCCCGCCTGATGAGCCAGGCGCTGCGCAAGCTGACCGGTACCATCAAGCGTACCAACTGCCTGGTCATCTTCATCAACCAGATCCGTATGAAAATCGGTGTGATGTTTGGATCGCCTGAAACCACGACCGGCGGTAACGCGCTGAAGTTCTACGCCTCGGTGCGTCTGGACATCCGCCGCATCGGCTCGATCAAGAAGGGCGACGAAGTGGTGGGCAACGAGACCAAGGTCAAGGTGGTCAAGAACAAGGTTTCGCCGCCGTTCCGCGAAGCGTTCTTCGACATCCTCTACGGCCAAGGTATCTCGCGTCAGGGCGAGATCATCGACCTGGGCGTGGACGCCAAGATCGTCGAGAAGTCGGGCGCGTGGTACAGCTACAACGGCGACAAGATCGGCCAGGGCAAGGACAACGCGCGTGAATACCTGCGCGAGAATCCGGACATCGCCGCCGAGATCGAAAACAAGGTGCGCGCTGTGCTGGGTGTGGCCCCGACGAACACCACGCTGGGTACGCCGGCCGTGATCGAAGACTGAGGCGGGCGCCTGCCGGCAACGAAAGCCGTCGCATGACAGTGCGGCGGCTTTTTTATTTTTGCCCACATTATTCCGCGCGATATTCCCCCGATACTCGCCGTATCCTCGCTACGCTCCCCTGATTTCTGATGGCCGGAACCCGTCCTCCGCTTTCCCTCAAGGCCCGCGCCGTTGGCTACCTCTCGCGCCGCGAGCATAGTCGCGTCGAACTGGCGCGCAAGCTGGCACCGCATGCCGAATCGGCCGAAGAAGTGGAAGCCTTGCTCGATGCGCTGGAGCGCGAAAACTGGCTGTCGAATGATCGCTTCGTCGACAGCCTGGTCCACCGGCGCGCCAGCCGCTACGGCGCGGCGCGCGTCATGCAGGAAGCCAAGACCCATCAGCTTGGCAACGAGCAACTGCGCGAACTCCAAGACCGGTTGCGCGATACCGAGGTGGAGCGCGCCGCCGAAGTCTGGCGCAAGCGCTTTGGTGTGCCGCCCGATTCACCCGAGGCGAGGGCCAAGCAGATCCGTTTCATGATGGCGCGGGGGTTTTCGCGAGGGGTGATCGGCAAGATCATCCGGGGCGCCGAGGACGATCTGGACGCCGAGTAGGCCAGTCGGGTGGCCATCTGCATACCTGCGTACGCATAAGGGGTATTCGGGCGGCCGTCAAGCCAGTTGTCGTACCACTGATGCAACGCAGCGTCGTTCCGTGTCGGCGCCCGGAAACCCAGGTGTGGGGCGGGTTTGGCGCCTTTGCCGCTGCAACAATCCGGGCCGGACAGACTGTCGCGCAGGATGTTCCCGGTCAAAGCAGCGCGGCATGTTAAACTCCACGAGTTATCCGGCCCAGGCGGCCTTCCGGCACGCGCCGGGCTGTCCGGACGGAAGCAAGCCGCAAAGTTCGCCGTAACGAACCCCGCGTAAGTACCGCCCCAGAATTCCGCCACGTTCAGCCTGCCGCTTCAGCCCCGCTGTCATGCCGCTTTCCCCACCCGTCAACCGTGCTTTGCGTCATCGCCGTGCCATCACGGCCGAAGCGTATTTGCGAGACGACGGTTTGTGGGACATCGAGGCGCGCCTGACCGACACGAAGCCGCGCGATATCGAGCTGGCCGGCAACCGCATCCGCCCCGAAGGCCAGCCGTTGCACGACCTCTGGCTGCGCGTGACGATCGATCTGCGCCTGAATATCGTGGACGCCGAAGCGTGTTCTGACTGGGTGCCCTATCCGACGCATTGCGACACGATCGGTCCGGCCTACCGCCAGTTGATCGGCCTGAACCTGACGAAGGGGTTCCGCAAGGCCGTGCGTGACCGGCTGGGCCATGTGGCCGGCTGCACCCATCTCACCGAACTGGCCGGCGTGCTGCCGACCGCCGCCATCCAGGCCTTCGCGGGCGACGTGTTCAAGATTCGCGACGGCGCCGACGATCCCAATCCTGAACCACCCATGCAGCTCCATGGATGCCACGCGCTCCATTTCGAGGGCGAGGTGGTTCGCCAGTTTTACCCGCGCTGGTATGGTCACCAGCCGAAACCGAGAGCCGGCGCTGCGGCGTCGTCCCCCCAGACCGCGTCACGCGCCGATGCCCCCGCATCAGGTGGCGAAGACACCCTGGCCCACCGGCCCAACGGTACGTCGGGCTGACCGTCACGGTCGGCTCAAGGAAACAGGCGCAAGCCCTTCGTCTCCAACTATTTTTCCAATCCCTTTACGCCTACCCGAAAGGAAACACGCATGAATATCCATGAGTATCAAGGCAAGGAAATCCTGCGCAAATACAATGTGCCGGTTCCGCGCGGCATCCCGGCTTTCTCGGTCGAAGAGGCCCTGAAGGCGGCTGAACAGCTCGGCGGCCCGGTGTGGGTCGTCAAGGCGCAGATCCACGCAGGCGGCCGCGGCAAGGGCGGCGGTGTGAAGGTGGCCAAGAGCATCGACGAGGTGAAGACCTACGCCAGCAACATCCTCGGCATGACGCTGGTGACGCACCAGACCGGCCCGGAAGGCAAGAAGGTCAACCGCCTGCTGATCGAAGAAGGCGCCGACATCAAGAAGGAACTGTACGTTTCGCTGGTGGTGGACCGCGTGTCGCAGAAGGTGGCCCTGATGGCATCGAGCGAAGGCGGCATGGACATCGAGGAAGTCGCTGCCCATAGCCCGGAAAAGATCCACACGCTGATCGTTGATCCGGCCGAAGGCCTGAAGGACGCTGACGCCGACGACATCGCCCGCAAGATCGGCGTGCCCGACGCCAGCATCGCCCAGGCTCGCCAGGCACTGCAAGGCCTGTACAAGGCGTTCTGGGAAACCGACGCTTCGCTGGCCGAAATCAACCCGCTGATCCTGACCGGCGACGGCAAGGTCATCGCCCTGGACGCCAAGTTCAACTTCGACTCCAACGCACTGTTCCGTCACCCGGAAATCGTTGCGTACCGTGACCTGGACGAAGAAGACGCCAACGAAATCGAAGCCTCGAAGTTCGACCTGGCCTACATCTCGCTGGACGGCAACATCGGCTGCCTGGTGAACGGTGCCGGTCTGGCCATGGCCACGATGGACACCATCAAGCTGTTCGGCGGCGAGCCGGCCAACTTCCTGGACGTGGGCGGCGGTGCCACCACCGAGAAGGTGACCGAAGCCTTCAAGCTGATGCTGAAGAACCCGAACGTGCAGGCCATCCTGGTCAACATCTTCGGCGGCATCATGCGCTGCGACGTGATCGCCGAAGGCGTGATCACCGCGTCGAAGGCCGTGCAGCTGGGCGTGCCGCTGGTCGTCCGCATGAAGGGCACGAACGAAGAGCTGGGCCGCAAGATGCTGGCTGAGTCGGGTCTGCCGATCATCTCGGCCGACACGATGGAAGAAGCCGCCCAGAAGGTCGTGGCCGCTGTCGCTGGCAAGTAAGGACAACTTTCGTTGCCGCCTGGCCGCAGCCGGGCGGGGCGACTAAAAGGACTAGCAAATGAGCATTCTGATCAACAAGGACACGAAGGTCATCACCCAGGGCATCACCGGCAAGACCGGCCAGTTCCACACCCGTGGCTGCCGCGACTATGCCAACGGCAAGAACGCGTTCGTTGCCGGCGTGAACCCGAAGAAGGCCGGCGAAGACTTCGAAGGTATTCCTATTTACGCCAGCGTGAAGGACGCCAAGGCACAGACCGGTGCCACCGTGTCGGTGATCTACGTGCCGCCCGCAGGCGCAGCTGCCGCCATCTGGGAAGCCGTCGACGCCGACCTGGACCTGGTGGTCTGCATTACCGAAGGCATCCCCGTCCGCGACATGATGGAAGTCAAGGACAAGATGCGTAAGCAGAACAAGAAGACCCTGCTGCTGGGGCCGAACTGCCCGGGCCTGATCACGCCGGACGAGATCAAGATCGGCATCATGCCGGGTCACATCCACCGCAAGGGCCGCATCGGCGTGGTGTCGCGCTCGGGCACGCTGACGTACGAAGCCGTGGGCCAGCTGACCGCGCTGGGCCTGGGCCAGTCGTCGGCTGTCGGCATTGGTGGTGACCCCATCAACGGCCTGAAGCACATCGACGTGATGAAGATGTTCAACGACGATCCGGATACGGACGCCGTGGTCATGATCGGTGAGATCGGTGGTCCGGACGAAGCCAACGCGGCTTACTGGATCAAGGAAAACATGAAGAAGCCGGTGGTTGGCTTCATCGCTGGCGTGACCGCGCCTCCGGGCAAGCGCATGGGCCACGCCGGCGCGCTCATCTCGGGTGGTGCCGACACCGCCCAGGCCAAGCTGGAAATCATGGAAGCCTGCGGTATCACGGTGACCAAGAACCCGTCGGAAATGGCTCGTCTGCTGAAGGCAATGCTGTAAGCAGCCAGGCCGAAGCCGCGCGGCGGTGTGGCTTGTCTGGCACACCGCAGGGCGCGCCGTACCTGTGGGGCGTCGGGGTCGATATGACTCCACACGCACCGCGATTCATTGCCCCCGTCCTTGTGGCGGGGGCAATGTCGTTCTGGCGTGGCAATGTCCTAGGGTATATCCCGAGACATGAACCACCCTGGTTGAAACCGAATCGAAAGGTTCGTACGATAAATCTTCATGTCTGGTAGTTCAGACATCCGAAAGTCCGCAGTTGGCCGCATCTGGCAGCTTCCGCGGGCACGGAACATAACTTTGGAATTTCGAGGAGTCTAGCCGTGGAATTGTTGTCCAGCAGCACGTTCTGGATTGCGCTGGGGTCGATCATCCTGACCAATATCGTCCTGTCGGGCGATAACGCCGTGGTGATCGCGCTCGCATCGCGCAACCTGCCCCCCGCCCAGCAAAAGAAGGCCATTTTCTGGGGTAGCGCCGCCGCCATCATCATGCGCGTGGTGCTGACCGTGGCCGCCGTCAAGCTGCTGAGCCTGCCGTACCTGAAGATCGTGGGCGCCCTGCTGCTGGTCTACATCGGCGTACAGCTGCTGACCGGCGATGACGACGAAGACGGGCATGACGCCAAGGACAACATCTGGGCCGCGATCCGCACGATCCTGATCGCCGACCTGGTCATGTCGCTGGACAACGTGGTGGCCGTGGCCGCCGCCGCGCAGAAGGGCCCCGAGGGCAGCCAGCTGATGCTGCTGATCATCGGCCTGGGCCTGTCCATTCCGCTGATCGTCTTCGGCAGCACGCTGCTGCTCAAGGTGATGGAGCGTTTCCCGATCATCATCGTGCTGGGCGCAGCGCTGCTGGGCTACCTGGCCGGCGAAATGCTGGTCAGCGATCCGGTGGACGCCGAATGGTTCCAGGTCCACGTGCCGCACGCGCACCTGGTCTTCGGCGTGATTGGCGCCGTGCTGGTCGTGCTGATCGGCAAGCTGATGCGCCGCCGTAGCGCACAGACCGCCTGACGACTGCATCGGGCAACACAGAAATAGCATCGCGAGCCTGAAACGGGCGACCCACCACGGGTCGCCCGTTTTGTTTTTACAACACCCGAATCGCAGCGTCCGCGCCACGGACTCCTGCGGATTTCCAAACAATTCCCACATTTCTGTAGGAATTGTCCGAGGTCATTGGAGCCTCACCAGCGTTCTTCCGATCATGACCCCGGTCACGCGCCACAGGCCTTCGGGCCCGCGTCGCGTGGCTGAACTTCCAATTCAACACGTCGGCTTGACGACGAAAACGAAAGGGTCAATATGCAACGCAAACTGAACGCCATCCATCGCGGCGCGTGCCGCGCCACCAGCCATGCCACGCCCGGATCGCAACGGGGCTTTACGCTGATCGAATTGATGATCGCCGTTGGAATCGTTGGTCTTCTGCGGCGATCGCCATTCCGCAGTACCAGGCGTATGTGGCTCGCGCGCAGTTCGCAGAAGCATTGAGCCTGGTTTCGGAACTGAAGTTTCGGGTTTATACGGCATTTGCGCAGACCAATACCTACCTCGACAATTCCGAAGCGAGCGACATGGGCATTCCGGTTGCCACTGACATTTCCGGCCGTTATGTGGAACGTGTGACCGTTCACAGCCAGTTCGATATCGGACTGGCTGCCTCTGATCAGGGGATTCCCTTTTCCTCCTGCCATATCACGGCGAAGTTCAGGGCGCGCAATGTCTCCCGGCACCTCGCAGGAAAGACCATGGAACTGATGTTCTACGGACAAGACGCGAGGGCGGGCTTTGCTACGCGGCGATGTTGGTCAGATGAGATCGAACCGGAATACAGGCCGGAAATCTGCAACGGATACTGGGATGCCACTGGGTAATAGTCGGCGTGACCTGTCCGTATTCCTCTTCGCGCGCCCATAACTGAGCATCGGCGCAGGCCGCCACGCTATCATTGCGCCTTTGCCCCCTTGAGCCCCTGCGCGCATGCCGCTGCACCGAGCCACGCTTCCCGCGACGGCGATTGTCGTCGCCTTTACCCTCCCGTTTCTGGTGTCGCGGCACACGCTGCCGCTGGCGACGTTCTTTGGCGAATGGACCGCCGCGCTGCTCGGCGTGGCGCTAGTGGCCGTGCTGGCCCTGGTGCGCGTCGACGTGTCGGGCTCGCGCCCACGCAAGGCGTTTCCCTGGGTGGCGGCATTTCCGCTCTGGCTGATTGCGACCACGTTGCTGCAGTCCGCGTCGGGCATGGCCGATGTGTCGGGCAGCCGCCTGACCACGCAACTGGTGCTGGCGCTGGGTACGGCCGTCATGCCGGGCGCCTGGCGCATGGGGCAGGCGTCGTCGATGGACCGCCGGGCCAGCATCGTCGATGCGCTGGCCATTGCCTTTCTGGTGGCCGGGCTGCTCGGTACGCTGGCGCAGTGGGTACAGGTCTTCCATATGGAAGACCAGACGTTCGGGCTGGTCTCGGAGTATTTCTATGACACGAACCGCCGGCTCTGGGGCAACCTGAACCAGCCGAACCATCAGGCGACGCTCAACGGCCTGGCGCTGGCGGCTGCCATCTGGCTGGCGACGCGCAGCTGGCTGCAGTTTCCGTCCTGGCTGGTGGCAACGTTGCTGCTGGAAAGCGGCATCGTGCTGTCCGGGTCGCGGACGGGCCTGGTGCATGTCGGGCTGACCGCCGTCTACGCGTTGCTGGCGGCCGCCATGGCGCGCGGCACGCCGCGCGGGGCCAGCCCGATGCATCAGGCCCCTGGCCTGATTGCCGCCGCCGTGCTGCTGGTCGTGGGCATCGTGGTGCTGCAGCCGGCCATCAAGATGGCGGGGCAGGCGTTCGACTGGCGGTTGTTCGATACGGTGTCGCAGCTGCAGTCGGGCAACCAGATCTCCTATCGCGGTGCCCTGTGGTCCCAGGCGCTGGCGATGTTTCACGCGCATCCGTGGCTGGGCGTCGGCTACGGCGAATTCGGATGGGCGCAGTTCCAGGTGGCGTCGCAAGTGCGGGTGGTGGCGGAAATGTCGCTGCATGCGCACAACGCGATGCTCGATCTGCTGGCCAAGACGGGGGCGGTGGGCACCGCGGGTGTCGTCCTGGTGCTGACGGCGTGGTTCTGGCGCGTGATCCGTGATCGCATCTGGCGTGGTACGCCGGCCGAACGCGGCATGGCGGTGCCGGTGCTGATCTGGCTGGCCATGCTTGCGGCGCATTCGATGCTTGAGTATCCGCTGCACTATCTGTACTTCTTCCTGCCGTTCTGCTTCCTGCTGGCCTGGCTGGAGCCGTCGGGCTTTGGTCGCCCATGGCCGCGGGCCGGCGCGATGGTGGCGAGCCTGGCGTTCGTGGTGGTGTCGGCGGTGGCGCTCGTCACGCTGTGGCAAGACTACAAGCGCGTCGAGGCGCGCGAGTACGCAAGTGAAGCGCACCGCGATGCCTTGCCGATGCCCCGTCATTGGTTCCGCCAGCATGCGGCATCCGACGTTGCAGAGCACACGACCATCACGCCCGATAGTGCAGCCGGCTTGCTGCCGAGCCATATCGAGGCGCTGCATCTGCTGCCAACGCCCAACCTGATCCGTCGCAGTGCGTGGCTGCTTGCACTGACTGGCGAGCAGGCGCGCGCACGACTCTGGATGGAGCGCCTGCGCTATTACTACCAGGGGGATGAAGCGGCTCAGCTTGCCGTGCTATCGCGCGATTGCGATGCGCTGGGCGCCGATCGCCGGCCACGCGAATTCTGCGCGTGGGTTCACCTGCGCGTGCAGCGCGGACAGCACAGCACGCCGCAGGACAACTAAGACGGGTATCAGCGCACGTAGCCGGGCGGAGGCGGGGGCGGATAGTACGGCTGGTAGTTGGACGGTGGCATCGCGGCGCGCGCCGGCGGCTGCGAGGTCACCATCTGACCATAGACCGGCACGCGATTGCCGCTGGCGTACATGCACTGGACGTAGGCCGCGTCATAGGCGCGTTGTGAGCCATACCCGGCGTTGTACGAGTTGCCCGCCCCGACTGCCGACCCCGTCAGCAGGCCAACGCCGGCACCCACGGCGGCACCCTGGCCGCCGCCGAATGCAGCACCCGCCGCCGCGCCCAGCGCGGTGCCTACCACGGCGCTGCCCACGGCTGCCGCGTTGGCGTTTTGCTGTGGCGTGGTGCCACCCACCTGTCCAAAAGCGAACTGCCGGCAGTTGTAGTCGTCGCCACGGAACTGGTCGAACGTCTTGTTGGTGCCCGGCAGCGCCATCACGCTAGGACCCGACGGCATCACCGCGCAGGCACCCAGGCCCAGCGACGCGGCCATCAACAGACTCAGCGAGCGCAATCTCATGAGGTGACTCCAGGTGCGGCGGGGACAGGGGCGGACGAAGACGGCGCATGGGGCTGCTCGCGCTGCCAGCCACCGGGGCATTCCTTCACGTACGGAAAGTAGCCTTCGGGCCGGGCACAGTGATACCACCAGGCGTTGGGCGACGACCCATCGGTGACGGCCGGGTTGCCGTCGCCGCCCTGTTCGATGTATTGCGGCGGATCCGCAGGCGGCGCTGCCACGACGGCGGGCCCCGGATAGTACCCCGGGTAGTAGCCGGGAGCGTAGTAAGGGCCATACGGATACCACCCCGGGCCCCATCCCGGACCCCATCCCCAGCCCGGTCCCACGTAGACACCCACACCCACGCGGGCATGGCCGCCGTGGTAATACCCATGGGCCAGCGATGTCGTGCTGTACCCCGCCGCGCCCATCGCGGCCAATGCCAGAACGATCTGGCAGAGCTTGCGCCCATTCATGATGTGTACCTCGAGTTCCTGCCTGTGCTTAACGTCCGAGCCCTGCGGACGGACGACTGGCGGCAACCGCCATGTTTTGCATTGAATATCAATTTGCCGCCGGCAGGGGCATTTCGGGGCATGCGGAAATGTGGCGTTACCTTTATTACGGGTGGGACGAACAAGGCAGATGTGCCGGTGCGGGCGCGCGACAGGGCGCCACAGGAGCGTGACAAGGCGGCGACAGAACAACGGGCAGCGACGAACGCGACGGGCGAAGCAAGCGGCCCCGCGCGGCCGCGTGGTTACCGTGGCCCCGTGCCTTCACTTCGCCACCCAATTACTTCGCCACCCAATCCCCCGATTTCCCACCATGCTTCTCCAGCAGCTTCACATTGCCCATCACCATGCCCCGGTCCACCGCCTTGCACATGTCATAGATGGTCAGCAGCGCCACCTGCACACCGGTCAGTGCTTCCATCTCCACGCCGGTCTGGCCGTGTGTCTCGGTGCGCACGATGCAGGCGATGGTCGAGCTGGGCGCGTCGAGCGCGAAGTCGACGGCCACGCGGGTCAGGCCGATGGGATGGCACAGCGGAATCAGGTCGGCCGTGCGCTTGGTGGCCATGATGGCCGCTACGCGCGCAATGCCGAGCACGTCGCCTTTCTTGGCGGTGCCGTCGCGGACCAGCGCAAAGGTTTCGGGCAGCATCGTGATGGTGCCGGTGGCCACGGCCACGCGATGGGTGCTGGTCTTGTTGCCGACGTCGACCATATGGGCCTGGCCGGCGGTGTCGAAGTGGGTGAGCTGACTCATGGCGGCAAAGGGAGATAGGGGAAAACGTAGGGGGACGGCGCGGTCGCACGGAGCCTGAAACGTGGCGTAAAACAACGGTTGCCTGCGCTGGGGCTAGCCCGATGGGAACGGCATCCAGAGGCCGCTATCATAGCAACATGCCCAAGACATCATGGTCTCGCCGCCTGCCCGTCCGGTCGAGTGCCCGCGCCCAGGAGCCCGCTCTGCCTGCCGTCCGTGCGTCACATCTGACGCGCGCGGTCGCGGCCGTGCTGGTATTGGCCATGGCGGCACCCGCGTGGTCGCAGGGCACGTCTGCCACCGCGCCTGCCTCCACGTCTTCGCAGTCGGGCCGGACCAGTGCCGCGGCAGCGGCCAACGCGAAGCTGGCCACGGCCACTTCGACGGGATCGGCGTCGCAGACCTCGACGTCGGCCCCGGCACCGGTGCCCACCCTGAACGGCACCGTCAGCGACCAGGTCTATGACAACCTCAACCGCAGTGTCCGCGCCGGCCAGAAATCGGAATTCGGCCTGCGCAGCGGCAACACGGTGGTGGAAAGCGCCGGTATCCAGTTGCCGGATCTGGGCGATCCGTCGACGGCGTCGCTGTCGCCCGATATGGAAAAGCGGCTCGGCGACCGCATCATGCGCAGCATCCGCCGCGATCCGGACTACGTGTCGGACGCCTTGCTGAACGACTACCTGAACGCGCTCGGCTACCGACTGGTGCAAGCCGCGCGGCGCATGAACATCGCCGGGTCCAACGGTGCGGGCACTTTCGCCACCGGGTTCGAGCTGTTTGGCGTGCGAGACCGCTCGATCAACGCGTTCGCCATGCCGGGCGGCTTTATCGGCGTGCATACGGGCCTGCTGGTGCAGTCCGATACGGAGTCCGAGCTGGCATCGGTGCTGGGCCACGAAATCGGCCACGTCATGCAGCGGCATATTGCGCGCGGCATCACCAGCCAGGACCAGTCGATGTGGATTGCGCTGGCGTCGATGGTGCTGGCCGGCCTGGCCGCCACCAAGAGCGGCGACGCAGCGGCGGCGCTGGCCATGGGCGGGCAGGGCGCGGCCATCGCCAACCAGTTGTCGTTTTCGCGTGGCGCCGAACGCGAGGCGGACCGCGTGGGCTTCCAGATCATGACCGCCGCGGGCTTCGATCCGCAGGGCATGCCCGACTTCTTCCAGCGTCTGCAGCGCGTGATGGGGATCTCGGACAATTCCGTGCCCGCCTACGTGCGCACCCACCCGCTGACCTCCGAACGTATCGCCGACATGCAGGACCGCGTGCGCCATGTGGCCGCGCACAGGGTTGGCAATACCCCCGACTACGAATTCGCCCGCGTGCGTGCGGCGGTGTTGCAATCGCCCACGCCGAACGACCTGCGCAACCTGCTGGCCTCGTTCCAGGCCCAGTTGTCCAAGGCCCCGCCCATGCGGCTGCCAGCGGTGTACTACGGTATCGCGTTCGCCAACCAGCAGTTGGGCCGCTTTGTGGATGCCGACAAGGCCCTGGCCGAGGCGCGGCGCCTGTACGGCACGATTCCCGGTGCCACGTCCGGCACGCCGATGCTGGATGTGATGGCGGTGGAGCTGGCACGCAGCGAGGGCCGTCAGCAGGACGCGCTCACGCAGGCGGCCGCCACGCTGAGGGCCTTCCCGCTATCGCACGCGGCTGCGCTGACCTATGCCGACACGCTGCTGGCCACCAACCGGCTGGACGACGCGGTGACCTTCCTGCGCTCGCGCACGCGTGAGGAAACCGGCCGTTCGGAATGGTGGGAGCTGTTGGCGCGTGCCTATGCCGCGCAGGGCAAGCGGCTGCAGCAGCATCAGGCGTTGGCCGAGAAGTATGCGATGGACGGCTCGTTCCAGGCGGCCATCGAACAGCTGCAGATCGCGCGCAAGGCTGGCGATGGCGATTTCTATACGCTGTCGGAAGTCGACGCGCGGCTGCACCAGCTCCAGCTTCAATTCAAGGAAGACCGGCAGGACAACAAGGGCATGCCGAACTAGCGGCCCCGGGCCTCGGGCGCGTTATTCCGCCACCGGCGCCCGCACGAAGCCGAACCGCTTCGGCACTTCCGCTTCCACGATCGGTTCGATATCGAGATTGCGCCCGGCGTAGTGAAAGACGCCCAGCACCGCCCCGCAAGCCTCGCCGTGCCAGTCGCTGGCCGTGCTGAACGCGTCGAGATCATGGTCGTGCAGCAGCACCGCCTGCTCGCCCTCCACCCCTTCCACGGTACCGGACAGCACGACATTGCCGTGCTCATCCGCGAAACACGCCGTCGGCGTGAACGCCCGGCCGGTGGACGTGGCCAGCGCGCCGTTGTGCAGGCGCGCAATCCATGGGGCATACGCCAGCGACACGAACACCCGCTGCGGCCCGTTCTGGAAATACCAGCCGCCGCGCTCGTCGTGCGTGTAGTTGCGCTCGATAAAGCCGAGCAGCGCTTCATGACGGATCGGATCGCCAGACAGGCCGTGCTGCTGTGCGAATTCGTTGCGCATGCGCCATTGGCCGCGGCGGTCCAACGCCAGCCAACCGAAGCAGTTCGGCACGTTCGGCCAGCGCGCCATGGCTTGTTTGACCACGTCATCCATGGTGTCTCCTTTATTTGCCGATGCCGTCGAAGAAGCCCAGGATCCGCTCGGGCAGCCATTCGATATGGCCGGCCAGCGGCAGCAGCGGCAGTTGTCCCAGCAGGCCGCCACGCGGCGTCATGAAGCCGACATGGCCGCCGTACGCGGGCTGTTCCAGCAGCACGTCGGCGCTGACGTCGGCAGGGCCGGGCAGATGCCGGGCGGGCAGGAACGGGTCGTTCCGGGCGTTGAGCACCAGCGTGGGAATGCGGATCTCGCCCAGGATGGGTTTGCTGGCGGCGCGGGCCCAGTAGTCGTCGGTATCGCGATAGCCGTGCAGCGGCGCGGTGACCACGTTGTCGAACGCGTACAGGTCGCGGCTGCGCAGCATGGTCTCGCGATCGAACAGGCCCGGAAACTGGTCGAGCTTGGCCAGCGACTTGCGCTTGAGCGTCTGCAGGAACATGCGCGTGTAGAGCATGTTGAAGCCGATCGACAGCGCGGCGCCGCCGGCAGCCAGATCGAGTGGCGCCGAGATGGCCGCCGCGCCGCGCAGGAAGCTGGCCTCGCTGCCATCCTCGCCCAGGAAGCGCAGCAGCGCGTTACCGCCCAGCGAGATGCCCACGGCCAGCATCGGCCGGTCGGGCTCGGTGGCTTGCAGCTGGTCGCGCAGCCGATGCAGAACCCAGCGGATCTCGGCCGAATCGCCCGAGTGATAGAAACGCGGTGCCTGGTTCAGCTCGCCCGAGCAGCCACGGAAATGCGGAATCACGCCTTGCCAGCCGCGGTCGCGCAGCGCCGTCATCAGCGTCTGGGCATAGTGGCTGTTGGAGTCGCCCTCGAGGCCGTGGAACATCACCACCAGCGGCGATCCGGGCGTCGTGGGGTGGGTGGTCCAGTCGAGGTCGATGAAGTCGCCGTCCGGCGTGGTCCAGCGTTCGCGGCGGAACGCGATGCGGCGGTGCCGCGTGAAACGGGCCGGCAGGATGGTTTGGGCGTGACCGCCGCGCAGCCACCAGGGCGTCTGGAACGTGTCGCCGAACAGCATGGCCCGCGCAGCCGTCAATGCAGCGCCTGCCCCGGTGCGGCGGCCACGGCGGCCACCTGCACTGCGTTGGCCGGGCTGCAGTGGATGTGGGCCAGGCGCCAGCCTTCGTGGTTCTGCATCAGCACATAGGTGGTGTGGACGAACAGGTCGGCTTCCACACGGCCTTCGCCAAAGCGCAGCGCCTCGGTGACGTCGAAGATCGATACGCCCAGCGATGCATGGCTGCTGGTTTCGATGGCGTCGATCAGCACCGGTTGCTCTTCCAGCAACTGCGCAAAGGCCTGGCGCAGGTTGTCATGGCCGATCAGGCGCTGGCCGTCGGGCATCACGCAGGTGACCGAATCCTCGTCCAGCCAGAGTCGCAGCGCGCCATCGGCATCGCGCAACTTCATGGCTTCACGGAAGGCCTCGACGATGTCTTCGGCGGAATCGAACAGGCGGGCGAAACGGGGCATGTTGGGTTGGGTCAGGGACGGTGCAGGAGCTTGCGCAACTCGACGAACACCATTTCGGGCTCGATTTCCTTCAGACAGCGCAGGTGGCCCAACGGGCACTCGCGCTTGAAGCAGGGGCTGCACTCGAGTTGAAGCCACATGATACTCGCTGCCTGTGACAGTGGGGGCGTGTGGCGCGGGTCGCTGGAACCATAAACGGCCACCTGGGGCCGGTTCAGCGCGGCGGTCACGTGCATCAGGCCGGAGTCGTTGCAGACCGCGGCCTCGGACAGCGCCAGCAGGTCCACGGCATCGTCCAGCGATGTCTGGCCGCACAGGTTGCGCACGAACGGCGCGCCCTGCACGATCTCTTCCGCGATCTCGGCATCCTTGCCCGACCCCAGCGTGATGATCTGTGCATACGGGTACGACCGGCGCAGCATCTGCGCCAGCGCCGCGAAGTGGGCGGCGGGCCAGCGCTTGGCCGGGCCGTATTCGGCACCTGGGCAGAACGCGATCACGCGCGTGCCCGGGGCGATGCCGAAGCGCTCGGCCGTGGTGGCCATGCGCGCCGGGTCCACCTTCAGACGCGGGTCGGGAATCGATTCGGGCGCTCGGGCGCCGGGCTTGAGGGCCAGACGGGCATAGTGCTCCACCATCGGCGGACGCTTGTCGCGCGGCGGATTGGCGTGGCGCACGTTGAGCATGCCAAAGCGTGCTTCGCCGCGATAGCCGATGCGCAGCGGGATGCCGGCCAAGAACGGAATCAGGGACGACTTCAGCGAATTCGGCAGCACATAGGCCACGTCGTAGCCTTCGTGCTTGAGCTGCTGGGCGAACATCAGCCGCGCGCTGAGCTGCAGCTTGCCGTGCGCCAGATCGCTCGGGAAGACCTTGCTGATCTCGGGCATGCGCGCCAGCACCGGGGCCACCCATTTGGGTGCCAGGGCGTCGATGACCAGGCGTGGATGGCGCGCCTTGAGCAGCGCGAACAGCGGCTGCGCCATCAGGGCGTCGCCGATCCAGTTGGGGGCGATGACTAGGGCTTTTCTCATGTCAGTGGGTATTGCTTGGCCCTTTGTTGCGTGGCCCTGTTTTGCTTGCCCGGGCATGTCAACGCCCCGGGGCGCTGGGCGGCCCGGGGCGTCAGGTCGAAACGGCAGGAAAAGGCGTGGGCCGGGCGGGTCAGTGGTGACCCTTCAGCACGGTGCCCGGCTTGAGCTTGTACACGGTGCCGCAGTACGGGCACTTCACTTCGCCGGTATCCACCACGTCCAGGAACACGCGGGGGTGGTAGTTCCAGGCCGGCGTGTTGCCGGTGGGGCAATGCAGCGGAATGTCTTCTGCGCCGATTTCGACGACGGTTGCGGTTTGCGTCATGATCTTGCGGTTGTCTTGCAGGGATGGATTCGGATTCTGCGGATAGCGCCGGATCAGACCAGCGTCAGCCACTTCCTGTACTTCTCGTCGGTATCGCCCACGGCCGCGAAGAACGCGTGGCACCAACAAAAGCCGTAAAGGCGCCATTGTAAGCCGGGGGGCCTTGCGTGCCAACGCGGCGGGGCACACACACCGTTCTACAATCGCACCTTCGTTCCGACCTGCGCGCCACCTGTTCCCAGTGTCCCAGCCTGCTCCCACCCCCCAAGATCCCGACGAACCCGCCGGCGCCGACGGCTGGCAGGATGCGCTGGGCGCGCTGGAGGCTCTGGCAACCGGCGAGCCGGCTCCCGATACCGGCGCGGGCCGCCGCCTGCTGTGGGCGCTGACGTTCGACGCGGACGGTGAGATCGGCACCATCGAGCCGATGGAGCAAAGTTGGGGCGCGCGTGGCTGGACCCGCCCGCGTCCCGTGACGCTGGCCCGCGTGGCCGACGACGATACCCTCCCGCCGTGGGATGCCCGGGTGGCGCGCGCCATCCGGCGCGACAGCTCGCGCAATCGGCGCCTGGTGCTCGACCGCGCCGCCGCCATTCTGGCGCTGGTCGGCCACCCGTCCGTGGTGCTGGCCCATGCGCCCACCGTGCCGATGGAGGTGCTTGAAGCGGCACCCGCGCTGGAAGCCGTACGCGACGGCGACCGCTTTCAGCTGCGCATCGTGCCGCCGATGCGCGCGCCGAAGTCGATGGAAGGCTTTCTGCCGGCCGCCGCGAAGCAGGAAGCCGAAGCCTTGCGTCAGGTCACGGTGCTGCAGGACGGCGCGCGCCGCCTGCGCGTGATCCGCTTTACCCCCGCCCAGCAAGAGGCCGCCAAGCTGATCGCCGGCGGCCTGACCGTGCCGGCCACGGCGCAGGCGCGGCTGGACAGCACGTTGCGGGCACTGGCGGGCCACTTCCAGATCCACGCGGACAGTTCGGGCGAAGCGCGCGAGCGCGACCCCGAATCGCGGCTGCGGGCCGAAGTGGCGCCCGTGGGGCGCGGCATCAGCCTGCGCCTGGTGGTGACGCCGCTCGGGGCTCTTGGCCCGCGGATGGCCCCGGCCCATGGCCGCGCGCAGCTGATGGCGACGATCGGCGGCGACACGCTGGTCACATACCGCGATCTCGCCGCCGAGCAGGTCCACGTGGCCGAGGTGTTCGATGCGCTGCCGTTCCTGGTGCAGCAGGCGCCCGCCAGCGGCGAGCACAGCTGGACGCTGGATGACCCCGAAGACGCGCTGACCGTGATCGAGACCTTGCCGGGCCTGGCAGGCGTGATCGACCTCGAATGGCCGCGTGGCCGCGAACTGCGTGTGTTGTCGGCCGATCTGCCGCAGCTGGCGGTCAGCGTGGAAACCGGCAGCGAATGGTTCAAGCTCGTGGGCGAGCTGCATGTGGCGGAAGGCCTGGTGCTGTCGCTGGAAAAGCTGGTGGCGTGGGCGCACGGGCACGCGGGTCGCTTTATTGCGATGGAGCACGGCGTGTACGTGGCGCTGACCCGCCAGCTGCGCGAGCGCCTGCGAGACCTGGCCGCCGTGGGCGACGGCGTGCGCGATGGCATTCGCGTGCCGCTGGTGGCCACGCCCTGGCTCGACGACGCACTGGCGGGCGTCGGCATCAATCCCGACGCGCACTTCCGCACGCGCGTGAAGCGGCTGCACGGTGCGCGCGAGGCCGACGCCCCGGTGCCGGCCTCGCTGGCCGCCGATCTGCGCGCGTACCAGGTGGAGGGCTATCGCTGGATGATGTCGCTGGCCGAGGCCGGATTCGGCGCCTGCCTGGCGGACGACATGGGCCTGGGCAAGACGTTGCAGTCGCTGGCTCTGCTGCTGGCGCGCGCGGCGGGCGGGCCGGCCCTGGTGGTGGCGCCCACGTCGGTATGCGGCAACTGGGCGGCCGAGGCGCGGCGCTTTGCCCCGGCGCTGCAGGTGCATGTCTACGCGGAAGGCGACCGTGCAGCCATCGTCGAACAGGCTGGCGCGCACGATCTGGTGATCGTCTCGTACAACCTGCTGCAACAGGCGCGCCGTGCGTTCTGCGACCGGGCGTGGCACACCGTGGTGGCCGACGAGGCACAGTCGTTCAAGAATCCGTCGTCGCGGCGCGCGCAGGCGATGTTCGCGCTGCAGGCCGACTGCCGTATCGCGCTGTCCGGTACGCCGGTGGAAAACCGCCTGGCGGAACTCTGGGCCGTGATGCGCTTCTGCAATCCGGGCCTGCTGGGATCGCTGGCGCGTTTCAACGAACATTTTGCGAATCCGATCGAGCGTAACGGCGCCCGCGACCCGCGCGCCCGCTTGCGCCGGATGATCGCGCCCTTCGTGCTGCGCCGGACCAAGGCGCAGGTTCTGGACGAACTGCCATCCCGCACGGAACTGGTGATCCGCGTGGCGCCCGAGCCGGCCGAGGCCGCGCACTACGAGGCGCTGCGTCGCCAGGCGCTGTCCGAGGCCGAACGCGCGCTGCTGCGCCCCAGAAAGGACCGCAAGGCGCGCGCCACGCTGCCCGAACCGCAGGCGCGTATCCACGTGCTGGCGCAACTGATGCGCATGCGCCGCGCGGCGTGCGATCCGCGCCTGGTAACGCCCGAGACCGGCCATCCCGGCGCCAAGGTGCGTGCCTTCGCGGAACTGGCGGCCACGCTGGCGGCCAACGGCCACAAGACGCTGGTGTTCAGCCAGTTCGTCGATTTCCTGCAGTTGCTGCGCCAGCCGCTGGACGAGGCCGGCCTGGTCTGCCAGTACCTGGACGGCGCCACGCCCGCCGCCGAGCGCACCAAACGCGTGGCGGCTTTCCAGGCCGGCGAGGGCGATGTCTTCCTGATCAGCCTGAAGGCCGGTGGCTTCGGCCTGAACCTGACGGCGGCCGACTACGTCGTGATTGCGGACCCGTGGTGGAACCCCGCCGCCGAAGACCAGGCCATGGGCCGCGCGCACCGCATCGGCCAGCAACGGCCCGTCACCGTCTACCGGCTGATTACGGCCGGCACGATCGAGGAGCGCATCGTCGATCTGCACCAGGGCAAGCGCGCACTGGCCGAAGGCGTGCTCGACGCATCCGCCGACGAGGCCACGGGCCGCGCCGCGCCGCTGCCCGATATCGACGAACTGGTGGGTTTGCTACGGCGCTGAGCTTGCCTCCCTAAGGTTGTCACCCCGCTCCCGCGCTGCGGGAGCGGGGTGAGGGCAGACCGTTCCAGATCCGATGGCGCTTGCACCAAACGGTATACAAATTCATCCCGGATTTGGTGCGAATGCACATCCGTAGGCCTTTTCCGCGAGGCGTGCTTTGGCACCGTGGCAAGGGTGTGATGCGCCTGCCCTCTCCCCCAACCTCTCACACAGGCGGGAGAGGGGGGATTCCTCGCGGTTCCACATCCTTGCCGCGGTGCATCTAGTCTTAGCACAAATACTGCCTTGAGATTCTTCGGATACAGAATATAGTATACCGATCCGTCGATTCTCGACGCCAGCTTCCAACACGCCCCCACAGGCCCGGCCCATTGCATCCATTGGATTGCCGCGCCCATGACAACAACGGAGCCACTGTGACCCTGCCTGACCCCATGCCGGACGATGCGTCCCGGCCAGATGTCCGCTGGATGCCCGCCCACGTTGCCGCCGCGCAATTGGCGCGTGGCGAAACCACGGCGCTGGCGCTGGTCGAATCGTGCCAGGCCGCCTGGGACGCCCATCACGGTCAGGTCAATGCGATCGTGCTGGCCGATTTCGAGGCGGCCCGCTCGATGGCGTGCCGTTTTCGATCAAGGAATCGTTCGATGTAGCCGGCTGGCCCACCACGTGCGGCGTGCCGGCGCGCGCCACCCATCGCGCTGGTGCCGACGCAGTGGTGGTCGAGCGCCTGCGCGCGCACGGCGCCGTGCTGCTGGGCAAGACCAACGTGCCGCTGGGCCTGCGCGACTGGCAGAGCTACAACGCGGTCTACGGCACCACGCGCAATCCGCACGATCTGTCGCGCACCCCGGGCGGTTCGTCGGGCGGCAGCGCGGCGGCGGTCTGCACCGGCATGAGCTATTTCGATATCGGCTCGGATATCGGCTCGTCGCTGCGCAACCCGGCGCACTACTGCGGCGTGTTCTCGCACAAGAGCAGCCACGGCATCGTGCCGCTGCGCGGCCATGGCAACGGGCGGGCGGGGTTTGCGGAGCAGGACATCAACGTGGCCGGACCCGTGGCCCGCAGCGCGCGCGACCTGGAACTGGTGCTGCGCGCCATCGCCGGGCCCGACGCCGCCGAGGCGCCGGCGTGGCAGCTGGACCTGCCGCCGTGCGACCACACCCGCCTGGCCGATTTCCGCGTGGCCGTGCTGCCCACCCACCCGCTGGCCGAAGTCGACGACACGGTCAGCGGCGCCATCGCGCAGCTTGGGCACCAGCTGGAGGCGGCCGGCGCGCAGGTCGCCTGGAACGTCCGCCCTGACTTCGATGCCGCGCAACTGTGGCGCATCTACGTGCTGCTGCTGCGCGCCACGACGTCGCTGCACATGGATGACGCCGCGTTCGCCGATGCGCTGGCGCGTGCCGGCGACCCCGATGGCGACGATGCCAATTACGACACGCTGCAGTTCACCGGCGCCGTGCTGAGCCACCGGCACTGGCTGGGGATGCAGCCGGCCCGCGAGGCGTTCGCGCGTGCCTGGAACCACTTCTTTGGAGACTTCGACGTGTTGCTGTGCCCGGCCGCGTCCACCACGGCCTTTCCGCTCGACGAACAGGGCGAGCCGTGGCAACGCACGATCACGGTCAATGGCCAGCCGTGGCCGCTGACATCGCAGCTGTTCTGGGCCGGCCATTCGGGGCTGTGCGGCCTGCCGTCGACCGTGGCGCCGATCGGCCCGGCGCGCGACGGCTTGCCGGTGGGTGTGCAGATCGTGGCCCGCCGCTACGGCGATCTCACGTCGCTGCGGTTCGCGCAGTTGCTGGAAGACGCCGGCCACGGCTTCCGGCCACCGCGCCTCGCTGCATCGTCGAATCGTTAAATCACCGCATCACCCATTCGCCACATCACGACATCGCTGCATCGCAATATCGCTAAAAAGGGGAGGGCGATCATGCTGGACTGGTTCAAGGAGTTGTCGCGCGCCGAGCGCAAGGGGTTCTACGGGGCGTTCCTGGGGCATGCGGTCGACGTGTTCGACTTCATGATCTATTCGTTCCTGATTTCGACGCTGCTGGCGCAGTGGGGCATGAGCAAATCGATGGCCGGGGCCATCGTCACGTGGACGCTGGTGTCGTCGCTGGTGGGCGCCGTGGGCGCGGGCCTGCTGGCCGACCGCTTTGGCCGCGTGCGCGTGCTGCGCTGGACCATCGTGGTATTCGCGGTGTCCTGCTTCCTGTGTGGCATCGCCAATTCGCCAGAACAGCTGATGGTGTTCCGCATGCTGCAGGGCCTGGGCTTTGGCGGGGAATCGTCGCTGTGCATGGTGCTGGTGACCGAGCTGATCCGCAATCCGGCGCATCGCGGCAAGTACTCGGGCTTCACGGCCAGCAGCTACTCGTTCGGCTGGGGCGGCGCGGCCATCGCGTACGCCATCACGTTCAGCCTGTTCGAGCCCGAGACGGCATGGCGGGTCTGCTTCTTCCTGGGCATCCTGCCCGCGCTGGTGGTGGTCTACCTGCGCCGCAACCTTGAGGAACCCGAAGTCTTCCTGAAGAGTCGTGCCGAACGGGCGGGGACGTCGGCCGGTGCCGACCTGGCGCGCGTGTTCCGCAAGCCGCTGCTGCGCAAGACCGTGCTGTGCAGCCTGCTGTCGGGCGGCATGCTGGGCGCCTACTACGCCATTGCCACCTGGCTGCCGACGTTCCTGAAGACCGAGCGCGGCCTGTCGGTATTCGGCACCAGTTCCTATCTGGCCGTGACGATCCTGGGCTCGCTGGTCGGCTATGTGGCCGGGGCCTATGCCACCGACCGCTGGGGCCGACGCCTGACCTATATCGCCTTTGCGGCCGGCGCGTTCGTGATGGCCATGATCTACATGGTGATTCCGGTATCGAACACGTCGATGCTGTTCCTGGGCTTTCCGCTGGGGGTGCTGATGCAGGGCGTGTTCTCGGGCATCGGCGCCACGATCTCGGAGTCATATCCGAGCAGCGTGCGGGCCACCGGCTACGGCGTGGCGTACAACCTGGGCCGCGTGATCGGATCGTTCTTTCCACTGGCCGTGGGCTGGCTCAACAGTGGGCGCACGTCGCTGGCGCTGGCCATCGCCATGGTGGCCGGGGTCGGCTATGCGCTGGTGATGGTATCGGCGGCGCTGCTGCCCGAGACTTCGGGTATCGACCTGGGACAGGCCGGGGGCGGCGACCACGACGATGCGACCGAACCCGCGGGCGCCACGGCAGCGCCGCTGACGCCTGTCGCGCCGGCCAGCAAGCCCGCCTGAGCCGGTCTGGATGTGCCCGGCAAGCGGCGATTGGGGGTGGCGGGTTGCCATGTGACGGCTGCGCTTTGACCTCGAAACAACAGTCGCCCCGCTCGCAATTAAGCCACTGCTTACCAGTGGTGCCGGCGGCCCTATAATGGCTGCTCCGCCATCGGCCACGCGTCTCAGCGTGGCCGATGGTCCTTCCTGACGGCAAGGCCGCACACAAGACGGCCTGCCGTACCGTCTCTTCTCATCTCGCCATGACACCCCGACAGTCGTCCCCGGTGTGGTTGCGCCTCTGGCATCGCTTTGCCGAGGTGGAACGCAACGCCTTTCTCGACGGGGCGCGATTCTTCGCGCCCTCGCTGCCCGCAGTATTTTCCTGGGGCCTGGTCACCGGGGTGGCCATGAGCAAGTCGGCGCTGACCGTGCCCGAGGCCATCGGCATGTCGCTGCTGGTCTATGCGGGGTCCGCGCAACTGGCCGTGCTGCCGCTGTTCGCGGCGGGCATGCCGATCTGGACGGTCTGGCTTACGGCGGCCGTGGTCAACCTGCGCTTCGTGATCTTCAGCGCCGCGCTGCAGCCGCACTTCAACTACCTGCCGGGCTGGCGCCGCACGCTGCTGGGCTTCTTCAACGGCGACCTGCATTTTGTCTACTTCATGCAGCGGTACGCCGAACCGGGCTACGCGCCGGGCAAGGAAGGGTATTTCTGGGGCATGGCGCTGATCAACGGCGCCACGTGGCAGGTGTCGTCGATCATCGGCATCGTGCTGGCCAGCCTGTTCCCGGACAGCTGGGGCCTGGCGCTGGCGGGCACGCTGGCGCTGATCCCGGTGATGATCGCGACGATCAACTCGCGCTCGACGCTGATGGCCGTGGTGGTGTCGGCGGTGGTGGCGCTGCTGTGCTTCGACCTGCCGTACCGGCTGGCGCTGGTGATTGCCGTGGTGGCCGCGATTGCCGCCGGCATGGCCAGCGACGAGATGGCGGCGCGCGCCACACTGCGCGGTATCCGCGCTCGCAAGGGCGGCCAACCGACGGGAGACCAGGCATGAGCCATCTCGATACCTGGATCGCCATCCTCGGCATGACCGTGGTGACGGTGTTCTCGCGGGCGCTGTTCCTGATGGCGGGCGAGCGCGTCACGGTGCCAGACCGCATCCAGCGCGCGCTGCGCTATGCGCCGGCCGCGGCGCTGGCGGCCATCATCCTGCCCGACCTGCTGACCTTCGAGGGCCATTTCACGATCTCGCCCGGCAACGACAAGCTCATGGCGGGCATTGCCGCCACGGTCTGCTATGTGCTGACCCGACGCATGGTCGGGATGATCGTGGTGGGCATGGCAGTCTACACCGCGCTGCGGCTGCTGGGCTAGACGGCCTGCGCCTCCTGGCCGGCCGGCTCGGCCAGGATACTGCCCAGGCGCGTCAGCAGGTGCGCCAGTTGGGCCTGGGTGCTGGTACTGGTCTTGGTGAAGATGGCCTTGAGCTGCGAACGCCCGGTTTCACGCTTAATCCCTAGCTGCATGCACGCATCCGGCAGGCCGATACCCGTGGTCAGCAGCATGGCCAGCCGGTTCTCGGCCGGCGTCAGGCCGTACAGGTCACGTAGCACGGCCGGCACCGCACGCGGCGGGCCCTGGGTCTCGTGGATGGCCACCAGGACCGGCTGGCCCTCCCATTCCGAAGACAGGTAGAGCGCGGGCGTCATCGCCACTGCGACGATCTGCGCCCCCCGGCCATCGGCACCGATCGCCTGGATGGCCTGCGCGGGCTGCAATGTGTTGGGGTCGCACAGCGATCGCACGACATCGGAGAACGGTCGCGACAGGCGCCATCCGTGGCCGTTGGCGCTACCCTGGCTGTCGGCGGCGTCGCCGGGCAGCAGCCGGCGGGTCCACGGATGGCCGGCCGCATTGGCCAGCAGCACCTTTCCCGATTCCGAAAAGACGACCACCCCGAATGGCAGCCGATTGAGCATGTCGGCCGAGACGTGGCCTTGGGCAGCCACCGCATGCGTGCGGTCGCGCAGGGCCATGGCTTCGCGCAGGTGCGGTATGGCCCAATCCAGCGCGCGGGCGTCGGTTTCCGCATAGCCGTCCGCGCTGGCCGGGCGCTGGAGCACCAGATAAATCTCGCGCGCCGGACGGCGGTCCACCAGGCAGGCCATGACCGATGTCAGCGCCACGTCATCGAACGATTCGCCCCCAAAGGCCTGGTGCTGTGCCGTGGCGCCGGCGGTGTCGCTCCGGTCGATATGCCAGCCGCCGACCGGCATGGAGCCCGATACCAGCATGCCGCTGTGCAGCCGGTAGGGCGGCGGCAGGATGGCCAGGTTGTCGGGCGCACGGTTGACCATGTGGCGTACCTGCACGGTCTGCTGCGCGCTATCCAGCACCAGCAGGGATGCCTGGATGCTGCCGCTTTGTTCGCACAGCGCGTGGAGACTGCGTTGCCAGGCAAGGGGCTCGAAAACGCCCAAATAGAGGCCACGAATGGTCTCATGCATGTCTGCTGCGTTCATCACGTGACTTCCTTTGTCCTTTTCGACGGCGAGCGTCCTTTTCGACGGCGAGCGCACGAGCGAAGGGCGCCGTCGTGCATCGCGACCCGATGAGGGCCGACGTGGTGGGGCGTGCCAGGGCTGCTGCGGGGGATTCCCTGCAGGGACAGCGAGACGGGCGTCAGCCTCCGTCCAGCGTGGCCGCCAGCTTCGTCAACAGGTGGGTGAACTGCGCCTGGCTCGTGCAGCCGGTCTTCAGGAAGACAGCCTTGAGCTGGGTGCGCGCGGTCTCGTGGCGAATGCGCATGTGCAGGGCTGCCTCGGGCAGGCCTTCGCCCGTGGCCAGCCGCGACGCCAGCCGCGTTTCCGCCGGGGTCAGACCGTAGAGATTGCGCAGCACGGTGTCGAGCAGGACGGACGGCGCGCCCGCCTCGTGCACCACCACCAGCGCCGCCGGCTGCTGCCACTGCGACGCAAACGTGTGCGTGGGCGGCAACGGCAGGACAAGGACTTCGGCATGGTTGCCGTGATCGTCGCTGGCGCGCGCGGCTTGCGCACCAAGCGGATTGCCGGGGTCGCAGGCCGCCTGCACCATCTCGGCAAACGGGCGCGACAGGTGCCAGGCTGAGGTCTTGCCCGATGGTTCCAGGCGGCGCGCCCAACGTTCGCCAGCCATGTTGGCTAGCAGCAGGTGCCGGTCGGGCGCGTAGACGCCCACGGCGAAGGCCAGCCGTTCAAGCAGGCGGGCCGAGATCGAGGCCATGGTCGACAGCGCCAGCGTGCGGTCGCGCATGGCAATGGCGCTGCGCATATGGGGGATGACCCAGTCGAGCCGGCGCGTGTCCTCGCCCGAGAAGGCGCTTTGCGACAGCCCGCGCTGCATCGAGAAATACACCTCGTAGTGCGGCTGCCGTTCTACCAGGCAGGCGACGTACGAGCGCAGGTCGAACCGATTGAAGAAATCGCGATAAAACGGATGACGCGCCATGGCCTGCGGGCCCAGGTCGCGCGCGTCGATGTACCACGCACCCGGCACCAGCCGGGGCGCGAAGGCCTTGGCCGGGTCGATGGATTGGAAATCGTTTTCATAGGCGGTGAACAGCTCCGCCACCGGGTTGACCACTTCGTTGACCGTCACCTGGTCGCGCACCGTGTCCCACACCATCATCGACGCATGCGCCGTGTCGGCAATCTCGGTCAGTGCGCGCAGGCTTTGCTGCCACACGGCGGGATCGAGGATGCCTTCATACAACCCACGGATAGCGCCGTGGATGGCGGCTTGTTCCATCTGACTACCCCCTTGCATTCACCACATCTGTTCCTTTCCGCGTGTCCGTCGCGCACGTCCGCGGAAATGGTGGAGCCAGTCTCTGCCGGCTGTCGTCTGGTGTCATGATGTATTAAAACTATCAAAAATAGTTCGAGTGTCTGACTATGCATACGTTTAGTACATTAAGCGTACATTACCGCATGCGGGCCGCTTGTTGTTAAGACAATTAACCCTCCTTAAGTAGGGGTGTGGTTTGGCCGCCGTGTGATGCATCAGCGGCGCTGCCGCCGGAAGGCGTAAATCCGTAACGGTGATCAGGTAAAATGGCGGTTTCCCCGACTTCTGTGGACGGTTGTATGCCGTCCCCGTCCCCGCTCTTATCGCCATGACCTCTGTTCTGCGTCTTACTGATCTCATTTCCCAAGGCAAACTCTCCGGCAAGCGTGTGTTTATTCGCGCCGATCTGAACGTGCCGCAAGACGACGCAGGAAACATCACCGAGGACACCCGCATCCGCGCTTCGGTGCCGGCCATCCAGGCCTGCCTGGAGGCGGGTGCTGCAGTGATGGTGACGTCACACCTGGGGCGTCCGACCGAAGGCGAGTTCAAGCCCGAGGATTCGCTGGCCCCGATCGCCACGCGCCTGTCGGAACTGCTCGGCAAGCCGGTGAAGCTGGTGCAGAACTGGGTCGATGGCGTGGAAGTGGCGCCCGGCCAGGTGGTGCTGCTGGAAAACTGCCGCGTCAACAAGGGCGAGAAGAAGAACAGCGACGAGCTGGCTCAGAAGATGGCCAAGCTCTGCGACATCTACGTCAATGACGCCTTTGGCACGGCGCACCGCGCCGAAGCCACCACTAACGGTATCGCCAAGTTCGCCCCGATCGCCTGCGCCGGCCCGCTGCTGGCCGCCGAGATCGACGCGCTGGGCCGCGCGCTGGGCCAGCCGGCCCGTCCGCTGGTGGCCATCGTGGCCGGCTCGAAGGTATCGACCAAGCTGACCATCCTGAAGGCGCTGGCCGACAAGGTGGACAACCTCGTGGTGGGTGGCGGCATCGCCAACACGTTCATGCTGGCCGCCGGCCTGAAGATCGGCAAGTCGCTGGCCGAGGCCGACCTGGTGGGCGACGCCCGCACCATCATCGACATCATGGCCGCCCGCGGCGCATCGGTGCCGATTCCGGTCGACGTGGTCTGCGCCAAGGAATTCAGCGCCACGGCCGCCGCGACGGTCAAGGACGTCAAGGACGTGGCCGACGACGACATGATCCTGGACATCGGTCCGAAGACCGCCGCCATGCTGGCCGACCAGCTCAAGGCCGCCGGCACCATCGTCTGGAACGGCCCGGTTGGCGTGTTCGAGTTCGACCAGTTCGGCAACGGCACCAAGGTGCTGGCCGAAGCGGTGGCATCGTCGAAGGCGTTTTCGATCGCCGGCGGCGGCGACACGCTGGCCGCCATCGCCAAGTACAACATCGCCGATCGCATCGACTACATCTCCACCGGTGGCGGCGCCTTCCTGGAGTTCCTGGAAGGCAAGAAGCTGCCGGCGTTTGAAGTGCTGGAACAACGCGCTGCCGGCTGAAGCCCGCGCGGGCTGGCGGCGCGAGCCGGCCGGCCCGTGGCCACGCCCCTGAAGCCGACAAGCCCTCAAGCCAGCTAACCCCAGGAAACCGTCCGCATGACCCGTTCCACCAAGATCGTTGCCACGATTGGCCCCGCGTCCAGCTCGCTGGAAGTGCTGACCCGCATGATCGGGGCCGGTGTCGACGTGGTGCGCCTGAATTTCTCGCACGGCACCGCGCAGGACCATATCGACCGCGCCGCGCTGGTGCGTGAGGCGGCCACGGCCTGCGGCCGCGAGGTGGCCATCATGGCCGACCTGCAGGGGCCCAAGATCCGCGTGGGCAAGTTCGAGAACGGCAAGGTCACGCTGAAGTCCGGCGACGCGTTCGTGCTCGACTCGACCTGCGAAGTGGGCAACCAGGAGCGCGTGGGGCTGGACTACAAGGACCTGCCGCGCGACGTGGGCCCGGGCGACGTGCTGCTGCTCAACGACGGCCTGATCGTGCTGGTGGTGGACCGCGTGATCGGCACCGAGATCTTCACCACGGTGCGCGTGGGCGGCGATCTGTCGAACAACAAGGGCATCAACCGCCAGGGCGGCGGCCTGTCTGCGCCGGCGCTGACCGCGAAGGACATGGAGGACATCAAGACCGCCATGGCCCTGCACGCCGACTACGTGGCCGTGAGCTTCCCGAAGAACGCCACCGACATGGAAATGGCGCGCCAGCTGGCCAACGTGGCCGGCCAGCCGCACAACCACAAGGCGCGCATGATCGCCAAGATCGAACGCGCCGAGGCCATTCGCCCCGGCGTGCTCGAGGAAATCCTGAACGCATCGGATGGCATCATGGTGGCCCGCGGCGACCTGGCCGTGGAAGTGGGCAACGCGGCCGTGCCGGCGCTGCAGAAGCGCATGATCCGGCTGGCCCGCGAGGCGAACAAGCTGACGATCACGGCCACCCAGATGATGGAAAGCATGATCGTCAACCCGGTGCCGACGCGCGCCGAGGTGTCTGACGTGGCCAACGCCGTGCTGGACGGCACCGACGCCGTGATGACGTCGGCCGAGACCGCCGCCGGGCGCTATCCGGTGGAAACGGTCGAGGCCATGGCCGCGATCTGCCTGGAAGCCGAGAAGTCCGAGGTGGTGCAGCTCGACACCGATTTCCTGAACCAGACGTTCTCGCGCATCGACCAGTCGATTGCCATGGGTGCGCTGTTCACGGCCTATCATCTAGGCGTGAAGGCCATTGCCGCGCTGACCGATTCGGGCGCCACCGCCTTGTGGATGAGCCGTCACCGCATCCATGTGCCGATCTATGCCATGACGCCGAACCTGGCGTCGCAGCGCAAGATGCAGCTCTACCGCAATGTGGTGCCGCTGCCGCTGCAGTCGAGCACCGACCGGGACGAGGCGCTGGAACAGGCCGAGGAACTGCTGCTGGCGCAGGGCGCCGTGCAGCATGGCGATTTCATTGTGCTGACAATCGGTGAGCCGATGGGCCAGGCCGGCGGCACGAACACGCTGAAGATCGTGAGGGTCGGCAGCAAGTTCAAGTAGAGAAACGTCCGATGTGGTGCGCTGCACGGACGGCGCACCGCGGATGCGCGAACCTGCCCGGCGCAGCATCGAAAAAATACTAGATACCGATTTTTTATTCAGGAGTTTGACATGCCACTCGTATCCATGCGCCAGCTGCTGGACCATGCCGCCGAGAACAGCTACGGTCTGCCGGCCTTCAACGTGAACAACCTCGAGCAGGTGCAGGCCATCATGCAGGCCGCCGACGAGGTCAACGCCCCGGTGATCATGCAAGCCTCGGCAGGCGCGCGCAAATACGCTGGCGAGCACTTCCTGCGTCACCTGATCGAAGCCGCCGTGGAAGCCTATCCGCACATCCCCGTGGTGATGCACCAGGATCACGGCCAGTCGCCGGCGATCTGCAAGGCCGCCATCGACCTGAACTTCTCGTCGGTGATGATGGACGGCTCGCTGAAGGAAGACGGCAAGACCCCGTCCGACTACGAGTACAACGTCGACGTCACCCGCAAGGTCGTGCAGATGGCCCACGCGCTGGGCGTGACCGTGGAAGGCGAACTGGGCTGCCTGGGCTCGCTGGAAACTGGTGAGGCCGGCGAGGAAGACGGTATCGGCGCCGAAGGCAAGCTCGACCACTCGATGCTGCTGACCGATCCGGAGCAGGCCGCCGACTTCGTCAAGGCCACACAACTGGACGCCCTGGCCATCGCCATCGGCACGTCGCACGGCGCGTACAAGTTCACGCGCAAGCCCACGGGCGACATCCTGGCCATCGGCCGCATCAAGGAAATCCACGCCCGCATCCCGAACACGCACCTGGTGATGCACGGTTCGTCGTCGGTGCCGCAGGAACTGCTGGCCGAAATCCGCCAGTTCGGTGGCGACATGAAGGAAACGTACGGCGTGCCGGTGGAAGAAATCCAGGAAGCCATCAAGTACGGCGTGCGCAAGATCAACATCGACACCGACATCCGCCTGGCGATGACCGGCGCGATCCGCCGCTTCTTCGCGGAAAACCCGAGCAAGTTCGACCCGCGCGAATACCTGAAGCCGGCCCGCGAAGCCGCCAAGCAGGTTTGCAAGGCCCGCTACATCGCTTTCGGTTGCGAAGGCCAGGCCAGCAAGATCAAGGCCGTGTCGCTGGCCGACATCGCCGGCCAGTACACGTCGGGCAAGCTCGCCCAGGTCGTGCAGTAAATCGTTTCGCCGCCCCGCCCGCCCAGCGCGCGGGGCGTTCGTACTTCATGGGGCTTCGCCAATTGCACGAAGCCCCGCTTGTTTTCAGCCGCAGCCGCTTTCACACCATGTCTGACGCCCTCTACGAATCCTCCATCCAGTCCCTGCCGCTGCTCGGCAAGGGCAAGGTCCGCGACAACTACGCTGTCGGCGACGACAAGCTGCTGATCGTGACGACCGATCGCCTGTCGGCCTTCGACGTGATCATGGGCGAACCGATTCCGGCCAAGGGCCGCGTGCTGAACCAGATGGCCAACTTCTGGTTCGGGAAGCTCGCGCATATCGTGCCGAACCACGAGACGGGCGTGACGGCGGAAAGCGTGGTGGCGCCGGACGAAGTGGCGCAGGTCAAGGGCCGCGCCGTGGTGGTCAAGCGCCTGAAGCCGATCTTGGTGGAAGCGGTGGTGCGCGGCTACCTGGCCGGCAGCGGCTGGAAGGACTACCAGGCCACGGGCAAGGTCTGCGGCATCGCGCTGCCGGCCGGCCTGCAGAACGCGCAGAAGCTGCCCGAGCCGATCTTCACCCCGGCGGCCAAGGCCGAGATGGGCGAGCACGACGAGAACATCTCGTTCGACGAGGTGGTGCAGCGCATCGGCCGCGAGCTGGCCGAAAAGATGCGTGACATCTCGATCCGCCTGTACAAGGAAGCATCCGAGTACGCGGCCACGCGCGGCATCATCATCGCCGACACCAAGTTCGAGTTCGGCCTGGACGAAGACGGCACGCTGACGCTGATGGACGAGGTGCTGACCGCCGATTCGTCGCGTTTCTGGCCGGCCGACTCGTACCAGGTGGGCACCAACCCGCCGTCGTTCGACAAGCAGTTCGTGCGCGACTGGCTGGAAGCCGTGCGCATCGACGGCAAGCCGTGGCCGAAGACCGCGCCCGCGCCGAAGCTGCCCGAAGACGTGGTGCAGAAGACCGCCGACAAGTACAAGGAAGCGCTGACTCGCCTGACTGGCGAGCAGCTGCTGTAAGGCGGAAGGGACAAGAACATGAGCAACGCAGCAAAGCCGGTGGTGGGCGTGGTGATGGGCAGCAGTTCCGACTGGGACGTGATGCAGCACGCCGTGGCCATGCTCAAGGATTTCAACGTGGCATTCGAGGCGCAGGTGGTATCGGCGCACCGCATGGCCGACGACATGTTCCGCTATGCCGAGTCGGCACGCAGCCGTGGCATCCGCGCGATCATCGCCGGCGCCGGCGGTGCCGCGCACCTGCCGGGCATGATCGCCGCCAAGACGATCGTGCCGGTGTTCGGCGTGCCCGTGCCGTCGAAGTACCTGCGTGGCGAGGATTCGCTGCTGTCGATCGTGCAGATGCCCAAGGGCGTGCCGGTGGCCACGTTCGCCATCGGCGAAGCCGGTGCCGCCAATGCGGCGCTGCACGCGATCGCCACGCTGGCCACCACCGACGACGCGCTGGCCAGCGCGCTGGAAGCGTTCCGCGCGAAGCAGACCGAAGCCGCGCGCGCGATGACCCTTCCCGTTTAAGACCTTGTAGCGACCCCACGCCTGAGCCATGCCGACCGATATCCATCCCTACCTGTCCGAAGCCCATACAGCGGAGTCGCGCGCCGAATTTGGCGTGGACGCCCCCGGCGCCCCCATCCTGCCCGGCGCCTGGCTTGGCATGCTCGGCGGCGGCCAGCTGGGCCGCATGTTCACGCACGCGGCGCAGTCGATGGGCTATCGCGTCTGCGTGCTCGATCCCGATCAGGACAGCCCTGCGGGCAACGTGGCCGACCGCCATATTTGCGCCACCTACACCGATGACGCTGCGCTGGCCGAGCTTGCCAGCCTGTGCCAGGCCGTGAGTACCGAGTTCGAGAACGTGCCGTCGATCTCGCTGGACCGCCTGGAGCAGGCCGGTGTGTTCGTGGCGCCGCGCGGCTACTGCGTGTCGATTGCGCAGAACCGTATCGGCGAGAAGAAGTTCTTTGCGTCGTGCGCCGAGCGTACGGGCGTGCCGCCGGCCCCGCACTGGGTGATCCAGCACGACGCCGACGTGGACAACGTGCCCGACAACGTGCTGCCCGGCATCCTCAAGACCGCGCGCATGGGCTATGACGGCAAGGGCCAGGCCCGCGTGAAGACGCGCGAGGACGTGCGCGCCGCCTGGAAGGCCATGCAGCACGTGCCGTGCGTGCTGGAGCAGATGCTGCCGCTGGCCTACGAGGTCTCCGTGCTGGCAGCCCGTGCTGCAGACGGCACCACGGCCACCTGGCCGCTGGCCGAGAACGTGCATCGTGACGGCATCCTGTTTTCCACGACGATGCCGTCGATGAGCGTGTCCGACGACATCGCCACGCGAGCCCGCGCGGCCGCCGCCACGATCACGTCGGAAATGGGTTACGTCGGCGTGCTGTGCATCGAGTTCTTCGTGCTGACCGACGGCACGCTGGTGGCCAACGAGATGGCCCCGCGTCCGCACAATTCTGGCCATATCACGATGGATGCCTGCGAGACGAGCCAGTTCGAGCAGCAGGTGCGTGCGATGGCCCGACTGCCGCTGGGCAGCACGCGCCAGCATTCGGCCGGCAAGATGCTGAACCTGCTGGGCGACTGCTGGTTCGAGTTCGGCCTGGAGCGCACGCCGGCCTGGGACGAAGTGCTGGCCCAACCCGGCGCCAAGCTGCATCTGTATGGCAAGAACGACGCGCGCCCGTCGCGCAAGATGGGCCACGTGAACTGCCTGGGCGACCAGGCGGATGCCGCGGCCGCCGCGTTCGATGCCGCCGCCACGGCCCTGCATATCCCCCTCTGAGATTCGATGTCCTCACGCATGCCCACGGCCGCCGAGCTTGACGAGGCGGTTCGTCTGCTCGAAGCCGGCCAGCTCGTGGCCTTTCCGACCGAGACCGTCTACGGACTTGGCGCCGACGCCGAGAACCCGGAAGCCGTGGCGCGCATCTTCGCCGCCAAGGGCCGTCCGTCCAATCATCCGGTCATCGTGCATGTGGTGGATGGCGGCGACGTCAGCTACTGGACCGATGACGTGCCCGAGGCTGCACAGAAGCTGATCGACGCCTTCTGGCCCGGTCCGCTGACGATCATCCTGAAGCGCGCCGCGCATATTCCGGCCGACGTGGCGGGCGGGCAGGACAGTATCGGTCTGCGCTGCCCGTCGCATCCGGTGGCCCAGGCGCTGCTGGCGCGTTTCAAGCGTGGCCGGGGCGGCATTGCCGCGCCGTCGGCCAACAAATTTGGCCAGGTCAGCCCGACCACGGCCGAACACGTGCGCGACGAATTCGGCGGCACTGTCTACGTGCTGGAAGGCGACGGCGTGGACGTGGGCATCGAATCGTCGATCGTGGATCTTTCGCGCCTGGATACGCTGGGCCCGGTGCTGTTGCGCCCCGGCGCGATCACGGCGGCGATGATGGCCGACGTGCTGGGTACGCTGCCGTTGCCGCCCGATGCCGCCGCGCCGCGTGCGTCGGGCACCCTCAAGGCCCACTACGCGCCGCGCACCACGCTGACGCTGGCGCAGGCCGACGCACTGCCGCAGCTCCTGCATGGCCTGCCCGACGGCGGGCGGCTGGTGTTCGTCGGCAAGGCGCTGGCCAGTGCCGATGCCCGCTGCGTGTTCGTGGCGGCGCCGGCCACACCCGACGCGTATGCCCAGGCGCTGTACGGCCTGCTGCGCAAGCTCGACAAGGAAGGCTATCAGCGGCTGGTGTTCGAGCCGGTGCCCGATTCCCAAGCGTGGGACGGTGTGCGCGACCGCTTGGGCCGCGCGGCGGCGGCGTTCGAGGACAGCTGAGATGTAGACGTTGGCCCTCTCCCGCCGGGCGGGAGAGGGGAGCACGGCAAAAGCTGTTGATGAGCCCCCGGTTTTGCCCCCGTTCACGAGCGGGAGCATCCGGAAAGCTCTTGGTATGCCCTTGGTTTTCTCCCCTCTCCCGCAGGCGGGTGAGGGACGGGGGAGAGGGCAGGCGTTTCAAATCTCGCCACGCCCGAATCCACCTTTAGGGCGCGCCCTTGTAGACCCACTGCATCAGCGCATCGTGTGCTTCCTGGGCGCCTGACGCGTTGGGGTGGTTGATATAGGCCACCACCACATAGCGCTCGCCATTGAGCGCGTCGACATAGCCGGCCAGCGCCCGCACATCGGCCAGCGTTCCGGTCTTCAGGTAGGCGTTGCCGGCCGCATTGGCGCGGGTCAGGCGGTTGCGCAGCGTGCCGTCGACGCCGAGGATCGGCAGCGAATCGAGCAGTACCGGCCCGACGTTGCTGGCCAGTGCCTGTTGCAGCAGGCGGGCCATGTCGTAGGCGCTGATGCGCTCGTCGCGGGACAGCCCGGAGCCGTTCTCGAGCACTAGGTTCGGCATGTCCAGGCCCTGCTTGGCCAGCCACTGATGAATCACGCGCGACGACTTGTCGGTGCTGGCCGGCCCCTTGCGATCCATCTCCGCCCCGATCGTCAGGAACAGCTGGCGGGCCATCACGTTGTTCGAGAACTTGTTGATGTCGCGCACGATGTCGCCCAGCGGCTGGCCGTAGTGGCGCGCCAGCAGGAAGGCGTTGCGCGGCACCGAGCCGCTGCGCAGGCCGGGCGGACGCGCGAAGCGGCCGCCGGCGTTCTGCCATTCGGCGACGAAGCCACCCCAGATGAAATCGCTATGGCTCAGCGTGGCCAGGTTGACGATGTGTTCGCCGCAGTCGGCCGAGTAGCTGCCGTCGAACGATGCCACGACCGTGCCGTCTGGCTGCGGCATGATGCTCGGCGTGGCGCGCGACTTCCAGTCGCCGCAGCGGCCGTTGGCCAGCGTCATCCGGTTGTCCACGCGCAGCTGCGCCAGGGCGGGCGTGACGGCCACGTCCACGGTGCGGTTGGCGGCGTCGGGGGTGATCGTGAAGGACAGCGTCTTGAACGCGTAGAGCAGGGCGTCCGGATTCACGTTGTAGGCGCGCTGGGTCTCGCCGTCGATGGTGTAGCTGCCGTCCATGCCATCGGCAAAGAAGCTGCGGTCCAGCACCACGTCGCCGTTGATGGTGTTGGCGCCGGCGGACCGGGCCGTGGCCACGAGCTTGGCCATTTCCTCGGGCACGAGCTTGGGATCGCCCCGGCCACGCAGGTAGACGTTGCCGTTGATCGTGCCATCGGGGCCGGGCTGGTTATCGGCATAGAGCGACGTCAGCCAGCGGAATTCGGGCCCCAGCAGCTGCAGGCCGGCGAAGGTGGTGACTACCTTCATCGTCGAGGCCGGATTCATCGGCGTCTCGGCGTTCCAGCTCACGCGCGCCTGCGGGGCGCCCACCTTGACCACGTAGAAGCTCGCGGCGGACAGCGGCACATGGGCACGGCGCAGCGCGGCGGTCACGGTGGCGGGCAGGCCGCTGCGCGCGGCGGCGGGATCGGCGGGTTCGGCCTTGGCGCGGGCGGCACCGGCTGTGGCGGCGACTGCCGTGGCAGCGGTGGCAGCGCGAGCAGCCTTGGCACTCTTGACGGGCTTGGCCTGGGCTCCGGACAGGCCGAGGATGAGCAGCGTGGCCGCGATGATGGCGGGCGACAGGCTGCGGCGGAGCATGGACGGACGGATGAGCATGGCGAGCATGTTAACGCATGGCCCATGCACGCCGGATGACGTCATGTGGCCGTTTCCGGCCGCATTTCGTGATCGAGGTCGACTACGCGGCGCTCGGTCCGCTCAGTCCGCTCAGTTGGCCGACTGGCAATCGGATGCCGACGTGGATGCCGCCGGGCGCGCCGACGGCGTGGCGTTCGGGATCGGGAAGATGACGTCGTAGGCCCAGTTGTAGAAGAACGCGTAGACCATGTAGTAGCCGGCCACGGCGATGTCCATGACAAAGGCCTCGACCAGGCCGATCTTCAGGTACCACGCCACCGACGGCAGGAACACGATCAGCAGGCCGCCCTCGAACAGGATCGCGTGCAGCACGCGGATCGGCGCCGACTTCTTGAGCTGGCCCGTGAAGCGCAGCATCGCGCGGTCGAACAGGATGTTGTAGATGTAGTTCCACGTGGCGGCGATCAGGGCCGCCACCGCGCCAACGATGCCCATCTGGTGCAGGTCGTACCCGAACACCCAGCTGGCCAGCGGCGCGAACGCGATCAGACCGATCACCTCGAAACCGACGGTGTGACGAATACGGTCTGCAGTGGTACGCATGAGACTCTCCAATTTCAGCAAAATTCGACGATGGGAGGCATTCTATCGGCGCGACAGCTGATCGCAAGTTGGATACCATCTAAAAATCCGATAGATGACGGCTGACGCCCCACCGCATCGCCGTCGTAGAACACCGCGCACACCATGTCCCTTTCTCTCGACCAGCTTCAGGCGTTTGCGGCCGCCGCCGAAACCGGCTCGTTTTCGGCCGCTGCCCGTCAGCTTGGCAAGGCCCAGTCGGTGATCAGCGCCGCCGTGGCCAACCTCGAGGTCGACCTGGACACCACGCTGTTCGACCGCAGCGCCCGATACCCGGTGCTGACGCCCGCTGGCGAACGGCTGTTGCTGGAAGCCCGCGTGATCCTGGAGCGCTGCGAGCATTTCCGGGGCGTGGCCAAGAGCCTGGGCGAAGGGGTTGAGTCGCGCCTCACCCTGGCCGTGGACGAGTTGTATCCAGAGGAAACGCTCGGCGAACTGCTGACCGAGTTTTCGGAGCGCTTCCCGTCGGTCGAGCTGGAAATCCTGTTTCCGCTGATGGAGGACGTCAGCCGCCTGGTGCTGAGCCAGTGCGCGGACCTGGGCATCATGTGGCGCCAGGAGATCTTGCCGCCGGAACTGGGCTTCCACGCGCTGGGCTGGGTGCCCATGCCGATCATCTGCGCGCCCGACCACCCGCTGGCCGCGCAGCCGCGCGTGGACTTCGAGGAACTGAAGCGCTACCGCCAGCTGATGGTGGCCACGCGCAGCGACAGCGAGGAAAAGAAGCGCCTGCGCGTGGCCGCCGAAGTCTGGTGGGTGGAAAGCCAGTGGGTCATCGTCGAACTGGTCAAGCGCCGCCTGGGCTGGGCGTTCGTGCCGTGGCACGTCGCCGCCAATTCGCCAGCGGCGGCCGGGCTGGTATCGCCCCAACTAACCTTCCAGGACCAGGACTGGCCCGTCGCCATGGAGATCGTCTGGCACAAGCAGCGCCCGCTGGGCAAGGCCGCGACGTGGCTGAAGGAACGGGTCAGCCAGCAGCCGCTGCCGGTGCCGGAGGGGCGGTAGGCGGCCTGGGGGGGCGAGTCGGCAGCTACCTGTCCGTCGAAGAGATGCAATCCCACCGACGCGGCTTCAGGTTGGCCGCGTCGATGACAAAGCCGAAGACGCAAGTAAAGAACAGCGTACGCAGCCGGATATTGGCTATCTATCACATGGAAGATGTGCTCAGGGGTCGTACGTCAGACGCAGGAGGTTAGCGGTCAGCCAATTCCAGCGGGTTGGTGGAAACTGCAGGAATTTTTCTTCCGGGAGATCGACGTTCTGCGTTTTTGTGGCGTCGGTGTGGCGAATGCTGTTTGCGAGGTATTCGATCTCGCCCAGACGAGAATCGCGGAGTCCGACAGCGCGACCGCTAACGCGGTCGTGCGCGGCTGTCTTTCATATTCCTACGAAATTCCGATACGAAGGCCTTACTGCGTCGTCGCAGGCGTGGAAGCGCCAACGCCGGTCCCAGCCGCCTCCGCCTTCCCGACCTCCACGTCATACCCATGCCATCCACCGCCCAGCGCCTTGATCAGCGTGATGGCAGCCGTGTACTGGCGATCCATGATGCGCAGCGTGGTGGTTTCGGCGGTATAGGCCGCTGTCTGGGCGGTCAGTACGTCGAGCAGGCCGGCAGTGCCGGCCTTGTAGCGGTTGTTGACCAGCGATAGCGCCTCGCGGGCGGAGCGCAGGGCGTCGCCCTGGACCGTGGCTTCCTGTTCCAGCACGCGTGCCGAGGCAAGGTTGTCCTCGACTTCCTGGAAGGCCGTCAGCACGGTCTGGCGATAGTTGGCCACGGTCTGGTCGTAGGCGGCTACGGCCTGTGCCTTGGCGGCGCTGCGCAGGCCACCGTCGAACACCGTGCCGGCCAGGCCGGCACCGACCGACCACACGCGATCGGGCAGCGACAGCCAGCGCGCCAGCGTGCTGGCCGTGAGGCCGCCCGTGGCCGACAGCGACAGGGTGGGATAGTAGGCCGCCTGGGCCACGCCGATTTCGGCATTGGCCGATGCCATGCGGCGCTCGACGGCGGCGATGTCGGGCCGGCGTTCCAGCATTTGTGAGGGCACGGCCACCGGCACCACCGGCACGGGGCCCTGGGTGTCGGCCGGCGCGATGTTCAGTTCCGAAGGCGGCCGGCCGACCAGGATGGCGATGGCGTGCTCCAGCTGCGCGCGGCTGATCTGGATATCGAGCTGCTGGGCCTGGGCGGACTTGAGCTGCGTTTCCGACTGCAGCACGTCGGAACGTTGTGCGGTGCCGGCCTTGTACTGGTTCTGCACCAGTTGCAGCGACTTGGCATAGTCGGCCACGGTGCGGTCCAGCAGCGCGCGCTGGGCATCGGCCACGCGCAGCGAGAAGTAGCTCTGGGCCAGCGTGGCCTGCGTGGACAGCAGTGTCGATGCCAGGTCGGCCTGGCTGGCCTGCGCGCCGGCCTCGGCGCTCTCCACCTGGCGACGGATACGTCCCCAGATGTCGATTTCCCAGCTGGCCGACAGCGTGGCGTTCTGGCCATTGGTGACCCGGCCCCCCGAACTTGATGCGCCACGCGACACGCCCACGTTGGCGCCGACGGTCGGGAAGTAGCCCGCGCGTGCCGCCGCCAGCGACGCTGTGGCCTGGCGATAGATCGCCTCGGCGGCCTTGATGTTCTGGTTCGACACCTGCACCTGCGACATCAGGCCGTCTAGCGCGGGGTCGTTGAACACGCGCCACCAGTCGGGGCGGCCCGCCGCATCCTGCGGCTCGGCGGTCTTCCAGTCGCCGGTCCATGCGGGCATGGTGTCGCTGGCTTCCTTGAAGGCCTGGGGGACGGGGGCGTCGGGACGCTTGTAGTCGGGGCCGACCGCGCAGCCGGCCAGCAGGGCACAGGCCAGGGCCACCACCGAAAGAGAATAGGAGTGTCGGAACATGGCGGATGCCTTCTTCAGTGTTCGAGTTGCGGCGCGGTGCCGCTTTGCTGCCGGCGTGCGCGCCAGGCATTGACCTTCAGGCGCAAGCGGTCCAGCGTCAGGTAGACCACGGGCGTCGTGTACAGCGTGAGCAACTGGCTGACCACCAGGCCGCCGACGATCGAGATACCCAGCGGCGCACGCAGCTCGGCGCCATCGCCGCGGCCCAGCGCCAGCGGCACCGCGCCCAGCAGCGCCGCCGCCGTGGTCATCATGATCGGTCGGAACCGCAGCAGGCAGGCGCGGTAGATGGCGTCGCGCGGGCTCAGCCCGTCGCGCCGTTCGGCGTCGATGGCGAAGTCGATCATCATGATCGCGTTCTTCTTGACGATGCCGATCAGCAGGATCACGCCAATCAGCGCGATGATGCTGAACTCCGTCTTGAATAGCAGCAGCGCCAGCAGCGCGCCCACGCCCGCCGACGGCAGCGTCGACAGGATCGTCAGCGGGTGGACGTAGCTCTCGTAGAGAATGCCCAGCACGATGTAGATCGTGATGATGGCGGCCAGGATCAGCAGCGGCTGGCTCTTGAGCGAATCCTGGAACGCCTTGGCGCCGCCTGCGAAGTTGGCCTGCAGCGTCTCGGGCGCGCCGATCTGCGCCATCGCCAGCTTGATGGCGTCGGTGGCCTGCGACAGCGAGTAGCCCTCGGCTAGGTTGAACGAGATGGTCGACGCGGCGAACTGGCCCTGGTGGTTCACGCCCAGCGGCGTGCTGGTGGGCGTCACGCGCGCGAAGGCCGACAGCGGCACGCGCTTGCCGCCGCCCGTGACCACGTAGATGTCCTGCAGCGCATGCGGGCCCTGCAGGTATTCCTGGCTCAGTTCCATCACCACGCGGTACTGGTTCAGCGGGTGATAGATCGTCGACACCAGCCGCTGGCCGAACGCGTCGTTCAGGATCGCATCGATCTGCTGGGCCGTGACGCCGAGCTTCGACGCCGTGTCGCGGTCGATGATGACCGACGTCTGCAAGCCCTTGTCGTTGGTATCGGTGTCCACGTCCTCCAGGCCCTTGATGTTCGAGATCGCCGCGCGCACCTTGGGCTCCCACGCGCGCAGCACATCAAGGTCATCGGACTGCAGCGTGAACTGGTAGGCCGAACTGCTCTGGCGGCCGCCGATGCGGATGTCCTGCACCGGCGTCAGGAACAGGCTCGCGCCGGGCTCCTTGGCCAGCTTGCCGCGCAGCCGCGCCACGATCTGGTCGGCCGTCTCCTTGCGCTCGGAAAGCGGCTTCAGCGTGACGAACATCTGCCCCGTGTTGCGCTGCGAGCCGCCCGTGAAGCCGGTCACGTTGACCACCGCCGGATCCGACTGGACGATCTTGATGAAGTTGTCGAGCTTGGTGCGCATCAGCTGGAACGACGTGGCCTGGTCCGCGCGGATGAAGCCGATCAGCCGCCCGGTGTCCTGCTGCGGAAAGAAGCCCTTGGGCACGATCACGTACAGGTAGACGTTCAGCGCGATGGTCAGCAGCAGCACGATCCAGATGACCGGGCCGTGGCGCAGCGCCACGCCGAGCGTGCGCGCATAGCCATTCTGCAGGCGGACGAACAGGTGTTCCGTGGCGCGGTGGAAGCGGCCCTGCTTCTCCTCATGCACCGGACGCAGCAGCAGGGCGCACATCATCGGCGTGGTGGTCAGCGAGACCACCAGCGACACCAGGATGGCCACCGACAGCGTGATCGCGAATTCCTGGAACAGCCGGCCCACGATGCCGCCCATCAGCAGCAGCGGAATGAACACGGCGATCAGCGACAGGCTCATCGACAGCACCGTGAAGCCCACCTCGCGCGCGCCGCGCAGCGCGGCGGCCATCGGTTTCATGCCTTCCTCGATGTGCCGCGAGATGTTCTCCAGCACCACGATGGCGTCGTCGACCACGAAGCCCGTGGCAATCGTCAGCGCCATCAACGACAGGTTGTTCAGTGAGAAGCCGGCCAGGTACATGATGGTGAACGTGCCCACCAGCGATACCGGCACGGCCACGCTCGGGATCAGCGTGGCGCGCACGTTGCGCAGGAACACGAACACCACCATGATCACCAGCGCCACTGAGATCATCAGCGTGTGCTCCACCTCGCGCAGCGACGCGCGGATGGTGGGCGTGCGGTCCATCATCACGTCCAGCGAGATCGTGGCCGGGATCATCTTGCGCAGCTGCGGCAGCATGTCGTTGACGCGGTCGACGGTCTCGATGATGTTGGCGCCCGGCGACCGGTTCAGCACCAGCAGCACCGACGGCTGGCCGTTGGCCGAGCCGGCGTTGCGGATGTCCTGCACCGAATCCACCACATTGGCCACATCCTGCAGCCGCACCGGCACCGCGAACGAGTTCGGGCCGCCGCTGTTGACGTTGCCGCCCGTGGCGCCCGTGCTGATGGTGGTAGTGCCGCTGCTGGTGGTGATCGTGGTGGTGGTGACGCCGTTGACGGTCTTGGTGCTGACGTTGCCGCCCGCGGCGGCGTTGGCCGTGCTGGCGATCAGCGCGCCGGCCGACGTCGACGAATAGGTGCCCGGCGTGGCGTAGCGGATGATCAGCGGCATGTAATCCTTGGCCGCCATCGCCTGGTCGTTGGCATAGACCTGCCATGCCGTGTTGGGGTTGTCCAGGATGCCCAGCGGCCGGTTCGCGTTGGTGGCGCTGATCGTGTTGCGCACGTCCTCCAGCGAAATGCCGTAGTGGTTCAGCGCGGTGGGATTAAGCTCCACCCGCACGGCCGGCAGCGATGATCCGCCGATCGTCACCTGGCCCACGCCCTCCACCTGCGACAGCTTCTGGGCCAGGATCGTGGACGCCGCGTCGTATAGCTGGCCGCGGGTCATGGTCGGCGACGTCAGCGCGATGATCATGATCGGCGCGTCGGCCGGGTTCACCTTGCGGTAGGTGGGGTTGTTCGGCAGGCTGGTGGGCAGCGTGGCGCGCGACGCATTGATGGCGGCCTGCACGTCGCGGGCGGCGCCGTCGATGTCGCGCGACAGGTCGAACTGCAGCGTCACGCGCGTGGAGCCCAGCGAACTGCTCGACGTGATCTCCGTCACGCCCGCGATGGCGCCCAGCGCACGCTCCAGCGGCGTGGCCACGGTGGCGGCCATGGTCTCGGGGCTGGCGCCGGGCAGCGACGCCGAGACCGAGATCGTGGGAAAGTCCACCTGCGGCAGCGGCGATACCGGCAGCAACCGGAACGCGGCAATGCCCGCCAGCAGGATGCCGATGGTCAGCAGCGCGGTGGCTACCGGGCGATGGATGAAGGCGGCCGACAGGTTCATCAGACGTTCGGCTCCTGCGGACGCGGCGTCACGTGGTGGCCGCCTGGGCCGCCATCGTCGCCGTCGTTACGATCATCGTCGCCATCGTTCGGGTTGCCGTACCTGCGGACGCGCCAGTCCTTGAGGCGATACGCCACGCGGTCGAACGCCAGGTAGATTACCGGCGTGGTGAACAGCGTCAGCACCTGGCTGACCAGCAGGCCACCAACCATCGTGATACCCAGCGGCCGGCGCAGTTCCGAGCCGATGCCGGAGCCCAGCATCATCGGCAGCGCGGCCAGCAGTGCGGCCATGGTGGTCATCAGGATGGGCCGGAACCGCAGCAGGCAGGCCTGGAAGATGGCGTCGTACGGCTTCATGCCGTGTTCGCGTTCGGCCTCGAGCGCGAAGTCGATCATCATGATGGCGTTCTTCTTCACGATCCCGATCAGCAGGATGATGCCGATGATCGCGATAATGCCCAGGTCTTGCTGGAAGACCAGCAGTGCCAGCAGCGCGCCGACACCCGCCGACGGCAGCGTGGAAAGGATCGTCACCGGATGGATGGTGCTCTCGTAGAGCACGCCCAGCACGATGTACATGGTGACCACGGCGGCCAGGATCAGCCACAGCGTGTTCGACAGCGACGCCCGGAAGGCCAGCGCGGCCCCCTGGAATTCGGTGGCCATCGAGATCGGCAGCCCGATTTCCTGCTCCACCTTGGTGATCTTGTCGACGGCGGCGCCCAGCGATTCACCCGGCGCCAGGTTGAACGAGATCGTGGCCGCCGGGAACTGCCCCTGATGGTTGATCACGAGCGGGCCGGTGCGTTCGGAAATCCGCGCGATGGAGCCCAGCGGCACCTGGCCGCCCGACGACGACGGCAGCCGCAGTTCGGCCAGCGATGCGGGGCTGGTACGGAATTCCGGCATCGTCTCCAGCACCACGCGGTACTGGCTGGCCTGGGTGAAGATGGTCGAGATCAGGCGCTGGCCGAACGCGCTGTACAGCGCGCTGTCGATCACCGCGGTGGTGATTCCGAAGCGTGCGGCGGCGTCGCGGTCGATCTCCACGAAGGCGCGCAGGCCGTTGTTCTGCTGGTCGCTGGCCACGTCGCGCAGTTCAGGCTCGCGCTGCAGCCGTTCGACAAGCTTCGGCACCCATTCGGCCAGCACGGTCGGGTCGGGGTCTTCCACCGTGAACTGGTACTGGGTGCGCGCCACGCGGTCTTCGATCGTCAGGTCCTGCACGGGCTGCATGTAGAGCGACACACCGCCCAGCTTTTGCACGGCATCCTGCAGACGGTCGGTTACCGCTGCCATCGAATCGCGCTCGCCCTTGGGCTTCAGGTTGATCAGCATGCGCCCGGCGTTGATGGTTTGGTTGGTGCCATCCACGCCGATGAACGACGACACGCTGGCCACCGCCGGATCTTGCAGGATCACCTTTTGCACGGCTTCCTGCTTGCGCCCCATCGACTGGAAGGAGCTGGTCTGCGCGGCCTCGGTGATGGCCTGGATCACGCCGGTGTCCTGCACCGGGAAGAAGCCCTTGGGCACCACCAGGTAGAGCAGGCCGGTCAGCACCAGCGTGCCGACGGCCACGATCAGCGTGGCGGTCTGGCGCGCCAGCACCCATTCCAGCGCCTGGCCGTACCGTTTGATCACGTTGTCGAAGAAGCGGCCCGTGGCCAGGTGGAAGCGCGACTGTTCGCTCTCCGGCACATGGCGCAGCAGGCGCGCGCACATCATTGGCGTCAGGGTCAGCGACACCACGGCCGAGATCAGGATCGACACCGCCAGCGTGATCGCGAATTCACGGAACAGCCGCCCCACCACATCGCCCATGAACAGCAGCGGAATCAGCACGGCCACCAGCGAGAACGTCAGCGAGATGATCGTGAAGCCGATCTGCTTCGACCCCTTCAGCGCGGCCTCCATCGGGGAATCGCCTTCCTCGATGTAGCGCATGATGTTCTCGATCATCACGATGGCGTCGTCCACCACGAAGCCCGTGGCGATAGTCAGCGCCATCAGCGTGAGATTGTTGATCGAGAAGCCGGCCAGGTACATCACGCCGAACGTGCCCACCAGCGACAGCGGCACGGCCACGCCCGGGATGATGGTGGCCGACAGGTTGCGCAGGAAGATGAAGATCACCATCACCACCAGGGCGACGGCCAGCAGCAGCTCGAACTCCACGTCCTTGACCGAGGCGCGGATCGTGGTGGTGCGGTCGGTCAGCATCTGCACGTGCACGGACGCCGGCAGTGCCTGCTGCAACTGCGGCAGCAGCGTCTTGATGCGGTCTACCACCTCGATCACATTGGCGCCCGGCTGGCGCTGGATATTGACCACAATGGCCGGCTTGGCGTTGGCCCACGCGGCCAGGCGGCTGTTCTCGGGGCCATCGATGATGTCGGCCACGTCGGTGATGCGGATCGGCGCGCCGTTCTGGTAGCCGATGATGATCTGCTTGTATTCGTCGGCCGACTTGAGCTGGTCGTTGGCGTCGATGGTCGACGCGCGCGACGGGCCGTCGAAGCTGCCCTTGGCGCCGTTGACGTTGGCGCTGCCGATGGCGGTGCGCAGGTCGTCGATCGACATGCCCAGGTTGGCCAGCGCGGTCGGGTTGGCCTGGATGCGCACGGCGGGGCGCTGGCCGCCGCTGATGGTGACCAGGCCCACACCCTGGATCTGGGAGATCTTGGCGGCTACGCGGGTGTCGACCATGTCCTGCAGCTTGGGCAGCGGCAGGGTGTCGGACGTCATCGCCAGCGTCATGATCGGCGCGTCGGCCGGATTGACCTTGCTGTAGACCGGCGGCATCGGCAGGTCGGCGGGCAGCAGGTTGCCGCCGGCGTTGATGGCGGCCTGCACCTCCTGCTCGGCCACGTCCAGCGACAGCGTCAGCTCGAACTGCAGCGTGATGACCGACGCGCCGCCCGATGACGACGACGACATCTGCTTGAGGCCCGGCATCTGGCCGAACTGGCGCTCCAGCGGCGCCGTGACCGACGACGTCATCACGTCGGGGCTGGCACCGGGGTATAGCGTGGTGACCTGGATGGTCGGATAGTCGACTTCAGGCAGGGCCGAGAGCGGCAGCAGTTTGAACGCGAGCAGCCCCGACAGCAGGATGGCCAGCATCAGCAGGGCTGTGGCAACCGGCCGCTCGATAAAGATGCGTGAAGGATTCATGCCGCTTTTTGACTCCTCTGCTTACTGCTGCGGCCGCTGGCCAACGCTGGCGCCGGGGTTGGCCGGCGTGCTGGTGGCCGGATTCGGGCTGGCGTCGGCGTCGCGCATGCGACGACGTTCGCCCGGGGCGCCCGCCGCTGCCGAAGCGCCGGCGCCGTCGCTGGCCGCGCCCGGCGCCGCGTGGGTGCCGCTGGCGCCACCATGCGCGCCGCTGGCACCGCCCCAGTTGCCACGGCGGCCACGCGCCCGAGGCGCGCTTGACGGCTGCAGTTGCGCGGCGCGCGCGGCCGGGTCCACCGCTTCCACGACCATGCCTTCCTTGAGACGGTCCGCGCCGTCCACCACCACGCGCTGGCCGGGCTCCACACCCTTGAGCACGGCGGTGCGGGCCCCGTCGCTCGGGCCCAGCGTCACCACCTGCACCTTCACCGTGCTGTCGTCGCCCACCACGTAGACAAAGGTGCCTTGCTGGCCACGCTGGATGGCGGCCACCGGAATCACCGTGGCGTCTTCCATGGTATCCACGCGGGTGCGCACGTTCACGAACTGGTTCGGGAACAGCATCCCGTCCGTATTCTGGAAGATGGCCTTGAGCTTGACCGTGCCGGTGGTGGTGTCGATCTGGTTATCGGTGGTCAGCAGCGCGCCCTCGGCCAGCTGGTTGCGCATCTGGCGATCCCACGCCTGCACCTGGAGCTTCTCGCCGGCGTTGAGTTTCCTGAGCACGGCGGGCAGGTTGTCCTCGGGAATCGTGTACAGCACGGTGATGGGCTGGATCTGCGTGATCAGGGCGATGCCATTGGTGTCGCCGGTGCTGACGATGTTGCCGGGGTCCACCTGACGCAGGCCGATGCGGCCCGAGGTGGGCGCCACGATGCGCGTGTAGCCCAGGTTCAGCCGCGCGTTGTCGACGTTGCCCTGGTCGGTCTTGACCACGCCTTCGTACTGGCGCACCAGCGCGTCCTGCGTGTCCACCTGCTGCTTCGAGATCGAATCCTGCGACAGTAGCGTCTTGTAGCGCTGCTGGTCCAGCCGGGCGTTCTGCAGCAGGGCCTGGTCACGGGCCAGCTGGCCCACGGCCTGGTCCAGCGCGGCCTGGAACGGGCGCGGATCGATCTCGGCCAGCACGTCGCCGGCCTTGACCATCTGGCCTTCCTTGAACAGCACCTTCAGCAGCGGGCCCGAAACCTGCGCGCGCACGGTGACGTTGGCCACCGGCGTCACGTTGCCCAGGCCATTCAGCACCACGTCCATGTTGCGCTTGCTGACCGTGTTGACGACCACGGGCGAGCGCGGCATGGCGTTCGGCCCCCCCGGTCCACCCGGCCCGCGCCGGCCTGCCCCCATGCCCGCCGCGCCGCTGGCGGCCCCGGGCGCGCCGGCGCTGGCTTCCTGCGCCGCCTTGTGGTGGCTGTACCAGTACCAGCCGGCGCCTGCCAGCACAACGATGACGGCGACGGCAATCCAGGTGCGGCGGCGCGAACGGACCGGGCCGCGGGGCGGGGTGGGAGGAATGGGTTGACCTTGTTCTGGGTGGGACATGAACGGAATCCTGGGAACCGGCACGACGTAAAAGGAGTGCATGCCAAACGGTATTCTCACAGCGACTGTGACGGCTAAGTGGCAGCAGTATGCCGCATCGCGAGGGCAGGGCGACCCGCCGTCAGGTGGGATGGCGCCCGGCGGGGCGCGTCATGGATGCAAGCATAATGTGCAGCCGTGATCCCACGTATTTCGCGGTTTCCCGCTTTTATTACAGCGGGTTACGGGCGGCGTGGGTGTAACCTCCAGAAACAAAACCGTCCCGGGCATTTGCAAAGTTGGATGCCCGTCCTGACTATCATGTGCCTATGCGTACAAACCAGCCCACACAGATTCTCGTCGTCGACGACGATCCCGAATTGCGCGACCTCCTGCGCGAATACCTGACATCGCAGGGCTTTGCGGTGTCGGTGCTGCACGATGGCGATGGCCTGCAGGCCCGGCTGGAACGCGAGCGCCCCTCGCTGATTGTGCTCGATCTGATGATGCCCAAGGTCGACGGCCTTACCGCCTTGCGCAACCTGCGTGCCAAGAACGACGACATCCCGGTGATTCTGCTGACCGCCCGCAGCGACGAGATCGACCGCATCGTCGGGCTGGAGATTGGCGCCGACGACTATCTGGGCAAGCCTTTCTCGCCGCGCGAGCTGCTGGCGCGCATCAACGCCGTGCTGCGGCGCAAGCTGGCCCGTCCGGCCGCCGCGCCCGAAGACCGCGAATCGATCGCCTTCGGCCCGTTCCGGGTGAATTTTCGACAGCGCTCGCTGGAGCGCAGCGGCCAGGCCGTGTCGATCAGCGATACCGAATTCGCGCTGCTGAAGCTGCTGCTGATGCACCCGCTGGAAGTGCTGTCGCGCGAGCGCATCGTCGAACTGATGTATGGCACCGCCAACGGCATCAGCGACCGCGGCATCGACGTGCAGATCTGGCGCCTGCGGCGGCTGTTGGACGAAGACGCGCAGCGTCCGCGCTATATCCAGACCGTACGTGGCCGGGGCTACACCTTCGTGCCCGACGAAGCCGAGGACAGCGTTCCGCAATAAGGCTCCCGAAATGGAGCCACCGCATGAAGCCAAGGCATGAAGCTAAGAATTGACACCCTGTTCGGCCGCATGGCGCTGCTGATCGCCGCCGTGCTGATGATCAGCCATTTCTCGTGGCTCGCCATCCTGCGCATGGATCGGCGCCAGCAGCAGATCGACTATTCGGTCGAGCAGATGCTGTTCCAGCTGGACAGCATTCAGCGTGCCCTGGACGCCAGGCCGCCCGTGCCGTTGCCGAGCCTGGTGGAAGTGGCCGATACCGCCGTGGCGGACGAGCACGCCGGGCCGCCCCAGGGGGGCCGCCCGCGCCGTCTGGTGGACCAGTTCACGCGCCGCCTGCCACCGGGCTCGGAGGTGCGGCTGGAGGACGAATTGTCCACGCCCCGGCTCTGGATCAAGCTGCCCAACCGCAACCGCTGGATCGCCATGCCGATCCTGTTCGTGCATAACCCCCCGCCCGATAATCGGCTGATTCCGGGCGTGGTGCTGGTGGTAGGGGTGGCGATCGTGTTCGCGCTGTTCGTGGCGTGGCAGATCCAGCGCCCGGTGCGCGACATGGCGGAAGCGGCCGAGAAGCTGTCGCGCCAGCAGGCCGTGCCGCCCCTGCGCGAGCGCGGGCCGCACGAGTTGCGCCAGCTGATGGTGCGTTTCAATCGCATGGTGGCGGACCTGTTCCGCATCGACCAGGAGCGCAATACGATGCTGGCCGGCATCGCGCATGACCTGAAGACACCGCTGGCGCGCCTGCGTCTGCGGGCCGAGATGCTGTCGGACCCCAAGGCGGCCGCCGGCGTGACGCGCGACGTGGACTCGATGTCGGCCATCGTCGAGCAGTTCCTGACCTTTGCGCAGAGCAGCGAGCCCACGGCCCGGCCGGTGCCGGTGGACAAGCGTATTGTGGAACTGGCAGCGTCGCTGCACGAGCAGGACAGGCTGGTGGTGCTGGAACTGACCGCCGGCGAGGGCTTCCGCATGATCGCCACCCAACTGGACCGCATCATCGGCAACCTGGTGGACAACGCCTATGCCTACGGGGCGCCGCCGGTCTACGTGGCGACGACACGCACCAGCGAGGGCTGGTGCCTGACCGTGGAAGACCAGGGCCCGGGCATCCCGGCCGATGCCATCGAGCGCGTGACCATGCCGTTCGTGCGGCTGGACCCGGCACGCGGCGGCAATGCACATTCGGGGCTGGGCCTGGCCATTGTCGACCGTCTGGTCAGGCAGGGCGGCGGCAGGCTGACGATCAGCAACCGCGACGAAGGCGGCCTGCGCGTGGAGATGGTGTTCCCGTTCACGGCGCTGGCGCAGGCGGCCTGATTCGGCTTGCGCGTGGTTTTCTTCCCTCTCCACTTGTGGGAGAGGGGAGCACCCCCGCAGTGCCTCAACCTCAAACCTTCTTCTTTTCCCCGATCCGGCTTTCCTTGCCGGCCAGCAGCTTGGCGATATTGCTACGGTGGCGTGCAATCAGCAGTATGCCGATGACCAGCACGGCGCCGGCGATGATATCCACGCCGAACATCAGCACGTAGAAGAACGGCGCGAAGATCGCGGCTACCAGCGCGGCCAGCGACGAATAGCGGAAAAAGAACGCGATGATGAGCCAGCTGGCCAGTGTGCCGGCCCCCAGCAGCGGGTGGATGGCGAACAGGATGCCGGCTGCCGTGGCCACGCCCTTGCCGCCCGCGAAGCGGTGGAACACCGGGAACAGGTGGCCCAGGAACACGGCCAGCGCGGCCAGGGCGATGCCGGTATCGTCCACGCCGTAGCCGGGGCCCAGGTGCTTGACCAGCATGACCGCCGCATAGCCCTTCAGGCCATCGCCGATCAGCGTCAGGATCGCGGCCTTCTTGTTGCCGGTGCGCAGCACGTTGGTGGCGCCGGGGTTGCCGGAACCGTAGCTGTGCGGATCGGGCAGGCCCATGACCTTGCTGACCACGACGGCGAACGACACCGATCCGATCAGGTAGGCGATGACGGCAAATATCAGGTTGACCATTGTGTGGGAAGAAAGAAGGAATTTCAGGCTGGCGCGATTGTAGCGCGGCACGGCGCCAGCCGACGCCGTGATTTCCCCGAGGCTTCCGCCAATCCGGCGGCCGGCCTGATCGCCATCAGTCAGGCAGCGCGCAAGCCACCGGCCTGGCGTCCAGCAGGTCGGTCAGCACGCCCGGGGCGATGCTGATCAGGTAGCCGCGCCGCCCGCCGTTGATGTAGATGGTGTCCAGCGCCAGCACGGTGCCTTCCACATAGACCGGCATCCGCTTCTTCGTGCCGAACGGCGACGTGCCGCCCACCATGTAGCCGCTATGGCGCTGTGCCACCTCGGGCTTGCACGGCTGCACGCTTTTTGCGCCGATCTGCCGCGCCAGGTTCTTGGTCGACACCGAGCAGTCGCCGTGCATCAGCACGATCAGCGGCTTGGCGGCCTCGTCTTCCATCACCAGCGTCTTCACCACGTTGTGCTCGGGCACGCCAAGCTGGCGCGCCGATTCGCCGGTGCCGCCGTGGTCGACATAGTCGTAGGCGTGCTCGCCAAACGCCACGCCCTGCTTGCGCAGCATCTGCGTGGCCGGTGTTTCGGAGATGTGTTTCTGCTTGCTCATGGAACGGAATGACCGCGCCGGCTCAGCCGCGCGGATGGTGATGCAGGTGCAGCTCGCGCAGGCGCTCGCGCGCCACGTGCGTGTAGATCTGCGTGGTGGAGATGTCGGCATGGCCCAGCAGCAGCTGCACTACGCGCAGGTCGGCGCCGTGGTTTAGCAGGTGCGTGGCAAAGGCATGCCGCAGCGTATGCGGCGACAGCGGGGCATGGACGCCGGCGTCGCGCGCATGCTTCTTGATCAGGTGCCAGAACGTCTGGCGCGTCATGCCTTCGCCGCGCTGGGTGACGAACAGTTCGTCGCAGGCGCGGCCGGCCAGCAGCACGGGCCGGCTTTCGGCCAGGTAGCGGCGCAGCCAGTCGCCGGCCTGCGCGCCAAACGGCACCAGCCGTTCCTTGTTGCCCTTGCCGCCCACCACGCGAGCCACGCCCTCGTTGAGCCCGATCTCGATCGTCTTCATGTTCGTCAGTTCGGACACGCGCAGCCCGCTGGCGTACATCAGTTCAAGCATGGTGCGGTCGCGCAGGCCCAGCGGCGTGTCTTCGTCGGGGGCTTCCAGCAGCGACTCGACCTGGCCCTCGGACAGCGTCTTCGGAAAGCGCGGCGGCTGTTTAGCCGGGCGCAGCAACAGGCAGGGATCGGCCTCGATCATGTGCTCGCGCAGCGCCCACTGGTAGAAGCGGCGGAACACCGTCAGGCGCCGGTTGGCCGACGATGCGCGGGTTTCCGTGTGGCGTGCCGCGAAGTAGCCGGACAGCGCCGTGTCGTCCACAGCCAGCAGCGCGCACGTTTCGTTCTCGTGCAGCCAGCGCGCCAGCAGCGCCAGGTCGCGCCGATAGGCGTCGATGGTGTTCTTCGATAGCCCGTCTTCGAGCCACAGCGCATCGCAGAAGCGGTCGACCAGCGCCAGGTCTTCGGCCAGCACCGCGCTCATAGGAGCATTGCCCCTTCGTGGCGCAGCAGCCAGCGCTTGACGCCCAGGTGAAAGCCTTCCTCGCCGTGATGGGCGAAGCCGCCGAGCCCGTTGGCGGCCACCACGCGGTGGCACGGGATCACGATCGGAAACCAGTTCTGCCCGCAGGCCTGGCCCACGGCACGCGGCATGCTTTGCAGCGATTTGGCGATGGTGCCGTAAGTGGTCAGGCCGCCGCGCGGCACGGCGCAGATGGCATGCCAGACCTTGCGCTGGAAGTCGGTGCCGCGCGTGGCCAGCGGCAGGTCGAAGACCATGTCGGGATTGTCGTAGTAGGCCGTGAGCTGTTCGGCCACGCGCCGCGTCAGGGTGTCGGCCGGCGCGATGTCGGCAAACGAATCGGGCAGGTAGACGATCTCGTGGACCTGCGCGCCGTCGACGCGCACGCCGACCTTGCCGAATGGCGCCGGCAGGACGGCATCGAAGGGACGTTGCATGGTGGGTGGCTGAGTGAAATGCTTAGCCGGATTTTATGCCTATTTGCCGCAGCCACCCGTGGTTTTCTCCCCCTTTCCCCGCTGTTCAGACCGGACACATAGGTGACAGGTGTGCGAGGACATGGTTTGAACACCCGCCTGCGGGAGAGGGGCGAGGGAGAGGGCGGATGGGTCAAGCTCCAGCCAGACGTGGCCGCGAGGCGCCCGCCAAAAGCAAAAAGGACCACCGATGTGGTGGCCCTTGGCGGAAGGCGCCGGAAAGATCAGACGCTTGCCCTCTCCCCCGCCCCCTCTCCCGAATGACGGGAGAGGGGAGAACACCTCCAGGTATTTCTGACGGCTTACTGCTCCAGCTTGATGTTCTGAACCTTGACCAGGTTCTTCATCTTGTCGAATTCCTTCTTGATTTCGGCAGCGTGCTGGGCCGGCGTGTTGCCCGACGGCTCGGCGCCGGCGGCTTGCAGGCGATCCACGAAGCCCTTGTCCTGCAGCGCCTTGACCACCGCGCCGTTCAGCTTGGCGATGACGTCGTCAGGCGTGCCGGCCGGGGCCACCAGACCGTACCAGGCCGGGTCGTTCGGCTCCTTCAGGCCCATTTCGCTGAAGGTAGGCACGTTTGCCAGGCCATCCACGCGCTTGTTCCAGGCCACCACGATCGGGCGCAGCTTGCCGGCCTTGATGTAGGGCATCGACGACGGCAGGTTGTCCACCATGATCGGCACCTGGCCAGCCAGCACGTCGTTCAGCGCCGGGCCGGCGCCACGGTACGGAATGTGGACCATGAACGTCTTGGTCGACACCTTGAACTGTTCGCCCAGCATGTGGCCGAAGCCGCAGGTGCCCGACGACGCGTACGAATACTTGCCCGGGTTGGCCTTCAGCACGGCCAGGAATTCCTTGTAGTCCTTGGCCGGGAAGTTCGGGTTCACCGCGATCACGTTGGCCACGTTCGCCACGTTGGCGATGGGCTTGAAGTCCTTGATCGGGTCGTACGACAGCTTGGGGTTGCAGGCCGGGTTCACGGCCATGGTCGACACCGTGGAGATGCCGATCGTGTATCCGTCCGGGGCCGACTTGGCAATGGCGTCGGCGCCGATCGACCCGCCGCCACCGGCGCGGTTTTCCACCACCACCGGCTGGCCCAGGACGCGGCTCATCTGGTCGGCCACGCCGCGGCCGACGATGTCGGTCGTGCCGCCCGGCGCGAACGGAATGATCAGGCGGATCGGCTTGGTCGGATAGTTGCTCTGTGCTTGTGCTACGGATGCCACGGAGGCGGCGGCCATGAAGACCGTCGAAGCCAGGATCAGTGCTTTCTTGTGAGCTTGCATTGAGGAGAGTCTCCCGTCGTTGAAGCCGGGCGGATCGCGCCCGGGGAGGTCATGAAACACCGGTGCGCCGCTGTGGTTGCAGCGGTGCGCCGGCGTGCTTCGGAATCAGCCGCCCAGCAGGCCGCGCTTCAGGTTGCGGTCCACCGGGTGTTCGCCCAGGAAGATGCGCAGCACGGCCTGGTAGAAGTCTTCGCCCGGAATGGCCAGGCCGCGCGGAATGCCGTTCAGCGTCACGGCGGTTCCGCCCTCGGGCGTGAAGTCGAAATTGATGATGTCGCCGCGCTGGGCCGTGCCCAGCTGGCTCATCGTGCGTTCCAGCTGCGTCACGCGGCCGGACAGCAGCTGCATCTGCAGCTCGGAATGGTTTTCGCGCAGCCCCTCGTTGAGGGCTTTCACGAACTGCGTCGATTCCACCTCGCGCAGCGGGCGGATCTGCAGCCGCTTCGGGCCCGGCGAGCCCAGCACCACGGTGGCGTTGCGGGCGCGCTCGGGCAGGTACAGCCCGGCTGCGTAGCCCTTGATCACGAATACCTGCCGCAGGCCCGTGCCGTTGAGCGGCAACTGCCGGCCGCCCAGGCGTGCCATGTCGTCGAACCGCACGCCGTCGATTTCCATCGCCGATACCGACGGCAACAGCAGGCCGAGCGCCAGTGTCGCGCACAGCGAAACGGCAAGGCGGCGGGAAAGCATGGCTCGGCGGGACGAAGACGGCGTGGACTTCATGGTGCGACAGGTGGCGGCAAAGCCGCGGGCAAGGCGAAATTCAGCGTGCCATGTTGTGGGAATTCTGAAAAAATACCCATCCGGATCTGCCCTAGGCTTCACTTTTGACGAAGCCTGCCGTCGGGCGCCACGATAACTACAACGCATTCGAGACATGTCTGCCGCCCTGCTGCTGGTGCCGGACTTCAGCCTGATCCTGATCGGCTGGCTGCTGGTTCGATTTACCCCCTTTGATCGCGCTTTCTGGGCTGGCGTGGAACGCCTGGTCTACTTCGTGCTGTTCCCCGCGCTGCTGTTGCAATCCACCAACAGTGCGAAGTTCGACTTTTCGTCCACGTCGGCCATGCTCGGGCTGGCCCTGGCCACGATGGCCTTTGGCATGGCTGCCGGCTACCTGGTGCGCTACGTGCTGCGGCCCGCCCCGATCGACTTTGCCTCGGGCTTCCAGACCGCCTTCCGCTTCAATTCCTATATCGGACTGGCCCTGGCGGCGCGGCTTGGCGGCGGCGAGGGGCTGGCGATGATGGCGCTGGTGGTGGGCGTGACGGTGCCGCTGTGCAATGTGGCGGCGGTCTGGGCGCTGGCGCGGCATGGCGAATCGAACCTGCTGCGCGAACTGGCGCGCAATCCGCTGATCCTGGCCACGGCCATCGGGCTGGCCACGAACCTGCTGGGCCTGCATCCGCCCGAGGTGATCGGCATGACGCTGGGCCGCCTGGGTTCGGCATCGACCGCGCTGGGCCTGATGACCGTGGGCGCCGGCCTGCAGATGAGCGGGGCCACCGGCACGGCCGGCCCGATGGCCTGGTGGAGCGGCGTGAAGCTGCTGGCCATGCCGTGCTTTGCGTGGCTGGTCGGGAAATACCTGCCGTTGACCGCGCTGCAGTACCAGATCGTGGTCATCTATGCGTCGCTGCCGACGGCGTCCAGCGCCTACATCCTGGCCGTGCGCATGGGCGGCAACGGGCCGATGGTGGCGGCCACCATCTCGGCCATGACCGTGGCGGCCGTGGTGACCACGCCGGTCTGGCTGTCGCTGGTCAGCTAGGGGCGGCGTTCGGGCTTCGGGTTTCCGGCCGCTCGGGCCGTTCAGGCTTCAGACCGTTCAGCCAGCGGTGTCCTGGGCCAGGGCCCAGTCGATGTGCTCGCGCACGAGCGGCGTGGCGGTATCGCGCCGGGCCAGCAGGGCGGTGCGGATGCGCTGCGCCAGGGCGGGGTCGCTGGTCGAGGCCACGCGCAGGCTGTTGCCCAGCCCCACGGCCAGGTTGCGCAGCCAGCGCTCATGGCCAATGCGGCGGATCGGGCTGCCCTCAAGCCGCTGGTTGAATTCCGCCTCGGTCCAGCCGAACAGATCGGCCATATCGGGGGCATCGAAGCCGTTGCGCACGTCGAAGTCGGGCAGCGTGGCCCGGTGCGCGAACTTGTTCCACGGGCAGGCCAGCTGGCAGTCGTCGCAGCCGTAAACGCGGTTGCCCATCGGCGCGCGCAGGGGCTCGGGGATGGCACCCTTGTGTTCGATCGTCAGGTACGAGATGCAGCGGCGCGCATCCAGCCGGAACGGCTCCAGGATCGCCCCGGTGGGGCAGATGTCGATGCAGCGGCGGCAATTGCCGCAGTGGGGCGCTTCGGTGGGGTCGGCCGGCAGCGGGATATCGATCAGGATCTCGCCCAGGAAGAACATAGACCCGCCGTCACGATCCAGCAGCAGCGTGTGCTTACCACGCCAGCCCAGGCCGCCCTGGCTGGCCAGCGCCACTTCCATGACCGGGGCCGAATCGGTGAACACGCGGTAGCCGAACGGGCCGATGGCCGTTTCGATGCGCGCCGCCAGTTGCTGCAGGCGGTTGCGCAGCACCTTGTGATAGTCGCGGCCGCGTGCATAGAGCGAGATCACGGCGGTGGATGGGTCGTCAAGCCGCGCCAGTTCGTGGCGGCGCCAGTCGCCGGGGCCCTGCGCGGGCAGGTAGGGCATGCGGGCGACGATGGCGCGCACCGTGCCGGGCACCAGTTCGTGCGGGCGGGCGCGCTTTGCGCCGTGGTTGGCCATATAATCCATGTCGCCGTGGTAGCCCGCCTGCAACCACGCCAGCAGGCCCGCCTCGGCGTGCCGCAGATCGACATCGGCAATGCGGATTTCATCGAATCCGAGCGCGCGGCCCCAGCTGCGCAGGGATGCCGCCAGCGATGCCAGGTCCACGTCCGTGGTGACGGAGGCGGGGTCTGGACGCGCCGGAGCGGAATCTTCTGCGGGATGCGCGGTTTGCGCGGGGGTAGGGGCGGGCACTGCACGGTCGATCATCCCTGAATTGTACGCAATGCCCCTGCTCGAAGAACGCATCCTGCCGCTGCCCGACGAAATCGCCACCGAGCGGTTCGGCGCCGCGCTGGCCGGCGCGGTGCGCAACATGCCGCCGCGCACGGTGCATGTCCAGCTGTCCGGAGACCTTGGCGCGGGCAAGACCACGCTGTCGCGCGCCGTGCTGCGTGCGCTGGGGCATGCCGGCAAGGTCCGCAGCCCCACCTACACGCTGTGCGAGCCCTACGACGTGCAGCGTGCCGATGGCTCGCCGCTGACCGTCTACCACTTCGACCTGTACCGTTTTGCTGACCCCGAGGAATGGATCGACGCCGGTTTTCGCGATTGTTTCGCCGAGCCCGCATTCAACCTGGTGGAGTGGCCGGAAAAGGCCGGACGCCTGCTTGGGGAACCCGATCTGCACGTGTTGCTCCAATCGGACAACCGCGTGCCACAAATTGCCGTTAATGGGGATGACGATGGCGCGGATCGCCGCATGGCCACGTTGCGCGCCTATACTCCCACTGGACTTATCCTGCTGAACGCATGCTGATCAAGCGACTTGCCACCGACCGACCCGATGGACCCGACGGACTGCTTCAGGCCCGCCGCAAATGGATGGCGCAGGCCCTGAAGGCTGGCGCCGGGACGGTCGTGCTGTCGCTGGTCGGCCCGCAGATCGCCTTTGGCGCCGGCATCGTGGCCGTGCGCGTCTGGCCCGCCGAGGATTACACCCGCGTCACGATCGAATCCGACGAGAAGCTCGTGGCGATCCATCAGATGATCCGCAACCCGGACCGCCTGGTGGTCGACATCGATGGCCTGGACCTCTCGCCCACGCTGCGCGAGCTGGTGGCCAAGATCACGCCGAACGACCCCTATATCCAGTCCGTACGGGTGGGCCAGAACCGGCCGCGCGTGGTGCGGATGGTGTTCGACCTGAAGGAGGATGTCTCTCCGCAGGTGTTCACGCTGCTGCCAATTGCCGAGTACAAGAACCGGCTCGTGTTCGACCTGTACCCGGTCAATCCGCCCGACCCGCTCTGGAAGCTGGTACGCGATACCGAAGACAAGCAGCGCCGCTTTGCCTCCACCACGCCGCCTGCGGGCAGCGATACCACGGTGGCCGGCGCGCCTGCCGGGGCCGAGGAAGATGCCATCGGCGCCATCGTGCGCAAGTTCGAGGACCGGGGGCAACTGCCGCCGGCCACCACCGCACCGCCGCCTGCCATCGCCGCCGTGAAGCCGAAGCCGTCGGCGCCGGCTGCCGCCGACAAGCCGGCCGCGCCGCCGGTGCCGCCGCCGATCGCCCAGACCAATGTGCCGCCCCCGAGCCAGTTCAAGATGCGCCGGCTGCTGACCGTGGCGCTGGACCCGGGCCACGGTGGCGAAGACCCGGGCGCCATTGGCGCCGCAGGATCGCGCGAGAAGGACGTGGTGCTGCAGATCGCCACGCGCCTGCGCAAGAAGATCGATTCGGAGCCCAACATGCGCGCCATGATGACGCGCGATTCGGACTTTTTCGTGCCGCTGAACGTGCGTGTGCAGAAGGCACGCCGCGTGCAGGCCGACCTGTTCGTGTCGATCCACGCCGATGCATTCGTGTCGCCGGAAGCGCGCGGGGCGTCGGTGTTCGCGCTGTCCGAGCGCGGCGCGTCGAGCTCGGCTGCTCGCTGGCTGGCCAACAAGGAAAACAATGCCGACCTGATCGGCGGCACCAACATGGGCAATAAGGACGCCCAGGTGTCGCGCGTGCTGCTGGACCTGTCCACCACGGCGCAGATCAACGACAGCATGCAGGTGGGCAAGTCGGTGCTGCAGGAAATCGGCGGCATCAACCGGCTGCACAAGGGCAGCGTCGAGCAGGCCGGGTTTGCCGTGCTGAAGGCGCCCGATATTCCGTCGATCCTGATCGAGACCGCGTTCATCTCGAACCCGGAAGAGGAGCGCAAGCTCACCGACGACGCGCACCAGGAGCAACTGGCCAACGCCATCCTGCGCGGTATCAAGGCCTACTTCGCCAAGAACCCGCCGCTGTCGAAGAATCCGTCGGTGTAAGAGATCCGTACCCCAATAAAAAACGGCGCCTAGGCGCCGTTTTTTATTGGGCTGGACGATCTACGATCAGGCGCGCACCGCGTTGCGGGCTTCCTTGACTTCGTCGCGGCTGGCGTAGCGCGCCGCGATCACCGAGCAGACGATCAGCTGCAGCTGGTGGTAGACCATCAGCGGCAGCACCAGCAGGCCCAGCGCCGGATGGCCGGCGAACAGGATCTTGGCCATCGGGATGCCGTTGGCCAGGCTCTTCTTCGAGCCGCAGAACACGGCGGTGATTTCATCCTCGACCGAGAAACCGAGGCGGCGCGCCGTGAACGTGGTGGTGCCCAGAATCACGAACAGCATCACGGCGGCGATACCCATCACAGCGCCGATGGTCTGCCACGAATACTGGTGCCACAGGCCGGCAGCGGTGGCATCGCAGAACGACGAATATACGATCAGCACGATCACGCCACGGTCAACCTTGTTGGTGACCTGCTTCTTCTTGGCCAGCCAGTTGCCGATCAGCGGGCGGAAGGCCTGGCCCAGTGCAAACGGCAGCAGCAGTTGCAGCGCCACGCCCGTCAGCGCGCGGCCCAGCGGCATCGAGGCACCGCTGGCGCTGATCACCAGACCCATCAGCAGTGGGGTCAGCGCCATGCCGATCAGGCCCGAGATGGTGGCGTTGAAGATGGCGCCTGGCACATTGCCGCGCGCCATCGACGTCATGGCTACCGACGACGATACCGTGGACGGCAGCGCGCACAGGTAGAACACGCCAAGCAGCAGTTCGGGCGGCAGCGTGTTGCGCAGCGACAGCATCAGCAGGACACCCACGATCGGAAACACGATGTAGGTGAACGACTGCACGAAGACATGCAGGCGCCAGTGCTTGGCCCCGGCCACAAGCTTGTCGCGCGACAATGCGGCGCCGTGCAGGAAGAACACCAGCGCGACACCAAGACTGGTGACGATGCCGAGATGCAGCGGGCCATCGCCGGCGCCGATTTCCGGCGCGACCAGCGCGATGCCGATCGCACACAGCATGATGAGAACGAACCCGTCGATAAGGTCGTAAATCTTTTTGAAAGGGGCGAGAAAGGTAGACATCGGGGATAGTGCGTAAGGGTTTCCGCTTGGTATTGGACGCTTGTCTTGCTTAGAATGCAAATTCATTTATTTCATTTATTCATTTTTTAGTTGCATGAATTACACACTCCGGCAGTTACGGGTCTTTCTTGCGGTGGCGGCGCACGGCAGCTTCAGCCGGGCGGCGGATGCCGTTGGCCTCACGCAGCCCGCCGTCAGTCGGGGTGTGGCCGAGCTGGAAGAGGCGCTTGGCGTGCGTCTGCTTGACCGCACCACGCGTGAGGTGGTGCTGACCGATGCCGGCACGGCATTGGTCCCGGCCCTGGAGCGACTTTTGGGCCAGCTCGACGACACGCTCGAAGAAACCCGGCAGTTAGGGGAGCGCTATCGCGGGAGGGTGGTGATAGCCAGTGCGCCGACCATCTCCGCGAGATTGATGCCGATGTATGTGGCGGCCTGCGCCAGCCGATACCCCGAGATCCGGTTGTTTGTGCGCGACAACGTCCAGGCCGATGGGCTCGAACAGATCCGCGCCGGGGCGGTGGACTTTGGCGTGCTGATTGATCCGCTGGCGCGGGAAGGGCTGACGATTGCCCCGCTGGCGACCGATCCGTTCTGCTTCGTGTGCCGGCGCGATCACCCGTTGGCCGGTGCCGATTCGGTGCCATGGAGCGCCCTGCATGGCGAGCGCCTGGTGCTGCTGGACTTTGCTTCGGGCAGCCGGCCGCTGATCGACCGCATTCTGGCGCGCCACGGCGTGGCGCCGCAGGTGGTGCAGGAGCTGGGCCACTCGGCCAGCGTGTTCGGGATGGTGGAGGCGGGGATCGGCGCCTCGGTGCTGCCGTCGTTCTCGCTGCCGCTGCCCGCGGCGTCGCCGCTGGTGTCGAAGCCGCTGACCCCGCGCGAGGAACGCAGCATCGTCATGGTGCGGCGCGAAGACAGGTCGCTGTCGCCGGCCGCCGCCGCGGTCTGGGAAATGGTCCAGACCATGCCGATCCCGGCCGAAGTGGCGACTGACTAAGCGACCACCGTCACCGGGGCCGTCTAGCTGTCGGGCATCAGCCCGCCGGCGTGGCCGTGACCAGCGCGGCTTCCAGCGCGAAGCTGCCATCGGCCTGCACGCGATAGCGGTCACGCACTTCGGCGGGCGCCTTGTCCCACAGGTGGCGGATGGCCGCCTGCGCCACCTCCGCCGTGCGCATGCGCGTCACCCAGCTCTGGAATTCAATCTCGATCCGCCAGACCGGCGACACCTCTACCTCGAAGCCCGCCTGCCCGAACAGACGCGCCCAGTCCACCGGCGTGTAGTCGCGGATGTGCGATGGATCGCGCAGCAGTTCCACCGATTGCAACCAGGTGTCGCAGAGCGGGTCTTCGGCGCCGACGATATCGATCAGCACCACCTTGCCGTTGGGCTTGAGTACCCGGCGGATTTCGCGCAGCGCGGCCGGCACGTCGCGCCAGTGATGGGCGCTCATGCGGGAGACGACGGCACAGAAGCTGGCATCGTCGAAGGGCAGGCGCTCGGCCGCGCCTTGCCGGGTGGTGATGTTGGACAGGCCACGGTCCCTGGCGGCGCCGGCCACGACATCGAGCATTTCGGCCGACAGGTCGTAAGCCACCACTTCGTTGACAACCGTTGCGGCGGCAAAGCTGGCATGGCCGGCGCCGCAGCCCAGGTCGAGCACGCGGCTGTGCGCCACCGGCTTCAGGTGTGCCAGCGCCTGCTTGAGTTGCTCCAGGTCCGCGCCCTGGGCGTGGACGGTGCTGGTGAGATACGCACTGGCGGTGGCGCCGAACTGGGCGGCGACGAGTTCCTGCTGTTGCATGAGGGGTGCCTCGTTCTTTTTAGGAGGGTGAAAAGAGAAGGGGGGATTGCCCGGGCCCGGGGGTTCACGTACTGTAGACTTCGTGTTTTCCCGGTACAAGTCACTCTTTTATCCTGGTATAAGCGCCACCAGCCATGTCCGTCGAGCCCCTTGATCCCGCATCCCGCGAATCCGAACTGGGCGCGTTCCTGCGCAATCACCGCGAGCGGCTGAGCCCGGTCGATGTCGGCCTGCCGCCCGGTCGGCGCCGCCGCACGCCAGGGCTGCGGCGCGAGGAAGTGGCGCAACTGGCCGGGCTCAGTGCCACATGGGTGACCTGGCTGGAGCAGGGGCGTCCGGTGGCGATGTCGGTGCGTGCGCTGGCCAGCCTCGCGCAGGCCTTGCGCCTGTCGCGCGCGGAACGCGCCTATCTGTATGCGCTGGCCGGCAAGCCCGAACCCCGGCACGACGCCGAGCCGGCGGTTCCGCAGGCGTTGCTGGCCAGCGTGCAGGCGATTGCGGCGCCGGCGTATCTGCTGGATCGCCAGTGGACGGCGCTGGCCTGGAACGATGCGGCGGCCGACCTGTTCGTCGGATGGCTCGATGACGCCAGCACCGAGCGCAATCTGTTGCGGGCCATGTTCCTGTCGCCTGGCCTGCAGACGCTGGTGGAAGACTGGCAGCACCGGGCGGCGCGGCTGGTGGCGGAATTCCGCGTGCACAGCCTGCGCCATGCGGAAGATCCGCCCACACGCGCGCTGGTGGAGCAGTTGATGGCGGACAGTCCGGCATTTGCCAATGCCTGGCGGTCGCAGGATGTAGAGGAGCGGCAGGGCGGCCGGCGCGGCTTTCATCATCCCGCGCACGGCCTGGTCTATCTGGAGCAGTTGACGCTGGTGCCGCCGGCCGTGCCAGGCTTGATGCTGGCGATGCTGCTGCCGACGGCGTAGGCCTTCGTTACTTTGGCTGCATGCGGATCGCGCCATCGAGGCGGATCACTTCGCCGTTCATCATCGTATTGCCGATAATGGCCTGCGCCAGCTTCGCGAATTCGGTCGGACGGCCCAGGCGCGGCGGGAACGGCACCATCTTGCCCAGCGCGTCCTGCACTTCGGGCGGCATGCCCAGCAGCATCGGCGTCTCGAACAGGCCCGGCGCGATGGTCATGCAGCGCACGCCGTCGCGCGCCAGGTCGCGGGCGATGGCCAGTGTCATGCCGACCACGCCGCCCTTGGACGCCGCATAGGCCGCCTGGCCGATCTGGCCGTCGAAGGCCGCCACCGACGCGGTATTGATGATCACGCCGCGCTCGCCTTCCGCATCGGGCGTGTTTTCCACCATCGCCGCCGCTGCCAGCCGGATCATGTTGAACGTGCCGATCAGGTTCACGCGGATGGTCTTCTCGAAGGCATCGAGCGGATGCGGGCCGTTCTTGCCCACGGTCTTGGCCGCCACGGCAATACCCGCGCAGTTCACCAGGCCGGACAGCCGGCCGAGCTTGCGGGCGGCATCGACCACGGCCTGGCCATCGGCCTCCGACGTGACGTCGCACTTCACGTACTGGCCGCCCAGTTCCTGGGCCAGCGCGGTGCCGGCCGCCTCGTTGAGGTCGGCGATCACCACCTTGCCGCCCGCCTGCGCCAGCATGCGCGCGGTGCCCGCGCCCAGCCCCGACGCGCCGCCGGTGACGATGAATACGTTGCCCTGGATGTCCATCGGTCTGTCTCCTCGTTGTTGGGATGCGGCGATCTGGGTGCCGCGATTCGCTGCCGGGATTTGAGAGTTGTGCCGCGATCGAGTGTCGCGATTGAGTGCCGTTTACGTTAACGTAAATCATCGCCCCGCGTAAGCCCGGGTCAGCCCCAAAAACAAAAACGGCCCAGGGATGCCTGGGTCGTTTCCGATGTACTGCAGGGCAGTGCCGATTACTTCAGCGCCTCGAACACGCTGGCCGTGATCTTGTCCACGTCGCCCACGCCCACGATCTTGCGATACTGGGGTGGCGCCACCTTGGTCGACGCATCGCCCTTGCTGGCCCAGTCGGAGTAGTAGTCGACCAGCGGACGCGTCTGCTGCGAGTACACGTCCAGGCGCTTGCGCACCGTGTCTTCCTTGTCGTCGTCGCGCTGGATCAGCGCTTCGCCGGTTTCGTCGTCGACGTTTTCCACCTTCGGCGGGTTGTAGCGCACGTGGTAGGTGCGGCCCGATGCCACGTGGACGCGGCGACCGCTCATGCGCTCGATGATGGCATCGAACGGTACGTCGATTTCCAGCACGTAGTCGATGGCCACGCCAGCTTCCTTCATGGCCTCGGCCTGGGGAATCGTGCGCGGGAAGCCGTCGAACAGATAGCCTTTTTCGCAGTCCGGCTGCTTAAGACGGTCCTTCACCAGGCCGATAATGATGTCATCCGACACCAGTCCGCCCGCGTCCATCACTTTCTTGGCTTCGATGCCCAGCGGCGTACCGGCCTTCACCGCGGCGCGCAGCATGTCGCCCGTGGAGATTTGCGGAATGCCGAACTTCTCGCAGATGAACTTGGCTTGCGTGCCTTTGCCGGCGCCAGGCGCGCCCAACAGGATCAAACGCATTTACGGGTCCTCAAGGTATTTGAATTCGGTCTGGCGGGATCTATGGAAGGAGGGTACCGCTGCAACTTGACGCGGGACTTACGTCCGGCCATGCCTCGACGTCTCTACGTGAAGGTCAAGGCATATGCCGACGTCCGCTCATGCGCGGCGCCCGAAGCGCGGCGTCGGCTGCCTGTCGTGCGAAGGTCCTGCAAATCGCGGCGACTGGCCAGCGGCGCGCATCCGGGCGGCTCGATCTCTATCTCCCCACCGAGCCTTTGCAGACGTGTTGCGCACGGCTGCGGGCTCTGTATCGGCAGGCATTATGCCATGGGCAATGCCGGTTCGGCCTTCGTCCAGGTTGCAGCAGTATGAACTTCAGCGGGAAACCGGGGTCTACGGCGCCATGCCGTTAGTCGGGATTCAGGGGCCGTCCTGGGCCATGCCCTGCGCCCAAAGTGCGCGCACGCGCTCCAGGTCGGCTGGCGTATCCACGCCGGGTGCCGGCGCCGCCGCTGTCACCATCACGCCAATGCGCTCTCCGTGCCACATGGCGCGCAGTTGTTCCAGCGCCTCGACCTGCTCGACCGGCGAGATCGCCAGCGTCGGAAACCGCCGCAGAAAGCCCGCGCGATAGGCGTAAATACCGATATGGCGCAGCACGGGCATGGCCGGCATCGGCACTTGCGCGCCGGCGGCCGGCTGCGTTGGCACGGCGGCCCACGCGTCTCGCGCCCAAGGGATCGGCGCGCGCGAGAAGTACAGCGCGCAGCCCGCGTTGTCGCACACCACCTTCACGACATTCGGATTGAAGACCTCTGCCACATCGTCCAGCGGGTGGGCGGCTGTGGCGATTGCGCAATCGGGGTGCGCGGCCAGGTGCAGCGCCACCTCGTCGATCAGGTTCGGATCGATCAGCGGCTCGTCGCCCTGCACGTTGACCACAATGGCGTCGTCGGCCAGGCCCAGGTGAGCGGCCACTTCAGACAGGCGGTCGGTGCCCGACGGATGGTCGGCGCGTGTGATCACGGCCTCCACGCCGCGCGCGGCGCAGGCTGCCGCCACTTCGGGCGCATCGGTGGCCACCACGGTGCGCTGTGCCGACGAGGCATGCGCGCGTTCGGCCACGCGCACGATCATCGGATGGCCGCCAATGTCGGCCAGCGGCTTGTTCGGCAGCCGGGTGGAAGCCAGGCGCGCCGGAATGACGACGGTAAATGCAGGGATGCTCATGATGATTGCCTGACTGCGCCGATGCTGGCGGCGCGGGCGTCCGGTCAGTTGCCGGACGGTTCCACGGGCACCACGCGGCCGGGCACCGACTGGCGGGCTTCATCGGCCAGCATGACCGGGATACCGTCGCGAATCGGGTAGGCCAGCTTGTCGGCGTGGCAGATCAGTTCCTGGGCGGCGCGGTCGTATTCCAGCTTGCCCTTGCACAGCGGGCAGACGAGGATTTCAAGCAGCCGGTTGTCCATCCTGGTGTTCCTTGTCGAGTCCGGTCGCCGCGCCCGTGGCGGAGGATTGCCCCGTGGTGACGGGTGTGGCGACGGCCGGGTTGCGCGCCAGTACGACGCGGCGGATTTTATCGATCAGGCCCGCGTCGATCACGGGCGTGGTGGGGACGACCCAGATCCTCGGGTCGTCAAAGCGCTCGCATTTTACGGCATCCTTCTCGGTGATCAGGATCACATCCGCATTGAGCGCGTCGTCGTCGCTGGCGAACGGGTCGTCGGCGAAGTCGTAATGGTCGGGCAGCGGCATCGTTGCCGTGGGCACCAGGCCCGCGCGCCGCAGGCTGGCAAAGAACCGTTCCGGGTTGCCGATGCCGGCCGCGGCCAGCACGCGCTTGCCCGCGAACTGCGTCACGGGGCGCGCCATGGTGGGGTCGTTGAGCTGCCAGGCGTCGTCCAATTCCAGGCGCATGCCATAGACATTGGGCTTGTCAGGCGTGGCCTTGAAGTTCGGGTCGTTGATCAGTGTGGCGTCGCGTGGCCGGCTCAGCGGTTCGCGCAGCGGCCCGGCCGGCAGCAGCATGCCGTTGCCGCCCATGCGTGCATCGAACATGACGATCTCGAAGTCGCGCTGCAGGCGGTAATGCTGCAGCCCGTCGTCGAGCAGCAGCACGTTGACGCCGGGGTGCGACACCAGCATCGTCTGCGCGCACAGCGCGCGGTCGGGGAACACCCACACGGGCACATCGGTGGCGCGCGCAATCAGCAGCGGCTCGTCGCCCACGTCCACGGCCTTCGAGGTCGGCTTGACCCGGCGCGGATGTTTCAGGGTCACGCCGTAGCCGCGCGATACCACGCCGGGACGGAGCCCGGCCTCGCACAGTGCATGGGCCAGGGCGATCACGGCCGGCGTCTTGCCGGTGCCGCCTACGGTGACGTTGCCGACCACGATCACGGGCATCGGCAGTCGCGTGGACTGGAACCAGCCCTGCCGGTAGCCGTGGCGCCGGATGCGTGCGATCAGTCCGAACAGCAGCGACAGTGGCCACATCAGCCAGGCGAACCAGCCGCGGCGCTGCCACTGGACGGTGACGAAGTCGGCAAGGGCGTGTCGGGGAGCGGGCATGAGCGGATGGATGGAAAAAGGCGATGCCACCCTTGGGGTGGCATCGTCCCGATGCAGACATTATGGGCACTGCGCAGCGCATGCGGCAAGTTTGCCGCCCATCCAGCCCTGCGCGCCCGGTGCGGGCGTCAGCGCTGCTGCGAGCTCTGCGTGGCGAAGGTCAGGCGCGACAGGCCGGCTACACGCGCCGCTTCCATCACGTTGATCACCGCCTGGTGCGTGGCCTGGGCATCGGCATTGACGATGACCACGGGCTGCTGCCCGCTGCCGGCCGGGCCCGCGGCGCTGCGCAGCTGGTCGGCCAGGCTGGTGACGTCCTTCTGCTCCAGCACCTGCTTGTTGACGGAGTAGACCCCGCGTGCCGACACCGAGACGACGATCTCGGTCGGATGTTGCTGCGCGCGATCGGCATCGGCGGTGGGCAGCTGGATCTGCAGTTCGGTAAAGCGCGAGTACGTGGTCGTGATCATCAGGAAGATCAGGATCACGAGCAGCACGTCGATGAGCGGGATCAGGTTGATCTCTGGCTCCTCGCGCCGCTGGCGGGAACGGAAACGCATGGCGTGCTCCCGAGCGCGTCAGGCCCTGCGCTGCGGCAGGATGGCGTCCAGGAACGCGGTGGCGCGGAATTCGAGCTCGGCCACGTAGTCGTCCACCAGGCGGCGGAAGTAGCGCCAGAAGATCAGGGCTGGAATCGCCACGATCAGGCCGAAGGCCGTGTTGTACAGCGCCACCGAGATGCCGTGTGCCAGCTGCTCGGGGTTGGCGCCCGTGCCGCCCTGGTGCCCGAAGATCTCGATCATGCCGATCACGGTGCCCAGCAGGCCCATCAGCGGCGCCACCGAGGCAATCGTGCCCAGCGCGTTCAGGTAGCGCTCCAGGTCGTGCGCCACGACGCGGCCGGCTTCTTCCACCACGTCCTTGGCGGCATCGCGCGACGTCTGCGGCTGCAGCACCACATGGCGCAGGCCGGCGGCCAGCACGCGGCCGAGCGGGGAATTCTTCTCGAGATTGTTGACGATCTCAGGCGTGGCCTTGCGCTGCTGGGCGGCGGAAAGCGCCTCCTCGTACAGCTTCGGCGGCAAGATCTTGCTGCGCTTGAGGGAAACGAACCGCTCGACGATCAGCGCGAGCGCGATGACCGAGGCGAGCAGCAGCGGCCAGATCGGCCAGCCGGCCGCTTGAATGATGGAAAACACGTGGACCCCCGAAATTCTACGAAAGCGACAGACCCGAAATGGAACGGCTATGACTACAAACTGCGCGGCAGCCTTTGATGCGCGCGCTGGTTCCGCGTGCGCACCGGCGATGCTCGAAAAATTGCAGGCGCCACTCTAACCCGCCCCCGGCCAGCGCGGCAAGCCGCGCACGCTGGCGCTGTCTGCGGCTTTCCACAGCGGCGCGGGACAGGATTGTGGACCACTTGTGGAAAGCCTTCGGAAAAACGGACTAACCCATTGATTGGAAAGGATTGTTCAACTGGTGCCTGTTTTTTGTGCAGGGCGGGGAAAGCACACCAAGTCGACGGGTTTGCCGCCGGTTTTCGGATGCATTCGCCCGCACTGCGGTCGCATGAGCCGCGCCAGGCGCGGCTTTCCACACTCTGGCGGGACAGTGTTGTGGATCGGCTGTGGAAAGATGTCGAAGACATGCGCTAACGCATTGATCTGAAAGGGAAAGTGCCCTGATGCCTAAAAAGCAGGCAGTTCGATGGCGCTGCGGGCGTCACTTGCGACCCCGGCAGGTCGTTCACTTTCCACATCCCGGCAGGACAGGATTGTGGATCGGTTGTGGATAAGGCCGGGAGAAGCCAGCTAACCCGTTGATCCGTATGGAGGTATACGTAGTTGCTTAAAAAATGGGCAAATCGGGCGCCTGGGCGTGCCGTGCGGTGAGGTCGACTTCGGCCATGCCCGAGCGTTGCCACAGCGTGGGTCGGCATGCAAGGTATACGTTGTCCACAGGCCAGACCCTTGACAAATCCATTATCCAAAGCTTCTGTGGATAACTTTGTGAACAAGCCTCGGGCCGTTTTGGTAAGTGGTTGACGCGTAAGGTTTTCTCTTACATTGCCTGTTTTTTGGTCCCGTCAGAAAATTCAAATGAATCAATAGCTTGTACCGACTCATGCGGATTGCGGGCCAGCGGATGTGCGTTGCCCAATGCCTCTTGACATAGCGGTTATGCTGTGGACATGTCCATCTCACGCCGCCTGCGCGGTCGTGCACCATGCCAGAGAACGAGAACCTTTCGCGTTTTGCGCCGTCCCAGCCGCCCTCGCGCACGCGCGAGGTGATTCCGGTCAGCGAACTCAACCATGCAATTGCAGGGGTACTGGAACGCAGCTTCCCGCTGGCGTGGGTCAGGGGCGAGATTTCCAACTTCACCCGGGCCGCCAGCGGCCACTGGTATTTCTCGCTCAAGGACGCCCGCGCGCAGATCCGCTGCGTGATGTTCCGCGGCCGTAACCAGCACGTGGACTTCACGCCGCGCGAGGGCGAGGCCGTCGAAGTGCGCGCCGTGGTGTCGATGTACGAGGCGCGCGGCGAACTGCAGCTTGGCGTGGAAGCCATGCGCCGCGCGGGCCTGGGCAATCTCTACGAGGCGTTCCTGCGGCTCAAGGAAAAACTTGCACAGGCGGGTCTGTTCGATACCGCACGCAAGCGTCCCATCCCGTCGCATCCGCGCACCATTGGCGTGATCACATCCCTGCAGGCCGCCGCGATGCGCGACGTGCTGACCACGCTGCAGCGGCGTGCGCCCCACGTCAACGTGATCGTATACCCGGTGCCGGTGCAGGGCGCCGGCGCGGCGGACAAGATTGCGGCCATGCTCGATACGGCCAGCGCACGCGATGAATGCGATGTGCTGATCCTGTGTCGTGGCGGCGGCAGTATCGAAGACCTATGGTCGTTCAACGAAGAAGTGGTGGCGCAGGCCATTGCGCGCAGTCGCGTACCGGTGGTGTCCGGCGTGGGTCACGAAACCGATTTCACGATTGCCGATTTCGTGGCCGACGTGCGAGCCCCGACGCCCACCGGCGCGGCCGAACTGGTCAGCCCCGACCGCGCGCATCTGCTGCAGGCCGCTCGCCGGGCGAGCGAATCGCTGGCGCAGTGCATGGACCGCCAGCTCGAACGGCGCGGGCAGCATCTGCAGTGGCTGGCGCGCCAGCTGCGCAGCCCGCAGGCGCAACTGCAGGAACGGCGCACGCAGGTCGACAATCTGGCCCGACACTTGCGTGCGGCACTGCGGGATACCGTGTCTGCCCAGCGCCATCGGCATGACTTGCTGGCCATGCGCTGGCGTGCCTGCCAGCCCGATACCGGCGCGGCGCAGGCGGCGCTAGATCGGATGGCGGCGCGCATGGATGCCGCGCTGGAACGGCGTCACGAACGTGACACACAACGGCTGGCCCGCGCGGCGGGGGCACTGGAATTGCTGGCCCCGCAGCGCACGCTGGAACGTGGCTACGCGGTGCTGCTCGACAACCGCGGGCGGGCCTTGCGGTCGCCCAATGAGCTGCGCGCCGGCAGCATTGTCGAGGCGCATCTGGCGGACGGCACGGCAGACCTGGAAATCGCCAACGTACAGGCCAAACTGGCGACATTCTGAGGGTTTCCGAGGGGCTGGCGCAGGCCTGGTTGCGACTGATTCTCACTCGATTGGAAATGCTCCCCTGAGCGGCCGCAGGGGAAACTAACATGAGGTCAGGGGGCTTTCCGGGGCCGTTTGCGCGGGTCTGGCAAGTCACCTACAATCGGCCATTCTCCCCACCAAAACCGTAGAGACAGAACAATGGAACACACGCTCCCTCCTCTCCCGTACGCGCATGACGCCCTGGCTCCGCACATCTCCAAGGAGACCCTGGAGTTCCATCATGACAAGCACCACCAGACGTACGTCACGAACCTGAACAACCTGATCAAGGGCACCGAGTTCGAGAACGCCACGCTGGAAGAAATCACCAAGAAGTCGTCGGGCGGCATCTTCAACAACGCTGCCCAGGTGTGGAACCACACGTTCTACTGGGAATCGATGAAGCCGAACGGCGGCGGCCAGCCGACCGGCGCACTGGCTGATGCGATCAACGCCAAGTGGGGCTCGTTCGACAAGTTCAAGGAAGAGTTCACGAAGACGGCTGTTGGCACGTTCGGTTCGGGCTGGGCCTGGCTGGTCAAGAAGACCGACGGCTCGCTGGACCTGGTGTCCACCTCGAACGCCGCCACGCCGCTGACCACCGACGCCAAGCCGCTGTTGACCTGCGACGTGTGGGAACACGCTTACTACATCGACTATCGCAATGCCCGTCCGAAGTACGTCGAGGCATTCTGGAACGTCGTGAACTGGGACTTCGCCTCGAAGAACTTCGCCTGAGCGAAGCAAGCGTTGGCCGCCTGAGGCGGTCAAATGCTGGCCCAGTAAAAAGCCCCGGAATTTCCGGGGCTTTTTCTTTTGCGCACGCGCTGTCGTACCCCGCTACGGCTTCCGTGCCCAGGCCACCCGCCGCCACATCATCGGCCCCGCCGATGCCACGGCCACGCCGGTCACGATCAGCGTGCAGGCCAGGAAGATCATCGACCAGTCGCGCCCGGTGACCTTGCCGGCCAGCGCCAGGCACAGCATCGACAGCACAGGCGTGCTGTAGCCGAGAATGCCGATCTGTGCGGCGTTGCCATGCCGCATGGCGTAGTCCCACAGCACGAACGAGATGCCCAGTGGCCCGAGTCCGATTGCTGCCACCCACGCCAGATCGCTGGTCGATGGCATGAAGCGCGGTTCGAGCAGGAAGTGGCTGGCAATGGCCAGCAGCCCGGCCCCCAGGCAGAAGCCGCCGACGGCCCATGACGAGAACGGCGGCAACCAGCGGGCCCCCAGCGAATAGACGGCCCAAACGATGGCGGCCAGCAGCGCCAGGGCATAGCCGGCCATATGCCTGCCGCCCAGGCTGCCAAGGTCGGCGCCGAAGGCATCGGCGCCAGATCCTGCGGTGATGGCGACGATGCAGCCGCCGAAGCCCAGCAGCGCGCCGGAGACCTTGGCCGTGCAGTCGATGCCGCGCCAGACCGTGGTGCCAAGCAGCACCAGGATCAACGGCCACAGGTAGTTGATCAGGTTGGCTTCGGCAATCGGCGCCAGCCGGAAAGCCATGACCAGGCCGGCGTTGTACACGAACAGGCACGTCACGCCGAACGCCAGCGTGCGCGGCGGCACGCGCCACTCGCGTACGCGGTGCAGGCACGTGGCGCTGCCCAGGCACAGCGCCAGGCCGGTCAGCAGCAGCGGTGGCACGTCGGGAGCATGGGATACCAACGTCGCGAACGACGCCCAAAGCAGGATCGCGCCGGCGGCGCAGAGCCACGCGGCGCGCTTCATGCCGCCGCTCCCACGGCCGCGCCATCGCATTCGTCTGCCACGTTGAAGTCCGTCAGGCAGTTCAGGTTCATGGCACGGATCTGCTCGGTCATGAAGTCGATAAACACGCGAATGCGCGTGGGCAGGTGCTGCCGGCTGAGGTAGCAGATGTAGTGGCCGCGATCGTCGGGCGCATGGCGCGCCAGCGCCACCACCAGTTCGTTCCTTTCGATGTGGTCGCAGATCTGGTAGCCGGCCATTTGTGCGATACCCCAGCCCTCCAGCACGGCGTGCAGCACCAGGTCCGCGTCGTTGAACGTCATGCGGGCGCGGGGCTGGAATTTGCGCACGATGCCGTCGGCCTTGAACTCCCATTCAAAGATGCGCCCGCTGGAAAAGCGGAAGTTGATGCATTCGTGTTCCGCCAGGTCGTCCAGCGTCTGCGGCATCCCGTGCCTGGCGATGTACGATGGCGCGGCGCACAACGCCATCTGCATGGGGATGAGCTGTTTGGCGATGATGCTGGAATCCTCGATCCGCCCGTTGCGGAAGGCCACGTCGATCTGCTCCGACGCGAAGTCCGTGGGACGGTCGTCCAGCAGCAGGTCGATGGCGATGTCCGGGTAGGCCTTGACGAACTTGTCGAGCAGCGGCGCCACGATCTTCCGGCCAAAGCCCACGGTGGCGCTGATGCGCACCAGCCCGCGCGGCGGGCCCTGGCGCAGTTCCAGCATGTCGTTCATGGCCTCGACGATATGCGTGACGCCCTGATGGCAGTTGTCGAAGAAGCGCTGGCCTTCGCGTGTCAGTTGCGTGGTGCGCGTGGTGCGCAAAAACAGCCGCGTGCTCAGTTGGGTTTCCAGCTTCTGCACGTTGCGGCTGACTGCCGATCGTCCGATGCCCAGGCGCTCGCCGGCCTTGGCGAAGCTGCCTTCGCTGGCCACGGCCATGAACGCCATGATGCCGGCGTAGCTGGCGGCAAAGCTCGTCGACAGCGCGTCGGCACGGTTTGGCAGGCTCAGTCTGAAATTTCGGTCCGACGGGTCGGCCGGTTGTGTCGATGCCATGGTCTCTCCCCTTGGGCCCGGCGCTACCTTGTTGCAGCGCGGGAAACCGGTTGTTCCTGCCGGGGCAGGCGAATCTCAAAGCGCGCGCCGCCGTCGCGCCGGCTTTCGGCGCGGATGCTGCCGCCGTGGTCGGTCACGATGCGGTGGCAGATGGCCAGCCCGACGCCCATCCCTTCGTCCTTGGTGGTATGAAACGCGTCGAACAGGCGTGGCAGGGTGTCGGCGTCGATACCGCAGCCCCGGTCGCTGACGGCCACCACGGCATCGCGCCCGTCGTCCGATAGTTCCACGGTCAGCTTGCGCGCCTGAATTGGCGCTTCGGCCATGGCTTGCATGGCGTTGACGATCAGATTGCCAAACAGTTGCTGCAGTGCGGCAGGCTCGGCCATGACGACGATGTCGGCGTGGCGCAGGTCTGTCCCCAGGTCCACCTCCACGTCGATGCCTTCGCGCCGCAGGTCGTCGTCGAGCCAGTGCAGGGTGTCGCGCAGCACCGCGTGGAGCGGCACCGGCTGTCGTGGCCGCGCCACGGGCGACGCCAGCACCCTGAGTTCGGCCAGCAGCGTGCCGGCGCGCTGGGCGTCGGCCACCAGGCGTTCGAGCGAGGCAAGGGCGGCGTCGACATCGGGCGGGTCGTGCCGCAGCCAGCGCAGTGCCGACTGGCCGCGCGTCGTCAGCGAGGCGACCGGCTGCACGGCGTCGTGGACGATCATCGCCACGCAACGGCCCAGCAGGCCCAGTCGATTGGCGTGCATCCGCTCGCGATATGCGAGGTCGGCATCGGACAGCCCTGCGCTGGCGGCGCCTTCCGCTGCCGCTTCCGCAGCGCCTTCGGCCGCCCCCGCATCTTCCTGGGCGCCCATGGCTACGCGGTCATCGTGGTCTTGGCCAGTTCCGCGCGTCCGGCGGACAGCTGCAGCGCCACGCGGGCCACGCGTGCGCCCAGATAGGCCGACGTCTTCAGGTCGGCCGGCGTGGTGCCGTTGTCGACCCCGGCATCGGCGTCGCACTGGGCGGCCGCGCCAAGAAAGTAGCCGTGCCGGTTCATGCTGTTCTCGGTCGACGTGGAACTATCGTGGCCGGGCGGCAGGCCGAGATTGACCCAATGCATGCCCAGCTGGGCCGCGAAGATGGCCAGTTGCTGCAGCGTGTTGAGCTTGTCGCCCGAGCGTGCCGCCGCGTTGGTGAAGCCGGCGGCAACCTTGTCTTTCCAGGCGCCCCGCGCCAACACGGCCTGCTCGGAAGCATCCATGAATGCCTTGAAGGGTGCCGAGGCGCTGCCCATGTGCGTGGGCGCGCCGAAGATGATGGCGTCGACGGTGTCGAGCTGGTCCCAGTGTGCGTGGATGTCCTCCACCGGAACCAGCGTGCTCCGTACGCCCATCACGCTGCCGGCGCCGGCGTGAACGGCTTCTGCCTGCCGGCGCGTGTGCCCGTGGCCGTCGTGGAACACCACGGCGACGCGAACTGCTTCAGTCATGTTTTTCTCGCTGTCGATTTGACCGCCGGCACCGCTGCTCACCCCTTGGCCGACCTCGACTTGATGTTAATAAGCGCTTAATAGACGGTAAATGACAGCGTTCCCGTTTTTTCTGCCAGACTGCCAGCCGTTCCCGGCACGTCACGAAAAAGTCATCCACGATTGGTGCAAATGTGGAAACAGCGTCGCGCGCGGCGCTGGCTTGTGACGGGCCCGCGCCGTCACTAGACTCGCGACCAACTTGCCTTGCCGCCACGACACCCGCAAGACCGATCCGCCGCGGGGTGCCCGGGCGTAGTGCGAGGCTCCCAGCCGTGACACCGAGCCCGCGACATCCGGGAGGAGACGAACGATGACCCCCTTGCCAACGCTTACGCGCATCCTGCAGGGTGTGCCGGTCGTGCAACAGCTGGGCCGCCTGCGCCCCGTGTCACAGCCGGTGCGCACGCTTGCAAGGGATCGTCCCATTGGCATAGCATCGCTCCTCCACCGCAATACCACTCATGCTCCAGAACCAGCCGCCCCCCTCCGCGGGAAACATTGAAGACATGCCGCGCAACATCCTGTTCGTGGCTTACCCCGATGTCAGCCTGCTTGACCTTGCTGGGCCTCAGACCGTGTTCTGGGCCGCTTCCAATTACGCGCGTGCGCGCGGCTTGGCCGGCTATCGCTGCCACACGACCAGCTTCACCGGCGGGATGGTCGCGACGGTGGAGGGCACCACGGTGGATTCGGTGTCGCTGGCGTCGTTCGACCTGCGGGTGGTCGACACCGTGATCGTGCCGGGGTCGCCCACCATCCTGGAAGTCGCCAAGAACGAGACCGCGCTGCTCGACTGGCTGGCCAACGCGTCGGGCAAGATCCGCCGCATGGCATCCGTGTGCAGCGGCGCCTTCCTGCTGGCGTTCGCGGGCCTGCTCAATGGCAAGCGCGCGACCACGCACTGGGCCATGCTCGACCGCTTTCGCGAGTTGTTCCCCACGGTGGAACTGGATCCCGACGCGATCTTCGTACGGCAGCAGAACCTGTGGACATCGGCCGGCGTCACCACCGGCATCGACCTGGCGCTGGCCATGGTCGAAGCTGACTATGGCCACGAGGTTGCACTCAATGCCGCCAAGGAACTGGCGGTCTACATGAAGCGGCCCGGGGCGCAGCCGCAGTTGAGCGAGATCCTGATCTCCCAGAGCCGGCAGGTGCCGGTGTTCGAGTCCCTGCACTTGTGGATCGTGCAGAATCTGGCAACGCAGGAACTGTCGGTCGAACAACTGGCCGAGTACGTTGGCATGAGTCCGCGCAATTTCGCGCGCGTCTACAAGGAAAAGACCGGCCGCACGCCGGCCAAGGGCGTGGAGCACTTCAGGCTGGAAGCGGCGCGGCGGCAGTTGCAGGACCCGGGCCGGCCCATCGACGTGATTGCCCACGAGTGCGGTTTCGGCACCGAGGACCGGATGCGCGTGACGTTCCAGCGCCATTTCGGGCTGTCGCCCAGCGAGTACCGGCTCAAGGTCAACCGCTAGGATCGCCCCGATCCACCCCCGATATCCGCTTCGATCCGATTGGTGCAAATCAGGAAACACCGTGGGCCCGGCGCCGGTCTGGTGACCCTCCCCTGGTGCATCTAGCATGCAAGGCACGTGGACCCAGTTCCACTCCCAAACATGGAGATGCATCATGAAAATTGTGGTCGTAGGTGGTACCGGCCTGATCGGCAAGAAGGTGGTGGCGCGGCTGGCCGCGCAGGGGCACGACGTACTGGCCGCGTCGCCGGGCACCGGCGTCAATGCGCTGACGGGCGAAGGCCTGGCGCAGGCGCTGGCAGGTGCGCAGGTCGTGGTGGACGTGGCCAATTCGCCATCGTTTGAAGACCAGGCGGTGCTGCACTTCTTCGAGACCTCGGGCCGCAATCTGGCAGCCGCCGAGAAGGAAGCCGGCGTGGCGCACCACGTGGCGCTGTCCGTGGTAGGCACCGACAAGCTCGTGCAAAGCGGCTACTTCCGGGCCAAGATCGCCCAGGAAGCGTTGATCCGCCAAGCCGGCATTCCGTACACGATCGTGCGTTCGACACAGTTCCTGGAGTTTCTGGGCGGCATTGCCCAGTCGGCAGGGCAGGCGGAAACGATCAGCCTGACCCCGGCGCTGATCCAGCCCATCGCGTCGGACGACGTGGCGGATGCGGTGGCCGACGCCGCACTGGCCGCGCCCATCAACGGCATGGTCGACATTGCCGGCCCCGAGCGCTTCCGCATGAGCGACCTCGTGCAACGCTATCTGCAGGCCACCGGCGACACGCGCACGGTCGTGGCCGATCCCACCGCACGCTACTTTGGCGCCGATCTGCAGGAAGGCACGCTCGTGCCCGAAGGCAACGCGCGCCTGGGACACATTCGCTTCGAGGACTGGAATCGTCAGCAGCTGCAAAAATAATCCGGAGACGACGACATGGATAACGAGAGGTTGCAGCCTCCGCCATTGACACTGCTCGACAGGTACCGGGGCCAGGGCTTCACCGCGCTGTACACGACAACCGTCACGGTGACCGGGGGCGAGGCCGCGCATGGCCGCGCATCCGGCATCGTCAGGTCCGACGATGGCAATCTCATCCTCGACCTGCGGTTGCCGGCGGCCATGGGCGGCCCTGGCAGCGGCACCAATCCCGAACAACTGTTCGCTGCGGGCTATGCCGCCTGCTTTCACGGCGCGCTGAGCCTGCTGGCCAAGCGCGCACAGGTGGACATGACCCACGCCACCGTGGCGGTCGAAGTCGCGTTCGGCCGCGATCCCGTTGACGGCGGTTACGCGCTGATTGCCGAGGTCCGCATCCGCATGCCCGGTGTGGAGCGGCATGTGGCCGAGGAACTGGTGCGTAACACCGAGCGGCTGTGCCCATACGCGAAGATGGCCCGCGAGGGCATTCACAGCATCGTGAGCGTGATCGACTGATCGACGCGCGCCGCCCGCCGTGCCGGGCGGCGCGCGATTGGTGCCGGTGCGACAACAGACTGGGCACCTTGGCGGTACTACCGGCACGGCGGACCGCCCACTACGATGAATACCAAGCCGTTCCCGTGGCGCCGCGCGTTGCGGTGGGTCTGGCGAGCGCAATCCCCCCTTGGATCCGCAGGAGAGACACATGTCACAACGTTTGAACTACTTCCAGCAATCGCCCGAACTGACGAAAAAGCTCGTCGAACTCGGTACGCTGTTCCAGAAGACCACGATCGAGCAGCACATCCGCGAGCTGGTGGAGATCCGCGCGTCGCAGCTCAACGGCTGCGCGTTCTGCGTCGATATGCATGTCAAGCAGGCCAAGATCCACGGCGAGCGCGAACTGCGCCTGCATCACGTGGCCATCTGGCGCGAGTCGACGCTGTTCTCGCCGCGCGAGCGTGCCGCGCTGGCCTGGACCGAAGTGCTGACCCAGATTCCCGCCCATGGCGTGCCCGACGATGTGTTCGAGCGCGTGCGCACCCAGTTCTCGGAGAAGGAACTGTCTGACCTGACGTTCCAGGTCGGCGCGATCAACGCGTGGAACCGACTCAATGTGGCATTCCAGATGGTGCCGGGCTCGGCCGACAAGATGTTCGGCCTCGACAAGGCCGGGCTGGAGTAAGGCGATGAGACGCGTCCTTTCCATCGCGGCCATGCTGGCCGCCTCGTGCGCGCTGCTGGCGCCGCCGGTCTTTGCCGCGGCACCCGAGGTGAAGGTCACGCCGCTGACCACCGAGGCGCTGCCCGAGTATCCGGGCAAGGAAGTGCAGATGATCATGGTGGAGTACCCGCCGGGCGGCTATGACCCCGTGCATCGCCACGACGCACACGGCTTCATCTACGTCCTTGAGGGCACCATCATCATGGGCGTGAAGGGCGGCAAGGAAGTCACGCTCAAGCCGGGCCAGACGTTTCACGAAGGGCCCGACGACATCCATACCGTCGGGCGCAACGCCAGCAAGACCAAGCCGGCCAAGTTCATCGTGTTCCTGATCAAGAACCAGGGCGCGCCGATCCTGACGCCGGTGAAGTAGCCCGCGCCATCGGGCCGGCAGGCAGCGCGTCGCTCGCAGCCCCGCGCACCTGCCGCGCCTTCGTTTCACCATTTCCCCCGCCGCGATCTCCCGACGCCTGCCTGCCAGGCGGCAGGTGGCGTTCGTCCTTTGCAACTGAAGAAGTGAGGTCATCCAATGAAGCGAAACATCCTGATTGTCGGCGGCGGATTCGCCGGACTGTGGACAGCCCTGGGCGCGGCGCGCGTCGTCGACCAGCAAGGCGCTGCCGCATCGGACGTGGAAATCACGCTGGTGTCGCCCCAGCCAGCGCTGCATGTACGTCCGCGCCTGCATGAAGCCCACCCCGAGCAGATGGCCGTGCCGTTCCAGCCGCTGCTCGACGCGGTGGGCGTGAAGTTCATCGAAGGCATGGTCGAACGCATCCATCCGGGCGATCGCAGCGTCGATATCGTCATGGCTGCTTGCGGCGAAAAGTCGGTGAACTACGACCGCCTGGTGCTGACCAGCGGCAGCCGCCTGTTCCGCCCGCCGCTGCCTGGCCTGGCCGAGCATGCCTTTGCGGTGGACCAGATCGACGAGGCCGTGAAGCTGCGCCAGCACCTGGAAGGGCTGGTATCGAAGCCGGATACGGCTGCCCGCAATACGTTCGTGGTGGTGGGCGGTGGCTTCACCGGGCTGGAAGTTGCCACCGAGCTGCCGGATCGGCTGCGCGTGGTCTTTGGCGACGCCATGTGCCCGCGCATCGTGGTGGTGGAGCGTGCTGACGCCATCGGCCCCGATCTCGGCCCCGGCCCCCGTCCGCAGATTCTCGAAGCGCTGGAGCACCTGGGTATCGAGACGCGCGTGGGTGGCGGTGTCGTGTCGTTCGACGCCAATGGTGTGGTGACCGGCACCGGCGAGCGGATCGACGCCAGCACCGTGATCTGGACGGGCGGCATGGTGGCCAGCGCGCTGACGGCGCAGATCGGGCCGCAGGTGGATCGGCAGGGCCGCCTGGAGGTGACGGGCGATCTGCGCGTGCTCGGTGCGAAGGACATCTTCGGCGCCGGCGACGTGGTGCGCGCGCTGACCGACGGCGAAGGCCACTACTCGCTGATGTCGTGCCAGCATGCGCTGTTCATGGGCCGTTTTGCCGGCCACAACGTGGCGGCCGATCTGCTGGGCCTGCCCACGCTGGAATACCGGCAGCCGTTCTATGCGACCTGTCTCGACCTCGGCGCATGGGGCGCGGTGTACACCGAAGGCTGGGACCGCGAGGTCAAGCTGACGCACGCCGCCGGCAAGGAACGCAAGCTCCTGATCAACACCCAGTGGATCTATCCGCCCGCACCTGAGCGTGCCCAGGCACTGGCCGCCGGCGATCCTAATATCAGCTACGCGTAACGCGTATTGATCGTTGTTCGGTCCCGTTGGCCGACGCCTTCCACCTCCGGGGGCGTCGGCCTTTTTTGTTGCCTGCATAGCCCGCCGATTGGTGCGTAAGCGGAAACGCGGCTTCCTCCGCCGGCGTCTTGTTGCGTCATGGCAGGTTATCTAGACTTCCAGTCATACCGTCGCACCGGCCCGGCGCGCGGTGCCCCAAGGCCCTTCCTGCAGAGTTACCGGAGTCCATCGTGATCGCCATGACATCGAAGCCCAGCCGCAGCCGCGACGCCGTCGAACCCGTGGTCTACATCGTCGACGACGATGTGGACATGAACGACGCACTGGCCGATCTGCTGCGCTCGGTTGGCCTGCGGGCACGTTCGTTCCTGTCGGCCGACGCGTTCCTGGAGACGCCACTCGAGCCGGTGCCGGGCTGCGTGGTGATGGACGTGCGGCTGCGCGGTGCCAACGGCCTGGAAGTCCATCGCGAGATGATCCGGCGCGGCGTGTGCCTGCCGGTGGTGTTCATCACCGGCCACGGCGATATCGAGATGACCGTGCGCGCCATGAAGGCCGGCGCGCTCGATTTCCTGGCCAAGCCGTTCCGCGACCAGGACTTTCTCGACGCCGTGACCGGGGCGATTGCCGTGGACCGCTCCAAGCGGCACGCGCTGCAATGTGGTGACAGCCTGCGGGCGCGCTTTGCGACACTGAGCGGCCGCGAGCGCGAGGTGATGACGATGGCCGTGTCGGGGCTGATGAACAAGCAGATCGCCGGCGAGATCGGTATCAGCGAGGTCACGATCAAGATCCACCGCAGCCGCGCCATGCGCAAGATGGCTGCCCGCACGTTTGCAGACCTAGTGAAGATGGCGGTCGACCTGGACCTGCGGCGCGATCCCGAGACCGCCTATATTTCGGCGCCGCTGACCGCGCCGCCTGCCGCCCTGGCAGCGCGCGTCAGCCTGGGCGCGATGGCCCAGCCGATGGTTGCGCACTGACGGCACAGCCCTATGCCGCCGCTTGCCCGACAATGACCGTGCGGTTCCGACCGGCCTGCTTGGCCTGGTACATCAGCGTGTCGGCGTCTTTCAGGGCTTCGGCCAGCGACGCGGCGTCGTGCGGCCAGGTGGTGACGCCAAGCGAAATCGTGATGTGACCGACCGGCTCGATGGTGGTCTGTTCGACAAGCCGTCGCAGGCGCTCCGCAGCGTCGCCTGCTGACCCGGTGTGCATGTCGGGCAGCAGCATCAGGAATTCCTCGCCGCCCACCCGAAACGCCAGGTCGGTGGCGCGGGATGCCTGGCGCATCATGTCCGCCAGCCGCTGCAGCACCACGTCGCCAATATCATGGCCGAAGCTGTCGTTGACCCGCTTGAAGTGGTCGATGTCGAGCGCAATCACGGCCACCTGCCGGCCGCTGGCCTCCAAGGTCGCCATCCTGGCTTCGAGCGCGCGACGATTGAGCAGGCCGGTCAGCGGGTCTGTCTGCGACGCGATTTCAAGCCCGGTCACTTGCATCCTGGCCAGGTCGATGCCGTGCGGCAGCGCTTGCTTCAGATGGCTGGCCTCGAAGTACCCGGCGTTGACCTGTGCCACGGAGCCGATGCTTTCGATCAGGCCAGTGGCCGTGGTGCTGTCGGCCAGTTGCCGCAGCGGCCTGGCAATGTATCGCGTCAGCATCCAGACCAGCACGAAGCCGATCACTGCAACCGGCGCGCTGGCGACAATGATCCGGTTCATCAGTGTGTCGAGCGGAGCCAGCACCGAGCTCAACGACTGCTGGCTCACGATGGCCCAGTGCGCGGTGGGGATGTTGGCATAGCCCGCCAGCATCGCGCGGCCATCGGCGACCGCCATCTCGACGCTGCCGTGCCCTGCGCCCAGCGCATGCTCCGTGGCCGGATTGGCCCCCGCGACGGTAGCGATCCGCGCCTTGACCGGATGAAACAGCAACTGGTGCCGGCCATCGACCACATAGACTTCGGAAGCGGTGAGGAAGAAATGGTTGCTCATCAGCTCATGAAGCCGGCCGTCCTTCAGCAGATGGATCGATCCGCCGATCAGTCCGAGATAGGTGCCATGGCGGTCGAAGATCGGCGCCGAGACGAAGATCACCAGGTTGCCGGCAATCGACTAATACGCGCTACTGACCATCGGCTTGCGCCCCCGGACCGCGTCGATCTGTTCCGGTGACTCCACCATGCGGTCCTGAAGGTGCTGTGCCTCGGGCAGGGCGGCGACGATGCGACCGTCGGCATTGACGACCGCGACGGCGTCGAAATCCCGGCCCAGCGAATCCAGACGCTCCACTGCGTCCCGGCGGGCTCCAGGGTCGTCGAAGTGATCGGCAAGCCGTTCGCCGGCGTGCTGGAACCGAAACTGTGTCTCGCGCAGGAACCCGTCAATCGAGGACGCAACGCGTGCCCTATAGGCCCATTGGCTTCCAGCGATCGCTCCACGAGCGTTTACCGCTCGATCTGGTACGCCGCATACAGGCAGTTGGCCAGCGTGACCACGCTTGCCGTCAGCGTCAGGCCCAGAACCAGCGTTCGCAGGTCGATTTTTGGCGTGCCATGAAAGTGGGGGGGTTGCATTCCGGCCGGGAAGCGTTTGCCGCAGCCCGCGCAGGCTAACGGCCGACGGTGGAAACTGACGCCCAAAGCATACAAGCTGGCCGACGAATATGCGAAAAAATGGCCCCGGCGGGTGCCGGGGCCATCGATCTGGCGAGAGGAGCGGGCGGGGCCTGAAGACGTCTATTGCGCCGTCCAGCCGCCATCCATCGCCCAGGCCGCACCGCGCACCTGATCGCCGAACGGCGAGCACAGCATCAGCACCAGGTTGCCCAGCTGCTCGGGCGTGACGAATTGCCCGGAGGGCTGCTTGTCCGACAGCAGGCGGGCCTGCGCGGCGTCGGTGGTGATGGCGTCGCGCTGGGCAATCGCGTCGATCTGGGCGGCCACCAGCGGCGTCAGCACGAAGCCGGGACAGATCGCGTTGCAGGTGATGCCGGTGGCGGCCGTTTCCAGTGCGGTCACCTTGGTCAGGCCGACCAGCCCGTGCTTGGCGGCCACATACGCCGACTTGCCGGCGGAGCCCACCAGCCCATGCACCGAGGCGATGTTGACGATGCGGCCCCAGTTGGCGGCGCGCATGCCCGGCAGCGCCAGGCGCGACGTATGGAAGGCCGACGTCAGGTTGATCGCCAGGATGTCATCCCACTTCTGCACCGGGAAGTCTTCCACGGGCGACACATGCTGGATGCCGGCATTGTTGACCAGCACGTCGACGCCGCCGAAACGCTCGGTCGCCAGCGCGAACATGGCTTCGATCTCGTCGGGGCGCCGCATGTCGGCGGGATGGTGAATCACCTCGACACCCATCGTGCGGAGGCTTGCCAGAGCGGCCTCGACGTCGCCAAAGCCATTGAGCACGATACTGGCGCCGGCCTGCGCCAGTGCCTGCGCAATACCCAGCCCGATGCCGCTCGTGGATCCGGTGACCAGCGCGGTCTTGCCATGCAGATTGACCATGATGCTTCCTTGGGTGGGGTCAGACCAGGCCGGTCGTGTAGAAGACGAAGATCACGAAGAAGACGGCCAGCGTCTTGATCAGCGTGATGGCGAAGATGTCGCGGTACGACTCACGGTGTGTCAGGCCGGTCACGGCCAGCAGCGTGATCACGGCGCCGTTGTGGGGCAGCGTGTCCATGCCGCCGCTGGCCATCGACACCACGCGATGCAGCACTTCCAGCGGAATCTGCGCGGCCTGCGCGCCCTGGATGAACACGTCGGACATGGCGGCCAGCGCGATGCTCATGCCGCCCGATGCGGAGCCGGTGATGCCGGCCAGCGTGCTGACCGACACGGCCGCGTTGACCAGCGGATTCGGAATGCTGTGCAGGGCGTCGCTGACCACGAGGAAGCCCGGCAGCGCGGCGATCACGCCACCAAAGCCGTATTCCGACGCCGTGTTCATCGACGCCAGCAGCGCGCCCGACACGGCGCTCTTGGTGCCCTCGGCAAAGCGCGACTTGACGGCGCCGAACGCGGTCACCAGCACGATGACGATGCCCAGCAGCAGGGCGCCTTCCACGGCCCAGATGGCGGTCACGCTGGCAATCTTGGTTTCCACCGGCTTGGGCAGGCCCGGCAGCGACACGCTGTTGGCCTGGCCGTACCAGAGCGGAATCATGCGCGTCAGCCAGAAGTTGGACACGCCCACCACCACCAGCGGCAGGATGGCCAGCAGCGGCGGCGGCAGCTTGCCGCCTTCCACGCGTTGCGGTTCGTTCAGCAGGTTCGTGCCGTAGCCCTCGCCACGTGCCGCGGCGCCGCGGCGGCGCCATTCCAGGTACGACAGGCCGACGATGATGATGAACAGCGAACCCGCCACGCCCAGCGCTGGCGCGGCCCACGACGTGGTCTTGAAGAACGTGGTCGGGATGATGTTCTGGATCTGCGGCGTGCCCGGCAGCGAATCCATCGTGAACGAGAACGCGCCCAGCGCGATAGCGCCCGGCATCAGGCGCTTGGGGATGTTGCTCTGGCGGTAGAGCTCGGCGGCGAACGGGTAGACCGCGAACACCACCACGAACAGCGACACGCCGCCGTACGTCAGCAGCGCGCAGACCGCCACGATCACGGCATTGGCACGCGAGCGGCCGATGTAGCGGATGGCCGCGGCCACGATCGATTCGGAGAAGCCCGACAGCTCGATGACCTTGCCGAACACGGCACCGAGCATGAATACCGGGAAGTAGAGCTTGACGAAGCCGACCATCTTCTCCATGAAGATGCCGGAAAACACCGGCGCCACGGCCGACGGATCGGTTAGCAGCACCGCGCCCAGCGCAGCCAGCGGCGCGAAGAGGATCACGCTGTAGCCGCGATAGGCGGCAAACATGAGAAAGGCCAGTGCGGCGAGCACTATGACAAAAGACATGAGGTCTCCATTACTTGTTCTTGAATGCGGTCGAGCCGGGGCAGGGCGCCCCGGTGCCGTGTAATGCGATGGTCCCTTGCGCAGATGACAAGGGACCGCTTCATTAGCAGGCTCCGTGCCACATTCAAAAGTTAAGAATAAGGCGCAAATAGTGTAGTCTGCCTTGCCTTGTCTCTTCATTGAGACAAGGCAAGCGATGCGCACGGCGTTGAAGTCTTTGTTATGAGACACTGCGCGTCTACAAATCGAGACAACCCCAAAAGACCCGCAGCCATGCACAAGATCGCCGATCCAGGTGGCGCCCTGCTGTTCGACTACGACTATGTGGCGCGACGCGGCATGGAATCGCTGTTCCGCACCTTTGAAAATTTCAGCGAAGGCACGTTCGTGGTGGACGAGTTTGCCCGCGTGGTCTGGATCAACAAGCGCTATGCGGCGCGCTTCGGGTTCACCAATCCGCAGGACGCCATTGGGCTCGACTGCGAGCAGGTGATTCCGAACAGCCTGATGCGCGAGGTGGTCACCACGGGCAAGCCGATCCTGCTGGACCTGCTCGAAACCGACCGCGAGCCGATGATCGTCACGCGCCTTCCGATCAAGGACGACAGCGGTCGCACCATCGGTGGGGTGGGGTTCGCGCTGTTCGATGAACTCAAGGCGCTGACGCCGATCTTTGCCCACTACTCGCGCGCCCAGGCCGAACTGGCGGCGGCGCGCCGTTCGCTCGATCACGCGCGCCGGGCCAAATACACGTTCGCCAGTTTCGTTGGCGCCAGCCCGGCGGCCCAGGAGGTCAAGCGCCAGGCCCGGCGGGCTGCGCTGGCGGATTCGCCGGTGCTGTTGCTGGGCGAAACGGGCACGGGCAAGGAACTGCTGGCGCATGGCATCCACGCGGGTTCGGCGCGTGCCGAGCGGCCGCTGGTCACCGTCAACGTGGCGGCCATCCCCGACACATTGCTGGAAGTGGAGTTCTTCGGTGCCGCGCCGGGCGCCTATACCGGCGTCGACCGCAAGGGCCGGGTGGGCAAGTTCGAGCTGGCCGATGGCGGCACGCTGTTCCTGGACGAAATCGGCGATATGCCGCTGGCGCTGCAAAGCAAGCTGCTGCGCGCACTGCAGGATCGGGAATTCGAGCCGCTGGGCTCGAACCGCATCGTGCGCAGCGACGTGCGGATCATCGCGGCCACTTCCGCGGACCTGCCCGCACTGGTGGCCGAAGGACGCTTCCGCGCCGATCTCTACTACCGGCTCAATGTGCTGTCGATCGAACTGCCCTCGCTGCGCGAGCGCCGGACCGATCTGCTGCCGCTGGTCTACGCCATCATCGAGGAACTGAGCATCAAGGCCGAGCGCCATCCGATGGGGTTGCGCGACGACGCGCTGCAACTGCTGAGCGACTACGACTGGCCCGGTAACGTGCGCGAACTGCGCAACGTACTGGAGCGCGTGGTGATGCTGTGCGACGAGGATTCGGTGGACGCCGCCACGCTGGCGCCGCTGCTGGGCGCGCGGCGCGCCAGCCCGCCGCCATCGGCGGAGGCCGCCACGCCAGCGGACGAATCGCCGGTGCCAGCGGCCGAGATACCGCTGGCGGCTGCAGCGCCGATGCCGCTGCCGACAGCGCCCGCGCAGACCTATGCGGCGGCCATGGCGCAGTTCGAGGCGGCGTTCCTGGCCCAGGCGCTGGACGCGTGTGGCGGACGCGTCGCAGAAGCTGCCGCGCGCATCGGCATCAGCCGGGCCGCGTTCTACAAGAAGTTGGCCGCCTCGCGCAGCGGGCTGTGATAAGGTCCCCGGCAGAGAGGCTCCGCCCTGGCGTTGATCGTGGCGAGAGCACCAGCCAGGAGACCGCCGATGCGCAATGCGCTGACATTCCAGGATGCCCTGCAGGCCGACGTGCTTGCCGCCGGACACGATGACGCGACCGACCGCAGCGAACTGCTGCGCCGCGCACACGGACGCTCGGCCGGCTTCGGGCTCGACGCCGCGCAAGTTCCCGACTATCACCCGCTGAGCCGCCGCGCGCTGGGCGAACGCGTCGACGGCAACCGCGCGCTGTACCGCCTGGCGCTGCCCGTGATGGAAGGGCTGTACCGGCAGGTGGCCGGCACCGACAGCCTGGTGCTACTTAGCGACAGCGGCGGCGTGATCCTGCATAGCGTGGGCGACGGCGATGGCAGCGGCTTTGCCGCGCGTGCGCGCGATGTGGCGCTGGCGCCCGGCGTGTCATGGTCCGAGTCCAGCAAGGGCACCAACGCCATCGGCACCGCGCTGGCGGAGGGGCGTTCCGCGATCATCCATGGCGACGAGCACTTCCTGCACGCCAACCGCCAGCTCACCTGTTCCTGTACGCCGATTGCCAACCCGATGGGTGACTGGCTGGGCGCGCTCGACGTCAGCGGCGATCCGCGTGGCTTTCATCCGCACACGATGGCGCTGGTGCGCATGTCCGCGCAGACCATCGAGAACCAGCTCTTCGCCGCGCAATTTCCCGATGCGCTGCTGGTGCGCTTTCACAGCCGGCCGGAACTGGTCGGCACGCTGTTCGAGGGGATGGTCGCGTTTGCGTCCGATGGCACGTTCCTGGCGGCCAATCGCAGCGGGTGGTTCCAGCTTGGCATGAGCGCCGACGTGCTGGCCGGCGCCACCTTCACAGAGCTGTTCGCCCTGCCGATGCCGCCGTCCGGCACCGCCGACACGCTGCTGCGCGACCTGGCGCTGCCGAGCGGCGTGCGGATCTACGCGCGGTTGTCGAATCGCGCGGAAGCTGCCGCCCCTATGAGCGTGCCCCAGCCGGCGGTGCAGCCGTCGTCGGCGCTGGCCCGCCTGGATACCGGCGATGCCGGCATGGCCGCCGTGCTGCAGCGTGTGGCGCGTCTGCGCGGGCGCGATATCCCGCTGCTGATCCTGGGCCGTACCGGGTCCGGCAAGGAATGGCTGGCGCGGGCCGTGCATGCCGATTCGCCACGGGCCATCGGACCATTCGTGGCCGTCAACTGCGCGGCAATCCCCGAGACGCTGATCGAGGCCGAGTTGTTCGGCTACGAAGAGGGCGCGTTCACGGGGGCGCGGCGACGTGGCCATGCCGGCAAGATCGCGCAGGCACACGGCGGCACGCTGTTCCTGGACGAGATCGGCGACATGCCGCTGGCGCAGCAGGTGAGGCTGGTGCGCGTGCTGCAGGAGCGCGCGGTGACGGCGCTGGGCGGCACGCACAGCACGCCGGTCGATATCCGCATCGTCTGCGCCACGCACCGCGACCTGCGCGCGCAGATGGCCGACGGCACGTTCCGAGAGGATCTCTACTACCGCATCCACGGGCTGGCCGTGACCTTGCCACCGCTGGCCGGGCGCAGCGATTTCGATGCTCTGGTGCGGCGCATCCTGGAGGATGAATGCGAACACGGGCCGCAGGCGATCTCGGCCCAGGCCCTGGCGATACTGCGACGGCACGCGTGGCCGGGCAACCTGCGCGAGCTGGCCAGCGTGCTGCGTACCGCCGCGCTGATGGCCGAAGGCGAGGCGCGGATCGACGTCGAACACCTGCCGGAGGACTTTGCCGTGCCGACGGCAATGCCGACCCCTCAGACCGTACCGGCCGCCTGGGCCAAGGGCGATGCCGAAGCGGCCACAGGCTGCATGCGCGACTGGGAAGCCGCGCGCATTCGCGATGCGCTGGCGCGCCACGGCGGCAATGTCAGTGCCGCGGCGCGCGAGCTTGGCGTGTCGCGCAATACCATCTACCGGCGGCGCTAGCGCCGGTTAGGCCCGGCACAGCCGGGCGGCCTGGCGGGTCAGAAGAATCCGAGCGGATTCGGGTTGTAGCTGACCAGCAGGTTCTTGGTCTGCTGGTAGTGGTCCAGCATCATGCGATGGTTCTCGCGGCCCACGCCCGACTGCTTGTAGCCGCCGAACGCGGCATGGGCAGGGTAGGCGTGGTAGCAGTTGATCCACACGCGGCCAGCCTCGATGCCCCGGCCCATGCGGAACGTGCGCGCGCCGTCGCGGGTCCATACCCCCGCGCCCAGGCCGTAGAGCGTGTCGTTGGCAATCGCCAGCGCTTCCTCCTCGTCCTTGAAGGTCGTGACCGAGACCACCGGCCCGAAGATTTCCTCCTGGAAGATGCGCATCTTGTTGTGGCCCTCGAAGATCGTCGGCTTGACGTAGTAGCCGCCCGCCAGGTCTCCGCCCAGCGCGTTGCGCTCGCCGCCGGTCAGCACGCGGGCACCTTCCTGCTTGCCGATGTCGATGTACGCCAGGATCTTCTGCAACTGCTCTTCCGACGCCTGCGCGCCGATCATCGTCGACTTGTCCAGCGGATGCCCTTGGCGGATCGCCTCCACGCGCTTGACCGCGCGTGCCATGAACGCCTTGTAGATCGATTCCTGGATCAGCACGCGCGACGGGCAGGTGCAGACCTCGCCCTGGTTCAGCGCAAACATGGCAAAGCCTTCCAGCGCCTTGTCGAAGTAGGCGTCGTCGGCAGCCATCACATCCTCGAAGAAGATGTTCGGCGACTTGCCGCCCAGTTCCAGCGTCACCGGGATCAGGTTCTGCGACGCGTACTGCATGATCAGCCGGCCCGTCGTCGTTTCGCCAGTAAAGGCGATCTTGGCGATGCGCGGGCTCGACGCCAGTGGCTTGCCTGCTTCCACGCCAAAGCCGTTGACGACATTGATCACGCCCGGGGGCAGCAGGTCGTGCAGCAGTTCCATCAGCACCAGGATCGAGGCCGGCGTCTGCTCGGCGGGCTTGAGCACAACGCAGTTGCCGGCGGCCAGCGCCGGGGCCAGCTTCCATACGGCCATCAGCAGCGGGAAGTTCCACGGAATGATCTGGCCCACCACGCCGAGCGGCTCGTGGAAGTGATAGGCGATGGTGTCGTGGTCGATTTCCGAGATGGAGCCTTCCTGCGCGCGGATGCAGCCCGCGAAGTAGCGGAAGTGGTCGACGGCCAGCGGCAGGTCGGCGGCGGAGGTCTCGCGCACGGGCTTGCCGTTGTCGATGGTCTCGGCCACGGCCAGCAGCGTGAGGTTGGCCTCGATGCGGTCGGCGATGCGGTTCAGCAGGTTCGCGCGCTCGGCCGTGGACGTGCGCCCCCACGCCGCGCGGGCGCGATGGGCCGCGTCGAGCGCGGCTTCCACGTCCTTTTCGTTCGAGCGCGGCACGCGCGTGAACGGTTTGCCGGTGAGCGGCGTGACGGCCTCGAAGTACTGGCCGTCGGCCGGCGGCACCCAGGCGCCGCCAATATAGTTGTCGTACTGCTCCTTGAACGGGTAGGGCACGCCCAGCTGGGCAATTTCGGCCATGTTCATGTCTCGCTCCACTTGTCGATCGGATGCTTGTTGGAATGTCTGCGGTTGTGCCGACTGGCACGCGGCAACCGACTGCAAGCGCCGTGCCGGGGCAGCGCCTGACGCAGCCATGCGGGATGGCGGCCGGCGCCGGTCCAAGTCGGGTGGCGCAGGTGTTCCAGAACGGAACAGGTGTTGCGGGCGGGTACAGCGGTGCGGCGCAGCACCGATCGTCATGGCGGCGTGCTAACGTCACGCGAGGCAACGTGAATGGAGTTTGCATGCAATCGGGCATTGTCGAAGCCGGCTATGGTTCCGACCCGGTCGGTCTGGTCAGCGGTTTCCTGTTTGAACCGGGGCGGCCGGGGCGCGAGATCGATTCCAACGCCGCCGCCGCCTGGCTTCGCGAGCATCCGGCGGCAGGCCCGGACGAGACGGTGGAGCAGGCCGAGCGCCCGTTTGTCTGGCTGCACTTCAATCTGTCGCACAGCGCGTGCGAGCGCTGGATGCGTGGTCAGCTTGGCTTGCCCGACGACTTCTTCGAGGCGCTGCGGCAGGGTTCCCATTCGACCCGTATCGAACGCCAGGACGCCGCGCTGCTGGCCGTGGTCAACGACGTGATCTACAACTTCGGCGTGGCCTCGACCGATATTTCCACACTCTGGGCGCATGCCGACCACCGGCTGGTGGTGACCGCGCGCGCCCGCCCGCTGCGGTCCGTGGACCGCCTGCGCGCAGCCGTGCGGCGTGGCGAGATGTTCCAGTCGCCGCTGAACCTGGTGGTGCACCTGCTGCAGGATCAGGCCGACGTGCTGGTACAGATCGTGCGCGAAACCGGTGTCAGCGTGGACCAGATCGAAGACCAGCTGCTGTCGCAGCGGTTGCAGTCGAACCGGGCGGACCTTGGCGCCATGCGGCGTGGCCTGGTGCGCCTGCAGCGGCTGCTGGCGCCCGAGCCCGGCGCGCTGTTCCGGCTACTGAACCGCCCGCCGGCGTGGCTGCTGGAAACCGATTTGCAGGCATTGCGCGAATCGACCGAAGAATTCTCGTTGGTGCTCAATGACCTGGCCGCGCTGGTGGAACGCATCAAGCTGCTGCAGGAAGAGATCGCCGCCAAGCTCAACGAACAGACCAACCGCACGCTGTTCACCCTGACGCTGGTCACGGTGCTGGCGCTGCCGATCAATATTGTGGCCGGCTTCTTCGGCATGAACGTGGGCGGGATTCCGCTGGCCGAGCATCCGCACGGTTTCTGGGTGCTGGTGGTGCTGGTGGCCAGCTTCACGGTGCTGGCCGGGCGCTGGGCGTTCCGCAAGCAGGAAAGCGGCATGATGTGATGCATGATGCTCTATGACAGTTCATCGAATTGTCATGCGACAAGCGTACGATCGTTCACCAAGGCGCCCGCCGTTCGGCGCGCGCAATGGAGGAAAGCCATGGACTACAACGACGAAGCCCTGATCCGGCGCATTCACCGCGAGGTGGCGGACTACTACGACGAAGAGCTCGAGCTGGAGCTGGAAGACCGCGACCCTTTGCTGGTGCAGCGGGTGCTGGCAGGCGAGGCGGGCGGCCCCGGCGACAACAGCAATCTCAACGGCGACGAAGCCGAGCGCGCCGAGCGCCATCTGTACTTCCGGGAGCTGTTCCGCCTGCAGGGCGAACTGGTGAAGCTGCAGAGCTGGGTGGTGGCCACGGGCCACAAGGTGGTGATCCTGTTCGAGGGGCGCGACGCGGCCGGCAAGGGCGGCGTGATCAAGCGGATCACGCAACGGCTGAATCCGCGCGTCTGCCGTGTGGCCGCACTGCCGGCGCCGAACGACCGCGAGCGCACCCAGTGGTACTTTCAGCGGTATGTGTCGCATCTGCCCGCTGCCGGTGAAATGGTGCTGTTCGACCGCAGCTGGTACAACCGCGCCGGCGTGGAACATGTGATGGGGTTCTGCAACGACGAGCAGTACGAGGAATTCTTCCGTTCCGTGCCCGAGTTCGAGCGGATGCTGGTGCGTTCGGGTATCCAGGTGATCAAGTACTGGTTCTCGATCACCGACGACGAGCAGCACATGCGCTTTCTGAGCCGCATCCACGACCCGCTCAAGCAATGGAAGCTGAGCCCGATGGATCTGGAGTCGCGTCGCCGTTGGGAAGATTACACGCGCGCCAAGGAGATCATGCTGGAGCGCACGCATATCGCCGAGGCGCCGTGGTGGGTGGTGCAGGCCGTGGACAAGAAGCGCGCCCGGCTGAACTGCATCCACCACCTGCTGCAGCAGATGCCGTATGTGGAGCCGTCGCAGACGTCCATCGTGCTGCCCGAGCGCGAACGGCATGCCGACTATGTCCGCCAGCCGGTGCCGGACAACATGATCATCCCCGAGATCTATTGAGCGCAGGGGGATCAGAAGGGGCCGAGGCGCCAGTCCACGATCTCGTGTGTGGCGATGGAGGCACAATGCCGCGCCGCCCCCTTCCCGCCGAACGCAGGCCGCCTGCGTATGTATCGACGGATTGAATCCGCCGTCGGCAAAAAGCATCGGCGAAAAGTGATGTCACGGCACTAAATCCGGTGCTTTCCGCGTCGTTATTGGGTGACCACTCGGCATGGGCGCGTTGTGCGCGCCCGGCCCCGAGACCGCTTAGCTTCGGAGTCATCCATGCGTCGCATGACCTCGCGTGCCGGCACGCGTCATCGTTTTCCTACCGGGTTGACCGGTCTTGCGGCCTTGGCCGCCCTGCTTCTGGCCGCCTGTGGCGGCGGAGGCGGTGATGGCGGCGGCAGCGCCGCTCCGGCGCAGGCCACCACGGCCGCGCAACCCCAGCAGGTGACCGAGCTGAGCCAGTCATGCAGCGCCTGCGGTGCCACCACGGGCAGCACCTACGCCGGCACCGTTGCCGGGATCTGGGGCACACCGAACGTCTATGCCGACGCGGTCGACGTGCAGTACGCCATCTCGGGTGTGGCAGGCAAGTCGATCTGGCTGCAACTGTCCAATCTGGGCGATGCCGCAGTGGCCATGCCCGGCGCGCCGTCGTCGCAGGTGGCCGCGGAGATGATCGCGCCCCAGGCGCTGACCCAGGCATCCGCGGACGAAGCCACGCAGCGCGCCATCGGCGAATACAACCGCAAGGGCTGGGCCGCTGCCACGGGCACGTCGGGCGATCCGATGCAGAACACGCTGGGCGTGCCGGCGCCGCTGGCCGTGTCAATCGGCACTCGGGGTCTGGGCGAAGGCGCCACCCGCAACTGGTATCACACAGATGGCACGCAGCGCCCCGCCACCCTGCGCAAGCAGATGACCGCCAGCGATGGCACCATCGTCAACGTCTGGGTGGAGACCGCGGAAGCCCTCAATGTGCCCGATGCAACCGTGCTTGAACTGGCCAGCGCGTTTGCCGGCAGCCGCATGGTCTACGATCGCCTGCTCAATGTGGGCGGGCCGGTCTGGGGTGCCAATGCGTTCGGTACGTCGATGCTGCCGGCCGGCATACCCGTGGACATCGTCGTGCTGAACTTCAACCGCGACGCCAAGCCCTACGGCACGGTCGGTTACTTCTGGGGCCTGCACAACTTCCTGAAGACCAAGGAAGCGAACAGCAACGAGTCGATCTCGCTGTACCTGGACAGCGAAACGCTGTCGCTGGGCGGCCCCGACGGCTTGCGATCCGTCAAGGTCACGATGGCGCACGAAGGCACCCACATGCAGAACTTCTACCGCCGTCAGGTGAGCATGGGCGCCGAGTTTGCCTACGACACGTGGCTGGAGGAAATGACGGCGATGCAGATGGAAGACTTCCTGAGCGGCGTCATCGTCTCGAACTACAACCCGATCCGTGACGTCCGCCTGCCGGACTACTACCGCTACAGCGATGACAACTGCAACCTGACCACGTTCACTGGCTTCGGTGTGTCGTGCGAGAGCTATGCCGTGTCCGGCAGCTTCGGCGGCTTCCTGAACCGCCAGCTTGGCGCAGGTTTCTTCCGCGACCTGCTGACCCGCAAGCAGGTGGGGTCCAAGGCGGTGCTCAGCAAGGCGATAGAGGGCGCTGGCTGGACCTTCAATCAGGCCCTGGTGAACTGGCGCGTCACCACGAACAGCAACATGCCGATGGCGCGCACGCCACTTGGCTTCGGCTACCCGCAGTGGTCCGATGGCACCTACACGCTGCCGGCCATCGACCCGTCCGGCACCACCTACACCACGCTGCGCAAACTGCCAGCCACCGCGCCGTCGATGCTCCAGGCCTACGGCAGCTACATCGTCCCGCGCAGCGCCAGCGATGGCGTGTACACCGACAAGGTACGCCTGCCGGCCGGCGTCGCGCTGTCGGTGGTGGTGTATTGAACTGGGGCTGATTCGCGCCACGCAGAAGGAAAAAGGGCCCCGAGTGCGGGGCCCTTTCTGTTGGTGCCTGCCCGCGGCAACCCTTGTCCGCTACAAAACCACCCCCGGAAACGCCTGGGCGAACGTCTGCACTGTGCCGGTCAGTTCACCGTCGTAGCCGGGCAGCGCGTTGACGCGTTCGCGAAAGCTGCCGCTCTTCATGGCCGATACCGCGCCCTGCAGCGCCGGGCTGTGCAGGGCGTCCGATTCCAGGGCGAAGAAGTAGCGTTCCTTGAGCACCGGCACGAATTCCAGGTTGAAGCGCCGGGCCGCCGTTTCCACGCCGAAGCCCACGTCCGCCATGCCGCTGCCGATATAGGCCGCCACAGCCGCGTGCGTGAATTCGCCGTTGCTGAAGCCTTCGATGCGGCTGCTGTCGATGCCGCGCCGCGCCAGCATCAGGTCCAGCAGCAGGCGGGTGCCGGAACCGAGTTGCCGGTTGACGAAGCGCACGTCTGAGCGCGTCAGGTCTTCCAGCGAGAGGATGTTCAGCGGATTGCCGGGCCGGACGAACAGCCCCTGCTGGCGCGTGGCCAGGTGAATCAGGCAATGCTTTTCGGGGTGCAGCCAGCGCGAGAAGCCACGCAGCGTTTCTTCCTCGAACTCGCCGATGGGCACGTGGAAGCCGGCCACGTCGCAGGCGCCCTCGGATAGCGCGGCGGCGGCTTCCAGACTGCCGCAGTACTTGAGGTCGTGGCGCACCTTCTGTTCATCCAGGAAATCGCGCAGCGCGGCCACGGCGAAGCCATGGCTGGCGTGGATGCGTACGGCCGGGTCGGTGGCCGCCATCAGCTTCTTGAGTTCGATCTCGAGTTCGGACGCCAGGCTGTCGAGCGTGGGCGACAGGCGCGCGGCAATGCGCTTGCTGGCCCACACCAGCTGTTGCGCCAGCGGCGTCAGGGTAGACCCTCGGCCCCGCGTCTTGGCGATCAGCGCGCCGCCAAAAAGCGTCTCGGCATCACGCAAGATGCCCCAGGCGTAGCGGTATGACAACGCCATGGCCTCGGCCGACTGGGCGATATTTCCCGTGGATTCGATCAGCCCCAGCAGGGCCACCAGGCGCGATACATCCAATGCTGGCGCGGGTCCTGGGGAGGCGTCGTCCCGGATCTGAAGGTGCGGAAGGATCGAAATGCGTAGCATATGCGGAAAATAGCATATTGAACGGTGCAAAACACGGTTCTATAGTCGCATAAAGAGGCCAAAAAGCCCGTTGTGATGTTCCGGAATATGAATAAAAAAGCCGATTTCGGAACCGACAGAACAAAATGGAGACAGCATGCCAGACACCGCCATCCCCACGGCGCCAGCCGGTAATGGCCGGACGAATTCCGCCGATATTGCGCGCATTGTCGCGGCCAGACGTGACATGCCTGGCGCGCTGCTGCCGATTCTGCACGAGATCCAGGACACCCAGGGCTATATCCCAGCCGATGCCGTGCCAGTCATCGCCAAGGCGCTGAACCTGTCGCGTGCCGAAGTGCATGGCGTCATCACGTTCTATCACCATTTCCGCGAGCAGCCGGCCGGGCGCCATGTCGTGCAGGTGTGTCGCGCCGAAGCGTGCCAGTCGGTGGGCGCCGATGCACTGGCCGAACACGCGTGCCGCAAGCTCGGCTGCGATTTTCACGAGACCACGGCCGACGGCCAGTACACGCTGGAGCCGGTCTACTGCCTGGGGCAGTGTGCCACCGGCCCGTCGATGATGATCGGCGACCGCATTCACGCGCGCGTCGATGCCAAACGCTTCGACAAGCTCGTCGATGCGGTACGTGAAGACGAGGAGGCCCGCGCATGACCACTACCATCTTCGTTCCGCGCGACTCCACCGCGCTGGCGTTGGGTGCCGACGAGGTGGCGCAGGCCATCGCGGCCGAAGCCGCACGGCGCGGCGCCGATGTACGCATCGTGCGCAACGGCTCGCGCGGCATGTTCTGGCTGGAACCGCTGGTGGAGGTGCAGACCGCTGCCGGACGCACGGCGTACGGCCCGGTGACGGAAGACGACGTTGCCGCGCTGTTCGACGCCGGTTTCCTGACGGGCGGCCAGCATGCGCTGGCACTGGGGCTGACCGACGAGATGCCGTTCCTGAAGCAGCAGGAGCGTCTGACCTTCGCCCGCGTGGGTATTACCGATCCGCTTTCGCTCGACGACTACATCGCCCACGAGGGCTTTGCCGGCTTGACGCGCGCGCTGACCATGGCGCCCGAGCAGATCGTGCAGGAAGTGCTCGACTCCGGCCTGCGCGGCCGGGGCGGTGCGGCATTCCCCACCGGCATCAAGTGGAAGACCGTGTTGGCCGCCCAGTCGCCGGTCAAGTACATCGTCTGCAACGCTGACGAAGGCGATTCGGGCACGTTCTCCGACCGCATGGTCATGGAAGACGACCCGTTCATGCTGATCGAGGGCATGACGATTGCCGGCCTGGCCGTGGGCGCCGAGTCCGGCTACATCTATACGCGTTCCGAATACCCGCACGCGATTGCCGCCACCGAGGCCGCCATCGCCACCGCCACGCAGGCAGGCTGGCTGGGCGACAACATCCGCGGCAGCGGCAAGCGATTCACGCTGGAAGTACGCAAGGGCGCTGGCGCCTACGTGTGCGGCGAAGAAACCGCGCTGCTGGAAAGCCTGGAGGGCAAGCGGGGCGTGGTACGCGCCAAGCCGCCGCTGCCGGCGCTGAAGGGCCTGTTCGGCCAGCCCACCGTCATCAACAACGTGATCTCGCTGGCCACCGTGCCGGTGATCCTGGCGCGCGGCGCCAAGTTCTACCAGGACTTTGGCATGGGCCGGTCGCGCGGCACGCTGCCGTTCCAGCTGGCCGGCAATATCAAGCAGGGCGGCCTGGTGGAAAAGGCGTTCGGCGTGACGCTGCGCGAGCTGATGTTCGATTTCGGCGGCGGCACACGCAGCGGCCGTGCCATCCGCGCGGTGCAGGTGGGCGGCCCGCTGGGCGCCTACTTGCCCGAGTCGCGCTTCGATGCGCCGCTCGACTACGAGGCCTATGCCGCGTTTGGCGCGGTGGTGGGCCACGGCGGCATCGTCGTGTTCGACGAGACCGTGGACATGGCAAAGATGGCGCGCTACGCCATGGAGTTCTGCGCCATCGAGTCGTGCGGCAAATGCACACCCTGCCGGATCGGTTCGACGCGTGGCGTCGAGGTGATCGACCGCATCATCGCGGGCGACCAGCCCGTGAAGCATGTGGCGCTGGTGCGCGACCTGTGCGACACGATGCTTTCGGGTTCGCTGTGCGCGATGGGCGGCATGACGCCGTATCCGGTGCTGTCCGCGCTCAACGAATTCCCCGAAGACTTCGGGTTGTCGGCCAAGCCGGCCCGCGCCGCCTGAACCGCATTTAAGAACGACGTGCCCCTCAGGGGCGCGCGCATCCACACAAAGCAGTGCATTACGGGAGACATCCCTTGAACGCTCGCGACGATTTCGACTACGGCACCCCCGCCATTGATTCCGACACGCTGGTCACGCTGGAGATCGATGGGGTATCCGTTTCCGTGCCGGCCGGCACCTCTGTCATGCGTGCCTCTGCCGAAGCCGGCATTGGCGTGCCCAAGCTCTGCGCCACCGATTCGCTGGAACCGTTCGGCTCCTGCCGGCTGTGCCTGGTGGAGATCGAAGGCCGGCGCGGCTATCCGGCCTCGTGTACCACCCCCGTGGAACCTGGCATGAAGGTGCGCACGCAGAGCGGCAAGCTCGGCGAACTGCGCCGCGGCGTGATGGAGCTCTATATCTCCGATCACCCGCTGGACTGCCTGACCTGCCCGACCAACGGCAACTGCGAACTGCAGGACATGGCCGGCGTGGTGGGCCTGCGCGAAGTGCGTTACGCAGACGGCGCCGGTGGCGCCGCCCCGATCGCCACGCATACGCACATGAAGAAGGACGAGTCGAACCCGTACTTCACGTACGACCCGTCGAAGTGCATCGTCTGCAACCGCTGCGTGCGCGCCTGCGAGGAAACGCAGGGCACCTTTGCACTGACCATCAGCGGCCGCGGTTTTGATTCGCGCGTGTCGGCCGGTACCAGCCAGCCGTTCATGGAATCGGACTGCGTGTCGTGCGGCGCCTGCGTGCAGGCCTGCCCGACCGCCACGCTGACCGAGACCTCGGTGATCCAGCTTGGCCAGCCGTCGCACAACGTGGTGACCACGTGCGCGTACTGCGGTGTGGGCTGCTCGTTCAAGGCCGAGATGAAGGGCAACGAGGTGGTGCGCATGGTCCCCCACAAGGACGGCGCCGCCAACGAGGGCCACGCCTGCGTGAAGGGCCGCTTTGCCTGGGGCTACGCCACGCACACCGACCGCATCCTAAAGCCGATGATCCGCGCGAAGATCACCGATCCGTGGCGCGAGGTGTCGTGGGAAGAAGCCATCGGCTACGCCGCGTCGGAGTTCAAGCGCATCCAGGCCGACCATGGCACCGATTCGATCGGCGGCATCGTGTCGTCGCGCTGCACCAACGAGGAAGGCTACCTGGTGCAGAAGCTGGTGCGCGCCGCTTTCGGCAACAACAACGTCGATACCTGCGCGCGGGTTTGCCATTCCCCGACCGGCTATGGCCTGAAGACTACGCTGGGTGAGTCGGCGGGCACGCAGACGTTCCGCTCGGTGGCCAAGTCCGACGTGATCATGGTGATCGGCGCCAACCCGACCGACGGCCATCCGGTGTTCGGCTCGCGCATGAAGCGTCGCCTGCGGGCGGGTGCCAAGCTGATCGTCGTCGATCCGCGCCAGATCGATCTGGTGGATTCGCCGCACATCCGTGCCGACTATCACCTGCAGCTGCGCCCGGGCACCAACGTCGCCCTGGTGACGTCGATGGCGCACGTGATCGTCACCGAGGGCCTGCTGGCCGAGCAGTTCATCGCCGAGCGTTGCGAAGACCGTGCGTTCCAGCAGTGGCGCGACTTTGTGGCGCTGCCCGAGAATTCGCCGGAGGCGCTCGAGGCTTCCACCGGCGTGCCGGCCGAAACGCTGCGCGGTGCTGCGCGCCTCTACGCCACCGGCGGCAATGCGGCCATCTACTACGGCCTGGGCGTGACGGAACACGCGCAGGGCTCCACGACCGTGATGGGCATCGCCAACCTGGCCATGGCCACCGGCAACGTCGGCCGCGAAGGCGTGGGCGTGAACCCGCTGCGCGGCCAGAACAACGTGCAGGGATCGTGCGACATGGGATCGTTCCCGCACGAACTGCCGGGCTATCGCCATGTGTCGGATTCCACCGTGCGCACCGCCTTCGAGGCCGCGTGGGGCGTGGGCATCAACCCGGAACCGGGTCTGCGCATCCCGAACATGTTCGAGGCCGCGCTGACCGGCACGTTCAAGGGCCTGTACTGCCAGGGCGAGGACATCGTCCAGTCCGATCCGAACACCCAGCACGTGGCCGAGGCACTGTCGTCGATGGAATGCATCGTCGTGCAGGACATCTTCCTGAACGAGACGGCCAAGTACGCGCACGTGTTCCTGCCGGGTTCGTCGTTCCTGGAAAAGGACGGCACGTTCACCAACGCCGAGCGCCGTATCTCGCGCGTGCGCAAGGTGATGCCGGCGCAGGCGGGGTACTCGGACTGGGAAGTGACGCTGCTGCTGTCGAAGGCCCTGGGCTATCCGATGGAGTACAAGCATCCGTCCGAGATCATGGACGAGATCGCGCGCCTGACGCCGACGTTCTCGGGCGTCAGCTACCAGAAGCTCGACGAACTGGGCAGCGTGCAATGGCCGTGCAACGCCGAGGCGCCGCACGGCACGCCGACCATGCACGTCGATGGCTTCGTGCGCGGCAAGGGCAAGTTCATCATCACCAAGTACGTGCCGACCGACGAGAAGGTGACGCAGAAGTATCCGCTGCTGCTGACCACGGGCCGCATCCTGTCGCAGTACAACGTGGGCGCCCAGACACGGCGCACACACAACGTGAACTGGCACGACGAGGACCGGCTGGAGATCCATCCGCACGACGCCGAGGAGCGTGGCATCAAGGACGGCGACTGGGTGGGCGTGCAGAGCCGTGCGGGCGAGACCGTGCTGCGGGCGATCGTCAGCCAGCGCATGCAGCCGGGGGTGGTCTACACGACCTTCCACTTCCCCGAGTCGGGCGCCAATGTGATTACCACCGACAACTCCGACTGGGCGACGAACTGCCCCGAGTACAAGGTGACGGCGGTGCAGGTGATGCCGGTGGCGCAGCCTTCCACCTGGCAGCGCAACTACCAGGCGTTCAACGAAGAGCAGCTTGGCCACCTGCGCGCGGCCAGCGAGACGGCGCAGGCGGGCTGACGCGGGAGCGGCGATGAAACGCGACGTGCCATCTCCGGACAGCGCGGCCGGCACCGACGAGGTGCCGGCGCAGCGCACGTTCCCGGTCAGCCGCTGGCGCCACGGGGTGCTGACGGCGGAGGTCGATCATCTGGCCGAGGAAGTGCCGGTGGCGCTGGAGTACAACGGCATCTCGCACGCGGTGATGCTGGCGACGCCGGCCGACCTGGAGGACTTCGCGCTGGGCTTCAGCCTCAGCGAAGGCATCGTGGAGGCCGCCAGCGACATCTATGGTGTTGACGTCGAGGCCAGCGCGCAGGGCATCACGGTCAAGGTGGAGATTGCCACCGGCGCCTTCGTGGAACTCAAGGGTCGGCGGCGGGCCATGGCCGGGCGTACCGGGTGCGGCCTCTGCGGCACCGAATCGCTGGACGAAGTCATGCGCATGCCGGAACCGGTGCGCAGCCAGGCCGCGTTCGATCCGCGCGTGTTCGAGCACGCGTTCGCGGTGCTGCACAAGCGTCAGGCCCTGCTGCGCGACACCGGCGCCACGCATGCCGCGGCGTGGATGCGGCCCGATGGCGAAATCGCGCTGGTGCGCGAGGACGTGGGCCGGCACAACGCGCTGGACAAGCTGGCTGGCGCGCTGGCGCGTGGCGGCCAGGAAGACATTGCGCGCGGCGCGGTCATCGTGACCAGCCGCGCGAGCTATGAGATGGTGCAGAAGACCGCCGCCATCGGCGCCGGCGTGCTGGCGGCGGTGTCCGGCCCGACGGCCATGGCGGTGCGCCTGGCCGACACGGCGGGCATCACGCTGGCTGGCTTCGTGCGGGGCGGCACCATGGTGGTCTACAGCCATCCTCAACGACTATATATTGGATAAGGGCCTGGCATGCATATCGAGAACCTGGTCAAGATGGCCAACCAGATCGGCAGCTTTTTCGAGGCCATGCCCGATCGTGACGAAGCGCTGGCCGATATCGCCGCGCATATCAAGAAGTTCTGGGAGCCGCGCATGAAGCGGGCGTTCCTGGCGCACCTCGAAGCCGGCGGCGAGGGGGTGCACCCGATCGTCCTGGAAGCGGTGGCGCATCATCCCGAAATGCTGCAGATCGTGTTGCGGGCCGCAGCCTGATCCGCGCGGGTCGTCCCGCCCCTTTCCCTACTTCTTCAGCCGGTAAAGCACCTGCAGGATCGTCAGCCCGAACAGGGTGCCGATCACGGCCGTCGCTTCGCGGCCCAGCCCGCAGGCGACCCCGATGGCCGCCACGGTCCAGATGCTGGCCGCCGTGGTCAGGCCGCGCACATCCTCCTCGCTGTTCAGCTTGATGATCGCGCCGGCGCCCAGGAAGCCGATGCCGGACATCAGGCCCTGCAGCACGCGGCTCATGTCCGGCAATGGCACACCCGCCTGGAGCGGCACCAGCACGAACAGCGCCGAGCCCATGGCCACCAGCATGTGCGTGCGCAGGCCGGCCGGCTTGCCCGCCGCCTCGCGCTCGTAGCCGATCAGGCCACCCAGCAGCACGGCCAGCGTCAGGCGCAGCAGGATGCGCGTGAGTTCCTTGATGTCGGGCACGTCGGCAAATTCCGAACGCAGCGTGCCGTAGATATCGCCCCAGATTCCTTCCATGGCTGTCTCCACCCAGGCGTGTTTGGCTGGGGGCAGGCTAGCATGCGGGGGCAGGGCGCCGCCGTCGGGCGCCCGCTGACAAGGCGGTCAGCGCAGGCGCAGCGGCTCCAGCAGCGCGGCGTCGTACTGGGCACGTGTGATGCGGCCCAGTTCCATCATCCGCAGCAGGATGTAGCTCTGCCGCTGGCGCGCCCGTCGCGGGTTGACCACCGGATTGTTGGCCGAAGGCGCCTTGGGCAGCCCGGCCAGCATCGCGCATTCGGCAAGCGACAGCTGCTCCACGGGCTTGCCGAAGTAGGTGTCGGCGGCCTCCGAGAAGCCATAGGCGCCCTGGCCCAGGTAGATCTTGTTCAGGTAGAGCTCGAGGATCTCGTCCTTGCTCAGCGCGTTCTCGATGCGGTAGGCCAGCAGGATCTCGTAGAGCTTGCGCGTGTAGGTCTTCTTGCGCGACAGGAAGAAGTTGCGGGCCACCTGCATGGTGATGGTGGACGCGCCCTGCGACAGTTCGTCGGACAGGTTGGCGATGCCGGCGCGCATCACGCCCACGTAGTCGACGCCATCATGCAGGTAGAAGCGGTCATCCTCGATGGCGACCACGGCCTCGGGCAGCGTGTGGGGAAAATCCCCCAGCCTGACGTAGCCCGGCGTCTGCCGGAAGGCCATCATCGCGTCGAGCGACGGCAACTGCCGGTTGGCCATCAACACGGCGAAGGCAATCAGTAACGTGCCGCCCAACACGGCGAGCAGCACGAACTTGACGAAGGCGGACCAGAGACGTTGCATGGCGCGTATTGTGCCATCGCCCGGCGTGGCGCCGGATTTTTGTGACCGCGTCGATGTCCGGACGGATGTGGCGCGTCGTGCCGAGGCGTTCACACCCAGCCCAGCCAGCGCCAGTACGTGGACGCAAACAGCAGCATCAGCAGGTAGCCGATGATCGTGACCGGGATGCCGATGCGGGCGAACTGCTTGCCGTTGAAGGTGTCGGTGCCCAGGCAGACCATGTTCTGCGGGGCATTGATCGGCAGGATGAAGCCAAAGCTGACCGTGAAGCCCAGCAGCATCGTCATGCCCACCCTGTTGATATCGCCGGGCAGCGTCTGCAGTACGGAGATCAGGATCGGCAGCAGCGCGGCGGTCAGTGCCGTGGCGCTGGCGAAGCCCAGGTGGATCAGGATCAGGAAGCCCGCCAGCACCGCGAAGACCATCAGCGTGCCATGGTCGGCCAGCCCGGAATGCGTGACCACGAACTTGCCCAGCCATTGGCCGGCCTGCGTGGTCAGCAGCGCGGTGCCCAGGCTGATGCCGACGCCGAACACGATCAGCGTGCCCCATGGCGTACGCTGTTGCATCGTCTTCCAGTCCATCACGCCGATGCGCGGCATCATCAGGATCACCAGCCCGACGAACGTGATGGTGGCGGTGTCGAAGGCGTGCAGCTTGCCCTCGGTGGCCCAGAACAGCAGCAGGCCGATGGCCACGGCCGCCAGGCGCTTCTGCGGTCCGGTCATCGGTCCCAGGGCGCTCAGTTCGCGTTGCACGGCTTCCTTGCCGCCGGCGATGGCTTCGGTTTCCGGCGGCAGCAGCCAGCGCACCAGGAAGTAGAGCACCGCCGACATGATGATGGCCCAGGGCGCGCCGGCGATCAGCCATTGCAGCCAGGTCACGCGCTCGCCCAGCAGCTTGTCCATGAAGCCGGCCGTCAGCAGGTTCTGCGCGGCGGCGGTCTGGATGCCCACGTTCCACACGCTGGTGCCCTGGGCCACCATGATCATGATGCCCGTTGCGATATTCGACTTCCTGTCCACGCCGAACGCGGCGGTCACGCCCATCATGATCGGCACCGTGCAGGCGCTGCGCGCGGTGGCGCTGGGTACCACCAGGCTCAGGATGATGGTGACGGCGATCGTGCCGATCAGGATGCGGCGCGTGCTGGTGCCGATGGCCGAGAGCGTGACCAGTGCGATGCGCCGGTCCAGCCCGGTGACGGTCATGGCCGCGGAAATGAACAGTGCGGCGGCCACCAGCGCCAGCGCGGTATTCGAGAATCCGGCCAGTGCCATGCCCAGCGCACGCGATGTGCCGTAGAGGGTGTTCGGGTCATTGACCGTTGGCGCAAAGCCGATCAGTCCGGCCATCAGCGACGTGATCATGATGGCACTGGTCTCGTAGGTGACGGCTTCGGTAATCCACACCACGACCGCGAAGGCCAGGATGGCCAGCATGCGCTGACCGGCCACGGGCAGGTCGGGTGGCATCGGTGCCATTAGCACGACGATCAGGACCGCGACGGCGGCGTAGAGGCCCCAGTGGACGCGTAGCGGCGGGGCGGCAGTTGCCCCAGCGGTGGCGGCGGTGCCGCCGGGGGTGGCAGGAGAGATTTGCGGATCAGGCATTGTGACGTCCTTGGAAGGGATCAGCCTGTCAAACGCGCCGTGGTGTGTTGCGTTGCGCCGGCGTCGCGCCCAGCAGTGCCGCGTCGTATCGCGTTGCGACGCGCGGGTCGCCGCGTTCGACATGAGGCCATTATGTGAAAGGCGTCACTCGGTGCCAAGGCGGCGACTGTCGACGGCTTGCGCCGGATCAACCCGCTGCCGTGTCAATCGTTGTTGACCGAAACGCCTTGTTGCAGGCGCTGCAATGGCCGGAGGGGTATGGTGGAAATCAGGGTGTCGTCGCCGTTGGCGATCTGAAATAATCGACACCGATGCTGAACATTTTCCAATGCGTATCGTGTGATGCGCCAAAGAGCCATGCAGACCTACACAGAACATAGCGCGGCCGCCACGATGCGGCCCTGTCTGGACCTGGAGACCATTGCCAACGCCCGCGACCTCGGCGGGCTGACCGCCCATGCAGGACGCCATATCCGCCAGAACAAGCTGTACCGCAGCGCCAATCCGGCACTGGGTTGTGCGGCGGATCTCGACAAGCTGCACGCGTTGCAACTCGACATCGTTGTCGACTTCCGCTCGTCGGGCGAGAAGTCAGCCGGCGAGCAGGCGTTCGGCGAGCGCTTCGAGTGGCTGGCGGTGCCGGTGCTCGATGGCACGATGTCGATGGACGTCTTGCTGCCGCGCCTGCGTGCCAGCAACGCCGCGCAGATGCACGGCTTCATGCTGGACGTGTATCGGGATTTTCCGGTGCGCTACCGCGACGCCTTCCGTACGTTCCTGCGGCATGCCGAAGCGGGCAAGACGCTCTACTACCACTGCACGGCAGGCAAGGACCGCACTGGCTTTGCGTCGCTGCTGCTGCTGAGCGCGCTCGGCGTGGCCCAGGACGAGATCGTGGCCAATTACCTCGAATCGAACCACTGGAACCAGCGCTTCAATGAAAAGATGCTGGCCGGCGTGGGGCAGATTGGCGTGACGGCGGAGGCGATGCTGCCGCTGCTGGAAGTGCGCCCCGCGTACATCGAGGCCTCGATGGATGCCATCACCGCAACCTACGGCAGCCTGGAACGCTTTCTGGCCGACGATCTCGGCGTGGACACCGCATTGCTGCGGGACCACTACCTCGCGTCATAAGCCGAGCATCGTCGATCAGAGCCCGCCGCTCTCGCGCAGGATGCGGGCCGTCGACAGCGCGATCATGCCTTCCTCGTCCGTGGGCAGCACCAGCACCGGCACCCGGCTGGCATCGCGGCTCACGCGTTGGCAGCTGTCGCCGTTGGCGGTGGGGTCCAGCGAGATGCCGAACAGGTCGGTCAGGTGCGCGCAGATGCGGGCACGAATGTCGGGCGAGTTGGCGCCGACACCGGCCGTGAAGACCAAGGCGTCCAGGCCGCCGAGCGTGACCGCCAGCTTGCCGATTTCCTGGGCGGCACGATAGGCGTAGTAGTCGACGGCCAGCTTTGCGCGTGGGCTGTCGCTGGCCAGCAACGCCCGCATGTCGCTGCTGATGCCGGAGATGCCCTTCAGGCCCGATTGCCCGTACAGCATCGACTGGATCGCATCGGTGCTCATGCCCTGCGCGGCCAGGTACAGCACCGCGCCAGGATCGATCGACCCGCAGCGCGTGCCCATCGGCATGCCGTCGAGCGCGGTCAGGCCCATGGTCGAATCCACGCTCTTGCCGCCGCGCATCGCGCACAGGCTGGCGCCATTGCCCAGGTGTGCCACGATGACACGGCCTTCGGCCAGGTCGGGCGCCACCTGCTTGAGGCGGCGCGCGATATACGCGTACGACAGCCCGTGAAAGCCGTAGCGCCGCACGCCCTGCTCGTAGTATTCGTAGGGCAGCGCCATCAGTTGCGCCAGTTCATCGCGGCCGACGTGGAACGCCGTGTCGAAGCAGGCCACCTGCAGCAGATCGGGTGCCGCGCCCCGGATGGCACGGATCGCCGTCAGGTTGTGCGGCTGGTGCAGCGGCGCCAGCGGCACCAGTTTTTGCAGCTTGGCGATCACCGCGTCGTCGATGCGCACCGCATCGGCAAAATCGCTGCCGCCGTGCACCACGCGATGGCCGATGGCCACCGGCGGCGTGTCGCGCAGCGCCACGCTCAGCGTCAGGCGGATCAACCGGAAGGCGGCGTCGTGGTCGGGAACCTGTTCCACGGGAAATTTCTGATCGGTCACCTCGCGGCCATCGGCCATGCGCGCCACCAGGCGCGGCGCCACGCCGATGCCTTCGATCTGGCCGTGCGCAGCCAGCGATGGCTGGATGTCGACGTTCTCGTGCGCCGCGTCGGGCACCACGTAGATCGATACCTTGACGCTCGACGAGCCGGCGTTGACAACGAGAATGACGGGATGTGGTGTGCTCACGCCGGGGTCTCCTCAGGCGGGTACGGCGGTTTGCGTGCTGCGCCGCGCGTGCGCCAGCAGCACCGCGATGGCGCAGCTGCCGATGCGGGCGCGCACGCTGTCTGCGCGGCTGGTCAGGATGATCGGCACGCGCGCACCCAGCACGATGCCCGCGGCTTCTGCGCCGGCGAGGAACGTCAGCTGCTTGGCCAGCATGTTGCCGGCTTCAAGGTCCGGCACCAGCAGGATGTCGGGGTCGCCCGCCACCTCGGACTTGATCCCCTTGGTGTCGGCGGCGGCCTTGCTGATGGCGTTGTCGAACGCCAGCGGCCCATCGAGCAGTCCGCCTTCGATCTGCCCGCGCAGGCTCATCATGCAGAGCGCGGCGGCTTCGATCGTCGACGGGATCTTGTCGGTGACGGTCTCCACGGCGGACAGGATCGCCACCTTGGGCCGCTCGACCCCGAGCACGCGCACGAGGTCGATGGCATTGCGCACGATGTCGGCCTTCTCGTTCAGCGTGGGGAAGATGTTGACTGCGGCGTCGGTGATGAACAGCGGCTTGTGATAGCTCGGCACATCCATCGCGAACACATGCGACAGGCGCCGCTCGGTGCGCAGGCCGCTGGCACTGCGCGCCACCGCGTGTAGCAGTTCGTCGGTGTGCAGGCTGCCCTTCATCAGCAGTTCGGCCCGGCCCGTGCGGACGGCCTCGACCGCACATTCGGCTGACGCATGGCTGTGCGGGGCGTCGATGATCTCGGTGTTGCCCAGCGCCAGGCCGTGTTCCTCGGCGACGGCGCGGATGCGCGCGGCGGGGCCGCACAGGATGGGTACGATCAACCCCAGGCGCGCGGCTTCCAGCGCGCCATCGAGCGACGAATAGTCGCAGGGATGGGCCACGGCGGTCGGGATGGGCGGAAGGCCCTCGCAGCGCGCGAGCAGCCGGGCGTACTTGTCGTCGGACGATGGTGTCGGCATGGGCAGGTACCTGGAAATCCATCGGACAGCACCCGGCCAGCCGTGCGGATGGCCTGCGGATGCTGCGTTGCGCAAACATGTCGAGCCAGTATAGGCCAACGCGAGCGTCGTATCGATGACTTGGTACTGTCATGTGCGATGCGGTCGGGCGCATTGGACTTTGGTAACGGTTGTCACGCCGCGCCGAGGCTGGTAGATTTTTGCTGTTGCATCGCAGCAAGCGATGTTCGCGCCACGCTGCACGCCATCTGACTCCGCCAATCCCCAAGGAGAAACGGAAATGAATGCACGTCAACCTGCTCCGGGGCAAGCGTCCGGACAGGACGCCTCCGCCCAGGCCGCCACGCAGGGCAAGCCGGTCGATCCGGCAACCTCGACCGGCCAGGCCGCTTTCCCCAGTTCCCCATTTCCTTTCGGCATGTTCCCGCCGGTGCCGATGAATCCGGTGGCGCAGGCCGCATGGGAATATGGCCTGGACGCCTGGCAGCGCTCCGTCCTGTTCCTGGATATCCTGCGTCGCCGTGGCAACGAGACCGAGGAGCACGAACGCGGCGGCATGCCGCCCGTGCTCGTCTTCGACTACGAGGTACTGATCGACGGGCGCGACTTGCCCCGGCCGGTCAACTACGCGCTGATGCGCATCGTGCCGCCAGACGCGCATCCTACCGACATGACCCGTCGCCCCTTCGTGGTGATGGACCCGCGCGCCGGTCACGGCCCCGGCATCGGTGGCTTCAAGGCCGACAGCGAAATCGGCAACGCCATCCGCACCGGGCATCCGTGCTACTTCATCACGTTCTTCCGCGACCCGTGTCCGGGCCAGACGATCGAGGATGTGGCACGCACCGAGGGCAAGTTCCTGCAGGCGGTGGCCGAGCGCCATCCCGATGCGCCGGGCAAGCCGTTCGTCGTCGGCAATTGCCAGGCGGGATGGGCGTTGCTGATCCTGGCGGCCGCCTCGCCGGAAGCCACGGGTCCGATCCTGCTGGCCGGCGCGCCCGTGGCGTACTGGTCGGGCGTGCGCGGCAAGAACCCGATGCGGTATTCGGGCGGGCTGCTCGGCGGTACATGGCTGTCGTCGCTGGCGGCCGACCTGGGCAATGGCCGGTTCGATGGCGCCTGGCTGGTGCAGAATTTCGAGAAGCTGAATCCGTCGAACACGCTTTGGGAAAAGCTGTACAACGTCTACGCCAGGGTCGATACGGAAGGGCCGCGCTTTCTGGAGTTCGAGCGCTGGTGGGGCGGCCATTTCCTGATGAACCGCGGCGAGATCGACTGGATCGTGCAGAACCTGTTCGTCGGCAACCACCTGACGGCCGGCGAGGTGCGCAGTAGCGATGGCCAGACCGTGATCGACCTGCGCAACGTGCGCTCGCCGGTGATCGTGTTCGCGTCGTGGGGGGACAACATCACGCCGCCGCAGCAGGCGCTGAACTGGATTCCCGATCTCTATGCGAGCGTGGACGAGCTGGTGGCCAACGATCAGACCATCGTCTATTGTCTGCATCCGTCCATCGGGCACCTGGGCATCTTTGTCTCGGGCAGCGTGGCTAACAAGGAGCACTCGGAACTGTTCTGCGCGCTCGACCTGATCGATGTGCTGCCCCCGGGCCTGTACGAAGCCAAGATCGAGGACGTGGCGCCCGATGCTCCGCACACCGACTTGATCGAAGGCCGTTACCTGGTGCGCTTCGAGCGACGGACCATCGACGATATCCTCGCGCTGGACGACGGCCGTGAGGACGAGCAGCCGTTCGAGGTGGTGCGCCGCGTGGCGGAGGTCAACCAGCATCTGTACGACACCTACGCATCGCCGTTCGTCCGCGCCATGGCGAACGAGGCCACGGCCGAGGGCATTCGCGCGATTCACCCGTCGCGGCTCGAACGCTCGCTGTTCGCCGATGGCAATCCGTGGATGCAGTGGGTGGCCGCCATGGCACCGGCCGTGCGCGACGCGCGCCAGCCGGTGTCCGCGGACAATCCGTTCCTGGCCATGCAGCAGGCCGTGTCCGACCAGATCGTGCGGTCGCTGGACCAGTATCGCGACACGCGCGATGCCTGGCAGGAGCGCATGTTCGAGTCGATCTACGCCACGCCCTGGCTGCCGGCGATGCTGGGCATGACGGCCACGCCGAAGGCGCCGGAGTCGCCCGCCATCACGGCGCTGCGCAAGGAGGTGGCCGATTTGCGGCGGCGCGAGGCCGAACGCGAGATCGGCACCGGCACGCCGCTCGATGCCTTCCTGCGCGTGCTGTCCTATGTGACGCAGGGCCGCTCGGCCATCGAGGAGCGGCCGTTCAACCTGCTGCGCAAGCTGGCGCGCGAGAATCCGCCGGAACAGCGCATCACGCTGGCGGAATTCAAGGACGCGGTGCGCCGGCAGAGCTATATCGTCAGCCTCGACCCCGAAGGGGCCATCCGGGCGTTGCCAGGGCTGGTGCCCGAGATGAAGGAGCGCCGCCGCATCATGGTGCTGGCGCATCGCGTGCTGACCGTGGGTGGCCCGCTCGATGCCGAATGGCTGGCGCGCTATCGCGAGGTGGCCGAACTGTTTGGCACCGACCACGGCAACGGCAAGGCCACGCAGGAAGCGCAGGCGTAGCCGTTTGTCGCCGCTTTCTTCCCTCTCCTGCGACAAGGGAGAGGGAAGAAAGCCAGCTGAACGAAGCAAACAACGGGAGGTTTGCCCATGCTCCAGGTTCCTAGTCCCCCGCTGTCCGGCAGCCGCGTGCTGGTCGTTGGCGTCGCCAACGAGGATTCCATCGCATGGGGCTGTGCACGTGCATTTCACGAACTGGGCGCCGAGGTGGCGCTGACCTATCTGAACGACAAGGCCTATCCGTATGTGGCGCCGCTGGCCGAACAGATCGGGGCGCCGATCCTGATGCCGCTGAACGTGGAGGACGACGCGCAGATGGATGCGCTGTTCGCGCGTATTGGCGAGGTCTGGGGCCGGCTCGATTCGGTCGTGCATTCGGTGGCCTTCGCACCGAAGGCCGACCTGCAGGGCGGGTTGCTGCAGTCGTCGGCTACCGGCTTCGCGCGGGCCATGGACGTGTCCTGTCATTCGTTCATCCGCATGGCGCGCCGGGCCGTGCCGCTGATGGGGCAGGGCGGCACGCTGTTTGCGATGAGCTATGACGGCGCCAACCGCGTGGTGCCGAACTACGACCTGATGGGGCCGGTCAAGGCGGCGCTGGAGGCCACCTGCCGCTACCTGGCCTACGAGCTGGGGCCGAAGGGCATCCGCGTGCATGCGATCTCGCCGGGGCCGCTCAAGACACGCGCGGCGTCCGGGCTCAAGGATTTCGATGCCTTGCTGGCCGAGGCGGCCGGCCGCGCGCCGCTGGGCGAGCTGGTCGACATCATGGATGTGGGCTTTACCACCGCGTACCTGGCCACGCCCTATGCACGCCGCGTGTCGGGCAATACGGTGTACGTGGACGGTGGCGTACACATCATGGCTTGAAACGTGCGATAGCCGCATCGTCCGGCCGCCACGTGGCAAAGCGCGGCCTAGAATACACACATCACAACTTTCCAACTGGGGAGAGGCTGTCATGCAGGTGTTGATCCGCGGGCTGCATCGTGATGTGACCGAGGAAATGCTGCGCAACAAGCTCAAGGACTACGCCACGGTGAATTCCGTCGAGATCGTGCGCGACGGCGACGCCAATCACCCGTGGGCGTGGGTGGACCTGGCGGTCGACCCGTTCACCTGCTGGCGCTTGCTGCGGCAGCTCGACAAGCAGTACTTTGCCGGCAGCGTCATGCGCTGGTACATCCCCGCCCACCAAAGCTGACGACGGGTGTCGGACTACCGCCAGTCACGCACCGGGTGCTTCTGGCGGTACCATACGCATTCCCTTCATTACAGACAGGTCAGCGCATGCTCGAACTCCAGGGCGCCATCTGGTTTCGCGCCGGCAAGCAGGATTGGGGCGGCCGCGACCGCATCGCGCTGCTGGCCGCCATCGGCGAACACGGCTCGATCACGGCCGCCGCGCGTGCCGTGGGCATCAGCTACAAGGGCGCATGGGATGCCATCGACGCCATGAACAACAGCGCCGGCGAGCCACTGGTGGTACGCGCCGCCGGCGGCAAGGGCGGAGGCGGCACACGGCTGACGGAACGGGCCGCACGCCTGATCGCGACCTACCGCGCCATGGAGGCCGAGCATGCCCGGTTCATCGCCCATCTGGAACGGGCCGGCGCGATGTCCGACGCCAACCCCGAGGATATCCACCTGATCCAACGCATGATGATCCAGACCAGTGCCCGCAACAAGCTGTTCGGCCGCGTGGAGGCCGTGCGGGCCGGCGCCGTCAACGACGAAGTCACGCTGGCGCTACCGGGCGGCCTGCGTATCGTGTCCACGATCACGCACGAGAGCGTGGAGACGCTGGGGCTGGTGCCGGGCGCCGAGGCGTTTGCGCTGGTCAAGGCGTCGTCCGTGCTGATCGGCCTGCCAGACCCCGCCGCGCGACTCTCCGCGCGCAACCAGTTGCCTGGCAAGGTGGCCCGTGTGGTGCCTGGCGCCGTCAATGCGGAGGTGGTACTCGAACTCGATGGCGGCGGCACCGTGGCGGCCATCATCAACAACGGGGCGCTGACCGACCTGGATCTGAAGGAAGGGGCGCGCGCGCTGGCCATCTTCAAGGCGTCGAGCGTCATCCTGGGCACGATGATCTGAGCCATGGCACGTAATGTGGAAATCAAGGCGCGCATCGACAGCGTCGATGCGCTGGTGCCCCGTGCGGCGGCCATCGCCACCGAGGGACCCGAACGGATCGAGCAGGACGACACGTTCTTCCCGTGTCCGAACGGGCGCCTCAAGCTGCGCGCCTTCGACGCGACGTCAGGCCAGCTCATTTTCTACGCGCGGCCCGATCAGGCCGGACCCAAGGAGAGCTTCTACATCCTGTCGCCCACCGCTTCGCCAGACACCCTGCGCGACGCGCTGACGGCCGCGCACGGCTCCATCGGCCGGGTACGCAAGGTGCGCACGCTGTTCCTGGTGGGCCGCACCCGCGTGCATCTGGACCGCGTGGAAGGCCTGGGCGATTTCCTGGAGCTTGAAGTGGTGCTGCACGACGGCGAATCGGCGGATGCCGGCGTGGCCGAGGCCCACACGCTGATGGCCCGGCTGGGCGTGGCGCCCGATGCGTTGATCGAGGGCGCCTATCTTGACCTGCTGCGCCAGCAGGCCACCTGAACGCTGATATGACTCCCCGCGTCAATCGAGATTGGTTTGGCTGAGTTTCACAGGGTCATGTTGGGATTTCCCACGCAATTTCCTAAAGGCGACGTAGCAGTAAGTCTCGACGGTGGATCACGCTGATATCTGCGGGTTGGCTACCGCATTACAGAGGTCCGTCCAATGAGCCTGCCGCTATCTAGGGACGCAAGTCGGATCAAATCTATTGCTTAGCGTTCTCGCGGGTTGCTCGTGTACCGGGCTACGCCGCCTTCAGGAAACTGGTTTTACCGTAGGTGTCAGCAGATATGTTGGCTCCCATGGTCAGGTTGCGCGCGCCTCGTTTGGTATGGCGAGTGACATCGCGAGCCGACTGATATCCCAGATGAAACCGCTCAGTTCGCGCGCCACCGCGACCACTGCGATGTTCGGGTTCTTGCCACGTACGGCAAGTCTCCGATAGCGCCGGCACAGTCGCACCTGGGCGTCCCAAGAGCGGTCAACGATTGCCTTGGGGATGCATTCATGCCGGCGTTGTATCTCGGGGCTCACGCGTGCCGGGTGGCGGTAACTCCAGGCGGCTTCGATCAGTAACTTTCTTGCATAGCTATTGCCGGTCTTGGTGATGCTGCCCTGGTGCCGTTTCTCTCCCGATGAGTGCTCGGCGGGCGTGACGCCGAGCCAGGCCATCAGCTGGCGCGGATGGACGAAGCGCGAGAGATCACCCACCTCGGCGAGGATGCCGATCGCAGTGGTGAACTGCACGCCGCGCATGGCCTGCAAGCCCAGTACGGCCGGATAGAAGCGCCAGTTGATCACTGCTTCACGCAAGGCGGCTTCGAGGCGGCCGCATTGGGCGAGCCGATCCTCGATGGCGCGTCGATATTCGTCAAAGGCAAGTTGTTGCCACGCCGTGTCGAACGCGAAGGCGCTGATCCAACGACGATGCGCCGGCCCCCAGTCGGCCCTGCCGCCGTAGCGGACTCCATGCGAGAGCAGAAAAGCCTTCAGCCTTTGTCGGGCGCGCTTCAGATCGTCCTTGGCGCTTACCCATGCGCGCGACAGATCGCGGAACGCTTCATCCTCCTCGCTAGGTACGTACACGGCCGAGAGGTCGCCAGCGCGCAACGCTCGGACCAGTTTGACCGCGTCGCGCCGATCGGTCTTGACGCGTTCACCGGGCTTTCTCGGGATCAGAGACGGCGCGCACACCATGCAGTCGAAGCCTTTACTGGTGAGCTCGCGGTAAAGACCGTAGCCGCAAGGGCCTGCCTCGTAGACGACTCGGATGTGGCGTGCTTTGGACTGTAGGCGCTTGCAAAGACGATCAAGATCGGTCTTCGATGCGATCTTGCCAAGCAGTTCCACCTCGCCCATGCCGAGTGCATAGGCGGCCGTGATCGAGTCCTTATGAACGTCTAGACCGACGTACAAAGTGATATCGTCTTCCATGCTGGCCTCCGCGCTGGAAATCGCCGGGTGTGGCACCGTCCACACCGTGCGGCTCTGGCAGTCATGCTAACCCGCGTTTGATTCTCGCGGCGGGCCAGCCTTCTTGCCCATCAGGGGAGTCATACTGCCTAGACGGCGTGGGCGCTCGCGGGCGCGTAGACCGGCGGGTGCCGGTGGGCGCGGCCACTGGCGTGGATACGCCCATCGCGGATTTCCAGCACGTGGTCGCCCAGCACTTCGACGTCTTCGGGGTCGTGCGAAATCATCAGCATCGGCACGTCCAGGCTTTCCTGCAGCGCGCGCAGTTCCTCGCGCATCCGCACGCGCAAGGCGGGGTCCAGGGCCGAAAACGGCTCATCCAGCAGCAGGATGTCGGGCCGGGCCACCAGGGCGCGGGCCAGCGCCACGCGCTGCTTTTGCCCACCTGAAATCTGGCTCGGATACTGGTTGACGATCTCGCGCAGGCCGAATGCTTCGACCCAGCGTGCGGCTTCCGGCGGCAGCGCGCGGCGCGCCGGATTGCGCCAGCCCTGCTTGAGCCCGAACGCGATGTTCTGGGAGACGGTCAGGTGCGGAAACAGCGCGTAATCCTGGAACAGGTAGGCCACGCGGCGCTCCTGCGGCCGCACGTCGATGCCGGTGTCGCTGTCGAACAGCGTGCGGCCATTCAGCACGATGCGGCCGCCGTCGGGCGCCATCAGGCCGGCAATGGCCCGCAGCGTCAGGCTCTTGCCTGCACCGGACGGGCCGAACAGCGCAATGCGCCGGCTATCGGACTGGAAGGAAATATCGAGCGCAAATTGGCGATCTTGCGATGCCATGCGCTTCCGGACGGTGATCTGCATGCTCATGTCGATCTCACCCGGTGATGGCGTCGCGCCGGAACTTGCGGCGCTCGAACACGCTGCCGGTACCGCGCTGGGCCGGTGGCACCAGCCGTGCGGCCACCACGAGCAGCACGATGCAGGTGAGCGACGTCACCAGCACCAGCAGGTTCGCCGTGTCGTCGTTGCCGGCCTGTACTGCTTCGTAGATGGCCACGGACAGCGTTTGCGTGCGGCCCGGCAGGTTGCCGGCCACCATCAGCGTGGCACCGAATTCGCCCAGTGCCCGCGCAAAGGCCAGCAGTACGCCGGCCACGATGCCAGGCAGCGCCATGGGCAGCGTCACGCGGAAGAAGATGGCGGATTCCGAGACGCCCAGCACGCGGGCCGCGTTTTCAAGCTGGTGATCGACCCCCTCGAATGCGGCGCGTGCCGACTTGAGCACCAGCGGAAAGGCCACCACGGTTGACGCCAGCACCGCGCCCTGCCAGGTGAATACCAGTTCGATGCCCAGCTTTTCGAGCCAGGCACCGAACACGCCGCGCCGTCCCACCAGCACCAGCAGGTAGTAGCCCAGCACGGTAGGCGGCAGCACCAGCGGCAGCGTCAGGATGGCGTCGACCACATCGCGTGCCCGCGAGCGCCAGCGCGCGATGGCATAGGCGGCGGCCACGCCCAGTACGGCATTGAGCAACGTGGCCCATCCCGCTACCTTGAGCGACAGCAGCAGCGGAACCCAGACAGCATCCATGACGATGACTTCAGACAGTGAATTGGGGGAACGAGGTTACCAGAGCCGGCCGCGGTGACTCAGGGCTTCTGGAAACCGTACTTGGCCAGCGTGGCCTGGCCTTCGGGCGACAGCACATACTGCACGAACGCGTTGGCCTGGGGGGCCTGCTTGCTCTGCGTGGTGACGGCGATCGGATAGGTTACCGGCGTGGTGGTCGGCACGCGCGTGGCCACCTTGACCTTTTCGGGCATCACGGCGGCGTCGGTGGCGAACACAAAGCCGGCGTCGACTTCGCCGCGGGCCACGTAGTCCAGCGCCTGGCGCACGTTCTGGGCCGGCACACCCTTGGCCTCGACGGCACTCCACAGGCCCTGTGCTTCCAGCGCGCCCTTGGTGTAGCGGCCCACCGGCACCGACGACGGGTTGCCGTAGGTCACGCGCTTGATGTCGGCGCGGGTCAGATCCTTGGGCGCGGCGATGTTCAGCTTGCTGTCATGCGGCACGATCAGCACGATCGCATTGGCCGCGAAATCCTTGCGCGTGGCGGCCTGCACCACCTTTTCGGTGTCGGCCTTGTCCATGGCGCTCTGGTCGGCCGACGCGAACACGTCCGCCGGGGCACCCTTGACGATCTGCTGCATCAGCACGTCCGACGCGCCAAAGTTCAGCACCACCTTGGTATCGGGATGGGCGCGCTCGAACTGCTCGCCCAGCTGCTTGAACGCGTTGGTCAGGCTGGCGGCGGCGGACACCACCAGGTCGGCGGCAAACGCCGACGGCGCGGCCAGGGTCAGGGCAACCAGGGCGGCGCCGGCAGCGGCACGGCGCGCAAAGGGATAGAGGCTCATGGCAGATGCGTCAGGAAGGGTGATGGAGTGCTTGATGGTTTGCATCCGCAATATAAGCGCCTATATAACGAGGCGTCAATTGCGCGAATGGATAAGGGTCTTCAGCCGATCGGAATAGTCCTACCCGGCCCGACGTCTCCGCAAATATGACGTTTTTGTCATATATCGTCCGATTGTCACGGTAATGACGCGGTTTCGCCACTTCCCTGCCATCCCGGCTTCCGACAATCCCCGGGCTGCACCACAAACAGAAAACAACAGGGAAATCCGAGACCATGCAACTCCATCGCATCCGGGCCGTCATGCTGGCGGCCATGGCCGCCACTGCGCTGGCCGCCTGCGGCTCCGACGACAACGGCAACGCGGGCAACGGCAACAACAGCAATGGCGCCACGTCGATCCCGGCGGGCACGAAGTCCACGCTGGCGCTGCTGGAAACCACCGACCTGCACACCAATGTGCTGAGCTATGACTATTTCAAGCTCGCCGAGGACAAGTCGATCGGTTTCGAGCGCGTGGCCACGCTGGTCAAGGCGGCCCGCGCCGAATTCCCGAACAGCATGCTGCTGGACAACGGCGACACCATCCAGGGCACCGCGCTGTCCGACTACCAGGCGCTGGTCAAGCCCATCGGGTGAAGCGAGACGCTGGCCATGTACAAGGTGATGAACGCGGCCGGCTTCGACGGCGGCGGCATCGGCAATCACGAATTCAACTACGGCCTGCAGTACCTGAGCCAGGTTACGGGCAACCGCTTCAATGTCGATGGCCTGCCCGACCCGTCCGCGCAGCAGACCTGCGCCGGGCCGAAGTTTCCGCAGGTGCTGGCCAACGTCTACAGCGTGAAGACGCGCCAGCCGCTGTTCCAGCCCTATGCGATCCTGAACAAGACGATCACGGCCACGGGCCCCGACGGCAAGACCGTTTCGGCGCCGATCAAGGTCGGCATCATCGGCTTTGCGCCGCCCGCCATCCTGAGCTGGGACAAGCGCTGGCTTGACGGCAAGGTCTACACCGAGGGCGTGGTCGAGACCGCGAACAAGTACATCCCCGAAATGCGCGCCAAGGGCGCCGACCTGGTTGTCGTGATCTCCCACGGCGGCTTGGACAACGCCACGTACTCGCCGACGATGGAAAACGGCAGCTACCACCTGTCGAAGGTGGATGGCGTGGACGCGATGCTGATCGGCCACTCGCACCAGATCTTCCCCGATGCCACCAGCACGGTGGGCCAGTTCAACCTGCCGGGCGTGGACAAGGTCAAGGGCACGGTCAACGGCGTGCCGACCGTGATGGCCAACTACTGGGGCAAGCACCTGGGCGTGGTCAACCTGGCGCTGAACTACGACGGCAAGAAGTGGAGCGTCGACCGCGGCAACACCAAGGTGGAGGCCCGTTCGACCCAGAATGCCGACAAGTCCTACGTGGCCGCCGACGCCAGCGTGGCACCTGCCATCGACACCGAGCACCAGGCCACCATCCAGTACGTGAAGACGCCGATCGGCAGCACGAACTACCGCATGACGAGCTACTTCGCCGATGTGGGCGACCCCGGCGCGATCCAGATCGTGAACCAGGCGCAGGCGAAATATGTGAAGGACTACATCACCGCCAACCTGCCGGCGCTGGCCTCGCTGCCGGTGCTGTCGGTCTCGGCGCCGTTCAAGAGCGGCTTTGGCGGCGGCAACGATTACACCGACGTGGCGTCCGGCAACCTGGCCATCAACAACGCGGCCGACCTCTACCTGTACCCGAACACGGTGTACGCGGTGAAGGTCAACGGTGACGAATTGAAGGCGTGGCTGGAAACGGCGGCCAAGCGCTTCAACCAGATCAACCCGGCGCTGGCCACCGAGCAGCAACTGATCAGCACGTTCCCGGGCTACAACTTCGACATGTTCACCGACGCGGACATGCAGTACGAGATCGACGTTACGCAGGTAGTGGGCAGCCGGATCAAGAACCTGACCTACAAGGGCGCGCCGGTCACGGCCGCCATGGACTTCATCGTGGCCACCAACAACTACCGCGCCAGCGGCGGCGGTAATTTCCCGGGCCTGGATGGCACGAAGACGGTCTACGCGTCGCCCGACGCCAACCGCGACGTGCTGATCCAGTACGTGAAGGACGTCGCCAACTTGACCCGTGTCACCAACGGCAGCGCCCGCAGTTGGCACTTCACGAAGGTGGTGACCACCGGCGACGTGGTCTTCAGTTCCGGGGTAGGCATGCTGGCGCAGGCAGCGGCGGGCGGTGTGGCCGGCGTGTCGCTGGTGGCGGCCGACGACGGCTCGGGCAAGAACCTGTCGAAGTACAAGATCGATCTGAACCAGTAATCCACGCACGATGCAAGCCACTGCTACCGCCTCTGTTCCTGCCTCCGCCCGGACCCCACGTGCCGCATCGCGGCGCCTGCCGCGCATTCACCCGCTGTTCGTGGCCGCGACGCTGGCCGTCACGGTGGCTGCCGCCGGCGTGGCCGGCGCTGCGGTGTGGCGGCACCAGTCCGACACGCGCCACGCGGCGCTGTCGCAGTGGCAGTTGCTGGCGACATCGGCTGGCGACGCGGCGGCGCTGGATCAACTTCAGCAGGCCGCCCGCGCTGGCGAGACCGCCGCACGTGCCGCGCTTGGCGAAACACTGATCTCCCGCGCCGACGCCGCCACGCGTGCCGACGGCGAACGCTGGCTGCGTATGGCGGCGGACAGCGGCCACGCTCGCGCGCAATTCCTGCTCGGCAAGGCGGCGATGCTCGGCACGCTGGCGTCAGGCCGGGCGGACCTGCAACTGGCCTGGCGCCAGCTTGACGCGGCCGCCAACGGGGGCGACATCGGCGCCGCCTACTACCTGGGCCTGCTCTATCGCGGGGGCCATGGCCGCACGCCAGATCTGGCCAGCGCGGCACGGTGGTTCAAGGTGGCCGCCGACGGCGGGGTGGCGCACGCGATGTTCATGCTTGGCAATGCCTATCGCGAAGGCGAGGGTGTGGCGCAGGACGATGCCCGCGCGGTGGCGTGGTACGAAGCAGCCGCCGAACGCGAGCATCCCGCGTCGATCCAGACACTGGCCATGGCTTATCGCAACGGCGAACTCGGCCTTGCCCAGGACGACCGCAACTACCGCCAGCACATGGCTGAAGCCGCGCACGCACTGAAACATCCGGCGATCAATCCTTGAGGTGCGGCACCAGCCGGCGTGACGTCCACGGCCGGCACTGTCGTCACTGATACTCGGTGCTTCTCTGGATATCGGCAGCGCCGGTGGTTTCTACGATCAGCCATTGGTTCGGGGCGGAACAGCAGCTTGATGCGGACCTGAATACGAACTCAAGCGAGTTCTGCTTATCGGCGCTGCACGATGCCATTGGGAGCACATCTAGCACGTTCAGCCGGAACAGCGATTCGCGGTCGCGAGGCAGCGGCTGCTGGGGACGAATGATGCGCAGCGTCTGTCCCTTCTTTGGGGCCAGCCTGAACAGGGCACTGCCTGCGTGAAAGGGGATTTTATGTTCTCCGGCGTCGCGTTCATGTCGCCATCGTCGTCCATGCCTGCACCAGGGACGGCGTAGCCCCTTCGTTGGTGAGCTTGATGGTTACCTCTTGATCCAACTCCGTATAGATGAGCCGGGTCCCGGTGAGTACCACGGATGCAAGGGTTCCGGGCGCAGCCAATGCCAGGAGAACGGCAACAATGACTGCACGGCGGCGATAAGACTTGAGCATGACGAAGACGGGCTGGAGCGAATCGTTTTTCTACGAGATTTTTGTAAAGTGAAGGGGAGATTTTCGGAGGAGTTCTATTTCTTATCAGAAATGTCTTAACAGAAAAGGCGTCGACATCTTTTCGGATGCATCGAGATAAGCGCGGTGGCGGCCTCAACAGGTATTCGAGCGAATAAGCGGGCGCCCGTTGGATCAGAAGTTGCCCGATTTCGCGGTGACGCCGACGTCAGACCGAACCGTGTGTCTCGCTGCGGTATGCTCTCGCCGTGCCCCTACCGAGGACGTGTCATGAAGACCATCTACCTTGCCGGTTTCGACGTATTTCGGAAGGACGCGCTTGCCTGGGGCGAGCATCTGAAGGCACTTTGCGCCCGTCATGGCTATGAAGGCTGGTTTCCGCTCGACAAGGAGGCCCCAAAGGGGGCGTCGGGGCCGGACACGGCGCATTGGATCTATGAAGCCAATGTCGCACTGATCCGGCGTGCCGATATCGTGATGGCGAACCTCGATGATTTTCGCGGCCCGGGCGAGCCCGACAGCGGCACGGCCTTCGAGGTTGGCTTCGCCGTGGCGCTGCAGAAGCCGGTGTGGGGCTACGCGGCCGATGCCGGCACGCTGCTGGACCGCACGCACGTGACGATCGACGACGACGGCGATGCGCGCGACGCCAACGACTACGTGGTCGAAAATTTTGGCCTGCCCATGAATCTGATGCTGGCCTGCAGCGTGCGGCTGGTGAAGGGCGATGCCGAGGCCTGCCTGGCCGAGATGGCCGAAGCCGACCGCCGGCGCGTCGCGCGTCGTGCCCAGGCGCTGGTGGAGGGGGGGCCGGAGGACTGATGTCCACGGAGCGCGTTCGTCTTCGATACGTGCTGCTGGTAGCTCATTGTGAAGGTTGCCACGCCCCGGACAACGCCCGGCGTGACCGTGCCGGTTGCAAGGTACTCGGCAGTCATCGAAATACTCGACGTCGTCGCTGGATGGCGCGACAAGCCAATGGTTCACACCACCGCGCTGTGGGTACGCGGGCTGGGGCGGCGATGAAGCAAGGGCGACGCGTGCCGCAGGTGGCACGCGTCGGCGCGATCAGGGCCGCAGTGTTTGCACCCCTGCGGCGATATCGGCGGCGGTCATGACCACGATCTGGCGATACGCGCCGACCACGCCATCGACCTGGCCCGGCGCGGGCAGGTCCGCTTCGGTTCGGCCGGTCAGGACCTTGCCGTCGGGCAGGCGCCGCACGGTCCAGGCGATCGACGCAGCGGCGCGCTGGCCGGGATCGGCTTCGAGCCGCACGACCTCGGTCGTCACGCGGAACACGGGGTGCACTTCCGACAGGCCCTGCTGGTAGATATCCACCGCGCCCAGGTTGCCCTGCAGTTGCTGCGACAGCGCGTCGCGCAGCTCGTCGGGCAGCGGCGCCGACCAGCGCGACTGGTCGAGCAACCTGACGACGCCGGTACTGGCATCGGTCACCACCAACTGCGCACGGTTCAGGCGCTCGGGCACGCGCACCGGCGCCACCTCGATCCACACGGGCTGCGCTTGCGTCGGGGCGCCTGACGTGGCCGACGCGGGGGTAGCCACGGGGGCCGAGGCAGCCGTGCCGGGTGCCCGGGCCAGCGTGTAGTAGCGCGGCTCGGGCGATGCGCAGCCGTGCAGCGCGGCGCCGGCCAGTGCAATGGCTGCCAGCTTGATCGCGGTTCTCATCATTTGTTCTCCGTCTTGCCGCGCAGCAGCGCCTCGGGGTGGCGTTCCAGATAATCGGTGAGTGCGCGCAGCGACACCGCCGTGCGCGTCAGTTCCTGCATCATGCGCCGTGTGTCCTGCTGCAGCGGCGCGTCCGACGCCAGCGTGCCGTTGGCCGCCGTCAGCGTCTTCCGGGCATCCTGCAGCGCGGCCAGCACTTGCGGCGCCACGTCGCCATTGAGCTGCGCCACGAGCTTGTCGGCGGTTTCCAGCATCTTGTTCATCGACACGATGGCCGTGCGCGCATCCTGTCCGATCTGCTCGAACGGTACCTTGTCGATCTTGTTGACGATATCGCCCAGCTTGGCCTGCAGTTCGTCGAACGTGCCCGGCGTGGTGGGGAATTCCGGCATCGGGGCATTGAGGTCGATGTCCTTGGCCGGCGGCGCCTTCGGGAAGAAGTCCAGCGCCACGTAGAGCTGCCCCGTCAGCAGATTGCCGGTACGCAGCTGCGCGCGCATGCCGCGCTTGACTAGGGCCTGCACGATGGTGCGCTTGCGCGCCTCGTCGGCCACGTCACGCTCACGGAAGCCCATGCGCGACGGATAGAGCTCCACCACCACAGGCATACGGAACGCCTTCTTCTCGCGCTGGTATTCGATGCCGATCGAACGCACCTGGCCCACGATCACGCCCCGGAAGTCCACCGGCGCGCCCGGCGACAGCCCGCGCACCGACTGGTCGAAGTTCAGCACGGCCAGCGTGGGCGCCAGTTCCTCGGGTTCCTTCATGGCTTCGGCCTGGTCCGATGCCAGCAGATACTGGGTGTTCTCGGCGGCGGCCTCGTGCGCGCTGGTGTGCTCGGGCGCCTGGAATGCCACGCCGCCCAGCAGCACCGTGACCAGCGATTGCGTGGACAGCTTCAGGCCGCCCGCATCGAGCTTCAGGTCCACGCCGCTGGCATGCCAGAAGCGCGTGTCGGCGGTCACGAGCTTGTCGTAGGGCTTGTTGACGAACACGCGCAGCGTGATGTCGCGCCCGTTCGGCTCCAACTGGTAGGCCACCACCTGGCCGACCGGCACGCGCCGGTAGTAGACCGGCGAGCCGATGTCCAGCGATCCCAGGTCCTGCGCGCGCAGCACGAACTGCCGGCCCGAGGCATCGGCGGTGACGACCGGCGGCACTTCCAGGCCCGTGAAGCTGCGCGTGCCTTCGGTGGACTTGCCGGCGTCCACGCCGATATACGCGCCCGACAGTAGTGTTTCCAGCCCGGATACGCCGCTGATGGCAAAGCGCGGCCGCACCACCCAGAATCGGGTGTCCTTGACGGCGAAGTTCTCGGCGTCCTTGGTCAGCTCGATCGATGCCAGCACGTGCGAGCGGTCCGACGCCAGCCGCACCGACTTGACCAGCCCGATGTCCACGTCCTTGTAGCGCACGGCGGTCTTGCCCGGCGTCAGGCCCTCGGCCGTACGGAACGTGACCGTGATGTCGGGGCCGCGCGAGGTCAGCGTGTTGACCAGCAGCGAGATGCCCACCACGGCGGCCACGATCGGGATCAGCCAGACCAGGGATGGCAGCCAGCGGGCGCGGCGTTTGCGCGCGGGCTGGGGCACGCCGGGCGACGGGGTAGGGGTATCAGGATCGGGCATTGTCGGATTCCGGCGATTTCGGAGGGGCGGCCGCGTCGATCGCATCCCACAGCAGGCGCGGGTCCAAGGAGAGCGACGCCAGCATGGTCAGTACGACGACGGAAGCAAAGGCCAGCGCCCCGCCCCCGGGAATGATGGTGGCCAGCGCGCCGGCGCGCACCAGCGCCGCCAGCAGGGCCACCACGAAGATATCGAGCATCGACCAGCGGCCGATGATTTCGACCAGGCCATAGAGCCGGGTCTGCTGGCGAATGCGCCACGTCGACCTGAAATGTACCGATGCCAGCAGCAACGTCAGGATCAGCATCTTCAGCAGCGGCACGATGATGCTGGCGATCAGCACCACGCCGGCCAGCATGTGCGAGCCGGACAGCCACAGATAGATCACGCCGGACATGATCGTGTCGCGCTGCGTGCCCAGGATCGATTCGGTCACCATCACCGGCAGCAGGTTGGCCGGAATGTACAGGATGAACGCCGACAGCAGGAAGGCCCAGGTACGGGCCACGCTGGCCGGCTTGCGCGCGTGCAGCGTGGCGCCGCAGCGCGGGCAGGGCTGGCCGTCGAGCGCGATCGGGCTGACCAGGTCGCAGGCGTGGCAGGACAGCAGGCCGCGGGATGTTGCCGTGGGCACCGCCGCCAGCGGTGTGCGTTCGTCGTCGTCGGTCAGCTCGGCCACCACGTCGGCGGCCATGCGGCGCGAGCGTGCCAGCTGCTCGCGCGCCTGGGCCGTGCGCGAGGGGCGCGGGGCGCTCACGCGGCGTCCTCGCGGGACGGTGTCTGGTCGGCGCCCGCCGGTTCCAGGTAATGCCAGAGATCGCGTGGATCGAACGACAGCATCGCGGCCAGCACCACCACCAGCGCGCCGAACGACCACAGGGCCACGCCGGGAATCACCTGGGCCATGGTCGACAGCTTCACCACGGTCACCAGCACGCCGATCATGAAGACTTCGATCATGCCCCACGGCCGCGTCTGGCGGATGCCGCGCACGATGCGGTCGAAGCCCGGCGGCATGCGATGGCGCGCCATCGGCACCAGCAGGTAACACATCATGAGCATTTCGGAGACCGGGAACAGGATCGTGGTGCCGAACACGAGCAGCGCCACCAGCGTCATGTGGTCGCTGTGCAGCGCCTGCACGGCGCCCCAGAGCGTGGTTTCGGTGCGCACGCCCTTGAGGTCCATCTCGACGATCGGGTAGGTGTTCGACACCAGGAACAGGATCAGCGCCGTCACCACCAGCGGCAGCAGGCGCCGGTATGCGCGGCTGCTCTCGCGGTACAGCAGGCCGCCGCAGCGCAGGCAGGTGGCGCGCTCGCCCGGCGCCAGCGCGGTGCGCTCGTAGAGCGCGTCGCAGTACTCGCAGGCCACAAGCCGGTGCAGGTCCAGCGCCGGGGCGGGTGGCGAAGCGTGCGTGTCCTGCGTCATGCGTCCGGGGTCAGTTGCGACGGCGGCGCCGGCGTCACCTCGGTCACGCCGGGCCGTTCCTGCGAGCCGATGGTCCAGTCGCGCAGCAAGGCGTAGGCCACGGCCAGCACGGTCGGGCCCAGGAAGACGCCCAGGAAGCCGAAGGCCAGCGCGCCACCGAGCACGCCCATCATGATCCAGATCAGCGGCAGGCCGGTGCCCTTGCTGATCAGCAGCGGCTTGATGACGTTGTCGGCCATGCCCACCACCACGGCGCCCCACACCACCATGAAGATGGCCCAGCCCGTTTCGCCGCCGTGATAGAGCCACAGCGCAGCCGGAATCCACACCAGCGGCGGCCCCATCGGCACCACCGACAGGAAGAACGTGATCAGACCCAGGATGGCGGCGCCCGGCACGCCGGCGATCCAGAAACCGATGGCGGCCAGCACGGCCTGGACGAACGCCGTACCCAACACGCCGTAGACCACGCCCTTGACGGTGCCACCGGCCAGCGCCAGCAGGTGGTCGGCACGCTCGCCGGCCACCCTGCGCATGCCGCCGCGCAGCCAGTCCACGGCCAGTTCGCCGCCGGTATAGAAGAAGAACGCCAGGATGATTGACAGCGCCAGCTGGCCCAGGCCGCCACCGATGGACAGCCCCGCGCCCAGCACCGCATGGCCGACCGGCGCGATCAGCTTGCGCAGGTTGGCCACCATTTCGGAATCGGCGTGGATGATCTGGTCGTAACTCGACTGCAGCTGCGGCCCCACGTAGGGCAGGCTGCTGAGCCATTCGGGCAACTGCGGAAAGCCGCGTTCGGCGTAGCTGTTGACCAGGCCGGTCAGCTCGTCGATATGGGCCGAGAAGCTCGCGCCGGCATAGACGAACGGCCCGAGCACGATGATCGTGGCAATCAGCACGCAGACCAGCGCGGCCAGACCACGCCGGTTGCCCAGCCAGCGCGTGAGTACGGTGTAGGGATACCACGAGCTGTAGGCTAGGATCGCTCCCCAGACCAGCGCGGTGGCAAATGGGGCCAGTACCAGCAGCGAACCGCCGATCAGGGCGATCAGCGCAAAGACCGCGGCAAGCTTTTCAATCAGTTGTCCGGAACTCATCGTTACACGCCATTCCGGCGTCCGTGTTGCGAGAACGCCGTAAGCATAGCGGAATTCGATGAACGCTCCGGGCAATCCCTTGCCGGGTCAACGATCGGTAGGCCGGGCGCCCCGACTGCCCCGGCCGAGCGGATCAGCTCGCCGGCTTGCCGGCTTCGGCGGCATCCATGGCCTGGTCGCTCTGGTGCAGCAGCGCGGCCACGAGGTCGGATTGCGTGACCATGCCCACCACGCGCTTGCGCTCGTCCAGCACCGGTACGTGGTGCAGGCCGCCGTCGGAAAACGCCTGGCTCAGGTTGACGATAGGCTGGTCGGCGCTCGTGGTGATCACGGCCCGGGTCATCAGGTCTCGCACCGCACCATTCACGCGGCGAGAATTCGCGCGATAGGCACGGAAAAAGTCGCTTTGCGTCAGGATGCCCAGCAGGCGCCGCTGGCGGTCCACCACGGGCAGGGCCTTGATGTGATGCCGCGTCATCAGCGCAGCGGCATCGGCGGCCAGTTGGCCCGGACGCACCGACACCACGTCGCGCGACATGATGTCGCCGCAAAGCACCTCGCCAAAGCGACGCGAATGGGCGCGCAGCTCGGCGGCCACCAGGATGGCCTCGAGATCGTCTTCTTCGATGTCCAGGAATTCGCCGCGTGCCGCCAGCACCGCATCGAGGTCGGCCCGCGTGAAGCCCACCCGCTTGCTGGGCGGCACGTCCTTGGTGTGATGCTGCGCCGCCGGCTCGGGCGGACGATGGGGGTATCGGCGCCGCGTGAAGTTGTTGAACGCCAGCGCGGTGAGCAGCAGCAACATCGAGTTGACGGCCACCGGAATCACCACAAAGCCGAATCCCAGCGCCTGCACGGCAGGCCCACCGAACACGGCGGTTACCGCCACCGCGCCACTGGGCGGGTGGACGCAGCGCAACTGGAACATCAGCGCGATGGCGCCGGCCACCGCCACGCCGGCGGCCAGGCCGGGGTCCGGTATCCATTTGGCGCAGGCCACGCCCACGGTGGCGGCCACCATATTGCCGCCGATGATCGACCACGGCTGTGCAAGTGGACTGGACGACACGCCGAACAGCAGCACGGCCGAGGCGCCCATCGGGGCGATGAACCAGGGGTTGAAGCCCTGCAGGAACTGGCGGCAGATCCATTCGGTCAGCGCCAGGCCAATCAGGGCGCCCAGGCAACTCTTGAGCCGCTCGAGCCGGTTGGCGGCGATCGGCATGGGGACGAATGTGCGCAGCCAGGCACGGGCCTCGGCGACGGAAGAGGTCGGGTCGAATGCAGCAGGCATCGAAAGCGGGGGCGGCTTTTGAGGGTTGGGGGCAACACGGCGCATTGGCCGGGAGGGGGCGTCGTGGCGCATTGGCCGAGCCGGCAATGTATCACAGCATGATATATTGCGCAGGCTGTACCTCCGCATCATCCCAGCCGCCCCCGGCTTTCGTCCATGTCAAATCATTCCGCATCGCACCATTCCGTCAAGCGCGACTACGCCGTCAATGGCCGCCTGCCCATGCTGGCAGGCATCGCGCTGGTCATTGGCGGCATCAGTACCGGCGCAGCATTTGTGCTGGTCAACCTGATCCGTTTTTTCACCAACCTGTTCTTTTTCCAGACCCTGTCACTCGTGGAGCGCTCGCCGGCGCACCACGCGCTGGGGCCGTGGGTCATTGCCGTGCCGGCGCTGGGTGGGCTGATCGTCGGCCTGATGGCGCGTTACGGCAGCGACAAGATCCGCGGCCACGGCATCCCGGAGGCCATCGAGGCCGTGCTGTTCGGCAAGAGCAAGATGTCGCCGAAGGTGGCGGTGCTCAAGCCGCTGTCGTCGGGCATCGTGATCGGTAGCGGCGGGCCGTTCGGCGCCGAAGGGCCGATCATCATGACGGGCGGCTCGATTGCGTCGCTGCTGGCGCAATACCTGCACCTGACTGCCGCCGAGCGCAAGACGCTGCTGGTCGCCGGTGCCTGCGCGGGCATGACGGCCATCTTCGGCACGCCCGTGGCGGCGGTGCTGCTGGCCATCGAGCTGCTGCTGTTCGAGCTGCGTCCGCGCAGCCTGCTGCCGGTGGCGCTGGCCTGTGCGGTGGCGGGTTTCCTGCGGCCGTTCCTGTTCGATGCCGGTCCGCTGTTCCCGCTGCAGACGGCGGCGGCCGGCACCGTGGCACTGGGCTCGTGCGTGCTGGCCGGGTTGCTGTGCGGCGTGCTGGGCGCGGTCCTGACGCTGGCGCTGTATCGCACCGAGGACGCTTTCAGCAAGCTGCGCCTGCACTGGATGTGGTGGCCGGCCATCGGTGGCCTGGTGGTGGGCCTCGGCGGTTACTTCGAGCCTCGTGCGCTCGGCGTGGGCTACGACGTGATTGGCGATCTGCTCAACAACCGGCTGGCCATCGAGGTGGCCGTGGCGCTGCTGGCCGTCAAGGCGGTGATCTGGATTGCCGCGCTGGGCTCCGGCACGTCGGGCGGGGTGCTCGCACCGCTGCTGATGTTGGGCGCCGGCCTAGGCGTGGTGCTGGGGCCGTTTCTGCCGGGCGGATCGCCGGGGCTGTGGGCGCTGGTCTGCATGGCGGGCGTGCTGGGCAGTGTGCTGGGCGCGCCGCTGACTGCCATCGTGTTCGCGTTTGGCCTGACGCATGACAGCGAGGCCCTGCTGCCGTTGCTGCTGACCACGGCCGTGGCCTACGGCTTCTCGGTGCTGACGATGAAGCGCGGCATCATGACCGAGAAGATCGCGCGCCGTGGCCTGCACATCTACCGCGAATACGGCGTCGACCCGCTGGAGCGTTCGCACGTGGAAGACCTGATGACACGCGACGTGGTGACGATCGATGCCGCCATGCCGGTGTCCACTGCCCTGGAGCGCCACTTTGGCAGCCATGCCGCGCATCGTGCCTATCCGGTGGTGGCCGATGGGCGGGTGCTTGGCACGCTGCATCGCTCGGCCATCACGGCGGCCCATGCGGGCGACGACGCCGGCCTGAGCTGCGGCGACCTGATTGCTGTCGGGCAGGGCGCCGGCATCGATAAAAGTACCGAAAAAGGCACGCTCACCGTGTTGCTGCCGTCGCAGACGGGCCGCGCGGCGGCCGGACAGATGGCGGCGTTGAGCGTGGCGCGCATGCCGGTGGTGGAGAATCTGGCCACCATGCGGCTGGTCGGCATTGTGTCGCTGCGCGACCTGCTGGCACCCAGCGAGCACGCGCTGCACGAGGAAACGCACCGCGAGCGGCTGCGGGGTCCGGCGCAGGCACCGGTGCGCCAGAGTTCTTGATGCCCGCTTCCTAGCGTAAATGCTAAGGGCTATGTCGCGCTACAGCATGAAGCGCTATAGCTTGTAGCTCGACAGCAGGATGCTGGTCTCGGTGGCCGAAATGCCATCGACCAGCCGGATCCGGTCGAGCGTACGGTCGAACTGCTCCAGCGTATCGGCGCGCAGTTCGGCAATGATGTCCCAGCGGCCGTTGGTCGTATGCAGCGTCTGCACGTTGGGATCGCCCCGCAGCGCCTGCAGCACCTGGCGCGCCTTGTTGCCCTCCACGGCCACCGTCATCCAGGCGCGGATGCGGTGCGGTTCGGCCTCCGGCTTGAGCCGCACCGTATAGCCGACGATCTGGCCTTCCTTCTCCAGTTTCTCGATCCGGTTCTGCACCGTGGCGCGTGACACGCGCAGTGCGCGGGCCAGCGCCGTCACCGGCGTGCGGGCGTTGTCGCGCAGCAGGCCCAGCAGTTGACGATCGGTCGCATCCATTGCGGCTTCTCCAGCAGTACGTGGCAGATTGCCAGCCATTACTGGCAAATTGTCAAATGTACATAGCAATTTGTCCAGTTTGTTAACTATTCGTTGGCACGGGCGGGCAGGAAAATGCACTCACGACATCGCCATGCCCTTGGCGGTCCCTGAATGCAGGCCATAAAAGAGGAGAGCCCCCGTGACCAACGACCCGACCATTCTTCTGGTTGCCCCGACGTTCTACGACGTGTCCTACAGCATTAATCCATGGATGGACCCGACGGCGTGGGCCCGTGACCCCGGCGGCATGCATCGGCGCGCGCTGGCGTCGTTCGATGCCCTGCACGATGCGTTGGGCCGCGCCGGGTTTGCCGTGGAAGTGGTGCAGGGCGCGGCGGGCCAGCCTGACATGGTGTTCCCCGCCAACGCGGCAGTGGTGCTCGATGGCAAGGCGGTGCTGGCGCGGTTTCGCTACCCGGAACGGCGCGGCGAAGAGCAGCCTTTCGCGTCGATCTTCGACGACCTGCGAGCGCGCGGCCTGGTCGACACGGTGGCGCTGCTGCCCGAGGGCTGCTTCCAGGAAGGGGCGGGCGATTGCATCTGGGACGCGCGGCGCGGCCATTTCTGGGCCGGCTTCGGCCCACGCTCGTCGCGCGAGGCTGCCGACGCCATGGCGCGCGCGTTCGATCGGGAGGTCGTGGCGCTGGAACTGGCCACCGCGCAGAGCTATCACCTCGACGTGTGCTTCTGTCCGCTCTCGGGCGGCGAAGTGCTGTACTACCCGCCGGCCTTTACCGAAAACGCGCTGCGGATGCTGCGCGCACGCGTACCGGTGGCCCAGCGCATCGAGGCCACCGAGGACGACCTGCGCCACTTCAGCGTCAACGCGGTCAATCTCGACGAGCACGTGGTGATGACCCGCACCACATCGCATTTACGCCATGAATTGGGTCGACGCGGATATCGGCTGCACGAGGTGGACCTGACGCCGTACATGCTGTCGGGCGGCGGCGCGTACTGCATGACCCTGCGGCTCGACCGCACCAGCACGCCCGTGCGGCGTGCAGCTGCGGCATGAAGGAGATCCGCCATGGGAACGAACACGGAACTGACCCGGGAAGCGAACGTGCTGACGCGCTTTCTCGATGCGGGCGATGTCGCCGCACTGGTACGCGGTGTCGGCGTGCGGCAGGCCATCGTGCAGGTGGCTGGCTGCGTGCGCGAGGATTTCTTGCGCTGGCACGAATTTGAGAAATCCGCGAGGCTGGCGAGCCACTCGGCAGTGGGCGTCATCGAGTTGATGCCTGTTAGTGACGGCAATCGATTTGCCTACAAGTACGTCAACGGGCATCCGCGCAATGCGCAGTTCGCGCTGCCCACGGTCATGGCGTGCGGCATGCTGGCCGATGTGCAGACCGGCTTTCCGCTGTTGCTGGCGGATCTGACCCTTGCCACGGCGCTGCGTACCGCGGCCACGTCGGCCCTGGCCGCGCAGGCCATGGCCCGACCCGGCGCACGCACCATGGCGCTGATCGGCAACGGCGCGCAGGCCGAGTTCCAGTCGCTGGCGTTCCATGCGATGGCGGGCATCACGACCATCCGGGCCTTCGATGTCGATGCCTCGGCCACGGCACGGTTGGCGCGCAATCTGGCGAAAGTGCGAGGCCTGGAGATTGTGCCGGTACGATCGGTGCGCGATGCGCTGTCGGGTGCCGACATTGTGACCACCGTCACGGCCGACAAGACGCGGGCGACCATCCTCACGCCTGAGATGGTGCAACCGGGTATGCATCTGAACGCCGTGGGGGGGGACTGTCCGGGCAAGACCGAGTTGCACGTCGATATCCTGCGTGGCGCGCGGCTTGTGGTGGAATATGCGCCCCAGTCGCGCATTGAAGGCGAGATCCAGCAATGGCCCGAGGCGCCGGTCAGCGAGTTGTGGGAAGTGTTGGCGGGCACGGCACCCGGCCGCGCCGGTGCCGACGAAGTGACTGTCTTCGATTCGGTCGGCTTTGCGCTGGAGGATTATTCGGCGCTGCGGTGGTTGCATGCGACGGCGTGTGCCCGCGATGCCGGGCGCTACGTGGAACTGGTTGCAATGCCCCCCGACCCGCGTGACCTCTATGGCTGGATGATGCAGGCCAATGCCGAGGCGGTTACGCCGCGTGCCTGCGAATCGACCACGGCCGCCGAGACGACCGAATCCACCTGACGCGACATCACAAAAAAGCGGCAAAAAAACGGCCCGGATTTGCGTCCGGGCCGTTGCACGTCGAACATTTACGGAACCTTAAGCGCCCGCGCGGCCCATCATCAGCTGGGCACGCAGGAAGCCCTTGATTTCCTCGAGCGATGGCGTCTTCAGGAACACCATGATGCCCCATTGCTGCAGGGCGTCAGCCACGCCGTCGTAGGCCTGGCGGTTGGTGATGACCGCGAAGATCATGCGCTGCCGCGAGAAGAAATTTTGCAATTTCTCGATCGTGGCAGATTCCGTATCGTTGAGTTCCTCCACGTAGTAGAGCACCACGCGAGGCCGCGAATCGACCGACGTAATGAGCGTATCCACCACGTCCTCCAGCACCTGGGTCTTCAGCGGCAGCGACCATTTGCCCAGCTGGGCGCTGATGCGTTGCGCTTCGGTATGGTTAGGGTGGAACACCACGAGATCGAGATTGTGCTCGACGCCGACATCCGGCATGGCGCGGTTTGCCAGCAAGCGGTGCACGGTTTCCTTGTGGATGCGCCTGTGGCCACCGTTGGTTTTCCAGGCGCCAAGTTCTCCGCGTTCCACCATTTTCTGAACGGTGCCCAGCGATACGTTGAGAAGTTTTGCAGCGGTTCGCGTGCTGTAGTACGGCTTTTCAGCCAGTTCTGGATCCAGTTTCATCCAATCACCCGTAGTGTCTATCAGCAGCACAGCACGACAGGCGTGCTGCACGGGCGTCCTCGGACACGCCACGTCGGCCCTATGACCGGGCTGCTGTTTTTACTGACCCTGATGCGTTCGACCCGCTCCCCGGCCGGTCTTTGTTGCTTTGTTCGTGTTGACGTAGCAACGGCTTCAGGTAGCCGTGCCCGCCTGCTGCTATGGCAATCTTTCGTCGCCTGGTCGGCCATCGCGCGATGCTTGTGGCGTCGCCCGAATGCCGGATGCCAATAGTATGGCTTCAAGATGATTCGTTGCTACAGGGAAAGCAATGATTGGCGTCACACTTTTGTTGTTTAACGAACATCGTTGCAATTCGGTAGACAGCGATAGACAAACGGGATGACGCTCAACATTTATGCCGCAGACGTCGCGTACAGGATCACAGACTGCGCATGAGGCATGGGGGTTCCCAGGTTATATACATTTGACACATTTGCACCCCTGTCGTTTGCGCCCGGTAGGTGCCGAGTTTGCTGCCCGGTTCGGCACTCAGTTCGGCGCGCCGGCGGACAGGCCGTACTTGCGCACCTTGTCGAACAACGTGGTCTTGGCCACGCCCAGGGCCTCGCTGGCACGCGTCAGGTTGCCGGCATGACGCCGCAAGGCATCGGCGATCAGCGCGCGCTCGAACTGCTCCACGGCCTGTGGCAGCGGCAACGCCTCGGGCGCGGCGCCGCCCTGCGCGGGATCACAGCCCAGTCCAAGCGCATGGCGTTCGGCCAGGTTGCGCAATTCGCGTACGTTGCCGGGCCAAGGGTAGGCCACCAGTGCCGCCAGTTCCGCGGGCGTGGGGGGGATGGCCTCGCGCTCGAAGCGCAACGCCGCCTGCGCCAGAAAATGCTCGAACAGCAGCGGCACGTCCTCGCGGCGTTCGCGCAGCGGCGGCAGTTCGAGCGTGACCACGTTCAGGCGGTAGTAAAGATCGGCGCGGAATTGACTGGCCTCGGCCAGCGCGCGCAGGTCGGCCTTGGTGGCCGCCACCACGCGCGTGTTGACGGGCACCGGCTGGTTTGACCCCAGCCGCTCCACCACGCGCTCCTGCAGCACGCGCAGCAGCTTGATCTGCATCGGCATCGGCATGCTCTCGATCTCGTCGAGGAACAGCGTGCCACCTTCGGCGTGCTCGATCTTGCCGATGCGGCGCTTGGCCGCCCCGGTGAAGGCACCGGCCTCGTGGCCGAAGATTTCCGACTCGAACAGCTGTTCGGGCAGGCCGCCACAGTTGATCGGCACGAAATGCCTGGTGCGGCGGCCGCTGGCTTCGTGCAGGCAGCGCGCCACCAGTTCCTTGCCGGTGCCGGTTTCGCCGTGGATCAGCACGTTGGCTGCCGTGTCGCCAATGCCGGCGATCATCTGGCGCAACCGCTCGATGGCCGGCGAATGGCCAATCAGCCGCGCGGCCAGGCCCTCGCGGCCCGCCAGGCGTGCGCGCAGGTCGGCCACTTCCAGGGCCAGCCGGCGTTTGTCCAGCGCGCGGCGGCAAGTGGCCACGAGCCGTTCCGGCGAAAACGGCTTTTCAAGAAAATCGTAGGCGCCTTGTTTCATTGCCTGCACCGCCAGCGAGACGTCGCCATGGCCGGTAATCATGATCACGGGCAATGTCGCATCGCGCGCGCCGAGTTCGCGCAGCAGGGCCATGCCATCGGCGCCGGGCAGGTGGATGTCGCTGACGACGATGCCGGCAAAACCGGCCTCCACCTCGCGCAACGCGGCTTCGGCGCTGCCCACCGCGCGCGTGGCGATGCCTTCGAGCCTGAGCGCCTGCTCGCAGCCCAGCCGCACGTCGGCGTCGTCCTCGACGACCAGCACCGTCATCCCGGCGGGCGCGCCGGCCGCTTCGATGACTTCGATCGGTTCAGCCGACATGGCGCAGTTCCTCGATAGCTCGCGGCAGGGCCACCGTAAAGCAGGCGCCGCCGTCGGGATGATTGATCGCGGTCAGGTTGCCACCGTTCTCGCTCAGGATGCCGGCCGACAGCGTCAGGCCCAGCCCCAGGCCTTCGCCGGCGGGCTTGGTCGTGAAAAACGGCTCGAACAGCCGGGCAAACGCGGACTCGGAAAGGCCCGGGCCGTTGTCGCGCACGGTCAAATGGACCATGCCGCCCGACTCGTAGGCGTGCAGCGACAGGCGGGGGTCTCGCTGGTCCTTGAGCGCGTCGAGCGCGTTGCCGATCAGGTTCACCAGCACCTGCTCCAGCCGGTTCGGGTCGCAGCGCACGGCCAGGTGGGCATCGATGTCGAGTTCGATGCGCGGGCCGACGTCGGCGACCCGCGTTTCCAGCAGGAACATCGCGTTGTCCACGGCATCGGCCAGCCGGGCGCTGTGGCGCTCGCCGGCGGCAGGATTGCGCGCGAACGACTTCAGCGCGCCGGTGATTCGGCCCATGCGCTCCACCAGGCCAATGATCCGGTCGAGGTTGCCTTGCGCGGTGTCATAGTCGCCGTGCGCGATGAACTTGCCCGTATTGCCGGACAGCGTGCGCAGGGCCGCCAGCGGCTGATTCAGTTCATGGGCGATGCCGGCGGACATCTGCCCCACGGCAGCCAGCTTGCCGGCCTGCATCAGCCCGTCCTGCGCCTGGCGCAGGTAGGTTTCGGTCCGGATCCGCTCGCCGACCTCGGCCTGCAGTTGCTGGTTGGTGGCGGACAGGTCGGCGGTGCGCTCGGCCACCTTGCGTTCCAGTTCGCTGTTGGCCGCCTCCAGTGCGGCGCGTGCGGCCAGGCGCTCGCCCACGATGCGGCGCCGCACGTTCCACGCGGCGCCCAGCAGCAGCACGAAGGCGGCCAGCACGCCGGCCAGCGCGGCGCTGTTCAGCGCGGCCACGCGTGCCTGCGATGTATTGGTCAGCAGGGTCAGGTCCCAGTCGGTGCCCGGCAGGGCCAGGTGCTGGGCCAGCATGGGCGGCCCCTGGCGCAGCCGCACCAGCGCGTCGCCGTCCTGCGACGGGCCGTTGGCGAGTTGCCGCACCGTGCTCAGCGCCAGCTGCGGCAGCGGGGCGCGGTTGTATTGCAGGCTGCGGTCCAGCCGGGCGCGCTGGTCGTCCGACAGCTGACGCAGCGCCGCGAGCTTCCAGGAGGGGTCCGATGCCAGGATCACCACGCCGTTCTCGTCGGCCAGCAGCATCTGGCTGTCGTTGCCCTGCCAGCGGTTTTCCAGCGGCTCTAGGCCGATCTTGACCACGGCCACGCCCACAGGGTGGTCGCGGTCGCCCAGTGGGGCCGACAGGTAGTAACCCGATTCGCTACGCGTGGTGCCCACGCCGTAGAAGCGGCCCAGCTGGCCTTCGATGGCGGTGCGGAAATACGGGCGAAAGCTCAGGTCTTCGCCCAGATAGCTGTCCGGACGCTGGAAATTGCTGGTGGCCAGCACCTTGCCGTGGGCGTCGAGCAGGTAGATCACGCGCGTGCCGGCGCGGCCGTTCAGCGCCGCCAAGTAGGCGTTGGCTTGTGACACGCGGTCGGGCGAGCCGGGTTGGCGCAGCAGGGCGTCGATGCGCGCGTCCAGCGACAGCAGGCTCGGCACGTAGTCGTAGCGGGCCAGTTCGCTTTCCAGCGCCTGGGCGTACAGCCGCATCTGCACCTGGCCGCGTTCGGCCTGGCGGGTCAGGGCGGCATCGTAGGTGTAGCGATAGCCCAGCCAGCCGGCGCCGGTGACCAGCACGGCCAGCACGAGCAGGGCGACGAAGGGAGCCATGCGGCGCCAGGGCGAGAGGGACGCCTGGCCGCCGTCGAAGGGGGACACGATCATGCGGATTCGGGAATGCGGATGCTGCCGTGTGGCGTATCGGGCAATCGACGTAGGGTGAAAGGGCCACTTTCGGGTTGCGCGGCGCTTTTCGGCAAGGCGACGTTTTACCACAGCCGGGCCTGCGGCCGTCCGAAGTGCCGGCCCCGATCTCACCCGTTTGGGTCATCGCGCCGCTGTCCGCTCAGTGCCAGCCCAGCGCCTGCGTCGTGCCCGTAAACGCAAAAAGGCCCGGCAGCCTGATCGGCAGCCGGGCCCCTGGCACGCCTCCAGCCAGCTTACTTACTGGCCAGGGCCTGAACGGGTGTCAGGCCGGCGTCGTCAGCCGAGGTATCTGCCTCGTCAGACAGTTCCGGCGCGCCAATCGCGTTCTCGCTTTTGGCGACAACGGTTGTAGCAATGGCGTTGCCAAGCACATTGGTCACGGTGCGGCCCATGTCCAGGACATGGTCGATGCCCAGCACCAGCAGGATGCCGGCCTCGGGCAGGCCGAACATCGGCAGCACGGCGGCCACCACCACCAGCGATGCGCGCGGCACGCCGGCAATGCCCTTGCTGGTCACCAGCAGCACCAGCAGCATCGTGATCTGCTGCGACAGCGACAGCTGGATGCCGTACACCTGCGCCACGAACAGCGCGGCGAACGACGTGTACATGATCGAGCCGTCCAGGTTGAACGAATAGCCCAGCGGCAGCACGAAATTGGTGATGCGGCTCTTCACGCCAAAGCGGTTCAGCTGGTCGATGACCTTCGGGTAGGCCGATTCGCTGCTGGCCGTGGCAAAGCCGATCATCAGCGGCGCGCGCAGCTGGCGGATCAGCTTGAAGATGTCGCGGCCCAGGAAGTAGTAGCCCCCGGCGATCAGCGCGATCCACAGCAGCGCCAGTGACAGGTACACGCTGCCCAGCAGCTTGGCGTACACCACCAGCACGCCCAGGCCCTGCGCGGTGATCACGGCGGCCACGGCGCCGAACACGCCCAGCGGCGCAAACGCCATCACGTAGTTGGTGACCTTCAGCATGATGTGGCCCAGGCCGTCGATGCAGGCCAGCACGGGCTTGCCCACGCCGTCCTTGAGCGTGCCCAGCGCGAAGCCGAAGAACAGCGAGAACACCACGATCTGCAGCACCTCGTTGGTGGCCATGGCCTCGACAAAGCTCTTCGGGAACATGTGTGCGACGAAGTCGCGCAGGTTCAGCGCGCCGGTCTTCAGGTTCGACGCGGCGTCGGCGGCGGGCAGCGGCAGGTTCATGCCATGGCCCGGGGCCAGCAGGTTGGACATCAGCAGGCCCAGCAGCAGCGACGTGATCGAAGCGGCCATGAACCACGCCATGGCCTTCAGGCCGATGCGGCCGACGGTCTTGCCGTCGCCCATGCTGGCAATGCCCGACACCAGCGTGGCAAACACCAGCGGGCCGATGATCATCTTGATCATCCGCAGGAACACGTCGGTCAGGATCGACAGGTGATCGGCGATCGACTTGGCCGTGGCGGCGTCCGTCGCCATGTTGTGCGCGGCACTGCCGACGATCACGCCGAGCAGCATCGCAATGAAAATCAGGGTTGGCAGTCGTTTTGTCATCGTGGGTACATCCTCCTTTGTGCCGGACCGGGTACGCGAAGCTGCCCTCGGGAAGGGCTGCGTAGTCGGGGCCGGATGTCATACGGCGGCGGCTAGATCGCACGAGCCGTGCCAGCCCGGTTGCACCTGGATACAGATGTAAAACGATGAATACAAAGGGATTTTTGAAGCGGCGCCGGCGCCCCGTTCGGAAATCCGGACACGGGATGCCAAACGCCGTCCGGATTTCCGAACGGCGCGAGCGGAAGATGTGGAGCCCGGCGCATGTGGCGCGCCGGAAAGCCGGAGCCGGCCTGGTCGGGATCAGGCCGGCAGGCCCTCGCAGATATCGAGAAAGGCCTCCAGCGGCATGGGCTTGCCGATGGCGTAGCCCTGCGCGTAATCCACCCCGATCGCGCGCAGCGTATGGAGCGTGCCCTCGTCCTCGACCCATTCGGCCACGGTGCGCACGCCCAGGCGATGGCCGATGTCGTTGATCGAGCTGACGATCTCGCGGTCCACGGCGTTCTTGGCCAGGTTGCGGATAAAGCTGCCGTCGATCTTGAGGTAGTCCACCGGGAACTGCTTCAGGTAGGCAAACGACGACAAACCGGCGCCGAAATCGTCCAGCGCGACGGTGCAGCCCGCGCTGCGCATGTCGGCCACCACGCGGCTGGCGGCGGTCATGTTGTTGATCAGCGCGGTCTCGGTGATTTCCAGCCGGATGCGGTCGGCCGGCAGGGCCGAGTCTTCCAGCGCGGCGTGCAGGAACGGCAGCAGGAACGGCTCGCCCAGCGAGTTGGCCGACAGGTTGATCGACACCGACAGCCCCGGCACGCTGGCCAGTCGCTCGCCATACTGCTGCAGCACGTTGCGGATCACCCAGCGGTCGATATGGCCCATCAGGTCGTAGCGCTCGGCAGCCGGGATGAACGCGCCCGGCATGATCAGCGTGCCCTGTTCGTCCACCATCCGCACCAGAATTTCCACGTGGCGCGAATCGTCCTGACCCGGACGCAGCGAGCGGATCTCCTGCGCGTAGAGCCGGAAGCGGTTGGAATCCAGCGCCGAATGGATACCGGCGGCCACTTCCAGTTCGCGGTGATGGCGGCGTGCGTCGCTTTCGTCACGGCGATAGAGCGACACGCGGTTGCGGCCGGCGGCCTTGGCGGCGTAGCAGGCCACGTCGGCGCGGCTCATCAGTTCGCTGACGGGCGGCACGTCGTTGTCGATGGCCGCGATGCCGATGCTGGCGCCCACGTCGTAGACGCGGCCGTTCCACGGAAAGCGCCGCTCGCGCACGGCGTCGATGACCTTCAGGCAGACCTGCTCGGCGTGTTCGATGCTGCAATCCTTGAGCAGCAGCGCGAATTCGTCGCCGCCCAGGCGCGCCAGCAGGTCGTCGGGCCGAACCTGGTGGCGGATCACGTAGCCCAGTTCGCGCAGCAGCACGTCGCCGGCGCCATGGCCGGCCGTGTCGTTGACGATCTTGAAGCGGTCCAGGTCGATAAAGCAGAGCGCGGCGCGATGGCCGTGCAGCCGGGCGCTCTCGCAGGCTTCGCGCAGCCGCTTCTCGAACCAGGCGCGGTTGGGCAGGCCGGTCAGTGCGTCGTGCGTGGCCGAGTGGGCCAGTTCGCGCTGCAGCGCCCGCGACGTGGTGATGTCCTGGAACACCAGCACGGCGCCCAGCACGCTGCCATCGTTGGTCAGCACCGGCGCGGCCGAATCCTGCACGTCATGGCGCTCGCCGGTCAGGCTCTGCAGTACCGCGCCTTCCTGCAGGTAGGCTGGACGCAGCGTTTCCAGGCATTGCTCGACCGGGCTCGGGATGACCAGGTCAGTGTCTTCGTCGACGATGCGGAACACCTGTTCCAGCGGCTGGCCCATGGCGGCGTCCATGCTCCAGCCGGTTAGCTGCTCGGCAATCGGGTTCATGAACGTCACGCGCATGACACGGTCCGTGCAGATCACGGCGTCGCCAATTGAGCGCAGCGTGATGTGCAGGCGTTCCTTCTCCTCGAACAGTGCCCGGTTCAGGTTGCGCTGCTCGGTGATGTCCCAGTTGGTGCCCACCAGCGCGCGCGTGGTGTCGTCCTCGTGGCGCGAGATGGTGGCCATGGCGCGCACGTGACGGATCTCGCCGGTGGGCCGCACCACGCGGTATTCGGTGTCGAAGCGGCGCACGCCACGGATGGCCTGGCGCATTTCGGTGCTGACGCGGCTCACGTCCTCGGGGTGGACCATCGCGATCCACTGGGCCAGCGTGGGCGCCCCAAGCTCCGACGCCGTGCCGTGCAGCGCGTGCATTCGGGCGTCCCAGGTGATCGACGCCTGCGTGAAATCCCATTCCCAGATGCCCACGCCGCCCGCTTCCACGGCCAACTGGGTGCGGCGCGTGAGCTGTTCCAGCTGTTCCTGCGCCAGCTTGCGCGTGTGGATGTCTTCCACCTGCGCGATGAAATGGTCGGGCCGCCCGGTGTTGTCGTCGCACACCAGCGACACCGCCAGCAGCGTCCACAGATAGTGGCCGTCCTTGTGGCGGTAGCGCTTTTCCAGCCGATACGAGTCGATCTCGCCGGTCAATAGCCGTTCTACGAGCCGGAGGTCGGCCGCGAGGTCGTCGGGGTGGGTGATCAGCTGGAACGGCAGGTCGCGCAGTTCATCGGCGCTGTAGCCCAGCAGGTCGATCATGGCGCGGTTGACCATCTGCCAGCGCCCGTCCATGCCCACCAGCGCCATGCCGATGGCCGAATGCTCCAGCGCCTGGCGAAAGCGCCGCTCGCTGCTGCGCAGTTCCAGCCGGCCCTTGCGGTTCTGCTCGGTCATGAACGCGATGCAGACCGGAAACACCATCACCAGCGCCCCCGACAGCGGCACCGAGCGCGAGGCCAGGAATTCCGTGCCCGAGACCAGCCCGATGCATTCGGCGGCCACGCCCGACAGCAGTGTCAGCAGCGCCGTGGCAAACGGGTTGCTGGCCAGCGCGACGATGACCAGCGGCAGCGACATCACCACGAACGGGTCATGCCCTGCGCGGATGGCACCGGCGCCGATGGCCACGCACAGCGTGAACAGCCCGGCCAGCCGCAGCAGCATCGGGCGCTGGCAGGTCGCGCGCATGCGTTCGCGCGACAGCGACACCATCAGCGGCAGCAGCATCGCCATGCCGACGGCGCCGGCGTTCCACCAGTTCCACCAGACCTTGGGGAACGGCGTGCCATAGCGCGCCGAGATGACCCAGGCGCCCAGCAGGCCGCTGAGGGCCGGCCCGACGGTCGAGGCGATGCCGAGCGTCAGCGCAAAGGTGGCCAGTTGTCCGGTGCGGGCCAGTGCCTGGCGGCCCACCATGACCTGCAGCAGCACGGCCGATCCGGCCAGTTCGGCCAGGTTGGCCACCGACAGCAGCAGTGCGGCACCGGCGGGATGGTTGCCGCCGAGCATATCGGCGGCAATATTGGAGACCAGCATGGTCGCCAGCAGGGCCGGCGCCTCGCGGGTGGGGCGGTGCAGCAGCATGCCCAGGCCAAAGGCGTTGGCCAGCCACACGGCGGCCGCGTGGCCGGGAATGCGCGCCAGCCACAGGCCGGCGAGCGCCAGCACGAAGTAGCCCGCGGCCGCCAGCAGTAGCGGGCGCCAGTTGCCGAGGCGTGCCATGGGCGAAAGATTCGAGGGGGGCGCGGCCCTGTCAGGCATCATCAGTTTCGGGTTTCCCTGGGCGCGCCTGGCGCGCCAAAAGCCATGCCGGCAGGAATGCGATGGCCGCACCCTGCCCAGCGTAGGTGGCACTGTAGTCGCGCCAGGTGGAATCCGACAGCCGGGATAGGGGCATCTGCATGGCTTTGTTGGGGCTGGCGCGGTGGGCCGAAAGCTGGTATGGCGGGCGCGCCCGGCGGCGTTGGCGGCGGGGAATCGTGGCGATTACCTGATGCGTAATCGTGTCGCGGCCGGTGGGCATCCATGATGAGGCCATGACGAAATCAACCCCCCGCAGATCCGCAACCATAAGGAGCAAGCCATGACCGCAACCATCGCCCCGAGCGCCAGCACCGCCACGACCGACCTGGCAGAGCTGGCTGACCGCTACCTGGCCGCCTGGAACGAAACCGACGCCGCCCGCCGCCGCGCCCTGATCGGCCGGACCTGGACCGAGTCGGCGGTGTACGTGGACCCACTGATGCGCGGCGACGGCCATGCCGGCATCGACGCGATGATGGCCGGGGTGCAGGCCCGCTTCCCCGGCTTCGTGTTCCGCCGGGTATCCCCGGTGGACGCCCACGGTGCCAACCTGCGCTTTACCTGGGAACTGGGCCCCGCCGGCGAGGCTGCGCTGGTGGTGGGCACTGACTTCGCCACGGTTTCGGACGATGGCCGCCTGGCCGGCATGACCGGCTTCATAGACCGCGCCCCGGCCGGGCTGGCAGGCTGAACGCGGTTCGTATGCCCCGGGCTGGCGGCGTCAGCGCAGCTTCTGTACGATCGCGCACGGAACACACGGCGCGCGCCCGTTTCAATCGGGTGGCGCAACCTGCGCTTTCTCGATGGCCGCTCACGGGGGACACCCATGGACGTCAAGCGATTCTTCCGCATTGCCAGCTCCGCGCTGGTCGCTTTCGTGGTGTTCGTGGTGCTGGCCGTGGGCAGCACCTGGTGGTGGGGCGGCCGCAAGCTCCAGCGCAAGATCGACGTGGCGGTGCAGCCGGTGGCGATTCCGACCGACACCACGGCCATCGCCCATGGCAAATATCTTTACGATTCGCGCGGCTGCGCGGACTGCCACGGCGGCAACGGCAACGGCCGCCAGGTGTTCGATGAATCCAACGGCTTCCGCGTGTTCGCGCCCGACCTGACCCGCGCCAACCCCGATATCGCCAAATACCAGCCCCAGGACTGGGACCGCGCCATCCGGCACGGCGTGGCGCCATCGGGCCGGCCGCTGCTGGTGATGCCCAGCGAGGACTACAACCGGCTGTCCAACGAAGACTTTGGCGCGCTGGTGGCTTATGTCCAGAGCCTGCCGCCCGGACCCGGCCGGCCCGGCGAGGTGCAGTTGCCGTGGTTCATCCGGGGCATGTACGGCGCCGGCGTGATCAAGGACGCCGCCGAGAAGATCGACCACAGCCTGCCGCCGGCGGCGCCCGTGGCCGCGGCCGTGAACGCGCAGTACGGTGGCTACGTGGCCAATTCGTGCAAGGGCTGCCACGGGGCCGAACTGCGCGGCGGCCATATCCCCGGGGCGCCGCCCGACTGGCCGCCTGCCGCCAACCTTCAGCCGGGCGGGGCGATGAAGCACTATCCGCAGGCCGACCAGTTCGTGGCCATGATGCGCACCGGCAAACGGCCCGACGGCACCGACGTCAGTCGCGTGATGCCGTTCACCGCCTTCGCGAAAATGAACGACACCGATCTGCAGGCGCTATATCTGTTCCTCAGCCAGAAATAATCCCAGTTATGGTGCGCGCAGCATGAAGTGAGCGAGGCTGCGCAAGCTTTTCATATTTCTACTATGCTCCACGGGTTCGCCGGGTGGCCAGGGATCGTTTTTGCCATTGGCCCGGTGTGACGCGCGAATAACCGACTGGGCCAAGCACCCAAGGAGCACCCCCAAATGACGACCCTCACCCTCAACGGCAAGACCGTGGAGGTGGACGCCGATCCGTCCACGCCACTGTTGTGGGCCCTGCGCGACAACCTCGGCATGACCGGCACCAAGTTCGGTTGTGGCATGGCCGCGTGCGGCGCCTGCACCGTCCATATCAATGGTCAGGCCACGCGCAGCTGCGTGATGCCGATCTCGGCCACTGCCGGAAGCAAGATCAACACGATTGAAAGCATGGGCGACGACCCGGTCGGCAAGGCCGTGCTGGCGGCATGGCTCAAGCACGACGTGGCCCAGTGCGGCTATTGCCAGAACGGCCAGGTGATGAGTGCCGTGGGCCTGCTGCGCAGCAAGCCACGGCCCACCGATGCCGATATCGACCAGGCCATGGCCGGCAACGTCTGCCGCTGCGGCACCTATCAACGGATTCGCGCGGCGATCAAGGACGCCTCGCGCGCCATCGCTGTCAAGGCATAAGGGGCCGCCATGCGTATTCGAGGTATTGAAGCCCTGGCGGGCGGCAGCGGCGCGCCCGCTGCGCAACCGGAAGCGGCGGCCACGCTGTCGCGGCGCAGCTTCCTGAAGATTTCGGGCCTGGCGGGCAGCGGGTTTGCACTGGGCATCGTCGGCGTGGACGCCGCGCTGGCCCAGCAGGCACCGGCCAAGCCGGCCTCGCCGCCGCAGGCGTTCCTGACCATCGCGCCGGACAACACGGTGACCATCGCCGTGAACCGGCTCGAGTTCGGCCAGGGCGTGCATACGGCGCTGCCGATGGCGCTGGCCGAGGAACTGGACGTCGACTGGAAGAACGTGCGCGCCATCCTGGCCCCGGCCGGCGATGCGTACAAGGACCCGATGTTCGGTATCCAGATGACGGGCGGTTCGACGGCGCTGAACCACTCGTTCGAGCAGTACCGCGAACTGGGTGCGCGGGCGCGGGCCATGCTGATTGGCGCCGCCGCGCAGAAGTGGGAAGTGGACCCGGCCAGTTGCACCGCGACGATGGGCGTGGTCACGTCGGGCAACAACCGCGCCACCTATGGCGAATTGGCGCAGGCGGCCATGGGCCTGCCGGTGCCGGCACAGGTCAAGCTCAAGGATCCGGCCCAGTTCCGTATCGTCGGCAAGCCCACGCCGCGCCTGGACGCCGCGTCGAAGCTGCACGGCGACGCCGTGTTCGGCATGGACGTCCGGCTCAAGGACATGATGGTGGCCGTGGTGGCCCACCCGCCGCGCTTCGGCGGCAAGGTCAAGTCGTTCAACGCAGACAAGGCGCGCAAGATCAAGGGCGTGGCCGATGTGATGCTGGTGAACACCGATCGCGGCGGTTCGGGCGTGGCCGTGGTGGCCGACGGCTACTGGCCGGCCAAGACCGCGCGCGACGCGCTGGAGATTATCTGGGAAGACACGGGCTCCACGGTCAGCACGGCCGCGCTGTTCGACCAGTACAGCAAGCTGGCCGCGCAGCCGGGCATCGTGGCCAGGCCGCTCGAAGGCGGCAGCATCGACACCGCGCTGTCGGGCGCGGCCAAGGTCATCGACGCCGAATATCGCGTGCCGTACCTGGCCCACGCGCCGATGGAACCACTGAACTGCACGATGCAACCCGAGGTGGCCGGTAACAAGGTCACCGCGGTGAAGGTGTGGGTGGGCTCGCAGTTCCAGACAATCGACCAGGGCGCCATCGCCCGCACGCTGCAGCTGACGCCCGACAAGGTCACGCTGAACACGATGATGGCCGGCGGTGGCTTCGGCCGCCGCGCCGTGCCCACGTCGGACTACCTCGTGGAATCGGCCAACGTGCTGCGCGCCTGGGTGGCCAACGGCCACACCGAGCCCGTCAAGGTGATGTGGAGCCGCGAGGACGACATCAAGGGCGGCTACTACCGTCCGCTGCACGTGCATCGCGCCCGTATCGGCGTGGACGCCCAGGGCAAGGTCGTGGGCTGGCAGCACACGATCGTCGGCCAGTCGATCATCACCGGCACGCCGTTCGAGCCGATGATGGTCAAGAACGGCGTCGACGCCACGATGACCGAAGGCATCGTCGAGAACGACTACGACCTGCCGCTGCAGGTGCACGTGCATCACCCGAAGGTGGACGTGCCGGTGCTGTGGTGGCGCTCGGTGGGCAACACGCACACGGCATTCGTCAAGGAAACGCTGGCCGACGAAATGGCCACGGCCGCCAGGCAGGACCCGGTAGCCTGGCGCCTGGCGCGCCTGGACGAAAAGAAGCACGCGCGCCATCGCGCCGCGCTGCAGCTGGCCGTGGACAAGTCGGGCTACGGCAAGAAGAAGCTGCCCAAGGGCCATGCCTGGGGCGTGGCCGTGCACGAGTCGTTCGGTTCGGTGGTGGCCTATATCGTCGACGTGTCGGTGGTGAAGGGCGAGCCACGCGTGCATCGCGTGACGGCTGGCGTGCATGCGAACCGCGTGGTCAATCCGCTGACCGCCGAGGCGCAGATCCAGGGTGGCTGCGTGTTCGGGCTGTCGATGATCAAGCCGGGCTTTGCCATCGAGATCGAAAACGGCACGGTCAAGAACAGCAACTTCCCGGACTATCCGCCGCCACGCATGCCTGACGCCCCGGTCGTGGACGTGTTCTTCGTGCCGTCGAACGACAACCCCACCGGCCTTGGCGAACCGGGCACACCCGGCATTGCCCCGGCCGTGGCCAATGCGCTGTTCCGCCTCACGGGCAAGCGCCAGCGCCAGTTGCCGTTCGTGACGGCCTGAGTCGTCTCTGGCTGCTGAGGACTGGCTCCCCTCTCCCGCAGGCGGGAGAGGGGAGTTTCCCCCCCAAAAAGCAGGATTTCATTCCCTCACCGCCGCTCCCCATCCTCCGCGTTCCGCCACGCCTGCACGAACTTGCGCAGGTCGCCGGCCGACGCATCGGTAATGGCCACGTAGCGCATGCCGCCGGCCGTCCAGCTTTCTAGCTGGTATCCCTGCCGGACCCGTTCCCCCACCCCCGCGCCTGTGCCCGGTATCACGAACACGTCCACCGGATGCTGGCGACGCTGATAGACCAGCACGGCCACGCGCTGACCATCGACAAAGTCCACCCGACCGCCGACCAGCGGAAAACCGGCCGAGGCCAGATCGCGCACGTCGGGTGCGTAGTCAATGCGGCCGTTGAACCACGGCTTGACTGTGTGCTGGTCGGTCGAGACCACATCGCTGGCCCGGTTCGAGATCAGCCCGCGCACATGGCTGGCGACGATGCTGCTGGCCAGCAGGTCGTCCGGCGTCGGCTGGGTGTTGTACTGGAACAGGCTCAACCCGACGGCCGCTGCCGTCACGGCGGCCAGTGCGGCGTTGACCGGCGGCGACCACGTGAACCAGCGGCGCCAGCCGGCCGGTGCATCGGATGATGGGTCGGCTAAAGCGTCATCGGCAGGGGCGGGCAGAGCGTCGAGAATGCGGGCGCGCAGTTCGGCCGGGGCGCGGTGGTACGTGGCGCCACGCCGCGTGGCACGACGCAGCGCCTGCAGGTGACTTAGCGCATCCACGCAGCCGTCGCAGTCTTCGAGATGCCGTTCCAGCCGCACGCTGTCGGCCGCGCCCACCTCGCCGTCGGCGGTGGCCTGCAGCAGGTGGCGGGCTTCATTGCAGTCCATGGCGCTGGTCTCCTGCGGGGGGGATGGATTCGTCGGGGGTGCGGTCGGCAGCGGCGGGCATGTCCGTGGCCGCCTGCTGCGGTGCGCCATCGCGCAGCGCCATCACGGCAGCGGCCAGCATGCGACGGCCGCGCGCCAGCCGCGACATCACGGTGCCCACCGGAATGTCGGCAATGCGCGCGATATCGCGATAGTGCAGTTCCTCCAGTTCGCGTAACACCAGCACCTCCCGAAACGCCACCGGCAGCCGGTCCAGTGCCGCGTGGACCAGTCGCACGTCCTCCTCGCGCAGCAGCCATTGCTCCGGATCGCCGGGCGCGCCATGCCAGTCGGGCAGGTCGGCATCGATCAGCGATTCGTCGTAGCCCGTTTCCGCGGCGGCGCGACGCTTCTGCCAGGTGGTGAACCATGTGTTGCGCACGATGGCCAGCAGCCATGGCCGGGCCTGGTCGCCCCGGAAGCCGCCGAACAGCCGGAACGCGCGCAGGAAGGCCTCCTGCACCACGTCGTCGGCATCGCCCGCGTTGCCACACAGCCAGCGGGCGAGGTTGTACGCGGCATCCAGGTGCGGCAGCACCAGGGTGTCGAATCGGCGGCGCGTGTTGGCGGCGTCCAAATCAGTCCTTCAGGGGCGGATCGGCAGGGCACTGCGTCATGGGGCGTCTCCCGTGTATTACCGGCGCTGGGCCGATTCTATTCCCGCCGGCCACGCGCGCCAACGGGGAAGACCCGCAGGGAATAAACACCGTGCCGCCCCGGTATGACAGTCACCATCCACCCAACGGAGACGGTCATGAATGGAAACTGGAGCCGGCGCGACATCCTGCGCCTGGCGGGTGCCGCCGGGGGCGCCGTGTTCGCATCGGCCCTGCCGGGCTGGGCGGCCGGGCGCGACGACGATTTTGTGTTCGTCCAGCTGTCCGATGCGCACTGGGGGTTCGAGGGGCCACCCAACCCCGACGCGCGCGGCACGCTGCCCAAGGCCGTGGCGGCGGTCAACGCACTGCCGAAACCGCCCGATTTTGTGATGTTCACGGGCGATCTGACCCACACGACCGACGATCCGGCCGAGCGCCGCCGCCGCATGCGCGAATTCCGCGACATCATCGCCCCGCTGCGCGCCGGCACCGTCCACCTGATGCCGGGCGAGCACGATGCCAGCCTGGACAACGGCGCGGCTTACCAGGAGCTGTTCGGGCCCACGCACTACACGTTCGATCACAAGGGCCTGCACGCGATCGTGCTGGACAATGTGTCGGACCCGGCGGGTCAGGTGGGCGAAGCCCAGCTCGCCTGGCTGGCCAGCGACCTGGCGAAGCAGCCGCGCGACGCACGCATCGTGGTCTTCACGCACCGGCCGCTGTTCGATCTCTATCCGCAATGGGACTGGGCCACGCGCGACGGTGCCAAGGTGATCGACCAGCTGATGCCGTACCAGAACGTGACAGTGTTCTACGGGCATATCCATCAGGAACACCACCGCATGACCGGGCATATCGCGCACCACGCCGCGCGCTCGCTGATGTTTCCGCTACCCGTGGCCGGGTCGCAGCCGCGCCGCCTGCCAATACCGTGGGACGCCGCGCATCCGTACCAGGGCCTTGGCTGGCGCGAGGTGAACGCCACCGGATCGCCGGGCAAGGAAGCGTTCCAGCTGGCCGAGCAGCCAGTGGTGGGGAGGGCATGATGACGAACGACCCGACCGATCGCCCTGCCGCTGCGGGCCGGCGCCGAATGCTGGCACAGATGACGGGCCTGATGCTGGCCGCCGCCGTCGTGCCCGTGATGGGCGGGGCCGCCGCGCCGCGCGTGATTCCGATGCGCGCCCGGCGCTTCGTGTTCATCCCCGACAAGCTGACACTCAAGCCCGGCGAGACCGTGGTGCTGGCGATCACCGCCGAGGACGTCATCATGGGCTTCTCGGCGCCGGACTTCGCTGTCCGTGCCGACCTGCCGCCAGGCAAGGCGGTGGAGGTGAGGCTGACCGCGCCGAAGAAGCGCGGCACCTACACTTTCCTGTGCGACATTTTCTGCGGCTCGGGCCACGAGAGCATGAGCGGCACGATCGGCGTGGCGTAGTGGCGTAGTGGTGTCGTGACGGGGAGGACGGGTCGGGGAGGCGGCGCTCAGGCGTCATCGTACTCGGTGGTGCGCGTGTCGGCATGTGCGGGCGGCTGGCCCGTGCGTGCTGCGCGGCGCCGCACGTACCAGTGATGCGCGCGATCCAGATACAGGTAGACCACGGGCGTGCTGAACAGCGTCAGCATCTGCGACACCACGAGCCCGCCCACCATCGCCCAGCCCAGCGGACGGCGCAGCTCGGAGCCCGCGCCGTGGCCCAGCATCAGCGGCAGGCCCGCCAGCAGCGCGCACATCGTGGTCATCATGATCGGCCGGAAGCGCAGCAGGCAGGCTTCGTAGATGGCGTCCCGCGGTGCCATGCCGCGTTCGCGCTCGGCCACCAACGCGAAATCGACCATCATGATGCCGTTCTTCTTGACGATGCCGATCAGCAGGATGATGCCGATCAGCGCGATCACGGTAAAGTCGTAGCCGCCCAGCATCAGCACGGCCAGCGCCCCCACGCCAGCCGACGGCAGCGTGGACAGGATCGTCAGCGGGTGGATGTAGCTTTCGTAGAGCAGGCCCAGCACGATATAGACCGCGATCAGCGCCGCCGCGATCAGGTACGGCTGCGACGCCAGTGACGCGCCGAAGGCCTGCGCCGTGCCCTGGAACGCGCCGGTCAGCGTGCGCGGGCGGCCCATCCCGTTTAGCGCCTTGTTGATGGCCTCCACCGCCTCGCCCAGCGACGCCCCCTGCGCCAGGTTGAACGAGATCGTCACGGCCGGAAACTGCCCCTGGTGGCCGATCGACAGGTAGGCCGTGCGGTTGGTGTCGATCTTCACGAACGACGACAGCGGCACCTGCTGGCCCGTGATGGGCGAGGTCAGGTAGAGCTTGTCGAACAGCAGCGGGTCCTGCTGCATCGCGGGCGTGACTTCCAGGATCACGTGGTAGCTGTTGATCTGCGTGAAGTACTGGGCCACCTGGCGCTGGCCGATGGCATCGTAGAGCGTGGCGTCGATCAGCGCGGGCGTGATGCCGAAGCTCGACGCGCGGGCGCGGTCGATGGTCAGCACCGCGGCCGCGGCGGCGTTCTGCTGGTCGGACGCCACGTCGCTCAGCTGCGGCAGCTGGCGAAACCGCTCCACGATGCGCGGCGCCCAGCTGTTCAGTTCGTCCAGGTTGGCGTCGGTCAGCGTGAACTGGTACTGCGTGCGCGACAGCCGGCCGCCCACGTTGATGTCCTGCCCGGCCTGCAGGAACAGGTTGGCGCCCCGCACCTGCTGCAGCTTCGGGCGCAGGCGCGCGATGACCTGGTCGGCCGACGCGGTGCGGCCGTCTTCCTTGGGGCGCAGGCTGATGAAGAAGTTGCCGGTGTTGACCGTGTTCTGGCCGCCGGTCATGCCTACGGCGGCCACGTCGGGGTCGCTGCGCACGATGTCGGCCAGCGCCACCATGCGGGCGTTCATCGACTTGAACGATGCGTCCTGCGCGGATTCGGCGGTGCCGAACAGGAAGCCGGTGTCCTGCTGCGGAAAGAAGCCCTTGGGGATGATGACGAACAGCACCACGGTGGTGGCCACGGTCAGCAGGAATACGCAGAGCGTCAGGAACTGGTGGTCGAGTACGTGGTCGAGCCCGCGCCGGTAGGCACCCAGCATCGCGTCGAAGCCGCGCTCGAACAGCTGGTAGAGCCGGCCGTGCTGCTCGCCGTGTGCCGGATCGTGCGGCTTGAGAAAGCGCGAGCACAGCATCGGCGTCAGCGTCAGCGACACCATCACCGACACGGCAATGGTCAGCGTGACCGTCACCGCGAACTCGCGGAACAGCCGGCCCACGATGCCGCCCATCAGCAGCAGCGGGATAAAGACTGCCACCAGCGACACCGAGATCGACACGATGGTGAACGCGATCTCGCCGGCACCCTGCAGCGCGGCGTCCATCGGCGACATGCCCGCTTCCACGTGCCGGTAGATGTTCTCCAGCATCACGATGGCGTCGTCGACCACAAAGCCCACGGCGATAGTCAGCGCCATCAGCGACAGGTTGTCGCGGCTGTAGCCCAGCAGGTACATGCCGCCGGCCGTGCCCAGCAGCGCCAGCGGCACCGTCACGCTGGGAATCAGCGTGGCCGGCACGTTGCGCAGGAACACGAAGATGATGCCCACCACCAACACGATGGTCAGCACCAGCGTGAATTCGACATCGGCCTCTGACGCGCGGATGTTCTGCGTGCGGTCGGCCAGCACGTTGACGCTGACCGAGGCCGGGATCGACAGCTGCAGGCGGGGCAGGGCGGCCTTGATGCGGTCCACCGTGGCGATCACATTGGCGCCGGGCTGCTTGGTCACGGCCAGGATGATGCCGCGCCCGTTGTGGAAGGTGTTGTCGGCGGGTGCGGCGGCACCCGCAAAGGCCCAGCCGGCCAGCTTCGCGTTCTCGGGGCCGTCCACGGCCTGGCCGATGTCGCGCACCCGTACCGGCGCACCGTTGCGGTAGGCCAGCACGATGTCGTTCCAGGCGCTGGCCTTCGTGATCTGGTCGTTGGTGTAGACGTTGAAGGCCTTGGTGGTGCCGTCGGTGGCGCCCGTGGGCTGGTTGACCGTGCTGGTGGCCACCACGCCGCGGATGTCCTCCAGGCTCATGCCCATCGCGGCCAGCCTGCCCGGGTCTACCTGGATCCGCACGGCGGGCTTCTGCTGGCCGCCGATATTGACCAGCCCCACGCCCTCGATCTGCGAGATCTGCTGGGCCAGGATGTTGTCGGCGAAGTCGTTCACGGTGGTGAGCGGCAGCGCGTCGGACTGCACCGCCAGCACCAGGATGGGCGAATCGGCCGGATTGATCTTGCGGAACGATGGCGGGCTGGGCAGGTTGGTCGGCAGCTGGCCGCCGGCGGCGTTGATGGCGGCCTGCACGTCCACTGCGGCGGCGTCGATGCTGCGGTTCAGGTCGAACTGCAGCGTGATCTGCGTGGTGCCCTGGGCGCTGGTGGACGTCATCTGCGACAGCCCGGCGATCAGCGAAAACTGCCGCTCCAGCGGCTGCGCCACGTTCGAGGCCATCGTCTCTGGGTTGGCGCCGGGCAGGTTGACGGTGACCTGGATGGTCGGGAAATCCACCTGCGGCAACGGCGCGATCGGCAGCAGCGGCCACGCGGCCAGGCCGACCATGAACAGCGCGAGTGCCAGCAGCGAAGTGCCGATCGGCCGCTTGATGAAGTTTGCCGATACGCTCATGGGCGCGCGCTGGGCGGGGCGTTGGTCGGCATATTGGCGGCCACGGCCGGCGCGCTGGCGGGGGTGCCCGGGGGGGCACGCTGCCCGGCTGGCGACGGCGCCTCGGCAATCCGCGCGCCGGGCTTGAGCTTGTACTGGCCGTCGGCCACCACGCGGTCGCCGGCGTTGACGCCGCTGGCGATCACGGCACGGGGGCCCTGCAGTTCGGCCACCTGCACCGGCTGCAGCTTCACGGACTGGTCGGCCTGCACCGCATAGACATAGGTGCCGGCCTCGTTGCGCTGGATCGCCGAGGCGGGGATGACCACAGCGTTGTCGTGCTGGCCCAGCACCAGGCGGGCGTTGACGTACTGCCCGGGCCACAGCGCCTGGCGCGGGTTCGGAAAGCGGGCCTTGAGCTGGATGGTGCCGCTGGTGGTGTCGATGGTGTTGTTCAGCAGGATCAGCTTGCCCTGGCCCAGCGCGATGTCGGTGCCGCGCTCGTTGGCAAATACGGCCAGCGGCGCGGCGTTGGCGGCCATGGCGCGCTGGATGGGGCCGAAGGCATCGTCGGGCAGCGTGAAGACCACGTCGATGGGGTCGATCTGGCGGATCACCACCAGACCCGTGGTGTCGGTGGCGTGGATGATGTTGCCGGGGTCCACCAGCCGTGCCCCCACACGGCCGGACAGCGGCGCGGTGATCGTGGTGAAGTCGAGCTGCACGCGGGCCAGCGCGATCTGCGCCTCGTCGGTCCTGACCGTGGCCGCCAGCTGGTTGACCAGCGCGCGCTGGGTGTCCAGGGTCTGCCGGGTGGTGGAGTCGGTGCGGATCAGGTCCTCGAAGCGCTGCAGGTCCAGCCGGGCGTTGGCCAGCAGGGCCTCGTCACGGGTCTTGGTGGCCTGGGCCTGCTGCAGCGTGGCCTGGAACGTGCGCGGGTCGATGCGCGCCAGCACCTGCCCGGCCTTCACATCCTGGCCCTCCGCGAAGCCGACGCTGTCGAGCTGTCCGTCCACACGTGCCTTGACCGTCACTGTGGCCATGGCCTGCACGGTGCCCACGCCGGTCAGCCCGATGTCGACCTCCTGGGTACGCGCCGTGGCCGTGCTGACCACTACCGGCGGCACGGGCGGCGTGACGGGGCGTGGCCGCAGGAGCCGGTACAGGCCCCAGCCGGCCAGCAGCACGATGACGATGGCCAGCGCCACGACCAGCGGCCGGCGGCGGGGCGGGACAATTGCGGACATGGGTTCGACATCCATCGCTTGACTCGACAAGGATAGGACGCCCACCTTACCGGCGACATGCGGGGATACGACGGGCGTATTACTGTTTATTTCAGCGTACGATGCCAGCGCAGTCGTGCATCATCGGGCTTGCGGCCAACTTCTCTCAGGCAGACCACCATGGAAACCCAGGAAAGCACCCTGACCCTCGCATTGCTGACGGTGCCGGCCCGCGCGGCCATCTGCCGTGCATTGCTGGAGGCCGGCGAAAATTGCCTGCCTGCCATTGCGCTGGCCGAGGTGTCCGGCGTGACGCTGCGCCGCGCCGCCTACCATTTCCAGGAGATGGTCCAAGCCGAGGTACTGGCGCTGGTCATCCGCGACCACCAGGTCTGCTACACGCTCAAGGCCCGCCGCGCGGTGCGCGAGGCGCTGGAATTCGTCGATCGCAGCGGTATGAACTGACAGTGCTGTTTCAGGCGCTTTTTTGAGGGCGCCGGTCAACTGGCCGGCGTGGTTCTCCGTTCATTCAGGGCGACCGCCTTTGCCGGGTTGCGCCTTGCATCAGGAATCCACTGTGAAATTCTCGAACCGGATCGTTACGCTACCGCTGTGGGCGATCCTGTATTTCGTCTTCGGCTACGCGTCCCACAAGATCAACGGGCCGTTTTCGGCCACAGGCTATATCTGGCTGCCGGCCGGCGTGACCGTGGCCGCCTTCATGCTGGCGCCGGCCCGCCGCTGGGTGGCGCTGGGGCTGGCATTCCTGGCCGCGCAGATGCTGCTGGGCGTGGTGGAAGGGCGCGACGCCTTCCGCATGCTGCTGTTCTCGCTGGACGAAATCGGCTTCGCGGCGCTTGCCGTGGCGCTGGTCCACATGATGCGGTTCTCGCTGGAAGGGCTGGCCTTCCTGCGCGGCCTGCTGGTGGCCGCCCTGGTCAGCAGCGTGGGCGGCGCGGTGTTCGGGGCGGGCTGGTTCTGGCTGTTCCTGGACGTGCCGTTCTGGGCTACCGCCAAGGTCTGGGCCGCCGCCGATTTTGTGGGTGTGCTGATCGTCACGCCAGTGTTTGCGGGCTGGGCTAGGTTCAGCGCGGCCCGTTCCGGCGGCCGGCGCCGGGGCGAATTCCTGGCCGGCATCGCCGCACTGCTGGCCGTGCTGGTCACCACTGCGGCTGTGTTCGACGGTAGACGCATCGTGCAGCTGTCGCTGGACGTGGCCTACGCGCTGACCTATATCCCGCTGTTCTTCGTGGCGATCGGTGCCTTGCTGCTGGGCGGCCGGGGCGGGTCGGTGGCCGTGGCGCTGCTGTCGGCGCTGGTGCTGCTCAACACCGCCCAGGGCGACGGCCCGTTCGCCGACACTGCGGTCTACCACGGCAATTCGCTGCTGGTGGCCCAGCTCTACCTGGCCGTGGCCGCCGTGCTCACGCTGCTGATCAGCACGCTGCGGACGTCCCGGGAGCAGTTGCACGAGGCGGCGGCGAGCCGGCAGAACGACGTGGAGCTGGCGCTGGCCGCCAGCGGGCAACTGGTGTACAACCTCGACCCGCATAGCGGCCGGTTGCGCTGGAGCGGTAGTGTCGAACAGGCGTTTGGCGTGGTCGAGTCGGCTTTCGCCACGCTGGACGACGTGCTGGCCTGCGTGCATCCCGACGACCGCGCCGAAGTGCGCCGGCGCTGGCTGCGCGAAAGCGATGGCGAGGCGCGTGGCGATCTGACCTTCCGGCTGTTGCTGCCGCTGGGCGCCACCACCACGGTGGTCGACATGAGCGGCCCGCTTCTGGACGGTGACGACTCCGTGGCGCTGATCGCCGGGGCCTGGCGCATCGTGGCCAGCCACGACACCGAGGGGCGGCGCGCGGCATGACGACCGAACAGGCGCCGCGCGTCGGGGCCTTGCTGATCCACGGCCTGGGTGGCACCCAGTACGACCTCGGGCCGATGCACAAGGTGCTGCGGCGCGGCGGTGTGGAAACCCACGCCGTGACGCTGCCGGGCCACGGCGGTACGCCCGAAGACCTGCTGCACGTGCGGGCCGAACAGTGGGTCGAGACGGTCACGCAGGCCTACGACACGCTGGTGGACCAATACGACACCTTCCACGTGATCGGCATGTGCATGGGCGCGCTGCTGGCGGTGGCGCTGGCCGAGCGGCGCCAGCACGGCAAGGGCAAGCTCGTGGCGCTATCCGCGCCGGTCTACATCGACGGCTGGTCGACCCCGCCGTACCGCTGGCTGCGGCACGTGGTCTACCACCTGCCGGTGCTGCCGGGCCGCATCAAGGTGGAGGAAAACGAGCCGTTCGGCATTAAGAACGATCTGGTGCGCGCCATCGTCAAGGCCAAGTTCGAGCGCGGCGACAACTTTCACTATCGCTGGGTGCCGCTGAGCTGCATCCGCCAGGTGGACCGCCTGCGGCGCTGGGTGCTCGATGGCGCGCGGCGCGTGGTCTGCCCGACGCTGGTGGTGCATGCGCGCGAGGACGAGCTGACATCGGTGCGGTCGGCCGACTTCCTGCTGGCGAACGTGCCGCAGGCGCGGGGCGTGGTGGTCGAGAACAGCTACCACATGATCTGCGTGGACAACGACCGCGAGCAGGTGATGGCCAGTGTGGCCGAATTCCTGGGGCTCGATGCCGCTGCCGGGCGCGTGCGGACACGCCGCGCCGTGGAGGCGCCGATGGCCGTCGAGGCCGTGCAGGCGCTGGTGCAGGATTACCTGGCCGCGCTAACCACGCGCCATTTCGAGGCGATCTATCCGCAGCTCGATCCGGCCATCGTCTGGCGGCATGTGGGCGACCACCCGCTGGCGGGCGAGTATGGCGACCGCGATGCCGTCATCGGCCTGTTCCAGCGCCTAGCGCAACTGGCCGGCGACACGATCCGCATCGACGTGGCAGGCCCGCCCCGCATCGACGGGCAGACCGTGGAGGTGGATATCGCCGTGTCCTATCAGTTCGACGGTACGCCGATGCAAGGCCATGGCACCCAGATGCTGCAACTGCGCAATGGGCGCATCGCCGCCGTGGAATACCGCTCGGCGATGGCCGTGGCCAGCCCCTCGGTACTGGCCGGTCAGGCGGTCTGAGCCCGCCGGCCGGCGCTCGTCGGAACGGGCCGGTCAGAACACGCGGCCCAGCTGCAGGTAGATATTCCAGACGCCCGCCGGGGCCGCCGCGAAGCCGAAGTAGAGCGGCCCGATCACGCTGTTTCCCCCGATGAACGCACTCGCGCTGGACTTGTACGGGCCGCTGCCGAAGTTGCGCCGTCTGAGCCAGACATCGCCCATTTCGAGGCTGGTGCCGAAGACCGTGGTCCGCAGCCCCGGCAGCGTGAATTCGCGCAGTTCGTTCAGGTAGGTCAGGCGGCCATACAGCAGGTAGTTGCCCGAGAACTGGTCGGGAGCATAGGCGGACAGCCGCTGGAATCCGCCCAGTGTGAAGCCCAGGCCGCCGCTGACACTGTTGCTCGACCGGTGGTCGTTGTAGGTCATGGCGCCTTCGGCGGCCAGGTTCAGCGTGTGACGCCCGTAGCTGCCGGCCCACAGCGCCTTGGCGTGTACGTCGTCGAAGGTGTTGTCGGCGCCGCCGAACGACAGCTGGTTCACCGCGTACAGGTAATAGCCCTTGCGCGGGAAGAGCGGATCGTCGAGCTGGTCGATGGTCAGCTGGGCGCGCACCACCGGCTGGCGCACCCGGGCGCTGAACCGGCCGTTGGGCGCGCCGGCCAGCAGGTAGTCGGAGTCGTAGCGCACCTGCTGGTAGTTAGCGCCAACGCGGAACTCGCCCAGGCGGCCGATGGGCAGGCCGAAGTCGATACCTGCCTGGGCGGTGTCCACGCGCACGGCCGTCAGCGGGGTGGCATTGCGCTTGTCGCCGTTGTCCGGATAGATGTCCACGTGCTTGCGCGCGTATTCCAGGTAGGGCGCGATATAGAAGCCCAGGCGGTCGAACACCGGCTGGCGCAGTTCGGTGTGCCATTTCGCCTGGTTGCTGCCCAGCACGATGTCATTGCGCCATTCGAGCCCGCCTTGCGTCAGCCACGGGTAGCGGTGGCCCAGCTGCAGGTTGAACGCGCCCTTGCCGTCGAACGTGGTGGACAGGCCGAAGCCGAAAAGCAGGAACTGCGGACCCCACGACTTTTCCTGCGCGTCGACCTTGAGCACCGAGCGGCCGTTTTCGGTCACCAGTTCCTGCGTCACGCTCTCGAAATCGCCGCTGGTCGACAACTGCGTGAGGTCGTGGTTGACGGCGGCCGTGTCATAGCGGTCGCCCTCGCGCACGCGCAGGTACCTTCGCACGTACGCCGCCGGGATGCGGCCCGAGGTGTGCACTTCGATCGCGTCGACGCGGCGCGGTTCCACGGTGGCCACATGGGTGGCACGCGACGCCACGTACTGGTCCCACGCCTCTCGCGGCAGGGCCAACCCGGCCAGCCGAGGCGCAATGGCGCTGGTGGCCGCGTAGCCGCGCCCGATACCATCGCCGGCGTGCGAGAAATCGGTGAAGGACAGCGTGCCCAGATCGGGCTCCAGCAGCACGTCGCGCGGGCCCAGCAGCGCTTTTTGCGTCGCCACGTTCTGGTTGGTCAGGATCGTCACCATCTGTTGCGTGACGGCGGCGGGGGAGTCGAGCGTGGCCGGATCGTCGAGCGGGGTCGCCACATTGACGGCAATCACGATGTCGGCGCCCATGTCGCGCGCCATCTGCACCGGCAGGTTGCTGACCAGCCCGCCATCGACCAGCGTGCGGCCGTTCACCGCGAACGGCGCGAACAGGCCCGGCACGGCCGCGCTGGCGCGGATGGCGCGTGGCAGCGAGCCGTGGTCCAGCACCACGGGCGCGCCCGTGCCCAGGTCGGTGGCAATCGTGCGGAAGGGCACCGGCAGGGTGTTGAAGTCGATGTCGCCGGGCCATGCCGACGTCCAGTCCTGCAGCAGCGTCAGCAGCTTGTTGCCCTGCACCAGGCCGATCGGCAGCTTTACACCGTCCTTGCCCACCCCCGCCGAGATGCCGATCGGGTACTGGAAGCTGTCTTCCCGGAGCGTCTGCGGCAGCTGCGCGCGCTCGTTGCGGTCGAACACGATGTCGCTGAGGTTGACCCTGGACAGCCGGGCTTCAAGCTCGTCGGCCCCGATGCCGCTCGCATACAGCCCGCCGACCACGGCCCCCATGCTGGTCGCGGCGATGCAATCCACGGGAACATGCATTTGCTCCAGCGCCTTGAGCACGCCGATATGGGCGTAGCCCCGCGCCCCGCCGCCGGACAGCACCAGCCCGATGCGCGGTCGGGCGGCCTGGGCGCCGTTGGCTCCATTGGCACCCGTCACACCATTGGCCGGCTCGGCGCCGCATGCCCCATGGGCGTGCTGCCAGGACAACAATCCGACCAGGAACAGACCGAACAGGACAGCCCACCCCGGCGGGGCGCGGTGCGGCGCATTGGGTTGGCGAAACATGACGGTGACTTCGGAAAGGGCGGAGCGCGATGGGGAACCCGTCTGCCAACGTCGCAGCGGGACTTTTCGTGGACATTGTCAGGGCGCACGCCCGGAAAGTGGCGATCTGGCCGGCCCCGAAGAGAAAAATCCTCGGTGTACGGGAAAACCCCCATTCAGGTCGCGTCTTGAAAACGAAATACCCCGTCCCTATAATTAGCACTCGCTGGGGGAGAGTGCTAACAGCCAGTTGGCGCCCAACCCTGCGGTATACCCGAAAACCTGATGGCCGTTGCCGATTGGTATCGATGACCTCGATGACGGGCCATTTTGTGAACTGAAACTCACTTTTTGTATTTAGGAGTCCGTATGAACCTGCGTCCTCTGCACGACCGTGTGATCGTGAAGCGTCTGGACAATGAAACCAAGACCGCGTCCGGCATCGTGATTCCCGACAATGCAGCCGAGAAGCCGGATCAAGGCGAAGTGCTCGCCATTGGCCCGGGCAAGAAGGATGACAAGGGCAACAACATTGCCCTCGACGTGAAGGTGGGCGACCGCGTGCTGTTCGGCAAGTATGCCGGCCAGGGCGTGAAGGTGGATGGCCAGGAGCTGCTGGTCATGCGCGAAGAAGACATCATGGCTGTCGTCAACAAGTAATCGACGCCCGTCCTTCCAGACATACCCAGATTCCTGACCGCTCTGCCCCATGCGCGGGGCGGTCTTCCCAGATTCGGAGATTCAGAACATGGCAGCAAAAGACGTAGTGTTCGGCGACGCCGCACGTGCCAAGATGGTTGAAGGCGTGAACATTCTCGCCAACGCAGTGAAGGTGACGCTGGGCCCGAAGGGTCGTAACGTCGTGCTGGAGCGCAGCTTCGGCGGCCCGACCGTGACCAAGGACGGTGTGTCCGTGGCCAAGGAAATCGAGCTGAAGGACAAGCTGCAGAACATGGGCGCCCAGATGGTCAAGGAAGTGGCTTCCAAGACCAGCGACAACGCCGGTGACGGTACCACCACCGCTACCGTGCTGGCCCAGTCGATCGTCCGCGAGGGCATGAAGTTCGTGGCCGCCGGCATGAACCCGATGGACCTGAAGCGCGGCATCGACAAGGCCGTCGGTTCGGCCGTGGAAGAGCTGAAGAAGCTGAGCAAGCCGACCACGACCAGCAAGGAAATCGCCCAGGTTGGCGCGATTTCGGCCAACAGCGACGCCTCGATCGGCGAGCGCATTGCCGAAGCCATGGACAAGGTCGGCAAGGAAGGTGTGATCACGGTTGAAGACGGCAAGTCGCTGGCCGACGAGCTGGAAGTCGTGGAAGGCATGCAGTTCGACCGCGGTTACCTGTCGCCGTACTTCATCAACAACCCGGAAAAGCAGGTTGTTCAGCTGGACAGCCCGTTCGTGCTGCTGTTCGACAAGAAGGTCTCGAACATCCGTGACCTGCTGCCGGTGCTGGAACAAGTGGCCAAGGCTGGCCGCCCGCTGCTGATCATCGCCGAAGACGTGGAAGGCGAAGCCCTGGCCACGCTGGTGGTGAACAACATCCGTGGCATCCTGAAGACCGCCGCCGTGAAGGCTCCGGGTTTTGGCGACCGTCGCAAGGCCATGCTGGAAGACATCGCCATCCTGACGGGCGGCACGGTGATCGCCGAAGAAATCGGCCTGACGCTGGAAAAGGCTACGCTGCAAGACCTGGGCCAAGCCAAGCGCATCGAGATCGGCAAGGAAAACACCATCATCATCGACGGCGCCGGTGACGCAGCTGCGATCGAAGGCCGCGTGAAGCAAATCCGCGCCCAGATCGAAGAAGCGACCTCGGACTACGACCGCGAGAAGCTGCAAGAGCGCGTGGCCAAGCTGGCCGGCGGTGTTGCCGTGATCAAGGTTGGCGCTGCCACCGAAGTCGAAATGAAGGAAAAGAAGGCCCGCGTGGAAGATGCACTGCACGCCACCCGCGCTGCCGTGGAAGAAGGTATCGTCCCCGGCGGTGGTGTGGCCCTGCTGCGTGCCCGCGCTGCCATCTCGGCTCTGCAAGGCGAGAATCCCGACCAGAACGCCGGCATCAAGATCGTGCTGCGCGCCATGGAAGAGCCGCTGCGCCAGATCGTGCTGAACGCTGGTGAAGAAGCTTCGGTCGTGGTGGCCAAGGTCATCGAAGGCAAGGGTAACTACGGTTACAACGCGGCTTCGGGCGAGTACGGCGACCTGGTGGAAATGGGCGTGCTGGACCCGACCAAGGTGACCCGCACCGCGCTGCAGAACGCTGCTTCGGTGGCTTCGCTGATGCTGACGACCGACTGCGCCGTTGCCGAAACGGCAAAGGAAGAGTCGGCTCCGGCAATGCCGGGCGGCATGGGCGGCATGGGCGGCATGGACGGCATGATGTAAATCACGCCGGACTGCCGGGCCAGACGGCCTGACTGTCAAAAAACCCCCGAGGGCGCGAGCCCTCGGGGGTTTTTGTTTGTGCGGCCGGCGGATGACGGGGCCTAATCGCCCCGGATCGGCCGCCTCACACTTCCACCACCTTGCCCCAGTCGAACCTGGGGTTCTCGGGCACGCCGGTGCGGCGCGAGATATAGCCGCGCGGGTTGCAGACCACGCGGGTGTCGTCGATCCAGTAATCGAAGCTGGTGTGCGTGTGGCCGTGGATCCAGAGATCGGCCTGGGCCACGAGGTCGGGGCGCCGCGAAATGAAGCCGGCGGAGACGATGTCGTGGGCATAGCGTGCGTCGAGGCTGCCGAGGTCGGGGCCGTGATGGGTGACGACCACGGTCTTGCCGTCGAACGGCTGCGCCAGCGTGTCGGCCAGCCAGGCGGTGGCTGCGCGGTGGCGCGCCAGCGCATCGGCTGGCGTGTAGGGGCGGGGCTGGCCGTCGTCGCCGGCGGTGGCAATCAGCCGGTGGTCGACCATCACCTTGGCGCAGGCGGCCATGGCTTCATCGATGCGGCTTTCGCCATACAGCGCGTAGTCCGTCCACCACGTGGTGCCGATCACGCGCACCGCGCCGCCGGGGGCATCGGCGAATTCCGCCACCGAGCCATTGAGCAGCGTCACGTGGCCGGATGCGGCAGCGCCATCGGCCATGAGCTGGTCCACGGGCTCGAACGCGCTTTCGTAGTACTCGTGATTGCCGGGGATGTAAAGCACGGGGCCCGCGAACGTACGGGCGGCCCAGTCTATGCCGTCGCGGCCGTTGGCGATGTCGCCGGCCAGGATCGTCAGATCGGCGCTGCAGCCGGGGACATCTTCCGGCATGTGGTGCTCGATGTGGAGATCGCTAAGGATGCGCAGCTTCATGGGGACTCCCGCTGGCGGCGACGCTGGCCGCGATACGGCGGATTGTCCCATGATTGCCGCCCGTGCGACCCCTCCCCGGAAGTATTCCGGAGAGGGCGCACGGTCCCCCGTCGGCAATCGTTGCTGCGCGGCTACTGGGAGATGCGCAGGATTTCAGAGGCCAGCTTCGAGAAGCATGGCCGCAAGTCGTTGATCGTCTTGGCGTAGCAATAGATGCCGGAGGGCTGGTTCTTGTTGTAGCCCGTGGCGTCCGGCGTGTTGGCCATGCGTTTCAGCAGGGGCTCGTCAAAACCGCCGTTGCCATCCAGGCCCAACGTGAAGATATAGACGCCCTGGTCGCGCAGCGAAGACGCCATGGCGATCGGCAGGTTGTATGAGGCGGCGGTGAGGTTGCTATTGAGGTTGTTGCCGCTCACGCTGGACGTGACAGTCATGGGCGAACTACCGACCATCTTGAACTCGGTATCCGTCGGGCTGTGGGCGGTGTAGTACGCGGGGATCTGCGTCGGCCCCTTATTGTTGGCCGTCACGTCGTTGCAATTGCCGGTGAGTGTGGTGTTCTGCTGATTGATCGCGTAGTAGCCGCTCACGTTGCCGGCGGCAGTAATGCCGCCGGTACAGGTGCTGTTCTTGGTCTGGTAGGCGGCAGCAATCGTATTGGGCTTGCCATCGGAGAAGAAGACAACCACGCGCAGGCTTGAGCGGTTGGTTTGCGGGATGTTGTTCAACTGGTTGCGCGCCTGCCAAAGCCCTTCCATGTAGTTCGTGTTCCCACCATTGGACATGTTCGTGATGGTGGTCTGCATGGTCGGCCGATCGAACCCGCGCAACGAGGTGCGAATGGGGATGTCAGTGACGCCCCCGGACGAAAAATGCACCAACCCCACGCGGTCGGTTGACGGGCTGAACTGATTTAGGAAGCTGTTGGCGTTGCTGCGTACGGTACTCCAGACGGGCTGCATCGAGCCGGACGAATCGATCACGAAGATCATGTCCAGATCCTTGCGGATCGTGGTGGACGTGGCGGCCACGGCGACGTTGTTGAAACCCAGCACCTTCATCATCGTCAGCGGCATGGTGGCCGTGGCTGACACCGCGATCGTGACCTTGCCCTGGTCGAACGTGACACTGGGCGTGTTCAGCGCGGCGGACCCTTTTAGGTAGTTGGCCTTAAAGTTCGCATTAAAGAAGTCGGTGGCGGCCTGCCGCGCGGCGGCGGTCTGCTCGGCTTGCGTGGTGCCGTTGGTGACGGCGCGTGCGCCGGCCACGGCGGCCGAATCCACCGCGGCGTTCAGGCGTGCCTTGGTCATGTAGGCCATGCCCCCGTCGATCCCGAGCCCCGCCACGCCGACCAGTCCGATCATCAGCGCGGCGGCAATCAGCGTGATCTGGCCGCGCTGGCGGGCGTGGTGTCCATGCAGTCGCGTCGGAATTCGTCCAGTTCGCATGATGGTCTCCTTCACGCAGTTCAGAAGATCGTGGCCGAGTAAAGATTGGGGCCAAGTGTGGGCATCTTGAGCACGCCCATCGTCAGGCCTTGGAAGAACATGTTGAAGCTGTACCAGGACTCCACCACGTAGATGACCTGGCCGTCAGACAGCTTGCCGGTCATTGCATTGGCGGTAGGCGAGGTGGTGCCCGCCGAAGGCAGGTTCTTGCACGATCCGTCGCTGCTGCTGTAGCTGCCGCAGCCGTAGACTTTGCTGCCCGGCGAACTACCGCCAACGCCCCAGCCGTCAGTCCAGCGGTACTGCTCCAGCACGATGTTGCGGACGGTGCAATTTGTGCCGCTCTTGTTGCAGTTCTCGGCGTTGCCCATGACCTTGGTGATATAGATCATGCCGCGCTGGGTCATGTTCAGAGGGGGTGTGGTCTGCGCCAGTGAATCCATGATCGTCTGGGGCAACTGGCTCGTACGCGACGCCAGACTGGCGCCTTCACGGGTCAGATTGATCAGGATCAGATTGGCCTGGATGGCGCGCGCAAAGTCGATCACGGGCAGCGTCAGGAAGACGAAGATTGGCAGCAGGATGCCGAACTCGATGGCGGCGATGCCCCGCATCCTTGCCCGCACAGGACGGCGTCGCGCGTGAGCAAGGCGATGGATTCTGGCGGTCATGGCTGTCCTCGCTGAAGGTCGGGTTGGCTAGAACGCTTCGTTGCGCATGGTGGCGGCCACATTGAAGTGGTACTTGCCGCCCGTGGACTTGTAGAACGCCGCCACCAGTGGTGTCAGCAGCGGCCAGTCACAGGTAATCTGGATCACGACGATATCGCCGGCGCTGCCGAACATACCGGCGCCGCCGCTGGGCTGGGATGTGCCGTTGACCCAGGTGGCCACCTTGGCGTTGGACATGTCGTAGACGCCCAGCGAGCTTTCGCGGATCTTGTCCAGTACCGCGCCATAGCGGTTGCCTTTGGGGTCGAGGCTGGTCTGTCCGGTCACCGCATAGCGGGCGCCTTCCCGCACGGCGTGCTGCATCGTCAGGTTGGCCCACATCATGGCGCCGAAGTCGACGATCGAGAACAGCAGCAGGAAGAAGATGGGCGCCACCAGCGCGAACTCCACGGCGCTGGCGCCGCGCTGGCGCTGGGGAACATGTCGGAGAAGTCGTTGCATGGTGGAACTCCTCAGGCGCCCTGGCCCATCATGAACGGCATCAGCGACCGGTAGAACTGCAGGGCTGGTGCGCCCAGCAAGACCACCATCAGCGACGGGAAGATGAAGAAGATCAGCGGAAACAGCAGCTTCACCGCAATCTTGGCGGCGCGCTCTTCTGCGCGCTGGCGCCGCCGCGTGCGCAGCGTGTCGGCCTGCACGCGCAGCGATTCCGCGATGCTGGTACCGAACCGGTCGGCCTGGATCAGCATGCTGGACAGCATGTCGACGTCTTCCACACCCGTACGCAGCGCCAGGTTCCGCAAGGCTTTCTCGCGGGACAGGCCCGCGCGCAGTTCCAGCACAAGCAATTCCAGTTCGTCGCAGATCGCCGATCCGCCGCCGGCGCGCAATTCTTCCACCACCTTCAGCAGGGCTGCGTCAAGCGCCAGACCGGCTTCGACGCAGACCGTGATCAGGTCCAGTGCGTCCGGGAACGACTCGAAGATTTCCTGCTTGCGCTGCGCGATGCGGCGCCGCAGGATCACGTCGGGCAGGTAGAAGCCGATGATGGCTGCCGCCAGCAAGGCCGTGGGCAGCAGGCGCGGATTGTCGGCGCTCAGGACGCCGCCCGTGGCGACAAACAGCAGGGCAGGCAAGACCAGCGCCAGGAAAGTCTTGGCGGAGAAGTAGAGCGGAATGGCGGAGGGATTGCGCCAGCCGGCGTTCATGAAGCGCGTGCGCAGCGTGGAGTTGTCCCAGCCGTCCTTCGGCACCGCCAGCTTGGCCAGCGGGCGCGACACGCGCACGGCGCGCTGCAGCCATTCGTCCTGCATGTCGGGGGCGGCAGCGTCCTCCGTGGTCGTTGTCTGGTTGGCCTGCGTGATGCGCCGGCGCATGCCATTGGGCTGGATCAGCAGCATGACGGCCAGCGCGGCACCGAAGGTCAGCGCGAAGGTCAGCAGGAGAATCAGGATCTGGCCGGTTTTCATGATGTGCTCCTCAGACGTGAATCCGCACAAGCCGTTGCATCCACAACAGGCCCATTGCCATCAGCGCCAGCGCGTAGCCGACGATCCACGGGCCGACCGGGTCGTTGGCCAGCGGCTCCAGGAATTCGGGGTTCACCAGGTACATGGCCCCCGCCACGCCGAAGGGCAACAGGGCGAGGATGATTCCCGAGAGCCGCCCCTCGGCCGACAGGACGCGTACGTGTCCCATCAGCTTCATGCGCTCGCGGATGATCTGGCTGACGTTGCCGAGGATCTCGGCCAGGTTGCCGCCCGATTCGCGCTGGATCAGTACCGCGATCACCAAATAGCGCAGGTCCGGCAGCGGCACCCGTTCGGCGAGGGCGCCCAGCGCATCGTGCATCGACGTACCGAAGTTGATCTCGTCGAACGTGACGCGGAACTCGCTGCCCAGAGGTTCTGGCAGCTCGTCGCCCGCCATGTCCAGCGCGCTGGAGAACGAATGCCCGGCCCGCAGCGCGCGGCTGATCATGTCGGCGGCTTCCGGCAACTGCAGCTCGATGCGCAACATGCGGCGCAGGCGAGCGCGGCGCACATAGAGCGCTGGCACCGGGAGCCACACTGCCGCCGCCACGGCGACCGGGATGGCGGGCAATCCGAGCATGCGCCCTGTGATCCAGAGCGCCACCGGGGGCAGCAGCGTCATGGTGACGAAGACCGAGACCGTCCAGTGCAGCCCGGACTGCCGCAACATGCGGTCCAGGGCATCGCTATGTGGCAGGCGGCGCAGCAGCGCGGTCATGAAGGGCGTCTGGGCCAGCGCGCGCGCCTTCATGATCGAAGCTGCGGCATCATCCTGCCAGGGCGTCGATGCCACGGCTCGCAGGCGCCGGCCGAAGCGGCGAGCCGCCATGCTGTGCCTGCGCTGCCACCACTGGTAGCCCACCGTGGCCCCCATCACGATGGTCACGAACAGGCAGGCGCCAAAGGCGAGGAGGGTGCGATCCATGATAAGTCTCCGCGTTGCCGTGCCGTGCTAGACGTCGAACCGCACCGACGGCTCGTAGAGCCGTTCGGGCACCGACAGGCCGAACGCCTGCAGCCGGTCAGAAAACTGCGGCCTCACGCCGGTCGCGCAGAAGTAGCCCTTTACGCGGCCTTCGGCATCCACGCCGGTGCGCTTGAACGTGAAGATCTCCTGCATGTTGACCACGTCGCTTTCCATGCCGGTTACTTCCTGGATGCTCATCAGCTTGCGCCGGCCGTCGGTCAGGCGCGATACCTGCAGGATGACCGTAATGGCAGAGGTAATCTGCTGGCGCATGGTGCGCGGCGGCAACGACAGGCCGGCCATGCTGACCATGTTTTCCAGCCGCGTGAGCGCATCGCGCGGGGTGTTGGCGTGGATGGTGGCCAGCGATCCTTCGTGACCGGTGTTCATGGCGTGCAGCATGTCCAGCGCCTCGGCGCCGCGCACTTCGCCCAGGATGATGCGGTCGGGTCGCATCCGCAGCGCGTTGCGCACCAGTGAGCGCTGCGTGATTTCGCCCCGGTTTTCAATATTGGGCGGGCGGGTTTCCAGCCGCAGCACATGGTCCTGGCGGAGCTGGAGTTCGGCGGCATCCTCGATGGTGACGATGCGCTCGTTCTCGGGGATGAACCCCGACAGGATGTTCAGCATCGTGGTCTTGCCGCTGCCCGTACCGCCGGAAATCAGGATGTTGAGCTTGGCCTTGACCATGGCCTCGATCAGCTGGGCCATCGGCGGCGTCAGCGTCTGCAGTTCGACCAGGTCCTTGACCATCAGCGGGTTCACGGCAAAACGCCGGATCGACAGCAGCGGCCCATCCACGGCCGACGGCGGGATGATCGCGTTGATACGCGAGCCATCGGGCAGGCGTGCATCGACCATCGGGCTCGATTCGTCGACGCGCCGGCCCACGCGCGACACCATCTTGTCGATCACCTTCATCAGGTGTGCATCGTCCTGGAACGTCACGTCGGTCAGTTCCAGCCTGCCGCGCCGCTCCACATAGACCTTGCTGGCCGTATTGACCAGGATGTCGGAGACCGTGGGGTCGGCCAGCAGCGGCTCCAGCGGGCCATAACCCAGCATTTCGTCGCGCACGTCCGATACCAGACGACGGCGTTCGGCCTCGTTGAGCGGGATGTTGCGCTCGTCGACGATGCGCTCGACCAGGATGGCCAGTTCGCGCTTGACCTGGTCCGGTGTCAGGCGCTGCAGCTTGTCCAGCTCCACGCGTTCGATGATGGCGGCGTGGATGTCCATCTTGAGCTGCTGGTAGGCGGCGGTGGCGCCCGCGCCATTCGCGGCGCGCTCGCCGGCACGTTCTGGTACACGGTCGTTCACGCGGTCGGGCACGGCTTCACCGGCTTTCTCGAACAATTGAGCGCGCAGGGACATGGCGATTCTCCTGATGGGTTACGCGTGCCGGCCCACGGGCAGCGGCTGGGCGGTGTCACCCCGGTTTCCGAGCAGCCGGGCGAACAGGCCTTCCTCCTTCTTTGCCGCAGCGGGGAAGGCGGCGTCTACCATTTGCATCAGCGCGCGGGTGATGGCGCTGTTGGGGGCCAGTTGCGGTACCGGCACGCCCTGGTTGGCGGCTTCCCGGGCGGTTTTGGCGTCGGGCGGCAGCATGTGGGCAATGCGGGTGCCCAGCGAGTCCTCCATCGTCCGGATGGTGATGGCGGCGTGCTTCTCGAACTGGTTCAAGACCACCTGCATGCGCTCGGCCGGGTAGCCAAGCGAATGGAAGATCTCCATCATGTGTCGGCCGGCGCGCAGGTAGGGCAGGGAAAGCTGCACCACCGGATGGATGGTGTCGCAATGGTCCAGCACCATGATCGAGGCCGGGTTGATCGCCTGGCCGAGGTCGAAGACCAGGACGTCGTACGCAGGCTTGGCCAGGTCGAGAATGCGCTCGAGGTGTGCGGCCTTGACATCGGCCGATTTGACCGGATCGCCGGCGCCGGCGATGACGTCGAGATTCGGATGCGCATGCGTGACGCAGGCATCCAGCAGCGCGGCGTCGAGCCGGTCGATCTGGCGGCAGATGTCGCCCAGCGTGGCCGGCGGGAGATTGTCGGTCACCACGAAGGCCGCGTCGCCGAACTGCTGGTCCAGATCGACCAGCAGCACGCGCTTGCCACGCTGGGCTGCCACCGCGTAGGCGAAGTTGGCGGCTGCGAAGGTGGTGCCACTGCCGCCCTTGCACGAAGTGAAGGCAAAGGTGCGGGCCTGCGCGGTGGCTTCGGCCTCTGCGCGCGTGTCCAGCCGCGTCAGTTCCTCGTTGAACTCTCTCGGGTCCAGCGGCCAGCGCAATACGCTGCGCACGCCCATGCGCATCGCCCGCATCAACAGTTCCGTCGATGGTTGGGGCGTGACCAGGATGCACGGCACGTCGCCCGGCTCGGGGAAGCGCTGGCGCAGCCGTTCCAGCACGTCCATGTCGAATTCGTCGGCCTGCAGCACCACGAAGTCTGTGGCATGGATCAGGCCGGGGGTGCTCAGTGCCTTGGTGGGGTCTACGCAGACCAGCTGCGGCTGGCGCCGCGTTTCGGCCTGCTGGGCCAATGCCAGCATCTGGCGCGCGCGCGTGTCGTCGGCGGAGACCAGTATCAGCTTTGCCATGTTGCAACTCCCTCGGGTGGTCCTGGTGGTTCTGGTGGTGCCCGGTTCAAGACGGGTTGGCCGGCGGCGCGTTACTGTGAGCCGTTGTTGCCCGAATTGCCAATGCCGATCACGAACGTGTTGCCGTCCGTGGGCGGATTGCGGAACGACTGCCCATAACGGTCCATGGAATACGTGGCGGCGCGGCCGTCGACACCGCTTACCGGATCGGTATTGGTGTACGACGCGTTCGGGTTGAGCGTTTGCATCATGCGCACGGTCCGTACCGATTCGCCGAAATGGGCATCCCAGATCGGTGAGGTGCTCATGCAGCCAGTCAGGCCGGTGCAGAGCAGGGTGCCCGCGGCGATGCACAGCAGTCGTGTGGTGGAAGTCATGATGTTCCCCTGTCGATGTCGGTTCACTGGGCGCTGCCGGCCGCCAGCGTGGCGGGCGACGAAGGTGGCAGCGCAGCGGTGGGCACGAAGTTGCCGCCGCTGGGTGGCTGCGGGGCGTTCGCGGGCGCCGGGCCGATGGGTTGCGCGGTCACGGGCTGCAAGTTCACGGGCTGCGCGCTGGCCGTCGGCGCGGGTCCGGTGCTCGTGGTCGGCGGGTTCGGGTAGGCGGGGGACACCGGCGCGGCGGGGCCAGCCGGCATCGGGGGCGGCGCCAGGTTGTCCGGCAGGCGTTGCGGATGGCCTTCCATGTTGCCGTTGATGTAGACCTCGCCGTTGATCGGAGGCCCAAACGAATCGGTCGGCATCGGGTAGTTCGGCGGCAGCGGCTTCACCAGGCGCGGGGTGACCACGAACAGCAGCTCGCTACGGTCCTGCTGGAAGCTCGTGCTGCGGAACAGGTTGCCAAGCACTGGCAGTTCCCCGGCGCCGGGCAGGCCCTTCAGGCTGCCTGTGACATTGCTCTTGATCAGGCCGCCGATGGCGAAGCTCTGGCCATCCATCACCTGCAGGGTGGTAGAAGCGCGCCGCGTGTTGATCAGCGGCAGGATGGTGGAACCCGACGTGTTGGGCGCCGTCACGGCCACGCCCGTGGGCGACAGCTCGGACACTTCAGGCGCCACCTTGAGGTTGATGCGGCCGTTGGCCAGCACGGTCGGGGTGAACTTGAGCCCCACGCCGAAGGTTTCTTCCTGCAGCACGATCGTGGTGACGCCGCCAAAACTCGATTGCGGCACGGGGATAAAGACCTTGCCGCCCGCCAGGAAGCTGGCTTCCTGGCCGCTGATCGCCATCAGGTTTGGCTCGGCAAGAATCTTGACCAAGCTGTCACCCTTCTGCGCATCAAGTTGCAGCGACAGTGGCAGGTTGTTGTTCTTGATGGCCGTCAGCGCGGATGGCGCGCCGGATAGGAAGTTCGCGAGCAGGCCGAATTGCCAACTGCCGAAAGCGCCCTGAATGTTGGCCGCCGCACCGAGCTGGTCGATCAGTGTCTTGGATACCTCGGCCACCTTCACTTCGAGCATCACCTGTTGCGGCGCGTCCACCGTCAGCATGTTGATGAGCTTGTTGCTGCGAATCGGCATGCCACTGTTGTTGTTCTGCGCATTCGCCGAGATGGGCATCAGCGCGCCGCCCATCGGCATCATCATGTTCGGTCCGCCTGGCGCATTGGCCGGCGCGCCCAGCGATTGCTGTGGCGCCTGCAGCGGGCTGCGGGACTGTCGCAGCACGAACGCGTTGGCGATGTCCATGACCTGCTGGGCGGTGGCGGAGTCGGGCACGTTGCCGCTCAGTACCAGGCTGTCGGCGGCGGAAGCCACCTGCACGTTGCGTGCGCCGGGCAGCAGCGAACGCAATGTGGACTGCAGGCCCGCCGGATCGGCGCCGACGGTGACATCGATCACCGTGCAGCGACCGCTACGGCCTTGTACGATCATGTTCGTGGTGCCGATGTCGAGGCCCAGTAGATACATGGTCTGCGGTGACACCAGCATCGCCTGCACCACGCTCGGGTTGCCCAGCGTCCGGGTCTTCACCGGCTCGGGCAGCGGCAGCATGCGGGACTTGCCGACCGGAACCGTGATCTGCTCGGGCTCGGCGGCGGCGCCCACGCAGCTCGGCCCCCGGCCGCCGCCGGCATCGGCAGGTGCGGGCGCTGGCGTGGTGGCGCCGATGGTCAGCTGGATGGGGCCGTTCGCCGCGATGCGCGTGGGCTGCGTCGCAAGGGTGGCCTCCTCGGCCGCCTGCACCTGCGCGCTGGCCAGCCAGACGCTGGTGATGGCCAGGGTGGCGACCGCGCTCAGGCGGACGGTGCCGTGCATGCGCTTGAGGTGCGCATGGCCTGACGGTGTGTGGCTGGTCTTCATGATGATTTTCCCCCGGTTGGCGGCTTCCGGCGCGTTGGCTCACGCGCTCAGAAGCACTCCTTGTCCTGATGCATGCCACTGATGACGCCTACGCAATTGGTATTGATGGGCTTGCGTTCGACGATGCGCTGTGCCACCTGGATGACCCTGGCGATTGGCGAAGGCGCGGCAGCCTGCACCACCGGCTCGTTCAGCAGGCTGCGCTTGGTGGCGCCTGCGGTGTCCACGGGGCGCGCTTCCACCTGATTGCGCAGCACCAGAGACAGCGATCCGACGCTGCGCGCCAGGTCCAGTTTCTCGGCCTCTTCGGGCGAAACTTCGAGCGTTACCGCGTTCACCACCTTCGGCTTGGTCTCGTCGCGGTTCACTTCCTGCGCCACGGCCAGCACCAGGATCTTTTCGAGAACGATCTTCGAGATCGACTGCTCGGTCTCCGACGGGCCGCTCTTGCCATCCTTTTGCGTGTTGACGATGATGTCGACGAAGCTGCCGGGCAGCGCGAAGCCCGCCACGCCAACTACATCGTTGACGCGTACGGTGATGGCGCGCTTGCCGTCGGCGATCACCGCGGACAGGCCGCCCTTGGTGCCCGCCGGCGTGAGCTTGGATTCGAGGATCGGCTCGCCGCGCATCACGCTGGCCTTGGTAACGCGGCCGTCGACGGCCTTGAGATCGTTCAGCGCGCCGGGCGGCAGGCTGTCGCGTGGCCACTCGACCAGCTTGACGAACTCGGGTGCCAGGCGCTGGCCAAGGTTGATGTCGGTGTTTGCCACCGCCACCTTGACCGTGCTGCCGGCGCTCTGCTCCACCATCCACCGGGAAGCCAGCACGACAGCGGCCAGGCCAGCGAGGGCGGCCACCAACAACATCAACAGGGTGCGTACGTTTCTCATTTGATGATCCCTCCCTTTCCATGCGATGCCTGGTGTCCCGGCGTGGGCATGCAGGCGTCCCTGGCGGCACCGCGCGGGGCGGTGCGCCATCTCGGCTCACTGACGATGTCGATGTGGTAGTGCGGTGCTGAGGTGCTGCGGTGTGACGTACGGCTAGTGGTGGAAGACCCAGCCGATGTGCTGGCGCACCGTGCGCGCGGCCTGCGCGGGCAAATCGGGTTGCGGTGTGCGGTTGTACTGGCGCGACGGGCAGCGGCGCGTGTTCGCGGGGCTGACGGTGTTGCGAAGCTTCCTGGCCATGATGGTTCTCCCGTTCCTTGCCCGGTAGGCCGGGCTTGTGTGCTTCTTCCTTCTGCTGGCGATGGCTGGCGCTCAGATCACGCCCGTCATCACCAGTGCCACGCCTGAGGCAATCGCTACCGCGTACGGCAGGCGTCTGATGGTCCGAATCCTGTTCGCGCCGCTGCGGGGGCCAGGCTCCGGCATCTCGGCCGCCGTGGTGGGTGCATGGCGGGCGAGCGGCATCCAGAGCAGCGTGCCGATGACTGCGTGCAGCGTGCGGCGGGATTCGCGGCGCCAGAGCATGACGCCCAGCGCCAGCACGCCGCCGGCCAGTAGCGTCGCCAGCAGGATTTCCGGCATGGCGGCCGGCCCTGTGAGTGCGCCCACGCAGCCCATCAGTTTGGCGTCGCCCGCGCCCACGGCACGCACGATGTACAGCAGGACAAACGGCACGAGCCCGGCGGCAATGCCGGTGGCCCATTGCCATGTCCCGTTTGCCGCGCCGTGCAGGCCCATCTGCAGCGCCAGCGCCACGATGGTCCCGGTCACGACGAGCTGGTTCGGAATCTTGTGGCTGCGCAGGTCAGTCACCACAGCCGTGCCGAGCACGGCCATCAGGCAGGCCGAGGTCAGCGGGGCAAAGACGGTGACGGAGTCCATGGTGTGCATGGCAGCCTCTTATGCAAAAAGGGAAATCAATGCGCCAGGAAAGACGGCGGTGGAGCCCGGTGCCTGGCGCAACACACCGGGCTCGCACCGCTCAGGCTGCAGCCGTAAGCGCCGTCGAAATGTCACCCCAGATCTTGGTGACCGCGGCCTTGACTGCCGGGCCGACCGCGACCATGCAGAGGGCCACGAACGCCAGCAGCAGGGCGTATTCCACGCCGGCTGCGCCGTCTTCTTCCTGGGCGAAACGCTTGATGCCATTGAACATGGTGTTCATGTCCTTCTCCTTGACGTCATGGTTAGTGGAAAAAAGCGCCCGCTGGAGGTCGGGCACAAGGTTCCGACCGGAAACCGGCCGAGGCCAAACCAGACAGCAGCCATGTGGTGTGTGGCGTCTGTTCCGGTTCCACCTGTCTCAGGGGAAAAGTCCCGCACGGGACAAAGCCCGGCGGCCCTCTGCCGATGCCCGGTGCCTCGCCACTCCCGGTGACGTCGTGCACCCTGTTGGGCACTGCAAGCCTGATCCGATGTTTCTCCAGGGACCAGACCCGCACCTGAATTCGCTGCAACCTGCTGACCTGGCATCCTGGGTGTTGCCTGGCCCGGACCGGCACTGCAGCGTGCCGGCCGCTTCTGCTCTCCCCGGGTCCGGCTCGTCTGGCCGATTCCCGTTTTCTCCCCCTGCTTTCCTTGCGTCGGTATTCCGGACCTTGCGGTGCGCCGTCTTTGCGGAGCCTGCCTGCTGGCCATGTGCCGGACATACAGCGACGAACGTGCCACTGACGTTAAGTGCTTGATTTGCAAAGAGGTGGGATTTTGGTGATGCGTCGTTTGCGAGACTGTGTAACCAGATGTATCTGGATCTTTACGCGTCTGAGGAGGCGCTTTTTACCGATCGCTTGTATCTCTTACAAGACTTTGTGGTGTATGACGCGCTTGTAATGTTGCTGATAAGGCATTTTCAAGGTGTCACATTCGGGTGGATACGCATGCTGCGGTGACGGGCGAAAACGTTGCATTTATGAAACGCCGTAAAAGGCATTTCCAGACGTCGTGACAGGTAGAGGGGATTCGGACGGTTGATTGTCTCCGCCATCGGGATGTCTCCGGCGCGCCACCCGTGGGGGGTGATTGCCGTGCGCATGGCATCAGAGCGCGGGTGACGCGGCCATGCTTTTGGCTGACGCAAATTTAGAACGTGGCGCATGCGGCATGCCGCCTTCGTCCAGAAGTGGGAGGCCAGACGTAAAAACAGCCGGTTTGGGACCGGCGTTCAAAAGGTTGCCGAAATGAAACGTTTGCCCGGTTGGGGGTCATCCTGTCACGCAATTGAAGCGTGCGTTACCTCACATAGGCGGCGGTGGGGCTGACTCTGTTTCAGTGCTGTGACCGCGCCATGTAGATTCTTCCACCTGCTTCTTGAGCCACGCGTGAAAGCGATGGATGGCCTTTTCGCGCGGATTCCCTTCGCGCCAGGTGACCCAGTACGGCAGGCTCGACGGGATGTGCGTGGTGCCGATCTGCACAAGCTGGCCGCTGGCCAGGTAATCGTGGGCCAGCTGGGCACGCGCCGTGGCCACGCCCAGGCCGGCCACGGCCGATTGCAGCATCAGCCCGGCATCCTGGAAGATCGGGCCGCGCTCGGGCTCCTCGGGTGGCAGTCCGGCCTGCAGCAGCCAGTCGCGCCACGGACGCAGCGCAAACCGCAGCATCGGCATCCGGGGCAGGTCGGCCACGGTAAAGCCGGGATACCGGGCCAGCAAGGCCGGACTGGCCACGGCAATCACATGGTCTTCAATCAGGTTGTGACATTCAAAGCCGGGCAGGTCCACGCGCTGGTGCCAGATGCCGACGTCGACCGAATAGGGGTCTGGTGGCGAAATCTCCGCATGCAGGCGCAGGTGAAGGTCCAGTTCCGGGGCCTGCGCATGGAGGCTGGGCAGCCGCCGTATCAGCCACGCGTTGGCCAGGTCGGCCATGACGCTGACCTGCAGCCGTACCACGGGCGGGGCCGCTTCGTCGCTGGCCTCGCGCAGCGCTGATTCCAGTTGATCCAGCGCGGCGCGCACCTGTTCGGCCAGCCGGGCGCCGGCGCTGGTCGGCGTCATCGTCAGCCCGGTCCGCCGGAACAGCTTGGTGCCGAGATTGCCTTCCAGGGCGCGGATGTGATGGCTGATGGCACTGTGCGTCAGCGCCAGTTCTTCGGCGGCGCGCGAGAAACTGCGGTGTCGCGCGGCGGCTTCCAGCGCGCGTAGCGCCTGGAGCGGGGGCAGGTGAGGGGGGCGACTGTTGACCATGGCGGGGCGAAATGTCGTCAAATTCTACTCACAATTGCCGCGGGTATCTTTCGCTGGTCTTGCACCACGGTGGTGATCACAATGCAGGGCATGAACACATCCACCGCTCATCCCGCGCAACCGGCTGTTGCCGCCGCGCAGCCGAACCACGCCTCGCCGGCGCGCTGGCGTGTCCTGGCGTTCTTTTCGCTCGGCTTTCTGGTGTCATACATCTTCCGGGGCGTGAACCTGGGTTTCGCGCCGTTCCTGACGCGCGAACTGGGGCTGACCGCCGGCGATCTGGGCTTGCTGACGAGCTTCTATTTCCTAGGCTTCGCCTGCGCGCAGCTACCCGCCGGCATCCTGCTGGACCGCTTTGGCCCGCGCCGCACCGAGGCCGCGCTGTTGATGCTGGCGGTGGCCGGGTCGCTGGTGTTTGCCTGGGCCCCGGGCATGGTCGGGCTGGCCGTGGGGCGCGCGATGATCGGCGTGGGGGTGTCGGTGTGCCTGGGCGCCGCCATCCAGGCGCTGTCGATGTGGTTTCCGCTGTCGCGCATGCCGCTGCTAAACGGGCTGGTGATGGCCATCGGCGGCCTGGGTGCCGTGGTGGTGGGCGCGCCGCTGTCGTGGCTGCTGTCCTGGACGGACTGGCGCACGATCAGCGCCGGCCTGGCGGCGATTTCGTTCGGCATGGCTGTATTGCTATGGTTCGGCGTGCCCGACGTCAAGCGTGTGGGCAAGGAGAGCTTTGCCGAGCAGTTGCGCGGTACACGGTTGATCCTGAGCAGCGAGCGCTTCTGGCGCGTGGTGCCGTTGACACTGCTGAACCAGGGCATCTTCCTGGCCGTGCAGACGCTGTGGGTCAGTGCCTTCATGCGCGATGTGCAGGGCCTGACTGCGGGCGCCAGCGCGCGGCTGGTGTCGGTGATCGGTATCGCGATGATGGCCGGCTGCGTGGGCGCCGGCTGGGCCGCACGCCACCTGGAGCGGCGCGGTATCAGCCTTTATGCCTTCGCCGGCTTCGGCATGATCGGCTTTATCGTGATCCAGCTACTGCTGATGGCCCGCCTGCCGTTCATCCCGCTTGCCGTGCTCTGGGCCGCCTATGGCGTGTTCGGCTCCAGCGGCATCCTGACCTACGCACTGCTGGCCCGGCGCTTTCCCGATGCCCTGATCGGCCGCGCCACCACGGCCATGACGCTGACCGTGTTCCTGGCCACGTTCGTGTTCCAGGTCGGCATCGGCATCGTGCTGGATGTTTTTCCGGCCACGGGCGGCCACTATCCGGTGGCGGCCCACCTGTGGGTCTGGGCCGGGCTGGTGGCGGTCCAGGTGCTGGCGGCCATCTGGTATCTGATGGAGAAGCAGCCCTAGGGTACGGGCAGGGGACGGATGACGCGGCCGGTCACAGAACGATGGGCCGGTCGTCGAGTTCGTTGGGGTTGCGCCCGCCGTGGGTGGGGAAATGCTTGATCAGCAGCGCGTGGATCTGCGCGATGGCGTCGAGCACGGGTTTGACCGACAGGTCCGTTGCCAGCCCCTGCGCCAGTTGCGCGCAGACCTGCTGCCATTGCTGGGGTGTGACGCAGGCGTCGATGCCGTGATCGGCCAGCAGTTCCACGGCATGGTCGGCCAGATTGATATACAGCAGCACGCCCGTATGATCTTCGGTATTCCAGACTTCCAGCGCCCCGAATAGCGCGCGGGCGCGGTCGCGCGCCGAGGTGCCGCGCCACGCCAGTGCCAGCGGCAGGCTGGCTTCGATCACCACGCGGACTTCGCCACGGTGATGCTGTTCGCCCTTGTGCACGGCCACCTGGAGCTGGTGGCGGGCTTCGTCGGGAAACGCCTTGCGGGCCGTGCCCGGGCCGGTGCCCAGATGCCGCAGCACGCGCTTGAGCGACAGCCTGGACGCGGGGTGCGAAGCCTGGGGTTTGTGCATCGGATCTCCACTACCCATGATTGGCCACCGTTAGCCGTCGTTACCAGTTGCCGGACGCGCCGCCGCCATCGAAGCCGCCGCCGCCTCCGCCGCCAAAGCCACCACCCCCTCCGCCGCCGCCCCCGCCACCAAAGCCGCCTCCGCCACTGCCCCAGTGGCGTCCGATCTCGTAGCCGGTCATGCCGCCCAGCCCGCCGGCCGTGCCGGTTGGCCAGCCACGGCGGCCGGTCACCACGTGCGGGCTACCTCCGCGGCGCAGCATGGCCGACAGAAAGAAGAACGCGATGATCGCCAGCGGAAACAGCACCGGCAGCCAGTCGCCGAGATCGACATTGCCTTGCGGCTTGCGACGGTCCGGCGCGGCCAGGCCTTCCTTGTCGATGGTGGCCTGGATGGCCGAAATGCCGGCGGCCAGGCCACCGTAGAAATCGTTCTGGCGGAAATGTGGCGCCATCACATCGCGCATGATGCGGCTGGACATGGCGTCGGTCAGCGACCCCTGCACGCCGCGCCCCACCTCGATGCGCATCTTGCGCAGGCCGGCGGGGTTGTCCTTGGCCACGATCACGATCACGCCGTCGTCGATGCCCTTGCGGCCCGCGCGCCAAGTTTCGGCCACGCGGATGCTGTAGGCATCGATGGTCTCGGGGTTGGTGGTGGGCAGCATCAGCACGAAGATCTGGCTGCCGCGCTGCTGCTCGTACTCGGCCAGCACGTTTTCCAGCGCGTTGCGCTGGTCGGCGCTCAGGGTGCCGGTCAGGTCGGTCACGCGCGCGTTCAGCGGCGGCACGGCCACGAAGCCGTCGTCGGCCCGGGCCGCCCATGCCGGCACGGCCAGCACGATGGCCAGCATCAACTCCAGGAACGAGAGCCTGACCAGTCTGCGCATGATGGCGATCCGCGTTTCAGTGCCGGGCGCTCAGAACTTCACGGCCGGCGGGGTGGAAATGGCTTTCTCGTTCTCCACGGTGAACGATGGCTTGACCGGGTACTTGAAGATCATGGCCGTCACGTTGGTCGGAAAGCTGCGCGCCAGCACGTTGTAGTCCTGCACCGCCACGATGTAGCGCTGGCGGGCCACGGTGATGCGGTTCTCGGTGCCTTCCAGCTGGCTCTGCAGGTCGCGGAACGACGCGTCAGCCTTCAGGTTCGGATAGTTCTCGGACACCGCCAGCAGCCGCGACAGCGCGTTGGTCAGCTGGCCCTGTGCCTGCTGGAAGCGGGCAAACGCTTCGGGATCGTTCAGGGTTTCGGGGGTGACCTGGATACTGGTGGCCTGCGCGCGGGCCTTGGTCACGGCCTCGAGCGTCTCGCGCTCGTGGCTGGCGTAGCCCTTTACGGTGGCGACCAGGTTCGGGATCAGGTCGGCGCGCCGCTGGTACTGGTTGACCACCTCGCCCCAGGCGGCCTTGACGGCCTCGTCCTTCTTCTGGAAATCGTTGTAGCCGCAGGCGGAAAGCAGGCTGGCCAGCAGGCCGAGCAGCAGCCAGCGGAACAGGGTAGGGGGGGTGGCAGGGGCGGTGGCGGTGCGCATCAAGGGACTCCTCGATCTCCGGAATGGCAATTCTGGAGTGTAGCGCAGCGTTGTCGCGCCGCCGGGCAAAGTGCATGCCGCTTGACGATGGCCGATGCCGGCCGGTAGATTCCTGCCCATGCCGTGCGCAAACCGCCTTTCCTCCGTCCTGTCCGTACCCGTCGTGGGCGCGGCGGACCAGGCTGCGCGCGCCAAAGCCAAAAAACAGTCGCTCGTCTGACCGGAGCGCGCTGTTCCGTCAGATGGGCGACGGAACAGCACCTACCGGCTGAGAGGGCGAACCCGCCAGGTTTTCCTCCCCTTGCCGCAAGTCCTGCCGCGTCGCGCATCGACGGTTTCCTGAACCGGTCGATCCGGAGTGTATGGATGCAAGCCACGCAAACTTCCTTCCAGGGCATCTGGCTGCCGCTGGTGACCCCCTTTGTTGACAATACCGCCGACCGCGCCGTCGATCATGTTGCGCTGCGCCGCATGGTGATGCACTACCGTGCCACCGGCCTGGCCGGGTTCGTGGTCTGTGGCAGCACGGGCGAGGCCGCCGCGCTCGACGAGCCCGAGCAACTGGCCGTGCTCGATACGGTGTTGGAAGCGGCCGCCGGCCTGCCGGTGGTGATGGGACTGGCCGGTAACCACCTGGGGCATGCCATGGCGCGGCTGGAGCGGCTCAACAGCCGTCCGCTGGCTGGGGTGCTGGCGCCCGCGCCCTATTACATTCGCCCGTCGCAGGCGGGTTTGCGCGACTGGTTCGCGCGGCTGGCCGACGCCGCGCGGGCGCCACTGGTGCTCTATGACATCCCATACCGGACCGGCGCCACGCTGACGCTGGACACCCTGCTGGCATTGGCTGACCACGACAATATCGTCGCCATCAAGGATTGCGGCGGCAATGCGCAGACCACCCAGGCGCTCATCGCCGATGGCAGGCTGTCAGTGTTGGCGGGGGAGGATCACCAACTGCTGGGTACGCTGGCATTGGGCGGACGCGGAGCGATCATCGCCTCGGCGCATTTCCGGCCCGAACTGTTCGTGGAGATCTGGCGCGCCGTGGAAGTAGGGCGGCTCGCAGACGCGCGCCGCCTGTTCCATGCGCTGATGCCGCTGATGCTGGCGCTGTTCGCCGAGCCCAACCCCGGGCCGGCCAAGGCGTTGCTGGCCCGGCTGGGCTGGCTGGCCGACACGCTGCGGCCACCAATGACATCGGCATCGCCGGAACTGGCTGACCAGCTTGCGGCGCTGCACTATGCGCTGGACGACGTGATCAGCCGGCCTTGAATGCCTTTTCGGCGGCCTTGATCGTCGCGTCGATGATGGCGTCGTCGTGCTTTGCCGAGACAAAGCCGGCCTCGAAGGCCGACGGCGCCAGGTAGACGCCTTCGGCCAGCATGGCGTGGAAGAAGCGGTTGAAGCGGCCCACGTCGGCCTGGGTGACTTCGGCAAAGCTGGTCGGCACGGCGTTGGTGAAGTAGAGGCCGAACATGCCGCCGATGGCATCGGCGGAGAACGGCACGCCAGCCGCACGGGCGGCGGCGGTCAGGCCGTCGGCCAGCTTGCGCGTCTGCGTGGCCAGGCGCTCGTAGAAGCCCGGTGCCTGGATCAGCTTCAGCGTGGTCAGGCCCGCGGCCACGGCCAGCGGGTTGCCCGACAGCGTGCCGGCCTGGTACACCCCGCCCAGCGGCGCCAGCTTGGCCATAATGTCGCGCCGGCCGCCAAACGCCGCCGCCGGCATGCCGCCGCCAATCACCTTGCCCAGGCAGGTCATGTCGGGGACGATGCCGTAGTGCGATTGCGCGCCGCCCAGCGCCACCCGGAAGCCAGTCATGACTTCGTCGAAGATCAGCACGCTGCCGTGTTCGCTGCACAGGTTGCGCATGGACGTCAGGAAGGCGTTGCTGGCGCGCACCAGGTTCATGTTGCCGGCCACGGGCTCGACGATGACCGCCGCGATCTCGCCCTTGTGGCGCGCGAACGCTTCTTCCAGCTGGGTCACGTTGTTGTATTCGAGCACCATCGTGTGGCGCGTCACGTCGGCGGGCACGCCGGCCGACGACGGCGCGTTCTGCGTGGTGTCCGCGAACGTCAGCAGGCCCGAGCCGGCCTTGACCAGCAGGCTGTCGGCGTGGCCGTGGTAGCAGCCCTCGAACTTGATGATCAGGTCGCGGCCCGTGAAACCGCGCGCCAGCCGCAGCGCGCTCATGGTGGCCTCGGTGCCCGACGACACCAGCCGTACCTGCTCGATCGACGGCACGAGCTTGCAGATTTCTTCGGCCATGACGATCTCGCCCTCGGTCGGCGCACCGAACGAAAAGCTCTGCACGGCGGTTTCCTGTACGGCGCGCACCACGTCCGGATGCGCGTGGCCGACGATCATCGGACCCCAGGAGCCGATGTAGTCGATGTACTGCTGGCCGTCGGCGTCCCACATGTAGGCGCCCTCGGCCCGGGTAATGAAGCGGGGCGTGCCGCCGACGGAACGGAAGGCGCGCACGGGCGAGTTGACGCCGCCGGGAATGGTCTGCTGGGCACGGTCGAAAAGCTGCTGGTTACGGGACATGGAATTCTGACCAAAAAGAAGATTCGGGAAGACAGGCGTCCGGCCGGGGGCGGCTGCTCGCGTGCCTGGCGGCGGGTTGCCCGAAATGCGGGCAATCCTGGCCGAAAGGGTGCCGTTCAGGCGGCATCTGCACGTCAAATTGCACGAACGCGGCGATATTGGGCCATTTGCGCTGGCCCATGGGTGGCGTCATCGGCGCCGATTGGGTACCATCATGCGCTGGATTTTAATGGAGACTGGCAAGAGCCTGCATATGGAATACAAGACTTGGATGTGCCTGATTTGTGGCTGGATCTATGACGAGGCCACCGGCGCGCCGGAAGACGGCATCGCCGCGGGTACCAAATGGGAGGACGTGCCCATCAACTGGACCTGTCCGGAATGCGGGGCACGCAAGGAAGATTTCGAGATGGTGGCCATCTGAGGCTTGTCGTCCGGAAATGGCCGTGCGTCGCGCCAAAGCGACAGAACGGCCGGTGACGCCGGGGTGTCCTGATTGACGGCCCCCCCACGAGTTGTCACACTCTGCGGCAAAACTGAACATCCGTCCGGCCGCGCCGCCATTGGCAGGCTGAAGACGGGGTGCCGCGGCACAAGAACATTGCAGTAACAGGCAGGCGCGGACAAGAAGCGCGCCGCCACCGGCAGGGTAGCCGGGTATTTTTTGACTGGGAATTGGAAAATCGGGGGCCGCCGGCCAGCCATTCATGGCGCCGTGCGGAAGTTCTCAAGTGAATGCCTACGCCTGTTGTGTCACGCAGGACGTGGGTCGCGGGAACATGATGCGGGTCACTCAAACAGAACAAGATATGTCTGTCGATGGGGTCAACGCCGGCGGCACCGCCGGTGCCAGCGAGGCATCCACAGCGCGCAAGGCCGCTGTGAAGGTGCTCGTGATCGACGACTCCAGCACCATCCGCCGGACGGCGGAAATATTCCTGACCCAGGCAGGCTTCCAGGTCATGCTGGCCGAGGACGGCTTCGAGGCGCTCGCCAAGGTGGGTGACCTGCATCCGGACGTCATCTTCTGCGACATCCTCATGCCGCGGCTCGATGGCTACCAGACCTGCTCCCTGATCAAGAAAAGCCCACGCTTCCACGCCATCCCCGTGATCATGCTGTCGTCCCGCGACGGCGTGTTCGACCGCTCGCGCGGCAAGCTCGTCGGTGCGCACAACCATCTGGCCAAGCCGTTTTCCCGCGAAGCCCTGCTGCAGGCGGTACAGACCTGCCTGGCGGGCTGCGTGCCGGAAGAGGGTGCGGCCGTGGCGGCATGATGCATGCCGCCCGAAGTATCCAGGAATAAAACAATGACCATCAGCAAAATCCTTATCGTCGACGATTCGCCCACCGAAGCCCTGTTCATGTCCGACCTGCTTGGCAAGAAGGGCTTCAAGGTCTCCGTGGCCGGCAACAGCGAACAGGCCATGACGCGCCTCGAGGCGGAAACCTTCGACCTGATCCTGATGGACGTGGTGATGCCGGGCCAGAACGGCTACCAGGCCACCCGCGCGATCAAGCGCGACGACCGCTTCAAGGACATCCCCGTGATCATGTGCACCAGCAAGGGCCTGGAGACGGATCGCATCTGGGGCATTCGCCAGGGCGCTTCCGACTACATCGTCAAGCCGGTGGACGGCGAGGAACTGCTTTCGAAGATCGCCGCGCTGGCGCACTGAGCGCCGCGGTAGCCTAGGGGCCGGAGTGGGCGCGGGTGTCCCGTCGGGGGACGCCGGCGGCGCCCGCGCACGGCCATGACAACTGGTTTCACCACTGGTTTCCAGGTTTCACTGGTATCCGATCATGAACGCGCCGCGCCAAGACATCCGAACCCGCCAGACTCGCCAGACCCGCCTGCATGACTATCAGGCCATGCTGGCCCGGCGCCTGCGCGAGGCGCGCAACCTGCCCGCGGTCGACAGCTACCTGGGCGTGCTCGTGGGCCAGCGCAACTGGCTGCTGCCGCTGATGGACACCGGCGAGGTGCTGGAGATGCGCGCGCCGGCGGCCGTGCCGCTGACGCAGCCGTGGTATCGCGGCCTGGTCAACGCGCGGGGCAACCTGCTGGGCGTGATCGACTTCGGCATGTTCTGCGGCGAAGGCCCGACCCCGGTGCAGCCGGGCAGCAAGATCGTGGTGCTGTCGCGCCATGTGGAACGTGCCTGCGGCATCATCGCCACGCGCGTGGTGGGCCTGCGGCACGCGGTGGACCTGACGCCGGCCGGTGGCGCAGAACCCGAAGCCTGGCGTGGTGCCGCCTTCGCGGACCGGGACGGGCGCGATTGGCAGGTGCTGGATATCCGCCAGTTGCTGGATGCGCCGGCATTCCTGCAGGCTGGCCGCGATGCGGCCTGAAGCCTGACGCCTGAGCACAAGAACCAAACAGAAAACGAACAAACAGAGGGTTGCCATGGGAATCAAGAAGATCAGCCTGGGCCGTCGCACCGCTACCGCCGGTGCCGCTGCCGACGCGGCGCCGCCGCGCGCATCGGTATTTGCCAAGTCCGGCGCAGGCCGGGGTGGCGCGGGCCAGACGCCGGTGGAGATGATGTCCGGCTGGCTGACGCGGATGCCGTTCTCCTCCCAGCAACGATTGCTGACGGGCGGCGTGGTGGCATCGCTGCTGGCGCTGCTGGCGTCGGTCTATCTTGATAACCGCCAGGCCAACAACGGCGCGGCGCAGATCGAGATCGCCGGTAATATGCTGATGCACTCGCAGCGCCTGGGCAAGGCAGTGCCGGTGGCGCTGCTCGGTAACGCGCAGGCATTCACGCAGCTGCGCCAGTCCAAGGAACAGCTGACCGCCGACTTGCTGGCGCTGCAGAACGGTAGCGACGAAAAGCACGTGCGCGCCACGTCCGGCCCGGCCGAGCCGCTGCTCGAAAAGGCGTTCGGCTCGTGGAAGCGCTCGGAAAAGAGCGCGGCCGACGTACTGGCCCAGCAGCCCATCCTGACGACGATCGGCCAGACGCTGCAGATCTTCAACGCGTCGAACCCCGAACTGCTCGAAGCCGCCGAACAGGTGGCCGCCATCAAGCTGCAGGCCGGCTCGAACACGCGCGAGGTGGCCGCTTCCGCGCAACTGGTGATGCTGACGCAGCGCCTGGGCAAAAACCTGAACGAATTCCTCTCGGGCGAAGGCGTCAACCCCGAAACCGCGTTCCTGCTGGGCAAGGACACCAACACCTTCCGCGAAACGCTGGACGGCCTGACCAACGGCTCCGAAGCGCTGCGCCTGGCGCCCGCCAGCGACGCCGAGACGCGCAACTACCTGCAGCAGCTGTCGCAGCGTTTCGAGGCGGTGCAGAAGACCACGCAGACCATTCTGCAGAACCTGCCCGGCCTGATCGCCGCCAAGCGCGCGCAGCAGCAGATCTTCAATGACAACGAGGCACTGCGCGGCGAGCTGTCCGAACTGCAGACGTCGTACGCCGAGGGCGCACGTTTCCGTCCGTGGACGTTTGGCGCCATGGTGGTGTCGGCCGTGGCCACGCTGCTGTGCCTGGCCGGGCTCGCGGCGCTGTACCTGCGCGATTCGCGCGTGCGTACGCTGGAAGCCGAAGCGCGTGAGCGTGAAGCCGAAGCGCGCCGCCTGGAGGAAAAGCGCAACAACGACGCCACCCAGAAGGCCATTCTGCAGCTGATGAACGAGTTGCAGGACATCGCTGACGGCGACTTGACGCGCCAGGCCACCGTGACCGAGGACATCACCGGCGCCATTGCCGACTCGGTGAACTACACGGTGGAAGAACTGAAGGAACTGGTGGGCCGCGTGCAGCAGACCGCCGGACAGGTGCAGCACGCTTCGTCGCAGGTGCAGGACACCTCGGTGCAGCTGGCGGCCACGACCGAAGAGCAGTCGCGCCAGATTCGCCAGACCGGCGAGTCGGTGGTGGAGATGGCAGACCGCATCACGCAGGTATCGCGCGGCGCGGCTGAATCCGCCAACGTGGCACGTGCGTCGCTGTCCGCTGCCGAGCAGGGCCAGCACGCGGTGCAAAACGCCATCGCGGGCATGAACGACATTCGCGACCAGATTCAGGAAACCTCGAAGCGGATCAAGCGCTTGGGCGAATCGTCGCAGGAGATCGGTGAAATCGTCGAGCTGATCTCGGACATTACCGAACAGACCAACGTGCTGGCACTGAACGCCGCCATCCAGGCGGCTTCGGCGGGCGAAGCAGGCCGCGGCTTCTCGGTGGTGGCGGAAGAAGTGCAGCGACTGGCCGAACGCTCGGGCGAGGCAACCAAGCAGATTGGCGCGCTGATCCGCACGATTCAGACCGACACGCAGGACGCCGTGCACGCCATGGAGCAGAGCACGGCGGGCGTGGTGGAAGGTGCGCGACTGTCGGACAACGCCGGTGCCGCACTGGTGGAAATCGGACGCGTGTCGCGCCAGCTGGCCGAGCTGATCGAACAGATCGCGCAGACCACGTCGCACGAGGCGGGTCTGGCCACCAACGTGGCCCACCACATCGAAGGCATCCTGCAAGTCACCGCGCAAACGACGGCCGGCACGCGCCACACCGCCACGTCGGTGCGCCAGCTGACCGCGCTGACCGAAGAGCTGCGTAACTCGGTGTCGCGATTCAAGATCGCCTGACGCCGGCCCGTACGTTGACGGCCGCACCGGAACTGGTCATGTCCCTGAATTCCATCCTCACCAGCGACGAGGCCGCCACGGCCGCGTCGCAACCGCATGCCACGCCGGATACGGCCGCAGCCGGGGTTCCGGCTGCCCCGCAGCGCGACCTCTCGGTGCTGGCCTGGCTGGCGCCAAGCCTGCGCACCGCGCTGGACGACGCCGCGACCGAGCTGGGCCACTATGTCGACGAAATCCGGCAAACGCCGGAAGCGCTGGGCGCCCGCGACACCACGTCGCTGCGCCTGGCCGGCCAGCACCTGCACCAGGCCGCTGGCGCCGTGCATATCGTCGGCCTGCGCGGGGTGGATGCCTACTGCCAGGCGCTGCGCCGCCTGCTGGAAGCCGTCGATGCCGGCACCGTGGCCGCCGACGCCGCCATGCTGGCGGTGTTCCGCACCGGCGTGCAGGCACTGGCCGAATACGTCGACGACCTGATGACGGGCGACGCGGAAGACCCGCTGCGCCTGTTCCAGCCCTATGCCGCCGCGCTGACGCTGCTGAAGGAAGATCGAGTGCATCCGGCCGACCTGTGGCTGGAAGAGCTGCAGATGCTGCCCGGCATCGTGCTACCCACGCGCTCGGCGTCGGCCGTCACGCGTGCGCGCCAGCGCTTCGAGGCCGCACTGCTGAAGGCGCTGCGCCTGCCCACGCCCTGTACGGAAACCTCGCTGCTGCGCGAGGCCTGGCTGCCGCTGCAGTCGGCACTGGACGACGTGCGCAACCACGAACAGGACGCGCGCCGTACCACCGACACACCCGATCGCGGCATCTGGCACACGCTGGCCATGGTGTTCCGCGCGCTGGCCCACGGCCTGTTGCCGTCCGACCTGCTGGCCAAGCGCTTTGCCGCCCGTACCCACCTGCTGGTGCGCCAGTACCTGCAGGGTCAGGTGCGCGTGCCGCAGGCGCTGCTCAACGACGCCGTCTTCCTGCTGGTCAGCACCGGTTTGACCCCGGACGGCCCCGAGGACACGACGCCGCCCGTGGTGCAGGCCGCCGTGCAGGTGCTGCGCGTGGATATCGCACGCAGCCTGCAGGCGTACCGGGTAGACCCGGCGCACGTGGTGGCGCGGGCCGATTACCGGCAACGCTACTACGGCTGGCTCGATCCGATCGATACGCGCAACCTGCAGCATGCGGCCACCGCCATCGAGCGGGCCGCCGCCGACGACCAGTCGGGCTGGGAACTTGCGCTGGCGTCGCTGGCCGAGGCCGCCATGCCGCTGGCGCAGCCAGCGCTGCAGCAGTGCCTGACCGCAGCTGCCGCATACGCGGGCCGGCAGCCGGCGGGCGATGCACTGGGCCGTGGCGGCGTGGCGCTGTTCCTGGCACGGGCGCTGGCCATGCCGTGGCGCGTCCACGGCAAATCCGGCCATGCATCGGCGGCCGAGTTTGCCGTGCGCTGCGAGACACTGACCACCTGCCTGGCCGACCCCGATGCGGCAGCGCCCGCGTGGCTGGCCGAGCTGGTGCAGTCCGCCGGCGCCCAGGCGCAGCGGACCGAAGCCGTGGCACAGGTGCGTGCCCAGTTGGATAGCGGTGAATCGTGGCTCGATACTTATGACCGCAATGTGGCACGCGCCGACGCGGGCAATGCGCTCGACGACGCCGCGCAGGCCTTTGGCGCGCTGCTGGCCTCCATCGAACGCATCCACGGCAGCGCCGCGCTGCCCGAGGGCATCGACGACGAGACCGACGCCGCGCTGGCGTCGGTGCGCTCGGTGCTGCAACGGCTTGGCGTGCTGCGTGAAACCACCGACCACACCGCGCGTATCGACCAGTTGTCGGATATCGCCGCAGAACTGGGCGCGGTCCACGCATTTGCCGACCTGCTCGAATTCGGCCGCAAGCAGAACGATGCTGCCGGCGACGATCCGTTCGCGCTGCACACGCAACGCCACGACGCCGCGCCGCAAGGCGCGCTGGGCGTGGCGCGCAGTGCCGCGATGGACGCCATTCGCGTGGCCGCCACCGCCGATTCCCCCGAAATCCAGCGGCTGCGTGCCGCGCTGCAGGCGGTATCCGATCAGGCTGCCATCGACGACGATGCCGCGCTGCGCCGCCAGGCCAGCGAGGCCACCACGCAGCTCCACGCGTGGCTGGCCGGTAGCGAATCGGCAGCCGAACGCATGGTGGTGGCGCTGGCCGACCCGTTGCCCGCCGCCGTTGCGCCGGTGACGGCAGCGCCAGTCGTGGCGTCGATGCCGGTCGATGCCGCCGCGATCGACGCCGAACTGCTAGAAATTTTCCTGGCCGAGGCCGAAGAGGTGCTGGGCAATATCGCCACCGACCTGGCTGGCGGCATGGACGCCCTGCGCGATGCCGACGTGCTGAGCCGCCTGCGCCGTGCCTTCCACACGCTCAAGGGATCGAGCCGCATGGTCGGCCTGAACCGCTACGGCGAAGCGGCCTGGGCCGTCGAACAGGTAATGAACCTGTGGATTGCCGAGGCGCGCGAGTCGGTGCCCGAACTGCCTGCCCTGCTGCAACAGGCGCACGATCAGCTGCGCGAATGGGCGCTGGCCCTGCTTGAGGATCCGTCGACGCTGCGTGACATCGCCCCGCTGGTGGACGCTGCGCAGGCGCTGCGCGAGCCGGGCGGCATGGCAACCGGCGACGCCGAAGCCGACCCGATCGATTCGCTTGATGCGCTGCTGGCCCAGGCGTCCGCGCCGCTGGCATCGGTGGGCACCCGGTTGTCTGCCGCCGAACCGGTGGGTCTGCCGACCGCCACCGCCGATACTGCCGACCAGGCTGGCACCGACGACAACGTGCTGCCGTTCCGCCTGTCCGGCGGCCTGGCCGACGATGACGAGGGCTACAAGGTCATTGGCCCGGTTCGCATCGGTCTGGCGCTGTACAACGTCTACTTGCAGGAGGCCGACGACCTGCTGCGCCAGTTCGCCACGGACCTGTCCGAGTGGCGGCACGAGAATCATCCGTGCCCGAGCGAGCTGGCCCTGCGCGTGGCGCACACGCTGCAAGGCAGCGCGTCGACGGTGGGCCTGGAGCCGGTGCGCGAGATTGCCGAGGCGCTCGAACATCTGCTGTTGCTGCTTGGCCGCCATCCGGTGGTCATGCATCCGGCCGACTTCCGCCTGCTGGACATGGCCGTCGACCGACTGCGCGCGATGCTGCACCAGTTTGCCGCCGGCATCTGGCCCGATGCCGATGCGCCGCTGTGCCGCGACCTGAACGACTTTGGCGAGCGTGCGCTGGTGCGTCCGCGCGCCGCGCTGCCGGCGGCCCAGTCCACCGGCCAGGAAGGCTCGGTATCGCAATTGTTCGGTCAGAACCCGACGACGCCGCAGCCGCTGCCCGAGATCGACGCTCACGCGCAGGCGCCCGTGGCGGAATTGCCGCCCGTGAAGCTGACGCCGATCACGTCGCTGCCGCCGGTGTCGGCGCCGGCGGGCCCGGTACTGACGCCCGTCACGCCGGTGCAGGACGCCGTGGTGATCGCGCTGCCGACCGCGCCGCGCCACGACTCGATCGCCGTGGCGCACGTCACGCCGGATTCGCCTGAAACGCTGCCCGAGGACACCTCGACCGACACTTCGGCGCTGGACCCGGCGCTGGTTGAGATTTTCCTGGAGGAAGCCCACGGCGCGCTGCCCGATCTTGGCAAGCTGGTGCGCTCGTGGGAAGCCTCGCCCGACGATGCGCAGCACGGCGGCCTGATCCTGCGCGGCTTGCACACGCTGAAGGGCAGCGCGCGCATGGCCGGCGCCATGGCGCTGGGCCAGGCGGCCCACGAAATGGAAACGCTGCTGGAAGCCAGCGTGCGCGGCCAGCGCGTGTCGCCGGACCTGTTCGGCAAGCTGTACGCGTGGTACGACCGCATCCTGGCGCACGTGGACGCGCTGCAGAACGGCCGTCTGCTGCCGGTGGACGATGCCGATGTGGTCAACGGCCTGGTGGCTGCGCCTGCCGGCCCTGCCACGCTGGCGGCACCGGCGGAGGCGCTGGATGCTTCGGCGCCGGCCATGCCGCAGCACGCGATCGTGCCGGTGACGCCGCTGATGCCGGCCAGCCAGGCCGCCTTGCCGAGCGACGCCGATCGCCAGCGCGCCTTGGTACGCGTGCAGGCTCGCGCGCTGGACACGCTGATCAACGACGCCGGCGAAGTGAGCGCCACGCGCGCGCGCCTGGACAGCGAACTCGAGGCGCTGCGCAGCTACTTGGGCGAACTGAACGACAACGTCGCCCGTCTGCGCATGCAGCTGCGCGAGATCGAAATCCAGGCTGAAACGCAGATGGCATCGCGGATCGCCGACCAGCAGCACAACCAGGAATTCGATCCGCTGGAGTTCGACCGCTTCACGCGCTTCCAGGAACTGACGCGCATGATGGCCGAGTCGGTGAACGACGTGGCCACCGTGGAGCAGAACTTGCAGCGCGGCTTTGACCGCGCGTCGGGCGACCTGGCCGCACAGGCGCGGCTGACGCGTGGCCTGCAGCGCGGCCTGATGCAGGCGCGCATGGTGCAGTTTGATGCGCTGGCCGAACGCCTGTATCGCGTGGCACGCCAGTCGGCCACCGAGACCGGCAAGGAAGTGCGCCTGCTGATCAAGGGTGGCACCGTGGAAATCGACCGCTCGGTGCTGGACCGCATGGCCGGGCCGATCGAGCATCTGATCCGCAACGCCGTGGTGCATGGCATCGAGCCGGCCGACGCGCGCCGTGCGGCGGGCAAGTCGACCACCGGCGCGCTGACGCTGGAAGTGCAGCAGGAAGGCAACGAAGTGGTGCTGACGTTCTTCGACGACGGCAGCGGCCTGAACCTGCAGCGCATTCGCGAGCATGCCGTGGCGCGCCAGCTGATGGCGCCCGACGAGGACGCCAGCGACGCCCGTCTGACCGAAATGATCTTTGCGCCGGGCTTCTCGACCGCCGACGCGGTGTCCGAACTGGCGGGCCGTGGCGTGGGGATGGACGTGGTGCGTGCCGAAACGGTGGCGCTGGGCGGCCGTATCACGCTGTCGACCGAGACCGGTCGTGGCACCAGCTTCACGGTGCACCTGCCGCTGACGACGGCGATCACGCAGGTGCTGCTGGTGTCGCTGGGCGGCCGCCTGTTCGCCATGCCGAGCGGCATGATCGACCAGGTCCACCAGTTGCGCGAGAAGCCGCTGGTGGAGGCCTACAACGCTGGCCGCTTCACCGCCGCCGGTATCGAGGTGCCGTTCTTCTATTTCGGTGCGCTGCTTGAGGAAACCGCCGCGATGGCGTCGAGCCGCAAGTATTCGCCGGTGGTTGTGTTGCGCTCCGGTGCCGAACGCGTGGCCGTGCATGTGGACGACGTGCTAGGCAACCGCGAAGTGGTGGTGAAGCACATCGGCCCGCATCTGGCGCGTATGGAAGGCATTGCCGGTGCGACCACGCTGGGCGATGGCGAGATCGTGCTGATCTACAACCCGGTGGTGCTGGCCCAGCGCTGGGTGCGCGAGCGCGGCGCCACGGCGCCGGCCACGCCGATGCTGGCCGCGCCGCAACATGCCGGCCAGACTGGCGCGGTGGCCGAGTTCATCGGCGCCGGCGCGGCAGTGCCCGTGCAGGGGTTGATGACGCAGCCGACCGTGATGGTGGTGGACGATTCGCTGACCGTGCGCAAGGCCAGCCAGCGTCTGCTGACGCGTGCCGGCTACCAGGTGGTGCTGGCTCGCGATGGTGTGGATGCGCTGCGTCAGTTGCAGGAAGTGATGCCCGACGCGATGCTCGTCGACATCGAGATGCCGAACATGGACGGCTTTGACCTGACGCGGAACGTGCGGGCCGATGCGCGCACCCACCACATGCCGCTGGTCATGATCACGTCGCGCACGGCGGAGAAGCATCGCCGCTATGCGGCGGAGATCGGCGTGAACGTCTACCTGGGCAAGCCGTTCAACGAAGACGAACTGCTGCGCACGCTGCAGCAACTGATCGGCGAAAAGGCCGCTGATACGGCATCGTCAGTGGCGCAGATGCTGGGCGAGGCGTAAGCTGGTATCGCCCTGTGTTTGCTCCCCTCTCCCGCCTTGCGGGAGAGGGGAGCCCCCCAACTTCCAATCAATCTCTCTTTGGATTCACCATCTTCGCCGGAACCGACAGCGCCAGTGCCGCGCCCACCACCATGCAGGCGGCCAGCAGGTACATGCCCGAGTCGGTGCTGTGGGTCATGTCCTTGAGCCAGCCCACCGCGTAGGGGCTGATAAAGCCCGCCAGGTTCCCCAGCGAATTAATCAGTGCAATGCCCGCGGCGGCGCCCGTGCCGGCCAGGAAAGCCGTCGGCAGGCTCCAGAACAGCGGCAGCGTGGTCAGGATGCCGATGGTGGCCAGCGTCAGCGCCACCATGGCCATCGTGGTATCGCCATGCCACTGCACCGACAGCACCAGACCCAGTGCGCCGAGCAGGGCCGGCACGGCGATGTGCCAGCGGCGCTCGCCCCGGCGGTCGGCGCTCTGCGCGAACAGGATCATGCCGACCACGGCGCAGCCGTACGGAATGGCGGTGAGCAGGCCCACGTCGAGTGCCCCCTTCACGCCGGTCTGCTTGATGATCGTCGGCAGCCAGAAACTCACACCGTACAGGCCCATCACGAAGCTGAAGTAGATCGCGCTCATCAGCCAGACGCGGGGGCTCGACAATACCTGCGTGATGGGCGGATCTTCCTTGTGCTGGTCCTCGGCCGCGATATTGCGTTGGAGCAGTGTCTTTTCATCGTCGTTCAGCCACTTGGCGTGGACGATGCGGTCGTCCAGGTACAGCAGCACCCAGATACCGACCAGGATCGACGGGATGCCTTCCACCAGGAACATCCATTGCCAGCCGGCCCAGCCGTTGTGGCCGTCGAATGACTGCATGATCCAGCCCGACAGCGGCCCGCCGATCACGCCCGACAGCGCGATGGCCGTCATGAAGAACGTGGTGGTGCGCCCGCGCCGGCTGGCGGGATACCAGTAGGTCAGGTACAGGATGATGCCCGGGAAGAAGCCGGCTTCGGCGATGCCCAGCAGGAAGCGCAGCACGTAGAACATCGTCGGCGTGGTGACGAACATCATGGCCGCCGAAATCAGGCCCCACGTGATCATGATCCGGGCGATCCAGATGCGCGCGCCCACCTTGTGCAGGATCACGTTGCTCGGCACCTCGAACAGGAAGTAGCCGATGAAGAAGATGCCGGCGCCCAGCCCGTAGATGGTTTCGCTGAACTGCAGGTCGTTGAGCATCTGCAGCTTGGCAAAGCCCACGTTGACGCGGTCCAGATACGCCACGACGTAGCAGAGCAGCAGGAACGGCACCAGGCGCCAAGTGACCTTGCGGTAGGTAGCGTCCTCGAAGCCGGCGTCGCGCGCGCCGGTATTGACTGCGGTGGTTGTCATCGGTGTCTCCTCATTGGGTCTTGTAGTAGTACGACGTTACCGCGGGTTGGAAAGCAAATCGGCGAGGGATCGGCGGGCTAGACGCAGCGCCCGCCATCCACCTCGATGCAGGTGCCGGTGATGAAGCTGGCGTCGTCCGATGCCAGGTACAGGCAGGCGTTGGCCACATCCCGCGGTGTGGACATGCGCCCCATGGGGATGGTCGCCAGAAACCTGGCGCGGTTCTCGGGGGTATCGGGTACGCCCATGAACTGCTCCAGCAGGCCCGTGGCACCGATCACCGGATTCACACAGTTAACGCGGATATTGTCGGGGCCCAGTTCGGCGGCCATGGCCTTGCTGGCCACGATGACGGCGCCCTTGCTGCCGTTGTACCAGACCAGCCCGGGGCGCGGGCGGATGCCTGCCGTCGAGGCCACGTTGACGAAGTTGCCGCCGCCACGCTGGCGGAAGTGCGGGATGAAGTGGTGCGCCGACCAGTAGATGCTCTTCACGTTGACCGCGTAGACGCGGTCGAACTCTTCCTCGGTGACTTCCAGGATCGGCTTGTTGCGATGGGTGGTGCCGGCGTTGTTGACCACGCAGTGGACGTCGCCGAAGGCGGTCAGCGTGGCATCGCGCATCGCGGCCACGTCGTCGCCCTGCGATACGTCGGCGCGTACCGCGTCCGCCTTGCCGCCCGCGTCACGAATGGCCGCGGCCACGCGATGGGCAGCGTCGAGGTTCAGGTCGGCCACCATCACGCTTGCACCTTCCCGCGCGAACGTATGAGCGATGCCTTCCCCAAAGCCCGAGCCGCCGCCCGTCACTACCGCTACCTTGCCAGCCAGTCTGGTCATTGCCTTGTCTCCAGTTGGTGAAGCCCGGCGCGGTCTGTTGCCGCACTACGGGCGGAACATCGGAATTATCGAATCAGTGGAAGGGGCCTTTGTTCTGCAGGGCGTTGGCCACCATCATGATGCCCAGCAGGAAGGGCAGGGCCACGTAGAGGCACCAGTGGACGCGGTCGCCTACGGTGTCGCCCCACTTGCGCTTGAATACCTGCAGGCGGGGCATGCCGGACGGATTGGTGGCGCGCTTGTTGCGCACGTGCCAGGCCATCCAGAAAAAGAAGATGGCGAACGTGACCGATAGAAAGTTGATGCTACCCATGTTGAATGGCGATGGTTTTCAGAGTGGTGAATCCGTACAGGGCCTCGAAGCCCTTCTCGCGGCCATAGCCCGACTGGCCTGTGCCGCCGAACGGCAGCTCGACGCCGCCGCCGGCGCCATAGTTGTTGATGAAGACCTGGCCGGCCCGCAGCTTGCGCGCCAGCCGCATCTGGCGGCCGCCGTCGCGCGTCCAGACACCGGCCACCAGCCCGTACGCGGTGCCGTTGGCCAGGCGGATGGCCTCGTCCTCGGTATCGAACGGCATGGCGGCCAGCAGCGGGCCGAAGACTTCTTCCTGGGCCAGCCGGTGCGTGTCGGGCACGTCGCGGAACAGCATCGGCACCTGGTAGAAGCCGGACTCCGGCGCATCGCCCACGATCTGGCCCTGCGCCATCACCGAGATGCCGGCGTGCTGGGCATCGGACACGAAGTCCCATACGCGTTGCTGCTGCTTGCGGCTGATCAGCGGGCCGCATTCGAGATCAAGTTCCGACGGGCCGACGCGCAGCGCCTCGAACACGCCGGACAGGCGGTCGAGCAGGGCCTCGTAGACGGGCCGCTCCACCAGCAGGCGGCTGCCGGCCGAGCAGGTCTGGCCCGCATTCTGCACGATGCCGTTGACCACCACGGGCAGGAGCGCGTCCAGGTCGGCATCGGCAAAGACCACCTGCGGCGACTTGCCACCCAGTTCCAGCGTCACCGGCACGTGGTTCTCGGACGCCAGTTGCGATACGAGCTTGCCGGTCTGCGGCGACCCCGTGAACGAAATATGGTTGATGCCCGGATGACGGGCCAGCGCCGCGCCGGCCTCGTGGCCGTAGCCAGTGACGATGTTCAGCGCGCCTTCCGGCAGCCCCGCTTCGGCGGCCAGTTCGGCCACGCGCAGGATCGACAGGCAGGCGTCCTCGGCCGGTTTGACCACGCAGGCATTGCCGGTGGCCAGCGCCGCGCCCACGCTACGGCCAAAGATCTGCAGCGGGTAGTTCCACGGGATGATGTGGCCGGTCACGCCATGCGGTTCACGCACGGTGAGTACCGTGTAGCCGGTGGTGTAGGGAATGGTCTCGCCGTGCAGCTTGTCGGCCGCGCCGGCGTAGAACTCGAAATAGCGGGCCACCGCGCGGGCATCGGCGCGGGCCTGACGCAGCGGCTTGCCGGTGTCGCGCGCCTCCAGCGCGGTCAGTTCGTCTTCGTGCTCGATCAGCTTGAACGCCAGGCGGTTCAGTAGGCGCACGCGGTCGGCCGGGTTCATCACGCCCCATTCGCCCTCGAAGGCCTGGCGGGCGGCGCGCACGGCCACGCTGATATCGGTGGCATTGCCGCGCGCGATCTCGGCGAACGGCTCGCCGCTGGACGGGTCGAACACCTTGATGCGCAGGCCGGAATCGGGGGCGATCAGGCGATTGGCGACGAAATGCTGGGCATGCATGCAGGTCTCCAAGGCTCCGGTTATGGAGCAAATGCTGAAATCGGGAATGCCGCATTATCGCGCACCGCGCCGGGCACGCAAGGCATTACACGTCACATGTCGCTGCGGCGGCTGTCAGGCTGCGGTCAGGGCCGACCCGCTATAATGCCGCCCATCCCATTCCACAGGTATTCGGAGAACTCGCATGAGCTTCAACCTCGTCTCCCCGGGCAAGGACCTTCCCAACGATTTCAACGTCATCATCGAGATCTCCGCGCAAAGCGATCCGGTGAAGTACGAGGCCGACAAGGAAACCGGCCTGCTGTTCGTGGACCGTTTCATTGGCACGGGCATGCGCTACCCGGCCAACTACGGCTTCATCCCGCAGACGCTGTCGGGCGACGGCGACCCGGTGGACGTGCTGGTGCTGACCCCCTTCCCGATCCTGGCCGGTGCCGTCGTGCGCTGCCGCGCCCTGGGCATGCTGAAGATGACCGACGAGTCGGGCGTGGACGCCAAGCTGGTGGCCGTGCCGGTGGACAAGCTGAGCCCCGCCACCGCCCACATCAAGGGCCTGTCGGACGTGGCGCAAAATACGCTCGACCAGATCAAGCACTTCTTTGAGCACTACAAGGCACTCGAAGCAGGCAAGTGGGTCAAGGTCGAAGGCTGGGCCGGCATCGAGGAAGCCCACAAGGAAATCACCGACGGCGTGGCGAACTTCAAGAAGTAATCGCGTCGCTGGCCGATGGCCGAGGAAAACCCCGCCCGATGGCGGGGTTTTTTGTTGGGGGTGATGATCGGCGGCAAGGCCAGATGCCGGACCCCAGGGCTAAGCTTCCGGCCATTCCCCACAAGAAATGGAGTACCGATGCCTGCTCACAAAGGCACAGCAGCCGCGCTTGAAGCGGCTCCATTCGCGCGCCATGACGCCGTGGCTATTGCGTTTCACTGGCTGATGTTCGTGCTGGTGGCCGTGGCGTACGCCGCGATCGAACTGCGCGGCTTTACCGGCAAGGGCACCACCGCGCGCATGGTTGTCATGGACGTCCACGAGTGGGCGGGCGTGCTGGTCCTGGCGCTGATCGTTCCGCGCCTGATCTGGCGTGCGGTACGCGGCGCCCCGGCGCCGGAACCCTATGGGCGCTTGGGCCAACTGGCCGGCGCGGCCGTGCATGGCCTGCTGTACCTGTTCCTGCTGGCGCAGCCGATCCTTGGCGTCCTGATGATAAATGCGGGCGGACATGCGCTGACGGTGCCCGGCCTCGGTATCGACCTGCCGTCGCTGATCGCGCGCGACGCGGCGCTCAAGGACTTGCTGGGCGAGATCCACGAGACGGTTGGCAACGCCTTCTATCTGGTGATCGGCCTGCATGCGATGGCTGCGCTGTTCCACCACTACATGCTGGGCGACAACACGTTGCGGCGGATGCTGCCGCGCCGGAAATAGGCACCCCGGGGGCTGGGGCGGCGCTTCAGCCGCCGCCAGCCGGCCGCGCGAACGGGTTGCGGTCGTTCAGCTCGTCCAGGTAGGCATCCATGCCCTGGCGCTCACGTTCCAGGAAGCGTTCGACGGCGTCGGCAAAGGACGGATGCGCCAGCCAGTGCGCCGAACGGGTGGCCACGGGCAGGAAGCCGCGCGCCATCTTGTGCTCGCCTTGCGCGCCACCCTCGAACGTGCCGATGCCCTCGGCGATGCAGAACTCCAGCGGCTGGTAGTAGGCCGTCTCGAAGTGCAGGCACGGGTGGTGTTCCAGCGCGCCCCAGTAGCGGCCATACAGCGTGCTGACCGCGGGATCGGCATCGTAGACCAGCAGTGAACTGGCGATGTCCACGCCGTCGCGCGTGGCAATCACGAGCAGCAGGTTTTCTGGCATCGCCTCGCCAATGCGCCGGAAGAAATCCAGGTTCAGGTAGGGCGTGGAATGATGCTCGCGGTACGTCTGCCGGTAGCAGCGGTTGAAGAACTTCCAGGCTACGTCGTCGATTTCCGCGCCGCGCAACTGGCGAAACGTGATACCGGCTTCGGCCACGTGCCGGCGTTCGGCGCGGATGTTCTTGCGCTTCTTCTGTGACAGCGTGGTCAGGAAAGCGTCGAAGTCGGCGTAGCCGGGATTGGTCCAGTGGAACTGCACGCCGTGGCGCATCATCATGCCGGCCTCCTGCATCAGGTCGGCCTCGTGGTCGGACGGAAACAGGATGTGCAGCGACGACATCTGGCTTTCCTCGGCCAGCGCCAGCGCGAACCGCAGCAGCACCCTGCGCGCCAGGTCGTCCTCGGCCAGCATGCGTGCACCGCGCACCGGCGTGAACGGCACCGCCGCCAGCCACTTGGGGTAGTAGTCGAGTCCGTGTTGCCGATAGGCGTCGGCCCAGGCCCAGTCGAAGACGTACTCGCCATACGAGTGGGACTTGGCGTAGAGCGGCATGGCGGCAGCCAGCCGGTCGCGGCCCGGGCCCTTGCCGTCGGGCACCCAGAGCGTCAGGAAGCGGGGCGACCAGCCGGTGTCGTCGGTGGCGCTGCCGCTGGCGTGCATGGCGTGCAGGAAGGCGTGGCGCAGGAACGGCGTGGGTTCGGCCTGTGCGGCCAGCAGCGCGTCCCAGTCGGCGGCGTCGATCTCGGCAAGGTCCAGCACGATTTCCGTGCGGTAGTTGGGGCGCGAATCACTCATGAACGGGTTGGCTTGGGTGCGGGGCGAGTCTACCGGAATTGAAATTGTGCTGCAGGCGTCGTCAGCGTGACGCGGACGACGGCCTGCCACAGGGCGTCGTAGAATGCGCATATCCGTTTTCCGATGTCCACTCCCCCGACGTGCCTTCCCGGTACGGGCCCAGACATGACGCTCCCCACGCACCCCTTCTACAACCTCTATTCCCACGGCTTTGCGCGTGTGGCCGTTGGCGTGCCCGAGTGCCGCGTGGCCGATCCCGCCTACAACGCCGAACAGACCATTGCCCTGGCCCGCCAGGCCGCCGACGGCGGCGCCGTGCTGGTGGCGTTTCCCGAACTCGGCCTGCCGGCCTACACCTGCGACGACCTGTTTCACCAGCGCGCGCTGCTGCGTGAGTGCGAACTGGCGCTGCAGGCGATCGTCGAGGCTTCGGCCGGCATCCGCGCGGCCATGATCGTCGGCATGCCGGTGCTGGTGGAGCATCAGCTGTTCAATTGCGCCGTGGTCGTGGCCAACGGCGTGGTGCAGGGCGTGGTGCCGAAGACCTACCTGCCGAACTACTGGGAGTTCTACGAGGCACGCCAGTTCAGCAGTGCCGACTGCGCGGCCGTCGACACGGTGTCGCTGCTTGGCGCCGACGTGCCGTTCGGGGCCAACCTGCTGTTCGAGATCGAGAACATCCCGTTCTTCCGCTTCCACGCTGAAATCTGCGAGGACGTCTGGGTGCCGATTCCGCCGTCTTCGTTCGCGGCGCTGGCCGGCGCCACGGTACTGGTGAACCTGTCGGCGTCGAATATCGTGGTCGGCAAGTCTGGTTACCGCCATCAGCTGGTGTCGCAGCAGTCGGCGCGTTGCCTGGCGGCCTATCTCTACACGTCGGCCGGCAAGGGCGAATCCACCACCGACCTGGCCTGGGACGGCCAGGCGCTGATCTACGAAAACGGCGAGTTACTGGGCGAATCGGCGCGTTTTGCCGATACCTCGCACCTGCTGTTCGCCGATATCGATCTGGAGCGGCTGTCGCGCGAACGCATGCACCAGACGTCGTTCGGCCAAACGGTGCGCCGGCACAAGGAAGAGGTCGAAGAGTTCGACGTGGTGGCTTTCCAGATGGAACTGCCGACCACGCAGGCGCTGCCGCTGGAACGCAAGGTCGAGCGCTTCCCGTATGTGCCGGCCGACCCGCGCCGCCGCGACGAGCGCTGCATGGAGGTCTACAACATCCAGGTGCAGGCGCTGGTGCAGCGGCTGTCGTCGAGCCGGATCCAGAAGGTGGTGATCGGGGTGTCGGGCGGCCTGGATTCCACCCATGCGCTGCTGGTCTGCGCCAAGGCGATGGATCGCCTGGGCCTGCCGCGCGCCAATATCCTGGCCTATACGATGCCGGGGTTCGCCACCAGCGACCGCACGCTGAAGCAGGCGCGCGAACTGATGCAGGCCGTGGGCTGCACGGCGCGCGAAATCGATATCCGGCCAAGCTGCCTGGCCATGCTGAAGGACCTGGATCACCCGTATGCGCGCGGCGAGCCGGTCTATGACGTCACGTTCGAGAACGTGCAGGCCGGCGAGCGCACCAACCACCTGTTCCGGCTGGCCAACCACAATGGCGCCATCGTGATCGGCACCGGCGACCTCAGCGAACTGGCGCTGGGCTGGTGCACCTATGGGGTGGGCGACCACATGTCCCATTACAACGTCAACGCCAGCGTGCCCAAGACGCTGATCAGCCACCTGGTGCGTTGGGTGGCCGAAACCAGCCAGATCGGCAAGGGCGGCGAAGACGTGCTGCTGGCGGTGCTGGACACCGATATCAGCCCCGAACTGGTGCCGAGCGGGCCCGCCGCCAACGGTCAGGACGAGGCGCCCGGCCAGAAGACCGAGCAGATCATCGGGCCCTACGAACTGCAGGATTTCAACCTGTACTACACGTTGCGCTATGGCTATGCGCCATCCAAGGTCGCGTTCCTGGCGTTGCACGCCTGGGGAGACGTGGCACGCGGCACGTGGCCGAACGGCCCCCATGTGGCCCGTAACAGCTATCAACTGCCGGAAATCAAGCGCATCCTCGGGATATTCGTCGACCGGTTCTTCCGGACCAGCCAGTTCAAGCGCTCGTGCATCCCGAACGCGCCCAAGGTTGGGTCGGGCGGGTCGCTGTCGCCGCGCGGCGACTGGCGGGCGCCCAGCGACGGCGAGTCGGCAGTCTGGGTGCGCGATCTGGCCCGGATTCCGGACCAGGTGGGCTGATTCTCACGGTGACTGGCATGCCGATTGCGGGCAATGTGGGCCGTCCCGCAATCGGCGTGTGGTGTTTCGGGCTAGAATCTGACATCTTCCGACACCTTTAGAGACAGAGGCCAGCCATGAAGCAGATTACCGCCATCATCAAACCGTTCAAGCTCGACGAAGTGCGCGAAGCACTGGCCGACGTGGGCGTGACCGGTCTGACGGTGACCGAGGTAAAGGGGTTTGGCCGCCAGAAAGGTCATACCGAGCTGTACCGCGGCGCCGAGTATGTGGTCGACTTCCTGCCGAAGATCAAGATCGAGGTGGTGGTGGCTGAGAACCAGCTGGACACCGTGCTCGATTCCATCGTCAAGGCCGCCCACACGGGCAAGATTGGCGACGGCAAGATCTTCGTGACCGAAATCGAACGCGTGATCCGCATTCGTACCGGCGAGCAGGACGAAGCGGCAGTCTGAGCGGACTTGTGCATAAACAGAAAGGCCGGCTTTGCCGGCCTTTCTGTTTATGCGTTCACGTCGATACGTTCAGCTTGGCAGCTTCCATCCGAACTGGACCGACAGCAGCCGCATCCCCATCGTCACCAGCGCGCCTGACAGCAGCGCCACTTCCTGGTCCGCGCGCAGCCACGTAAGCCCCACGTATACCCAGCAGCCCACGAACGAACACGTGGCGTACGGTGAGCGGTCGCGCAGGATCATCGGCACTTCGTTGCACAGCACGTCGCGTAGCACGCCGCCGAACACGGCGGAGATGATGCCCATCATCACGGCCACGGTCGGGGTCATCTGCGCCACCAGCGCCAGCGACGTGCCCGTGACTGAGAACAGCCCCAAGCCGATGGCGTCCGCCACCAGCATCGCGCGATCCGACGCCACTGTGCTGACCACTCGGAACACCATCGCCGCACCAATCGACATCGCAAAGATCAGCAGCACGTAGTATTCGTGCTCGACCCAGTAGAACGGCCGCCGGTCCAGCAGCACGTCGCGCACGGTGCCGCCGCCAAAGGCCGTGGCAAAGGCGACGATGAACGTGCCCACGGCGTCCAGCCGCTGCTTGCGGGCATCCACCACGCCCGATACGGCGAACGCCAGTACCCCGGTAATCTCCATGACATGGAGAATCAGGGGCAGCCGCCCCATCAGCAGATCGAACGGCAGGTGAAGGTGCATAGGGGCGTGGAGAGGGCTGGCGGCGCGTCAGGGACGCGGCTGGCGCAGCAGTACCATCAGGGCGCCCGCGCCGCCTTGCGACTCGCGGGCCTGGACGAAAGCGATCACTTCTTCCTTCTGCACCAGCCAGCTGCGGACCTTGCCCTTGAGTACGGGCAGCTTGTCCGGCGAGCCGATGCCCTTGCCGTGGATCACGCGCACGCAACGCACGCCGTTGCGCACCGAACGACGCAGGAAATTCGCCAGCGCTTCGCGGGCTTCCTCGCTGCGCAGGCCGTGCAGGTCCACCTTGTCTTGCGGCACCCACTCGCCACGGCGCAGTTTCTTGATCACATCCTCGCCGATGCCGGGCCGGCGAAACGACATGGTTTCGTCGATATCGAGCAGGTTCTCGACATCGAACTCGTCGGACAGCGACGCGTCCAGCACTGCCTTGTCGTTGAGCTGGGTCTGTACAGGGATCGGCGCCGGCGCCTTGGCGGCGTGCTGCACACGGTTGCGGTCACGCAGGGAACTGACCGAGCCGATACTGGACCGGAAGACATTGGCCTCTTCCTCGGCACGCCGGGCGGCGGCCTCGGCGGCGAGCCGATCCGCCTCGCGGCGTTCGGCGTCGGCCTTGAGGTCATCACGTAGCGCAGCCAGATCGTGCAGGCCGAATCGCTTGGGAGGAGGGTTTTTTGCGCCGTGCGACATAGCGGAATCTCGAAAAGCTCGGCACCGATTATAAGGAAAACGGGGACGGCCGCTGCAAGGCGGGCGTCCCCGTGGACTTCGCGCCAGGGCTGGCCAGCGGCCGCCCTGCGGGAAATTACTTCAGTGCTTCCACATAGCGCTGGGCGTCCAGCGCGGCCATGCAGCCCGTGCCGGCGCTGGTGATGGCCTGGCGGTAGACGTGGTCCTGCACGTCGCCAGCCGCGAACACGCCCGGGATGCTGGTGGCCGTGGCATCGCCCGACAGGCCGCTCTTGGTGACGATGTAGCCGTTTTTCATTTCCAGCTGGTCCACGAACAGGTCAGTGTTCGGCTTGTGGCCGATGGCCACGAACAGGCCCGAGAGCTTGAGATCCTCGGTCTTCGACGCGTCCTTGGTGCTGCGGATGCGCAGGCCGGTCACGCCGGACTGGTCGCCCAGCACTTCATCGAGCGTATGGTCGTAACGCAGTTCCACACGGCCTTCCTTGACGCGCTGGAGCAGGCGGTCCACCAGGATCGGCTCGGCGCGGAACTTGTCGCGGCGATGGATCACGGTAACCTTGCTGGCGATATGCGACAGGTAGAGCGCTTCTTCCACTGCCGTGTTGCCGCCGCCGATCACGGCCACTTCCTGGTTCTTGTAGAAGAAACCGTCGCAGGTGGCGCAGGCGGACACGCCGCGGCCCATGAAGCTTTCTTCCGACGGCAGGCCCAGGTACTGTGCCGAGGCGCCGGTGGCGATGATCAGCGCGTCGCAGGTGTACTCGCCGGCGTCACCGATCAGGCGGATCGGCTTCTCGGTCAGGTTGGCCGTATGAATGTGATCGAAGATGATTTCGGTGTTGAAGCGCTCGGCATGCGCCAGGAAGCGCTGCATCAAGTCCGGGCCCTGGACGCCGTTAGGGTCAGCGGGCCAGTTTTCCACGTCGGTCGTGGTCATCAGCTGGCCGCCCTGGGCCAGGCCGGTGATCAGAACCGGGTTCAGATTGGCGCGGGCCGCGTAGACGGCGGCGGTGTAGCCGGCCGGGCCGGACCCGAGAATCAGCACTTTTGCGTGTTTTGCGGACATGATGCATTCCTGTAGGCAGCAAGTGGGCCGGTGCGGCATTCGCCCCGGTGTCACTCGAAACCGCCATTATATGTGGCACGGCGTTTGCCGACTGTTGCAAATTCCAATGAAGGCGATAGGGTCAGGCAAGGTTAAAATGGCCGCCATCGTCCACTTCGCACGATCGAACAGACCCTGACGCATGGCTCGCGCAACCACGACTACCCGGACCGACCCGTCGGCACTTCCATCGCGCATCGGCAAGCTGCTTGGCGAGGTGCGCTGGTTCCTGCTGCTTGCCGTGACGCTTGGCTTCCTGTGCGTGCTGGCCAGCTACAGCAAGGCTGATCCAGGCTGGTCGCATGCCAGCCAGGTGTCCGATATTCGCAACCTTGGCGGCCGCGTGGGCGCCTGGGTGGCCGACATCCTCTTTTTCATCTTCGGCTTCTCGGCCTACTGGTGGAGCGTGCTGCTGATGCGCCGTTGCTGGCGCGGCTGGCGCGTGCTGACCGCCGAACTGCCCGAGCGCGTGCCGGAGGCCCAGCACAGCACGGCCATCAGCTGGATCGGCTTCGCGTTGACGCTGGTGTCCAGCATGGGCCTGGAAGCCATCCGCATGTATCCGCTGCGCTCGGCGCTGCCGCGCGCACCCGGCGGCGTGCTGGGCGACCTGCTTGGCGGCTGGCTGCAGCTGGCGCTGGGTTTCTCGGGCGCCACGCTGCTGCTGCTGCTGATGTTTGCCATCGGCCTGTCGCTGTTCTTCCATTTCTCCTGGATTTCGGTGGCCGAGCACGTGGGCGGCTTTGTCGAAACGCTGTTCAAGGGCTTCAAGGCCCGTCGCGAGAAGAAGCAGGACCGCATCATCGGCGCGGCCGCCAAGGTGGAACGCACCGAAACCGTGGAAGTGCAGCGCGTGAAGCAGGAAGAGGCCCCCCCGGTGCAGATCGTGCGCCCGCAGGCCGTGCCCAAGCACGAACGCGTGGAACGCGAGAAGCAGCAGCCGCTGTTCGCTGATTTGCAGGATGCCGACCTGCCGCCGTTGTCGCTGCTGGACGCAGTGCCGGCCCACCAGGAAACGGTCAGCGCCGAAACGCTGGAATACACGTCGCGCCTGATCGAGAAGAAGCTCAAGGACTTCGGTGTCGAGGTCAAGGTGGTGGCCGCCTATCCGGGCCCGGTGATCACCCGCTACGAGATCGAGCCGGCCACGGGCGTGAAGGGTAGCCAGGTGGTGAACCTGGCACGGGACCTGGCGCGCAGCCTGTCGCTGGTGTCGATCCGCGTGGTCGAGACGATCCCGGGCAAGAACTACATGGGCCTGGAGCTGCCGAATCCGAAGCGCCAGAACGTACGGCTGGCCGAGATTCTGGGCTCGCAGGTCTACAACGAGAGCGCGTCGAGTCTGACCATGGCGCTGGGCAAGGACATCGCCGGCAAGCCGATGGTGGCCGACCTGGCCAAGATGCCGCACTGCATGGTGGCCGGTACCACGGGGTCGGGCAAGTCGGTGGGCATCAACGCGATGATCCTGTCGCTACTCTACAAGGCCAAGGCCGACCAGGTACGCCTGATCCTGATCGACCCGAAGATGCTCGAAATGAGCGTCTACGAAGGCATTCCGCACCTGCTGTGCCCGGTGGTGACCGACATGCGCCAGGCCGGCAACGCTCTGAACTGGGCGGTGGGCGAGATGGAGCGCCGCTACAAGCTCATGAGCAAGCTGGGCGTGCGCAACCTGGCCGGTTACAACAAGAAAATCGACGAGGCCGCGGCCAAGGAAGAAAAGATCCCGAACCCGTTCAGCCTGACGCCGGACGCCCCGGAGCCGCTGGACAAGCTGCCGACGATCGTCATCGTCATCGACGAACTGGCCGACCTGATGATGGTGGTGGGCAAGAAGGTCGAGGAACTGATCGCCCGTATCGCGCAGAAGGCGCGTGCCGCGGGCCTGCACCTGGTGCTGGCGACGCAGCGTCCGTCGGTGGACGTGATTACCGGCCTGATCAAGGCCAACGTGCCGACGCGTATCGCATTCCAGGTCAGCAGCAAGATCGATTCGCGCACGATCCTGGACCAGCAGGGCGCCGAAGCGCTGCTGGGCATGGGCGACATGCTCTACCTGGCGCCCGGCACCGGTCTGCCGGTGCGGGTGCACGGCGCGTTCGTATCCGACGAGGAAGTCCACCGCGTGGTCGACAAGCTCAAGGAGGGCGGCGAGGCCAACTATATCGAGGGCATCCTCGAAGGCGGGCTGGTCGATGGCGATGGCGCAGGCGACAGCCTGGGCGGCGGCGCCGGCATTGGCGGGGGAGGCGGCGAAGTCGATCCGCTCTATGACCAGGCCGTGGAAGTGGTGATCAAGAACCGCCGGGCGTCGATTTCGCTGGTGCAGCGGCATCTGCGCATCGGCTACAACCGCGCGGCACGGCTGCTGGAAGACATGGAGAAGGCCGGCCTGGTCTCGGCCATGTCGGGCAACGGCAACCGCGACATCCTGGTGCCGGCCGGCAGCAGCGCCACGGCAGAAGACTGAAGCCGTCCCCCTCCGCACAGGCTGAAGTGACGGGTAATATACCGTTACGCCCGTCACAGCCTGTCGCGGAATTGCCGATCCGCGGCGTGCTCTAATTGGACATCAGCCAAATCGTAAGGGAAGGATCCATGCGACATCGCATTCTCGCGCCGCTGTGCGCGACGCTGGCGCTGCTGGCCGCCGTGCCGGCCGCGCACGCTGCCGCCACCGACCAGCTGCAGACCTTTGTGACCAGTGTGAAGAGCGCCCGTGGCGAATTCACGCAGAAGCAGATCAAGGGGCAGGGTGCCGATGCCAAGGTGGCCGGCACGTCGAGCGGTACCTTTGCGTTCGCGCGTCCCGGCAAGTTTACGTGGCGCTATATCAAGCCATACGACCAGCTGCTGCAGGCCGATGGCCAGACGCTCTATATCTACGACAAGGACCTGAACCAGGTCACCGAGCGCAAGCTGGACAATGCGCTGGGCTCCAGCCCGGCCGCCATCCTGTTTGGCAGCAACGACATGTCGAAGAATTTCGACGTGAAGAACGGCGCCACGCGCGATGGCGTGGAATGGCTGGAACTGACGCCGAAGGCGAAGGACACGCAGTTCGAGCGCATCGGCATTGGCTTCAAGAGCGGCAACCTCGAAGCGATGGAACTGCGCGACGCGTTTGGCAACACCACGATGCTGACATTCACGGGCATCCAGAAGAATCCGTCGCTGCCGGCGGATACCTTCCGCTTCACGGTGCCGAAGGGCGCCGACGTGATGAAGCAATAAGGCGCGAGACAGCCGCCAGACAGACGCCAGAGGACAGCCATGAAAGACGCCCCCGCCTTCCCCCGACTGCCGAGCCTGCGCCCGGTATCCCGCCTGGCCGCCCCTGGTGGCGCGCTGGCTGCTGCGCTGGTCCTGTCCGCCTGCGCGCACAGCCAGGCCAGCAAGTTCGATGTCGACGCATTCCTGCGCGGCTCGGACACCGCGTTGTCCGAGGTGCTGGGCAACCCCGACTTCCTGAAAGCCACGCGTATCGCGCAGAACGAATGCGCCACGCTGCTCCAGTCGCCGCACAACGGCGTGCTGGAAGACCTGCCCGCCAGCAACACGGCGCGCGGGCCGGCATGGGTGCTGCATCCCGCCGGCACCCCTGACAAGGTCTGGCTGATCGTCGGGCAGGCCAATGGGGACCGCAGTTGCCACGGCCCGTTGCCCGCGGACGCGATGAAGACCCTGACCGAGCGGGCCAAGGGCTGACGTACCCCGCGCAGCCAGCTTCGCAACGACAGCGCGAGGTTGGCGACCTAGGTCGCCAATGATTCGCGGGCGTAGCGCTGGCGCGGTTTGGGCAGCGCCTGCAATTGCTCGCGCCGGATGCGGATGGCTTCTTCATTGCCACGCTTGATGGCAGCGCGCAGCTTCAGCATCGCTTTCTTGTACTGCTTCTTCTTGCGCATGCGGGTGGTGATGGCCATGGCAGTGGTGTCCTCCTGATCCTGTCAGGCCGGTGCGGGCGCGCCGGCTGCCAGTCATGGTACGGCGCCCCCATCCCGGCGCGCCCCATTTCAAAAGAATTCAGATCGACATCCCAAAGCGCGCATTGCGCAGCGCATCATGGCTGTCGCGCCGAGGTGTTGCTCAAGCGCCATATTTTGCCGGCATCCCAAACTGTGCGTCGCGGCGATCCACCAGGATAACAGCGTCGTGCTGTACGACCCGCCTTGTGCCAACTGGGCGCCCTGAGCGCCCAGTCCCGCCTCAGAGCAGAAAGCGTCGGTTGTCGTTTTCCTCGTAGCGAGGTTCCACCTTGCGGAATTTGAGCTTGGTGCTGCTCTTGAGCTTGCGGCCCGCCATCTTTCGTTGCAACTGGCGGTGGACGGCGCGGATGTGGCCAACCGAGTCCTGCGCGTATGGCTTGCCATCGGTCGCGCCGGCCAGCCCGCCGCCGGCGGCCAGGGCCTCGTTGTGAGCGGCCGCTGACCGCGCGATCAGCACATCCAGGTACTGGCGGGCGCGCACGGCGGCGTGCAGCATGCCGTCGGCGGGATTCTGCTTGGCGCGCACGGCGTCCTGCGGCAGGCGCACATTGGCGGCGATACGGCGCAGCGAGGCGCGCACTTCGGCGCCGTCCATGTCGGCGTCCTGGACGATCCAGACCGCGTCGTGACGGATCCAGCCTTCCACGTCGATCATGCGGCGCAGCAGCGCCGCCTGTAGTAGGCGGCCGCCGTAGCGTCGGGTGCGGCGGATGGCGGCAAGGCCGATGCGACGCACGTGCGCGTTTTCATGCTCGAACAGGTCGGTGATGACCTGATCGGCCTCTTCCTGCGATTCGATCAGTTCGGCAAACTGCCCGGCCAGCGAGATTTCTTCCACGCCGTTGAGCTTGTTCTTGCTCGCCAGCCGGTTCAGCTTGAACATCAGCATGCGGTATCGCAGCATACAAATCCCCGAATTTCGCAAACAGTGAGTGGTTCTGAAGTGAGCCGCCGGTCGTTGTGCCGGCGTCGACCTTCCCGCGTGCATGAAACGCGGGCCATTGGGTGTTATCGGCGCAATCGGAGCCGACTTTAGGGGCGGCCGCAAAAATATCGGGCCGGCCCCGATCGTCTACACTGTGGCGTTCCGTGCCGCCTGTGGCGGCGCTACCACACAGAAAGGCTCCAATACCGTGGCGGATTCGCTGTTCTCCGACCCTCCTGAACGTTCCCGACAACCGCTGGCCGAGCGGCTGCGCCCGCGCAATATCGATGAGGTCATCGGCCAGCAGCACCTGCTGGGCGCCGGCCGCCCGTTGCGCGTGGCCTTTGCATCGGGCGAACCGCATTCGATGATCCTGTGGGGCCCGCCCGGCGTGGGCAAGACCACGCTGGCGCGGCTGATGGCCAATGCGTTCGACGCGGAATTCATCGCGCTGTCGGCCGTGCTGTCGGGCGTGAAGGACATCCGCGAAGCGGTGGAACGCGCCGAGCAGTACCGGGCCCATGGGCGCCGCACACTGGTGTTCGTGGATGAGGTGCATCGCTTCAACAAGAGCCAGCAGGACGCCTTCCTGCCGCATGTGGAAAGCGGGCTGTTCGTGTTTATCGGCGCCACCACCGAGAACCCGTCGTTCGAGGTCAACGGCGCCTTGCTGTCGCGGGCCGCGGTCTACGTGCTCAAGAGCCTGGACGAGGCAGAACTGAAGCAGCTGGTGCTGCGCGCCAGCGACGAACTGGGCGGCGTGCAGTGGGACGACGAGGCGATGGGCCTGATCGTCGGGTCGGCCGACGGCGACGGGCGCAAGCTACTCAACAACGTGGAAATCGTGGTGCGCGCGGCGCGCAATGCCGGTGTGCAGACCATCGACACGGCGCTGCTGGGCAGCGCGCTGTCCGAGAACCTGCGCCGCTTCGACAAGGGCGGCGACGCGTTCTACGACCAGATCAGCGCGTTGCACAAGTCGGTGCGCGGCTCCGACCCCGATGGCGCGCTGTACTGGTTCTGCCGCATGCTGGATGGCGGCGCCGATCCGCGCTACCTGGCGCGCCGCATCGTGCGGATGGCGTGGGAAGACATCGGCCTGGCCGATCCGCGCGCCGCCCGCATCACGCTCGACGCGTCGGAAACCTACGAGCGGCTGGGCTCGCCCGAAGGCGAGCTGGCCCTGGCCCAGGCGCTGATCTATCTGGCCGTGGCGCCCAAGTCGAATGCCGGCTACAACGCCTACAACGCGGCGCGCGCGTTTGTCTCGAACGACAAGTCGCGCGGGGTGCCGGTGCACCTGCGCAACGCGCCGACGAAGCTGATGAAGGAACTGGGTTACGGCCACGCCTACCGCTACGCGCACGATGAGCCCGAAGCCTATGCGGCCGGCGAGCACTACCTGCCGGACGACCTGCGGCGCCAGGACTGGTATCAGCCCACGCCGCGCGGGCTGGAGGGCAAGATTGGCGACAAGCTGCGCCATCTGCGCGACCTGGACGCTGCCTGGCATCGGGATAACCGGGGCAAGCCCGAAGACGGCAACAAGGGCTGAACGGGCCTGCCACGGGCAGGATCCGGCGCCGAATGCCCGAAAAGCATAGGAAATCGGGCCAGATTCGGTGCTGTGGGGTCATGCCGGTGCAGTAAAATGTCGCGTTCGCCGGCATGTCGCCGGCACTGCACACCGATTGCAACATGCTCGACATCCAGCTTTTCCGCAAAGACATCGACGCCGTGGTCCAGCGCCTGGCCACGCGCGGCTTTCAACTCGACGTGGCCACGTTCCAGGCCCTGGAGGCCGAACGCAAGCAACTGCAGACCCAGACCGAGGACCTGCAGGCCCGCCGCAACACGCTGTCCAAGCAGATCGGCATGCTCAAGGGCAAGGGCGAAGACGCCTCGGCCCCGATGGCTGAAGTGGCCGGCATCGGCGACACGCTGAAGGCGTCGGCCGAGCGCCTGGCCCAGATCCAGAGCCAGCTCAACGACGCGATGATGTCGATCCCGAACCTGCCGCACGAGAGCGTGCCGGTGGGCAAGGACGAAACCCAGAACGTGGAAGTGCGCCGCGTGGGCACGCCGCGCACGTTCGATTTCGAGGTGAAGGATCACGTCGACGTCGGCGCCCGGGTGGGGCTCGATTTCGAGACGGCCTCGAAGGTGACCGGCTCGCGCTTCTCGTTCCTGCGCGGTGGCGTGGCGCGCATGCATCGCGCGCTGGTGCAACTGATGGTGGATACCCACACGCTGGAACACGGCTACACCGAGATGTACGTGCCGTACATCGTCAATGCCGCGTCGATGCGTGGCACCGGCCAACTGCCGAAGTTCGAGGACGATCTGTTCAAGGTGCCGCGCAAGGTGGGTGGCGAGGATGGCCAGGACACGATCGAGAACTTCTACCTGATCCCGACCGCCGAGGTGCCGCTGACCAATATTGTGCGCGATGCCATCGTCGCGGCCGAAAAGCTGCCGATGCGCTTCGTGGCCCATACGCCGTGCTTCCGCTCGGAAGCCGGTTCGTATGGCAAGGACACGCGCGGCATGATCCGCCAGCACCAGTTCGACAAGGTCGAGATGGTGCAGGTGGTGCCGGCCGACCAGTCGATGGACGCGCTGGAGCAGATGACCGGCCACGCCGAAGCGATCCTGAAGAAGCTGGAACTGCCGTTCCGCACCGTGGTGCTGTGTACCGGCGACATGGGCTTCGGCAGTACCAAGACCTATGACATCGAGGTGTGGATCCCGGCGCAGAACACCTACCGCGAGATCAGCTCGTGTTCCAGCATGGGCGATTTCCAGGCCCGCCGCATGCAGGCGCGTGCGCGTGCCGGGCAGGGCAAGCCGGAACTGGTGCATACGCTGAACGGCTCCGGGCTGGCCGTGGGCCGCACGCTGGTGGCCATCCTCGAGAACTACCAGAACGCCGACGGATCGGTCTCCGTGCCCAAGGCACTGCAGCCCTACATGGGCGGCATCGAGCGCCTGGAACCGGAAGCATAAAAATTTCTGCACAAGGGGCTTGCGTAGCAGATAGCAATGTCCCTATAATCTTGGTTTCGCTGCTAACGCAACGACCAAGTTACCGGAGAGGTGGCAGAGTGGTCGAATGTACCTGACTCGAAATCAGGCGTACCGGCAACGGTACCGTGGGTTCGAATCCCACCCTCTCCGCCAAAACAAGAAGCTGCCGATTGATTCGACCACCGGCAGACAAAAATAGCGTAGTAAAACTCAAGCCGACGTACTGTGAAAACAGACGTCGGTTTTGTTTTTGTGCGCGCGGATCTGGCGTGTTACCTTGCGTGCAAACAACAAGAGGGGAATGACATGCACGCGGTCCGGGGACTTTCCGTGATGGCCATCGCCATGCTGGCCGCCCTTGCCGGTGGCGAGGCGCTTGCCACGACCAAATGCCAGAAAGGCACCAGCACGCTCTATACCGAGTCGGCGTCCTGCCCGGCCGGCTTTGCCAACGTCACCAACACGATGGGTGGCAATTTCTCCACGATCGGAAAGGATGACTCGGTGCTCCAGCAGGAGCAGTCGATTTTCGACAGCGGCGCGGACGCCCGGGCTGCGGCCAAGGCCAAGGCGGCACGGGCCGACCAGATGGCCGCGCAGCAGCAGTCCTCGTCGAAGGCGCTGACGTGCGGCGCGATTGCCGACCAGATGCGCGCGCTGGAAACCGACATGCAGCAGCGCCATACGCGCCAGTCGATCGAGCAGGCCAGCGACCAGTACCGGCGGCTGCGCGAACAACAGCAGCGCGGGCAGTGCTGAGCGACTGAGCGCCGCCCCTCCGGATGCCGAGAATCGGGGGAAGGGGCGCGCGATCCGGCCACCATCGCGCAACCATCAAGCATCCATCACCCAACCATCGGCCGCCGCCCGGCAGTCGTCAGACCGGCAGTCCTTTCGCGCGCAGCACGGCGTCGAACCGTTCCGGATCCGCTGTGCCCAATCGGTTGGTTTCCCGTACACGCGCCTCGCGTTCCAGCCCTGCGCGGGCGCGCGCCAGCACGGTTTCGGCTTCGGCTGCCGGAACCGCCACCACGCCATCGGCATCGCCCACGATCAGGTCTCCGGGTAGCACGGCCATGCCGGCGCAGGCAATCGGCACATTGATCTCTCCCGGACCCTCCTTGCTGGGGCCGCGATGCGTATGGCCGCGTGCGAAGATCGGCATGCCGTCTTCCGCCCATTCGGCGAGATCGCGGATCGCGCCGTCGATCACCAGCCCGCTTAGCCGTTTGGCCACGCAGGTGGTGCGCATCAACCCGCCGATCAGGGCTTGCGTGACGTCGGCACTGCCGTCGATGACGAGCACGTCGCCGGGCTGCACCATCATCAGTGCTTTGTGGATCATCAGGTTATCGCCGGGCCGGACGCGTACCGTCACGGCAGGGCCGCACAGCACCTCGGTGAGCCGGCCGTGATAACGGTGCAGGCCCATCGTGCCGACGCTGCGGCCGATGGCGTCACTGATCGCGGCCACTGGAATCTCGCGGAAGGCGGCGACCAGCGCGGCCGAAGGGCCGGGCGCGCGGGGTTCGATGCGATAGCCGGCGGGCCACTGCACGGACTGGCGTTCGGAAGGGGTGGCAGTCATCGGTAAGTCCTTTTTTGGTCGGGTTCCGGATCGGTTCAGCGCAGTGCCTCGCATGCCGCGCGCAGACGTGCCAGGCCAGCATCGAGCCGGTCCATCGACGTTGCAAACGAGATGCGGAAGAACGGCGACGTGCCATAGGCGCCGCCCTGGAGAACCGCCAGGTTCTGGGCGTCGAGCAGGTAGAGCACGAAGTCCTCGTCGGTTTCGATCACCTTGCCGTCAGGCGTTTTCCTGCCGATCAGGCCGGCGCAGGACGGGTAGGCATAGAAGGCGCCTTCGGGCAGGTGGCAGGTCACGCCTTCGATGCGATTCAGTGCGGCCACGACGGTGTCGCGACGCGACTGGAACACCCGCGTGCGTTCGGCGATGAAATCCTGAGGGCCGGTCAGGGCTTCCAGCGCCGCGGCCTGGCTGATCGATGACGGGTTTGACGTGCATTGCGACTGCAGCTTGACCATCGCCTTGACCAGCGCGGCCGGCGCGCCGCCATAGCCGATTCGCCAGCCGGTCATTGCATAGGCCTTCGAGACGCCGTTGATGGTCAGCGTGCGGTCCTTCAGCGCCGGTTCCACCTGCGCGATGGTGGTGAATTCGCGGCCGTCGTAGAGGATGTGTTCGTAAATGTCGTCCGTCATCACCCAGACATGGGGATGGCGCAGCAACACGTCGGCCAGGGCCTGCAGTTCCGCCCGCGAATAGGTGGCGCCGCTGGGATTGTTCGGCGCGTTGAGCACCAGCCAGCGCGTGCGCGGCGTGATGGCGCGTTCCAGGTCTTCCGGCGCCAGCTTGAAGCCGTTGCCGGGCTGGCACGGCACGATCACGGGCGTGCCTTCGGCAAGCAGCACGATGTCGGGATACGACACCCAGTAGGGCGCGGGCACGATGACCTCGTCGTCAGGCTCGATCGTGCACAGAAAGGCGTTGAAGATGATCTGCTTGCCGCCCGTGCCGACGATCAGTTCGTTGGGTGCATAGTCCAGCTGGTTGTCGCGCCGGAACTTGTCGGCGATGGCCGCGCGCAGTTCGGGCGTGCCGCCCACATCGGTGTACTTGGTCTGGGAGCGGGCCATGGCGCGCGTGGCGGCTTCGCAGACGTTGGCGGGCGTATCGAAATCGGGCTCTCCAGAGGTCAGTCCGATGATGTCGCGGCCCGCCGCGCGCAGTTCGCGTGCGCGCTGGCCGGCCATCGAGCTGGGCGAGGGTTGGATGCGGTTCAGTCGTGCGGCAATCAGGGGCATGATGGGAACGGTCCGGGTCAGAAAAAGTTCGACGTGCCGGCGCCGATCTGCGGCGCGTGGGCGTGTGCAAAGCGGCGGTGGCGGCGCAGGTAGGGCACGAGGCCGCCCATGTTGCGGATGGTCAGCACGATTTCCGGCACCGGTTCGCAGGGAATCACGTGCAACGGCGCCTCGTGCGGGTTGCCGACACGCAATTCGGCATGTGCGCCCGACAGGTGCAGTGCCACCGCATCGCCTTCGCGGACGGCTTCCTGCAGCAGATCGGTATCGGCGGTGACAGGCAGGAGGCCGTTGTTGACGGCATTGCGCCAGTAGGTGCGTGCAAAGCTGCGCGCGACCACGACGCGAATTCCGGCGGCCAGCACCACGGTGACGGCCACCTCCATTGCCGAGCCACAACCGAAGTTGTGGCCGGCGATCAGGATGTCGCCATCGCGCACCGTGGCCGCGAATGCCGGGTCGTAGTCTTCGAGCAGGTAGTGCCGCAGGACGTTGCCATCGAGCGTGTCCTTCTTGCGCCGCGACGAAATGATGTAGTCGGTGTTGATGTCGTCTCCCAGGCGACGTGCGCGGCCCGGGATGACGGTGGGAGACAGTGGCATGATGAACGGCTGGCCTTGAGGCGGGGTGAAGAACCGGGACGACGGCGAGATCAGTGGCTGGCGTTGCGCGGATCGGTCAGGTGGCCGGTAGCGGCCGCCGTGGCGCATGCCCGTGGTGACGCCAGAAAGATCTGTGCCTCGCGATTGCCCATGCGCCCCTTGAAATTGCGATTGGCGGTGGAGACCACATGCATGCCGTCGTTGGGAGTCGTGCCGCAGGTGCCGCAGCACGATCCGCAGCCAGGCGGCTGGAACTCGGCGCCCATCGCCGTGAATTCGGCGAGCATGCCGGTGGATTCCAGTTCGGCATGCACCGATGCCGAAGCCGGCGTGACGATCAACCGTACGCCGGGCGCCACGCCGCCGCTGGCACGCAGGACCTCGAGCGCCTCGCGGTAGTCCTTGGTGCGACCGCCGGTGCAGGTGCCCAGATAGACCATGTCGACGCGCGTGCCCGCAGCGGCATCGAAACCCACCACGTTGTCGACTCGATGGGGCAGGGCCACCATCGGCACGACGTCGTCGAGGTGGTAGTGCAGCGTGTGCGCGTAGCCGGCATCGGCATCGGCGGATACCGGATTCAGGGCCGCCGTGGTGCGGCCCGAGAGCCAGGACCGGGTGAGGTTGTCGCACGGGAATATGCCTGCCTTGGCGCCCATTTCCACCGACATGTTGGCCAGCACGATACGGTCGTCCACATCGACCGACGCCACGCCAGGCCCATCGAATTCGAGCGCCATGTAGTTGGCGCCGCCGGCACCGAGCGAGCGTGCCATCGTCAGTGCCAGGTCTTTGGCCGATGCGTGAGGCGGCAGCTTGCCGGTGAGGTGGACACGGATCGATCCTGGCACCTTCAGCCACAACTGGCCGCACTGGAAGATGCCGGCCAGGTCCGACGAACCGATGCCCGAGCCGAAGGCGTTGAGCGCGCCATACGACACCGCGTGCGAGTCGGCCCCTACCGCTAGTTGGCCAGGCAGCACGCGGCCGGATTCCAGCAGCAACTGGTGGCCGATGCCCTCGGCGACATCGAACAGATGGATGCCGAAGAGGCGTGCGAAGCTGCGCGCCTTGGCCTGCAGGGCCATCGCACGCTCGCCCGATGCGACGCCGTAGTGATCGAGCGCGAAGGCCAGCCGATCCGGCCGGGCGGGGGCGGGCAGCGCGCTGTCTTCCTGCATGTCGCGGAAGTAATCGAGCGCCATCGGCACCGATCCATCGGTACCCATCGCCATGTCGGGCTCGCAGATGGCCAGGTCGCCGGCGTAGACGGCATGGCCGGCGGCGCGCGACAGCAGCTTCTCGGCCATGGTCTGGCCACGGGTGGGGGTCATGGTGGTGGTGGGCATTGCGAGCGTCGTGGTGGCGTGGCGGTTATGGCGGTCAGTTCAGCTTGATGCCGGCGGTCTGGATGACCTTGCCCCACTTGTCATGCTCGGTCTTGATCTGGCGCGCGAAGTCCTCGGGCGTGCCGCCTACCGGCTCCACACCAAGCTGCACCAGCCGCGCCTTCACATCGTCGGATTTCAGGATCTGGTCGATCGCGCGATTGAGCTTGAGCACGATGCCCTTCGGCGTGGCCGCCGGTGCCACCACGCCGCTCCACGACAGCGATTCATAGCCCTTGACGCCGGCCTCGTCGAGCGTCGGCACATTGGGCAGTCCCGGCAGCCGCTGGCGGCTGGTCACGGCCAGCGGAAAAATACGGAGACGGCGCCGATGCGTCACAACGTCACGCTCAAGCAGTTGCGCAGCTTCCTTACCGTTGCCGAAACCGGTTCGTTCACGGCGGCGGCATTGCGGCTTTGCGTGACGCAATCGGCGCTGACGGCCACCATCCAGCAGTTCGAGGAAGCGGTGGGCCTTCGCATGTTCGACCGCACCACGCGGCGGGTGCACCTGACCGGCCATGCCGAGCAGTTCCTGCCGGGGGCGCTGCGCGTGGTCAATGGCTTCGACAGCGCGATATCGGACCTGCAGGCCGTGGCACAGGGCGAGCGTGGGCATATCCGCATCTGCGCGGCGTCATCGGTGATCGGCCAGTTTCTGGTGCCGGCCCTGCCGCGCTTTCGGGACACGTATCCCGATATCACGATCTCGCTACGCAACCCCGCCGCGCAGCAGACCGAGCAACTTGTGCTGGAAGGCGAGGTCGACTTTGCCATCGACAGTCGGTTCCACGGGCATGACGAACTCGACTACACGCCGCTGGTGAAGGATTGCTATGGCGTGATCTTTCACCGCGACTCGCCGCTGGCGCAGACAGAGGGGCCGGTCACCTGGGATGCGTTGCAGCACGGCAAGTACGTGGGCTTCAGCGCCGATACGGGTATCGGTCGCTTCTTGCGCAGCCACGCCATGCACTGGCCCGAACTGGCCCGCGAGCACGACGAGGTGGAGAGCACCGCCTATCTGTTCGCGATGCTCGCGCGCGGCGGCTACTATTCGGTGCTGCCCGCGCTGGCCTATCAGCGCAATCCAAACCCCGAACTGTTGTTCCGCCCGTTGCAGGGGCCGGCGCTGCTCCGCGAACTATGCGTGATGACGCGACCGTTGCGCGCGCAGTCGGCCAGTGCGCAGCGGCTGCTTGGCATCGTGCGCGAGACGCTGGCCGGTCAGGAGATGCCGCCAGGGGTGTCGCTGGCCTGACCCGGCGCGGTCAGCCGAGACACCAGCAGCTGGTCGATCTTGTGATGGTCGATGTCGAGCACCTCGATGCGGAAGCCGGCCACGGTGATCGACTCCGACTTCTTCGGGATGCGCTTCAGCGAATAGATGACCAGCCCTGCCGCGGTATCGACATAGTCTTCGCCGGGCAGCGTATCGAGTTCCAGCGCCTTCTTCAGGTCCACCAGCGGCGTCAGGCCGTCGACCAGCCATGACGTGGCATCGCGCCGCACGATCTGCTCGTCCTCGGCCGAGTAGAGGATGTCGCCCATCAGTGCGCCGACAATGTCGTCCAGCGTGACGATACCCACCACCAGCCCATATTCGTTCATCACCACGGCAAAGCTCTCGTGCATCTCACGAAAGCGCGTCAGCGACTCGGACAGCGTGAGCGTGTCCGGGATCACCAGCACGTTCTTGTCGTAGTGCTTGCCGATGTCGTCCAGCACCGAGGCGTTCTCGTTGGCCAGCAGCAGTTGCAGGATGGCCTTGGAATCCATGCAGCCGAGCACGTCGTCGATGGTCTTGCCGCAGACCGGGTACTGCCCGTGCGGCTGCTTGACCAGCTTGCGGCGCACGCTGTCGGCCGACTCGTCGAGGGTCAGGAATACCACGTCGTCGCGCGGCGTCATGATCGCGGTGATGGGCTTCGAGTCGAGCTCGAACACGTTTTCGATCAGGTGCAGCTCGTGCTTGTGCAGCACGCCGGCCTCGGCCCCGGCATCGACCATGGCCGCGATGTCCTCGGTCGTGATCTGGTCCACGGGCTTGGTCGGGATGCCCAGCAGCTTCAGCATCGCATCGGCGGCCGCATTGAACACCCACACCACGGGCTTGAACAGCCTCAGCATCGTCAGCATCGGACCAATCACGTTGACCGCGCAGGTCTCGGGGAAGGTCATGGCCACGCGCTTCGGGATCAGGTCGGCAAACTGGATGAACAGCAGCGTCACCACCAGGAACGAGCCGATATTGGCCACGCGCTGGGCGATGTCGGGGCTGAGCCAGGGCAGCAGGGCGTCGAAGAGCAGGTCGGAGACGTGTTTTTCTCCCAGGATACCGGCCAGAATCGCCACGCTGTTCACGCCGATCTGCACGACGGTGAAGAAATTGCCGGGCTCTTCCTTGAGCAGCAATACCTTGGTGGCGCGGCGGTCGCCGCGATCCGAGAGGACTTGGAGCTTGGTGCGCCGGGCCGCGGTCAGGGCGATTTCGGAGATCGAGAAGAACGCACTCACCAGCACCAGCAGGACTAGGGTCAGGACGAACATAGGAAGGTCACGCGCCCGTCGGGGCGGATTGATGATGGTGTACGGCGTGGTGCGCTGTCAATTGTCTGCTCAATGTCATGGCGCCTGGCGGGTCGTTGCCTCGAACTGCGCGGCCGGGGCTTCCAGCCGGTGGGAGAGCGTGGCGTCCAGGGCCTGGGCCGCCGCGGCGAACTGGGCATGCATATCGTCGACCAGGCTGGAGGCGCCGCGATGGCTGGCGCGCAGCATCTGGATCTCGAAGCCAAGTTCGGGCTGGACATCATGCAGCGCCACATTGGCCGGATTGGCGCTCAGCGCCGTGTACTGATCCAGCAACGTCAGGCCCAGGCCGGCGTCTACCAGGGCCAGCGCCAGCGAATAGGTTTGCACTTCCAGCGTCGAATGCGGCTCCAGCGCATGGCGTGCCAGTGTCTGGCGCACCAGCAGGCCCAGCGAGCTGTCGTCGTCGTAGCCGATGAACGGGCGCTCCAGCACCTTGCGGATCGGCACCACACCGCGTTTGCCGCCCGCCGGCAACGGCTGGGCACGCGGAACGGCTAGTAGCATCCGGCCGGTGGCCACCGGCACGCTGGATATCGCCTCGTGGCGGGGCGGCGAGAACGCGAATCCTACGTCGATCTGGTTGGCCAGCAGCGCCGCCACGATTTCATTGGTGTGGTGGGTCAGCACCTGCACCTGGGTCTCGGGATGCCGCGCGCAGAAGCGGCGCACGGCGGGCACCAGCAGCGGATTGGCCAGGCTTGGGGTGGCGGCCACACGCAGGCGCCCCGCGCCCTTGTGGCGCAGGCTTTCGGATACGCGCCGCACGCGCTCGATCTCGCCATATAGCCTTTCGACATCGCCATACAGGGCCTGGGCTTCGGGCGTGGGCTGCAGCCGGCCGCGCTGTCGATCGAACAGCCGGAAGCCCAGCGACGCCTCGGCATGCTGCAGGACGCGCGTCACCACCGGTTGCGAGACATGGAGCAGGCGCGCGGCCTCGCTGACGGTGCCGGTCAGCATGACGGCGCGAAAAACCTCGATCTGACGCAGGCGCATCGTTGTGGTGCCCGAAAAAGGCCGGTTTGGTGCGGAAAAATGGTGCTTTGCACTACGGGTAGACCCGGGTGGCGGTACCTATAGCCCGGGGACATATTCTGGCACGTATTGGCATTGGGCAAGCCGTGCGCAGTGTTCTACGCTCTGCCCCATCGTCAGAAATGAGAAGGCAAGGCAAGACAGATGCGCGTAGCGATTGTGGGTGCCGGTGTCGTTGGCATGACTACCGCGTGGCGGTTGGCCAATGATGGTCATGAGGTGACGGTGGTCGAGCGCCACGACGGTCCCGGTGAGGAAACCAGTTTCGCCAACGGCGGCCAGCTCAGCTACAGCTATGTGGCGCCGCTGGCGGGGCCGGGTGTGCTGTCGAAGGTGCCGGGCTGGCTGCTCGATCGCGATTCGCCGATGCGCTTCCGGCCGTCGATGGACCCGGACCAATGGCGCTGGCTGATGGCCTTCGTGCAGGCGTGCAATGCCCCGACCAGCGAGGCCACCACGCGCAAGCTGCTGCGGCTGGCCTTTTATTCGCGCGACCTGATGCAGGCCTTCGTGAACCGGCCCGAGGCGCGCCAGGAGGGGGGTGGATTCGATTTTGCGCGGCGCGGCAAGCTGGTAGTGCACCGCGACGCGGCGGCCTACGAGTCGGCATGCGGCTTGCTGGACTACCAGGCCAGTCTGGGCTGCGAGCAGCAGGCGCTGGATCGCGACGCCACCGTGGCGCTGGAGCCAGCGCTGGCGGGCATCCGTCAGGACATCGTCGGCGCCATCTACACCCCGAGCGAGGAAGTGGGCGATTGCCACCTGTTCTGCGTGTCGCTGGCCCATCTGTTGCAAGGCAACCCGGCCGTGACGCTGAAGTTCGGCACCCGGGTGACCGAATTGGTGCGCAGCGGCGAGCGTGTCACCGGTCTGCGCACCGATCATGGCGAAATCGACGCCGATGTGGTGATCGTGTCGGGCGGCATCGGCAGTGTGCCGCTGCTGAGGCCGACCGGCATCCGGCCGATGCTGTGGCCGCTCAAGGGGTACAGCATCACGGTGCCCATTGCCGATGGCGCGCGGGCCCCGCACATCAGCGTGACGGACTTCGCCAACAAGATCGTCTATGCGCGCATCGGCAATACGCTACGCGTGGCGGGGATGGCCGATATCGTGCGCGGCGGGGCGGTCATCGATCGCGAGCGGGCCCAGACGCTGGTAACGCAGACGCGATCGGTATTCGGCAACGTGATGAACGGCGCCGACCTCGACGGGCTGCAGCCCTGGGCGGGTTTGCGGCCGGCCACGCCGACGGGGCTGCCGATGATCGGCGAATCGCGCCTGCGCGGGCTGTGGCTGAACCTTGGGCATGGCGCGCTCGGGTTCACGCTGGCCATGGGCAGCGCGGGCCTGCTGGCCGACCGGCTGGCGGGACGCACGCCGGCCATCGACGCGGAAGATTTCAGTGCAGCGTCGGCCTGAGGCTTTCGGGCCAGGCTGACGCAACACGGGTTGTGCTGGAAGTTGAGTAGTACGTTGGGTAGTGAGATTGCCTCAAGTCTGAAGTCTATTAAACCAAGCCCCTTGAAGGAGCGAACCATGAAGTCACTGTCTGTCCGTTCGACCCCCATCCACCGCCTGCTGGCTGCCGCCGTGCTGGCCGGTGCCGCCGCCGGCGCCCACGCCGCCGATGGCGACACGCTCAAGAAGATCAAGGACAGCGGTGTGATTTCGCTGGGCTATCGTGAATCGTCCATTCCGTTCTCGTATTCGGATGGCAACCAGGTGATGGGCTATTCGCACGACTACCTGCTGGCTATCGTCGACAAGGTGAAGTCGACGCTGAACACGCCGAACCTGCAGGTCAAGATGACGCCGATCACGTCGCAGAACCGCATTCCGCTGGTGCAGAACGGCACGATCGACATCGAATGCGGCAGCACCACCAACAACACCGAGCGCCAGAAGCAGGTGGCCTTCTCGAACAGCCTGTTCATCTACGGCATCCGCATGCTGACGAAGAAGGACTCGGGCGTGACCGACTTCCCGCAGCTCAAGGGCAAGAACGTGGTGACCACGGCCGGCACCACCGGCGAGCGTCTGCTGGTGAAGATGAATGGCGAAGGCATGAACATGAACCTGACCAGCGCCAAGGACCATGGCCAGGCCTTCCTGATCCTGGAGTCGGGCCGTGCGGCGGCGTTCGTGATGGATGAACCGCTGCTGTACGGCGAGCGCACCAAGGCCAAGAACGCTGCCGACTGGGTGGTGGCCGGTACGCCGCTGCAGACCGAAAACTATGCCTGCATGTTCCGCAAGGACGATCCGTCGTTCAAGAAGCTCGTGGACGGCGTGGTGGCCGATATCCAGAAGAGCGGCCGTGCCGAAAAGCTCTACACCAAGTGGTTCCTGCAGCCGATCCCGCCGCGCAACATCAATATGAACTACGCGCTGTCGCCGGAAATGAAGCAACTGTTCGCGGAGCCGAACGACAAGGCGTTCCAGTAAGACGCCAGCCAGCCGGTGGTGCGCCGCCTGCCTTGGGCAGGAGGGGTGCCGCCCGCTGTGCAGAATTGGTTATATAGCCATATCGAATCGTTATTTCGCCATCGATAGTATTTGCGGTACCTTGGAGCCCGTTATAGGCTCATAGAGCCGTCGGATTTCCCTCAAAAGGGGCACCGGCAAGCAAACCGCATCCCACTGGAGAAGATATGCGAACGATTCGATCGGGTTGGTTCAAATCCCTGCTGGCCACCGCCCTGGTAGCCGGTGCCACTGGCCTGGCCGCGACGGCCGCCCATGCTGCCGATCTGCTGGACACGGTGAAACAGGCTGGCGTGCTCAAGGTCGGTCTGGAAGGAACCTACCCCCCGTTCGGATATCGCGGCGCGAACAATGAACTGGACGGCTTCGACGTGGAAGTGGCACGCGCCGTGGCCGCCAAGCTTGGCGTCAAGCCCGAATTCGTGACGACCGAATGGAGCGCGATCATCGCGGGCCTGCAAGCCGGCAAGTTCGACATCATCGTCAACCAGGTTTCGGTTACCCCGCAGCGCAAGCAGGTGCTCGATTTCTCGACGCCGTACGTCTATTCGGCCGCCCAACTGATCCAGCGCAAGGACGACAAGCGCGAGTTCGCTTCGCTCGACGCGCTGAAGGGCCACAAGCTCGGCGTGAGCCTGGGCAGCAACTACAACGAGCTGGCCAAGTCCGTGCCGGGCATCGACGTCAAGACCTATCCGGGCGCCCCCGAGTACCTGCGCGATCTGGCCGCCCAGCGCGTGGATGCCGCGCTCAATGACCGCCTGATGGTCAACTACCTGATCAAGCAGGCCAACCTGCCGCTGCGCCCGGGTGCCGTGCTGCCGGGCGCCAACACCGAAGTCGCCATCCCGTTCCGCAAGGACAACCCGAAGTTCGCCGCCGCCATCGACAAGGCGCTGGACGACCTCCGCAAGGATGGCACGCTGGCCAAGCTGTCGAACAAGTGGTTCGGCTCGGACGTGACGAAGCCGCTCAAGTAAAAAGCCGCCGCAGCAGCCGGAAGTCGTAGACCCATTTGCGGATCTTCCGGCTGCGTATGCGCTTCCAGTCGACGTGATACGGGTTGATGAGGATGTTGCATTCCTCAGGCGCAATCACGGACGGCACGACCAGGATTGCGGATCGACCGTCGGCAATCCATTGCTCGCCAAAATCGTGACTGGTCTTGCCGGGCGGCACGGCGTCCCAGCCGATGGGGATGGTGTCGGTCGAGTGTTTGCAGGCGTTCTGCCAAAGCTCGTCGGGTATATCCAGACGGACCAGATACTTGTTCGCCGGCGGCTTGCCCTTCCGCACGTGTGCCAGCGTTTCAAGACAGGCCAATGCAACCGAGCCGGTGCAGTACAGCACCGACGTCCCGCAGCGGTTCCATCGCCCCCGTGCCGATATGCACCGTCCCCGCTGATGTCGTCCGCGGGATGTGACGCGGCTTCCGTGGCAATTCTCCATACGGTGATCATAGGCACATCCCATAAAAGCCTGCGTGGATTTCGCTCGCCACCAGATTCTGTCCTTCGATGGTCCGCAGAAACTCGGAAACCGGGCGATAGCCCAGGGAAAACGGCTCCCAATCAAGATACTCGGCCCACTCGCGGCGGGCCGCGAGCGAAGTGTGGTCGTGCGTGCCGTCAAAGTAGAAATGATTGAGCGTGGCAATGATGCCGAGCATGTGCGCGAACAATTCGCTTTGCCGCTCGTCCAGGTACTCATCGCCGCGTGTCTTGCGCAGAATCTCCCCCCGGTCAAACCCCAGCGCACGAATGAGCTTCTTCTTCGACACCCCCATGTCCCGCGCCAGCGCCACGACTTCGCTCGCCTTGATGCGTGGCGCCGGGCCGTCGTCCTGCGTGATGCCTGCCCCGGGCAAGCCATCGCCGTTTCCCGCCACGTCGTCGACCTGCAGGTACGTTTCCTTCATCTTCATGACCACCTCCGTCTGAACCAATCCCGAAAGACGAAAATCGCCAACCCGTCGCCCGGCGCCGCGTTTCACGTATGATCGCGGCATTCCGGCCCCAGATTGACTGAATCCCAGCCCCGCCATGTCCGCGCTCCAGCTCGTCATTGATTCGCTTCCCGTATTGCTGCAGGGCACGCTGCTCACGCTGAAGTTCGCCGTGCTGTCGATGGCTTTTGGCCTGGTGATCGGGATTGTGGTGGCGCTGATGGGGATTGGAAATCAGCGGATTCTCAAAGTGATGGCGCGCGTGTACGTCAGCATCATGCGCGGCACGCCGTTGCTGGTGCAGATCTTCGTCGTCTATTACGGGTTGCCGGGTATCGGCATTGCGCTCGAACCCACGCCGGCCGGCGTGCTGACGCTGAGCCTCAACGTGGGTGCCTACCTGTCGGAAAGCATGCGTGGGGCCATCCTGGGTGTGCCGCGCGGGCAGTGGCTGGCGGCCTACAGCCTGGGCATGACGCCGGTGCAGACGCTGCTGCACGTGGTGGGCCCGCAGGCGTTGCGGCTGGCCGTGCCGAGCCTGTCGAACAGCCTCATCAGCCTGATCAAGGACACATCGCTTGTGTCGGTGATCACCGTGACCGAACTGCTGCGCACGTCGCAGGAGATCATCGCGGCCACCTACCAGCCGCTACCGCTGTACCTGGCGGCCGCCGCGATCTACTGGATCCTCAGCACGGCGCTATCGGCGTTCCAGCACGTGCTGGAACGGCGCCTGTCGCTGCCGACGCGTCACTGATCCTGCATCGCCGGCGATGGCGCCGAGGGGGCATCGGGTGCGGTTGGCGGCCTGGGGGCCTCGACATTGAGCTGGCGCCCCGTTTCCAGCAGTGTCTTCAGGCCGGCCAGGATCAGCGGCCAGCCGTTGCGCCCGCCCTGCAGGATCTGTTCGTCCAGCGGTTCCTGATGGAGCTCGCTGACGGTCAGCCGCACGGCTTCGTCGCCCAGCGCGTCGATCTGCCACGTGACCACCACCTCGGGCAACTGGCAGAACGCTTCCAGCCACTCCACGCGCCACGTGACCGACAGGCGGTAGGGCGGCTCGGCGGCCAGTACAACGCCCTGCGAGTCGACCTTGCCGTCATCCATGCGCAGCACGAAGGGGCTGCCCACCTGCCAGTCGGATTCGACGCGGCGTCCGAAAAAGTACTTCACGCTTAGCACGGGGTCGGTCAGGGCCTGCCAGACCTGTTCCGCCGTCGCGGCGATATAGGTGACGACAACGGTTTGCGGCGTAGACATATGCGGTCTCCTCGTCGACGGACGGGGCAGCGGCCGTGGGCGTGGCGATGGGAGTCGGTACCGGATACTGTCGCACCGAATGGCGGTGGACGGCAAGAGGAAGGGGAGGGGAGAGAAACCCTCTCCCGGCGGGCGGGAGAGGGTGGCAGGGCGGGGCCGGATTACTGCGCGGCCACGCGTTGGGCGATGTGGTCCAGCGCTTCCTCGACCTGGTCGATCAGGATCAGGCACAGGTCGCCCGGCTGCAGGCGTGCCAGCCCCGTGTCGATGGCCACGAACTCGCCGCGGATCTCCTCGGTGTGGCTGGTGCGTTGCGCACCGACCAGGCCTTCGCGCAGCAGCGCCAGCACTTCGCCGTCTTCACGGCCGCGCTGGCATTGGTCCTGGTACAGCAGCACGTCGTCGAACACGCCACCCAGGATCTGGGTCTGCTTGCGGATGTCCTCGTCGCGACGGTCGCCCGCCCCGCTGATGACCACCACGCGCTTTTTCGACGGCATGGTCTGCACGGCGTTGCACAGCGCCTGGATGGCATCGGGGTTGTGGCCGTAGTCGGCGATCAGCGTGGCGCCCTTGTAGTCGAACACGTTGAAGCGGCCCGGCGCGGTGGCGGCGTCGTTGACGAACGTGGCCAGCGCGCGGCGGATCACGTTCCAGTCGATGCCCAGTGCCCAGGCGGCGGCAATCGACGACATGGCGTTTTCCACCTGGAAGCCGATCGAGCCGTTGCGCGTCAGCGGGATGTCGGCCAGCGCAAAACGCACGCTGGTATCACCCTCGGTGGCCACGATCTCGGCGCCCTCCATGAACACCACGCGCTTGCCCTGGGCGCGGTGCAGCGCCATCGTCGGCAGGCCCGCGTCCTGCGCGAAGAACGTGATCGACCCCGGGCAGGCATCGGCCATGCGCGCCACCATCGGATCGGCGGCGTTCAGCACGGCCATGCCGTGCGGCGCCACGTTCTGCACGATCACGCTCTTGAGCACGGCCAGGTCTTCCACGGTGCTGATGTACGACAGCCCCAGGTGGTCGCCTTCGCCCACGTTGGTCACCACGGCCACATCGCAGCGGTCGAAGGCCAGGCCTTCGCGCAGCAGGCCGCCGCGGGCCGTCTCGAACACCGCGGCGTCCACGTCGGGGTGCAGCAGCACATTGCGCGCGCTGCGCGGGCCGCTGCAGTCGCCGGTGTCGATACGCTGACCCTGGATGTACACGCCATCGGTGCCGGTCATGCCCATGCGCAGGCCGTTCGAGGCCAGGATATGGGTGATCAGGCGGACGGTGGTGGTCTTGCCGTTGGTGCCCGATACGGCCACGACGGGAATGCGGCCGTCGTCACCATCGGTGAACATGGTCGAGATAATGGCTTCGCCGACGGCGCGGCCCTTGCCGTATGACGGCTGCAGGTGCATGCGCAGGCCCGGCGCGGCGTTCACTTCGACAATGCCGCCGGCCTGTTCCTCGAACGGCTTGAGCATCGTCTCGCACACGGCGTCGACGCCGCAGATGTCCAGGCCCACCATCTGGGCGGCGGCCACCGCGCGGGCGGCGATATCGGGGTGGACGTCATCGGTCACATCGGTGGCGCTGCCGCCGGTGGACAGGTTCGCGTTGTTGCGCAGTACCACGCGCGCGCCCTTGGCCGGCACGGCATCGGCGCTCAGGCCCTGCTTGGCCAGCGTGGCCAGCGCGATGTCATCGAAGCGGATCTTGGTCAGCGACGTGGCGTGGCCTTCGCCGCGACGCGGGTCGCGGTTCACTTCTTCCACGAGCTGGCGCACCGTGTGGGTGCCATCGCCAATGACCTGCGGCGGATCGCGGCGCGCCGCGGCCACCAGGTGCTTGCCGACCACCAGCAGGCGGAAGTCGTGGCCCGGGATGTAGCGCTCGACCAGCACGTCCGATGAAATGTCGGCGGCCACTTCGTAGGCCGTCATCACTTCCTCGCGCGTGCGGATGCGCACGGCCACGCCCTTGCCCTGGTTGCCGTCGCGCGGCTTCACCACGACCGGGCCGTTGATCTCCTGCGCGGCCGCCCAGGCTTCCTCGGCGCTGGTCACCGAACGGCCCAGCGGCACGGGCACGCCGGCCGCATGCAGCAGCGCCTTGGTCAGTTCCTTGTCCTGCGCGATCGATTCGGAGACCGCGCTGGTCATGTCGGTCTCGGCGGCCTGGATGCGGCGTTGCTTGCTGCCCCACCCGAACTGCACCATCGAGCCCTGCGTCAGGCGGCGATACGGAATGCCACGCGCCACGGCGGCGTAGACGATGGACCCGGTGCTGGGCCCCAGGCGCACGTCTTCATCGAGTTCGCGCAGGCGATGCAGCGCATCTTCCAGATCGAACGGCTTGTCGTCGCGCGCGGCCAGGCACAACTGCTCGGCCAGGTCGAAGGCCAGGCGGCCCACTTCTTCCTCGCTGTACTGCACCACCACCTGGTAGGTGCCCGGTTCCAGCGTCGGCGCGGCGTGGCTGAACGTGACCGGGCAGCCGGCGGCTGCCTGCAGGCCCAGCGCGGCGGCTTCCAGCGCGTGGGCCATCGACGGCGAGCCAGCCTCGTCGTCGGGCCGCATCGGGCCGATGCCCGGAAAGCGGGCGCGCAGCCGATCCTCGAAGCCCGGCAGTTCGGCCAGCAGATGCGATTGGTCCGAGCACGCCACGATGGCTTCGATGGCGGTATGCCGGCACCACAGATTCGGGCCACGCAGAGCCCGGATACGAGAGACTTCCATAGAATCGTTTGTCCGTTGTTCTTCCGGGCGGGATTACGCGCGGCGTCCGCTGCGGCCCATCCACTGGTGTACCTGCTCGACGGTGCTCTCGGTCGAGGTCTCGTCGCACTGCAGGACCAGCAGGTCACCGGCCACCAGTTGCGACAGCGCGGCTTCCACCGCCTCGCGCCGACCGGCTTCGTCGATGATCTTCGTCACGCGGCGGCCTTCGTACAGGCCCTTCTTCAGCAGCGCGCGGGCTTCGGCATCGGGCAGGTCGCGGCGTACGCTGTGGTCTTCGCACAGGAACACGCGATCGAATGTCTTGCCGATCACCTTGCCCTGCTGCACCAGGTCTTCGTCGCGGCGCTGCACGCCGGCACCGAACACCAGCATGCGGCGCTCGGCCGGGAAGCGGTCCAGCGCGGCGGCCAGCGCTTCCAGCGCCGGTGCATTGTGCGCGTCGTCGACGATCACCGTGGCGCCCTGGCGCTCGAACAGCGTGAAGCGGCCCGGTACATCCACCTGGCCCACGTCGAAGGTGACGATGCCGGCGCGGATCAGGTCGTTCGAGATGCCCAGCGCCCAGCCCGTGGCCACGGCGGCCAGCACGTTCTCGATCTGGAAGGCAACGCGGCCGGCGTAGGTCAGCGGAATCGCCGACACGTCGGTCAGCGCGCTTTCGGTGGTGCCGGTGGCCATCACCACCTTGCCGTCGCGCACGAACACGGCGCGGCGGCCGGCGGCGCGATGCTCGACGATGGCGGGCAGGTCGGCGGACAGGCCGAAGAAGATCACGTCGCCATCGCACAGCTCGGCCATTTCGACCAGGCGCGGATCGGCGGCGTTCAGCACGGCCGAGCCGGTCTTGAGCACCACGTCGATCTGCGTGCGCAGCACGTTGTACATGCGGTCTTCATCCTCGACGTAGTAGTCGCCGAGGTGGTCGGGCTGGCCGAAGTTCGTGACCACGCCTACCTGGCAGCGGTCGTACGGCAGGCCCTGCGACAGGATCATGCCGCTGTCGTTCTCGAACACGGCGGCTTCCACCGCGCGGTTCATGAGGATGCGGTGGCCGGCGTCCCAGCTGGCCTTTTCGCCACGGTCGCCCTTTTCCACCTGGCGGCGGTCCAGGAACAGGCCATCGCTGCACGACAGGCCCGTATGCTTGCCCGACAGTTGCAGCAGGCGCGCCACGAGTTTGGCCACCACGGTCTTGCCGTTGGTGCCGGTGATGCCCACCACGGGAATGCGGCCGTCGTCGGCCACGCCGTTGCGGGTCGGGAACAGGTGATCGACGATGGCGCGGCCCACGGGGCGCGGTTCGCCGTCGGCGGGCTTGATGTGCATCAGCAGGCCCGGGCCGGCGTTGACCTCGACGATGGCACCGCGCTGGTCGGCCAGCGGGCGCGAGATGTCCTCGGCCACCAGGTCCACGCCGGCGATGTCCAGGCCGACGATGCGCGCAGCCAGCGAGGCATGCGCGGCCACGCTCGGGTGCACGCGGTCGGTCACGTCGAAGGCCACGTTGCCGTTGCGCTGGATCAGCACGGTGCGGCCCTCGGGCGGCACGGCGCCGCCATCGGCATAGCCCTGGCGCTTCAGTTCCAGGCGTGCGGCCGAATCCAGGCGCACGCGGTTCAGCGGATGATCCTCGGTGCTGCCACGGCGCGGGTCGGAATTGATCTGCGATTCGATCAGTTCGTCGATGGTCTGCTTGCCGTCGCCCACCACGGAGGCCGTCTCGCCCATGGCGCAGGCCACCATGCGGCCGCCCACGATCAGCAGGCGGTGCTCGTTGCCGGGCACGAAGCGTTCGACGATCACGCCGTTGCCTTCCTCGATGGCAACGGCGTAGGCGGTCTGCACTTCGTCGCGCGTCATCAGGTTCGTGAACACGCCACGGCCATGATTGCCGTCGTAGGGCTTGACCACCACGGGCAGGCCGATGCTCTCGGCGGCTTCCCAGGCGTCTTCGGCGCTATCGACCATGCGGCCTTCCGGCACGGGCACGCCACATGACTCCAGCAGCGTCTTGGTCAGGTCCTTGTCGCGCGAGATCGATTCGGCGATGGCGCTGGTGCGGTCGGTCTCGGCCGTCCAGATACGGCGCAGGCGCGCACCGTAGCCAAGCTGCACCAGGTTGCCGTCGGACAGGCGGATCGACGGGATGTCGCTGTCGTCCGCGGCATCGACGATGCAGGCGGTGCTCGGTCCCAGGCAGTGCTCGTCGACGAGGTCGCGCAGGGTTTCCACGGCGGCGTCGACGTCGAACGGGCGGTCTTCGATGGCAGCCATGACCAGATCACGCGCGGTGAACAGCGCGGCGCGCGTCACCTGCTCATGCCAGGCCCGCACGATGACCTTGTAGACGCCGCGGACCGGGGTCTCGCGCGCCTTGCCGAATCCGCCCGGCATGCCGGCCAGGTTCTGCAGCTCAAGCGTGACGTGTTCCAGGATGTGCCCGGGCCAGGTGCCTTCCTTCAATCGCATCAGGAAGCCACCGCGCACGCCCGGGCTGCAGCGGTGCTCGATCAGCGTGGGTAGCCACGCCGAGAGGCGCTCGTAGAACCCCGGAATCTTGTTGGAGGGGAAATCCTCCAGTTCGCCGATATCGACCCATGCCTCCAGCACTGGCCGATATGTCCACATATTCGGGCCGCGCAGCGACATGACATCGAAAATCTCAATGTCCTTCTTTTTCATTGAATTTGCTTGAGGCAGTGGGCGAGTGCCCGGGAAATGGAAAGCTAATCTTTCGTTAACGTTACTGTAGCCTCAGGGTTGACCCTTCGTTACCCTTCGAGACCAGTAATGCATTGTGCAACGCACCAAGGTGCCCGGTTGTTTGCGTTATGTATACTTGCGGGCAAAATTGCGGGCCGCCAGCCTGGCGAACCGCTTAAATTGTTTCAAGTTATGTCCGTATTTGATCCGTTTTTGGGTCTGCGGACGCGCTTTTATCGCTTTTTGCGCCAACAATGACCCAGTCCTCCCCGTCTGCTTCCAACCACCCCGGCCCGCAAGGTCCCTGGGCTGCCGAACTCGGCGCCGGCCTGCTGCCCGGGGAAACCGTCCTGGCCGGACTGACGCTGGACCTGGACGCAAGGCTGCATTTTACCCAAGGGTGGCTGGTTGTGACGGATCGTCGTCTGATCTCTCGCGCCCCCGGTGAAACCGCGTCGCGTAGCTGGGACATCGCGCCTGACCTGACCCTTTCCCATGGCGACCACGCCGGCGTGGGTATGCTGGAACTGGGCGATGGCCAGCAGCGGCTGGCCAGCTGGCGCTACACGCTTGGTTACAATCCTGACGCGTTGCGGCTGGCGGATCAGTTCGATGTGCGCCGCGATCTGCTGGCAACCGGTCACGCCGCCGATCCGGAAGCCGATATCTGCCCGACCTGCAAGGCCCCGATTCCGCCGGGCGAAGAGCAGTGTCCGCAATGCAGCCGCGAACTGGAGACCCCGCCGTCCACCTGGGCGCTGCTGCGCCTGTGGCGCTTTGCGCGGCCGTACCGCTGGGAACTGCTGGCCGGCTTCGTGCTGCTGTTGCTGGGCACGGCTGCCACGCTGGTGCCCCCGTACCTGACCATGCCGCTGATGGACAAGGTGCTGATCCCGTACCAGAACGGCGTGCCGATCGACTACGACCTGGTCAAGGTCTACCTGGCGGGCCTGCTGGGCGCCGCGCTGGTGGCCTGGGGGCTGGGCTGGGCGCGCACCTACCTGCTGGCACGCGTGTCGGAACGCATCAGCGCCGACCTGCGCACCACCACCTACGAACATCTGCTCAAGCTGTCGCTCGAATACTTCGGCGGCAAGCGCACCGGCGACCTGATGGCCCGCATCGGCTCCGAGAGCGACCGCATCAGCGTGTTCCTGTCGCTGCATCTGCTGGATTTCGCCACCGACGTGCTGATGATCGTGATGACGTCGGTCATCCTGATTTCCATTAACCCGTGGCTGGCGCTGGTCACGCTGGTGCCGCTACCGTTTATCGCGTGGATGATCCATCTGGTGCGTGACCGCCTGCGTCATGGCTTCGAGAAAATCGACCGGATCTGGTCGGAAATCACCAACGTGCTGGCCGATACGATTCCAGGTATCCGCGTGGTCAAGGCGTTTGCCCAGGAAAAGCGCGAGGTGACGCGCTTCCGCGAGGCCAATCGTCACAATCTTGCGATCAATGACCGTGTGAATGCCGTGTGGTCGCTGTTCACGCCGACCGTGACGCTGCTGACCGAAGTGGGCCTGCTGGTGGTCTGGATCTTCGGTATCTGGCAGGTCAGCCACAACGCGATTACCGTCGGTGTGCTGGTGGCGTTCCTGACCTATATCAGCCGGTTCTATACGCGTCTGGATTCGATGAGCCGGATCGTCTCGGTGACCCAGAAGGCGGCCGCCGGCGCCAAGCGGATCTTCGACATCCTCGATCACGTGTCGAGCGTGCCCGAGCCGCAGAAGCCCGTGCGCCTGGAAAACGTGCGCGGTGCGATCGAGATGCGCGACCTGGGCTTCCGCTATGGCAACCGTGCCGTGATTCGCGGCCTGAACCTGACCATCGAGCCGGGTGAGATGATCGGGCTGGTCGGTCACAGCGGATCCGGCAAGAGCACGCTGGTGAACCTGATTTGCCGCTTCTACGATGTCTCGGAAGGGGCGATCCGGGTGGATGGCGTCGATATCCGTTCGCTGCCGGTATCGGATTTCCGCCAGAACATCGGCCTGGTGCTGCAGGAGCCGTTCCTGTTCTTCGGCACGATTGCCGACAACATCGCCTACGGCAAGCCCGACGCCACGCGCGAGGAGATCGTCGCCGCGGCACGCGCCGCACACGCGCACGAGTTCATCCTGCGGCTGCCGCACGGCTATGACTCGCTGGTGGGCGAACGCGGCCAGGCGCTGTCTGGCGGCGAGCGGCAACGTATTTCGATTGCGCGCGCGCTGCTGATCGATCCGCGCATCCTCATCATGGACGAGGCCACGTCGTCGGTGGACACGTCTACGGAGAAGGAAATCCAGAAGGCGCTGGACAACCTCGTGCAGGGCCGTACCACGATTGCCATCGCGCACCGCCTGTCGACGCTGCGCAAGGCCGATCGGCTGGTGGTGATGGACCGTGGCCAGATCGTCGAAGTGGGCAGCCACGACGAACTGCTGGCGCGCGAAGGCGCGTACTACAAGCTGTATCAGGCCCAGGCGCGCAACGTCGATACCGACCCGGATGACACCAGCGCGGGCAATCGTGCGGAAGCCGCGGAGGCCGTCAGTGTCCAGTAACCCATCAGTTCAAGAAACGGCTATGCAAACGCCAGAATTCACCCTGTCCCGCAATAGCCTTGGCAAGCTCGTGATGATGACCGCCGAGGGTATCCTGCACGAGGGCGTGGTGCCCGTGCGCGCGTTTCCGATTTCCGCCGCCGAAGACGGCCTGGGGATGATGAGCGCCGACGGCAAGGAACTGGCGTGGATTCCGCGGCTGGATCGACTGTCGGCGACCACCCGCGAACTGATCGAAGCCGAGCTGGCATCGCGCGAGTTCATGCCCGAGATTCGGAAGATTCTCGGCGTGTCGACGTACGCCACGCCCAGCGTGTGGACCGTGCAGACCGATCGCGGCCAGACCGACCTGGTGTTGCGCGGCGAAGAGAACATTCGCCGGCTGACGGGCACCACGCTGCTGATTTCGGACAGCCATGGCATCCACTACCTGATTCGCGACCAGTTGGCGTTGGACAAGCCCAGTCGGAAGATTCTGGATCGCTTTCTCTGACCGGATCCTTCGACGGAAGACGAAAACGGCACGCCAAGGCGTGCCGTTTTTCATGGATGTAGGGCGCAGCGCTCCATCAGTGCAGGAAAGTGGGCGCGTCGTCGTCTTCCTCGTCGTCCCAGTCCTCGTACTCGAGCGGCGCGTCGGGGGCCATGTCCCAGACCATCGAATGGAACCGGACAGTGAACCATTCGCGAAACATGGCCAGCGACAGGTTTTCAGGCCAGGAGGAGTCGTCGAACCACTCGCCCAGCATGAACTCGAAGAAAGCGCGCCAGCGCTTTTCCACCCAGCGCATGGCGTTCTCGGGGGTATCGGCTACTTCCGCCGGCAGCAGGAAAACGCTGGCATCGTCGCGCACGTCGGTGAGCGTCAGCGTGGGGACGGGATCGGGATCCACTGCCTGAATCCAGTCCAGAAAGGGCTGCTCGGGCAGCAGCATGACCATGGATCGGCTGACAGTGAAGCGGGGGTGGTCGGACATGAGGGCAGGGCGTAAAACAGCGACGGCCTATTGTAGCTGCCACGCGCGTGACAACCGTATGGATTTGCATTCGCCATTTGTTTGATCGTCGGCATGGCATAGACCAGTTTAGGACGATTCCGATTTCCGCTGTGTTTGGGGGCGCGTCAAATCGCGCAGCCGTTCTCGACCCATGGCGAGGACTCTCATCCACGTTTTCTTGGAATCGCGATGTCCTACAAGGCAATCGGCATCACATGCCTGGCGCTTGCCGCAACAGCCGCCCCCCTTTCCACGCAGGCACACGGCACGATGGAGCTACCCGCCAGTTGGGTGCTGACCTGCTACAACGAAGGCGCCGAGCAACCGAAATCGGGAGCCTGCCAGGCCGCCCGCGCGGTAGGCGGCGCGCAGCAGTTCTACGACTGGAACGGCGTACGCCAGGGCAGTGCCGCAGGCAACCACCGTGCATTTATCGCGGACGGCGAGCTTTGCTCCGGTGGATCGGCAAGCTTCCGTGGGCTGGACCTTGCACGGCTTGACTGGGCGCAGACCTCGATCGTGCCCACTGCCACCGGTGACTACACATTCGTCTGGTGGGCCTCTGCGCCGCATGCCACGGAGTATTTCAAGTACTACATCACGCGCGATGACTGGGACCCAGGCATGCCGCTGTGCTGGCGCGATCTTGAAGAATTTGCGACGGTGACTGGCACGCAGACTGCGCAGGAAGGCGGCAGGTATCGCATGAAGGTACAACTGCCGCCCGGCAAGAAGGGCAGCCATATCCTCTACAGCACCTGGCAGCGCGGCGACAGCCCCGAGGCTGTTCTATGCGTGCGCCGACGTCAAGTTCCCTGGCGACGGTCTGGCTGTCCGCGAGATCGGCTGGGAGGACCAAGGGATGCTGGGCGGCCAAGGGCGATCTGGTGGTGGGCACGAAACTGACGTTCCGGGCCCTGGACGCCATGGGACGCGATGCGGGCAAGCATGTGCTGACGATCACCGCCGCCAATGCCAAGGCCCGCACGTGGGCCTATCAGCTGGCCCAGAAGGTCAATGTCGAGATCTTCCGCATCGGGGAGTTGCAGGCCCGCAATGGCGCGTCCAGTATCGTCCCGCCGAGTTCCGTTACGGCGAACCGCGTTTATCTGAGCAAGTCGTATCCGGGATATCGCTATGAGATCGACAAGGAGGCGCCTAGCGCAAGCGGCCGCTCCGGCGGCGGCAGCGGTGGCAGCACTTCCACGGGGCAACCGGACGGGAGCACTCTCGATACGTGGCGCGAGGGGCCTGCCTATGAAATCGGCAAGGCCGTGACATACCAGGGCAAAGGCTTCGTCTGCCTGCAACGTCATACCGCCTTGCGCGGTGCAGGATGGGCCCCAGCGGCGACGCCAGCCTTGTGGCGTTTGATTCGCTAAGTGTTGTTTTTTCGCCGGAAACTGTTCGAATCTGTTCCGATCGCTTCAGTTTTCGGCGAAATTGGCCGTCATTGTTGGCATACGGGGTCAGGAGCCGTCTGATGAGCTTTACCTTTCTCCCGCCCGGCGACACGTTCATGCCGACCATGACGGAACGGTTTGCCGAGGCGGAAAAAATTGAAGATCGCGCCGAGCGCTGGACTGCGCAAGCAGGGATCGCGCTGGATACGGGCGACATGTACCTGGTTGGGCTGGTGCTGTTCAAGGCCATCCAGGAATTCGGGGTCGATGCCTTCGCGGCACACTCGGGCGAGTCGCATGCGCGACTGCAACGGCTATGGATGCCGGGCATGGTCGGCTCGGTGGATCACGCGAAGCAACTCTATGTGCACCTGGGCGTCAGCCTGCCCGTGGACCGCTACTATGCCGCCCGGCTCGAAAGCATGCCGGTCGATGGAGTCGTGGTGCATTGACCGGAACTGCAGAAGCAAAAAAAACGGGCCGCAAGGCCCGTTTTTCATTGCCCCGGACGTGCTGCGTGTCCAGGGTGGTGCGGTGTACTGGTGGAGCCGGCGGGAATCGAACCCGCGTCCGCAAGCCCTCCACAGAGAGTTCTACATACTTAGTTCTGTCATTTGATTTAACCGGCGCATCGCGGACGAACACGCTCTACGACGGCGAGTCACTAGGTTTTCGTCCTCGGGCCCGTGACACTCCCGAAGCTTATCTGACGTAAATGACCTCGCTGGTTCTTGCGAACCCTAGCCCGTCAGCGAGCCAGTGCGAGGACGGCGGCCCTTAGGCTGCCAGTGCGTAACGTTCGTCGTTAGCAGTTATTGCATTCCCATTGATTAACGAGGTGACGGGTCCTCGGTATGCCCTCACTGCTTCGTAACCCACGTCGAAACCAGGTCGGCCCCAATGTGCGTAAAGAAACGCGAAAGAAAACGGATTGTACCCGGTTTCGACGCCTGTGGCGTGCCTCCGGTTCCGTTGTGGTAGCTGGGGACTTAGCCCAGCAATTCAAGCAGGTCGGCCGGGTGATGGATCAGGTAATCCGCACCCCAGGTCTCCGGCGGCTCACCGTCGCCGCAGTAGCCGTACGCCGCCGAAACGGTCGCCATGCCTGCGGCCTTGCCGGCCTGGATGTCGCGCAGGTCGTCGCCGACATAGAGGCAGCGCGCCGCCGCCACGCCGCTCAATTCGGCGGCGTGCAGCAGCGGGGCAGGGTGCGGCTTGGCGTGCGGCGTGGTGTCGCCGCTGACCACCGCCGATGCGCGCGGGGTGAGGCCAATCGCGTACACCAGCGGCACCGTGAAGCGCGCAATCTTGTTCGTGACGATGCCCCAGGGCACGCCGTCGGCCTCGAGCTTGGCCAGTACCGCATCCATGCCCTCGAACAGCCGTGTATGCACGGCGATATCGGCCTCGTAGTAGTCGAGGAAGGTATCGCGCAGCGCGGGGAATTCCGGGTCTTCCGGCCGCTTGCCGAACGCCGCGCCGATCAGCCCGCGCGCACCGTGCGAGGCTACCGGGCGAAGCTTTTCGTAGGCGACGGGCGGCATGCCGTGTTCCACCACGAGCCGGTTGGCGGCCGCCGCGAGGTCGGGGGCCGTATCGGCAAGCGTACCATCGAGATCAAAGAAAACCGCGTCGAACTTCGCCATCGTCATGCCACCTTCCGGTACGCCATCATGTAATTCACGTCGGTATCTCGACCGAGTGAATAGATCTGCGTCAATGGATTGAAGGTCATGCCGCGCATCTCGATCATCTCCAGGCCGACGTTGCGCGCGAAGCGTGCCATCTCGGAGGGCGTGATGAATTTCTGATAGTCGTGCGTGCCGCGCGGCAGCATGTTCAGCACGTATTCGGCGCCGACGATGGCCAGCAAATAGGCCTTCAGGTTGCGGTTGATCGTGGAGAAAAACACGTAGCCACCGGGCTTGACCAGCGTCATGCAGGCACGCACGATGGATTGTGGATCGGGCACATGCTCGAGCATTTCCATGCAGGTCACCACGTCGACGCTGGCAGGCGCACGGGCGGCCAGGTCTTCGACGGCGATTTCCTCATAGGTGACCGCCACCCCCGATTCCAAGCTGTGCAGATCGGCAACCTTCAGCGCCTTGCTGGACAGGTCGATGCCCCGGACGGTTGCGCCAATGCGCGCCATGCTTTCCGACAGGATGCCGCCACCGCAACCCACATCGATGACCTGTTTGCCCGACAGATGCGCGATGCCGTCGATCCAGTCCACACGGACCGGATTCAGATCGTGCAGCGGCTTGAATTCACTATTCGGGTCCCACCAGCGGTGGGCCAGCTCGCTGAATTTGTCGATCTCTTTCGGATCGGCGTTGCGGCCAGTTTGGGTCGAGGCGTTGAGGGTGGTCGAATGCGACATCGTTGGCGCCGCGCAGGGCGGCAGTCTGATGAGAAGGCTGCGGCAACTTTACCAAAAAAACAGTACCGCGCCGAATATGGGGCGATCCGCCGAGAGCGAACCGCCAGAAGGCGGGCGAAAAAAAAGCCCAGCATACGCTGGGCTTTTCTTCATCGGAGAGGATCCGATTAACGTGCGCTGCGGGTGCCGACCACTTCGACTTCCACGCGACGGTTCGGTTGCTGGCAGGCGATCTGAGCGGTGCGGTTGCCCTTGCACGACTTCGGATCAACCTTCAGCTGACGCTTGCCCTTGCCTTCGGTGTACACGCGGTTGGCTTCAACGCCCTTGCTCACCAGGTAAGCCTTGACCGACTCAGCACGACGGATCGACAGGCGATCGTTGTACTTGTCCGAACCGAACGAATCGGTATGGCCAACGGCGATGATGACTTCCAGCGTGATGCCTTGCAGCTTCGAGACCAGGTCGTCCAGCTTGGCCTTGCCTTCGGGCTTCAGAACAGCCTTGTCGAAGTCGAACAGGGTGTCAGCTGCAAAAGTGACCTTCTCGCTGGACACAACCGGCGGAGCGACCGGAGTCGGGGCCGGAGCCGGAGCAGCAGCCGGAGCCAGTGCGCCATCGCACAGGGCATTGGCCGTTGCCGGGGTCCAGGAGCTGTCGCGCCAGCAGAGCTCGTTCGTGCCATTCTTCCACACGTACTCGCTCGTACCGTTGCCCCAGTTATCGTTCACTGCCTTCTTTTCGTAGGGGACGGACTGGGCTTGAGCGGATGCAGCCATTACTGCGGTAGCTGCAACGAGCGCGAGCTTGGCAAATTTTTTCATATTTCTCCTCTCAGGATGAGATCACCGCAGGGTTACTGCGAGCAAATGGACGAAAACAAGTCATACATTCTTCGGAGTATAACATTCTCGAGGTGGTGGATGCTCCACTTCGAACAATGTCTGGCTCTTCGCTGGGGAATTGTGCCACAAGGCTCGTTTCCTAAGAAGTAAATATATTCGATTCAACCACGTGGTTTTAGGCCTGTGGTGTTTGTGCAACATCGGCCTTGCGGCGCCTGCAAACCCTTGTCCCGTCTGGGTTGCAGGGTATCGGAGGTAGGCGCGTTGCGCGCCGGTGGGGGCCGCGCGGGGGTGGTTCCGGCGGGGGCGGGAAGGGGTTCCGCGCGTGATAGAATGCCATGTTGGCCCGTCGCCGGCATGGCCTCTTCATGTCGTCAGATTCACGGGCTTCATTTGCTTAAACCCGCCGCATAAACCACGCCGCAATGGATCAATTCGCCAAAGAAACCCTTCCGGTCTCGCTGGAAGAGGAAATGCGCCGCTCTTACCTCGATTACGCAATGAGCGTTATCGTGGGGCGCGCGCTTCCCGACGTCCGGGACGGCCTGAAGCCGGTACACCGGCGCGTGCTCTTTGCGATGCATGAGCTGAACAACGACTGGAACCGGGCCTACAAGAAATCGGCGCGTATCGTCGGTGATGTGATTGGTAAGTATCACCCGCACGGTGATACGGCTGTCTACGACACGATCGTCCGTATGGCGCAGAATTTCTCGCTGCGCTATATGCTGGTCGACGGCCAGGGTAACTTCGGTTCGGTGGACGGAGATAACGCAGCGGCGATGCGTTATACCGAAATCCGCCTGGCGAAGATCGCCCACGAAATGCTTCACGATATCGACAGGGAAACTGTCGATTTCGAACCGAACTATGACGGTTCGGAGAAAGAGCCTGGTATTTTGCCGGCGCGAATCCCGAATTTGCTGATCAATGGTTCGTCGGGTATTGCCGTGGGTATGGCAACCAATATCCCGCCGCATAACCTCAATGAGGTTGTCGATGCCTGTCTGCATCTCCTCCGTAATCCCGATACCACGATCGACGAACTGATCGAACTGGTACCTGCGCCTGATTTTCCGACGGCCGGTATTATTTATGGCATCCAGGGTGTTCGGGAGGGTTACCGCACGGGTCGGGGCCGCGTCGTCATGCGCGCGCGCACGCACTTTGAGGATATCGACCGCGGTACGCGCCAGGCGATCATCGTCGACGAACTGCCGTACCAGGTGAACAAGCGGACACTGCTCGAGCGCATTGCCGAGCTGGTGACCGAGAAGAAGATCGAGGGCATCTCCGACATCCGCGATGAGTCTGACAAGTCAGGCATGCGCGTGGTGATCGAGCTCAAGCGCAACGAAGTGCCCGAGGTTGTGCTGAACAACCTATATAAGAACACCCAGCTCCAGGACACGTTCGGCATGAACATGGTGGCGCTGGTGGATGGCCAGCCGCGCCTGCTGAACCTGAAGCAGATGCTGGCCGCCTTCCTGTCGCACCGCCGCGAAGTGGTGACGCGCCGCACCGTGTTCGAGCTGCGCAAGGCGCGCGAGCGTGGGCACGTGCTGGAAGGCCTGGCTGTGGCGCTGGCCAACATCGACGAGTTCATCGCGATCATCAAGGCTGCACCGACGCCGCCGCTGGCCAAGCAGGAACTGATGGCGAAGCCGTGGGATTCGGGCCTGGTGCGTGACATGCTGGCGCGTGCCGAAAGCGACACTGCCGGTGGTCGCGCCTCGTATCGCCCGGATGGACTGCCCGCCGTGTTCGGCATGCAGCCCGATGGCCTGTATCGCCTGTCCGACGGCCAGGCGCAGGAAATCCTGCAGATGCGCCTGCAACGCCTCACGGGCCTGGAGCAGGACAAGATCGTTCAGGAATACCGCGAAGTGATGGGCCTGATTGCCGACCTGCTCGACATCCTGGCTCGCCCGGAGCGCATCACCGCGATCATCACCGAAGAACTGGGCGCCATCCGCGCCGAGTTTGGCGACGAGCGCCGCTCGCAGATCGAGCACAACGCGACCGAACTCGACACCGAAGACCTGATCACGCCGCAAGACATGGTGGTCACGCTGTCGCACTCGGGCTACATGAAGAGCCAGCCGATTTCGGAGTATCGCGCGCAGAAGCGCGGTGGCCGAGGCAAGCTGGCCACGGCGACGAAGGAAGACGACTGGATCGACACGCTGTTCGTGGCCAACACGCACGACTACATCCTGTGCTTCTCGAATCGCGGCCGCCTGTACTGGCTCAAGGTCTACGAAGTGCCACAAGGGTCGCGTAACTCGCGTGGCCGCCCGATCGTGAACATGTTCCCGCTGGCCGACGGCGAGAAGATCAACGTGATCCTGCCGGTGCGCCAGTTCGACGCCGAGCACTTCATCTTCATGGCAACCGCGCGCGGTACGGTCAAGAAGACGGTGCTGACTGATTTCTCGAACCCGCGCAAGGCCGGCATCATTGCCGTCGACCTGGACGAGGGCGACTTCCTGATCGGGGCCGCCATCACCGATGGCCAGCACGACGTGATGCTGTTCTCCGATGCTGGCAAGGCGGTGCGTTTCGACGAGAACGACGTGCGTCCGATGGGCCGTCAGGCACGCGGCGTGCGCGGCATGAACCTCGATGAAGGTCAGGGGGTGATCGCCATGCTGGTGGCGCCGGCGGAAACGCCTGAAGACGAGCCGGCCGAGGGCGCATCCACGATGTCGACGGTGGGCAGCGTGCTGACCGCCACCGAGAACGGCTACGGCAAGCGTACGCCGATCTCCGAGTACACTCGACACGGCCGTGGCACCAAGGGCATGATTGCGATCCAGACGAGCGAGCGCAATGGCCGTGTGGTGGCCGCGGCGCTGGTTTCGCCCGAGGACGAGATCATGCTGATCACCACGGGCGGCGTGCTGATCCGCACCCGCGTGGCCGAGATCCGCGAGATGGGTCGCGCCACCCAGGGCGTGACGCTGATCAACGTGGACGAGGGCACCAAGCTGTCGGGCCTGCAGCGCATTGTCGAGTCGGATGCCGACAGCAGTGGCGGCGGCGAAGACGACGACGTGGCAGAGGATGCCACGGGTGCGACCGGTGCCGATGGCGATACCGGAGCGGGCGCCACCGACGCTGACGCGAATTCGTAATTTGTTGCAACAACGGGACGACGGCCGGAACTCGCCAGACGGCCGTTCGGACTAATCCGGACGTATTTACCAGGGAGTCATAATGCTCAAAACCTATCGACGTATCGCTGTTCTGGCTGCTTTCGCTCCGATGATGATGCTGGCGCAAGGCGCGCACGCTCAGGAAGACAAGGACAAGACCGCGGCCATCAAGGAACTGCTGACCGTCATGCAGGCTGACCAGGCAGTGAAGGGTCAGGCCGACAACTGGCAGCAAGGCGCCAAGCAGGAAGCGCCGCTGGTGCTGGAGCAGGTTCTCGTGGAGAACAAGACGCTGAACGACAAGCAGAAGCAGGCCGCTGTCGACAAGCTCAAGAAGAACGGCGCCGTGCAGCGCATGGTCGACGGCGCCGGTACAGCGTTTAACACCGACGGCTTCCGCCAGGACGCCATCAAGGCGCACTACGATGCCTTCGGCAAGTACTACTCGACCCAGGAAATCAAGGATCTGACCACGTTCCTGAAGTCGCCGACGGGCCAGAAGTTCATGGCCAACCAAGGTAAGGCCACCCAGGAAATCTGGGGTTCGATGATGCAGAAGTACGGCCCGCAGGTTGGCAAGTCGATGCGCGACTCCGCCGAGAAGGAAATCGCCGCCGCCTCGAAGTGATCGACGGCTGACCTCTCCGGGCCCTCGGGCCGGGGAGGTCGCATGCCCTGGCCTGCTCCGGACACCCGCGGTGTCCAAGGGGCGCGGGTTTTGGGCGATAATGGCTGCCTGGTTCCATCCGGCAGCCATTTTTCTTTTCTCCCTCCATGAACGATCCCCAGAACCCCGCCCTCGCCGGCCTGCAACGTTCCCTGGCCGAGCGCGTCTACAATTTCTCGCCTGGTCCGGCCGCATTGCCGACCGAAGTCCTGCAGCAGGCCGCCGAGGAAATGCTGTCATGGCGCGGTACTGGCGTATCGGTGATGGAGATGAGCCACCGCAGCAAGGATTTCGAGAGCATCCATCAGCAGGCGCTGACTGATCTGCGCGAACTGCTGCATGTGCCGAAGAACTTCAAGATCCTGTTCCTGCAGGGCGGCGCCATCGGTCAGAACGGCATCGTGCCGCTGAACCTGGCCAACCGTGTCAATGCCGCCAAGCCGAAGACGGACTTCGTGTTGACCGGCACGTGGTCGGTCAAGACCGAGCAGGAAGCGCGCCGCTACGGCGAGGTGAATATCGCCGCGTCCAGCAAGGACCAGAAGTGGCACAAGATTCCTGACGTGAAGACCTGGAATCTGTCGGACGATGCGGCCTACGTGCACCTGTGCACGAACGAGACCATCGTCGGCGTGGAGTTCCAGGAAATTCCGGACATCGGCCAGACCGGCACGCATGACAAGGGCCGCATCGTCGTGGCCGACGCGTCGAGCCACATCCTGTCACGCCCCATCGACTGGTCGCGTGCGCAGGTGGTGTATGGTGGCGCGCAGAAGAATATTGGCCCGGCCGGTGTCACGATCGTGATCGTGCGCGAAGACCTGATCGGTTTCGCGCATCCGCTTTGCCCCTCGGCGTTCAACTGGCGCCTGGTGGCCGAGCATGACTCGATGTACAACACGCCGCCCACCTATGCGATCTACATCGCCGGCCTCGTGTTCCAGTGGCTCAAGGCCCAGGGCGGCGTGGCCGGGATCGAACAGCGCAATATCGCCAAGGCGCGCGCGCTGTACGACTTCCTGGACCAGAGCGACTATTACCGTAACGAAATCGATCCCGGCAGCCGCTCGCGCATGAACGTACCGTTCTTCCTGCGCGATGAATCGCGCAACGAAGCGTTCCTGACCCAGGCGCGCGCGAATGGCCTGGTACAGCTCAAGGGCCACAAGTCCGTGGGCGGCATGCGCGCCAGCATCTATAACGCGATGCCACTCGAAGGTGTGACCGCGCTGGTGGAATTCATGCGCGAGTTCGAGCGCACCGCCGCCTGACGGTGGTGCTTTCTGTCGCGGCCCTTGCAGCGCGAGGGTCCGGCATCAGCCCAGACTTTCCGCGGCCGCGCGATGCGTGGCCCACAGGCCTATGACACAGCAAGACAAGCCGGGGGTGGCAGCCTCCGGCAACGACAATGCCGCACCAGGCCCCCAGGAGCAGGCGCTGTCCGCCGACCTGGCGCCGCTGCGCGACCAGATCGATGCCGTCGACCGCGAACTGCTGTCCCTGCTGAATCGTCGCGCGCAACTGGCGCTCGACGTGGGCGAGGTCAAGAAGAAGTACGGCGCGCCGGTGTTCCGCCCCGAGCGCGAACTGCAGGTGATCCGCAAGGTGCAGGGCGCCAATCCGGGGCCACTGCTTGGCGAAAGCGTGGCGTCCATCTGGCGCGAGGTGATGTCCGCCTGTCGCGGGCTGGAAAAGCCGCTCGAGATCGCCTTCCTCGGGCCGGCCGGTACGTTCTCCGAGCAGGCGCTGTACGCGCACTTCGGCCACGAAGTCACGGGTGTGCCGTGCCCGAGCATCGACGAGGTGTTCCGGTCGGTGGAATCCGGGACGGTGGAGTACGGCGTGGTGCCGGTCGAGAATTCGACCGAGGGCGCGGTGTCGCGCACGCTGGACCTGTTCCTGCAGACGTCTCTGAAGATCAGCGGCGAGATTGCGTTGAAGGTACATCACAACCTGATGGCGTCGTCGCCCGACATGAAGGGCGTGACCGTGGTGCGCGCGCACGCGCAGGCGCTGGCGCAGTGCCAGCACTGGCTGACCGCCAACTATCCTCACCTGGAACGCCAGGCCGTTTCGAGCAATGCCGAAGCGGCACGCATGGCCAGCGAGGATCCGACGGTGGCGGCGATTGCCGGCGAAACGGCTGCCAACCGCTATCACCTGCATATCGTGCGGTCCCATATCCAGGACGATCCGCACAACCGCACGCGCTTTGCCGTGATCGGGCGCTACGAGACCGAGCCGTCGGGCAGCGACCAGACGTCGATGATCCTGTCGGTGCCGAACAAGGCCGGCGCGGTGTACCAGTTGCTGGCGCCGCTGGCGGACAACGGCGTGTCGATGTGCCGCTTCGAGTCGCGGCCCGCCCGCAGCGGCGCGTGGGAGTACTACTTCTATGTCGATGTGGAAGGCCATCAGCACGATCCGGCCGTGGCACGCGCGATCCAGTCGCTGCGCGCCAACGCCGCGTACCTGAAGGTGCTCGGGTCCTACCCGTCGAGCAAATAACGCAGGCAGGAGACACGCATGGCACAGCAGGAAAGCGGGGCAGCGAGCGGGGTGGCGAGTGTGGCCGCGAATGTCGCGGATTACTTTGGTCCGACTTACGTCCGCAAGATCTCGCCGTACATCGCAGGAAAGCCAATTTCGGAAGTGGCGCGCGAGTTCGGGCTTGACGAGGCACGTATCGTCAAGCTGGCCTCGAACGAAAACCCGCTCGGCATGCCGGCATCGGCCAAGGCAGCCATTGCGGCGGCCACCGAAGACCTGGGGCGCTACCCGGACAGCAACGGCTTCGAGTTGAAGGCGAAGCTTTCGGAAAAGTTCGATGTCCCGGCCGAGTGGCTGACACTGGGCAACGGCAGCAACGACATCCTGGAGTTGGCCGCGCATGCTCTGGTGCGCGCCGGCGAGTCGATCGTCTATGCCGAGTACTCGTTCGCGGTCTACGCGCTGGCCACGCAGGAAGTGGGTGCGCGCGCCATCGAGGTGAAGTCGCGCCAGTACGGCCATGATCTCGATGCGATGGCCGCTGCGATTGCAGCGGACACGAAGCTCGTTTTCATCGCCAATCCGAACAACCCGACTGGCACGTATATTTCGGCCGCCGAGATCGAAGCGTTCCTGGCCAAGGTGCCTCCACACGTGGTGGTGGTGCTGGACGAGGCGTACAACGAATACCTCGATGCCGACCAGCAGTACGAATCCATCGCCTGGGTGCGCAAGTATCCGAACCTGATGGTTTCGCGTACGTTCTCGAAGGCCTACGGCCTGGCGGGGCTGCGTGTCGGCTATGGCGTGGCGCAGCCGCCGCTGACCGACCTGCTGAATCGCGTGCGGCAGCCGTTCAACGTCAACAGCCTGGCGCAGGCTGCGGCCGTGGCGGCGCTGGGCGACGCGGCTTTCCTGCAGCGCAGCGCCGAACTCAATCGTGCCGGCAAGGCGCAACTGGTGGCCGCCTTCGACCGCATGGGCCTGGAGTACGTGAGGTCGTCGGGCAACTTCGTCATGGTCCGCGTGGGCACGGACGACGGTGCCGGCGCCCGTGTGAACCTGGCCATGCTGAAGCAGGGTGTGATCGTGCGCCCGGTGGCGAACTACGGTCTGCCGCAGTGGCTGCGTATCACGATTGGTCTTCCTGACGAGAATGCCGCCTGCATCGCGGCGCTTGAGCAGGCATTGAAGTGAACCCGAATCGATCTGAAGCCGTGAGCGCTCTGCATTTTTCCCGTGTTGTGATTGTCGGCGTCGGCCTGATTGGCGGATCGCTGGCGTTGTCGCTCAAGCGTGCCGGCGTGGTCGGCACCGTGGTGGGGGTTGGCCGGTCGGCGGCGTCGCTGGAAAAGGCGAAGACGTTGGGCGTCATCGACGAGGCCGCCGAATCGTTGGCCGAAGCCGCACGCGGTGCCAGCCTGATCGTACTGTGCGCGCCGGTGGCGCAGAACTTTGCGCTGCTCCATGCCCTGGAGCCGCATCTGCAGCCCGGCACCATCGTGACGGATGCGGGCAGCACCAAGTCCGACGTGATCATGGCCGCCAAGACGGCGCTCGGTGACAAGGCGGCGCAGTTTGTGCCGGCCCATCCGATCGCCGGCCGTGAGCTCCATGGTGTGGAAGCCGCGCTGAACGACCTGTACCTGGGCAAGAAGGTGGTGATGTGCCCGTTGCAGGAAAACAGCCGCGCCGATGTGGCGGCGGTGCGCGCCATGTGGGAGTCGACGGGTGCCGAAGTCCACGTGATGTCGGCCGTGCAGCATGACGCCGTGTTCGCATCGGTCAGCCATCTGCCGCACGTGCTGTCGTACGCGCTGGTGGCGCAGGTGGCCAACGCCGAGGATGCGGCGCTGAAGCTCGATTTCGCGGGTGGCGGTTTCCGCGACTTCACGCGCATCGCCGCGTCGTCGCCCGAGATGTGGCGCGACATCTGCGTCGCCAACAAAGAGGCGTTGTTGCGCGAGATCAGCACGTACGAAGCCGTGCTCGGTCATCTGAAGGCGCAGATCAAGGCCGGAGACGGTGCCGCGCTGGAGCGGATCTTCGCGCGCGCCAGTGAGACTCGCCTGAAGTGGGGCGCGGCACGTGCCGCCACCCATAACGTAGAACCCTGAAGCGGTGGCGCCTTCCCCGGGCGCCGCGCCACGTTGCAAAGACCATGGAACATCTGACCCTCGGCCCTCTGACCCGCGCATCGGGCACCGTGCGCCTGCCTGGCTCGAAGAGCATCTCCAACCGCGTGCTGTTGCTCGCCGCGCTGGCAACGGGCGAGACGCGCGTGCGCGATTTGCTCGATTCCGACGATACCCAAGTCATGCTCGAAGCGCTGAAGGCGCTGGGCGTGTCGTGGCGCCGTGAAGGCGGCGACTGCATCGTCACCGGCGTGGGTGGCAATTTTCCGAACAAGTCGGCCGACCTGTTCATGGGCAACGCCGGTACGGCGATTCGCCCGCTGACGGCGGCGCTGGCGCTGCAGGGTGGTACTTATAAGATCAGCGGCGTGCCGCGCATGCATGAGCGGCCGATCGGCGATCTGGTGGATGGCCTGCTGCAGGTTGGCGCCGCCGTCGAATATCTGGGCACGCCCGGCTATCCGCCGCTGCAGATCAAGCCGGCGCAGATTCGTATCGACGCGCCGATCCGTGTGCGCGGCGATGTGTCGAGCCAGTTCCTCACGGCGCTGCTGATGACGCTGCCGATGGCGTCGGCGCGGTCGGGCAGGATCGAGATCGAAGTGGTGGGCGAGCTGATCTCGAAGCCCTATATCGAGATCACGCTGAACCTGCTGGAACGCTTCGGCATCGTGGTCGAGCGCCAGGGGTGGGAACGCTTTATCCTGCCGGCCGGCGCGCAGTACCGCTCGCCGGGCGAGATCTATGTGGAAGGCGATGCCTCTAACGCCACGTATTTCCTGGCCGCCGGCGCCATTGGTGGCGGCCCGGTGCGGGTGGAGGGCGTGGGGCTGTCCAGCATCCAGGGCGATGTGCGGTTTGCCGATGCGCTGAACCGGATGGGCGCCAACGTGATGGCCGGCGACAACTGGATCGAAGTGCGCGGCACCGAGCGCGACGATGGCCGGCTCAACGGTATCGAACTTGACTGCAACCACATTCCCGATGCCGCGATGACGTTGGCCGTGGCGGCGCTGTTCGCGGAAGGCACGACTACGCTGACCAATATCGCCAGCTGGCGCGTCAAGGAGACGGATCGTATTGCTGCGATGGCGACGGAGCTGCGCAAGCTTGGCGCCACGGTGGAAGAGGGGGCGGACTATTTGAAGGTGATGCCGCCGGCATCTGATGCCTGGCAGACCCCGGCAGACGGCATTGGCACCTATGATGATCACCGGATGGCCATGTGTTTCTCGTTGGCCGCTTTCGGGCCGCTGCCGGTGCGGATCAACGATCCGGGCTGCGTGGCGAAGACGTTCCCGGAGTATTTCTCGGTGTTTGCCGGGGTGGCGCGGTAAGCGGTCGCTCCGGTTCAATAGCAGTTTTCAGGCGGCGGCCAGGCTCGATGTCGCCGACGCCTCGGGCCGGGCTTCGGCCCTTGCGAGATGTTCACGACGATCACGGCGCTCCCAGTACTTGTCGAAGAAATAGTGAGCCACCGTGTTGACGGCCGGTTCGATGAATGTGATGGCACCGCTGATGGCCAGGCTGCCGGTCAGCGCGTAGGTCACGCTGAATGCGATGCCCAGGTGCATGATGCCGAAGGTCAGGGTTTTGGCCATGGTGAATTGCCTCACGTCGAAAAATGTCGGGATGGTCGCGCAGCGCCTTTTGTGGGGAGCGCGAACGCTGCAGCCGCGCAACCATGGATCAAATGATAACGACCCTCAATTAAAGTCGGAAATCAATAGTTTCAAGCTAATCAATTAAGAATGACTATCATTGATGTCATCACCATAGATGGGCCAACCGCTTCCGGCAAGGGAACGGTGGCTCACAAGGTGGCAGATGCCCTGAGCTTCCATCTGCTGGACAGCGGTGCGCTGTATCGGCTGGTGGCGCTGGCCAGCGACCGTGTCGACGTGGACGTCGGCGACGTCGATACCCTTGCAAAGATCGCCCTGCGCCTCGATGTCAAGTTCGGCCCGGACCGCGTCTGGCTGGAGGGCGAGGAAGTCAGCCAGCTGATTCGCCAGGAGGCGATTGGTAATCGGGCGTCGGCGCTGGCTGTTCATCAGCCTGTGCGTGATGCGCTGACGGCACTTCAGCGCGGCTTTCGCAAGCTGCCTGGCCTGGTGGCGGACGGCCGCGACATGGGCACGGTGATCTTTCCAGACGCCCGCCTCAAGGTGTTCCTGACCGCGAGTGTCGAGGCGCGCGCCCGCAGGCGCTATAAACAATTGATTGATAAGGGAATTTCTGCTAATATCGAAGACCTTTTGCGTGACCTCGAGGCGCGCGACGCGCGGGACCGTTCCCGTGCCGCCGCACCGTTGCGTCCCGCGGAAGACGCGCAACGCCTGGACACCTCTGAAATGACGGTGGACGAGGCGGTGGCGCAGGTGCTGGAGTGGTTCGCCGCGGTGCGGTGAGTAAAACCATGAGGCGCCGAACCGGACCTGTATCGGAATCCAACCCGTCCGGTACAGGTTGTTCAACCTGACCCCGCTGCGTGAGGCAGACTGTGCACGATACTCGTGCCGGCCAGCGTACTGCGGATAGCTACTTTACGTTTATGTCCGACCTGCAAACCAACGAATCCTTTGCCGCACTGTTCGAGGAATCGATCGCCCGCTCCAATATGAAGGCTGGCGAAGTGATTTCCGCTGAAGTCGTGCGCATCGACCACAACTTCGTGGTCGTCAACGCCGGCCTGAAGTCCGAGGCGTTTGTGCCGGTGGAGGAGTTCCTGAACGACCAGGGCGAACTCGAAGTGCAGGCCGGCGACTACGTGTCCGTGGCCATCGACGCGCTCGAGAACGGCTATGGCGACACCATCCTCTCCCGCGACAAGGCCAAGCGCTTGGCATCGTGGCTGAACCTCGAGAAGGCGCTGGAAGACGGCGAAATCATCTCGGGTACCGTGACCGGCAAGGTCAAGGGCGGCCTGACCGTCATGGTCAACGGCATCCGTGCCTTCCTGCCCGGTTCGCTCGTCGACGTGCGTCCGATCAAGGACACCACGCCGTACGAAGGCAAGACCCTGGAATTCAAGGTCATCAAGCTCGACCGCAAGCGTAACAACGTCGTGCTGTCGCGTCGCGCCGTGGTGGAAGCCACGCTGGGCGAAGAGCGTCAGAAGCTGATGGAAACGCTGAAGGAAGGCGCGATCGTCAACGGTATCGTCAAGAACATCACCGACTACGGCGCGTTCGTGGACCTGGGTGGTATCGACGGCCTGCTGCACATCACCGACCTGGCATGGCGTCGTGTGCGTCACCCGAGCGAAGTGCTGTCGGTTGGCCAGGAAATCACCGCCAAGATCCTCAAGTTCGACCAGGAAAAGAACCGCGTCTCGCTGGGCGTGAAGCAACTGGGCGAAGATCCGTGGGTGGGCATCTCGCGTCGCTACCCGCAAGGCACCCGTCTGTTCGGCAAGGTGACCAACCTGACCGACTACGGCGCATTCGTGGAAATCGAAGCCGGTATCGAAGGCCTGGTCCACGTGTCCGAAATGGACTGGACCAACAAGAACGTGGCGCCGTCGAAGGTTGTCCAGCTGGGCGACGAAGTGGAAGTCATGGTTCTGGATATCGACGAAGACAAGCGTCGTATCAGCCTGGGTATGAAGCAGTGCAAGGCCAATCCGTGGGACGATTTCAGCCGCAACCAGAAGAAGGGCGACAAGCTGACGGGCCAGATCAAGTCGATCACCGACTTCGGCGTGTTCATCGGTCTGCCTGGCGGCATCGACGGCCTGGTTCACCTGTCGGACCTGTCGTGGCAAGAGACGGGCGAAGAAGCCGTGCGCAAGTACAAGAAGGGCGACGAAGTGGAAGCTGTCGTTCTGGGCATCGACGTCGACAAGGAACGCATCTCGCTGGGTATCAAGCAGCTGTCGGGCGATCCGTTCAACAACTTCATCTCGGCCAACGACAAGGGTTCGCTCGTCAACGGCACGATCAAGGCTGTTGATGCCAAGGGCGCCGTGGTGCAACTGGCTGACGACGTGGAAGGCTACCTGCGTGCATCGGAAATCTCCGCTGACCGCGTGGAAGACGCCCGCAACGTGCTGAAGGAAGGCGAGCAAATCACCGCCCTGGTGGTGAACGTCGACCGCAAGTCGCGCAACATCAACCTGTCGATCAAGGCCAAGGACAGCGCAGAGCAGCAAGAAGCGATGCAGAAGTTCCAGGCTGACACCGGCACGGCTGGCACGACCAACCTGGGTGCGCTGCTGAAGGCCAAGCTGGGCCAGGACAACCAGTAATTTAGAGCGCCGCGCGAAGCGAGACCGCCCATGACCAAGTCCGAGCTCGTCGAAAAACTGGCTGCCCGTTTTCCGCAGTTGTTGCTGCGGGATGCGGACATCTCGGTAAAAACGATTCTCGACGCGATGTCCGAAGCCCTGGCCGATGGCCATCGCATCGAGATCCGTGGCTTCGGCAGCTTTGGTCTGAACCGGCGGCCGCCTCGCGTGGGCCGCAACCCCAAGTCCGGCGAACGCGTGCTGGTGCCCGAAAAGCGGGTGCCGCACTTCAAGGCGGGCAAGGAGTTGCGGGAGCGGGTAGACCGCCCTGTTACGCCGCAGGCTGGCGTCGCGACCGTGAACGGTCAGGCGTCGCACGGCAAGGCAGGGCAGTCGCTGGCCCCGTCGCAGCCGGCTTCGGCAGGTCTGCACGAGGACAACCAGCTTAATCTGGTCCGTTCCTGATGCATGCTCGCCATATTGGCAAGTCTGTTGAAAAGCGCTCCTCCGGGAGCGCTTTTTGTTTGAGCGCGGACAATGGCCGCCGGCAACTGCGGGCAGACCGCCAGGCGACCAATCGTTACCGTCTGCGAGAAGTGATTCCGCTACAATGCCGGGAATCCTTGGCCGGGTGCGCCCTAACGCTGTTGCGTGACCGGTTGTGCACTCATGTTCCGATGGCATTCACCGCATGAAACTCATCACCTGGATCTTCCGTATCGTCCTGTTCGTGCTGCTGTTCGTGCTGGCACTGCGCAATACCGGCGATGCCGACCTGCAGCTGTTCTTCGGCGCGGTATGGCATGCCCCGCTGATCCTGATCCTGCTGGCCGCGTTCGGGCTGGGCATCGTGGCCGCCCTGGCTGCCGTGGCGCCGGGGCTGATGCGTCAGCGCATGGAAGCCGCGCGCCTGCGTCGTGCCTTGGGTGCGGCACGTGCTGCCACGACGGTGGTGGTGGATGCCGTGCCGCCCGAGGCCAAGCCGGGCGTACCTTATAACGTAGTCGGTCCGAAAGTCTGACCCATGATGTTTGAAACCTGGTGGCTGCTGGCGCTGCCGCTTGTATTTGGCCTTGGCTGGATGGCTGCGCGCTTCGATCTGCGCCAGCTGATGAGCGAACAGGGCGCGTTGCCGCGTTCGTATTTCAAGGGCCTCAATTTCCTGCTTAACGAGCAGCCTGACAAGGCCATCGATGCCTTTGTCGAAGTGGCGCGTCTCGATCCCGAGACCACCGAGCTGCACTTTGCGCTGGGCGCGCTGTTCCGCCGCCGTGGCGAAACCGAACGCGCCATCCGCGTGCACCAGAACCTGGCTACCCGTCCAGACCTTCCCGAGTCCGAACGTGAGCACGCACTCTACGAACTGGGGCAGGATTTCCTGCGCGCCGGCCTGCTGGACCGCGCGGAGGAATCGCTGCGTCGGCTGATGTCCGGCCCCTATGCGGCTTCCGCGAAGCGCGTGCTGCTGGAACTGTACGAAGTCGAGAAGGAGTGGTCGAAAGCCATCGACGCCGCGCGGGAGCTGCAGACGCTCGACCAGAAGGACTACCGCGTGCAGATTGCCCAGTTCTGCTGTGAACTGGCGCAGGATGCGTTGCAAAAGAAGAAGCCGGACGAAGCTGTCGAGTGGCTGCGTCGTGCCCGCGAGGAAAACCCGGCCAGCGTGCGTGCACCGATCCTGCTGGGCGACGTGGCCGCTGCGGCCGGCGACCAGACTGGCGCGCTGCAGCACTGGCTTGGCATCGAGAGCCAGGACGCAGCCTATCTGCCGCTGGTGGCCGACCGCGTGGTCAAGGCCTACGCGACACTGGGCGAGCAGGGCAAGGCCCTGCAGTGGCTGCGCGAACTGCTCACGACCAAGCTGGCTCCGGAGCTGCTCGATACCGCCTATCGCACCGAACTCGAAGCCAACGGCCCTGTGGCCGCGACTGCGCTGATGCGCGAACAGTTGCGCCGCCAGCCGACGCTACTTGCGCTGACCCGATACTTCGAGGCGCAGGCGGCTGAAAGCCAGGCGCTGCAGACGGCCGGCGCCAATGGCGAAGCCCCGGCCGATGCCGATGTCGCGACTGCCGAGCCGGACGACCAGACGAAGGAAACCGCGGCGATCCGCGATCTGCTGCAGCTTCGCACCCGTAACCTGGCGCGCTATACCTGCCGCGAATGCGGCTTCCGCGCCCGGCTGTTCTACTGGCAGTGCCCCGGCTGCAACCGCTGGGAAACCTATGCGCCGCGCCGCTCCGAAGCGCTTGGCTAATACCTCTCAAGCGAACCTGAATTCCCTGGAGCTTCCGCAATGAAAGTTACGATTATTGGCAGCGGCTATGTTGGCCTCGTGACCGGTGCCTGTCTGGCAGAACTCGGCAATTCCGTGTTCTGCCTCGATGTCGACGAGAAGAAGATCGCGCTGCTGAATGCTGGTGGCGTGCCCATCTACGAACCGGGCCTGAAGGAACTGATCGACCGCAATCGCGCGGCCGGCCGGCTGACGTTTTCTACCGATGTGGCGGCTAGCGTCGAACATGCCGACGTGCAGTTCATCGCCGTGGGCACGCCGCCCGACGAGGACGGCTCGGCCGACCTGCAGTACGTGCTGGCCGCCGCGCGCAATATCGGCCGCCACATGACCGGCTTCAAGGTCGTCGTGGACAAGTCCACCGTGCCGGTAGGCACCGGCGACCGCGTGGCCGCCGCGATCCGCGAGGAACTGGCGGCGCGCGGGCTCGAAGACCTGCAGTTCTCGGTGGTGTCCAATCCCGAGTTCCTGAAGGAAGGCGCGGCCGTGGAAGACTTCATGCGTCCGGACCGCATCGTGCTGGGCTGCGCGCCCGACGTGGCCGGCCGTCACGCGCAGGCCATCATGCGTCAGCTGTATTCGCCGTTCAACCGCAACCACGAGCGCACGTTCTACATGGACGTGCGGTCGGCCGAGTTCACGAAGTACGCGGCCAACTCGATGCTGGCCACGCGTATCTCGTTCATGAACGAACTGGCCAACCTGGCCGACGAAGTGGGCGCCGACATCGAGCTGGTGCGGATGGGCATCGGCTCCGATCCCCGTATCGGCTACAGCTTCCTGTATGCGGGCGCGGGCTACGGCGGCTCCTGCTTTCCCAAGGACGTGCAGGCGCTGATGCGCACGGCCAGCGCCTATGGCAAGCCGATGCGCGTGCTGGAGGCCGTGGAGTCCGTCAACGATGCACAGAAACAGGTGCTGGGCGGCAAGGTGGTCAAGCGCTTTGGCGAAGACCTGACCGGCAAGACCTTCGGCATCTGGGGCCTGGCGTTCAAGCCGAATACCGACGACATGCGCGAAGCGCCGGCCCGGGTGCTGGCCCGCGAGCTGGTGTCGCGTGGCGCATCGCTGCGCGTACATGACCCCGTGGCGATGCACGAGGCACGCCGCGTGCTGGAAACCGACCTGGCCGATATTGTCGGCGGCTTGGACCGCGTGCAGTTCTGCGATGCCCAGATGGACGTGCTGAAGGACGCCGATGCGCTGGTGATCGTGACGGAGTGGAAGGTATTCCGCAGCCCCGATTTTTCGCAAATCCGAGCGTTGCTCAAGACACCGGTCATCATCGACGGCCGCAATCTCTATGAACCCGATGCCATGGCCCAGGCCGGCATCGAATATCACGCGATCGGGCGCTCCACGGTGGCGCACTGATTCGTTTCAATAGCGTATCCAGACCGACCCGCCCCGCCGTCACGGCACGGCGCGGCAGGGTCGCAAAGGGAAGTTCATGAGCAAGAACACGATTCCGCAGGACCAGATCCGCCAGTCGCAGGTACTGGTGGTGGGCGACATGATGCTGGACCGCTACTGGTTCGGCGACGTGGAGCGCATCTCGCCGGAAGCGCCCGTGCCCGTGGTGCAGATCAAGCGAAGCGACGAGCGCCTGGGCGGCGCCGCCAACGTGGCGCGCAATGCGGCCGCGCTGGGGGCCCGGGTGGGCATGCTGGGCGTGGTGGGTGATGACGAGCCCGGCCGCACGCTCGAGGCGCTGCTCAACGAGAGCCAGGTTCAGCCGTATCTGCATCGCGACGCCAACCTGAACACCACGATCAAGTTGCGCGTGGTGGCGCACCAGCAGCAGCTGTTGCGGGTGGATTTCGAGAACGCGCCGGCCAACGAAGTGCTGGCTTCGGTACACGATCGCTTCCAGACCCTGATCAGCGACTACCAGGTGCTGGTGCTGTCGGATTACGGCAAGGGCGGCCTGACCCATGTCGGTCGCATGGTCGAGGCGGGCCGCGCGGCCGGCCGCACCGTGCTGGTCGACCCCAAGGGCGACGACTATTCCCGCTACCGCGGCGCCACGCTGATCACGCCGAACCGCGCCGAGATGCGGGCCGTGGTGGGCGCCTGGAAGACCGAGGCCGACCTGACGATCCGTGCGCAGAACCTGCGCCGCGAGCTGCAGTTGGAAGCCTTGCTGCTGACGCGTTCGGAAGAGGGCATGACGCTCTACACCGAAGCCGAAGTGCTGCATGTCTCGGCCCAGGCGCGCGAAGTCTATGATGTATCGGGGGCCGGCGACACGGTGATCGCCACGTTGGCCACCATGCTCGGCGCCGGTGTGCCGCTCAAGGAAGCCGTGCAGCATGCCAACCGCGCCGGCAGCATCGTCGTCGGCAAGCTGGGTACCGCCGTTGTCACTTATCCCGAATTGTTCGGCGCCTGAGGGGCGCCGGCTAGCGTGAATTCGCCATGACCATCATTGTGACCGGCGCTGCCGGCTTTATCGGCAGCAACCTTGTCAAGGGCCTGAACGAGCGCGGCGAGACCCATATCGTCGCGGTCGACAACCTGACGCGTGCCGAGAAATTCAACAATCTCGTGGACTGCGAGATTGCCGACTACCTGGACAAGGCCGAGTTCGTCGAACGCTTCAAGCGTGGCGACTTCGGCAATGTGCGCGCGGTGTTCCATGAAGGCGCCTGCTCCGACACCATGGAGACGGACGGCCGCTACATGATGGAGAACAACTACCGCTACACGCTGGCGCTGATGGAAGCCTGCCTGGAGCAGGGCACCCAGTTCCTCTACGCGTCGTCGGCTGCCACATATGGCGCTTCGACGACGTTCCGCGAAGATCGCGAATGCGAAAAGCCGTTGAACGTCTACGGCTATTCCAAATTCCTGTTCGACCAGGTGGTGCGCCGCCGGCTGCCGTCCGCGCATTCGCAGATCGTTGGCTTCCGGTACTTCAACATCTACGGTCCGCGCGAATTCCACAAGGGACGCATGGCTTCGGTGGCGTTCCACCATTTCAACCAGTTTCGTGCCGAAGGCACCGTCAAGCTGTTTGGCGAGTACAACGGCTACGCGCCGGGCACGCAAAGCCGCGACTTCGTGTCGGTGGAAGATGTGGTCAAGGTCAATCTGTACTTCCTGGACCATCCGGAAAAGTCCGGCATCTTCAACCTGGGCACGGGCCGCTCGCAGCCGTTCAACGATATTGCGGTGTCCGTGGTGAACGCCTTGCGCGAATCCGAGGACAAGCCGCCGCTGTCGCTGGATGAAATGGTGCAGGAAGGGCTGGTCGAGTACGTCAAGTTTCCCGACGCGTTGCGTGGCAAATACCAGTGCTTCACGCAGTCCGACATGTCGCGCCTGCGTTCGGCCGGCTACGAGGCGCCGTTCCTGACGGTGCAGGAAGGCGTGAGCCGCTACTGCCAGTGGCTGCTCGAGCGTAACTAACCGATTGACCGAGGACGGCCGTGTCGCGCCCGCGCCACGGTTTGCAATGGCCGGATTCGTAGAAGTCCGGCCATTGCATCACCAATATCGCGCTTGGACACACAAACGCGCGGGTATTGTGAACTCATGTGTCCAGCCATTTCTGACGTCTGCTCAGACTCCTATCCTGACCGCTTCCGTTGCCATCCGGCGGCGGACAGCAACCGTAAGGAAAGGAGATTCATCGATGCACAAGACGTACGACGCTGGTCCGGCGAGCGCGCCGGCGCCCCTCACCGGCAACTTTCTGACCAGCGCATCCCGAAGCGCGTTGCGCGCATGGCGGCGGGCCGGCCTGGCCGTGGCGTTCACGCTGGCGATGGCTGGCATGAGTCCGGCCCACGCCGAGGTCGACGTAAATAGCGCCGACGAGGTGGGGCTGGCCACGGTCAAGGGCATTGGCCCGGCAACCGCCAAACGCATCCTGACGGAACGCGAACAGAACGGGGCATTCAAGGATGCCGCCGACCTTGCGGACCGTGTGCCGGGGGTGGGCCCGAAATCGGCGGCCAACCTCCAGGAAGCCGGCCTGACGTTCGGCAAGCCGCCTGCCGCGACCGCTGCCGGCGCGCGCAAGGATGGCAAGCCGGCACCCAAACCTGCACCCAAGGCCGCCCCGATTTGCACCACCGGGGGTGCGGGGTATCATGCGCATCGCCGCTGCGGCTGACGCCTCGGCGTCTGCACGCACCCGGATTTCCACACGAATAATTCAACCGGCAACGTAGCCGTACCGCTGACAGGGAGAGAACAACATGGCGAATGGCCAGGACAGCATTGACGACGGGAATTTCCTGCCCAGGTGGCGGCTCAAGACCGAGGGCGTGATCGCGCCCGACGAACGGCTGCCGGCGGGGCAGACCGTGCTGGCGGGCATCCAGCACGTGGTGGCGATGTTCGGCTCGACGGCCATCGCGCCGATCCTGATGGGCTTTCCTCCCAATATCGCGATCCTGTTCTCGGGCATCGGCACCCTGTTGTTCTTTCTGTGCGTGCGCGGCCGCGTGCCCAGCTACCTGGGTTCGAGCTTCGCCTTCATCGCGGTCGTGATCGCGGCCACGGGCTACAGCGGCAGCGGTCCGAATACGAATATTCCGGTGGCGCTGGGGGGCATCATCGCCGCCGGCGCCGTGTACACGGTCATCGGACTGATCGTGCAGGCGGTTGGCTACGCCTGGGTGGAAAAGCTGATGCCGCCAGTTGTAACGGGTGCCATCGTCGCGGCCATCGGCCTGAACCTGGCGCCGGTGGCCGTCAAGGCGGTCAGTGGCGCGGCGCTCGATACCTGGGTGGGCCTGCTGACGGTGCTGGCCGTGGGCCTGATCGCGGTGCGCGCACCGGGCATGCTCGGGCGCCTGCCGGTGCTGCTCGGTGGTCTGCTGGGCTACCTGGCGTATTTTGTGGCCACCAACCTGATGGGCATGGGCAAGGCCATCGATTTCTCCGGCGTCGTGGCAGCCAGCTGGTTCGGCATGCCGGCGTTCACCACGCCGGTCTTCGAGGCCAATGCCATGCTGCTGATCGCCCCGGTGGCCATCGTGCTGGTGGCCGAGAACCTGGGCCATATCAAGGCCATCGGCGTGATGACGGGCCGTAATCTTGACCCGTACATCGGTCGGGCATTCATCGGCGATGGCGTGGCCACGATGCTGTCGGCGTCTGGCGGCGGCACGGGCGTGACCACGTACGCCGAGAACATGGGCGTGATGGCGGTCACCCGCATCTATTCGACGCTGATTTTTGTAGTGGCCGCGGCGGTGGCGATCCTGCTCGGTTTCTCGCCCAAGTTCGGCGCGCTGATCCTGACGATTCCTGGTCCGGTCATTGGGGGGCTGACCATCGTCGTGTTCGGCCTGATTTCGGCCACGGCGGGTCGCATCTGGGTGCAGAACAATGTGGATTTCTCCAGCTCGCGCAACCTGATCACGGTGGGGGCCACGCTGACCGTGGCCGCCGGCGATCTGACGCTGAAGTTCGGCGGCATGGCGTTGGGGGGCATCGGGACTGCCACGTTTGGCGCTATCCTGCTGTACCACCTGCTGGGCAGCCGTCATCCGGAAGACCAGGGCCTGACGCACTGAACGGACACGCACCGGCGGCGGGTGGAATGGCCCGGCCGCCGGTGCGGGTAAGTTTGGTGCATTACAATGGCCCACGAATACGGACCCACCCCGCACCATGGCCTACAAAACGATTGAAGACACCATCGGCAACACGCCGCTGGTACGACTGCAGCGCATTCCCGGCGCTGCCATCGAAGCGCGCGGCAACGTGATCCTTGGCAAGCTCGAGGGTAACAACCCGGCGGGCTCGGTCAAGGACCGCCCCGCGCTGTCGATGATCCGCCGTGCAGAAGAGCGCGGCCGCATCAAGCCCGGCGACACGTTGATCGAAGCCACGTCGGGCAACACTGGCATCGCGCTGGCCATGGCGGCCGCCATTCGCGGCTATCGCATGGTGCTGATCATGCCCGAGGACCTGAGCCTGGAGCGTCGCCAGAGCATGGCGGCCTATGGCGCGGAAATCGTCCTGACGCCGGTCAAGGGCGGCATGGAGTATGCGCGCGACCTGGCCGAAGCCATGGAGCGTGAAGGCAAGGGCGTGATCCTGGATCAGTTCGCCAACCCGGACAATCCGCTGGCGCACTACGAGACCACGGGTCCGGAGCTCTGGCGCGACACCGAAGGCCGTATTACCCACTTTGTCTCGGCGATGGGTACTACCGGCACCATCACGGGGGTTTCGCGCTTCCTGAAGGAAAAGAGCGCCGCCATCCAGATCATCGGCGCCCAGCCGGCCGAAGGCTCGCGTATTCCGGGCATCCGCAAGTGGCCAGAAGCCTACCTGCCGAAGATCTACGATCCGAAGTTCATTGACCGCCAGGAGCCTGTCACCCAGGCCGATGCCGAGCACATGGCACGTCGCATGGCGCGCGAGGAAGGCATCTTCTGCGGTATCTCGGCCGCTGGCGCGCTGTGCGTGGCGCTGCGCATCGCCGAGGAAGTGGAAAATGCGACGATCGTCTTCGTGGTGTGCGACCGTGGTGACCGCTATCTGTCGACGGGCGTCTTCCCGGCCTGACTCGGGACCCGACTCGCAGGCGCTCGCTGCCAAAGAAAAAGCCCCGCCGGCATCGCCGCGGGGCTTTTTTCATGGGCGTGACTCGTCCTGAATAAGGTTGACACTTTTCTTGCAGTGATGAGGAGAGTGCCTTGGAGGCGGATCGGAAGCGAACCCAACGTGACTACACGCTGGCTTTTAAGCTGGCGGTGGTGGAGGCAGTAGAAAAAGGCGAACTGACGTACAAGCAGGCGCAACACAAGTACGGAATCCAGGGGCGGTCCACAGTGCTGGTATGGTTGCGCAAGTACGGATTGCAGGACTGGAGCGGCTCGTTGCCACAGGGCGCCCGGTACGCCACGATGAAAAATCAAGACAAGACCAAGCCGGGCACGCCGGAGCAGCGTATCAAGGAACTGGAGGTCCAGTTGCGCGAGGCGCAGGAGAAAGCGCGGTTGTTCGAAGCGGTGATCGACGTGATCCAGAAGGAGCACGGGGTTCGCATGGTAAAAAAGCCTTCGGGCAAGTCCTCGCGCAAGAGCTCGTCCAAGGGCTAAGCGTTAGCAGGGCTTGCCGTTACATTGGCATCAGCCGGCAGGCGTACTACAAGCGTCGCCACAGCGAACTCAAGCAGACCGCTCGGGATGCCAGTATTTGCGCCTTGGTCACCGAGGTGCGGCTGCGCCAGCCACGCATGGGCACTCGCAAGCTGCAGCAGGTCTTGCGAACTCCGCTGGAGAAGGCGGATATCCGGGTGGGCCGTGACGGGCTGTTCGACGTTCTGCGTGCGGCCAGGCTGCTGGTGAAGCCGCTTCGGGCCTATCACAAGACCACACACAGCCATCACCGCTTCCGGCGCCACCCGAACCTGCTCAAGGATGGGCCGCAGAAGGTAGTGCCCAATGCGGCCGAACAAGTCTGGGTTGCCGACATTACGTACCTTCCCACCGCCCGGCAGACGGTCTATCTGAGCCTGGTCACGGACGCCTACTCGCGAAAGATCGTGGGCTACCACGTCCATGACAGCCTGCAGACCGAGCAGGTGAGCCAAGCGCTGAAGATGGCACTGCGCTCGCGCCAGACGCGGCAACCACTGATACACCATTCGGACCGTGGAATTCAATACTGCTCCACTTACTACCAGGCCATCCACGAGCGGCATGGCCTGACCTGCTCGATGACCGACGGCTACGACTGCTACCAGAACGCTTTGGCCGAACGCATCAACGGCATTCTCAAGGGCGAATTCCTGCTGAACCGACCAAATGACCTGCAGCAAGCGACCCGCATGGTGAGGGAGTCTGTCCGGATCTATAACCGGGAACGGCCGCATCAGGCCCTGAAATACAAAACGCCCGATGAGATCCATCGGGCGTCGGTTGCCTTGGCCCAATAGGGGCCGGCCGCAGCCAAAAAAGCTGTCAACCTATGTCAGGACTTGACA
>NZ_PJRP01000001.1:1030932-1043402 GCF_002858765.1 Cupriavidus pauculus
CCGGGAACGGCCGCATCAGGCCCTGAAATACAAAACGCCCGATGAGATCCATCGGGCGTCGGTTGCCTTGGCCCAATAGGGGCCGGCCGCAGCCAAAAAAGCTGTCAACCTATGTCAGGACTTGACAGCGGTGAGACTCGTGTCAGCCCATCGCCGCCTTGACTGCCTCGCCCAGCTGATACACCGCCAGCGCATAGAAGAAGCTGCGGTTGTAGCGCGTCAGGACATAGAAGTTGCGCAGGCCGATCATGTACTCGGTCGGCTGGTCCGGCGTTGGCAAATCGACAATCAATACGCCCGTTTCGCCTTCGCGCTGTACGTCGATCGGTTCGTCCACGCGCAATCCGGCCTTGGTCAGCTGGTTCAGGGTGCGCGTGGGCCAGGGTTCGCCGTCGGCCGCGGCGGTGGCCACGCCCAGGCTGCCGGCATCGCCGGCAATCCGCCAGGCAACGGGCCGGCCTTGTTCCCAGCCATGCAGTTGGAGGAAACGGCCGACGCTGCCGATCGCGTCGGTGGGGCTGTTGCGCAGATCGACATGGCCGTCGCCGTCATAGTCGATGGCGTACTCGCGCAGGCTGGTCGGCATGAATTGCGGAATGCCCACCGCGCCGGCGTACGAGCCCAGTACCGAGAACACGTCGGTCTTGGTGTCGCGGCACCAGATCAGGTAATCGGCCAGCTGGTTGCGGAACAGCGTCGTGCGGGCGTCGCGATTCGGTGTGTCGGGGTAGTCGAACGCCAGCGTGGACAGGGAGTCCAGCACGCGGAACGTGCCCATGTCGCGGCCGTAGATCGTTTCCACGCCAATGATGCCGACGATGACCGATGCCGGAACGCCGAACTCGGCCTCGGCGCGGCGCAGTGTCTCGCGGTTCTGTTGCCAGAAGCGGACCCCGGCATTGATGCGGATTGGCTCGATAAAGCGCGAGCGGTACGCACGCCAGCTCTTCTTGCCCGGCGTGGTCGGCGGCATGATCAGCCGCGAGACCGTGGCCGAATACACCGCCTGGCTGAAATACGATTCCAGTTCGGCACGCTGAAAGCCGTTGCGCGCCACCATCTCGTCGATGAACGCCCGCGTCTTCGGATGATTCTGATAGCGGCCCGGTTCGATTTCCTCTTCCCGGACACTGACGCGGCGACGGCCGGCGGCCAGGAGCCCTGGAGAAACGCCGCACAGGCCCAATGCGGCAGCGGTGAGTGCGGCGCCCAGTAGCGGGCGGCGCAGGGAGCGCTGTTGGTCGGTCATGATGTCCTTTGCAAGTCGCACCGAGTATAGCGGATGCGATATACGCGGCACCCCGTTCCGGGGAGGTTGGTTACGAAGTTCCGGCGCCACAAGTCCGGGCACGTCCTGTGCTAACGTAACGGCTGGAGACAAACTTGACCCACAATCCAAAATGCCAACGGGTTACTACACGCATCCGTCGTTCCTGTTGCACGAGATGGGATTTTTCCATCCCGAATGCCCCGAACGCCTGCAGGCCATCGAAGACCACCTGATTTCGCATGGGATGGACGGCCTGCTCGACCGGCGCGATGCCCCGGCCGCCACCGAAGAACAGATCGAGCGCGTGCATCGGCCCGACTACGTTGCCAGCCTGAGCGCCAACAGTCCGTCGACCGGCTATTTCCCGATCGACCCGGACACGTCCATGAACCGCCACACGCTCACCGCCGCTACCCATGCGGCCGGTGCGGCCGTGGCCGCCACCGACGCAGTGATCGCAGGCCAGATCGAAAATGCCTTCTGCTGCGTACGCCCGCCCGGCCATCATGCCGAGCCCGACCACGCGATGGGCTTCTGTTTCTTCAACAACGTGGCCATTGCGGCCCGGCACGCCATCGCCGCCCACGGCCTGGCGCGCGTGGCGGTGGTCGATTTCGACGTGCATCACGGCAACGGTACCGAAGCGGCCTTCCGCGACGACCCGCAGGTCATGATGTGCAGCTTCTTCCAGCATCCGTTCTATCCATACAGCGGCACCGAGCACATGGCGACGAACATGTCGAACATTCCGCTGCCGGCGTACACGAACGGCATGGCCGTGCGCGAGGTGGTGGAAACCATCTGGCTGCCGCGCCTGAACGAGTTCAAGCCGGAGATGATCTTCATTTCGGCGGGCTTCGACGCGCACCGCGAGGACGACCTGGGCCAGATGGGCCTGGTCGAGCAGGACTACAGCTGGATCACCCAGCAACTGGTCCAGGTGGCGAAGACCCACGCCCAGGGTCGCATCGTCAGTTGCCTGGAGGGTGGCTATAACCTCAGCGCGCTGGCGCGTAGCGTCTTTGCCCATCTCAAGGTGCTGATGGAAGCCTGAATATGACTTATGCGGCTCAATATGGCGTTCTATATGACGTCAGCGCATAAAGCCATCGGAAAAATCTCGTTTGAGGTATGAAGCGGATCGCATAAAATGCGGGCTTCACAAAAATAAGACCGGCAACACCGCAGGAGAAACCCCGCGCTGTTGCCGTTTTCTTTTCTCTTCATGATCGAACTGCAAGGACTCTCGCAGCGGTTCCCCGGCGGGTCGGGGGAAGTGCATGCCCTGCGTGATGTCAGCCTCTCCATCGCCGCCGGCGAGATCTTCGGCATCATCGGCCGAAGCGGCGCCGGCAAGAGCACGCTGGTGCGTGCCATCAACCTGCTGAACCGGCCTTCCAGCGGCCGCGTGATCGTCGACGGCCAGGATCTCACCGCGCTGAACAACGGCGCGCTGCGTGAGGCGCGTCGCGAGATCGGCATGATCTTCCAGCACTTCAACCTGCTGTCGTCACGCACCGTGTATGACAACGTGGCGCTGCCGCTCGAACTGTCGGGCAAGTCGAAGCAGGAGATCGCCGCGACCGTCGAGCCGTTGCTGGAACTGGTGGGCCTGTCGACGCTGCGCGACCGCTACCCGGCCCAGATCAGCGGCGGACAGAAACAGCGCGTGGGGATTGCCCGCGCGCTGGCCAGCAAGCCCAAGGTGCTGCTGTCTGACGAAGCCACGTCCGCGCTGGATCCGGAAACCACGCGCTCGATCCTGGAACTGCTCAAGCAGATCAACAAGGAACTGGGCCTGACCATCGTGATGATCACGCACCAGATGGAGGTGATCAAGCAGGTCTGCGATCGCGTGGCCGTGCTTGAGGCCGGGCAGGTCGTGGAATCGGGCCGGGTGATCGACGTGTTCCTGCGGCCGCAGCATGAGGTTACCCGCGCGATGATCGGCGACGTGATTGCGCAGGAACTGCCGGCCAGCGTGCTCAAGCGTGTGGAAAGCCGTCTCGGCAATGGCCGCGACCACGTCTACCGCCTGGCTTTCACGGGCGAGAACGTGGACCAGCCGGTGCTGGCACAGGCCATTCGCCAGCACGGCCTGGACTTCAATATCCTGCATGGCCATATCGACGAGATCCAGGGGCAGGCATTTGGCTCGCTGGCAATCATGGCCACGGGCGAACCGGCTTCGGTGCGCGCGGCGATGGATTATCTGCAGGCGCAAGGCGTAGTCGTGGAGGAGATCGAACATGTGGTCTGAAATGTTTGACCTGTTCCTGTCGTCGTTTGGCGAAACCCTGCTGATGGTGGCCATCTCGGGCGTGGTCGGTTCGCTGCTGGGCGTGCCGCTGGGCGTGCTGCTGCACCTGACCAACCGTGGCGGCGTGCTGTCGCATCCGCTGTTCAACCGGACGATCGGCGTGTTCGTGAATGCGGTGCGCTCGATCCCGTTCATCATCCTGCTGGTGGTTGTGATCCCGTTCACGCGCTTCATCGTCGGGTCGTCGATCGGCACCACGGCGGCCATCGTGCCGCTGACAATCGCCGCCGTGCCGTTCATCGCGCGCCTGGTGGAAGCCGCGCTGCGCGAAGTGGACAAGGGCCTGGTGGAAGCCGCGCAATCGATGGGCGCCACCACGGGCCAGATCGTCTGGAAGGTGCTGCTGCCCGAGGCCATGCCCGGCATCGTGGCGGGTTTGACGATCACGTTCGTCAGCCTGGTTGGCTATTCGGCCATGGCCGGCGCCATCGGTGGCGGCGGGCTCGGCGATCTGGGCATCCGCTACGGTTATCAGCGCTACATCACGGAGATCATGGTGGCCGTGGTGCTGATCCTGATCGTGTTCGTGCAGGCCGTGCAGAGTTTTGGCGACTGGCTGGTCCGCCGTATCAGCCATCGTTGATCCATCACAATTTCTACGCAGGGAAACTCAGGGGTAAATCGCAATGCAACGTCGTAGTGTGATCAAGAGCGCCATCGTCGCGCTGGGTGTGGTGGTGTCGGCCGGTGCGTTTGCGCAGGACAAGCCGATCAAGATCGGCGTCACGGGTGGCCCGCACGCCCAGATCATGGAGCAGGTCAAAAAGGTGGCGGCCAAGGACGGCCTGAACATCCAGGTGGTGGAATTCAGCGACTACATCCAGCCCAACGCGGCGCTGGCCGCTGGCGACCTCGATGCCAACAGCTACCAGCATCTGCCGTACCTGGAAGCCCAGATCAAGGATCGCGGCTACAAGTTCACGCATATCGCCTTCACGGTGACGTTCCCGATGGGCGTCTACTCGAAGAAGATCAAGTCGCTCGATCAACTGAAGCAGGGCGCCCGCGTGGGTGTGCCGAACGATCCGACGAATGGCGGTCGCGGCCTGCTGCTGCTGCAGTCGAAGGGTCTGATCAAGCTGCGTCCGGATGCCGGCCTGAAGGCCACGCCGCTGGACATCGTCGAGAACCCGAAGAAGATCAAGATCGTGGAACTGGACGCCGCGCAGTTGCCGCGTTCGCTGGACGACCTGGATGCCGCCGCCATCAACGGCAACTATGCCGAATCGGCCGGCCTGTCGCCCACGCGCGATGCCATTGCCACGGAAGGTCCGAAGGGTCCGTACGCCAACCTGATCGCCATTCGTGCCGCCGACAAGGACAAGCCGTGGGTGGCCAAGCTGGTGAAGGCGTACCACTCGCCCGAAATCAAGCAGTACGTGCAAAGCACTTTTAAGGATTCCGTGATTACCGCCTGGTAATTTCTGGAAGTTTTCATCCAAACCGTGCGCCTGCAGGGCATCCTGCGGCACAATCGGGATGAATTTTTTGGATTGCCGGCTATGCCCGGCAATTCTTTGCCTATAAAATAGTACGATCGTTCGGAAAACAAGAGAGTCGCCACACCGGTGGTTATAATGGCGAGCGATTCAAAAACTTTGGAACTATCAGCTATCAGTGGAGTGAGCGCATGAAAGTACTCGTCGCAGTCAAGCGGGTGGTGGACTACAACGTCAAGGTCCGCGTGAAGTCGGATGGCACGGGCGTCGACCTGGCCAACGTCAAGATGAGCATGAACCCGTTCGACGAAATCGCCGTCGAAGAGGCCGTGCGCCTGAAGGAAGCCGGCGTCGTCACCGAGGTGATCGCCGTGTCGTGCGGCGTGGCCCAGTGCCAGGAAACCCTGCGTACCGCGATGGCCATTGGCGCCGACCGCGGCATCCTGGTGGAGTCGAATGAAGACCTGCAGCCGCTGGCCGTGGCCAAGCTGCTCAAGGCGCTGATCGACAAGGAACAGCCGAGCCTGGTGATCCTGGGCAAGCAGGCCATCGACGACGACTCGAACCAGACCGGCCAGATGGTGGCCGCGCTGGCGGGCCTGCCGCAAGCCACGTTCGCCTCGAAGGTGGTGGTGGCCGACGGCAAGGCATCGGTGACGCGTGAAGTGGATGGCGGTCTGGAAACGCTGTCGGTGAAGCTGCCGGCCGTGGTGACCACCGACCTGCGTCTGAACGAGCCGCGCTACGTGACGCTGCCGAACATCATGAAGGCGAAGAAGAAGCCGCTGGATATCGTCAAGCCGGAAGACCTCGGCGTCGACGTGAAGCCGCGTCTGCAGACCGTCAAGGTTGTCGAGCCTGCCAAGCGCAGCGCCGGCGTGATGGTGCCGGACGTTGCCACGCTGGTGCAAAAGCTGAAGTCGGAAGCCAAGGTTATCTGAGCGCGGGGGAGATAGAACATGACTGCACTTGTCATTGCTGAACACGACAATCAATCGATCAAGGCCGCCACGCTGAACGCCGTGACGGCTGCCGCCCAGTGCGGCGGCGACGTCCACGTGCTGGTGGCCGGTTCCAACGCCCGCGCTGCGGCCGACGCCGCCGCGAAGATCGCCGGCGTGGCGAAGGTCCTGCTGGCCGACGCACCGTACTTTGCCGACGGCCTGGCCGAAAACGTGGGCGAGCAGATCCTGGCCATCGCCAGCGACTACTCGCACATCGTTGCCCCGGCGACCGCCTCGGGCAAGAACATTGTGCCGCGCGTGGCTGCCAAGCTGGACGTGGCCCAACTGTCGGACATCACCAAGGTCGACTCGCCCGATACGTTCGAGCGTCCGATCTACGCCGGCAACGCCATCGCCACGGTCAAGTCGGAAGACAAGATCAAGGTGATCACGGTGCGTGGCACAGCATTCGACCCGGCTGCCACCGAAGGTGGCTCGGCCAGCGTGGAAACGCTGCCGGCCGTGGCCGACGCGGGCATCTCGCAATTCGTGTCGCGTGAAGTGACCAAGAGCGACCGTCCGGAACTGACCGCCGCCAAGATCATCGTTTCCGGTGGTCGTGGCGTGGGTTCGGGCGAGAACTACACCAAGGTGCTGACCCCGCTGGCCGACAAGCTCGGCGCCGCGCTGGGCGCATCGCGTGCCGCAGTCGATGCCGGCTTCGTGCCGAACGACTACCAGGTGGGCCAGACCGGCAAGATCGTGGCCCCGCAGCTGTACATCGCCGTCGGTATCTCGGGCGCGATCCAGCATCTGGCCGGCATGAAGGACTCCAAGGTGATCGTCGCGATCAACAAGGACGCTGAAGCCCCGATCTTCTCGGTGGCGGACTACGGCCTCGTGGGCGACCTGAACACCGTGGTGCCTGAGTTGGTGGCAGCACTGGGCTGATACGGCCCGACCGGCCGGTTCGACATCGTATTGAACCGGCCGCAAGCAGCACTACTATAAAGCCGTTCCGGGTAGCTTCCCGCGAGCGGCTTTTTTGCAGGATCGTGGAGACATACGATGACCTATCGCGCACCACTCAAGGACATGCAGTTCGTCATGAACGAACTGGCAGGGCTTGAACAGATCAGCCAGTTGCCCGGCTTTGAAGAGGCAACCCCCGATACGGCGCAGGCCGTGCTCGAAGAGGCCGCCAAGTTCAACGAACAGGTGCTGGCGCCGCTGAACCGTGCGGGCGATCTCAACCCCAGCAGCTGGAAGGATGGCGTGGTGACCACCACGGCCGGCTTCAAGGACGCGTTCCGCCAGTTCGGCGAGGGCGGCTGGCAGGGCGTGCTGCATCCGTCCGAATTTGAAGGGCAGGGGCTGCCCAAGCTGGTGGCGACGCCGTGCATCGAAATGTTGAACAGTGCGAACCTGTCGTTCGCGCTGTGCCCGCTGCTGACCGATGGCGCCATAGAGGCGCTGCTGACGGCCGGCAGCGATGCCCAGAAGGCCACTTTCCTGCCGAAACTGATCTCGGGCGAGTGGACGGGCACGATGAACCTGACCGAGCCGCAGGCCGGTTCGGACCTGGCCGCGGTGCGCACGCGCGCCGAGCCGCAGGGCGACGGCACGTTCAAGGTTTTCGGCACCAAGATTTTCATTACGTATGGCGAGCACGACATGGCGGACAACATCGTCCACCTGGTGCTGGCGCGTACGCCCACGGCGCCCGAGGGCGTGAAGGGCATCTCGCTGTTCATCGTGCCGAAGTTCAAGGTGAACGCCGATGGGTCGCTGGGCGAGCGCAACGACGTGCAGTGCGTGTCGATCGAGCACAAGCTTGGCATCAAGGCCAGCCCCACGGCCGTGCTGCAGTTCGGCGACCACGGCGGTGCCATTGGCACGCTGGTGGGCGAGGAAAACCGCGGTCTCGAGTACATGTTCATCATGATGAACTCGGCGCGCTTCGCGGTGGGCATGCAGGGGATTGCCATTTCCGAGCGCGCCTACCAGCAGGCCGTGGCCTACGCGAAGGACCGCGTGCAGAGCCGCCCCGTGGATGGGTCGGCGCGCGAGGCCGTGACGATCATCCACCATCCGGACGTCAAGCGAATGCTGATGACCATGCGCGCGCTGATCGAAGGCGCCCGCGCCGTGGCCTATGTGGCCGCCGCCGCGAGCGACGTCGCGCATCAGCATCCCGACGAAGCCGTGCGCCGCCAGAACATGGCGCTCTACGAGTTCCTGGTGCCGGTGGTGAAGGGCTGGAGCACCGAACTGTCGATCGACGTGACGAGCCTGGGTGTGCAGGTGCACGGCGGCATGGGCTTCATCGAGGAAACGGGCGCGGCGCAGCACTATCGCGATGCCCGCATCCTGCCCATCTACGAAGGCACGACGGCCATCCAGGCCAATGACCTGGTCGGCCGCAAGACCGTGCGCGACGGCGGCGCCGTGGCGCGTGCCATCTGCGCGAAGATCGCCGAAACCGAAGCCGAACTGGGCAAACACGGCGGCGCGTCGTTCAAGGCCGTGCAGGCGCAGTTGAAGCAGGGGCGCGAGTCGCTGGAGGCCGTGGTGCAGTTCGTGGTCGAAAACACCAAGGGCGATCCGAACGCGGTGTTCGCCGGCAGCGTGCCTTACCTGAAGCTCTGCGGCATCGTGCTGTCGGGCTGGCAACTGGGTCGCGCGATGTTGGCGGCCGATGCCAAGCGCGCGGAAGATCCGGCGTTCTACGACGCCAAGATCGCCACCGCGCATTTCTTCGGCCAGCACATCCTGTCGCAGGCTTCGTCGCTGCGCGCGGCTGTCGTGGAAGGCGCCGAGCCGATCAATGCCATGACGGCCGATCAGTTCTGATCCGTTTCAGGGGATCGTAAAAACGCGAAAAGGGCGACCCGCGGGTCGCCCTTCTTGTTTCTGCAGCGCAGGAAATCAGGCCGGCACCGGGCGCGGCACGTGGTGCGTGCGCGGCTGCTTGCGATAGCGGTCCACCGACAGATCGTCGGCACGAATCGCAGGGCGCGTGCCCGATACCAGATCGGACAGCAGCTGGCCCGAGCCACAAGCCATGGTCCAGCCCAGGGTGCCGTGGCCGGTGTTGAGCCAAAGGCCGCGGATACCGGCGGGGCCCACCACGGGCGTGCCGTCCGGCGTCATCGGACGCAGGCCGGTCCAGAACGTGGCGCGGCTCACATCGCCGGCGCCCGGGAACAGGTCGGTGACCACATGTTCGAGCGTGCGGCGCTTGTTCGGATCGAGCGAACGGTCGTAACCGACGATCTGTGCCATGCCGCCCACGCGGATGCGATCGTCGAAGCGCGTGATCGCCACCTTGTACGTTTCGTCGAGCACGGTCGATATCGGGCTCTTGTCGGCGTCGAGCAGCGGCACCGTGATCGAAAAGCCCTTGAGTGGGTACACCGGCAGGTTCGAGAGCCCCGGTAGCACTGGCTTCACGAACGGCGTGGACCAACTGCCCAGTGCCACCACCACGGCATCGGCCAGCATCGGCTCGCCGCCGACGATGGCGCCAGTCACGGCGTCGCCCTGGGTCAGCAGGCCGTCGATCGACCGGTTGTACTGGAACTGCACGCCGATCGACGCAGCCATGGCCGCCAGCCGTTCTGTAAACAGCTGGCAGTCCCCGGTTTCATCGTTCGGCAGGCGCAAGCCACCCGCCAGCTTTTGGCCAGCGCGGCCTAGCGCCGGTTCGCTCGCGCCGAGTTCGTCGCGCGAGAGCAATTCGTAGGGCACGCCGGCCTCTTTCAGCACGGCGATGTCACGCGACGCGGCTTCCATCTGCGCATCGGTACGGAATATCTGCAGCGTGCCTTGCTGGCGGCCTTCATAGGCGATGCCGGTCTCGGCACGCAGCGCGCGGATGCAATCGCGGCTGTACTCGGCCAGCCGCACCATGCGTTCCTTGTTCACGGCGTAGCGGTCCGCCGTGCAGTTCTGCAACATTTGCCACATCCACTGCAACTGGAACAGCGAGCCATCGGGCTTGATGGTCAGCGGCGCATGTTCCTGAAACATCCACTTGATCGCCTTCCGCGGCACACCCGGTGCGGCCCACGGCGACGCATAGCCCGGCGAGATCTGGCCGGCATTGGCAAAGCTGGTGCCAAGCGCGGGGCCACCTTCGCGGTCCACCACGGTCACTTCGTGACCGGCCCGGGCCAGGTACCACGCACTGGTGACGCCAATCACGCCACTGCCAAGAACAAGAACGCGCATTTTCGGGGGCTCCGTACTGCCTAATAGGGCTATGGAAGAATTCGCTTCTATACTATTGACTTAGATGCAGTGTTAGTTAGCGAATATCTTACAAAAACAGGAAAGATTCATGAGAACAAGCCGCCAGCCGATTCGCACGCTGGACCGCCTGGACCGGAAGATCCTCGGGATGCTGCAGGCCGATGGTCGGATATCGATGAAAGACCTGGCGGAGGCAGTGGGACTGACGATCACGCCCTGCATCGAACGCGTGAAGCGGCTGGAGCGCGACGGCGTCATCATGGGCTACTACGCGCGGCTGAATCCGGCCCTGCTGGGCAGCGCGCTGCTGGTATTCGTCGAAATCTCGCTGAACAACAAGTCGGGGAATATGTTCGAGCAGTTCCGCCGCGAGGTGCTGCGCATTCCCGAGGTGCTGGAGTGCCATCTGGTGTCGGGCGATTTCGATTACCTGATCAAGGCGCGCATCCGGGAGATCGGCGAGTACCGCCGGCTGCTGGGCGACATCCTGCTGCAACTGCCGGGCGCCGCGCAGTCGAAGAGCTACGTCGTGATGGAGGAGATCAAGGAGACGCTCGCCATTGCGGTGGACGCCAAGGAAAGTGCCGCGTCCGGCACGGCTTGATATCCGGGTTGGGTCCTGCGCGTCGATACTGTATATTTGTACAGTATTTGATCGCCCCCAGACCCGACCATGCCCCCGAATCCCACGCCGCCGCCCCGCAAGGGCCGCGGTGCCGTCAGCAACCTGCAGGGACGCTTCGAGCGAGATCAGCGCGAGGCCTTCGACGACGGCTGGGTGGTGCCCGAAGAATCCCCGGCCGCCGATGGGGCGGGTGCCGAAGCGGCGCTGCCACGCAGGCTTGTGACACAGGTCACGCGCGAGCAGGCCAGGTCGATCCTGTCGCGCAATGCATCGCCCGATATCCCGTTCGATACCTCGCTGAATCCCTACCGGGGCTGCGAGCATGGCTGCATTTACTGCTTCGCCCGCCCGACGCACGCGTACCTGGACCTCTCACCGGGGCTCGATTTCGAGACGAAGCTGTACGCCAAGGCCAATGCCGCGGAGCGGCTGCGCGACGAGTTGTCCCGGCCCTCGTATCGATGCGCGACGATTGCGCTGGGCGTGAATACCGATGCCTACCAGCCGATCGAGCGCGAGCAGCGCATCACGCGTGGCGTTCTGGAAGTGCTGCATGAGACCGATCACCCGGTGGCGCTGATTACCAAGTCATCGCTGATCGAACGCGACATCGACCTGCTGGCGCCGATGGCAGCCCAGCGGCTGGCGGTGGCGGCCGTGACCATCACCACGCTGGATGCCGACCTGGCGCGCACGCTGGAGCCCCGGGCGGCCACGCCGTCGCGCCGTCTGCGCACGATCCGGACGCTAACCGAAGCCGGAATTCCGGTGGGGGTCAGTGTGGCGCCGGTCATTCCGTTCATCACTGTCAACGCCAATCGAAATTTGCACGTTTGGGGCGGCCGAAACTTGCAGAGAGCCAAGCCAATGTTCCTGCACTCATTGTGCGGCACAGCATTGACGGATACCCCTGTAGGGCGGTGGTGCTGGCCTGAAGCGCCAGACTTTTGAGCAGCGTGTTGCCGGTCAAAAGCCTTACAACGGTCATTGAAGATCCGGCGTCGGGATCCGGCCAGTTTCCGCCGTTCGCCAAGGCCCTGCGAATTGCTGGCGAGCGGACGGTCGACTCGCTAACATTGCGTTCTGCCTGCTGCGAAGACACAACATGCTCTCGATCAATCGGTTAACTGTCCTTCCACCACAAATAGATGATCTGGAGCGCGAGGCTTCAGCGCAAGGGTTCAATTTTGTTGGGCGCTTGATCGACGAGTGGCGCGCCGGAACCAACAGGTTCGACAAGCCTGGCGAGTGTCTCTTCGGGATCATTGACAACGAAACCCTCGTAGGAATCGGAGGTTTGAACGTTGACCCGTACGTCATGGACGGCTTTACAGCGCGACTGCGTCGTCTCTATGTTGCAAAGGTCTTTCGGCGTCGCGGCATAGGTGAAGCCCTCGTTCTTGAGCTTCTTCAGCATGCATCGCTACATTTCCGTCAAGTCCGGCTTTCAACCGATACTGAATCCGCCGCTGCCTTCTATTCTCGACTGGGTTTTAGGGCGATCGAAGATGAAACGGCCACCCATGTCAAAGTGCTGTGCTGCTGATGACCGGATGGCTCTTATGGGTCGATCAGGGACGACCGCCGTTGCAGACCTGGTATCCGACTGAGAACGGCC
>NZ_PJRP01000001.1:1043412-1047417 GCF_002858765.1 Cupriavidus pauculus
CGGCCATGAGCGGTCAATCGACATCCAGGCTCACTTTGTAGACAATCCCGGTCAGGTCTTTTTAACCACTTAATCACTCGGAGGATTTGCAAAAAATCTGCGCCATCGCCTGCGAATGGATCGGATACAGCAAAGTGAATACCATGAAACTTCTTTCTCTGATCATCATTGCTGGCAGCATGTGCGCGGGATGCAGCAATATCACACACCAAGCACGGGACGTGGACTCGCTCGCCTCATTGCCTGCGGATCAGACACAGATGGCGAAGCCGCAATGGAAGCCTGTCACTGCGCCATACCCACTCAGGATTTTCACGAAGGTCGAAATCGACGTCAACTCAATTCATCGGACGAGCGATGGTGGCATCACTGCCTGGAATCGACAGACATACGTTGAAGAACAGGTAGTGTCGTCGACGGAGAGCTACAGAATTGGGGAATCAAGGTATTGGTTCGATTGTGATCGCAGGCTGTTCAACATCGAACATATCCATACGAGAAAGACAGATGGAACTATGGTTAGATCACGTTCGATAGAGATCGCAACTCGTCAGACTGACAACGCGATTCCACCGAAGTCATTGATTAGTGCGGAAGCGGACCTTGCATGCAGTCACGCTAAACCTTCGTAGCTCGACACAACTTGCATGTACCGCCCAATGACCGAAAAGATCGGCCAGAGAGGGTCGCAGTTTCGCGTTGAATCCAAAGCCACTTTCGGCCGTTCGACATACCTATGCGAATCGCCGACAATCGGGTGAGCAATCTTCATTTGCGATGAAAAGCAGGCTGATGGAACCTTGCAAGATTCAATTTACGTTGGATAACCTTTGCCATTGGGCAGGCATGGGGGACTACGTGCTGATTCCGCCCGATGGTAGCTATGAGATCACACTGCGATATGCAGGTGAGCCTCCTCACGGAGATTCATACCACGTCGTTGATTTAGCCGGGCGCCGGCTTCCCGGCTATGCGTGGGGCAGCATTTTCGCAATGTCAGAATGTTCGAACTTCATTGCCTTCAGTTGGATGGAAAAGAAATTCGAAAGGCTGACGACGATTATCGACGTGAGACATTCCAGATACTTCGTTTTGCCGCGATACATCTACGATCCCCGTATCGAGTGGCCGTCAATTCAAGATGCGATGGGCGAACAAGAAGGGTATGCGTTCAACGGTTCGGAGGCTTGGGCAAATTATTGACGAGTTCCGGGCATTGTCGCCGGTTCAAGCTACCCCTCCGCGCGGCTGCCGAAACGAGCGCGCGAATTGATCTTCGCGACTGTCCGCTAACGAGAAAGCTGAAGGACCCTTCAGGGTCGGGAACCGCCGATTGGAGGCGATAGCAGTTCAAGCGAACTCGGGAACTATGCGGTGCCCGTTATTTCCGCGCGTGTGCGTCGAGCGCGTGACTCACGGTTAAGCTCCCGCGAGAGCTCTGCGTGCTCACGCATGCGATAGCTGTTCCCCTTGATGTTCACGAGATGGCAGTGATGGAGCACTCGGTCGATGAGCGCGGCAGCCATCACTTCATCCCCGAAGACAGCTCCCCATTCTTCGAATCCTTTGTTGGAAGTCAGTACGGTAGAAGCGTGTTCATAGCGTCGACTAATGAGCTGGAAGAACAGCACAGCGCCGCCGTGCGTGATCGGCAGGTAGCCAATCTCATCGACGACCAGCAACGCCGGATGGGTTAGTACCGTGAGACGACGAAGCAGTTGTCCCGTCGCCTGCGCTTCCTCAAGTGACGAGATCAAGTCGATCAAGGTCCCATAGTAGACGCGGCGGCCCCGCTTGGCCGCCGCGACGGCCAGGCTGATTGCGAGGTGGCTTTTTCCGACGCCAGGCGGGCCGAGCAGGACGACGTTCTCCTTGCGCTCGACAAAGCCGAGCTCGTGCAAGCTCTCGATTTGTTCGCGCTTGATCGATGGCTGAAAGGCGAAATCGAAATCCTCCAGGGTCTTGATAGCAGGGAGCCGGGAAGAGTGCATTGCCGCCATCAGACGGCGGTTGTTTCGCAGCTTTATCTGCGCTCCCAGGAGGCGCTGAATTGCTTCAGACGCTGTTAGTTGGCCGCTGTCGACCGCGCTGAGGATCTGGTCGATCGCCTCGAGCGAACCTGGCATCTTAAGATCCGCCAGCATATCGCGGATGGCCTCGCGGGGTGACCGGGCGGCGCTCATCGTTGGTCTCCCGCCAGCCTGCCGTATTCGCTCAGGGAGCGCCTCTCCACCCTGGGCAAGGCCGCGGCCGGTATCCGGCAAGTCGGGCGGTCTGACAGGGTTGCCAGTCCTCTATATGGTGCTCGTGCCAACGGCTGAAGTAAGGCCAACTCGTCGCGTAGAAAGCGGGCATCGGGTGCCTCTGCAGTGGTCCGATGTTTCCGCTGGTTGGCCTTGCGCATTACCCACGACAACGCCTGGGTATTCAGATCTGCATCATTGAGGAATTCCCGACCGTAGAAGAAGCTCTGTCGGACATATCTGATGGGTCGCTCCACCTTGCCTTTGGTCTGAGCCCGGTACGGGCGACAAGCGCGGATGCGAAAGCCCCAATGGCGAGCAAAGCGCGAAAACTCGACGTTCTCCAACACCCTGCCGCCGGCGCCACGCTGATCGTCGACCACAACGGCTTTCATTTGGTCGAACAGTAGCTCCAAGGGAACGCCACCATGGAAGGCAAAGGCCTCTTCCAGGCCTTGCATGAGCACCTCCATGCTTTGGCGCGGGTAAAACTGAAGCCACATGCGTCGCGAATAGCTCAGCACTACGAACAAGGCGTACCGTTTGCCCCATGGCAGCCGAAACTCGGCGAAATCAACTTGCGCCTGCCGTCCGGGCGGCGTCTCGAAACGCACGACTGGCTCTGGGACCGCACCTGGGCGAATTTGTCGCACGAACTCCTTGACCTGCGAATAGCCGCCCTTGTAACCGGCAGCGCAGATCTCCTCGAACAGCCGCATCGCGGTCAGCCTCGGGTATTCCGCCAGGCGTGCCGTGATAATGCCGCGGAACTTATCAATCTTGTGTGGGACCGGTGGACGACACCGGTACCGCAGTGACTCGTTATCCCGTGAGCGATCGAGTTGCCCTGTGTCGATCCAGTAGTACAGGGTGCGCAGGCTCACGCCCAATTGCCGCGCGATCTCCGTTTTGGACAGGCCTTGCTCCAGATAGTGACGTAGCAACACGCGTTGTTCCCTCCCGTACATAGGCGGCTCCAAAGGCTCTTTCGGAGCTGCCACCTTGCCCGAGCGTGCAAATTTCGTCCGCCAGTTCTGTGCAATTTACGTCCGCCGCCCACACATCACGGAACCCGATCTCGAACGGATTCTGGAAGCGGCGCACGAAGCCGGCGCGGTCTATGCGAACTACATCGTGCTGCGCTTGCCTTGGGAGGTGCGCCCGCTGTTCCAGGAATGGCTGCAGGCGCATTTTCCAGACCGTGCCGAGCGGGTCATGAACCGCGTGCGCGAAATGCGCGGCGGCAAGGACTATGACGCCGATTTCGCCTCGCGCATGCGCGGCACGGGAATCTGGGCCGATCTGATCCGGCAACGCTTCTACAAGGCGGCGGATCGCCTCGGCTTTCGCTATAACCGCTTCGAGCTCGATACGTCGCGGTTCAGGCCGCCGCCCAGGCCGATACGATTCATGCGGCCACGCGGCGGCGAGGACAGGCAGGGCTCGCTCTTCTGAGTCTCCTTGCGGGCCGTGGAAGGTGCATCAAGGCCGTCGTCGATCATGCGGCAGGCAAGTTCCAGTGCCGCCCTGGCACTCGTGGGCGGCAAGCCCGACGACATGGCCAGCCGCACGGCAATCGCCGCCAGGCGTCCTTCCTCGTAGCTGGGATGTTCCATCTGCGTCTCCTTCGCAGCGCTGCAGCGGGGCAGGCTGCCGGTCATTTGGACCTAAGCAGTATGGTCGTTTTACGAGTTGGGGAAAGGCTTATTGCTCGTAAGCTTGCGATCGGTCAATGCCGTGGCGGTTGCTTTACGCGCTGCCC
>NZ_PJRP01000010.1 GCF_002858765.1 Cupriavidus pauculus
AGCCAGCTACAGCCGATCCGATTTCCGCCATGTCCGCCAAGTTTTACTTTTACTTTTTTTGGCATCTCACACCGCTGGCGGATAGAGAGGGACAGCTGTAAGCAACCCCGAATACAAAGAAACCGCCAGCAACCCTGGCGGTTTTTTTATGCCCGCCGGTCGCCGCGCAGAACCCCAACCAGACCAACGACCTCACAAGACCCGGAGCCATCATGCTGAAGAACACCGACGACCTGCGTATTCGAGAACTCAAGGAACTGCTGCCGCCCGCGCACCTGATCCGCGAGTTCGCCTGCTCCGAGGCGGCGTCCGACGTGATCTACGGCGCCCGCCAGGCCATGCACCGCATCCTGCATGGCATGGATGACCGCCTGATCGTCATCATCGGACCGTGCTCGATCCATGACACGCGCGCGGCGCTGGAATACGCCAAGCTGCTGAAGGTGCAGCGCGATCGCTTCGCAGGCGAGCTCGAGGTCGTCATGCGGGTCTATTTCGAGAAGCCGCGCACCACGGTGGGCTGGAAGGGGCTGATCAACGATCCGCACATGGATGGCAGCTTCAAGATCAACGACGGCCTGCGCACCGCACGCGAAGTGCTGCTGAACATCAGCGAAATGGGCGTGCCGACGGGCACCGAGTACCTGGACATGATCAGCCCGCAATATATTGCCGACCTGGTCAGCTGGGGTGCCATCGGCGCCCGCACCACGGAATCGCAGGTGCACCGCGAACTGGCGTCGGGACTGTCGTGCCCGGTCGGCTTCAAGAACGGTACCGACGGCAACGTGAAGATCGCCGTCGACGCGATCAAGGCCGCCTCGCAGCCGCACCATTTCCTGTCGGTGACCAAGGGCGGCCACTCGGCCATCGTGTCGACGGCGGGCAACGAGGACTGCCACATCATCCTGCGCGGTGGCAAAACGCCGAACTACGACGCCGCCAGCGTGGCGGAAGCGTGCGACGCGATCTCCAAGGCCGGTCTGGCCGCGCGCCTGATGATCGATGCTTCGCACGCCAACAGCAGCAAGAAGCATGAAAACCAGCTGCCGGTCTGCGAGGACATCGGCCGCCAGGTGGCCGGTGGCGACCAACGCATCATCGGCGTCATGGTGGAATCGCACCTGGTGGCCGGTCGCCAGGACCACGTCCAGGGCACGCCGGTGGAAGACCTGACCTACGGCCAGTCGGTGACCGACGCCTGCATCGGCTGGGACGATTCGCTGTCGATCCTGGAAACGCTGTCCAACGCGGTGAAGCAGCGCCGCCTGGCCACGGGCAGCGGCAACTGACTGGCTGCCGCGCGATAAGGCACAACGCCGACCCTCGGGTCGGCGTTGTTTTTTGGCGTCTCCACGAAAAAACCGCCCCGGAGGGCGGCTTTCTGCAACGGCACCGCGACGGCGCTTACTTCTTCAGCACCAGATCGCCTTTCAGCGAGCCGATATAGGCGGCGATGTCCTTCAGCTCGGCACGCGTGAACGGGCGCGGCTTGCCATGCTTGTCGGTCACGGCCGGATTGCTGTTGACCTGGCCGGCCATGATGGCATTGGTGCGGCCCACCAGCGGGTTGCCGCTGATCTGGTAGGACGCCAGCGCGTGATAGAGGTAGTCCGGATGCTGGCCAGCCAGCTTCGGATAGTCGGGGGAAATCGGCGCGTTCAGGTCCTTGCCATGGCAGGCCACGCAGCCGCCCTTTTCCACCAGCGCCTTGCCGGCCGTGATATCCGCCGCCGAGGCGGACATGGCAGCGGCGCCAAGCGCGACAGCACCCAGCACGAACGAAACAGCTTTCAGCATCTTCATGATCGGGGGCCTTTTACTTGAGCGGATTGTTCTGCGTGTCGCCCTTCTGCTGCGAGTAGTACGCAGCCACGGCGGCGATGTCCTGGTCGGACAGGCTGTCGGCAATCCCCCGCATGGTCGGATGCTTGCGATCACCCTTCTTGTAGCCGTGCAGCGCGTTCTCGATGTACTTGGCGCTCTGGCCGCCAAGCATGGGCACCTGATAGACCTCGGGGAACGACGCACGGTAACCCGGAATGCCATGGCAGCCGATGCACATGGCCACTTTGTCGCGGGCGGTGTCGACATTGCCCTTGTCCTGGGCATGCGCTGCCGTTGCGGCCGCGCCCAACACTACCATCGTGAGGAGCTTTTTCATTTTCGTAGCTGATTGGGAAGTGTTAAACCGCGTGTGACCTGCCCCTGCTGGAGCGCCAGACGATTTGCTACGAATGGGGATGGGGAGCGGATTGCCGGAGATCTGTCACGGGCGAAGCCGGTCAGACAAAGGCGCAGCCGGGGCGATATGTTGATGTGCCGCGGTGCTCTAACACCATTCTGCAACCATCTCGCGCTGTTGCCGCCTCCCGGTGATCTGCCATGTCTCTGGTGACAGAACTGCCGGGCGTGAGGAGGATATTGACTGGGGGGCGCGTCAAACCGGCGCATTGTACCGCAGCGTGCACGCGCCAGTCCACGGCGTGCGCCTTGGGGTGAGCCCCACTGAACGCGAATGTCGATCTGCTCTTATACTGGCCCATTCCGGCCGAATTTCGGGTTGTTGCCGCCCGTTGTTGCAGGATTTCGGCCCAGCCGGTTGTTGTTTCCCATTGTCATTCGACCGGCCTGCCTGGCAGGCCGGCAGCGATACACCCAGGTTGCCTCATGTCCACCTCCGCCAACGCCAATCCGTCCCAGCAGGTCAAGTTCGAGGGTAGCGCCCAGTATGTGGCCACCGACGACCTGAAGCTGGCCGTCAACGCCGCCCGCACGCTGCAGCGTCCGCTGCTGATCAAGGGCGAGCCCGGCACCGGCAAGACCATGCTGGCCGAGGAAGTGGCCGCCGCCCTGGGCATGCCGCTGATGCAGTGGCACATCAAGTCGACCACCAAGGCCCAGCAGGGCCTGTACGAATACGATGCGGTGTCGCGTCTGCGCGACTCCCAGCTTGGCGACGACCGCGTCCACGACATCAAGAACTACATCGTCAAGGGCGTGCTCTGGCAGGCTTTCGAGGCCGAGCAGCCCGTGGTGCTGCTGATCGACGAGATCGACAAGGCCGATATCGAATTCCCGAACGACCTGCTGCGCGAACTGGACCGCATGGAGTTCTACGTCTACGAGACGCGCGAACTGATCAAGGCCCGCCACCGCCCGCTGGTCATCATCACGTCGAACAACGAGAAGGAACTGCCCGACGCCTTCCTGCGCCGCTGCTTCTTCCACTACATCAAGTTCCCCGACGCCGAAACGATGCAGCAGATCGTCGACGTCCACTACCCCGGCATCAAGCGCGAACTGGTGACCGCGGCGCTGGAGGCGTTCTACGAAATGCGCAACCTGCCGGGCCTGAAGAAGAAGCCCAGCACGTCGGAACTGATCGACTGGCTCAAGCTGCTGATGGCCGAGGACATCCCCGCCGAAGCGCTGCGCAGCCCTGACCGCAAGGCCGCCATTCCGCCCTTGCATGGCGCTTTGCTTAAAAACGAGCAGGACGTGCACCTGTTCGAGCGCCTGGTGTTCATGAACCGCGCCAACCGCTGACCAAGATAGGCGAATGACGATGACGAAGTTCGTCCAGCCCGTCACGCTGACCGGGCAACACGCCACGCTGGCGCCGCTGTCGGCCGAGCACCTGCCCGGCCTGCGCGAGGCCGCCGCCGACGGCGAACTGTTCCGCCTGTGGTACACCAGCGTGCCCTCGCCCGACCGCATGGCCGCCGAGATCGAGCGCCGCCTGGGCCTGCAGACGCAGGATTCGATGCAGCCTTTCACGGTGCTCGATGCCGATGGCCGCGTGGCCGGCATGACCACGTACATGAATATCGACGGCAAGAACCGCCGTGTGGAAATCGGCTCCACGTGGTACGCCAAGCGCGTGCAACGTACCGCGCTCAACACCGAGTGCAAGCTGATGCTGCTGCGCCATGCGTTCGAGACGCTCGACTGCATTGCCGTGGAATTCCGCACGCACTGGATGAACCACCAGAGCCGCGCGGCCATCGCGCGCCTGGGCGCCAAGCAGGACGGCGTGCTGCGCAACCATCTGCGCATGCCCGACGGATCGTTCCGCGACACGGTGGTCTTCTCGATCATCGCCAGCGAATGGCCCACGGTGCGCGCGCATCTGCAGTACCAGCTCGAACGTCCGCGTTGATCGGAGTCAAGCCATGCTGATCGACTTTTTCTTCTCGTTGCGCCACGCCAAGCTGCCGGTATCGGTCAAGGAATACCTGACCATGCTCGAAGCGCTGCGCGCGCAGGTCATTTCGCCGTCGATCGACGAGTTCTACTACCTGTCCCGCATGACGCTGATCAAGGACGAGAAGCACTTCGACAAGTTCGACCAGACCTTTGCCGCCTACTTCAAGGGCGTGGAAAGCCTGGTGGACTGGAAGAGCGACATTCCGCTGGACTGGCTGCAGAAGACGCTGGAGCGCGAGCTGTCCGCCGAGGAAAAGGCCAAGATCGAGGCCATGGGCGGGCTCGACAAGCTCATGGAACGCCTGAAGCAGCTGATGGACGAGCAGAAGGAAAAGCACGAAGGCGGCAACAAGTGGATCGGCACGGGCGGCACATCGCCGTTTGGCCATGGCGGCTACAACCCCGAGGGCATCCGCATCGGCGGCCCGTCCAAGGGCAACCGCACCGCGATCAAGGTCTGGGAAACGCGCGCCTACAAGGACTACGACGACCAGGTGGAACTGGGCACGCGCAACATCAAGGTGGCACTGCGCCGCCTGCGCCGGTTTGCGCGCGAGGGCGCCGACACCGAACTTGACCTCGACGACACGATCCACTCCACGGCGGCCAACGCCGGCATGCTCGACATCAAGCTGCGGCCCGAGCGCCACAACAAGGTCAAGGTGCTGATGCTGATGGATGTGGGCGGCTCGATGGACGACCACATCAAGCGCGTGGAAGAGCTGTTTTCGGCCACCAAGACCGAGTTCAAGCACCTGGAGTACTACTACTTCCACAACTGCCTGTACGACTACGTGTGGAAGAACAACCGGCGCCGTCACGCGGAAAAGATCGCCACGTGGGATCTGATGCACAAGTACACGCCGGACTACAAGGTGATCTTCGTCGGCGACGCGACGATGAGCCCTTACGAAATCCTGCAGCCGGGCGGCTCGGTGGAGTACAACAACCCCGAAGCCGGCGCGGTCTGGCTCAATCGCATGATCGAGCAGTTCCCGCGCTTCGTCTGGCTCAATCCCGAGCCGGAAGGCCTGTGGCAATACCGCCAGTCGATCACGGTCATCAACCAGATCATGAAGAACCGCATGTATCCGGTAACGCTGGCGGGGCTGGAAGAAGCGATGAAGGTGCTGTCGAAGTAATCAGCCGGTGGCGGTGGCGCGGCTGGCCGGTCACGCCACCACGTCGACGCCTTCCATCAGCCACTTCCGGAAGGTCAGCAGCGCCGGCAGGTGGGCCTTCTGCTCCGGATAGCACAGGTAGTAGCCCTTCCTGGCCAGCACGCGCGCCGGGTGCGCCACGATCAGCGTGCCGGTGGCCAGTTCCTCCTCGATCAGGCAGCGCGGGATCAGCGCAATGCCCAGCCCGGACATGGCCGCCTGCGTCAGCAGCGTGAACTGGTCGAAGCGCGCCCCGCTCCATGCCTTCCGCGTCGATACCCCAAGCTCCGACAGCCAGTCGGGCCATGCCTCGGGCACGGTCGTGTGGTGCAGCAGCGGATATTTGAGCAGCGCGGCCGGCGCCTTCGCCACGCCATCGGGCTCCTGGACGAGCAGTCCCGGGCGGCAGACCGGCAGCACCTCGCGGCCGGTCATGTAATCGGCCAGGCTGCCCGGCCAGACTCCATCGCCAAAGCGGATAGCCGCATCGAGATCGGGTTGGGAAAAATCGTAGCCCTGCGCATGGGGCACGAATTCCAGCGTGACCTCGGGATGCCTGGCAAAGAACTGTGGCAGCCGAGGAATCAGCCATTTCGCACCGAGCGTGGGCATGCTGGCGATATGCAGGATGCCGCCGCGCCCCTGGCGTGCAATCAGTTCCACGCTGGCGGCCTCGATCTCGCCAAGACTGGGCCCGATGCGCTCCAGATAGCGCGCGCCGGCCTCGGTCAGCAACAGCCGCTGACGTACCCGCTCGAACAGTTCCACGCCCAGGAACGCCTCCAGGCTCCGCACCTGCTTGCTGACCGCGCCCTGCGTCACATGCAGTTCGCGCGCCGCCACCGTAAAACTGCTATGCCGCGCCGCCGCCTCGAAGGCCATCAACTCGGTCATCGACGGACACAAGCGCCGCATACCGCACCCCTTACTTCAATACCAGATGGAATGAGCTAGGGATTTTAAATCGTTTGCGACGAACTTGCATGGCGCGCAGAATCAGGACGCACGATTTTTGCATTGCCCCCTTATTGCAAGGCATTCGAGGCTAACCATCAGGTCCGCAGAGACCGGCCTTTCCCTCCTTTCCATTACCTTTCGACCGGATTCCTTTCGATGCAACGCCGTCCCCTGCTCAAGATCCTGGCCGCCGCCACTGCCTTTGCTGCTGCCGGCCTGACCCTGCCCGCCTTTGCCCAGGGCACCTACCCGACCAAGCCGATCACGCTCGTCGTGCCGTTCCCGGCCGGCGGCACCACCGATATCGTCGCGCGTATCGTTGCCGACAAGCTGGGCCAGCAACTGGGCCAGGTCGTGGTGGTGGATAACCGCGGCGGCGCCGGCGGCAGCATCGGCACCGGCTACCTGGCCAAGGCCACGCCGGACGGCTACACGCTGGGCATTGCCACCGCTTCCACGCATGGTATCAACCCGGCCGTGTACCCGCGCCTGTCGTACGACGCCACCAAGGACTTCACCACGATCACGAACCTGGCATCGGTGCCGAACGTGATGAGCATCCACCCGGGCGTGAAGGCCACCGACATGAAGTCGTTCATCGCGCTGGCCAAGTCCGAGCCGAACAAGCTGGCCTACGGCTCGGCCGGCAACGGCAGCGTGTCGCACATGATGGGCGAGCTGTTCAAGATGAGCAGCAAGACCGAACTGCTGCACGTGCCGTACAAGGGCGTGGGCCCGGCGCTGAACGACGCGCTGGCCGGCCAGGTGCAGATCCTGTTCGACAACCTGCCGTCGTCGCTGCCGTTCATCGAAGGCGGCAAGCTGCGTGCGCTGGCCGTGGCCGCACCCAAGCGCGTGGCTGCCCTGCCGAACGTGCCGACCTTCGCCGAACTGGGCCTGCCCGAAGTGAACGACGCCGCCTGGTTTGGCCTGATCGCACCGGCCAAGCTGCCGGCCGACATCCAGGCCAAGCTGAACGCCGCCGCCATCAAGGTGCTGGCCATGCCCGAGGTGAAGGCCAAGCTCGAAAAGCTGGGCGCCACCCCGGTGGGCGACACGCCGCAGCACTTCGCGCAACAGATCGCCACCGAAGTGGCCAAGAACAAGAAGGTGGCAGCCGCCGCCAAGATTTCGCTGGACTAACCCTCACCGGCAGTTCGTATGACCGACGCAGAACGAAAGACCGCGGAAAGCCCTTACTTCCTGCAGATGCCGGAAGGCGAGAGCGGCCCGCTCTTTCTTGACTCACCCCATAGCTGCACCACGTACCCGGCGGACTTCCGCTTCGCCAGCAACCTGCCCCTGCCGCTGCTGCGGCAGGCGGAAGACACGTTCGTGGAACAGCTCTACGCCGATGCCCCGGCACGCGGCATCCCGCTGCTGGCCGCCGGCTGTCCGCGCAGCTACCTCGACGCCAACCGCGGCCTGCAGGAAATCGACGAGGCGCTGCTGGACGCGCCCTGGCCCGGCCCGAAACAGGAAACGTCCAAGACGCGCCTGGGCAAGGGACTGGTCTGGCGCGTGCTGGACACCGGCGAGCCGATCTACGACCGCAAGCTGAGCGTGGCGGAACTGCAGGCACGGATCGACAACTACTACCTGCCGTATTACGCGCAGCTGCAGAAGTTGTCGGACGCCGCCGTGGCGCGCCATGGCCACGTGTTCCACATCAACTGCCACTCGATGCCCAGCGAGGCCGCGAAGTTCGCCACCGAGCATCCGGGCCTGCAGCATCCGGACTTCGTGGTGGGCGACCGCGACGGCACCACGTGCGACACGCGATTCACCGATCGCGTGGAAGCCGTGCTCAAGGAGATGGGCTACGACGTGTGGCGCAATCACCCTTACAAGGGGGTGGAGATCGTGCGCGTGGTAGGCCAGCCGCAGGCCAATCGTCACAGCCTGCAGCTCGAAGTCAATCGCAAGCGCTATATGGACGAGGTGGGCCTGACCCACTCGGCCGGCTTCGACAAGCTCAAGCGCGACCTCAACGCGCTGATGGACGACCTGCTGCGCTTCGCCAGCACGTTCTGAGATCGTCCGGAACGGGCGCTGCAATGGCGCCCTGCGCCTCGGGACACGCTTCTTGCGTGTCTCGGGGTTCGCCTGAGTTGCATGAGGACTGGCACATCTGCTATCGCGCGAAGGTAATGGCGCGTGATGCGCGCAAGATGTAAGCAGTTAGAACGAAGGGTAACAAGATTTAGGAACTTCGCCGGCAGGCTTTCCTCTATCATGGCAATCCTTCACCCACCCTCCTTGCTGACTCAAGCAAAGACGATCCCGTGATCAAACGAATTTCCAGACTGTTTGGCAGCCAGCTTCGCTTGCTGACTGCCGCAGTGGCAGGCGCGATTGCGCTGGCCGGCTGCGCCACCGCGCCGACCGACGACACCGCCCAGGCTGCCGCTACGCCAGCCGGCACGCCCGCCACCGCATCGACCGCATCGACCGGCGCCCCCGGCGTCAAGCCGCCCCCCGTCGTCAACAAGAACCCGCCGACCACTACTGTCACGCTACCCGACAAGGGCCGCGTAAGCCTGGCCGAGTATCGCGCGCAGATGCGCGAGCAGTTGATGAAATCGGAGAATGCCTCGGCCGACGTGGCCGACTGCGCGGCACATGCCAGCTGGGTGGTACCGCGTTCGGCCTCGTATGATGCGCTGAAGATTCCCACTGGCGCGCTGTCGGCAAGCCAGGCCACCGAGGAACGCTGGGAGGGCCGCTTCTCGCCCGGCAAGCAGGCGGTGCCCGTGAGTTCGGTGGTGACGTTCAATGCCACCGCCCACAAGCGCAAGGGCGAGGCCCAATGGCAGCCGGTCAAGGTGCGCTGCGGCTACAACGAGGGGATGATGCTGGCCTACGAGCTGCTCGACAGCAACGGCGACACGATCACCGAGCCGGCCGCGGCACCGGCCGTATCCACGGCGTCGCACAGCAAGAAGAAGGGCAAGAGCAGCGCCAAGGCGTCGTCTTCGTCGAAGTCGTCGGCATCGAAGTCAACGTCGACGTCGAGCGCCAAGAGCACGTCATCGTCCTCCAAGACGAAAAAGAAGAACTGAAGCCGCCGTCATGCGGTTGTGCGCGCCCCTCTCCCGCTCGCGGAAGAGGGGCGCAAATCGTCAGCACTCCGCCTCAGCCCGTTCTCAGCCCAGGTACTCCAGAATCGCCTGCAGCATCGCCGTGCCCAGCAGCGCGCTCTTTGCGCCGTTCCAGCCCACGGCCGGATCGGGCAGGTCGGCGTTGTCCTTGAACGGCATTTCCAGCGTCAGCGCCAGGCAGCTAAAGGTGTGGCCGATGTACTTCGAGGCCAGCTTCAGCGCGTCGGCGTTGTACTTGCTGGCGGCGTAGCCATGCATGTCCTGGAAGTCGGGCGTGGCGCGCTTGAAGGCTTCGATAAAGCGTGACTGCTGCTCGCGCTGGACTTCGGTGAAGCCGGGCAGCATCTCGCTGCCGGCCACGAAGTTGTAGGGCAGCGCCTCGTCGCCGTGGATGTCGAAGAACAGGTCCACGCCGGTGCGCTCGATGGCGCGACGCACGTGGTAGACCTCGGGGCTGGTCTCCGGACTCGGCTGCATCCACTCCCGGTTCAGGTTCGCGCCGGCCGCGTTGGTGCGCAGGTTGCCGCGCGACGAGCCGTCCGGATTCATGTTCGGCACGATATGGAACACCGCGCGGTCCAGCAGCTTGCGCGCGACCGGATCGCCATGCCAGGCGCCGGTGCCGGTCAGCCGCTGCAGCACACCTTCGCAGAACCACTCGGCCATGCTTTCGCCCGGATGCTGGCGGGCGATCATCCAGATTGTCTTCTTGCCTGGCCCGGGCTGGCCCAGCGTCACGCAGGTCAGGTCGCGGCCATCGACGGTGCTGCCAAGGTGCGACAGCTTCGCCAGTGGCGACCGCTGGCACGTGGCCAGCAGCGACAGGTGCCGCTCGTCGGAATACGGCTCGAAGTACGCCAGCCACACGCTGTCGTGTTCGGGCGTGAAGTCGACGGTCATCGTGGTGCCGTCGTACTGCGTCGGCACGCGGAACCAGTGCGCGCGGTCGTACGACGCCACGGCGTGGTAGTCGCGCCAGCCATCGGGATAGGTGCATTCGCCGGCGTTCAGAAACTTCAGCCGGCACGCCTGGCCCGCCGCGCCCTGCAGGCGGAAGTGAAACCATTGGCGGAAATCGGCGTGGGAATCGGCGCGGATGCGCAGGCGGATGTCGTCGGCGCGGTCGAGCGCTTCGACTTCGATCGCACCCGAATCGAACAGCGAGGAAATATGGAGTGCCGAGGTCATCGAATTTGTCCTTTGTTCTCAGTCTTCCAGGCGGCGGCGGAATACCCAGCGCGCGTCATCGGAAGCGGCCTTGTCGAAGGCGTAGCCGTCTTCCTTGAAGCGCTTGAGCTGCGCGGGGTCGGTGACCCGGTACGTGACCGCGTAGCGGGCCATCGTACCGCGCGCACGCTTGGCATGGAACGAAATGATCTTGTAGCGGCCGCCCTTCCAGTCCTCGAACACCGGCGTGATGACGCGGGCATCGAGCACCTTGGGGCGCACCACCTTGAAATACTCTTCGGACGCCAGGTTCACCAGCGTGGGCGCGCCCTCGTGCTTGAGGTCGGCCATGTCCTTGTTGAGCAGTCTGGTGACGTCGTCGCCCCAGAATGCGTACAGGTCGCGGCCGGCGGCGTTGTCCAGGCGGGTGCCCATTTCCAGGCGGTACGGCTGCATCCAGTCCATCGGGCGCAGCACGCCATAGAGGCCGGACAGGATGCGAATGTGCTTCTGGGCGAACGCCAGGTCATCGGTGGACAGCGTTTTGGCGTCCAGGCCATCGTAGACGTCGCCATTGAAGGCCAGCACGGCCTGCTTGCTGTTGGCGGCCGTGAACTCGGGCGACCAGTCCCCGTAGCGGGTCACGTTGAGCACGGCCAGCTTGTCGGAGATGTCCATCAGCGACGCCACGTCCTGCGGCGCCAGCTTGCGCAGGCGCTCGATCAGCGTGGCGGAACGGTCGATAAAACGCGGCATCGTATGGGTCTTGACGCGCGGCGGTGTCTCGTAGTCCAGGGACTTGGCGGGAGACAGGACGATGAGCATGGCAAAATCGCGGGCAGAAACAAAGCTGAGATTGTAGCGAATGCCCACCGAAATCACCGCCAACGCCCTGCCCGGCACCTCCGCCCCCCGTGTCGTACTCGATTCCAACGTCTGGGTCGACCTGCTGGTTTTCCGCGATCCGCACGTCGAGCCGATCCGCGCCGCGCTGGCGTCAGGCGCCATCGCACCGGTCATCCGGGCCGACTGCCGCGAGGAATTGCGCCGGGTGCTGGCCTATCCGCAATTTGCCCGGTTCGCAGTCGATATCGACGCCGCGCTGGCCGAGGTGGACCGCCTCACCACGCTGGCCCCGGCCCCGGCCGCCGAAGACGCCGGCGCCATCCGCCTGCCGAAGTGCCGCGACACCGACGATCAGAAGTTCATTGAACTGGCGCACTTTGCGCGGGCGGTGCTGCTGGTGTCGAAGGACAAGGCCGTGCTCAAGCTCAGGAGCCGCCTGCGCCGCACCAGCGGCGTGGACGTGCTGACGCCGCTGGCCTTCTCCGGCTGGCTGGCTGCCCGGACGGCCGCAGATGCCGCAGCGGCCGCCGAAGCGCCCGAAGCCGCCCCGGCGGGCGATCCCCGCTAGAATGTCGCTCTGGTTTCCTGCCCGGTCCTATCCCGTTTCCGCCCAGCCATGTCCGAATCGACCCCTGCCCCGCTGAATCCGCTGAATCCGCTGAATCCGCCGCTGTCCCGCCTGCCCAACGTGGGCACCACGATTTTCACCGTGATGTCGGCGCTGGCCGCCGAAAAGAACGCCGTGAACCTGGGCCAGGGCTTTCCGGACTTCGACTGCGACCCGCGCATCGTCGACGCCGTCACCGGCGCCATGCGCGCGGGCCACAACCAGTACCCGCCGATGGCCGGCGTGCCGAAGCTGCGCCAGGCCATCGCCGGCAAGATCGCCACGCTGTACGGCCACCAGTACGACTGGAACACCGAGATCACGATCACGGCCGGCGCCACGCAGGGCCTGCTGACGGCCATCCTGTGCGCGGTGCACCCGGGCGACGAAGTCATCGTGCTGGAGCCCTGCTACGACAGCTACCTGCCGTCGATCGAACTGGCCGGCGCCAAGGCCGTGCCAGTGCGGCTCGAAGCCCCGCTGTTCCGCATCCCGTTCGACAAGCTGGCCGCCGCGATCACGCCGAAGACGCGCATGATCATGATCAACACGCCGCACAACCCCACCGGCACGATCTGGCGCGCGGAAGACATGCAGCAGCTGGCCGACCTGCTGGCCGGCACCGACATCCTGCTGCTGTCCGACGAAGTCTACGAACACATGGTCTACGACGGCCAGCCGCACGCATCGGTGTCGCGCCACCCGGAACTGGCGCGCCGCAGCTTCGTGGTGTCGAGCTTCGGCAAGACCTATCACGTCACGGGCTGGAAGGTGGGTTATGTGGCCGCGCCGGCCGCGCTGATGAACGAATTCCGCAAGGTGCACCAGTTCAACGTGTTCACCGTGAACACGCCCGTGCAGCATGGCCTGGCCGACTACATGGCCGACCCGGCCCCGTACCTGGACCTGGCGGGCTTCTACCAGGCCAAGCGCGACTACTTCCGCGCCGGGCTGGCCCATACGCGATTCAAGCTGCTGCCGTCGGACGGCACGTACTTCCAGTGCGTCGACTATTCGGCAATTTCCGATATGAGCGAGGCTGATTTCTCGATGTGGCTCACGCGCGAAATTGGCGTGGCGGCCATTCCGGTATCGGCGTTCTATTCCGAGCCGCGCGAATCGGGCGTCGTGCGCTTCTGCTTTGCCAAGAAGGAAGAGACGCTCAAGCTGGCGCTGGAACGGCTGGCCAGGCTGTAAGCGGCCGGCCCGGCTATAAGCGCCGCGCATTCCCGCCATGAAGAAAAGCCCCGCTGGCTTCCCGCCGCGGGGCTTTTTGCTTAATTTGGCGCGTGGTCGTCGCGCCCGCTGCCGGCGCTTACTTGTTCCGGCTCAGCATCAGCTCGGTGTTGGCCTTGCGCTCGGCGTTGACCTTCTGCACGCTCGGCCGTTCCGCCATCGCCTTCAGGTAATCCTTGACCGGCAAACCCGCGAGCAGGTCTTCGCCGTAGATGATCTTGGTGCAGGACGCAATCAGCGGCAGATGGCACACGGCGGCGCAGTCGGCCAGCGTGAAGGTGTCGCCGGCGACATACGGCGAGAACTTGGCCAGGCGGCCGAACGCGGGAATGTACTTGTCCAGCAGGCTGCGCTGGCGTTCCTTGACGCGGTCGCTGACCTTGCCGCCGAAGAACGCTTCGGCATACAGCTCGCGGGCGGTCAGTTCCAAGTAAAGCTCCAGGAACGTGATGATCTCGCGCACCTTGCCGGCCTGGAAGGCGTCCTGAGGCAGCAGCGGCGCCTGGATGTAGGTGGCTTCCAGGTACTCGACGATGGTTTCGGACTCGCACAGCGGGCCGGCATCGGTGATGATGTAGGGAACCTTGCCCAGCGGCGATGCCGCCTGGTCGGTCTCGCCGATCCAGGCCAGCACCTCCTCGAACGGCAGGTTCTTTTCCAGCAGCGCCAGCTTGACCTTGTTGTAATAGTTGCTGGCGGCAAAACCGCAAAGCTTCAGCATGTCGTCTCTCTCCGTATTGGGATGGAATCGGTGGTGTCGACCCGGGGCCGCACCGTCGCCGTCTGCCCTGCCTCACATGGCCGATCAGCGCACGCCGCATGCGCGGCGCCTCTGTCGCGAAAGGTGCAGAAAACGTACGATCGTGCTAATTTAGCCACAACTTTTTTGGACGAACAATGAGCAATTCCACTATCCAGACGCTCGGCATCGTTGGCACTGGCGCCATGGGCCGCGGCATCGCCCAGATCGCCGCGCAGGCCGGCCTGACCGTCCACCTGTTCGACACCAACGCCCAGGCCGTGGCCGCCGCGCGCCAGTACCTGCAGGATACCTTTGCCAAGCTGGCCGACAAGGGCAAGATCAGCGCCGCCGACAGCGACGCCGCACTGGCCCGCGTGAAGGCCGCCAGCGCGCTGGAAGACCTGGCCGCCTGCGACATGGTGGTGGAAGCCATCGTCGAACGCCTGGACGTCAAGCGCGACCTGGTGGCCAAGCTCGAAGCCATCCTGCGTGAAGACGCCGTGATCGCATCGAACACCTCGTCGCTGTCGATCACCGCCATCGCCGTGGGTGCGAAGAAGCCGGGCCGCGTGGTCGGCTACCACTTCTTCAACCCGGTGCCGCTGATGAAGGTCGTGGAAGTGATCGACGGCCTGTCTGGCGATCCCGCCGTGGGCGACCGCCTGATGGAGCTATCGCGCCGCATGGGCCACACGCCGGTGCGCTGCAAGGACATGCCGGGCTTCATCGTGAACCATGCCGGCCGCGGCATGAACATCGAGGGCCTGAAGGCCGCTCAGGAAGGCGTGGCCGAGTTCGTCGACATCGACAACGTCATGCGCGAGCAAGCCGGCTTCCGCATGGGCCCGTTCGAGCTGATGGACCTGACCGGGCTCGACGTGTCGCACCCGGTGATGGAATCGATCTACAACCAGTTCTACCAGGAGCCGCGTTACCGTCCGTCGCCGATCACGGCGCTGCGTTCGGTGGGCGGCCTGCTGGGCCGCAAGACCGGCGCCGGCTTCTACGCGTATCCGGAAGGTCAGAAGCAGGTGCCCGCCGCCCGCGCGGTGCCGGATGCCCGCCCGGCCAGCGTGTGGGTAAGCCGTGCCAATGAGCGCGGCCATGCCATGACCGTGAAGCTGCTGACCGCGCTGGACGTGACCGTCGAAGCCGGCAACCAGCCGTCGTCCGATGCCCTGATCGTGGTCACGCCTCTCGGTCTGGACGCCACCACCGCTGCCCTGGAAGAAGGCCTGGACGCCACGCGCGTGGTAGCCATCGACACGCTGCTGCCGTATGACGCAACCAAGCGCCGCACGCTGATGACCACGCCTGCCACCAGCGCCGCCGCCCGCGACGCCGCGCACGGCCTGTTCGCCAGCGATGGCGTGCCCGTGACCGTGATCCGCGACTCGGCCGGCTTCATCGCCCAGCGCATCATCGGCTGCATCGTGAACATTGCCAGCGACATCGCGCAGCAACGCATTGCCACGCCGACCGACATCGACCTGGCCGTGAACCTGGGCCTGGGCTATCCGAAGGGCCCGCTGGCGCTGGGCGACACGATCGGCGCCAATGTGATTCTGGAAGTGCTGCGCAACATGAACCGCCTGACTGGCGACATGCGCTACCGTCCGAGCCCGTGGCTGTGGCGCCGCGCCGGCCTGGGCCTGTCGCTGCTGACCGAGGAAGCCTGATCGAGTGGGCGCCCCGCGAAAGACACGGGGCGCCCTTTTTGCATGTGCCCCCTGGCATCTGCCGCAAGGCTTCCGCCGCAAGCATTCCGTTTCAAGATAACGAGGCTGCCATGACTGCCCAGTTGCTGTCCGAACGCGTCGACGCGACGCTCGTGCTGACCATCTCCAACCCGGAAGCGCGCAACGCGCTGCATCCGGACATCTACGCCGCCTCGCAGGAAGCCCTCGAAGTGGCCACGCGGGACGACTCGATCCGCGCCGTGGTGCTGACCGGCGCCAACGGTGTGTTCTGCGCCGGCGGCAACCTGAACCGCCTGCTGGGCAACCGTTCGCAACCGCCGGCGGTGCAGGCCGAGAGCATCGAGACCCTGCACCACTGGATCGAATCGTTCCACGCCTTTCCCAAGCCCATCATCGCCGCCGTGGAAGGCCCCGCCGCCGGCGCCGGCTTCTCGCTGGTGCTGGCCTGCGACTACGTGGTGGCCGCCAGCGACGCCAAGTTCGTGATGGCCTACGTCAAGGTCGGACTGACCCCCGACGGCGGCGGCTCGTATGAAATCGCGCGGATGCTGCCGCGCCAGCTGGCCAGCGAAATCCTGATGGAAGGCAAGCCGGTGGACCCGGCTCGGCTGGCACACTTCGGCATCGTCAATCGCGTGGTGCAGCCCGGCCATGCCCTGACCGAGGCGCTGCGCATCGCCGAAAACCTGGCCAAGGAATCGCCCAACGCCGTGCGCGGCATGAAGGCGCTGATCAACCATGCCGGCACCGCCACGCTGACCGAACACCTGGGCGCCGAACGCGACAGCTTCGTGGCCGCGCTGCATCACAGGGACGGCGGCGAAGGCATCACGGCTTTCCTTGAGAAGCGCAAGCCGAATTACAGGTAATCCCACACACCTGTAACGCACCTTCGACAATGATCACAAAATAAAGACACTGCGGAGAGAGACAAACATGAGCAGCAACGTATCGCACTTTGAAGGTACGCGCCCCGTGGCAGACCAGCAGCGCTTTGACGTAGGCGCGCTGGAAACCTGGATGCGCGAGCATGTCGAGGGCTTTGCCGGCCCGCTGACCGTCGAGCAGTTCAAGGGCGGCCAGTCCAATCCCACGTTCAAGCTCATCACGCCGGGCCAGACCTACGTGATGCGCGCCAAGCCGGGCCCGAAGTCGAAGCTGCTGCCGTCCGCCCACGCCATCGAGCGCGAATACCGCGTGATGAAGGCGCTGGCCGGCACGGACGTGCCCGTGGCCCACATGTACGCGCTGTGCGAGGACGAAGACGTGATCGGCCGCGCGTTCTACATCATGGAGTTCGTCAGCGGCCGCGTGCTGTGGGACCAGTCGCTGCCCGACATGAGCACGGCCGAACGCGGCGCGATCTACGACGAGATGAACCGCGTCATCGCCGCGCTGCACACGGTGGACTACAAGGCCATCGGCCTGGCCGACTACGGCAAGCCCGGCAACTACTTCCAGCGTCAGATCGAACGTTGGAGCAAGCAGTACAAGCTGTCGGAAACCGAATCGATCCCGGCCATGGACCAGTTGATGGCCTGGCTGCCCGATCGTATTCCGCAGGAAGATCTGGACCTGACCTGCATCGTCCACGGCGACTACCGGCTCGACAACCTGATGTTCCATCCCACCGAGCCCCGCGTGCTGGCCGTGCTGGACTGGGAACTGTCCACGCTGGGCCACCCGATGGCCGACTTCGGCTACCACTGCATGAGCTGGCATATCGCGCCGGGTCAGTTCCGCGGCATCGCCGGCCTGGACCACAAGGGCCTGGGCATTCCCGACGAGGCGACCTATCGCCGCCTGTACGAGCAGCGCACCGGCCGCCCGATCACCGGCGACTGGAATTTCTACCTCGCCTTCAGCATGTTCCGCATCGCCGGCATCCTGCAGGGCATCATGAAGCGCGTGGTGGACGGCACGGCATCGTCGGCGCAGGCCCTCGACGCCGGCAAGCGCGCCCGGCCCATGGCGGAAATGGGCTGGGAATACGCCAAGAAGTCGGGCGCCTGAACGAAACTCGCACCCGACGGGTTGCGCCCCTCTCCCGCAGGCGGGCGAGGGGCGCAACCCGCTCATGTCATCAGACAACTGAGCACAAACCCGCACATCGTCCGGCTTTCCGCCACCTCGCGCCACGCCAGCCCGCACCCCTCTCGGCCGCTTTGTTGCCACATTTAGCGGCAACTGTCTACGTGTTTTCCCGATAGACCCAATTGAAAAGCGCGCCTACACTCCCATCCAAATCGTTGTACGACGACTGATGATAAGTGTAGACTGGAGACACAGCATGACCTCTTCTCGCCGCCAATTTCTTGGCCAGCTTCCGGGCCTTGCGGCTCTTGGTGCCGTTGGCACGTCCGGCATCCTGGCGCCGGCTTCGGCCTGGGCGCAGGACAAATGGCCGACCCGGCCGATCCGCCTGGTGGTGCCCTATCCCGCCGGTGGTTCGTCGGACATCATCGCGCGCCTGATCAGCAAGCAGCTGGGTGAAGCGCTGGGCCAGCCGATCGTGGTGGACAACCGCCCCGGCGCCAACGGCAACATCGGCGCCGCCATGGTGGCGCAGGCCGGCACCGAAAACCACACGCTGCTGCTGTGCGACGTCGGCGCGCTGGCCATCACCCCGTCGGTCTATACCAAGCTCACGTTCAACCCTGAGAAGGATCTCAAGGGCGTGGCGATGCTGGCCTATTCGCCGCACCTGCTGGTCGTGCATCCGTCGGTGCCGGCCAACAACCTGAAGGAACTGGTCGACCTGTCGCACAAGCAGTCGCTGAACTTTGCCGTGACCGCCATCGGCAGCGCGCCGCACCTGGCCGGCGTGGCCGTGCAGCAGGCTACCAAGGCCGGCTGGCAGTACGTGCCCTACAAGGGCGGTGCGCAGGCGATTGCCGACACGGTTGGCGGCACCGCGCAGGTGCTGATGAACGGCATGCTGGCCACGTACCCGCACGTGCAATCGGGCAAGCTCAAGCTGCTGGCCGTGTCCAAGCGCACCCGCATGGCACTGGTCGGCCAGACGCCGACGATTGCCGAAAGTGGCGTGCCGAACTTTGAATCGGGTACTTGGCAAGGCGTGATGGCGCCGGCCGGCATGCCCGATGCGCTGGTCCAGCGCATCAACACCGAACTGGTGAAGATCATCCGCACGCCGGAAATCCGCGCCAACCTGGCCGGCCAGGGCGCCGAGGTCGTGACGATGTCCCCGGCCGAAACCACCAAGTGGTTCCAGGCCGAGGAAAAGCGCTGGGCACAAGTCGTGAAGGCGGCGGGGGTCAAGCTGGACGCATAAATCCAGCCATCACAACAGGTAGAACTGAAACGGGCGCGAATTTCGCGCCCGTTTTTTCTTGCCGGCCACCTCGGGCTGGCGTTACAGCCGGCGGCCCTCGGCGGACCACCGGACTTGCGCACGGCTCAGTCGCCCAGTGCCACGCCCTCGCGGCGCGGGTCCGCGCCACCGGCCCAGACCGCCTTGCCGTTGACCGTCTTGCGCATGATGGCCTGCGTGCCGCTGGTCATCTCGATCTCGGCCACCTGATGGCCCTGCTGCTTCAGCGCCTGCACCAACTGCGGCGTCACCAGGCCCTTCTCCACCTCGGTGGGGCCGTTACGGCTGCCGAAATTGGCCATGCCCACGGCCTGCTGCACGTCCATGTCCCAATCGAGCAGGCCCACCAGCGTCTTCGACACATACTCGATGATCTGCGAGCCACCCGGCGAACCCAGCGCGGCCACCAGCTTGCCGCTCTGGCGGTCGAACACCAGCGTCGGCGCCATCGACGAACGCGGACGCTTGCCCGGCTGCACGCGGTTGGCCACCGGCTTGCCGTTCTCGGTCGGCGTGAACGAGAAGTCGGTCAGCTGGTTGTTGAGCATGAAGCCGCGCACCATGATGTGCGAGCCGAAATACGACTCGATGGTGGTCGTCATCGACAGCGCGCCACCACGGTTGTCCACGGCCACGATCTGCGACGTCGAAATGCGCGGCGGCGAGCGGTCCGGCGCGAACGACACCTTCACGCCCGGCGGCGTGCCCGGCTGCGCCTTGCCCATGCTCTTGTCACCGATCAGCGCCGCGCGCTCGGCCAGGTAGTCGGAGTTGACCATCGCGGCCACGTCCACCGGCACGAAATCGGCATCGGCCACATAGAGGCCACGGTCCGCGTAGGCCAGCCGGTCGGCTTCGGCGATGGCGTGGACGGCCAGCGGATTCGGCTCCATCAGCGACGGCAGGTCAACCTTCGTCGGCTTCAGGCTGGCCAGCGCGTAGCGCGGATCGCGCTTTTCCAGCGCCTCCAGCGTGCCAAGGATCTGCGCGATGGCGATGCCGCCCGACGACGGCGGCGGCATGCCGCAGATCTTCCACTGCCGGTAGTCGGTGCAGACCGGCACGCGCACCTTGGCCTTGTAGCCCTTCAGGTCCGCCTCGGACAGGCTGCCCGCGTTCTGGTGGCCGTTGACCTTGGCCGCGATGTCGCGCGCGATCGGCCCGTTGTAGAACACGCTCGGGCCGCTCCTTGCAATCTCGCGCAGCGTCTGCGCCAGTTGCGGATTCTTGACGATCGCGCCAACCGGCTTGGCCTTGCCCTGCGCGTCCAGGAAGTAGGCCGTCATCTCGGGCGATCCGCCCATGAACTTGTCCGCCGCCACCTGCGTGTAGAGCCGCTGCGACATCGGGAAGCCCTTGTCGGCCAGGCGAATGGCCGGCTGGAACAGGCGCGCCCAGGGCAGTCGCCCGTGATCGCGGTGCGCCATTTCCAGTGCCCGCAGCACGCCGGGCACGCCGACCGAACGGCCGCCGATCTGTCCTTCCGAGAATTCCATCGGCTTGCCATCGGCACGCATGAACAGGTTTTCGGTGGCGCCGGCCGGCGCGGTTTCGCGCCCGTCGTAGGCCTGCACGCGCTTGCCGTCCCAGTACATGATGAACGCGCCGCCGCCGATGCCGGTGGCCTGCGGCTCCACCAGTGTCAGCACGGCCTGCATCGCCACGGCGGCATCGATAGCCGAGCCGCCGGCCCGCAGGATCTCGCGGCCGGCCTCGGTGGCCAGCGGATTCGCGGCAGCCGCCATGTGCTTCTGCGCATAGGTGGTGGTCATGTCCGGGCGATAGCCCGACGACACTTCGGGGGCTGCCGGCATTGCCACCTGCGCGGCGGGCGCAGAGGCGGGCGCGGCCGAGGCTGCAGGTGTGCCGGCGCCCTTGTCCGGCGTCCCGCAGGCCGCCAGCAGCGCGGTCAGCGCCACGGCCAGCGCGCCGCGCCAGCGCAGGGAATCGGAATGGTGCGCGGTCGGGTCCGCGGAACGGGGTGCCACTGCTTCAGTCATGCCGTGTCTCCTGGTGGAAATCTCCGGCGATTGTAGCGGCGAAAGAGGCTGACGGATGTGCGAATCGTCTGAAAGCCGGCCTTGCGTTTCGCGGCATTTTTTCCTATGCGGCCGCGCCATCGGCTGGGGGAGTCGTATGGCCGACGCGGCATCAGATTTTGTCCATTGATCTCAACCCCATCTGTCCGTCTGCGCCGTTTCATGCCCAGGGCGCGCGTTGCGCCGGTTGCATGCCACAAGGAGAACACCATGCGCACAGGGCTTTCCGCATCGCACATCACGCCGTGGACGGCAGCGCTTGGCGCCGCCCTGGCGTTGGGGCTGGCCGCATGCAGCGGACCGCCGCCGACCGGCCCGGCAGCGCCGATGCCGCCCCCGGTGCCCGCACCCACGCCGCCGTACATCCTGCAACCCCCGACAGACAAGCCCGGCAAGCCCGCGGCATCCCAGGACAGCAGCCGATTGCGCGAGCCTGCCGTGGAGTCCCGCGCGGAAGCCCACAAGGCCATGCGCGCGCCCGCCCCAGTTTCACCTGCGCTGATGGCGATGCCCGCCCCAAGTTTCGCCCCGTCATTCGCCCCGGCGCCGCAGGACCGCGAACGCTATGGTGCGATCGACGAAAACGGCGTGCGGCAGGTGGCGCAGGCGCCAGTCTCCACGTTCAGCATCGACGTCGACACCGGCAGCTACAGCAACGTGCGCCGCATGCTCAATGCGGGACGCCTGCCACCGTCCGATGCGGTGCGCGTCGAGGAACTGGTCAACTACTTCCCCTACGACTATGCCGGCCCCGCCGACGGCAAGCCGTTCGCCGTGCATGCCGCGCTGGCGCCGGCACCCTGGCAGCCGCGCAATGTGCTGCTGCGCATCGGCATCAAGGGGCAGGACGTGGCGCGTGCGAACCTGCCCGCCGCCAACCTGGTGTTCCTGGTCGATGTGTCCGGCTCGATGCACGCGCCCGACAAGCTGCCGCTGCTGAAGGCATCGCTGAAGCTGCTGGTCAACGCGCTGCGGCCGCAGGACCGCATCACGCTGGTCACCTACGCGGGCACCACGCGTGTGGCGCTGCCCCCAACCCCCGGCAGCGACAAGACGGCGATTGCCAGCGCCATCGACCAGCTCGTGGCAGGCGGCAGCACGGCCGGCGCCAGTGGCATCGCGCTGGCCTATCAGGCGGCGCAGCAGAGCCATATCGCGGGCGGCATCAATCGCGTGCTGCTGGCCACCGATGGCGACTTCAACGTCGGCATCACCGACTTCCGCCAGTTGAAAAGCCTGGTCGAGGAAAAGCGCAAGTCGGGCGTATCGCTGTCCACGCTCGGCTTCGGCACCGGCAACTACAACGACCAGCTCATGGAGCAACTGGCCGATGCCGGCGACGGCGCTTACTCGTACATCGACAACCTCATGGAGGGCAACAAGGTGCTGGTCAGCGAAATGAGTTCGACGCTGGCCACCATCGCCCGCGACGTGAAGATCCAGGTGGAATTCAACCCCGCCACGGTTCGTGAGTACCGGCTGATCGGCTATGAAAACCGCCTGCTGGCGCGCGAGGATTTCAACAACGACAAGGTGGATGCCGGCGATATCGGCGCCGGGCATACCGTGACGGCGCTGTACGAACTGACGCTGGCCGACGGCCCGGGGCTGATCGACGACCTGCGCTACCAGCCTGCCGATCGCGGCAGCCCGCCCGTTGCCAGTCGGCACAACGAACTCGCGCATGTGAAGCTGCGCTACAAGCGTCCCGGCGCCAGCGCCAGCGAACTGACCGACATCACGGTCGCCCGCGACGCCATCCGGCCGCTGGCCCAGGGCGATGCCGACTTTCGCTTCGCCGCAGCCGTCAGCGGCTTTGGCCAGGTGCTGCACGGCGGCAGGTTTACCGGCGGCTGGACGCTCGATGACGCACGCACCCTGGCGCAAGATGCGCGCGGCGCCGACCTCTTTGGCTATCGGGGCGAGTTCCTGAAGCTGGTGGCACTGGCACAGTCGCTGCAGACGGCGCCGATGCCGGCGAGTGCCAACGCACGCTGACCGGCGTTCTATACTCGATGCCATGACGCGTGCCAGCCCCGCCCCCGACATTGCTGCGCTGCCCGACGCCGACCTGATGCTGCTGGTGGCCGGCGGCGTCATCGAGGCCCCGATCGGCGAACTGTTCCGTCGCCACAAACACGGCCTGTTCAACTATGTGGCCTGGCTTTGCCGGGGCGACACCGGCGAGGCCGAGGATATCGCGCAGAAGACGTGGATCCAGCTGATGACCCGCTGTGGCGACTACACGCCCACCGCCGCATTCCGCACATTCCTGTTCCAGATCGCGCGCAACGCCTGGCTGGACCAGGTGCGCAGCGCGCATGCCCGGCTGCGCGAATCGATCGACGAGCACGAACCGGCGATGCCGGTCGACGACCTGACGCCCGAGACCGAGGCGCAATTGCGCGAGCATCTGGCCAGCGTGCGCCAGGCGCTCCTGCAGTTGCCCGTGGCACAGCGCGAAGTGGTGGTGCTGCGCTTCTTCAGCGAGATGAGCGTCGAGGAAATCGCCGCGATGCTGGGCGAGAAATTCGAGACGGTGAAGAGCCGGCTGCGCTATGCGTTTGCCCGGCTGCGCACGGTACTGGCCGATGGCGGCATGGTGCCTGGGGAGCCCCGGCCATGACGACACCTCGCCCCGACGACCGCCACCGCGACGCCGCCGAACGCTTTATCGCCGGCGAAGACCGGCTGTCCGCGCTGCTGCGCGACGTGCCGCGCTTTGAAGCGCCCGCAAGCCTGGCCAGTGCCGTGGCCACCGCCGCACGTGCGGTGCAGGCGCGCATGGCAGCCGAAGCGGAACGCGATGCGGTGCGGGCATCGGCGCCGCCTCCTGCTTTCAATGCCCCGCCCACGCTGTCCGACAGCGTGCTGCGCGAGGCCGCGCGGCTGCAGACGGCGCAAGCCGCGCGCCGCGATGTCGTGTTCGAGCAGGTGTTGCAGGGCAAGCCTGCCGACGCCGTACTCGGCGCACCGGTCAGCGCCCCCACCGAGGCATGGTTGCGGACGCAGGCGATGCAGCATCGCGACGAAGCCGCTGCCGTGGCATCTGCCGTGCCACCACCCGCCAGGCGCGCGTCTGCCGTGGCGCGCTGGTGGCGGTCGCTGGGCGTCGCGGCCACCGCGTTTGCCGTGGCGGGCCTGGCCACGAAGATCGTGCTGAGCCAGCTTGACGACGGCACGCCGATGACGGCCTCGCTATCGTCGAATGTCGTCATTGCGGATAAGGCGGGCCCGGCAGTGCAGGGCGAAGCCGCGCTGGCGTCTGCGCCCGCACTCGCCGCCACGCCATCCACGTCATCCACGCCACCGGCGCAGGAAGCGCAGACCGAGGGCGCGCCGTCGACACCCGGCCTGGCGCGCACGGCACCGCCAGCAGAGCCCGTGCGTCGACCGACTACGCCATCGCCGGCAGCCCGCAAGGAGCGCGCACGCGAGCCATCGCCTGCCTTTGCGCCCTCGCCCTCGCCCGCGCCTTCGACTCCACCGGTAACAGCTACTGCGGAACCCGTGCCCCCGACGCCGGCCGCACCCGCCGCTCCGGCTATCCTGGCCGCGCCACCGCCGATGGCATCGATGCAGGCACAAGCCGACGCGGCGCCGGCGCCACCATCTGCACCCGCGTTGGCACCGGCACCGGCACCGCCGCCAGCCGCCGCGCCCGCGCCCGCGCCAGGCGTAGCCGCCGACGCCCGCGCGCGGCGCGTGCCGCAGTCGGCGTTCCTGGCAGCGCCAGCGGCGGCTGGACTGACAGCCGAATCGGCGTCTGAGTCGGCAGCTGAATCGGCTGCCCCCGCGAAGGCCACTGCGAAGGCCGCCGCCCCCGTGGCGCGGAAATCGGCCACCGTCACGCTGGAGGACGATCCCGCTTCGGTCGCCATGCAGTGGCGCCCCGGCAGGGGTCTGCATGTCTGGAGCGCCGAGCCCGACAATGCGGCCGTGCGCGACTGGGTGGCTCGCCTCTGGGCGGCCATGCCCGCCGATGCCCGCCCCGTGGCGCCTTACGGCATCCAGCGCGACGATGCGCTCGCGCGTGGCCAGCTACGCATCGAACAGGGTGCCGAGCGTCCGGACGTCAGGTAGCGGCATCAAGCACGGGCGCCCAATGAAAAACGGGAGGCAGATTGCCTCCCGTCTTCCTTCCCGGCCTCGATCAAGGCGCGATGGATCGCAGCGTCAGAGCGTGGTGAACGACCAGTTCAGGTTCACGCCCTGCCCGTTCAGCGTACCGCTGACGGTTACGTTGTAGCGTGTCTTGCCAGCCAGCGGCGCTGTCGGCGTGCAGATCGCGAGCCCACTCGCGGCGCTAGACATGCCCGACGTGCGCGCATCCACCTTCTCGCACGGCACGTTGTTGCCCGACGCATCGGTGATCGTGAACGTGTCGGCATTGAACGCCAGCGACGTGTTCACTGCCTGCACCGTCACCGGATAGCCCATGGTCTTGCCCGCGTAGGCCGGTGCGGGATTCGGGCTCTCGTTGTTGACCCAGTTGACGGGTACGTCGGCCTGGCCGTTGTACGGGTAGGCCACCATCTGGTTGTCGGCGCCGCCCTGGCTGCGGTCGGCCAGGTCGATGGTCTGGAAGTAGTACGCCTGCGTGCCGCCGCTGCTGCCCGCGCCTACGCTTTCGGCAAACCCGCTGCCGGCCGATCCGTAGCTGCCCAGCAGTGCCGCGCGATGGAACGGGGCATCGACCAGGTCGACCACCAACTGATCCTTCGGCGTCATCGACAGGTTGGCGCCCGCCTGCGACGTCCAGCGGTTAGCGCCCGCCACCACTTCCGCCGTGGCGTTGCTCGGATACGCGGCCTGGATGCGGTCGTTGGGGGCCGCACCGGTGTAGCCGGGCTTGCCCGACTGCTCGTCGTGCGTCAGCGTGTTATTGGCCAGCATGTAGGCCGTGTGGTTCTGGGCCACGGTATTGAGCGCGTCGCGTGCGGTCAGCGGGGCCAGGCCCACCTGTTCGCGGCGATAGTTGGCGTAGCACAGGCCCGCGCTGCGCGCGTCGGCCAGTACGTGATAGCCGGACACGCCCGCGCCACGCGCGGGCAGCACGGCGACCGAACCGGTCACCGGTGCCGGCGCGGTGCCCGATACGGTGTAGCAAGCACGGTCGGTGCCGCCGGCGGTCGGGGCCGCCGCCGCCTGGCCGCTGGCAGCCGACTGGGCCGCGTTGCCCGATTGCGCCGCGCTGCCACTGCCGCTGCTGCCCGAGGCGGTTGCGGAACCGCCGCCGTCACCGCCGCCACATGCGGCCAGCGTCAGGGCCGCGCAGGCGGCGATGGCGCCGAGTGCAATCGGCCGTCCGTTGATGAAAGCAGTGCGCATGAGTTTCCCTGGCATGTGAGCGTGCCTCGATGTCATAGGTCTGGATTGGGGAAACTGCCCGCATCCCGGTGTGTGGACCGGGACGACGCCTGGGCGCTGCTGCGCCGCCATGTAAGGCGTCCGGGACAGATGGAACGCAGTGATGGTAGGGACGCCTGCCCCCACCGTCCACCTTTCCAACACTTTCTTACGCTGTGATCCGAGCGCGCTGCACGCGCCTGGAAGTGCCGGTCAGCCGCGGGTCAGGCGGCGGACCCGGCCGGGATGTCCGTCGTGCCGCTGCCAAGCGATGTCATGACCGCCATCAGCTGCTCGCGCAGCCAGCGGTTGGCGCCGTCGTTCTCGCCGCCTGCATGCCAGTACAGGTGCAGTTCCAGCGACGGCACCTTGAACGGCAACGACAGCAGCCGGTTGGCATAGGGTTCGTTGGCGATGCGCGCGTAACGCAGCGGCAGCGTGGCCAGCAGGTCCGTGCAACTGACCACGCGGCAGGCGGCCGCGTAGTGCTGGCAGCGCAGCCGCACGCGGCGCGTCAGGCCCATGCGGTGCAGCGCCTGGTCCTCCAGCCCCGCCCCGCGCCGGCGCGACGACACATGCACGTGCTCGGCCGACAGGTAGCGTTCCAGCGTCAGTTCCTTCTTCACCAGCGGATGGTCGCGCCGTGCCAGCACCACCATCGGGTCGGACATGAAGGCACTGTGATGGATGGCCGGCGACACCGGCAGCAGGATGTCGATGGCGGTATCCAGCGTGCCGGCCAGCAGTTCGGACTCCATCTCGCGGCGGTCGAAGCGGATGGCCGCGATTTCCACGTGCGGCGCCATGGCGGTCACGCGCGCCATCAGCGGCGGCAGCAGCGTGCTTTCCAGCGCGTCGCGCATGCCGATGGTGAAGCGCCGCGTGGTGTTGGCGGGATCGAAGTGCGGCGTGTCCTGCAGCGTGCGGGCGAACGACTGCAGCGCGCCCCTCACCTCGCCCGCCAGCGACCGCGCCAGCGGCGTGGGCGCCATGCCCTGCCCGCGCCGCTCGAACAGCGGATCGTCGAACAGCGTGCGCAGCCGCCCCAGCGCGTGGCTCACGGCCGGCTGCGTCAGGTTCAGCTGGCGCGCCGCGGCCGTGATGCTGCCTTCGCTGTAGATGGCGTCGAACACGACGAAGAGATTGAGGTCGATCCGGCTGAGTTGCATGGCACCTTCCTGCACGCGTGCTTTACTGAGGCATCAATGTCGCGCATTCTGGCACGGAATGCAGCATATTGATACTGACCAATCCAGAAAATTCATTTTTCTTATTAGTCACGTTCCGCTAGAGTAGCCACAGTCGGCACGGCGTGCCCATCAAAACCCCGAGGAGACCCCATGCAATTTGAATACTCGCCCAAGGTCAAGGAGATGCAGGCCAGGCTGCTGGCCTTCTTCGACAAGCACATCTACCCGAACGAAAAGCGTTTCTACGCCGAGGTGCAGGCCAACCGCGAGGCCGGTAATGCATGGGTGCCGACCAAGGTCGTGGAAGAACTGAAGCCGCTGGCCCGCGAAGCCGGCCTGTGGAACCTGTTCCTGCCGCGCTCGAAGCGGGCCCCGGAAGGCCTGTCGAACCTGGAATACGCGCCGATGTGCGAAATCATGGGCCGGGTGCCCTGGTCGGCCGAAGTGTTCAACTGCGCCGCGCCGGACACCGGCAACATGGAGACGCTGGAGCGCTACGCGTCGGAAGAACTGAAGGACCAGTGGCTGGAACCGCTGCTGCGCGGCGAGATCCGTTCGGCGTTCCTGATGACCGAGCCGGCCGTGGCTTCGTCCGACGCCACCAACATCGAGTGCCGCATCGAGCGTGACGGTGACCACTATGTGATCAACGGCACCAAGTGGTGGTCGTCGGGCGCCGGCGACCCGCGCTGCAAGGTCTACATCGTGATGGGCAAGACCGACCCCGAAGCAGGCCGCCATGAGCAGCAATCGATGATCGTGGTGCCGGCCGACACGCCGGGCATCACCATCAAGCGCTTCCTGCCCGTGTTCGGCTACGACGACGCGCCGCACGGCCACATGGAAATCGAACTGAAGAACGTGCGCGTGCCGGCCAGCAACATCCTGCTGGGCGAAGGCCGCGGCTTCGAGATCGCCCAGGGCCGCCTGGGCCCGGGCCGTATCCACCACTGCATGCGCAGCGTCGGCGTGGCCGAGCGCGCGCTGGAACTGATGTGCAAGCGCAGCCTGCAACGCGTGGCGTTCGGCAAGGAAGTGGCCCGTCAGGGCGTGACGCAGGAGCGCATCGCCGAAGCGCGTTGCGACATCGAGATGACACGCCTGCTCACGCTGAAGGCCGCCTACATGATGGACACCGTGGGCAACAAGGTGGCCAAGGCCGAGATCGCCATGATCAAGGTGGTGGCACCGAACGTGGCGCTGCGCGTGATCGACTGGGCCATCCAGGTACATGGTGCCGCGGGCGTGTCCGGTGACTTCCCGCTGGCCAACTGGTGGGCGCACCAGCGCACGCTGCGCCTGGCCGATGGTCCGGACGAGGTGCACCGCAACGCCATCGCCAAGCTGGAACTGGCCAAGCACATGAACGTGAGCGCCGACAGCATCCAGATGCCCGTGACGCGCGGTTCTTGACAGGCATCGTCGCCTGACAGACAAAGCCCGGCCCCGTGCCGGGCTTTTTCATGTGCCGCCAACAGGGTTATTCACTCTGTGCTTAAATGCCTCGGCCAATCTTCCATGGAGAGCGTTGCACATGATCGACGTCTACACCTGGGCCACCCCGAACGGCCACAAGGTCCACATCATGCTTGAGGAATGCGGCCTGGCGTACAAGGTCCATCCCATCAATATCGGTGCCGGCGACCAGTTCGGCGCCGACTTTCTCAAGATCAGCCCCAACAACAAGATTCCGGCGATCGTCGACAGCGACGGCCCCGACGGCGAGCCAATCTCGCTGTTTGAATCGGGTGCGATCCTGCTGTACCTGGCCAGCAAGACCGGCAAGTTCCTGCCCGACGACGTGCGCGGCAAGTACGATGCGCTGCAGTGGCTGATGTTCCAGATGGGTGGCGTCGGCCCGATGCTGGGGCAGGCGCACCACTTCCGCATCTATGCGCCCGAGAAGATCGAGTACGCGGTGAACCGCTACACGAACGAGGCCAAGCGCCTGTACGGCGTGATCGACAAGCAGCTGTCGCAACACGCCTGGCTGGCCGGCGACAGCTATTCGATCGCGGACATCGCCACGTTCCCATGGCTGCGCAGCTGGCAGAACCAGGGCGTGGAACTGGACGACTACCCGCATCTGAAGCGCTGGTTCAACGAGATTGCCGAGCGTCCGGCCGTGAAGCGCGGCGTGGAAGTGCTGGCGAAGGAACGCAAGCCGCTGCAGTCGGACAAGGAACGCGAGATCCTGTTCGGCGCCACGCAGTACCAGCGGCGCTAGGCGCGCGGCATCACCCGGACGGGTGCCTCAATCCGCACGGGTTCAGGCCAGCGTCCGGGCCCAGCCGTTGCCGGAATGACACAGAAATGAGAATCGATGCCGAGTCCGGTGTCGATTGTCCAGGTCAGCTGACAGCGCCTGTGGCAGCAGCGAACGCGACAAAATCCGCATGGCAATTCGTTGAAAGCGGCACTTGCGGGCGAAGGGTGCGGGAATGCCGAATGGACCGCGTGGCGCGGATTTGCGCCTCATGAGCGAGGCGCGATCATCACGTTCCGAGACGGTCTGTGATGACTGCCCGACCCGGCAACTGTGTCGCATTGGTGACAGGTGTATCGCTTACGATGAGGATCTGGCACCGATAGAACGACCAACTATAAGTTGTCGTTCCGCATAGGTCGAACCCTTAGGCTCGATCGACTTAGCGACTTAATATCCACACAGCAGCATATGACAGCAGACCCACTCAAGCTGTTCGGGCGACATTTGACCTGGTTGCGCAAGCAGCGTGGCTGGTCTCAGGAAGCGCTGTCGCTGGAAAGCGGCCTGGCCCGATCCTACCTCAGCGGCATCGAGCGCGGCACGCGCAATGTTGCGCTATATAACATTTGTACCCTTGCAGACACGCTTGGCGTTGCGCCAACCGAGATGCTTGACTTTTTCAAGCATCGGCCAGAAGAGACGCAGGAAGCGGCGCGCTCACCGTTCGACGCAGAGCAGTCGCCCGCAGTGCAGGCAACGTTGCGTTATATGGCCGATCTGACCGACGTCGATCGCGATGTCGTGGCTGGCGTGGCACGGGCACTGGCGCGCCGGCACGCTCGCTGAAACGCCCCGCCCGAGGCAGGGCGCATGCGGGCTCAGACGTTCAGCATGCCCTGCTGCTCGATAAAGGCGATCACCTGGTCCAGGCCCTGCCCTGACTTCACGCTGCCCATCACGAACGGACGATCGCCGCGCATCTTGCGCGTATCGCTTTCCATGATGTCGAGCGACGCCCCCACATAGGGCGCCAGGTCGGTCTTGTTGACCACCAGCAGGTCGGACTTCGTAATCCCTGGTCCGCCCTTGCGAGGAATCTTCTCCCCCCCAGCCACATCGATCACGTAGATCGTCAGATCGGACAATTCCGGGCTGAAGGTCGCGGCCAGGTTGTCGCCGCCGGATTCGATGAACACCACGTCGGCATCCGGAAACCGGGCCAGCATGCGGTCCACGGCCTCCAGGTTGATCGACGCGTCCTCGCGGATCGCCGTATGCGGACAGCCGCCCGTTTCCACGCCCATGATGCGCTCGGCCGGCAAGGCGCCCGAGATCGTCAGCAGGCGCTGGTCTTCCTTGGTGTAGATGTCGTTGGTGATCGCCACCAGGTCATAGCGGTCGCGCATGGCCTTGCAGAGCATCTCCAGCAAGGTGGTCTTGCCGGAGCCCACGGGGCCGCCCACGCCAACGCGCAGCGGAGGATTCTTCTTGGTACGGGTCATGATTCGGTCCAGGAACGCTAGGAGCGGAAAAGCCGGGAATACTGGGTCTCGTGTCGCGCCGACAGCAGGCCCAGCATCGGAGAAAACGTGGAAAGCTGCGGCGGATCGGCATCGGCGCGCCGCGCCGCCTCGTCCACGGTGTCAAGCACATGGCGTTGCAGCCCGCGCAGGATCTGCTGGCCCGCCACCTGGCCCAGCGGCACGGCCTTGAGCGCGGCGGCCACCTGGTTTTCGGCCCAGTTGAAGGCGTAGGCGGCCAGCCCGTCGCGGGCATCGATATCCAGCGCCACGCATGCCGCGGTAAAGGCCGTGGGCAGGCACAGCGGCGACAGGCTGCGCAAGGTGTCGCGCAGCCACGCATCGCCCCATTCCATCTGCGCGATCAGCTTGGCCAGCGACCAGCCCATCTGCTCGGTTTCGAGCCGCAACTCGGACGTTTCACGGGTCACGTGGAACCACTCGTTCCAGCGGCTCACCGATGCGGCGTCCTGCTGACGCCAGGCACGATGCAGCAGCAGCCAGACCGGCGCCTCGCACTGGGCCTGCACCTGCACGAGGTTGTCGCGAATCCAGCGCTCGGCACTGGCGGCATCGCTCACCAGCCCGCAATCGATGGCCGCCTCAAGCCCCTGCGAATAGCTGAACCCGCCAATCGGCAACGCCGGCGAGGCAAGGTGCAGCAGCGAGATCAGCTGGGGGAGCGCGGTCATGTTGTCGCAGACCCTTGCTTTGGCCGGTTACCCTCTCCCACCGCCCCTCTCCCGAATGGGAAAGAAGAACGCGGGCCAATGGCATTTGGAACGCTGGCGGGATTCTCCCCTCTCCCGCGCGCGGAAGAAGGGTCGGGGGAGAGGGCGGGCGGCTCAACGAAGTCCTTGGCCAGCACGGCTTGCCGAATCGCCTCCAGCACACCTTCGATCTCGTCTTGAATCTGGTTATTCCAGAATCTCAGGACCGTGTAGCCCTGATCCTGCAACCAGACATCGCGGTCGAAATCGCGAAGCGTGCCATGCTGACCGCCGTCGGCTTCGACGATCAGTTTGCGCTCCATGCAGATGAAATCGGCAATGTATAGGCCAACCGGCTTCTGACGTTTGAATTTCAGGCCCAGGAAGCGGTGGGCACGCAGGAAGTACCACAGGCGCTCTTCGGCCGCGGTTTGGTGCGAGCGTAGCTCTTTCGCGAATTCGTGGTTGGTCAGCCGCCTACCCTCTCCCCCGGCCCCTCTCCCGCTAGCGGGAGAGGGGAGCAAACCAGCGGCATTGGCATCGCAGTCGGTGGTCTCCCCTCTCCCGCACGCGGGAGAGGGGTTGGGGGAGAGGGCAAGCGTCTGATTCACGATCACGTCCGGTTAATGCTTGTGCCCGCAGTGTTCGTCATGCACGTGGCCGTGCCCATGATCGTGATCATGGCTATGCGATTGATCATGCCCATGGTCATGCCCATGATGTTCGTGAAACACCGCCTGGGCCGCCGCGTAGTCTTCGGCGAAGGTGGCGTCGTGGCCGTGCTTGTGGCCGCCGCCGTAGGCGCCCGCCTCGGGCTCGAAAGGCTGTTCGGCGCGTGCGATCTGTACGCCCAGGCGCGTCAGCATGTCCGCCAGCACCGGGTCGTATTCCAGGCGGAGGTAGTCTCGGCCCACTTCCACCGGCGTGTGGCGGTTGCCGAGGTGGTACGCCGCGCGCATCAAGGCCAGCGGATCGGTGGCCGTCACCTGCAGCACCGATTCCGGCGCTGCCTGCACCTCGACGAAGGTGCCGTCTTCGGCCACCAGCAGGTCGCCGCCGCGCAACACGGTGCCGCGCGGCAGGAACAGCGCCGCTTCGGTGCCGTTGTCGAGCGCCGCGCGCAGGCGGCTCTTGCTGCGGTCGCCGAACGGCAAAACCAGCTTGGGGGCGCGCCGCACCAGCACCGGTGCGATACCGTGCGGCGCGGGCAGGACTTTGTCGATCTTGATCACGGCTTCAGCTTCAGAACAGGAAGTAGCGCTGCGCCATCGGCAGCACGGTAGCGGGCTCGCACATCAGCAACTGGCCGTCGGCCACCACCTGGTAGGTTTCGGGGTCCACCGTGACGTGCGGCTGCCAGTCATTGTGCACCATGTCGCGCTTGCTGACGGTGCGGCATCCGCGCACGGCGGCCAGGGTCTTGGCCAGCCCGTAGCGCCCGCCCACATCAGCTGCCAGCGCGGCCTGCGAGACAAAGGTCAGCGACGACCTGGGCAACGCGCCACCGGCCGACGCGAACATCGGCCGGTAATGCACCGGCTGCGGGGTCGGGATCGACGCATTGGGGTCGCCCATAGCCGCCGCCGCGATCATGCCGCCCTTCATGATCAGGCTCGGCTTCACGCCGAAGAACGCCGGCTTCCACAGCACCAGGTCAGCCCACTTGCCCACCTCGATCGATCCCACCTCGTGCGCGATGCCGTGCGTCAGCGCGGGGTTGATCGTGTACTTGGCGATATAGCGCCGCACCCGGAAATTGTCGTGGCCGCCACGCGCATCGTGCGGATCGCCGGGCAGCTTGCCGCGCTGGGCAGCCATCTTGTGCGCGGTCTGCCAGGTGCGGATGATGACCTCGCCCACGCGTCCCATGGCCTGCGAATCGCTGGAGATCATCGAGAAGGCGCCCAGGTCGTGCAGGATGTCTTCCGCCGCGATAGTCTCGCGCCGGATGCGCGACTCGGCAAACGCGATGTCCTCGGCGATGGCCGGGTCCAGGTGATGGCAGACCATCAGCATGTCCAGGTGCTCGTCCAGCGTGTTCACCGTGTACGGCCGCGTCGGGTTGGTCGACGACGGCAGCACGTTCGATTCCCCGCACACCTTGATGATGTCCGGCGCATGGCCGCCGCCCGCGCCTTCGGTGTGGTACGTATGGATCGTGCGGCCCTTGAACGCGGCGATGGTTGCCTCGACGAAGCCACCTTCGTTGAGCGTATCGGTGTGGATGGCCACCTGGGTGTCGGTGTCATCGGCCACGGACAAACAGGTGTCGATGGCCTGCGGCGTGGTGCCCCAGTCTTCGTGCAGCTTCAGGCCGATGGCCCCCGCTTCCACCTGCTCGGTCAGCGGCGCGGGCTGGCTGGCGTTGCCCTTGCCCAGGAAGCCGATGTTCATCGGATAGGCATCGGCAGCCTGCAGCATGCGCTCCATGTACCACGGGCCGGGCGTGACGGTGGTGGCGAAGGTGCCCGTGGCCGGGCCGGTGCCGCCGCCGATCATCGTGGTCACGCCGCTCATCAGCGCCTCGTCGATCTGCTGCGGGCAGATGAAGTGGATATGCGTGTCGATGCCGCCCGCCGTGACGATCATGCCCTCGCCCGCGATCACCTCGGTGCCGGGGCCCACGACGATGGTCACGCCCGGCTGGATGTCCGGGTTGCCGGCCTTGCCGATGCCCGCGATCCGGCCGTGCTTGAGGCCGATGTCGGCCTTGACGATGCCCCAGTGGTCAACGATCAGCGCGTTGGTGATGACCGTGTCCACGCAGTCCTTCGACATGCGCTGGCTTTGGCCCATGCCATCGCGAATCACCTTGCCGCCGCCGAACTTCACTTCCTCGCCGTAGATCGTGAAATCCTTTTCCACCTCGATGACCAGCCCGGTGTCGGCCAGCCGCAGGCGGTCGCCGGTGGTGGGGCCGAACATCTCGGCATAGGCCTGCCGCGAAATCTTCACGCTCATCACAGCGCTCCCATGATCTTGCCGTTGAACCCATAGACGATGCGGTCGCCGTCCAGCGCCACCAGCTGCACCGTGCGCGACTGGCCCGGCTCGAAGCGCACCGCCGTGCCGGCCGCGATGTCGAGCCGGAAGCCGCGCGCAGCTTCGCGGTCGAACGACAGCGCCGCGTTGGTTTCGTAGAAATGGAAGTGCGAACCAACCTGTACCGGCCGGTCGCCCGTATTGGCCACGGTCACGCTGACCGTGGCGCGGCCCGCGTTCAGTTCGATCTCGCCGTCTAGCGGCATCAGTTCACCGGGAATCATCGCCAGGCTCCTTTGCGAACTTCAGGCCACCAGCAGGCCGACGCCGTACAGCGCCACGCCCGCCCCGGCCACACGCGCCATCCAGCCCGCATGGCGACGCAGGAACGCGCCCACGCCGATACCCATCACGTGCAGCGTCATCGTGCTGACGGCAAAGCCGCCGACATAGGCCAGCACCCCAGGCAGTGCGGCGGCGGTCGCCGGCAGTTCGGCGCCGTGCGCGTAGCCGTGGAACAGCGCAAAGCCGCCGACGATGGCCATGCCGGACAGCGCCGACAGCTTGGCGCGCATCGCCACCAGCAGGCCGATCACGAGCAGCGAGACCGCGATCATCGGCTCCACGGCCGGCAGCGTCACGCCGGCCAGCCCCAACGCGGCCCCCACCAGCATCATGGCGACGAAGGCCAGCGGCAGGCGCAGCACGTCCAGCTTCGACGTGTCCTGCCCGAATGCACCCTTCGGCGCGGCGATCAACGCGCTCCAGACGCCCACGGCGGCCATGGCAAGCAGGTGATCGGCCCCTGTGAACGGATGGGCCAGGCCGGCAAGCAGGCTGGCACCAACCGTGGCGGCGTCGTGGCCCGGGTGGGCGAAGGCCGAGGCGGCAGCCAGCGAGAGCGTGGCGCCGGTCATGACGCGGGCGAAAGTCGGGCGGTGCATAGGGTTGGTCCTCTTATTGTTGAGCGTTCGGTTCGGGCGATCGTTGGGGGATGGATTGGGCGATCGGATTCAGACGATCGGGTGGTGCACGGTGACCAGCTTGGTGCCGTCCGGGAACGTGGCTTCCACCTGGATTTCCGGAATCATCTCGGCCACGCCGTCCATCACGTCCTCGCGCCGCAGCACGGTGGTGCCTTCGTGCATCAGCTCGGCCACGGTGCGGCCGTCGCGCGCGCCTTCCATGATGGCGGCCGTGATCAGCGCCACTGCCTCGGGGTAGTTGAGCTTGAGCCCGCGCGCCCGGCGGCGCTCGGCCAGCAGGGCGGCAGTGAAGATCAGCAGCTTGTCTTTCTCGCGCGGAGTCAGTTCCATGTTGGCGTTCCGTTCTGGTGTTCTTGTTGGCGTTCTTGTTGATGTCCGGTCAGGTGGCCCAGAGCCGCAGCGGCCGGGCCGGCACGCCGTGGATCGGCATGCGCAGGGTGCTCCAGCAATCGATCATCAGGTGGCGTACGGCCTCCATGTCGCGGCCCAGCACGCGCACCAGCAGCATCGACTGGCCTGCGGGTTGCCCACGGCCTGCCAGGCAGGTCACGCCGGCGCGCAGGTCCGGGCGATACGGCAACCGCTCGGCCAGCGATTCGGCCAGTTCCTGGGTGGCGCCCTGCCCCACGGCCCACAGTGTGGCCAGGATGGGCAGGCCCTCCATGCCGGCCACCGCGCCGCGCAACGGCGAAGCGGCGTCAAGGTGCGACTGCTCGATCCACAGCGCGCGATCCGGGCTGGCAATACGCGTATCGAGCCACAGCGAACCCCTGGCCCAACGCTCGCCCGACGCCAGCCGGCCCAGCACCACGGCGTCCCAGCCGATGGCGCTGCCGCCGGGCGCCACCACCACATCGGTGGCAATGCGCGCGCGGGCATCGTCGAACACGATGTTCTCCTGCGGCAACCAGTCCAGCTTGGACCCTTCGGCCACGTCGATGCGCACCTGCTGCGCCGCGTCGCGGCCCTGCGACTTGTACCACTTGGTGGCGCCGGGCGTCGCCAGCACGGCGTGCGCGCCGGCTTCCACGGCGATGTCGATATCGAGCAGATCGCCCCCGGCCACGCCGGCCGGCGGGTGCAGCACCACGCCATGGCAGATCGTGCCTTCCGGGTACAGCGGCTTCTGCACGCGCAGCGGCCCCTCGTGCCGGCGCTCGACCATGGCGGTACGGCCCGCGCGTTCGGCAAAGCGCAGGCGCAGGCTGGCGTGCCATCCAACAGGCATGGCGAGCGACGAAGGAAAATCCGGATGACGCATGAAAAAAAAAGGCAGGCGCGGGGGCGCGCGGAGGTATCCCACGGATCATAGCGCGCGGCCGGCATCACCGGAAGGTGAAGCCGCACGCACGCCGCCGAGGGGCATCACACCGCGATCAGTTCCCGCACGCCGTCCTGCTCCATCGTCGCACCGACGCCCTTGGCCACCACTTCGCCACGGCTCATGACCACGTAGTGATCGGCCAGATGGCGCGCGAATTCGTAGTACTGCTCCACCAGCAGCACGGTCATGCCGAACTCGTCCACCAGCAGGCGCAGCGCGCGGCCAATGTCCTGGATGATCGACGGCTGGATGCCTTCGGTGGGCTCGTCCAGAATCAGTAGCTGGGGCCCGCTCATCAGCGCGCGGCCGATGGCCAGTTGCTGCTGCTGGCCACCCGACAGGTCACCGCCGCGACGCTGGCGCATCGTGCGCAGCACGGGAAACAGCTCGTAGATGCGGTCGGGCACGCCGGCTGGCTTGCCACGGCTGGCGGCGCCGATCAGCAGGTTTTCCTCGACGGTCAGGCGCGGAAAGATCTCGCGGCCCTGTGGCACGTAGGCCAGCCCGGCCGACACGCGCTCATAAGGCGCCTTCTTTTCCAGCGCCTTGCCGTCCCAGCTGACGCTGCCGCTGCGCGTGGGCACCACGCCCATCAGGCATTTGAGCAGCGTGCTCTTGCCCACGCCGTTGCGGCCCAGCAGCGTCGTCAGCTTGCCGTGCGGCACCTCGAACGACACGTTGCGCAGGATGTGGCTGCCGCCGTAGTACTGGTTCAGTGCATTAACCTGCAGCATGGTTATCTTCCCAGGTAGGATTCGATCACGCGCTCGTCGCGCTTGACGGCATCGAGTGTGCCCTCGGCCAGCAGGCTGCCTTCGGCCAGTACCGTCACGCGGCCTGCGTCGCCGGCCAGTGCGGCCACGAACTCCATGTCGTGTTCCACGACCATCATCGAGCAGCTGCCGCGCAGGCTGTTGAGCAGCCCCGCCAGTTGCATGGTTTCCTCGTCGGTCATGCCGGCCACCGGTTCGTCGAGCAGCAGCAACTGCGGTTGCTGCATCAGCAGCATGCCGATTTCCAGCCGCTGCTTCTGGCCGTGCGACAGCAGGCCGGCGGGCCGGTAGGCCTCGTCCTCCAGACCCGTCAGCGCCAGGGTTTCCTCGATCCGGCGATGCCCCTCGCCGGTCAGCCGCGCACGCAGCGACGACCACCAGCGCTTGTCGGCCTTCATCGCCAACTCCAGGTTCTCCCACACCGCGTGCTGCTCGAACACGGTGGGCTTCTGGAACTTGCGACCGATGCCGGTCTGGGCGATCTTCGGCTCGGTCATGCGCATCAGGTCAATGGTCTGGCCCAGGAACACCCGCCCCGTGACGTTGGCATTGCGCGGGCCCGTCTTGCCAGTGATGACGTCCATCATGGTCGTCTTGCCGGCGCCATTCGGGCCGATCACACAGCGCAACTCGCCGTGGTCGATCGCCAGCGACAGCTTGTTCAGCGCGCGGAAGCCGTCGAACTGCACGGTCAGGTCCTCGATATAGAGGATGGGGCCGTGCGTGGTGTCGATGACACCGGGTTCGACGATGCGGCCCAGGCCGGTGGCGTCGCCGCTCTCCGCCTGTTGCAGTCCCAGCGCGGCGTTCATGCGTTGCTCCCTTGTTGCGGCGCCACCACCGGTTCGTCGGTGGCCGCCTCGATCTTTTCCGCGGCGGTACGCTGGCCGCGCAGGCGACGCACCAGGCCGACGACACCATCGGGCAGGTACAGCGTCACGAGCACGAACATCGCGCCAAGCAGGAACAGCCAGTACTCGGCAAAGTAGGCCGTGAACATGGTCTTGGCACCGTTGACCAGGAACGCGCCGACGATGGGCCCGATCAGCGTGCCGCGGCCACCCACGGCCACCCACACGGCCATCTCGATCGAGTTCGCCGGCGACATCTCGCCCGGGTTGATGATGCCCACCTGTGGCACGTACAGCGCGCCCGCAATGCCGCACAGCACGGCCGAGAACGTCCAGACGAACAGCTTGTAGCCCAGCGGGTTGTAGCCGGAGAACATCACGCGCGTTTCGGCATCGCGCACGGCGGTCACCACGCGGCCGAGCTTCGACGTGACGATGTAGCGGCAGGCAATGAAGCCCGCGATCAGCGCCAGGAACGTCAGCACGAACAGGGCGGTGCGGGTCTGCGGCGCGGCCACCGCGAAGCCGGCAATGCGCTTGAAGTCCGTAAAACCGTTGTTGCCGCCAAAGCCCGTCTCGTTGCGGAAGAACAGCAGCATCGCGGCATAGGTCATGGCCTGCGTGATGATCGACAGGTACACGCCCTTGATGCGCGACCGGAACGCGAAGAACCCGAACAGCCACGCCAGCACGCCGGGTACCAGCACCACCAGCAGCAGCGCATACGGCAGGTGCTCGGTGCCATGCCAGAACCACGGCAGCTCCTTCCAGTCCAGGAACACCATGAAGTCGGGCAGGTCGCTCTTGTAGACGCCCTGGCGGCCGATCGAGCGCATCAGGTACATGCCCATTGCATAGCCGCCCAGCGCGAAGAACAATCCATGGCCCAGGCTCAGGATGCCGCAGTAGCCCCAGACCAGGTCCAGCGCGATGGCGGCCAGCGCAAAGCACATGATCTTGCCGAACAGCGTCAGCGCATAGGCGGACAGATGCAGCGGATGGTTTTCGGGCAGCACCAGCGCACAGATGGGCACGCCGATGGCCACGACCACGGTCAGCAGTACCAGCAGCGTCCACACGCGGCCCGAGAACAGCGGCTGGCGCTCCGGCACCGAGAGCTTGAACGGCTTGCGGGATGAAGAGGAAAAGCTGCTCATGTCAGGCCTCCGCGCTGCGCCCCTTGAGCGCGAAAAGTCCCTGCGGCCGCTTCTGAATAAACAGCACGATCAGCACGAGGACGAAGATCTTGGCCAGCACCGCGCCGTAGAACGGCTCGATGAACTTGTTGATGATGCCGAGGCCGAACGCCCCGACGATGGTGCCGGCCAGCTGCCCCACCCCGCCGAGCACCACGACCATGAAGGAATCGATGATGTACGCCTGCCCCAGGTCGGGGCCCACGTTACCGATCTGGGACAGCGCGCAACCGCCCAGCCCGGCGATGCCGGCGCCGAAGGCAAACGCATAGCTGTCCACCTTCCACGTGCGCACGCCCACGCAGGCCGCCATGGTGCGATTCTGCGTCGTGGCGCGCACGAACAGGCCCAGCCGGGTGCGGTTCAGCACGGCCCAGGCTACGGCCACCACGGCCAGCGCGAACAGGATGATGACCACGCGGTTGTACGGAATCACAAGCCCGGCCATGGCATCGAAGCCGCCGCTCATCCACACCGGGTTGGCCACCTCCACGTTCTGGGCGCCGAAGATCGTGCGCACGGCCTGCATCAACAGCAGGCTGATACCGAACGTGGCCAGCAGCGTTTCCAGCGGACGGCCGTACAGGTGCCGCAGCACGATGCGCTCCAGGGCAAAGCCGACCAGGCCGGCCGCCAGGAACGACGCCGGCAGCGCCGCCACCAGGTACCAGTCGAATGCATTCGGCGCATAGGCACGGAACAGCGTCTGCACCACGTACGTGGCATAGGCGCCGATCATCAGGAATTCGCCGTGCGCCATGTTGATGACGCCGATCAGGCCGTACGTGATGGCCAGGCCCAGCGCCGCCAGCAGCAGCACGCTGCCCAGGCTCAGGCCCGCGAACAGGTTGCCCAGCAGGTCGGCACGCCGCTGTTCGCTGCGCAGTTGGTCGATGGCTTTCTGCGCGGCGACGCGCACGTCCTCGTCAGCTTCCTTGTACTTGCCGGCCTCGTCCTTTTCCACCAGCGGCGTCAGCTTCTGGCGCGACTGCGGATTGCTGTCGCTGCCCAGGATGCGGATGGCATCGAGCCGAGCATCGCGCGTGGCCTCGGTGCCCTGGGCCAGCACGGTATTGGCCCAGATCACGTCCAGGCGGGCGCGCAACCCGGCGTCGGCCTCAGCCTTGCGGGCGGCCTCCACCCCTTCGCGCGATGCGTTTTCGGGCTGGTCGAACAGCGTGTTGATGGCCTGCGTGCGCACCGCGATGTCTGGCGACTGCAGCAGCAGGCTGCTGGCGGCGCTGTCGACGATGGTGCGCAGGCTGTTGTTCAGCGTCAGCGATTCCAGCGCATCGTTCTTCACGGCGACGGGCTTGCCGCTGACGGCATCGAGATACTTGTCGCCATCCTGGCGCACCATGCCGACCGACGGCTCGTACTGCAGCGCATCGTCCTGCAGCGCCTTCAGGATCGGGCCGGCCTGCTCTGCCGGCGCCTGCGTCAGTTTGGTCAGCGCGGCGGTCTTGGCGTCGAAGTCGTCTTCGGCCAGCGGCTTCAGGTCAGCCTGCGTGAGCGGCGTGGCGGCCCAGAGCGGGGCAGCGGCCAGCAGCAACGCGGCAAACGTGGCGCATAGCCATGTTCGGATGGGTCGGTGCATTCAGGAGTCTTGTTTTGGCGCGATGGTTCGCGTCTTGGGGTTGTTTGGCCTTGCTCCCCACTCCCGCTTGCGGGAGTGGGGCTGGTGGAGAGGGCTCGGCGGCTCAAACCGGCACACGTCGCAGCTTGAACCTAGGCGCCCTCTCCCCCACCCCTCTCCCATGCCATGGGAGAGGGGTGCGCATCACCACGGAAACTGGCTACTCAATTCCCCGCCACCTTGTCGGCCTTGCCTTCGTTACCCGCGATAAACGGGCTCCACGGCTGTGCGCGGATCGGCTTCGGCGTCTTCCAGACCACGTTGAACTGGCCGTCGCCCTTCACTTCGCCGATCATCACGGGCTTGTACAGGTGATGGTTGTCGCCCATGGTCAGCGTGAAGCCGTCCGGCGACTTGAAGGTCTGGCCGTACATGGCGGCGCGCACCTTGTCCACGTCGGTGGTGCCGGCCTTCTTCACGGCCTGCGCCCACATGTGGATACCCACGTAGGTGGCTTCCATCGGATCGTTGGTCACGCGCTTGTCGCCGCCGGGCAGGTTGTTGGCCTTGACCCATGCCGCCCATTGCTTCTTGAACGCGTCGTTCTCGCCGTTCTTGACCGACATGAAGTAGTTCCAGGCGGCCAGGTGGCCCACCAGCGGCTTGGTGTCGATACCGCGCAGTTCTTCCTCGCCCACGGAGAAGGCCACCACCGGCACGTCCTTGGCCTTCAGGCCGGCGTTGCCCAGTTCCTTGTAGAACGGCACGTTGGAGTCGCCGTTGATCGTCGAGATCACGGCCGTCTTGCCGCCCTGCGAGAACTTCTTGATGTTGGCGACGATGGTCTGGTAGTCGCTATGGCCAAACGGGGTGTAGACCTCTTCGATATCCTTGTCGGCCACGCCCTTGCTCTTCAGGAACGCGCGCAGGATCTTGTTGGTGGTACGCGGGTAGACGTAGTCCGTGCCCAGCAGGAAGAAGCGCTTGGCGCCGCCGCCTTCCTTGCTCATCAGGTATTCCACGGCCGGGATCGCCTGCTGGTTCGGTGCGGCGCCCGTGTAGAACACGTTCTTGGACATCTCCTCGCCTTCGTACTGCACCGGGTAGAACAGCAGCGCATTGGTCTCTTCATAGACCGGCAGCACCGACTTGCGCGACACCGACGTCCAGCAACCGAACGTGACGGCAACCTTGTCCTTGGTGATCAGCTGGCGGGCCTTCTCCGCGAACAGCGGCCAGTTGGAAGCGGGGTCCACTACAACAGGCTCAAGCTTGCGGCCCAGCACGCCGCCGCTCTTGTTGATCTCGTCGATCGTCATCAGCGCCACGTCCTTGAGCGACGTTTCGGAGATGGCCATCGTGCCGGACAGCGAATGCAGGATGCCGATCTTGATCGGCTCCTTCGTCTGCGCCATCAGCGGGCTGGTACCGATCATCGCGGCGGCGGCTACCGCCGACAGCTTCAGCATGTCACGTCGTTTCATTGCAGCTCCCATTTCGTCCAATTTGTCGTATGTGGTCAGGGACTACGCACCCCGGGTAACGCTTCTGCAACTAGCGTGCCAAGAGTGACCGGGGCCGCAAACCGTTGCCAGGCAACGGCGGCGAGACAAATCGGAGGGGACGGATCGGCGGCGCACCAGTAAGGTGCCGGGCTTGCGGAGGGGGCGGAACGGACGCATGCACCGGCGTCGTGCATCGGCCCGATGCGGTGCATGGCAGGATGGGATCGGTGCGTGGCGCACCAGAGGCAAGATTCCGGGCGGGGGCACCTGCCCCGCCGTCCCCGTCGCCGCCCAAGGTCGGCCGGGAAAGAATGCAATAAAAAACGGGGCCGCAGGGGCCCCGTTTCTTCAGATACCGGTGACGACGGTCACTTGCTCATCCACGGCATCATGTTGGCGTTCATGTTGTGCATGATCCAGAGCGAGCCGGCCAGCACGATGAACAGGATCAGGCCCGTGAACAGCAGGGCCATCACGTTCCACTTCTGCCCCTCAGAACCGTCCAGGTGCAGGAAGTACTTCAGGTGCACGATGATCTGCACCACGGCCATGCCCAGGATGATCCAGAGCGTGGTGGCGCGGTCGATCGACCCGTCCATCACGATCTTGAACGGGATCACGGTCAGGATCACCGCCAGCACGAAGCCGATCACATACGACTTGACGCTGCTGTGGCCATGCGACGCGCCATGGGCGGCGCTTGCGTGTTGCTGTGCCATTTACATTGCTCCCATCAGGTAGACCACGGTGAACACACCGATCCAGACCACGTCCAGGAAGTGCCAGAACAGGCTGAGGCAGTTCAGGCGCTTGGCCACCATCGGGGTCAGGCCCTTCTTCGACAGCTGGTACATCAGCACGAGCATCCAGACCATGCCGCTTGCCACGTGCAGGCCGTGGGTGCCCACGAGCGTGAAGAACGACGACAGGAAGGCGCTGCGGCTCGGGCCGGCACCTTCATGGATCAGGTGCGCGAACTCGTTGATTTCCATCGCCATGAAGCCTGCGCCCAGCAGGAACGTCACGGCCAGCCAGAACATCACGCGGCCGCGCTGCTGGTTCTGCATCGACACCATGGCAAAGCCATAGGTGATCGACGAGAACAGCAGGATTGCCGTTTCCACGAGCACGTAGTTGAGCTCGAACAGCTCCTTGCCCGACGGGCCACCCGCCACTTCGCCGCGCAGGACGGCGAACGCGGCGAACAGGCACGCGAACAAGATGCAGTCGCTCATCAGGTACAGCCAGAAACCGAAGATGGTGTTCTCGCTGGTGTCGTGATGGGCGTGGTCGTGCGACTCGTCGTGCGAGTGCGCATGCGCGGGGGCTTGCGCCCCAAAGCGGTCAAGAACTTCTGTCGACATCGTTATCAGCCCTGTGCAGCCACACGCTGCTGGTAGCGGGTTTCGATCTGCTCGACCTCGGCGGCCGGCACGTAGTAGTCGATGTGGTCATCGTTGGCGCGGCGGATGAACGCCACCACCATGCCGACCAGACCGACGGCGGCAAGCCACCAGATATGCCAGACCAGCGCAAAGCCCAGCGCCAGGCTCCAGGCACCCATGTAGAAGCCGGCAGCCGTGTTCTTCGGCATGTGGATCTGCTCGAAGCCGCTGGTCGGCAGCTTCTCGCCACGGGCCTTCATGTCGGCGAACGCGTCCAGGTCACGCACCACCGGGGTGTGCGCGAAGTTGTAGAACGGCGGCGGCGACGACGTAGCCCATTCCAGCGTACGGCCACCCCACGGGTCGCCCGTCACGTCGGCCAGCTTCTTGCGGTCGCGGATCGACACAACGATCTGCAGCACCTGGAAGAAGATGCCCAGCGCCACGAACACCACGCCCACCACGGCCAGATGCAGCCAGGGCGTCCATTCCGGGTTGTTCGTGTGGTTCAGACGACGGGTCATGCCCATCAGGCCCAGCACGTACAGCGGCATGAAGGCGAAGTAGAAGCCGACGATCCAGCACCAGAAGGCGCACTTGCCCAGACGCTCGTTCAGCTTGAAGCCAAACGCCTTCGGCCACCAGTACGTGATGCCGGCCAGGTAGCCGAACAGCACGCCGCCGATGATCACGTTGTGGAAGTGGGCGATCAGGAACAGGCTGTTATGCAGCACGAAGTCGGCTGCCGGCACGGCCATTAGCACGCCGGTCATGCCGCCGATCACGAACGTGATCATGAAGCCCAGCGTCCACAGCACCGGCGACGTGAACTGCACGCGGCCACGGTACATCGTGAACAGCCAGTTGAAGATCTTCACGCCCGTCGGGATCGAGATGATCATCGTCGTGATGCCGAAGAACGCATTCACGTTGGCACCCGAGCCCATCGTGAAGAAGTGGTGCAGCCACACGATGAACGACAGCACCATGATCGCGCTCGTCGCATACACCATCGACTTGTAGCCGAACAGCTTCTTGCCCGAGAACGTGGCGATGATTTCCGAGAAGATACCGAAAGCCGGCAGCACCAGGATGTAGACCTCGGGGTGGCCCCAGATCCAGATCAGGTTCACGTACATCATGGCGTTGCCGCCACCGTCGTTCGTGAAGAAGTGCATGTCGAAATAGCGGTCCAGACCCAGCAGGGCCAGCGACACCGTCAGCACCGGGAAGGCGGCCACGATCAGCACGTTCGTGCAGAAGACCGTCCACGTGAACACCGGCATGCGCATCAGGGTCATGCCCGGGGCGCGCATCTTCAGGATCGTCACCAGGAAGTTCACGCCAGTCAGCAACGTGCCCAACCCTGAAATCTGCAAGGACCAGAGGTAGTAGTCCACCCCCACGCCCGGGCTGTAGTCCAGGCCCGACAGCGGCGGATAGGCCAGCCAGCCCGTACGCGCGAATTCACCAACCCCCAGCGAGACGTTGACCAGCAGCGCGCCGGCCACGAACAGCCAGAAGCTCAGCGTGTTCAGGAACGGGAACGCCACGTCGCGCGCGCCAATCTGCAGCGGCACCACGAGGTTCATCAGGCCCGTCATCAGCGGCATGGCCACGAAGAAGATCATGATCACGCCGTGGGCCGTGAACACCTGGTCATAGTGCTCGGGCGGCAGGAAGCCGGTGGCGCCATTGGTGGCAACCGCCAGCTGGGTACGCATCATGATGGCGTCGGCAAAGCCGCGCAGCAGCATGATCAGTGCCACCAGCGAGTACATCACGCCGATGCGCTTGTGGTCGACCGAGGTAATCCACTCGACCCACAGGTAATTCCACTTCTTGAAATACGTGATCGCGCCGAACAGCCCCAGCCCGCCAAGGGCCACGCAGCACAGCGTGATCATGATGATCGGCTCATGAAACGGAATCGCCGACAAACTCAATTTGCCAAACATCATTGCTCCTAGATTTGCGCGCCCACGGCCGGCTTGGCCGGCGTGGTCATGGATACACGCTCTTCGCCAAGCGTGTTACGCGACGTGCAGACCGGACCGCCATCGAAACCTTCGCGGGCCATGGCACGGCCGTCGTGCCCCATGTATTGATGCAGGATGCCGGTGAACAGGCCGTCTTCGATCTTGCCGAAGTACGTCACCGGATCTGCTTCGCTCGGCTTGGCCAGGACCTTGTAGTCCTCGGCGGCGAGCTGCTTGCTGGACGCGCGCACCTGCTCCACCCACTTGTCGAACTCGAAGTTCGACATGGCGATGGCCTTGAATTTCATGCCCGAGAAGCCGCCGCCGCTGTAGTTGGCGGACATGCCGTCGTACGTGCCGGCTTCATTGGCGATGAGGTGCAGCTTGGTCTCCATCCCGGCCATGGCGTACACCTGGCTGCCCAGTTGGGGGATGAAGAACGAATTCATGATCGAATCCGACGTGATCTTGAAGTTCACCGGCGTGTTCACCGGCAGCGCCAGCTGGTTGACCGTCGCGATCTTCAGTTCCGGATAGATGAACAGCCATTTCCAGTTCATCGCCACGGCTTCGACCTGCACCGGCTTGACGTTCGATTCGAGCGGCTTGTAGGGGTCGAGATCGTGCGACGACTTCCAGGTGATGATGCCCAGCGCGATGATGATCAGGCAGGGAATCAGCCAGACCACGACTTCGATCTTGGTCGAGTGCGACCAGTCGGGGTCGTAGGTGGCCGACGTGTTGCTGGCGCGGTATTTCCACGCGAACACGACGATCAGGATGATCACGGGCACCACGACCAGCAGCATCAGCCAGGTGGCGATCAGGATGATGCCCTTGATGTCGACGCCGACTTGCCCTTTCGGGTTCATCAGTGCGTAGTCGCAGCCGGCCAGCAGGAGCAGGCCAAGGCAAGGCAGGTACCGCATCAGGCGCGGCATTGTTGATGTGTTCATGTCACGACGGTCTGGTTGCGCCACGCCTGTGCACAAGCGAGGCACTGCCGCCTGCTGCACGAGGCAACGGGCTGGCTGGGCTGGGAAAAACCGGGGACGTGTCCAAAGCAGGCGCAAGCGTTGATGGGGCGAGCAAGCACCGGCGGACCATGCGGCCGGGCAACGCCATGAGCGCGGCTGGACAGCAACTGACGACTGCGTGCGCGAAACGCCGGGGGCGGAAGCGTGCGCTGAGGTAACCGACTGCCTGAACTGCGATCGTTCCCGGTTCGGAGCAGCCACCGGGACAAGCGTTGTGTCACGATGCTTACGCGATTTCCGCCTGCTTTTGACCCACCCACCAGCGCAGCGAGCACGGTCTCCGAGCGGATATCGCATTACTTAAAACATCGTTGGCCGCGAATGTACCGCAACGCAACATTGCGGGTAAACCCAAAGGCAGCGGAAACACTGTTCTTTTAACCGGACAATGTTTTTGATGTCGCGCAAAGGAAACAGATCACGCCGTGAACGTAATTTGTCATGCAATTCTTCTGGACAAAAGAAAGGGGCCGCGTTCTAGCGGCCCCTCTGTCTATCCACCTGCAACGCGCTACGAGTAGCGCCGGCTGATCGATTCCGCCACGCAGACCGGACGATCGCTGCCCTCGCGTTCGATGGTGACTTCCCACGTCGATTGCGCACCCACCAGCCCGTTCGGCAGCGGGTCGAGCCGCTCGACCTTGAGCAGCTTCACGCGTGCGCGCAGCTTGCTGCCGACCGGCACCGGCGACGTGAATCGCACGCGGTTGAGTCCGTAGTTGACACCCATCTTGACGCCCTCCATGTGGATGGCGTTCTGCATGAACTGCGGCAGCAGCGACAACGTCAGGAAGCCATGGGCCACTGGGGCGCCGAACGGCGATTCCCGTTTGGCACGCTCGACATCAACGTGGATCCACTGGTGATCCCCCGTCGCCTCGGCAAACAGGTTCACCTGCTGCTGCGTGATCTCGGACCAGTCGCTGACGGCCACTTCCTGGCCCTGGAGGGACTCCAGCTCTTCCAGCGATGCAATGGTGCGCATATGACTTGTCTCCTATTGTCTTATCGTCTTGCTGTCTTGTTTGGGCGCCTCGTCCCCGAGCGACTCAGGTCGGGCGGCGCTTGTACATGCCCATGCCCTTGACCGTACACACCACCTCGCCCTTCTGGTTCGTGCCGACCCACTGGGTCAGCACCACGCCGCGGTCGGGCTTGGAACTCGACGGACGCGTCTCCAGGATTTTCAGCACGGCGGTCAGCGTGTCGCCGGCGTAAACCGGCTTGATCCAGCGCACCTCGTCCACGCCTGGCGATCCCATGCTGGTCGAGCGGTCGCCCATCGACTGTACCAGCAGCCGCATGATGATGCTGCAGGTCATCCAGCCGCTTGAAATCAGGCCGCCATAGATGCTGTTCTCCGCGGCGGCCTTGTCGATGTGGAACGGTTGCGGATCGTACTGGCGCGCAAACGTGAGGATTTCCTCCTCCGTGACGTGATAGCTGCCAAGCGGAATCTCGCTGCCGACGACATAGTCTTCAAAGTACATCTTGTTGGACATCGTGCGCTCCAAAGCAAAAAACCGCGCTCGGGGTCACCGGCGCGGTTCAGGTCATACGCTGCGATCAGGCGGCTTCCTGGAAGCCCGGCTGGCTGGCGAAGCGGCCCAGATGATGGTCCACGTCACCGAACGTCGTGTTGATCAGCGTCAGCCGCTTGAACATGTGTGCGGCTGGCAGTTCGTCGGTCACGCCCATGCCGCCGTGGATCTGCACGGCTTCCTGGCCGACCGAGCGAGCGGCCAGGCCCACACGCGCCTTGGCGGCGGACACGTAGCGGCTGCGCTCTTCCGGCGTGGATTCCTCAAAGCGTGCGGCAGCCAGCAGCGTGATCGAGCGCGACTGCTCGGCATGGATGAACATCTCGACCATGCGGTGCTGCAGCGCCTGGAAGCGCGCGATGGGGACGCCAAACTGCTGACGCGTCTTGGCGTATTCCAGCGTGGCGGCGTTCAGCGTGTCCATCACACCCACGGCCTCGGCGCACAGCAGCACGGCGGCGTAGTCTGCCGTGGCTTCGAGCACGTCCCAGCCCTTGCCTTCGGCGCCCAGCAGCGTGGCCGGCGTGTCGGCAAACGTCACATCGGCGGCACGCAGATTGTCGATCGTGCGGTAGTCCTTGATGCTGACGCCAGCCGCGTTCGTATCGACCAGGAACAGCGAAATGCCGTCACGATCGGATTGCGCTCCGCTGGTACGGGCCGACACCACGAGCTTGTCAGCCTGGGCACCGTGGATCACCACCACCTTGCGGCCGTTGAGCTTGCCACCCTTGGCCGTCACCGTCACGTTGTTCAGTTCGTAGCGCGCCTGCGGCTCGTTGAACGCCGTGGCCAGCTTCACCTCGCCGCCCGCCACCTGTTCCAGCACCGACTCCTGGCCACCGGCCAGCTTCAGCGCGTGCGCGGCTACCACGGTTGCCAGGTACGGTTCCACGATCAGGCCGCGGCCCAGTTCCTGCTGCACCACCATCATGTCGACGGCCGTGCCCGAGAACCCACCCTGCGCTTCCGGCACCGGCAGCGCGGTCAGCCCCAGCTCCACCAGGGCGCCCCAAGCCTGCTCGCCGTGGCCGGCGTCGGTCTTGATGTTCTTCTTGCGCGACTCGAAGTCGTAGCTCTTCTCGACAAATCGGCGGATCGCGTCGGCCAGTTGCTTCTGTTCGTCGCTGAGATTGAAGTTCATGTTGCGTGTCTCCTCACAGCCCCAGAATCATCTGGCTGATGATGTTCTTTTGAATTTCGTTGGAACCACCGTAGATCGACGTCTTGCGGTAGTTGAAGTAGTACGCGGCCAGCGGGGCGGCATCGTCGTAGCCGGTCACGGCATGCTCGTGCTCGCATTCGAGATAGGCGGTGTCGAACGGCTGTGCGTACGGGCCAACAGCCTCCACCATCAGCTCGGTCAGCATCTGCTGGATCTCGGTGCCCTTGATCTTGAGCATCGAGGCTTCCGGGCCAGGGCCCTTGCCGGCGGCTTCGCTCGACACCACGCGCAGCACGGTGATTTCCAGCGCCATCAGCTCGATTTCCAGCGCGGCCACCTTGGCGCCGAACACCGGATCGGCCAGCAGCGGCTTGCCGTTCTTCTGCTGCTGACGCGCCACGCGCTTCAGGAAGCCCAGTTCGCGCTTGGAATTGGCCACACGGGCAATACCGGTACGCTCGTGGCCCAGCAGGTACTTGGCGTAGGTCCAGCCGCGGTTTTCTTCACCCACGCGGTTTTCGACCGGCACCTGCACGTTGTCGAAGAAGACTTCGTTCACCTCGTGCTCTTCATCGAGCATGATGATCGGGCGCACGGTGATGCCCGGCGTCTTCATGTCGATCAGCAGGAACGAGATGCCTTCCTGTTTCTTGGCTTCGGGATCGGTGCGCACCAGGCAGAAGATCATGTCGGCGTGCTGGCCCAGCGTCGTCCAGGTCTTCTGGCCGTTCACGATGTAGTGCTTGCCGTCCGACGTCAGTTCGGCGCGCGTCTTCACCGACGCAAGGTCGGAACCCGAACCGGGCTCCGAATAGCCCTGGCACCACCAGTCGGTGCAATCGAGGATACGCGGCAGGTAGTACGACTTCTGCTCGGCATTGCCGTACTTCATGATCACGGGCGCGACCATCGCCACGCCGAACGGCAGCACGCCGGGCGCGCCGACGCGGGCATTTTCCTCGTCCCAGATATGGCGTTGCGTGGCGTTCCAGCCCGTACCGCCGAATTCCACCGGCCAGTGCGGCACCGACCAGCCCTTGCCGGCCAGGATCTTGTGCCAGCGCACCAGATCGTCGCGGTTGGGGCGGCGGTGGTTGAGCACCTTTTCGCTGATTTCCGCCGGCAGGTTGGCTTCGAGCCAGCTGCGCACTTCCTGACGGAAGGCGTTGTCCGCCGCCGAGTAGTTGAGATCCATGCCCGTCTCCATAGGTGGTGCCGGCGGGCGCCGGCCGATTGTTTTACCTGCGCATCGCTGCGCTGGTAAAACCGGGCACAGGATGCTTGTTCAGTGGGCCGTCTGCTTCAATGCGTCCGGCACGATGAGCGGAAAGGTGTCGATGCCCTCTTCAGCCAGCGCCTGCACGTCCTCGGCGGTGGCCGAACCGCGAATGCCGCGTTCGGGCGCCTCCTCGTAATGCATGCGTCGCGCTTCCTCCACGAAGCGGTCTCCCACGTCCTCGGTCTGCGCCAGCACCTGCCGCACGGCCTTCAGGTAGTGCGCCTGCAGCGCCTGCATCATCTGCTGGGCTTCGGCATTGCCTGGTTCGCCATCACGGCTCTGCGTCGGCGCCGGCTTCGCGGTGGCACCCGAAAGATTCAGGCGCGGCGCGCTGGGCAGGCGGCTGACGGCATGGTCGCCACAAACCGGACATTGGACGAGGTCGCGTGAAATCTGCGATTGCGCATCTTCCTCCGAGGCAAACCAGCCCTCGAAACGATGGTCATGCGCACAGCGCAGGTCGAGCACCTTCATGATCTTTCCAGCCCGTCGGGGCAATGTTAGCTGTGAATCGAAATTTTGTGAACGGTCGTGCTAATTTTTTTGCAGCCGTTTTTGCCTGGCAGGATGCGTAGGAAACACAATCGTGCCAAAGGCAGCCCATTTGGGCGCAGAGCCTTGAAAAATCGAGGGAAAACCCGTGGTCGGCGCCTCGCCAAGCTTAGCAGCAAAGCGACGTTCTAGCCGGCCGCCCGTGCCCGCGGGAACGGCGGCTCGGCCTGTTCGCCAGGTTGCCAGGTGCCCGAGACAATCTTCTCCAGCCAGAATGCGCCGATGATCGTCTTCACGTCGGTGATGCGGCCCTGCCGCACCCAGTCGATCACCTGCCCCACGGGCGTGACGAAGGTTTCCAGGAATTCGCCGTCGTCGAGTTTCGACTCGCCGGCCGTCAGGTCGCGCGCCAGGAACAGGTCGATGAACTCGGTCGAATAGGAAATCACCGGATGGATGCGCGTCAGGTAGTCCCAACGTTTGGCGGTATAGCCGGTTTCCTCCAGCAGTTCACGTTGCCCGCACACCAGCGCGCCCTCTTCCGGGTCGAGTTTGCCGGCCGGGAATTCGAGCATGACTTCGCCCACCGGGTAGCGGAACTGGCGTTCCATGAGCACGGTGCCATCGTCGAACAGCGGAATCATCATGACCGCGCCCGGATGCAGCACGTACTCGCGGCCGGTCTGCTTGCCGTCGGGCAGGCGCACGATGTCTTGCTTGAGGGTAAGGAATTTGCCGCGGTGAATGGTTGCCGAAGCGACCGGCGTTTCGCGGAGATGGTCGTCCGAGACTTCGGATGACTGGGAGGAAGCGGGGAGAGTCTTGTCGGTCATGCGCGCTCCGGAGATGACACGGACCGGAGCAGGCAAGCCCTCAGGCCGTGCGATGTTTGACCAGGTATTGCCAGGTGAAGCCCGGGAAGGCAAACACCAGCATCATGCAGGCCGTGATGGCGTAGAACTGCCAGCCCTGCGGGAATGCGTTGCCAAGGCCCGCTTCCACCGCAAAACCGGCAACACCGGCCACCACGTACCAGACGAACAGTTCCACGGCCCGCAGCCACAGCGGCTTGCGGGCCCACTTCAGGCCCACCGCCGCGAACAGGCGCTGGTTGACGAACGGCAGGTTGGCACAAACCAGTGCCAGCAGAATGACAAACCAACCGCCCGCCGAGGAACTCATGTCGTCACCTTGTCACGTTACGAGGCCAGCGTGGCGCGGATGGCCTGATAGCACAGGTTCATCAGCGCGGCCGGGAACAGGCCCAGCAGGATCACGGCCAGGCCGTTCAGGCTCAGGACCGAGCGCACACCAACCGAGGCTTCCAGCGGCTCTTCGCCAGCCGGGGCATCGAAGTACATCAGCTTCACGATGCGCAGGTAGTAGAACGCGCCGATCAGCGAGAACACCACAGCCACCACGGCCAGCCAGCTCATGCCGGCCTTGACCACGGCCGACAGCACGGCCAGCTTGGCGTAGAAGCCAACGGTCGGCGGGATGCCGGCCATCGAGAACATCATCACCAGCATCAGCAGCGCGAACCACGGATGACGGCGCGACATGCCCTTCAGGTCGTCCAGCGTCTCGGCCTCGAAGCCCTTGCGCGTACGGATCAGGATCAGGCCGAACGTGCCGAGCGTGGTCAGCATGTAGGTGATCGAGTAGAACATCGACGCGCTGTACGCATTGGCTGCGCCATCCGCCTTGTTCGCCACCACGCCGGACAGCATGCCCAGCAGGATGAAGCCCATGTGCGAAATGGTCGAGTACGCCAGCATCCGCTTCAGATTGGTCTGGACGATCGCCGTCAGGTTACCGATGGCCAGCGACGCGATCGACAGCACCACCAGCATCGTCTGCCAGTCGGTAGCCAGCGGCAGCAGGCCTTCCACCAGCAGGCGCATGATCAGCGCGAACGCGGCAACCTTCGGGCCAGCGGCGATCAGCAGCGTCACCGCGGTCGGCGAGCCCTGGTAGATGTCCGGAATCCACATGTGGAACGGTGCGGCACCCAGCTTGAACGACACACCGGCCACGATGAACACCACGCCGAAGGCCAGCATCGTCGTGTTGACGCGACCCGACTCCACCACGCGGAAGACTTCACCCAGGTTCAGCGAACCGGTGGCGCCGTACATCATCGACATGCCGTAGAGCAGGAAACCCGAGGCCAGCGCACCCAGTACGAAGTACTTGATGGCCGATTCCGACGTCACACGCGACTCACGGCGCAGCGCCACCAGAGCGTACGACGACAGCGACAGCAGCTCCAGGCCCAGGTACAGGGTCAGGAAGTTGTTGCCGGTGATCATCACGAGCTGACCGCCGAGCGTGAACAGCGCGAGCATGTAGAACTCGCCCGCGAACATGTCGCGATTGCTCAGGTAGGTGCGTGTGTAGACCAGCGTCAGGAACATGCCCAGCGAGCAGAACGCCGACAGCACGTTGGCCATCGGATCCACCACCACGAGGTTGGCGAATACGTAGTGCGTCTCGCCGTTGGCGGCGTCCAGTGCGAACCAGAAGGTCAGCACCAGCGTCGTCAGCAGCGCCAGCGGGTAAGCCACGCTGGTGCGGCCCTTGCCGCGCGCTAGGTCGATCCAGTTGATCGCCGCGATGGCGACCGCCAGGAAAATGATTGGCGCCACTGGGGCCAGGCTAGAGGACGATTGCATGTTGATTTCTCTCCCCCGCTTACAGCTTGGACTGTGCCACGTGGGACAGCAGGTTCACCACCGACGCGTGCATCACATCGGTGAAGGGTTTCGGGTACAGACCCATGTACAGCGTCAGGATGGCCAGCAGGCCGAACATCAGGAATTCGCGCTTGTTCAGGTCCACCAGTTCGCGCACGTGCTGATGCACGATGTCGCCAAAGATCACGCGCTTGACCATCCACAGCGAGTAAGCCGCGCCCAGGATCAGGGCCGTGGCAGCCAGCAGGCCGATCCAGAAGTTGAACTTGACCGAAGCCAGGATGACCATGAACTCGCCGACGAAACCCGAGGTTGCCGGCAGGCCGCAGTTGGCCATGGCGAAGAACACCGAGAACGCGGCGAACTTCGGCATCACGTTCACCACACCGCCGTAGTCGGCGATCTGGCGCGAATGCACGCGGTCGTACAGCACGCCAATGCCAAGGAACATCGCGCCCGACACGAAGCCGTGCGAGATCATCTGGATGATGCCGCCCTCAACGCCCATGTCGTTGAAGATGAAAAAGCCCAGCGTCACGAAGCCCATGTGGGCAATCGACGAGTACGCCACCAGCTTCTTCATGTCGGACTGGACCAGTGCCACGAGGCCGATGTAGATCACCGCGACCAGCGAGATCGTGATGATGAACGGGGCCATGTAGTGGCTGGCGTCCGGGGCGATCGGCAGCGAGAACCGCAGGAAGCCGTAGGCGCCCAGCTTCAGCATGATCGCGGCCAGCACCACGGAACCGCCGGTCGGCGCTTCCACGTGGGCGTCCGGCAGCCAGGTATGCACCGGCCACATCGGCACCTTCACGGCGAAGGCCATGAAGAAGGCCAGGAAGATCGCGATCTGCTCCTCGAACGACAGCTTGGCCTGGTGCCACGACAGGATGTCGAACGTACCGGTCTTGTTGTACAGGTACAGCAGGGCAACCAGCGTCAGCAGCGAGCCGAGCAGCGTGTAGAGGAAGAACTTGAACGCAGCGTACACGCGGTTCGGGCCGCCCCAGACACCGATGATGATGTACATCGGGATCAGCGTGGCCTCAAAGAACACGTAGAACAGCATGCCGTCCAGCGCGCAGAACACGCCGACCATCAGGCCCGACAGGATCAGGAAGGCGGCCATGTACTCGGCCACGCGCTCGGTGATCACTTCCCAGGCCGAGATCACGACGATCACGGTGATGAACGAGGTCAGCACGACGAACCACATCGAGATGCCGTCAACGCCCAGGTGATAGGCAATGTTGAAGCGCTCGATCCAGTTCGCCTGCTCGACGAACTGCATCGCAGCCGTCGACGTATCGAAATGGAAGACCAGCGGCAGCGTCACGACGAAGCTGGCGATGGCACCGAACAGCGACATCCAGCGCACGAAGCACTTGCTGTTGTCGGAGCCGAACATCAATACCAGCAGGCCGAAGAAGATAGGCAGCCAGATTGCGAGAGACAGAACCATTTGTTTGTTTTCCTTACTCGGTGCCTATCACTTGGTGCCTATCACGCCAGTGATCGTCAGCGTCAAAAGCACCAGCATGCCGATGATCATCGCGAAAGCGTAATGGTAGATGTAGCCGGACTGCAGGTAACGGCTGGCCGCGGCGAACGATGCCACCACGCGGGCCGAACCATTGACGAACAGGCCGTCGATGAGGCTCTGGTCACCGCCCTTCCACAGGCCGGTACCCAGCAGGCGCGCACCGCGGGCAAACACTGCCTCGTTGATCGCGTCCATGTAGTACTTGTTCTCGAGCAGGTTGTAGAGACCCGAGCAGCGTTGCTTGATGGCAGCCGGAATGTCCGGGCGCTTCATGTAGAAGAACCACGACAGCACCACACCGGCAATGGCCAGCCACAGCACCGGCGTCGTCAGCGAGTGGATCGCCATCGGCACCCAACCGTGGAACGCTTCCTTCAGCTCTTCCATGGCGTGGTGGTTCTCGCCGACGAAGATCACGTCCTTGAACGCCAGGCCATGCTTGAAGAAGTCACCGAAGAGCATCGGCTCGATGGCGATGGCGCCAATGATCACCGACGGGATGGCCAGCAGCACCAGCGGCAGCGTCACTACCCAAGGCGTCTCGTGCGGCTTCTCGCCCGGCGCCAGACCATGGTGGTGGTCGTCGCCATGCGATTCCTCTTCTTCCTCGTGGTGGTCGTGGTGCGCGTGCGGCTTGCCGAAACGCTCTTCACCGTGGAACACCAGGAAGTACATGCGGAACGAGTAGAAGGCGGTCACGAACACACCAGCCAGCACCGCGAAGTACGCGAAGCCCGAACCGGCCAGGTGCGACTCGGCCACCGCCTCGATGATCGAATCCTTCGAGTAGAAGCCCGAGAAGAACGGCGTGCCGATCAGCGCAAGCGAACCCACCAGCGACGTGATCCACGTGATCGGCATGTACTTGCGCAGGCCGCCCATGTTGCGGATGTCCTGGTCATGGTGCATGCCGATGATGACCGAACCGGCGGCCAGGAACAGCAGCGCCTTGAAGAACGCGTGGGTCATCAGGTGGAACACGGCCACCGAGTAGGCCGAAGCGCCCAGTGCCACGGTCATGTAGCCCAGCTGCGACAGCGTGGAGTAAGCCACCACGCGCTTGATGTCGTTCTGGATGATGCCCAGGAAGCCCATGAACAGCGCGGTGATCGCGCCGATGATCATCACGAAGGACAGCGCGGTGTCCGACAACTCGAACAGCGGCGACATGCGCGACACCATGAAGATGCCGGCCGTCACCATGGTTGCCGCGTGAATCAGTGCCGAAATCGGGGTCGGGCCTTCCATCGAATCAGGCAGCCACACGTGCAGCGGGAACTGCGCCGACTTGCCCATCGCGCCGATGAACAGGCAGATGCAGGCCACGGTGATCATCAGCCAGTCGGTGCCCGGGAAGATCACGGCTGCCAGCTGTTCACGCTGCGAGAACACATCCGTGTAGTTCATGCTGCCGCTGTACGCCAGCAGCAGGCCGATACCGAGGATGAAGCCGAAGTCGCCCACGCGGTTGACCAGGAACGCCTTCAGGTTGGCGAAGATCGCCGTCGGACGCGTGTACCAGAAGCCGATCAGCAGGTACGACACCAGACCCACAGCTTCCCAGCCGAAGAACAGCTGCAGGAAGTTGTTGCTCATCACCAGCATCAGCATCGAGAAGGTGAAGAGCGAGATGTAGGCGAAGAAGCGGTTGTAGCCGGGGTCCCCTTCCATGTAGCCGACGGTGTAGATGTGCACCATCAGCGAAACGAAGGTCACCACGACCATCATCATCGCGGTCAGGGAATCGACGAGGAAGCCGACTTCCATCTTCAGCGAGCCGATGGTCATCCATTCGTACACGGTGGCGTTGTAGCCGGCGCCGTTCATGACGTCGAGCAGCACCATCACCGAGAGGACGAACGAAACGGCGACGCCGAGGATCGTTGCCGAGTGGGCCATGATCCGGCCACCGCGCGTGTCCGAGGAGAACGTGCCGAAGAACTTGGTACCGAACAGACCGGCTATCGCGGCACCGGCGAGCGGTGCCAGCGCAATCGCCAGCAGCAGGTTGGGGTTGAGCGTGGTTGCCATAGGACGCTTAGTGGTGTGCGGTCGGGATGCAGTCTTGGTTCATGTCGCGAGCGTTCATGTCAGCCCTTGAGGGTATCCATGTCGTCCACATTGATCGTGTCCAGGTTACGGAACAGCACGACCAGGATTGCCAGACCGATTGCCGACTCGGCGGCGGCCACCGTAAGGATGAAGAAAACGAAAACCTGTCCGGCCAGGTCGCCCATGTAGTGCGAGAAGGCGACGAAATTCATGTTCACCGCAAGCAGCATCAGTTCGAGCGCCATCAGCAGCACGATGACGTTCTTGCGGTTCAGGAAGATGCCAACGATGCTGATCGCGAACAGGATGGCACCGAGGACGAGAAAGTGAGCGAGAGACAGCACAGCGGGGTTCTCCGGGCTTAGTTCTTGTTGGCGGACGCAGCAGCATCCGCTTCGGCCCGGCCCTCGGCCGGCATCTTCACCATGCGCACGCGCTCGTCGCGGCGCACACGCAGCTGGGCACCCACATCCTGCGCCTTGACGTCCTTGCGGCGACGCAGCGTCAGGGCCACGGCGGCCACGATCGCCACCAGCAGGATGATGCCGGCCACTTCAAAGGCGTACACGTAGTCGGTGTAGATCAGCTTGCCCAGCGCAGCGGTGTTCGAGTAGTTCGGGTCCTGCGCGCCCGGCGGCACCACGGCGTTGGTGGTGCCGATGAAGTTGCGCACCAGCACGATGGCCATTTCAGCGATGATCAGCGCGCCGACGATCGATGCCATCGGCACGTATGTCCAGAAGTCGCGGCGCAGGTGCTCGATATCGATATCGATCATCATCACCACGAAGAGGAACAGCACCATCACCGCACCTACGTAGACCAGCACGAGCAGGATGGCGAGGAACTCGGCCTTCAGGATCATCCAGATCGCCGCGGCGGTAAAAAACGCCAGGACGAGGAACAGTGCCGAATGCACCGGGTTCTTTGCCGTGATGACTTTCAGTGCGGAAAGCACCAGCACCAGGGCAAAGGCATAGAAGATGGCTGTCGTGAGTTCCATGGTCCCTATCGGATCCTCTTTGGGCCGCGCCGGTCCGGACTGCCCTTCGGGGCGCCCGCGCCTTGCGCGACTTGCTTCTCTTGGTTGTGCCCCTTGCGGGGCCACTTCAAATTCATTGCCGGGAACAGCACACCAGGTGCCCTGCTCCCGTCCTGCCGGTACGCTTAGCGGTACTTCGCGTCCGCGGCCTTGGCTGCGGCGATCTGCGGCTCGTAGCGGTCGCCCACTGCCAGCAGCATGTCCTTGGTGAAGTACAGGTCGCCACGCTTCTCGCCGTGGTACTCGAAAATATGCGTTTCGACGACCGCGTCGACCGGGCAGGCTTCTTCGCAGAAGCCGCAGAAAATGCACTTGGTCAGATCGATGTCGTAGCGCGTGGTACGGCGGGTGCCGTCGTTACGCACATCCGATTCGATCGTGATGGCCAGCGCCGGGCACACCGCTTCGCACAGCTTGCACGCGATGCAACGCTCTTCCCCGTTCGGGTAGCGGCGCAGTGCGTGCAGGCCGCGGAAACGCGGCGACATCGGCGTCTTCTCTTCCGGGAACTGGACAGTTACCTTCCGGGCGAAGAGATAGCGGCCGGTAAGTGCCATGCCCTTGAAGAGTTCCTTCAGGAGCAGGCTGTTAAAAAAGTCCTTGATGGCGATCAGCATGACGATTGCTTCCTAAGTATTTCCGCGCGGTGCGCGCTGCCCGTTCGGGCGGCGCGCACCGTCGCCTGGCCTCTTAGTGCCAGATGTTCCACGGCGACTTGATCCAGATCGCCACAATGATCAGCCACGCCACGGTCAGCGGAATGAAGATCTTCCAGCCCAGACGCATGATCTGGTCATAGCGGTAACGCGGGAACGACGCACGGATCCAGATAAACACCGACAGCAGCAGGAAAACCTTGAACACCAGCCAGAAAAAGCCCGGAATCGCATTGGTGATCGCGCTCGAGAACGGCGGCGCCCAGCCACCGAGGAACATCAGCGAGGTCATCGTCGAGATGATGATCATGTTGATGTACTCGGCCAGGAAGAACAGCGCGAACGTCATGCCCGAATATTCGATCATGTGGCCGGCCACGATTTCCGATTCACCTTCCACCACGTCGAACGGATGGCGGTTGGTTTCCGCCACGCCCGAGATGAAGTACACGGCGAACATCGGCAGCAGCGGCAGCCAGTTCCACGACAGGATGTTGATGCCCATGTCCGCGAAATAGCCCACGTTCTGGCTATTCACGATGGTCGACAGGTTCAGGCTGCCGGCCACCATCAGCACGGTCACCAGCGCGAAGCCCATCGCGATTTCATAAGACACCATCTGCGCCGCGGCGCGCATCGCACCGATAAACGCATACTTCGAGTTCGATGCCCAGCCCGCCAGGATCACGCCGTACACGCCCACCGAGCTGATGGCCATGACGTACAGCAGACCGGCGTTGACGTCCGCCATCACCACTTCGGGCTGGAACGGAATCACGGCCCAGACGGCTACTGCGGGAACCAGCACCATCAGCGGCGCAACCAGATACATCACCCGGTTGACCTGCGACGGGAACATCACTTCCTTCAGCAGCAGCTTCAGCACGTCGGCAATCGGCTGCAGCAGGCCCAGCGGGCCCACGCGGTTCGGGCCGATACGGACGTGCATCCAGCCAATCAGCTTGCGCTCCCAGAGAATCAGGTAGGCCACGCACAGCAGCACCGGCACCACAATGACCACGGCACGGATCAGGATCCAGATCAGCGTCCAAGCGCTGCCGAAAATGGCCTGGCCCTGCGAGGTAATGAGATCGATCATGTTGCTATCTCGCTCTTCTTATACGGTGGCCGTTGCGGCGGCACCCTGGCCGGCCGACAGGTCGATGGCTTTCTCAACGGTGACGGTCCCGAACAGCGCGCCCAGCGTTGCAGCGGCCACGGTGGCAGCCGGCACGCGCACGGCGTTGGCCGGCAGCGTCTTTTCCAGCGCCGCGGGCAGCACCACATTGGCGCCATCCTGCGTCACGCGCACCGGGTCGCCAGCCTGCACGCCCAGCTTCGCGAACAGTTCCGACGACAGACCCACCGTCATCGCGCGGCGCGCGGCAGCGGTCAGCTGCAGCGAGTCGGCACGACGCACGATCGGGTCGGCGTGGTAGATCGGCACATCGGCGATACGCTCGATACCGTTGGCGGCGGCTGCCGTCACACGGATCGCGGCGTCGGTGGCGTTGTTCAGTTGATCCGGGGCCAGCTTGACCAGCGCGGCATCGCGCACGGCTTCGGCGGTCTCGAAGTCAAAGCCCGGCACGTCGAGCAGATTGCCCAGCACGCGCAGCACCTTCCAGCCCGGGCGCGATTCACCCAGCGCACGCACCACGCCGTTGAAGCTCTGGGCACGGCCCTCGGCGTTCACGAACGTACCGGCGCTCTCGGTGAACGGCGTGATCGGGAGGATCACGTCGGCGTATTGCATGGCGGCTTCCGAGCGGAACGGCGACAGCACCACGACGGTACCGGCCTGCTGCAGCGCGGCCAGGGCCTTGCGTGCATCAGCGGTATCGAACTCGGCTTCGGCGTTCAGCACGACGTAGGCCTTGCGCGGCGCATCGAACATTGCCTGGGCGTTCGCACCACCCTTCTGCGGCAGTGCGCCGGCGATGTAGCCACCGACGGTGTTGGCCGCTTCGGTCAGGAAGCCCAGCGTGGCGCCCGTTTCCGTGGCGATCCACTGAGCCAGCGCGTGCAGCGCCGAGAATTGCGGGTGACGCACGGCTTCGTTGCCGAGGAACACCGCACGGCGCTCGCCCGACAGCAGCGCATCGGCCACCGCCTTGGCAGCGTCGCCGCCATCGAAACCATCGGTGCCAGCCGGAGCAGCCACGCCCTTGGCAGCAGCCACGGCACGTGCCACGCCTGCCAGTGCAGCAGTCCAGCCCGACGGCACCACGTCGATACGTGCGGCCACCGGCATCAGCAGGTCTTCACCGCCGGTGCCGATCACGGCCACGCGGGCACCCTTCTTGACAGCCTGACGCAGACGCGAGGCCAGCAGCGGCTGATCCTTGCGCAGCGATGCGCCAATCACCAGCGCGCGTTGGAGCGTGGTGACATCGGCAATCGGCATACCCAGCCACGGCGCACCCTTCAGCGCGGCCGAGAAATCAGTCTGGCGCAGACGGAAGTCCACATTGTCGCTGCCCAGGCCGCGCACGAGATTGCCCAGCAGGAACAGTTCTTCCAGCGTGCTGTGCGGGCTGGCGATGGCGGCGATCTGATCGGCGCCATGATCGCGCTTGATGCTCGCCAGGCCGTTGGCCACGTATTCGAGCGCGGTCTGCCAGTCCGTTTCCATCCATTCGCCACCCTGCTTGAGCAGCGGGCGGGTCAGACGGTCGGCGCTGTTCACACCTTCGTACGAGAAGCGGTCCTTGTCCGAGATCCAGCACTCGTTGACGTCTTCGTTTTCCAGCGGCACCACGCGCATCACACGCTGGTTCTTGGTCTGGACCACGAGGTTGGCGCCGACGCCGTCGTGCGGCGACACCGACTTGCGGCGTCCCAGTTCCCACGTACGGGCCGAATAGCGGAACGGCTTGCTGGTCAGCGCGCCAACCGGGCACAGGTCGATCATGTTGCCGGACAGTTCCGAATCCACGGTCTGGCCGACGAACGTCGTGATTTCCGAGTGCTCGCCGCGGTTCAGCATGCCCAGCTCCATCACGCCGGCCACTTCCTGGCCAAAGCGCACGCAGCGGGTGCAGTGAATGCAACGGGTCATCTCCTCCATGGAGATCAGCGGGCCCACGTTCTTGTGGAACACCACGCGCTTTTCTTCCTTGTAGCGCGACTCCGATGCACCGTAGCCCACGGCCAGATCCTGCAGCTGGCATTCGCCGCCCTGATCGCAGATCGGGCAGTCGAGCGGGTGATTGATCAGCAGGAATTCCATCACGGACTTCTGGGCCTTGACGGCCTTTTCAGAGTTCGTGAAGACCTTCATGCCGGGCGTCACCGGGGTGGCGCAGGCGGGAAGCGCCTTGGGCGCCTTTTCCACTTCGACCAGGCACATGCGGCAGTTCGCCGCGATGGACAGTTTGCGGTGGTAGCAGAAATGCGGGATGTAGGTGCCCAGCTTGCGAGCCGCTTCCATCACGAGGCTGCCTTCCGCAACCTCAACCTTCTTGCCGTCGATCTCGAGTTCAACCATGTTCTGCCACGCTTCAGGAATGGGCCGGGACCATGCACTGCTTGTGTTCGACGTGATACTCGAACTCTTTCCAGTAGTGCTTGAGCATGCCGCGTACCGGCATCGCCGCGGCATCGCCGAGCGCGCAAATCGTGCGACCCATGATGTTTTCCGCGACGTTATTGAGCAGGTCCAGATCTTCCTGGCGGCCTTCTCCGTGTTCAATACGATTCACCATGCGATAGAGCCAGCCGGTGCCTTCACGGCACGGCGTGCACTGGCCGCACGATTCTTCAAAGTAGAAATACGACAGGCGCAGCAGCGACCGCACCATGCAGCGCGTTTCGTCCATGACGATCACGGCGCCCGAGCCCAGCATCGAGCCGGCCTTGGCGATCGAGTCGTAGTCCATGGTCGACGCCATCATCAGGTCGGCCGGCACCACCGGTGCCGACGATCCGCCAGGGATCACGGCCTTGAGCGCCTTGCCACCGCGCATGCCGCCCGCCAGCTCCAGCAGCGTGGAGAACGGCGTGCCCAGCGGGATTTCGTAATTGCCCGGGCGCTCGACGTCACCAGAGATCGAGAAGATCTTGGTGCCGCCGTTGTTCGGCTTGCCCATCTTCAGGTATTCGTCCGGGCCCACGGCCAGGAGGAACGGCACCGCGGCGAACGTCTCGGTGTTGTTGATCGTGGTCGGCTTGCCGTACAGGCCGAAGCTGGCCGGGAAAGGCGGCTTGAAGCGCGGTTGGCCTTTCTTGCCTTCCAGCGATTCCAGCAGCGCGGTTTCCTCGCCGCAGATGTACGCACCGTAGCCGTGGTGGGCATGCAACTGGAAGTTGAAGCCCGAGCCCAGGATGTTGTCGCCCAGGAAACCGGCGCGGCGCGCTTCTTCGAGTGCTTCCTCGAAGATCTTGTATTCGTTCCAGATTTCGCCGTGGATGTAGTTGTAACCCACGGTGATACCCATCGCGTACGCCCCGATGGCCATGCCTTCGATCAGCGCATGCGGGTTGTAGCGGATGATGTCACGGTCCTTGAACGTGCCCGGCTCGCCCTCGTCGGTATTGCAGACGAGGTACTTCTGGCCCGGGAACGAACGCGGCATGAAGCTCCACTTCAGGCCGGTCGGGAAACCCGCACCGCCACGACCACGCAGGCCCGACGCCTTGACGTCGGCAATCACCTGCTCGGGCGTTACCTTCTGTTCGAGGATACGGCGCAGCTGGGCATAGCCACCGCGCTTGACGTAGTCCTCGAGGTGCCAGTTCTTGCCGTCCAGGCCGGCCAGGATCAGCGGCTTGATGTGACGGTCGTGCAGAGAGGTCATGTTACTTGTCCCCCTTGGCGGCGGCTTCGGCCTTGAGCTCGTCGACCAGGGCGTCGAGCTTCTGGTCGCTCATGAAGCTGCACATGCGGGTGTTGTTGACGATCATCACCGGTGCGTCGCCGCAAGCGCCCATGCACTCGCCTTCCTTCAGCGTGAAGCAGCCGTCAGCGGTGGTTTCGTTGTAGTCGATCCCGAGCTTGCGCTTCAGGTATTCGCCAGCCCGGTCGCCGCCCGACAGCGCGCACGGCAGGTTGGTGCAGACGGTGAGCTTGTACTTGCCCACCGGCTTGGTGTCATACATGTTGTAGAACGTGGCCACCTCTTCCACCCACACGGGCGGCATTTCCAGGTAGCTGGCGACGAACTGCATGACTTCGGGGGAAACCCAGCCCACCTCGCCCTGTGCCACGGCGAGTGCCGCCATCACGGCCGACTGCTTCTGGTCGGTCGGATACTTCGCGATCGCGCGATCGATTTCCTTGAGAGCTTCTGCTGATAGCATGGTCATTGCAGTAATACGGCGAAGACCTGCCCTTTAAGCCGGGCTTCGCTGGTTTGCAGCCGTCGCTGCCATGTTCTGCCGGCCCGGAACGCTCCAGCGCATTCCTTGCCAGTCCGTCGCAGGCCGGAGCCTGCTGCCACCATTACCGCCGGGGCCGGCCGAACACGCCCGGATCGTCGTCCGGACAACGGCCTGTAACGGGACACCTTTCTGCCGGTATCCCTTAGCGGTCGATCTCGCCGAACACGATGTCCTGTGTCCCGATGATCGTGACCGCATCCGCAATCATGTGTCCCCTGGCCATCTCGTCAAGCGCGGCCAGGTGGGCAAAGCCCGGAGCACGGATCTTCAGGCGGTACGGCTTGTTCGCACCGTCCGAGATCGCGTAGATACCGAACTCGCCCTTCGGGTGTTCCACTGCCGCGTAGGCTTCGCCCGGCGGTACGTGAATGCCTTCCGTGAAGAGCTTGAAATGGTGAATCAGCTCTTCCATGTTCGACTTCATGTCCACGCGCGACGGCGGTGCCACCTTGTGGTTGTCGGAAATCACCGGGCCCGGATTGCGGCGCAGCCAGTCGATACACTGCTTGATGATGCGATTCGACTGGCGCATTTCTTCCACACGCACCAGGTAACGCGAGTAGCAGTCGCCGGCCGTACCCACCGGGATGTCGAAGTCCATCTTGTCGTAGACCTCGTACGGCTGCTTCTTGCGCAGATCCCATTCGATACCCGAGCCACGCAGCATCGGACCGGTGAAACCCATCTGCAGCGCGCGCTCGGGGGTGACCACGCCGATATCCACCAAACGTTGCTTCCAGATACGGTTATCGGTCAGCAGCGTCTCATATTCATCCACGTACGTCGGAAAACGGTTCGTGAAGTCCTCGATGAAGTCCAGCAGCGAGCCCGAACGGTTTTCGTTCATGACCTTGATGGCCTTCTCGTTGTGGATCTTCGACGCACGGTACTGCGGCATCGTGTCCGGCAGGTCGCGGTAGACACCGCCCGGACGGTAGTAGGCAGCGTGCATGCGCGCGCCCGACACCGCCTCGTACATGTCGAACATGTCCTCGCGCTCGCGGAACGCGTACAGGAACACGGCCATCGCCCCAACGTCCAGCGCGTGGGCGCCGATCCACATCAGGTGGTTCAGCAGGCGGGTGATCTCGTCGAACATCACGCGGATGTACTGCGCGCGGATCGGCACCTCGATGCCGAGCATCCGCTCGATCGCCATCACGTAGGCGTGTTCGTTGACCATCATCGACACGTAGTCGAGACGGTCCATGTAGGGAACGCTCTGGATCCAGCTCTTCTGCTCGGCCAGCTTTTCCGTGGCACGGTGCAGCAGGCCGATGTGGGGATCAGCACGCTGGATGACTTCGCCGTCCAGCTCGAGCACCAGGCGCAGCACGCCGTGTGCCGCAGGGTGCTGGGGACCGAAGTTGAGGGTGTAGTTCTTGATATCTGCCATGACGCCGTTCTCAGTGCTTCGTGCCGCCGTAGTTTTCCTCGCGAATCACGCGCGGCGTGATTTCGCGCGGCTCGATCGTCACCGGCTGGTAGATGACCCGCTTCTGCTCGGGGTCGTAACGCATTTCCACGTAGCCCGAGACCGGGAAGTCCTTGCGGAACGGATGGCCCACGAAACCGTAGTCCGTCAGCAGACGGCGCAGGTCGGGGTGGCCTTCAAACACGATGCCGTAGAAGTCGAACGCTTCGCGCTCGAACCAGTTCACCGAGTTCCACACGTCGATCAGCGACGGCACCACAGGCATGTCGTCGTCCGGCGCGAACACGCGCAGGCGCAGGCGCCAGTTGTGCTTGACCGACAGCAGGTGCGTGACAGCCGCGAAGCGCAGGCCGTCCCAGGTGCCTTCGGCATAGTCGGAATAATCGACGCCGCAGAGGTCGACGGCCTGCTCGAAATGCAGCGACGGGTCGTCGCGCAGCAGGCGTGCAGCGTCGAGGTAGTCGGCAGCCTTGACGATCAACGTCAGTTCGCCCGTGGCCTCGGTCAGGTTCTGCACGCGCTTGCCCAGAACTTTCTCGAGGGCGGCCTTGAGGGTATCGAGGTTCGCCATGTCAGCCCTTGCGCGCGATGGTGTTGGTACGCTTGATCTTGTTCTGGAGCTGGATCACGCCGTAGATCAGCGCTTCCGCCGTCGGCGGGCAGCCCGGAACATAGATGTCGACCGGCACGATGCGATCGCAGCCACGCACCACCGAATACGAGTAGTGGTAGTAGCCGCCGCCGTTGGCGCACGAGCCCATCGAGATCACCCAACGCGGTTCTGCCATCTGGTCGTAGACCTTGCGCAGCGCGGGAGCCATCTTGTTGCACAGCGTGCCTGCCACGATCATCACGTCGGACTGACGCGGCGACGGGCGGAAAATCACGCCGAAACGGTCCATGTCGTAGCGTGCGGCGCCGGCGTGCATCATTTCCACTGCACAGCAGGCCAGACCGAACGTCATGGGCCACAGGGAACCCGTACGGGTCCAGTTGATCAGCTTGTCAGCGGTCGTCGTGACAAAGCCTTCGTTGAGAACGCCTTCGATTGCCATTTCACATCACTCCCAATCGAGCGCGCCCTTTTTCCAGATGTAGACGAAGCCCACGATGAATTCCAGCAGAAACACGCCCATGGCGATGAATCCCGGCCAACCGATGTCCTTGAGGGCAACGCCCCACGGAAACAGGAAGGCAGTTTCGAGATCGAACAGGATAAAGAGGATGGCGATGAGGTAGTAGCGCACGTCGAACTTCATGCGCGCATCCTCAAATGCTTCGAAGCCGCACTCGTACGGCGACAGCTTCGCTGCGTCAGGATTGTTTGGACCGAGAATCCGACCAATGGACATCAGCGCTACACCGAGCACGATGCCAAAGAGGATGAAGACGAGGACGGGGAAGTAGGCTTCGAGTGTCAAGGTACGGCCAGCCTTATCTGGAATGTTGTCAACAGCACCAGCTAGCGGCGACCTGTTGCCCACCCCAGGCGCCATCCCGTCTTAGCACGGCGCCGCCTTGCGGACTGCCGGAGAATCATGGTGCGATCCGTGCATGACACAGATGCGACAATGACTTCCGATCAATTGTTTGGTGCCGACGGCGAGACTCGAACTCGCACAGCTTTCGCCACTACCCCCTCAAGATAGCGTGTCTACCAATTTCACCACGTCGGCTGGGGGAGAAACAATATTGCCTTGCGCCGGGTTTTTACACCCTACGAAGCGTAGTCAGTGAAGTCTGTCCACTGGCTTTCGCCCCGCGCTGGGGAATCGTTTCAAGCCTTGCATTCTAACTCATGATTCCTGATTTGTTCAATGCACAACTGCAAATTAAATCAGGAATCCGCGAACACACTGTTCGATTATTGCGCTGATGCCGAAACTTACTTCGGCACTGCAGGCGCGGCAGGTGCCGAGGCGGCAGCCGCTGCAGGAGCCGAAGCGGACGGCGCCGAAGCCTGGGTAGCCTGGGGCTGCTGACCCGCGGCCATCACGCCCAGCGAAGCCTGCGGCTTGTAGTTGCCAAGCAACGTCAGGCCGAGCGTGCAAGCGAAGAACAGCGCCGCCAGGACGGCCGTGGTACGCGACAGGAAGTTTGCCGAGCCCGATGCACCGAACAGACTGCCCGATGCGCCGGAACCGAACGCCGCGCCAACATCGGCACCCTTGCCGTGCTGCAGCAGCACCAGGCCGATCACGCCCAGCGCGGACAGAACCTGCACGACGACCAACAGAGTCTTGAAAATTGCCATTTGGTTAAATTCGTTTCGTACTTGCCTGATCAGACAGTCGCATCCGGCATTCAGGCGTTGCCGATCGCGAGGAAATCATCCGCCTTCAGCGAGGCGCCGCCAATCAGCCCCCCGTCGATGTCGGACATGGAAAACAGTTCTGCCGCATTGTCCGGCTTCACGCTGCCGCCGTACAGAATGGCGATGCGTTGTGCCACGCCCGCATCCTTGCCAGCGACCTGCGCACGCAACACAGCGTGTACGGCCTGCGCCTGTTCGCTGGTTGCGGTCTTGCCGGTACCAATGGCCCAGACGGGCTCATAGGCCAGGACAATGCAATACAATTGCTCGATAGACAGCGCATCGAGCACGGCTTGCAACTGACGCCCCACTACGGCCTCGGTCTGCCCTGCCTCGCGCTCTGCCAGCGTTTCGCCGACGCAAACCACAGGGACCAGACCCGACTCCAGTGCACGCAGCGCCTTGGTGGCCACCGTCACATCGGATTCAGCGTGATAGGTGCGGCGTTCGGAGTGACCCACCAGCACGTAGGCGCAGCCAAATTCGGCCAGCATCGGCGCCGCGACTTCGCCCGTAAAGGCACCGCGCGTCTCCGCGGACGTGTCCTGGGCACCCCACGACACCTGGGTACCGGTGAGCAGCGACTGGCACTGGGCAAGATAGGGGAACGGTGCGCAAACGGCCAGTTTCGCCTTGGCCGGCGCTGCCTTGATGCCTTCCAGCAGGGCCGCGTTGGCGGTAAGGCTGCCGTGCATCTTCCAGTTGCCGATGACCAGCTTTTGTCTCACAAGGGTCCCCTCTCAAATCAAACCCGCTATTGTAGCGTGGTCAAGGGGGTGCCGCCAGCGCGTGGCGGACAATTGCAGACACCCAGTGGTCACCGGCCCACAATTGCACCGGCAATGGCGCAATTGCGGATCCACGAACGAAATTTACCAGGTCAGCACGATCTTGCCGGTGTGCTCGCTCGACTCCATCAGTCGATGGGCATCGGCAGCCTGCGCGGCAGGGAACACCTTGTAGATGACCGGCTTGATCTTGCCCGATGCCAGCAGCGGCCAGACGCTCTGATGCAGCGCCTGCGCGATCGCGCCCTTGAACGATGCCGGACGCGGGCGCAGCGTCGAACCGGTGACGGTGATGCGCCGACGCAGGATATCGCCCAGCGGAATCTCCGCCTTGCCACCACCCAGCAGCGCGATGATGACGATGCGACCATCGTCTGCGATGCACGACAGTTCGCGCGCCAGGTACGAACCGGCCACCATGTCGAGAATCACGTCGACGCCCTTGCCCTCGGTCAATGCCTTGACCTCGGCGGCGAAGTCCTGCGTCTTGTAGTTGATCGCGCGATCGGCGCCCAGCGCCTCGCAGGCCTTGCACTTGTCGTCGCTACCCGCCGTGACGAACACCTTGAAGCCCATCGCCTTGGCGATCTGGATCGCCGTGGTGCCGATGCCGCTCGAACCACCCTGGATCAGCAGCGTTTCCGCCGCGCCGCGCGGGCCCTTGCCCAGCTGGCCGCGGTCAAATACATTGCTCCAGACCGTAAAGAACGTCTCTGGCAAGGCCGCGGCTTCAATATCGCTGAGGCCCTCGGGCACCGGCAGGCATTGTTCGATCGGCGCCGTGCAAAGCTCGGCATAGCCACCGCCCTGCACGAGCGCACACACCCGGTCGCCCACCTTCAGCCCGAAGCGGTTCGCCGGATTCGACAGATCGCCACCCACCACCACACCAGCCACTTCCAGACCCGGCAGGTCCGAGGCACCCGGCGGCACCGGATAGTTGCCCGTACGCTGGAACACATCGGGACGATTGATACCCGCAGCCGCCACGCGGATCAGGATCTCTCCGGCCTTCGGCTCCGGGTCGGGACGCTGCGTTGCCTGCAGGACTTCAGGGCCGCCGTATTCACGGATCTCGATGGCTTTCATGATCGCTCCTCATCAATGTCGTATGTCGCATCGCGCGCCGCAAGAATGCGCGCGCCAAGCGCAGGTAAAAGACTGACCGGCAGTGTAAACAAAAAAGCGGCTGGACATCGCCAGCCGCTTTCACGGGTACTGCTATCGATACCGCGTACCGTTCAGCTTACTGCTGCTGCTCCGGCGAGGTCGGTGCAGCCGGCGCATCGCCTTGCGGGGCGATCGGGCTGATGCTGCCACCCTCTTCGGCCAGCGCAGCCTTCAGCGACAGACGCAGACGACCCTTCTCGTCGGCCTGGATCAGCTTCACGCGCACATGCTGGCCTTCCTTCAGCCAGTCCTTGATGTCCTTCACGCGCTCGTTGACGATCTCGGAGATATGCAGCAGACCGTCCTTGCCCGGCAGGATGTTCACGATGGCACCGAAGTCCAGCAGCTTCAGCACGGTACCGGCGTAGATCTTGCCCACTTCGGCTTCGGCGGTGATGCCTTCGATGCGGCGCTTGGCTTCGGCCATGCCGTCGGTCGAGGTCGACGCGATCGTGATCGTACCGTCTTCCTGGATGTCGATGGTCGTGCCGGTTTCCTTGGTCAGCGCCTGGATGGTCGAACCGCCCTTGCCGATCACTTCACGAATCTTGTCCGGATGGATCTTCATCGTGATCATGCGCGGTGCGTGCTCCGACAGCTCGGTGCGGGCGTGGCCCATCGCTTCCTGCATCTTGCCCAGGATGTGCATGCGGCCTTCACGGGCTTGCGCCAGTGCCACCTGCATGATTTCCTTGGTGATGCCCTGCACCTTGATGTCCATCTGCAGCGCCGTGATACCCGAATCGGTACCCGCCACCTTGAAGTCCATGTCGCCCAGGTGATCTTCGTCACCCAGGATGTCGGTCAGCACGGCAAACTTGTTGCCTTCCAGGATCAGGCCCATGGCCACACCGGCCACGTGCGCCTTCACCGGAACGCCGGCGTCCATCAGTGCCAGGCAGCCGCCGCACACCGAGGCCATCGACGACGAGCCATTGGATTCGGTGATTTCCGATACCAGGCGGATCGTGTAGGCGAATTCGTCTTCCTTCGGCAGCACCGGGATCAGTGCGCGCTTGGCCAGGCGGCCGTGACCGATTTCACGACGCTTCGGGCTGCCCACGCGACCCGTTTCGCCGGTGGCGAACGGAGGCATGTTGTAGTGGAGCATGAAGCGGTCGCGGTATTCGCCGGCCAGCGCGTCGATGATCTGCTCGTCGCTCTTGGTGCCCAGCGTGGCCACTGCGAGTGCCTGCGTTTCGCCACGCGTGAACAGCGACGAACCGTGGGCGCGCGGCAGTACCGACGAACGGATCTCGATCGGGCGCACGGTGCGCGTGTCGCGGCCGTCGATACGCGGCTCGCCGGCCAGGATCTGGCCACGCACGATCTTGGCTTCCAGATCGAACAGGACGTTGCCGACTTCCACCTTGTCGGCTTCCACGCCGGCTTCGGCCAGCTTGGCCTGCACGGTTGCGTAGACTTCCTTGAGCTTGGCGCTACGGGCCGACTTCTGGCGCAGCTGATACGTTTCCTGCAGCAGCGGCAGGCCGATCTCGCCGACCTTGGCGATCAGTGCCTCGTTCTTGGCGGCCGGCGCCCAGTCCCATTCCGGCTTGCCGCCTTCACGGACCAGTTCGTGGATCGCGTTGATGGCGGTCTGCATCTGCTCGTGGCCATACACCACGGCGCCCAGCATCACGTCTTCCGACAGCTGGTTGGCTTCCGATTCCACCATCAGCACGGCACGCTCGGTACCGGCGACGACGAGATCCAGTTCCGATGCGGCGATCTGCGAACGGGTCGGGTTCAGCAGGTATTGGCCGTCCTTGTAGCCAACGCGGGCGGCGCCCACCGGGCCGCTGAACGGAATGCCCGACACGGCCAGCGCGGCCGACGAGGCGATCAGGGCCGGGACGTCGGCCGGCACTTCCGGGTTGATCGACAGCACGTGGATAACCACCTGCACGTCGTTGTAGAAACCTTCCGGGAAGAGCGGACGCAGCGGACGGTCGATCAGGCGCGAAGTCAGCGTCTCGTTTTCCGACGGACGGCCTTCACGCTTGAAGAAGCCACCGGGGATCTTGCCGGCGGCGTAGGTCTTTTCGATGTAGTCGACGGTCAGCGGGAAGAAGTCCTGGCCCGCCTTCGGGCTCTTGGCTGCCACCACGGTGGCCAGCACCACGGTGTCTTCCACGTCGACGATCACGGCACCCGATGCCTGCCGGGCGACTTCGCCGGTTTCCATGCGGACCGTGTGCTGGCCCCATTGGAATTCCTTGACGATCTTGTTGAACATGGTCATGAGCGTTCCTTGATTCATGCTTGCCTGCCGTAAACAGATACGGCGGGCCGACGCCTGCGCTCGCAGCGGCAGGCGGACTGCCGGAATTTGCCCCGGGCCGCAGTCTCAGGGAAGTGCTATGCCATTCCATCGCGCCACCGTCCGGCCCAGCATGAGGACGATGCGATACGCGATGGAATGACACAAAACCCCGTTTCGTTGGCCGGTTCCGGTGTCAGAAAGAGCGAGGTAACTTACTCCGTCGCACGGCATGGCGCAACGGCGTACGGACAAATCGCCCGATTTTAATGTGAAATAAACATCACACTGAACGCTGCCCAGCCAAAAATCGCCGGTGCAGAAAAGCAAAATGCCTGCTCCAGCAGTGCTGGCGCAGGCATCGTGGCCTCACGTGAAATCGTGCTTGAACAACGCTTGCAGGATTCGTGCTGCCATCCGCAGACCTTACTTGCGCAGGCCCAGGGCTTCGATCAGGGCACGGTAACGATCAGCGTCGTTGGCCTTGAGGTAGTCCAGCAGACGACGACGACGGCTCACCATGCGCAGCAGACCGCGGCGGCTGTGGTGATCCTTCATGTTGGCCTTGAAGTGCGGGGTCAGTTCGTTGATGCGGGTGGTCAGCAGAGCGACCTGGACTTCGGGGCTACCCGTGTCGTTGGCGGCGCGGGCGAACTTCTGGATGACTTCGGACTTGTTGGCAATTGCCATGATGTTTTCCTTTCACTTGCGAACGCTGCAGCGCGGAATGCGCCACTTGCGTCGTGCCTTGCTTTGACTCGGCATCTGCCTTCCACAGCCAGGTGGCGTGCGGACGACAGCCGCGGATTATAGCTGAATTCCGCCCAGCGGCGAAGCCCGCCATCGGACAATGGCTCAATTCCGCGCCGGGCGCTCCATTCGGCAGGTGGTAGGCAGCGTGGTCTGGGCCGACTTCAGCTTCTTGACGGTCCGGAATCCGTATCCCGAGCCCTCGTTGTCGAATCGCACCTCGCCGCCCTGCTTCGCCATCATCGAGACATAAAGCGGCTGCAGCACCTGGTGGTCGTCGGCGCGCACCGTGGCCTCGTGGAACCCGTTCGTGAAGCGCATGTTCTCCAGCGCATAGGCCACCGCCACGGCATCGGTGCCGCCGGCCTGCTCGATCGCGCGGGCCAGCATTTCCACCATCATCTGCATGCGCAAATGCACGTAGTCGTCGCGCGGATCGGGATAACGGGCGCGGAACGCCTTGTAGAACGCATCGGACGCCGCGCCGCCCACGTTCGGATGCCATTCGGCTACGGCAAGCACCCTGCCCACGCCTGCATCGCCCATGGCGGCCGGCGCGCCAAGGCCGTTGCCGTAGAACGTATAGAAGCGCGCCTTGAGCCCGCCCTCGCGCGCGGCCTTGACCATCAGCGTCAGGTCGTTACCCCAGTTGCCGGTAATCACCGCATCGGCGCCACTGGCCTTGATCTTGGCGATATACGGCGCGAAGTCCTTTACCTTGCCGATGGGATGAAATTCGTCGCCCACGACCTGGATATCGGGCCGCTTGGCCGCCAGCATCTCGCGCGCCGAACGCGCCACCTGGTGGCCGAAACTGTAGTCCTGGTCGATCAGGTAGACCTTGCGCACCGCGTGCTCGCCACGGATGGCCTCGGTCAGTGCCTGCATTCGCATGTCCGCGCTGGCGTCAAAGCGGAAATGCCAGAAACTGCAATTTTCGTTGGTCAGCGTGGGATCGACGGCCGAATAGTTCAGAAACAGCACGCGGACATCGGGTTGGCGCTGGTTCTGGCGATTGATCGCCGCCACCAGGGCGCTGGCCACCGCCGAGCTGTTGCCTTGCAGGACAAACGGGATGCGCTTGTCGACCAGACCACGAAACTGGATCAGGCTCTCATCGACGTTGCCCTTGCTGTCGAACGTCACCAGTTCCAGCGGATGGGCACCATCGGGCAGCTTTACGCCGCCCTGGGCATTGATCCGCTCGATCGCCATCCGCAGGTTACGCACCACGGCTTCGCCGGCATTGGCGAAGGGGCCGGACAGCCCGTCGATCATGCCCAGCCGGATCGGCGCGCCCGACGGCTGCTGCGCCATCGCGGCCGTTGCGGCACAGCACAGGGCCGCAGCCAGCCAGGCCCGCAGCCGGCTCATGCACCCGCTTGTTCGGATTCCGCCCATTCGAGACTTCCCTTCTTCTGCGCAAAAGCCGCGATGGTACACACATTGCGCCCGTGCCCGCTACACTACGCCAAACGCACTTTTTTGCGATGGATCACTGAACATGACGACATTCCCGAAAGTCGCCCGGCACTGGATTGCCGCCGTGACACTGGCCGCCGGCGCCCTGGCCGGCTGCAGCGGCCTCGGGCCCGCACTGGCCCCCGTCAGCACGGGCCTCAAGCTGGTTGGCCAGCCACAGAGCGCCGTGGAAGCGACGTTCGGCAAGCCCACCGACGTGTACCGGCTCGACGACGGTACCACGCGCTGGTTCTACTCGAAGCAGCCGCTTGGCGAATATTCCTATGCGGCCGATTTCGATCGGGATGGCAAGCTGACGAATTTCCGCCAGATGCTGACCACGACCGAGCTCTACAAGGCCAAGATCAACGAGTGGACCAAGAAGGACGTGCTGGAGCACTTCGGCGCGCCGCGCGAGCCGATCGAGTACTACCCGCGCCTGAAACAGGAAGCCTGGAGCTACCGCTTCCTGCACGAAGACCAGTGGTACTCGATGTTCAACTTCATGTTCGACGATGCGGGCGTGCTGCGCCGGACGCTGGTCACCCCCGATCCGCTGCGCGACCGCCCCGACCCGCGTTGAGCGGCATCAGACCGGCATTGAGCCGCGCACAAACGACAAACCGCCCGGCCCCGCGGGATACGCAGCGGGCCGGGCGGTTCATGACAGCCGGGGCCTTGTAAGCCCCGCCATCGCATCGCAGGAATCAGGTCAGATAAAGGTCAGATCTGCGGATTGATCTTCTGCACGGCCTTGTCGTGCAGCTTGTTCAGTGCGGCCAGGTAAGCCTTGGCCGATGCGGCGACGATATCCGGATCGGTACCCACGCCATTGACGATGCGGCCGGCCCTGGACAGGCGCACGGTCACTTCGCCCTGAGCCTGCGTACCGGCCGTGATGGCGTTCACCGAATACAGCACCAGTTCGGCACCGCTGTTCACGCAGCCTTCGATGGCGTGCAGCGTGGCATCCACCGGACCATTGCCTTCGGCCTCGCCAGCGTGCTCGGAGCCATCGATGTTGAACACCACGCGGGCATGCGGACGCTCGCCGGTTTCCGAGCGCTGCGACAGCGACACGAAACGATAGTGCTCGTTGGCGTTTTCCTGCTCTTCGTCGGAAACGATCGCCATGATGTCTTCGTCGAAGATCTCGGCCTTCTGGTCGGCCAGTTCCTTGAAGCGGGTGAACGCGGCGTTGACTTCGGCTTCGCTTTCAAGCGCGATGCCCAGTTCCTGCAGGCGCTGCTTGAATGCATTGCGACCCGAAAGCTTGCCAAGCACGATCTTGTTGGCGGTCCAGCCCACGTCCTCCGCGCGCATGATCTCGTAGGTGTCGCGCGCCTTGAGCACGCCATCCTGGTGGATGCCCGAGGCGTGGGCAAACGCATTGGCGCCCACCACGGCCTTGTTCGGCTGCACCACGAATCCGGTGACCTGCGACACGAGCTTGGATGCCGGCACGATCTGCGTGGTGTCGATGCCAACGTCCATATTGAAGTAGTCGCGGCGCGTCTTCACGGCCATCACCACTTCTTCCAGGCTCGTGTTGCCGGCGCGCTCGCCCAGACCGTTGATCGTGCATTCGATCTGCCGCGCGCCGCCCAGCTTCACCGCAGCTAGCGAGTTCGCCACGGCCATACCCAGGTCGTTATGGCAATGCACCGACCAGACCGCCTTGTCCGAATTCGGAATCCGCTCACGTACCGAACGGATCAGTTCCGCATAGCCTTCCGGCACGGCATAGCCCACGGTATCGGGCAGGTTGATCGTGGTCGCACCTTCGGCAATCACGCCTTCGAGCACGCGGCACAGGAAGTCCATGTCCGAGCGGCTGCCGTCTTCGGGCGAGAACTCGATGTCGTCGGTGAACTGGCGCGCGAAGCGCACCGCCAGGCGGGCCTGTTCGTAGACCTGGTCCGGCGTCATGCGGAGCTTCTTCTCCATATGCAGCGCGGACGTGGCGATGAACGTGTGGATACGGAACGAGTTGGCCGGCTTCAGCGCCTCGGCCGCACGCGCGATGTCCTTGTCGTTGGCGCGGGCCAGCGAGCAGATCGTCGAATCCTTAACGACCTGGGCAATCGAGCGGATCGCCTCGAAATCGCCGTTGGAGCTGGCCGCAAAGCCGGCCTCGATCACATCGACCTTCAGGCGTTCCAGCTGACGCGCAATGCGGATCTTCTCCTCGCGGGTCATGGACGCACCGGGCGACTGCTCGCCGTCGCGCAAGGTGGTGTCGAAAATGATGAGTTTGTCAGACATTTTGTGGAGCTCCTGGGCTGTACTTATGTGCTGGTCCGCCGTCCCGCTATCACGACACCGGGCATTCAGATCGGAATGCAAAACGCCCCGGCGTGCATGAATGCAGGCCGGGGCGTTTTCAAAATCCTGGTGATTTCCGCGCCAGGGCGGTAACCGATTCCCTTAGCGCGCGCGCGTCCCGACCTGATGGCCTAGTAGGCCACCTAGGGTGGTGCGAGCGATTAGGGTCTGGCGCGAAATCATGTGGGCGACTATAGCCGGTTTGCCGTGGGTGCGCAACCGGGTTATTTCGGAGGAATACGCAGTTTTTGCCCCGGGTAGATCTTGTCCGGGTGCGTCAGCATCGGCTTGTTGGCCTCGAATATCTTGTTGTATTCGGCGCCATTGCCGTACGCGGCCTGGGAAATCGCCCACAGCGTGTCCCCCTTCACCACGGTATGCCACTGCGACTCGGCCGTCTCCACGTTGACCGACATCTTGTCCTCGACCGAATCCACGCCCTCCACATTGCCGCAGCACAGGATGATCTTCTCGCGCGTGGCCTGATCGGGCGCCACGCCGAATACGGAGACCTTGCCCTGCGAGCCGTCCACGGTCACGGTCAGGCCGGTGGCCGACAGCCCCATCTGGGCGATATAGGCCTCGATGGCATCGCCGGCCGCACGGTTCGCCGCCTCGGCCTTGTCCGCGGCCGACGGGTCCGCGGCGGCAGCTTCCTGTGCCGCCTTCGCCTCGCCCTTGCCGAACAGTTTCTCTCCCGCTTCCTTGATGAAGTCGAACATGCCCATGACATTCTCCTGAGGTTGTGGAACGGAAAAACAAAAGGGCGCCCGATGAGCGCCCTTTCTTCAAAACCCGGTCAGTTGCCGCTGCCCGCGCCGTTGCCGTTGCCACCGGCACGCGCCTTGGCCACCCCACCCGGATGGCCGTGCAGCGCACGCCAGGCCCATAGCAGGTAGCCCGAGATCGCGTAGGCCACGAACAGGCCAAACAACGCCACCGGCGGATCCGACGATACGATCACGAACAAGACCAGAACCAGCACCATCATGCCGAACGGCACGCGGTAGCGCACATCGAGCGCCTTGCCGCTATAGAACGGCGCGTTCGACACCATCGACAGCCCCGCATAGAGCGTGATCGCAAAGGCAACCCACGGCATCCACAGCTCCTTCACGGGCAGCTTGTTGTCGATGGCCAGCCAGACGAAGCCGGCTACCAGCGCGGCCGCGGCCGGGCTCGGCAGGCCCTGGAAGAAGCGCTTGTCGACCACACCGATATTGGCGTTGAAGCGGGCCAGCCGCAGCGCGGCGCAAGTGCAATAGACAAAGGCAGCAATCCAGCCCCACTTGCCCAGGTCGTGCAGGATCCACTCGTACATCACCAGCGCCGGCGCGACGCCGAACGACGTCATGTCCGACAGCGAATCGTACTGCTCGCCAAACGCGCTCTGCGTATTGGTGATGCGCGCCACGCGGCCATCCATGCCGTCGAGCACCATGGCCGCGAAAATGGCGATGGCCGCCACGTCGAAGCGCATGTTCATGGCCTGCACGATCGCGAAAAAGCCCGCGAACAGCGCCGCCGTGGTAAACGCATTGGGCAGCAGGTAAATGCCGCGCCGGCGCGGCCGGACGTACTCGATGTCGTGCTCGTCGCCCTCGTAGGCGGCGTCGTTGCGCAGCTGGTTATGACGGAACGGACGCAGGTGCGTCACGTTGCCATTGCTCACACGCTTGTTGCGTCGGTTGAAGGCACCCATGCCAGGTCTCCTGTCGCGGACCGGTCCGGCCTCAGGCCTGGACGTCCAGCTCGGCGAGCACGGTCGACGAGGCCGACACCTTCTCGCCGATCGTCACGCGCGGGCGGGCATCGACGGGCAGGTACACGTCAACGCGCGAGCCAAAGCGGATGAAGCCATAGCGCTGGCCGCGCGACAGCGTGTCACCCACCCGGGTGTAGCACAGGATACGGCGTGCCACCAGGCCAGCCACCTGCACCAGCGTGACGAGCTGGCCATCGGCCGCACGGCGGATCACCACCGCGTTGCGCTCGTTTTCCAGCGATGCCTTGTCCAGGTCCGCGTTGACGAACTTGCCCGGGAAGTATTCGAGCTTCTCCACCTTGCCGTCCAGCGAAGCACGGTTCGAGTGGACGTTGAACACGTTCATGAACACGCTGATCTTCAGTGCCTCGCGGCCAGCATACGGGTCCTGCGTCTTCTCGACCACCACGATGCGGCCATCGGCCGGCGCCAGGATCGCGTTCGGTGCCGACGGAATCGGCCGCGGCGGGTCGCGGAAGAACTGCAGCACGAAAATCGTGATGATCCACAACGGCAACGCCCACCAGAAGCCCGCGCTGACATGCACCAGCAGCGAGATGATGAAAGCGCCGGCCAGGAACGGCCAGCCTTCACGGGCGATAAGCGGATGAGGATAGTTCATGCAAGCGTTGTTCTGTTGTTCGCACAGCGTGTGCAAATCCTGTCGCAAAGCCAGCCCGCAGCGTACCGCGTGCCATGCATTCAGGATATGTCGGCGCGAGAGATAAGAAAAAATCAGGCCTGTGCCTGAAAAAGTCCGACAAGGATAACAAAAAGCCGCCCAGTCACCGCCGAAATGTCTTGTGCAATCACAAAAGACCGGCGGCCGACTGGACGGCTGCGGCACTGGCGGGGCACCTGGCCGCATCGGCCGGGTGCCCCGCTTCTGCCCGTACTGCTTAGTTCTTCGACTGGTCGACCAGCTTGTTCTTGGCGATCCACGGCATCATCGCGCGCAGCTTCGCACCCACTTCCTCGATCTGGTGCTCGGACGTCAGGCGACGGCGCGAGATCAGCGTCGGGGCGCCGGCCTTGTTTTCCAGCAGGAAGCTCTTGGCGTATTCGCCGGTCTGGATGTCGGTCAGGCACTGCTTCATGGCCTTCTTCGTCTCTTCCGTCACGACGCGCGGGCCGGTGACGTATTCGCCATATTCAGCGTTGTTCGAGATCGAGTAGTTCATGTTGGCGATGCCGCCTTCGTAGATCAGGTCGACGATCAGCTTCAGTTCGTGCAGGCACTCGAAGTAGGCCATTTCCGGAGCGTAGCCGGCTTCCACCAGCGTCTCGAAGCCAGCCTTGATCAGCTCGACGGTACCGCCGCACAGCACGGCCTGCTCGCCGAACAGGTCGGTTTCGGTTTCTTCGCGGAAGTTCGTCTCGATGATGCCGGCACGGCCGCCGCCGTTGGCGGTGGCGTACGACAGCGCGATGTCACGGGCAGCGCCGGACTTGTTCTGGTGCACGGCGATCAGGTGCGGCACGCCGCCACCTTGCGAGTACGTCGAACGCACCGTGTGGCCCGGGGCCTTCGGGGCGATCATGATCACGTCCAGGTCGGCGCGCGGGATCACGGCACCGTAGTGCACGTTGAAGCCGTGGGCGAAGGCCAGTGCGGCGCCTTCCTTGATGTTGGCGTGCACTTCGTTCTTGTACACGTCGGCGATCTGCTCGTCCGGCAGCAGGATCATGACCACGTCCGCGCCCTTCACGGCTTCGGCCACTTCCTTGACCTGCAGGCCTGCATTGGCGGCCTTGTTCCACGACGCGCCGCTCTTGCGCAGACCGACCGTCACGTTCACGCCCGAATCCTTCAGGTTCAGCGCGTGGGCGTGGCCTTGCGAGCCGTAGCCGATGATGGTGACGTTCTTGCCCTTGATGAGGGAGAGGTCGGCGTCCTTGTCGTAAAACACTTTCATGATAGTTCCTTCAATTTCTCAAATCTTCGTATTGGGGTGGCGGCGCAACGCCTGACTGTTGTTGGGGTCGTCGCGCCGCTTCGGGATACTGCGTGTCGGCTTGTGGCCGTGCTCTGTTGCCGGGGGCGCCGGTCAGACCTTCAGGATGCGCTCGCCACGGCCGATGCCGGAGCCGCCCGTACGGACGGTTTCCAGGATCGCGGTGCGGTCGATGGCATCGAGGAACGCATCCAGCTTGCCGCCGTTGCCGGTCAGCTCGATGGTGTACGTCTTTTCGGTCACATCGATGATGCGGCCACGGAAGATGTCGGCGGTGCGCTTCATTTCCTCGCGCTCCTTGCCCACGGCACGGACCTTGACCAGCATCAGCTCGCGTTCGATATGCGCGCCTTCGGTCAGATCCACCACCTTGACCACTTCCACCAGGCGGTTCAGGTGCTTCGTGATCTGTTCGATCACGTCGTCCGAACCGGTGGTGACGATGGTCATCCGCGACAGCGACGCATCTTCGGTGGGAGCCACCGTCAGCGTCTCGATGTTGTATCCACGGGCCGAGAACAGGCCCACCACGCGCGACAGCGCGCCGGGTTCGTTTTCCAGCAGGACCGAAATGATGTGACGCATTACAGGTCCTCCACGCCGAGCAGCATCTCGGAGATGCCCTTGCCGGCCTGGACCATCGGCCACACGTTTTCGGTGGGGTCGGTCTGGAAGTCCAGGAACACGGTGCGATCCTTCAGGCGGAACGCCTCGCGCAGCGCCGGTTCGACGTCTGACGTCTTCTCGATGCGCATGCCCACGTGGCCATACGACTCCGCCAGCTTCACGAAGTCGGGCAGTGCCTGCATGTAGGAATGCGAGTAGCGGTTGTCGTACTCGATTTCCTGCCACTGGCGCACCATGCCCAGGTAGCCGTTGTTCAGCGAGCAGATCTTCACCGGGGTGTCGTACTGCAGGCAGGTCGACAGTTCCTGGATGCACATCTGGATCGAGCCTTCACCGGTGATGGTGACGACTTCCTTGTCCGGGAACGCCTTCTTGATGCCCATTGCGTACGGCAGGCCCACGCCCATCGTGCCCAGGCCGCCGGAATTGATCCAGCGGCGCGGCTCGTTGAACTTGTAGAACTGCGCGGCCCACATCTGGTGCTGGCCCACGTCGGAGCAGATGAACGCGTCGCCCTTGGTCAGTTCCCAGATCTTTTCCACCACGTACTGCGGCTTGATGATCTCGGAATTGCGGTCGTACTTGAGGCAGTCCACCGAACGCCATTGCTCGATCTGGTCCCACCACTTCGCCAGCGCCTCGCGCTTGGGCTTGACGTCGCTGGTCTTGATCTGGGCGATCAGTTCCTGCAGCACGTCCTTGACGTTGCCGACGATGGGGATGTCCACCTTGACCCGCTTCGAGATCGACGACGGGTCGATGTCGATGTGGATGATCTTGCGTGCCTGCGAGGTGAAGTGCGACGGATTGCCGATCACGCGGTCGTCGAACCGGGCGCCGATGGCGATCAGCACGTCGCAGTTCTGCATGGCCATGTTGGCTTCATACGTGCCGTGCATGCCGAGCATGCCGACGAACTGCTTGTGCGTGCCCGGGAACGCGCCCAGACCCATCAGCGTGTTGGTCACCGGATGACCGGTCAGTGCGGCCAGCTCGCGCAGCTCGTCGCTGGCGTTGGCCAGCACCACGCCGCCACCCGAATAGATGTACGGACGCTCCGCGGCCTGCAGCAGTGCCACAGCCTTGCGGATCTGGCCCGAGTGACCCTTGTTCACGGGGTTGTACGACCGCATGTCGACGGCCTTCGGGTACTCGTACTTGCAGGCGTTGCGCGACACGTCCTTCGGGATGTCCACCACCACGGGGCCGGGACGGCCGGTGGCGGCGATGAAGAACGCCTTCTTGATCGTCGCAGCCAGGTCGCGCACGTCCTTCACGAGGAAGTTGTGCTTGACGATCGGGCGCGTGATGCCGACGGTGTCGCATTCCTGGAACGCATCCTGGCCAATGGCGTGGGTCGGCACGTTGCCGGTGATCACCACCATCGGAATCGAATCCAGGTAGGCGGTGGCGATGCCGGTCACGGCGTTGGTCACGCCCGGGCCCGAAGTCACCAGTGCCACGCCCACCTTGCCGGTCGCGCGGGCATAGCCGTCAGCGGCATGCACGGCGGCCTGCTCGTGGCGCACCAGGATGTGTTCGAATTTTGTTTGCTTGTGGAGCTCGTCGTAGATATAGAGCACTGCGCCGCCGGGGTAACCCCAGACGTATTCGACGCCTTCTTCGGCAAGTGCGTTGACGAGGATTTCCGCTCCGATCATTTCCCGACCGGAGGATGAATTGCTGTCTGCGTGGGAGAATTCCGCGCTGGGCATGTTCATTTCTGTCCTTTGCAATTTTCGGCAAAAAATTGTTTGGATGCTCTCTGCCGGGCTTGTGGCTCGGGTTCAAGCGGTGCGCGTCTGCATGAAGAGACCGCCTTATAAGCGGTCTGATGAGACAACCACTGATGTCGTGTGAACCGTCGATGATACTGCAATGCACCAGCGCGGTAAATGAATCGGCGGAACTTTTTGCAAGACCGCACCGGCACGGGGCAAACTCGCGACAATCGCGTATGGCGTCACGAAGCCAGCATGTCTGCACTTGAATACAGGAGTGGCAGAAGGCAGCTGTTTTTTGCTAGGATCGCAGACATTTCCGGGGTGCCACAGGACGAGTCCGGCACATTCGGCTTGGCCTGACCGCCCAACTGCTGTTTTCGCCTGCATGGCCACCGACAAGGAACTCTCAGACTTTCTCGCCAGCGTCGAACGTCGCGCCTTCAAACAGGCCGTGTTCGCCGTGCGTGACGATGAAGCTGCGCTGGACATCGTGCAGGACGCCATGATCAAACTGGCGGAAAAATACGGCGACAAGGGGGCCAACGAACTGCCGCCCCTGTTCCAGCGCATCCTGCAGAACACCATCCACGACTGGTTCCGGCGACAAAAGGTCCGGAACACCTGGGTCACCCTGTTCTCGAACCTCCGTGACGACCGCGACGGCGACGACAGCGACCTGCTGGACACGCTGGAAGCCCAAAGCGGCACAGAGATGGCTGAAAGCAGCGCCGACAAGGTCGAGCGGGCCCAGGTCATGCATATCATCGAGCAGGAAATCCAGCGATTGCCCACGCGTCAACGCGAGGCTTTCCTGATGCGTTACTGGGAGGATATGGACGTCGCCGAAACCGCAGCCGTGATGGGCTGTTCGGAAGGCAGCGTCAAGACGCACTGTTCCCGCGCCACGCATACGCTGGCGCAAGCGTTGCGTACGCGGGGAATCCGACTATGAGCAGAAACGAACGAGATATCCAGGAACGGCGCTTCGCCCATGAGATCCGGGTGGCACTCGATGCCTCCGCGGAGGCGCTGCCGCGGGACATTTCCGAACGGCTTGCCGCCGCGCGGCGCATGGCGCTGGCCGCCAAGAAGGCAGAAGTACGCGCTCACGTGCCGCAACTCGCGCTGCCGGGCGCACCGCATGGCTACGCCTTCGATGACGAGGACGACACCCCGCTGCACCGCGCTGGTGCGTGGCTGCGCAAGCTGGCGCTGGTGTGGACGCTGATCGCGCTGGGTGCCGGCCTGATGGGTATCTATCACTGGCAGCAGCAGAAGCGCGTCGAGGAACTCGCCGATGTCGACGCCGCGATGCTGCTCGACGACCTGCCTCCGACGGCATACGCCGACCAGGGCTTCCACGTGTTCCTGAAGCGGGACCGCGACCAATAAGATGGCCTGCGCACCTTCCCGTACCGACGCATTCCGTCGCCGGCTCGCCGCTCTTTGCGCTGCCGGCGCAACCCTTGCTGCACTTTCCATCCATTCCGTGATGGATGAGGCCCACGCACAGGGGCCGCAGGCCCAGTCGGCCAGCCAGCCGGCGGCGCGCCCGGTCATCAACGCCCACCCGACCTGGCAGGAACTGTCCGCATCGCATCGTCAGATCCTGGCGCCGCTGCAACCGCTCTGGGACACCATCCCGGAACTGAACCGCCGCAAGTGGCAGCGCATCGCCGATCTTTACCCCACGCTCAAGCCCGAAGAGCAGCAGCGGCTGCAGGAACGGATGACCGAGTGGGTCCGGATGACGCCGCAGCAGCGCCGCCTGGCACGCGAAAACTACCAGATCACGCGCCAGCTGCCGGCGGAAAAGAAAGCGGAAGCGTGGGATCGCTATCAGCAACTGCCTGAAGAGCAGAAGAAGAAACTGGCCGCCGCCGAAAAGGTGCCGCGCCGCCCGGGCGCCGTGAGCGCGTTGCCATCGGGCAAGCGCCCGCCGGCCGATACGACCCGGCAGCTCCATCATCAGGGCCGCCCGGCCAGTGCACCGGAAGCCACGCCGGCCTCCGCGCCTGCGGCACCGGCATTGGCGGGAGCATCGGCGGCAACCGCGCCGGTGGCTCCAGCCCCCGCGCCAGCCGCGCCGGTTGCCGCGATGCCGGCCTCGCCCGCCCAGGCACCGACGCTTTCGCCGCCCGTGACGGGCGAAGCGGCCACTGACTTCAACCAACCCGAATCGCAGCGCCCGTAATACCCCCGCCGGGCACCTGGCCCACCCTTGTCAGGTTCCGCGCCCCCTGGCCTTCCCCGCCAAGACATCCCGCAATGGCCAGCGATGCGCCGTTTGGCATAATGGCCGCTTCCCCGATCCGTCACGCGCCATGCCTGCCGCCACGCCAGCCGCTTCCGCCCAGACTCCAGCCACGCCACCACGCACGCCCCCGCTGGGCCGCCGCCTGCTTTGCATGCTCTATGAAGGCGTGCTGCTGTTCGGCGTGCTGATGCTCGCCAGCGCCGTCTCGGTCCTGGCCCGCCCGCTGCTGGTGCAGCTTGGGCTGAATCACGTGTACGTCGACCAGGTCTGGATGTTCGTCGTCCTCGGGGTCTACTTTTCGTGGTTCTGGCAGCGCAACGGCCAGACACTGGCGATGCAGACCTGGCGCATCCGCCTGGAGACGGGCGCCGGCCAGACGCCGGGCTGGCCCAAGGCGATGCTGCGCTACGTGCTGGCCTGGCTGTGGCTGCCGCCTGCGGCAGCCGTGGGACACGCGATGGGCCTCACCCTTTGGCCATTCATCGGCGTACTGACCGCCGGGCTGTTCATTTGGATGTCTCTGGCCTGGCTCGATCCGAGCCGCCAGTTCCTGCACGATCGCCTGGCCGGCACCCGCCTGACCGACCTGCGCCCGCTGCAGCCATGAGCCTGACGGCCGCCGCCCTGCGTCGCGTCGCCGTGCTGGTACAGACGACGGCGGCGTGCGGATTGGCGGCCTGGCTGGCACTGGGCCACGGCTGGGCATGGGCGCCGGCACTGGCCGCAGGTCTGGCCGCCGTCCTGCTGGCCTTCGGCGCCAGCGTTGCGATGGCATTCGGCACCACGCTTGGCGGCCTCGGCATCCCACGCAGAGACCGGCTACCGCTACCGGACCAGGCGCCCGCGCGTCACCGCCTTGGCACAGGCGCCGCGCTGCGCTGCTATCTGGCCGAATGCCGGGCTGTCTTCCGCATGTTCAACTGGCTGCAGCCATTCCGCTCGCGGCTGACCCTTGCGCAGCCGCCTCGGCCCCTGCCCGATACGCCTCACGTATTGCTGGTACACGGCTACGGCTGCAACCACGCTGTCTGGCTCGACATGGCGCCGGCGCTAGCCGCCGCAGGCTACTGCTGCGAAGCCATCGATCTGACGCCGGTGCTTGGCGACATCGACGACTACGCCCCGCCGCTGCTGGCGCGCATGCGCGAGATGCAGGCGCGCACGGGCCAGGCCCCACTGCTGGTGTGCCACAGCATGGGCGGACTGGCCGCACGCGCCGCGCTGGTGCTGGCGGAACAGGCCGGCGGCGGCGCGCCCTGCGCGGGCATCGTCACGCTGGGCAGTCCGCACCAGGGCTGCGCGCTGGCGCGCTTCGGCAGCGGCGTCAATGCGCGGCAGATGCGATGGCAGAGCCCATGGCTGACCACTCTGGCCGCCGCCGAGACCCCGGCGATGCACGCGCGCATCGTTTCGGTTTTCAGCTGGCACGATTCCATCGCCGGCCCGCCGGGCACGTCGTGGCTGGACGGCGCGCAGCACCTGGCGCTCGACGGCATCGGCCATGTGTCGCTGCTGCGCGACCCGCGCGCCACGCAGGCCACGCTTGCGGCGCTGGCCATGCTCCAGCGGCAACCCGCCGCCACAGCCATCGGCGCGACCCACTAGCCGTCGCGGCGCGCCACGGCCCGCAAGCTTCATGTGACATTCATGTTTCCGTCACGGCTCCGTCATGCGGCGCTGGCTCAATGCAGCCATCGCCGACACCGGGGCCACCATGGTTCAAGCCATCCGATCTGCACGCGGGAGTTTGTCGAGGGTTGCGCAGCGTTTGCGCGGCAAGCCTGACACGACGCTCTCGATGTCTGCCGCCTTTGCGGCGTTCATGCCGCCGCAAGCCGATCTGCCCCCTGCCCGCGCCACCCCCCTGCAAGACACCGCCGACGCCGGCACCCGCCCCGTGGCCGCCGGAGAACCTTCCGCGCACCGCTACCGCGCCATCTGGCTGTCCGATATCCACCTGGGCACGCCGGGCTGCCAGGCCACCTATCTGCTCGACTTCCTCAAGCACAACGACTCGGACGTGCTCTACCTGGTGGGCGACATCATCGACGGCTGGCAACTGCGCCGTGGCTGGTACTGGCCGCAGAGCCACAACGACGTGGTGCAGAAGCTGCTGCGCAAGGCGCGCAAGGGCACCGAGGTGATCTACATCCCCGGCAATCACGACGAAGGCGCCCGCCAGTTCGACGGCCTGGCCTTCGGCGACGTCAGCGTGCGCGAAGACGCCGTGCATGTGACGGCCACCGGCAAGCGGCTGTGGGTGGTGCATGGCGACCTGTTCGACGGCGTGGTCCAGCATGCCAAATGGCTGGCCTACCTGGGCGATTCGCTCTACACGATGATCCTGGCGCTGAACCGACACTTCAACCGCGTGCGCGCCCGGCTGGGATTCGACTACTGGTCGCTGTCCCAATACCTGAAGCACCAGGTCAAGAACGCAGTGAGCTACATCAACTCGTTCGAGCACGCGATGGTGGACGAGGCGCGCCGCCGGGGCTGCGATGGCGTGGTCTGCGGCCACATCCACAAGGCCGAGATCCGCGAGGTGGACGGCCAACTCTACTGCAACGACGGCGACTGGGTGGAAAGCCTTTCGGCGCTGGTGGAGACCATGGAAGGCGAACTGAAGATCGTCTACTGGACCACGCTGATCGATCCCCCGGAGCCGGCCACCCGCCGGCGTCGCCGGACTGCCGAGATTGCGGCCTGATCGCGGTCTGATCGCCGCCCGATCGATGCCTGATGAAGCCTGACGGTGCCGGGTGCACGGTCCCGTCAGGTACGCGAGCCACCGCCAGTCCGCAGCGCCCCGCGGCCTGCCTGGCGTGGGCCGCCACCCCACAACACCACGGCGCAGCCGCCCCAAGGAGCCTCAATGAGAGTCATGATTGTCACCGACGCGTGGGAACCGCAGGTCAACGGCGTGGTTCGCACGCTGAAGTCGACCCGCCGCGAACTCGAAGCCATGGGTCACACGGTGGATCTGCTCACCCCGCTGGAATTCCGCACGGTGCCCTGCCCGACCTATCCGGAGATCCGCCTGTCGATCCTGCCGGCCACCAAGGTCCGCCGCCGCATCGACACCTTCCAGCCGGATGCCCTGCACATCGCCACCGAAGGCCCGCTGGGGCTGGCCGCGCGCGCCTACGCCCTGAAGCATCGGCTGCCGTTCACCACCGCCTATCACACGCGGTTTCCGGAATACGTGCAGGCGCGCTTCGGCATGCCGCTGGCATGGACCTATCGCTTCCTGCGCTGGTTCCATGGCCCGGCGCGTGCCGTCATGGCCCCGACCCCGGTGGTGCTGAAGGATCTGCACGACTACGGCATCACGCACGGCGTACTGTGGACGCGCGGCGTGGACCTGGACGTCTTTACCGCGCAGCGAGCAAACGTTTTAAACACCGCACATCCGATCTTCCTTTACGTGGGCCGCGTTGCCGTCGAAAAGAACGTCGAAGCCTTCCTGCAGCTCGACCTGCCCGGCTCCAAGTGGGTGGTGGGCGATGGCCCTGCGCTGGCCACGCTGAAGGCGCGCTATCCCACGGCCAACTACCTCGGGGTGCTCAAGCAGCCTGAACTGGCGAAGGTGTATGCTTCGGCAGACGTCTTCGTGTTTCCCAGCAGGACCGATACCTTCGGGCTGGTTCTGCTGGAAGCACTGGCCAGTGGGCTGCCTGTGGCGGCGTACCCGGTGACGGGTCCGATCGACGTACTGGGTGACAGCCCCGCCGGCGTGATGCACGAAGACCTGCGGGAGGCCTGCCTGGAAGCGTTGCGCATCGACCGCGCAACCGCACGTGCCCATGCGGAGAAGTTCTCGTGGCGCGCGGCATCCGAGCAGTTCCTTGCGCATCTGCGTCCGTTGCCCAGCGCGGCGGACGAATCCGACCACCCGGAATCTTCCGTCGCACCCGCTCATGGCCAAACCCCAACCCACGCTACCGCCCGATCCGTCGCTGCATCGGCCGACCGCCACCCGGGTGGCGGCTGAAGTGGAAACCGAATATTCGATCGCCAACAATCCGCACAAGGGCAACCGCGGCCTGACGCGCGCCTGGCATGCCGCGATCAACTCGCTGTCGGGCCTGCGCTACGCGGTGCTCGAAGAAAGCGCGTTTCGCCAGGAACTGACGCTGGTGGTCATCCTGACGCCATGCGCGTTCATCCTGCCGGTGTCCGTGGTCGAACGCGTGATGCTGCTGGGCACGCTGTTGCTGGTGCTGATCGTGGAACTGCTCAATTCGAGCGTGGAAGCGGCCATCGACCGGATCTCGCTGGAACGCCACAGCCTGTCCAAGCGCGCCAAGGACTTTGGCAGCGCCGCGGTGATGCTGGCACTGATCCTGTGCGGCGGCACGTGGATAGCGATCGGCGGCCCGCACGTGGTGCGCTGGATCGGGATGCTGCTGAACTAGCGCGCCTGAACCGGCCCGTCTCAACTCGCTGTTTCGCCAGAAAGCAGAACGCCGCCATCGCTGGCGGCGTTTTCTTATCCGGATGGGCTGTCAGGCTTACGTCTTCTCGCGTCCTGCCTGCCACTTGTCCACGCGCACGCGCGGCGCGGCGGCCAGCTGGCCGAGCAGATCCTGCGACGATGCCGATACGTGCAGCATGTCGGCGTGTACCTGCTTCAGGAATCCCTCGCCCACGGCGTGATTCAGGAAGGCCAGCATGCCGTCGTAGAACCCGGCCACGTTGAGCAGGCCCACCGGCTTGTCGTGATAGCCAAGCTGGGCCCACGTGAAGGTCTCGAACAGCTCCTCGAACGTGCCCACGCCGCCGGGCATGGCGATGAAGGCGTCAGAGCGGTCAGCCATCATCTGCTTGCGTTCGTGCATGTTGCGCACCACGTGCAGCTCGGTCAGGCCGCGATGGCCCACTTCCTTCTGCATCAGCGCGTCGGGAATCACGCCGATGGCCGTGCCGCCGTGCGCCATCACGCTATCGGCCACGATGCCCATCAGCCCCACCTTGCCACCGCCGTAGACCAGCGCCAGGCCCTGCTCGGCCATGGTCTGCCCCAGTGCCTTGGCCGCTTCGGCATATTCCGGCCGGAAGCCGGGGCTGGAACCGCAATACACGCAAACGGATTTCACTTTTTGTCCTTTTCGGCCTTGGCCGCCTCGGCCGCCGCCTTTTCCGCGGCGTATTCACGCGCCAGCTGGTCGAACGCTTCGCGCGCCTTGCCGCGCAGGTACGGCGCCAGGATCGAGAAGATGTGATAGCTCGACCCGTGCAGGTAGCCACGAATCTGCTCCGGATCGTTGTACTGCCGCGGATGCTGCACGAACTGGAACGACAGCCAGTACGTGGCAATTACAACAATATTGGTACACACCGCGTCGACCTGCTCGGGCGTTGCTTCCATGTCGCCGTCCTCCTGGAACTGGCGGCAGATCTCCAGCGCGAAGCGCTTTTTCTGGTCGACGATGCGCTTGAAGTTGGTCTCCAGCATCCGGTTGCGCGCCAGCAGGTCGTTGATGTCGCGATACAGGAAGCGGTAATTCCACAGGAACTCGGACATGTACTGCAGGTAGCCCCAGCTCTCGCCCAGCGTGGCCTTGTGGTCTTCCGGCATCTTCAGGCGGCGCTCCATCTCCTGCTCGAAGCGCACGAAGATCGAGTTGATGATGTCGTCCTTGTTGCGGAAGTGGTAGTACAGGTTGCCAGGGCTGATATCCATGGCTTCCGCAATCGTCGTGGTAGTGACGTTGGGCTCGCCAAGTTCATTGAACAGGCGCAGCGACACGTCGAGGATGCGGTCTCGGGTACGGCGCGGACCGGCTTGCGGTTTGGCTTCCATGAGTATCGGAAAGACTGTGGATCGGCAGGATTGGGATTATAAGCACACCGGGCCAGGCACCCCCCAAAGGCGGCGCCCAAGGCACTCCATGCGCCTAGAAGCGCGATCCGGGCTGCTTCAGGAATGCCAGTTCTTCGGCGCTGCTCTCGCGCCCCAACATCGCGTTCCGGTGCGGGAAGCGGCCAAAGCGCGCGATGATCTCGTGGTGCTTGACCGCCCACTCCACGACATCGACCCGGCCTGCCGTGTCCACGCGCAGCGCGGTGGTTTCGCGCACGGAGATATTCTGGTCCGCCAGCGACTCGGCATGCTCGAACGGCAGATAGCAGAACTCGCGATGCCAGCCCGTGGGCAACTGCCGGTCCCAGCCTTCGGCCAGCATGCGCCGCGCCACGGCCAGCGCCTGCGCATCGGTGGCAAAGCTGCGCGCTTCGCCACGGAACATGTTGCGCGGGAACTGGTCCAGCAGCACGATGCGCGCGCAGGCGCCCTCGGGCGTCACCGACCAGTCATCGTCGGCCCCGTCATGCGCGGCCTGCCAGGCCGGCAGGAATTGCGCGCGGATCCTGGCATCGAAGTCGTCCGACTTGGCGAACCACTCGCGCCGCGACACATCCCATTCGGGCGACCCGGGCAAGCCGAACCAGAACGCGAGCACGGCCTGCGCCGTCGCCGGCAGCGCCTTAGCGCTGGACATTGCGCATCCAGTCGGCGGTCTGGAACAGCGCCTGCATCAGGCGCATCTGCAGCGACTCGGGCAGTCCCACGTCCTGCATGGCCAGCGCCATGCAGCGCATCCACTGGTCGCGCTCGCTGGTGCCGATCTCAAACGGCATGTGGCGCGCCCGCAGGCGCGGGTGGCCGAAGCGCTCGATAAAGTAGTTCGGGCCGCCCAGCCAGCCGCACAGGAACCAGAACAGCTTGTCGCGCGAGCCGTCCAGTGTCGGCGGGTGCAGCGCGCGCAGCCCGGCGAATTCGGTTTCCAGGTCCATCAGGTCATAGAAACGGTCCACCAGTTCGCGCACGCGCCCTTCGCCGCCAATCAGTTCGTAGGCGGTGATGTCTTCGCGGTTCTCTTCGGGTTCTGCAGGTTCGGTAATCATGGCCAATCAGTTCACATCGCGCAGCGTGGCCAGCGCCGGCTGCCGCAGCACCTCGCGCAAGCCGAGCCAGCCGCCGGCAAAAGCGCACAGCATGCCAGAAACCACGCCGACCGGCACAATCCACGCGTTGAAGCGATACGGGAAGTCGAACACGAACTGCGACAACCCCCAGCCTATGGCAATCGCGCCCAGGCTGGCCAGGAAGCCCGCCAGGCCGCCCACCACCAGGAATTCGGCATACTGGGTCTGCCTCACCAGCGACGCCGGCGCGCCAAGCGCCTTGAGCAGGCCGGCGTCTCGCTTGCGCTCGTCGCGCGCACCGGACAGTGCGGCATAGAGCACTGTCACGCCGGCCAGCAGCGTGAAGACGAACAGGAACTCCACGGCCGCGATCACCTGATCCAGCACATTCTGGATCTGGCGCAGGATCAGGTCGGTGTTGACCACGGTGATGTTCGGAAACGCGGCGGTCAGCTGGTTGCCCAGCGCCGCCTTGGCCGGCGGCAGGTAGAACGATGTGATGTACGTCTCGGGCAGCCCCTGCATCTTCGCCACCGGCAGGATCACAAAGAAATTGACGCGCATCGAGCCCCATTCGAGCTTGCGCAGCGATGTCACCGGCGCCTCGACGATCTGGCCCGCCACGTCGAAGCGCAGCGTATCGCCCAGCCGGATATGCAGCGTCTTGGCGATGCCCTCCTCCACCGACGCCCCGCCTTCCCACCGGCCGGCCACCACTTCGTTGCCGTCAGGCATCTTGTCCATGTACGACAGGTTGAACTCGCGCTCCACCAGATTGCGCGCACGGCCGTCGGGGTAGCTGCTGGCCTGCACCGGCCGGCCACCGATCTGGATCAGGCGCCCGCGCACCATCGGAAACAGCAGGTCATCGACGTCGCTCTTCGCCAGCATCGCGCGCAGTGGCTCGCGCTGGTCAGGCTGGATATTGATGATGAAGCGGTTCGGCGCGTCAGCCGGCGTGGCGTTGCGCCAGGAATCGATCAGGTCGTTGCGCGTCATGCCCAGCAGCAGCAAGGCCATCAGCCCCACCGCCAGCGCCACGGTCTGCAGCACGGTCACGCCACGGCGCCGCTCCAGCACCGCCAGCGCAAAGCGCCAGCCCACGCTGCCACGGGCGCGCCCGCGCATCGTGCGCGACAGCGCCATCAGCAGCCCCAGCGCCAGCAGCGCAAACACCACTCCGGCCCCGGCGAATCCGCCCGCCGTGGTCAGCCCCAGCTTGAGATCGCGCGCCGCCACCATCAGCAGCGCCACAAAGGCGCCCAGGCCCAGCGCATAAGCCACCCAGGTGGAAATGGGCGGCACGCCCACGTCGCGCCGCAACACGCGCAGCGGCGCGATGCGTGTCAGCGCCAGCAGCGGCGGCAACGCAAACCCCGTCAGCAGCACCAGCCCGGCCGCCACGCCCACCAGCGCCGGCACCCACGACGGATGCGGCAGCGACACCTGCAGCAGGCCGCCCAGCGACATCAGCAACCCGTAGTGCGCCGCGTAGCCCAGCGCCACGCCCACCAGCGCGCCACCCAGTCCCAACAACAGGAATTCGATGCTGAACGCCGCCAGGATCTGGCCGCGCGACAGGCCCATGCACTTGTACACCGCGCAGGCATCGGTGTGGCGCTGCATGTAGCGGCGCGCGGACATCGCAATGGCCACCGCGGCAATCATCGACGACAGCACCGCCACGAGCGACAGGAACCGCTCGGCGCGATCCAGCGTCGCGCGCATTTGCGGCTGCCCCGACTCCAGCGATTCCACGCGCGTATTGCGCAGGTGGCGCTGTTCGATCTCGGCGATGGCCCATTTGCGGTAGGCGTCGCCTGCGGCGTCGGGGCCCGCCACCAGCAGGCGATAGGTCACGCGGCTGCCCCAGCCGATCAGCTTCGTGGCATCCAGGTCCGACATCGGCAGCAGCACGCGCGGCGCGAAGTTCATGAAGCCGGCGCCCCGATCCAGTTCCTGCGTGATGATCCGGTCGATGCGGAACGTCTTGGTGCCAAGCTGCAGCCCGTCGCCAACCCGCAGGTTCAGGGCGATCAGCAGCGCCTCGTCCACCCACACCGTACCGGGTGCCGGCACACCTTCCGCGTTCGATTCCGGCCCGCCCGGCGTCTGCGTGACCTTGAGCCGGCCGCGCAGCGGATAGCCGTCGGTCACGGCCTTCAGCGCGCCCAGCTGGCTTGGGGCTTCGCCCTGCGCCGGCGCGCCGCTGGCGCGTGCCGTGGCCATGCTTGGGAAGGTGACGGTCTGCGCCACCTGCAGGCCGTCGCGCCGGGCACGGTCACTGAAAGCGGCGTCGAATGGCTGGTCGGAGATCAGCAGCACGTCGGCGGCGATCATCTGCCGCGCATCGCGCTCCAGGCCCAGGCGCATACGGTCTGCCAGGAAGCCGACGCTGGTCAGCGCGGCCACGGCCAGCACCAGCGCGAACAGCAGCAGCGTCAGTTCGCCGGCCAGCCAGTCGCGGCGTGCCATGCGCAGGGCCTGGCGCCACGCGGAAAACCTTGCTTGAGGAACAACGGAATCGGAGGCAGTCGACATGTTCGGCTGACAGTTGGAAAAAAGGGCTCAGGGACGATGCGGCGGCCGGGGCTCCGGTTGCGCCTTGTCGCGCAGGCTGGCATGCAGGCGCCGTGCGCCGCGCCACAGCTTGGGCACCAGCCATGCGGCAAGCACCAGGAACAGCACCAGCAGGATCAGGAAGACCACCGGCAGGAAGAACGCCAGCAACAGCCCGCCCACCGTGCCGACATCCTCGGTGAATGAGGCCACCCAGTTGGAAAAAGGTTCGGGCGACACATTGATCAGCGCCCGCGTGCCGGCCTTGGCGGCGTGGGCGGTGCCCGCCAGCGTGCCGCCGATCAGGCCAGCGGCGACCGTCCACTGCGGGTCCATGTGGCCAAACGCGGCGGCTGCCAGGATCGCCCCTGCCGGAATGCGGATAAAGGTCTGGATGCCGTCCCAGACGGTGTCGAAGCCGGGCACCTTGTCGGCCACGAACTCGGCCACCGTCATCGCCGCGGCAACCCCGATCACCCACCAGGACGACAGCACGTGCAGGCCCGATGGCAGGTCAAGCCAGCCCAGGCGGGCCAGCACGCCCGCCGTCAGCACGGCCAGGTACAGGCGCAGGCCACTGGCCCAGGACAAGCCCGCAGCCAGCGCAGCGGTTTCCAGCATGGAAGCTCCTCGCGATCGCGCGCGCGTTCAACTTCCGGTGAGTGTAACGCCAGCTGCGGTCAGGGGCCTTCCTTGCCGTCCGGGCCGTACCACGGCAGCGCCTCCTGCGGCGTCAGGACGCCCGTCGGCTCGGCCGCACGATAGCCGGGCAGCTGTTCCAGCCGCCGCGCAAAGGCCGGGTCGGACAGCAGCGACAGCAGCCCCTGCATCCACGGCGCGGTCTGGTCGTTCTTGCGGATGGCCAGGTAGTAGGCCTCGTGCGTGAGCGGCACGAACGTCAGCCCGCGTGCCTCGGCATTCATGCGCAGGCCAAAGCCCACCTGCGCACGCCCGGCATGTACGGTTTCGGCCACCTTCTCGTTGCTGAACTCGGTTTCGTCGTACCCGTTGATCTGGTCGGGATACAGGCCTTGCGTCGCCAGCAGCTGGTCGAACAGCATGCGCGTGCCCGAACTGCGCTGGCGGTTCACAAAGCGCGCGCCGGTACGCGGCAGGTCGCGCAGTTCCCGCAGCTCGCGGGCCAGGTCCGGCGCCACGATCAGGCCCTGCTCGCGCCAGGCCAGGCGCACCAGCCGCACGGTTGCCGGGCGCAGCCACTTGCGCAGCGTCACGTGTGCCACCGAGCCCGCCGTCTGGATTGGCGATACATAGAAGCCGGCCAGTTCGGACTGGCGCTCCTGCAGGCAGACCAGTGCTTCGACGCTGCCGCAGAACACGGTGTCCAGTTGCAGCGGCATGGGCTTTTCGCGCAGCGCAGCGGCCAGGGTCTCAACGGCCGGGTCGTGGCTGCCCGAAAAATGCAGCACGGTCTGCGGCGCCGCCGCGTCGTCGAGTTCGCTCAGGAATTCCACCATGGCCCGCTGCATGGCCGGATCGATCGTTTCGCGCAGGCGCAGTTCGGCTCGCAGCAGGCGCTCGCCGAAGCGCGTCAGCGATGCGCCCCGGCCGCGCTCCATGTCGAGCATGGGCCGGCCCAGCATGTCTTCCCATGTGCGCATCACGCCCCACGCGTGACGATAGGACAACCCGATTTCCTGAGCCGCGCGGTGCAACGACCCCGTTTCACGCACCGCCTTGAGCAGCTGGAACACCTTGCCATTGGCGCGCGGATTGTCGTCAGCGGCGATCACCGGAAACAGGTCGAAACGGAATGTCATATGTTCTGCCTTGCATAACTACGCGACTATGTGGCTCGATGACAAGCGTTTGCCCCGGTTTCCACGACGATTTTGGCCATTCTCCATGGCAATCGCCGCGATGGCAATTATGATACTTTCAGCATAAGTACAGACGCACCGGCCCCGCGCAAGTACAGCGCAAGGCACATCGGCCAGGCTTAGCTGGCCGGTGCGGATTCCAGGCGGGGAAGCTGGGGCAGGTCGGAGGCCACCTCGGCGATCATGCGGCGCAGCCACATCACGTCCGGGGCGGCATGGCAGCGCTCGTGCCAGAGCTGGTAGAAGCGCATGCGCGGGAACGGCACCGGCGTCGGCACCATGCGGATGGGCAGGTATTGCGCGTAATGGGCGGCAAACTGGCGGCCCGTGGTGAACACCATGTCGGTCTTCATCAAAACGTAGGGCACCAGGCCGAAATACGGCAGCGTGACCTGGATGTTGCGCTTGTAGCCCTGCTCGGCCAGCGCCTGGTCGATCATGCTGCGTTGCATCGACGCATACGGCGCGGGCGCCAGGTGCGGCATTTCCAGGTAATGGCGCAGCGTCAGCCCGTGGCGGGCCAGCGGGTGCTGGGCGCCCAGCATGCAGACCACCTCGTCGTCGAACAGCGGCGAGATGTGCAGGTGCTCGGGCGGCGACAGCCAGTTGCCGACCACGATGTCCAGATGGCCCTGCTCCAGCGCATCCAGGAAATCCGTGGACTGCGTCATCGGATGCACGAACAGCTTGGCGCCAGGCGCCAGCCGGCGCACGCGCTCGACGATATTGGGCAGGAAGAACGCGTCCAGGTAGTCGGGCGCGCCCAGGTGGAACGTGCGCGTGGTGGTAGCGGGATCGAACTGCTGCGGCGGACGGGCGATGCGATCCATCGCCGCCAGGCTCTGCTCGGCCAGCAACAGCAGTTCGCGGCCGCGCTCGGTTGGCACCATGCCGCTCTTGCCGCGCACCAGGATGGCGTCGCCGGTGATTTCGCGCAGCCGCTTGAGCGTGTTGCTGATGGCCGGCTGCGACTGGCCCAGGCGGACGGCGGTGCGGGTCACGCTCTGCTCGGTCAGCAGGGTGTGCAGTACCCGCAGCAAATAAGTATCGAGATGGTCGCGTCCGTGCATGGCAGATGCCACCGTGCTCTTTTGGCTGGGCGCGGGTGGCGTGGGGGAAGGGAACGGCGCATAGTGTAAGACAGCCACCCCCGCTGCGGTCAAATCCGGGCCCTCGTCCCAATGCACTACGGGTAGACCCGTAGATCGCCGCCAGGCCGCCCCGGGGCTGCGATTGCGGGGACGCGACGCCGATGGGCACGCGCCTTGATGGGGCATATCACATGGGCCAAATATTGCAGGAAATGGCCCGGTGCTATGTTTCCGCCATCCCCGAAAGAGAGAAGACCATGGAGACGCAAACCATCCGCTTTTTCCACCGCGGCCAGGTCCAGGAAGTATCCGACGCCCCCGTGACCCGTACCGTGCTGCAGTACCTGCGTGAAGACGTACGCTGCACGGGCACCAAGGAAGGCTGCGCCGAAGGCGACTGCGGTGCCTGCACCGTGGTGATCGGCGACCTGAAGGCCGACGGCAACGTCGAATTCAAGGCCGTCAACGCCTGCATCCAGTTCCTGCCGACGCTGGACGGCAAGGCCCTGATTACCGTCGAGGACCTGCGCCAGGCCGACGGCGCCCTGCACCCGGTGCAGGAAGCGATGGTCGAATGCCATGGCTCCCAGTGCGGCTTCTGCACACCCGGTTTCGTGATGTCGCTGTGGGCCCTGTACCAGCAGCACACGCCCGGCGGCGAACCGCCCGCGCGCCAGGAAATCTGCGACGCCCTGACCGGCAACCTGTGCCGCTGCACCGGCTACCGCCCGATCGTCGACGCCGGCCAGCGCATGATGGCCCTGCCTGCCCCGACGGCCAGCCGCCTGAACCCGAAGCAGATCGCCGACACCCTGCGCAACCTGAAGCGCGGTGAAACGTTCCACTACAACGTGGCCGGCCAGCACTTCTACGCCCCGCGCACCGCCGCCGAGTTCGGCGCGATCAAGGCCGCCGAGCCTAATATCCGCATCCTGGCTGGCAGCACCGACGTGGGCCTGTGGGTCACGAAGCAGTTCCGCGAGCTGGGCAACCTGCTCTACGTGGGGCAGGTGGAAGACCTGAACACCGTTGCCGAGCGCGATGGCTTCATCGAGATCGGCGCCGCCGTGACGCTGGAAAAGGCCTACGCCGCGCTGAACGACGCCCATCCCGAACTTGAGGAACTGTGGAAGCGCTTTGCCTCGCTGCCGATCCGCAATGCCGGCACGCTGGGCGGCAACGTCGCCAACGGGTCGCCGATCGGTGATTCCATGCCCGCGCTGATCGCGCTGGGCACCGAGGTGGTGCTGCAGCATGGCACCGTGCGCCGCACGATGCCGCTGGAAGACCTGTACCTGGCCTACCAGAAGACGGCCATGGTCGAAGGCGAGTTCGTGGCGGGGCTGCGCGTGCCGGTCAAGGGCCCGCAGCATTTCCGCACCTACAAGCTGTCGAAGCGTTTCGACGAGGACATCTCCGCCGTGTGTGCCGCCTTCGGTATTACGGTCGAGAACGGCATCGTCACCGCCGCGTGCATCGCCTTTGGCGGCATGGCCGCCACGCCAAAGCGCGCCGCGCTGGCCGAGGCCGCGCTGACCGGCCAGCCCTGGAACGAAACCACCGCCCGCGCCGGCATGGCCGCGCTGGGCCAGGACTACACGCCGCTGACCGATATGCGGGCCACCGCCGACTATCGCAGCCGTGGCGCCGCCAACCTGCTCTATCGCTTCTGGCTGGAAACGCGCGATGGCGCGCTGCCCGCCGCCATGGTCAACGTCCGCGCGCCGGGGGCCGGAAGCCCCATGGATGCCGGTGAAACCGTGAGCGCCTGAGGAGAGCCAGCATGAACAAGCAAACCGAACCCTTCCTGCTCGACGCCAGCGTGGCCGCCGAATCCACCCCGGTGGTCGGCATCTCGCGCCCGCACGAATCGGCCCACCTGCACGTGGCCGGCACCGCCACCTACACCGACGACATCCCGGAACTGGCGGGCACGCTGCACGCCGCGCTGGGCATGAGCACCAAGGCCCACGCCCGGCTGAAGACCGTCAACCTGGACCGCGTGCGCCGCGCGCCCGGCGTGGTGACCGTGCTGACCGTGGACGACATTCCCGGCGTCAACGACTGCGGCCCGATCATCCATGACGACCCGATCCTGGCCAAGGATCTGGTGCAGTTCATCGGCCAGCCGATCTTTGTCGTGGTGGCGACGTCGCACGACGCCGCGCGCCGCGCTGCCCGCCTGGCCGACATCGACTACGAAGACCTGCCGCCGGTGCTGACGCCCGAGGCCGCGCATGCGGCGGGCAGCTACGTGCTGCCGCCGATGCACCTGACACGCGGCGAGCCGGTCAGCCACCTGGACGCCGCCAAGCACCGCAACAGCGCGAAGGTCCAGCTCGGCGGCCAGGAACAGTTCTATCTGGAAGGCCAGATCGCCTACGCCGCGCCGCGCGAGAACGACGGCATGCACGTCTGGTGCTCGACGCAGCACCCGACCGAGATGCAGCACGCCGTGGCCCACATGCTGGGCTGGCACGCGCACCAGGTGCTGGTGGAATGCCGCCGCATGGGTGGCGGCTTCGGCGGCAAGGAATCGCAGTCGGCCATGTTCGCGTGCTGCGCGTCGCTGGCCGCCTGGAAGCTGCTGTGCCCGGTCAAGCTGCGCCCGGACCGCGACGACGACATGATGATTACCGGCAAGCGCCACGACTTCACGTTCGACTTCGACGTGGGCCATGACGATGACGGCCGCATCGAGGGCGTGCGCGTGGAAATGGTGTCGCGCGCCGGCTTCTCGGCCGACCTGTCCGGCCCGGTGATGACGCGCGCCATCTGCCACTTCGACAACGCCTACTGGCTGCCGAACGTACAGATCGACGGCTACTGCGGCAAGACCAACACCCAGAGCAACACCGCGTTCCGCGGCTTCGGCGGCCCGCAGGGTGCGTTCGCGATCGAGTACATCCTCGACAACGTGGCGCGCAACGTGGGCAAGGATTCGCTGGCGGTGCGCCGCGCCAACTTCTATGGCAAGGGCGAGCGCAACGTCACGCCGTACGGCCAGCTCGTGGAAGACAACGTCATCCACGAGCTGATCGACGAACTGGTGGCCACGTCCGACTACCAGGCACGCCGCGCCGCCACGCGTGAATTCAACGCGAAGAGCCCGGTCCTGAAGAAGGGCATCGCCATCACGCCGGTCAAGTTCGGCATCTCGTTCAACGTGGCGCACTACAACCAGGCGGGCGCGCTGGTGCACGTCTACAACGACGGCTCGGTGCTGGTGAACCACGGCGGCACCGAAATGGGCCAGGGCCTGAACACCAAGGTGGCGATGGTGGTGGCACACGAACTGGGCATCCGCATGGAGCGCGTGCGCGTGACCGCCACCGACACCAGCAAGGTGGCGAACACATCGGCCACGGCAGCATCCACGGGTGCCGACCTGAACGGCAAGGCCGCGCAGGACGCCGCGCGCCAGATCCGCGAGCGCCTGGCGGGTTTCGCCGCCCGCAAGGCTGGCGTGGACCCCGATGCGGTGCGCTTCAACGACGACCTGGTGATCGCCGGCGAACTGCGCCTGTCGTTTGGCGACCTGGCTCGCGAGGCCTACGTGGCGCGCGTGCAGCTGTGGTCGGACGGCTTCTACACCACGCCCAAGCTCCACTGGGACCAGAAGGCGCTGCACGGCCGGCCGTTCTACTACTACGCCTATGGCGCCGCGTGCTCCGAGGTGATCGTCGACACGCTGACCGGCGAATGGAAGCTGCTGCGCGCCGACGCGCTGCACGACGCCGGCAAGTCGCTGAACCCGGCCATCGACATCGGCCAGGTGGAAGGCGCGTTCATCCAGGGCATGGGCTGGCTTACCACCGAGGAACTGTGGTGGAACCAGAGCGGCAAGCTGATGACGCACGCCCCGTCGACGTACAAGATCCCGACGATCAACGACTGCCCGGAAGACTTCCACGTGCGGCTGTTCCAGAACAGCAACGTCGAGGACAGCATCCATCGGTCGAAGGCCGTGGGCGAGCCGCCGCTGCTGCTGCCGTTTTCGGTGTTTTTCGCGATCCGCGACGCGATTGCAGCCGTGGGTGACTACCAGGTCAACCCGCCGCTGCGCGCCCCCGCCACCAGCGAAGCCATCCTCGATGCAGTGGAAGCCGTGCAGGCCGTAATGGCCACGCAGGCCACCACCACCGAAGCCGTACCCGCCTGACGCCAGGCACGCCAGACAGCCAGAGAGCAAGAGAGATCACCATGCAGGACGCCCCGCTCAAACCGTTCCGCTTCGCCGATGCCGCCCGCTGGGTGCGCGCCGGCGTGCCCGTGGCGATGGTCACCATCGTCGAGGTCAAGGGGTCCGCGCCGCGCGAGCCCGGCATCCGCATGCTGGTCACGGCCAGCGATCTGGTAGGCACCATTGGCGGCGGCCATCTGGAATGGCGCGGCATGGATATCTCGCGGGCGATGCTGGCGAACCGCCATGTGCGCGGCAATCCGCATCGCCGCATCGAACGCATTCCGCTGGGCCCGGCCCTGGGCCAGTGCTGCGGTGGCGTGGTGAAGCTGGCATTCGAGGTACTGGGCGAAGCCGACCTGGCGTGGCTCGATGCCGTCGAGACCGCTTTCAGGACAGGCCGCGCGCTGCAACGCACGGTGCCGCCGGCCGGCGCGATCACGGTCGAAGCCAGCCGCGCGCTGTTGCCCACCGCCGTGCTGCGGGCCGACGATACATGGACCGACACGCTCGTACCCGACGACATGCACGTGGTGCTGTTCGGCGCCGGTCACGTGGGCCATGCGTTGGTCAAGGTGCTGTCGACGCTGCCGTGCCGCGTGCACTGGGTGGACGAACGCGACACGCTGTTCCCTGGCGGGCTGCCCGACAACGTGGAAGCCGAAGCCACCGACACGCCCGAGGCCGTGGTCGACCAGGCACCGGCCGGGTCGTACTTCATCGTCATGACGCACAGCCACGCGTTGGACCAGCAGCTCTGCGAGCGGATCTTCCGCCGCACCGATTTTGCCTATTTCGGCCTGATCGGCTCGAAGACCAAGCGCGCCAGGTTCGAGCACCGCATGGTGGAGCATGGCGTTGACCCGGCGCGCCTGCCGGAAATGACGTGTCCGATGGGTGTCGCGGGCATCACCGACAAGGCACCGGCTATGATTGCGGTTGCCATCGTCGCCCAGCTGTTGCAGGTTCGCGAGCAGCGCATCGCCGCGCTGCGTGCCAACCGGCTGGAGGCGGTGCTTCCGTAACAGCACAGCCGTGATCCGGCTGTCAGCATAGAAAAGAGGCCCCATGACCATCGATGCCGCGCTGGCGGACAAGATCCGCCGTACCCCCAAGGCCGAACTGCACGTGCATATCGAAGGCACGCTCGAACCCGAGCTGATCTTCCGGCTGGCCCAGCGCAACAACGTCAAGCTGGCCTACCCCGACGTGGAGGCGCTGCGCACGGCCTACGCATTCACCGATTTGCAATCGTTCCTGGACATCTACTACGCCGGCGCCAGCGTGCTGCTGACCGAGGAAGATTTCTTCGACATGACGATGGAATACGTCAAGCGCGCCGTTGCCGACAACGTGCGCCATGCCGAGATCTTCTTCGATCCGCAGACCCATACCGAGCGCGGCGTGCCGATCGGCACCGTGATCGACGGCATTGCCGACGCACTGGCGCAGGCGCGCACCGAATACGATTTCTCCAGCAGCCTGATCCTGTGCTTCCTGCGCCATCTGTCCGAGGAAGACGCGTTCGCCACGCTGGAAGCCGCGCTGCCCTTCCGCGACCGCTTTGTCGGCGTGGGCCTGGATTCGTCCGAACGCGGCAACCCGCCGGAGAAGTTCGCGCGCGTGTTCGCCAAGGCAAAGACGCTGGGCCTGCACCTGGTGGCGCATGCCGGCGAGGAAGGCCCGGCCCAGTACGTGACCGACGCGCTGGACATCCTCAAGGTCGAGCGCATCGACCATGGCGTGCGTGCCATCGACGACGAAGCGCTGGTGCAGCGGCTGGCGCGCGAACGCATCGCGCTGACCGTGTGCCCGCTGTCGAACCAGAAGCTGAAGGTGTATCCGGACCTGCGCGACCACTCGCTCAAGCAGCTGCTCGATGCCGGCGTGGCCGTGACGCTGCACTCGGACGACCCGGCGTACTTTGGCGGCTACATGAACGCCAACTGGGAAGCCACGTTCGACGCGCTGCCGCTGGATGCCGCCGATGCCCACAAGCTGGCCCGCAACAGTTTTGAAGCGGCCTTCCTGCCTGCCGTGCAGAAGGCCGAATTCCTGGCGGAGGTCGACCATTTCTGGTCGACCACGCCCATGTCCCCGCCCGCGACGGCCCACGTGAGTTCCACGAGCTAAGCGGGCGCATACCCAGAACGCCGGATGCCGCGCCCGCTGCCAGACAGGCACGGGCGGGGCGCCGGCCGCCCCGAGACAAGACGATGACGACGACTTCCCCTGCTTCCCGCACCAATGGTGCCGTCACCCGCGCCATCCGCGGCCGCATCCTTCATTTCCTGCGCGACCCGCAGTTTCATGACGATGCCTATCAGTATTGGGAAGACGGCCTGCTGATCGTGACGGCAGGCCGCGTTGCCGCCGTCGGATCGTACGACAGCCTGGCGGGCGAGATTCCCGCCGGTGCCGACGTAATCGACCATCGTGGCAAGCTGATCGTGCCGGGCTTCATCGACACGCACATCCACTATCCGCAGACCGACATCATCGCGTCGCCGTCGCCGGGCCTGCTGCACTGGCTTGACACGTACACGTTCCCCGAGGAGCGCCGCTTCAGCGACGCCGCCTACGCGCGCGGCGTGGCCGACTTCTTCACCGACGAACTGCTGCGCAACGGCACCACCACGGCGATGGTCTGGAGCACCGTGCATGCCGCGTCGGCCGACGGCCTGTTCGCCGCCAGCCAGGCGCGCAACATGCGCATGATCACCGGCAAGGTGCTGATGGATCGCAACTGCCCCGACTTCCTGCGCGACACCGCCGAGTCCGGCGCGCGCGAATCGGCCGACCTGATCTCGAAGTGGCACGGCAAGGATCGCCTGGCCTATGCCATCACCCCGCGCTTTGCCCCGACATCGACCGAGGCGCAGCTGGCCGCCTGCGGCGAGCTGGCCCGCGCCCACGACGACGTCTTTATCCAGACGCACGTGGCCGAGAACCGCGACGAGGTGAAGTGGGTGGCCGAGCTGTTCCCTGACGCGCGCAGCTACCTGGACGTCTACGACCGCTACAGCCTGCTGCGTCCGGGCGCGTTCTACGGCCACGCGATCTACCTGGACCCCGAGGACCGGCGCCGCCTGGCCGACAGTGGCGCGGCCGTGGCGCACTGCCCCACGTCGAACCTGTTCCTGGGCAGCGGCTTCTACGACTTCCACCAGTCCGACGCCAACCGCCTGAACGTGACGCTGGCCACCGACGTGGGCGGCGGCACCTCGTTCTCGATGTTCCGCACGATGAACGCGGCCCACAAGGTGGCCCGCATGGGCGGCTATCACCTGACCGCGCTGCGCATGTTCTACCTGGCCACGCGTGCCGCCGCCGAGGCGCTGGGCTGGCAGGACCGTATCGGCAGCTTCGAGCCGGGCTGCGAAGCCGATTTCCTGGTACTGGACCCCGAGGCCACGCCGCTGATCGCCCGCCGCAGCCACCGCTCCGAATCGCTGGAAGCGCAACTGTTCGCGTTTGCGATGCTGGGCGACGACCGCGTGATCGACAGCGTCTACATCATGGGCGAGCAGGCCACGGCCGGCGCGCCGGTGGCAGCCTGAGAACGGCTGTCCACTTCGACAAGGGGCTTTCCGGGCGCATGCGAACGAAAAGCCCCTTTTAGAGGTCTTGTATTGACCGGAATCAACACAATCGTCATCAAACCCTTCTAGCCTGTCGCATCCGTGCGCCCTCGAAGACTGGGCGCCACCGCACTCCGACTCGCTGGACCATCGATGACTGCCCGATCCGACACTCTTTCCGCTGCCGATGCCGACGCTATCGGCGCGGCGGCCGCCCCCGGCCAAGCCCGCCAGACCCACCAGGCGCGCCAGACGCGCCCTTCCGGCAACGTTCCGCTGCCCGAACCCATCGCCTTCGAGGCCCCGTTCCCCAATCGCAAAACCATCCGCAGCTGGCTGATCCCGCTGGGCCGCCGTAGCACGTCGCGCGCGCTGTTCCTGTTTGCGTTCGACTACGCGCTGTTCGCGGCCGTGCTGGCCGGCGTGGTGCTGCTCTCGGCGTGGTGGGCCAAGGTTGGCCTGGGCGTACTGGCTGGCCTGATCATCGCGCGGCTGTTCATCATCGGCCACGATGCCTGCCACCAGAGCCTGACCGACAATCGCGGCCTGAACAAATGGCTGGGCCGGCTGACCTTCCTGCCGTCGCTGACGCCGTACAGCCTGTGGGAAGTGGGCCATAACGTCGTGCATCACGGCTACACGAACCTGAAGGGCTTCGACTTCGTCTGGGCGCCCTACTCGCTCGAGGAATTCCGCGCGCTGCCGCGCCGTCGCCGCGTGATGGAGCGCATCTATCGCAACGGCTTTGGCGCCGGGCTGTACTACCTGATCGAGATCTGGTGGTTCAAGCTGTTCTTCCCGAGCAAGCGCCAGATGGCCACGCGTCGCGCGATCTTCATGTGGGACTGCGCGCTGGTGGCGGCCTTCGGTGCGCTGTGGATCGGCGCGATGGCGTGGCTGGCCATGGCCACGGACCAATCCGTACTGCTGATGATCGGCACCGGTTTCGTGCTGCCTTTCCTGGTCTGGAACACCACGGTCGGTTTTGTGCTCTATGTGCACCACACGCATACGAGCGTGGCCTGGTACGACACCAAGCCGGTGTGGGCCAAGGCCCAGCCGTTCGTGTCGACGACCGTGCATCTGCGCTTCGGCATGGGCATCGGCGCGGCACTGCATCACATCATGGAGCACACGGCACACCACGTGGACATGAGCGTGCCGCTGTACCAGCTCAAGCGCGCCCAGGCGCTGCTCGAACACGCGCTGCCGGGGCGCATCATCATCGAGAACTTCTCGTGGCGCTGGTACTTCCAGACGGCGCGCCGCTGCAAGCTCTACGACTTCAAGGCGCTCTGCTGGACGGATTTCCGCGGTCGCCAGACCAGCGAAAACAGCCCCGTGCCGGCCTGAGAATCATTCTCGAAAGCATCGTAAAAAAGCCAGATTTGTGGACATTGCCCACCGGTCTGGCTACAATGCGGGCTTCCATTGGGGAGTAGCCGCCCTGATCTCACCGCGCCGCGCAATGCGGCATCCGGAAGACAGGGGCGCACGTCAACAGACTTGACCAAATGCCAACGTGGCAGGCGGTTATGGCGTGCGCAGCCAAGGACCTTGTGTCCGACGCCTGGCGAGACCGATGACCATACCTTTCTGGCCGGGCCGGGAAAGGTGTGCGTCATTGGCATCTCGCGAGATGCGTTTGCGGCCCGGTTATTGCACCTATAAAAATGGAATCGTTCCTCGTCTCCACAGGTATCGTCGCGCTCGCCGAAATGGGCGACAAGACGCAGTTGCTGTCGCTCGTCCTGGCCGCACGGTATCGCAAGCCCCTCCCCATCATCCTCGGCATTCTGATCGCCACGCTGGTCAACCACGGCTTTGCCGGTGCGCTTGGCGGCTGGATCACCGGCGTGCTGGGTGCCAACCTGCTGCGCTGGATTCTTGGCCTTGGCTTTATTGCGATGGCGGGCTGGATGCTGATTCCCGACAAGCTCGACGACGCCGAGGAAGCCAAGCCGGTCAAGGGCGCACTGGGCATCCTGGGCACCACGATCGTGGCGTTCTTCTTTGCCGAGATGGGCGACAAGACGCAGATCGCCACGGTAGCGCTGGCGGCGCGTTTCCACGGTGAAGTGCTGGCCGTGGTGGCCGGCACGACATTCGGCATGATGCTGGCCAATGCACCGGCCGTGCTGCTGGGCGACCGCTTCGCGAACAAGATGCCGATCGCGCTGGTTCACAAGATTGCCGCGGCGATCTTCCTGGTGCTGGGCCTGCTGGCGTTGTTCAACGTTGGCGGCTGACCCATATCGGCAGCAGACATAAAAAAACGGGGCCGAAGCCCCGTACAAACCCTCGCCGGTCCGGTACAGCCGGCTGCTGACTGCGCAGCCTCCGGACCGTCGATCACCGATGCCCGGTCAAATTAGTTGGTCGTCTTGGCGCCGCCCTCGAACCACTGGCCCAGCAGCGCGCGTTCGTCGTCCGTGATCTGGGTGGCGTTACCCAGCGGCATGGTCTTCTGCTGCACGGCCTGCTGATAGATCAGCTGGGCGTGCGACTTGATGCTATCCGCGCTATCGAGCTTGATGCCCTTGGCGGCCGTCGGCATCATCTTCGGCTGCTCGGCATGGCACTGCACGCAGCGCGTGTTCATGATCTCCTGCACCTTCACGAAGCTCACGGCCGTTGCGGCGGCGTCGCCATCGGCGCCCTTCGCTACTTGCGGACGCGGCTGCGGCTGCGGCTGCGGCTGCGGCTGCGGCGCGATCATGAAAGCCACCAGTCCCAGGCACGCCACGCCGGCGGTCGGCCATGCGAAGTTGATCTTGCCCTTGTGCTTCAGGATGAAGAACTGACGGATCAGCACGCCGGCCAGCATGACCATGATCAGCACCAGCCAGTTGTTCTTGGCGGCGTAGGTCATGCTGTAGTGGTTCGACAGCATCGCGAACAGCACCGGCAACGTGAAGTAGGTGTTGTGCACGCTGCGCTGCTTGGCGTGCTTGCCGTGGATCGGGTCCACCGGCTGGCCGGCCTTCAGTGCCGCCACCACCTTGCGCTGGCCCGGGATGATCCAGAACAGCACGTTCGCGCTCATGATCGTGGCGATCATCGCGCCGGTCAGCAGGAATGCCGCGCGGCCCGAGAAGATATGGCAGGCCGCGAAGGCTGCCACGGCCACGTACACCGCCACCAGCATGCCCACGGTCTTGTCGCTCTTGCCGAAGATGCGGCAGATCGCGTCATAGACCACCCAGCCAACGATCAGGTACGTCACGGCAAAGCCCACGGCTGCGCCGGGCGACATGTCGTAGACGTTCTTGTCGATCAGGAACGTGCTGGCGTTGAACAGGTACAGCACCACCAGCAGCGCAAAGCCGCTCATCCAGGTGGAATACGACTCCCAGTAGAACCAGTGCAGGTTCTCGGGCAGCGACTTCGGCGCGGTCAGGTATTTCTGCGGATTGTAGAAGCCGCCACCGTGCACGGCCCACAACTCGCCATCCACGCCCTTGTCCTTCAGGCCGGTATCGATGGGGCGCGTCAGGCTGTTGTCCAGCCAGACGAAGTAGAACGACGAACCGATCCAGGCGATCGCCGTGATGACGTGCAGCCAACGCAACAGCAGATTGGCCCAGTCGAGAATGTAGCCTTCCATGACTTGTCTCCTTGTTCCCGTCCGCCTTGACTCAGCTGCCGCGGTAGGTCGAATACGACCACGGCGACACCAGCAGGGGCACGTGGTAGTGCGCGTTCGTGTCGGCAATGCCGAAACGCAGCGTCACCACATCAAGGAATGCCGGCTCGGGCAGCTTCAGGCCCTGGGCGCGGAAGTAGGCGCCTGCACCGAAATCGAGTTCGTAGACGCCGGGCTGCAGGTCGGCCCCCTCCAGCAGGGGCTGGTCGGCGCGGCCGTCATGGTTGGTCTGGATCGACTTCAGGGTCTCGCGCCGATTGTCGACAATTTTATGCAGGGTAACCGACATGCCGGCACCGGGCGTACCCGCGGCAGTGTCGAGAACGTGAGTGGTCAAGCGTCCCATCCTGTTCTTCCTTTGGAATGTGGGTTGTGAGGGGCGCCGCTGCCTTCACTAGCACCATTTGTGGGAAATGGTGCCCGCTCGGTACGTGTTTCAACGCATCCCGGCGCTGGATTGGTGCGAGGCGACAATGCGCCTGCCCTATCCTGATGACAACTCGGTAAATACCCGTAGTTGTCGAAAACCTGGGTCGGTTTTGTTGACAATGGTGCTTGCATATCCAAATAATTGTCAACAATTTTTAGATCGGCGCAGCCAAATGATCGACATCAAGACCCTTGATGTTGCTGCATGAACGGCTCGCTACGATCGCTGACCATTGCCTCTTCCGCTTTTACGAGTGCCCAGGATGTCAAAGAATCTCAAGCTGATTGCCGCCGCCGACGCGCTGCCCGCGTCCACCGATAACAAGCCCGCCCGCAAGGGGTCGGTGGAAGAGCGCATGTATCACGAGATCTACGACGCGATCATGGAGCACCGCCTGCCGCCGCGCACCAAGCTGACCGAGCATTCGCTTTGCGAAATCTATGCCACCGCACGTCACACGGTGCGCAAGGTGCTGTCGCGCCTGGCCGCCGACGGCATGGTCGACCTGGAGCCGAATCGCGGCGCGTTCATCGCCAGCCCGTCCACCGACGAGGCCCACGACATGTTCGAGCTGCGCCAGATGCTGGAACGCGCGGTGCTGGAAAAGCTGGCCGCCATGTCCAACGTGCGCAGCGTGATCGCCCCGCTGCGCAAGATGGTCAACGATGAGCGCCAGGCCTTCCTGACCCACGAGCGTCCGACCTGGATCCGCCTGTCCGCCGAATTCCACACCGCGCTGGCCGAACTTTCCGGCAACGAGCTGCTGGTGACGATGATGCGCCGGCTGGTGTCGCGCACCACGCTGATGATTGCCAGCGTCGAAGCGCCCGGCCACAACGCCTGCTCGTTCGACGAGCACGACGACATTCTCGACGCACTGGAACAGGGCGATGCCGCACTGGCCCAGTCACGCATGGCGCACCACCTTGGCGCCTGCGCGGACCGCGTGCAGCCGGACGAGCCCGGCAACTTCGATCTTCGCACCGTGCTGGGCCGCTCCACCTAGCACGATGTTCCCGCCGCCGGGCAACAGAGATTCCCTGTTGCCGATGCAGGCCCACCGGTTTTCCGTCGCTGATCAAGCCCGCCAGAGGCGCGACTGAAACCGGACAAGAACCGTCAACAAACGCCCACGACAAGAGGCAACGACAAGGCGGTCAAGGGTGGAACCCGGCGCGCGTTCCCATCGAAACCAAAGGAGAGGAGACACACCCATGAATTCCGCAAGCACCACGGTCCCCACGGATCTGACAAACGAGCGGCTGCCCTCCGGGCGGTTGCTGGCGCTGGGCCTGCAGCACGTGCTGGTGATGTACGCCGGCACCGTTGCCGTCCCGCTGATCGTCGGCGGTGCACTCAAGCTCCCCAAGGACCAGCTCGCCTTCCTGATCAACGCCGACCTCTTCGCGGCCGGCCTGGCCACGCTGATCCAGGCCATCGGTTTCTGGAAATTCGGTATCCGCATGCCGGTGATGATGGGCGTCACGTTCGCGTCGGTGGCGCCGATGATCGCCATCGGCAACGACCCCAACGTGGGCCTGCTGGGCATCTATGGCGCGGTGATCGCGTCCGGGGTGTTCGGCATACTGATTGCGCCGATGATGGGCCGCATGCTCGGGCTCTTTCCGCCCGTGGTCACAGGCACGGTGATCACACTCATCGGCGTGTCGCTGATGCGCGTGGGCATCAACTGGGCCGGCGGTGGCCAGCCTACCACCCGCGCCGTAATCGACGGCGTGGTCAAGGACGTGCCGAACCTGGCCTATGGCGACCTGGGCAACCTGGCCATCGCAGGCCTGACGCTGCTGGTCATCCTGGCGCTCACCCGGTATGGCCGTGGCCTGGTGGCCAACTGCGCGGTGCTGCTCGGCATCATCGTCGGCACGTTCGTGGCCATGGCATTCGGCAAGGTTTCGTTCGAGGGGCTCCATGACGCCAGCTTCGTGGCCGTCATCACACCGCTGCACTTCGGCATGCCGACGTTCCAGCTGACCGCCATCCTGTCGATGTGCATCGTCATGCTGATCACGCTTGTGGAATCGACCGGCATGTTCCTGGCCCTGTCCGACATCACGGGCCGCAAGCTGAGCACGAAGGACTTGACGGCCGGGCTGCGCGCCGACGGCCTGGGCACCGTGATCGGCGGCATGTTCAACACGTTCCCGTACACGTCGTTCTCGCAGAACGTGGGCCTGGTCACGGTGACCGGCGTGCGCTCGCGCTACGTGGCGGCGGCCGGCGGCCTGATCCTGATCGCCTTCGGCCTGTTCCCGAAGATGGCCCACGTGGTGGCCTCGGTGCCGCAGTTCGTGCTGGGCGGCGCGGGCATCGTCATGTTCGGCATGGTGGCGGCAACGGGCATCCGTATCCTGGGCGCGTGCGACTTCAACCGCAACCGCCACAACCTGTTCATCGTGGCGATCTCGGTCGGCTTCGGCATGATCCCGACCCTGTCGCCCACGCTGTTCCAGTACCTGCCCAAGTGGACCGATCCGTTCACGCACAGCGGCATCGTGCTGGGCACGATCGTGGCCGTGGCGCTGAACCTGTTCTTCAACGGCATCCAGTCGGCCGAAGAAGCCATGCGCAACGCCGCCGCGAACACCCACGGCACGGAGTAACGCCACACGCCAACGAAGAACAATCGGCCCTCGACAATCGGACTCGACAATTGCGCACAGACAATCCCACAACACGGTGCGCACGGTTGTCAAGTCCTTTGCCGGAACTCTGGCACGCGCTTTGCGTAAGCCATTGCGCTCCAGGTTCCGGCCAGGCCCTCGCCCGATAACGGTCGGGGGCAGCAGTTTGGATTTCTCTCCTGAAGCAAACACAACGAGATGACACACGATAACTATCCACGCGATCTTATTGGCTATGGCGCCCAGCCACCGCACGCCCGCTGGCCGGGCGGCGCGCGTATCGCGCTGCAGTTCGTGCTCAATTACGAAGAAGGCGGCGAGAACTGCGTGCTGCACGGCGACGCCGCGTCCGAGCAGTTCCTGTCCGAGATCGTCGGTGCCGCGGCCTATCCCGCCCGGCACATGAGCATGGAGGGCATCTATGAATACGGCTCGCGTGCGGGCGTCTGGCGCATCCTGCGCGAGTTCGAGCAACGCAAGCTGCCGCTGACGGTCTTTGGCGTGTCGATGGCCCTTCAGCGGCATCCGGAGTTGACGCGCGCCTTCGTCGAACTGGGTCACGAGATCGCCTGCCACGGCTGGCGCTGGATTCACTACCAGAACCTGGACGAAGCCACCGAGCGCGAGCACATGCGCATCGGCATGGACATCATCAAGGAACTGACCGGCGAGATGCCGCTGGGCTGGTACACGGGCCGTGACAGCCCCAACACGCGCAAGCTGGTGGTGGAACATGGCGGCCTGCTGTACGACGCCGACTACTACGGCGACGACCTGCCCTTCTGGACCGAGGTGGAAGTCACCGGCGGCGAGAAGAAGCCGCACCTGGTGGTGCCCTACACGCTCGACTCCAACGACATGCGCTTTGCCACGCCGCAGGGCTTCAACACGGGCGAGCAGTTCTTCCAGTACCTGAAGGACGCGTTCGACGTGCTGTACGCCGAAGGCGATCCGCGCGGGCTCGACCAGCCGAAGATGCTGTCGGTAGGCATGCACTGCCGCCTGCTGGGCCGCCCGGGACGCTTCCGCGCGCTGCAGCGGTTCCTGGACTACGTGCAATCGCACGACAAGGTATGGATCTGCCGGCGCGTCGACATCGCGCGCCACTGGATCGACACCCACCCGTACCGGAGCCAGGCATGAGCCAGAACACCTACACCATCACCCAGCTGAATGCGATGCCCGAAGCCGAGTTCATCAAGGTACTCGGTGGCATCTACGAACACTCGCCGTGGTTTGCAGAAGCCGCCGCGAAGCAGCGCCCCTTTGCCAACACCGCCGACCTGGCTGCCGCGCTGCGCGAGGCCGTCGACGCCGCTGGCCAGGAAGCCCAGATCAAGCTGGTGCGCGCCCACCCGGAGCTTGCCGGCAAGGCCGCCGTCCGTGGCGAACTGACCGCCGAATCCACGCGCGAACAGGCCGGAGCCGGCCTGGACCAGTGTACGGCGGAGGAATTCCAGCGGCTGCAGGACCTGAACACGGCCTACAACCGCAAGTTCGGCTTCCCGTTCATCCTGGCCGTGCGCGGCTATGACCGGCACGGGATCATCGACGCTTTTGCAAGGCGTATCGAGAACGAGCCGGCGGTGGAGTTGCAAACATGCATCAACCAGATTCATCGCATTGCGCAGTTCCGCCTGAACGACTTAGTATCCGCCTGAAAAAATCCACGGCAGTAAAGAGAGAGAGAAATTCAGGAACGTTCAGCGACCCAGCATCGCTGTAAAACAAGTACCCGGCCGCGCCGGTCCCCACTGCACTGACAGACTTCCGTGCGCGGCCGAGGGACAAAGCAGAAGAAGACCCCGCCAGGGTCCCGGCACACAAGAAAACGTTCTGAGCAGCATCACAACCACGGAGGTCTTACATGACGAAGCAGTACAAGCCGGCTCTCAAGCTGGCGGCAATCGCGGCCACCCTTTTCTCCGGCGCAGCCATGGCCCAGTCCAGCGTCACGCTGTACGGCATGGCTGACGCTTTTGTCGGAGGTGTCAAGGCACCGGGCTCGGGTGACCGTGCCTACGTTGTCAATTCGGGTGGCATGCAAACCTCGTACTGGGGCATCAAGGGTACCGAGGACCTGGGCATGGGCACGAAGGCCATCTTCGACCTGAACGGCTTCTTCCGCCCTGACACCGGCAGCACGGGCCGCTTCACCGGCGACTCGATGTTCAGCCGCAACGCGTTCGTCGGCCTGACGAACGACAACTACGGCACGCTGAAGCTGGGCCGCAACACGACGCCGTACTTCGTGTCGACGATCCTGTTCAACCCGCTGGTGGACTCGTACACCTTCAGCCCGATGATCTTCCATACGTACTTCGGTACGCCGGGCACGGGCCTGTACGATCCGGGCATCATCGGTGACTCGGGCTGGAACAACTCGCTGGTCTACTCGACGCCGAACTTCGGCGGCCTGACCGCCAACGTGATCTACGGCATGGGCGAGTCGGCCGGCAGCAACAGCAAGAACAAGTGGGGCGGCAACCTGACCTACTTCTCTGGCAACTTCGCCGCCACGGTGGCGTTCCAGCAGGTCAAGTTCGACGTTGCCCCGTTCGATCCGCAGAACCCGGCGCTGGCCAACCTCGACAAGCAGTCGGCCGTCCAGGCTGGCGTGACGTATGACTTCAAGTTCGTGAAGGCATACCTGCAGGGCCAGTACATCAAGACGAACTTCACGACCAGCACCACCGGCGACATCAAGCACATCGATGGCCAGGCCGGTGTGTCGGTGCCCGTCGGCGCGGGTAACGTGCTGGCGTCGTACACGTTCGGCCGCGTGCTGAACGAAGTGACCAGCATCAAGCGCAACACGTTTGGCGTGGCTTACGACTACAACCTGTCGAAGCGCACCGACGTGTACGCCGCGTACTACTACGACAAGGTCACGGGCGTCGAGCACGGCGATACCTTCGGCGTGGGCGTTCGCCACCGCTTCTGATCGCCGCAGTCGGTCACACCCGCGGAACTGAAGCCTGCCCTTGCGGCAGGCTTTTTTCTTGCGCGCGACAGTCACCCTTGCGCCACAATGCTGCGCCGCAGCGCGACCTTGCGCAGATGCAGCAGGATCGGAAGCCATTGCTCCATAGGCCGATTCAATTGGCGACTCCCCCCTGTTCTACCTAGATTGGTCTTCCGGACTGTGTGCCGGACCACGTAAACCAGGACGAGTGAGGTGACGCATGCGGCGCTATGTGAAATCCCGATCGGAACTGATGGCCATCCTGAGCCAGTGCCTGGATAACAACCCGGAATGCGGCGAGGTGGAATTGCATGCGATGCGCGTGCATTCGCCGGACCACACAGGTTGCAACTGGAGCGCTGAGGTTGATTTTCGCCAGGACACCTTCGACGATCTGGCACAGCAGATGGCCGCGGCCCGTTCGATCATCGTGGTGATGCGGGAGCAGTACAACGTGCTGCAATAGCCAGGAGAGTATTGGCAGGCGCGCACGAACCTGTGCGTACTGACCCGCCGACGCGCTGACACCCCGGCAGACGTGCCAGCGCACCGACAAAAAAACCGGGCCGCGAGAGTCTCTCGCGGCCCGGTTTCTTTTTCCGACCATCAGATCTGCAAAACGCTCAGATCTGGATGCAGTGCTTAGCGAATCGCACCAGCCTCCGCCACAGCCACGGCCGTCATGTTGACGATGCGGCGGGTGGTGGCCTGCGGGTTCAGGATGTGCACCGGCTTGGCGGCGCCCAGCAGGATCGGGCCCACCGTCACACCCTGACCGCCCGTCATCTTGAGCAGGTTAAATGCGATATTGGCCGAGTCCAGCGTCGGCATGACCAGCAGGTTGGCGCTGCCGGCCAGCTTGGTGGTCGGCAGGAAGTGACGGCGCACGTCTTCGTCCAGCGCGGCGTCGCCCTGCATTTCGCCTTCCACTTCCAGTTCCGGGGCCACGCGGGCCAGGATCGCCGCGGCTTCGCGCATCTTGCGGGCCGACGGACGATTCGACGAACCGAACATCGAGTGCGACATCATGGCCACCTTCGGATGCAGGCCGAAGCGTGCGATTTCCTTGGCGGCCAGCTGCGTGATCGCAGCCAGTTCCTCTGCGCTCGGGTCATCGTTCACGAACGTGTCGGTGATGAACAGCGTGTGCTTTTCCAGCATCAGCGCGTTCATGGCGGCGAACACCTTGGCGTCCCGGGCCAGGCCGATCACGTCGCGCACGTGTTCGAGGTGAGCCTCGAAGCGGCCGACGGTGCCGCACAGCAACGCATCGGCGTCGCCCATGTGCATCAGCATCGTACCGATCAGCGTGTTCGAGCGGCGCAGCGCCACCTTGGCCATGTCCGGCGTCACGCCGTCACGGCCACGCAGCGCGTGGTATTCCTCGTGATAGGCGCGGTAGCGCGGATCGTCTTCCGGGTTGATCAGCTCGAAGTCGACACCGGGGCGCAGGCGCAGGCCAGCCTTCTCGATGCGCATCTGGATCACGTGCGGACGGCCGATCAGGATCGGACGGGCCAGGCCTTCGTCCACCACACCCTGCACGGCGCGCAGCACGCGCTCTTCCTCGCCCTCGGCGTAGGCCACGCGCTTCGGCGCGGCCTTGGCGGCCGAGAACACCGGCTTCATGATCAGCCCGGTGTGGTAGACGTAGCTGGTCAGCTGCTGGCGGTAGGCTTCCAGGTCCTTGATCGGACGCGTTGCCACGCCCGACTCTTCCGCAGCCTTGGCCACGGCCGGCGCAATCTTCTCGATCAGGCGCTGGTCGAACGGCGTCGGGATGATGTAGTCGGGGCCGAACTTCAGTTCGCGGCCGCCATAGGCAGCAGCAACGGCATCGTTCAGCTCGGCTTCGGCCAGCTCGGCGATGGCCTTGACGCAGGCCAGCTTCATTTCTTCCGTGATCTTCGTGGCGCCGCAATCGAGCGCGCCGCGGAAGATGTACGGGAAGCACAGCACGTTGTTCACCTGGTTCGGATAGTCCGAACGGCCGGTGGCGATGATGCAGTCTGGACGCGCGGCCTTGGCCACTTCCGGGCGGATTTCCGGTTCCGGGTTGGCCAGCGCCAGGATGATCGGACGGTCTGCCATGGTCTTGACCATGTCGCCGGTCACCACGCCCGCGGTGGAGCAGCCCAGGAAGACGTCGGCGTTCTTGATGATGTCGGCCAGCGTGCGGTCCGTCGTGTCTTGCGCGTAACGGGCCTTGTTGGCTTCCATGTTCGCGTCGCGGCCCTGGAAGATCACGCCCTTCGAGTCGACCACGTAGACGTTCTCGCGCTTCACGCCCAGGCTCACCATCGTGTCCAGGCAGGCGATGGCAGCGGCGCCGGCGCCCGAGACCGCCAGCTTGACCTTGCCGATCTCCTTGCCTACGACCTTCAGGCCGTTCAGCAGTGCCGCGGCCGAGATGATGGCGGTGCCGTGCTGGTCGTCATGGAAGACGGGAATGTTCATGCGCTCGCGCAGCTTCTTCTCGATGTAGAAGCACTCGGGCGCCTTGATATCTTCCAGGTTCACGCCGCCCAGCGTGGGTTCCAGCGCGGCGACGATTTCAACGATCTTGTCCGGGTCGCGCGCATCGAGTTCGATGTCGAACACGTCGATGCCGGCGAACTTCTTGAACAGGCAGCCCTTGCCTTCCATCACCGGCTTGCCGGCCAGCGGACCGATGTCGCCCAGGCCCAGCACGGCAGTACCGTTGGTGATCACCGCCACCAGGTTGGCACGCGAGGTGTACTCGGCGGCCATGGCGGGATCCTTGTGGATCTCCTCGCAGGCGTAGGCCACGCCCGGCGAATAGGCCAGCGACAGGTCGCGCTGGTTGGACAGCGCCTTGGTGGCCGTTACCTGGATCTTGCCCTTGGTCGGGCTGCGATGGTATTCCAGCGCTGCCAGACGCAGTTGCGCTTCGGGGCTGTTCGGGGCATGTTGCGGTGCATCACCGCTGGTCTTGCTGCTCATTCTGCTTGTCCGGAAAGAGAAGGCGAAAAAATCGAGCAGCCATTCTATGCCCAGCCATCCCCTGCCGGAAGACCTTTGCAACGGTCCAGACAGTGTTTTTACGGCGCGGACTCGGAAAACCTGCCTTACCTCGCGGTAGCCCGTGCGATTCGTCCCCCGGCGCCCCCTGCCGGTGGACGAATGTCGACGAATGCATGCCGGTTTCTCGCTACTTTTGGTCCTTCTGGACTTCAAGCGTGATGCGCTGCGGGCGTCCGCTTTCGCCCGGGAAATTGGCAAACGCGCTGCGGATCATGTAGGGCATCACCGCCGTCAGGTCGCCGCCCTCGGTCGTGTTGCGGGCTGTCACCTGATACACCCGCTTGCCGCTTGCGGCATCCTTGAAGAAGACACGCAGGTTCGAGAACGTCACCGGCACGTCGCGCACCACGGTCTGCGGCGGCCAGTAGCCCGGGCCCCAGCCATACGGCCCCCACGGGCGATACCCGCCGTACGGCCCCCAGTACGGGCCCCACGGGCCATACCAGGGGTCGGGGTAGACGGTTTCCGCCACCCGTACGAAACCGGGGGCGGCGTCATAGTCCATCGTCACCAGGTAGCGCGCCTGCTTGGCAGGCGCCTGATCAAAGCCGATGCCGGACAGGACCTGGGACAGCCACAGCTCATAGGTCTGGCGATCGAGCTGCGCGTCCTGCTGCGGTGCGTGGTCGAATGCGTAGGTACGCGGCGCGTCGTTGGTCCAGCCTGCGTCGCGGAACGCGGTGACCTCGGTGGTGACGGTGCTGGCGCATCCCGCCAGCCATAGCGCGCCGAGCGCCATCAGCACACCCAGCCGATCCCGGCCACGCCGCTTTCCCCATGAAACCGCTGCTTGCCACATCGCGATACCTCGTTATTTTTGATTCGGTCACGTTTCCTCAGACACGATCGGGGCAGCCGGATTCCCTTGCCAGCCCTGGCGCAACGCAGGCCTGAAACCGCTTGGCTACAATGGGGGCTTCAGGGCCGGTTGTCACCGTTCACGGCCCGCCGCCCCCGGTCACCCGAAGACAGGATCTCCCCATGCTGCGTACCGACACGCCCGTTACCGTCTATCGCAAGGACTATACTCCGCCCGCGTTTGCCATCGACCACGTCGACCTTGTGCTCGACCTGGACCCGCAGCGCACCATCGTCACCAGCACGCTGAAGCTGCAGCGCACCGGCGCCGCCGATGCCCCGCTGGTGCTCAGCGGCGAAGCGCTGGAACTGGTCGGCATCAAGCTGGACGGCCAGCCGTTCACTGCCTATCGCGCCGAAGACGACACGCTCACGCTGACCGGCCTGCCCTCGCAGGGCACGCTGGAAATCACGGTGGCCTGCAACCCGGCCGCCAACACCACGCTGTCGGGGCTCTACGTCTCCAATGGCAATTTCTTTACGCAGTGCGAGGCCGAAGGCTTCCGCCGCATCACGTATTTCCTGGATCGGCCGGACGTGATGACCACGTACCGCGTCACGCTGCGCGCCGACCGCGCCGCCTGCCCGGTGCTGCTGTCCAACGGCAACCTGCTGTCGCAAGGCGACCTGCCGGACGGCCGCCACGAAGCCGTCTGGGAAGACCCGTTCCGCAAGCCTTCCTATCTGTTTGCACTGGTGGCGGGCAAGCTGGAACGCATCGAAGAGAAGATCCTGTCGGCGTCGGGCAAGGAAAAGCTGCTGCAGGTCTGGGTGGAGCCGCAGGACCTGGAAAAGACGCGCCATGCCATGGATTCGCTGATCCATTCGATCCGCTGGGACGAGCGGCGCTTCGGCCTGGAACTGGATCTCGACCGCTTCATGATCGTTGCCGTCGGCGACTTCAACATGGGCGCGATGGAAAACAAGGGCCTGAACATCTTCAACACGAAGTACGTGCTGGCCAATGCGCAGACCGCCACCGACGTGGACTTTGCCAATATCGAATCGGTGGTGGCGCACGAGTACTTCCACAACTGGACCGGCAACCGCGTGACCTGCCGCGACTGGTTCCAGCTGTCGCTCAAGGAAGGCCTGACGGTGTTCCGCGACCAGGAATTCTCGGCCGACATGATGGGCTCCGAATCGGGCCGCGCGGTCAAGCGCATCGAGGACGTGCGCGTGCTGCGCCAGGTGCAGTTCCCCGAGGATGCCGGCCCGATGGCCCATCCGGTGCGCCCCGACAGCTACGAGGAAATCAACAACTTCTACACGGTCACGGTCTACGAGAAAGGCGCCGAGGTCGTGCGCATGTATCAGACCCTGCTGGGCCGCGACGGCTTCCGGCGCGGGATGGACCTGTATTTCAAGCGCCATGACGGCCAGGCCGTGACCTGCGACGACTTCCGCGCCGCCATGGCCGACGCCAACGGCCGCGACCTCAAGCAGTTCGGCCTCTGGTACAGCCAGGCCGGCACCCCGGTGGTGTCCGCCCGGACGCAGTGGGATGGCGCCGCCGGCGCCCTCACGCTGACGCTGACGCAGCGCTGCCCGAAGGTGGGTATCGAAACTAAGGCCGGCACGCCGGACAAGCAGCCGTTCCACATCCCGTTCGCGCTGGGCCTGATCGATGCCGCCGGCAACGACCTGCCGCTGCAACTCGACAGCGAAAGCCAGGCTGCGGGCACCACGCGCGTGCTCGATTTCACGCAGGCAGAACAGACGTTCCGCTTCGTCGGCCTGCCCAAGGGCGCCCGCGCACCGCTGCCGTCGCTGCTGCGCAATTTCTCGGCGCCGGTGATCGTCGACTATGAATACACCGATGCCGAGCTGACCTTCCTGCTGGCGCACGACACCGATGCGTTCAACCGCTGGGAAGCCGGCCAGCGCCTGGCCACGCGTGCGCTGCTGCAACTGGTAACCGATGCGCAGGCGCAGCGCGAACTGAAGCTCGATCCGGCCCTGGTGGCGGCCTTCCGCACCGTGCTGACGGACGGGTCGCTGAACCCCGCGTTCCGCGAGCAGGCCCTGATGCTGCCCGCCGAGGGCTATCTGGCCGAGCGCATGGGCGTGGCCGATCCGGCCGCCATCCATCGCGCCCGCCTGTTCATGCGCGAAGGCCTGGCCCGCGCGCTCAAGGCCGAATGGCTGGCCGCCTACCAGGCCAACGCCACGCCGGGCGACTACAGCCCCGATGCCGATGCCATGGCCAAACGGGCACTGCGCAACCTGTCGCTGGGCTACCTGGCCGACAGCGGCGACGCCGACATGCAGGCGCTGGCGGACCAGCATTACCAGCAGAGCGACAACATGACCGACCGCTTTGCCGCGCTGTCGGCGCTGGTCAACAGCTTCGCGCCGGGCCGCGAGCATGCGCTGGCCGATTTCTACGAGCGCTTCGAGGACGACGCCCTGGTCATCGACAAATGGTTCTCGCTGCAGGGCATGCAGCGTGGCGAGGTGGGTCCGCACGCCGGCAAGCGCACGATCGACACGGTGCGCGCGCTGATGGAGCATCCGGCCTTCAACCTGCGCAACCCGAACCGGGCGCGGTCGCTGATCTTCAGCTTCTGCTCGGGCAATCCGGCCCAGTTCCATGCCGCCGATGGCTCGGGCTACGCGTTCTGGGCCGATCAGGTGCTGGCCCTCGACGCGATCAACCCCCAGGTGGCGGCCCGCCTGGCACGGGTCATGGACCGCTGGCAAAAGTACGAGATCCCGCTGCGCGACCGCATGCGTGCGGCGCTGGAACGCGTTGCGGCGGCCCCCACGCTGTCGCGCGACGTGCGCGAGATCGTCGGCAAGGCACTGGCAAGCTGATGTGTACATGAAGGCGCCCGGCGGGCCGAAAACGGCCTGTCCGCAGCGCCAGCCCTGTAGAATGGCGGCCATCCAAGGAGAACCCACCATGACACGCATCAGCCTCACCCGCTATCTGGTCGAGGAGCAGCGCAAGCACAACACGATTCAGCCAGAACTCCGGCTGCTGATCGAAGTGGTCGCGCGCGCCTGCAAGGCCATTTCCAACGCCGTCAGCAAGGGCGCCCTCGCGGGCGTGCTGGGCTCGGCCGGCACCGGCAACGTCCAGGGCGAAACGCAGCAGAAGCTCGACGTGATCGCCAATGAAGTGCTGCTGGACGCCAACGAATGGGGCGGTCACCTGGCGGCCATGGCGTCCGAGGAAATGGACTCGTTCTACGAGATCCCGAACCGCTACCCGAAGGGTGAATACCTGCTGCTGTTCGATCCGCTCGACGGCTCGTCGAACATCGACGTGAACGTGTCGATCGGCACGATCTTCTCGGTGCTGCACATGCACAAGCCGGGCGAGACCGTCACCGAGGCCGATTTCATGCAGCCGGGCACGCACCAGGTGGCGGCCGGCTATGCGGTGTACGGCCCGCAGACCACGCTGGTGCTGACGGTCGGCAACGGCGTGCACATGTTCACGCTGGACCGCGAGGCCGGCAGCTTCGTGCTGACGCAATCGGACGTGAAGATCCCCGAAGACACCAAGGAATTCGCGATCAACATGTCCAACATGCGCCACTGGGCACCCCCGGTGCGCCAGTACATCGACGAGTGCCTGGCCGGCGACGAAGGCCCGCGCGGCAAGAACTTCAACATGCGCTGGATCGCGTCGATGGTGGCCGATGTGCACCGTATCCTGACGCGCGGCGGCGTCTTCATGTATCCGTGGGACAAGCGCGAGCCCGAGAAGCCGGGCAAGCTGCGCCTGATGTATGAAGCCAACCCCATGGCGTTCCTGGTCGAACAGGCGGGCGGCGCGGCCACCAACGGCCACGAGCGCATCCTGGACGTCACACCGACCAAGCTGCACCAGCGCGTGTCGGTGATCCTGGGCTCGAAGAACGAGGTGGATCGCGTCACGCGCTACCACCAGGAAGCGGCCAGCAAGGCCTGATCCGCGGCATCACTGCGGACTTCCACGCAAACAGGGCGCCTCGGCGCCCTGTTTTCTTTTCCCCCTCCCCTGCCATCCCCCCATCCCCTTCCATGCCCTGCCCGGCTTCCGCAGCCGTCAGAGGGATACCTGCCACTGCATGCGCCAGGTCGCCGTGTCGCCCGGAATCAGGCGGCGTAGTCCGGTGCCTTCCCAGCCGCGCACGGACAGGTTGACCGCATCGGCCACATGCGACACTGGCTCCAGGCACACGAAATCACAGCCGCCCGGCGCGTGGAGCACCAGATGGTCGAGCCCATCCCCGGCGCGCAGCGTCAGCGCGGCACCATCGGGCCGCTTCAGCGTGGCTGCTCGCTTCCAGCCACTGTAGTAGACGCTCAGATCGGCATCGGGCAGGTGGCGCTCGCGCAGGAAGCGCTCACGATCCCCCACCACCGTGCGCCCCGTGGCCACGCCACCGGCGTCCGCCGGCCACATGTGCAGGGCATCGAACCGCAGCCGCATACCCGGCACGCGCGCGAAAAAGGGATGAAAGCCGCCCCCCACCGGCATGGCCGTTTCGCCATCATTGTGGATCGTCAGTTCGGCTTCGAGGCCCGCTTCGGTCAGACGGAGCGTCTGCCGCGCGTGCATCGCCCAGGGCCAGTCACCGCCGGCCGGCTCGTGCGCCAGCCCCATGACAATGCGGTCGCTGCCCTGCTCCACGACTGTCCAGGCGCGCGCATGCCCGAATCCGTGCATCGCATGGGCCTGGCCCGGATGCGCGGGCAGATCGACGTCGCGTCCGTCCCAGCGGAAGCGGCCCTCACGGATGCGGTTGGAGAACGGCAGCAAGGGATAGCTGCCGGCCTTGGGCCACTGGAACGCGTCGAAACCTTGCTCCAGCGCCGGCCAGGGCAGCGGCGCCAGCCAGTCGATCACCTGGCCATCGGCGCGCGTGGTACTGAACGTCGCCATGCGTCCGCCGGCGGCAGGTGCCACCCTGAGCGTATGCGTGCCCGCATGCAGCGTGTGAAGGGGGCCGGCTGGAAGCCAGGGCATGATTGTCCTCGACGAGTCGACTCCCCTCTCCCGCGTGCGGGAGAGGGCAGAAACCGACGGTGCTCGCACCGCCTACTTCAGCAGCACGTCCGGCAGCCACAGCGAGAACGCCGGCACATACGTCACCAGCAGCAGCGCGGCCAGCAACGCACCGTAAAACGGCCAGATGGTGCGCATGACCTGCCCCACCGACACGCCGCCAATCGCGCAACCCACGAACTGCGTGGTGCCTACGGGCGGTGTATTGAGACCCAGCGCGCAGTTGATCAGCATCAGCATGCCAAACTGCACCGGGCTCATGCCGTAGTGCATGCAGATCGGCAGGAAGATCGGCGTGCAGATCAGGATGGTGGCGGCCATGTCCAGGAAGGTGCCCAGGATGAACAGCATCACGTTCACCAGCAGGAAGATCACCCACGGGCTGGTGGACACCGAGCTCAGGAACTGGCCCGTCAGCTCCGCCACGCCATAGAGGCTGATCATGTAGCCGAACGTGGCCGAAATGCCAATCAGCAGCAGCACCACGCCGGTGGTCTTCACCGCCTTGGCCGCGGCCTTGATGAACTGTTCCTTTGTCAGCGAGCGGTACAGGAACACGGTCAGCGTCAGCGCATACAGCACCGCCACGGCGGCCGATTCCGTCGCCGTGAACACGCCGGACAGAATGCCGGCCAGGATCAGTACCACCACGAACAGACCCGGCAGCGCGGCGGCCAGCGAATGGCCCACGATATGCCAGCCCGGGAACGTGCCGGACGGATAGCCGCGGCTGCGCGCCACGAAGTAGGCGGCGGCCAGATTGCAGATCGTCAGGATCAGCGCCGGCAGCACGCCCGCCAGGATCAGCGCGGCAATCGACACCTTGCCGCCCGCGGCCAGCGTGTAGATGATCATGTTGTGGCTGGTCGGCATCAGCGCACCCACCAGTGCCGCATGCGTGGTCACGTTGACGGCGTAGTCGGCGTGATAGCCCTCGCGCTTCATCATCGGGATCATCACCGCGCCCATGGCCGACACGTCGGCCACCGGCGACCCCGACACGCCGCCGAACAGCGTGCAGGCCACCACATTGGACATGCCCAGGCCGCCACGCACGTGGCCGGCCATCGACTTGGCGAAGTTGACGATGCGCTCGGCAATGCCGCCGTACAGCATCAGCTCGCCGGCGAAGATGAAGAACGGGATGGCCAGGAACGAGAACGCGTTCATGCCCGACGTCATCTGCTGGAACACCACGGCCAGCGGCAGGCCCTCGTACAGGATCGTGGCCACGGCCGACAGGCCAATGGCGAATGCCACCGGCACCCCGAGAATCAGGAAGCCGAAGAAGCAGACGGTAAGAATGATCAGTGCCATGCCGGCTCCACTTCCGTGCCTTTCAGCACCGCGATGATGTGTTCGATCGAAAACAGCACGATCAGCGTGCCGGCGATGACGGGCGGCAGGTAGCGCCAGCCTTCGGAAATGCCCAGCGTCGGCAGCTTGTAGTCGGCCACCGAATGCGCCAGGAAGGCGCAGTTGTAGGCCATGACGGCGCCGAACACGCCGACCAGCACGTGGATCAGGATCTCCAGCTTGGTGCGCAGATGATCGGGCAGCAGGATCAGCAGCGATTCCAGGCCGATGTGGCCGGCGTCGCGCACGCCCACGGCGGTGCCCAGCATCGTCACGTACAGCACCAGCAGCATGGCGATGGATTCGGCCCATGTGGGCGTGTCGTTCAGCACGTAGCGGCCGAAGACCTGGTACAGCACCGCGATGACCAGCAGCATCAGACCGAAGATGCCCAGGCCCAGACAGGCACGGGCCAGGGCGGCACAGAAACGGGTGTAGAAGTTGGCGCGCACGGCGCCCGCGTCAGCGGCGGGGCCGTGGGCGCCATCCGCCGGCCTGGCCGGCGTGGGGGATGGCGAAAGCATGATGAATTCCCTGCAACCTGAGGTCGGCGGATTACTTCGTTTCCTGCGTGCGGCGCACCAGGTCCTTCATCTGCGCGCTGGTGATGAAGCGGTCATACACGGGCTTCATTGCGGCCTGGAACGAGGTCTTGTCAACCTGGATGATCTGCACGCCCGAAGCCTCGACGAGCTTGCGCGACTTCTGCTCACGCTCGTCCCACAGCTTGCGCATGTACGGCACCGAATCCTTGGCGGCCTGGCGCACCATGGCCTGGTCTTCCTTCGACAGGCGGTCCCACGCCACCTTCGAGAACATCAGCATTTCCGGCGCCATCGAGTGCTCGGTCAGCGAGTAATACTTGGCCACCTCGAACTGGCGCGAGCTTTCGTAGCTGGGCCAGTTGTTCTCGGCGCCATCGACCAGGCCGGTCTTCAGCGCGGTGTAGACCTCGCCCCACGGCATCGGCGTGGCATTGGCATGCATGGCTTCGAGCAGCGACACCCACAGGTCTGACTGCTGCACGCGGATCTTCATGCCCTTGGCGTCGGCCAGCGTCTTGATCGGGCGCTTGGTGGTGTACATCGAACGCGAGCCGCTGTCATACCAGGCCAGGCCGATGAAGCCGTTCTTTTCGCACGACTTCAGGATGTCTTCGCCGATCGGGCCGTCCAGCACGTGGCGCATGTGGTCGGTGGAGCGGAACAGGAACGGCATCGTCGGCACGATGGTGGCTTCGCAGATGTTGTTCATCGCGGCCGAGTTCACGCGCACCATCGACAGCGCGCCGATCTTGGTCTGCTCGATGGTGTCCTTCTCGCTGCCCAGCGAGCCTTGCGCGAAGACCTTGATCGACATCTTGCCGTTCGAGCGCTGCTTGAGCAGATCGCCCATGTAGCGCACGGCCTGCACGGTCGGGTAGTCGTCGGGATGGATGTCGGCGGAACGGAAATCCGCGGCGTGCGCGCCGACCGGCAACGCCACGGCAGTTGCAAGTGCGGCCATCAGGGTACCCAGGCGGGTACGTGCGAAGTGTTTTTGAAACATGTGTCTTGCCTCCAGCGTTATCAGAGTTATTTGTCGTTCAAGTCAACACATTGCCCGGCCCGCCCGGCTCGGCGGGCCGTCTTCGGAACCGGTTCAGTCACGCAGCACGGGCTCGGGCGTGCCGCGCACACCGGGGCGCAGCGCCACCACCGCGCCGGACAGCGGGTCGGTGTCGTCGGTGCGGATCGATGTCACATAGAGCGTGTCCAGGCCGCTGCCGCCGAACGCACACATGGCGGGCTTGGCAAACGGCACCGCCAGGCTGCGGTCCAGCCGGCCATCGGGCGTGAAGCGATGCACCTGGCCGGCGTCGTTGCCGCAGATCCAGTAGCAGCCATCGGCATCGACCGCCGCGCCATCGGGTCGCCCCGGGTAGCGGTTCATGTCGATGAACACGCGGCCATTGGCCGGTGTGCCGGTATCGATGTCGTAGTCGTAAGCCCACACGGCCTGCCGAGCCGGATGCGAATCCGACACGTACATCGTGCGGCCATCTGGGCTGAAGGCCAGCCCGTTCGGCGTGATCATCTCGTCGCGGATCACGTCCAGCGCGCCAGTGCGGGCGTCGAAGCGATACAGCTTGCCGTCGGTGGCGGCCAGCGACATGTCCATCACCATCGTGCCGGCCCAGAAGCGGCCCTGCCGGTCACAGCGGCCATCGTTGAAACGCATGCCTTCGCGCGCATGCGCCACGCTTGCCACGCGCTGCGGCACCGGTGCCGGCTGTCCGGGCACCAGACGGCCGATTCGGAAAATTCCGGTCTCCATCGCCAGCAGCCAGCCACCGTCGGCCGTCATGGCCATGCAGCCGGCCATCTCGGGCACGGCCCAGTGGTCGATGCGGCCGTTGGCCGGATCAACCCGCCACAGCGTGCGATTCGGGATATCGGTCCAGTACAGGGCGGCTTCGGCTGCGTGCCAGACGGGGCTTTCGCCCACGCCGCAGCGCATGTCGCCAATACGTTCAAAGGTGTCGGTCATCGCGATCGGCCCCGTTCAGTCGCCGAAAGGGCCGGCCTTGACGAAGGCCCCGCCCTGGTACCAGCCAGCAGGATCATCGGCCGGCAGCGGCGGCACCGATTCCACCTTGGCGCGGAACTGCTCGGAAGACTCCACGGGCTGGAAGCCCAGGCGCGCGGCCTTGCTGTTGTCCCACCAGCTGTCGCGATTGGCCGAAGCGCCATAGACAATCAGGAAGCCGACGTTCGGCACGAAGATGGCGCGTTTGATCAGCTGCTCCAGGTCGTCGTAGCCGAGCCACGTCACCATCATGCGGCGATCCTTGGCCTCGGGGAACGACGAGCCAATGCGCAGCGCCACCGTGTCGATACCGTAGCGGTCGCTGTAGAAGCTGCCCATCTGCTCGCCGAATGCCTTGCTGACGCCGTAGTAGCCGTCGGGCCTGGCCGGCGTATCGGCATCGAGCACTTCACCCTGCCTGTAGTAGCCGATGACGTGATTCGAGCTGGCAAACACGATCCGGCGCACGCCGTGGCGGCGCGCAGCCTCATAGATGTTGTACGTGCCCTGGATGTTGGCGGGCAGGATTTCCTCGAACGGGCGCTCCACCGACACGCCGCCAAGATGGACGATCGCGTCGACGCCTTCCAGCAGCGCATGCACGGCCTTGGGGTCGGAGAGGTCGCACGTCACCACCTCTTCCTGCTCGCGGGCTTCGCCCAGGCTGGCGATATCCGAAACGCGCACCACATCGGCATAGCGCTTCAGGCGATCACGTAGGACTTTTCCGAGATTGCCGGCGGCGCCGGTCAGGAGAATGCGATGGCAACGGGTGGTGACGCCGTCGAGCGGGTCTTTGGAGGTCTGAGACATGGTGTCGGAGCTGCACAGGCGCGCGATACCAGCTCGACGCGCGCAAATGACTGAATAGGGTGTTATTGATCGGTCGTCATACAACGCAACTGGAATCTAAACGCGTACCCCATTCCGGTCAAGGTGACATCGTCTCAGTAAATTCCCTAGAAGTTTTAAGATGCATACATGCAGACGTTAATTGCTGCCATGCGGATTTTTCTCACTCAAACGCGTTAGTTTCTCTATTTTCATGGTCTGGAATTTCTCCCTTTTCGAGCGGCGCCAATCCGCCATAGAAAACGCTTTCCCGTTGAATTTAAATAACTTACGCGAAACTGACACGCATTTGCTGCATTGCAAATTAAGCAAATACAGAATTCAGAAATGCACCAAATTGGAACCGAATGAGAGCGTATTTGATATGGCGCTCTAGTGTTGTGGATCCACCCAATGTCTCGTCGTATGTCTTGCCTCGTTATTTTTCTGTAAGGTACGATGTCATAGGACATCAGATCACATCGATTGCCTTTCCCAATCGATTTGGACTGCGTGTCCCGGCGCCTGGGAATCACTTCCCTGCGCGCCTCCCATGCACGCCGGTGAGGGAAATGCACAAGCCGATCCACTTCGGCAGCAGAAGTCGAACAAGCATTTGGCACCGGCTCTTCCGCAGCAAAAACGAAATAACAAGCCAGGATGGAGACCTACATCATGAAGCGAGCCCTTGCGCCCTTCGTCACGACAGCAGCGCTAGCAGCCATCGGTGCCGCGGCACCGGCCCAGGCCCAGTCGAACGTCACGCTCTACGGCATCGTCGACACGACGATCCGCTACACAACGAACGAGAGCGCTGCCGGCAACGGCAAGGTGCAGATGACCGACGGCGTGCTGACCGGCAGCCGCTGGGGTCTCTATGGCGTGGAAGACCTGGGGCGCGGCTACCAGGCGCTGTTCGTGCTCGAATCGGGCTTCTCGCCCGATGCTGGCCAAAGCCTGCAAGGCAACCGCCTGTTCGGCCGCAAGGCGTATGTCGGCATGCAGGGCGACTTCGGCACCATTACGCTGGGCCGGCAATTCACGGTGATCCACGAGGTCATCGCCAGCTACGACGCCATGGCACTGGCCAACCTGGCCATCGTCGGCTTCCAGGGCGGCAACTACACTGGCGGCGTGCGCCAGGACAACATGGTCAAGTACGCCGGCAAATTTGGCGGCTTTACGATTGCAGCCCAGCATGCCTTCGGCGAGCAACCAGGCAGCGTGGCGCGGTCGTCGTCGACGGGCGGCAGCCTGACCTACGCGACGGGTCCGTTCATGATGGCCGGTGGCTACCAGATCATGAAGGACACCACGAGCTACTACGGCGTGACCGTGCCGAACAGCGACCAGAAGGTCTGGACGCTCGGCGGCACGTACACCGCGGGTCCGGCCACGATCTACCTCGGCTACACGAACAGCAACGTCGACAACGCCGGCTACAAGAACCAGGCCGGCTACCTGGGCGCCAAGTACCAGTTCGATCCGGCATGGTCGCTGCTGGCCATCGGTACCTACGACCACCTCAAGCATGCCGGCGATTCGGGCAACCGCTTCACCGGCGCGCTGATGCTCGACTACGCGTTCAGCAAGCGTACCGACGTCTACCTGGAAGCCGACTACACGACGCTGACCGACGCGTGGCGCACGCTGGGCGCGCAGCCGACGTTCCAGACGCCGTTCTACGGCCACGGCAGCCGCGTGGGCGTGATGGCCGGCCTGCGTCACAAGTTCTAACCACGGGACGGCGTCACACGGCGCCGGGTCAATCCGGAAAAGGGGGCGGCTTCGCCCCCTTTTTGCGTCAAGCGATCCGCCTTGCCTGTGCGATCCTTACGCCTGTTGTCGCAGCGCTGTCCCGGCTGCCACGCAGCGCCCCGGGCCGCCCGCCCTGCAGGATTCGATAAAAAACTGCACTAAGGGCTTCACAAACCCGGAAGTCGCTGATATTATCGCTGGCTCTATCCGATTCGCTGCAAACGCAGCAACAGCGCGGATCCCAGCGATAGAAACAGGTTTTGCAAGTCAGGTTTCGCCGGTGTAGCTCAGTTGGTAGAGCAGCGCATTCGTAATGCGAAGGTCGTAGGTTCGACTCCTATCTCCGGCACCAAATTCAATGTCGGCGCGGGTTTCCGGGCGTTCTCAGCAGCAAACGAGTTTTATGCTCTTGAGGAACCCCGAAAATGCCACATTCCGCACCAGTAGCAAGGCGCACGGCCTACGCCGTGACGCCGCTGCGCCCGTCCAGCGCAACCCGTCGTGAGCGCCTCACCGTGCGTGAGGTCGCCGATGCGTTCATGGCCCAATACACTGGGAACGATCCCGCCCGTCTGCAAGTTGTCGCCCGTTGGTGCGCCTATCTTGGCGACTTGTGGATCGACGAACTCGACGCCGAAATCATCGCCGCCGCTCTCGACGACATGGCCCAAACCCCCATTCGTCGATTCATGGGCCGCGACGCATCCGGCCAACCCCTCTACAAAGAATTGAACTTGCCAGCCCCGGCCACCGTGTCGCGCTGGCGCGCCATCTTTTCAGCCATCCTGACCTTTGCCGTACGCCGTCGCCTTGTGCCCAGGGGCTGGCGCAACCCTGCGCGCGACATCGAACTAGAAGCCGTCCGCAATGCCCGCGTTCGGTTTCTGACCCGCCCCGAAGGCAAACGGCTGCTCAAGGTCAGCCGCCTGTCATCGTGGCCGAAGCTGTATCTGCTGATTTTGATGGCGCTGTCCACCGGCGCGCGCAAGTCCGAACTCATGGGCCTGCGCTGGCGCGACCTCGACTTGAAAGCCGCCCAACCCGCCGCACACGTCTACAAGACCAAAAACGGCGACGACCGCGTTTTGCCGCTGACCGAGGAAGTCGTTACCGAAGTCATGCGCCAGTCGCGCGGCGCCTCGCCCGATCACCTGATCTTTTGCCGCACCGGCTACCCCGACCGCCCGTTCAATTTCACCAAGCCATGGCAACAGGCATTGTGTGATGCCCGCATCGAAGACTTCAAGTTCCACGACCTGCGGCACACCTGCGCAAGCTGGCTCGCGCAAGCCGGTAAGGGTTTGCACGACATCGCCAACGTGCTCGGGCATCGCCAATTGGACGTGACGCGGAGATACGCACATTTGACCGTCGATCACAAGGCCAACATCGTGCAAGCGGTGTTGGGTAACGTCGCATGACATCTCAGCGCCAACAGAAAAAGAAACGAATCCGACTGAAGCCAGCCGAAGTGCTGAAGCAGGCAAGAGTTCGTGAACTGATCCGCGAACGCGCGTCTGACCTTGCCCATGACGCGGCGGAAGACTTCGGCCTCGATGACGGCCAACAGTGGCAATACGAATCTGATTTGGATTTGGCGCTTCGGGATTTCGCAGACGAAGTACGCGAAATCTACTCGCCACGCCGGAATCCGAAGAGGCGACGCCACACCGGCACTGTCACGCCAGAAGAGGTTGAAGGTTGGTACGCGATGGCACGCGAAATCTACGCGCGCGATGGCTGCACCGCTTGGGCCGCCGCACAGGAAATCCATTCGCGGCTTGCGGCTGACCCAACAAAGCAGCAGCGTCATCCCGACACCATAGAAACCTGGCTCAACAAGATGGATCGTTCACCCAAAGACTAGATTCACCCGCCCAATATGCACACACACTAGGAACGGCTATGCCCGTTCCTTTTTTTTTCGGCGAAATCTAGGGGCGCTCATATGTGACCACTGGAACGAAGCCACAGCATGCACCAATCATTCCCCTTGAAACGCGACCGGACATCGCGCCGACATTGCAAACCAGCATCACATGGGGAATGAACATGAGTGAACCGATGGTTGTCATCAACATCTACGGCAAGAAAAGCTGGCGGGACCAATACGCACGCGCCGCGTTCAGGTCGGACCCGGCCTTGCGCTGGCATCTGATGCAAGGGAACAACCGCACCGAACTCATCGCGAAGGGGCTCATCTTCACGCGGGGCCATAACTTGATGACCGCCGAACCGCAAGCCCTGCTCGTTGCCATCATCGATCAAGTCAAGGACGCCTCACGCAAATCGGTTTCGGCGACTGTCTCAAACGCTACCGCCGCGTAAGGGGACGTCATGTCCGACTTTCGCGACTTTGCGGTAAGTCACGGGTATGACATTGGCGACCCGGTGCCCGACGGCAAGGTGCATCGCTTTCGCACCGAGGAAGACCGCCCCGGCCAGCGTTCTGGCTGGTACGTCTCCCACGGCCAGCGCGCCACGCTGGGCGACTTTCGGCGAGGCGACTGGTGTGCCAACTGGCATGCGTCCGTCCCCCTGCCGTCACCGCTGCGCCGCGCCCGCGTGACACAGATTCGCGCCAATAGCATTGGCCGCGTCCAGCCCACGCCAGACACGCGTTTTGCCGAGCGCTTCCGTGCCGCCACGCAGGTATGGCACCGGCACGATTATCTGCGCCGCAAGGGCGTCAACGCGGGCGGCCTGCTGCGCGTCGAAGGTCAATTGCTCCTAGTGCCGTTGCGGACCATGACCGATGACATCGCCGGTTTGCAGACCATCGACCCGACAGGCAACAAGCGATTCGTGCCGGGCTCATCCATCAAGGGCAACGGTTTCCAGATTGGCCGCATCGACACGCGCGACACCACCCCGCATGCGCCGCGCCTATTGATCTGCGAGGGCGTCGCCACCGGGTTGTCACTGCACGCCTGCACCGGCCTATGTACCGTGGTGGCCATGAATTGCGGCAACCTGCTACACGTCGCGTTGCGCTGGCATGCGCTCTACCCCGGCGCGGTCATCGTGGTCTGTGCCGATGACGACGACCCGACGAGCACCGGTAAATCAAACCCGGGCATAACTCACGCGCTGGCCGCCGCATCGGCCATCGGTGGCCGCGTCTGCTGGCCCGTGTTCTCGTTCCCCGTGACAGGCAAAAGCGATTTCAACGATATGCACCTCGACGAAGGCGCCGCGAGCGTCGCCGACCGCGTGTTTGCCGTCGTGGAGGGTTTGCAATGACCACGCCCGAACATATCGAACAAGCCCGGCTACTGGACGAAGCCCGCGACGGCCGCCGCTTGGCGAACGGCCACGACTATGGCGGCGCCCCAGCACTGGATGACGAAGCGCCCCGCCTGTATCCGCTACTCACAGCGGGCGAGATGGCCGCCAAACCCCTGCCGCGCTGGCTGGTGCGCAACCTGATCAACGAAACGGGCGTTGGCATGATCTACGGCGAAAGCGGCAGTCTGAAAAGCTATCTCGCGCTGCATCTGGCCTATGCCGTGGCCGATGGTGATCCGCACTGGTTCGGCTTCAAGGTCAAACAAGCGCCAGTGATTTACCTCTGTCTTGAGGGCAACGCAGGGTTTGGCATGCGCATTCGCGCGATGCAGGCGACGCGCCATGGCGATCATGAAAACCTGCGATTCCTGGATGGCGGCACGTTCTGTCTTGACGACGACGAAAACGTGCTACGTCTCGCGCAATCGATCAAGGCCGCGCACTGCGCGCCCGGCACGCTCGTCATCATCGATACGCTGGCCTGCGCAAGCGGCATGGCCGACGAGAACTCAACCCGTGACGCCCGTATGCTGATCCAAGCCGCTAGGCGGCTGGCATGGTCTGTGGGCGGTTTCGTCCTGATCGTGCATCACACCGGTAAAGACGTCGCCAATGGCCCGCGTGGTGGGTCGAATTTCCGCGCCGACACCGATGTTGTGATTCGCGTCGTGAAGGCCAGCGAGGAAAGCAACGGCGTCGGCTACTGGGAATCGGTCAAGGTCAAGGACGCCCGCGACGGGGGACGTTTCGGATTCGTAGTCGAATGGTCCGTGGTGACTCGCGATGACGAAGGGCAGGACGTCACGAGCGGCGTAGTAGTGCCCACCGACCAACCGGTGGAGATGAAAGACACCGGGGAACCAAAGCACCGACGCGGGCGCCCGCCTGCTGGTGGCGAGAACCAGAAGCTCGTACTTAACACCATCCGCACAGCGATGGGGAACCGGACACAGATCCACCAGACCGCCGCCATTTCTGCCGCAGTCCAGGCGCTGCAGTTGGCCGACAAGCCCCGCCCCGGCGATCGTGCCCGCGAAGCCATCAAAAGCCTGTGCGACTCCGGCGCCCTGACCCGCGATGGCGAATTCTTTTGGCTTGGGGAAAACACGCAACCGGGGGTTGAATCATGACCCCCCTTCCCGAGATATTCCCTTGCCCATATTCCGGGGTCCACCCTCCACCGCTTTCACCCCCCCGAACCCGAAATAATTCCCACCCCCACAAGGGGTGGGAATTATTTCGGGTTCGGGGTGTGGGGATGTACCCGGAAATGGTCTGGTCCCCGAAAAAAGAAAAGCATTAGTTCGGGGTTTGAACGCTGATTTATTCGGGGACCGTCCATGCGCTGCTGTGAAGACTGCCACCACTTTACCGGTCGTGATCGCCACGGCTGGCCGGGCTGTTCCGTGAAGGGTGAAACCGAAGCCAGCCGCATCGAACAAAGCCGGGCGTTGAAAGGCACGAACGCCCTGAATCGCTGCCCGTTGTTTGCACCGCCCGAGCACGACGAACCGGAGAACGATCAATGACCACCCCCTTGCAACACATCGGTAATCGCTTGGCCCGTCTGCGCCGCGATGCCCTCGTGCATTTCCGCCGCCATGGCATGCGCGACTATCCCTCGTACCAAACGCGATTGCTGGGTAATCGCTTGCGGGTCATCAGCGACGATGCCGAGCGGCTGGGCCTGGCGCTGGCCGACCTGCTCATGCTGCTGGGCACGAACGTCGCCGATTGGCAGGACGCCGCCGAGCATATGGATGGCCGCTGCGCAACCCTCTTTGCCCTGTCGTTCGTCGGCATGGAATGGTCGGCCACGCGCAGGCGCGACGAGTGGAACACGTCCACGAGCGCGCCGTTGCTGTACTGCGCGGGTAGCCTGATCCTGGAGTCTGTGAACACCGACGAGGGCGAGATTGCCTATCGCCCGATCTTCGCATCGGTCGGCATGAGTGGGATGGACGACGAGCAAGAGCAACGCTGACGCCTTGACCCCGGTGATCGTGGAAGCGAAGTCGCCGGGCGGGCGAGTCGCGCGAGGCCCCGGGGGGCACTCCGGGAGTAGAGCGATTGCCGCCGACCGAGTGACGGTCACCGGAGGTGTGCACTGCCCGGGGTTTTCCGGTACTGGAAAGCCGGAAAATCTGCGGCTATAACCGACAAATGATCGGGCCTATCCTGCCGCTGATCGCCGCCAACCCGGAGGCCACCATGCGCCGCAAAGTCGCAGCGAACGTCGAGGCCAGCGCCTCGCAGACAAGCGAATGGCTACCGCCCCCACACCTACCGCCCGCCGCCGCCACGATCTGGCGCGAGACGCTGGCGGCCCTAGCGCCCGGGCATTTCGCCGCCGCCGACGAAGCGCTATTCGCGGACTATTGCCATCAAGTCGCCATGCTTCGCGAGTTGCGCTCGGTGCAAGCGCGGGTCAGGCGGCGCACGACGACGCAGCAAGCCGCCGCCCGGGCCATCGATACCGACGTGGATCGGGCTATGCGTGGCATGTTGGCCCTCTGTCGCGCGTTGAGATTGAGCCCCCTCGGGCGTAGGTCTGAAACCGACACCTCGTTGCCGCCGACGAACGACAACCGCCAGCGCCATAGGCTGGCACCTGTCCACACTTTCGAGCGTGAAGCCGGGCCTAACCCGTACCTGCCGTGAGACGCAATGCGCCGAGTTGGCTCGAACTCTGCGGCGCCGTCGAAAAGGCGCCGCCGCCGAGCCTGCCAAAGCGTAGGGCTGATCCTGACCCGCTGCCCGTGCGGCAACGCTGGCGGCACGGTGCCCGATGGGTCGTGGCCCCGGCCTGTGCTTGGGATGCTGGGCGCCTCGACGTGCTTGTAAACCTCGGTAATCGGGACTAGTCTTCCGACCATAGGCAAGCGCGTTGCGCGATGGCCCCGCCCCCTTCGGTGTCATTTCCGAATCGGTGCGGCGAGCGCCCCGCCATCGTTGAGCGCGCTTCCCGCATTCCATCCACCCCGAGCGCCTATGACCACCGCGCCCGCTTCTATCCCAGACGAACCGCCAAATCTGCGACAGGAACGCGTGCACGTTTGGCGCGTTCTCGGGTCATTCCAACGCGGTTCGCCGTTCTGGTTGCTGACAAAGGTTTGTCGCCTGCCCGCTGGCACTGTGCGACGCGCCCTGCGCCAACTCACCGCCGACGGCGACGTGATCGCCGAATCTGGGCGCGGCGAAATCCGCTATCGCATCGCGTGACTTCGATTTGCCCCGGCGCGCCCGTAGTCGCCGCCGCCCTTCACGTTTGGAGGCCATCATGCAAGGCTGGTACTCGTTGCGAGAAATTCGCGGCCACGCACGCCACCTGTTGCAGCAAGCCATTGCCACGTGCGATGCCCGCTATGCCGCGTTGCCGACCACCGCCCGCGCGGCTGACGCCGACGGCGTCGATGCCAAGTTGGCCGCAACCGAGGCCGACGTCTGGAAAAACGCCGACGCCGCTGCCCGGTCAATCGTCTGCCTGAAATCCATTGCCGACCATTTGCGCCACGGCGTGCCGATCAAGGACGCCGCCCGCGAGCCCGACCTCTCGAATGCGGCGATGATGCTGCGCCAAGCGCGTATGAGCGGCGCCATGGGTCAGGAACGAGTTGACGCGCTGGCCGCCGAACTCGATAACGCTGTGCGTGACGGGACGAATTTCGCAACCCGCCTTGTGGCCGAACTCAAGGGACTCGCCCTCACGCTCGCCATGGCCCGCGCAAATCAGCGCATGCAATGGCTTCGCCGTTGTGCCCAGGCAAACCCGGACGCCGATCTATGCGGCGAGATTCGCGACGCTGAAAAGCACTATGCCGCCGCAAAACTCGCCGTCAACACGCACAGGAGCGAGGCCCGGTCATGACGCAACAACCTCGATACGTTGGCGGCCTCGCTGCCCCGCAACGCCAGACCACGGCGACCCGCGCAAGCTCGCGCGAAATCGAAGCGCTGCATCACGACGTCGACGCACTGTGGCAAGAAATCGCCCGGTTGCAGCAACCCAGCGCGCCGCCCGATTTCACCCGGCTCGTGGCGGGACTTGAAAGCGGACTGCGTGACCTCACCAAGCGCATAGATGAACTCGAAAAGGGTTTGCCTTCGCAAATCAAAAAGGCCGTCGACCATACTGCCGAAGCCTATTCACTGGGCGTGGCGGAAGCCATGCGCGATCACTTCTCACCGCTAGTGAACGGCCACGCCGAACGCATAGACGCCCTCGAATCGGCCAGCGCCCAACAGGCCCGCACGTTTGACGAAACGATTGCCGAACAGGCCAAGCGCCATCGCGAAATCGCGGTGCTGGCCGAATGGCAATTGAGCACCGCATGTGAACGACTGGTAGCGGAATTCCGTCGCCACGTAGCCGAACATTGATTTGCCCGATGGGAGGCCGTCTGCCTCATGCCGGGTTTGCAAGTCCGCGCAAATCGGCGCACCTGTCAGTGCGGCTCACGTCTGAGTCGGGCCGACACGAATGGGAGAGCATCAATGCCAATCGGATGAAAATCATGGACAACTTCGTTATTCAAAAGCAACTCACCACCGCCCGCGAGCAACTACAGGCCGCGCTTGACCGAGGCGACGATGCCGCCGCCGATGCGCTTATGGCACGCACCAAGGCGCTACAGCAAGAGGCCGACGCGGGCCACGTCACCACCACGGCCACGCCCACCACGCGCAGCGCTGCAAAGGCGTCGCCCACCATCGAAGCGAAAGCCCTGCCGCTATGGCGTGGGCTTGCGGTGCAAGTCGTGGCCGCGCTCGAACGCAAGACGCCTGCCGAGATTGCCGCTGCGCGTTATGGCAGCCTCGGTCGCAAGGATGCCGATGCGTTGGGCGTCATCATGAAGGCCGTGCAAGACCCGGCCACGACTAACGTTCCCGGCTGGGCACAGGAATTGACGCGCGAGGTGCAAGGCGCGTTTCTCGCCGAACTTGCAAAGCTCAGCGTCTTCGCATCGCTGCCGCTCGTGACCGAGAATTTCAACGGCGCAACCTCGATCACGATCCCGAGCCGCGACACGACCAACGCGAATCCCAACCTCGCCGCAGGATGGCGTAAGGAAGGGGCACCGATTCGCGTGGGCGCGATCAAGGTCAAGGGGACGAAGTTGACGCCCTATGCCCCCGCCGTGATTGGCACCTTCACGCAGGAACTCGCCCGCCGCTCGACACCACGCATTGAGCAAATCATTCGCGAGGCCATCGTCTCCGACAGTGCCGCGATGTTCGATGCGAAATTCCTGAGCGCGGATGCCGCCGTGCCTGACGTGAGCCCCGCTGGCATTCTCGATGGCCTGCCTGCGGCGAACTCGATCCCGAGCACGGGCGCCACGCCTGCGGAGATCGCCGCCGATTTGAAACATATGGCCGGCCTGCTGTTGAAAAGCGGGCTCGACGCGAGCGGGTTTGCGTGGTGCATGTCGCCGTACAACAGCATGGCGCTATCGATGCTGCTGACCGCCACGGGCGCATTGCAATTCCCCGAGATGGCTTCGGGGCGTCTGATCGGTCTGCCGTTCGTCGTGAGTGCAAACGTGCCGGATGACAGTTTGTTTTTGATCGATGGCGGATCGATTGCACGCGCGCTGCCCGCCCCGGAATTCAGCGTTAGCGTCGAAGCATCGATTCATGAGGAAGACACAACGCCGCTGCCGATTATCGATGACGCGGGCATGGTGGCACCGCCGACGCGTTCGTTGTTCCAGACCTATAGCGCCGCGCTGCGTGGCGTCTATGACGGCCTCTCGTGGGGCGCGCTGCGTCCGGGTGCCGTGGCGCATTTGACGGGCGTTGCTTGGTGAATCGCTTTTCAGCGAGTGCGGCCCGTGCTGGTGTGTGCGCTGGTGCGCGTGTCGCATTTTTGGACGCCGGGGGGCATGTTACGGCAGGTGACATGCCCCCCGGATTTTTTTCAACGAGCCCGATAGAGGACGATTATGGAAAACGACGCTGAATATTTTTCGCCCGAGGCCATCGCCGAGGCCACGCATTGCTTGTGGTACGTGCGGCTTTCCAGCAAGGGCACGCTATGGCGAAGCATCACGCCAGCGCTGCGTGCCGGACTCGACAGTGCCGCTATCGTTCAGAACGCCTACTTCCAGTTGTATCGGCTAGAGCGAGTGGTAAACGAAATCCTCGACGAATATCCCCACTTGGAGCCGCAGGTCTCCGCCGCTCTGCGTCGCATCTAGGGCACCCCCTACCAAAGAGGGGCGGCGATGAGACGTGTTGCCGGTATTCTGCCCCGGTCAACCTTCACCGATAGGGCCTAGTGCGATGAACGCCGTAGAAGCAATCCAACACGTACGAGATGTACTCTCTGAAACCAAGAAACGTGGCGTGGATGCTGTGCAAATAGAGGCCTTCGATAACTTTCTAGAGGACTTCAGTAAAGGTGCTCCAACGATGGGGGCTGAGGAAGCAAAACGACGCACCACGGTGGACATTGAGCGTTGGAAGATTCAGAACACGTTTGAAGTAGAGATGTTCAAAGCCGTAATAGAGGCCGGGCAAACAGCGCTTAAATCTGCACTGTTGATCAATGGGGGGGCCGCTGCTGCGTTGCTGGCGTTCCTCGGCAATTTACTAACGAAGACTCCATCGGCAAATAGCGCGACGCTTGTGTCCGGCGTAGGGTTTGCCTTGCTGATTTTTGTCTGTAGCCTCGGATCGGCGGGGGTGGCTTCCGGCTTCCGATATCTCTCACAGTTTTGCTATGCAAACCAAAATGGTGACTGTGCAAATAGTTGGATTGCTGCAGGTCACGTAATGAACTTCACATCTGTTGCTCTTGGTGTGGCGTCCTTCGGTGGATTTTTTTGGGGTGGCTACATGGCATATCGATCGCTCATTGCAATGTAGTACCACGGCATTCTCGCAAACAGAGGTTAGGCATGGTCAACAGAACGTCACCGATGGATGGTGGAGCGGAAGATAGCCCCCCCGAGGGTCATAAATGGCTAAAGGTTAATGGGGTCGTCGTCGGCACTGTACCTATCACCGGTGATCCCGAAATGGACCTGATAGTCGCCAGAGAATTTCTCGACAAGCGTGGCTTACGGCCTCCGCCGCCCACGAAATTGCAGAGCATGTTTCGGCAGGCGATTGCGTTTGCCACCGTCTCACGAGACTGCCATGAGATGTTGAATCGGCAACCACGTAACCCTGTGTATGCAGCGCCGTTCGTTGTCAACATTGCCTTTTCGATTGAACTGTATCTAAAGACTCTTGCCGAGGCTCACGGTGTCACCCCTTGGGGACACGACCTTATGAAACTATATGAGGGCTTGCCCGGCGCCGCGCTTGCCGCCTTAAGCAAGGTGACTCCCCACGTGGCGCAAAGCGAGGGACTTGCCGAGACGTCCGATGTTGGCGACGCTCTGGCCAACCTCAGGACGGCTTTCGTTGATTGGCGGTACTTGTACGAAAAGGAAAGCACTGAGATGGTTCACATCCCAAGTGCGATTTTTGTGGCACGAGCCCTGCACGAGGCGTGCTTGGCCTCCGGCATCAAATAGAGCACTGCCTAGCCCACACCGCGTCGCCAGAATCGTTTTTCAGAGCCCCGAACCGCCCAAGCTAACCCATGCCCCCGTTCGGCAATTTTGACGCGGCCACCGCGAAGGGGTCGGTTCCCCGGAACCCGTTTCACCCCGAGGCAAACCCGCTGCTTAACCATCGGGTTTGCTCGTTGCCCGGTGCCAGCTTCGCCGCACATTGTCGTGGAGTGGCTCAAGCGGTTCATGTAGAGTGCGTGTCTGTTGATGTATGATGCGGGTTCGCTGAGGTACGTCCCGGATTCGTAATGCGAAGGTCGTAGGTTCGACTCCTATCTCCGGCACCATCACTTGAAGTAGGAAGGGCAGCCCATTCGGGTTGCCCTTTTTGCTTTGGTCCCCAGACGTCTCCAGCAATCTTCCGGCAGTTCAGGTCATCGCGTTGACTAGCGCCCTGGGCCGCGCGATCGTCATCCACCGCACTGCCTCACGATCATCGCCGCATTGGCCACCGCCCCGAGCATCTGCCCACGATCCACTTCGGCCTCGATGCGATAGTCCGCCTGCAGCCGCAGCAGCCTGCCTCGATTGAGCATCCGCGCCAGGGCGATCGATCGCCAGTAGCCCGGATGCTCGCGACGCACGCCCGGATGGTATAGCTGGTTGACGAGCGTCTCGTGCTTGCCAGTCTTGCGAAATCCGCCGCTACCCGGCGCAGGCAGCGCGCAATGCCATGCATAGGCAGCGTGATAGGCCGCGTAGTAGCAGCGGCTGATGGCCGACCGGAAATTGGCCTCGCCATGCGCGGCCTCGGCGATGACGGCCGCGCACCGGAGGATCTCGCCCGCACCCACACTCATGGCTGAAATACGACGTCGAGTTGTGCGGACGGCGTGAGGCCGCGGGCCAGTTGCAGCGCCGTCAGCGCCTCGTTCAGCGCGTAGGTATCGAAACCCTCCCCCACACGCACCACATAGAGCACGGCATCGTCTTCCACGTCGAGACCAGCGCATTCGCGCGATACCTGGCAGTCCGCCAGCGACCGGCCATGCCGACGCAGCAGCGCGTCTGCGGCATCGAGATGCAGCGCCTCCAACGCGGCCCCATCGCGGGCCTTCGCGCGCCCGGCGTCGCGCGACGCGTCACCGTGCAAGTACGACAGCACGGACGACCGCGCCACGTTTCCCGCCGCATCCACGGCACCCACTCCTGCAGCGCCGTCAGCACCCGCAGCTTCCCTCACCATTCCCATCATCAAGTCCTCCTTCTCGCTGGATATCCGGATTGGATGACGGAAATTCTAGGCACGAAACGCCGCGAAAAACCGTGGCGCCTGCTAAATCGGATTTGTCTCAATAAGGTTTTGAGGGCCGGTGCCGGCCCGTTACGACACCACGCGCGGATGGTAGGCCGGCTGCCATACCTCGGCGATGCCGCCGCGCATCGGCACGAATCCGTCGCAGCCCAGCATCTGCAGCACCACCGCTTCCATACGCTCGATCGATGCCGACTTGGGCAGATGTTCGACGACGCCACAGCTTTCCAGCGTATCCGGCACGCGCAGCCACATGTTGTCGGACAGCAGCAGGATGCGCGCGTGGGGCAGCGTCTGGTGCAGCCGGCGCAGCAGGTACCAGTTGTCGCTGGCGTCGCCGGTCATGCCATAGAGCACGATGGAGGTCACCAGGCTGGGGTCCAGCGCCAGGATGCCGGCCGGGTCCAGGGCACGCACGGCGCCGATGCCCGGCATCCGCTCCAGCAGCCGCTGCATGCCCAGCCGCACCAGCGGTTGGTCTTCGATCACGAGTGCGGTCATGTTGCGTCTCCCCTGACGTCTGGTTTTGATACGGGAGACTGAGCAAACGGCGTGCCAGACAATTTCTGGCCAGTCACGCAGAGCGCGTGCAACCGCAAATTTGGCTGAAATGCTGGCCGGACAGCGTAGTTTTGGAGGCCGCGCGTGGCCATCGTACGAAAAGCCAAGGGCAAGCGTGCAACCGTCCGGGTGTTACGGGTGACGTAACGTGTCACCCTGACCGTAACAGACGCCCCCGGATACGAAATTCTGCGCGAAATGGCGAACCGGATGAACGAAGCTGGCCGAGCGAACCCGCCGAACGAATCGGCCAAACGAATCGGCCAAACGAACCGGCCGCCAGTCCATGGCAGCCAGCCCGAATCCGGCGGAATCAGGTCACCGTGATGCGGTCGTCGATGACCCGCACCTGACCGCCGGTCTTGTCTTCCATGACCGCCATCACCTTGTGCCCCACCTGCAGGGTCACACCGCCATGGATGCGGCGGCCCACCGCGATCATGGCCTCGTCCGACGGCTTGATCTGTTCGGTCAGCTTCGCGATCTCGGCATCAAGCTCGAACAGGTCGCGATTGATCTTGTACATGGTGGCCCGCGCCTTCTCGCGGACGTCGCCCTGGGCGCGCTCCGGGTTCTTGGCAAAGAAGGCCACCAGTTGCTGCAGCTTGGCCTGGTCATCCAGCACCTTGCGGCGACGCGCTTCCAGCTCGGCCTTCTGCTGGTCCGCAAACGGGTTCAGGCCAACCTGCACGGCAGTGGCCGATCCCGCCGGGGCGCCCAGCGTTGCCACGCTGACCGATTGCAGCGCGCGCGTACGGCCGCCACTGATGCTGCCCTGGGACGTGGGCGTGCCTACCACCACGCGCTCGCCCGCCGACACGTCGCTCTGGCGGATGCCGCTTTCCACGACCACCTCGGTCGCCGCCTCGACAATCGCATTCTGGATGTAACGCGCATGCACCGCGCCCTTGGTGCGCACGCTGGCCACCTCGTTGGGGTCGCCGCCATGGGCCGAATCCGCCTTGCCGATGATGCCGCCCTTGACGATCACGTCGCCGCCAGCTTCCACATGGGCGGCCTCGATGGTGCCCTGCACCACCACGTCGCCCGTGACGCGCACCGACATGCCCGTGCGGATATCGCCCGACACGCGCAGCGAGCCATCGAAATTGACGTTGCCCGAATGCAGGTCCACCGCGTCCACGTCGACCACGGGGCTGACGATCACGCCGTTGGGCAGCACGCGCGGCGATCCGGCGATCACCGCCAGCAGCAGGTTCGGGTCGTTCGGGTCCGCGGCCACGCCGGTCAAGTCTGCCGCATAAGGCGTGTCGACCACGGGATCGGCGGCAATCGGCTTGCCCAGCACGTCCATGCCGTCCTTGCCAGACCTGGCAGGCGTGCGGCGCATCAGCGCCGTGCCGGGGTTCACCAGCAGCAGGCTGCCGAGGTCGCGCAAGTCAACGCGCTCGTCCTCGTTGTCCGCCTGTGCCGGCCGTTGCTGCTGCACCATGCTGTCGAAACGGGCCGTCTCGCCCTGCACGGGCGCCACGCCGCGTGCGATCTCGCGGCCTTCGCAACTGCCTGCCTCCAGGGCTACGCCGATGGCAGCCGAATCGAGCAGCGCCACCACGCCCATCGACGCCGCGGCGGCAGCGATATCGCTTTCGTCGATGGTGCGCCCGCCCTCGGGCGGCATCAGCGTCAGCAGCAGCTGCAGCTTGTCGGCGGAGATCTCCAGCTCGAAGGCGCCGTCCAGTACCGTGCCGATCACCGCATCGATTTCACGGTCGGTCAGCTGGCACTGGGTCAGGAATCCTGTCACGGCGGCCTGGTCCAGGCGCGCCCCCTGCCAGCCGTGCTCGGCCAGCGATGCTTCCAGCGCCGCCCGGTCCGGCGGCACCCGGCCGGTCTCTGGCGTAAAACACGCCCTTACCTGATCGCCCGGCTGGTTGAGTTCCAGGCGTAATCCCACGTCCGCGTTCATGGCTCCCCGCTTTCTCGTTCTGCATGGCGCCATGCCGGCTGGGGTTCGTGCCCCGGGTCCTTCCGCTTGGACGGCCGTACCTGCGCCAACTCTGCTTGTCGTGATCGAAGGTATAACGGCAAGCGGCAGAGTGAGCTTTAGCCCACAAAAGTGGGGTAGCCATGTTCTGGCGGTGGTTTGGCGGCGAATTCGGTAAACTGTCGACCTTTCCGAAGCATTCAAAGCCCCACCCTTTCCCGATGTCCAGCACCCACGAAGTCCGTCCCGGCCAGTCCATCGAGCTGCTCAAGGAACTCCATATCCTGACGCGCGACGGCAAGATGAACCAGGACAGCCGCCGCAAGCTCAAGCAGGTCTATCACCTGTTCCAGTTCATCGAGCCGCTGCTGCGCGAGGTCAAGGACGCCAAGGATGTCGTGTCGCTGGTGGATCACGGCGCGGGCAAGTCCTACCTGGGCTTTATCCTCTACGACCTGTTCTTCAAGGACCTGAAGGACATTTCGCATATCTACGGCATCGAGACGCGCGAGGAACTGGTCACCAGTTCTACCGCCCTGGCCGAGCGCCTGGGTTTTCCGGGGATGTCGTTCCTGAACCTGTCCGTGGCGGACTCGATCACATCGCCGGCGCTGCCGGAGACCATCGACGTTGTCACGGCGCTGCACGCGTGCAACACCGCCACCGACGACGCCATCCACTTCGCGTTGGCCAAGCGCGCGCAGCATATCGTGCTGGTGCCCTGCTGCCAGGCCGAAGTGGCCTCGGTGCTGCGCAAGCACAAGGGCCGCCTGCTGGCCGGCAATCCGATGACGGAAATCTGGCGCCACCCGCTGCACACGCGCGAATTCGGCAGCCAGCTGACCAACGTGCTGCGCTGCCTGCAGCTGGAAGCGCACGGCTATCAGGTCAGCGTGACGGAACTGGTGGGCTGGGAACACTCGATGAAAAACGAGCTGATCATCGCCCAGTACAAGGACTTGCCGCGCCGGCGCCCGGCCGAGCGGCTGCAACAGGTGCTGGAGTCCGTGGGGCTGGAGGAACTGGGCGAACGCTTCTTCACGTCCGCCACGGCCACGCCCACGTAAGTGGGCACGTGAGCCGGCGCGGGGATCGCCTCAGAGATCGCTCTTGCCCGCCATCCACTTGAGCCAGCCGGCGTGGCCAAGCTGGCGCAGGGTTTCCATGTTCCGCTCGTAGATGTCCTCGGCCTCGGGGAAGGCCTCCGCCGCACGGGCGATGCTGTCCTCGCGCAGCAGGTGCAGGATCGGATACGGCGCGCGGTTCGTGTAGTTCTCGATATCGTCCGGCGCCGTGCCCTCGAACTGGTATTGCGGATGGAAGCTCGCAATCTGCAGCATGCCTTCCAGCCGCAGGCTGCCGAGCAGCCGGTCCGCGAAATACAGGAAGTCGTTGTACGCCAGGAAGTCGGCCAGCGCATGCGGCACGATCAGCAGCGTGGTATCCACCTGCTCGGGATCGGCCTCGGCCAGCCCGCGCAATTCGCGCTCCAGGTCGTCCAGCACGTCCTCGTCACGCGTGGCCTGGCTGACCACATACCGTACCTGCCCCTTCACATGCACGCTCTTGGCGAACGGGCACAGGTTCAGGCCGATCACGGCGCGCGTGAGCCAGTGGCGTACGTCGGCAACGACGCGGTCGTCTTCCGGGCGGGCGGCCTGCTCCGTCATGGTCACTGCCCGTTCGCGATGTGCAGCGCCACGGCCTCGGCCACTTCGATGCCGTCGATGGCCGCCGAATAGATGCCACCCGCATAACCGGCGCCCTCGCCGGCCGGATACAGGCCGCGCACGTTGATGCTCTGGTAGTCGTCGCGATTGCGACGAATGCGCAGCGGCGACGACGTACGCGTCTCCACCCCCGTCAGCACGGCATCGTGCATGGCAAACCCGGCAATCTTCTTGTCGAGTTCCGGCAGGGCCTCGCGGATGGCGTTGATGACGTAGTCCGGCAGCGACGTGCTCAGGTCGGTCGGCGTTACGCCCGGCTTGTACGACGGTTCGACGGAACCCAGCGACGTGGACGCGCGTCCGGCAATGAAATCGCCCACGAGCTGGCCCGGCGCGCGATAGTCGCTACCGCCCAGTTCAAACGCTCGCTCTTCCCACTTTCGCTGAAATGCGATGCCCGCCAGCGGGCCGCCGGGGAAGTCCTCCTCCGGCGTGATGCCCACCACGATGCCCGCGTTGGCGTTGCGCTCGGCGCGGTAATACTGGCTCATGCCGTTCGTGACCAGGCGCCCCGGCTCGGACGCCGCCGCCACCACGGTGCCGCCCGGGCACATGCAGAAGCTGTACACGGCACGGCCGTTGCTGGCGTGGTGCACCACCTTGTAGTCGGCGGCGCCCAGCAGCTTGTTGCCCGCGAACTTGCCAAAGCGGCTGCGGTTGATCAGGCCCTGCGGGTGCTCGATCCGGAATCCCAGCGAGAACGGCTTGGCCTCCATGAACACGCCCCGGTCATGCAGCATGTGGAACGTGTCACGCGCGCTGTGTCCCACGGCCAGGATCACGTGGTCGCACGCCAGGTAGTCGCCGTTGGAAAGCTTCAGGCCGCGCACCTGGCCGTTGTCGATGTCGAAATCGTCCACGCGCGTCTCGAAGCGGATCTCCGCGCCCAGTTCCAGCATTTCGGCGCGCATCTTCTCGACCATGCTCACCAGCCGGAACGTGCCGATGTGGGGCCGCGCCTTGTACAGGATGTCCTCCGGCGCGCCGGCGCGCACGAACTCTTCCAGCACCTTGCGGCCGTAGTGCTTCGGGTCCTTGATCTGGCTGTACAGCTTGCCGTCCGAGAACGTACCCGCGCCGCCCTCGCCAAACTGCACGTTCGATTCGGGGTTCAGCACGCTCTTGCGCCACAGGCCGAACGTGTCCTTGGTCCGTTCGCGCACTTCCTTGCCACGCTCCAGGATGATCGGGCGGTAGCCCATCTGCGCCAGCAGCAGGCCGGCCAGCAGGCCGCACGGCCCCAGGCCGATGACGACCGGACGCGACTTCGGGCCGCCTTCGGGCGCCCTGGCCACGAAGTGGTAAGCCATGTCCGGCGCCACGCTCCAGTTCGGTTTGGCACCCATGCGCTTGACTGCCGCGGCCTCGTCCTTGACCTCGATGTCGATGATGTAGGTCAGCTTGATATCGTCGCGCTTGCGGGCATCGTGCGCGCGGCGGAACACCGTAAATCCGACAAGGCCGTCGCCCTTGACACCGATCTGGGCCAGATGGCTGCGCACGGCAGCCTCGAGGTCGCTCTCGACGTGGTCGAGCGGCAGTTTGACTTCACTGAGACGTAGCATGGGGTACCGATTCTTCTGCGGCCTGGATGTCTGGTGGCCGGGCGTTACCCAGCAGGAGGCCAGAACGGCCGAGCCGCGATTTTAGCAGCGACCACAGCCCCGGGCGCGCCGCCGGCGTCATGATCCGCAACTGCACCGGCCCCCGCGCCACCAGCTGGTGCCAGCCTGCCGTATCCATCACACGGACACCCCCGGCGCACATGTTCCGCGGCACCTGGCACATCTGTTCGGCCAGCCAGCGCGGCGCGCCCGCCACGACCACCCGACCCTGCTGCACATGCACCACGGCGCCGGCCTTCAGGTGCAGCGTCAGGCACTGGCCGGAAGCCAGGACGATGGTCTGGACGCCTTCGGAAAGGATCTCTGGGGATGACATGGCGGCACTCCTTCACAAATGAAAAACGTGCCACCAGCGTATCGGCGCGCCCGCCAGGCCAACAGGCACAAGCGTTTGCGCCCCCGACCAGAACAGATGCGAAACTTTGGCGCTGTTACGATACAGCGGCGTACCATCTGTATCTGTTCCAACCGTCGCGCACGCGCGATGATGCCGCCATGTCTATCGTTGCCTCAGCGGTTGCCCCCGCCGCCCGCCCCACCCCACCGTCTTCGTCCGGCCCGCTCTACCAGCAGCTGGCGGGCCACTATCGCCAGGCGATCTCGGCGGGCACGCTGGTGCCTGGCGATCGCATGCCGTCGGTGCGGGCGTTGATGGGGCTGCACGCCGTGAGCCTGTCCACCGCGCTGCAGGCGTGCCGCGAACTGGAAGCCGCGGGCCTGCTCGAAGCGCGGCCCCGTTCGGGCTACTTCGTCTGCGCGCCGGCGCAGCCGGCCCTGGCACCCATCGAGGAGCCCGTGCCCGGCCTGCCGGACCCCGCGCAGTACGTGGGCATCCACCAGCGTATTTCGGCCATCCTGGCGCGTAGCAAGCAGCACCGGATCAACCTTGGCGGCGCCTGTGGGGCGCCCGAGCTGTACCCGACCGATGCGCTGCGCAACGCCGCCGTGCGCGCCTTGCGCCGCTACCCGGAACTGTTCGGCACGTCGGTCGAGTCCGATGGCCACCCGGCCTTTCGGGCCGCGCTGGCGCGTCACGCGCTGCGGTCGCGCATCAGCGTGTCGCCCGAGGAAATCGTGGTCACGCACGGCGCCACCGAGGCGCTGACCTTGGCCCTGCGCGCGGTGGCCGGCCCCGGCGATGTCATCGCCGTGGAATCACCTACCTATTACGGTCTGTTGCAGATCCTGGAAAGCCTGGGCATGCGAGCGCTGGAGATCCCGTGCAGCCCGCAGACCGGCATCTCGCTCGAGGCGCTGGAACTGGCCGCCCAGACCTACGCCAATATCAAGGCCGTTTGCGTGGTGCCGAACCTGCAGAATCCGCTCGGATGCGTCATGCCCGACGCGCACAAGCAGCGGCTGGTGGCGTGGTGTGCCGCACGCGGCCTCGCCATGATCGAGGACGACTGCTGCTCGGCCACGTTCGACGACGATGCGCCGCTGTCGGCAGCCAAGTCGTGGGACACCACTGGCACGGTGATCCATTGCGCGTCGCTGCACAAGGTGCTGGCCCCCGGCATGCGGCTGGGCTGGATCACCGCCGGCAAGTGGCAGGCCCGCGTGGAGATGCTGAAGTTCGGCCTGTCGCGGCCCAACGAGACACTGGCCCAGATCGCGGTGGCCGAGTACATGGGCACCGGCGCCTTCGACCGCCACCTGCGGCGGCTGCGCACCCAGTTGCGCGTGCAGCGCGAATGGGTAGCGCAGAAGGTGGCCACCACCTTCCCGGCCGGCACGCGGCTCACGCTGCCGCGCGGCGGCCTGCACCTGTGGGTGGAAATGCCCGGCGGCGTGTCGTCCGAGGCGGTGTTCGAGCAGGTGCTGGGCGACGGCATCCGCGTGATGCCGGGCGCCATGTTCTCGAACTCGAACCGGTTCAACCATTTCCTGCGGCTGAACTGCGGCAACCTGCGGACGCCGGAACTCGAACGTGCGCTCGACACCGTGGCCGCGGCGGCACGCAGGCTGGCTGGCTGACTGGCGCCGGAAGCTGGCGGGATCCCCAGCCGGCGTGTGGCGTACACGGACCACACCGCACCCCAGCCACATCGTCGTTTCCTTAGATTTCTCCCCACAAGCGGCGCGCGCTCGCCTATCCTAGTGCGCGGTACGCCATCCATCACAAAAAGGGAGAACAACTTGGGGCACGCAACCGCCGCCGCGCGGCTCGACAACGACGATCAGACCCTGTTCCAGCTGGCGCCCGTGTCGCTCTGGCTGGAAGACTTCAGCGCGGTGCGCCAGGCGTTTGAACAACTGCGAGCCGATGGCGTGACCGACCTGCGCCGCCACCTGCGCGACAACCCCGCCGAAGTGGCGCGCTGCTCGGCGCTGATCCGCGTGCTGGACGTGAACCAGCGCACGCTGGACCTGTTCCGCGCCGGCGATGTAGCCGACCTGGTGGCCAACCTCGACAGCGTCTTCCGCGACGACATGTTCGACCAGCACGTGGAAGAACTGGGCCAGCTCTGGGACGGCGGCAACCATTTTTCCAGCCAGACCGTCAACTACACGCTGGACGGCGAACGGCTCGACATCCGCCTGGAAGCCACGGTGATGCCCGGCCACGAGACCGACTGGTCGCGCGTGCTGCTGTCGATCGAGGACATCACGGCCCGCGTGCGCACCGAGCGCGACCTGCGCCGCGCCCAGCAGTATGCGGTCGGCCTGTTCGAGCATTCGCCCGTGTCGCTGTGGGTGGAGGACTTCAGCGCCGTCAAGATGCTGCTGGACGAAGTGCGCGCGGCCGGCATCACGGATTTCCGTACCTTCCTGAACGTGCATCCCGATTTTGTGTCGCGCTGCATGCAGGAAATCCGCGTGCTCGACGTGAACCAGCAGACGCTGACGATATTCGGCGCGCCGAGCAAGGAAATCCTGCTGTCCCGCCTGGGTGACGTGTTCCGCGACGACATGCGCATCCACTTTGCCGAGCAGCTGATCGACCTGTGGCACGAAAAGCTCTGGCAGCAACGCGAGGTCATCAACTACGCGCTGGATGGCCGCTCCGTGGACGTCTTCATGCAGTGGTCGGTGTTTCCGGGCCACGAGAACGACTGGGACCAGGTGCTGGTGTCGCTGACCGACATCACCGCGCGCAAGAAGGCCGAGGCCTATGTGGAATTCCTGGGCAAGCACGACGTGCTGACCAAGCTCTACAACCGCGCCTATTACGAGGACGAACTGGCGCGCCTGGGCCGCAAGGGCCCGTGGCCGGTCAGCGTGGTCGCCGTCGACCTGAACGGCCTGAAGTCGATCAACGACCAGTTTGGCCACGGCGATGGCGATGCGCTGCTGCGCCGCACGGGCGAGGTGCTGAAGAAGGCCGTGGGCGAGCAGGCGTGCGTGGCGCGCATTGGCGGCGACGAGTTCATGGTGCTGCTGCCGGGCCGCGACGAGCGCGGTGCGGCAACCGTGGTCGAGCAGATCCAGGAAGTGGTGGGCCTGAACAACCAGTTCTATCCTGGCGCGCGGCTGTCGTTCTCGATTGGCGCGGCCACCTGCACCCAGGGCGACCGGCTGACCGACACGGTGAAGCTGGCCGACCATCGCATGTACGAGGCCAAGCGGGCGCACTACGAGGAACTGGGCAACGAGCGGCGGCAGCGGGAATCCGATCGCGCCGACGGCTGACGGCTGAGGACGGAAATCGTGGACGAAAAAAAAACCGGCAGGTGACTGCCGGTTTTTTTGTTTGCCACGCTGCCGCCCGATCAGGGGATCGGGGGTTCAGCGGATCACAGGAACACGATCAGCGCCACGCCGCCGATGATCAGGCCGAACTTGGTCACGTAGTACGCACTCTTGTTCCAGGCCTTGAAGCGACGGCGATACTGGCCGCCCAGCCACACGAAGCGGAACAGCTTGTTGATCGCGCCAGTCTGGTCGTTTTCGTCGTTCGGCGAGCTGGCAGCCGTCATCACCTTGCGGCCCATCCAGTGGTTGACCGCCGCGGCCCAGCGATAGCGCATCGGACGCTCGATATCGCAGAACAGGATCAGGCGGTCTGTCTCGCTCTTGTTCTCGGCCCAGTGCAGATAGGTCTCATCGAACACTACGCCCTGGCCGTCGCGCCAGCTGTGGCGCTCGCCGTCCACTTCGATGAAGCAGCGGTCGTCGTTCGGCGTGGACAGGCCCAGGTGGTAACGCAGCGAACCGGCGAACGGATCGCGGTGCGGATTGAGCTTGCCGCCCGGCGGCAGTTCGGCAAACATCGCCGCCTTGACCGACGGCATCTCGCGCAGCAGCGCCACGGTGTTCGGGCACAGCGTTTCGGCCGACGGATGCTGGGCCTCGTACCACTTCAGGTAGAACCGCTTCCAGCCATACTTGAAGAACGAGTTGAAGCCTGCGTCATCGTTCTTGTCGGCAGCCTTGATCTTGCGCATCGCGACCAGGGCCAGGCCCTCATCGCGAATCTGCGGCCACGCGGCACGCAGTTTCTCCAGTTCAGGAAAACGGTCGATACCGATGTACGGCGTGCGCGGCACGCCCGAGAACATGTACATGAAGCAATTGACCGGCGCCACCAGTGCCGAATGGTCAAGCACCTGGCGCATGAACGGCAGCCTGACCTTGCCGCGGAAATGCACATACAGGATCGCCCCCACGTAGGCGGCGACGATTATCCATTTGATCACCCGACATCCCTCCAGGACAAACCCCGCCCCCGGCGTGACCGGATGGCCGTCAGCGACGGCATGGGAGCGGAAAACGCGCTATTTTAGCCAAACAGCGACGCTCACGCATCGTGTGATGCATGAGCCTCACCAAAGGCGGGCGCGTTCAGGGCTTGCCGCGCGACTGCCGGGCAATGCGGTCAATCAGCACGCGGGCATCCTCCGCCTTGCCCTGCAGGGTCAGAAGCCGGGCATTGAGCACGATGTTTTCCAGCACCAGCTTGGCCGTCGACGCCCAGAGCGTGGCCAGCAGCGCCTCCTGCGACAGGCCCGAAGTCTCCAGTTCGGTGGAGCGCTCGGCAATGATCTTGCAGGCCAGGGCGCGCAACTTCTCGTCATCGAAGGGCAGGTTCGCGTAGTCGATGGGATCGGCCTTTTCCACCTCCACCATCAGTTGCAGCAGCATATCTTCGGTCATCGGCACACTCCTGGGGGCTTGGGGATTCGGTCAGTCAGTCACGGTCATACGCGGAAGTCGGCGGCCATGTCGGCATCGGTGCGCGCCTCGAGCCGGCCCGAGCGGCACGCCTTGACGAAGGCGTCGTAGTCGCGCTCCACCTGGTCGGCATAGGCGTTGGAATAGGCAACCAGGGATTCGGCCATGCGGTCGTTGCTGCCCAGGTAGCCGCTGACCTCCGCCGCCAGCCCGCCGGCCTTGGCATGGGCACGCGCGAGGACCCACCCGCACACGCGGGCATAGGCCGACAGCACGTTGACGTCCATCAGTTCGATGTCGGCCGAAAACTTCATGTCGCGCAACTGCCGGATATAGAAATGGCGCGCAAACGGCCCCTTCGACCAGCCCAGGAAGAGATCGCTGGCGGCCTGCATCAGGCGCTGCCCCTCCACCACGCGGCGCCCTTCGTGCGAAACCGCCGCCGACTTGAAATAGCGCGCCACCACCGACTTGGTGGCCTCCTTGACCTGGAGGAACAGCGGCTTGCCATGGCTATCGATCATCAACTGGATCAGACAGCGCGTGCCGACGCTGCCTACGCCCACCACCTTGAAGGCCATGTCGTGCAGCTTGAAGTGCGACAACAGTTCGCGGCGGTCGCGGGCCAGCGTGGAAACATAATCGCTAAAGCACTTCTCGACGATTTCGCGCGGATTGTCGACGGCAAGCCAGTCATCCTTGGCATTGAACAGCGTCTGCGCCCCGCGCACGTGGAACACGGCGGGCGGCGCGTCAAGAATGCGCCAGCGTTCGCCATCGTGTTCGGAAAGCTTCGGCAGCAGGGTTTCATGCGTGCGCTCCGCCGCGCGCTCCATGGCACGCCGGACCCGCTTCTGGATATCGGGATCGTCCGTGCTGTCCAGCAGGCGCTCGAACGTGATGCGGTCGTACCAGGTCTCCAGGATGCCCATCTCCGCATACTCGGCCATGCGCTCGCGGTAGCTGGTGACCACCTCGAAGACGAGGTGGTCGGCGGCCTCGGTGCCATGGCGCAGATGGCGCGCCGCCACCACGAAGCTGGCGGTCAGACGCTTCAGGTCCCATTCCCATGGGCCTGGACTGGTTTCATCGAAATCATTGACGTCGAACAGCAGCGCGCGCTCTGGCGTAGCGAATCCGCCAAAATTCGACAGGTGGCAATCGCCGCAGATCTGGTGGATCAACCCCGTGTTGGAGGTGCCGGCCAGGTCATGTGCCTGGATGATGGCGCTGCCACGATAGAACGTGAAAGGCGACGCGATCATGCGCCCGTAGCGCAGGGGGATCAGGCGCTCTACCCGCCCGGCGCTGCTTTCCTGCAGCAGGCGAACCGGGTCGCGATCGACATTGCCGATCGACTCATGCGCGCGGCGCGGCACCTTCTGTCGCAACGCCCTGCCATGCTCCAATCGCTTTTCCAGCTCTGCCACGTTTTCCACACTTGCCTCCACGCCCAGCGGGCCCAGGACAACGTTAGATTTTGTGCAGCATATGCAACCACGCTAAGACAACCGCAACAGCTTGTCAATTTGACACCGTACATGGCCGAAAGCGACGTCTACGCCATCATGCAGCGCCTTCATCACATGTGAGCGTGCGCGGAGAGAAAATCAGACGCGAGCCTACAAAACCGTCACAACTATCCGTGTAAGCTGTGGTCTCAATTTCGCATCGCCAACGAGAAGAGCAGCATTCATGACCAAGCGATTTCTTGCTGCCATGCGTCAATACGTGTGGTTCAAAGGGGTAAAGCACCATGTGGTCCAGGGCGTCGAAGCACTGGCCGACCTGCTGAAATCCCCGTCTGTCGCGGCCCGTGCAGTGGCCGCCATCGTGTCCGAAACCGAACACGGCGTGCAGGTATGGGTATCCTATTTCGGCAAGCCGATGGACCCGCATACCAACTACGTTCTGTGGCCGACCCGCGCGCTGAAACCCGCGCGACGACGCATCGTGGCGCCGCCGCAGTTGCCGCCGCGCTTTTAAGCCGCGCCGGTCGAGGACCCCTTCCGATATTCCGATTTCAGTGTTTTCGTTGCACGCCAAGGAGCCGCCATGCCCGAACCGCAACATGATGAAGCACTGGTCAACACCTTTCTGGAGCGCGTGTCGGCCTTGTCCGTCAGCGCTTTCGACGGCGCCGACGTGAACCAGGAACTGACACAGGTGATGAACGAGGCCGCGCGCGCATGCGGCGCAGGTGGCAATCTTGCCGTCCTCACATCCCGACTCAAGGCGCGCGCCGAAGCTGCCGACCGCGAAGGCCAGCCGCAAGTACGCGATACGTTCGTTCGCGCTGCGTCGTTGATCAAGAGCTGATTTTCTGGCTGTCCATGGGGGCCGCGTTGAACGGGCCTGGACTGCGAGAGAAGAAGACTGTGGAAGGCAGAAAAACAAAAGGGCTACACATCATGTGTAGCCCTTTTGAGTATCTGGTTGCGGGGGCAGGATTTGAACCTGCGACCTTCGGGTTATGAGCCCGACGAGCTGCCAGACTGCTCCACCCCGCGTCTGAAGAAAAAGATTATGCAACAATCTGGGGCGCATGGCAAGCGTTTTATGCACCACGACGAAAAAAGCCGCTGACGGCATGCCGTGAGGCCTGCCCCAAGATCCATTGCGCAATCTACGCGATACGTCGCAGCGGCTTCGCCGCGTCGACTTCCAGGTCCTTCACCGCTTGCGACACGAAGCGGTTGACGTGATCGAGCGCCTCGAGCTTGGTATCGAACGGCTGACGCGGAAACGGATTGTGACGCCCCATCAGAACCTCGCCATCCTTGCGACGAATGATTTCGATCATGATGGCCCACTTGTCCTTGGGCAGGATGATCACTTCGTAGACGATCTTTAATCCATCGTATTCGGGCATGGCGCGCTCCTTTTTCTAACTGCTGGCGCGCACCGCGGCGCGCCTCAGTCCCAGACTAGGAGCCATCCCCCGATCCACGAATGATCTGGATCAAGTCAAAACCAATGAAGCCGGAATCGGCCTGTGATGCGCCATTGCACGCATCGCAAGGAACTTTGCAGCAGGGCGCGGCCGGACGCCCCAGGCTATTGCGCCGGGCCGACCAGCTTGTCGATCAACGCATAGGCTGCCGCAAATGCCGCGACTTCCGCCGCGTGCCGCGTCGCGAAGACATGTGCGCCACTGGCAAGTCGCTCGGTGTCCCCGGCATCGGCAGGGTCCATGCCCTCTTGCGCCACGCGCACTTCGTACCCCCAAGTCTGCGTATCGCGCACGGTGCCCGCCACGGCATCGTGATTCGATGTCACAAGCACATACGCATCCATGCCGCGATAGCCCTCCACGCGCCAGTCTTCCTGTTGCATGTGTTGCCTCCGTGTGTAGCGATCAGGATTGAGGTTGGAGCCAGCCAGCGCGCAGGTGTTCCGGCCGCCCGTGCATACAGCATAGACAGCGAACATAGCGCGAAGGAAACGAAGGGAGGAAAGACGAGAGACCCGCGGAGCGACAAGGCGGGAGAGGGAATGAAAAAAGGGCTTCCGTTTCCGGAAGCCCTTTTTTCGTATAGGTTGGCGCGGCTGGCAGGATTCGAACCCACGACCCCTTGGTTCGTAGCCAAGTACTCTATCCAACTGAGCTACAGCCGCAACCGAGAAAAGAGATTATATAGAAGTTTTCAGTTTTGTGAAGCCCCCTCACGCATTTTTTTCATCGGCGGGGGTCGAGGAGCGCAACTTCCTATAATTGAAGCCTCATGAAGTGATCCGGAACATGAACAAGGCATTTGTCAAAGAGTCGTCCAACGATGACGACGAAGATCTTCCCGAAGGCGCGACCCCGCTGCCCGCCGGCACCAAGAACTACATCTCCGCCGCCGGCTACAAGCGACTGCGCGACGAACTGATGCATCTGATCGATGTGGATCGGCCGGACATCGTGCAGATCGTGTCATGGGCGGCGTCCAACGGCGACCGCTCGGAAAACGGCGACTACCTCTATGGCAAGAAGCGCCTGCGCGAGATCGATCGCCGCATCCGCTTCCTGACACGGCGGCTCGACAAGGCCGAGGTGGTGGACCCATCGCTACAGGGCGACAACGACCAGATATTCTTCGGCGCCACGGTCACGTACGCAAACCAGGCAGGCGAAGAGACCACGATCACGATCGTCGGCATGGACGAGGTGGATCTGGACAGCAACCACGTGAGCTGGATTTCACCGATCGCCAAGGCGCTGATCAAGGCGCGCGAGGGCGACACCGTGCCGCTGCGCACGCCGGCCGGCATCGAACAGATCGATATTCTGGAAGTGAAATACCCGGCGAAAACCGTGCAGTAGCGAAGTGGACGCCAGGATCGTTTTCCTGGCGCCTCTTAACCGTCGTTCCGGTCGCGGAAGATCCGGATCACATCCGGATTCCGGCGCAGCGCGCGCATGACGTTGGCCAGGTGCAGACGGTTTTGCACCTGGAGCACGAACTGCATGTAGGTGGCTTCCTGATGCCCCGCCACCTGCTGCTGCTCCATCGCCACGTGCGCAACGTTGGCATCGGCGGCGGTCAGGTCGGCAGCCACGCGGGCGACAATGCCCTTTACGTTGCGCACCATGACCTTGATCGACACATCGAACGCGCGCGTCGTCTTCTTGGCCCACATGACCTCGATCCAGTGCTCGGGGTCCTTGCTGTGCAGGCGCTTGGCCACCTTGCAGTCCTGCACGTGGATCTGCAAGCCTTCGCCCTTGCCCAGATAGCCGACGATCGAGTCGCCCGGGATCGGACGGCAGCACGCCGAGAAGATCATCGACATGCCTTCGTCGCCGGTGATCGGCACGGCCGGGGCTTCCTCGCCGGCGAACGTCTGCACTGCTGCCAGCAGCGCGCTGTCCACATCGCCGGACAGCTCCTGCAGCAGGATCTCCATGCGGCGTGCCACCACGGCCGGCACGCGTCGGCCCAGCGCCAGGTCGGCGAAGATGTCTTCGCGCAGCTTGTTGCCGGTCCACTGGATCATGCGCTCCCACACCGACTGCGGCACCGCCTTCAGATCGATGCCAAGCTGGCGCGCGGACTGGTCCAGCAGGCGTTCGCCCAGCTGGATGGCTTCGTCGAGCTTGGTGGTCTTCAGGTAGTGGCGGATCGCCGCACGCGCCTTGCCCGTGCGCACGAACGCCAGCCACGCCGGGTTCGGCTTCGAGTACGGCGCCGTCACCACCTCTACGATATCGCCGCTCTTGAGCTCCGTGCGCAAGGGCAGCAGCTCGTTGTTGATCTTGACCGCCACGCACTGGTTGCCCAGGTCGCTATGCACCGCGTACGCGAAGTCCAGCGCCGTGGCGCCACGCGGCAGCGCGCGGATATGGCCCTTGGGCGTGAACACGTAGACGGCATCCGGGAACAGGTCGATCTTGACGTGCTCCAGGAACTCCTGCGAATCGCCAGTCTGGCTCTGGATATCGAGCAGCGACTGCAGCCACTGGTGGGCCTGTTGCTGGATATCGTTGGCATGGTCGGCCTGATGCTTGTACATCCAGTGCGCGGCCACGCCCGCTTCGGCAATCTGGTGCATGCCGCGCGTGCGGATCTGGAATTCCACCGGCGTGCCGAACGGACCCACCAGCGTCGTGTGCAGCGACTGGTAGCCGTTGATCTTCGGAATCGCGATGTAGTCCTTGAACTTGCCCGGCATCGGCTTGTACAGGCCGTGCAGCGCGCCCATCGCCATGTAGCAGTGCATCTGCGTTTCCACGACCACGCGGAAGCCGTAGACATCGAGCACCTGCGAGAACGACAGCTGCTTGTCGTGCATCTTGCGATAGATGCTGTACAGCGTCTTCTCGCGGCCCGACAGTTCGGCCACGATGCCAGCATCGCCCAGCGCGCCTTGCGCTGCCTCAAGAATGCGCCGGACCACCTCGCGACGATTGCCGCGCGCGGCCTTGACGGCCTTCTCCAACGTGGCGTAGCGGAAGGGGGATCCAACCTTGAACGACAGCTCCTGCAGTTCGCGGTAAATCGTGTTGAGACCCAGCCGATGCGCGATCGGCGCGTAGATCTCCATCGTTTCCAGCGCGATCCGGCGCCGCTTTTCCGGCGGCACGAAATCGAGCGTACGCATGTTGTGCGTGCGATCGGCCAGTTTGACCAGGATCACCCGCACATCGCGCGCCATCGCCAGCAGCATCTTGCGGAAACTTTCCGCCTGCGCCTGCTCGCGGCTCTGGAATTCGAGCTTGTCCAGCTTGGTCAGGCCATCGACCAGTTCCGCGACCTTGGGCCCGAATTTCTCAGCCAGCTCGCTCTTGGTGATGCCCTGGTCTTCCATCACGTCATGCAGCAACGCCGCCATGATGGACTGCACATCGAGCTTCCAGTCGGCGCACAGCTCGGCCACGGCCACCGGGTGCGTGATGTACGGCTCGCCGCTCTGGCGGTACTGCCCCAGGTGCGCCTCGTCCGAAAACTGGAAGGCCTCGCGCACCACCGCCTGGTCAGCCGGCTTCAGGTAAGCCAGCTTCTCCATCAGCCGCGCGATCGAGATGACCTGCTGCCGCGGCGGCACCGCCGGCTGCGACGTCGGGCCAAAGAAGTGACGGTATGACTGCGCCAGCACGGCGTCGATGAACAGATCGCCGCCCCGCGTGGCGGGCACGGTGCCAGCCACGGGTTCGGCTACCAGTTCATTGGCCAGCGCCGCACGCGCCTTGCCCTGCTGCATCGGGGGCACGACGGCACGCTCGCCGACGACGTTGTCGCCGAGCGGATCGGGCAGATTGGGAGCACCGGTACGGGCTGTCACGGGAGGAAGTCCGGGACGCTTACGGCCGGCAGGCGCGGAAGGCGCCGGAGGCAGGGATGTGGAAACCGGTACGACACCGGGCAGCGGTGCGCCGGGCGCCACAGGCGTGGCGACCGCACCGGCCGGTGCCGGCACGGCGCCAGGACGCTTCGTCGTCGGCAATGCACGCGAAAACCCAACCCCGGCGTTGGCCGGGGGAGCAATGGCGGGATCGGTCGGCGACGAAGGCATGGCAGCCCCTGGAATTCAACCGGATGCGCGGCGGGATGCGTACGCACGCGAAGCATGAATGAACCACGGGCCGCCCTGGCAATCAGGTCGGTACCTTCTTCAGCATCTCGATGCCCACCTGGCCGGACGCGATCTCGCGCAGCGCCACCACAGTGGGCTTGTCCTTGGCCTCGACCTTGGGGGTGTGGCCTTGCACGAGCTGACGTGCTCGGTAAGTCGCCGCGAGCGCCAGCTCGAAGCGATTCGGGATGTGTTTCAGACAATCTTCGACGGTAATACGCGCCATATCAAATCCACCTTGGGATAAAACCTGTTCGACAGGCCGGTATTTTACAGCACGCCGCCGGAACCTTCCGGCAACGTGCCTGTAATCAATGAATGCCGAGCTCGATAAACAGCTCGGCGTGACGGGCCTTCTGCGACGAAAACCGCAAACGGGTCGCGTGAACGACGTTCTGGAGCTGCTTCAGCGCGTCCTCGAACACCTCGTTGATGATCACGTAATCCGACTCCGAAGCATGGGCCATTTCGCTACCCGCTGCCAGCAGCCGGCGCACGATCACGTTCGGCTCGTCCTGGCCACGCTTTTTGAGGCGATCTTCCAGCGCGGTCAGCGACGGCGGCAGGATGAAAATCTCCATGGCGTTGGAAAAGCGCTTGTGAACCTGCTGCGCGCCCTGCCAGTCGATCTCCAGCAGCACGTCGTTGCCCTGGGCCATCTGCTGCTCGATCCAGACTTGCGAGGTGGCGTAGTAGTTGCCATGCACTTCGGCCCATTCCAGGAATTCGCCGCGATCGCGCGCGGCACGGAATTCCTCGACCGTGGTGAAGTGGTACTCGCGACCGCTCTGCTCGCCGGGGCGCGGCTTGCGGGTGGTGTGCGAGATCGACAGGCGGATGGACTTGTCCTGCGCCAGCAGCGCGTTGACCAGCGTGGATTTGCCGGCCCCGGACGGTGCCACCACCATGAACAGGTTGCCCGGATAGGCGGTATCGATGGCGGTGTGGGTGGTGTCGCTCATGATCTTATTCGAGGTTTTGAATCTGTTCGCGCATCTGCTCGATCAGGAGCTTCAGCTCCATCGACGCATCGGCGAGTTCCTTGGCGGCGGCCTTCGAGCCCAGCGTGTTGGCCTCGCGGTTGAGCTCCTGCATCATGAAATCCAGGCGCTTGCCGACCTGGCCGCCCTTCTTCAGGATATGCCGGGTTTCGTTGAGGTGGGCCTGCAGACGCGACAGCTCTTCGGCAATGTCGATGCGGATGCCGTACACCGTGGCTTCCTGGCGGATACGCTCGGCCACCTCTTCGCGGGTCATCGACGGCATGCCGTTCGGCGCGGCCAGGTTGAAGGCTTCCTGCAGGCGTTCGGTCAGCTTTTCCTGATGGTGGGCGATCAGCTGGGGGATCGTCGGCGTCAGGCGCTCGACGATGGCCAGCATGGCGTCGATACGCTCCTCCAGCGTGGCCTTGAGCGCGGCGCCCTCGCGGCTGCGGGCCTCCAGCAGTTGCTTCAGGGCCTCGCGTGCGGCGCCGGTCACGGCCTCCCGCAGGGATTCCTGCGACAGCTCAGGCTCCACGAGCACGCCCGGCCAGCGCAGGATCTCGCCCATGCGCATGGTGCCGGCGTTGGCAAACGTGGCCGTCACCGTCGATTCCAGGGCGCGGATCTGGTCCAGCAGCCCCTGGTTCAGCGCCAGCGTGGCGCCGCCGGTGTCGGTGCGCTGCAGGTTGATACGGCATTCGAGCTTGCCGCGCGACAGCTCGCCCATCAGCATTTCGCGCAGGGCCGGCTCGAAGGCGCGGCATTCTTCCGGCGCGCGGAACAACAGGTCGAGAAAACGCGAATTGACAGTGCGGAATTCCACGGAAACCGAAGCCGTGCGGCCGCTGGGTTCGCCCTGGGCGTTGGTCAGCGGTGCCTGGCGGGTAGCCAGGCCATAGCCTGTCATGCTGTGGATCATCGTCGTTTATCTCGCGAAAGAGTCGAAAATTCAGGATTCGGTACGAAGCCGGGGCCGGCGGCCCGGCCAGCGCGGCCGTGCAGGCGGTAAATCGCCCGAAAAATCAATGGGAAAGCGGTGGTCGGAAAGCGCGGAGTTTTGGCAACAGTCCCCGCTAATGATTTCTTTACAAGTGACCGATTAGACCGGAGAATCCGGGAGCAAATGAGGTCCCGAATCCTATGACAGAGTCCAAGGGCGCCAACCAGACCAAGAGCGCGCCGCTCCCTATCGGCACGCTGCTTGCCAACTACCGTATTGTAAAGAAGTTGGCCAGCGGGGGGTTCAGTTTCGTCTACCTTGCCACCGACGAGACCGGCGCACCGGTTGCCATCAAGGAATACCTGCCGTCTTCGCTGGCCCGCCGCAGCCCCGGCGAGCTGATTCCGGTCGTCCCTGACGAGAACGCTGCCTCATTCCGCCTAGGCCTGAAGTATTTCTTCGAGGAAGGCCGTTCGCTGGCGCGTATCTCGCACCCGAGCGTGGTTCGCGTGGTGAATTTCTTCCGCGAGAATTCCACGGTCTACATGGTGATGAACTACGAGCTGGGCAAGACGCTGCAGGAGCATATCCTGCAGGCCCGGCAGCAAGGCAAGCCCAAGGTGCTGCGCGAGCGCTTCATCCGCAAGGTCTTCCACGACCTGATGAGCGGTCTGCGCGAAGTGCATATTCACAAACTGCTGCACCTGGACATCAAGCCCGGCAACATCTACCTGCGCGAGGACGAATCGCCGATCCTGCTGGATTTCGGCGCCGCCCGGCAGATCCTGACCATGGAAAACGCGCGCTTCCAGCCGATGTACACCCCCGGCTTCGCGGCGCCCGAGCTCTATGGCAAGCATTCCGACCTGGGCCCGTGGACCGACATCTACAGCCTGGGCGCCACGCTGTACGCGTGCATGGCCGGCATGCCGCCGCAGGAGGCCAACCAGCGCGAGAAGGACGACCGCATGGCCGAATCCTTCACGCGGCTGCGCGCCACCTACACCAACGGCCTGGTCGATCTGGTCGAGTGGTGCCTGCGCCTGACGCCGTCCGAACGGCCGCAAAGCGTGTTCCGGCTCCAGAAAGAGCTGCGCGACCAGAGCAACGCGCTGGGCGAGCAATCGGCCGCCGCGGCGGCCAGCGCCCCGCCGGCGGGGCCGGCGAACGAACGCCTCAATGCCACCAGCCGCTTCATGACGCTGCTGCGCCGCCGCGAAGACAAGAACATCGACAAGCCGACCGCCGCAAAGCCCGTTCACGCCGAAGAAACCGGCCGAAGCGGCGACTAACGCACGAACCCGACACGAATTACCGCAATGCGATTCTCCGTCTACCAGGAAAGCCGGAAAGGCGGCCGCCGGATCAACCAAGACCGCATGGGCTACTGCTTCACACGCGATGCCCTGCTCATGGTCCTGGCCGACGGCCTTGGCGGCCATGCCTTTGGCGAAGTCGCCGCACAGCAGGCGCTGCAGACGCTGGCCCGCCAGTTCCAGTCGCAGGCCCGCCCATCGATCCGCAACCCCGCAGACTTCCTGCAGGACACGATCATGCTGGCGCACCGCGAGATCCATCGCTACGCCGAAGCCAACAAGCTGGCCGATGTGCCCCGTACCACGGTGGTCTGCTGCCTGATCCAGAACGGCCAGATCCACTGGGCCCACGCCGGAGACTCCCGCTTCTACCTGATGCGTAAGGCGGCCCTGCTGACGCGCACGCGCGACCACTCCAAGATCGAGAATCTGCTTCAGCAGGAACGCGTGCTGCCCATGGAAGTGGCCAACCACCCGGAGCGCAACAAGCTCTACAACTGCCTGGGGTCGCCCAACCTGCCGCTGATCGATATCGGCGGCCCGGTGCGGCTGGAGCCGGGCGATGTGGCGCTGCTGTGCTCGGACGGTCTCTGGGGCGTGCTGGACGAAAAGGTCATTGTCGACAAGGTGACCCACCTGTCGGTGGTCCACGCCATCCCCGACCTGATCGAGCAGGCGCTGGCCAATGCCGGCGAAGGTGCCGACAACACCACAGCCATCGCCATGATGTGGGAAGCCGACGCCACCGTGCCCAACGAGGAGGCGGTGATGACGGACACGCTGCCGCTGAACGCCTTCACGACGTCGATCCTCGAACGCACCGGCACCGAGACCGACCTGCTGTCCGAGGAAGAAATCGAACGCTCGATCGCGGAAATCCGCGCAGCCATCGACAAGACGTCCAATTTGATGCGTTGACGGCACCGGGGGACACCGGCAGGCGCACGATGCGCCCGCCGGCGTTAGAATCGCGGTCTTACCGATTCCAACGAAAGATTCCCCATGCGACCCAGCGGACGCGCGGCCGATGCGCTGCGACCTATCAGCCTGACCCGTCACTACACCCGCCACGCCGAAGGCTCGGTGCTGAGCGCCTTTGGCGATACCAAGGTGCTGTGCACGGCCAGCGTGCTGGCCAAGGTGCCGCCGCACAAGAAGGGCAGCGGCGAAGGCTGGGTCACGGCCGAATACGGCATGCTGCCCCGTGCCACGCACACGCGCTCCGACCGCGAGGCCGCACGCGGCAAACAGACCGGCCGCACCCAGGAAATCCAGCGACTGATCGGCCGGGCCATGCGCTCGGTGTTCGATCTGGCCGCGCTTGGCGAATATACGATTCACCTCGATTGCGACGTGCTGCAGGCCGACGGCGGCACGCGCACGGCCGCCATCACCGGCGCCTTTGTGGCCGCCCATGATGCCATCAGCACCATGCTGCGCGAAGGCGTGATCCAGACCAGCCCGATCCGCGACTTCGTGGCGGCGGTGTCGGTCGGCATGGTCGATGGCGTGCCGGTACTGGACCTCGACTACGCCGAGGACAGCACATGCGACACCGACATGAACGTGGTGATGACGGGCAGCGGTGGCTTCGTCGAAGTCCAGGGCACGGCCGAGGGTGCGCCCTTCAGCCGCGCCGACCTCGAAGCCATGACGCGCTTGGCCGAAGCTGGCATCGCCGACCTGGTGCGCCACCAGAAGCAGGCGCTTGGCCTCTGAAACGCGGGAGGGATTGACGATGCAACGCCTGGTCCTGGCCTCCAACAACGCCGGCAAGGTGCGCGAATTCAGTGCGCTGCTGTCGCCGCTCGGGTTCAACGTCGTGCCGCAGGGCGACCTGGGCATTCCTGAAGCCGAAGAGCCGTTCGTCACGTTCGTGGAGAACGCGCTGGCCAAGGCACGCCACGCCAGCCGCCTGGCGGGCATGCCGGCGCTGGCCGATGATTCGGGCATCTGCGTCGACGCCCTCGATGGCGCGCCCGGTGTCTATTCGGCCCGCTACGCGCAAATGGTGGGCAAGCCGAAGTCCGATGCCGCCAACAACGCCCACCTGATCTCGCAGCTGGCCGGCAAGCTGAACCGCCACGCCCACTACTACTGCGTGCTGGTGCTGGTGCGCCATGCCGACGATCCGCGCCCGATCATTGCCGAAGGCACCTGGGCGGGCGAAGTCGTGGACGCCCCGCGCGGCGCGGGCGGATTCGGCTACGACCCGCACTTCCTGCTGCCCCGGATCGGCAAGACCGCGGCCGAACTGAGCGCGGACGAGAAGAACAACATCAGCCATCGCGCGCTGGCCCTGCAGGGGCTGGTGGCACGGCTGCAGGCAGCGAGTCTCAAGGTAGGCGCATGATCCCGATCATTCCCGCCGGCAGCAGCAAGCCGGCTGACGTGTCGCCGGCCGGCAACCAGCAACTCTGGCTCAAGCCGGGCCAGATCGCCCTGCCCGGTTCGCCGCCACTGTCGCTGTACGTCCATATCCCCTGGTGCGTGCGCAAGTGCCCGTATTGCGATTTCAACTCGCATGCGGCACCGGGCAAGAACGACAGCCACGACATCCCCGAAGACATCTATCTCGATGCGCTGCGCGCCGACCTGGAGCAGTCGCTGCCGCTGGTGTGGGGCCGACCCGTGCATACGGTGTTCATTGGCGGCGGCACGCCCAGCCTGCTGTCGGCAGCGGGCATGGACCGCCTGCTGTCCGACATCCGCGCGCTGCTGCCGCTGGACGCCGATGCCGAGATCACGATGGAAGCCAACCCAGGCACGTTCGAGGCCGAACGCTTCGCGAGCTACCGGGCCAGCGGCATCAACCGGCTGTCGATCGGCATCCAGAGCTTTGACGACCGGCACCTGCAGGCGCTGGGACGCATCCATGGCGAGCGCGAGGCGCGGGCGGCGATCGACATCGCGCTGAAGCACTTCGACAACGTCAATCTGGACCTGATGTACGCCCTGCCCGGCCAGACCATCGACGAATGCGTGCGCGATCTGGAAGCGGCGCTGTCCTATGGCACCACGCACCTGTCGCTCTACCACCTGACGCTGGAGCCGAACACGCTGTTCGCGAAGTATCCGCCGGCCCTGCCCGACGAGGACATCGCCTACGAGATGCAGGACATCATCGAGGCCCGTACGATGCAGGCAGGCTTTCGTCACTACGAAACGTCGGCCTATGCCCAGCCGCACCGCGAAGCCAAGCACAACCTCAACTACTGGCGTTTCGGCGATTACCTGGGTATCGGTGCCGGCGCGCACGGCAAGCTGTCGTTCCCGAACCGTATCCTGCGCCAGATGCGCCACAAGCATCCGGCCACCTATATGGAACAGGCCATGGCCGGCAATGCCGTGCAGGAAGTCCGCGAAGTGGGTGCCGACGAGCTGCCGTTCGAGTTCATGCTCAACGCGCTGCGGCTGACCGATGGCGTGCCCGCGTCGAGCTTCCATGACTACACCGGTCTGCCCTTGCACACGATCAGCAAACAGCTGGCCGCGGCGGAAAAGAAGGGCTTGCTCGAAGCGGACCCCACCACGATCAAGCCGACTGAACTGGGGCGCCGATTCCTCAATGACCTGCAGGAGATGTTCCTGAAGGATTAGGCTCGACGTAGTATTTCGACGATACCAAAGCAAAAGCGCCACACCCTCGACAGGTGTGGCGCTTTTGCTATGTGACCGCGATTGCGGCGGCGACTGGGATTGCGGCGGCGACTGGGATTGCGGCGATCAGTACGGCGTCGCCATGTCGTTGGCCACGCGTGCGCGGTCGCCCACGCGCAGGTTGCCCAGATTGCTTTGCGTCACCGTGGCCATGCGGCCATCGTCAAGCCGCACGTTCACGCGGTACGCCGTCGACGTATTGCTGCCTGCGCGCTTCTCGATCTGGTTGCCCGCCACGGCGCCACCCACGGCACCCACGATCGTGGCCGCGGTCTGACCGCGCCCGCCGCCGACCTGGTGGCCCAGCAGGCCGCCTGCCGCGCCGCCGATCACGGTGCCCAGCAGGCCCGAGCTGCCCTGCGTCGACTGGATTGGCTCGATCGACTCCACGCGTCCGGTAAATACCGAGCCGGTCGGCGCCTGGTAGCTGTTGGTGCCCGGCTGCTGATAGGCCTGCGGAGGCGGGGCCGTGTTGTAGTTGCCATAGCCGCCATAGCCCGGCTGCGCGCAGCCGGCCAGACCGGCAGCCAGCGCCAGTGCGCCCAGGCTACCAAGCGCCAGCCACGACCTGGAAGTGTCCTTGTTGTCCTTGTGTTGTTCCTGCATGAGCAATTCTCCTCTAATAGCTGATTGAGGCTGTTTGAAGGGTCAACCCGCGAAGCACACGCGCAAAGCGGGCCAATAAATCGACCCTCCTAGGAACCTTACAGCGCCAACATGGTTCCGCGCTGTCCGACAAACACCGACAATTTCGCCAGCGCCTGTCGCATTCCGGCCGACGCCATCCCGCACAGGCCAACCATGCCACCTGGCATGTGCATGACAAGCAGCGCCCTGCCCGACGCTGTGACCTTGTATAATGCGCGGCCGGGCATGGCGGATGACACGCCGCCGCGCCCGGCATCCAACCCGAAAGGAAGCGTGGCCGAGTGGTTTAAGGCAGCAGTCTTGAAAACTTTCGTAGGAAGCGTGGCCGAGTGGTTTAAGGCACTGGTCTTGAAAACCAGCGACGGGCAACCGTCCGTGAGTTCGAATCTCACCGCTTCCGCCAATAAAAACAAGCATTTAGGGCCACGTCGGCTGCCTAGGTGCGCGGACAATATCGAACGAAGAGCCCCCCGCACTGGGGGGCTCTTTGCTTGGCGCATGGACTCGTGCCGTAAGCAGAACGTAAGCGGCAGCGCAACAGACTGTCTACGATCCCCGACACGCTCCGACCGTCCCTTGGGAAGCCTGCCGAGCTCGTGTAAATTCTTGGAAGCAGTGCCCCATCGGGAGCAGCGCGCGAAACCACAACAAGCTATGAATCAGACGATCGACACCGTTCAGCCCGCTGAGCAAACCGTAAGCTCAGAAACTGCCGCACAGGCGAGATTTGAAACCCTTCTAGCGGCCCTTGGCTCTCCGTACGCTCGCGGCGAGCGGCACGCCATCTACAACGGCGATTGCCTCGACCTGCTAGCCAGCATTCCAGCGCACAGCCTGGACCTGACGTTCACTAGTCCTCCGTACAACATCGGAAAAGAGTACGAGGACGTCCTCCCCGTAGAAGCCTATATCGACTGGTGCGGGCGGTGGATCAATGAGGTACATCGCGCAAGTCGGTCAGACGGCGCGTTCATGCTAAATGTGGGGTACGTATCGCTCGAAGGGCGAGCAAAGTCCATTCCGATTCCCTACTTGCTCTGGGATCGAGTTCCTTTCCTACTACAACAGGAAATCGTGTGGAATTACGGCGCGGGTGTAGCTGCCCGCAAGTTTCTGTCGCCACGCAATGAAAAACTGATGTGGTACGTCAAGAGTGCCGACAACTATTGTTTCAACTTGGATGAAATTCGCGACCCCGATGTCGCGTACCCCAACCAAAAGAAGAAGGGCAAACTTCGCTGCAACACCATCGGCAAAAATCCGTCTGACGTGTGGCAAATCGCCAAAGTGACATCGGGCCAGGGACGTGCATCGAAAGAGCGCACGCCCCACCCCGCACAGTTCCCGCTTGATCTCTGCGAGCGCGTTATCAAAGGTTTTTCGCCCACGGATGGCATCGTGCTTGACCCCTTCCTCGGATCGGGCTCCACAATTGATGCATGTCTGCGCTGGGGACGCTACTCAATAGGCTTTGAGGTTCGCGAAGATTACTGCGCCATAGCAGCAGAGCGGATTGAAGATTCCCTTCGACAATCCACGTCACTATTTTAATTTAATAGAGGCCTTGGTACTGCTGGCGGGCGACTACTTGGTGTTTTTGGTATTTGAGCGGTAGATTCGTAGCTCGAATCAAATCGTCAATCGTGTTGACCCCGCCAGCGGACAATTCCTCCGCAGCCTTCGCACCAACACCATCAACCAGTTGCACAGGGCCCTTGAGTATGTACGGCCCTCCGATCTGCAATAGCTTGTGTTGATAGACCTGCGGGGACAAGCCAGCCATCTGACCTGTGGGCGATTTCTGGGCCTGCCAATCGGTCGAGTCAATCCAGCCGAATCGCAACAGCGTCAGCGTCCGGCCGTAGAAGTTGACTGTGATGTAGAAACCAGACTTGTCTTTCTTCGCTGCGTCAGCGTTCTCCAGCACTTGCCCATAGCTGCGGTTCCCATAGATTTTGTAGCCCAACTGCCCCGATGCCTTCATCTCTACCGACATCATTTCGTCGGTCAAGCAGTGCAGGTCTTTTTCCGAGCCGACACCACCGCGCCAAGCGCCTGGTAGCCGCACAGCCAGTTCTTTGGCAAACAGCTTTTCAAACATGTAGCCGATCACGGTCGCCGGTGGATCAATATCGGCAAGCGGGAAGCCTATGTTGGCGTCTCCAACCCAAGTGTTCCAAAGGCGCGACCATGACAGCAAAGCGGCGTCAAGAATTAGGTCGCGTGTGAGCGGGTGTTGTTCGACAATGTTCCGCGTGATCTGAGCCCACTGATCCACATGGGCTCCTTGGTAAGGGGATGCCATCTCAGAATCGTCTTGTTGTTTGTAGACTTGAGATTGTCTCAAACAACGAGCGCCGATGAAACTCCCACCTACAGAGGGTTACGCTGGGCTTACGCACAGCACCCAGGGCCTAGTTGGCCGCCCGAAAACAGCAGCGATTTGCCGCCCGGACGGAGTAATTCAGGGTTTGCCGTACCTTGTAGACTGCACTGTTGCTGACGTTGACATCAGCAACGGCTTGGCCGATTCTTAGCACGTCACACAACGCAAATAGGGGTCAGTTATGGGTGAATGGTCGGAATACTTCGAGGACTTCCCGGAGGAGAACTCCGCGAACTACGTTAATGGCAGGTTCGACCCGAAAGGCGCCGAGGCACTGAGAACGGCAGAAGCCAAGCGCAGGCAGGACCAGGCCAACCTAGACGCGGAAATCCGCGCAATCGTCCAGAAGCACCGCCCACCCGCTGCTGACAAGAAATAGCGAACAACTAGGCCGCGGGCTGTGCTGCCCGTACCTTAGCCACGGCCCTGTGGTGATCGCGGCCCCAGCCGCCCGCTATCGCCCCGCAGCCGCACAAGCGACAACGGGTGCCGCATGGCACCCGCTGAAGGCAGCATCGGCAGCGCATGGACTGCCCTGCTGCTGGGTCCGTTGAATTAACGAGCGACGGTTTCCTACGGCTCGACTGCGTCAGTGCCGCCTCAAAAGGCACTGACGTTTCTCAGTTCATTCTCCACCGACCGCTATGCCGTGCATAAACGCACTCAGCTTGTACCGGTGCGTCACGTCGTTGTGGTTAGCGACGGGAGGCGGCTCGGGTAAGCGCTCTTGACCACACAGCCGCGCGAGGTACTCCGTCGCTTCGGCTTCCCACTCATCGACGCCCATCATGGGCGGCCATTCACCGCGCGGACGGTTCACGCTGCGGGCCTGCTCAACCCGATCAAGCCGCCGCAATGTGGTCAGACTGAGTCGCGCGCGCATTATCGAATCTTTGGCAGTGAAGCGGTTATCCGCAGCAAGGCGAGGTCATGTGCCCGCTGCTCCTGACGCGCCTCCATTTGCTCGAAAAATAAATTGACGAGGCGTGTACGATCTCTCGCGGTCAGCCCGCGCTCGTCCTTGGGCTCCGCCTTGTGGTCATTTTCATTTCGCGTCATTGCATTTTCCTTGGCGGGATGTACCCGATGGACTGGAGCAGATGTGCAGCCTGCATACGAACAGCTGGGTCGTCGCAATCACGGATCGCCTCATAGCAGCCTTGAACGATCACCGCGTAGGTGGTCGCCATCTCCTCCACGTCGATGGCGCCACCGCCTTTTCTGACCACACGAGCCTGCTGCGCAGTAATCGGGCTCAAGGTCGCGTGGGGCGCAAATGCAGGGTTGCTGTCCGTTGCGTCGAACTCTTCAATGAGCCTGTGCACGAGCACGCGTGCCGCCGCCATGCTCTTCTTCAGCGAGCCATGGTTCACCACATAGTTATGGACATCGAACACCAGGTGCACGGCCACAGCGCCGGGTACGCTCGGCATAGCGTGGATACGGCGGTCGCGCTGCACACGCCTGTACTCAGCACTGTCAAAGGAAACGAAACGCGTCATCGCTTTCCCTCCAGCGCTACGAGCCGCGCCTCAAGCTCATCAATCTGACGAACTCCAGCGAGCGCAGAAATCGATTCGATGATCTGCTTGCCCATGTCCGGCGCAACGTGGCCGTCAGCTATGGCCTGCAATACCTGCTCGACCTGCTGCGTAAGCGGTGCCTGCGCATCGAACGAGAAGGTGACGCGCTCGGCCTGAGCCTTCAACGCAGGGGCGACGCGTGACAACACAAGCGACGCGGCCTGAATATCACCATCAAGCGCGGCGTCGATTACCACACGTGCGATGGAGGGAGCGTCATCAGCCAGCGCCTGGGTCACCCGCATTCGCTTGTCGATGACGCCCTTAGGACGACCGAAAGGGTTCGGGCTAGCACCGCCCTTCTTCCAATCTGGATTTCCGCGCGACTTGCCAACTGGTGTGCTCATGATGCCAACATCCATTGATCAAATGACCGCCAGGTTATTGCTGCGGAAGAGCGAACGCGGCCTTGGACTTGTTCGCCGCCTGTCGTGCAGCGCTGACCTTCGCCCACGACCCACCGATTGCCCTCTCCAGCTCGCCGTGTACCAGCGGGCCGCGCTGCTCAAGCAGCTCCTTTGCCTTCGTCATAATCGCGAGGCGTGCGGACAGGTCCGGATTGGCCTTGCTGTGGTAAGCGCGTGTGTGGACTTGCTTCTCCACTTCCGTCAGTCCAGACAGGTACGACGGAGCGCCAAGCACAGCAGTAATGGTCTGGGTGTCGCCCGCCTTCAACGCGTCGTTCATGAAGGAAGCGCGCTCTCCTTGCTTCATCGCTTTCACGTGAGCCCTGATTTCTGCCGCCACAGGAGCGGCCGCAGCCTGCTGGACCGGCGCAGTGAGTTTGGACTCGTGGTCGCGCACAGCAAGCGTCAACCGTGCAACGGCTCCGTCGAACTTGCGGAATAGCTTCTCCGACTGCTTTTCCGCGAAGTCCCCCATTGCGAGCAGCTTCGCGGTATCAGTCATGGTCGGATCGTCCGCAACCGCACGGCGCGCATCGTGGATGGCGGCCAGCGTCTTGTAGGTCTCGTCGAATGTATTGCGTGCTTCGACAACGAAGGCCATGTGCTGCTCGTAGCCATCGACCGCTTCGATGACGGATGGGTGGAGGGATGGGGTGACGTCAGCGTTGATCTGGTCCATGTTGAATCTCCTGTTAAAAGGGTACGTGCTTACCATGGGCTAACGTTACGATTGAAAACTGCTGAAAGCAGCTTGATCCGCGTTGTTTTTCACTTGTAAAACAGCAAACAACATATTTGTTGTTCGAGCTTTCGTCGACCGTTTCCAACACTCCACGAAAGTCGTTGCCGGCCTTCGGAGAAGCGTCATAGCGTTACCCCGTCCTCAATGACCACAGGGAGCAACGACATGACGACCAAGACCTACACAAAGCGCGAGAACGCGAAGCGTGCTGCAATTGCAGCAGGCGTTCCCGCCGAAGTGGTGCAAATCACGGTTCACAAGAACGGTGACGAGGTGCGCTTCGGCTGGAAGACCAAAGAAGCACCAGTAAATGGGCCGCACAAGGGCGCGCAGGGTGCTACCAGTACCCCAGCGGCGACCGCTACCCGATCGCGGCCCGTAGCAGCACCTGCCGCCGCGCAGCGCGAAGAGCGCAACGGGGTCAAGCGCCCACGCGCAGGCGGCCTCTGTGCGCAGGTATGGGACTGGCTGGACGCCCACCCCACAGCGACGGTCAAGGAGGTCAAGGCTGCCGCACCCGCGCAAGGCTGGAACGAGAACAATGTCTCCTGCGAGTTCTATGCGTGGCGCAAGTTCAGCGCGCCGGTGAAGGGAGTGGCAGCATGAATACCAACATTGTTCCCGCTACCTCTGGCCAGCGCGCAGTAGACGTTTGGGTAAGCCATGCCACCGGCAGAATCGAGGTGTCCCATCGGGTGACAGCAATCGTCGCCTGGGAGATCGCTTACAGCTCGCGCACGGAAGCATTGCAAGCAAAGCCAATTGTTCACGACCAGCGCGGCGTACTCGGAGTCTTGTCGGGCACGGACTCCGTACAAGCAAATGGCTGCGACTTCCCGTCGATCCCTCAGTTTGTCCAACATGTCATTGAACTTCACCGAATCGACAGCACAACCGGCCCGCAGTGGTTCATTTCGACCTGACCACAGCGTGGCCCACCACCCCCCCCCCATTTTCCCAAGAGACTGCCGCTATGGTGTGTGGACCTATGCCCGAGCAGCTTGGTGCGTTTCCCTATAAGGGCTAACGCAGCAACGCACCAAAACGTGCGTTGCATGCAGCCCTAACTCTTGCGGCGTTTAACGCAGCACAACGCCCCAAAAACGCAGCGACGCACCGATCCCAATCATGCCGGTGTAACTGCGACAATTGCGCGCAAATACGCGTGCGCACCGCCTCGCTGCCCTGTGGTCATCGGGCGCACCTCTTCCACCCGACCTTCGGCCTTCAACCACGCGATTGCATTGCGAAGGCTCTTCTGCGCAATGCCGTGGTCAAGGGCTTCCAATGACCTACCGGTCGGCCTGCGACCTGCATCGACCTCATCCTTGATGATCTGCCACACTCTGTCCGCTACCGCCGCAATAGCCGAACTGCTCTTGCCCGAAGGTTCAAATCGCGTGAACAGGTGCCCGACGCGCTTAATGTAAATGGGCGGCTGTGGAGGTGCGTGACTAATCTTGGGCCGCGCGAGTGTAAGCGCGCTTTCGCCTTCAGCCAGCGCGTCGCCCGTAATGGAAAGCCACTCCTGCGCATCCATGGCCTTTAGCACATGGACCATGCGGCTGCCGTCTGCGAACGCGCTGCCACCGCGACCCGCATATTGATCGGTCGCTTTATCGCGGGCACTCTGTTTGCCAGTGTGGTGAATGAACATTACGGCGCATTTCAGAGCGTTGCGTATGCGTCTGCCTGCCTCGATAAGCCCTTGTTCAGCATCGTTGACCCTGCTCTCGCCAACACCGAAGGACACCGCTGGGTCGATGAATACAACGGCGGGATGCAACTCCGAAGCTGCCCGGATGAATCTTTCAACGTTCTTGCCGGGCACCACCACATCCCTTTCCACTGCGGTCAGTTTAAAGCCGTGGCCCGACACGTCGGCAATGACGACCGACTGGCGAATTGCTTCAATCTCGGTCTGGCTGAGCTGCATCTGGGAGGCAATTGTGCGCAGCCGTGCGACTAGCATATCTCGGCTATCTTCCGCCGTGAAAATGACGACCGGACCCGCGTTCTCGACTGGGTGACCGAAGAGTTCGAGCCCAAGCACAATGTGAATCGCTTCGTACAGCATGAGAGTCGTCTTGCCGGTGCCACCGGGCGCCACGAAGATGCCGACATCCTCATAGAGAAACTTGTCGACAACGCAGTTTGGCGTGAGTCGTGCGTGAGACCATTCCTCCTCGCTGATTGCAGGGGGCAAGGTGAACGCGGTTACTCGGTCTGCCTCATGCGCAATCTTCTTGATGAATGCATCCGTAAACACCGCTGCCACTTTCTCAACAGCGGATGGCGGGGGGCTGTCCCAGAACAGACCCAGAGCGGGATTGGCAGTGGGCGCCTGCTGGGCGGCTGGGGCCGTTTGTGCGGGGTGGCCGGTGTTGGGGTAGTTGCTGGCGCCGATCGCGGCCTGTGCCGACTGCTGTGCGCTTGGCTCCTGCGAAGCCTGATAGCCCGGAGGTGTGGTCACCGTGGGTACAATGTTCCCTGTCATAGGTATTCCTTCTGAGCGGCAAGGTGTGCGAACCATGCCGCTTTTTTGTCGACTGAGTTACGCTGGGCTTGCACGCATGCCTGTGGGAAGCGCGCTTCCGGTGGCTGCATTGGGTCTGTGAGGTGACGACCAGCTCTTTGTGTGTTTGGCGGTCGTTAGACGGACGCGAGCTGTCCTGGCTGCTGGCTGGTGCTGGTGCGTGTTTGTGCATCGAGCCAAGCGAGAACGTCAGCTTCGGCATAGCGCACGGCTCGACCGATCTTGCGGTAGACCGGCCCTTTTCCTTGGGTGCGCCAGATTTCGAGGGTGTTACTACGAAGGCCGAGCAGTTCGGCGGTCTGCATATTGGTGAGCAGCTTCATGGTGTGGTCTCAATGGACCCACCGTGCGCACAAATGAAAATGGGCAGCACGGAGGAACAGCAAGCACCGTATTTCTCAGTGCTGGTTCCGCCGTCTGCCCTTGCAGACTCTTTCGTTGACCACTGGGGTCGCGCCCCGAAGGGCGATTCGCCTACCTTGGCAAGACCAAGACTCAGCGAAGAAGCGAAGTTAGTTGCTGCAACTTTACACTGATCTTTGCAGCTCTAGCAACACCTGATGCTTGCACGCTACAGCCTCCCATCACGCGCGCAACGCCACCACGTTTGCCCCTGTGGCCACGGCATCAGCAACCCTACCCTGCTCGACGATCCAGTCCGCAATGCGCTGCACCTCAGGCAGCAGATATTGCAGGTGCGACGTTTCGAGGTAGTGACGAGCAGTGACACCGCGCGGAACGTGGTTCGTCAGCAGTTCGATCTTGTGCAAGTCGATACCGCAGACCGCCACGCCGATTGTTGTGAAGGTGCGCCGCAGGTCGTGGGGTGACAAGTGGGTGCCCGCCACCTCGGCAACCTTCTTCATCGTGTCGCGCGGGTCTTTGAGATGCCCGCTCTTACCCCAAGACGTGAACACGTAGGGACTGCCATTAACGCGCTGCCGTGTGGTCAGCAAGTCCACCGCCTGCTTCGACAGCGGCAGCCATACGGGGTTGCTGTTCTTCGGGTCGGGAATGTGCCACCAGCCTTCTTCGAGATTGACGCGATCCCACGTGAGCGCCGACGCCTCGCCAATGCGCGCGCCAGTCAGCATCAGGAACATGACAAGGTCGATACTCGCCAGCGTGTCACGGTTGTAAGCGGAGTCACGGGATTGGGAGAGCAGTGACCACACCGCCCCGACCTTGCCGTCAGGGATTCGCCGCGTGCGGGGCTTGAGTGGCGCCCACTTCTTGTAGAGCACATCGACAGGGTTGTCCGTCAGCACAGCGGAACCGTCAGGCTTACGATACTCGCGGATGGCGTAGTTGATCAGCGCACGCAGGATCGAGAAGGCCTGATTGGCCTGTGCCGGCGCAGGGCCGTCACCGCGCAAACCCTTGGTCTTGACCTCGTTGAAGCGCTTCGTGACCGCCTCCCGCGTGACCGATGCAATTGGCTTCTTCAGCCATGCATCGAACGTTGTGGTTACATGCCGCTCAATCTCGCCCTTACTGCTTTCCTTCAGTGGACGGTCGCGGAGGTAGGCATCGGCCACATCGCGCAGCGTCACCTTTGCGACTGCTTCCTCCTTTGCTACCTCACGCGGATCAGTCCCCAGACGCATGCTGCGGAGGTGCTCCCGCGCAACCTCCCGCGCCTGATCGACTGTGAACACGCCGTGCGGGCCGATGGTGATGCGTGCGGACTTCCCGTGTATCCGGCCCTGGACGATGTAGGTGACCTTCCCCGCAGCCGTACAGCGCAGGCCGAACCCCTTGGTTTCACTACACCAGTGCAAGTCGTAGCCGGTTGCTGGAGGCACCAGCTTGTCAACGAAGGACTTCGTAAGCCTTGCCATTCTTGTTCTCCCTAGACGCGTCGTAAGCATGTGGTAAGCGGTCTAGGTAAAGCTACGACAACCTACGCCAAACGCGCAACGGCATTATGCCATTGATTCACAAGGGAATATCTGGCTTACTCGGTCCTGAGAAAGCAGCGTAAAGCTAACCTACGAGTTACTTGAAAACTGCCGATGGGGTGACCCATCCGTGAGTTCGAATCTCACCGCTTCCGCCAGAACAAATGAAAAATGCCGCAGCACCGCTCCGATCTGGAGTTAGTGCTGCGGCATTTTTTTTGGCCGCCCGGAGGCGGCCAAATCAGTCCACTCAGTCCGATTGATACTTCGGCGAACGCGGGCCGTACAGTAGGCCGTTGGGCTTCCCGGCCGACAGCAGGCGCAGGCTGGCCGTCTCGGCCACCTTGTAGGTGGCGTCGAACGCATGGTTCATGGCCTGGGCGATGGCAGCGCCGATCAGCGCGCCGATCAGGCCGCCACCTGCGTTGCCCGAACTCTCGTTCGTTGCCGTGGCCGTGCCGCTCCACAGTTCATTGCCCGTCTTCAGGTCCACCAGCTTCGCGCCGGCCGTGACCTTCGTCACGCTGCTCAGCACCTGGTATTGCGAACCGTAGCTGCTCACCGTCACATAGAGCGCCGCGTCTGCGCCGAAGATTTCGCGCAGCTTGGGCGTCGGCACCGTGTGGATGTCGCCGGGGGTGGTCAGGCCGTTCTGACGGAACGTCTCGTCGACCAGGGCCACGGGCAGCACGTAGTAGCCAGCTTCGGCCAGCGGCACCGTGGCTTGCGACAACATGCCGTACGTCGCCTTGACATCGGGCGACTCATTGAGCGGCGGCAGCACGACGATCGACCGCGGGCGCGCCTGCTTGTACGCGGAATAGTCGATCTGCTTCTGGGTGGCGCAGCCGGCGAACAGCATGGCGGCGCCGAGGGTGGCGATATAGGTCAGAATGCGACGCATTATTTGGTGCTCCCTGCAGTGACGTCAGACTTGGCCGCGGCCGTGGTTTCCGGCTTGGCCTGCGGGGCGGCGGCGCCCACTTCCTTGCGCGCGTCGGTCTTCACGTTGCGCAGCAGGAAGTCCATGTACGGCGTCGATTCCGGGAACAGCGTCTTTTCGGTCTGGAATTCCTTGACCATCTGATCGCCCTTGCCCACGTCCAGGTAGAGCATGCCAAGCTGGGCGTGATAGCCCGGCGGCACCACGCCACCCTTGGCCTTGATCTTCTGCAGGCCGCCTTCGAGCGCGGTGATCTGCGCTTCCTTCGACTCGCCCTTGAAGTACTCGTAGACCTGGGCCTGATAGCCCTCCCACTGGTACATCGGTTGCGGACCCGCACAACCGGCCAGCAAGCCGGCCGCCGACAAAAACGCCACATTGCGTAGCGTGACCCATTGCTTCATGGTTTTTCTCGCTTCTATTGGTAAAGACTTACTGCTGAACGGGCTTCCAGGCACCGCTTTCGATCGCGCTCACCAGGTTGTTCACAGCCTCGCGCATGGCCAGGTCCATCACCTTGCCGTTGAGCGTCGAATCGTAGCTAGCCGTTCCGCCAAAACCGATCACCTCGCGGTTCGACAACTTGTATTCCCCCGCGCCTTGCGTGGAATAGACAAGTTCCGAGGTGGTGATGTTGACGATGTTCAGGTTCACCTTGGCATACGCCACCTGCTCGCGGCCACGGCCCAGGATGCCGAACAGCTGCACGTCGCCCACTTCCTTGCGGCCGAACTCGGTGATATCGCCGGTCACCACGAAATCGGCGCCCTTGAGCTTCTGGGCCCGGTTCTTGATCATGGCCTCGCGCTTGATCTCGTCGAGGTTTTCACGCTCCAGCACGTTGAAGCGGTTGGTCTGCTGCAGATGGGTCACCAGGCTGGTCTTGGCCTGGCCGCTCAGGCGGTCGATGCCGTCTGAGAACACGCCGCGCATGTAGTTGGAGCGATTGTCGAACTTGCCCACGGCGATGGGGGTGCGCACGCCGTTGAACGGGCGGCTTGCGCTTTCCACCTTCTGCACCTGCAGCACGGTCGACGTTTCGGTCGCGCAGCCGGCCAGGCCCATGGCGGCCACGATGCCGGCCAGGCAGCAGCTCTTCAGATTCCTCACTTCAATTTCTCCAGGTAGCGTCAAAGGTCGGCGATTTGCCGACTCGGCAAAATGGACCAGCGGCCCAAATTCATCAATAGCAAAAGGGCGAAATTTTACTGACGCAGATCAAATTTGTCAGATTCTCGGCGTGCCATTGGCCTATTAGTGCCCAAATCGTTATCGGAAATGTCCCGCGATTGTTTAGGCCGGCGCCGGCACTCCCCCACTTCAGTCGGGATTCGGGCGAGCCCGCAGCCAGCAATCGGGCGCCAAAAGAAAAACCCCGCCATGCAGGCGGGGCCAATGTCCAACGACTTCCGTGGAGGAAATCGGTATTGCCAAGCCGCACGAGGGCGGCCGGCGCCGTTATTCGGCAGTGATCTTGCCTTGCTCGATCACGGTCTTCCAGCGCTTGAGTTCCTGGTTCTCGAACTCGGCAAACTGTTCTGGCGTATTGGCGACTACTTCAAAGCCCTGCTCGCTGAGCTTCTTCTGCATGCCTGGGTCCTTGAGCGCGCCGACGATGGCGCCATGCAGGCGGGTCTTGACGTCAGCCGGCAGCCCCTTGGGCGCGGCCACGCCCTGCCATGAATACACGTCCACGTCCTTGACGCCGCCCTCGACCATGGTCTGCACGTTCGGCAGCACCGACGACCGCTTGTCGGACGTCACGGCCAACGCCTTCAGCTTGCCCGTGCGGATGTGCTGCAGCACCGCGTTGATGTTCTGGAACGATACGTCCACCTGACCCGCCAGCAGGTCGGAAATGGCCGGGGCGCCGCCCTTGTAGGGCACGTGCAGGCCTTCGGTACCGCTCTTCTGCCAGAACAGCGCGGCGGTCAGGTGATCGGACGAACCGGCACCCGAGCTGGCAAACGACACCTTGCCAGGGTTCTTCTTCATGTAGGCCACCAGTTCCTGCAGCGACTTGGCCGGAAAGTTCGGATTGGCCACCAGCACGTTCGGCGCGCGCACCGCCACCGTCAGCAGGTCGAAATCCTTGGCCGGGTCGTACTGCAGGTTCTTCTGCAGGAACGGATTCACCGCAAAAACGCCAATCGAGGCCACCAGCATCGTGTACCCATCGGCCGGCGCACGCTTGACGAAGGTGGCACCGATGGCGCCGGTGGCGCCCGGGCGGTTATCCACCACGAACGGCTGGCCGAGCTTCTCGTTGAGCGGCTGGGCCAGCAGGCGCGCGATGGTATCGGTGGACCCGCCGGCCGGGAACGGCACCACGACCGAGACCGCCCGTTGCGGCCAGGCCGTGCCCGATGCCATGGCGGCGCCGCTGACCGTGATACCGGTCGCCAGCGCAACGGCCACGCCGGCAAGGCGGCGCAGCCACGTGGAAGCAAAAGCCGCGCGCGGGGCGGCCGTGAAGGTGTGATTCATGTTGTTGTCTCCTGCTTTGAACGAAAGCTGTCCTGCTTCCTTGAATGGCGAGGCGGCGGGGCGCCGGTCAGCGCACCATGCAAGGCATCTTGTTGTTGAACTTCCAGTTGGGGATCAGGAACTGCATGGCGATGGCGTCGTCGCGCGCGCCCAGGCCCTTTTCCTGATAGAGGCGGTGGGCACGCGCCAGCGCGTCCATGTCCAGTTCCACGCCCAGACCCGGCGTCTTGGGCACCTGTACCAGGCCGCCTTCGATCTTCAGCGGGTTGCGCGTCAGGTGCTCGCCGTCCTGCCAGATCCAGTGCGTATCGATCGCGGTGACGCGCCCCGGCGCGGCGGCGGCCACGTGCGTGAACATCGCCAGCGAGATATCAAAGTGGTTGTTCGAGTGCGAACCCCACGTCAGGCCCCATTCCGAGCACATCTGCGCCACGCGCACCGACCCCTGCATGGTCCAGAAGTGCGGATCGGCCAGCGGAATATCCACCGACTGCAAGCGCACCGCGTGGCCCATCTGGCGCCAGTCGGTGGCCACCATGTTGGTGGCGGTCGGCAGGCCGGTGGCAGCTCGGAATTCGGCCATGATCTCGCGGCCCGAATAGCCGTCTTCAGCACCGCAGGGGTCCTCGGCGTAGGCCAGGATGCCGTGCTTGTCGCGGCACAGGCGGATGGCGTCCTTCAGCAGCCAGCCGCCGTTCGGGTCCAGCGTGACGCGCGCCTTCGGAAAGCGCTCGTGCAGCGCGATGATGGCCTCCATCTCCTCGTCGCCGCTCAGCACGCCGCCCTTGAGCTTGAAGTCGTTGAAGCCGTAGCGCTCGTAGGCGGCTTCGGCCAGGCGCACCACCCCTTGTGCGTCCATCGCCACTTCATTGCGGACGCGGAACCATGCGTTGTCGGCGCCCGGCTCGGTACGGTAATCGAGCGTGGTCTTCTTGCGATCGCCTACGTAGAACAGGTAGCCCAGCATTTCCACGGCATCGCGTTGCTGACCTTCACCCAGCAGCGCCGCCACGGGCACCTGCAGGTGCTTGCCCAGCAAGTCCAGCAACGCGGCTTCGAGCGCGGTGACGGCGTGGATGGTGATGCGCAGGTCGAACGTCTGCAGGCCACGGCCGCCGGCATCGCGATTGGCAAACTGTTCGCGCACTTTGTTCAGGATGGCCAGGTACTGGCCGATGCCCTGGCCCACCACCAGCGGACGGGCGTCTTCCAGCGTCTGGCGGATGCTCTCGCCGCCGGGCACCTCGCCCACGCCCACGTTGCCGGCGCTGTCCTTCAGGATGACGATGTTGCGGGTGAAGTAAGGGCCATGTGCGCCCGACAGGTTCATCAGCATGCTGTCGTGGCCCGCCACGGGCACCACGGTCAGCTCGGTCACGACGGGCGTCGCGTGCGATTGGCCCATGGCCTGGGAAGTTGCGTTCATGTGGATGGTCTCCGAATCCTGATGTTTAGGCCGCCGGGGTCGCGCTCGCCGTCCATGTGTGCGGAAATGCGCCCTGCTGTCTGCTGCTCATACTCTAATATATTAGTCGACCTGTACGATGACGCTGTCGTGCTGCCACAACGATTCCACGGCTGCAAGTTCCTGTGCGTTATCGGTCGTCGTATGACTTATGACGCAGTATAATGAGCGCGTACCTGCGCGGTCAACATTGCCGCCGTCAGGGTCATCCCCACAATGGTTCCAACACCTGCCCGCCCATGTCCAACGCTTCGATGACTTCGCCCGCTCCCCTGCGCCGCCGTGGCCGCACGCTTGCTGAAGAAGTGGTCGGCAACCTGACCGAGAGCATCCAGCAAGGCCAGCTCAAGCCGGGCGACAAGCTGCCGACCGAATCCGAGATCATGGCCACGCTTGGCGTGAGCCGCACCGTGGTGCGTGAAGCGCTATCGCGCCTGCAGGCCAGCGGCCTGGTGGAAACGCGCCACGGCATCGGTACCTTCGTGCTGAATCGCCCCATCGAGACCCACTCGCCGTTCCGTATCGATCCGTCCGCGATGGTCACGGCCATGGACGTGCTGGCGATGCTCGAATTCCGCGTCAGCCTGGAAGCCGAGGCTGCCAGCCTGGCCGCCACGCGCCGCAGCGACGACCAGCTGCGTGCCATCCGCCGTGCGCTCGACGACATGAAGCGCAACGCCGCCGAAGGCAGCGACGCCGTGGGCTCGGACTTCGAGTTCCACCTGTCGATCGCCCGCGCCACCGGCAACCGCTATTTCACCGACATCATGGGCCACCTCGGCACCATGGTGATTCCGCGCAGCCGGCTCCAGGTGAGCCAGCCCGAGCGCGAGCAATATCTGGAGCGCGTGAATTTCGAGCACGAGAGCATTTTCGATGCGATCGAGCGACGTGATCCCGAAGCCGCCAAGGCGGCCATGCGCATGCACCTGACCAACAGCCGCGAACGCCTGCGCAAGGCGTCGGCGGCGGCCGGATCGCCGGCCTGAGCCCCATGCATCGCCTGACCGTTTCCCGGGCGGGCGATGCGGTTGCGAGCCGCCCCGCGATGTCATATGATGTCTTACGACGAGTTGCTTAGCGACAATTCCGGGGCGAGACGCACTGCTGCAGCAATTTCATGACAGCCACCCTTGGCTGCCTTTGCCTTGCGTGACGGTGTTCTGGCCGTCCTTTCCCAAATTTCCCGCAGGACCCAAGATCATGACGATGACTGGCGAAATGCTGATCGGCGCCTCCGCCGTTCGCGGCACCGAAACCACCTTTTACGGCATCAATCCGGCCACGGGCGAGAGCCTGGAACCCGCGTACCAGGGCAGCACCGCAGCCGATGTGGACCGTGCCTGCGCGCTGGCCGAAGCCGCGTTCGACACCTATCGCGCCACTTCCCCCGAGCAACGCGCCACGTTCCTGGAATCGATCGCCGCCGGCCTGGAGGCCCTGGGCGACGAGCTGATCCAGCGCGCGCACCTGGAAACCGCCCTGCCGATCGCCCGCCTGCAAGGCGAGCGCGGCCGCACCGCCGGCCAGCTGCGTCTGTTCGCACGCGTGCTGCGCGATGGCCGCTGGCAAGACGCCACGCTCGACAGCGCCCTGCCCGAGCGCACCCCGCCGCGCCCCGACCTGCGCATGCAGCGCATCGCCGTCGGCCCGGTGGCCGTATTTGGCGCCAGCAACTTCCCGCTGGCCTTCTCGGTGGCCGGTGGCGACACCGCCTCCGCGCTGGCCGCTGGCTGCCCGGTCGTCGCCAAGGCGCACCCGGCACACCCCGGCACGTCCGAGCTGGTGGGTCGCGTGATTCAGAAGGCCGTGGCCGATGCCGGCCTGCCCGAAGGCGTGTTCTCGCTGGTGCAAGGCGTGGGCAACGCCATCGGCACGTCGCTGGTGGCCCATCCGGTCATCCAGGCCGTGGGCTTCACGGGCTCGCGCGCCGGTGGCCTGGCGCTGATGAACGTGGCCAACAGCCGCCCGGTGCCGATCCCTGTCTACGCCGAAATGAGCAGCATCAACCCGGTGTACCTGCTGCCCGAGGCACTGGCTGCCCGCGGCGAGCAGATCGCCCGTGACCTGGTCGATTCGCTGGTGATGGGCGTGGGCCAGTTCTGCACCAACCCGGGCCTGCTGCTGGCCATCGAAGGCCCGGCCCTGGAGAAATTCCGCGCCACTGCGCATGGCGCGCTGACCGGCAAGCCGGCCGCCACCATGCTGACGCCGGGCATCCACGCCGCATTCGAGCGTGGCGTGGCACAGCTGTCGGAAATCTCCGGCCTGACCCGCGCTGCCTGCGGCGTCGACGCCACCGGCCCGAACCAGGCTCGCCCGGTATTCTTCGAGACGTCGGCAGACAAGTTCGTGGCCGACCACCGCATGCACGCCGAAGTGTTCGGCCCGTCGACGGTGCTGGTGGTCTGCAAGGACGCCGACGCGCTGGTGGACGTCACCCGCATCCTCGAAGGCCAACTGACCGCCACGGTGCAAGCCGATGCCGGCGACCAGGCCGTGGCCGCCAAGCTGCTGCCGGCGCTGGAGCGCAAGGTGGGCCGTATCCTGTTCAACGGCTTCCCGACCGGCGTCGAAGTGTGCTTCGCGATGGTTCACGGCGGTCCGTTCCCGGCCACGTCGGACACGCGCACCACGTCGGTGGGCACCACGGCGCTGGACCGCTTCCTGCGCCCGGTCTGCTATCAGAACTTCCCGGCCGCGCTGCTGCCGGAGGCGCTGAAGGACGGCAACCCGCTGAACGTGTGGCGCCTGAAGGACGGCGAGCTCGGCCACGCCTGATCTCCCGGTTCCTGCCCAATGAAAAACGGCCACGATGTGGCCGTTTTTTTATGGTCTCGCGCAGCTGGCGCCTACTCTCTCGCTCAACCCCTCTCCCGCACAGCGTGAGCCCGAGCAAGCCGCGAGGTTGCGAGGCGCCCCCGGTGTTCGCCCCGCCTCTCCCGCAATCGGGAAAGGGACGGGCGAGAGAGCCGGCCGTTCAGGCCGCGACGCGATCCTTCTGGGGTGCGGCCGTCGGAGCGGGCCCGATGGTCGCCACCGGCGAACTGGCGGGCGGCTGGATCACCGGTGCCGTGCCGCGCGAACGGCCCGAACTCAGGTAATCGGCGATCGATTCCTGCGTGACCTCGCCCAGGTAGATGCCGTCTGCGTCGATCACCGGCAGCCAGCTCGTGTTGTGCTGGTACATGCGCGACAGCACGATGCGCAGGTGCTCGTCGAACGCGGCGGTGGTGGTGAACTGGCGCATCACATCGGCGCAGTTGCCGCCCTTGGCCAGCGCGTTGCGCACGTCGCGGCGCGTCACGTAGCCCAGCGCGCGCTGCGCGTCGTCCACCACCGGCAGGTGGCGCACGTCGGCGTCGTCCATCACACCGAAGGCGTCGGCCAGCGTCATGTCGGGGCGGCAGCTCGGCGGCAACGTGGCCGCATCGCCGGCGCGCACCAGCAGCAGGCGCTTGAGCGTGTTGTCGTGGCCCACGAAGGCCTGCACGAAGTCATCGGCCGGGTGCGCCAGCAGCGCATCGGGATGGTCGAACTGCACCAGCCGGCCGGCGCGGAACACGGCCACCTTGTCACCAAGCTTGATGGCCTCGTCGATGTCGTGCGACACCATGATCACGGTCTTGCCAAGCTGGCGCTGCATCTGGAAGAACTCGTTCTGGATGCTCTCGCGGTTGATCGGGTCCACCGCACCGAACGGCTCGTCCATCAGCAGCACGGGCGCGTCGGCCGCCAGCGCGCGGATCACGCCGATACGCTGCTGCTGCCCGCCCGACAGCTCGCGCGGATAACGCTTGAGCATCTTGTCCGGGTCCAGCTGCACCATGCGGATCAGCTCGCGCGCCCGTTCGCGGCACTGCTTCTTGTTCCAGCCCAGCAGGCGCGGCACGACCATGATGTTCTCTTCGATGGTCATGTTCGGGAACAGGCCAATCTGCTGGATCACGTAGCCGATCTTGCGGCGCAGCGTCACGCCGTCGATGCCGGTAGTGTCCTCGCCCTCGATGCGCACGGTACCCGACGTCGGCTGGATCAGCCGGTTGATCATCTTGAGCGTGGTGGTCTTGCCGCACCCGGACGGCCCCAGGAACACGCAGATCTCGCCGCGTGGCACGGTCATGCTGACCTCGTTCACGGCACGCACTTCGGTGCCGTCTTTCTGCGGAAAGGCCTTGGTGAGTTTGTCGAGTTCAATCATTGTCGGATTCCTTTCGGTGTCAGGGCACGCTGCAACGCCTGCAGCGCAACGTCGGCCGCGATGGCGAGCAGGCTCACGAGAACGGCACCCACGGCAAGCTTGCTCATGTTGCTCTGGCTGATCGCCTGCAGGATCAGCACGCCAAGGCCACCGGCGCCGATGATGGCGGCAATGGTGGCCACGCCGATGTTCATTACCACCGCCGTGCGCACGCCACCCAGGATCACGGGCACGGCCAGCGGCAGGTCCACCAGGCGCATGCGTTGCCAGGTGGTCATGCCGATGCCGCGCCCCGCTTCCTGAATGCCGTCGTCGACATTGGCCAGCGCGGTGTATGTATTGCGCATGATCGGCAGCAGCGAGTACAGGAACACCGCCGTCACGGCCGGCACGTAGCCCAGCGCGTGGCCGAAGCGCGCGAAGATCGGGATCATCAGCCCGAACAGCGCGATCGACGGCAGGGTCAGCACCACGGTGGCCATCGCCAGCAGCGGCGTGGCCAGGAAACGGTGGCGCGTGATCAGGATGCCCAGCGGCACGCCGATAACGATGGCCATGCCCACCGCCGACCCCACCAGCGCGAGGTGTTCGCCGGTGAGCCGCAGCAGCGTGGGCCAGCTATGGTGAAGGTAAGTCAGAAGATCCATGCGACGCTCCTCAGATCAGGCCGTGGCTGCGCAGGAATTCGCCTGCCACCTTGTCCACGGGCTGCTGGTCGATGTCGACCTTGTAGTTCATGTCGGTCATCGACGCGTTGTCGAGCTTGGCCGCCAGCGCGTTGAGCAGGCCGGCCAGTTCCGGATGCGCGTCCAGCACCGCCTTGCGGACCACGGGCGCCGCGTTGTACGGCGGGAAGAAATGCAGGTCGTCCTCCAGCAGCACGAGGTCGAAGCCCTTCACCCGGCCATCGGTCGTGTAGACCAGCCCCAGGTCCACCTGGTTGTTCTTGAGCGCGGTGTAGACCAGGCCCGGATCAAGCTGGATCACGTCCTTGCGCGTGAACGGCAGCTTGTACGCGCCCTTCAGCGGTTCCAGGCCGTCCGGACGCGCGGCGAATTCCATGTCCACGGCCAGCGGATGCTTCGTGTCCTCGCCTTCGGCGCGCATCTTGCCGGCGTAGGCCGACAGCGTGCGGATATCGCCGGCGCGCTCCTTCGGCATGGCGAACGCGTAGGTATTGTTGACCTGCGAGGCATCGAGCCAGACCAGGCCCTTGGCGGCGTCCAGCGTTTTCACGCGCTGGTAGCTTGCCGGACCGTCGAGCTTTTCCTCGACCTTGTTGAACACGATCAGCGCGGTGCCGGTGTAGTCCCACACCACGTCGAGCTGGCCCGACTCCATCGCCTGGCGCATCAACGTGCTGCCCAGGCCCGACGTGAGCGTCGTGTCGATGCCCTTGGCCTTCAGGTACTGCGTCGTCATCGACGACAGGATCAGCTGCTCGGTGAAGTTCTTGCCACCCACCCGCACCGGGCCCGCGCCTTCCTGCGCGCGCGCCGGGGCCGTGGTCAGCAGCAGCACGGCCAGCGCGATGCCGATGGCGGTGGCCAGCCAGAACACGCGGCCCTCCACCAGTCGATTCACGGATTTGAATTTCATACGATTCCTCACTGCGCCAGTCCGCGACGACGCAGATAGACGTGGCCGGCGGCGGCGAACAGCGCGTCCAGCACCAGGGCCAGCAGCGCGGTAGCGGCGGCGCCCAGCAACAGCAGCGGCTGGTTGTTCAGGTAGATGCCCGGGAAGATCAGTTCGCCCAGGCTGTTCGCGCCGATCAGGAACGACAGCGGCACGGTGCCCACGTTGATCACCAGGCTGATGCGCACGCCAGCCAGGATCACGGGCAGCGCGTTGGGCAGTTCCACGCGCACCAGGCGCTGGCACGGCGTCATGCCGATACCGCGCGCGGCTTCCTTGAGCGCGGGCGACACGGTGCGCAGCCCTTCGTAGGTGTTGCGCACGATCGGCAGCAGCGACGCCAGCCACAGCGCCAGGATCGCGGGGCGTTCGCCGATGCCCAGGACGGCCAGCGCCAAAGCCAGCACCGCCAGCGACGGCACGGTATTGCCGATGTTGAACACCTGCATGAGCCGGTCGGCCCAGCGGCGCATGCATGGGCGGCTGAGCGCGATGCCGGCCGGCACGCCGGTCAGCAGGGCCAGTGCCATCGAGATCGCCACAAGGCGCAGATGGTCGGCCACGTCGTAGAACAGGCGGTCCTGGTACTGATGGATGACGTCAACACCGATCCACGCGACCAATCCGGCCAGCGCAACGGCAACGACGCCCCCCCAGGCCAACGCCCGGATGGTTCGTTTTGACATATTTCCCCTCTCCAACTCCGGCGCGACGAACCATGCGAAATGCACGAATCACCACATCCCGGATGCGGAAAACAAAAGGGCCAGCGGAAATGTCGATGGGGGTGCCCGCCGGAGCCCTGGTTCAGATTGCCTTGCCGCCATGACCGGCACGATTGCCAGCGGACGGACTTTTGGGTGTGGCACCGGCCTGGAGGCCAGCGAAACACCCGATTGATGGGGTCCAGGCATGAAGCCCAAACCCGCAGGAGCGGCGCAACCCTCAGGGGTTGGCCAGTGGCGGCGACTGATGTCGTGTCAAAACGCGCTTTCGGTATGGCGCCGCCGGTCAATCGGCCGTTGCCAGACAACGGATCGCGGGGGTTCGGGATGCACACCGACCCACCGCAATTATTGGCAACGGATGACAAAGAGACCGCTATTCTACACAACTTCTGCGATCCTGTCAGCTTCACCGTTTCCATCCGCGAAATAACGGGATTTGGCGGGAAATTTCCGAGCATCGGTTCGTTGCATCCGTGAAACCGATAAGCGCATCGTCGTTCTATCGATGAAACAATCTGTTGCCCGCCGACCCTCTACCGCTTTATCACCAAACCCTTAAATTGAGGGGGTAGACACGACGGCCAGACGCCATCGCTTCCAGGCCGTCCCAACAGGAGATTTCACATGACCACCCGCATCGCCACCGTTCCGGCCACCGCCACGGAAACCGTGCAGCACTCGCGCACCGTGGATCGCGTGGTTCGCGGCATTGCCACGTCCGACGGCGCCGGCGTCAAGCTGACCCGCGTGTTGACGCAGAACCTGCAACGCCGGCTCGACCCGTTCCTGATGCTCGACGCCTTCGGCACCGACAACAAGGACGACTACATCGGCGGCTTCCCCGATCACCCGCACCGCGGCTTCGAGACCATCACCTACATGCTGGCCGGTCGCATGCGCCACCGCGACAGCGCCGGCCACGAAGGCCTGCTGGAAAACGGCGGCGCGCAGTGGATGGTGGCCGGTTCCGGCGTTGTGCACTCGGAATTGCCTGAGCAGGAAGACGGCCGGATGGAAGGCTTCCAGCTCTGGCTGAACCTGCCGGCGGCAGACAAGATGACCACGCCCTGGTATCGCGACATGCCGGCGGCGGCCATTCCGACCGTGGAACTGCCGTCGGGCGGCACGGTACGCGTACTGGCCGGTGCCTCGCATGGCGTGGCCGGTGCCGTGACGCGGCCGGTCACCGACCCGCTGTACCTGGATGTGCATCTGCCGGCTGGGCAGTCGTTCGCGCAGGCCCTGCCTGCCGGGCATAACGCGTTTGTCTACGTCTATCGGGGCGCCGTGACGATTGGCGATGCCGTGGTCGAAGCGCAGCGCATGGGCGTGCTGGACAACGCCGGCGGGTCCGACGGCGTGGTGGTGACCGCGGACGAGGACACCCGCTTCCTGCTGATCGCGGGCCAGCCACTGAACGAGCCCATCGCGCAGTACGGGCCGTTCGTGATGAACACGCAGGACCAGATCTACCAGACCTTGGCCGATTTCCGCGACGGCCGGTTTGCGACGATCCCTGCCAGCGCCGCCTGACACACGCCCTGATCGGGGTCAACCCTGACCGCCGCCCTGCCCTAGCCGGCAGCGCGGCGGTTTTTCTTTGCGGGTGTGGCCGGCACGCGACTTGCAACCTCCCGGTATCCGTTGTGGGGCACGGCTAGAGGGCCAAAGTGGTCCGCCCGACCCCCACGCACTTATATAATCCACACCAAATTCCGGGCATCACGCAATCATGATGATGACGACCTGCCGCGCGGCGATGCTGCGCCACGCACAACCGTCGTCACGTGCCTGAACAGAACGTTGCTGCCACAACAATTCGAGCCGCCTCAGTGACATCACAACTCCCCCCCAGGCTGGCGCTTGCGCATATCACCAAGCGCTATCCCGGCGTGACCGCCAATGACGACGTCAGCCTGACCGTCGCCCCGGGCGAGATCCACGCCGTTCTTGGCGAAAACGGCGCCGGCAAGTCCACCCTGATGAAGATCATTTTCGGCGCGGTACGTCCCGACGCCGGCGAGATGCACTTCAACGGGGCGCCCGTATCGATCGCCAGCCCCCACGATGCCCGCAACCTGGGCATCGCCATGGTGTTCCAGCATTTCTCGCTGTTCGACACGCTGACCGTGGCCGAAAACATCGCGCTGGGCCTGTCGCCCGCCGATGCCGGCAACATGAAGCAGCTATCGGAACGCATCCGCGCCACGGCCGAGCGCTACGGCCTGCCGCTGGAGCCGGACCGCCACGTGCATACGCTGTCCGTGGGCGAACGCCAGCGCGTGGAGATCGTGCGCGCGCTGCTGGCCAACCCGCAGCTGCTGATCCTGGACGAACCCACCTCGGTGCTGACGCCGCAGGCCGTGGAAACGCTGTTTGTCACGCTGCGCCAACTGGCGGCCGAAGGCACCAGCATCCTCTATATCAGTCACAAACTGGACGAAATCCGAGCCCTCTGCCACCACGCCACCGTGATGCGCATGGGCCGGGTGACTGGCAATTGCGACCCGCGCCAGCAGAGCGCGGCCGAGCTGTCGCGCCTGATGATCGGCGGCGAACCGCCGCGTGAAGCGCGCGTGGCCACCGAACGCGGCGCGGTAAAGCTGTCGGTGCGCAACCTGTCGATGCCGCCCGCGCACCAGTTTGCAACAGCACTGCAACACATTGCGCTGGACGTGCATGCCGGTGAAATCGTCGGCATCGCCGGCGTATCGGGCAATGGCCAGCAGGAACTGCTGGCGGCGCTGTCCGGCGAGGATGCCCGCACGGCCGGCACAGCCGTCGACCTGGACGGCAAACCCGTGGGCCGGCTCGATGCGCGCGGCCGCCGCCGCGCGGGCCTGGCCTTCGTGCCCGAGGAACGCCTTGGCCGGGGCGCGGTGCCGGGCATGAGCCTGGCATCGAACGTCTGGCTGTCGCACCAGACGCCGCCCTATGTGCAGGCCGGCATGGTGTCGCCGAAGGCGGCCGAGGGCCTGGCCGCCGGCATCATCAATCGTTTCCGCGTCAAGGCGAGCGGGCCTGCGGCGCTGGCGCGCAGCCTGTCGGGCGGCAACCTGCAGAAATTCATCGTCGGCCGCGAGATCGAGGCCGGCCCCAAGGTGCTGATCGTGGCGCAACCCACGTGGGGCGTCGATGTCGGCGCCGCCGCGCAGATCCACAACGAGATCCTCGCGCTCAAGGCCGCCGGCTGCGCCGTGCTGGTGGTATCCGAAGAACTCGACGAGCTGTTCGCCATCTGCGACCGCCTGCACGTGATCGCCAAGGGCCATCTGTCCCCGTCGATTCCGGTGGAAGCCGCCACGCGCGAGCAGGTGGGGCTGTGGATGAGCGGCCTCTGGGAAGGCGGGCCGGCCAGCCGGCACGACAACGCCGCCGCGGAGGTGCCGAGCCATGGCTAAAGTGCTATCTCCCGTTGTGCTGGCCCCGCGCGGCGTGCCGTCGCGCCCGATGGCCTATGCCTCGCCCGTGTTCGCGCTGGTGCTGACGCTGCTGTTCGGCGCGCTGCTGTTCCTGGCCCTGGGCAAGGACCCCGTGGCGGGTCTCAAGGTGTTCCTCATCGATCCGCTCAAGGACAAGCGCGCGATTGGCGAGGTGCTGCTCAAGACCGTGCCCCTGGTGCTGTGCGCGCTCGGGCTTTCGGTCTGCTATCGCGCCAACGTCTGGAATATCGGTGCCGATGGCCAGCTGATTGCCGGCGGCATCCTGGCCGGTGCCACGGTGCTCTGGTTCGATACCCCGGGCAGCACGTGGAGCGGCCCGGCCGTGCTGGTCATGGCGTCGATCGCCGGTTGCATCGGCGGCATGCTGTGGGCATCGCTCACGGCGCTGCTCAAGGACCGCTTCAACGCCAACGAGATCCTGGTGTCGCTGATGCTGACCTACATCGCCCAGCAGTTGCTGCTGTGGGTGGTCAATGGCCCGCTGAAGGACCCCAACGGCATGAACTTCCCGCAGTCGAAGGTGTTCTCGTCGATGTTCCTGCTGCCCAACCTGCTGCCCGGATCGCGCCTGCACGTGGGCTTTGCAGTGATGCTGGTGCTAGTGGCCGTCATGACCGTCTTCGTGTTCCGCAGCTTTGCCGGCTACCGCCTGCAAGTGGGCGGCACCGCGCCGCTGGCCGCGCGCTATGCCGGGTTCTCGTCGCGCAGCGCGCTCTGGACGGCGCTGATGATCTCGGGCGCCTTCGCCGGCCTGGCTGGCGCGTTCGAGGTAACGGGCCCGATCGGCCAGCTGCTGCCGTCGATCTCGCCCGGCTATGGCTTTACCGCGATCATCGTGGCGTTCGTGGGCCGGCTGCATCCGGTGGGTGCCGTGTTCGGCGGCATCGTGATGTCGCTGTTCTATATCGGCGGAGAGATGGCGCAATCGCGCCTGGGCCTGCCGTCGGCGCTGGGCTGGGTGTTCCAAGGCATGCTGCTGTTCTTCCTGCTGGCCTGCGACACGCTGATCGACAACCACCTGCGCTGGCGCGCACGTGCCGCCTGATCCGGAGCTGACAACAATATGGAACAACTTGCTCCCCTGATCGCCACCGCGATCAACGCCGGCACCCCGCTGCTGCTGGCCGCGCTGGGCCTGCTCGTCAACGAGCGCGCCGGCGTGCTGAACCTGGGCGCCGAAGGCATGATGCTGGTGGCCGCCGCCTTCGGCTTCATGGTCGGCTACCAGACGCAATCGCCACTGCTCGGCTTTATCGCCGGCGCCGGCGCCGGCATGCTGATGGCCACGCTGTTTTCGTGGCTGGCGCTGGTGCTGGCCACCAACCAGGTGGCCACGGGCCTGGCGCTGTCGATCTTCGGCACGGGCATGTCCGCGTTCATGGCGCAGCGCTTCGTCGGCCATGCGATGCCGGCCAAGGCCAGCGCCGTACCGGGGCTGGCCGACATCCCGTTCATCGGCCCGGCCTTCTTCCAGCATCACTGGATGGTCTATTTCAGCCTGCTGCTGTGCTTTGCCATCATGTGGTTCCTGTTCCGGACGCGCGCCGGCCTGACGCTGCGCGCCGTCGGCGAATCGCCAGAATCGGCGCATGCGCTGGGCTATCCGGTACGCTGGATCCGCTTTGGCGCGCTGCTGTTCGGCGGCGCCTGCTGCGGGCTGGCCGGGGCCTACCTGTCGTTGGTGTACACGCCGATGTGGGTGGAAAACCTGGTGGCCGGCCGTGGCTGGATCGCGCTGGCGCTGACCACCTTCGCCACCTGGCGGCCCGGCCGCGTGCTGGTAGGCGCGTGGCTGTTCGGCGGCGTGACCATCCTGCAGTTCTATCTGCAGGGGATTGGCGTGTCGGTGCCGTCGCAGTTCCTGTCGATGCTGCCGTACGCCGCCACGATCGTCGTGCTGGCCCTGATTTCGCGCAACCCGGCCTGGATCCGCCTGAACATGCCCGCGTCGCTGGGCAAGCCGTTCCGCCCGGGCAACGCCTGAACACCCCTGTACCGCATCACCGAAGTCTTAAAAAAAAGCAATATCCGAAGTACAACCACATCACAGAAGACGTCTTACTAGGAGAGATCGAATGATCGTGACACGCAGGACCACGCTGGCGGCCCTGGCCGCCACCGCCGTGCTGGCCCTGGCCGGCTGCGGCAAGAAGGAAGCCGAAAAGCCCGCCGAGACCGCACCGGCATCGGCCCCGGCTGCCGCCGCCAGCGAACCGCTGAAGGTGGCCTTCGTCTACATCGGGCCGGTGGGCGACGCCGGCTGGACGTACGCGCACGACGCGGGCCGCAAGGCCGTGGAAGCCAAGTTCGGCGACAAGGTCAAGACCACGTACGTGGAGAACGTGCCCGAATCCGCCGCCGATGCCGAGCGCGTGTTCCGCGACTTGGCCAGCCAGGGCAACAAACTGATCTTCGGCACCACGTTCGGCTACATGGAGTCGATGCTGAAGGTGGCCAAGGAATTCCCGGACGTGAAGTTCGAGCACGCCACGGGTTTCAAGACCGCCGACAACCTGGCCCAGTACGACGTGCGCACATATGAAGGCGCGTACCTGGCGGGCGTGGTCGCTGGCAAGATGAGCAAGACCGGCAAGATGGGCGTGGTGGCATCGGTGCCGATTCCCGAGGTGATCCGCAATATCGACTCGTTCACGCTGGGCGCGCGCTCGGTGAACCCGAAGGCCACGGTCAAGGTGGTGTGGGTCAACAAATGGTTCGATCCGGGCAAGGAACGTGAAGCCGCCACGACACTGATCGGCCAGGGCGTGGACATGCTGATGCAGAACACCGACTCCGCCGCCGTGGTGCAGACGGCGCAGGAAAAAGGCGTCTACGCGTTCGGCTGGGACAGCGACATGAGCAAGTTCGGCGAGAAGGCCCACCTGGCGGCATCGGTGATCTCATGGGGCGTCTACTACAACAAGGTGGTGGAAGACGTACTCAACAACCAGTGGAAGAACAGCACCATCTGGTGGGGCCTCAAGGAAGGCATGATCGACCTGAAGGGCTTCAACGCCGTGGTGCCGGAAGACGTCAAGGCGCTGGTGGAAGAGCGCAAGAAGGGCATCGTCGACGGCAGCGCGCCGATCTGGAAGGGTCCGATCAAGGACAACGCCGGCAAGGAACAGGTGGCCGGCGGCGCCGTGGCCGACGACGCCTTCCTGCACAACGTCAAGTTCTACGTCGATGGCGTGGAAGGCAATGTGCCGGGCTGATTGACGGCATCCGACCTTGTGCAGCAGGAACGCCAGCCTCCGGGCTGGCGTTTTTTTTGCCGGCCCGCGCGGCACACCGGCCCGCCACCTGGAACGCGGGAACTTGAATCGGCGCGCACCGGCCCAAGCTACTGGTTTACGCCCTGCTGAACGTGTGACCAAGGAGGCCCATCATGTGGAAGCGACTGTCAGCCCTGTGGACGCTGGTACGGCGCGACGGCCGGCTGTTCTGGTTTGCCCTGCGCCACCCCGACGCGCCGCCCTGGCTCAAGCCGGCCGCGTTCGGCCTGCTGTTCTATGCGATCTCCCCGATCGACCTGATCCCCGACGTGATTGCCGGCCTTGGCATCGTGGACGACGTGGTCATCATCCCGCTGGCCGTTCACCTGATCCTGAAGCGCCTGCCGCCGCACATCCTTCGCCAGGCGGAAATGCGCGCCACGGCCACCACGGTCAGGCCGCGCTGAAGCCGACATCCTCGCCAGGATCGCCCAAAGAAAAACCGCTGCCGAAGCAGCGGTTTTTTCATGCCTTCCACCGTAATGGGATGCCCGTGGTTCAGACCTTCGGCACGAAGCAGTGCCGCGCCAGTTCCACGACCAGCAACTCGGCCGTAGCCAGGTTGGTGGCGCACGGCACGTTATGGACGTCGCACGCGCGCACCAGCGCGTTGATGTCCGGTTCGTGCGGCTGCGGGGTCATCGGGTCGCGCAGGAAGATCACCGCCGTGACCTTGCCCTCGGCCAGTTGCGCGCCGATCTGCAAGTCGCCACCCCACGGGCCGGACAACATGCGGGTCACCTCCAGCCCGACCTCGTCCGCAATCCGGCCGCCGGTCGTGCCCGTGGCGAGCAGGTCGCACCGGACCAGGAAGTCGCGATGGCGGCCGGCAAAGGCCACGATGTCGTCCTTCTTGTGATCGTGCGCGATCAGCGCGATGCGCGGCCGAGGCTCCTGCACGGTTTCCGACGTACCCATCAGAACGTCCCCGGGTACGCGCCGCCGTCCAGCAGCACGTTCTGGCCCGTCATGAAGGCGGCCTGCTTGCTGCACAGGAACGCGCAGGTGGCGCCGAACTCGGCCGGCTCGCCAAAGCGGCGGCTCGGGTTGGCGGCAGCGCGACGCTTGGCCATTTCCTCGATGCTGATACCGGCCTTCTGCGCGCCGCCTTCCATCGTCTTCTTGAGACGGTCCGTGTCGAACGGCCCCGGCAGCAGGTTGTTCACGGTCACGCCATGCTGCGCCACTTCGCGCGCCAGGCCGGCCACGAAACCGGTCAGGCCCGAACGGGCACCATTCGACAGGCCCAGCACGTCGATCGGCGCCTTCACGGCACCGCTGGTGATGTTGATGATGCGGCCCCAGCGGCGCGCGATCATGCCGTCGATGGTCGACTTGATCAGCTCGATCGGCGTCAGCATGTTGGCGTCCAGCGCGGCGATCCACTCGTCGCGGCCCCAGTCGCGGAAGTTGCCCGGCGGCGGGCCGCCGGCGTTGTTCACCAGGATGTCCAGGTCGCCCAGCTTGGCCACGGCGTCCAGGGCCAGCTTGCGGCCTTCCGGCGTGGTGATGTCGGTCGCCACCGCGATCACGCGGCGGCCATGGCGGGCGCGCAGGTCGGCGGCGGCCTTCTCCAGCGCCTCTGCGCCACGGGCCACGATCACCACATCGACGCCTTCCGCCGCGAGCGCTTCGGCACACGCCAGCCCAAGCCCCTTGCTGGCGCCGCACACCAGCGCATGCTTACCGCGCAGTCCAAAATCCATGGCTTCTCTCTCCTTCCTTGGTTGGTTCTCTTTGAATTACGTGTTTCAGGCCTTCCGGCTCGACAACAGGTACATGCCGCCCAGCACCAGTGCGCTACCCGCCAGTTGCACGCCCGTGACCGGCTCGCCCAGCAGCCAGAACGCCAGCGCCAGCGTCGAGACCGGGCCGATCATGCCCGCCTGCGATGCCATCGGCGCCCCGATGCGCGCCACGGCGATCATCGTCAGCGACACCGGCAGCACCGTACAAAATACCGCGTTGATGACCGACAGCCACAGCACCGGCGCCGGCTGCGCCAGTTCGGCCAGCGGTCGGCCCAGCACCACGTACTGGATCACGCAGCACAGCGTGGAGACGCACATCGCATACGCCACCAGCCGCAGCGACCCCACGCGCTTGACCAGCTCGCCGCTCAGAATCAGATACACACCATACGACATCGCGCTGGCCAGCACCAGCGCGCCGCCCATCCAGACCTGGCCCCCGCTCACATCGAGATCGTGCGCGAACACCAGCACGATGCCGGCGTAGGCCAGCAGCAGCGAAATCCACTGCCGCACATGGATGTGCCGGCGAAACACCAGCGCCGTGACCAGCAGCACGAACGACGGCGTCAGGAACAGGATCAGCCGCTCCAGCCCGGCCGTGATGTACTGCAGGCCCAGGAAATCCAGGAAGCTCGACAGGTAATAGCCAATGAAACCGAGGAATACCACCCGGCCGCGATCCGCCCATGACAGTGGCGTCAGCTTGCGCGCCTGCCACCAGCCGATCGCCATGAACAGCGGCACCGCAAACAGCATGCGCAGCGTGATGACCATCACGGCATCGACGTTGTAGCGGTACATGAGCTTGGCCACGATGGCCTTGGCGGAAAACAGCACGGCGCCGACGGCCGCGGTGGCGAGTCCGACGCGCTGTACGACAGGCACTTCGGCGGACGGGGAAAGGGACTTCTGGGAAGCAGGCACGGGGATGCGGGAATCTGGACGCCGGGCCGTACGACAACGCAGGCGGTACGGCGGAACCCGCCGATTGTATGTCAAAAGGCGCCAGTGCTCCGGGCGTGGGCGCGGCGCCCCTGGGGCCTCCGGCGGCAATGCCTGCTTTCCCATACAATGGCTCGCGCCGGACGACGCACCGTCATGGTGCGCGGCCGCCATCGATAACAACATTCCGGAGACTCCCGAGCCATGTCGCTCCATCGCCTTGTCGCGCGCCGCCGCGTTTTTCTGTCCGTCACTGTTCGTACCGCGCTGGCCGCCTCCGCGCTGTCGCTGCTGGCCGGCACCGGCGGCGCCCTGGCCGCCGACGCGTTCCCCAGCAAACCCATCCGGTTCGTCGTGCCCTATGCGGCGGGCGGCACCACCGATCTCGTGGCGCGCACCGTCGGCCAGCGCGTGGCCGAGAAGCTGGGCCAGCCGGTGGTGATCGAGAACCGGCCCGGCGCCGGCGGCAACATCGGCATGGAAGCCGTGGCCAAGGCGCCCGCAGATGGGTACACGATCGGCTTTGGCGCCATCTCGACCAATGCGCTGAACCCGCACATCTACAAGCACGTGCCGTTCGATCCGCGCCGCGATTTCACGGCCATCAGCCTGCTGGGCACCTCGACCATCGTGCTGGAAGTGAACAACGACCTGCCCGTGAAAACGGTGCCGGAACTGATCGCCTATGCCAAGGCGCACCCCGGGCTGACCTATGCCACGGCGGGCACCGGCACGTCGATGCACCTGGCCGGCGCGATGTTCTCGCAGATGACGCAGGCCGGCCTGGTCCATGTGCCTTATAAGGGCAGCAGCCCGGCCATCAACGACATGCTGGGCGGCCATATCCAGGTGATGTTCGACAACCTGCCGGCGTCGCTGCCGCATATCCAGGCCGGCAAGCTGCGCGCGCTGGCCGTGGCGGGCAAGACGCGCTCGCCGTCGCTGCCCAACGTGCCTACGCTGGCCGAAGCCGGCCTGCCCGGCTACGCCGTCGAGCCGTGGTTTGGCGTCTACGGCCCGGCCAACCTGCCCGCGCCGGTGACCCAGGCCCTGAACGCGGCGTTCGTCGAGGCACTGGCCCGCCCCGACGTCCGCGACAAGCTGGCCCAGGCCGGCTTCAATCCGAAGGGATCGAGCGCCGCCGAACTGCAGACGCTGACGCAAAGCGAGTACGACCGGTTCGGAAAGGTCGCAAAATCGGCAGCCATCACGGTGGACTGACCGCCCGCCCGGCTCGCTCGGCCCGACGCGCATCCATTACAATCGCGCTGCATCGGGCCCTCTCGCCTCAGGGAGGGCCCCTACCGTATTTGCCGAGCCCACCATGAAACAGGATCCCCGCTTTCCCAACCTCTTCATCCTCGATCACCCGCTGATCCAGCACAAGCTGTCGCACATGCGCGACAAGGAAACGTCCACGCGCACGTTCCGCGAGCTGCTGCGCGAGATCACGCTGCTGATGGGCTACGAGATCACGCGCAACCTGCCGCTGACCACGCGCCGCATCGACACCCCGCTGGTGGAAGTGGACGCCCCCGTCATCGCCGGCAAGAAGCTGACGATCGTGCCGGTGCTGCGCGCCGGCGTTGGCATGAGCGATGGCCTGGTGGAGCTGATTCCGTCGGCCCGTATCGGCCACATCGGCGTGTACCGCGACGAACAGCACCGCCCGGTGGAATACCTGGTGCGCCTGCCTGACCTGGAAGACCGCTCGTTCATCCTGTGCGATCCGATGGTGGCCACCGGCTACTCGGCCGCCCATGCGGTGGACGTGCTCAAGCGCCGTGGCGTGCCCGACGAAGCCATCACGTTCGTGGCGCTGGTGGCCGCACCGGAAGGTGTCGAAGTGTTCCAGAAGGCGCATCCGGGCGTGAAGCTGTTCGTGGCTTCGCTGGACAGCCACCTGGACGAGAACGCCTACATCATTCCGGGCCTGGGCGACGCGGGCGACCGCCTGTTCGGCACCAAGAACTGACTGCCTGTCGACGCCGCGTGGCGTTGACTGACCCGGCGGCGCTTGATGCGCCTCAATGTTCATGGGGGCGGGCTGATCCAGACTGGTATGCCGTCTACGGCATATTCCAAGCAAGGAGCCACCCCATGGAAGCATTGAAGATCCTGACCTCCACGGCCACCGGCCTGGCCAGCCTGGCCGTCATCGCATTCATCATCGGCATGGCGGCCTTTTACGCCTGCCTGTTCGCCCGCAAGGCGCGCGAGGATGCGGAAGCCGCCAAGCGCGGCTCGGAATAATCCGGTCGCTGCCAATAAAAAACGCCCGCGCAATGCGGGCGTTTTCACGTGGCCGACCTGGGTGACTACGACTACTTGCGCTTGCCGCCGCCCAGCAGGCTGCCCAGCACACCGCGAATCAGCTCGCGCCCAACCTGCGACCCCACCGTCCGCGCCGCCGACTTGGCCACCGATTCCAGGATGGAGTCGCCGCGCCCGGTCTTGCCTGTGCCGCGCGTGAGCGAGCCCCAGACTTCACCGACCCAGCCGCCCTCTTCCTGTGCGGGAGCGCCGGGCTGGGCGCCGGGCTGCGAAGGGACCTTCGCATCGGCCGGTGCGCCGTTGGTGGCCTGCGCCACGCCGCCACGCAGCTTTTCGTAGGCCGATTCGCGGTCGATGGTCTGCTCGTAGGTGCCGGCCACCAGCGAACTGGCGATCAGCGCCTTCCGTTCTTCGTCGGTGATCGGGCCGATCCGGCTGCCCGGCGCCAGCACCCACGCGCGCTCGGTCACGCCCGGCGTGCCCTTGGCGTCGAGGCACGACACCAGCGCCTCGCCCACGCCCAGTTCGCCGATCACCTGTTCAAGATCCAGCTTCGGGTTGGCGCGCATGGTCGTGGCCGCCACCTTCACGGCCTTCTGGTCGCGCGGCGTGAAGGCGCGCAGCGCGTGCTGCACGCGGTTGCCCAGTTGGCCCAGGACGGTGTCCGGGATGTCCACGGGGTTCTGGGTCACGAAGTACACACCCACCCCCTTGGAACGTACCAGACGCACCACCTGCTCGATCTTGTCGAGCAGCGCCTTGGGCGCGTCGTTGAACAGCAGGTGTGCCTCGTCGAAGAAGAACACGAGCTTGGGCTTGTCGAGATCGCCGGCCTCGGGCAGCTTTTCAAACAGCTCCGACAGCAGCCAGAGCAGGAAGGTGGCATAGAGCCGCGGCGCGTTCATCAGCTTGTCGGCCGCCAGGATATTGACCACCCCCTGGCCCTTCTCGGTCTGGATGAAGTCGTCCAGGTTCAGCATGGGCTCGCCGAAGAACTTGTCGGCGCCCTGCGATTCCAGCGCCACCAGGCCGCGCTGGATGGCGCCAATCGATGCCGACGAGATATTGCCGTACTCGGTCGTGAACTGGCTCGCGTTGTCGCCCACGTATTGCAGCATCGCACGCAGGTCCTTGGCGTCGAGCAGCAGCAGGCCGCCGGCATCGGCAATGCGGAACACCAGGTTCAGCACGCCCTGCTGCGTGTCGTTCAGTTCCAGCATGCGCGACAGCAGCAGCGGGCCCATGTGCGACACCGTGGCGCGCACCGGATGGCCCTTTTCGCCGAAGACGTCCCAGAGCGTGGTCGGGCATGCGCCCCACACCGGCTCGGACAGGCCATGTTCCGCCAGGCGGGCCTTGAGCTTGTCGGAGGGCTGACCCGGCTGGGAAATGCCGGTCAGATCACCTTTTACGTCGGCCATGAACACCGGCACGCCCAGCCGCGAAAAGCCCTGGGCCAGGGTCTGCAGCGTGACGGTCTTGCCGGTGCCGGTGGCGCCCGTGATCAGGCCGTGCCGGTTGCCCATCTCGGGCAGCAGCACCAGTTCGTGGTCGGCATTCTTGGCGATGAGGATGGGATCGGCCATGGCGGGGTCTCGTCGGTCGGCGGTCAGGGCAGGAAACAGGTGCGGAACAGGTCCGGAACAGGTCCGGGCGGGGCAAACAACCCATACATGGCAATGCGGGGCGGCAGGGGCGCGTGATAAAATCCTGCGCTGATTATAGCCAGCAGATTGGCACATCAATCACATGGCGTGGCCGCCGGATCGGCAGGATTCGTCCCAGAGACCCATCCGGAACCGGCCCCGCCGGCGCAATGCCGCCGGGTTCCCACACCACACGACACGTTTTCCGCTTCGGAGAGAAACATGGCCGGTCATTCCAAATGGGCCAACATCAAACACAAGAAAGCTGCCGCCGACGCCAAGCGCGGCAAGATCTGGACTCGCCTGATCAAGGAAATCACCGTCGCCGCCAAGCTCGGCGGCGGTGACATCGACTCGAACCCGCGCCTGCGCCTGGCCATGGAAAAGGCCATGGACGCCAACATGCCCAAGGACAACATCCAGCGGGCAATCCAGCGTGGCGTGGGTGGCCTGGAAGGCGCCAACTACGAAGAAATCCGCTACGAGGGCTACGGCCTGGCCGGCGCCGCGATCATCGTCGACTGCCTGACCGACAACCGCACCCGTACCGTGGCCGAAGTGCGCCACGCGTTCTCGAAGCACGGCGGCAACATGGGCACCGAGGGTTCGGTGTCGTTCATGTTCACGCACTGCGGCCAGTTCCTGTTCGCGCCGGAAACGCCCGAGGACAAGCTGATGGACGCCGCGCTGGAAGCCGGCGCCGACGACGTGGTGACCAACGACGACGGCTCGATCGAAGTCACGTGCCCGCCCAACGATTTCGGCGCGGTCAAGTCCACGCTGGAAGCGGCCGGCTTCAAGGCCGAACTGGCCGACGTGGTGATGAAGCCGCAAAACGAGGTCAGCTTTACCGGCGACGACGCCCTCAAGATGCAGAAGCTGCTGGACGCGCTGGAAAACCTGGACGACGTACAGGAAGTCTTCACCAACGCGGCGATCGAGGAATAAGTCCTCCCGCCGCGCCCCACGGCGGCAGCCCGGATCTCAGTCCAGCTGCCGCTTTTCGCATGCGTTTCTTTTCTGGCAGTGGATCATGAAAGTTTTGGTTGTCGGTTCCGGTGGGCGTGAGCACGCACTGGCCTGGAAATTGGCCCAGTCGCCCAAGGTGCAGGTCGTCTACGTGGCGCCGGGCAACGGCGGCACGGCGCTCGACAAGCGCCTGCAGAACGTGCCGCTGACCGATCCCGAAGTGCTGGCCGCCTTTGTGGAACGCGAAGGCGTGGCCTTCACCGTGGTGGGCCCCGAGGCCCCGCTGGCCGCCGGCATCGTCGACGTGTTCCGCGCCCGTGGCCTGCGTATCTTCGGCCCGACCAAGGCTGCCGCGCAGCTGGAATCGTCGAAGGACTTCGCCAAGGCGTTCATGCATCGCCACGGCATCCCGACCGCCTTCTACAAGACGTTCTCGGACGCCGCCGGCGCCCATGCCTATATCGACGCGCAGGGCGCGCCGATCGTGATCAAGGCCGACGGCCTGGCCGCGGGCAAGGGCGTGGTGGTGGCGATGACGCTGGAAGAAGCGCACGGCGCCGTGGACATGATGCTGGCCGACAACAAGCTTGGCGATGCCGGCGCCCGCGTGGTGATCGAGGAATTCCTGGAAGGCGAGGAAGCCAGCTTCATCGTCATGGTGGACGGCAAGAACGTGCTGGCCCTGGCCACGAGCCAGGACCACAAGCGCCTGCTGGACGCCGACGCCGGCCCCAACACGGGCGGCATGGGCGCCTATTCGCCGGCGCCGGTGGTGACGCCGGCCCTGCACGCCCGCGCGCTGCGTGAAATCATCCTGCCGACCGTACGTGGCATGGAAAAGGACGGCATCCCGTTCACGGGCTTCCTCTACGCCGGCCTGATGATCGACAAGGATGGCAACCCGAAGACGCTGGAATTCAACTGCCGCATGGGCGATCCGGAAACCCAGCCGATCATGGCGCGCCTGAAGACCGACCTGGTCGACGTGATGGAAGCCGCCGTGGATGGCAAGCTGGACCAGGTCGAACTGGACTGGGACCGCCGCACCGCGCTGGGCGTGGTCATGGCCGCCTACGACTACCCGGAAAACCCGCGCCGCGGTGACGCCATCACCGGCATCCCCGCCGAAACCGACGACGCCGTGACGTTCCACGCCGGCACCACGCTGCAGGACGGTACGCTGCGTACCGCCGGCGGCCGCGTGCTGTGCGTGGTGGGCCTGGCCGACACGGTCAAGGCCGCGCAGAAGAACGCCTACGCCGCCGTGGAACAGATCCGCTTCGACGGCATGCAGTTCCGGACCGATATCGGCTACCGCGCCATCAAGCGCTGACCGGACCCGCCGCCTTGTCCTGCCGGTTTTCCGCGGATTCGCCCCGCGCCCCGTGGGGCGAATCCAGCCGGTACAATCGTGACACCGCGATGACGGCCGGCCCCGCCCGGCCGTCATCGCCACCGGCTACCCTCACCCGCCCATCATGATCGATTCCCAGGCAGTCCGTGACTATCTACTCGGCCTGCAAGACCGCATCACCGACGCCGTTGCCGGCATCGACGGCCAGGCGTTCCTGACCGACAGCTGGGAGAAACCGCCCACCGAACGCCTGCGCGGCAGCGGCCGCACGCGTATTCTGGAGGGCGGTGCGGTAATGGAGCGGGCCGGCGTGGGCTTTTCGCACGTGCGCGGCGACACGCTGCCGCCGTCGGCCAGCGCCAACCGGCCCGAACTGGCCGGGCGCAGCTTCGAGGCCATGGGCGTGTCGCTGGTGTTCCATCCGCGCAACCCGCATGTGCCCACCGTGCATATGAACGTGCGCTGCTTCATCGCCGTGAAGCCCGACGCCGAGCCGGTCTGGTGGTTCGGCGGCGGCATGGACCTGACGCCGTACTACGGCAATGCCGACGACTGCACGCACTTTCATCGTACCTGCCAGGCATCGCTGCAGCCGTTCGGCGCCGACCTGTACCCGCGCTTCAAGCAGTGGTGCGACGAGTATTTCTTCCTGAAGCATCGGGGCGAGGCACGCGGCATCGGCGGCATCTTTTTCGACGATTTCTCGGCCCCGGGCTTCGACCAGAGCTTTGCGATGATGCGCTCGGTGGGCGATGCCTTCCTGGACGCCTACCTGCCGATCCTGAACGCGCGCAAGGACACGCCCTATGGCGAACGCGAGCGCGACTTCCAGGCCTATCGCCGCGGACGCTACGTGGAATTCAACCTGGTGTTCGACCGCGGCACGCTGTTCGGCCTGCAATCGGGCGGCCGCGCCGAGTCGATCCTGATGTCGATGCCCCCGCAAGTGACCTGGCGCTACGACTGGCAGCCCGAACCTGGCACGCCGGAAGCGGCGCTCTACACCGATTTCCTGCCGGCGCGCGCGTGGGCCTGAACCTGATGACCGAAGCCTCGCAAGCCCCCGCCCATCCCGGCACCGCGCAGCGCCCCTACCGCCTGGGTATCCTCGGCGGCACATTCGACCCGCCGCACCGTGGCCACGTCGCGCTGGCGCAACTCTGCATCGACCACCTTGACCTGGACGAACTGGTCTGGATTCCGACCGGCCATTCGTGGCAGAAGGGTGCCCATGTGACCCCGGCGGCCGACCGCTTCGCGATGACCGAACTGGCCGCCGCGTCGCTGGTGCCGGGCCGCGCCAAGGTACGCGTAAGCCGCATGGAAGTGGACCGCGACGGCCCCAGCTATACCATCGACAGCGTGCGCCACCTGCGCGACGCCTACGGCCCGCATACGTCGATGGCATGGCTGATGGGCGCCGACCAGTTGCTGCGGCTGCACACCTGGCATGGCTGGGAAGCGCTGTTCGAGCAGGTTCACCTGTGCATCGCCACGCGTCCGGGCTTTCACCTGGAAGAACTGGGCGGGCCGGTGCTTGCCGCGCTGCAGGAACGCCAGGCGGACACGCACCTGATACAATGCACGCCCTCCGGACATATGTGGATCGACCAGACGCTGGCCGTCGACCTGTCGTCCACCGGCCTGCGCGAGCACCTGGCCGAAGGCCTGTTGCCGGACCAGACGGATGACCGACTGCCAGCCGGCGTGGCACACTACATCGCGCGTCACGGGTTGTACCGACACCCCTCGCCCGACGCGCCCCTACCCGAATGAAGCTGAACAAGAAAGACACCATGGATATTCGTAAACTGCAGCGCGCGATCGTCGACGGACTCGAGGATGTGAAAGCGCAGGACATCAAGGTGTTCGACACCACTCACCTGACCGAACTGTTCGACCGGGTGGTGATCGCCAGCGGCAGCTCGAACCGCCAGACCAAGGCGCTGGCGGCGTCGGTTCGGGACACGGTGAAGGACGCCGGCGGCCATATCGTGGCCGTGGAAGGCCTGGAAACCGGCGAATGGGTGCTGGTGGACTGCGGCGACGCCGTGGTGCACATCCTGCAGCCGCAGTTGCGCCTGTACTACAACCTGGAAGAAATCTGGGGCGACAAACCGGTCCGCGTGAAGCTGGCCGCCACCAAGGGCCTGGCCAAGGCCAGCGAGCCGGTGGACGACGAGGACGCCGAGCCGGCGCCGCGCGTGCGTCGTGCCTCGAACCTGCGCCCGGCGCTGGCCCGCCTGCCCGAAGGCATGAAGGAGCCGTCGCCGCCGATGGGCCGCGAGGACACCGATCCGGACGCCATCGCCACGATCCGCAAGCCGGTCCGCAAGACCACCAGCACCGGCACGGCCGCCAAGGCCCCGGCGCGCAAGACCACCACCGCACGCAAGACGTCGGCCGGCACCGCCGCGAAGACGCCGGCGCGCAAGACGGCTGCCGGCACCGCCACCAAGGCGCCGGCACGCAAGACGGCGACCGGCACGGCCACCAAGGCCCCGGCACGCAAGACGGCCGCCACCAAGACCGCAGCCGCCAAGACCGCCGCCCCGCGCAAGCGCGCCACGCGCTCGGCCTGAGCGCAAGCGGTCGATCCTGAAGGCGTTTCCACCGGGCATCCCACATGCAACTCGTGATCGTGGCCGTCGGCCACAAGATGCCCGCGTGGATCGAATCCGGCTTTGTTGAGTACACCAAGCGGATGCCGCCCGAACTGCGCATCGAGCTTCGTGAAGTCAAGCCCGAAGCGCGGTCGTCCAGCAATAACGCCGCCACGGTGATGCAGCGCGAAGCGCAGCGCATCGAGGCCGTGCTGGGTTCGCTGTCGAAGCAGTTGCGCATTGTCGCGCTCGACGAGCGTGGCAAGGACTGGACCACCGTGCAACTGGCCGAGCAGCTGACCGGCTGGCAGCGCGAAGGCGGCGACGTCGCCTTCCTGATCGGCGGTGCCGATGGGTTGGACCCCGCGCTCAAGGCGCGCGCCCAGACGTTGGTGCGCCTGTCCAGCCTGACCCTGCCGCACGGCATGGTGCGCGTGCTACTGGCCGAACAGCTATACCGCGCGTGGTCGGTCACGCAGAATCACCCCTACCATCGCGCCTGAGCCTCGCCGACGGTGCGCTCCCTTCCCCGTGTGGGAGGAGAGTGCAAAGCGGTTCAGAAGGCGACATCGGCAAGCAGGACCCCCGACACCCTCTTCTCCCCTCTCCCGCCATGCGGACGGGGGCGCAGGCCTGGCGCGCGTACAATCGCCGCAGTCCTGTTTGCGCACGTCAATCTCGTGACCCAATCCATTCTTTACCTTGCCTCCCAAAGCCCGCGCCGCCGCGAACTGCTGACCCAGCTTGGCGTGCAGTACGAACTGCTGCTGGCCGATGCCGGCGAAGACGCCGAGGCGCTGGAAGCCGTGCAGCCCGGTGAATCGCCCGACGCCTACGTGCAGCGCGTCTGCGCGCTCAAGGCCGATGCCGCATTGCAGCGGCGCCTGCGGCGCGGCCTGCCCGACGCCCCGATCCTGACCTCCGATACCACCGTCTGCCGGGGTGGCGACATCCTGGGCAAGCCGGCCGACGCCATGGATGCCGCACGCATGCTGGCCACGCTGTCCGGCACCACGCACCGCGTGCTGACGGCGGTGACGGTGGTATCGGCGCTGGGCCAGCGCCACGCGCTGTCGATCTCGCACGTCACTTTCCGCGCCATGAGCGCCGCCGAGATCGACCGCTACGTGGCCAGCGGCGAGCCGCTCGGCAAGGCCGGCGCCTATGGCATCCAGGGGCGCGCGGCCGAGTTCGTCGAGCGTATCGACGGGAGCTATTCGGGTATCATGGGCCTGCCCTTGTTCGAGACGGCGGCGCTGCTGCGCGAGGCGGGTCTGCGCTTCTGACCCCGCCCCCTCCGCCGCATCCGACCAGGGCATGCAGGGGTCAGATGCCCGGTCTCCCCGGGCGACAACAACAAGCGCCGGCAGACCGGCGACGGCATCCATGGCTATGACCGAAGACATCCTCGTCAATATCACGCCGCAAGAGACCCGTGTGGCCATCGTGCAGCAGGCGGCCGTGCAGGAACTGCACGTCGAACGCACGCTCACGCGCGGGCTGGTCGGCAACATCTATCTGGGCAAGGTCGTGCGCGTGCTGCCGGGCATGCAGTCGGCATTCATCGATGTGGGCCTGGAGCGCGCGGCGTTCCTGCACGTGGCCGACATCTGGCATCCGCGCGACGGCGAGAAGAACGGCCACACGGCCATCGAAAAGACCCTGTTCGAGGGCCAGGCCCTGATGGTGCAGGTGATCAAGGACCCGATCGGCACCAAGGGCGCGCGGTTGTCCACGCAGGTCAGCATCGCGGGCCGCACGCTGGTGTACCTGCCGCAGGACCCGCATATCGGCATCTCGCAGCGCATCGAGGGCGAAGTCGATCGTGAGGCGCTGCGTGCGCGCGTGCAAGGCCTGGTGCCGGCCGACGAACGTGGCGGTTTCATCGTGCGGACCATCGCCGAGGAAGCCAGCAACGAGGAGTTGAGCAACGACATCGCCTACCTGCGCAAGATCTGGGCATCGATCCGGCTGAACGCCACCACGCTCCCGGCGCCGAGCCTGCTGTACCAGGACCTGAACCTGGCCCAGCGCGTGCTGCGCGACTTCATCAACGACGCCACGGGCGTGATCCAGGTGGATTCGCGCGAGAACTTCGTGAAGCTCGTGGAATTCGCCCAGGAATACACGCCGGCGGTGCTGTCGCGCCTGTCGCACTACACCGGCGAGCGCCCGATCTTCGACCTGTTCAACATCGACGCCGAGATCGAGAAGGCGCTGTCGCGGCGGGTGGACCTGAAATCCGGCGGCTACCTGATGATCGACCAGACCGAGGCGATGACGACGATCGACGTCAACACCGGCGGCTATGTCGGCGCACGCAACTTCGACGACACGATCTTCAAGACCAACCTTGAAGCCGCGCACACCATCGCGCGCCAGCTGCGCCTGCGCAATCTGGGCGGCATCATCATCATCGATTTCATCGACATGGAGAACGTGGAGCATCGCGACGCGGTGCTCTCGGAACTCAAGCGCGCGCTGTCGCGCGACCGCACGCGCATCACCGTGAACGGGTTCTCGCAACTGGGCCTGGTGGAGATGACGCGCAAGCGCACGCGCGAATCGCTGGCGCATGTGCTGTGCGAGCAATGCCCGGTCTGTACCGGCAAGGGCCAGGTCAAGACCGCGCGCACGGTCTGCTACGACGTGCTGCGCGAGATCATGCGCGAATCCCGCCAGTTCAACCCGCGCGAATTCCGCATCCTGGCCTCGCAGGAAGTGATCGACCTGTTCCTGGAAGAGGAAAGCCAGCACATGGCCATGCTGGGCGACTTCATCGGCAAGCCGATTTCGCTGCAGGTGGAATCGACGTTCCATCAGGAACAGTACGACATCATCCTGATGTAAGGCCTTCTCGCCATGCATAACCGCCCCCCGCTCCGCGCTGCGGCGCCGGGGGCCGCATCCCCGGCCTGAAACCGCTTTCACGGCCCGCCTCCGCCCCGCCCCTGCCCCGCCTACGCCGTCTTCCCGCCTGGCGCCCCCGCCCTGCGCCCCATCGCGCACCCGGCCTCGCGCATCGAAAAACCTCTGCCTAACGTCATCGTTCTGTCATCCGCCCTCGCCAGAATGCGCAAGTCATTCAAGCAAGGGAGTCGACATGACGCATGCAATCGAAGTCCGCGGCCTGAGCAAATCGTTCCGCGCGGACCGCAAGGCGCTTGACGACGTCACGCTGCACATCGCCCCCGGCGAGATGGTTGCCCTGCTGGGCGCCTCGGGCTCGGGCAAGTCGACGTTGCTGCGCCACGTGGCCGGCTTTGTCGCTGGCGACACCGGTTCGGGCGAGATCCTCGTCAACGGCCGCACGGTGCAGCGCAACGGTCGTCTGGCGCGCGATGTTCGCAAGGTGCGCGCAGAGATTGGTTTTGTATTCCAGCAGTTCAACCTGGTGGGCCGCCTGCCGGTCATCACCAACGTGCTGGTCGGCTTGCTGACCCGCGTGCCCAAGTGGCGCAGCCTGATCCGCTATTTCAAGGCGGACGAAGTGCAGACCGGGCTGGATGCGTTGGCCCAGGTTGGTATAGACGACTATGCGTTTCAGCGCGCCTCGACGCTGTCGGGCGGCCAGCAGCAGCGTGCCGCCATTGCCCGCACGCTGGTGCAGAACGCAAGCGTGATCCTGGCCGACGAGCCGATCGCGTCGCTGGATCCGGAGTCGTCGCGCCGCGTGATGTCGCTGCTGACCCAGATCAACCGCACGCGCAAGGTGGCCGTGGTGGTGTCGCTGCACCAGGTGGATGTGGCCATGCGCTACTGCCCGCGTGTGGTGGCCCTGCGCAACGGCAAGGTGGTGTACGACGGCCCGTCCGCCGCGCTGACGCCGAAGATGCTGCGCGACCTGTACGGCACCGAGGCCGACGAACTGCTGCACGACAGCGTTCCCGACGAGCCGGCGCCGGCCGAAGGCGTGCCTGTTCCGGCCATGGTCAGGATGGACCTGGCCACCGCCTGATCGCACTTTTACGAATTACCCAGACCGCGTTTCCCATCAGTCTTTCCAAACGGAGTTTTCGATGCTTCGCAGAACTTTCCTCGCCGTGGTGGCCTCGGGTGTCGTGGCGCTGCCCGCCTTCGCCCAGGACGCCAAGACCCTGAACATCGGTTTCATCTCGACCGAATCGTCGTCGAACCTGAAGAGCGCCTGGCAACCGGTGATCGACGACCTGAGCAAGACGCTGGGCGTCCAGGTGAAGCCGTTCTTCGCCTCCGACTACGCCGGCATCATCGAAGGCATGCGCTTCAACAAGGTGCAGATCGCCTGGTTCGGCAACAAGTCGGCCATGGAAGCCGTGGACCGCGCCAATGGCGAAGTCTTTGCATCGGTGATCGACAAGGACGGCAACCCGGGCTACTGGTCGCTGCTGATCGTGCGCAAGGACAGCGACCTGAAGTCGGTCGAGGACGTGATCAAGCGCGGCCGCGACCTGTCGTACGGCGCCGGAGACCCGAACTCGACGTCGGGCACGGCCGTGCCGGGCTACTACCTGTGGACCGCCAACAAGGTGGACCCGAAGACGCTGTTCAAGGCCGTGCGTATCAGCAACCACGAAACCAACCTGCTGTCGGTGCTGAACAAGCAGGTGGACGTGGCCGTGAACAACACCGAGAACTTCGAGCGCTATCGCATCAACACGGGCAAGAACGCCTATGACGACGTGCGCGTGCTATGGAAGTCGCCGCTGATCCCGGCAGACCCGATGGTCTACCGCAAGGACCTGTCGCCCGAGATGAAGAAGAAGATCCAGGCCTTCTTCGTCAACTACGGCAAGGGCGCCAACGCTGCGCGCGAAAAGGAAACGCTGGCCGCGCTGACGTACCAGGGCTTCCGCCCGTCGAGCGATGCCCAGCTGGTGCCGATCCGCCAGATCGAACTGGCCAAGGAAAAGGCCAAGATCGAGACCGACACCACGCTGGCCGCCGGCGACAAGGAAAAGAAGCTGGCCGACGTGACGCGTCGCCTGGCCGACCTTGACAAGGCCGCCGCCGCCGCCGCCACCACGCAGCAGTAAGCCGTACCGGAGACCGGCGATGCCCACGCGGGCGTTGCCGGTCTTCCCCGTTTCAAGCCTTCAATTCCGGATTGCCCCATGACCGCCACCGCCAAGCCTGGCCTGCCCCCTTCGCCCCAAAGTACCGTTCGGCCGCCGCGCACGTCCCTGTCCGTGATGCTGGTCTGGGCTGTGCTGCTGGCCATGCTCGCCATGTCGTGGCAAGGCGCCGACATGCGCCCCCTGGACCTGCTGCGCGATTCCGGCAACATGGCAAAGTTTGCCGCCGATTTCTTCCCGCCCAACTTCCGCGACTGGCAGAACTATCTCGACGAGATGCTGGTGACCGTGCAGATCGCGCTGTGGGGCACCGCACTGGCCGTGCTGATGGCCGTGCCGCTGGGCCTGCTGTGCTCGGCCAATATCGTGCCGGTGTGGGTGTACCAGCCCGCCCGCCGCATCATGGATGCCTGCCGCGCCATCAATGAGATGGTGTTCGCGATGCTGTTCATCGTCGCCGTGGGCCTGGGCCCGTTCGCCGGTGTGCTGGCCATCTGGATCCACACCATGGGCGTGCTGGCGAAGCTGTTTGCCGAAGCCGTCGAGGCCATCGACCCGCGCCCCGTCGAAGGCGTGCGCGCCACCGGCGCCGGCCCCATCGAGGAAATCGTCTACGGCGTGATTCCGCAGGTGCTGCCGCTGTGGCTGTCGTTCGCGCTCTATCGCTTTGAATCGAACGTGCGCTCGGCTTCGGTGGTGGGTATCGTCGGGGCTGGTGGCATCGGCACCGTGCTGTGGGAGATCATTCGCAGCTTCCAGTACGCCCAGACCTGCGCGGTGATGATCATCATCATCCTGTTCGTGGTGGCCATCGACATGACGTCGGCCCAGATCCGCAAGGTGCTGGTATGACCGCCCAGACTGCGCCCGTCGCCCTGACGCTGCCCCGCATCGCCGCGCTGTTCGAGCACCACGGCACGGCCTACTACGGCGGCGAGGCCATCAGCCAGACCGCCCACGCGCTGCAATGCGCGCAACTGGCCGAGCAGGCCGGCGAGGATGAGGCACTGATCGTCGCCGCCCTGCTGCACGACGTGGGCCATCTGATGCTGGCCGAAAGCAGCACGACCGACATGCGCCACCAGGAGGCCGCCGCCGACGCGCTGGCCAGCCTGTTCGACCCCGCCGTCACCGAGCCGATCCGCCTGCACGTGGCCGCCAAGCGCTACCTGTGCGCCACCGACCCGGGCTACTTCGACACGCTGTCGCCGACCTCGGTCCACAGCCTGCAGTTGCAGGGCGGCGTGTACGACAACGGCCAGGCCGACGCGTTTGCCGCGCAGCCCCACGCGCTGGAAGCGGTGCGCCTGCGCCGCTACGACGACCTGGCCAAGGTGGTCGACCTGGCCACGCCGCCGCTGTCGCACTATCTGGACATGGCCGCGCGCTGGGTCCGCTCTGCCTGATGCACGCGCTGCCTGACGCCGGGCGCGTCAGGGGTTGAGACGCTGGCCCTCTCCCCCGCCCCTCTCCCCCACGCGGGAGAGCGGAGAACACCCAGGGAATATCGAACGCGATCTGGTTGCTTGCCGCGCCCGCACGTGGAAGAGCGGAGAACACCCAGGGAATATCGAACGCGATCTGGTTGCTTGCCGCGCCCGCACGCGGGAGAGCCGAGAACACCCAGGGAATATCGAACGCGATCTGGTTGCTTGCCGCTCCCGCACGCGGGAGAGCGGAGAACACCCAGGGAATATCGAACGCGATCTGGTTGCTTTGTAGTGGTCAAGTTTTTTCAGACAGGTATTAGGGTGGTCTGTTGGAACTTGTCCTCGTAGTCTGTTGGCGACGTGTAGCCCAGTGTCGAATGCAAGCGCACCGGGTTGTAGAAGCCCACGATGTACTGCGTGATGTCGCGCCGGGCTTCCGCCCGGTCGACGTACCGCCTCTGCCAGACGCGCTCCATCTTCAGGTTCAGGAAGAAGCGTTCGGCTACAGCGTTATCCCAGCAATCGCCGGCCCGGCTCATGCTGCAAACCAGGCCGTGGCGCGCCAGCAATCCCTGGTACTCCTCGCTTGCATACTGGCTGCCGCGGTCCGAATGCACAATCAGTCCGGGCGCCGGATTGCGCTGCAGGATGGCCATCTTCAAGGCCGACGCCACCAGCGCGGCGGGCATGGCCGCTGCGCTGGCCCAGCCCACTACCTTGCGCGAATACAGGTCCAACACCACCGCCAGATACAACCAGCCTTCCCCCGTGCGCACATACGTGATGTCCGACACCCAGGCCCGGTTGGGCTGTGCGGGCCTGAACTGCCTGCTCAGCACGTTCGGCGCCACCGGCCTCCCATGCCGGCTGTCAGTCGTCGCCACGAACTTGCGCTTCCACACCGGGTGCAGATTCTCCTGGCGCATCAGCGTGCGGGCCCGATAGCGCCCGATCTTCACCCCCTGCTTGTCCAAATCCTGCGCCACGCGCCGGCTGCCGTAGGTACGTCCGCTGGCCTCGAACGCCGCCCGCACATACACCGCCTGCCGCAAGGCCTTCTCCTTGGTGGCAGGCTCTCGCCCGGCCGCGTAATACCCCGCCCGGCTCACGCCCAGTACCCGGCATGCCCGACTGATGGAGATCGCCTCCTTCTGCAATCCGCTAACCACTCGATAGATCACTTGAGTTCGCGGGCGAAGAAGGCCGATGCCTTTTTTAGGATCAGGTTGTCCTCCTTCAGTCGGCGGTTTTCCTCTTCGAGCTGGCGGATGCGCTGCTGCTCAGGCGTCAGCGGCTTGCCCACTCCCTTGCCGCCAGCCACTTCAAGGTCGTATTGGACCAGCCAGCGCCGTAAGGCGGTCTCGCCAATCGCCATCGTGTGGCAAACCTCGGCGACCGATAGGCCCTGATCCCGGATCATCCGGACTACCTCCAGCTTGAAGGCAGCGTCAAACTTGCGGCGTTGCTTTGTCATGTCGTCTTTCCTCGTCGATCGTGATTTTCCACCTATCGACCTGTCTGAGGAAATTGGACCACTACACTCCCCTCTCCCGCGCGCGGGAGAGGGGCCGGGGGAGAGGGCGAGCCGGTCAGCCGGCGACCAGGCTCGCAAAGGCGTCCGCCGAATCCTGCAGCGCGCCGCTGTTGTCGATCTCGACCAGCCGGCAGCCCGCCGGCACATCGAACGGCTGTGTGGCGCGTTCCAGCCGCTTTGCAATCGCGATCTCGGTTTCCCGCCCGCGATTGCGCAGCCGCACCGCCAGCACTTCGGGCTTCACGCGCACGTGTACCGCGCACAGCTTCGGATAGCGCGCCGCCGCATCGGGCAGGTACTCGCGCGATCCGTTGACGATCACCTTCAGGCCCTGGGCCAGCCATTGCTCGATCTCCACGCCGATGCCGTAATGCAGGCCGTGGCTCTGCCAGTGCATGGCCAGGCAGCCCAGGTCGACGCGGCGCGTGAATTCATCTGCGGTCAGCGCCACCGAGGCCTCGTTGGCATCGGCGGCGCGCGTGATATAGCGATGGGCGATGACCACGGGGTCAGCCGGTTTCAGTCGTTCACGCAGCGCCCGCAGCAGCGAATCCTTGCCGCTGCCGGACGGGCCCATCACGTAGAACAGGCCGCTACCGTCGGTGTCAGGTCGGATATTCATGCTAGCCAAGCCAGGCCGCGCCCGCACCATCCAGGGTGGTGCCGTCGAAGCGATAGTGACGCGCGGCGACGAAATCGGCGCCGGCCTCGGGTTGCACGTACACGCTGACGCCATCCACGTGCAGCGGCTGCTCCAGCAGCCGGCCGCCAGCGGCGGACAGCATGTCGAACGCCGCGGCTTCATCCGCCGCATCGAGCATGCCGGTCAGCGTGATGTGGAAGGTGAACGTGTCGAACACATACGGGTAGCCCCACGCATCGAGATGCCGCCGTTGCGCCGGACTCAGCCGGGCCGGATCGCGGCGGGCAATCTCGGCCTCGGTGGGCGGCGCACGGAAGCGGTCGAACTCGGTGACGCAGGCATCGGCCAGCCCATGCATCCGGCGGCCGCCCTGACCGTCGGCATCGTCGAGACACCACGCCAGGAAGCCTCGCAGCGCACGCAGCGTCAGCGGGGCGTCGAACGGCTGGCGCGCGGCCGCAAAGGCGCGCATGGCGCCATCGAGCATGGCCGCGTCCGTGCCTTCGGCCAGCCGGAACGGCGGCTTCAACGTCGCATGCAGCGCGTAGTGCGCGGGCGCCTTGACCCATTCCTCGGGCCGCTGCGTGATGCCTTGCGGCAGCGGCAGTGCGGCACACGTATCGGCATCGCGGCCCAGCCACTGCGCGCCGAAGCTGCGAAATGGCTCGGCGGGCGCCAGGTAGATCGCGTAGCGATGGGCGGATCGGAAAGGTCGGGGAGCCTGGCTCATGCGGCCAGGCTGCCTTCGTCAGCCAGGTCGATCAGCGGCAGCGCCACGGCGGCATGACGCAGTTCGCCGTTGACGATCGTGCCGCACACGCGCGGCAGACCCGGCAGGCTGTCGTCGATCAGCACCGCGTCGGCACGCATGCCCGGCACCAGCGCCCCCCGGTCACGCAGGCCAGCGGCGCGCGCCGGGTTGCGCGACACCAGATGCCAGGCTTCAGGCAGGCTGCAGACACCCAGCTGCACGAGCTTGAATGCGGCCTGCAGCGGCGCGGGATAGTAATAATCCGAAGCCAGTACCGTACACAGGCCGGCGGCAATCATCTCGGTGGCGTTGGGCGCGCCGGTGTGGCTCTGGCCGCGCAACACATTGGGCGCGCCGAACACGGTTTCGTCGCCGATCTGGCGCGCCAGCGTGGCCACTTCTACAGTGAGCGGGAATTCGGCGATGGCGCAGCCCTGGCGATGGTAGTGCTGGCGCGTGGCCACATCGGGATCGTCGTGCGACGCTACCGGCAGCCCAGCCTCGCGGGCGGCGGTAACCAGTGTCGACACGGCGGCCGGCACGTCCTGCGCGTGGCGGCTGGCCGTGCGCAGCCGGCTGCGGAATGCCTCCATGTCGCATTCGGCGCGCTCGGCGTACTGCGCAAGCTTGCGCTCGTCGTTCATGCGGCGTGCCATGGTCGGCAGGTGGTCATTGATGGCCAGCAGGCTCACGCGGCCATCGCGCATCCATTGCAGGGCCGTCTCCACGCCGGCCAGGTGATAGGCCTCGAAACGCAGGTGGACCTTGTGCGACGCCCCCAGCACCGGCGCCAGTTGCGACAGCGCCTCGAACATGCGCACCGCGTAGGCTTCGCCGCGCAGGCCACCTTCCCAGGACAGCGTCACGCCGTGGAATTCGGTGGTGATGCCATGCGCCAGCAACTGGCGGTCCACATCGAGCAGTGCCGGGCCATAAGGAAAGCTGACGCCAGGGCGCGGCATCACCGAGCGCTCGAACGCATCGCCATGGATGTCGACGATGCCGGGCAGCACCAGCAGGTCTCCGGCGTCGATGCACGGGCCGCTACCGCCTGCCTGCTGCGCGATGTTGCCTTGGTCGAAACCCAGCGTGGCGGGGGCGATGTTGCCGGCACCCAGCACACGGCGGCCGGTAATGCCGCGCAGCGGGAGCGAATAGGTTTGGGTTGTCTTTTGCATGATGGGCGTTACGGGTTCACCAGCAAGTTAGCGCCGGCACATGACATACATATGTCTAGACCAATGCGGTTGAACTACCAGCTTGAGCCATGAGGCCGACTGTGCCGCCAGGGCACGCGGCCCGTCTGTCAGTCGTTGTCGGACACCGTAAGCTGCACCCAGTCGCCAGCAAACCGCGTCATGCTGTACTGCACGGGCACGCCGTCGATATCGATGTTGAGCGCCTCCACCTGCAGCACGGGGCGCGTCTTGGGCTGGTTCAGCAGCCGCGCCACCGGGGCGCTGGGCATGGCCGCCGTAATGCGCGACCACTTGCGCGTGTAGTCGGCAATGCCGAACTGCGCCAGCGCACGCGAAATGGACTGCGTGTCGCGCACGGCATCCTCCAGGCCCGGAAAGCGCTTCGGGTCGAAATAGTGCTCGGCCACGTCGATGGTGCGCGCTTCGGCCTTGCCCACCATCTGGATATGCAGGATGTCGGCCGTGCGCGGCAGGCCCAGGTGCTTGGCAATCTCCGGCGCGCGCAGCGTCTGGCTGTCCACGATCTCCAGGTGCCCACGCATGCCCTGCGCGGCCAGGTTCTGCGAAAAGCGCGTGCGGCGGCCGATCGCGTAGTCGATCGCATGCTCCTGCACGAAGGTGCCCCGGCCCTGCTCGATACGCACCAGGCCGCTCAGTTCCAGTTCGCCCATCGCCCGCCGGATGGTGTGCCGGTTCACGGCAAAGCGCGTGGCCAGTTCCGGCTCCGGCGGCAGCTGCTCGCCAGGGCCATAGAGTTTGTTGCGGATGTCATCCGCCAGCGCCTCGCCAATCTGGCGCCACACCGCCACGCCGGAACCCCGTTCCACTTCCCGATCAGACATCTTTCGCCCTGCCCTGTGTCATCAAGCCTTAATGGTTGCCGTGCGATTGTGCCCTAGTCCCGGCGCGCCGGTGGCGTGCCCGAGCAAGTCCCCGACCCGTCATGAAACGTTCATGTGGCTGTGGTCTAGTATCGCCGTGTTGTGTTAGTTTACATCTAAACGTATAGACGTATAGGGGTGATCATGCAAAATGAAACCGCCAACCCGGCCAATGCGGCACGTGCCGCGTGGCTGCGCGTGCTGGCGCTGACCCAGTCGGACGCGCTCGATGCGGCCTACGCCCGGCTGCAGGAAGCGGCCGCCCTGCCCGGCTACCGCCTGCTGCGCGAGCCGGAATCGGGCATGGCCATGGTGCGCGCCCGCGCGGGCGGCACCGGCGCCCAGTTCAATCTGGGTGAGATGTCGGTCACACGCTGCGCCGTGGTGCTCGACGAAACGCAGGGCGAAGCCGCCACGGCCGGCGTGTCGTATGTCCAGGGTCGCGGCCAGCGCCACGCCGAACAGGCCGCCGTGCTCGACGCCCTGCTGCAACGGCCCGCCTGGCACCAGCGCGTGCAGGACGTGGTCGTCGCCCCGCTGGCACAGGCGCTGACCGATCACGCCGCCCGCCAGGCCGCCACCGCCGCGCAAACCCGCGTGGAGTTCTTCACGATGGCCCGCGGAGAAGATTGAGATGTCGTTCCCACAGCATTCAATGCAAACCCCTGCCTCTGCCCCCAACGCCAACGCGGCCACCTCGCTGCTGCCCGGCTTCGACAATCCGGTTGATGACGCACAGGCCGTGTTCCGCGCCACGCTCCAAGCGTTCGCGCATCCGGGCCGCCTGGAAGCGCTGCCCGTCACCAGCGGCCAGCCCGAAGGCCTGTCTCCGGCCCTGACCGCGCTGCTGCTGACGCTGGCCGATCCCGACACCCCGGTGTGGCTGCCCGCCAGCGTGCCGGCCGCCGCGCGCGCCTTCCTGCGTTTTCACTGCGGCTGCCCGCTGGTCGACGCCCCCGGCGACGCCACCTTCGTGTGCGTGCCCGCCGGGCATCCCATGCCGGCGCTGGCCGACTGCGCGCAGGGCCTGCCCGCCTATCCGGACCGCTCCGCCACGCTGATCGTCGAGGTCGATTCGCTGCACGACGGCGACGCGCTGACGCTGCTCGGCCCCGGCATCGAAACCACGCAGGCGCTGCATGTGCGCGGCCTGCCCGCCGATTTCCGCCCGGCCTGGCGCGCCAACAACGCCCGCTTTCCGCTGGGCGTGGACCTGCTGCTGGCCAGCGGCAAGCAATTCTGCGCCCTGACGCGCACCACCCGCGTGGAGGACTGACATGTACGTAGCCGTCAAGGGTGGCGAGCGCGCCATCCTCAATTCGTACCAGATGCTGGACACCTACCGCCGTGGCGACACGTCGGTGCCCGAACTCACGCTGGCGCAGATCCGCGAGCAGATGCCGCTGGCCGTGGCGCGTGTGATGGCCGAGGGCTCGCTCTACGACCCGCACCTGGCCGCGCTGGCCATCAAGCAGGCCGCCGGCGACCAGATCGAGGCCATCTTCCTGCTGCGCGCCTATCGCACCACGCTGGCCCGCTTCGGTTACACCCAGGCGCTGGATACCGGCAGGATGAAGCTGCAACGCCGCATCTCGTCGACGTTCAAGGACGTCCCGGGTGGCCAGGTGCTGGGCCCGACGTATGACTACACGCAGCGCCTGCTCGACTTCACGCTCGAAGCGGGCCGCGACCCGGCCCCGCTGACGCCGTCGCCGGAGCCGCTGGCATCGAACATGCCGCGCGTGACCGGTCTGCTCGAAGCCGAATCGCTGGTCGAAGCCGACACGATTCCTGCCGGCGACCCGGCGCCGCCCGACCTCACGCGCGAGCCGCTGACCTTCCCGGCCGAGCGTCCCGCCCGCCTGCAGAACCTGGCTCGCGCCGACGAAGGCTTTCTGCTGGCCATGGGTTACTCGACGCAGCGCGGCTACGGCAATTCGCACCCGTTCGCTGCCGAGATCCGCTACGGCAGCACCGAAGTGGAAATGTTCATCGAGGAGCTGGGCTTTGCCGTGACCATCGGCGAAGTGGAACTGACCGAATGCCAGATGGTGAGCCAGTTCGCGGGCAACGCCGACGAGGCGCCGCGCCTGACGCGCGGCTACGGGCTGGTGTTCGGCTACAACGAACGCAAGGCGATGTCGATGGCGCTGGCGGACCGCGCCATGCGCGCCGAGGAACTGGGCGAAGCCGCCGACAACCCGGCCAACGACATCGAGTTCATGCTGTACCACAGCGACAACGTGGAAGCATCCGGCTTCGTGCAGCACCTGAAGCTGCCGCACTACGTGGACTTCCAGGCCAACCTGGAACTGCTGCGCCGGCTGCGCGCCGAGCAGGAAGCCCAGACCGCACCGGCCACCGCATCCCCCGACGCGCCGCAACCGTCGCCATCGCAAGAGGAGTCGCTGGCATGACCGCCGCCAACGCCAACACCGCCGCCGCAACCACCGCCACGACCGCCACCATCGCGCGCGACGACCACTACAACTTCGGCTACCTGGACGAGTCCACCAAGCGCATGCTGCGCCGCGCGCTGCTGAAGGCCGTGGCCATCCCCGGCTACCAGGTGCCGTTCGGCAGCCGCGAAATGCCGCTGCCGTATGGCTGGGGCACCGGCGGCATCCAGGTGACCGCCGCCATCATCGGCCGCCAGGACGTGCTCAAGGTGATCGACCAGGGGTCCGACGACACCACGAACGCGATCAACATCCGCCGCTTCTTCGGCCGCGTGACCGGCGTGCAGACCACCGAGCGCACCGCCGAAGCAACGATCATCCAGACGCGCCATCGCATTCCCGAGACGAAGCTGCGTGCAGGCCAGACCATGGTGTACCAGGTGCCCATTCCCGAGCCGCTGCGCTGGCTGGAACCCAGCGAGACCGAGACGCGCACGATGCACGCGCTGGCCGAATACGGATCGATGCACGTGAAGCTGTACGAGGACATTGCGCATCACGGCCATATCGCCACCACGTACGACTACCCGGTCATCGTCAACCAGCGCTACATGATGCGCCCGTCGCCGATTCCGAAGTTCGACAACCCCAAGCTCGACCGCAGCCCCGCGCTGATGCTGTTCGGCGCCGGCCGCGAAAAGCGTGTCTACGCCGTGCCGCCGTACACGTCGGTCAAGAGCCTGGACTTTGTCGACCATCCGTTCACCGTGGAGAAGTGGTCGAGCTGCTGCGCGCAATGCGGCGCCACCGACAGCTACCTGGACGAAATCATCACCGACGATGCCGGCACGCGCATGTTCGTGTGCTCGGACACCGAGTACTGCGCCGATCGCCAGGCCGCGCAAGCCGTCAAGACCGCCGCCGGAGGCCAACCATGAACGCCACGCCACTGCTTTCCGTCCGACAGCTCACGCACACCTGGGACGGCGTGCACGGCTGCCACGACGTCAACTTCGACCTGTACCCCGGCGAAGTGCTGTGCGTGGTCGGCGAATCGGGCTCGGGCAAGAGCACGCTGCTGCAGGCGCTGTCGATGCAGGTGAAAGCGCAGCGCGGCAGCGTCAGCTACGACATGCGCGAAGCGGGCCTGACCGACCTGGCCACGCTGTCCAGCGCGCGCATGCGCCTGCTGGCGCGCACCGACTGGGGCTTCGTGCGCCAGCACGCCCGCGACGGCCTGCGTATGCAGGTCAGCGCCGGTGCCAATATCGCCGAGCGGCTGATGGCCGTGGGCAACCGCCACTACGGCGACCTGCGCGAGATCGCCGGGGCCTGGCTGGAGAAGATGGAAATCGATCTGGCCCGCCTGGACGATGTGCCGAGCACGTTCTCGGGTGGCATGCAGCAGCGCCTGCAGATCGCGCGCAACCTGGTCACGCATCCGCGCCTGGTGTTCATGGACGAGCCCACCGCATCGCTGGACGTCTCGGTGCAGGCCCGCCTGCTGGACCTGATGCGCCGGCTGGTGACCGACCTGGGCCTGGCCGCCATCCTCGTCACGCACGACCTGGCCGTGGCGCGCCTGCTGGCCCACCGCACGCTGGTGATGCAGGGCGGCCGTGTGGTGGAACAAGGCCTGACCGACCAAATCCTGGACGACCCGCAGCATCCGTACACGCAGCTGCTGGTTTCCTCCATCCTGCAGGGCTGACCATGACGCAAGCAGATACCCGGAAGCTGATCGAGGTCCGTGGCCTCGGCAAGATGTTCACGTTGCACAACCAGGGCGGCATCCGCCTGCCCGTGCTGCAGGCGATCGACTTCGATGCGTCGCGCGGCGAATGCCTGGTGCTGTCGGGCCGCTCGGGCACCGGCAAGAGCACGCTGCTGCGCTGCCTGTACGGCAACTACCTGGCCACCGAAGGCACGATCCGCCTGCGCGATACCAGCGCAGCGGGCGAGCCGTGGGTGGAACTGACGAATGCCCCCGAACAGCACGTGCTGAAGCTGCGCCGCGACGTGATTGGCTATGTGTCGCAGTTCCTGCGCGCCATCCCGCGCGTCTCGGCGCTCGACGTGGTGGCTGATCCGATGCAGCAGCGCGGCGCCAGCCACGAGGAAGCCCGCGCCCGGGCGGCCGTGCTGCTCGAACGCCTGAACCTGCCGCGCCGCCTGTGGGACCTGCCGCCGGCCACGTTCTCGGGCGGCGAGCAGCAGCGCGTGAACATTGCGCGCGGCCTGATCGGCGGCCATCCGATCCTGCTGCTCGACGAACCGACCGCGTCGCTGGATGCCGACAACCGCGCGGTAGTGATCGCGCTGATCCGCGAAGCGCTGGCCGAAGGCCGCGCGCTGATCGGCATCTTTCACGACGAAGCCGTACGCGATGCCGTGGCCACACGTGCGCTGCCGCTGCAGCCAGCCGTGGCCGCCAACGCCTGACGGCGCCCCCGACAAACCTGCCCTGAACCTGAAACGGAACCGGACATGTCCACCACTTACCTGACGCACGCCACGCTGGTCCTGCCCGACCGCGTGCTGCACGACAGCGCCCTGCTGATCGCCGACGGCCAGATCGCCGCCATCGAACCCGAGTCGGCCCCCGCCCATGCCAACGTCATCGACCTGCGCGGCCATACCGTGATGCCAGGCCTGATCGACGTGCATTGCGATGCCATCGAGAAGGAAGCCGAGCCGCGCGCCAACGTGCTGTTTCCGCTCGACTTCGCCGTGGCGCAGGTTGACCGCCGCAATGCCGCCGCGGGCATCACCACGCCGTACCACGCGCTGTCGTTTGCCAGCAACCAGTTCGGCGTGCGCAACAACGACACCGCCGCCACGCTGGTGCGCACGGTGGCCGAGTACCGCAAGCACAGCCTGGTCGACAACCGCATCCACTGCCGCTACGAAGTCACCGACGCGGCCGCCGTGCCGGTGCTGGAAATGCTGATGGCCGAGGGCGTGGTGGATCTGCTGTCCGTGATGGATCACTCGCCGGGCCAGGGTCAGTTCAAGACGCTCGACGCCTACCTGTCGTACATGATGGGCAACCACGGCATGAGCCGCGACGAAGCGGCCGACGCCGCCGCCAAGAAGACCGCCGAACTCGACGGTGCCACCGAGCGCGTCAACCGCCTGGTGTCTAAGGCCCACGCGCTGGGCGTGCCCACGGCCAGCCACGACGACGATTCGCCACAACGCATTGCCGCCATGCACGCGCTGGGCGTACGCATGAGCGAGTTCCCGATCAACCTGGAGACGGCGCAGGCCGCCGCCGCGCATGCGTTGCCAACCATCCTGGGCGCGCCCAACGTGCTGCGCGGCAAGAGCCAGAGCGGTTCGATGCGTGCCATCGACGCCATCCACGCCAGGGTCGGCAACATCCTCTGTTCGGACTACCAGCCGTCGACGCTGATTGCCGCCGCCTTCGCCGCAGCACGCCTGGCGGACCTGCCGCTCAACGAGGCGCTGGCGCTGGTCAGTGCCAACCCCGCCGATGCCTGCCTGCTCGACGACCGTGGCCGCCTGCTGCCCGGCAAGCGCGCCGACGTGATCGCCGTGGCCAGCGTGGCGGGCCAGCCGCTGGTCACGCATACGTGGTCGGCGGGCCGGCTGGTGTTTGCCGCGGGCTACCCGGCCGTGCAGCGCGCCACCCCGCATGCCGCCTCGCACGCGGCCGAAGCGCAGGCCGTGGTCTGACGGACATGCCGACGCGCGGTCAAACGCGCGTTCGGCATCGTCCATCGTCAAACGAAAAAATACGGAAAGCGAAACGAAAAAGGCCGCGCATCGTCGCGCGGCCACATTCATTGACTATAGGCGTTGCGCGCGGTCCCCGCACGCTAGGGCTAGTCCCCATCACTGGCGGCTGGCCTTTGCACCGCTATCCCCTACTCTGAAGGTGAAGGTAGCGGGAGTTTGAAGGGGTCGACATGACGTCAATGCGGATCACGGTGCCAGCGATGCTGGCCATTTTTTTATGCGCGGGATGCGCCGATTTGTTACCGCAGAAGACCGATCGATCGCCGCCACTGGCCGGCCCACAGGTCAATGCCGACACGACTTACCCGCCCGCCCCGCAGGCGCGCCCCACGCCGATTCCTCCGCACGAGATCAACATGGCAGGTACCTGCAAGCGCACCGAGGAAGACGGCTTTCGTGAAGATGCCGTGGTACGCGTATCGCACAATGCCGTGGAGACGCTGACCTGGAAGCTATGGGTGTCGCGCAAGGGCTCATGCCACTTCGACCTGGACGAATTCAAACAGGTGCAGCAGACGCCGCATATCGAATTGCATGCCATCGACGGCAGCGGCTGCAAGCTGATGGTGTGGCAGGACCCCCGCCGCATCACGCTGGCCCACGCCCGGTGCGAGAAGCACTGCACGCCTGGCATTTACGAACAGGCCTGGCCGGTGCTGTTCGATCCACGCAACGGCAACTGCGCGCAGATCCGCTGAGCGGGCCTGTCCGGGCCCCTGGTGACGTGGGGCCCTCTGGCCGCCTGCTTCGGGCCGGCTTCCGGCCTACTTCGCCTTCGGCACGCGTCCCATCAGGAAGAACTCGTCGTTCGGCCGCATGCCGATGGTGTTGGCCATGCGGTTCGACAAGCCAAAGAACGCCGTGATGGCGGCAATGTCCCACGCGTCCTCATCATCGAAGCCATGCGCGCGCAGCGCGTCGAAATCGGGCTCGCCGATCGTATGCGATGCCTCGCAGACCTTCATCGCGAAATCGAGCATGGCGCGCTGGCGGGGGGCGATATCGGCCTTGCGGTAGTTGACCGCCACCTGATCGGCCACCAGCGGCTTCTTTTCGTAGATGCGCAGGATGGCGCCGTGGGCCACCACGCAGTACAGGCACTGGTTCGCGCCCGAGGTGGCCACGACGATCATCTCGCGGTCGCCCTTGGTCAGGTTGCCGGTTTCCTTGAGCATCAGGGCGTCGTGGTACGCAAAGAAGGCCCGGCATTCGTCCGGCCGGTGCGCCAGCGCCAGAAACACATTGGGTACGAAACCCGCCTTTTCCTGCACTTCCAGCACGCGCTGGCGCAGGTCATCGGGCAAGCCGGCAATCTCCGGAACGGGATAGCGGCTGATGGGGGGTCGTTTGGACGGTGATGCCTGGGTCATGTCTGTCTCCTCCGGGTATGTTTCCCGTGTGTGTACATGCCCGGCCATGGCGGGGTGCCACGGCCGTCGGAATCTTGCGTCAGCAGCTTACTCCGCCGCCGTGGCGAACTGGATCCGGTGCAGGCCGGCGTACAGCCCGTTGGCGGCCAGCAGCGCGCCATGGCTGCCCGATTCCGCTACGCGGCCGTGCTCCAGCACCACGATGCGGTCGGCGTTTTCGATCGTGGACAGGCGGTGTGCGATCACCAGCGTGGTACGGCCCACCATCAGGGACTCCAGCGCCGCCTGGACCTGGCGTTCCGATTCGGAATCGAGCGCCGACGTGGCTTCGTCCAGGATCAGGATCGGGGCATCCTTGTAGATGGCCCGCGCAATGGCCAGACGCTGGCGTTGGCCGCCCGACAGCTTCATGCCGTTATCGCCGATATTGGTTTCCAGCCCCTCGGGCAGCCCCTTGACCACGTCGGTCAGGTAAGCCGCCGCCAGCGCCCGTTCCACGCGCGCCATGTCGATCTGCTCACGCGGATGTACTCCATAGGCCACATTGGCGGCCACCGTATCGTTGAACAGCACCACGTCCTGGCTCACGAACGCGATCTGGCGGCGCAGGTCGTTCAGGCCGAACTGGTCGATCGGCTTACCGTCGAGCATGATGCGGCCTTCGGTCGGGTCGAAGAAGCGCGGCAGCAGGTTCACCAATGTGGTCTTGCCACTGCCCGACGGGCCCACCAGCGCCACCACCTCGCCCGGTGCGGCATGGAAGCTCACCCGGTTCAGCGCCGGGCGGGCTGCATCGCCATAGCGGAAACCGACGTTCTCGAACGCCAGGTCGCCCCGGGCGCGATCCAGCGGCAGCCCGTCGATCTGCGGTTCGACCGGTTCGTCGATCAGCCCGAAGATCATCTCGGCGGCGGTCAGACCGCGTTGCAGCGGCTGGTTCAGGTCGGTCAGATGCTTGAGCGGCGAAATCAGCAGCAGCATCGCCATCACGAAGCCGGTGAACCCGCCAATGGTGGTCTGGTTGCCCTGTGCCTGGATCATGGCGATGGTCAGGATCACCGACAGCGCCAGCGACGCCAGGAACGCCGTCACCGGCTGGTTCAGGCCACCGGCCACGGCCATGCGCATCGAATAGCCACGCAGACGGTCGGCCATCGTGGCAAACCGGGCAGTCTCGTATTCCTCGCCGCCGTGCAGCTTGACGACCTTGTAGCCGCCGGCCGCTTCTTCCACCACGTAGGCGGCGGTGTTGGTCAGCGCCTGGTGCTCGCGGTTCAGCCGGCGCAGGCGGCGGTTCACCTTCGACATCACGAAGCCGATGGTGGGCAGCAGCACGGCCACCACCAGCGTCAGGCGCCAGTTCGTGTAGAACAGGTACACCAGCAGCGCCAGCACGGTCAGCGAGTCGCGTACCAGCGTGATCAGCACGCCGGTCAGGATCTGCATGACCTGGTTGACCTCGAAGATCACGGCATTGATCAGCGATGCCGCGGTATTGCGGTGATAGAACAGCGCGGGCGCATGGAGCATGCGATCGAACATCTGCATGCGCATCTTCAGCAGCACCTTGTTCGAGATCAGCGACAGCAGGTACCCCGACGCGAACTGTGCCACGCCGCGCACCAGCGCCACACCCACCAGCAGTGCCGGCACATGCCAGAGCTTGCCGGCGTAGTTGCCGCCAAAGCCCTTGTCCAGCAGGTCATTGACCACCTTCGGGATAATGCCCTCGCTGGCCGCCACGAGCGCCATGGCCAGAATCGCCAGGACGAAATTGCGCATCTCGGGCTTCAGGTATGCCCAGACGCGCTTGAGGGTGTCGGTTTCCTGGGGCGTTTGCTTTTTGCTGTCTTTCACGTTGGCTCCACTTGCCGATCGGGGCCCGCACCGACTGCCGCTAGAATGGCGGGCAAATCCGGTCTGCGGGATCCATCGCAAGCATGTCTATGAAAATCTCTGTCGTACTGATTACAAAGAACGAGGCACACAACATCCGGGACTGCCTCGAAAGCGTCTCCTGGTGCGACCGCGCGATTATAGTGGACTCCGGCAGCACGGACGGCACGCTGGAGATTGCACGCGCCATGGGCGCCGAAGTCCATGAAACGGCCACCTGGCCCGGTTTCGGCCCCCAGAAGAACCTCGCCCTGTCCAAGGTCCAGAGCGAATGGGTGCTGTCGATCGACGCCGACGAGCGCGTCACGCCCGCACTGCGCGACGAAATCCTGGCCGCCATCGACTCCGGCCGCGCCGACGCCTACGACATGCCGCGCCTGTCGCGCTTCTGCGGCCGCTTCATGCGCCACAGCGGCTGGTATCCCGACCGCCTGACGCGCGTGTTCCGTGCCGGCCGCGCGCGCTTCACCGACGATATCGTCCACGAGAACGTGGTCACCGACGGCCCGATCGGCCATCTGCAAACCCCGCTGCTGCACTACACCTACGACGATTTCTCGCAGGTGCTGCGCAAGATCGACCAGTACTCCACGCTGGGCGCCCGGCAGGCATTCCAGCGCGGCAAGCGGGCCACCGTGTTCAGCGCCTGGACGCACGGCAGCTGGGCGTTCCTGCGCACCTGGCTGCTGCGCCGCGGCTTTCTCGACGGCCCTCAAGGGCTGGCTGTCGCGCTCATGAACGGCCAGGCCAGCTATTACAAGTACATCAAGCTCTGGCTGCTGCACCAGCAGGCGAAGAATCATCCGCCTGCGTCAGCCGATTGACCAGCGCGCCGAAGGCCTGACCCGTGGGCCCAAAGCCCATCTGTTCGATGTGGCGGGCAGCGTGGGTCAGCAGCGTCTGGCGCAATCCGGCATCCTGCAGGCCACTGCGCATTGCCTCGGCAAGCCCTTCCACATCGCCCACCGGCACAAGCAGCCCGGCGCGGCCATCGTCAAGAATCTCGCGGGGGCCGGTCGGGCAATCGGTGCTCACCACCACCTGCCCCACCGCAAGCCCTTCCAGCAGGACGTTGGGCAGACCTTCCATCTTCGAACTGAAGGCCATCAGGCGCGCCTGGCGAATCCAGGCATAGGGATTCGACTGGAAACCCGCGAACGTCACGCGATCGGCCAGGCCCAGCGATTGCGCCAGCGCTTCGAGCCGGGGCCTTGACGCCCCATCACCCACCAGCACCAGCCGCTCGCCAATCCCCTGCTCGACCAGCCGCGCATAGGCGTGCAGCAGCGACGTGAAGTCCTTCTGGCTTTCCTCCAGCCGCCCTACCGACACGATGAACGGCTCGGCGGGCACCAGCCCCGGCTCCAGCGGCTGCGCCGCCCGGACGCGAATATTGTCGAGGTCGATGGCGTTGTACAGGCGCACCAGCCGCGACGCCGCGTCGGGCATCAGCGCGCGGGCATCGGCCAGCATGCTGTCCGTGAGCATGACCACCGCGTCGTAATCCACCTTGCATTGATGCCGCAGCTTGCGCAGCTTGCGCCCGTGACCACGCGCCAGGTGCGCCACGCTGAAATGCTGGTAGCCGATCATCGGCACGGGCAGCGGCCCCGTGATGCGCGACAGCGACATGTCGTAGTCCACGACCATGTCGAAGCCCTGCTCCAGGATGGCCATGAAGCGCCGCCTGACGATCGGCTTGCGCACCGGCGGCAGCAGCGCCTCTTCGTAGATCTTGCCCAGCACGCCCAGCTTGCGCTGCTTCTTTAACTGGCGGCAATGCGACAGCCAGCGCTCGGGCGCCAGCACATGGACCTCCACGCTGGCCGGCAGCCGGGCGCGGAAATGGGACGCCAGTTCCGGCGAGGGGTACGTGACCGTCAGCGCCAGGTCGAACCTGTCCTGCAGCGACGACAGCAGCGAGACCAGCGAGGTCTCGATGCCACCGTGCAGGAAATGGGTGACGTGAAACAGAATGCGTGGCTTGCGCACGCCTGCCGCCGTGCGCTCAGGCATAGAGCACGCGCACGCTGTCGCCCAGCGCATCGCGCAGCGTCGTCAGCGCTTCCTCGGAAGGCGTGATCTGCCACTGAGCGCCCAGTGTGGCCTCGCACTGGGCCGACTTGTTGACGTAGCGGATGCGCACCGGCACGCCCGGCACCTGCGCCACATTGGCCAGGAACGGCGTCAGCAGCTCGCGCAGGCGTTCCGTCGACGCATTGCCGTTGATGCCCAGGCATACCGCATCGGCGTACCGGGCACGGGCGGTGACCAGGTCCATCACCGACTCGGCCGTGAAGCGCACGCCGCCGGTGAACGTGTCATGCCGCGCGTTGCCCTGGGCGATGATCAGTTCGTCCTCGCGGAACATGTGGCGATTGGCATCGTACAGTTCGTTGAACACGGTCATTTCGATCTGAGCCGTGCCATCGTCGATCATGACGATGATCAGCTTGCCGCGCTGCGTCATCTGCGTGCGGACGCCCATGATGACACCGGCGACCACCTTGCCGCGCACGTCGCGACCATAGCCACCGCCGTTGCCCTGCACTTCCTTTTCCAGCGCGCCCAGCGTGCCCTTCACGAACTTGCGCACCTCGTCGCGCGAGGCGTCGAACAGGTGGCCCGAGAAGTAGTAGCCCAGCGCCTGCTTTTCTTCCTGCAGGGTGCGCTTGGCCGTCCAGCGCGGTTCGTCGATCAACGCCGGGCGATGGGCGTCGCCGGCATCGTCCATGAGGTCGAACAGCGACACCTGGTTGGCCGACTCGGCCTTCTGCTCGGCCGCTTCCATCGCGATCGATACCGAGGCCAGCAGCTGCGCGCGGTTGTCGTTGAGGCTGTCGAACGCACCGGCGCGGATCAGCGCCTCGATCGTGCGCCGGTTGACCTGGCGGCGGTCCACCCGCTCGCAGAAATCGAACAGGTCCGCGAACGGCTTTTCTTCACGCGCGCGCAGGATGTCCTCGATCGCTCCCTGGCCCGACCCCTTGATGCCGCCCAGGCCGTAGCGAATGGTCTTGGCATCGGTCGGGGCAAAGCGGTACTCGCTGGCGTTGACGTCGGGCGGCAGCACCGCGATCTTGTTCAGGCGGCAGTCCTCGTAGAGGATCTTGACCTTGTCCGTGTCGTCCATGGCCAGCGACATGTTGGCTGCCATGAATTCGGCCGGGTGGTGCGCCTTGAGCCACGCCGTGTAGTACGCCAGCAGCGCATAGGCGGCCGCGTGCGACTTGTTGAAGCCGTAGCCCGCGAACTTCTCCATCAGGTCGAAGATGTCGTCGGCCTGTTGCGAACTCAGGCCGTTCTTGTCGGCGCCCTCGCGGAACAGCTCGCGGTGCTTGGCCATTTCCTCGGCCTTCTTCTTGCCCATGGCCCGGCGCAGCAGGTCGGCGCCACCCAGCGAGTAGCCGCCGATGATCTGCGCCATCTGCATCACCTGCTCCTGGTAGACCATGATGCCGTAGGTCTCCTTGAGCACCGGCTCCACGCGCGGGTCCGGATATTCCACCTTCTCCCGGCCGTGCTTCCGGGCGCAGAAGCTCGGAATCAGGTCCATCGGGCCCGGACGATACAGCGCCACCAGCGCGATGATGTCCTCGAAGCGGTCAGGCTTGGCGTCCTTGAGCATGCCCTGCATGCCGCGGCTTTCCAGCTGGAACACCGCCACCGTGTTGGCGCTTTTCAGGATCTCGAATGCGGGGCTGTCGTCGAGCGGGATCTGGCTGCAGTTCCAGTCGGCCTTGCTCGGGTCCAGGCGCCGGATGTAGCGTTCGGCCCAGTCCAGGATCGTCAGCGTGGTCAGGCCCAGAAAGTCGAACTTGACCAGGCCCGCCGCTTCCACGTCGTCCTTGTCGTACTGGCTCACCACACCGCTCATGCCGTCGGTGCCCTGCGTGTAGAGCGGGCAGAAATCGGTCAGGCGGCCCGGTGCGATCAGCACACCGCCGGCGTGCATGCCGACGTTACGCGTCATGCCTTCCACGCGCTGGGCAAGTTCCAGCAGCTGGCGGACTTCTTCCTCGTTGCGTTCGCGCTCGGCCAGCGCCGGCTCTTCCTTCTTGGCTTCCTCGAGCGTGACCAGCTTGCCCGGCTTGAACGGAATCAGCTTGGCCACGCTGTCGACAAAGCCATAGCCCAGGTCCAGCACGCGACCCACGTCGCGCACCGCCGCCTTGGCGGCCATCGTGCCGAACGTGGCGATCTGCGACACGGCTTCCTTGCCGTACTTTTCCTTCACGTACGTGATCACGCGATCGCGGCCGTGCTGGCAGAAGTCGATGTCGAAGTCGGGCATCGACACCCGCTCCGGATTCAGGAAACGCTCGAACAGCAGCGCGTACTTGAGCGGGTCGAGGTCGGTAATGCCCAGCGCGTAGGCCACCAGCGAACCGGCGCCCGAACCCCGACCCGGTCCCACCGGCACGCCGTTGTTCTTGGCCCAGTTGATAAAGTCCGCCACGATCAGGAAGTAGCCCGGGAAGCCCATCTTGATGATGGTGCCGGTCTCGAATTCCAGTCGCGCGTAGTACTCGGCGCGCTTCTGCTCGCGCTCTGCCTCGTCGGGGAACAGCACGCCAAGGCGCTTTTCCAGGCCATCCTTGGCCATGAATACGAGGTAATCGTCCAGCGACATGCCATCGGGCGTCGGGAACAGCGGCAGGCGCGGCTTGCCGAGTTCCAGCGTCAGGTTGCAGCGCTTGGCGATTTCGACCGAGTTCTGCAGCGCCGACGGGATGTCGGCGAACAGCGCGCACATCTCGTCCTGCGTCTTGAAGTACTGGTCGGTCGTGAACTTGCGGGTGCGGCGCGGGTTGGCCAGCAGTTCGCCCTCGGCGATGCAGACGCGTGCCTCGTGCGCGGTGAAGTCGTCCGGCGTCATGAACTGCACCGGATGCGTGGCCACCACCGGCAGTTGCAGCGCGGCGGCCAGTTGCACGGCCTGCTGCACATAGGCGTCGGTGCCCGGATGACCGGCACGCTGCAGCTCGATGTAGAACCGCTGCGGGAACACAGTGGCCCAGTGCCGCGCGGCGCGGCGCGCCCCGTCGGGATTGCCGTTCGCCAGCGCCAGGCCCACGTCGCCACCCATCGCGCCGGACAGCGCGATCAGGCCCGTGGCCAGTGGCAGGCCTTCCTCGCCCGGCTCCTCGAACCAGCCCGGCTCCAGCTCGGCGCGGCCGCGGTGCTGGTTGCCCAGCCAGGCGCGCGACAGCAGCGCGCAGAGGTTCAGGTAGCCGATGCGGTCCTGGACCAGCAGTTGCATGCGCGCAGGCTTGTCGCGGTCATCGGCGTTGGTCAGCCAGACATCGGCGCCGACCACGGGCTTGACGCCGCCGCCGCGGGCTTCCTTGTAGAAGCGGATCAGGCCGAAGGCGTTGGCCAGATCGGTCAGCGCGAGCGCGCCCATGCCATCCTTGGCGGCGGCCTTGACGGCGTCTTCGAGACGGACGATGCCGTCCACGACCGAGTATTCGGAGTGGAGGCGAAGGTGTACAAAGCGGGGTGCAGACATAGGGCGCCATTGTACCGGCTCCCCCCATCGCTCACTCTGAGAGTTTTCGCAAAGTAACACTCGGCATGCACGGAGCGGCACTCGCCCGGACGTGCGCGCGGCGGGTATCGGCGGCGGCGCCGAGCGGCTATAATTTCGCCTTTCCAATCAGGCAGTTACCGAGCGCGCTGGCGCGACCTGCAGCAAACCTGCAGCGCCCGGCCCGGCGGCATCCTCCCATGCAGATCGTCAACATTTCGGCTTACAAGTTCGTCACGCTCGACGATATCGAAACCCTGCGCGCCGCCATGCGCGAGCGCTGCGAGGCTGCGGAACTGAAAGGCACGATCCTGCTGGCGCCGGAAGGCATCAACATGTTCCTGGCCGGCACGCGCGAGCAGATCGACGGCTTCATGGCCTGGCTGCATGCCGATTCCCGTTTCGCCGACATCGCGCCCAAGGAAAGCCTGTCGGAAAACCAGCCCTTCAAGCGCATGCTGGTGCGCGCCAAGAAGGAAATCATCACCATGAAGATGCCGCTGATCCGCCCGGAATCCGGCCGCGCGCCGTCGGTGCGCCCGGTGGATCTCAAGCGCTGGCTCGACCAGGGCCATGACGACGAAGGCCGCCCGGTGGTGATGCTCGATACCCGTAACGATTTTGAAGTCGCGGTGGGTACGTTTGACCACGCGGTCGAGTACAACATCGCAAAATTCAGCGAATTTCCGCCGGCGGTGGCCGAAAACAGGGCGGCGCTGGAAGGCAAGACCGTGGTGTCGTTCTGCACGGGTGGCATCCGATGCGAAAAGGCGGCCATTCACATGCAGGAAGTGGGTATCGAGCGCGTGTACCAGCTCGAAGGCGGCATCCTGAAGTACTTCGAGGAAGTCGGTGGCAGCCATTACCACGGCGACTGCTTCGTGTTCGACTACCGGACCGCGCTGAACCCGAACCTGGAGCCTGCCGGCCCGGTGCAGTGCTTTGCCTGCCGCGCGGTGGTGACGCCCGAGGAACAGCAGCATCCGAAATACGTCGTGGGCCAAAGCTGCCCCCACTGCGCTGACACGACCGCCACCGCAGCCGCTGCCGCGGCGTGATCGTCAGGCCGCCAGCAGGTGGTAGAGATTTCGTAGCATCCCGGCCGTCGCCCCCCAGATGAAGCGGTGGCCGCCGCCCTCACGCGGATACGGCATCGAATAGAACTGCCGCTCGCCGCCTTCCCAGCGCAGCATCCGGCGCTCATGCCGCGACGGATCCATCAGGAACGCCAGCGGCACTTCAAAGATTTCGGCCACCTCGCCCGCATCGGGTTGCAGCGTAAAGCCGGAATGGACCAGACCAACCACCGGGCTCACATGGAAACCCGTGCCGGTGATGTAGTCCGGCAATGACCCCAATACCTCGATGAAGTCGCGTTGCAGACCAATTTCTTCCTCGGTCTCGCGCAGGGCCGTGGCGATCCGGTCGGCATCGAATGTTTCCTGGCTACCGCCCGGAAAGCTGATCTGGCCGGCATGCGCGTTCAGGTTGGCGTTGCGCTGGGTCAGCAGCACGGTCAGGCCATCGGGGTGTTCAACCAGCGGCACCAGCACCGAAGCCTGCCGCAGCCCGCGCGTGCGGTCGTAGACACGCGACTCGTCGGTCAGTTCGGGCTCCCAGGCCGGAGGCGAGAGCAGCCGGTGTCGGATGAAATCGGGTTGCATGCGCGGCGCACTGAGCGGCGCGCGACGGCCGTCGGTCTCGATGACCGGCAGCGTCTCAGGGTCGAATTTGGGGCGCATAACGCCGTCAAGTATGACAGAACGCCGCGATGTTGCATCGCAACATAAACGGACCACAGGGACAGTCTGAAATGCAAAAAGGACACCCGAGGGTGTCCTTCGCAATGCCGGCTCGACACCGGTTGCCCGGTGCCTGGCGCGAAAAAGCTTATTCTGCGGCGACGGCAGCGACCTTGGCCTTCGTCACCAGCTTTTCCTTGATACGTGCCGACTTGCCCGAACGCTCGCGCAGGTAGTACAGCTTCGCGCGACGGACGTCACCGCGACGCTTCACTTCGATGCCGGCGATCAGCGGCGAGTACAGCTGGAACGTACGTTCCACGCCTTCACCCGACGAGATCTTGCGCACGATGAAGGAGCTGTTCAGACCACGGTTACGCTTGGCGATCACCACGCCTTCGTAAGCCTGCACGCGCTTGCGGGTACCTTCCACCACGTTCACGTTGACGATCACGGTGTCGCCAGGTGCGAATGCGGGGATGGACTTGTTCGCGGTCAGACGCGCGATCTCTTCCTTCTCGATTTGCTCGATGAGGTTCATCGTTTTCTCCTTAACCATCTTACCGGCGTTATATACCCACTTTCGGGGCCCCGGCAGAGGATGGGGTTTCACTTGGCGGGAGCGAACTCCTGCCCTGCTTTCGTCGCCAGGGTCGACAAAAACTTCTCGTCGGCCTTGGACAACAACCCTTGCTCGCGCGCCGCCACGATCAGATCGGGACGCTTGCGCGCGGTATTGGCCAGCGCCTGCTGGCGCCGCCATTTTTCAATCTCGGCATGATGGCCCCCGAGCAACACATCGGGCACCCGCACACCTTCGTATTCTTCCGGCCGCGTGTAATGCGGGCAGTCGAGCAGGCCATTGACGAAGCTGTCCTGCACCGCCGACTGCGCATCGCCCAGCACGCCGGGCAGATGCCGCACCACCGCGTCGATCAGCGCCATCGCGGGCAGTTCGCCTCCCGACAGCACAAAATCGCCGAGGCTGATTTCCTCGTCCACGCGACGGTCGATCAGACGCTGATCAATCGCCTCGTACCGCCCGCACAGCAGCACCAGCCCGGGGCGCTGCGCCAGCTCCATGACCTTGGCATGGCTCAGCGTTGCGCCTTGCGGCGACATCAGCACCACGTGCGGCCTGTCGACACCGGCATCCGATTGCGCCGCGCTGGCCGCATCGATCGCATCTTCCAGCGGCTTGCCCAGCATCACCATGCCAGGTCCGCCGCCGTAGGGGCGATCGTCGATCGTCCGGTAGTTATCGACCGTGAAGTCGCGGGGATTCCAGGAGCGCAGCGCATAGCGCTGCTGCTTCGCCGCCCGGCTGGTAATGCCCCAGTCAGTCAGCGCGCGAAACATCTCGGGAAACAGCGTGATTACATCGAACTGCATCAGCGCCTCCCTCGACGGCAATTCAGGAACGTCAGTAGTCCAGCCCCCAGTCGACCACGATGCGCCGGGCCGAGGTATCGACCGAGCGCAGGAATGCGTCGACAAACGGGATCAGCCGCTCAGCGGCCTTGCCGTCCGGCAGCTGGTATGCCACCTGCAGAAGCTGGTGGGCGCCGTTATCGATCAGGCCGGTCACGTCGCCGAGCGCTTCGCCCTGCTCGTTGACCACGGCACAACCGATCAGGTCGACCCAGTAGAACTCACCTTCTTCCGGCGCGGGAAAATCCGCACGCCGGATCCAGACGCGGCGGCCCTTGAGCATTTCCGCCACATTGCGATCCGAAACGCCGGCGGCTTGCGCCACCACGGTACCGCTATGTTCCCGCGACTGGGAAATCTTGACGCTGACAGCTTCCGCCGCCTGGGCAGGCGCCGCTACCACGCCGGCAGCCGGCGCACGCAGCAGCCACCAACGGCGGGCATGAAGCAATGCGGAGGCGTCGTCCGCATGCGGCTGGACCTTGATCCAGCCCCGGATGCCATATGCCGCGCCCACGTACCCAACCTCGACGAGATCATCGGGCAGGCTGTCCGTGAACAACAGCGTGGCAGGCAGCTGCGCTGGCCGGCCGGCGGCACCACCTGGCGTGGCGGCAGTCGACAGGTTCAGCGGCTTACGGCCGGTGGCGTTGCCAGTCACGTTCGCGGAGCGTCTTTACGCGTCAGCGCGCACCGCAAGCGGATGCGCCTGAACAGCTATCAGGCAGCAGCCTTGCCAGCTTGCTTGACCAGACGGGCAACGGTCGGCGACAGTTGGGCGCCAACGCCTTGCCAGTAGGCCAGACGGTCTTGCGCAACGCGCAGGCCTTCTTCCTTGTCGGAAGCCAGCGGGTTGTAGAAACCAACGCGTTCGATGAAGCGACCATCGCGACGATTGCGCGAATCGGCAGCAACGATGTTGAAGAACGGGCGCTTCTTGCTGCCGCCGCGAGCCAGACGGATTACGACCATGTTAAATCCTCGAAAAAAACGGGGTGTGCGAACACGAAACGCAAGAGTATAGCCCACTTCCCGAGCCCAAACAAACACTTAGGGCTTTCCAGCAAGATACCGCCCCATCGAAGCGCTGTTGACGCAACAATTGCGGCATAGCATCGTGGCGAAAATAGCGAACCGGAGATATGCCGTGCGCCCAAATCGACACTTTTCAGGCCTGAGGGGCCTGACCCGCGTGATTGCTGCGATCGGGTTCGGTCTGTTCGCCTGCAGCCAGCATGTCCAGGCCGAGCCGCCGATCGACAGGATCAAGCTGCCGCCCGGTTTTCGCATCGAAGTGTTGACCGACAAGGTGCCGGGCGCGCGCGGCATGGCGCTGTCGCCGCAAGGCACGCTCTATGTGGGCTCACGTGGCGAAGGCAAAGTCTATGCGGTACCGTCGCCGCCGGCACCCAACGCCAAACCCCGCGTGGTGGCCACCGGACTCACCATGCCGGTCGGCGTGGCATTCCGCGACGGCGCGCTCTTTGTATCATCCACATCAAGTATCGTCCGCCTCGACGATATCGAGGCACGGCTCGATACGCCACCGAAGCCGGTGACCGTCAACGACACGTTTCCCACCGAGACGCACCACGGCTGGAAGTTTATCGCCTTCGGGCCGGACGGCTATCTGTACGTACCGGTGGGCGCGCCCTGCAACATCTGCGCACGCGATGAAAACCGCTACGCCAATATCATGAAGATGAAGCCCGATGGCTCCGACCTGCAGGTCGTGGCCAAGGGCGTGCGCAATACGGTGGGCTTTGCCTGGCATCCGGCCTCGCGCGAACTCTGGTTCACGGACAACGGCCGCGACTGGCTTGGTGACGACCAGCCCGACGACGAACTGAATCGCCTGACGCAAGCCGGCCAGCATTTCGGCTTCCCGTATTGCCACGCCGGCGATATCGCCGATCCCGAATTCGGCAAGCAACGTCCCTGCTCGGCATTCGTGCCACCCGTTGCCAAGCTGGGCGCGCACGTGGCCGCGCTGGGCATGCGCTTCTATACGGGCAACCAGTTCCCCGCCGAATATCGCCAGAACAACATCTTCATCGCCGAACACGGCAGCTGGAACCGTTCCGAGCGCAGCGGCTATCGTATCGTGCGGGTGGTGGTCAACGAAACCGGCCGCGTGGTGCGCCAGGAAGTGTTTGCCGAAGGCTGGCTGCACAACAGCAGCCCTTGGGGCCGCCCGGTGGACGTGCAGGTAGCGCCCGACGGCTCGTTGTTGGTCAGCGACGACATGGCCGATGCCATTTACCGCATCCGCTACGCGCCTTGAAACCACCCTCTAATGGCCGCCAGGCCCGGTGCCACACGGGATCCGGGCGGACGCGCCAAAGGTGGCAAAAATGACGAAACAATCCGTTACACCGGTAACGGGTTTCGCATAGGCCATCACAGCCTCCCTGCGTACCATGAACCCAACGCCTGACTCATCACCTGCTACAGGACATTGGGATTCGACATGCTTACCCGCCCCCACCTGCGCCATCTGGTGGCTGGTACCGTGGCCGTCATCGGCCTGGTTGGCACAGTCGCCACCAGCCACGCACAAGTTGCTTTCTGGCATCGCGCCTTCGCCGAACATCCGGTGCGCATGGGCCGTGTGGGCGCCGGCTGGGACGTTGCCAGCGTTCGCGCTGAGAACCGCGATCACGTACAGGCCCAGATCGATCGGATGGAACAGCGCGCGCGCAACGACGACCGGCTGAGCGGCCGGCCACCCGGCCCTGGCGGCCAGAATGACGAACGTGCAGCACGCCAGCCTGGCGGCGGCGATCGCAACAGCGGCGGCGACGCGTCAATGCGTGGCACCGAGATGCGCCCCGCCAATGTCGGCCCCGGCTGGCAGGCGCGCGGCCGCGACGGCGGACGCTAACGCACTTCCCGCATCCCTACCCCGAAAGGCCGGAACTTCCGGCCTTTTTTCATGGTCAGTCTTGACGTGCGGGCCAGAAAACGCCGCACAGGCTGTCGCCCGGCGCTGTCCTGGGACATTCAGCGTGCCGTTGTTGCGCAGACGGCAATCAAACTGACCTGCCTCTGCCCGGCACCCACTGAACGCGGCCCGGAGGCTGGGCGCGGCCTCCACAAGAACGACCGTCGAGGTTCATCATGTCTCCCCTTCTTCACGACCTGGCCCGACACGCGGGCCAGTTGTCGTTGTCATTGCTGTTCATGCTGATGCTGACGCTGGTGCTGTACAGCGAAACGCATATCTCCGAGCTGGCCGCAGGCGTGCTGGCGTCGATCTGGCCGTCCTGACGCTACAATGGGCGCCGATGCCGCCGGCATCGAAGGGATTTTCCGTTCGCCTAGCCTCGCCTACGATGCCTGCCGCCAGTCAAGCCCCCGCCATTGCCCGTGAACCCGCCCGCCCACCCCAGACGCGTGGCGGAAAATCCAAATTGATGACTGTCGCGTTGGCCTTCCTGCTTGGCAGCCTGGGCGCCCATCGCTTTTATCTGAAGGGCCTGCGCGACCTATTCGGCTGGGCTCACTTGCTGGCCACCGCCGCCGGTGCCGTTGGCGTGACATCGTTGATCGTGGGCACCGGCAACCCGGCGCTGAACTGGGTCTTCGCTGTGGCCGGTGGCGTATCGGTCATCAGCGCGTTCCTGACCGCCATCGTGTTCGGCTTGCGGCCGGATGACAAATGGGACGCCCGCTACAACGCCCAAGGCACGCCCACGCGCTCGGGCTGGCCTGTCGTGATTTTTGTCATCCTGTCGCTGATGATCGGTACAGGCCTCTTGATGGCAGGGCTGGCCATCAGCTTCCAGACCTTCTTCGAGTCGCAGGTCGAAGCCGCCAAGGCGCTGTCGCAGGAATAACGCCGGCCTGCCGCGATGTACTGGCGGGCAGCGCGTACAGCAACCGCCACGGCATTGACCGATCGCAAGCTTACGAGCAATAAGCCTTTCCCCAACTCGTAAAAGATC
>NZ_PJRP01000011.1 GCF_002858765.1 Cupriavidus pauculus
CCGGCTGCCGCGTGTGCGGCCACCGCGCTTTGCCACAGTCTCCAAAGTAGTCCCCGCTAGATTTTGATGGGAACTACTCTGGATAGGTTCGCCTCTCGTGTCCACACGGCCATCAGCGGACGGTTACGATTAATCGTGCAATGATCGAAATGAAAGACAGGATGAAACCAATAACTCATTCGGTGAAAACGACCATAATTCTCGCACTTCTTGTCGCTTTTTCTGGGGCGACGTTCGCACAAGAAGCCTTGCGCACGTGGGAAGTCGGCGGAACGGACGCCGATGGAGCATCTCGGGTAGCGAGCATTGTCGAGAACCGGTTCAAGAAGATTAAGCCAAGCTTTTTTGATTCAGTGAGTGCACAGGTAAAGGGAAATTTAGTTTCGATTAAGTTCTCCGGATGGCACCCTACCTCCAATCAAGTGGAGACACTCACACAGACAAAGGGCAAGCTTTACGTCGCCCTTGCCTCGACGCCTGATAAGCCGCTGATCACCGAACGGGATATTGAGCAGTCACAACCCTTGGCGACTTCAGAGGTGGCAATTCGCCTGACTGATTCCGCGGCGCAACGTGTGGCGACGCTTACGGCCAACGCGGTAGGAGACGCGGTGATCGTGCAATGGGACGGCCGAGTCATCGGACGGCTGCGTATCTCATCGGCGCCGCTGCGGCGTGACATCGCTTTTTCTACCCCAGCAGGACAAAGTGCCCAGCTTATGAGCGCAATTCTGTCCACTGGCGCCCTCCCCGAGGGTGTTTCACTCAAGGCTCGATGACGTAGCTGACAACCCGAGCGAGACACCTGTCGCGCAAGCTCATGTGCAGATAGTGCGAAGACAGAGACCGGCCATAACGAGAGATCCGGCAGTTATAGGCCAACCGGCGTCCGTCGCACAACATTGACGACGGAGTATGGCAATTTCACGACTCCGGCTCATCCACCGTCCCCGAGCTAGGGCTTGCGTTAGCGGTTTAGGAGAGATCGCTCCCGTCGATCACACAATCCTCTTACTGGCGAATATGCCACCGGGATGGCATGCTTAGCGGTCGTCCCCGGAAAAGGCTTTGATCATTGGGCACCAAGGGTGATGACCAGGCAAACACCCCTTGACGTTGCGACGAGGCCGACGGCGCCCAAGGAAAGCATTTGTTCCAGGTGCGGGAAAAACATACGCGCTTGGACAGGGCGAAGTCCGGCCCGGTGCGGATGGGCCCGTCACTCATGCGGAAAACTGCGGCCGCGGAGCCAGACTATCAGGATGGAGTTTGTCTGCAGTGGTTACTTCCCAGATTCGTTTGGCTGCTTCTGCACCGGTGGGAACGCGCCCCAAGCCGCACGAAAATTGAGAATTGCCACTGCGAGAACGAAAATGCCAGCTAGCGCTAAGACGGGCTCAAACGTCCCTTGTGGATTACCTCCTCCCAGCACAGACACGAGTACTACTAGAATGCCTGTAAGGCCCAAGATGGCATTGGCTGCTGCGGCGATTCCGCCAAAAGTTCGACTCTGCTTCTTCAACGCCAGCCAAGCGGCGCCCGACGGTATAAACAGTAAGAGATGCGTGGTGGGAACGCTATGAGTTTGCCGTGCAAAGGAGAAGATCAGCCATCCTCCGATCACACACAAAATAGCATTTGCAATCGACAAAGTGCGATTCATGTCAGGCCCGTTTATTGTTTTGTATGGCCATTGTACGGCTTGTTCGAATGATTTCAACCCGCCGGAAGCCCTGCCAGGTACGGAACTACATGGGAACGTCCGCTTCTTGGAGCCGCAAAGGACCGCGTTGGGTCGGAAGTCGCCGCTGGCGCCGGCGAGCCCCGTCCCAGCTAGCCCGGCGGCCGAGTCCGGCCAGTAACCGTCATTGCCCATCGCTGAACGAATGGCTGCTTTGGCACAGGCAGCAGTCGAGACTTGATTCCTTGCTGGCTTGATTTCCATTAGCGCGACTCTGCAGCTTCCAAACCACTTACTTGCACCAGATTCCCGCTCAATTAGCCCGATTTTTCTCCGAAGATCTGGCTCTCATTCGGAGCATCGGCTGATACCGGAAACGGAAAATGGCTGAATGCCCTTCGAGCACCCCTCGGTCGATAAAGGAGTGTTGAAGGATCAGTGTTCAACTGTGTGGGCTACCCGACTGAATGCATGAGGGCGGTCTGCGTTCCCGCATTACGCCGCTGCCGCAACTGGAAGCCGAAACGGGGCGCCGAGACGATTGAATGCGTTCATGGCGGCAATCGTAATAGTGAGATCAACGAGGTCCTTGGGCGAAAATGCTGCCGAGGCGGCCGCATAGGCTTCGTCTGAGGCATGCGTCTCACTGACGCGCGTCACTTCCTCCGCCCAGGCCAACGCGGCCCGCTCTTGCTCGGCGAATAGGTGCGGTACTTCATCCCACACCGGAACCAGCGTGATCTTGTCGACCGACATGGTCTTTCTGAGATCGCGGCTATGCATGTCAATGCAATGCGCGCATCCGTTGATCTGGGAGACGCGGAGGAACACGAGGTGGACAAGCTCCTCGGGGAGATCCGTCTTCTTCGTGACATAGTGGTGGATACCAAAAAGCGCCTTCGCGCCGTCAGGCGCTATCTCTTGCCAATTCAAGCGGGTCATCTCGGTCCTTTTCTGTTGGTGATGGGGTCTAGCGTCGCGGTCCGCGCGCCCGAGCCGCCTATCGACTTGGGCCGCGATTCATGTCATAACGCAAAGTTACTCCGCCAGGCATTGAAGATACAGGCCCAAAAAGTGGAGAAACGACTGGCCCAAAATGAATCACCCGAATTCGCCCGCCGTGCTGTCCGTTCTGGTGGACCGCGCCACCGCCGTGCCGATCGGCGACCAGATCCATGCGAGCCTGCGACAGGCGATCGTCGAGGGTCGGCTCCTACCTGGACAGCGTCTTCCTTCAGGCCGGGACCTCGCTGCGCAGCTTGGCGTCGCCCGCGGCACCATCCGTGTCGCCTACGACCGTCTGATCGCCGAGAATCTGGTGTTCGGCGCGGGCTCCGCGGGCACACACGTATGCGCGCGGCTACCTGTCGGGCGAGCCGGCGGCGAAGCCGCACTCGATGGGCCTCTGGCGGATTTCACCCGCCCGTTCTCGAGCGTCCCGCTTCCGTTCCAAATGGGCGTACCTGCCCACGACGCGTTTCCCGCCAAGCTCTGGGCCCGCATGCGGACGCGTGCCGTACGCGCCGATGCCTTCGCTTACACGGCCTATGCTGATCCGCGCGGCGAGCCTGCCCTGCGAGCCCAGATCGCGAGCCACCTGGCCGTAAGCAGGCAGATGCAATGTCATCCGGATCAAATCATCGTTACCAGTGGATACCGGCAGGGTCTGATGCTGGCACTGACCGCCCTGCGCGCGCACGGCCGCAAGGCGTGGCTCGAGGAGCCCGGGTATCCGCTCGGAAGGCGAGCACTGGAAGTGACCGGAGCCGAGGTCGTACCCGTACCCATTGATGCCGAGGGGCTGCGCGTCGAAGCCGGCGTCGCCAGCGCGCCAGACGCTTTGCTGGCGCTGGTCACGCCCGGCCAGCATGCACCGCTGGGCGTCACGATGTCGCCGGCACGCAGGCGCGCGCTGCTCGAATGGGCGGCGACAAGGGGGGCCTGGATCATCGAAGACGACTATCTCGGAGAACTACAGCTCGACGGCCGGGCCGCACCGGCGCTTGCCGCCGGCGAGGGCGCCGAGCGTGTCGTTCATATCGGCGCGTTCAGCAAAACGATCAGCCCGGCGCTGGGCCTCGGTTTCGTCGTTGCCCCGCGCGCAGTGGCGGAGCGTCTGGTGGAGGTCTGCGCCGTGTTGGCCCCGGCGCCGAACCGGACCACCCAATTGGCGGTGACGGAGTTTCTGCGGGATGGGCACTACCTGCGGCATTTACGCCAGATGAAGGCACTCTATGGCGAACGGCGCCGCCTGACGCTGGCGCATGTCAGCGAGTTTCTGCCGGGCACGCTGATGGCGGGTCTGGGTGTGATCGCACCGCTGCCACAAACCGCCGACGACCGCGTGGTTGTCGGCATTGCCCGCGCACGCGGCCTCGCACCTTCGGCACTCTCCGCATGGTACCTTCGCCGCAATCACGCGCAAGGCGGCTTACTACTCAGTGCGACAAACCTGCGCCCTGACAACATCGAGGCCGTGTGCGCGACGCTTGCGGGTATCGTTGCTTCATCGAGTCGTAGCCCACATGAGTCCAATGGTCGCGAAGGCGGCGTCGGAGCGTCCACTTTCTAGAGATATCGACGACGGCTAAGGGTCGGAACCGAGGATCCGTAGCTGCGGCGGGCCTGGCGACCGCGGAACTTCCGCGTTCGGCCATGAAGCGACATAGGGTGATTCGATCCGGACCGCTACCGACGTTGTCGGCCGCTCGCCAAATCGCCCGCGAATTGGCGCGTGCTTTATTTGCAAATGGACCCAACCGGCGACTTTCATATGCAAGCTAGCGTCATCCGTGATCACTGGCTCTTCCAAGCTAAGCGACTGGGCTACTCTCGTACACCGCCGCTTCCCTCGCTTTCCAGCCAAGATCGGCCGGATGCGCGATCAAGTCCATAAGAGATAGCAACGACTACGCTCAGTGCGAGAGCTCTCTTTTCTACCTCATGTTGAGGCCGTAGCTGCAAAAAATCGCAATCGATCGGGATGCTCTCGAAGGACGATTGGGAGGCCATCTCTCTGGACACGTGAAGAAGGACCCGTAACTCGTACGGCATCGAGAGTCCGAAGTTAGACTGTGGATTCAACCGGTCGATGCAACACACTAGACGCTGCATGAGCAGTGGAGGTGTTGCAAATGAAACAGAGGCGCCGGATCTACTACACCGAGACTCAGAAGGCACTAATGTGGGAGCGGTGGCGGAAAGGTGACACGCTTCACCAGATCGCCCGGCTGTTTGATCGGTACCATTCATCTGTGCAACGGATTCTGGCGGATTCCGGCGGCATCCAGCCAGCATCCCGGCACCGCTCCAGGCTAGCCTTGACGCTCGCCGAACGAGAGGAGATATCTCGGCCAGTCTGCGATCGCAGTTCGGTCGCGACTTCGTCATTGGCATTGCCGATAAAATGACCGGCGCGTCTGAGGACCTGTTCTTTGTCGAATCTGAGACACCAGACTTAGACCGCTTGCTTAGCTTATTGGCCGCCCCCAGGCTCTACCATTGAGAAAGATGAATCGGGGATGCAGTATCTTGTACGTCGGCTGTCGTCGTTGATAGCCTTCCGACGTCGCCCCTTACACAGGCAACCATGAAAACCCGCACATTCGAATCCTTGGGCCGATACCACGATAGCTGGGCGACTATTATTCTCTGCGCGCCAGATAGGTTCCCCGAATACGACTGGGACACTCCTGCACGTAGTCAAGCACAGCGCTTAGAAGAAGCGTTCGCAGATTTGCAAGCAGGAGCACATTTCGCGGAGAAGAAGATCAAAACGCCCCGACTTATCGGCGTCTTTCGTGAGCTGCTGAAGATGTCGCATGAGGCCTATCTTAACGGCGATGGCAAACGGGGAGCGCACTTATTGCAGGAAGCCGAAGGGCTGGTTTGGCGAAGTCGCGCGTCGCGATTGAAGCACGTTGTCGAGGCCGAGCGACGAGCGTTCGGCGAAGTTGTTCTATTCAAAGACGTTGTTGTCTCGCCCTACCCGTATGAAGGCAGCGAGACGGATCTTGGCGAGATCCAACGCAAGCTCTGGCTCCACGCGACTGCACAGATGGATGCGATACAGACCGACGAGGTTAGCATCACTCAAACGTGGGTGGCGGATGCCGACGGTGCGGTTCACGTCATAAAGGGACGCTCGAGAAAGGCGATTCTTCAGACTGTCAGGGACGGCGCTAAGCATTTGCAGGGCTACGCGACGGCAAGCTTGATTGGACCAGACCTGCTGTGTGTGGACGTTGAAGAGCACGGAAAGCCGCGGGCTTCAGTGACACGATTGACCAGAATCGGCGAGGACCCCGTTCCACGATTCCATCTCGACGAGCCTGAGATCTTCACGCAGGAGAAAGCCTAGTCGTGCCGTGAAGGTTTGGCACGCATTGTCTAACCTCTCGCATCATCCGATCGGACATTTGGAAAATCTCCGCCTCTGGCACTTGCGAAGGATCGCGTGGCTTTGGGACTCGCCTCGGGTCTGGCAACGACAAGCTCTTACTCGGGTAGGCTGCGAGGACACTCTACGTGGCAACGTCCGCTTCGGAGAAACGTGAAGGGCTCCAATGGGTCGGTCAGAGACAGTCGCGGCTGCCGGGCAGCTCCGGCCTCCTCATTTCTCTTCACTAGCTAGTAGCTAACAGATACCCTTGAAGACGGGAGGCGCCCGCCAGCCGCGGCCGCCGCCACCGCCCGACGGCATTCCCGTCAAGAAGTCCCCGCTCCCGCACAAAACGCACGCTCGCGCCGACATTTCAAAATAGCCCGCCCGACATTTGATGTCGGCCCTAGACATGTGCGGCAAGAGAGGCAATTAGGTGATCGATCATGACGCGCACCCGCGCTGGCAGGAAGCGGTTGGGCGGATACAGCAGCCAGACCGGCCCCATGTACGCCCGTGCTTCGAATTCCCAGTCTGCCAGCACCTGGACCAGGTGGCCGTGCTGCAAGCCATCCGCGACGGCGAATTCGGGCAAGGCGGCGATGCCGATCGCCTGTGCGGCGGCGTCCAGGCGGGCGCCGACGTCATTGGCGAGGTAACGGCCTCGGACTTGCACCGTCTGGCTCGCGCTGCTGCGGCGGAAGGTCCAGCGGTTGTCGTCGACGGTTTCACCGAGGTACAGGCACTCGTGGCGTGTCAGGTCGTGCGGCGTGGCGGGTGTGCCGTGGGCGGCCAGATAGGCCGGTGAGGCGCATAGCAGCCAGCGCGCGTTGCCCAGCGAGCGCGCCGCCAGACCTAACGGTGGTGAACGGGTCAGGCGGATCACGATATCGACGTCGTCGCGTAACGGATCGACCTCGCGGTCGGTAAAGATCAGTTGCACGTCGATTTCCGGCCATTCGCGCAGGAATCCGGCGATCAGAGGGTGGATGACCGCCTGCGCATAGCCGATCGGCGCGCTGATGCTCACTCTTCCCTGCGGCGCGCTCATCAATTGGCCGGCGACATCCACCGCGCCGGACGCCGCGCCCACCATGTCGCGGCAATGGCGATAGACCTGCGCGCCTGCATCGGTCAGCCGCACGCTGCGGGTCGAACGTTCCAGCAGGCGCGTGCCCAGTGCTTCTTCCAGCCGCTTGATTTGCCGGCTGATCGTCGATGGCGTGCTGCCGAGCTGGCGAGCGGCCGCGGAGAAATTGCCGGCGTCGACGACGCGGGAAAACGTGGCCATGTCTGGCAACAAGGCGAACAGCTCGGTCTGGTTCATCTGTGCATTTACGACATAAAAGCTGTGCAGATGGACCCGATTATAGTTTTCAGCGCAATACCCGACAATCTGGCGTGTTCAACGCCAATACGCTCCAGCCATGTCCAACCGTCTGCTGTGGATTTCCGACCTGATGCTGCTGGCCGTGGCCGTCGTATGGGGGACGAGTTACGGCGTCGCCAAAATCGCGCTCGCGTTCTACCCGGTGCTCGGCCTGCTCGCGCTGCGATTCGGCATCACGTTTCTCGTGCTGTCGCCGTCGTTGTTCACCTTGCGCGGGATGAAGGCGTCCACGCTGGTGGGCGCGCTGGGCTCCAGCGTGCTGCTGCTCGGCATCCTGATGGCCGAAACGTTCGGGGTATCGATGACGCACGCCTCGAATGCCGCGTTCCTCATCAGCCTGTGCGTCGCGCTGACGCCGTTGGTGGAATGGGCGCTGCTGCGCCGGCGGCCCCTGCCCGTGGAATGGCTGGCCGTGGCGCTGTCGCTGGCCGGTGCCGCGCTGGTCAGCGGTGGCGTGTCGACGCCCACCCTGGGCGATGCGCTGATGCTGCTGGCTGCCCTGCTCCGCGCGTTGATGATGTGCGTGACCAAACGTGTGATGCGCGATGCCACGCTGGCACCGCTCACCGCCACGGCGATCCAGTCTGGCATGGTGGCCCTCGGCAGCATCGTCGTCGCGGTGGTGTTCATGCCCGCCCAGTGGCAGCCGCTGCCCGCGCTCGCCGGGCATGGCGCATTCTGGACCAGCATCGGCTACCTCGTGCTGGCCTGCACTCTATTTGCCTTCTTCGCGCAGAACTTTGCGGTCAAGTGCAGCAGCCCGACGCGCGTAGCGTTGCTGATGGGCGGCGAGCCCGCTTTCGGTGCGCTGTTCGCTTACGCGTGGCTCGGCGAGCAGCTATCGGCGTGGGCATGGCTCGGTGGCGGCCTGATGGTATTGGCCTCATTGCTCGCCACGGTGCCCGGGTTCCAGCCGCGCATTCGCGCCCGGCCCGACCATCTCGATGCACACCCGCACGTCGCCCCGAATGAAATGGTCTCCGCGCAGGCTGAAGTGCGCCTTTGACGGCGGAAACACGTCGCCCGTGTCGATGATCGCGAGATCGGTATCGCGCGCGGGATCCACGGTCACACGCTGGACGATGGCCACGCCGAGGCCCGTCGCCACGTAGGCCTTGATCACTTTGACGTCGGCTGCGCGCACCACCACGCGAGGCACAACAGCGCGCGGATGAAATGCTCGAGCGCCTTCATGCGTACGCTGCCACAGTGCGTTGGCCGTGCCGTGCTGCCGGCGCCTTCCTTGTCGGTGATCGGGAGTATCGTCGGATGCGCGCGTCAATGTGTAAAGGCCCGGAAGTTCCGCAGCGACGCTGCCCGCCAGGCGATCCGGCGCGATCCGGGCTCAGTCCTGGCCGCCTACGGCCTCCTGCGCCTGGCGGGCCTGGTTGCGCGCCAGGTAGACCTCGTGGAGGGTGATTTTGCGCACCTCGAGCTGGCTGGCGCCGATATGCGCGCGCAGCATGCGGCAGGCCTCGTCGCCGCGCTTGGCGAGAATGGCTTGGAGGATCTTGCCGTGCTCATCGTAAGTGGCGGCAATGCGTGCGGGCTTGGTGAAATCGAGCCGGCGGATGATGCGGATGCGCTCGCTGACCTCGCGGTGCACGTGCGCCATCTCCGCATTGCCGGCCGCGCTGACCAGTGTGCAGTGAAATGCTTCGTCCAGCGCGCCCACCTGCGCCATGTCCTGCAGCCGGTCTTCCGGCGCCACCAGCCAGATCGCGGCCAGCGCGTCTAGGCTGGCGCGGTCGGTATCAGCGCTGCCTGCGCAGATGCGCGCCACAGCCTCGGTCTCCAGCACCATACGCAGATCGTAGAGCTCCTCGAACTTGCGGAAGTCGAACGGCAGCACGCGCCAGCCGCTGCGGAACAGCACCTCGACGATGCCTTCCTGCTTCATCCGGAACAGTGCCTGTCGCACCGGCGTGCGCGACACGCCGAGCCGTTCGCAGACTTCGTTTTCGGTGAAGCGGTCGCCGGGCACCAGCCGGAATTCGGCGATGTCGGCCTTGAGCATGGTATAGACGCTCTCCGCGCGAGAGCGGGGCGGCCCGCCGAATTCGGTGGTATTGGGCGCGGCCGGTGCGTCGGGGTGGAGGTTGGCAGAGGGGGGCGTCATGTGCGGGTTCGCTGAGGCATGCTGCTGTGCCAATGGTGGCACAGACGGCGTCCGGCGGCTATGGGGTGCCGGCCGGACGCCGGTCACGGGCTTAGCGACGGACTTAGCGACGGACTTAGCGACGGACTTCACGCTGGAAGATTTCAAGGCTCTGCTTCTTGGCAGCCACGAAGCTGGCTTGCGACAGCGTGTCCACGGTGCGTGGCCGCGCGTCGTCGTATTTGAGGATCTCAGCCACGCGCGTAGGCCGCTTGGTCAGCAGCAGGATCTCGTCGGCCAGGTAGACGGCCTCCTCGAGATCGTGCGACACCAGCAGCATGGTGGTGTGCGTCTGCATGAATACTTCCTGCAGCTTTTCGCGGATGAACAGCGTCATCTCGAAATCGAGCGCCGAGAACGGCTCGTCGAGGAACAGCACCTCGGGTCCCGGGGCCAGCGCGCGCATGATCGACGCGGTCTGCTGCTGTCCGCCCGACAGTTCGTACGGATAGCGGTTCAGGTCGAACTTGACGTCGAACGACGCCACCAGCTCGGCCATGCGCCGGTCCACCTCGGCCTTGCTACGGCCTTCGAGCAGCAGCGGATAGGCGATGTTGTCGATCGTACGCATCCACGGGAACAGTGCCTCGCGGTAGTTCTGGAACACATAGCCAATCTTGGTGTCCTTGAGCGCCTTGCCGTCGAACAGAATCTCGCCACGGTCGACGGGAATCAGTCCGGCGATCATGTTGATCAGCGTGCTTTTTCCGCAACCGTTGGGGCCGAAGACCGACACGATCTTGTTCTTCGGGATGTCGAGGTCAAAGTTCTCGTACAGCGGCCAGCCCGCGAAGTACTTGGTCAGGCCGCGAATGGTGATGTGGGTGCCCGCCGGGCCCGGGCGGAACGGCGGCACCGGCACTTCGACGTGGACGGGGGCGTTGATGACGGTGCTCATGATTACCTTCCACTCCAGTGAACAATGCGGCGTTCCAGCATCAGGAACACGATGTTGAGGACATAGCCGAGCGCGCCAGCGGACAGGATGGCCGCATACATGGTGCGCACGTTCAGCACCTGCTGCGCGTCGATGATGGCGTGGCCCAGGCCGTTCTCGGAACCGATGAACATCTCGGCCACGATCACGATGACCAGCGCCATCGACACCGCCGAACGCAGGCCGACGAAGGTCGGCTGCAGGCTTTCCCAAATCAGCACGTCCTTGAAGATGCGCCAGCGCGAGGCGCCCATCACCTTGGCCGCCATCACACGCTGCTTGCGCGCGTTGATGACGCCGTAGGCGCTGTTGAACACCACGATCAGCAGCGCGCCGAATGCCGCAATGGCGACCTTGTTGAAGTCGGATACGCCGAAGATCAGAAGGAACAACGGGATCAGCGCCGACGATGGAGTGGAGCGGAAGAAGTCGATCAGGAATTCCACGCTGCGGTATGCGCGCTCGTTGCTGCCGAGCAGCACGCCCAGCGGCACGCCGACTACGGCGGCGAACGCGAATGCCTGCAGCGTGCGGCCCACGGTGACCAGGAAGTCGGTCAGCAGCGCGCCGCCGGCCAGCCCCGCGACCAGCGCCGCCAGGGTATCGGCCGGACTGGGCAGCAGGATGGCTTTGATTAGCCCGAAACGCACCACCAGGTCCCAGATGACGAACAGGACTAGCGGGCCGATCACGGGCAGGAAGCGTTCGGCGCGGGGCTTGACGGGCGCGGCGTCGGCGGAGGCAGGCGGCGCCCAGGGCGCCGCGGCCGAGGTCTTGGTGGCGATTTCGCTCATGATGCTCAGCCCTTGTAGATCAGCGATGCGACGTCGACCTTCTTCGAGTAGATGCCTTTCTCGGTGAACAGGTCGTAGAACTTCTGAAAGTAGGCGATATCGGTCGACTTGAACTGGTCGTAGAACATGTAATCGGCCATCGGCACCTCGGCGGTCAGCGCGCCTTCGATGGCGGTGTAGCCGGTCAGGTACTTGCGCGCCTCGGTTGGGTTCTTTTGCACCAGTTCCACGCCGCGCCGGTACGCCGCCATGTAGCGCTTGGCCACGTCCGGGTTCTTCTTGATGAATTCGCTGGTGAGGCTGGCGGCGCCGCCGTGCCACGGGGCCATGGGATCGCCCAGCACGTACTTGGCGATGACGCCGACTTCCAGCGCGCGCGTGGTGCCGTTGATGCGACCCACGGTGCCGGTCGGTTCCAGCGTGTAGACGCCGTCGATCTGGCCGGCGGCGAGCGCAGCCACGTGCTGGCCAATCGGCAGTTCGGTCACGGTCATCTTGCCGGCGCCCGCGCGTTCCAGCACGGTCTTGGCCAGCAGCACGTTCTGCACGCCCGGGCCGCTGGCCACGCGTTTGCCCTTGAGGTCGGCGATGGTCTTGATGGGGCTGTCCTTGGCCACCAGGAACTCGTCGAGCACGAATTTGGCGTTGGTCGGATTGGTGCAAAAGATCTTGAACAGGCCCGGCTGTGCGATTTCGCCGATGCCGAGCACGCCCGATGCCGTGCCGTTGGCGCTACCGTCGGAGCGGCCTGCCAGCATGGCTTCCATCACCTGTTGTGCGCTCGCGAACTTCTGCACTTCCACGTCCAGCCCAGCTTCCTTGAAATAGCCTTTCTCGACGGCCGCGTAGAACGGCAGGCCCGAGGCCACCGGCCAGAAGCCGACACGGATCTTGGGGCCGCTGCCCTGGGCGCGGACGATGGCGGGCGCGGCAAGCACGGACAGGCCGGCGGCGCCGGCCTTGAGGATCTGGCGGCGCGTGGCGGAGGCAGGTGCAGCGGTGGCGTGGTGGACAGGGGCGGCGGATTGCGGGTGCTTGGGCATGACGGTACCTGGTTTGAGAGAGTGTGTGAGGGGCGAAAGAGTTGTCGGCAATGCGCGGCGGCGCGGGGGTTCGTGCGACTAGGCGGCGGCAAGCGACTGCACGTAGGCACGCCAGCCACCGTGCGCAGTCACGTCGGTGGCGCCGGCCAGCGCGTGGCCTTCGCAGACGAAGCCGTGCTCCCAGCTACCATCGGCCAGTTCCACGCTGCCCAGCGCGAGCGGCTGCGGCACCAGCGCAAGGAAGCTGCCGACGGCGTGCAGCGGCACCTGCCACACCTCCACGGCGATGGCGGCGCCGTCGCCGCCGGCGGCCACACGTTCCAGGCCTGGCTTGGGCGGCGTGGTGCCAGGCAGTGCGTGGAGGCGATAGCGCGGCGCGGTCGTGGTGGTGAGCGCCAGGCGTGCCCCGCGTTCGGCGAGTTGCGTGTTGAGCGGCATCCCGGACAGATGCGCGCCTACTACGACCAGCGGCAGGTGCGTGGCCGCCGACGGCTCCAGCGCGGCTACCGGTACCGGCGCCGGCAGCGGCTCGCCGGTGACGCCCTGGGCGAGGCCGGTGGCGTGGTGGAAGCGCTGGCCCAGGTCGGCCAATTGCCAGTCGCTGCCCGCGCGGCCGATCAGCGTGATGCCGAAAGGCAGGCCGTCGGGGCGGATGCTGGCCGGCACGGACAAGGCCGCGTAGTCGAGCAGGTTGACGAAATTGGTGTACTGGCCGAGTTCGCGGTTCCGCGCCACGGGTTCGGCGAGCATGTCGTCAATCGTGCAATGTGTGGGGGCGGTCGGCACGCAGAGCACGTCGATCTGTTCCCACATGGCGCCGGCCTGCTGCGCAAGCGCCTGCAACCGGTGTTGGGCCGTGTAGAGGTCGGCGGCGGCGTAGCCCGTACCGGCACGCAGGATGGAACGCACGGGTTCGATCACGGCGTCTGCCTGTTTGTCGAAGAACGCGCGCACCGCTTCGTAGCGTTCGGCTACCAGCGCGCTCTCATACAGCAGCGAGGCGGCTTCAGCGAGAGGGGCATAGTCGATCGGCACCGCGCGGCCACCCTGGGCTTCGAGATCGGCCACGGCGTCGGCGAACGCCTGCGCGGCGAGCGTGTCGCCGAAGAATTCGGGTTGGGCTGGCACGCCGAAGCGGAACGTGGCGGGCAACGGCTCGGTCACCATGCGCAGCCGGCGCGAGTACGGGTCCTGCGGGTCGAAGCCAGCAGCGTTTTCCAGCACCTTGACCGCGGTGGCGACCGTGCGCGCGAGAATGGACACGCAGTCCACGCTCTGCGCGGCGGGCAGCACGCCGAACGCCGAGATCAGTCCCTTGCTCGGCTTGAGCCCCACGATGTTGTTCAGGCCGGCCGGCACCCGTCCCGAGCCGGCGGTATCGGTGCCGAGGGCGAAATCGACTTCGCCGGTGGCGACGGCATAGGCCGAACCGGAGCTTGACCCACCGCTCACGTAGCGCGCGTCGAAGGCATTTGGCACGGCGCCGTACGGCGACCGGCTGCCGTTCAGCCCGCAGGCGAACTGGTCAAGATTGGTCTTGCCCTGCAGCGCGGCGCCGGCCTGGAGCAGACGCGTGATGACGGTGGCGTGGCGCGTTGGCGTGTAGGCGAATTCGGCACAGGCTGCTGTGGTCGGCACGTCGGCCACATCGATGTTGTCCTTGGCCGCAAACGTCAGGCCGGCGAGCGGGCCCGGCGCCTGCGTGGCTGGCGCCCGCAGCGGCGCGGCGAAACGGGTGATCCAAGCATTGGCGGGATCGGCAGTGTGCGCGTCCGTCGCGGAGGCAGCATGAGGCTTGGTCATCATGGGGTTTTGGCTTTGGGTCCTGAAGAAAATCCCTTCTTGGATCCAAGATGAGCAAGCGCTGTGCCAGCAGATGGCGGTAAGCCCGAAAACTGCTGGAATCCGTTGTGGGGCCTGCGTTGGCGGCCGGTGGAGGGGTTATGGCGAGAGAATGCCTCGGGCAAGTGACACGGGCGAGCGGCGGCCCAATCCCGGGGCGGTGAGCGCGATAACGGTGCAGGACTGGCGGCGCGGGACGCCTCAGATCCGGGAACAGTGGGGGCGCGGCGACGCCCGATCCAAAGCGGAGCTACGACGATTGCGACCAACGTTGCGTAACGACGCGCCGACTCGAATTTGATATCCCTTTGTCGAGAAGCCGCAATCCTCGTTGCTGCTGGTTGGGATCCCCGCCCGTGACGCAGCCTGAGCAAATTCAGGCTCGCCTGGTCGCCATTCGCGAGCGCGGATACGCGTTTACAGAGGAGGAATACCTGCTCGGTGACTATTCTGTTGCGGCTGCTGTGGTCGATCGCAGTGGCGTCGCGCATGCAGCTATAAACATTGCTGTGACCAAGCCGCGCTGGCAAGGTGCGAACGATGAGCGGCGCTTTGCTGACCTGGTCATTGCCGCTGCCGCAGCAATATCGGGACAGCAGACGTCGCTGGTGGCGTTACGCCAGGAGGGGTGATCCAGGGGTTGTCGTGACGTGGTTCTCGCATCTCGTTCTATGGCGACGAGCTGATCCAGTAGCGCTTTCGGGCCAAGAAGTGGCCATTGACATCTTGTTCTTCCGATGGCCCTTTGTGGCCGGGAAGAGCCCGATTGTCTTGGCAGCCGAAGACCCGGGCGGCGACGGGCTGTAGCCGACCCAAAGCGGAAGTCGCCAGCCTTGAAAAGCGGACGGTTAGGAATACCCGAATTTTCCCGAAACCAACTGCCCTAACTCGGACACAGTGCGTGTCCTTTCTGTCTCGATGTCACCGATCTTGACTTGAAAGTGCTCTTCGAGGGCGAGGGACAATCTCGACGTTAGCTATTGAACAAATGTCCCCGAAGAAACTGAGGTTCTGCGTGAGGTCATCTTCTGCTCACCTGTCCACGCGACAGCGATGTCGGCCCGATGCCAGGGCTGCAGTGACTCGAACCGACTGCCAGCGAGACTGCCACCCGTATATCAAGCGGTGATCGGGGTGGCCTGCAGCGCTGTGCGAAGCGTATCGGCCAACAGATCCGCCTGCGCCTCGCTGAAGACCATCGGCGGGCGGATCTTGAGAATGTTGGCATGTGGGCCGGTGGCGTTCAGCAGCACGCCTTGGCGCCGCATGGTGTTGACAACGCGCTGCGCAAGCGCCGTGGCCGGCGTCTTCCGCGTATCGTCCACCAGCTCGACACCCACGAACAGGCCCGCACCACGCACGTCGCCAATGCGCGCGTCACGCGCGGCAAGATGCCGCAGACGCGTGCGTAGATGCTCGCCCACCTTACGAACGTTGGCGCCGAGCTGCTCCCGTTCGATGACGTCGAGCACGGCCATGCCAGCCGCTACAGATACCGGGTTGCCTCCGAACGTGTTGAAGTAGCGGCATTGGCGTGCAAACGGCGCCAGCACATCGGGGCGTACGGCAAGCCCGGCCAGTGGATGTCCGTTACCCATGGGCTTGCCCATGGTCACGATGTCGGGCACTAAGCCGTGCCGCTGGAACCCCCAGAACGCTTCGCCGGTACGACCCAGCCCGGGCTGGACCTCGTCGGCAATGAACAGGCCGCCTGCCGCGCGTACGGCATCCACGGCATCGCGCAGGAACCCGGGTGGATCGGTGTAGATGCCGTCGCTGGAGAACACGGTGTCGACTAGCAAGGCCGCCGGGCGCATGCCGTGTGCACGCAAATCGTCGATCGCCGCACGCACGCCGTCTGCGAATACCACGCCGAGCTGCTCGGGCGGCACGCGATAGCTGTCGGGCGCCGGCACGGTACGCACATGCTGGCCGAGCGTGATGTACTGACCCAGCGACGGCGATGCCACGGCAATGGATTCTGTCACGCCATGATAGGCAAAGCGCGTCACGATGAGCCCGTCATTCCCGGTGCATGCGCGTGCAATGCGCATGGCTAGGTCATTGGCCTCGCTGCCGGTGCAGGTGAACATGGCGTGCCCGAGATCGGCGGGCATCGTGGTCAGCAGTCGCTCGGCGTAGTCGAGCACGGCCCCATGCAGGTAGCGCGTATGCGTATTGAGGGCTGCAGCCTGGCGCGCAATGGCCTCCACCACGTGGGGATGGCAATGACCTACGGCGGCCACGTTGTTGTAGGCGTCCAGATAGCGGCGCCCGTCGGCGTCATGCAGCCACGCCCCTTCACCGCGTACGATATGCAGCGGTTCTTCGTAGAAAAGCCGATAGGCTGGGCCAAGCAGCCGCGCTCGACGCGCTTGCAGGGTCTCGTTGCGGGAATCGTTGGACATGCCGGGGACCTCGTTCAGGCGCGCAGGCGCGCGAATAGCACCGCAATGGCGCGTTGGCGATCAATGGCATCGCAGGCGGCCAGCCGTGCCCACGAGATGGCGTTGTTGCGCAGCAGGTAGTCGGCATTGGCCGGTTCGCGCGCCGCGCGCCAGCCGCTGATGGCCACCACCATCAGCAGACGCGCCTGTATCAGGTCGAACAGCAGTTCCACTTCCTGCCGCTCCAGTGGCAACACCGCGTGATAGGCGGCCACAAAGCGCGATAGTGCATCAAGCGTGTCGCCCTCGGCATCAACCTGATAGGCTGCTGCCACGGCAAGGTCGTTGACCAGAGGCGCGTGCACCATGTCGCCAAAATCGAGAATGCCTGCGATGCGATCGTGGTCGTGCGCGTCAACCAGCAGGTTGAAGATGTTGAAGTCGTTGTGAACGGGCTGCGTGCGCAAGGCATGCAGCCGGGGCTTCACATGTTTGACGAATCGGTCCAGTGCTCGCTGCGCCAGCGCGTGCCGCGCGGGATCGGCGATGCTGTCCAGCAGCGGGGCGATACTGTCGGCACGCTGGATGTCCCACGGCAATTCCAGTGCGCCGGCCGGATGATGGAAATCGCGCAGAGCGAGATCCAGCCGGGCCAACATGGTCGCCAACGCCGTGGCCTGCGCGGGAGAGCGTCGGGCCTTAGGCAGCGGCTCGCCTTCCAGATAGCTGAACAGACGCGTCACTCGCATGCTGCCATCGGGCGCCCGGACCCGCACCGAAGCCTCGCCCTCGGTCGTGGGCAGGATACGCTGCACCGGCAGGCTGGGGTCGCTTCGCGCGATATGCAGTAGCGCTTGCGTCTGGAAGTCCGCCACGAGGGGGGCCTCGGCCGGGTGGGAAATCTTGAGCATGTAACGCGGTTGCGCCGCACCGCCGGTCAGCGCCAGCAGGAAGTTGCGGTCGCGTTCGCCTGTCAGTGCGCGCAAATCGCCTGATATGCCCCAATGACGCGCCAGCAACGCGTGTGCCCATTCCAGCGGCGCGGCGGGCGACGTTGCGTTCAGCACCGCCGACGCCGGGACTTTTACGTGACCGCGCTCCGCAGGCGCCATGATGGCCGCACTCATGCCGCGCTCACGAAGCCGCGCAGCGCGCTGGACAAGTTTGGACCGAGATCCTCGGACAGATACCCGCCTTCCTGCACGAGGACGGTGGGAAGTCCCAGCCGGGCGATGGCGGCGGTAATGCGCGCAAAGCCCGGTGTGGTGACCGCCAGTGCCTGATACGGGTCGCGTTCATGGGCGTCCAGCCCGAGCGCGACGACCAGTGCGCCGGGCGCGTAGGCGCGCAACGTCTCCATCACGCGCGCCAGCGCAGCCAGGTAGGCTTCATCGCCCGTGCCCTTGGCTAGCGGCACATTGATGTTGTAGCCCAGCCCTTCGCCATCGCCGCGCTCGTGCGCGTGCCCGGTGAAGAAAGGCGTAAACAGATGCGGATCCCCGTGCAGCGAAATGGTCAGCACGTCGCTACGGCGGTAGAAGATGCCTTGGGTGCCGTTGCCGTGGTGCATGTCGATATCGAGAATCGCCACGCGGTCATGCGCGCGTCGCAAGTGCTGTGCCGCAATGGCGCTGTTGTTCAGGTAACAGAAGCCATTGGCACGATCCACGTAGGCATGATGGCCGGGTGGGCGGCACAATGCGTACGCGGCACGTTCGCCGCCCAACACCAGTTCGGCAGCATGCACGGCCGAGTTCGCGGCGCCTACCGCTGCCCGCCACGTGTGCGGGCCAATCGAGCACGCAGCGTCGCCCATGTGATAGCCGGCCTGGCCCACCACGCTATCGGGATAGGTGCATGGCTGGCCCGGGAAGGGATGAATGTTGGGCAGCACCTCCTCGGAAGCATCGGGTAGCAACTGCCAGCGGTCGTAGACGGTTTCTAGGAAGCGCAGGTACTCGGGCGTGTGTATGGCCGCGCGGGGCCCGGGGCCGTGGTCATCGGGGGCGATGACGTCGTAGCCATCCGCTCGCACGGCGGCTAGCAGTCGCTCGGCGCGTTCGGGCTGCTCGTTGCTGCGCTTCATGCGGCCGCGGACGATGAATGCGCGGGGGTCGTGATCGATGTGCTCGTTGCTGTAGACGACTTTCACAGGGCAGACTCCATGGTGGGCGCCTGAGTGGCACCATGCTTGGTCATGAAAACATTCCGGACGTGCTTCCAGCCGTCCTCGATATGAAAGCGCAGGGCCGCGGTGGCGGCATCGGCGTCCCGGGTGCGCAGCGCCAAGGCGATGGGCCGGTGCGTTTCGGCCACCGCGCGCGGATCGTGATAGACGCTGTCGATCACCGCCACGACCATGCGGATCTCCGTCAGCATCTGGGAGAACACCCGGTGCAGGTACGCGTTGCCGGACAGCTCGCAGATGGCCGTATGAAACGCGAGATCGCGCGCCACGCGCTCGATCTGCGGAAGCGATTCGGCATCGCGCACCATGTCGTCGACCATCGCGATCAGCTGGTCCAGGCCCGCGTCGGAGGCCTGCTTGCAGGCCAGCGACGCGGCCATCAGCTCCATGTTCAGTCGCACCTGGAACAGATCGTCGATTTCCCGGACCGTTACGGTGCGCACGGCGAAGCCGTGGCGTGGCTTTGCCACCAGCACGCCCTGACGTTCCAGGCGTCGTGCGGCCTCACGCACGGGTGCGCGGCTTACGTTCATACGCCGCGCAATGTCAGCCTCGACGATACGGCTGCCCGGTGGCAGGCGGCCTTCGATAATCGCTTGTGTCAGCTGCGCTTCGACGGCGGCAACCAGGTCGACGGCTTCGATCGACGCAAACGGGGAACCGGAAGACGTGGCGTTGGAAAGGCTAGACATGAGATTTCCTCGAAAGGGATGCCGGCTGCCTGTGCAGGGCCAGGTAGCCACCGGAGAGCATGATCATGCCGATGCCGGCCAGGGCGACGCCATCGGGCGGCCTGTGGAACACAAAAGTGCTGATCAGCACCGCCAGCAGCAGCTGGAAATAGTTTAGTGGCGCCAGCGTGGATGCGGTGACACGCCGGAATGCGGCCAGCAGCAACAGTTGCGCCACTCCGCTGCAAGCGCCGCCCGCCAATATCAGCAGGAGCGTGGGCCACGGTGGCAGGGTTTGCGGCAGCATCAGCAACGCGGGAATGCCCGTCAGCAACAGACACACCAGTGCCGTCCAGGCGTACATCACCGCGCCTGAGACCTTGCCCGCCAGCTGGCGCGTCAGCAACTGGAACAAGGCGTAGCAGACCGCCGAGATCACCATCAGCACGGTGCCCACCAACGGCAGGTTGCCGCCAGGCCGCACGATCAGCAGCATGCCGGCAAAGCCGGCCAGCACCGCGCACCACTGTGTGCGCCCCACGGCTTCACCGAGCAGCGCTGGTGATAATGCCACCATCATCAGCGGCGCCGTGAAGTAGATCGCGGTGGCCTCGGCCAGCGGCATGGTCACCAGCGCCGCCATGAAGCATGTTGCCACGATGCCGAGCGCCAGTCCGCGAACCAGCAGCCGCCCCTTGCATGGCGTGCGCCATATGCGAAGCTTGCCGGCCTGCAGCAGCCATAGCATGGCGATGGCGCTGACGCTGATATAGCGTGTCAGGTTCATCAGCGGAGCGGGCACCTCCTGCAGCATCCATTTGCAGAACGCGTCGTAGCATGCAAAGCACATCAGCGCGCAGAAGAATAGCGCCACGCCCTGCCGGCGCGTGTTGACGGCATGCGTGAGTCCGATGGCGGAAGCCGGCGACTGGCTCATGCATTTATCTCACGCGTGAAGTCGGCCATGGCGCGGTCGAACCGTTCGAACAGATCATCGATCTGGGATGGCGTGATGATCAGGGGAGGGCAGAACGCCAGTGTGTCGCCCATCGCACGCACGATCAGGCCGTGCTGTTGCGCGAGCTGCGCCACACGCGGCCCCGCCTTGAGGGTCGGGTCGAACGACTGGCGCGCGGCCGGGTCGCGCGCCAGTTCCACGGCACCCAGCAGCCCTACGCCACGCACTTCGCCTACATAGCGATGACCGGCAAACGCGCGCAGCCGTTGCTGGAAATGCGGCGCGACGGCCTGCACGTGCGCCAGTATCCGCTCGTCGTCATACACGCGCAGTGTTTCCAACGCCACGGCAGCGGTCACCGGATGCCCCGAGTACGTGAAGCCATGGCCGAATGTCCCGATCTTGCCGCTGTTGATAGCGATGGCCGCGTGGATCTTCTCCGAGACCATCACTGCGGAGATCGGCATGTAACCCGACGAGAGCGCCTTCGCCGTGGTCAGGATGTCCGGCTGCATGCCGAATGTCGTGGAGCCGAACATCTCGCCCGTACGGCAGAAGCCACAGATCACTTCATCGGCGATCAGCAGCACATCGTGCCGTCGCAGCACCGCCTGAATCTCCTCGAAGTAGCCTTCGGGCGGCACGATGACGCCGCCAGCGCCCATGACCGGCTCCGCGATGAACGCCGCGACGGTCTCGGGGCCCTCGGACACGATCTGCGCTTCGAGCTCGCGCGCCAGGCGGCGCGAATAATCGCGCTCGCTTTCCCCGGGCTGCGCACCGCGATAGTAATGCGGGCACGCGGTGCGCAGGATGCGGTCGATCGGCAGATCGAAGTCCCGATGGTTGCTGGGCAGGCCGCTCAGGCTGGCGGCGGCCACCGTCACACCGTGGTAGGCATTGCCGCGGGCGATGATCTTTTTCTTGAGCGGCTGGCCGATGGCATTGTGGTAATACCAGACCAGCTTCACGGCGGTGTCGTTGGCTTCGGAGCCGGAGTTGGCGAAGAACACCTTCGACATTGGCACCGGTGCCAGCGACAGCAGTTTCTCCGCCAGGCGGATAACATTGGGGTTCGAGCGGTGATTGAACGTGTGGTAGTAAGGCAGTTCGCGCAGCGCGGCCACACCGGCCTCGATCACGCGCGCATGACTGAAACCGAGCGATGCGCACCATAGGCCCGACATGGCCTCGACATAGCGGCGGCCCTGGTCATCCTCCACGTGGATGCCGTCGCCCCGCGTGATGACGAGCGGGCCCACATCCGGGTGCGCAGCCAGGTTCGTGAATGGATGCAGATGCGCGGCGATATCCTCGCGGGCCAAGTCGGTGGGCAGGTTGCTGGGTTCGATGTGCGGAGGCAGGGCAGCGTTCATGTTGGGGTGGGGGCTCAATATCCAAGTTTGGGATTCACGATGGCGGCGGGACGTTCGCCGCGTTCCAGCGCGTCAAGGTTGTCACGCGTTTGCCGCGCAATCGCAATGGCTTCGGTACGCGCCGCAATATGCGGCGTGACGACAATGCGTGGATGGCGCCAGAAAGGATGGCCGGATGGCAACGGCTCCTGGGCAAACGCGTCGAGCGTGGCGGCGCTGAGCGTGCCGTCCTCCAGCGCCTGCAGCAGATCGGGCTCCACCAGATGGCTGCCGCGCCCGACATTGACGAGGTGTGCGCCTTTGGGCAAGCGTCGAAACAGCTCGGCATTCAGGAAGCCTTGCGTCTGCGGCGTCAGGGGCAGCAGGCACACGAGTGTGTCGCAACCCTGCAGGAAGGCGTCGAGCCCTTCGGGGCCGTGGAATGATTCAATGCCATCGGGCAGGTCAGCCTTGGCGGAGCGGCTCCAGCCGCGCACGCGATAGCCAATGGTGCGCAATGCTTGGGCACACGCCACGCCCAGTGTGCCGAGCCCCGCAATGCCAACGCAATGGCGGCCTGGGGGCACGATGGGCTGCTCTTGCCACTGTGCGCCGGCGCCGCTTTCCAGATAGTGGCCCATGGACCGCTGCCGGTGGATGACCGCCCATGTCACGTAGGCGGTCATGGTGCCGGCCATGTCGGTGTCCACTATGCGGCACAGCGCCGGTGTCTGCGGCAGATGCGGGTCAGTGTGGAAATGGTCGATGCCGGCCCCCAGTGACTGCACGAGCTTGAGATGGGGCATGCTGGCCAGTACGTGTGGCGGGGGATACCAGCACACGGCGGCGTCCACGTCGTCCAGGGAGCCAAGGTCTGCACCGAAGCGTAGGTCCACATCGGGCATGACCTGACGGAAGGCGGACGCCAGGTACGACATGTCCAGCACACTGCTCAACAGTGCTACGCACCGGCGCCTCTCCGATGCGATCACGGCGGGGAGTGCGCTCATGCGTAGCCTCCTGCGCGGGCAGCCATCGCTGGCGCTGGCGGTGCGTACGCTTCTGCGCCAGACGTCCACACGGCGCCATGACGCTCGATTTGATGGGCCGAATCTGGTGCGGCTTGCGCAGGCTGGGCTTCGCGCGACAGTTTTGGAATGGCGTCGATCAGCTTGCGAGTGTACGCGTGTTGCGGATCGCCGAGCACGCGGGCCGTGTCGCCATATTCCACCACTTCGCCACGTTGCATGACCGCGATCTGGTCACACATCTGTGCGGCCACGCGCAGGTCGTGCGTGATGAAGACCATCGCCAGTTTGAACTCCTCGCGCACCGTGGCGAACAGTTCCAGCACCTGCGCCTGCACCGAGACGTCCAGGGCGGAGACGGGTTCATCTGCCACCAGCAGCTCGGGTTGCATGGCCAGCGCCCGGGCAATGCCGATGCGCTGGCGCTGGCCACCCGAGAACTCATGAGGATACCGTTCGGCGGCCTCGGGTCCCAGTCCAACCAGTGCCAGCAGTGAGAGCGTTCGCGCCATGGCCTCGGCCCGCGGCACGCCCTGGGCAATCGGCCCGGACGCAATGGCTGCGCCGATGCGATGACGCGGATTCAGCGATGCATACGGATCCTGGAACACCATCTGGATCTTGCAGCCGGAGCGTTGCATCAGGCTGCCGCCCTGAGGAAGGTTGCGCCCGTTGAACACGATGCGCCCACTATCGAACGGGGCGAGGCCGGTGATGCAGCGGCCCAGCGTCGACTTGCCCGAACCCGATTCGCCGACCAGCCCCAACGTCTGGCCACGCATCAGTTCGAGGTTGATGTTGCGCGCGGCCGGTACCTCGCGCCCGCGCCGGAACAGGCTGCCGCCAGTGCGATAGGTCTTGCAAAGGTCCTGCACTTGGAGCACGCGATGGTATTCGGCATTGTCGGCATCGGCCAGCGGTTGACGAACCTCGCCGCCAGGAATGGCGGCCAGCAGCTTGCGCGTGTAGGGATGCTGCGGCGCACCGAGCACGCTGGCAGCCTGCCCGGCTTCCACCACCTGGCCGGTCTGCATCACCACCACCTGATCGGCGATCTCGGAGACGACGCCGAAGTCATGCGTGATAAACAGCACAGCCATGCCACGCTTGCGCTGCAGGTCGCGAATCAGCGCCAGGATCTGCGCCTGCGTGGTCACGTCCAATGCCGTGGTGGGTTCGTCGGCAATTAGCAGCTTGGGCTCCAGGATCATCGCGCAGGCGATCATCACGCGCTGCCGCTGTCCGCCAGACAGGCGGAACGGAAAGCTGTCGTAGATCAGTGCCGGTTCGGGCAGACCCACGTCGGCCAGCGCGGCCACAATACGCTGGCGCTTTTCCGTCGCGCCGAGGTTCAGGTGCGCGTCGAACACTTCGGCCAGCTGCTCGCCGATGCGCATGACCGGATTGAGCGCGGTCATCGGCTCCTGAAAGATCATGGCGATTTGCTGGCCGCGCAGGCGACGCAGTTCCGGCTCGCCGAGCGTGAGCAGATTCTGCCCATCGAGCAGGATTTCGCCGGCCACGGGTTCGACGTGCGGGCGCGGCAGCAGCCCCATCACGGCATTGGCGATCATCGACTTGCCCGAGCCGGATTCGCCCACCACGCACAGGGTTTGGCCAGCATGCAGCGTCAGCGAGGCATCGGTGACGGCCAGGGCGCGGTCGCCGCCCTCCGGCAGGCGGATGCTGAGTCCGCGGATATCGAGCACCGGTGCGGTGTCTTGCTTGGCGTTGTCAGTCATGTGGTTCACCGTCCCTTTCTGCGCAGGCGCGTGTTCAGCGCATCGTTGAGTCCTTCGCCGACCATGTTCAGCGCCAGCACCGTCAGCAGGATGGCGACACCGGGAAACACGGCCATCCACCACGCCTGGCGCAGCACGGTGCGCGCGGATCCCACCATGTAGCCCCAGCTCATGTGATTGGGGTCGCCCAGGCCAAGGAAGCTCAGGCTCGATTCCAGCAGGATCGCTGTTGCCACCATCAGCGATGCCATCACGACGATGGGTGACATGGCGTTAGGCAGGATTTGCGTCACGATGATCCGCAGGGTCGACTGTCCGGCCAGTTGCGCTGCTGCCACGAAATCGCGCTGGCGCAGGGTCAGGAACTCGCTGCGCACCAACCGGGCCACTGGCGGCCAGGACACGATGGCAATCGCCACGACGATCGACAGGATCGACGGCTCGAAGATCGCCACCAGCACCAACGCCAAAGCAAAGCTCGGCACTGACTGGAAGATTTCTGTAAAGCGCATCAACGCCGCATCGATCCAGCCGCCGAAGTAGCCGGACACCGCGCCGAGCGTCACGCCAATCAGCAGCGAGACGAGCGTCGATACCAGACCGATCAGCAGCGAGACCCGCGCGCCGTGAATTACACCGGCCAGGATGTCGCGTCCCATGGTGTCGGTGCCAAGCGCGAAGCCGACCTCTTGCATCGGATGCAGGAACGGTTGCTGCACCATGTCCCACGGGTCGTTGCCCGCCATCAGGGGCCCGAAGATCGCCAGTACACCCACCGCGGCCATGACCGCCAGGCCCGCCACCGCAGCCTTGTTGTGGCAGAAGCGCTGCCAAAAGGATTGGTTGGTTTTCATGGTTGTCATTGCATCTCGATACGCGGATCGACCAGGGTGTAGACGAAGTCCGTGATCAGGTTGAACACCACGGCCATGGCGGCAGTGACCAGGAAGCAGCCGAGCAGCAGGTTGTAGTCGCGCTGCAGCAGGGCGTCGAACATCAGGCGGCCAATGCCGGGCCACGCAAACACCGTTTCGGTCAGCACCGCACCACCGATCATCCCACCGGCCTGGATGCCAGCCAGCGTCACCACCGGCAGCAGGGCATTGCGAAGAATGTGCGCGCGCTGGATGCGGCCCGGACGCAACCCTTTGGCGCGTGCGGTCTTCACGAAATCCATCTGCGCCACTTCCAGCATCGAAGCGCGCGTCATGCGGGCGTAGACCGCCATGTAGAACAGCGCCAGCGTGAGCGACGGCAGGATCAAGTGCTGCGCGATATCGGCCACACGCGCCATGCCGTGCAGGTCCGCACCCACGGTGAAATAGCCGAAACCGGGCAGCCATTCGAGTTGGACGGAGAACAGCAACACCGCCATCATCGCCAGCCAGTACAACGGGGTAGCATAGAACAGCAACGCGAACGTGGTGATGGCGTTGTCGGTCAGGCTGCCGGCGCGGCGGCTGGCCCACGCGCCCAGCGCCACACCGAACAGCACCGACAGCACGAACGCTGTGCCCGTCAGGAGCAGCGTGGCTGGCAACCGCTGCACGATCAGGTCGAGCACCGGCTGCTGCTGCCGGTACGAGAACCCGAGGTCCAGTTTCGCTACGTGGGACAGGTAGTTGCCAAGCTGCACCGGCAGTGGGTCATCGAGACCGAACTGCGCGCGCAACTGGGCCACGAACTGCGGATCGGAGGCGCCGGCTTCGCCGGCCATCACCGAGACCGGATCACCAGGGGCGGCCCGGATCAGCAGGAAGTTGACGGTGGCAATGACCAGGATGGCAAAGACACCCTGGACCAGCCGGCTGAACATACGCTGGGTACGACTCATGACGGAACTCCAAACGAGGTACGGGGGCTGGCGCCATCAGGCCATCCAGGCACGGCCAAGGCTGTCATTGAGGCCGATACCGGAGCTGATCGGGTTGTTCAGCCGCGTGCGGAACAGCGTCGGGAAGTTCAGCTCGTGCATCCACACTACGGGCATTTCGTCGAGCAGGATCTTTTGCACGGCCTTGTAGATCTCGGCGCGCTTGGCCGGATCGAGTTCGCGCGAGCCCGCCGCGAACAGTTCGTCCACCTTCGGGTTGCGATAGCCTTCGACGTTGTTGAACGGCGAGCCCTGGGCGATGTTGTCGGACGTATAGTTGCGCGCGACGCCCAGCGCCGGATCGCCATACTGATAGACGTACGTGAACGCCAGGTCGTAGTCCCACTTGTTCAGCCGCTCGATCCAGCCGGCAACGTCGGTCGGTGTCATCTCGATCTTGATGCCGGCCTGCTGCAGGTTCTGCCGCACGATTTCCGCCGAGCGCGTCCACGTCTCGCCGTAGGGCAGCGGTAGCAGGCGCAGCGTTTCCCCCTTGTAGCCGGATTCGGACAGCAGCTGTTTGGCCTTGGCGAGATCGCGCGGATATTTGGCGACGTCGGTGCTGTAGAACTTGATGTGGCTATTGAAGGGGCCGGTGGCGGTCTTGGCATAGCCTTGCCACGCTACCTTGGCGATGGCATCGCGGTCGATCGCAAACGCCATCGCCTGACGGAACTTCACATTGCCCATCACGCCCTTGCGATGGTTGACCCACAGCCAGGAGTGCGGTGCGAAGAATTCCCAGCCTTTTGTCGAGGTCTGCACGCCTGGCAGCTTGGCCAGGCGGGGCACATCGAAATACTCGACCGTGCCGCCCGGCACCAGGTCTACCTTGCCCGATTCAAATGCGGCGGCCCGCGCTGCGGCATCGGGAATCACGTGGAAATAGACCGCATCGACAAGCGGGACGTCCGGCTCGTGGTACTTCTCGTTGCGCACGAGCTGGATGTACGAGCCCCGCACCCATTCCTTGAACTTGAGGGGACCGGTGCCGATGGGCCGGGCATTGGCCGGGTTGGTCAGGAAGTCCGTACCGTCGTAAATGTGCTTCGGCACCATCGGCATGGACCCCACCTCGAAGATATTGAGGAAGGGGCCAAACGGATACTTGAGCTTGAACTCCACCGTGTACGGGTCCACGGCGCGGATCGATTCCACGGGGGCCAGGTTAGCGCGCAGACGGGCGTGGGTCTTACGCAGGAAGACATCGGCGGAGAACACCACGTCGGCGGATGTGAACGGCTTGCCGTCATGCCATGTCACGTTGCGCTTGAGCTTGAACGTGTAGAGCGTGCCGTCGGGGCTGATGGTCCACGACGTGGCCAACGAGGGGAGGGGATCGATGTTCTCGGAATAGCGCAGCAGGCCCTCGTAGATGTTGCCTGAGATCAGTTGCGTGGGGCCGTTTTGGGTGATGCCGATCATCAGGCCGGACGGCTCCGGCTGCACCAGCGCGTTGATCACGCCACCTTTCTTGCCCTGCGCAAGCACGTGGAATGGCACACCGGCCAGCGACAGGCCACCTGCGGCGGCACCCAACTTAATCAGTTCGCGACGATTCATGACAAATCTCTCCTGGGGGGCAGAATTTCGGGTGATGTGAATTGGCAGGGGCGAACGGGCCCGCACCGCGCGACGGGCGCGGTGTTTTACTTGATCGATGAATTCGGGCGCCGTGCGACTATGCGTGGTACGAGGCTTCTGTCTGCGGCGCCAGGCGCTGCAGCAGGGCGCGCCATTCCCGCGCGTACGGGTCGGGAGCACCGGGCAGGCGATTGGTATCGCCGCTTTCGTACTGGCGTGCGGTGCGTTCGCGGATCTCGGCGGGCACCACGTACTCGGGTTGGCCGGTTGATTGGATGGCAACCTGCACGCGGCAGGCGCGCTCTAGGTTGTGCATCAGGATGAAGGCTTCGGCCACGCTACGGCCCAGCGTGAGCAGGCCGTGATTGCGCAGGATCAGCGCCCGCTTTTGCGGGCCCAGATCGGCCACGAGCCGTTCGCGTTCTTCGAGATCGAGCGCAATGCCCTCGAAGTCGTGATAGGCCACGCGGTCGTGAAACTGCAGCGCCCACTGGTTGGCCGGCCGCAACCCGCACGCCAGCGACGACACCGCAACGCCGGCCACGGTATGCGTGTGGAGCACGCAGGCCGCGTCATGCCGGGCAGCGTGCACGGCGCTGTGGATGGTGAAACCGGCGGGATTGACGTCGCATCCGGGCGGTGCGCTGATGATGTTCCCGTCGAGGTCGATACAGACCAGCGAAGATGCCGTGATGTCGCGGAACAGCGTGCCGAAGGGGTTGATCAGGAACCGGTCGTGCGTGCCCGGCACCCGCGCTGAAATATGGGTGTAGATGCTGTCGTCCATGCCGTACAGCGCGACGAGCCGATACGCTGCGGCCAGGTCTTCACGAACTTGCTGTTCTGCGGAAGACATGGAATGGAGGGGGATTGCGGAGACAGTGTTGCCCATGGGTTTCATGATCCTTGCTGGTTGGAAGGCACGACGCTCGGGGACATCTGGCTTTCTGTCGGCTGTCGACAGTTGACATTGCAAAGTTATATGCAAGGAGCAGGCCACAGGCAAGGTAGGGACAACCCCGCAGTAGCAAATCTGGCGGAAAGCGCTTGATTTTTAAGAAAATTATTTTTTGGTTTGACTAGCCGACTGCTTAGAGCCGGAGCAAACAGAGCGCTGGGGGCGCGCGCGTAGTTGGTGCGCGTCGTCGATGCGACGCCCTATTTCCTGCAGGCGACGTCAAACGGGTGCAGACGAGATATGTCCTATGCGTCACTCTGACAGCGAAGCGTTCCCAAGGGTCGGGCGCTGCCATACGTATGGCTTTTAGGAACTCGGTGTTCAAGCCGAGGGGGACATTCGAGGGCGAGTTGCAGCAGTCCGCTCATGGCCGGGAAGAGCCCGATTGCCCAGGCGGTCGGAGAACCCCGCAGCGACAGGCTGTAGCCGACCCTTTTGAGACAGCCGATATCTTCGAGGTGAGCGGCTGCTTTATTGCCGCCCTCTGCCATCGTTTGTTTGGGAAAGGGGGGCCGGCACATGGCGGCTACCGGCTCACTGGAGAGCGGCCGCAATGCCAACGCGCGAGGGTTTCGGCCGACAAGTAGTCAGGAGCGGCTGGGATCCGATTTCATACTCTTGGCAAGAAGGCATGGAGATGTCTCACCAGGAACATAGCTGGCATTAAAGGGGCATTGTTGACCAGTCACCCCCAATGGGGGGTGTGGTGAATGTGTTGCACTGCTACAGTCGCGCGCAGCGCACGCCGTTAGAGCGTGCCACTGGCCGCTGGCCCGCAAGGGTACGGCCCTCTTTCATATCAAACGGGTTAGGTCCATGTTTCCACACGCTCTGGCCGGCGCGCGCGCTGTCGGCCTTGCCTTGCTCGCAGCGGCGCTGCTTGCCGCCTGCGGTTCCGACGACAGTCCATCCACCCCAGCCGCGACGCCGGCGGCATCGCGGCTGGTGCTCGACACCGGCAGCGCTGCGCCGGTGGCCGGCGGCACACTGACGCTCAAGGCGACGCTGCTCGCGGCCGACGGCACCGAGATCAAAGGGGCCAGCTTTGCCTGGACTTCGTCCGATCCGAGCGTGGCGACCGTGGTGTCCGCTTCGGACAAGGCGCCCGCTGCCTCGGTCATCGCACCCGTTGGCATCTATGCGACGGTGCAGACACTCGCTGCCGGCGTCGCCGATATCACGGTCACGGCGACGCTACCTGGTGGCGGCGGCGCGTCGGGCATCACCCACCTGGTGGTGCAGGCCGCGCAGGCCAAGTCATACACGCTCGCGCTGACGCCCGCGACCCTGGCCGTGACGGCCGGCGGCGCCGCGCAAACCGTGTCGGTGGCGGTGCGTCGCTCGGATGGCGTGGACGGCATCGGGGATCTCACCAATTGGTCGTGGACGAGCGATGACGCGAGCTTCGTGGCAACGCCGGCCGCTGACAGCCGCAGCGCCCAGGTTGCCAGCCCCGCTTCTGCCACTGCCGCCGGGGCGGCGACGCTGACCGCCTGCGCAGACTCCCCGGCAGGCGGCCGGCTGTGCGCCAACGCGGCGCTCTCGCGCAACGCGTCGCTGCCCCCCACCTATACGGTGGGCGGCATCGTATCGGGTCTGATCGCCGGCACGAGCCTGCAGTTGGCCGACACCAATGGCGACACGCAGGTGATCAGCACGAACGGCGGATTCACCATGCCGACGCCGCGACTGGGCGCGACATCCTATGCGCTGTCCGTGGCGGCCCAGCCGGCCGGTCAGACCTGTACGGTGGCCAACGGATCCGGCGCAGTTTCTGCAGGCAACGTGACCAGCATCGGCGTGACGTGCACGCGTAATGCCTATGCCTATGTGGCAAACAACGGGAGCAACACTGTCTCACAGTACACGATTGGGGCCGACGGTACGCTCTCGCCTATGGCCACGCCCAGTGTCAATGCTGGCAGTTTCCCGTGGTCCATCACTGTGGCGCCGTCTGGCAAGTATGCCTATGTCGCAAACGGCCAGAGTAACAGCGTCTCGCAGTACACGATTGGCGCCGACGGTGCGCTCACGCCGATGGCTACGGCCAGCGTCAATGCTGGCAGTTTCCCGTGGGCCATCACTGTGGCGCCGTCTGGCAAGTATGCCTACGTGACAAACAACGTGAGCAACACCGTCTCGCAGTACACAATTGGTGCTGACGGTGCGCTCACGCCGATGGCCACAGCCAGTGTCAATACTGGGCTCGCCCCGAATGCCGTCACCGTGGATCCGTCTGGCAAGTATGCCTATGTTGGAAACCTCACGGATGGCACCGTCTCACAGTACACGATTGGGGCCGACGGCGCGCTCTCGCCAATGGTCGTCGCTAGTGTTAGTGCTATCGGCGCAGCTTCGGTCACCGTGGATCCATCTGGCAAGTATGCCTACGTGGCAAACATCGTGAGCAACACCGTCTTGCAGTACACGATCGACGCCAACGGTGCGCTCTCGCCGATGGCTATAGCCAGTGTCGGTGCTGGTTCCAACCCGATTTCGGTCACCGTGGATCCGTCTGGCAAGTATGCCTACGTGGCAAACAACTCGAGCAACACCGTCTCGCAGTACACAATTGGTGCTGACGGCGCGCTCTCGCCCATGGCCGGGGCCAGTGTCAATGTTGGATTGTTCCCAACTTCGGTCGCCGTGGACCCGTCTGGCAAGTATGCCTATGTGGTGAACAATCAGGCCTCCACCGTCTCACAGTTCATGATTGGCGCCGATGGCGCGCTCTCTCTGATAGCGACGCTCAACTCGGTACAACTTCAGCCCAGTGTCATAACAACCACCTACGCAGTGACGCACTGAAAGCCAGCGCCGTCCGCCCACTCATAGGACCGATCTCCGAGAGTCGTCGGTGGATTGGCGTAGTTTTTGGGGCAGAGCTTGTCCCGCATGGCGGCGCTCGATGGCCAGGTCGTGGGCCTGGCCATCGCCGTATCCGTATGTCGATTCGTCGCACTGTATCTATCTCTATCGGTTAGGTCATGTATGGCGCAAGCCTGGGCTTGCTGGCGGTGCCTCACTCTTCAGCGGTCATTCGACCATCTGCAAATGACGCTAGCTGGCCGAGAACTGCCGCCGGGGACCAGGCAATACTAGTCGCCTGCATCCTCGACAGCAGCCCATCAACCAACGCTTAACCGAAGGACGGATCGACTTTGACTTCTGCCACCCCGTAGCGCTGGATGGCCTGGGCGACGATACTTTGCGGCACCGTGCCATCATCCGCCAGGGCCTTGAGTGCGGCCAGGGCAATGAAGTGCCGGTCCACCGCCTTGGTGGTAAGCCTTATGTCTGCCCGATTTCGGTAGACGTTATGCCACCGCTAGTCGGGGTCGAGAGCTGACTCCCACGGTTGGTCTCGCCGCGCCGGCAACGGGATGTGGGGTCTCACGTGTGCTGCAGACTTCTGCATCGCCGTTGCGCGGCCGCCCGCAGGATGGGCAGCCACGCAGTCGGTCCTTACTGTGGATTACCGTGAAGCGGGGTCAATTCGCACCGAGTTCACGACGGGCGCGACGCGAATAGTAGGCAAAAGTTGCCTCGAACCGCTTTTGGGTGCTCACCCAGCGCTGTGCCTCACGGCCCAGTTCCGGAGAAATCGGCTGAATCTCGCCGGCGGCCATTGCCAGTAGCTGAAGGCGGGCCGCCCGCTCGAACATCACGCCCAGAACACAGGCTTCCTCCACCGAAGCCCCGGCAACCAGCAGGCCGTGGTGCGAGAGCAGAATCGCCTTCTTGTCGCCGAGCGCGGTGGAGATGATCTCTCCCTCTTCATTGCCCACCGGAATGCCAGGCCACTTTTCGAGGAAAGCCGTCTGATCGTAAAGTACGCACGTGTCCATGTGCGAGATGGTCAGCGGCACCTCCAGCATCGCCAGCGCGGAGGCATGAGGCGCGTGGGAATGCACGATGCAGTTCAGGTCCGGGCGGGCGCGGTAGAGCCACGAATGGAAGCGGTTGGCAGGGTTAGGCATGCCGCTGCCCGACAGGACTTCAAGGTCTTCGTTGACGAGCAGCAGGTTGTCCGACGTGATTTCGTCGAAACCCAGGCCAAGGCGCTGGGTGTAGTACGTGCCGGGCGCTTCGGCACGTGCCGTGATTTGGCCCGAGAGCCCGGAGTCGTGGCCAAAAGCAAACAGGATCCGGCAGGTTTCCGCGACCGCTTCGCGCAGCGGCATCTTGTCAGCCCGGAGTTCGGTCTGCATCTTCTGGAGCGAGGCGGTAACGATCTCGCCCTTGCTCAGTTGCATCGTGTCAGCCATGGTGTGTCCTTCTGGGATGTGCTGGAGCGTGTTGGGAATGGGTGTGTGTTTTATTTTGCTCGATCGCCTGCGCCGAGCAGCGCAGACCATCGTTGATTTTCTTCCGCAATCAGGGTGCGGAATTGTTCAGGTGTCGAGCCGAGTGGCTCCGTGCCTTGTGCCACCAAGGTTGCTTTGAACTTCGGATTCGCGATTGCCGTGGCGACAGCGGCGTTGAGCTTTTTCACAATGGCGAGGTCGAGCCCTGCCGGGCCGATGAGGCCAGCGACCGAGCCTGACACCACGGTCGGGAAACCCAATTCGGCTGTCGACGGCACCTGGGGCGCGGTAGACAGTCGTCGCGGGTTTGCCACGGCCAGGGCGCGAAGTTTGCCTGAGGTCACGAACGGCATGACCTGAGGCGTCGCCTCGAAGGTCATGTTTACCTGTCCCGCGACCACATTGGTGACCGACTCCGCGCCGCTCTTGAATGGCACATGGAGGAACTCGACCTTTGCCACGTCCTGCAGCACACGCATCCCTTGATAGGGCGAGCTGCCGACGCCAGCGGTGCCGACGCTGACGGCGTCCGGCTTGCGTTGGGCCAGCTTGATCATGTCGGGGAGGGTCTTTGCAGGAACGTCCGCATTCACCACCACCAGATGCGGTGTCGAGCCCACCAGCGAGATGTAGGTGAAGTCCTTTGCGCTGTCAAAGTTGACCTTGACGTCGGTATGCGGGTTGACGGCCAGTATGCCGACTGTCGTAAACATCAGCGTGTAGCCGTCTGGTCGGGCGCGCCGCACAAAGTCCGCCGCAATGTTGCCGCCCGCACCGGGACGGTTCTCCACGACGATTGATTGACCGAGTTGCTCGGCAAGCGCCTTGCCCGTGGCGCGGGCCACGAGGTCTGTGATGCCGCCCGCGCCAAACGGGACGACCAGGGTGATGGGTTTGTCTGGATACTCTGCCGCGTGCGCGACAAGGGGAAGGCTCGACAACAGTGCAGCAGATAGCGCGACCAAGGGCAGGTCACGACAACGGGGGCGGCAGGGACTCACTTGCATTCTCCTAGGGGGCGTTTTTTTGAAGCAGGGATGGAAACAAGTGTGTCTAGCATGACACCAAGGTGTCATGAGTGCAACTAAGTTGTCGGGGGCGTGTGGGGGCCGTACAATCGCGGGCCATGGAAGCGCCTGTGCAGGCGCATGAAAATTGCGGTTCTGGGGATGACGAAAAAGCAAGAAGTGAGCGCGGAGCCTGCGGCAACCGGCATCGCCGAGCGGCTGGCAGAACTGAGGAAGTTGAACGGCCTGACGCTCGAGGAATTGGCGCAGCGCGCGTTGCTGACCAAGAGCTATCTATCCAAGCTCGAACGTGGGTTGTCGTCGCCGACGATCGGCACCGTGCTTAAGCTCGCTGAAGCGCTGTCGGTAACGGTCGATCAACTGATCTCCAAGGCATCGCGTGCCAAGGAGATCCTGCTCGTGAAAGCGGGCGACCGGATTCCGTTCAGTCCATCGGCCGAGCGGCAGGGCTACACCTATGAGGCGATTGCGACAGAACGGCCGGACAAGGCCATGCAGCCATTCATCATGCTGCCGCCATTCACATTGGCCGAAGACCAGCCGATGGCCAGCCACGCCGGCGAAGAGCTGATCTTCGTGGTATCCGGGCAAATGGAAGTGCTATTTGACGATCGCACCGTGCGGATGAGCGCCGGCGACTCGCTCTACTTCAATGCGTCCATCCCGCACAGATCGCGCTCGGTAGGAAAGGTCCAGGCGCAAGCGCTCGTCGTGGTCAGCGATCGCAAGAAGATCTGATTCCGTTGGTGTTGAAGCGCAGGGGAGAACGAAGGCGGGAGATGCCTCCCGCCTAGTTACTACCACCGATGCTTGTACATGGCCGTCAGGGTAATGCCGGCGGCTGGCAGATGGCTCGTGTTATTGCTGTTGCGCAGTAGCTGGCTGTAGAGCGGGTAGTAATAGCGATTCAGAAGGTTCTGGATACCCACCGTGACGGTGTCCTTCTTCGTGACCTGGTAGCTGCTGATGAGGTCCAGCGTCGTGTAGCTTGCGACATCGCGCCGACCAAAGCTGTCTACGCCGTTAAGGCGATAGTCGTGCCCCGCGAAGAATGTAGCCTGAAGTCGGTTGTTCCATTGCGGAGTCGGCCGGAACTGCACGTATCCAGTGAGTTTGAGCGGCGGAATTCGGTAGCCGGTCATCTGTTGGTCGCTCATGCCCTGGGGCGTTTCGCGACCGCGCATCCAGGTAACCGTGCCACCTGCGCCCCAGCGCTCGTCGTTCGACAGATAGTCCGCCGCGGCCTCGACCCCGAAGATCTTCTCCGCCGTCCGCGTGAGAATCAGCCCGTTGTTAAAGCTCTGCACGTCGCCGAGGTCGGACGTCGTGTAGAAAATGGCCAACGAACCTAGCGTGTTGCCGAAACCGCCGCGCCAGCCGAGCTCGTAATTGTTGGTCTTGACGGGCTTGAGGTCCGAAGACCCGATATCGAAACCGGCCCGCGCGTTGCGAACCTGGAGACCGATGTCGGGCAAATTGAAGCCCTGGCTGAACGAGGCGTAGAACTCGTGGTTCTTGACCGGCTTGTAGGCGACGCCGACATTGCCAAGTACGGCACTGTAATCCACGGAGCCGCCCTTGACCGTTGCGGGATTTGCCAGGCGAGACTGGGATAGCGGTACGAAGTCGTCAAAGCTCGCCCGTGCGTACTGGTAGCGAAGCCCGCCTTCGGTGGACCATTGCTCGTTGAACTTGTGTTGAAGCTGTGCGAAGCCACCGAGGCTCCGTGTCGTGATTGGCGGCATATAAGTCAAGGTGCCAATCTTGTTGAAGATACGGCCGCCACTGGCGTCGTACGCGGCAGCGTTGAAGATGTCGATGGGCATGTCGCTTCGTTCCTGCTCGAAGTCCATCCCCCAAATGACGCGTGTGGCCTTGGCTGCCCCGATTGGCGTCTTGATGGTCAGTCGACTACCGAAAACCTCAGAATTTTGGGTGGCTTGGTCGACGTTACCGCCGCGCGTCGCTACCGCACGTGCGTCGAAAGGCGTGAAGCGTGTGAAATAGTCGCGGTAATAGAACTGCGCCGAAACCAGGCTGCCAAGCAGGTCGCGGTGCTCGTACTCCAGGTTGACGAGCGTGTTGCGAATCTGGTTCTGGTCAGCCAGTTGCAGGCCATCGATGGCACGCGCTGGCACGCTTCCGGCGGGTAGTTTCGCAACGCTTGGGTCCGAGGCCCAACGCGTGTCTTGGCTGGCATTGAAGTGACTCACCCCGAGCTGGATGCGTTGATCCGGCGCAAAGCGCAGCCCTAATTTTCCCCCAACGTTGTAGTTATTCGAATCGAAGAGGTCGCCCTGGCTGGGTTCCGGTGCAAGGCGTTGGCCTTTGGCATCGTAGGAGTTGCCGATATGACGTCCTCCGACGTCAAAGGCATAGTCGACGATGTCGGCGCTGCCGGAAAAGTGCTGTTGGACGTTGGCACTCAGCCCGTCGGCGCGCAGGCGCGTCAACGGGGTGCTCATCGATACAGTCGTGTCGGCCTTGAATTCGCCGCCAGCAGGGCGAGTCGTAATGGAGACGATACCCCCGGTTGCGCCGCTGCCGTAGATGGCGCTACTGCCGCGCAAGACCTCGACACGCTCGACCAGTGCAGGATCGATATTGGCTAGGTTGCGCGCGGAGTCACGATTCGTATTGAGCGGAATGCCATCCAGTAGGACCAGCATTCCGCGGCCACGCAGCGTCTGGCCAAAATCGGTCACGGTATGGCTCGAATCTGCCATGCCCGGAATCACCTTGGCCAGCACCGTAGCGAGGCTGTCCGACCCGGTTTTGAGCTCCTCCAGTTCGGCGCGCTCAATGACGGTGGATTGGCGCGTTGGGCGTACCAGGTCGCTTGATGTACGTGACGCGGTGACTTCGACAGGCGCCAGCATTTGCACAGCATCGCGCCCAGCGTCGGCCGCGATGGCTTCGGCGGCACCTTGCTGCGTTGCGGCATGCGCGTCTCCCGCCAGCTGCAGCACGAAGCCTTGCTTGCCGTTGCGTTGGTAGCGGATGTTGCTGCCCTTGAGCAGCGCATCCAATGCCTGCTCGGGCGCCATGTTGCCGTGGACCGCTGGCGCGCGCTTGCCTGCGACGAGTGCGGGCGAGAAGAACAGTTGCAGAGACGTCTGTCGGCCTAACTGCAACAGCGCGTCGGATAGCGGCTGCGCTTCGATATGGATGACGATCGGGGCGCCGGTGGACTGTGCCGCGGCTGGCAATGTGGCAGCGCTCAGCAGGAGGGCTACCGTCAGGGTAGCCGTCGACCCAAACCGTCCAACGGCACGACTCGACCCGTTCGTCCGGTCGCGCGAAACTTCAAAGTACTGTGTCACGTTAGGTTTCTTCTAGGAATTTTGGTAGATGGAAAGCTGGCCAATGGCCAAGCTATCGATCAGGAAGACGTAATTCGAAGAAGAAACCTGAATGGTTAGCGCAAATATATTTCTGCACTGCCGTCCGGTAGCTGGCGGACGCTAACTGGGAGCATCTGTGGCAGAGCGGCCAGGAGGCCATCGGTATCGTTTGCGCTGAAAGCACTGCTCAAGCGCAGCATTCCCGTCGCATCGTCGGCAACGCGCACGGGCTGCCGACGATAACGGGAAACTTCAGCCACGACCGCTGCTAGCGGCGCATTATTGAAAACCAGCTTGCCGGTTCTCCATGCCAACGTTGTCGCCAAATCTACGGAGGCAGTAGGTGCGACGGTGCCTTGGCTGTCGACGGTAGTGCCCAGGCCGGCCGACAAGCGCGAGGCCTGGCCATCGCCGAGGCCTTGGACGATGACGGAGCCGGACTCGACGACGACTTCAGTCTTTGAGGGACCACGGCGAACGTCAAAGCGAGTACCCGTGACGGTTACCTTGCTGCTGCCCGATTGAATCACGAACGGTCGCGTGGCATCGTGCGCGACGTCAAACATGGCTTCGCCATCGAGCAGATCCACGGACCGTTGGCCGGTGGCGGCAATACGGACCACCATGCGGGTGCGTGTATTGAGCTCGACGCTGGAGCCGTCCGATAGCCGTACAGTCTTGCGTTCGCCAGGCTCTGTGCGATATTCGGTTATCCCGTCGGGTTGGGTAGGAACGGCATTGTTCGCCATCTGGGGCGACGAGCCATGTTGATGCCAGCCGAGCCAAGCAACGCCCAAGGCCACTGCAGCCGTGGCCATGCAGATGGCAACGCGAAAGGTGGGCGATCTTGCTTGCGTGTGGCCGGACGAACGCGCTGCCAACGCCGGGCCCGTACCAACGTCCATGACTCCCGTTGTTGCAGCGAGGCGACGCAGGCTAGCGGGATCGATGGTGCTGGCAGCCGCCCAGATACGCTCCAAGGCGGCATACTCGGCACGGTGCTCGGGTTTTTCGTCGAGCCACATCGACAGTGCCTCTTGCTGTTCCGGACCAAAATTTGGATCCTTGGCCTGCGAGAACCAGCGTGCGGCAGTCGAACGAAGATCGTCTGGCAAGTTCATGCAGTCAGCAGCGTGGGGTTGGAACCGTGACATCCGTCAGGACAGCTGTTGCACGGAAGAGGGCAGGCGGACATCGTGGGCGATCAGTGAGGGGCGAGCGGACCCAATTGGTCGCGCAAGTGACGCATCGCGCGAATCATATACTTCTCGACCATATTCTTCGAGATACCAAGACGGTCTGCGATTTCCTGCTGGGAGCAGCCATCCAGTCGCTGCCAGATAAATACTTGACGGCATTTCAGGGGCAATTCGGCCAAGGCTACCTCAATTCTGCCGGCGAGCTGTACAGCATGCAGATCAGCCTCGGGGTTGCCAGCTTGCGCATGGAAAGACGCGACATCGTCGAGCGGCACCTGTTCCCAGGAACCTTGTTTTCGCAGGGAGTCGACAGCGATGTTGCGCGCCGTCTGGTGCAAGTAGGCTCGGGGCTGGTCGGGCGCGACGGCTGCTTCCAGGACGCGTAATACAGCTTCCTGCGACAGGTCTTCAGCCGCATGCCGATTGCTTAGCTTGCGCGTCCAGGTGCTAACAAGCTCCTGATAATGTGCATACAACCCTAGCGCACGCAGGCGCGACGAAGCCATGTCTATGACGCCAAGTAGACGGTTTGCGCCCGCCTAAAGTGGGACGACGATAGGGCAACCGGGACGTTCCGAAAAGTCCAAGCACGCATAGCTTCCATCTTCACTTGATGCCGCCCCAGCTTCCCATCGTAAATGGGAAGTATTATCATCTAGGCGGGCAGCAGAGGTCAAATGTTCGAGTAGGGATCACTATGACCCCCGGGATGCGGGAACTGCGGACAAGGGGGGCGAATTCGGTGACGTCGACATAGAGGCCCCAAAAGTATGAGGTCGACGAAGACAGTGCACCTGCTTTCAGTGACAGCTCCTCGGGCCCTTCATCTGGAAAGGCCGGGCACTCCCGCCGGGTCGTCATCGTGGTCGGCCGGCGTGTGGCACGGTGGTAGACGTTCGCAGCAGGGCCATGACGGCCCGGGCCATCGCCAAGCGTTCAAGAACGAAGACCTTCGGCTGCCCCGATGGGTAGGGCAAACCGAAAAACTGTGTGTCCATTGTCGGCGCGATTGACCCATAGCCGTCCTTGATGGGCGTCGACAATCAGTTTGCAGATGCTCAAGCCCATGCCGAGCCCTTCTTGCTTTGTTGTGAAGAAGGGGTCGAAGATGCGGTCTATGGTCTGAAGGTCTGGTCCCTTGCCTGCATCATGGACAGAGACCTGGACCCAATTGCCTTCGGCGGTCGAGCGCATGGTCATCGACCGCGCCTCCGGCGGCAAATCCAACATTGCCTCGATACCGTTTACAAACAAGTTACCGAGCAATTGCTGAAGCTGGACGGCATCACCATTAACAGACCGTAGGTTGGGCGCCAGCTCCAATGTGATTTGTACTTTCGATCGCGCGGCATCGTGCCGGAACAGTCGTACCGTTGTTTCGATCAGCTCGTTCAGGTTGATGGGCTCTGTCTTGCCGGGATGCTTTTTCAGTAGAGACCGAATGCCTGAGATGACGGCACCAGCGCGATGGCCATCGAGAACCATGCGTTCCACAGATTCCAGGGCTTCTTCAACCCGAGGCGTCGGCCGGTTCAGCCAACGTATGGCAGCCGACCCATTTGCGACGATGGCGGTAAGCGGTTGATTGATCTCGTGAGCGATGGAGCCGGTGAGGGCGCTGAGGGCGGAAATCTTGGCGACGTGTGCGAGCTCAGCCTTCGTTTTGGCGAGCGCTTCTTCGGTCTGCTTTCGGTGGGTGAGATCGAGGACAAACGTGACCCGCCGGTCGGCGCCTTCGCCAAGACGAGTTGCAGTGACCAAGGCGGGGGCCTTACTACCGTCGCGGCGGAAGAATTCGCGCTCGAACGGCGGGAGAACGCCACCGGATCGGAACAAGGCTTCCCGGCGATCGATTGCCGGCTTCCATTCATCGGGCGTTAGCGCGTCCAGGGACATCGGGAATGAGCCCTCATGGCCGACATAGTCGAGAAAGCGAAGAAAAGCCTCATTTGCCTCGATGATCTTGCCGCCACGTTCCCAAATCAGAATACCCAGAATGTTCGTGTTGAGGATCTCGCGAACCTGGTAAGGGATGTCCGTTGTTGTATGGCGACGAGCATTCTGCAGCGCGGACGCACTGAGCGTGCAGAGGAAGCGCAACTCTGAGTGCTCGGCCATTTCGAAGCACTTGCCTCGTCTGACGAACATTACTCCTACGGTCTTGCCGCCAGCGCGCATCCGCGCGCAGAGCAAATGCTCTATCGTGTAGCCGGAGTTATGGGTCGCGTCGCTTTCAGCCTCAAACGCCAAAACGTCCGGGCCTTCTTTGTTTTGGAGAAGTTCCAGTGCTTCTGCGAGCGGAACACAAGGCGACTGGATGGGGAGTCTCTCGTAGCCTTCTGCCGTAATATTGTGTGCTTCCGGCAGAAATTCGTCTTGGCCCGGGGCGCAGACCAGTATGCCTGCGACCTTCGCACGGAGGCGGTTTAGCGCCAGAGACGGCGCACACTGGGAAATCCTCTCGGCTTCTGGCCCGGCAGCTAGCGCTTCTGTCCAAGCGATGGCTGTTTGCAGGTCTATATTGTCCATACTCGGGCTGGCCAAGGTCGAATCTTGAAGAGGCGCTGGCCAGAAGCAAATCGCCGACGCAAAAGCTGTCCTTTTGCCAGAACTCGTGGGCTCGCGTCTATCCGACCTAAGTGTTAATTTCCGGTCGTTTGCGTCTTCGCCGCCACGCGGCCAAGGGCGGGGAAGGCCCGCCTGCGGCGCCACCGGGGCTCGGAAGAAAAATCGGCGCAGTCATTGCGCCGTTTTTTTTCCGAATTCACCAGAACTCCCTGCTTTACATATGGATGGTTAGCATTATCACGGCCGAGCGTCCCGGAGCCCGGGTGGCCGGCGCGGCGACGGCTGCTCGATTAACTTCCCACGTGGGTTGCCGCAACTTTACGCAGGAGGGCGCCAAAGGCGATCTGGAGTGGAGTGCGTGCCTGGCGGTTGCTATAGAACAGGCCAGTAGTGCGGGTGGGGCGCGGGCTTTCGAGCGGAACGGATTTAAGCATCGAGTCGGACGGCAAGGAATAGCGCGACAAGATGGTGGGCGCTTCCGTCTCGCGCACGAGATGGAGCAGTGACGGAATCGTGCCTGACTCGATGATGACGTTCGGCGCGGTGCCGGCCGAGAGGAATGCTTCGTCCAGCAACTGGCGGGTCTTGAAGCGTGGTGGCAGCATGACCATGTCGCGGCCGTGCAGCTCGATCATGCGTACTCGCTTCCGACGCGCCAGCGCATGATCCGGGGTAGTAATGAGGACCAGTTCTTCGTCACATAGCGGTTCGAACACCATGTCATCGGACTCGTGTGGCTGGTAGGCAATCGCGAGATCAATCTCGTTTGCCCGCAATGCGCGCGTCATGTCCGCGAGCGTCAGCTCTTCGATGGTAATGCGCACATCCTCGTGCTGCTGCCGAAATAGCAGGGCGGTACGCGGCACGATTGCGATGTTGAAGGTCTGCGAAGTGGCGATGCGTAGGTGCCCTGAGAGCGTCGCCCCAGAGGCCTTCAGCAGCGCCGTGCCGCTGTCGAGCACCTTCAGCGCCTCGATGACCTTTGGCAGAAATAGCATGCCGGCCGCTGTGAGGCTGACACGCCTTTCGGTGCGCTCGAACAAGACGAGATCCAGTTCGTTTTCCAGTTGCTTGATCTGGTGGGAAAGCGTTGGCTGCGTGACGTGTACCTGTTCGGCAGCGGCCGTGAAGTTGAGACGTTCCGCAAGTGCGACGAAGTACCGAAGATGCCGGAGTTCCACGACTGCCCCTTTGAGCTATAGACACCATCGATCATTAAGATGCAAATTATCTACTTTGTCAATTTCTAGCTTCTCCTTAGAATCGGTCGCATAACTAGAGGAGGAGACAATGAGGATCGGCAAACAGAAGGACCCCTACACGGCCATTTCGACGGCCAATGCCCACAGCATCACCATTCGTGGCAAAGATCTGTGCCGTGACTTGATAGGCAAAGTCGATTTTCCCGACTTCTATTACTTCCTGTTGACCGGAACGGAAGCGACACCCGCACAGAGTCGGCTGGTCAATGCTGCACTCGTCGCCCTTGCCGAGCACGGATTGACGCCGACTGTTCAAGCTGCCCGAATGACATACGACGCGGACCCCGCCGCGCTCCAGGGCGCGGTGGCAGCCGGGATCCTGGGAGCAGGGACGGTGGTCATGGGCACGTCCGAGCTGTGCGGCCGTTTCTTGCACGATATCGTGACGACGCAAGCGGAGTCGGGTGAAGCCCTCGAAGACGTCGTTGCACGTAAGCTCAAAGCACGCAAAGCCGCTGGGCAAACTGTTCCGGGATACGGTCATCCGCTACATGGCGCCGGGGACCCGCGCACAGCGCGCATGCTGACGCTCGCAAAGGAATTGGGCGTCGCCGGTCCCTACCTAGACGCCCTCTTCGCCGTGGAGCGAACGATCCCTGAGATCTACGCCCGCACCCTACCGATCAATGTCTCTGGCTCTATTCCGGCCGTGCTCCTTCAGGCCGGCTTCCCGGTGGGCGCGCTGAAGGGCATTCCGATCCTTGCGCGTACGGCCGGGCTGCTCGCGCACCTGTTCGAAGAGGCGTCCCGGCCCATTGGCTTCATGATGGCCGACCATGCTGACCAGTCGATCCTCTACGACGGTCCCGTCGCGAACTAGGAATCGCCGCACAAAATAATATTGGAGAGACAGTCATGACGAAAGCATTCTTAAACGCGGTGTTGGCCACGAGCATTGCCGCGCTTGCACAGGCAATGCCAGGGGGAGCACAAGCTGCCGATTCGAGCAAGACGGTGCAGATCATCGTGCCCTATTCGGCCGGTGGTACTACCGATCGAATCGCTCGCATCGTGGCGAATGGCCTTACGCAGGAGCTTGGCGAGACATATGTCGTGGTCAACAAGCCGGGCGCGGGAGGCACGCTAGGCACCGCTGAAGTGGCCAGGGCCAAGCCTGACGGCTATACGTTGGGCGTGGTGTTTGATTCCCAGGCCGTCAATCAGTACATGTTCAAGTCGCTGTCGTATGACACGTTCAAATCCTTTAGCTACGTGACGCTAGTGGTCTCGGCGCCTCATGTGCTTGTTACCGGCAAATCCTATCCGTCGCTGCCAGCGCTGCTGCAGGCCGCCAAAGCCAAGCCAGGTACGGTGTCGTTCGGTTCGACAGGACAGGGCACGTCGAACCATCTCTATCCTTTGCTGTTGGGAAATCTCGCGAGCGTTGAGCTCTTGCCGGTGCCTTATCAGGGCGGCGGCGGCTCATTCCTCCCAGATCTGTTGTCGGGCCGCTATGACATGGCCTCTGGGACGCTCGGATACTTCCTGCCGTACATCAAGGACGGGCGGCTGCGGGCGATAGCTACGGGCGGGGTCAAACGTTCGCCGCTCCTGCCCAATGTGCCGACTGTTGCGGAAACCTACCCGGGCTTCGAAGCGTCGTCGTGGGTCGGGCTTATCGCGCCAGCCGGGCTGCCAAAAGAGACCGCTGACCGCCTGCGAAACGCGCTCCGGCATGCGCTCGGCACGCCGGCGCTGAAAGAGCAATTGCTGGCGGAAGGCTACGACATCGAAGTGTCGTCGTCCGACGCGTTCGTTGCTCGGGTACGCAATGAGTCAGAACGTCTTGGTGCGCTCATCAAGGACAAGAAATTGGGTGAGCAATGATGGCGGAGAAGATGGTAATGAAGCGCCCCAATGAAGGCGATGCAGCGTCGGCACTATTCTCTGTTGCCGGTGTCGGCGACATGATCGTCAACGCACTGGAGCGCCATGCGGAGAGGACGGCATTTGTTTGCCAGGGTGAACCCATAACGTACGCACATATCGCTCAGCAGATCAGCCGCACGTTGCAGTATTTTGAAGCGTTAGGCCTGAAGCGTGGCGACGCAATCATGCAACTCACGGGAAACCGCCACGAAATGTTTGTGGTGATGGCCGCCGCATTCATTGGTGGCTACGTTTCCGTGATTCCGAACTATTCGGCTAGTTTCGAAGATCATCGCTATATGTTGGAGGATAGCGGTGCCGTGCTACTTGTCGTGGATGCCGCGCGTGCTTCGCGCGGTGAGCAGCTACTGGCCGCGGCACAACGACCGCTTCGTCTTGCCGCTCATGATCCCGTGCCGGACACCACGGATTTCTGGGGCGCCGTAGAAAGGTACACGCCCCGACCACTGGAGGCACTAGATCAGCCGGCTGACAACATCCGGCTGATCTATACGGGCGGCACCACCGGTGTTCCAAAAGGCGTCATGACTGAAAGCCGCGCGCTTGCGTTCGCGTCCCTGTTGCACATTGCCGAGCAAGGCTTCGATACCGCGGTTCGCCTCCTTGTTTCTTCTCCACTGTCGCATGGTGCGGGCGCACTGGTTATTCCGGTGCTGGTGAAGGGCGGGACCGTGGTCATCCACGACGGATTTGATGTCGACAAGACGCTTGAGGCTATTGCTCAACGACAGGCGACTGTGCTCTTTGTCGTCCCCACCATGTTGTACATGCTAATGGATCACCCGCGTATTGGCAGCGTGGATCTCCGTGGTCTGCGACGCATTATCTACACTGCCGCACCGATCTCGGAAAGTCGGCTCGCGCATGCCTTGTCGTTGTTCGGCCCGATTCTCCATCAAAACTACGGTCAAACAGAAGTGCCAGGAACCATCCTGGCATTGACCGCTGAAGATCATCTTCATCCTCACGGCGACAAGCTCACCTCGGCTGGCAAGCCCTATCCATGTGTGGCGGTGCGACTTGTCGACGAGAACGATAACGTTCTGCCTCGCGGCGGCAGCATCGGTGAGTTATGTGTGCGAGCGCCGCACGTCACGCGAGGCTATTGGAACAAGCCCGAAGCGACGAACGAATTGCTACGGGATGGCTGGCTCCATACAGGGGATATGGCGTTTCAGGACAATGACGGCTACTTCCATATCGTCGATCGCAAGAAAGACATGATCATCTCGGGAGGGTTCAATGTCTATCCGCAGGAGGTCGAGAACTCGCTGGCCAGTCACCCTGCGATTGCAAACGCCGCTGTGATCGGTGTTCCGCATGAGAAGTGGGGCGAGGCAGTCAAGGCTATCGTGGTGTTGCGGGCAGGATCGTCAGCAACTGAGCAGGCATTGATTGCCCACGTACGAGAGCGCAAGGGCCCCACGATGGCGCCGAAAACGGTGGAGTTCGTGGATTCGCTTCCTCTGACTGCGCTTGGCAAGATCGACAAGAAAGCCCTCCGCGCCCAGTATTGGCAGGGTCACGCAAAGGCGGTAGCGTAGCTTGATCCGCCGCAAGGCTTCTTCCAGAAAATGGGTAAGGGCAGAGCAATGAAAACGGTTGTCATGAGGAATATTGGCGATGTCGATGTCCTCGAATACGTCGACCGTCGGGACCCGACCCCATGGCCGGGCGAAGTATTGGTGGGCGTTGCTGCGGCCGGTGTGAACTTCATGGATATCGTTGTGCGTCAGGGCGTGGCCTGGACCGGGGTGTCGAATCCAAAGCCACTTGGCGTCGAAGGGGCGGGGCGGGTGCTTGCCGTTGGAGAGGGTGTGAGCGACTTTGCCGTTGGAGATCGCGTGGCCTGGGCTTACGCGCCTGGCAGCTACGCGGAGCAAATCACGATGCCGGCCGAATCGCTGGTGCCACTTCCTGACGACATCGATTTCCGCACGGCGGCCTCAGTGATGATGAACGGTCTGACTGCCAGCCACTTTGCCACGGAGTTCTATCCGGTCCAGGAAGGAGACATCGCCTTGGTGCACTCGGCGGCAGGCGGTGTCGGCTCGCTGCTGACGCAAATCATCAAACTGCGCGGGGGACGGGTTATAGGCCGCGTCTCCTCTGAAGCCAAGCGACGCGTGGCGATGGAGGCTGGCGTGGACAACCTGTTGGTGGACAGTGGCGGCACTTTCGTGAGCGCCGTCATGCGCCTGACCAATGGGGAAGGGGTGCACGTTGTGTATGGCGGAGCGGGGCCGGCGTCGTTCAAGGCGTCGTTGAGAGCACTCCGCCGCGCGGGAACCTATTGCTGGCCCGGTCCGCTGCTAGAGCCTTCGAGGGCGATTGAGCTGTTCAGCTTGCCCAATAGCATCAAGATCGGTTTCGCTGTATTCGCAGACCATATCCGGACGCCGGCATTGTTGCGTCAACGCTCTGCCTCGCTGTTCGATTGGGTACGCCAAGGCAAGCTGAAGGCTTTCAGCGGCGGCGAGTATGCACTTTCCGACGCGGCCCATGCACATGCCGATTTGGGGAGCCGCAAGACTTCGGGGAAATTGATACTCATCCCGTGACGCCGTGGCAATATCCTCCGTGGGATCCGCCTGGAAGAATACGTAAAGAGACGTGCTCTCCTGTGATGTCGTGAGGCGGGCGCTTCTCCACGGAACGCCTCGATCCGCGATGGGGCATGGCACTGCGGGAAGGCCACAATCAGACATACTTGTCTAGGCGCTGGGAGTCGCGTCAAGCTGCTCAACTGCTTCGGAAAGTGCGGACTTCAGCCATTCAAGAGCCTCCGCTTGCGGTGCTCCTTTGCGGCTTAGGATAGTTACGCCGAGTTGATTCTTGATTCGTAACGCCATCGCTTTTCCCAATGCCGTCCACCTGTCACTGCGGTCAAGAACGATTCCGAATCCGCTGGCTCTCGTGGCGTGCATCTGAGCCCAGACGTGCTGGGGAGAGAATTGTTGAGCGCGCCCAACGAGCACTTCGGCGGTGAGGTACCTTTGACACTGTTGGAATCAGATGCCGGCGCAGCCGGTGATATGGCCGATATGGAGCGTTGGATTGCCGAGCATCCGACGACGCCACGGACGGAGCAGCCGAACACAGCCCAGCAGAGGACTGGCGTCCGAGGTCGCTGGATTAGGGAATACCCGTGTCCAGTGCTGGCTTGGCGCCATAAACCTATTACTGCTCAATGCCTTGCGGGGCGTTGAAAAACCACGAAGGCAAGCTTCGAATCTTTCGGATAGGTGCCGTAGCCGGCCAAAAATATACTGCGTCGACAACAAAAACGCGGGTCACGCTCGTGACTATGTGCACAACGACGCAGGAGACAACGATGATTCAAAGCTTTGCCCGCCGACGCCTTCTCGCGACGATCGGTGCTTCCCTGGCACTTGGCGGCGCTACCCTATCGACAGCTCACGCCGACACTTATCCGAGTAAGCCAGTCACCATCGTGGTGGCGTTCGCACCTGGCGGCATGACGGATATCGTCGGTCGGCTGGTCGCCGCGGAGCTCAGCGAATCGCTCAAGCAGAGCTTCGTCGTGGAGAACCGGCCTGGCGCAGCGGGGCAGATTGCGACGGAGTACGTCGCTCGCAAGCCGGCCGATGGGTACACGCTTCTGCTCAGCGCAACGGGTCATGTCATTGGTCCGGCCGTCCAGAAGTCAGTTCGGTATCGGCCGGTGCTGGACTTCGAGCCCATCGCGCTGATCGCGAAAGCCCCCAACATGCTGGTGGTGAATCCTTCGGTCCCTGTCCACACCGTGCCGGAGTTCGTGAAGTGGGCCAAAGAACAGGGCAGTGTTCCCTATGGGTCGGCCGGGGCGGGTGGCTCAACCCACTTGGCGGGCGAGTTGTTCCGCCATATGACAGGGGCGCCGCTCGTCCATGTTCCATACAAAGGGGCATCCCCCTCGACGCAAGCCGTTGTGGCAGGGCAGATTCCCGTTGTCTTCCAGGATTCGATGAGCGTGTCCGCGTTTGTCGCAGCAGGAAAGCTACGCCCAATTGCTGTGACTGGCGCGGAGCGCAGCAAGCTGTTCCCGGACGTACCGACCATCGCGGAGGCCGGTTACAAGAACTTCGATGCCTACACCTGGCTTGGCCTGTACGCCCCCGCCGGCACGCCGCAGGCAATCGTCACGCGCCTCAACGCGGAGGTCAACCGCATCATGGCGTCGCCTGACATGGTTGCGAAGCTCAAGCGGCAACAAGCAGAAGCAGCGGGCGGGCTGAATCCGGCGGAGTTCAGGAAGTATGTCGAGGCCGAAGTGATCAAGTGGCAAAACACCGTGAAGATCACCGGCGTACACATCGAGCAGTGAGGGCGGTATGGCTGACAGCAACGTGCAGAGTGCCGATGAACATTACTTCGGCCGACTGGCGCAAGGGGTATTCGAAATCCCTAAATGCCTTGAGTGTGACCGGTATCACTTCTTTCCCCGCGTCATTTGTCCGTATTGCGGTTCGCTTGCGCTGCAATGGACGGCGCCAACGGGACTGGGTCGCGTCTATTCCACCACCGTGGTTCGAGGCAAGGAGACGAGTCACAACGTTTGTCTCGTGGATCTTGACGAGGGGCCGCGCTTGATGAGCCGCGTCGTCGGAATCGAACCCGGCGATGTGAAGATTGGTGCCAGGGTGAAGGCAATGATTGCGCAGGAGGGTGAAGGCGTTCTCCTTGTGTTCAGCCCGACGGGAGGGCCGCAATGACGAAAGCAACTGACCGCGGTGGCGTGGCGATTCTCGGCACAGGGCTGGCTGGCCTTGGGCACGCCGGGGGGCGTACAGAGCAGGAGATCATCGCCCAGGCGGCGAAGGCAGCCGTTGCAGCGAGCGGGCTGCGCATGGCCGACATCGACGGCGTCATCACCTCCAGCCTGACGTCTCCCTGGTGGGTCATGCGGATGTCCGAGTATCTGGGTATCCGGCCGAAATTCTCCGACAGCACAATGTTCGGTGGCTCGTCCTTCATTGCGGACATCCGCATTGCCGCGATGGCAATCGAAGCGGGAGAATGCGAGAACGTGCTGATTTGCTATGGCAGTAATCCTCGTAGCATACCGAGTAGTTCGCGTGTGAATGCGATGCGCGCGGAGCTGGATCCTCAGCCCTACGAGCATCCATACAAGCCGTTTAACCCGGTCACCAGCTATGCACTGGCGGCAGCCCGCCACATGCATGAGTACGGCACCACGCGTACGCAGCTGGCCGAAGTGGCAGTGGCTGCGCGCAAATGGGCGCAACTCAATCCCGATGCGTTTGCCCGCGAACCCCTCAGCGTTGACGACGTCATCCATGCAAAGATGATTTCGGATCCGCTGACGGTGCGCGATTGTTGCCTTGTCACGGATGGCGCGGGCGCATTCGTCGTCACGCGTGCTGACAGGGCGAAGGCACTCCATGCCAAGCCAATCTATATATTGGGCGTCGGCCATGCCCATTGGCACCGCCAGATTTCGTGCATGGAGGACTTGACCCGGACGCCCGCCATCGATTCCGGCGCCAAGGCCTTTGCGCAAGCCGGCCTGGCGCCCAAGGATATCGACGTGGTCGAGTTGTACGACGCGTTCACAATCAACCCCATTCTCTTTCTCGAAGACCTTGGATTCTGTGCGAAGGGAGAAGGCGGTGCCTTCGTTTCCGGCGGTCGCGTCGCCCCGGGCGGTGATTTCCCAATGAATACAAACGGGGGTGGACTGTCATGCGTGCACCCTGGGATGTACAGCATCTTCCTGGTCATTGAAGCTGTCACGCAATTGCGCAGGGAAGCCGGGGAGCGCCAGGTCGCTGGCGCAGAGACGGCGCTGGTGCACGGAAACGGCGGTGTCCTGTCGAGCCAGGCCACTGCCATTCTTTCGGCGATTCAATAGGGGGCCTCGCGATGATCGACAAATTTTTCGAGTCCGCGCTGGCAGCAGTCGCGGACGTTCACGATGGCGCCACGGTCCTGGTCAGCGGATTCGGGACGTCCGGTCAACCGATTGAGCTGCTCGAGGCCCTTGCCGAGCAGGGTGCGCGCGACTTGACCATTGTCTGCAACAACGGCGGTACAGGCGAAACAGGACTGGCAAGGCTCATCCGCCTCGGGCGTGTCCGCCGCTTGTTGGCGTCGTATCCGCGGGGCGCCGAAGCGATGGCCTTCGAAGAGGCGTATGCCGCTGGAAAAATCGAGTTCGAGTGTGTGCCGCAGGGAACGCTGGCCGAGCGCCTGCGCGCTGCCGGGGCTGGTCTTGGCGGATTCCTCACGCCGACCGGCTATGGCACCAGGCTCGCCGAGGGCAAAGAGACCCGGGTGATAGATGGAGTCGGGTACGTCTTCGAGCGCCCATTGCATGGTGACTTCGCGCTGGTCAAAGGCGAGCGCGCCGATCGCTGGGGCAATCTGACCTATCGGAAGGCAGGACGAAACTTTGGTCCGCCCATGTGCATGGCTGCCAGGACGGCGATTGTTCAGGTTTCGCAGCGCGCATCACTTGGCGGCATTGACCCTGAGCACATCGTGACGCCTGGCATTTTCGTGAAGCGGCTGGTCCAGATTGATAGCGTTTCCGGGGAGAACCACCATGGTTGAAAAGCGTACGCGTGGACAGATGGCCGAACGTGTCGCCCGGGATATCCCGCCGGGCTCGTACGTGAACCTTGGCATTGGCTTGCCCGTACTGGCGCTCAACTATTGGCGACCGGAAGATGAGGTCATCGTTCATAGTGAGAACGGCATTCTCGGGATGCGAGCGCTCCAAGACGGAGAGGCGGCGGATCCGGACGTGACGAATGCCGCAAAGCTGCCTGTGGGACTGGTCGAGGGTGGCGCGTATTTCCACCACGCGGACTCGTTCGCAATGATGCGGGGCGGCCATCTCGACTATTGCGTGCTGGGCGCCTATCAGGTTGGCCAGAACGGTGACCTGGCTAACTGGTCCCTGGGGCAGGAAGGTGTGGCTGCAGCCGTGGGGGGGGCCATGGACCTTGCCGTCGGCGCGCGCTGCGTCTACGTCATCATGGAGCACGTCACCCGCGAGGGGCTTCCACGACTCGTGGAGTCATGCTCCCTTCCTATTACGGGCGCTGGCTGTGTGAAACGCATCTACACGGATCTGGCGACGATCGACGTCACCCCGAAGGGCTTCCATGCCGTCGAAATGGTGCCCGGGATGTCGCGCGGTCGCCTGCAGGAACTGACAGGGGCCAGGCTGTCTTTCTCCACCGCGTGCACCTGAGCGTTCTTGCTCACCTTGTCATTCACAACTGACTTTGCTCTCGCGCCGACCGCCGTTGCCGGCTCGCCGCGTCACTTCCGGGTATCAGGATGTCACAAGTTTCTGAAGTTCTTCGTCTTTCCCCCACTGTTGGCTATGAAGCGCGCGCCGATGTCGCCGTGCTGTGGCTGGACAATCCCCCTGTCAACGGGCTTGGGGACACCACGCGGGCAGGCATTCATGCCGGTCTGAAACGTGCATTTGAGGACAGCAACATTGTTGGTGTCGTAGTGGCTGGGTCAGGTAAGGCGTTCTGCGGTGGCGCGGATATCCGCCAATTCAACACCCCCGCAGCAAGTGCGTGGCCGCTCTCAAGGGATATCCAGCAGCTCATGGAGGCTTCGCGAAAGCCCGTGATTGCGGCTATCCACGGGGTGGCGCTGGGCGGCGGGCTGGAATTGGCGCTCGGCTGCCACTATCGGGTCGTCGCGCAGGACGCGCGCCTTGGGTTGCCGGAGGTCAACATCGGACTGGTTCCGGGCGGCGGTGGTACCCAACGATTGCCTCGTTTGATCGGTGTGGAGCGAGCGCTGGACATGATCCAGACGGGCGTGCCGGTGACAGGCAAGGTTGCCTTGCAGATTGGACTCGCAGATGCCATCACCCCCGGCAACGAGCGGGCCCTGTCAGGAGAGGATGTCGTTGCGGCAGCGGTGAAATTCTGCCGCGAGGTGGTGAAAAAGTCAGACGCTCATCCCGTTGTCGCAGCTCGCGACCTCAATGCATCCAACGTTGATTTTGACGCCAGGCTGGCATCAGTGAGCCGGAAGGACCGTAACGCGTCGGCACAGAAGGCATCTGTTCTTTGCGTGAAGGCTGCAACGCAGTTGCCGTTCATCGATGGGATGGTGTTCGAGCGCGCTCGTTTCGACGAATTGGTCGCGGGTACCGAGTCGAAATCGCTTCGCCACGTATTCTTTGCAGAGCGTGAGGCGCCCAAGTTTGCCGAAGGCAGAGGGCTGGCGCTACGCCCTCTGGAGCGCGTCGCGGTGCTCGGTGCGGGAACGATGGGCGTTGGCATCACGATGTCCTTCGTCAACGCGGGGATCCCCGTCACGCTGGTTGAGCGTGAGCAGGCAGCCCTCGACCGAGGCATGGTGATGATTCGGCGCAACTATGAGGTTACCGCAGCCAAAGGCAAGCTCACATCTGAGCAGATCGATGAACGCGTTGGGCGCATTACCTCGACGCTGGAATTTGATGCCCTGGCACAGGCAGACTTGGTTGTCGAAGCAGTGTTCGAGGATATGGGCGTCAAACAGGCAATCTTCGAACGGCTGGACCAGGTATGTAAGCCTGGCGCGATCCTCGCTACGAACACGTCGCGACTCAATATTGATGTGATTGCCGCAGCGACGAAGCGTCCGGGCGACGTGATTGGTTTGCATTTCTTCAGTCCGGCGAACGTGATGAAGCTACTGGAGGTGGTGCGAGGGAAGGCGGCCCGCCCGGATGTGATCTCGACCTGCCTTGCCATGGCACAACGCATCCAGAAGGTTCCCGTTCTTGTCGGTGTGTGTGAAGGGTTTGTCGGTAACCGGATGCTGACCCCGTATTGGCGCGAAGCCGGATTCTTGCTGGAGGAGGGGGCCTCGCCTCAACAAGTCGACCGTGCGCTCACCGATTTCGGCATGGCAATGGGGCCACTGACCATGGCGGACCTTGCCGGTATGGACATCAATTGGGCAACACGAAAGCGTCTGGCGCCCACGCGTCCTGCGCACCTGCGGTACTCCAAGGTGGCCGACCGCATCTGCGAGTTAGGCCGTTTTGGACAGAAGACCAGCGGTGGCTACTATCGCTACGAGCCACGCAGCCGAGCGCCGATCCCCGACCCGCTCATCGACGAACTCATCGCAGACTGTGCCCGCGAGGCGGGTATTGAGAGGCGAGTCATCACTGACGAAGAAATCGTCGAGCGCAGCATGCTCGCCTTAATCAATGAGGGCGCTCACATCCTTGACGAAGGGATCGCACAACGGGCGTCGGACATTGATGTCGTATACGTACACGGCTATGGCTTCCCGGCCTGGCGCGGCGGACCGATGTTCTACGCGGAGACCCTTGGCCTGGACAAGGTTCTCGCCCGAATTCGGGCCCTACGGGACGAACACGGCGCACATTGGGAGCCGTCTCCACTTCTGGAGCGTCTTGTGGCCGCCGGTGCGCAGACTTTCGATCGCCGGCACTGACCGTTGAGCCGTCTTGAAGGCAGCCTTGAGAACATTCAAATCGATTTTCTGACGTGGGGTCCATACACTGGGCCCCACGTTAAGTATGAGAACACGGAGCAGGAATGTTACATCGGGCACTAGAGGGCGTTCGGGTCCTGGACTTATCTCGCATCCTGGCTGGGCCATGGTGCACGCAGAACCTAGCCGACCTTGGCGCGGATGTGGTGAAGGTCGAGCATCCGCAGCGCGGCGACGATACGCGCGGGTGGGGCCCGCCCTACATGACGGCAGGCGACGGCAGTGAGCAACGGATGTCGGCGTACTTCATCAGCTGCAATCGAGGCAAGGAGTCGGTGAGCATCGATTACAGCAATCCGGAAGGTGCCGCACAGTTGATTGAACTGGCTCGCCACGCAGATGTGCTGGTGGAAAACTATAAGGTCGGAACGCTCAAGCGGTATGGCCTCGACTATGCGTCGCTCAAAGCCATCAATCCTCGTCTGATTTACCTGTCTATCACCGGATTTGGGCAGGACGGCCCGATGGCGGACAAGCCCGGCTACGACTATGTGTTTCAGGGAATGGGCGGCTTGATGAGCTACACCGGGCAACCCGATGGCAGCCCCGGCGCTGGCCCGCTGAGAACAGGCGTGGCAGTCGTTGACGTGAGCACCGGGATGTATGCCACCTCGGCCGTTTTGGCAGCACTGTTCCAGCGCCAGCAAACCGGTGAAGGTCAGCACCTCGATATCGCGCTACTCGATGTGGCGGTGGCCTTGAATGCGAACCAAGGCGCCAACTACCTCGTCTCGAATGAGAATCCCCAGCGCAGCGGCAACGCCCACCCCAATTGCGCGCCCTATGAAGTTTTTCGCTGCGCGGATGGCTACATCATTCTTGCTATTGGCAACGACACGCAGTTCGCACGATTTTGCGAGGTGGCGGGCCGTAGCGATCTTGCGCAAGACGCACGCTACATCACCAACTCGGGACGTATTGAGAACCTTCCAGCGCTGAGAGCAGTGCTCACAGACCTGTTCCCGACGCGCACGCGGGATGCGTGGACGACGGCGTTTGATGCGGCTGGTGTGCCGTGGGGGCCGATTAACACGATGGAAGAGGTCTTTGCCCATCCGCAGGTCCAGCATCGGCAGATGCGACAAACCGCGATGCACCCGGTCATGGGAGCGATCCCAATGGTGCGCAACCCCATGCTGCCGAGCAATCCTAATCCCTTGAAACCGCCGCCGCTGCTTGGCGAGCATACGCCGCAAGCGTAATGGCGAAGCCCTAACCGAAATCAGATTCGTTCGGAGACAATAATGAAGTTGCAACAAACCATCCTCGCCATGGTCGCCACGGCTTGCGCCAGCCAGTTCGGTGTCGCACATGCGTCGACCTGGCCAGACAAGCCCATCAAGCTGATCGTGCCTTATGCGGCGGGTGGCACCACAGACATCATCGCGCGCGTGGTCGGTACGCGGCTTGGCGCCGTGCTCAAGCAACCCGTGGTCGTTGAGAATCGCCCCGGTGCGGGCGGCGCGGTAGGTAGCGCTTTCGCAGCTAAGCAGCCCGCCGATGGGTACACGCTGGTGATGGAGGTCGAGAGCTCCCATGCTGTGAATCCGAACGTCTACCAGAAGACGGCGTATGACCCGGTGAAGGACTTCGACCCCATCAGCAACTTGGCTGATGTACCCAATGTGCTGGTTGTCAACCCGTCCTTTCCCGCGCAAGACCTGACGGCATTTATCAAGCTGCTGAAGGCAGAGCCGGGCAAGTATTCGTTTGGCTCGTCAGGCAACGGCGGCCTGAGCCACATGAACGGCGAACTGTTCATGAACGTCACGGGTACGAAAATGTTGCACGTCCCGTACAAGGGGCTCGGGCCGGCATTGAACGACGCGATGGCTGGCCAGATTCAGGTCGTTTTTGACAACATCCCATCGTCGTCCGGTTTGATTCAAGGCGGTAAGCTGCGTCCTCTCGCAGTCGCGGCCAAGCAACGCCTGAAGATGTTGCCCAACGTGCCGACGTATGCAGAAGCCGGTCTGCCTGCCATGAACAATCCCTCTTGGTTTGGGCTCGGCGCACCTGCCGGCACGCCTGCACCCATTCTCGACAAGATCAACGCGGCAGTAAAACAGGTACTGGCGGAGCCTGAGGTCGTGGCGGCCATCGAGAAGCAGGGCGCCATCCCGGCGTGGACGACCCGCAAGGCCTTCGCGGACCTTATCCGGACGCAGAATCAGCACTGGAAGAAGGTGGTCGAGGACATCCGCTTCGAGAAGTTGCAATAAGGAGATTCGTATGAGCGAGAACCTATCCAATCGCCACGCGGCGGTAGAAGTCGACGAGCGTGGCATCGCTACAGTCACCATCCGTGAGGCAAAGTCGCTGAACATCCTCAGCACCCCCGTCATTGCCGATTTGACCAACGCAGTGCGAGCGCTGGCTGAGCGAAAGGGCGTTCGAGTCCTGGTTATCCGCGGTACCGGTGACAAGGGCTTTATCGGTGGCGCAGACATCAACGAGATGGCTGCACTCAAGCGTGAGAGCGCCGAGGTATTCATCAGCGGCCTGCGCGACCTTTGCAATGCACTCCGGCATTTCCCGGTCCCTGTCATCGCGCGTATGCCTGGGTGGTGCCTTGGTGGCGGTCTCGAATTGGCCCTTGCTTGCGATATCCGCATCGCATCGGAAGACGCGCAGCTTGGCATGCCTGAGGTCAAGGTCGGTATCCCCTCGGTCATTCATGCTGCGTTGATGCCTCGCCTTATTGGCAACGCAAGGACAGCGTGGTTTCTCCTGACCGGTGAAATTGCAGATGCCGAGCAGTCGCTCTCGGCCGGCCTGGTCAGCAAAGTCGTGCCGCTCGCGAGTCTGGACGCTGAAGTGGCTCGGGTGGCGGAACTGCTGGCAAGCTTTGGCCCGCAAGTCGTGCGGCAACAGAAGCGGCTGCTACGTGAGTGGGAGGAGGCGCCGCTCGACGACTCTATCCAGAACAGCGTCACCGAATTCGGTCTGGCCTTCGAAACCGGTGAGCCTCAGGAACACATGGCGAGCTTTATCAACCGGAAGCGCTGAGCCTCTTCAGGCAGACGGCATTTGCGGTTCCCGCGTGATGGCCACGCGGGGATCGCTCAGCAGAAACTGGACAAATGCGGCCGCGAAACCTGGAAGCTTGCCGTCGCCGCGCGTCACGAGACTGAGCTCCCGCACGGCCCAAGGCTCGTCTAGGCCCACAGCGACAATCTGGCCCGCGGTGATGGCCTCCGAGGCGACGCTTCGGGGTACCAGTGCTATCCCGACATCCGCCTCGACCAACGACAAGACTGCCTCGAAGCTATGCGCGTGCAGTCGGACGTTAGGCTGCTTGCCGGCTCTTTGGGCCATGTCCTTGAGGAACAGGAAGTTGCTGCTGTTTCGGCTCATGCATACAAAATCGAAACCCAGCGCAGCACCAAAGCGCACCGCTGATTCTCGCGCAAGCGGATGGCCGCGCTGCACTGCCAGCACCAGCTCGTCAACGGCGTAGCGGACCGAGCGTGTCCCTGCGGCGTTCGCTTCGCTAGCCAGCTCATTTGCCAGTATGCCGATGTCCGCTTCGTGGGCGGCTACCGCAGCGACGATTGCCTGGCTCGTCCTCTCCTCCAAGTCGATATTTACCTCGGGGTGGGCAGCCAGGAAACGGCTGACGCTTGGGATGATGAATCCATTTAGCGAGCTACTGTTGGCGAGCAGGCGGATGTGTCCCTTGAGACCGCTCGCGAACTGCCCCACCTCCGCATGCATGCGCTCTATGCCTTGAAGTAACTCCCTGACGTGTGCAAGCAGCATCTCGCCTGCAGGAGTGAGATCCATGCCGCGGGGGCTCCGAATGAAGAGGGGAATACCTAATGCATGTTCCAGATTCTTCAGTCTGTAGCTGGCGGCCGAAGCGGTGATGTGTGCTGCATTGGCGCCTCCCGCCAGGCTATGAGCCTCGGCGATGGCTTGGAAGAGTCGGAGATCGGTTAGTTCGTAGCGCAAGGTGCAGGTCCAGATTCAGTAAGTCTGCAGGCTAGGCAGCCGCATCGCCGTGAGGGTAATCCCAAAGAGGCAGTTTCGGGTACAAAGTTCGTGCCCAGATGCTAGCAGCAACGTGACACCCATAGGTGGCGGGCAAGACCACGGCAAGGTCCTCCACGCGAACTCGTCGTCGTCACACAAATTGCCAAAGAACTCACTCGGCCTAACCTGCGGTGCTCGTTGCTCCGGTCCGGCCCAGTTCGCACAGGTAGTCGTGCGCGGCAGTCACCATCCATGACCTCCGATACTCGACGGGAACGCCGTTCAGACCGAATGACACGCGGATTGCCAGCAGCACCGGCGAGCCCGGAGCAATGCCGAATTCCGCAGATTATTCTTCGGGAAGCAGTGCTCGGGCTGGCCGCCGTGGCCGGTACACGCGACATAGGGGTACCGAATATCTGCACGGCTGGAAAGGCTCACGAAACATTTGGGCTCTAGGCGATAGGGGCATGTGGCGCCGATCAGGGAAACATAGGCGAGGGCGCCTAAGCTGACAACGGTGCCGCCTGTAGCCGGGGTGTATTTACATCGGGATCAATTGATCGATGTCGAAAAGACCCAACTAAATATGCGATAGCATTGGACGGTTGCTGACGTTGTGCAGCACGATGTCAGCAGTACCGAGTGCAGCAACTACTGTTGCAACGATTGGCGAAACGAGCTAATGGTTTGCTAACAACTAATCCCCGATATCTGTGTGGCACGACCACCTGATGTGCGGGAGAGGAAGCCGGCGAAAGCCGGTTTTTTCGTTTCTGGCGGCGGGAACAATGGCAGAGGAAGAGGCTCGGACGCTCAGGACGCGCATCTATGTCGGTGGGTACAACTTCCACTATGGTTGAAGTGAGAAAGCAAGTCGGGTGCGGCATCCCTAAGGCGAGTCGCACCTGCATGATTCTGGAGCGGTAAATGGCTCGACAAATCCCTCTCTCAACCCTTGGTGAAATTCTCCGGGCGGAGTTTTTGGAACCGATGGGTATCAGCCAATATGCACTGGCCAGGGCAATTGACGTACCTCCACGCCGCATCAACGAAATCGTGAAGGGCGAGCGCGCGGTTTCGGCTGATACTGCAGTGCGCCTGGGCGCCTACTTCGACATGGATCCGCAGTTCTGGATGAACTTGCAGACCCACTATGCCACCACTATGGCCGCAGAAAAGATCGGACCCGCGAAGCTGAAGGAAATGCATCGCCACGCCACCGCTTGAACGTCGAGATCTTTCCGTCATCCACCCATTGGCTGAGCCAGCGTTGTGCTGTCGGGCGTGGAAACGTATGGCGCAATTCGCCGGAAAAGATGGCGCGATTGTGGCGCGATTCGTAAAGGCTATGGCGCGATTGTGGCGCGATTCCGATGCAAGTGATCTATAGAGCGCATTTATGCGGCGCTTAGGCATTATTCCCCTGAGCGCTTCCACTAGGCGCGTGCGAGACGTTGTGCGCGAACCATTATTTCCCAAAGATCGCGTCCTTGAGGCGTCGTCGACATGCCGTCTTCGCTAGTAGGTATTTGGTCCGGGTAGCGCGCGCGCTTGCCGCCGAGGATAGATGCCTATATAGGCCATGAGAAACGTGGTTTTTTATCCAAAACATACATTTTTGCGGAGACAGCCGCGACAAAAATGTGAGGCGCCATCTCTGTTTCTGGAGATGGCTGCATTGCTTGTCGGTCGATGAGTAGCGCTTCAGGTCAACTCAACCCTTCTCTCCCATCATGGTGAACTGGGAAAGTTCGTGCGCCATCATTGCGCCGAGTTCATCGCGCCGGCTTGCCGTCATTCTGCTGCTTATTGCACCGAAACTGATGGCAGCGGATGCGCCGAATGGCAAAGCAAACGCGCACCCCACCCCAGAAACACCTTCTGTAATGGTGTCCACAATTTCGGCATAGTGCTTACGCCGTGAGCGAGTCACTGCCGCCATCAAGCGTGTGATCGGCATATCCGCCTGGGCATACAACGCACTGCGGCGCTTGTGAATGTCGCGAATCGCGGCATCTGACATTGCCGACATGAGCGCCAAGCCACCCGCGCCGATCCCCATCAGCCTGCGTTGTCCGGGCACCGTCGTGAAGACGCGCACAGGAAACGATCCTTCTTCTCGGTGCAGGCAGACCGTGAAATCGCCCTGCTGCACAACCAGGAACACCGTGTCGCCCGATACTCGCGCCAGCTTCTTCATGAGCGGCAGCACGACGTCGACAATCGGTGCCTTCTCCGACGCCGCGGCACCGAGCTGCATGGCGTCGATACCGAGCCGATATCGCTTGGTCTCCGCGTTGCGCTCGACAAAGCGTTCCTCCTCCAGCGAGCACAACAGTCGATAGGCGGTGGGTCGCTCCAGCCCGGTCGCAACGACGAGCTCGGCCAGCGTCGCGCCTTCCTCCTGATGCTGAGCGAGTAGCCGCAGGATTTCCAGTCCTCTGCGCAGTGTCTGGGCGCCGGCTGTCTGCCTCTGCGGCACCTTTTCGTCGTGATCTACAGCGGGTGGCCTGCCGGTACGTCGGGTTTTCGCTACGTCCATATAGTGGTCATTCAGTGGGTATCTGTTTGTATTGTAGAAATACCTCCTTCTACACTCGAACGCAACTTGAACGATCAGAATCGGAGACGCGATGCCTTACACCACCATCGAAACAGAACAGCGTGACGCCGTACGCCGCATCTGGCTGGCGCGTGAGGGCGCCCGGAATGCACAGAGCCAGCTGATGCTCGATGAGCTGGATCACGCGCTGGCCGATGCTGCGCAAGACGATTCGGTACGTGTCGTGGTCATCGGCGGTCGGGGCGCGCACTTCTCGGCGGGGCACGATCTCAAAGAGGCGCAGGAAAAGCGCGCCAATTTCACGGTCGAGGAACGCTGGGCTTACGAAAGCCGTCGCTACTTCGACTACTGCATGCGGATCTGGGACTTTCCCAAGCCCACGATTGCCCAGGTACAGGGCGCGTGCGTGTCCGGCGGCTTCATGATTGCCAATATGTGCGATATGGTCATCGCATCCGAATCGGCATACTTCTCCGATCCGGTGGGGCATACGCTTGGCGCGGCCGCGACCGAGGTGCTGATTCATCCGTGGGTCATGGGGGTGCGGAAAGCCAAGGAGATGCTGTTCACGGGCGGGCGCATTGATGCAGCAGAAGCGCTACGCATTGGCATGGTCAATCGCGTGGTGCCCGACGATGAATTGCTGTCGCAGACGGACGCGCTCGCCATGCGCATCGCGCAGGCACCGCCGTTCGGGCTACATCTGATCAAGCGTTCACTGAATCGATCGCTCGATGCGCAAGGCTTGCGCACCGCGCTGTCGGCGCACTTCGATACCCACCAGCTTTCCCATCTGGGCGAAGGGTTCCAGCGCGCACGCGACGCCGGCCTTGCCAAGGCGATCGTGAAGAACGTCGCCAGCACAGCCATCGACACCCAGGTAAAAGGAGGCCGCGATCATGGCGCACAAGCTTGAGCCGCTGCTGAACCCTTCGTCGATTGCCATCATTGGTGCCAGCGACAACCCCGGTCGGATCGGCGGCATGCCGATCGACCTGCTTGTGCAATTCGGCTATGCGGGCGACATTTACCCGGTCAACCCCAAGTACGAAAGCGTGTTTGGCCGACGTTGCCACGATCGTGTGGAGGACCTTCCTTTTGGCATCGATCTGGCGGTGCTGGCGATTGCCGCCGAGGATGTGGCGGTGATGCTGGCGCGTTGCCACGCACGCGGCATTCGCGCAGCCATTGTCTATGCCGCCGGATTTGCGGAGGCCGGTGAATCGGGGGCCGCGCTGCAGCGCACCGTGGAGGCGTTCGCACGCGACAGCGGGATGCTCGTGGCGGGGCCGAACTGCATGGGGTTCGCCAACTTGAATACCCATGCCTACACCGCATTCGCCTCCGTGTTCAAGACCGCGCCACGGCAGGAGGGGCGTGGCCGCGTGAGCCTGCTGACGCAAAGCGGGAATGTATGCGCAGCCGTCTTCGCCATCGCCCGTGAACTTGATGTGCCGTTCAGCCAGTTTATCAACACCGGCAACGAAGCTTGCATCGATTTTTCGGCCTATCTCGACTATCTGGCAGAGGATGCGCAGACGGATGCGGTGATTGGCTATATCGAGGAGCTTCGCGACGGCCCAGGATTCATTCGGGCGGCGTCGGCATGCGCAGAGGCCGGAAAGCCGCTGATTGTCTACAAGGCCGGAGAAACCGATAAAGGTCGCGAGGCGGTGCGCTCGCATACCTCGGCCCTGGCCGGCAACCAGGCCATCTATCGCGCCGCGTTCGCTCAGCTCAATGTCATCGAATGCCAGGACTTCGCGCAGATGGCCCACATCGCTGAGCTATCGCGCTATCGAGACCGATCGGCCGGACGGCGTGTGGCGATTGTCAGCATCTCCGGCGCGGTGGGCGCGATCCTGGCTGACAAGTGCATTGGTGCGGGGTTAGAGGTGCCGACGCTCCCTGGCGCATTGCAGGACACGTTGCGTGCCGGTATTCCGGACTACGGCATGGTGTCGAATCCGATCGATGTCACCGGAAATGTCGTCAATGACCCGGGTTTCGTCCGTACGGCGCTTGGCGCATTGGCAACGGCCGAGACCATCGATACGATCATCGTGTACGCCCCCGGCTATCTGCTCGATCGGATGGCGGATGACCTCGCCGGCGTGTCGGCGCAACACGGCCGACTTATCGTGGCGGTCGATACGGGGCGCGCGACCCGGCGCGCGTATCTGCGCGACGCCGGCATTCCCGTGATGACTGATATCGGTATGACGATGCAGGCGTTGGCCCCATTCCTGCACTGGCAAGAGCGACGTGCGCGCAAACCGTGGCGTGCGCTTGCCCAGGCATGCCGCCCGTTGCCGTCTGGACCGGACAGGTTGGCGCGCAACGAGCATGAAGCACGGGCCTGGTTTGTTTCGCAGGGTGTGCCGACCATCGCCGAACGGATTGCGACGACGGCAGAGGAGGCCGTCGCCGCCGCCACCGCACTCGGATACCCCGTTGCGTTAAAAGTGCTCAGCGCCGACGTACCCCACAAGACGGAAGCAGGCGGGGTGCAATTACATCTGGGGACGTCAGGGGCAGTGCGCGAAGCGTTTCACGTCATGTTGGCCAACGTGGGCCAGCATGTCCCGGACGCCCGGATAGAGGGCGTGGTCGTGCAGAAGATGGCGCCGCCCGCCGTAGAGCTGATCGTGGGTGCGGTACGCGATCCGGTGTTTGGTGCCGCGCTGACGGTTGGGCTAGGCGGTACGCTCACGGAACTGTACCGCGATGTCTGCCATCGACTGCTGCCTGTCAATGCGCAGGACGCACGCGCGATGCTGGGCCAGTTGAAGGCATTTCCCTTGCTCGACGGGTACCGGAACGCGCCGCTGCGCGACGTTGACGCGACATGCGAAGCCATTGCTGCGTTTTCTCGTGCGTTTCTGGCGCTCGGGGACGAGGCGGCGGAAGCGGAAATCAATCCGTTGGCGGTGTTTGAGCGCGGGCACGGTGTGGCGATGCTCGACGCACTCATTCTGCCTGCGCAGCCGTAGCAGCATTGCCGGTACATGGGTGCCGGACGTTCGATAACGAAAAAATAGGAGACTGCCATGATCAAACGTTTGCTCGCAGGGACGATTGCGATGTGTGCCGTGTCGCTGGGCGCGCCTGCTGCTGCAGCGGATGTCTATCCCGCCAAGCCGGTGCGCATCATCGTGCCGTTCACCCCTGGTGGTGCTGCCGACATCATGACGCGCGCACTGGGCGAGCGCTTGCGCAAGCAGCTGGGGCAGCCCATCGTCATCGAGAACAAACCTGGTGCCGGTACGGTGATCGCATCGGACTATGTCGCCAAGCAGACCCCCGACGGCTACACGCTGCTGATGGCTGCCTCGTCGCTGGGGATTGCACCGAGTATCTACAAGAACGTCAGCTACGACCCGGTCAAGGACTTCGCCCCCATTACGTTGGTGGCATCGGTCGTGCATGTGTTGGAAGTCAACGCATCGCTGCCCGTCCACAACGTCAAGGAGTTGATCGCGTACATGAAAAACAGCGCCAAGCCGCTGAGCTATAGCTCGGCCGGAACGGGTACCTCCACGCATCTGGAAGCGGAGTTGCTGAAATCCATGGCGGGCGTCGATATGACGCATATCCCATACAAGGGGAGCGCGCCGGCATTGACCGATCTGGTGGGGGGAAACGTTCAGGTCATGGTAGACGCTTACGCGTCGTCGGCGCCGTTCATCAAGGCGGGCAGCGTGCGCGCGCTGGCGGTAACCACCGCGAAGCGTTCCGCAACGTTGCCCAACCTGCCCACAGTGGCCGAATCTGGGCTGCCGGGCTACGAAGCGATGCCATGGCTTGGATTGCTGGCGCCGGCCGGCACGCCACCAGAGGTGGTGCAGCGTGTCTACGCTGCGGTACAGGAATCGTTGAAGGATCCCTCGTTGGCGCAGCAGTTTCACGACCTGGGCCTCGACATCATCGGCAACACGCCCGTGCAGTTTGCGGCGTTCGTGAAGCAGGATGCCGTGAAATGGGCCAAGGTGGCCAAGACTTCCGGCGCCCAGGCGGACTGATGCCATGCGCCTGACGTTGACAGAAACGCAGACGCTGCTGGAGTCGAGTGCGCTGCATTGGCTGGCCGGCAATGCTGACGCCATGCGCGACGCTAGCGAACCAGACAAATACTGGTCCATGTTCGCTGAGATGGGATGGCTGGCGCTGCCCCACGCGGAGGCCGTTGGCGGCTTTGGTGGTGGGCCCATTGAGGTGGGTTTGCTCATGCGCGCCTTGGGGAGGCATCGGACTGGCGCAGCACCGTATCGCAATGGGGTCCTCATGGCGGCACGCGCGCTGGACGAGCTAGGCACGCGCGTGCAGCGCGACACGTGGCTAGCGGGCCTGATGGCGGGCGAACAACGCATGGCAATGGCGCATGCCGAGCCCGGGCAGGAGAATCCTTGGAGGTTGCCGTCCACCGTTGCGACATGGAATGCGCATACGCGGCGGTGGACGCTGCGCGGCAAGAAATCAATGGTGGTTGGCGCCGGCAACGCCAGCGCAATCATCGTGAGTGCCGCCATTCATGCGAACCCATCCCGGCTCGGCCTGTTCGTGCTGCCCATCAATGCTTCGGGCTTGGCGTCGACGCCGTGCAGCATGGCGGACGGCAACGCTGCCATCGATATTCTGCTGAATGACGTGACCGTTGACGAAGCGGCGCAGCTCGGCACAGATAGCGCCGCCGCCGAGGTAACAGATACGTTCGTCGCCCTTGTTGGTGAAGCGCTGATCGCCTCGTGCTGGGAAGCCACCGGCGCGATGCGTGCGGCGTTGGAAGCGACTGTTTCGCATGTCACGCAGCGTGAGCAATTCGGCCGGACGCTTGCGTCGTTTCAGTCGGTCCAGCACAGGCTTGCAGAGATGGCGGTGTGTTGCGAGGAAGCCGCGGCAGCCTGCGAGCTGGCGGCGCTGCGCGTCGCCGCAGATCGCAGATTGGCGTGCAACGCGGCCTCCATGGCGAAGTCATGTACCAGCCGCGCCGCACGCTATGTCGCGGCCAACGCCGTGCAACTGCATGGTGGGATGGGTGTGTCGGAGGAGTTGCATGTGGCTGGCCTGTTCCGGCTGCTGACGCGATTCCAGCTTGAGGACGGCCATGCCGATTGGCACGCCGCCCGGCTTGGCGCTGCCATGAGCGTTGGCGACTGGCGCCACAGCCAGACGTTGCTGGCCCCCACGACATCCATCGAACCCCCCGTTCACAAAGAGGAGACGCGTGAATGGATCTGCAATTAACGCCGGAGCTGATCGCGTTCCGGGATGCCGTGCGGGACTATCTTCGTGACCAACTGACGCCCGAGCTGCGTCGAGGTCAGCAGCTCACGTCGGCGATGTATCCGGAACCTGAGATTTCGGGTCCCTGGCAGGCGCGACTGCGCGAACGTGGTTGGCTCGTTCCGCTCTGGCCTCGCGAGTGGGGTGGCACTGGATGGAGTGCAATCGAGCGCTTTATCTTCGAGACCGAATGCGCGCTGGCCGGCGCGCCGCTCGTGCATCCGATGGGCGTGAGGCTGGTGGGCCCGGTGATTCTGCAGTATGGAACGGACGCGCAGAAGGCGCTTTATCTGCCGCGCATCTTGTCTGGCGATGACTATTGGTGCCAGGGCTTTTCCGAGTCAGGCGCGGGATCAGATCTTGCCTCACTGCGCACGCGTGCGGTGCGTGATGGGGACGACTATGTCGTGAACGGCAGCAAGCTGTGGACAACGCACGCCCACCATGCCAACCGAATGTTCGCGCTGGTGCGGACAAGCAACGCGGGGCGGCGCCAGGAGGGCATCAGCTTTCTGCTAATCGACATGGCGAGCCCAGGGGTCTCGGTGCGTCCTGTTCCGACAATTGGTGGGGACCATGACGTCAATGAAGTGTTCTTCGACAATGTGCGCGTGCCGGTTACCGACAGGATTGGTGCCGAGAACCAGGGCTGGGAGTGTGCGCGCTATCTGCTTGAATTCGAGCGCGGCGCCGGCATTTTCAGCCCCCGACTGCGGGCACAACTCAAGCGCATAGGGGATGTGCTGGCGAGTCTGCCGCAATGCGAGAGCGACTTGACTGTGCCGTCGCTGCGCGCTCTACGGTTTGGTGAGGTGTCCGCTGATCTCGATGCATTTGAGATGCTGGAACTGAAGACAATGTGTTCGGTGCCGCCCGGCGAGCGGCCTGGTCCCGTGGCATCCATCCTGAAGCTGCGCGCCAGCCGGCTACGGCAAGCGATCAGTGAAATGGGTCTGTCGCTGATGGGAGCGGAATGCCTGCGATGGCGCGCCGCCGGCGAGCTTGACGACGCTGACCACCGCGTGACGCAGGACGACGCGCTGCGCGACTGTCTGCTTCCCGACTTCTTAAATGCCCGTGCTTACACGATTTTCGGGGGCGCTGCCGAGATCCAGCTAGGAATCATCGCGAAATCGTGCCTCGGTATCTGACGCCGCAGGTTGTTCGGCGGTGCGTTTTGACTTGAGCCGGAATCCTCTTCCTGATTCGTGAGCACAGAAGCGCAATTGTGTGGGAATTCGCTATAAGAGAACGAGCAAAACGGTATTAGACGCACGCCAACCACGCTCCATATACTCCTCGCACCACCTTGATGTGGCGCGGCAGGCCGGAAAGGCCGCCGACGGATACAAACCAGGAGACAAGCGTGATCCAGAAGTACGACCTCTACATCAACGGCCGCGCCCGCGCCCCGAAAAGCGGGCGAATGCTGCAAAGCATCAATCCATTTACTTCCGAGGTCTGGGCTGAAATTCCCGACGCCGGTGCCGAGGATGTGGCGGACGCCGTCACAGCGGCGAACCAGGCTTTCCGAGACGTGTGGCGTGACCTGCCCGGTATTCGTCGCGCAGAACTGATGTTGCGACTGGCCTCGCTGATAGAGAGCCAGGCAGACCGCATCTCCCGGATCGAGAGCACTGACAATGGCAAGATCGTGCGGGAAACGCGTCCGCAAATGGTCTGGGTGGGACGCCAGCTTCGCTACTTCGCAGGGTACGCGGACAAGCTCTTCGGGCAGCATATTCCGTTGGACCAGCCGAACACACTCGACTACCTGTCAATGGAGCCTTTCGGGGTGGTGGCACTGATCACCGCCTGGAATTCCCCACTCGCCTTGTTGGCGAACAAACTTGCCCCTGCCTTGGCTGCCGGAAATTGCGTGGTGGTCAAGCCTTCTGAACATGCGTCAGCCTCTACGCTCGAGTTTGCCGCGCTGGTCGAGGAAGCTGGCTTTCCGCCTGGCGTGTTCAATGTGGTGACTGGCGGTGCGGAAACGGGCCGCGCCTTGGTGCAGCACCCAGGCGTCTCGCTGGTCAGCTTCACAGGCAGCCCCGGTGTCGGACGCGAAATCGCCGCGATGGCGGGGCGTCGCCTGATTCCCGTCAAGCTGGAACTCGGCGGCAAGTCGCCCAACATCATCTTCGATGATGCTGACCTGGACAAGGCCGTCGTAGGTGCATTGGCCGGCATCTTCGGTGCCACGGGCCAAACCTGCGTGGCCGGGTCGCGACTGCTTGTGCAGCGTGGCGTGGTAGACCGCGTGGTGTCGCGCCTGGCGGAACGCGCCCAGCAGATTCGAATGGGCGACCCGCTCAATCCCGCGACGGAGATGGGGACGGTTGCAAACGAGCCGCAGTTTCGCCGCATCCTGAACGCCATTGAGCAGGCGAAGGACGCAGGCGCGCGGCTAGTCACCGGCGGCAAGCGCGCACAAGGCGAGGGGCTGGGCGAAGGGTACTTCATAGAGCCGACAATCTTTGCGGACGTCGACAACGGCAGTCATCTGGCACAGGAGGAAATCTTCGGCCCGGTGCTCGCCGTGATCCCTTTTGAAACGGAGGAAGAGGCGGTGCGACTGGCCAACGACAGCCCCTACGGGCTGGCAGCGGGGATTTGGTCGCGAGATCTGGCGCGCGTGATGCGGGTCACCCGTCAGATGCAATGCGGGTCGGTCTGGGTTAACACTTACCGTGCTATCGCGGCCCAAGTGCCATTTGGCGGGTTCAAGGAGTCCGGGATTGGGCGAGAGCGTGGCGAAGCGGGATTGCGGGAATACCTCACGACCCGCAACGTGATGATTGATTTCTCCGACGACGTGCGCGATCCGTTTGCGATCCGCACTTGAGCCACCACCGCTGAGGAGAACATCATGGCTATCAAGCAGAATGACTCCGGTGTGCCGGCACCACGCCGCATCACACGACGCCGTGCGCTGGCGATGTGCGGCGGTGCATTGACCCTGCTGGCGGGGACGGCACCGTTTGCGTCCCGTGCTTCCAATGGCAGCTATCCGTCGGGCCCAATACGGTTGGTCGTGCCATTCCCGCCTGGTGGGTCGGTCGATACCGTTGCACGGACTATCGGTCCCCAACTTCAGGAGCAACTCGGCCAACCGGTTGTTATCGAGAACCGGCCAGGCGCCAGCAGCGTGATCGGCGCTCAGTACGTCAAGCACGCGAAGTCCGATGGCTACACGATACTGCTCAACGCGTCGTTGCAGGTCGCCAACCCGATGTTGCTAAGCACTGCAACGTACGATCCGATGAAGGACTTTGTGCCCATCACCGGTATCGGTGCGCAACCGCAATTGGTCCTGGTACGTGCTGACGGCCCATACAAGACGCTGGCGGATCTGCTAAACGATGCACGCAAACGGCCGCGTGAACTGCAGTGGGCCATTGCGGCGTTCGGCGCGGCCGGCCACCTTGCCTGCGAACTCCTTAACGTGGAGGCAAAGATCCAGATGCCCGTCGTGCCATACAAGGGTGGTGCGCCGGCGCTGGTTGATCTGATGGGCGGACACGTCTCCGCCATGATTGAGCCGATGGCGTCTGCCTATCCGCACGTGAAAGCCGGCCGGCTGCGCGCGCTGGCGGTGACCAGCGACAAGCGACTGCCGTCGCTGCCGGATCTCCCCACCGTAGCCGAGAGCGGCTTTCCCGGGTTTGACATGCCGAGCTGGTACGGGCTGTGGGTGCCCGCAGGGACTCCGGATTCTGTTGTCGATCGCCTTTACCGAGAAATGCAAAAGGCGGTGCAGGCCCCCGCAGTGGCGAACAAGCTTGCCAGCATTGCGTTTCTACCGCGCGCGTCGTCGCCCAGTGACTTCACGCGCTACACGGCCAGCGAGCTGTCGAAATACCGCACGCTGATCGCACAGGCGAATATCAAAGCCGACCAGTAACCCGGCCGGTAGCCCGAACAGTCACCGACCAGTCACCGACAGGTCACCGAAAGACAGCCAGCTAACGCTGATCTCCATTCCGAAGGGAGCAGTAACATGAGTCAAGCAACGATCCTGGGCTTTATTGGCTTGGGCGTGATGGGCGAGCCGATGTGCGCGAATCTTGTGCGTAAGTCGGGAGCGACGGTCCATGTGTTCGACATGGCGGGTGACGCCATGGCGCGCGTCGTAGAAAAAGGTGGAATTGCGCAGGCCTCAGCGGCAGCCGTGGGCGAGACCTCTGACATTGTCTTCCTGTCGTTGCCGTCCATTGTCGAAGTGGAGGCGGTCACGGCGCAACTGGTCGCTGCACCGAAGCGCCCGCGCTTGATTGTTGATATGAGCACCAGCGACGTGGCACGTACACGTGCGCTAGCGGCAAAGCTCAAGGAGGCGGGCATCGCTTACGTCGACGCCCCGGTGGCCCGTACAAAACAGGCGGCAATTGACGGGACGCTACTCATCAGCGTTGGTGGGACGGCGGAAGACGTTGCAACGGTACGCCCCTACCTCGCGTGCATGGGGTCAGACGTTCTGCACTGCGGCGGCATCGGCAGCGGACAGTTGGTGAAGATCCTCAACAACATGATGGTCTTCATGACCGTCAACGCTTTGTCGGAAGTGCTCACGATTGGGCGACGCGCCGGGATGGATGGCGAGGCGCTGTTCGAACTTTTGTCTCAAGGGTCTGCCGACAGCTTCGTATTGCGTAACCACGGCATGAAGTCGCTGGCGCGCGATCAGTTTCCGGAAAAAACCTTCCCGATGACGTATGCGATCAAGGATGCCCGTCTTGCGTTGTCACTTGCCGATGCCGCAGACTTCCGGCCGCATATCGCTTGGTACACCTACGATTTGATGTGTCGCGCCAGCGAGGCAGGTCTCGCGCAGAACTACCACCCTGCGATGATCCAGCTAGTGGACGGCCGCATTAGCCCAGTGACGCCGACTCCCGACTGACGATCACCTGGGTTCGCCAACGGCGGCCGATGCGCGGGCATCGGCCTTTTTTTCTTCCACGGGCTTTGGCATCAGGCGAGGCAGAACTTCCTCGACAATGCGCCGCGTGAGATCTGTCGCATGTTTTTCGCTCCAGATAACCTCCATGTGCACCTTCCCCGCAGTCGGCGGCAAGTCGCGGAAGCAGACGCCCGGATAGCCGCTGGACGCATAGGATCTCGGCACCAAGGCCACACCAAAACCAAGCCGTACCATCTGGAAGATGGTGAGCGGATTGCGAGCCTTGTGCTTAAAGTTTGGGCTGAAGCCCGCCTCATAACACGAGGCGACGATCGCGTCGTAGACAGCGGGGCCATGCTCGCGCGACAACGTGACCATGGGCTCGTCGGCTAAATCTGCCAGGCAGAATTTTGGCGTCGAGGCCAGCGGATGCGCCTCGGGCAGGACGGCCATGTAGGTGTCGTGATGCAAGGGAATATGCATGAGCTTGTCCCGGTCAGGTCGGACGTGTACGAAGCCGATATCCAGAAGGCCGTGCGAGATCGCGGAGACCTGATCCTGGGATTGCATGTCGGCGACGGAAACGTCTACGCCAGGAAAGGCCGCTTTGACTTGGGCCAGGAACCGGGGAAGGAGATCGAAGAGGGCCGATGTCGCGACGCCCAAGCGCAAGGTGCCGACATCGCTTTGCGCCGCCCGTACGGTGGCGTCGACAGCGGTAAGCATTTGCCCCAAAAGCAGGCGGCTTTCCCGGAGAAAAACGGCGCCGGCGTCGGTCAGTTTGACCTCGCGGCGTGTGCGGTTAAACAGGGTGACGCCCAGTTCTTCTTCCAGCAGCTTGATGTGCTGTGAGAGCGGTGGCTGCGACATGTGTAGCCGCTCGGCGGCGCGGCTGAAACTGAGTTCCTCCGCCACCATGACGAAGTAGCGGAGCTGCTTCATGTCCATGACAAATCGCCCTCTTTGGTGAATACCGGCCTCATTTGGCGGGAGTGCGAGTTGATCTGTCAATCCGGGAATACTTGGCGTGGCGGCGCCAGGCCTGCCACGCCCGGTTCTTCGACAAGTACTTAGCGGCGGCCGAGCACGCGTGCCACGTCGCGCACCAGCGTTTCCTGACCTGCAGACAGCAGCGTTTCCAGCGTCGCTTGGACTTCGGCCTTGGGCAGTGTCAGCGCCGCATTGGCGCGGAATTTTTCGACGATGGCTTCCAGGTTCAGCGCGCGTTCGCCGCTGCCGAGATTGACCGGTACGCTGCGGCGTTCGGTCCTATCGTTCCCAAGTCGAATGCTGACGGTACCCGAGAAGTACTTCGGAAATGCCGTGTCGCGTTCCACGATGCACTGCACCTTGTCGGCGACGGCAAGGATCTCCGGATCAGCGAGGCTTGCATCGTCGAGCTCTGCCAGTGTAAAGCGGCCCCGTACCAGGCAGGCGGCCACCACGAACTGGACACTGAACTTCGCCTCGTAGTCAGAGCGCGGCACCTTCTTGGTAGCGGCCGGCTCGGCCACAATTGGCAAGGTCGGTGCAGGTAACTCGCAAACAATGGCTTCGATCTTGCGCAGATCGGTTACCTGCGCCCGCAGGCTGAGGGCGGCCTCCGCACACCCGTGGATAAAATGGCAGACCGGGAATGGCTTGATGGCGGTATCCATCAAGGTCCATTGCTTGCCAAGGTCCTGAATGACAGATTCCGTATCGACCTCACCGGCACGTTCCTGCATATGGGTATCGAACAACCCAAACTTGCCTTCATAGGGACGGTCCGGACCGTGGAAGCCGGCGCGCGCCATCTGCGCGGCCGTGATACCGGCCAGTGCGCCCCAGCCGGGGTGCATACGCTTGGTCCAGGCGCCGTTTTCGAGAAACACCTGAACGCCGGCGGACGTGCTCGCGGCAATCCCCTGCGCCGATACCAGTTGGTCTTCAGAGAGCCCTAGTAGCTTGCCCGCGATGACCGCGCTGCTGAAATGCGAGACGAGGCCGGTCGCATGAAAGCCTCCATGGTGGAATCCGCCCTTGACGGCACGTCCCAGCCGGATGGCGGTCTCCATGCCGGCTGCATACGCGGCGATCAAATCCCCCCACGTCGCGTTGGTGGCCTCTGCAATCGCCAGCGCTGTGGGCAAGCAGGCGACCGTCGGATGGACGATGCTGCCAGGATGGGTGTCGTCGAAGTCCAGGCCGTGGATCAGGTAACCGTTAGCGAGCGCCGCATCGCGTGGTTGCAGGCGATCGCCGCCACCAATAACGGTACCTTCTCCTGGTGCGCCCGCCGCGGCAATGCCAGCGAGCGCGGGGGCGGCAAACGCGAAGTGGCGAGAAGCAAAGGCAAGGCCAATGGCGTCAAGGATCTGGTGGGTAGACTTGCGCCACACATCGTCTGGCAGCGTGGCCGGTGATAGCTGGCGCGTGAAGCGAGCCAGTCCTCGTGCAAGATTAGCGGACGGCGGATGAAGACGTGCAGTATGTTCCATGGTTTTTTGTGATTTCGGCTCAGTCCTGCACGCCGGCAGGAGTCGGTTCGCAATGCAATTGGGCGATGGCGATCGGGACACTCTCCACAAGTGGATAGCGCTTGAGTACCAGCGGATCGTGCCCAGGAATAAAGTGGTCGGGTGAACTCGCTGCCTTCACGAGACGCTTGTGGCCTTCAAGCATGCCGGCGACGTCGACCACCACAGGGAAAGGAATTCTGCGGGTCAGATTGGCATAGTAATGCGCCGCATCGGAGGCCAGTACGACCCAGCCGCGCGCCGTGTGTACACGTACAGCCTGCAAGCCCTTGGTATGGCCGCCGACGCGAATGAGTTCCACGCCGGGCGCCAGCGAATCGTCACCGTCATGGAAGCACACGCGTTCGTCATAGACGCGGTGCACAAAGTCGCAGACGTCTTCCACCGCAAAGGCCCGCCGTAGCGACGGCTCGCACATGCAGCGGCCAGTAGCATAGGCAGCTTCGTCGTCCTGTATATGGAAAACGGCGTTGGGGAGCTTGTCGAGATTTCCTGCATGATCCCAGTGCAAATGGGTCAGCACGACATCATGCACGTCTTCCGGCTGGACATCCAGATGGCGAAGGGCTTCGATCGGGCAGACGTCAAGCGGGCGCTTGCGGTGCTGTGCACTGCGTTCGCCAAATCCAGTGTCCACCAGGATCGTTGTCTTGCCATGTCGTACCAGCCAGACAAAAAAATCCATGTCAACAACGCCATCATGCTCATCACGGAAAATGAAATTCTCGGCAGTGCGTCGCTGCATCGTGGCGAAGCGCACCGCGTAAACCTCGTACTGCGGAAGGCTGGTAGCCGCGGAGTTGTTGGACGAGACAGTGGTGGTCATGTTGCGTGAACTCCATGAGTGGGTGCGGCGCCAAGGTAGGCCTGTTGAACAAAGTCGTCTGCCAGGAGTTCCTGGCCGGTGCCGGTTCGTACGACGGCGCCTTGCTCCAATACATAGGCACGGTGAGACAGACGAAGCGCTAGCCGGGCGTTCTGCTCAACCAGGACGATTGACAGTCCGGTGTCGCGATTGAGCCCTTCGATGGCGTGGGCGATCTCGGCGATGATCTTGGGGGCCAGGCCCAGCGAGGGCTCATCGAGCAACAGGAGCTTTGGTTGGGCCATCAGCGCGCGACCAATCGCCACCATCTGCTGTTCGCCGCCAGAAAGTGAGCCGGCCATCTGTCGGCGCCGTTCGGCTACGCGCGGGAACAAGGTGTAGACCTGGTCAAGCGTCCGTCGGCGAGCGGCTGCATTGCGCACTGTGTGTGCGCCAATTTGCAGGTTCTCCAGCACGGACATGCGGGGAAAGAGCCGTCGGCCCTCCGGAGACAGCGCAATGCCACGCGACACGCGCGCGGCGGGGGGCAGGGCGGCGATGCTCTCCCCATCCCAGCACAATGTACCGCGGGACAATGTCTTCAGGCCCATCATGGCCTTCAACGTGGTGGACTTGCCGGCACCGTTGGCGCCCACGAGCGCGACGATCTGACCATCGCCCACGGTGAACGAGACGTCATGCACGGCTTCAAGCGGACCGTAATGCACGGCAATCTTCTGGCCTTCAAGCATGGGCATAGTCGGGGGCTCCCAGATAGGCTTCGATAACGGCTGCGTCTTGCCGAATGGCGTCGGGCGTGCCCTCAGCGATCTTCTGGCCCTGCACCAGCACCACAATGCGCTGACACAACTCCATGACGAGGGCCATGTGGTGCTCGACTAGCAGTAGAGACACTTCACGTTCACGCTGCAGGCGGCGCAACAAGCGGCCAAATTCCATGCACTCTTCGCCATTGAGGCCAGCGGCCGGTTCGTCGAGCAGTAAGATGGCGGGGCGCGTCGCGATGCCGATTGCTACGCCAAGTTTCTTCTGGTGGCCATACGCGAGGCCTCCTGCCAGTGTGTCGCGCCACGGACCGAGTCCCGTCAACTCCAAGACGTCATCCACTTCCCGAGCGATGCGCGCCAACGCCGCGCGCCGGTCAGTAGTGGTCACCATGTGGGTCCAAATCGTACCTGGCAGCGTTGACAGTGCGCCACGATGGATATTTTCGGCGACCGTCGCCGACGGGTACACCGACGCTGATTGGAAAGTACGGGCGAGGCCGTGCCGGACAATACGGCTTGGGGGGAGGCCGGTGATATCGCGATCGTGCAAGAGCACGTTGCCGGCACTCGGCGCGATAGTGCCGCTGATGAGGTTAAAGGCGGTGCTCTTGCCTGCCCCATTGGGGCCGATCAATCCCACGACTTCTTGCGCGCTGACATCGAAGCTCAAATTCGATACGGCCTTTAGCCCGCCGAAGTTCTTGGAGAGATTACGTACTTGCAAGAGGGGTGTCATGGCGCATTCCTCCGGGATCTCCCCAGGGTCGAGGCAAGCGAAATGGGGAGGCTGGCGAGTCCCTGAGGGAGAAATCGCAGCATAAGAATCAGCGCGACGCCGTAAAAGATCGTCTGCGTCTGCACGGCGCCTCGGAACAACTCCGGCAGCGGCGTCATGACAAGCGCGCCGACGAGCGGCCCCAGCAGGGCCTTGCGCCCCCCGACCACCATCATGATGATCACCGCGGTAGACAGATGAAGGCTGAACGATTCTGGCGAGATATAGCCCAGGTAGTAGGCGGTGAGTGCGCCACCAAGCCCGGCCAGGACGCCGCTGGCCGTGAAGGCAAACAATTGCGTGCCGCGAACGCTGACGCCACTGGATTCCGCTAACGCGGGATTCTCGCCAACGGTGTCGACGGCCTGGCCAGCAGGGGAACGCAGCAAGATGGCCAGCAGCGCTGTCACGCCAACCGTCACCAGTGCCACCACGGCGTAGAACGCAGGCTTGTCCTCGAGTGAATAGCCTAGGAGGGTCGCAGCGGGAATGCCGGCGATACCATTTGCGCCACCCGTGACCGTGTCCCATTCCAATAGTCCAAGCCGGACGAGCTCCCCGAACGCAAAGGTCACGAGTACGAAGTAGACGCCGGATAGCCGGAGCATGATGGCGCCCAGCAGGAACGCGCAGACGCCGCCCGCCATCATTGCGGCGACCACCGCGACGGGGAACGGTAGATTGGCGCCCATGCCGGTAAAGACGGCAACGTAGGCGCCGATCCCGACAAAGGCCCCATGGCACAGCGAAACTTGCCCAGCCCGCGAAAGGATCGTCAAGCCGCTGACGACGATGGCATTGATGCAGACGAGAATGGCCAAATGGATGGTGAAGGGGTCCCCTGCCACCAGAGGCGCAAGCGCCAGGGCGATCATGCCTGCCGCCCGCAGTAGGGTGCCGGTCCCGGGGCGCTGCAGGGCAGGTTTTGGCATGGATGGGGAAAGGATGCTTTTGCTGTCATTCATGTCAGGCCTCCGCGCGGCCCAGAAGGCCTGTGGGTCGGATCACAAGCATCGCCATGACGAGCGCGAAAATCAGGATCTCGGCAATGCTGTTGCTGAGGAAGGTGCTGGCCGCGCTCTCGGTCACGCCGAGCAGGAGGCTCGCCAGCGCCGCGCCGGGGATACTGCCAAGCCCACCCAGGATCACGACGATGAATGCCTTGAGTAGCGGTGTGGCACCGATAAAAGGTGAGACGGAGAACAACGGTGCCATCAGTGCGCCGGCTACTGCGGCCAATCCCACACCGATGCCGAAGCCCAACGGGTAAATCAGGCGCGCACGCACCCCCTGCGCTGTGGCGATTTCCGTGTCCTGCACCACCGCCCGCAGCGCGCGACCGGTACGGGAATGCCCCAGGAACAGATAGAGCGCGAGAAGCACGACGACTGAAAACCCGACCACGTACAGGCGCGACATGGGTAGCGTGACGGCACCGATCGATACATTGCCGTCAGCGACGGACGGCATGAACTGTGGGTCCGGGCCGTAGATCATGAGCGCCACAGCCTGAAGAATCATGCCCAGGCCGATTGTTGCAATCATGCCGTTGAGTTCATCGTTTCGGAATGGCTTCAGTACCAGCTCCTCGACGAGCCACCCCAGAAGGACGGCTAGCACGAAGGCAATGCCAACGGCCGCGATGAAAGGCAGGTGCCAGTTCGCGACGAGCACGTAGGCAAAGAACGCTCCGAACATGTAGAACTCACCATGCGCAAAGTTGACAATGCGCATGACACCGAACACCAATGTGAAGCCAATGGCCATGAGTAGGTAAAGCAATCCGATGATGACGCCATTGACCAGTGCCTGCGCAACAAGGCTCGTTGTATCCATGGCGTTCACCGTGCATCCGTTTCACAGGCGTTGACATTGCATCGGGCACGGACCACTTCCCTGCCGTCTTTTACCTCCGAGATGAAGAATGGCGATTCGATTTGGTGGTCGATGCCGTACTTGGCTTTGCCGCCCCAGTTCAGCGTGCCCTGGATACCCGGGTAATTCTTGATACTCTCGAGTTCCTTGCGTACGCGCTCAGAATCGGTCACCGTTCCGGCCTTCTGCATGGCGGCGAAAAGCATATTCGTGCCGTCGTAGAACGCGGGGCTGAAGCCGTTCATGTTCTTCTTGTACTTTTCGCTGTAGCGTTGGGCGTAGTTGGAAACCGCCTTGTTGTCAGGATCGGTGAGGGAGCTGACCAGCATGCCCTCCGTCGCTGGCTTTCCGGCGACGGCGACGATTTCAGGCGTGGCCGGACCGCCGTTTCGCACGATCGGCCCTTTGAAGCCCAGTTCGCGCGCCTGGCGAACGATCAGGCCGGCGGTTTGCGGTGAGTTACCGTCAAGCTCGATGGCGTCGATGCCGGACGCGATCATTCGCGTCAACAACGGAACCATGTCAACGCGCTGCCGTTCGAAGAACTCCTTGGCCGACAGCGATGCGCCCGCCTTGGCGTAGGCGTTCTCGAGATCGCGCGAGATTTGCTGCCCTGACTCGTCGTTCGGGAACAGCGCCCCGACCTTCTTGAGCTTCAGGTTCTTGACGAGCCAGACGATGGACGGATACGACGTTTCCTCGGTGGTCAGATTGGGGCGGAACGAGTAAGGCTTCTCCGGGCTGAGCGCCTTGGCGGTGAAGCCCAGCGTCATGATGATGACCTTGTTGCGCTCGGTCAGGGGCGCCACGGCCAGTGCGGGTGCCGAGCCCATCGGGCCGATGATGTATTTGACCTTGTCCTCGGAGATCAGACGATTGGCCGCGGTCACGGCATCACTGGACTGGTACTTGTCGTCGTAAGGGATGACCTGCACCTTGTAGCGCTTGCCGCCCACGTCCAGGCCGCCCTTGGCGTTGACGTCATCGGCGGCCAGTTCCGCGCCATAGAGCAGTGCTTGGCCCCAGGCGGCACCGGCCCCAGAAAGGGTCACCAGCGCACCGATTTTGAGGGTTTCCTGGGCTTGGGCCAGGCAAGGAAGCAGCAGTACGGCGGGCAGCAGGCGCTTGATCGTTGCGGTTTTCATAATGTCTCCTCGTTGTGTTGTATTTGAGCGGGGGCGCACGAGATATGTGGAACGCTCAGGCCGGTGGCGTAATAGGAATTTCGATATCGAGCAGGGGTGCGTGCTGCTGGGCACCATAGACGTCGGTGTCGCCCACTGCGCCGGACGGAATCCGGCGCGGCAGCGTGGCCTTCCACGCCAAGGCAGGCGGGTATTCGGTGAACAGGACCTGCCCGACATCCACCTGGTATAGGCTGGCGATGAGATCCGGCGTGATGACGCCGGTGCTGCGAACCTGCTCGAACAGCGCAGCGTTGTCGAACATGATGTCCAGCGTCACGTGAAATGGCCCGGCGTTCTTGCTCTTGCACGCCTTGGCGATGTCCTTGAGTTTGACCATGCTTGGAGTTTCCTGGTGGCGGCGCGGATTAGACCTGCTCGTATTCGACGGGGAACATGCGCAGCGGATCGTTGATTTCCAGCACGTGCTGCAGCATGAATTCGTAGATGGGGCCTCGCTCGATGTCGGACGGGGAGAACGGGAAGGCCATATTTCCCTCGCGGCACATGCGACCCGGAAAATCGGAGTGGAGCAGCGTGACGCGTGCCAGCGACAGCGCCGCGTTGGCAATGTCCTGCGTGCGTGCCACCACTTCAGCGATGATGCTGACCTCCACGGGCGCGGCGCTTTGTTCGGGCTCCCACGCACCCATTACTCCGTTGCGGCCGTACTGGCGAAGGACCAGCCGATAGTCATCGGGACCGATGCCGAGCGCGGCGACCTTGGTGGCCGTCGCGGTGCGTACGCTGGACATGAAGCTGTCGATTTGGCCAATCAACCCAGGATCACGGGTGGCGGCCAAGGCGATCGCGCTGTAGCCGGCATGACGGACGCCTTCGAGCTTGATGGAGTAGGGGCGTGCCAGCCAACGCATGCCGCTGATACGCACCCGTCGGTCCGTCAATGCTTCGATACGGCAGTCACTCGAGTCGACAATGCCGCCGGGTTCGTATCGGGTGATCGGGCTTGCGTTCTCGTGCAGTGCCTGCACGGCGACGGATAGCGGCGTGCAGCGCAACTCCGGATTGAGGGGCTCGGTTTCGACAAAGTCTGGGCCGACGGTCACCATCAGGCAGTCGTGCTTCTTGGGGATGGCGGCATTGCATGCGCATTCGAGGATTTTTCCCGCGTACCATGCGGGGGCTTCGGGCAACCCGTGATGCATGGCCAATGCCACCCACGGTGCCGGGTCAGTGCCGCGCCCGCCAAGAATGACCTGTGCTCCGGCGGCAAGCGCTTGTCGATACGGTTCGGGACCCATCATCCCGACGACGCGCACTGCCTGCTCTAGTTCGGAGGCATGTAAGTCCGGCGCACCGCCAATCGGTTTGATGCGGCCGGCGGCTAACTGCTCGAGCAGGAATGGTTTGTCCTGCTCGGCGTGAATCAGCGCCATCTTGAAATGCAGATCGTGCTCGGCGGCAATTTCGCGAATGATCTCAGCGCAAGCCTGGAGATGCGGCTCGCCGCCAGCCCCGCCGCAAGTGCCGACCATCATGGGAATGCCGTTGGCGATGGCCCCACGCAGCAGCAGCGAGAGATCCCGTTTCATGGCAAGGCGCGAGTTCAGCGTCTTGCCAGACCCAAGGTAGTGGGGGCCGGGGTCTGAGCTGCCGCCGTCAACACCAATCATGTGCGGTTTCAACGCCAGCGCGGCTTGCAACGAGCTTTCGGGAAATCCATAGCCGAGAATGCCACTGGCGGACATCATGCGTACAGTTTGCGTCATGATGACTCCCGCTCAGGCTGCAACGCGACGCCAGTCGCCGGCGCCTGGGCGCGCCATCCCCAAATTCCCGCGCAGCGTGCTTTCGCCGTACTCTTTGCGGAACAGGCCACGCTTTTGCAGTTCTGGAATCACCAGGCGCACGATGTCCTCGTAAGTGCCCGGCACTGACGTGGCCGACAGCACAAAGCCATCGCACGCCGTCTTGAACCACTCCTCCATCTGGTCGGCGACCTGTACGCCAGTGCCACAGAACACGGGGCCATCGTTAAGCGTGCCGCGGCCCGACGCTTCAACGAAGTCCTTCACCGAAGGATTGCGCTTGCCACTCACCTGCACGACCTTGTCGCGCAGACTTTGCCAGGACACTGCCGCGAGTTCCTCGTCAGTGAACGGTTGATCGTAGGGTCGGCCGGAGAAATCGATATTGAGCGTCTCGCCAATCATGGTCAGGCCGTCGATGGGGCGAGACAGGCTGGCGATGAGTTCGCGCTGCTCCTGCGCCTGACTTTCACTATCTGCCACGATAATCTTCAGTTCCGGAGCGACCTTGAGCGAGTCGGGATCCCGCCCGGCGTTTGCCACGCCGTCTTTCAGCGACTGATACTGCTTTTTGCCGTTTTCCAGCGTTGGATATTTGGCGAAGACGACTTCGGCCCAGCGCGCCGCGAAGGCGAGGCCCCGGCCGCTTTGGCCGGCTTGCAGAATGACAGGATGGCCTTGCGCCGATCGAGGTACGGTGAGTGGGCCGCGTGATTGGAAAAACTGCCCGGCGTGGTCGAGCCGACGGACCATGTCGGGATCCGCGAACAGGCCTGTCTCCTTGTTCGGATGCATCGCCCCTTCTCGCCACGTGTCCCAATGACCCATCACAACTTCCATGAACTCGTCAGCACGGTCGTAGCGCAGGTCATGCTCCAGATGCTCTTCGTGCCCGAAGTTCGCGGCCTCAGAGTCGTTCATCGACGTCACCACGTTCCAGGCCACGCGCCCCTTGGTCATCAGGTCAAGCGTGGCAAAGAGGCGAGCGACATGAAACGGCTCGTAATAGGTCGTCGAGTACGTGGCGCCCAGGCCTAGCTTGGAGGTCACCATCGCCATGGCCATCAGCACCGATGTGGGTTCGAGCTTGACTGCGCGCACGCCGTATTTCACCGTGTCACGATGGCTTGCGCCGTAGATGTCGGGCATGGCCAGGCGGTCATCGAAGAACGCCATGTCGAATTTTCCATCTTCGAGCGTGCGCGCAATGCGCTGGTAGTACTCGGGCGACAGGTAGTCGGTCATACTGGAAGGATGCCGCCACGAGCCCACATAGTTGGAGCAGTTCTGGGCTTGCAGGAAGGCGACGAGGGCCATTTGTCGAGGCGTTTTGCTCATGTTCGGTCTCTTCTCTCTGTCGAAAAACACAACGTGTCGAGAGCGCAGTATTGGCGTCGATCCTGATGGGCACAATTTCCCGGGTGTGATAGTTTTATAACGACCATGAATAAATCGACCGACCGCCCCTCGCTGACCCGTCTCGACCTTGCTGAGCTGGAGACTTTCCTTTGGGTCGTGCGCGAACGCAGCTTTAGCGTCGCTGCACAGAAGTTGCATCTTTCGCAGCCAGCGGTGACGAACCGAATCCGTCGGCTGGAAGACAAGCTCCGTGTGAAATTGCTGCAGCGCACGACGCGCTCCATGGAACCGACGAAGGAAGGGTTGCTGCTTAGCGAGGCGGCAGAGCAAGCGGTCAGTGGATTGCGTGATGTGCTCAAACGCTTCAACGTGGTCTCGGAGACCGAGCGAAACCGCGTAGTGGTGGCTGCCACGCCCATGTTGTCGGCAACGGTCTTGCCCCGCCTTATCCATACCTATGCGGAGCGATATCCTGACCTGCAGATTGTCTTGCGTGACCTGCCCTACGAACGGGTCATTCGCAGTGTTGTGGAAGGGCAAGCCGATATCGGCGTGACGGCGCTGGATGGCACGCCGCGTGGACTGAAGTTCCAGTCACTTGCCGAGGAAAAGATGCTCCTGGTTGTGCCGGCAAAGCATCCGTTGGCCAGCGTGAAGACGGTCACCCTGGAAAAGCTAGTGCCCCATCGCCTCATGTTCCTGGACCGCTACGAGACGTTGCGCCTGCAGTTGGCCGAGGCTTTTCGCAAGCGTGGCGTTGATTTCGATCCTGCAAAGGCGGCTACCGTCGCAACCCTGCCAACGTTGCTCGGCATGATCGATGCGGGGCACTGCATCACGTTCTTGCCGCGTTCCATGGTACAGAACAATGCGAAGCGAACGCGTGTGACGGTGACGGTCACCGACCTGGAGGCGTCGCGCCGCTACGGTAGCGTGGTGTTACGCAAGGCGGATTTGAGCGCTGCGGCCCAAAACTTTCAGGCGTTTTTGCGGCAGAACTTCAAGACACAACTCGAAGCACAGGACTGACTGTCCGCCGTAACGGTGCCGGCCTATTTATTACGGTTCGATATAGATCCATTCACCTCTGCAATTTGTGCCCGGCCCCGTGGCGAATCTAGACTTGGCCTGTCAAACACAAGGGAGACAGGCCATGGAGGCCATGCAGATACAGACGTCGCACATCGTTCCGGCGACCGTCGCACAGGACCTCGATAGTGTCGAAGTCGCCATCGCGGCTATTGCGCGTGGCGAGTTTGTTGTCGTCATCGACGATGAGGACCGCGAGAACGAAGGGGACCTCATCATGGCCGCGAGCGCGATGACGCCCGCCGCCATGGCTTTCATGGTCCGTCATACCAGCGGCGTCGTCTGTGTGTCGATGCCAGGCAGCGTGTTGGATCGTTTGGCGCTGCCACTGATGGTCGAGGCGAACACCGAATCGTATCGTACGGCCTTTACCGTCAGTGTAGATGCCTGCGCGGGCATCACCACGGGCATCTCAGCCGCGGATCGCACGGCGACTATTCGTGCCATGGCTGATCCATCGAGCGGCCCCACGGATTTTGCGCGGCCGGGCCATGTTTTCCCACTGCGGAGTCGACCAGGGGGCGTCCTTGAACGCCCCGGTCACACGGAGGCGGCTCAGGACCTCGTGCAAATGGCGGGTCGAGGCATTGGCGGAGTCCTGTGCGAGGTCGTCAACGATGACGGCAGCATGGCACGTCGAGCTGACTTGATTCGATTTGCAGCAAAGCACCGTTTGACGATGATCTCCATCGCCCAGCTGGTGGCGTTCCGCCGGGTCGCCGCCGCGCCAGCCAACACCCAGGCTGTTGTTCCTGCGCTTTGAAAGGACCTGCCATGAACCAAATTGACCGCCGCGAGTTGCGTCGGACGCTCGGCGCCTTCACGACAGGCGTGACCGTAGTCACTACAGTGGACGGCACCAACAAGTCGTTTGGCGTGACCGCCAACTCTTTTAACTCCGTATCGCTGGACCCACCGCTCATCTTGTGGAGCCAGTCGCTGACATCAAGCAGTTACCCGGCATTTCGAGATGCAGATCGATTTGTCGTCAACATACTGGCTGAGCACCAGATCCACGTGTCGAACCAGTTTGCTAAATCCGGTGACGACAAATTTCGGGACATCGCCGTGACGTCCGGCTTAGGCGGGGTTCCTATTATCGATGGCGCTGCCGCCTGGCTGGAATGTGAAAAGGTGGCTGCGTATCCGGGTGGAGATCATGTGGTGTACCTCGGGCGTGTAGAGCGGATGGGACGCTCGGCGCATCGGCCGTTGGCTTTTGGTGATGGTCGCTACATGGTCACCTTTGCCCACGACCTCGGTGAACTGGCCGGCGCAACCAGTCAGTCTTCGGGCTTGCCGGGCCTTGACGCCGTGCGCCTGGCCGGCGCGGCGCTGCCAGAGATCTGCGAGCAAATTGGCCAACGCACAGTAGGCCTCGCCGTATGGGGAAATTTGGGGCCAACCATTGTGCGATGGGAGCCGTCGACCGCGCCTGTCAGCCCCTATTTGCAAACAGGCGTCGTCGTGAGTCTCACGCAATCTGCTACGGGGATGGCATTTGCGGCTTTCCAGCGTCCCGAGTTTGTTGAGGAAGCCTTGCGGCGTGAACTGGGGGCAGACGACCGCGAGGCGTTCGCTGAACGACTCACTGAAGCACGTGCACGCGGCGTGGCACGTGCGGTCGGTGCCGCGCCATCCGTGCGTCACAAGGTAACCGTCAATGCTTTCAGCGTGCCCGTGTTCGATGCGACTGGTGAGATGGTGATGGCATTGTCCACAACATGTCCTAGTGAACGTCTGGATCCCGAATGGACAGGGCCTGTCCCAGAAGCATTGAAAGCTGCCGGGCAGCGCCTCTCGCGCCAGTTGGGTTGTCGCTGAGTGCCACTAGGGCTCCCATGCAGTCTGGTAGCCCGAAGGCGGCGGGTGCGTGGGAAAAACGGAAGCTATATTGAGGGCGTCCAGAAGATGCCTGCCTTCCCTAACCATGGGATGGTTCAACAGGGCGCGAGAGTTGCTGTGTAGGTACGGCTTACGAAACGAATGGACGGTCGCGCCTCGCGACGAGCGTCACGTCGCCGCCGACGAACGCACTCGGCAGGACTTCTCCACACATACGGATTAAGCAGCCATCTTATCCACGCAGATCAAACAGCGATAGATTTGATTACTGAGCGGAGTGAACGCCCTGCTCAAGAATTTGTGTGTGCGTGCGCGCAGTTGTAGCCGCAGCGACGTCAGGCGCTGTCGTCGCTGCGCTCTCTCATGGCCGATGCGTCGTCAGCCAATCCTTCAACGCATCGTTCATCCTGGTCTGCCAGCCATCGCCGCTCGAGCGAAACGCATCCAGTACATCTGCATCATAGCGGATGCTGACCAGTTCCTTCGTGCTGGCGAGCCTGGGCCGGCCCCGGCCTCGTTTGGCGAGCGGCTGCATGGCGCGCATCTGTTCGGCTGATACCTCGAAGGTGTCCGGATCTTCCGCGATGCCGCGATTGATTGCCGCGTCTTCCTCGTCCGTCGGCATAACGATCTTAGGTTTGCTCGACATAGTCGGCCACCTCACGTTTGTTTGCCTCGCGCAGGCTGATGATGTGCATTGCTTCGCCGCGCTGGAAACACCACACAGTACAGGCGACCACCGATGACCCCGAACCGGATCTCGCGCACTTCGGAGTAGTCGCAGCGGTCATCTCCATGCATCTAATTGTAGCTACGAATATTCAGCGAGGTAAGGAATATTTGTAGCTACGAATTATAGGCTGATCGCGGCATGCGACGGGTTTACCCCCGGGTTGATCCGTCCGTTTTTTATATATAGGATGTCCAACATCCCACTTGTATGTGGGGCCGACTAAAAACATTGGAGACAATTGTGGAACGTGGTCCGCTTTCTCGATTCACCGTGCTTGACCTCACACGCGTACGTTCTGGTCCCGCCGCTGTGCGCCAGTTTGCAGACTGGGGCGCGACGGTCATCAAGATCGAAGAGCCGGGACTCGCACCCGATGACAGGCCGGGCGGCTCTGCGCAGGTCGCTGACTACCAGAACACCCACCGCAACAAGCAGAGCATTACGCTCAACCTCAAGCATCCGGAGGGACGTGCGCTATTCCTCGACCTGGTGCGCAAGGCCGACGTCGTAGTGGAGAACTACCGGCCATCGGTGAAGTTCAAGCTGGGTATCGACTATGAATCGCTGCGCAAGGTCAATCCTCGCATCGTTTATGGCAGCGTCTCAGGTTTCGGCCAGGATGGCCCGTACCACGACCGACCGGGCCTGGACCAGATCGCCCAAGGCATCTCGGGCATGATGTCCGTCACCGGCGAACCCGGACGCGGACCCATGCGGGCGGGGATTCCCGTGGCGGACCTGACCGCGGGCCTGTTCTGCGCGATCGGCCTGATGGTGGCATTGCTGGAGCGCGAAGTGTCGGGCGAGGGGCAGTGGGTGCAGACTTCGCTTCTGCAGTCGCAGGTTTGGATGATGGACTTTCAGGCCATGCGCTGGCTGATGAACCGTGAGGTGCCAGGTCAGAGCGGCAATGATCACCCGACCAGCGCCCCAACCGGCGTGTTCCCGACGCAGGATGGATTCATGAACATCGCCGCTATGGGAAATGACATCTTCGCACGGCTTTGCAATGTGCTGGAGTCGCCCGATCTGGTGACAGATGAGCGCTTCAAGACGGTGCCCCTGCGTGCCCGCAATCGTCCGGCGCTGAACACCGCGATTGCCGAACGGACCCGTACCCGGACCACAGACGACTGGATCAGCCGCATGAACCGGGAAGGCGTCCCATGCGGCCCCATTCTCAACATGGACGAGACCTTTGCAGACCCGCAAGTGGAACATTTGCGCATGCGCCAGCCTGTCGATCACCCCAGCCTGGGCCCAATCTCCGTCGTTGGCCAGCCTGTCATTCTGAGCCGCACGGCGCTTGGGAAACTGGCACCGGCGCCAGAGAGCGGAGAGCACAACCAGGACGTCTATCGCTCGATGCTCGGCCTGGATGCGGCCCGGATCGAAGCCCTCGCCGCGCAGGGGGTGATCTGATTGGGCATTAAGATATCCGCCGTGATCGCCCCGGATGCGGGGCTGCAGACATGACGGAGATTCTTATGAAAGACCAACTCGACAGCGAAACCCGCGGATTCACGAGCCTGCGCAGGCCGGACAACCTGCCGGACGAGATCGCGCACCAGATTCGCCAACGGATCCTGAACGGCACGCTGACGCATGGGCAGCGCCTGCCGACGGAACACGAACTGGCCACGGCGTTCGAGGTGAGCCGCAATGTCGTGCGCGAAGCCATTGCTCGGCTGAAGCTGTCGGGCTACGTGGAGACCCGGCGCGGTACGGGCTCGTTCGTCGCGCATGGTATCGGGCAGCGCAACTTTGAGATCGTCACCGACGAGCTGATGGAGAAGGACGCGCTTGAGCACGTGTTCCAGTTGCGGGTCGAGATCGAATCCGGAGCGGCGGCGCTGGCGGCACGGTTTCGCACGGCCGAGCAGCTCGAAGTGCTGCGGATGGCTCTGGTGAAGGTGGATGCGGCGGGTGGTGACTGGGAGAAGGGCGCGGACACCGCACTCGACTTCCACCTCGCGGTGGGTAATGCGACCAACAATCCGTATTTTGTCCGACTGATGGCGCACCTGAGCCACGTGTTGCACGACTCTGTGCGCACGTTGCGAGCAACCTCGACCGGAACCTCGCGTATTTCGGAGATCGAGAAGGAACATCACGCGATATTCGATGCCATCGCCGCAGGCGATGCTGAGAAGGCACGCGCGGCAATGCGGTTGCACCTAACCAACGGCATTGAAAGACATAGGGCCCGAGGGCCAGAGAGAAATCATGACCACGACACGCATACTCGAAGGTGAAATTACCGATACCCTGCTCGTAGAAAAGCGGGGCAACACAGGCTGGATTACCTTTAACGATCCAGGTCGCCACAATGCCATTTCGTTCGACATGTGGGCGGCACTTCCAAAAGCCCTTGCCGCGTTCGAGCAGGACGACGAGATTCGATCGGTTGTGCTCACTGGCGCCGGAGAGCGCGCTTTTGTGAGCGGGGCCAATATCTCCCAGTTTGACAACCTGCGCTCCGGCGACGAAGCGGTCGTGGCCTACGAACAAGTGGCCGAGACGGCCCAACTGGCGCTCTATGACTACGCCAAGCCAACTCTCGCCAGGATCAAGGGCTACTGCATCGGTGGCGGCCTCAACATCGCACTGTGCTGCGATATCCGGATTGCGTCGGCCGACAGCACTTTTGCGATTCCGGCCGGCAAGCTCGGGCTGGGCTACCGGCTCACCGCCATCCGCAATCTAGTCAGTACCGTGGGCGCAGCCAATGCGCTCGAGATCTTTCTGACGGCCAATCGCTATGCGGCTTCCGATGCTAAGGCGCTTGGGCTGATTCATTACGTGACCGATCAAGCGGATGCTGCCGGCCTCGACGCCGCGCTCCAGATCCGTCTCGACCAGATCGCCGCCAACGCGCCCCTGACGCTGCGCGCCGGAAAACGCATGATTCGCCAGCTGCAGCAACTCGGACCGCAGGTCGATATCGCGGGCATGCAGCAGCTCGTCATGCAGTGCTTCGCCAGTAATGATTATCGCGAAGGCAAGAAAGCTTTCGCGGAGAAGCGTAGCCCGGCCTTCACAGGCAAGTAGGCATACCTTCGCAATTCCAGCATTCCGGTAAAACGCCATGCAATGACGTGGCGTCATAAAAAGATTCAGGAGACAAGTATGAACAAGAAGCGAATGCTCGTCGCGATGACGGCGGTCGCGGGCCTGGCCCTCATGGGGCAGGCGCTCGCGCAGTACCCCCAGCAACCCATTCGGATCGTAGTGGGTTACGCAGCGGGAGGAACCACCGACATTCTGGCCCGGTCACTGGCCGAGCAACTGGCCGGTGAACTGAAGCAGCCAGTGATCGTCGACAACAAGCCCGGTGCCGCTGGCAACTCTGCGGCCGCCTATGTGCAGCAGTCTTCCCCCGATGGCTACACGCTCTTTATGGCGACGGTGTCGAGTCACGGCATCAATCCCGCGCTCTATAAAAAGGCGCTCGGTTACGACCCGGTCAATGGATTTGCGCCGGTCAGTATGGTGGCCTCCATTCCGCTGGTGCTGATTACGAATGCGAACCTTCCGGCGAAGACCGTGCCGGATCTGGTGGCGCTTGCGAAGCAGAAGGCCGGAGAACTGAACTACGCATCCAGCGGTAACGGATCCCCCGTGCATTTGGCCGGCGCCATGTTCGCGCAGAATGCCAACGTGAAGTTGGTCCATGTGCCCTATCGCGGTGGGGCGCTGGCCAATACGTCGGTGATCGCCGGGGAGACCCAACTCAGCTTCGCCACGCTGCCCGGCGCGTTGCAGCAGGTGAAGGCTGGCCGGCTGCACGCCATGGCGGTGACCACTAAAGAGCGCTCCGCTCAATTGCCTGGTGTCCCCGCCATGCGTGAAGTGCAGGGTTTCGGCGGCTTCGAGATCAATACCTGGAATGCGCTTCTGGCACCTAAGGGTACTCCCCAGCCGGTGATCGACACGCTGAACAAGGCCGTAACCCGGGCGCTGGCGTCACCGAAGCTGCTCCAGCGGTTTAATGGCGAAGGTGCGACGCCAACTGGAAGCACCCCCGCGGAACTCAGTCGGTTCATCAACGCCGAACTGAACAAATGGGCAGGTGTCGTGAAGGACCTGAACGTCAAAGTCGATTGACGAAACATTTACCCGGCTGATGCGTCCTGCCCGAGGCAGGACAATCGGCACGGGTAGCCATTCCGCTAACTCATTCTGTTCTGATTCCATGAGCCAATTTGATCGTCGCAGCTTTCTGAAGGCAGGTGCCGTCGTATCAGTCGCAACCGCCACGTCCGCACTCTCCACAGTTGCCACGGCGACGGAAGAAGGGGTTGCCGCCACCTCCAAGGCGGCAACCGGCGTTACCAAGACGCTGGCGCGATATCTTGTCGCTGCGCGTTACGAAGACCTACCCGCCAATGTGCGAAAAGAAGGTACGCGCACCCTGCTGAACTGGGTCGGCGTCGCGGTCGGCGGCTCTCATCACGAAACTGTCGACCGCGCTGTTGCTGCCCTGAAGCCCTTCTCTGGCCCGCGCCAGGCGGGCCTGCTGGGGCGAACGGAGCGGTTCGATATCATGAACGCGGCGTTCATCAATGGTGTCAGCAGCCATATCTTCGACTTCGACGACACTCACCTTAAGACAATCATCCACCCTGCTGGACCGGTTGTATCGGCCATCCTCGCGCTTTCCGAGTATCGCCCGATCTCGGGCAAGGATTTCCTGAACGCGCTGGTGCTTGGCGTGGAAACTGAATGTCGTATTGGCAATGCCGTCTATCCGAACCACTACGATGTCGGCTGGCACATTACCGGCACAGCAGGCGTTTTTGGTGCTGCAGCCGCAGCCGGGAAGATCCTTGGTTTGAGTGAACAGCAGATGGTGTGGGCGTTGGGTTTGGCCGCGTCGCAGCCAGTGGGGCTGAGAGAGTCTTTCGGCTCGATGAACAAGAGCTTCAACCCAGGTCGCGCCGCCAGCAATGGTCTTTTCGCGGCGATCCTGGCGTCCAAGGACTACACCAGCTCCGAGGGCATGATCGAGGCCAAACGCGGATGGGCCAACGCGATCAGCACCAAGCAGGACTACCGGGAGATCACGGAGGGTTTGGGTCAACGGTACGAAGCTGCGCTCAATACCTACAAGCCGTTCGCGTGTGGAATCGTTATTCATCCGGCTATTGACGCGGCAATTCAGCTTCGCAATGAGAACCACTTAACCGCCGACCAGATCGAAAGTATCAATCTGAAGGTTCATCCGTTGGTGATTGAGCTGACCGGCAAGAAGACGCCGCAGATCGGTCTGGAGGGAAAGTTCAGCGTCTACCACTCTGTTGCTGTAGCTATCATCGAAGGCGCAGCCGGTGAAAGGCAATACAGCGACCGCGCCGTGCGCGATTCGAATGTGATTGCGTTGCGAGACCGTGTCGTCGCCACCATTGATCCCGCGATCAAGCCGGAGCAGGTTGACATGACGATCACGTTGAAGGACGGCCGCAAGTTGCAGAAGTACATCCAGCACGCGATTGGCAGCCTTGAGGTCCCGATGAGCGATAAGCAACTGGAAGCGAAATTCCTCAGTCTCGCCGATGGCGTAATTCCCGCGGCGCAGGCGCGAAAGTTGCTCGAAACTTGCTGGGGCGTTGAACGGTTGGGGAGTGCGGCAGCCATTGCGAAGGCCGGCGTGAAGAAGTTCTAACCCCGCGGCCTGTACAAGAGCCGCCGGTACGGCGGCGTTGTCTATCCTCCCGAGGCGCCTCCATGCCCCCTTGTGCTCGCGAGCGCTCCGGGGGGCGAAAGGGCCATCGGCGTGGAGCCCCGCTGGGCCGACTTGGCATCGGCTGCCGAAAGTCGTGCCCATGGTCCGGATGTTTGGTCAGGCACGATGAGCATCGCCCCACTGTGCCTGGCGGCACGGCGTTCGGCTACAACTATTTGTCGGTGAGCAATGCCTCGCACGGTAGAGCACTCCAGCCATTCCTATTCAGCTTTCCAGAAGAAATCGACAAGTATGTATTCTTTGAGCACGATGGCGAAGAATTCTCGAAGGCAGATTGGAATGGCAGATCCGAGAGACGTTTGCGGGGCGTCCTCAGTATTTAGCCTCGTTCGGCTTCCCGGTTCAAAGGTTCACACTCATCACGGGTGATGTCTGGCTGAACGAAAAGAACGGGTAAGTAAGATCTTCGGTGTCGGCAGTTTCGCCAGTCCAATGCGTCTTGTTCGGCTGCCGTCGTCTGTAAGCGTCCCCGCTCGCGCCACCTTCGCCGCGCCCCATAGCGGCCCACGAGCAAGTCGACGAAGTGTTCATGTGATGTAATCGTAACGCGTCGGCTGCTTTTCGATGGCTACATGCATCCCTACAATCTTCCCTACATTAATCTGTACAGCTCTTTCGCTAAAAGCTAGGCAGGATAAGGATTTTCGGTTATTTACGACCCTACATGGAACCCTACACAAGACCCTACATTTATCCCTCCAACTAGGCGTTTTTGGGGCTGCTGCATCTGGAAATGAACCCTTGGTCCATGGGCTCTGAGAAATCCGTTATCAAGCACGAAAAGACGATGCTTGCGCTTGAGATGGTGGCGTCGCTCCGCCCACTCACTCGTGCGGAATTCGCGCAGATCGTCGGTGAGAGCGACGCGACGACCAGGCGCATAATCCTGTCGGGAGAAAGCGCTGTCGCGGGCGAAATCGCTTCATAGGGATGGGCAACGAGATGGGCTTCGAGCTTTTCAATTCGAGCCTGTGCCTTATCGGGAAAGCTAGCACGCAAGAAATCCCGCCAGGCGCGGTCACCGCGCGAGTCGTTGCAGGTTTGGCAGGCGGGAACCGTGTTGCCGGCAACCAATTCGCCGAATTGGGTGACCGGGATCAGGTGGTCGGGAACGACACCCCTGTTCGAATCCGACGCCGCACTGCCACAGTAGACGCCACAATGCCCGAATTCGGCCTTGATGCGCGCCCATTCCCCTGAGGGCGTCGTCTGGCGGGGCGCAACGATTTCGCGAAGGCCACGCGCAACGTTGTATTGCAGGCGGGGGAAGTGTGAAAGATCTTTGGAACAAAGTGTGGCCGGCGCTAGCCATCATCGCTTGCCTGCGCGAACTACTTGCGTCGACGTTACTGGTCGGCACTATTGGCAGCGGCAGAGGGTTTCCCTGAACGGGCGCCGCGTATTGGCTCCTAGGTAGGTTGTCAAATTACGATTCGGCCTGTTCGGCCGTCAGATCGATCTCGGCGCCGATCTCGCGCATACGGTCCAGCACGCGCTTCAGTTCCTCATCTGAGAGCGCAAGACGCGCCGCGCCGAAGAACAGCATCTGCGGGGCCATCTCGCGCGGCTGGGCGCCGCCGGTGTACTTGCGCCATTGCTGGCCGCCAGCCACGCCGAAGAGCTCCGCCATTTCCTCGCCGGTACGGTCCAGTTCGGATTTCAGGCGATGAAGATCGGAGGGGGAAGGGGATGTGTAGCGCATAGAAAGAACCCGCCTCGCGGCGGGCCTTGGGTCAGTTAAATAACGGCTTGGACCGAAGCAAATGCCACGGCCGCTATCACCGTGGCTCAAGAATTTCTGCGATGGGCAGGGACGTTCGTTGAAGGGAGTGGCGCGATTGTGGCGCGATTCCCCAATCGCGCCACAAATCTAATGAAATTGTGGCGCGATTCGGAAATAAGTGCCGTATAGAACACAAACTCTCAGCAACTTACAGCGAATGTATTGCCGCCGTGTACCACCGGCTTGCCCGTGCCGCCTCGCTCGATGTTTTGGCTCACCGCACGATAAAACTCTGTGACCGCACATTTTCATCACCCACGGCACCTGATTACGCGCAAAAATTCGCCAATCGCACAGTTTTCCGGGTCGATAGGGCGGATTTACCAAAAAACTCGCTGATCGCATAGTTTCTACAGCCAACGCACCTGATCTGTACAATACTTTGCGTTCGCACAGTAAAGCCATCGTTCTGAACGGCAGGAATTCGTATGCGCTACACGATCAAGAAGGCCTCCGATATTGGAGGCGTCATTCGAGCGGCTCGCAAGGGGCAGTGCCTTCGTCAGGATGACGCTGCCGGCAGCGTTGGCGTGAGTCTGTCATTCATTAACAAGGCTGAGGGCGGCGCGGAATCCGTCCAATGGGGAAAGCTCTTCCAGATATTGGAGGGGCTGGGCGTGACAGTGACGTTTGACATCCCTGACGCGAGCGAAGAACTGTTAAGGATTCAGTCCCAAAACGCGCTGCATCGAGCTGCGGCGCGCGACTTCCGAACTGCGGAGCGTTTGATCGCGAGCGAGCCCGGGAAGAAGGCCGCAAGTACCACGACGTCCTCGAAAGGTTCTGCCGACAAGGCGTCCACCGCGAAAGCGGCATTGGTTCTTCACGCTGCTGAGCGCCTCCTGGCAACCCAGCCCCCAAAAAATTCGCGCGCGGGGATGACGCTCAAGCGTGCACAACAGCTTCTGCAAAGTCACGAAGGACCTGATCATAAGAAGCGTCTCAAGAAAGCGACCGACAAATGACCGAACGAACCTTGCTCGCCTCGATCGATCATCAACTGATCGGTACGCTGCACGAGAATCAGAATATTTGGGCGTTCGAATACCATTCCGATTGGCTTGCCAACGGCAATCGGTTTGCGCTGAGCCCGCACCTTCCCCTTGAAGCTGCGAAGCAGGTGGACGGTGCCACCACGCGCCCGTGCCAGTGGTATTTCGATAATTTGCTGCCCGAAGAGAAAGTGCGCGAGTTGCTCGCCAGCGACGCAAAGCTCCCTGACGTGAGCGACGCTTTTGCGCTTCTTGCGTACTATGGGCGCGAATCTGCCGGTTCAGTCACCCTATCCGCCCCTGACCTATACGGTCAGCAAGATAAGGAGGCCACGCTTCGTCTCCTCGGAGATGAAGAGTTGAATCAGCGGATCCTCAACCTTCCCAAAATTCCGCTGACGCACGATGCTCCCAAGAAAATGTCGCTGGCCGGGACGCAGCACAAGCTTCCAGTTGTGTTGCGAGACGGGCTACTTTACGAGCCCAGCGGTGGGGCTGTTTCAACCCACATTCTGAAGCCAGATCACCCCGAGGCAGCAGATTTCCCCCATTCAGTGGCAAACGAGTGGTTCATCATGACACTCGCAGGTCTCGTAGGATTGGACGTCCCCAAAGTGACTCGCCGCTACGTCCCCCGCTCCCATTTACCTGGTCGAGCGGTTCGACCGGGTGGATAAGGATGGTTCCATTTTTCGCCAACACGCGATTGACGGCTGCCAAATGCTGAATCTCGCGCCGACACGCAAATATGTGGGTTGGTCCTTGGAAGCGCTCTCACAGCTCGCTGAGGGTTGCCGCGCGCCGGCGCCCGCAAGGCTGCGAATCTTCCGTTGGCTGGTCTTTTGCGTGGTTGTTGGTAATGGTGACTCTCACCTGAAAAACCTGAGCTTCCTCGTGGATGACAACGGCGTTGCGCTGTCGCCCTTCTATGACCTGCTGTGCGACGCGGTATATGACACGAAGAGCTTCGCGGAAAAGCCTCGCTGGCCGGATCTGTCTGAGTTCACGTCGGATGTCCGTGGCGCGAAACGATACGTCGACTTTAGTCGAACGTTACTTGAGGGCGCTGGCGAAGAGTTGGGAATTCACCGGGCGACTGCTTCTCGCCAAATCGACGAGTTGCTCCGGAAGATCCCGGCACAAGTCGACGCGCTACTCGCACTCGTACAAAAGGAGAACGGTGCGCTCGGTGCGACGCACCCCGAGATCATTGCAACGCTGGCAGGTGAGTGGCGACTGTTGTTGGCGATTCGTCACATCACTATTAGAGAAATGGTCGAAAAACTCTTCACGACTTGATACGGCTAGCAAGCAATTCCTTGCGTTTCGGTCGTTTTGTTTGGATGCTTTCGCGGCCGGGCAGTCGATGCGGGTGAGCAAGCTCGTGCTGATGGATGCATCGATTCCCGGTGTCGGCCCGCGGGAAGAAATTCTCAAAAGCCCTCGGCTCTGGCTTTAGGTCCACAACCAATCCGCTCTATCCATCGACGGATATCCCTCGGATCGGCGGTTGTCGAGATGCCGTCTGAACCCAAAGAGGCGGCAACCTGAGAGTGCCGCTATGCGTCCATCCGCGGTGCGGAAGCGCTGTATGTCATGCAGGGCGTGACAAAGGGTTCCAGACGCACAAAAGCCCGCTCGGCGAGCGGGCTTCAGGCGGCCACCAGTCAGACTGGGGTGACCTCGTAGGCTAGGCCTGACGACATTATTGTCCGTGGGGCCGCGCCTGTCCACATTCTGTCAACGCTATCTCACGGGGTAGTCAAGGCAGCGCAGCAGCGGCGCGCGTGGGGCCGCGGGGTGGGCGCGTTCCGTCCCGAGAAAACGCGCCGTGCGCCGCCACCCCCTGAAAGTACCCCGTTACGAAACAAATGTGCCACGGCCGACGCGAGGCGAACGCTTCTGCAGCCGGTTGTACCCGGCACCGGCGCCACCGGAAAAAATGACGAACACGCGGATGTCTTCGTCAAGGTAGCGACGAGCAGGCCGAAGTCGCGGGGGCCCTACGTTAGTGGGGGATGGCCTTCCTATTTATTGTCTACGGGTCGCTGTGGCAGCACGGAACTGCCGAAGGTATTGCCCATTCGGTGTTCCGTCGCGGCGCGGTTATACAGGCCGAGCTGATTCGACGGTCGATTCGCGATGGACTCCGAGCCGAGTTGCCGTTGTTCGGTCTTTGCATTGTGTGGCGGCGCCAATTGCTGCGTCAGGCAAGCGTACGAAGGCGCGCGCTCCCCGTTGACCTCCACGTCCACGCAGGCGGGTTTGGCCGGCATGTCGGGCATGTCGGCCCATGCCAGGTCGCCGACGACGATCAACGTCGCCATCACCGCAATCCCCGCAATCCCCTCTCCATTCCACATGGCTTCTCCTTGATTTGCGTGAAGTGTCACGCCGCATTCCGTCTTCGAACATGAAGTTTTCGTGACAAACGACATATCTGCCAATGACGGACCGTCTAGGCATCTGTGCGTAACGCTGACATGAGCGCTGGTCATCATGTCTCGCGGCGTGATGCCCCCAGATAGTGTCGTCCTTGGTCGGGACCATGGCACGCGGGGCTGGCAATCGATACAAGAAGGTCGAGTCAACTCATGCGAGTCAGGAAGAAGAAGGGCGTGTCACCGCCGTGGCAGGCGGTGTGCGCGGCGGTGATTGGACTGGGAACACAGGGTGCTGCGCTGGCGCAGGCCGACGGGGCAAAGCCCGACGCGGCGGCCCCTGTACAGGTGCAAAACCAGGCGCAAAGCCAGGCCGAGGGGCAGCCGGAGCGCCGCGTCGACGTCAACGAATACGTGGTGCGCGGCAACACGGTCTTGGACGTACGCGCAATCGAACGCGCGGTCACGCCCTATCTCGGGCCGTCGCGCACGCTCAAGGACATTGAGGCCGCCCGCGACGCGCTCTTGGCCGTCTACCAGGCGAAGGGTTACCAGTCCGTCTACGTAGACCTGCCCGAGCAACAGGTGACTGGCGGCATCGTCTATCTGCAGGTCAGCGAGACCCGTGTGGGCCGCGTGCGCGTGGTGGGCACAGAGTACCAATCGCCGCGCGAGGTGCGTGAGCAGGTCCCGGCGCTCGCCGAGGGTGCTGTGCCCGACTTCACGCAAGCCCAGGCGCAGCTCACTGAACTGAACCGCAGTGGCAAGCGCCAGGTGATGCCGTTGGTCAAGCAGGGCGCGCTGCCGGGCACGATGGATGTGGACCTCAAGGTCGAGGACAGCAGCCCCTGGCGGGCAAGCCTGGGCGTGAATAACGACTACAGCGCGGACACGAAGGAGTTGCGCGCCATTGCCTCGATCGGCCACGACAACCTCTGGCAACTGGGCCACAGCGCGTCGCTGAGCTTCTTCGGCTCGCCGCAGGACCTGAACCAGACGCAGGTGTGGTCGGGCTCGTATCTGGCGCCTATTCGCGGCACCAACTGGGGCGTGGAAGTCTCGGGCTACCTGTCCGACAGCAACGTGGCCACCGTGGGCGGTACCAACGTGCTGGGTAAGGGCCATTCCATCGGGGTGCGTGGCACCTACACCGTGCCGAACACCGGGGCCTGGTACCACGCACTGAGCCTGGGTGTCGATTTCAAGGACAACAAGGAAGAAACGCGGTTGGGCAACGCCGGCGACACCGTGCCGCTCAAGTACGCGCCAATCACCTTGTCGTACGCCGGTTTTACACAAACCGCGCGGGGCCAGTACGGATTGAACGTCGCGATGGTGGCCGGCACGCGCAGCTTCCTGGGCTACGGCAGCGACTACAAGGAGTTCGACTACAAGCGCTACAAGGCGTCGCCGAGCTTCCTGCTGCTCAAGGGCGATACCAACGGCACGTACAACTTTGCGGGCAACGCCCAATTGGCGTGGCGGCTGGCCGGGCAAATCACCGATTCGCCGCTCGTGTCGAGCGAACAGATCGCTGCCGGCGGCATGAATTCCGTGCGTGGCTACCTGTCCGCCGAAAGCACGGGCGACTACGGCGTGGTGGGTTCGGTCGAAATCCGCACGCCGCCGCTGGACTTCTTTGGCAGCACGGTCGAGGACTGGCGCGTCTACGCGTTCGCCGATGCGGGCCAGCTACGTCTGCGCGACCCGTTGCCCGAGCAGACAAGCCGCTTCTCGCTGGCGTCGGTCGGCGTTGGCACTAGCTTCCGGCTCGCGCGCTATGTCAATGGCCGGCTCGACCTGGGCATTCCACTCAAGGATGGCCAGCGTACCGAGCGCTACGACCCGCGCCTGAATTTCAGCGTCATCGCGACCTATTGACCGCCATTTGACCCCGAATTGATTCGCTGGGGCGCTTGCGCCTCGCATCCATACCGAATTCCGAAGAACGCAACGGAGAACCCTTGTCATGCGACGTTCCCTCCTTCTGCTGCTTGCCCTGGCGAGCACGCTCCTGCCGAGTCTGGCCCATGCCTGGTGGCAACCAGATTGGGCCTATCGCAAGCCGGTGACGATTGATGCCGGGCCGCAAGGCGGCAATATTGGCGGCAACGCCGGCCGTACACCGGTTCTGCTGCGGCTGCATACCGGCAATTTCAGCTTCGAGGGTGTCAGCGATTCCGGCGCCGACCTCCGTTTCGTGGCCGGTGACGACAAGACCGTGCTCAACCACCAGATCGAGCAGTTCGATCCATTGCTGGGTATCGCGCTGGTCTGGGTGGAAGTGCCCGCCGTGTCGGCCGATGGCAAGCAGCAGATCTGGATGTACTACGGCAACCCGAAGGCGCCGGCATCGGGCAATGGGCAGCGCGTGTTCGACCCGGATTTCACGCTGGTCTATCACTTTGCCGAAGGCAGCGTGCCGGCCCGTGACAGCACCGCATACGGCAACAACAGCCAGACGGCTGTGGTCGGTATCGAAGGCACCGTGATCGGCAAGGGTGCGCAGCTCGGCACGACCGCGCTGGCGCTGCCGGCCTCGCCGTCGCTGGCGGTCCAGGCCGGTGGTACGTTCACATTCTCCGCGTGGGTACGCCCTGACCAGTTGGGTCCGCAGCAACTGATCTACACCCGGCGCGACGGTGCGGGCGAGCTGCTCGTCGGTGTCGACCAGGGCGTCCCGTTCGTGCAGGTCAACGGCCAGCGCAGCAACCCTGGCCAGCCGATCCAGGCCGCCCAGTGGTCGCATGTGGCCATTAGCGCCGACGGCAAAGCCGTCACGCTGTACGTCGGTGGCCGGTCGGCCGCGACGTTGCAGGCTGGGCTGCCCGCACTGAATTCGCATGCCTTCATCGGGGCGGACAGCGAGGGCAAGGGCGCGTTCCCGGGCGCCATCGACGAAGTCCGGGTGTCGAAGGTGGCGCGGCCTGCCGCGATGCTGCTGGCAGACGCCGTGTCGCAAGGCGCCGATTCGCGTCTGGTGGCGTTCGGACCGGACGAGCAACAGGCGGGTAAGAGCCATTTCGGGTACATCCTCGCGGCGATGCCGCTGGACGCCTGGGTTGTCGTGGCGGTGCTGGGTCTGATGATGGCCGCCTCCTGGACCATCATGATTACCAAGGGCCGCAGCTTCGGTGCCAATGCACGCGCCAATGTGGCCTTCATGGCGCAGTTCCGTGAAGCGTCGAGCGTGTCGCTCGACCATCTGGCCAAGACGGGCCGTGTCACGGCCGATGTGAAGCAGCATTCGTCGCTCTGGCGTCTGTACGAGATCGCCGTAGACGAGCTGCACCGCCGCCATCAGATGGGCTACGACACCAACGCGGTGGGGGCGGCCACGATTGGCGCCATCCGCGCATCGATGGATGGCGTGATGGTGCGCGAGAGCGAGCGCATGGCCAGCCGCATGAACTGGCTGTCCACCACCATCGAAGGGGCCCCGTACGTTGGCCTGTTCGGTACCGTGATCGGCATCATGCTGGTGTTCGTGGTGGCGGCCATGGCCGGTGCCGTGGACATCAACTCGGTGGCGCCGGGTATGGCTGCGGCCCTGCTGTGTACGGCCGCAGGCCTTGGCGTCGCCATTCCCGCGCTGTTTGGCTACAACTGGCTGGCCTCCCGCTCGGACGCCATCGCCGCCGACATGGCTGTGTTCGTGGACGAATTCGCCACGCGCCTGGCCGAAGAGCAGGGCGAAGGGCGTCACGCGCCTGTCCTGCAACGCGCCTGAAGCGGAGCCGCAATCATGGCAAACGCAAACAGGTTCGGCGTGCGCAAGCGCAGCGGCGGCATCAACATTACGCCGTTCGTCGACGTCCTGCTGGTGGTGCTGGTGATTTTCATCCTGACCAGCAACGCGAGCATTCCGGGCATCAAGGTGGATCTTCCGAAGGCGAGCGCGTCGGTCGCGCTGGAGAAGCCCAAGACCAAGGCGATTACCGTCGACAACGCGGGCCAGGTGTTCCTGGACGCCTATCCGGTGTCGCTGGCCGAACTGGAGGAGCGGCTGCGGACTGAGAAGGCGCTGACACCGGATTTTCCGGTCATCGTGCGCGGTGACGCGTCGGTGCAGTACGCGAAGGTGGTGGAGGTGCTCGACTTGCTGCGCAGGATCGATCTCAACCAAATCGGTCTGGTGACCGGCAAGCCGGCCTGAGGGAGCGACGAGCGTGAACCGTCACGAACCCTCGCTGGCACCCCCGAGCCGAGCCGCGCTGCTATGGCGGCGTTGGGGCGGTATTGGCGTTGGCGCGCTGGTGCTCTGTGCGGCTGGGCTGTTGCTTTGGCACCTGCTGTCGGACACCGCCGCGACACGGCGGGAGGTGCCCAGCACGCCAATGCTGGTGCTGCCCCCACCGCCCCCTCCGCCGCCCGAGCCAGAAAAGCTCCCCGAGCCCGAACCCGTCAAGCCCGAGGTGGTGGAGCCCGAACCAAAGCCGGCCGAGCCCACCGAAGCCCCGCAGGACGACGCGCCGCCCAGCCCGTCCCAGGATCTAGGCCAAGCCGTGACGATCGATGGCGCCGCCCAGGCGGGTAACGACGCCTTTGGCATCCAGGCCGGCGGGGGCGGTGGCATGACGGGCAGCGGTGGCGGCCTTGGCAGTCGATCGTATTCGGCCTACGTCTCGAGCGCGCTGCAGCAGGCATTCACGCGCGACAAGCGCACGCGCCAGTTGGCATTCGACGACATCCGCATCGACCTCTGGCTCGACGCGGAGGGCCGCGTCACGCGCGCGCAGCTGGTGGGCGGCTCCGGCAGTGCCGAAGCTGACGACGCCGTGCTGGCCATGGTCCGTGATTTCCGTGCCGACGAGAAGCCGCCCGCATCGCTGCGCTTCCCGATGCGGCTGTCTATCAAGGGGCGACGGCCGTAAGCGCTTGTCTGCCTGCATCCCAACAGCATTTCGATAAAGAACGATGAAACCTTTCGCTCATCCCCCGCGCCATGCCATGCGCGCCAACGTCCTGGCGGCGGCCGTTGCGCTGGCGTGTCTGGCTACCGTTGGCACCGCTCACGCACAAGACGTCGTGCCGCAGGAAAGCGCCATGATCAAGCTGATTCGCGGGCTGATCCAGAGCGGCGCGCTGGAAAAGAACGCCGGCGAGGCACTCCTGGCGCAGGCGCAGACCGAAGCCATGGCCGCACAGATGGCACAGCGTCCCGCGCCGACTTCGGGTGCGGCGGGCGGTGCTGTGGCCGGCGCAGTGGCCGGCACTGCAGCGGGCACCGTGGCCGCCGTGCCCGGCGAAGTCCGTGTGCCCTACATCCCGGAAACAGTGCGCGACCAAATCCGCGACGAGGTCAAGGGCGAGGTCATGGCCCAGGCGAAGGCCGAGGGTTGGGCCGCGCCGAACGAGACGCCGGAATGGACCAAGCGCATCCGCGTCGAGGGTGATGTGCGTTTGCGCAACGAATCGCGCTTCTACTCGGGCAATAACAGCGATATCCAGATCGACTGGGCGGCCATCAATTCGGGCAACGGCTTCGACGTCAACCCGAATACCAATCTGTCGTTGCCGCCCCTGCTCAACACGCGACAGAATCGTCCCAACCAGTGGCGTGCCCGCGCCCGTGTCGGCGTGCTGGCTGACGTGACGGAAACGGTGAAGGCCGGCGTGCGCCTGGCCACCGGCAATGACAACAGCCCAGTTTCCACCAACCAGACGCTCGGCGGCGGCTTGGCGAAGAAGGATGTCTGGCTGGATCAGGCCTGGGCGTCGTACCAGCCGTTCGAGTGGATGAAAGTGACAGGCGGGCGTTTCGGCAACCCCTTCTTCTCGACTGACACGCTCTATTCGTATGACCTGAACTTCGACGGACTGGCCGCGCAGTTCGAGAAGGCGCTGCCAAACCGCGACGTGACAATGTTCGGCACGCTTGGCTTCATCCCGCTGGAATATTCGAAGGACAACGCGCCCTCGAATAGCCAGGAGAAGATGAAGAGCGAGATGAAGTATCTGATGGGGGCCCAGATTGGTGCCGACTGGAAGGTCAACAATGAAAACCGCCTGCGCGGCGCATTGGCGTACTACGACTTCCACAACGTCACCGGCCGCGTTTCGGAACCCTGTGCACTGTACGCGGGCGCCGACGGTTGCAGCACGGACTGGACCCGCCCGGCCTTCATGCAGAAGGGCAACACGCTGATGCTGTTGCGCAATATCGCACTCAACCCGCTGGATCCCGCTAATACGCCGCAACCGCAGTACGTGGGCCTGGCGTCGAAGTTCCAGTTGATGGACGTGAACCTGCGCTGGGACACCAAGGTGGCCGGCTACGGCCTGCGTCTGGACGGCAACTACATCCGCAACCTGGCGTATGACGCCGACGAGATGTGGAATCGCGCCAACGGCGGCATCGTCAACAACTTTGGCGGCAGTGGCGGCACCAGCCGCGAGGACTTCAAGAGCGGCGGCAATGCCTACATGTTCCAGGCCACGTTCGGCAAGCCTACGCCTGCCGCGCGCGGCGACTGGAACGTGTTGGCGGGCTACAAACGCATCGAGCCGGATGCGATGCCCGACGGGTACAACGACTCCACGTTCCACGGTGGCGGCACCAACGCCCGTGGCTACTACCTGGGTGGCTCCTACGCGTTGGACAAGAATGCATGGGTGACCGGCCGCTGGATCTCCACGAAGGAAGTGTTCGGACCGCCGTTGTCCATCGATACGCTGCAGTTCGAATTCAACGCGCGGTTCTAAAGGAGGATGACGTGTTTCCGACCATCTTCTACCGTATCCAGAGCCTGGCGTTCCTGGCCACACTGGTGGCAGGCAATGCTTACGCGCAACAGGCGCCGAGCATGGAAGAGCGCCTGCGCAACCAGCTCCGAATCACCACCACGCAGTTGCAGCAGGCGCAAAACGAACTGGCGGCGCTGAAAGCCGGTCAGCCGTCTTCCGGTCAGTCTTCCGCCAGTGGCGCGGCCGGTGGCGGCGACGCCAGCGCTCTGCGCAAGGAGCTCGATGCCGTGCGGGCGCAGCTGGCCACCGAGCGTGGCGCGCGTGAGCAACTAGCCGATGCCACGCGCCAGGCGCATCTGCAGACGCAGGGCGTCGTAGAGAAGGCAACCAACCAGATCGCTCAGTATCGCAAGTCCTATGACGAGCTGCTGCGTATGGCGCGCACCCTCGACGCCGAGCGCCGCAACCTGGTCGCCGAAGCTGGCGCGCGCCAGGCCGCCTTGAAGCGTTGCGAGAGCGCCAATACAAAGCTCTACAGCGTGGGGCAGGACATCCTGCGCGCTTACGAGACGGTGGACGTCGCGACAGTGCTGGCCGCGCGTCAGCCGTTCGCGGCGCAGAGCCGCGTGCGTTACGAGCAGATCGCGCAAGACTACGGCGACAAGCTCTACGAGGGCCGTTTCGATGTGCGTGCGGGGGAGACGGTGGAGACGCCCGCTGAGGCGGTGGGTCAGACGCCGTCCAACACCGCGGCCGAGACGCCTGCCACGACAGTGGCCATGCCAGCGTCTGGCGCTGCCACGCCGGCGTCGCCATAACCCAGCAAGCTGGTAGTGCCAGGCTAGTGCCAAACCTTACCGAATCCGAATACCCATGAATGCTGCAGACCAAGGAGTCCCCATGACTGAATCGACCACCTTCGACGCCGCGCAGGAAGCGACTGTCGTCCCCGAAGCGGCTTCCGCTCCCAATCCTGCGCCGGTCGCCGATGGCGCCACGCCCACACTGTTGACTCATGTCACCGCCGATCAGGTGGCCGATGCCATTCGCCACGCGGGTTGCGCGGTGAATCTTGTGCAGGAAGATGGCAGCGCGCGCCTGCACAGTGCCAGCCACGGCGTGGGTTTCCAGGTGCTTTGGGGCAATCGCGTGAGCGATGGGCAGTTTCTCGATTTCACGCTGAGCTGCCCGCTGCGCGTAGAAGGCGGCCAGTTTCCCGATGCGTTGCTCAACGAGTGGCATCGCAGCCGCCGTTTTGCGCGTATCGCATCGCATGGTGACTTCCTCGTGCTCGAAATGGATGTCATGGTCACGGGCGGCGTGACCGAGGCCTACCTCTCGGTGGCCATGCAGGTCTGGATCCAGATGATGGGCCAATTCTTCCTGCACCTGCGTAACTACCGGCCATCGACGCCGGAGGACATGCCTGGCGACGCAGGCGTCGACGACGCGGCAGGCGTGGAAGCCGCAGAGGGCGTAGAAGCCGTGGAGGCCGCAGAAGTCATCGAAGCCGGCGCAACCAGGGCCTGACGTCGACCTGCACTTCTTCACTTTGAGACGGCACGCCGGCGTTCCCCGACGGTGTGCCGTTCTCCTTTTGTCATGGCAACGTCACTTTTTCTTCATACGATCCCGAACGGTGTTGCGCTGGCAGGGCCGGCTGCATCGACAGGATCTGACCGGACACCACCCCGTTCCTGACCGGCACACCCCTTATGCACAGGCCGTTCGATCTCCATGGCACGTCTGACCGCTGCCGACCGTGCGCACGCAAATCCTGGGCGCGTCGCGACCATTGCGCTCGCGGCCTGCCTGCTATGGCCATGCGTGGCCAGTGGCGAGACCGACATGGCCTTTGACTTGCCGGCACAGCCGCTGAAATCAGCGCTCGCCCGCTATGACACACAGACCAATGTGTCGGTGTTCTACCCGTCCGACCTGGCCGAAGGCCGCTGGTCCCACCCGGTACAAGGTGCGATGGCGCCGACGCAGGCACTGCATCGACTCCTTGAGGGTACCGGGCTCGTCGCGCACGCCACGGCAGGCGATGCCTTTGTCCTCGCCCCGACTGGCGAGACGCCCGCCAACGCGGACGCACAAGGCGTGGCCGCAGCCCGCCCGCCCTACGACGCGCTGGTGCAGTCTCGTGTGCAACAGACATTGTGTGCACGACCGGCATTGGCGCTGGGCACCTATCGGCTCGCCCTCTCTGTGCAAATCGACCGCGCCGGGCGCGTGCAGCAAGCGCGGTTGCTCGATACCACCGGCGACGGTCGCCGCGATGCGGCCATCGTCGCAGCGTTGCATCACACCGAGATCGGCCGCGCACCGGCGCGTCCAGACCAGCCCTATGTGTTGCTGGTGCGTCCCGTGCAATGCTCACGGGGTGAGCACTGCCCCATGCCATGCGACGCGCCGCGGAGCTTGCAATGAGCGAACCCGTGCGATCCAGCCTGCGCGACCTGCTGACGCAACGCTACGACGACCTCAAGCGGCGTCTGACCTGGCGGTTGGGGTCGGCCGAACTGGCGAGCGATGCCTTGCATGACACGTGGGTGCATCTGGACGACCGCAATGACGCCAACGGCCCGGTAGCCAGCCCTGCTGCTTACCTGATGCGCATGGCCACCAATCTGGCGCTCGACCGCCTGCAACGCGACCGGCGCCTGATGAGCGCAGAGGAACTGGATTCGCTCATGCTGGAGATTGCCGATCCCGCGCCGGGCCCCGCGCAAACCGTGGCCGCGCGCGTTGAGGTGGAAGCGCTGTCGAAGCTCATCGACACCATGCCACCACGCCGGCGGGCCATTTTCCTGGCCGTGCGCGTCGACGAACTCTCCAATCAGGAAGCGGCGGTACGCTTTGGCGTGTCGCCGCGGTTGATCGGGCTCGAACTGAAGCGGGCGCACGAGTACTGTGTGGCGCACATGGGAAACGATGATTAAAAAAATCGTGCCGATTCGGTCCTCCAGAACCGTCTTGTTGTCATGCGAACTTGCTCGGCGTGCTTGCCAGATGCCATGACTGCCACCATGAATCCATTACTCAACCGGCCGCGCGGCCTGACCCGGATCGAACGCCAAGCGATGCGCTGGGTGCGAAAGATCGGTGCCGGCCAGATGACGCATCGCGATGGCGACGCCTTGCGGCAGTGGTGCCAGGCCAATCCCATGCATGCGACCGCGTTCGCCGACGCGCAACGCCAGTGGAAACTGCTGGCAATGGGGGGCGAGCGGTTGCTGGAAGACAAGCCGCTGGCGTCGCGCCCCGACATCAAGCCGGCGCCCGTGCATTGGCAGCGCCGTGCGTTTCTTGGCGGCGCGGTCGGCACGGTCGCCGCGACGACCACCGCGATGATGTTCCCGCCGCTGGGGCTGTGGCCATCTGCCCGCGAGATGCGCGCCGACTATCGCACCGTCGCTGGCGAGCAGCGTCGCGTGGCGCTTGGCGGCAATGTCGACGTTGAATTGAATACGCGCACGAGCATTGCGGTGAGCCAGCGGGGGCGCGTGGCGGGTATCGACCTGATTGCGGGCGAGACGGCCATCGATATGGCCGACGCGCGGTTGCCGTTCGCCGTCACCGCGGGGACCGGACGGGCTGTGGGCGCACGTGCACGCTTCGAGGTACGCCATATCGCCGAGCAGGTATGTGTCACTTGCGTCCAGGGATTGGTTCAGGTTTCCCACCCGGCCGGCGCCGTCACATTGACGGCGCGCCAACAGGTGTCTTACGACGACCACAAGCTGGCGCGCATCGTGAACCTGGATGTCGCACGCATGCCAGCCTGGCGTGAAGGGTTCCTCCGATTCACGGAAACGCCGCTGGGCGAGGTGGTGAGCGAAATCAACCGCTATCGCTCCGGGAAGTTCGTGCTGATGGCGAGCGAGCTGGCCAGCCGGCCGGTGACGGGCAGATTTCAAATCAGCGCGCTCGACAAGGCCATCGCACAGATCCAGCACTCGTTTGGACTTACCGCGCGCCATCTACCCGGCGGCATTGTGCTGCTGTCTTGATTCCGTCGCCAAATTGTCACCAAATCTTCAAGGAAATCCTTGCCGATTCGCGCACGCCAAAGGGTCTAGTTCCCAGGAACATCGGCGGCATGGGCTGCCGATGGCAATGACGACAGGGCCTGACCGCGTTCGTTGAACGACGTGCACGGGCCCGCAAACTTGCTTGACGGGATCAGGGCACCATGCAGACGCGCGTTTACAAGAAGACCTTGCTTGTGCAGGAACCACGCAGAAATACGATGACGGTACGCCGCATACCCACGGCAAGGCCATTGGCCCGTACCGTGGCCTTGCTGGTGGCGGCCGGTGGCTTCTGGGGCAACGCGCATGCCAGCCAGGCGTTCAGCCGCGCGTGGATGGCACAGAAGAACATGATGCAGGACACAGCGGCGGCTACCGGCCGGCTGCCCAACGGCACGCCGGCCGCATCGCTGACCAGCCCGAACGCGCAGCAGCAGCGCGCCAACGAGCAGTTGCAGCGTTCGATCCAGAACCTGGGCCAGGCCGCGCAGAGCATCGCCGCCATGCAGGCTGCACAGGCGGCTGCACGCCAGGCCGCCGCACTGGAGTCGTCGGTGCCCGATGGGCTCGCCGAAGGTGGGCTCAAGGTCGATACCAACAGCCTCACGGCTGGCTGGCTCAATGCAAAAAACCCCACGCAGAAAACGGCCGACGGCCGCACGCAGGTCACCATCGAGCAAACCGCCGACAAGGCCATCCTGAACTGGGAGACCTTCAACGTCGGGCGCAATACCACGGTCGAGTTCCAGCAGAAGCAGGACTGGGCGGTGCTGAACCGCGTCAACGATCCGCAGGCGCGTCCAAGCAAGATCCAGGGGCAGATCAAGGCCGATGGCACCGTCATGATCGTGAACCGCAACGGCATCGTGTTTACGGGCACGAGCCAGGTGGATACCCGCAATCTCGTGGCCGCTGCCGCCGGCATGACCAACGCGCAGTTCGATAAGGGCCTGTTCAGCGAGTCGCGCGGCACGGGCTACGTGCCGACCTTCGCCAATGACCTGGCCGTGAGCACGACCGCCGTGACGCACGGCGCGGCCACGGGCGATGTGGTGGTGGAAGCCGGTGCGCGCATTGCCACGCGCAAGCCCGAGTCGGTCACGCAGGGCGGCGGCTACGTGCTGCTGCTGGGCCGCGAGGCGCACAACCGCGGAACCATTGTCACGCCGGGCGGCCAGACCGCGCTGGCTGCCGGCGACAGTTTTGTGATCCGCCGAGGCCTCGGCACCGATGGGAATCCCAATTCGAGCACGCGCGGCAACGAGATCGACGTGCTGCGGCTGGCCGACAGCGCAGCGGGCCGCGTCACCAACAGCGGCCTGATCCAGGCCACCACGGGCGACATCACGCTCAAAGGTCATACGGTCGAGCAAACGGGCGTGCTGGTCTCGTCCACCTCCGTCAACACACGTGGCACGATCCACCTGCGCGCCGAGGGCGACGACAAGAGCCGCGTCACGTTGGCGCCGGGCAGCGTCAGCGCCATCCTGCTGGACGACAGCGGCGGCACGGCGCTCGACGTGCAGCGCGACGCGCTGCTGCGTGACTCCGGCACCGCGAGCGAATCCGGCTACAACCGCCGCGACCAGTCGCTGGTGCAGGTGATCTCGGCAGGCGACGTCCTGTTCGACGGCAATTCGCTGACACTTGCCACGGGCGGGCAGATCAGCGTGAACGCCGTGCGTCGTGCGCTGCTGGCCGACCGCGCCATCCTCGACGTGGCCGGTGCGGTGGGCGTCAATGTGGCGATGGAAGCCAACAACGTCCAGATCAATACCCAGGGCAACGAGCAACGCGATTCGCCGGGCAACCGCGACTCGGGCAAGCTCAACAACACCACGATGTGGGTGGACCGTCGTTACCTGGTCCGCGTGCCGGCGGGCACCAACGGCTACACCACGGACCGCTGGTACACCGGCGGCGGCCTGCTGGAAGTCAGCGGTTACCTGAGCACGAGCGGCCACGGCATCGGCGAATGGGCCGCGCTGGGCGGCACCGTGACCTTCGATGGCGGCCAACTGGTCACGCAGGCCGGCTCGTCGGTCAACGTCTCGGGCGGCTCGCTGAACGTGCAGACCGGCATGATCCGGCAGAGCTGGCTGCGCGGCGAGGATGGCCGCCTGTACAGCCTCGACAATGCACCCGCCGACCTGCGCTACAGCGGCCTGTATCGCGGTTACGAAACCCAGCACCAGCGCTGGGGCAAGTCTTCCACCGAACAGTTCAACAGTCCGCTGATCGCGCCGGACCGCCGCCTGGAAAACGGCTACACCGTGGGGCGCGATGCGGGCCGCGTGGTGGTGGGCACGGGCTCGGCGGTGTTGGAAGGCGCCATCGAATCGGCGGTCTACCAGGGACCGCGCCAGAGCCAGGCGCGGGACGCCACGCTCGATGGCTATCGTCAGTCGCAGATTGCCGCGCCGCTGGCCGGCGAACTCGTGATCGGGTCGATCCGGCCGGTCTACGACACCGCGTCGGGCATGCTGCGAGACAGCCCGACCGCCGTCGTGAAACAGGTGGAGATTGGCACCGCCGAACGTATCGCCCAGGGGCTCGGTCTCGACGGAACGATGCCCGAGGCATTGGCCGGCCATATTGCACTGGATGCCGGCTGGGTCAACGCACAAGGGCTGGGTCGCCTCAAGGTCTACGCGCAGGATGGTATCGCGGTAGACGCGCCGGTGACCGTGGCCAACGGCGGCGGCATCGCGCTGCACGCGGGCAAGGTGGACGTCAACGCGGACCTGACGGCGCGCGGCGGCCAGATCGTGCTGGGCAACATGGTGGACCGGCTGGTGGGCACGAGTACCAACGAATGGCTGGGCGCCCCCATTTCGACCACGCCGGCTGCGATGGCGGGTGTCAACGTGGGGTCTGGCGTCACACTCGATACACGCGGCCTCTGGACCAACCTGCGCACGGACGCCGGTGACATTGCGGGGCTCCCGTATATCCATGGCGGCGATATCCGCATCAGTACCACGGGCGATATCGTGCTGGACACCGGCAGTGTGCTGGATGTCTCGTCGGGCGCGGCGTTGAAGGCCAACGGCAAGCTCGACGGCGGCCGGGGCGGCAATATCTCGCTGTTGTCGAACCAGCTCGACACCACCGGCAAGAACGCCGGCACGTTGCGCATGGATGGCGAACTGCGCGGCTACGGTGTGCGCGGCGGCGGCAAGCTGACCATCGATTCCGGCACGGGCGTGGTCGTTGGTAACAGCCCGCTGGCCGAGAACGGCGTGCTGAAGGCCGGGGAGTCGGCCGCGGTCCAGTTGATGCTGACGCAGGATCTGACGATACCGGTGGGCACGGTGCTGCCGACCGACTACACGTACGCCACTGACCGCATCCAGCCGGGCGCCATCGCAAGAGGCAGCCTGCTGGCCACGGTGGACAAGCCCGTGACGCTGGCGGGCAATTGGCAGGTGCCGGCTGGCGAGGGCGGCCGCTCGTACACGGTCTACGACAGTTTTGGCAACTTCTACCAGACTGGCATGACCGTGCCGGCCGGCGCGAAACTGACCAGAACGGTCGGTAACATGGTGGCCGGCTACGTGGTCCCTGCGGGGGTGTTTGCCGATGGCATGCCGGTGGCGCCGTTCGATACCACGATCAAGGCCGGCACGCCGTTCACGCAGGCAGTGACGCTGCACGCGGGCGACCGGCTCGCACCGGGCACCGCGCTGGGCGCCGATGTGACGGTCAAGCCGTTGCTCGTGCTCGACGGCAAGGTGTTCCAGACGGGCTTCGGCCAATACGAGGTGATTGGCCAGCAGGGCGTGGCGGTGGCGCCGGGGGCGATCATCGATGTCAACATGCCCGTGCTGCGCCACGACACCGTGCACGCGCACGCGGCGCCCACCGGCACGGCGCCGGCGGACGCGATGCAGCAGTGGTTGCCGCCAGTCTGGGAGGAGGATCCCGAAGACGGCGTGCTGACGCAGCGGCGGGGTGCCGATCTGGTGCTGACGGGCGGCAGCGTGTACGGGAAAGCGCCGGTGACAGTCGGCACGGGCAGTGTGGTCTCGGTCGATCCGGGCCACAAGATCACGATGCAGGGCAACGGCCAGATCACCATCGACGGCACGCTGAACGCGTGGGGCGGCAAGATCTCGGTGCTCGAAACGGCGCTGGGTCTGGGTACGGCCGATACGCCGAGCGGTCACGCGGACAGCCGTTCGATCTGGATCGGCAACCACGCGGTACTCGACGCGGCGGGCCGTGCGGCCACCGCACGCGACAATGCCGGCCGCGTCTACGGCCACGCGGCCGATGGCGGCACCATCGAAATCGGCGCACCCTACGTCGCTGGCGCGCGTCAGGTGGATGCAGCGGACGCGTTCATCGTGGTGCGTCCGGGCGCGCGGCTCGACGCATCCGGCGCCTCGGCCACGATCGATGTGCCGGGCCAGGGTGCCGTGGCGCTGCCGGGCAACGGCGGCGTGATTGCGCTGAGTTCCATGCGCGGGTTGTTCGTCGATGGCGCGCTGCGCGCGGCGTCGGCTGGTCCCGGCGCGGCGGGCGGCACGCTGGCGCTGGCGCTGGAAACGCCGGCCTATATCGGTGTGGCGAACAATACGCTGCAAGGCGTTGGCGTGGAGGACGCCGTGCGTGTGCCGCGCGAGATGATCGTGGCGCAGACGCAGGGCGATAGCGTGCTGGCCGACGACCTGGCGCCGGGCGCGAATCGTGCGAACGGCGAGACGCTGGCCTTCGGCTATGCGCGCGTTGGCGTGGACCGTGTCGTGGCGGGCGGCTTCGGCAACCTGGCGCTGCTGGCCAACGGCCTGATCAGCTTCGAGGGCGATGTCGACCTGAAGATGGACCAGAGCCTGCGCCTCGTTGCCAGCTCGATAGGCCTGGCCGCGCAGGCCGACCGGGCGACGCAGGTCAGGCTGGCGGCACCCTATGTGCAGCTCGCGGGCAGCACGCGCCGCGCGGTGGACAACTCGATCATGCCCAATCCGGTGGTCGGTTCGCGCAACCTGGTCAACTCGGGCGGCGGGGCGCTCGGCGTGCCGCTGGTGGCCGACGACGCGGGCCTGACGGTGGATGCAGGCTTCCTCGATATCGCCGGGCAGATGCTGATGGGCACGCGCGGCGATATCGTCATGAACAGCGGCGCGCCGCTGAAGGTGCTGCGTGATGCCTTCGGGACGGTCAACCTGCGCAGCGCGGCCGATATCCGCCTGTCCGGTGCCGCCGAGCTCTATTCGTCCGGCAACCTGACGCTGGCCGCGTCGCAGATCTATCCGGCCACGCTGGACAGCGGCAAGATTGTCGTTGGCCTGGAAACCTACGTGGACCAGTGGGGCAACATGAAGACCCGCATGGTCCCCACGCGCGTACTGAACATCGAGCGCGCGGATGTGGCTGGTGGGGCCGGCGTGGCCGACCCGGCGCTACCGTACTCGGTATTTGGCACCATCCAGCTTGCCGGCCCGACGGTCAACCAGCGCGGTGTGGTGCGTGCGCCGATGGGCAGCGTGACCATCGGCTCCAGCGAGAACGGTCAGGAAACCGGCATCGTCAACCTGCTGCCGGGTAGCGTCACGTCCGTGAGCGCCAAGGGCCTGACCATGCCGTTCGGCGGATCGCTGGATGGTCTCAGCTACCTATACAACGGTGCCGATGTCGCGTTCGACAAGGCCGGTACCGGACCCGCCGTCACGCTGGCCGGCCATGCCATCGACGTGCAGGCGGGGGCCGTACTGGACATGAGCGGCGGCGGCGACCTGAAGGGCGCTGCGTTCCTGTCCGGCCGGGGCGGCTCCACCGATGCGCGGATGAACCCGCTCATTCAGGTGGACCCGCAGGGCGGCTTCACGCTGCCGGGCCTGGCTACCAACCCGGTCTATGCCATCGTGCCGGGGGTGCAGGCCGGTTACGCGCCCATCGTGGCGGAGAAGGGCGCGAGCGACCCCGCCATCGGCCGCCAGATCACCATCGGCGCGGGCGTACCGGGCTTGCCGGCGGGTACCTACACGCTGCTGCCGTCCACCTATGCGCTGCTGCCGGGTGCCTTCCGTGTGGAGTTGAACGGCGCGCAGGCCGCCGCCGCCACGCGGCAGGATGCGCTGGCCATGCGTAATGGCTCGTACGCCACCAGCGCGCAACTCAGCACGGTCGGGACCCGCATTCGCGACGCGCTGCCCACGCAGGCCATCGTCACATCGGCGGACGTGATGCGCCGCTATTCGCAGTACAACGAGACGAGCTATACCGACTACGCCATGGCCGCGGCCCAGCGCAACGGTATGCCCCGGACGATGATCGAGCGCGACGCCAAGACGCTCAAGCTGGATTTCGTCTCCGACGCGTCCAACGGCAGGATTGGCGACGCCGAGGCGCTGCACTTCGCCGGCCGCGCGCTGTACGACACGCCGGAAGGCGGCTGGGGCGGCAGCGCGCTGGTGACTGGCGCAGGCAACTACGAGATCCTGGCCGCAGGCGGCACACCTGGGGCGTTGAGTGCGACGCTGAATCCGGTGGCGCTGCATGCCGATGACCTGAACGCGATCGGTGCGACGCGGCTGGGCATCGGCGGATTGCCGAAGGTCGGCGGCGTGGGCAGCGCGGGCCCACGCGGCAATGTGGCGACATTCGACATGTCCAGCAGCAATATCGTGCTGCGCGAAGGCGCCATGCTGAAGGCGCCCGAGGTCTACCTCGTCACCGGTAATCCGAACGGTGGCATCACCATCGAGCAGGGTGCGGGCATCAACACGCTGGGGCTGGGCAAGGCCGCGTGGGACTCCACCAACGGCTTTGTCTTCGAGCCAGGCCAGCGCTCGGTGGTGGCGCTGTCAAACGGCTGGCTGGACATGCTGGCACCGGCCGCAGGCAGCTCGAACTCGGGCGGCGGCTTCATCGACATCGGCGCCTGTGCGCCAGGGGCCGCGTGCCAGACCAACGCGCAGCTGTATTCGGAGGGCACCATCGCGGCGGCCACCGACAAGTCGTTCGAGTTGCGCGACGCGGTGCGCTACGGCACACGCAACCTCTCGCTGTCGGTGGGGTCCATCAACGTGGGCACCGAGGCCGCGTTGGCTGCGGCGGCCGCGCGTGAGGCACTGACGCCGGGCCTGCGGCTCTCGCAGGACGTGCTGAACCGCCTGATCAACGGCGACACCAGCACCGGTGCCCCGGCGCTGGAGAACCTGATCCTGACCGCACGCGACGCGGTCAACTTCCACGACTCGATCACGCTCTCGACGCTCGACCCGGTCACCGGCAAATCCGCGCTCGACCGTCTGGTACTGACCACGCCGGCCATATATGGTGCGGGCAACGCCAATGCCGACGCGCGCATCCAGACCGATGTGCTGGTGTGGAACGGCGCCACCACGCCAGCTGGGCAGGTGGCCGCCGGCGGGGCTGGCACGGGCTCGGGCAAATTGACCATCGAAGCGCGCGAGATCGAGTTCGGCTTTGCGCCATCCGTGCGCGTGGATACCGTGCATGACATGGACCGGCTGGCGCTCGGTTTCAGCGATGTCAACCTGAAGGCCAGCGAGCGCATCACGGCCAACCGCAAGGGCACGCTCGCGGTCTACCAGTCGCGCGGTGCGTGGGATGACGCGGCAGGCAAGTTCACGTACAGCGGCGGCAACCTGCATATCGAGACGCCACTGCTGACGGGCCACGCAGGTTCCGTCAACACGCTGCGCGCGGGAGGCGACATCAGCGTGGTGGCACCGGCTGGCGCCACAGCGCCGGTACTGACGAACGCGGCACTGGTGGCGGCGCTGGGCGCGGAGATCGCACTGGAAGGGCGCAATGTCTCGCTGGACACCGCCGTGGCGCTGCCGAGTGGCAAGCTCACGGTCTCCGCACAGGGGGACATCGCACTGGGCGACCGCGCCGACCTCGACCTCGCCGGCCGCAAGCTCGACTTCTTCGATACCAGCAAGTACAGCTGGGGCGGCGATGTGGTGCTGGACAGCCGCGCGGGCAATATCCGCCAGGCAGCGGGTTCGCACGTCGATCTCTCGGCCGTCGAGAACCGCGCGGGCAAGTTGACGGCCATCGCGCTGGGCACCGGCGCGGGCGTGGTCGATCTGCAGGGTTCGATTGCCGGCGGCAGCACCGGCCACTACGACGCGGGCGGCACGTACGTGCCGTATGCCGCAGGCGGGGCCGATATCCGGGGCCAGCAGATCGCCGACTTCACGGGCCTGAACCAGCGGCTCAATGCGGGTAAGGTCAGCGGCAGCCGCAACTTCCAGGTCAAGCAGGGCGACCTGACGATTGGCGACGAACTGAAGGCGCGCGAGATCAGCGTGTCGGTCGATGGCGGCCGGCTGGTGGTCAACGGCACCGTGGACGCCAGCGGCGAGCAGGTGGGCAGCATCCGCCTTGCAGCGCGCGATGGCGTGACCATTGGCGGCAATGCGTTGCTCGATGCACACAGCCGCGTGCTGCGCGTGGACAGCTACGGCAAGATCATCGAGGCGCCGAATCGCGCCATGATCGAGATCCAGAGCGGCAACGGCACGCTGGTGCTGGCCGATGGCGCGCGCATGGATGTGCGCGCCGGCACCGATGGCACAGCGCAGGCGCTGGGCACGGTGGAACTGAGCGCGCGGCGCATCGGCGGTGCACGCGGCACGGACGTGGATATCGATGCCTCCGGCACCGTGCGGATCGAGGGCGCGCGCAGCATCTACGTCAACGCGTTTCAACGTTATGACAACGCGCCGCTGATTGCCAACGGCACCGTGGATGGCCGCGACTACCAGTCGATCACGCAGGGCTACCTGAAGGACCTGCACGATGACAGCGTGGTGTTCATGGGCAACGCGCTGACCAACGGCGACCTGATGAACCGCAAGCTCGCCGGCTTGCGTGGCTACACCGATGCCTTCCATCTGCGCCCGGGCGTGGAGATTGTCAGCGCCACGCCCGATGGCGATCTTCATGTCGATGGCGACATTGACCTGTCCGGCTTCCGCTACGCCAGCGTCAATCCGCATTCGCAACTGACCGGCGTCTACGGTTCGGGCGAAGCGGGCGCGCTGGTGCTGCGCGCGGGCGGCAACCTGAAGGTCTACGGCAGCCTGACAGACGGCTTCGATACCTCGGTGCTGCAGCCCACGGTCGACGACAAGGGCTGGATTCTGGTCAAGGGCCGCGTGCCCTGGGGTGGCGATGTCATCATCCCGACCGATGGCCTTGTCACGCTGGCCGAAGGCACGTTCTTCTACTCGGGCCGCGCGCTGAACTATGCCTTGTCAATGCAGGCGATGTCGCTGCGCGCAGGCACCGAACTGGCCACACGCGCCACGCTGACGGCGGACCTGGTGCTGCCGGCCGGCACGGTACTGGGCGGTGCGGTGCGCGATACCAATGGCAATGTGATCTATGCCGCGGGCGCCGTGCTGTCGCAGGCCGTGACGCTGTCCAGCGGCATGCAGCTCGACGCAGGCAATCGCCTGCCGGCTGCCGCCAAGGTGGGGCCGATGGTCTGGCCGGCCGGCGTGCCATTGCCATTCCCGGATGGCGCGATCATGGACATCGGCACCGCGTCGGCCCCGGTGAACGGCGTGCAACTGGCGGGTTCGCTGACGCTGCGCAAGGGCGCGATGGTGCCCGCCGAGACCGTGGTCCGCCTACCGGGCGATGCCGAAAGCGTGCAGATGCGTCCGGCCGATGCCGATGGCAACCAGGGCCGCAACCTCGCACTGGCGCCGATGCTGGCACCGGGATCGCAATCGTGGTCGATCCGTCTGGTGGGCGGCGCGGATCTCGATGCAGCGGACACGCGCGCGCTGCTGGCGCACAGTGCCACCGGCCATGTGCTACTGGCCGATACGCACTATGGTCTGGTGCCGGATACCGTGCTCAAGCCGGGCACGGGCCTGCCGGGGCAATATATTTGGGGCCCGGACGCCGAGATATTCGGCTATGTGCCGGGCGAGCCGATCACCGACCTGGCATCGTGGGGCGGTGAGGAAGCCCTGATGGGGTTGAACGACTGGGGCCTCGGTGTACTGGTCGTCAAGACGGCCGACGGCACCCCGCCCGAGTATGAAGACCGCCCGACGCCGGGTCGCCAGCAACTCTACAGCGTGCTGCGGACCGGCACGGGCGATCTGGATGTGCTGTCGGCGGGCGATTTCACGATGTCCTCGCCGTTCGGCGTCTACACGGCGGGCACGCAGTCGCTTGGCGTGGATGCCGCGTACAACCAGTCGCGCTCGATCGGGAAGGACGGCAACATCCTGGGCGCCAAGGGTGCCTTCCTGGAGCCCTACGTCAATGGCGGCACGCAGAGTCTCTATCAGGCGTGGTATCCGGAGCATGGCGGCAACGTGCTGGTGCGCGCGCAGGGCACGGTGCGTGGGGACACCATCGGCCAGTCCTCCGGCACCGTTCGCACCGACGATGCGCTCGGCATCATGCGGCCGCATATCGACACGTCCGCAGTGGGCGGCTGGCTGTGGCGCCAGGGCACCGGCAGCGCCGCGCAACCGGGCGAGGGGGTGCCGACGGCATGGTGGATCAACTTCGGTACCTTCGTGCCCGCTGCGACGGGCGGCGCCGGGGCCCGGCATGACGGCACGCCGTTCCTGGTGGGGTTCACCGGTATCGGCACGCTGGGCGGCGGCAATCTCGTGCTGGAGGCCGGCGCTGATGCCGGCATGATGGAATCGCGCATGGGGCAGGCGGCCCACGTGCTGTCGCGCAGCCAGGGTCTGAACCTGGCAGTGGCCAGCACGGGCCGTGTGTCGGCCGATGGCAGCACACTGACGCTGACCGGTGGCGGCGACCTCGACATCCGCATCGGTGGCGGCCTCAACCCGGTGGCCGAGGTGCGTGCGACGCCGAATCCGGGCAGCGGCGTGGATGGCAGCATGCTGCGCTACGACAACATGCAGGTCCCGCTGAACAGCACGTTCACGAACCTGCGCGGCGCCCTGCGGCTGGCGGCCGGTTCGGTGGGTGGCGTGGAGTTGCGCTATGACTTGTCGGACCGCATGGAAACGCGTGCGTACCAGCCCAACGTGTCGACATCAGCGATTGCCGCCGGTGGGCCGGTGTTGGTGCCGGGCGATGCCACCATCAGCATCGATGCGCGCGGCGATATCGCCGTGGGCGGCGTGGCCGATCCGGGACGGGTGCCGCAGTACCACAACGGCACGCCGTTCACGCTCAACGGCACGGCGCAGGACGGCGAAGGCTGGAGCTGGTTCTCGCTCTGGACCCCGGCCACGGCAGTGAACCTGCTGGCGGCGGGCGGCAACCTGACGCCATCGATGGCGTGGATGGATAACCGTGGTGGCCAGAATCACAGCGCCACGGATGGCCGCTTCGTGATGCCCGCGATCCTGCGCGCGGCGGCGCCCAATGGCAGCCTCTTCTATGGTGGCTCAAGCCAGGGCAAACGGGAGGGCGATAGCAAGCCAGTCCAGTCGCCGTATGGCCTGACGCTGGCCCCGTCGCCGGTGGGTCCGCAGTTCACGACCCCTGGCACCGGCGCGTTGGAACTGCTGGCGGGCGACTCGATCTACGCCGGTGGCTACGCGGTGACGCAGTCGGGCGCCGATGGCGCCGCACTGCCCACGCCGTTCAACCCCGGCTTTGCCGGCGTGGTGGGGCAGGTCTGGTACGGCCCGTGGATCATCGGCAATGTCAGCCAGCAGGGGTTGGCACCCAGCGTGATGTTCGGCACCGGCCTGGGCAGCGAGCAACTGTATCCGCTGTTCAGCCTGGTGTCTCCGAGCGCCTCCGGTCTGGCGCATACGGGCCAGCCGCCCGCGCGCTTCTATGCCAATACGGGCGACATCGTGGGGCTGCGAACGGGCGGCATCATCACGCGGGGTAACCCCAACGGCGCGAGCGGGCAGCAGGCGACGTGGTACGAAGGCGGCGGCCCAGTGGCGATCCGCGCGGGGCGCGACATCGTCAACGCTGGCACGGAACTCGGCATTACCGAGTCAGTGCCTAGTGCCGCGCTCGGCTGGTTCGGCCAGTACTACAGTTCCAATCCCAATGCACCGCTGCGTCCGACACGGATCGAAACGGGCAGCCTGCGTGGCAACCTGATCGTCCACAACAGCGCGGACGATATCTCGGTGATCTCGGCCGGGCGTGACATCCTGGGCGGCACGTTCTACGTAGCAGGTCCGGGCCTGATGGAGGTCACCGCCGGCCGCGACCTCTATCTGGCAGACAAGGGCGAACTCAAGAGCATCGGGCAGGTGGTCAATGCACGGTCGGGTGACCGCGCCAGCGGGGCCGGCATCGCCGTGGCTGCCGGCGTGGGCGCGGGCGGACTCGACGGGCTGGGCTTCCAGGCGTTTGCGGCGCGCTACCTCGATCCGGCCAACCAGGCCGATCCGGGCCGCCCGCTGGCCGACCAGCCAGGCAAGGCGGTGACCACGTACGGCGGCAAGCTGACACTGGGCGACTGGCTGCGCGCCGAGTTCGACTACAAGGGTAGCGAGGCTGACGCGCCTGCATTCCTCGCCGCCAAGCAAGGCGAACTGGACCTTGCGCGCGACCAGAAGCAGGCAAGTGGGACTGCGGCCACCAGCCGTGACCTGCAGCGCGAGTTCGGACTGGTCAGCCAACTGCACCTCGTGAACTGGCTGACGGACCGCTTCGGCGGCGCCAATGGCCTGGGTTTGCATTTCGATGCGGCCACCGGCGATGCGCGCGCGTTCTTCGCCGCGCTGCCGCCCGAGCAGCAGCGCGCCTACCTGCGCAACGTCTATTACGCGGAACTGAAGGCATCGGGGCGTGAGTACAACGATGTGGGTGGCCCGCGCGCCGGCAGCTACCTGCGCGGCCGGGAGGCCATCGCCACGCTGCTGCCGGGTGGCGCGAGCCTGGGCAATGCGACGGGCGAGGGTGCCTACGACGGTGACCTGACCATGTTCAGCAGCGCGAAGTACTACATGGACTCGTCCAACCCGACCTTCACCACCCGTCCCCGGGCTGGCGTGAAGTACCTGACCAAGGCGCAGTGGGTAGCGGCAGGATCGCAGGCCAATATGCCGTACTTCGATGTGCTCGATTCCGGCATCCACACCGACTTCGGCGGGGACGTCAGCATCCTGACGCCGGGTGGCCGTACGCTGGTGGGCGTGGACGGCGGCTTCGTGCCGGGCGAGGGCTCGGGCGTGCTGACACAGGGTTCGGGCGAGATTCAGATGTATGCGCGGGACAGCATCCTGCTGGGTCAGAGCCGAATCTTCACCACGTTCGGCGGCAACATCCTGGGCTGGTCGGCCGCGGGCGACATCAATGCGGGTCGCGGTTCGAAGTCCACCGTGGTCTACACGCCGCAACGCCGTGTCTACGACGATTTTGGCCGCGTGACGCTGTCGCCGACTACGCCGAACACGGGCGCGGGTATTGCCACCCTGAACCCGATCGCGGAAGTGCCACCGGGCGATATCGACCTGATCGCACCGTTGGGCACCATCGACGCAGGGGAGGCGGGCATCCGCGTCTCGGGCAACGTCAACCTGGCTGCCCTGCGCGTGGTGAACGCCGAGAACATTCAGGTCCAGGGCAAGGCCACTGGCATTCCGGTGGTGGCTGCCGTCAACGTTGGAGCGCTGACCAACGCTAGTGCTGCCGCCTCGCAGGCCGCAAATGCAGCGCAGGAAGCGGTGCAGCGCGAACGCTCTGCGGCGCGCCAGGCCATGCCGTCTGTGTTCACTGTGCGCGTGCTGGGCACGGGCGGAGAGCCGGCGGAAGGCGCGGTGCGCCCACGAGAAGGCGCAAGCCTGCAGACACCGTCGTATGACCACAAGGGTGCGGTGCAGGTGCTGGGCCAGATGAATCTCGATTCAGCGGCGCTTAGCCAACTGACGCCGACGGAACGGAGGAGCTTGCGACAACCTTGAGCAAAACGAGCGCCTGCCGCCTTGTCCGATGCAATGGCCTTTACATTGGTTGAATCCTCTGGGCGGGAGGTGTTATAGCAGGCGTCCTGCCGTTCTGGCTTCCTGTTTTGGGGACGGGTATTCGTGGCTGAACTGCCTTCAATCCCTCTCAGGCGCTAGCGCTTGAGAGGGATTGGCCGTGGGCATTTAACATCTGCTGTCGCTTTCTTTCCATGCGTCATGCGGACGCATGGATGAGGTTTATTTCCTGCCGTAAAAGTGTATTTTTAGGCCAATAAACCACGTATGGCGGGAACTTCGGCGCGGATAGTCTGACGGGCCACAACTGAAGACGCATCGCTGCGCTCTATCGCTTCCCAACAGAATTTCGGCGCCGAGGCCGCCCCGGGTTCCGTCAGAGCGTTGATGCCTGCCGCACTCGACCAGGCGGCTCCGGGGAGGTGTATCTGTGGCTTGGGTGCGTCACGTATATCAGATGTAAATAATTTTCATATCTGTCAGATCATGACATTTCTTGGAACAAGTCAGATGCGGTGCATTTCCCGTATGCCTTGCGCAATGCGGGTTTGCGGGTAATCCCTGTTGCGGACGTAAGAAAACTCCATTTTTGTTTTGGTCCCTACCTAGGAAGAAAGGGGGGTATGGACCACATGCACTGTCCATTACGCTGCGCAAAATTTTTCCGTTACAAAAGGTTACCGTTGCAGTTGCGCGCAGTAGGTCGGTGTTGACCCCTAGGTTGCTGCGAATCTCAGCGAGTTTCCGCTAGAAAGCCAGCATCTGGGTCGTCATGAATCGTCTTTGTTACCGAATTGTCTTTAACCGGACGCGCGCCATGCTCATGGCCGTCGCGGAATCTGCTTGCAGCACCGGAACCGGGAGAGCGGCCTCCTCGCCGACAGGACAAAACGCAAAGACGGGCCAGGACGTAGCATGTATCGGTGTTTCTGCGATCAAGCTGGCCGTCGGGGCCTGCATGGGCCTGCCGCTGATGGCGGGCGCGCAGATCGTGGCCGACCCGAATTCCGGCGCCAATCGTCCCACGGTGATCACTACGCCGAACGGGCTGCCGCAGGTCAACATTACGCGGCCGTCGGGCGCGGGGGTGTCCACCAATCACTACACCCAGTTCGACGTCAACAAGGCCGGCGCCATCCTGAACAACTCGCCGGGCATCACCAATACCCAGCAGGCGGGCTACATCAACGGTAACCCGAACCTGCTGCCCGGCGGATCGGCGCGGATCATCGTCAACCAGGTCAACAGCATGTCGCCCAGCCAGTTGCGCGGCTACCTGGAGGTGGCGGGGTCGCGTGCGGAGGTGATCGTGGCCAACCCGAACGGCATCCTGGTGGATGGCGCCGGCTTCATCAACACCAGCCGCGCCACGCTGACCACGGGCTTGCCGGTCTACGGCGGCAGCGGCAGCCTGGATGCGTTCCGCGTGACCGGCGGCCAGATCCAGATCGAGGGCGCGGGGCTGAATGCGGCCGGCGTCGACCAGGTGGACCTGATTGCCCGCGCAGTGAAGGCCAATGCGGCCGTTTACGCGAACCAGCTCAACGTGGTGGCCGGAGCGAACCAGATCGACTACCAATCGCTCCATGCCACGGCCATCGCCGGCACGGGGGCGGCACCATCGGCCGGCATCGATGTCAGCCAGCTTGGCGGCATGTATGCCAACAAGATCCTGCTGGCATCGACCGAGCAGGGCGTAGGCGTGTCCCTGCGCGGCGTGATGGCCGCGCAGGCGGGTGACATGACGTTGAACGCCGCCGGCAAGCTTGTGCTTGCCGGGCAAACGAATGCCAGTGGCAACATCAGGGCCACCGCGCGCGACGGCGTCGATAACGGCGGCACGACCTACGCGGCGGGCGCGATCGGCATCCAGACCGATGCCGCGCTGAATAACAGCGGCACATTGGTGGCGCAGCAGTCGCTTGGCGTGACCGCGCAGAGCGTGGCATCGACGGGCACGCTGGCGGCTGGCCTGAATCCGGACGGCGTGCCGGTGGGTGGTGCTGACCTGACCGTGAACGCGTCTGGCGCCGTTTCGGCCACCGGCCGGAACCTGGCCAGCGGCAATGCGGTGATCCACGGCGAGCGCCTTGACATGGCAGGCAGCCAGACCGCGACGAACGGCAATCTGAGCCTGTCCGCCAGTGCGGGCGGCCTGGACCTGACGGGTGCGACCACGGCGGCCGGGGCGGCCCTGGTGGTCAATGTACGGGGCGCGCTCAATAACGACCGGGGCCAGATGTCCAGCGGGGCGGCCACCACGCTGACGGCAACCAACGTGTCCAACCAGGGCGGCCAGATCGAGGGCGGCGCGCTGGTCATCCGGACGACGGGCGATCTGCTCAATCAGGGCGGCAGCCTGAAACAGCTGGGTCAGGGCGATACCACGATCACTGCCGGCGGCAAGCTCGACAACACCGGTGGAACGATCGCCGCCAATGGACAGGGTTTGACGGTCGAGGCGGCAAGCCTCATCAACGACGGCGGCCGGATGTCCCATGCGGGCACCGGCACGCTGGCGGTCACAAGTCGGGGCCGGATGGGCAACGCCGGCGGCGTCATCCAGACCAACGGCGGCCTCACCGCCAGCCTGGGCTCGCTTGACGGCGCCAACGGCGCAATGTCTTCGCAAAAGGCGCTGGAACTCAAGGCGCAAGGCGCGATGGACAACACCAACGCCACCTTGCACGCGGGCGAGTCGCTTACCTTGCAGGCCGATGGCACGCTGACAAACGCCGGCGGCCGAATCGAATCGGCTGGCGCGCACGGCGCATTGTCCGTGGCTGCCGCCAGTGTGGACAACGCGGGTGGCCGTATTGCCAACGCGGGCGACGGCCTGACGCAAGTGAGCGCTCAGCAGGCGATATCGAATGGCAAGGACGCGACCGGCATGGCGGGTCTCATCGGCGGCAACGGTGCGGTCTCGCTGGAGGCGGGTACCGACATCGCCAATCAGGGGACGATCACCGCGCGCGGCGACGCAAGCCTCCGTGCGCAATCCATCGACAACGACAACGGCAGCCTGACGGCCAGCGGCGCGCTGCGGATGGCCAGCACGGGATCGACGAGCAACCGAGACGGTGCCATTTCCGCATCTGCAGTGACGCTGAACGCTGCGTCGCTGGACAACGCGGGCGGCTGGGTCGATGGCGATCGCGTCAGCGTGACCACCACGGGGGACTTGTCCAACCAGGGTGGCACGATCAAGCAGTACGGCCAGGATGACACGGCAATCTCCGCAGGCGGCAAGCTCGACAACACGCGCGGCACCATCGCCGCAAACGGTGCCAGCCTGACCGTCGACGCCGGGTCGATCGTCAACGACGGCGGCCAGATTTCCCATGCCGGCACGGGCAGCTTGTCCGTGGCAAGCCAGGGGGTGCTCACCAACGCCGGCGGCGCCATCCAGACCAACGGCGACCTCCAGGCGCAGGCCAGGACGCTGGACAACAGCCTTGGCGTGCTGACCGCCCAGGGCAAGGCGACTGCCATCGCGAGTGGCAACCTGTCGAACCGACAAGGCAGCGTCTACGGAAGCACGGGCCTCTCGCTGGCCAGTGGTGGCACTGTGGACAACACCAGCGGCTCGGCGCAGACCACCGGTGACCTGGCCGTTTCGGCGACGGGGGCCGTGCTGAACCAGGCCGGCACATTGGCGGCAAACGGCGCGCATGGCACCACAACGGTCTCAGCGACGAGCGTCGACAACACGCAGGGCGCGCTGGTCAATGCGGGCGACGGTGCGACCGTGGTCACGGCGACCAACGCGGTGACCAACACCGCCGGCAGGATGGGCGGCAACGGCGACGTCAGCATCGCCGCGCAGACGCTCGCCAACAATGCGAATGGCACCGCAGGCGGGCAGGTGGTTGCCGGGGGCGCGCTGGACCTGAAGGTGAAGTCGCAACTCGACAACCGTGGCGGCACGCTGTACGGCCAGCGCCTGACGCTCGACCAGACCGGCGCAGCACTCAACAACGCCGGCGGCCAGGTGATGGGCGGCACCGACGTCAAACTCAACGTGCAGTCCCTGGCCAACCAGGCAGGCGCGGTCAAGGCGAACCAGGACGTTGCCGTGTCGGGCGCGATGTCCGGCAGCGGGACGATGATCGCCGGACGCGACCTGACACTCAACGTGGCGGGGGATTACACCAACGACGCGTCGAACCTGCTTCGTGCGAACGGCAAGATGCAGCTGTCGGCCAGCGGGACGCTCACCAACACCGGCACGCTCGCCACGGCGGGCGCACTGACGGTGTCGGGCGCCAATGTGGTGAACGACGCAACGGCGGATATCAATGCGTCGAACACCACCGTCACGGCTGGCAACCTTGTGTCGAACGCCGGCCGCATCGAGGGCAACACGGTGCAGCTCAACAGCCCGACGATGGTAAACACGGGTACGGTGATCGGCAACAACGTGCAGGTACAAGGTTCCGATATCGTCAACAACGGACCCTCGGCCCTCATGGCGGCCGTGCAAAACCTGAACCTCTACGCCGGCAACTCGGTGCAGAACCTGGATGGGGCAACGCTCTACAGCGCAGGCAACCTGCAGATCGCCCGCGATGGCACGCGCGACCCCAACACCGGCCTGCTCGCCAATCAGACCAACGCGCTGATCAATCGCTCGGCAACGATCGAGGCAGACGGCGACATCGACATCGCGGCCAACCAGGTCAGCAACACGCGCACGAGCATCGTGACCACGGCCGGCACCCCGGTGCAGACGGCGGTCAAGACGCTCACACTCTGGCAAGGCGGACTTCCCGGTACCGAACTGAACTATCACGGCAGCATCACCTTCCCTGGGTGGAACTGGGCGACTGGCAGCGCGCCGATCAGCACGCCGCAAACCAACGCCTTGCGGGCGCCGGTCACCGTGACAGTGGACAAGTCGACGGTGACAAACCTGAACCCCGCCAGCCAGACGCTGTCCTTTACGCAGTCTCCGGTCGAGGAGTATGGCTCCATATTTCAGGGTCCAAACTGCGACATCGATACGTCGATCTGCACGCGCCCGATTGCAACCCGGCCAACGCAGTACTACCAGTCCATCACGGACAACGGATCCACCTACAGCATCACCTTCTGGCCGGACTGGGACCCGAACATCCATATCCGGCCCGATGAAGTCCGTCAGGCGAACTTCGGCACCGACTTCAACGAGATCTCCCGCACGACCGTCACCTATACAGCGACCGACCAGCTCGTGAGCGCGTCCGATGCGGCCAGGATCCAGGCGAGCGGCAACATCCGCATCAACAGCAACGGCGGAAATATCCTGAACCAGTCCTCGACCATGGCCGCGGGCGGCAATCTCGTGCGGGTGGCTGCCAATGGCACGATCCAGGATGTGGGTACGGTGCTAAAGCAGACCGTGACCACACAGGACACCTCCACCTTCTACTGGCACCAGCGTACCGGCAACAGCCAGAGAACGGAGGTCGTGGCCTATCCGAGCGCACCGCAGGCGCCAACCACGGTGGCGGCGCTGCCGGCCGTTGCGACAGCCAATCAGGCGGTGCAGACCACGGCACAGAATGTGACCGTCGCGTCGGTGAATACCGTCGGTGCGGCCGTGACCGGCAGCAGCGTTTCGGGGGGTAGCGCCAGCGGCACCCAACTGGCCAATGAAGCGGGCAACGCCGGTGGGGCCGCCGCCGTCAATGCGAACGGAGGCGGCGCGGTTGCGGGTGCGGTGCAGACGCTGGGCACGGGCAAGGGCGGCATTCCCAATCTGAAACTGCCCACCAACGGCCTGTACCAGTTCCGCACCGCGCCGGGCGATACGTACCTCGTCGCCACCGATCCGCGCTTTACGCAGTACGGTAATTTCATCTCCAGCGATTACATGCTCGGCGCGCTGGGCCTGGATCCGCAGAAGACACAGAAGCGGCTGGGCGACGGCTTCTACGAGGAAAAGCTGGTTCGCGACCAGATCACGCAGTTGACGGGCAAGACGTTCCTGACCGGCCACACCGATCAGCTGGAGGAATACAAGGCGCTGATGAACAACGGCGTCGCCTATGCCAAGACCTTCGACCTGACCCCCGGCGTTGGCCTGACCGATGAGCAGATGCGCCAGCTCACGACCGACATGGTCTGGATGGTGTCCCAGGACGTGACGCTGCCCGATGGCACCACGCAATCGGTGCTGGTGCCGAAGGTGTATCTGGCGCAAGGCAATGGCGTGGACCTGAACGCCACGGGCGCGCTGGTTGCCGGCAATACCGTCGCGATCAATGCCGCTGGCACCGTGGAGAACAGTGGCTCGATCGTTGGCGACATCGCCACGCAGGTGGTGGGTGGCAACATTGTCAACCAGGGTGCCATTGGCGGGACCGGCACGACCGTCGTGAGCGCCACCCAGGATGTGCGCAACCTCGGTGGCCGCATCGGTGGCAAGGACGTGGTGGTGGCGGCTGGCCGCGACATCGTCAACGAGTCGCAGACGATCACGAACACCACGACCCTCGCGAACGGCAACAGTGCCAGCGCCACCGGCATTGGCGCGGTGGCATCGATTTCGGGGTCGAACAACGTGGCCCTGCTGGCCGGGCGCGACATCAACATGGCAGGGGGCACCGTCAATGCCGGCAACAATGCCCTGCTGGCCGCAGGCCGGGATATGAACATCGGCACTACAACGCTGGGCACCACGCAGGATGCAACGGCGCACGGCGGCCAGGACTATCTGCGGGACCGGACGGTCATCAACCAGGGCAGCACCGTGCAAGCCGGCGGTAGCGTGACGGCCGTGGCCGGGCGAGACGCCACGCTGACCGCTTCCACGATCGATGCGGGCGCAGACGCCGCACTGGTTGCGGGTCGCAACACCACGGTGACGGCGGCAATGGACTCGCGCACGCAAGAGGCAGGCGCATTCAGCAACAAGGCGTCGCAGTTCACGCAGTCGTCGTATGACGAAGGATCCCGTGGCTCGACGGTCCAGGCTGGCAACAATGTCACGCTGGGCGCGGGGCAGGCGGCGGCTGTGGGCCAGATCCTGCAGGCCAATGGCATCGCCCCGGCCGCGGTCGACGGTAACACCACCGGCAACGTGGCCGTGCTCGGCTCCGCCGTCAGTACGGGCAGCGCGACGACCGACGGCGGCACGGTCAAGCTGGTGGCCACTGGTGACGTCACCGTTGGGGCGGTCACCGAGCAGCACAACGCCCAGAGCTGGTCGCATACGGAAAGCTCGGGCTTCCTGTCCAAGACCGAAACGACGACGACCTCCAGTTCACGGGAAACCGTGGCGGTTGGCTCGGTGGTGTCCGGCGACACCATCGTCGGCAGCGCCGGCCGCGACATGACGATCAGCGGCTCGACCGTGGCGGCAACGCAGGACGTGTCACTGGAAGCCGGCCGGAACCTGACGATCACCACGGCCGAAAGCACCAGCGAGAGTCAAAGCTATTCGCACACGAAATCCACGGGCTTCGGCGCCACGGGTGGTGGCCTCTCATATGGCATGCGCGACCAGAAGGACACCGTCAACGACAGTTCGGTCACACAGACCGGCAGCCTGGTGGGCAGTACGGACGGCAATGTCAGCCTGAAGGCCGGCAGCACGTTGCACGTAACGGGCAGCCAGGTCATTGCCGCCAAGGATCTGACGGGTATCGGTGCCGACGTGATCATCGACGCGGCAAAGGGAAGTGAGCACCACGACGAAACCCACGAGATCAAACAGACCGGTTTTACGCTTGGCGTGAGCGGCGGTGCTATTGGCTCGGCGATCAATGCGGGACAGAAGGTCAGCTCGGCGACGAAGAGCCAGGACGGCCGTGCGTCGGCGCTCTGGGGTATCGCGGCTGGGCGAGACGCGTATGACGCGGCGATGGGTGCCGGCGACGCTATGAAGAGCCTGGCCGATGGCAAAGGTCCGGCAGGAACCGCGCTGACGTTGTCCTTTGGCACCAGCAAGAGCAAGAGCACATTTGAGCAGGACAGCACCACGCACACGGGTTCGAATCTGCAGGCTGGGGGCACCGCGACTTTCATCGCCACGGGCGTGGATGCCGACGGCAACAAGACGGCCGGCAACCTGGACATCATCGGCTCCGATATCTCCGCCGCGAAGGTGGGGCTGGGGGCCAAGGGTGACGTCAATATCGTCTCGGCCACGGACACGTACGAGAACCACAGCACGAACAAGTCCAGCAGTGGCAGTATCGGTGTGTCATATGGCGCACAAGGCTTTGGCGTGTCGGTGTCGGGGTCTACCAGCAAGGGCAACGGTGACACCACGGGCACCACGCAGGTGAACAGCCACGTGTCAGGCAGCGAATCGGTATCGATCGTGTCCGGCAATGACACCAACATTCTGGGTGGGGTGGTCAGCGGCGGCAAGGTAACGGCCGACGTGGGCGGCAACCTGAACCTGGCCAGCCGCCAGGACACCGAGGAAAGCCACGCGCGCCAGCAGAGCGTGGGTGGCGGCCTGAGCTGGAGCCAGGGCGGCGGCGTGAGCGGATCGTTCTCGGCGACGAAGGGCAAGGGCGACAGCAGCTACGCCAACGTGACCGAGCAATCGGGCATTCTGGCGGGCGACGGCGGCTTCGATATCAAGGTCAAGGGCAACACGGACCTGAAGGGCGCCATCATTGCCAGCACGGCCCCCGAGGACAAGAACAAGCTGACCACAGCGACGCTGAGCTGGAGCGACATCGAGAACAAGTCGGACTACAGCGCAACGTCGATGGGGCTGAGCGGCGGGTTCACATTCGGCCCGAAGGTCGAGGACAAAAATTCTGGCCAGACCTCAGGCAAGAACACCGGCGGCGTGAGCCCGATGATCCCGCAGCACGAAAGCGGCAGTCAGCGCGGCGTGGCGCAGTCGGGTATCGCAGGCGGCACGATCACAATTACCGACCAGGCCAACCAGACGCAAGACGTGGCGACGCTGAACCGGGACACGTCGAACACCAACACGACGGTGGGCAAGGGCCCGGACCTCAGCAACGTGCTGGGCAAGCAGGCCGACATGATGGCGGCGGCGCAGGCGGCTGGGGAGGCGGTGGCGAAGACGGTGGGGGATATTGCGGGGAGTAAGGAGAAGGCTGCGAAAGATGCCTTGAAGGCTGCCAACGACGCTTACGGCAAGGACCCGAGCGATGCCAACCGTGCGGCGGTTGCCGAGGCGCAGGCCGATGTCGAAGGCTGGAAGGAGGGTGGCGAATATCGCGCGGCATTGCACGCGGCTGGTGGGGCGATGATCGCTGGACTGGGCGGTGGCAGTGCGATTGCGGGCGCGGTGGGGGCGGGTATGTCGTCTCTGGCTGCGGACAAGCTTGCATCCCTCGGCAAATCGGTCGCCGACGGCGTCGATAGCGGCAGCAAGAACTTGGACGAGGCCATCGGCAATCTGGCAGCGAATCTTGTGGCTGGAGGTATTGGTGCTGCGGTGGGTGGTGGGTCAGGGGCGGCGACCGGCGCAAATGCGGATCGGTTTAATCGGCAGTTGCATCCTGACGAGCGGAAGTGGGCGAAGGATAATGCAAAGGAATTTGCGGACTATTACGAAAAGTCTACGGGCAAGACGCTCACGGTAGAGCAAGCGGAAAACATGCTGTTGGGCAACGGCTACAGGCTAGTAGACGCAGCAGCAAGTAAAGGCCCTGGCGGGGACAAGTACGCTGTGGCCTACATTAGCCAGAACGGAGGAAGTTTGTTCTCAACGTCTGACGATTACTACAAGCCATTTTTAAGTGGGGGCAAGGGTGGTCAACTCACACCTGAGCAAGCTGCCCTGCCGGGGGCAAAGCCAGCAATTGAGCCAGACTATGTTAGTGCTAATCGGTCTGGTGCTGGCTTGGCTGCAAACGCAACCTTGAACCTACATAATGGTCAGCCATATTTTGGCGGTGGCGGGAGTGTTCCAATTGCGCCGTCCGGCAGTTTCGTGTGGGGCTTCATATTCAACAAGCAAGGCGACCTCGCTGCCGCTACTGATTCTTTCCTGGATGGAGCTTCGTACGTAGCCGGGGGATGTTGGGGACTTTGCTTTAACATTAATAAAGCCATCGGCGGTAGTTATGCTTTGGAGATCGGTTTCGGGTCGGCGGGAATTGCCGCAGGAACCGGTGTAAGTAAGCCAGTAGGTAAGAAATAAAATGAAAAGCAATTTAAGAATATATCTCTCGTTGATCTTTGTTGTAACCATAGGAGCGTTAATTGGCTATTCGTGCCAATCAGGACCATCCCTGAGGGAGATACGGGAGGCTCGGAAGATGCTGAGAGAAGATATGGATGTAATTCGTCAAGAATCCGCGCAGATCAGCGACTTCGACGACGATAGGAAGACGAAGATCGGAAGCGCGATGCTCGCAATTACTATTTCGCCAGCATCATGGTCTCCAGCTTTGATCGTGAAATATAAACAAATATTGAATTCTCTGGGGTGGTCAGCCGGGAATGTGAGCGATGGGGATGCTTTTTTTTGCAAGGGCGGCGCGTCGGCACTAATCAAGCGTTATCGATATGGAGAAAATGGATATCTATACATGAAATATCCATCGGATCCACGGGCGGCATGTGGAAAGTAGATGGCTGGTCTGCGTGACGTCGGCTCATGCGACTTGCAATTCAAAATGCTTGGAGGTGCCGGTGGGGAATTGAAGAGCGCATTCAAAAATGTCCGCTACGGTAAAAAAACAGCGTGGGATATGCTGCGGCCATAGGTGGTCTCGCGGGTGCCGCCGGATATCTTGCAGGTGCAGGTTTGACACAAGGGGTCGCACAAGTAGCTCGCCCCATAGTCTTTCCCCGACAAATTGACCCGAAAGTTCCCACCATACTTCAAGGAGTTCGCAATCCTCTACCCGGTATGGCCGGGGCCACAAGAGGGGCAATTGTCCAGGGGGGCGTATCGTTCGTGCCCAGCTATGAAAATAAACCTGGTAAGAATTGAAAGGGACGACGGAAATTATCTTATGAACCTTAGCAAGAAGCTTGATGCCATCGTTCTTGCCCCCAACGGAATTGGGGCAATCTCCCGTATAGGTGGAGTAGCGATTGTCTACCTCATAGTTCGCTTTCTGCCGGAGATCTTTGAGTTCCTGTCCAGATATACGGGACTTACGCCACTCTCGGCAGAAAATATTGCTCGCAATTCGAATGTCGCGAGCATATTCTCGGAATTCTATGCCTGACCATCATTGTGGACGCCATTTATGCGGTTGTCAGGTGGCATAGGCGCAGCCGCGAGTGATGGTGAGAGATGTTCCGCAGATCGGTTTAATCGGCAGTTGCATCCGGAAGAGCTGCTTTGCACTGGAGACGAAGCGGTCGAGTCGCCCTTTTGACCGAATCGGCTAACACGGACCGGGTTAGCCGCGACACCACTATTAACACACTCGTCAGGCGGGCATCCCGCCTGACCCCTGTCACGCCGATGTCCTTGAATTCGTCGCATATTGCCAGGCTCGCGTCATTCGCATTTGGCCTTTCTACGTTCTCGCCGATTGTGTCGGCCCAAGTCCCACCTTCACCCGGCCAAGCCACAGCTCTGACCAACGCCGAGCAAGACCAACGCGCGCGCCAGCAGCAGGAAGCCCGCGAACGCGCCTCCATCGTTGATGCACCGGCAGTGCGCGCCGAGACAACCGCCCGCGCCGAGCATCCAGCGTTGCCGCAGGAAACCCCCTGTTTTCGGGTCAGTCGCTTCGTTCTCGAAGCTCCCAAGAACTTGCCGGCCGATCAGCAAACCGCAGGCGCCTCGGCCTTGCCGATGGACCCCTTCGCCTTCGCGCAACTGTGGCTTGAGCACTATCAAGGCGAATGTGTTGGCAAGCAGGGAGTGGAGATGCTGGTCAAGGGGCTGTCGCAAACGATCCTGTCGAAGGGCTACGTCACCACGCGCGTGCTGGTGCCTGAGCAGGACCTGTCCTCCGGCACACTAAAGCTGGCCCTGATCCCGGGCGTGATCGGCGATATCCGCTTCAGCGAGCCTGATCTGTGGGGCACGTGGAAGTCAGCGTTCCCCACTGCCCCTGGCGAGTTGCTGAACCTGCGCGATCTGGAGCAGGGCCTGGAGCAAATGAAGCGCGTGGCCAGCCAAGACGTCGACATGCAGATCGTGCCGACGTCGACGCCCGGGCGCAGCGATGTCGTGATCGCTGTCAAACGCGGCAAGCCGTGGACGCTGGTAGCCTCCGTCGACAACTCGGGCTCGCGTTCCACCGGCAAGTGGCAAGGCAACGTGAGCGTCGGCATCGACAATCCGCTGGGCCTGAGCGACATGTTCAACGTCGGTTACAACCAGGACTTGATGTTCAGCAACAAGGAACATGGGACGCGCGGCTGGAATGGCTTTTATTCGATTCCGTGGGGCTACTGGACAGCGACGCTCTCGGCCTACAGCAGCAATTACTTCCAGCAGATTGCTGGCGTAAATGCGACGTTCGTGTCGAGCGGGAAATCGGAGAACGTCGACCTGAAGCTGCACCGGGTGCTGCGCCGCAGCCAGAGCGACGTGCTTGGCATGCAGGTGCGCCTGACGCGCCGGTTCGGCAAGAGCTATATCGAGGACACCGAAATTCCGCAGCAGCGCCGGAATAATACGATCCTCGAATTCGGTGTGACGGACCGCCATTACTTCGGCCAATCGCAGCTCGATGCCACGCTGTCACTCCGCCAGGGTATCGGCGCCTTCGGCGCGCAGGACGACACGCTGGCGTCGCTGGATGGCCCAACCTGGCGATACCGGATGATGGTGCTCGACGCCAACCTTTCGGTGCCCTTCAAACTGGCCGAACAGCCATTCCGCTACGTCACGACAATTCGTGGCCAATTCACCAATGACCGGCTGTACTACGTTGATGATCTGACGATCGGCAGCCGATATACCGTGAGAGGCTTTGATGGCGAAAGCCAGCTTGCCGGCGAACGCGGATTCTATTGGCGCAACGAACTGCAGGCGCCGCTGGGAGCGAGCGGCCAGGCGCTATATATCGGACTCGACTATGGCCGTGTGTACGGACCATCGACCCAGGCGCTTGTCGGATCGCAACTGGCTGGTGCGGTGATCGGCATGCGCGGCGGCGTGGGCACGCAGAGGTTTGGCGGCGTCTCGTATGACGTGTTCGTAGGGATGCCCGTATACAAGCCGGAGCAGTTCAACACGGCCGGGATGACGGCGGGGATGCAGATGGTCTATCAGTATTGAGCGATATGCCAGAAGGGCAAGCCAGCGCGATGACCCTGCTGTGATGGTAAGTCTGCAGATCTAGCACGAGTCAGCCTTCAAAAAGCAAAGACCCTGCGAGATTTATGCGAATGAGAAGTATTTGTATCTAGACGGGTACATTACGGGCATTCCACTCTGCAGTTTGAAGATGTCTTTGATTCCGCCGTACCGGCGCAGCGTTATCGCGCGCCATGCCTGTCACGCTAGCCTGTTGTTCCTCCCCTTTGCAGACTTGGCATACGCCGAAGCCGATGCAGTTACCACCTCAGAGTTGCCCGAGGTAAGGGTCACCGCAAGCGCTTCTCCGTCTTACGTCCCGACGGAAGCCGGCGGCGCAACGCGAACGGAAACACCGCTACGTGAGGTGCCGCAGTCGGTTCGTGTGGTCACGTCGGCGCTCATCCAGGACCTCGGGGCTACCCGTTTGTCCGACACCGTGGACTATGTCAGCGGCATCGCCAGACAAAACGACTTCGGTGGGACCTGGGACAACTATGCAATTCGGGGCTTCAGTAGCACCGATATGGGATACCTGGTTAATGGCTTTCCAGGGTCTCGCGGCTACAGCCCCATGCGGGATACGGCCACGGTAGAGCGGTTTGAGTTTCTGAAAGGTCCCGCAGCCGCGCTGTACGGCAGCAGCGAGCCGGGAGGAACGATTAACATCGTCACAAAGAAGCCGAAGTTCACGCGGTCGACGACAGCAGAGGTGAGTGGTGGCACGCTCGGCTTCGCGCGCGCAACGGTTGATACGACCGGCCCAATCAACGACAAATTTGCATACCGCTTGAACGTGATGGCCGAGGACGGCGCCAGCCGCAGCTCGCTCATCGACAATCACAAGTATCTGATTGCCCCTGCGCTGACCTGGGCCATCGATAACGACACGCTGCTCCAATACGAGGGCGAGTTCATGCGCGTGCAGACGCCCTTGGACCGCGGTGTCATCAATGTGAACGGCAAACTTGTCCTGCCACGCGACAGATACCTGCAAGAGCCAAGCGACCCCAACCTCCAGCTTTCCAGCAATACGCACCAACTGACGCTCGACCGGGATTTGGCGCCAGGATGGCGTACGCGACTCGGCGTGAGCTACAAGGAGTCCGGATTCGAAGGCGACGCTGCGGAGTTCGGAAGCCTGCTGGCGGATGGCCGCACGCTGACGCGCCGCAATAGCTGGCGCTCGTTGCCGTCGCGCGATACGTCTGCACAAGCGGAAGTGGAAGGGAATTTCAAGACGGGCGGCATCGGCCATCGCATGCTCGTGGGCATCGATGTCTCGCGGCTGTATATGGGCATGGACATCGCGTACTCGAATCTCGCGACGAACCCGTATGCCATCGATATCTACAATCCCATTTATGGGCAAGCGAAGCCGCCGGTCACACTGAGTACATCTACCCGAGAGAACCAACGAAACTTCGGTGCATACGTGCAAGACGAGATTTCGCTGGGGCAAAAGTGGAAGCTGCTGGGGGGTGTGCGATTCGATAGCTATCAGCAGTCGGTCGACAACCTCATGACTGCGAAGACAACCAGTCAGCATCAAACGGCTGTGTCGCCACGCGTGGGCCTCACTTGGCTGCCGACCGCCCAAACCTCTGCATACATGTCGTTCGGCAAATCATTCCGACCCAACAGCGGGGTGGATGAATCTGGCAACGCCTTCAGTCCCCAGCACGGTCGTGCCGTGGAGGCTGGGGTGAAATGGCAGTCGACGGATGCCAAGCTCGGCGCAACACTGTCTGTGTACGACATTCAAAAGAGCAACGTCCTAACCCGCAGCCCTACCAACCCCAATTTCAACATCGCAGCGGGCGAAGTGACGAGCCGCGGCCTTGAAATCGACGCGTTCGGTCAAGTGGACCAGAACTGGCGCATCAGCACGAGCTTCTCCCTGATTAACGCCAAGGTCACCGAGGACAACGCGATCGCACCTGGAACTCGCCTTACCAACATCCCAAAGGTGAGCGCGAGCTTGCTGGCAATCCGCGAAGATGCCATGCCGTGGGTTGGCGGTCGCTATGGCGTTGGTGCGGGCGTTGTCTATGTCGGTTCGCGGTCCGGCAACGCGACGGACACCTACTCGCTGCCCGCGTATGCAACGGTAAAGCTGGTCTCGTATTGGCAAATCGACCGTCGTACCAAGGTCTACTTCGATATCCACAACCTTTTCGACAAGACCTACTACCCTGCGTCTTGGGGCAACCTTGCCGTTATCCCTGGCCTTGGTAGGCAATTCGTCGCAGGTCTGCGCTATCAGTTCTGAATCAGTGCTAAGTCGTGACATCGCCCGCGCTGCCTTCCGTAACCCGGTAGGGCAAAGGTATGAGGGTGGCGCCGCGCGGAAGGTGTGCCCGGTCGTGGCTTCGCGTATTGGCCGGGCAAGGCTTGGAGGTTGGTGTGGGGTGGGCGATAAGAGCTGTCGCCGTGCAATAGTCGTGCACAAGAAGTCCCACCTTGAGGGCCTCTGGAAGGCGGGAGTTGCACATCTCACGCTCGACCAGATAGAATCTCGCAGCCGAAAATAGAGTTGCAGGTTGGTATCTCCTGCGCCCATCTAGGGTTCTTCCGTCCACGGCGTCATCCTTGAACAAGCATGCTTGAGGAGGCGCACGTGGTCAAATCCTTGTGTGCCCCTCACCCAAGAGGATTTTGCACACATGCCATCCGTTTTCTCACCGATTCCCCAAGCCGGCGATGAGGCTATCACTGGTCTCACCCTGGGCCGTGACGACCTGCTTCAACTGCTGGCGAGTATCGGCACCGACCCTACTTTCGAAAACTGCGTGTTCGATGGCGAAAATCTGTCTGGCCTCGATTTTCGCAACGCTAGATTCTCTCGCTGCTCATTCGTGGCAGTTGATTTCGAACGGGCGAATCTTGCGAACACGCGCTGGCTCGGTTGCAAGGCTGGTGCGGCCAAATTTCGCTACGCGGATCTGACGGACGCACGTCTTTGCCGGTGCGATTTGAACAACTCGCAGTGGTCTGGAGCCAAGCTCGCATCGGCAATGTTTGTGGAAGTAAAGCTCACCGGTGCGCGTCTCAACGATGTGCATTCCCTCGGGCTCAGCTTTCACGACTCACAACTGGTGGCAGCCGACCTCAAGGCGTTTTCCTTTCGAAAGCAGAGAATCGAGCTCCTGAATCTATCCGAAGCAGATTTGTCAGGTTGTGACTTTCGTGACGCCGTTTTTGAGGGTGGGAGCTTACGAAATGCAATCTTGCGCAACGCGCGTTTCGACGGTGCTGACCTCCGGTCCGTAGACCTTGGTGGGTTAAGACTCGCAGATATGGGGAAGGACTTCAAAGGCGCGATCATTTCGATGGAGCAAGCTGCTGCACTGGTCGGAGAGTATGGAATCAGGGTTGGCTGAGCCTGCAAAGCGTTTCGCGACTGAGGCGCGCAATGTGCGCGTAGACGAGACGCAGCAATCTTCGCTACCTTCAGTCCGTCTCGCATGCATTGGTACTCTTCCGACAACGGCAATTTCACAATTGCCGGCCTCATAAAGCCTGCCGCCAGCAGGGCATCGAGATTTTATTCAAATCGGGGCTGGCCGTCCTTCGTCGACAGTCGGGCTGGACTCCGTGCTGCAATCAAATTTGGCTGTCGTTACCGGAAAGAAGGTTCCTCGATGAAAATGTAGAAAAAGGCACACCGTGGTGGAGGCCAGGCCATGAACCGAGCCAAGCCTTCGCGTTGCTCTCATGAAGCGGCGCATGTGCTGACGTTCTTGGCAAGTGGCACGGCCTTCACGGGTTTGTTCGTGAGTTCGTGATGGGACGTCCGATGCTTAGAAGTTCTTCAAGGTATCGAGTTGCTGCTGTGTCAGGCCACGCTGGTACAGCACGTCGGTGCGGAAATTCGCGGCGATCGAGGCGGCCTGAGTATCCACCTCGGTGGCGCGGGCAGCGGTGCTCGTAGCGCGGATCCAGGTATTCGTGCCCGTCAGGATCAGGAAATTTACCAGTGTGACCGTGCCGCCTGCCGGCACCGTGATGGCGAAGTCCATTGTCACCATGTTACTGCCGTCCGACACGTTGAGCATCGACGTAGAGGTATACGCGACATCATCTGCCGCACCGAAGACGAATCCCGTATCGCGGCCTGTACCCAAGCCGTCCCACGACGCGAGCGCCTTCTGTAGCGCGCCTACGGGTGGGTAGATGACCCCCGCGCCTAAGGATCCCAGAAAGCTGGTGTAGCTCGCCCTCGCCGTGATCGGCGAGCCCGAGGGATTGTGGAAGGTGTCGGTCAAACGCGCCCAAGGCTGATCAGGTTGCGCGTAGAACGTGCGCTGGACCTCGAGCCCGCGCAGCATCCTAACGCCGGAGCGGATGTTCTGTGCTCCCCGCGACTGTGACACGGTCCAACCCGACAGGCCCGCACTGAAGTCGCCATTGACAATGAAGCTCCGTGGCCGGGGCGCGCTATCATCTACCGATACCATTTCGATTGAAGTGCCCTGGCCGCGCTTGCACTGTTCGAAGGACAGTACGACCACTTGGCCGACGAAGGCCGTGAGCCATGCGAACCCCCACGTACCCAACTGGCCGCCGCTATCGACTCTGAATAGCGTGGTGAGCAGCCCACCGCTAGTGTCGCGCAGCACCACCTGCATGAAGGCCGGCTCGTCTCTGAAATTGCCGCGTAGAGCGCCCCACGTGCCCGTCCATCCGAGGCTTACTCGGCCGACTGCCTGCCGCAAGTCCAGAGTCTGCTGCAGCCGCGCATCGGGCACCGGGTGAAGGAAGGCAGCAACACCGTTCGACTGGAACTGCGGATCGGTCGTGGTCGATACAACCTTCAGGCCGTCGGTTTGGGTCATCTCGGGGCCCAGCGGAGTCAACTCCGCAAAGGTCTGGTCGCTGTTGAAGCTGGATGAAGTGCCGCCTACGTTCACACTTAACGCCAGCGCCCCTCCGCCCAAACCTGCGAACTGGTTGTTCCAGCCGTTCCCGATGCTGAAGTCGGGCATCAGGTCCCAGAAATTTGCTTGGCCAGGGCCGACGCCAGCGTCGTTGTCGTGATTGACGAGACTCTGCTCGAGGATCGTCGATGCGGGCAGCGAGGTCGGCGTTGCGAGCTCAGGGCCAGGTTGCTCAGGGCCAGGTTGCCCAGAACCAGGTTGCTCAGGGGTAGGCGACGCCGGGCTGGATGGCTCATTCGGTGCAGGGGTGAGAGGAGCGCCAGTAGGCGGTTCGTCACCGCCGCCACACCCACTCAGCACCGCAATCGCAATATTTACCGAGGTCAGCGCAAACCTTCTACGATTCAAAATGAACTCCCTCATTGACGGGAAAACTAAATCGGCGGCGGTTCTTACCCCGCTCACCTATGACGCGTGCCCAATGTGTTCCGTCCGGCCTGATCGAGCGTGCGGGAAATGGCGCGGCTGACGGCCAGACACCCGGTCATTGATCGCTGCAATGGGCAAAGATTGTGATACGGGCAAACTACGCTGATCGATCTGCGATGAGGATCGGTCGCGATGAGTGGGTAGACGGTGTAGGCTCGCAGTGCGTCGCAGAGTAGGCGGTAACTGTGCCAGGCCGGTTGACAAGCCAAGCCAAGGGAAGCCTGCGCGCCAGCGGGCATAGCATGCCCAAGTGAGACGGTCCTTCGCCCGCATAGCTCTCGTCGCCGTTCTTATTCTGGATTGCTATTGCCGACTACTACTATGAGCATCGGAGGGTGGTCCGTCGATGGTCAACGGTCCATCGAAACAGCCGGCGAGAAAGTGTCAATGCATGGTCCCGACCCGAATCCGTTGAAGCGCACCACCTGGTGGGAGCGCCTGTGCCCGATCCCGAACGCTAGCGCAACTCTAGCAGGGGGGAGAAATATTCGCGTCCCCTGTGTTGGGGACAAGTGCATGGCATTGAGCGTGGCTTTTTCAGACGATGGCGGGCTCTTTGAGCTGGATGTCTGATTTCAAACCGGGGAAATGCCGTGATCAACCAAATAGCGTTGATAGCGCCGTAGGTCCTCGGTGCTGGTCGACGGGCAGGCCCGGCGACTGGGTGTTTTGCCGGAGGCAACCAAGAGCGACGAACTTCTCGACTCGCCACAGGGGGATGGACTCCACCACGGTTGGTGCCTGCCCACACGCACGATGTCCGCCCCTCCAAACTGCGACCGCCGCCTGAGCGTGAATAGTCGTTGACATGGCCTGGGAGCGCGGATCGCAGCGTTTCGTGCGCATGGTGTCTTTGCTGAGTCCGCCGGCGTCAATCCGATCAATGGAAAGTGATCACCGCGCTCGGCTGGGGAAAACCATTATTTGACTGGGTATCAAAAACACCGTACCTTTAATTGTGTGGATGTCAATTAATGCGGTGCCGTAGTGCATGCCCCCATGCCGGCCGCGCAGGACAGCACATCGCAGGCCGCTTCAGGCCGCGATCGAAGACAAATTACGGAGGAGCAATGAAAAGAAGCCTGGCCATCGCCGGTGCGCTGCTAGCGACCGGCGCGACCGCGCACGCCCAATCGTCTGTCACGCTGTACGGCGTTGCAGACGCGGGTATTGAATATCTGAATCACGTACCGAACGCCGCGAAGCAATCGTCAAGCCTCGTGCGCATGACGTCCGGCAACATCGCCGGCAGCCGCTGGGGTTTGCGTGGCGTGGAAGACCTGGGTGGCGGGCTGAAGGGCGTGTTCCTGCTTGAAGGCGGCATGGTGCTCGACTCCGGCATGGCCGCGCAGGGCGGGCGGTTGTTTGGCCGCCGCGCATATGTCGGCCTCGACACGCCGTATGGGCAGGTCACGATGGGGCGCCACCACAACCTGACGTTCGACCTGATCATCGGCTTCGATCCGATGTATTTCGCCCCCAAGTATTCGTCGTACTCGCATGACACCTGGTTGGCAGGGCGTACTGACAACGCGGTGAAATACACCGGCAAGTTCGGCGGGCTCACCGCGTCGGCGCTCTACAGCTTCGGCGTGGATTCGACGATTGCGAACGGCAGCGAAGTGCCGGGCAACAGCCGGGTGGGCCGGGAAATGAGTGCAGGGTTTTCCTATGACATGGGCAAGTTCCGCGTGGCCGGCGTGTTCGATCAGCTCAATGGCACCTCCGCAGCTACGGCCGGACGCACCGAGCGTCGCTACGTGGCATCGGCTGCCGCTGACTTTGGCCCCGTGTCAGCCTACTTGGGGTATCGCCGACTGGTCAGCCAGATCCTGACCTCGATGACTCGTACGGACCTGTTCTGGACGGGTGCGACCTATAACTTCAACCAGGCGTTTGCGCTGACCGGGGCTGTTTACAAGACCAACGACCGCACATCGGCGAAGGATCCGATGTCGTTGGTGATGTCTGCCGACTACCGGTTTTCGAAGCGCACAGACGCCTACCTGACGGCGTCATACACCTTGAATAAGGGCGGTTCCGCGCTGGGTGCCAACGGGTATGACGGCTCCGTGATTGCGGGTGCCAACCAATTTGGTGCCGTGATCGGGCTGCGCCACAACTTCTGAGCAAACACCCAAGGTAGGGGCTCTGCCCGAATCGGGTACGCCGGGATCTGTGCGGGGCGGTGTCCTGTCATGGGCATTCCTACCGATTTGTTGTCGACTGGACGCGCCGGCTGGGTCGCGTCTTGCGGGTGTGTCGCCCCGGCGGCACACCTTTTTTTCGGTGGTGCCCTACCTAGTCAGTGCAGTACAGCGGAATTATTTGACAGCATATCAAATAAATACTAGATTATTGAGACGGTAGCATTTACGAAGGAGACAGCGTGAGCGAACAAGACAAGCCGCAAGTGACGGCGGGGATGCGAGGTGCCTCATGGGATGCACGGCTGATGAATCGGCCGTACCAGATGGTGCCCTATGCCTTGGGCACGGCCGATGGGCAGCGAACGCTTGGTTTCCTGTTCACCGCCACCGGCAAGGAGAAGACCGTTGTATCGCTGATGCATCCGCGCGAAATGGCGATCACCCACTATCTGGTGCCGTTCGTGCTCGATGCCGGGTGCGCTTGCTGGGTGCAAGGTCCGCGCTCCATTGGCAACGACCTGCGCCTGGAACACGAGATCGCGTTGTTCGATGTTGCGGCCGGCATGACGCACCTGCGTGAACTCGGCTACGAAAAGATCGTGCTGCTTGGCAATTCGGGCGGAGCGGGCTTGTACACGTTCTACAATCAGCAGGCGCTGACACCCCGTGAAATGCGGATTGCCCGGACGCCGGGTGGCCGCCCGACGAACCTGGGTGAACTGCATATGCCGGAAGTCGATGCGTTCATCCTTGTGTCGCCGCATCCGGGGCAGGGCAAACTGCTGATGAGCGGCATTGACCCGTCGGTCACCGACGAAGACGATCCCATGCAGACGGATCCGACACTCGATCCGTTTTCGAAGGCCAACGGGTTCGATGTGGAATCCGGCAAGGGCCGATATGCGCCAGAGTTCATCGAGCGATATCGCGTCGCCCAAACCGAGCGCGTTGCGCGCATCGATGCACGCGCCAGGGACATGCTGCGGGCCAAGCAGGCGGCGCGCCAGCAGGTGAAGGCGGGCTCGGCGACCGATGCAGACCGCCGACTCGCTGCCCATGCACCGATTTTCGAGGTCTGGCGCACTGACGCCGACCTGCGCTCCTGGGACATCTCCCTGGACCCGTCTGACCGGAAGACCGGCTCGCTCTGGGGCAAGGACCCCTTTGTGTCCAACTGGGGCAGTGTGGGGTTCGGGCGCGTCGTTACGCCGGAATCGTGGCTCTCCACGTGGTCTGGGCTGTCATCGAATGCAGCACTGGACAAGACGCTCGGCGCGCTGCATCAGCCAACGCTGCTGCTCGAATACACCGGCGACCAGTGCACGTTCCCGGCTGATATTCGTGCCATCTACGATCAGATCCCTGCGGAGCACAAGCGCCACATTCGTGTGCGTGGCAACCACCATGGCATGGCGTTGAGCCGCGATGAGGAGCCCGGCCAGCGCGTTGCCGGCCGCCATATCGTCGAATGGCTGCGCGAATCGCTCGGTTAAGCGGTGCACAGACCCAATATAAGTACAGAGGTAGACAAACAATGCTGCAACCCACCCATGTGCGCCCATCCGTCCTGTTGGACGGCGTGCGCTATCCCGATGAAGACCGCCTGCGCCGATACGTGGGCGAGGGCTATCTGACTGGCGAGACACTGGTCGGCGCCTTCCGCCAGTCGTTCCGTGATCACCACGACCGTCTGGCGCTGGTCGGTCCGGAAGGCGAGTTCACCTATCAGCGACTGGACGAGTACACCGACCGACTCGGCGCTGCCTTGCTGGCGCTTGGGCTCCGACCGCTCGATCGCGCCGTCTTTCAATGCGGGAACAGCAATGAGTTGCTGTTCGCATTTCTCGGATGCCTGAAGGCCGGCATCATCCCGCTGTGCTCGCTACAGGCATTCCGCAAACTGGAAGTGGGCTATCTAGGCAATTTGTGTGAGGCGCGCCTGCATTTCGTGCAGGGCGATGACCCGAAGTTCGATGACGTCGCGTTTGCCGAGGAGATGCAGGCCGAAGTGCCAAGCCTCGAGTTCATCCTGCAGGCGCGCGGCGAGCGCCGCGGCCGCGCCGTGCTGCTGGCGGACCTGATCCGCGACATGCCGCTGGAGCGGGCGCAGCAGATGCTGGCCGAAGTCACCCACGAGCCGTTCCAGGCCGCGGTGTTCCAGCTTTCAGGTGGCACCACGGGCGTGCCGAAGATCATCCCGCGCTTTCAGAACGAGTACCTGTACAACATGCGCGCAGTGGCGGCCTGCAACGGCTATACCGCTGATGACGTGCTGTTCTTCCCGACGCCGTACATGCACAACCTCAACATGGGCTGCTTCTTCGGGCCGTTCCTGTTGAGCGGCGCCAAGGTGACGGTGGCGCCCGATATCGGCGAGGAAACGCTGCAGTCGCTCGTGCGCGATTACGAGCCGACGTGGTTCGGCGTCGCCGGGCCGATCCTGAATCGCATCGCGCCGGAACTGTTGCGCGGCACCGCTGCCGACAAGGCGCGCCGGAACTTCATCGCACCGAAGAACGCCGCCAACCTGACTCGCCTGACCGGCTCGCCCACACATCATATTTTCGGCATGACCGAGGGCGTAATCATGTTCACGCGCCCGGAAGACCCAGCGGAGATTCGCGACCAATCGATTGGCTACCCGGTATCGGATGCCGACGAAGTGCACATCGTGCATCCAGGCACCGAAGATCCCGTAGAAGATGGCGAGGTAGGGGAGGCGCTGTTCCGGGGCCCGTACACCATCCGTGGCTACTACAAGTCCGAGAAGGAGGATGTCACGCGCTTCACCGCCGACGGCTTCTACAGGTCTGGCGACCTGATGTCGGCGCAGGTAGTGGACGGCAAGCGCTACTACTTCTTCCGCGGCCGGATCAAAGACGTTGTGGATCGCGGCGGCGAAAAGATCAATGCCGAAGAGCTGGAAAACGTCATCAACGAGCACCCCGCAATCCTGGCGTCTGCGGTCGTTGGCATGCCCGACAAGGTCTACGGCGAGCGGGTTTGCGCGTTCGTGCTGCTCAAGCCGGCCGCGGCGGCATCGGGCCTGACCTTGCCCGCACTCACCCAATACCTGCAGGAAGCCGGCCTCGCCAAGTTCAAGTGGCCCGAGCGGTTGGAGGTTATCCCCGAATTCCCGCTGACGGCATCGGGAAAGCTCAGCAAGGTCCTGCTGCGTGACCGCATCGTCCAGATGCTGCGCACCGAAGCGGACAAAGACACTGTTCACCACGCAAAGTGAAGAAGGAAGAGACATGAACCCATCCACGCAAGGCGCCCACGCCAACGTGCCCGTCGTTGCATTGCACGGCGTGCATCACACTGCCCGGCCCACCTGGAAACTTGCAGAAACGGTGCATTTCTATCGCGACCTGCTTGGTCTACCGCTCGTTCATGCTATCTCAGCGAAAGGGTGGGGGCCCGACAACCACGCGGATTTCCTGCACTTTTTCTTCGATAGCGGCAATGGCAGCACTATCGCCTTCTTCTACTACATCGGCACCGAACGCCCCGACTGGCTCACCGTTCGCGAGCACTACCAGGACCGCGCCACGCACACTGCATGGCGGGTACGCGACGAAGCGGAGCTGCTGCAATGGCGCCAGCGCGTGGAGGCCGTTGGTATTCCGCTGCGCTACCAGATTCGTCATGAGGTGATCGAGTCGATCTACTTTAACGACCCGAATGGCTACCCGATTGAAATCACCTGGCAGGTGCGCCCGTTTAGCGACGCCGACAGGCAGGATGCAGCGTTCACGATGGATTCGGCCATCGAACTGGAGCGTGCACGGGAGAAGGGCGCAGCCTTTGCATCGATCGAACCCGTCTGGCAGCGCAAGGCGGAGCGGATCGAGCGAGCCGTGCCGAGCGCGGACAAGGCCTCGGTCTACGTACTGGATGTACCCGAGTTCGCGCCACTGATCGACGTGGCGCGTAAAACCGATGGTTACCAGACCACGACGCTCGGTAATGGTTACGTGCGCATCGACGGCAATCCGACACTGCAATTCCGGCGCAAGGAACTCGGCTTCAAACCGGCGGTATGGTACGGGGCGCTGACGGGCGGCCTGGCAGGTAGCATCCGTCAATTCGACATGGATGCGCTGGTGGTGGCGCCGGGAGACGCGCAATGAAGGTGGCGATCATTGGTGGCGGGCCGTCGGGGTTGTTCCTGTCGATCCTGCTGAAGGAGCGGATGGCGCAGGTCGACATCGATGTCTTCGAGCAGAATCCGGAAGATGCGACGTTTGGATTCGGCGTGGTCCTGGCCGATACGGGCCTGTCGAATCTGCGGTCGGCTTCACCGGTTGTGGTGGATCGCCTGGCAAAGGCCATGCGTTTCAACGACCAGCATTCGATCGTCAGTCACGAACACCCTATCGTCATGAAGAAGCCGGGTGCGGGCGGCGGCGCTATTCCGCGCATCAGCCTGCTGACGGTACTGCAGGCGCGCGCCAAGGAGTTGGGCGTACAGGTGACGTACAACAAGCGCATCGCCGATTTCGATGCGCTCGATGCCGATCTGGTCGTCGGGGCGGATGGCATTGGCTCCCAATTGCGTACGGCCAATGAAGCTGCCTTCGGCACGACGCGCCGTACGCTGACCAATCATTTCGCCTGGTTCGGTGTGGCAAAGCCCTTTGCGAGTCCGGCCCTGGTGTTTCGCAAGTACGAGGGCGGCTACTTCGTGGCCCACTACTACCCGTACTCCGATTCGATGAGCACGTTCGTGGCCGAGTGCGACCACCAGACCTGGGTCGACTTCGGCATGGAGGAGATGAGCGCGGAAGCGCGGCAAGCCCTGTTTGAGTCGGTATTTGCGCCGGAGCTGGCGGGCCACGGATTGGTCTCGAACAACTCGATCTGGCGGCAGTTCCCGGTGATCCTCAATGCCAACTGGCATGTGGGCAAGCAGGTCCTAATTGGCGATGCACTGACCAGCGCCCATTTCTCGATCGGCTCAGGTACCAGGATCGCCATGGAGGATGCCATGGCCCTGGCGGACGCCATCGTGGCGCACCCGGACGACGTCCCGGCCGCGCTGGAACAGTACGAAGCCGTGCGCAAGCCGGAGAAGGCCAAGCTGATCAGTGCTTCCGAGGCGTCTTACAACTGGTACGAACGCATCCGCGAGTGGATGGACGTGCCTACCCCGCACGAGTTCGTGTTCCGCTTCATGACGCGCACGGGTCGCGTCGACGTGGAGCGTCTGCGGGCGCAGTTTCCGGCGCTGATGGCCGAGTTGGCCGCAGGCGGCGTCACGGCACTGGCCGCAGAAGGGCAGTCATGATTCGCGCCACCGAGTATGTGCTGAGCGAGCGCCCTTTTGTCGTCAGACGCACCGTGCGCTGGGGCGACTGCGACCCAGCCGGCGTCGTCTACACGGGTCGGTTCACCGACTACCTGCTCGGTGCGGTCGGCCTCTATACCGCGCACATGGCGGGCGGCGACGGCCGGCTCGGGGACGCCCATGGCGTCGGTACACCATGCAAGGCGATGCGATTCGAATTTATTGGCACGCTCTGGCCAGACGATGTGATCGATATCACCTGCACCGTCGAAGCCATTCGCACCCGGTCGTTCGATATCCGCTGCGTGGCCCGCCGGCCCGATGGCACCCCGGTCTTCGACGCCATGTTCTCGCCGATCTGCGTACGCCAAGACCGGCGCGAAGGCACGCCCATCCCCGACTCGCTGCGCGCGGTGCTGAACCGCTTCCTCTCGCCAGCCCTGTGAACCTGTACCTGGAATCGTCAATGTCGAAGTATCGAATCGGGCAGATCGTGCCCAGCTCCAATATCACGATGGAGCGCGAAGTCCCTGCCATCTTCCATGCCCGTATGCAGGTGCTCCCCGAGCAGTTCAGCTTTCACGCAAGCCGCGTGCGCATGCATCGCGTGGTGGCCGAGGAACTGGAGAGGATGAACCGGGATATGGGGCGTTGCGCGCTGGAACTGGCCGACGCGCGCGTGGATGTCATGAGCACGGCGTGCCTGGTGGCCACCATGTGCATGGGCAACGGTTATCACCGTCAGGTCATCGAAGAACTCGGTGCCGCCATTGGCGATGCGCCGTATCGTCCCCAGATCATGACATCGGCCGGTGCACTGGTGGAGGAACTCAAGGACTTCGGTGCGCGCCGCATTTCGCTGATGGCGCCGTACAGCGACGCCCTGACGAAAACCGTCGTCGAGTACATCGAGCACGAGGGCATCGAAGTCAAGGATGTGATCAATTTCTCGATCCTCGACAACCTGGAGGTGGGCGAGCGCGATCCGCTGCAACTGCTCGAAGACGTGAAGCGTCTGGACACCAAGGGTGTGGATACCGTGGTCCTGTCCGCCTGCGTGCAGATGCCGTCGTTGGCGGCGCTTGAGCCCGCCCAGCAAGCGCTTGGCATTCCGGTGACGTCGACGGCGGCCTGTACCGTGCGGCAAATGCTGCGCAGGCTTGGGCTGGAAGCCAAGGCACCGGGCGCAGGCGCTTACCTGGGCAGCCAGACCGGATTGCGCTGAGCATCCGCTCATTCACAAGGCGGCCGCCCACGGAAGGCGGCGCCAAGACCACGGAGACCCTGATATGCAAGACGCCCCCCAAGTATTGCCCCGTGCCACCGGCTGGATCTACGTCAGCGTGATCCTGGGCGCGGCGCTCGGCATGCTGGCCGGATACGCCCCCTTGTTCAATGCGACGGCCGGCGTCTTCGTCAGGCCGCTGGCCGCGGAGTTCGGCTGGGGACGCTCGCAGGCGTCCCTGTCGTATGCCGCGTCGATGTTCGGGCTGGCCATTGTCAGCCCGATTGTTGGCGCCATGATGGACCGGTTCGGTATTCGTCGGGTCATCGTGTGTTCGGCGATCGTCTTTGGCCTGGCCACCGCTGCGATGTCACTGCAGAACGGCAGCATGCTGATGTGGGTGGCGCTTTCGGTCGTTGTCGGCGTGTCCGGTGCGGCCACCTCGGTGCTGGGCTACCTCGCGGTGCTGCCCCAGTGGTTCGATCGCCGGCTAGGGCTCGCGCTGGGCATTGCGATGTGTGGCCTGGGGGCAGGTACCGTCATCCTGCCGATCACGGCGCAATTTCTCGTCACGACATTTGGCTGGCGTATGGCCTATGTCGGTCTGGGTGTCGGCTCGGTCGTGCTGTCGTTGGTGGCCTGTGGCCTGTTGCGGGAGCGGTTCTCCGGTGCTCGTCGGGCCAGGCACGCGCCGGGAGGCGTGGCACTGGCAGTGGCGATGCGTAGTTACCGGCTCTGGGCGATCTGGCTGGTGTTCGTATTGAGTTCGGCGGCCACCTTGTCCTTGGGGCCGCATCTCCCATCACTGTTTGCGGATCGCGGCTTCGATGCGGGGATGGCTGCGCGGAGCGCTTCGATGGTCGGTGTCGGACTCCTCGTCGGACGACTCCTCACCGGGTTGCTGATCGACAAGATTCATGCGCCTCTGGTGGCAAGCGTATTCTTCGTTGGCGGTGCCATCGGGGTATTCCTGCTGCGCGGGACGCATGATTACACGGCGTTGCTGGTAGCGACCACCCTCATCGGCCTGACCATCGGCGCGGAAGGCGACCTGATTTCCTACCTGGTGCGGTCATACTTCGGCCTCGCGTCGTTTGGCTCACTGTTCGGCATTGCCTTTTCTGGCTACGGCCTCGGTGCGGTCATTGGTCCGATTGGGCTGGGCGCCTGGTTCGACCGGCATGGCAGCTACGATGTGCCGTTGCTGGTCCTGCCCTGTATGCTGCTGGCCGCCGCTGCGCTGGTGCTGTCGCTCGGACGCTACAGAGCCGGCGCGCATGGGCAGGACGTAACGGCGGTCGTGTCTGCCTAGGGTACACGGAGGATGGCATCCGGGGCGATCAGCGATAGAATTGGCATACCACCAATTTTCAGTCGGTCTGATCGTCCAACGCCCATGCCTGCCGCCCGCAAGTCGCCTGCTGCCAAGGTTGCCGCACAGCCCACGCCCAATCCGGTGCCGCGCCGTCGTGGCCGGCCGCCGAAAACGGAGTCTCCGATTGGCGCCGAGCCCATGCTCAGTCGCACGACGATCCTGCAGCATGCGATCCAGCTGACGAAGACGGTGCCGCTGGACCAGATTTCGATGGTCCAGCTTGCCAAGGACTTTGGCGTGGCACCGGGGCTGATCCACTATTACCTGGGCGGCCGCGATCAACTGGTGTCCGGCGTGCTGAACGACTACTATCGCCAGCGCACCCTCCGTATCCCAGCGCTGACAGGGGATTGGCGCGCAGATGTCGAGCGCATTGCTCGGCTCAGCTTCCAGGTAGCGGTGGAGAATCCCGGCGTGAGCAACTATGTGGCATCGCATAACCGGTACCGCCTATTCCAGGAGGTGCAGCCGGGCGAAACCGACTATGGCCTGGAGTTCTTCAACCGCATGACGTCGGCCATCATGCAGGGCGGGTTTTCCGCCGAACAGGTTGCGCTGGGGTACCACTTGCTGGCGCAGTACCTTGTCGCGGCAAGCATGGCCGAAGCCTCGCGCCAACTGCCTGCCTATCACCAGGCCTTCATCCAGAACAAGCTGGATTCCGTGTCGGCCGAGCAGTATCCCGGTGCACGCTTTGTCAGCAAGCCGTTTTCCCACCTTTCCTCCGATACCGCCTTCGAGGAAGGCCTGCGCATTACGCTCGATGGCATCGAAGCCTGGCAGCGTGACGCAAAACCCGTGAAGAAGAAGAGCGCGCGTTCCGCGTAACCCGCAGGGCGGGCGTCACCGCGTCGCGATACCACCTTGCTAGTGGTATCTACTTATTTGAGATGCAGTCAATAAAACTACAATCCTTATTTGACTGTATATCAAATAAGTGCCGCGACGATGGGGTCGCCGGTACGCCAGACGTGGAGACAACATGAAACGCCCCTTCCTCGCCCTGACGCTGCTCGCCATGGCTTTGCCGGCCGTCGCCAGCACGTATCCCGACAAGATGGTTCGGATTCTCGTGCCATCGATCGCGGGCAGCGCGCCGGATATCATCGCCCGCCAGGTTGCCGAACGCCTGACGAACACCTGGAAGCAGCAGGTGATCGTGGAGAACAAACCAGGCGGCAACGGCATTGTCGCGATGAGCGCGCTCAAGCAGGCGCCGGCCGACGGATACACCCTGGTGCTGTTTCACGCGGCGGCGGCTGTCACGACGCCCGTGATGTACAAGGAAGCGAAATTCGACATCCAACGCGACACCGAAGTGGCGGCGACGCTGGCGTACACGCCGATGATGTTCGTGGCCGGTCCCGCGACGCTCTACAAGACGCTCGGCGACGTCATCAAGGACGCCAAGGCACGTCCTGACGACGTTGTGATCGGAAGTCCGACCCGTGGCTCCGTTCCTCATCTCACGGCGGAAATGATGGGACAGCTGCAGAAGGCGAAGTTCCGGCAAGTGAGCTTCAGCGGAACGACGCAAGCCATCCAGGCCGTGGTGAAGGGCGATATCCCAATCTATGTCGATGGCATCGCACCGCTCGTGCCGCTGGTGCGTGGCGGTCGCCTGAAGGCGCTTGCGGTGACGTCGGACGTAAACCTGCCCGGCCTGGAAGGTATTCCACTGGCCAAGGACGTGGCGCCTGGTCTTGTCGCCAAGGGCTGGTTCACGATCTTCGCACCCAAGGGTACGCCAGTGCCGGTGCTGGATCGCGTCAATGCTGCCGTCAACCAGTCATTGACGCAGCAGCAGTTTATCGACCGGCTCAAGGACCTGGGCACGTATCCGATGCCGATGTCGCGGCCGGAAGGCGCAAAGTTCATCGAGGCCGAGAAGCTCCGTTGGGAGAAGGTGATTTCGGACGCCGGTGTGAAGCCGGAATGATGCCGGAAAGATGCCGGAATGATGCCAGTTCAGTCCTGACCTTCCTTCGGAGAACCCATGCGTGACATTCTTTCCCGGGCAGAGATCGGCCCGGTCAATGGCTTGCGCCTGCTTTGTGCGGGAGCATGCGCGGCGCTCGCCGTCCTGGCGTCGACTTCCCATGCAGAACCGGCCGGAAAGCCGCACCCTCTCTCGGTGGCGCAGCCCGGCCCAAGCCTCGTACTGCTGGGTACGGCCGGTGGCCGGACTTCATGGCGAGGTTCGCAGTCTGCGGGAATCGCCTCGGCAGTAGTGGTTAACGGCCAGGTCTACCTCGTGGATTTCGGCGCGGGCTGGCTGCGGCGCTACTTCCAGGCGGGCTTGGGCGCGCCGCCACCGGGACGGGGCCTTGAAACGCTACGGGCGGCGTTCATCACCCATATGCATGCGGACCACATCGTCGACTATCCGTCGCTCGTCCTGTTTGGCGCGTCGGACGGCTTGGCCGAACGGCGTCAGAAACTCAAGGTGATCGGGCCTGGCTCGCGCGGGAAACTGCCACCTGCGAGCGGCGGCCACGACGGTGTAGCGGAGGTCGTGGCACCCGAGCAGCCAATGCCTGGCACCGTTGCCATGACCGAAGCGCTATACCGTGCCTTCGCGGCGGACATCAATGACAACATTCTGGATAGCCGCAAGCCGAATCCTCATAGCCGCGTCGATGTCATGGATATCACGCTGCCGACTGGCCTTGACGTGGATCCCGATCGCGATCCCGCGCCGAAGATGGCACCGTTCGAGATCTACCGGGACGAGAACGTCAGGGTGACGGCAACACTGGTCAACCATGCTCCCGTCTATCCGGCATTCGCGTATCGGTTCGACACCTCGAATGGGTCCGTTGTCTTCTCTGGCGATACCAGCCCCGACCCGAATCTGATTCGGTTGGCGCAAGGCGCTGACGTGCTGGTGCATGAGGTGATCGACACCGCGTGGGTGGATGCCCTGTACCCGAAGCCCAGGAGCGCGGCGCAGGAGGCCAAGGCGCACCATCTTGTGCATGCGCATACCGCTGCATCGGATGTCGGTGCCATCGCCGAAGCGGCCCACGTCAAGACCCTCGTCCTGTCGCATCTGGCCCCCGCCGACAGTGACCCCCGTCGATGGTCAGCAGCCAGACAAGGCTTCTCGGGGAAGGTGATCGTTGGTCGCGATCTCCAGTGAATACCCCTTGTTCCCCTTGCTCCCGCATCAAAGGAGCGCACGGGAACCACGCCCTAGCTTCCCAAGCCTTTCCTGTGGCCTATGCACGCCCACAGCGTGCGGCCCGCGCTCGTCCCGACGGCGAGGCTGACGATTCCTGCAAGCCAGATGTATTACGACAATAAAGGAGACAGTGGTGAAATTGAATCGTTTTGCAGCAGTTGCCCTGGCCGCGTGCTCGGGTTCCGCATTGGCCCAGTCGAGCGTCACGCTCTATGGCGTGGTCGACGCAAGCATCGAGTACGTGAACAACGTGGGCGCGGTGCCCACAGCGGCCAATGGATTCAATCCAGGGCCGGCGCATGACGTCGTTCGCATGAATTCGGGTGGCTTATCGGGTTCTCGTTGGGGTATTCGCGGCGTGGAGGATCTCGGCACAGGAACACAGGCTGTGTTTGTGCTCGAAAATGGATTCAACGGCGACACCGGCACGATGCAACAGTCGAGCCGACTGTTCGGTCGGCAGGCTTTTGTAGGGATAAAGAACGCGACGTATGGCCAGATCAGCCTTGGGCGTCAGTACACCTCACTATTCGACAGCATCGTCAACTTTGTGCCGGCGTACTTTGCCACTCAGTATGAGCCCATCACGCTCTTCACCGGTGCGAACTTCCGCGAAGACAATACAATCAAGTACACCTTGAATGCGGGCCAATTCACCGGCGTCGCGCATTATTCCTTCGGCACCGGCGTGGCGTTGCCACAGACCGTGCAGTCGGGCCTGGCGATCGGCGGCAATGGCGAAGTGCCGGGCCAGGCGCGAAGAGACAGCGCTTATGGCGCGTCCCTGTCATACACCGGCGGGGCGCTGTGGGCTGCGCTTGCGTATGATCAGTTCAACCCCTCCATCGGCACCACGACCAGTGCGAGTAGTGGCAGCTTCAAGAAAGCCACGGCAGCGCTCAGCTATAGCCTGCCTTGGGGGCGGATCATGGGCGGCTATCGTTGGGGACAAAACAAGACGCCGGCGGGTGCGACGATCGGACGCGATGACTTCTTCTGGATCGGCGGAATTTACCAGGTAACGCCGGCATTCAGCCTGACGCTCGAGTACGACTATGACAAGGTCCGAAATGTATTCGGCAATACCAACGTTGCAAATCCCTGGCAGGTCAACCTTATCGCCGACTACAACTTCTCCAAACGAACGGACGTGTATCTGTCCGCAGCCTATGCGAAGAACGCGGGGTTGATGTTTGACTCTGCGTTGATTGCCTATGCGAATAGCCTCTCGCTTGGCAACAGCTATGTACTTGGCAACGGCAAGTCGTCAATGATGGGTGTGTCGATTGGCGTCCGGCATAAGTTCTGACGTTCCAGGAGCGCATACCGTCCGGTCCCGTACTGCCAACTGCGGGTAGGTGTTATCGGACGGATTTTCCGGGACGCCATTCTTGGCGCGTTGACCCTAAGTCGACTTCGTATGGAAGCGTCAACGTAGTACTGGATGATCTAAAGAAGACCGCGCTAACGGGCAAGACAGCCATAGATACCGCTACGCTCATTCGAACCCGTTCAGCGCCGGCTCCAAGAAGTTGCGAATGAAGTTTGGCAGCCGTACTTATAGAGCAAGCCGGCCGCTTTTGAGCGGCCGGCTGTCGGCCTTCAGGTACGAGTAATTCCTTAGAACTTATGCCGAATACCGGTCGTCACACCAATGCGGGTGCTATGGCCATAAAACGGTGTGACAAAGGTCGGCTGCGCGGCGAGCGTGCGCCATGTTCCAGTGAGCGCGGTGTAGTCGGCCTCCACATAGACATCGGTACGCTTGCTGAAGTTGTAGTCAAGCATCACGGCGCCGGTGAAGCGGTTGCCGCTATCGCCGTTGATCTTCATGCGGTCATACGTGCCGGTGACCAGCAGCATCCAGGCGTCGCCGAAGGGATGCTTGGCGCCGGCGTAGAAGGCGTTGTCGCGATAGCCGGCTTTGTTATAGGTGCTGCGGGTAAAGCCGGCGTTGAATTGTGTGTTGGCGAGTTTGTATGTGCCGCCAACTGACCAGACCTGCTGGTCGCTCAACGGCACGGCCGTGCCAAAGTAGGTGTTGGTGTCGCGCATGATCTGGTAGCCGCCGGCGAGCTTGAGCGGTCCGCTGGCGTACGTCACGCTGGCCCCGGTTGACGAGGACGTGGCAAAGCTGCCCGCAACTTCGCCGAATGCGTGCTGCGCGGCCAGCGTCACGGGGCCGAACGTGCCGCCATATTTCAGCATGTTGTCTTGTCGCACGCCGCCCGTATAGTTGCCGCTCTGGAAAGCGACCAGGCCGAGGTTGGGCAGCGCCATGGTGTCGTAGCTGGCAATCACTTCATGGATCACCGTGAAATCGCGGCCAAGTTTCAGCGTGCCAAAGTCGCCAGCCAAGCCGACATAGGCCTTGCGACCGAACAGCCGGCCGCCTTGCGAGGCCATGCCGGTGTCGGGCAGGAAGCCGTTTTCCAGTACGAACAGCGCCTGGTAACCCCCGCCGAGGTCTTCCGTGCCCGCCAGACCGAAGCGTGTGCCGGTGAGCACGCCGTCCCCCATCTGCACCTTGCCGCTCCCGTTTGCATTCTCATGCGTGGTGTAGCGGATGGTGGTGTCGACCAGGCCATACAGTGTCACGCTCGATTGCGCCAGGGCCAGTGTCGGGCTCGCGCCGCCGCAGGCAAGGCACAGCGGCAGGATGAACTTCCTCATGTTGTCTCCGTATTTTTTTGGATGAATATGGGCGGCTGCTGTTGTTTGCGCACCGCCGTGGGACTGCAAAAATCGTGTGGCCGATGCGAGTGGCGTCAGGCGCGGATATACGAGGTCTTGCTCGTGGTGAAAAACTCGCGCGCCGCCCAGCCCTGTTCGTGCGGGCCGGAGGACGATCCCTTTGTGCCGCCGAAGGGGACGTGATAGTCGACACCCGCCGTTGGCGTGTTCACCATGACCATGCCGGCCTGCAGGCCGCGACGAAACCGCGTGGCCTGTGCCAGTGATTGCGTGCAGACGCCAGCCGACAGGCCAAAATCTGAGTCGTTGGCGAGGGCCAGCGCATGATTGCTGTCGCTAGCGCGAAGTACGGCCGCGATGGGACCAAAGATCTCGTCGCGCGCGATGCGCATGTCGGGGCGACAGTCGGCAAAGATGGCCGGGGCGAAGAAAAAGCCATCGTTGGCGGCACGGATGCGCTCGCCGCCGACGAGAAGGCGGGCGCCTTCGTCCTGGCCGAGCGAGACATAGCGCAGGTTCTTGTCGAGCTGCGTAGCATCTACGGCCGGGCCGACGTCGGTGCTGTCCTCCAGGGCATGGCCGACACGCAGGTTCCTGGTGGCGGCTTCGAAGGCAGACAGGAAGCGGTCATGGATGCCATCGGTGACGATGATGCGGGACGTGGCCGTGCAGCGCTGGCCAGTGGAGTAGAAGGCGCCCTGGACTGCGGCGTCGACGGCCACGTCCAGCGCGGCATCGTCGAGTACCACGAGTGGATTTTTGCCACCCATCTCCAGTTGCAGCCGCTTGCCAGTGGTCGCCGCCGCCTGTGCAATGCGTCCGCCGGTGGCTTCCGAACCGGTAAAGGAGATGGCAGTGACGCGCGGGTCGGTCGTGAGCGCGGGGCCGAGTTCGGCACCATGGCCCATCACCAGATTGAACACGCCGCGCGGCAGGCCGCTGCGTGAGAGGATTTCCGCCAGCGCCCACGCGCAGCCGGGCACCAGTTCGGCCGGCTTGAACACCACGCAGTTGCCGAAGGCGAGCGCAGGGGCGATTTTCCAGGCCGGAATTGCGATCGGGAAATTCCACGGCGTGATGATGCTGATCACGCCGACGGGCTCCGCCGTCACCTCGATCTCGATGCCGGGCCGGACCGAAGGCAGGTGCTGGCCGTGTGGGCGCAGCACTTCCTGCGCGTAGTACTTGAAGATCTGACCGGCGCGCACCACCTCGCCAATCGCCTCGCGAAGTGTCTTGCCTTCCTCCCTGGCAAGCAGCCGGCCCAATTCGTCCTTGCGGGCCACAATCTCCAGGCCTACGCGCTCCAGAATCTCAGCACGCTGCTGAATGGGCCCTTGCGACCAGGTGCCGAAGGCGTTCGACGCGGCTTCGATGGCCAGTTCCGCCATGTCGGGCGTGGCCATGGCCACATATCCCACCACATCGGCTAGTTCCGACGGATTGACGTTCGGCGACCAGCGCTCGCTGCCGATCCATTGCCCGTCGATGAAGTTTTCGTATCTCATTGGATTTTGGATTTTGGAAAATCCAATGTATAGTAAGCTCATGGTTCACCAAACGCAACCGGGTTTCCACGACCATGCAACGGATCAACACCCCCACTTACGTTCGACTGCGCGAGCAGATTCGGGCCGATATCGCCGCTGGAATCTGGCCGCTCGGTGCGCACATCACGCTTGCGCAGATGGTCGACCGGTACGAGGTCAGCCTCAATCCTGTGCGCGAGGCGCTCCTGCATCTGCAGGGCGAGGGCGTCATCGACATGCAGATGCACCGCGGCGCGGTGATTCCCACGGTCGACGCGACGTACATTGCCAACATCTATGACATGCGTGGCGCTATCGAGCAGATGCTGGCGGCCAAGGTCGCCACGCTGGCAACACCCGAAGACCTGGAAGTCATCGACGCGGCGCGACTGCGACACGAGGAACTGGTGCATGGCACCGACATCGGTGCGTGCGTGGCAGCCAACCGTGAGTTCCATCGCGTATTCAACGGCGTGGCGGGCAACCAGCCGGCCGTGGACGTGCTGGGTTCGCGTGCCAGCCTCGTGGATGCGCTGCGGCGCTCGCTAGGCTATGGCGCACAGCGCAAGGAAGCCGTGATCGCGCAACACCGCAAGCTGGTGGCCGCCGTGCGCAAGGGTGATCCGGCACTGGCCGCGAAGGTTGCCCTTGAACATGCGGAATCCGCGCGAGACGACCTGCTGCGCATGATCGACAAGTCGCACTAGCCGTGCGCGCCCGACGGGGCGCCACGAGAAAATTTCCAACAAATCAAGGAGACAGCCGAAATGAAATTCGGTAAGGGCGTCCTGCGCCTTGCATTTTTGTTCACCGCCGGCGTTGGGCTGGCCAACTCCGGCGCCGCGGCGCCCGCAGCCTATCCTTCCCGGCCCATCCAGCTCATCGTCGGCTTCGCGCCCGGCGGCGCCGCCGACACCGTGGCGCGCGCGGTGGCCGAGCAGATGGCAAAGACGCTCGGACAGCCCGTCGTGATTGATAACCGGAGCGGCGCCTCCGGCAACATCGCCACGCAAACCGCGCTGGCCGCGCCTGCCGATGGCTATTCGGTGATCTTCGCGGCCATCCACCTGGCCACCAATCCGTCAATGATCGGTGTGCCATACAACCCGCGCACCGATATCGCGATGGTGGGGCAGATGACCAGCGTGCCTGTGCTGATGCTGGCTGCCGCCTCGTCGCCCTACAAGACGGCGGCCGATGTAGTGGCGGCTTCCAGACGGACCGATGGCGGGCTCCGGGTCGGCAGCGGCGGGATCGGGACATCGTCTCACCTGGCATTGGAACTGTTCAAGCGCGCGGAACACGTGCAGGCCCTGCACGTTCCCTACCGAGGTGGCACTCCCGCGCTGCAGGGGCTGATGTCTGGCGAAGTGGACGTGATGTTCGACCTCGGCTCCGGCACGCTGAAGTCGTACATCGACGCCGGCAAGGTACGCCCGCTGGCGGTCATGCAGGCCGAACCCGTGGCCAGCATTGCCGCGCCCACCGCGTCGACGGCCGGATTGCCGAAGGAGACGTATATCCGGAGCTGGCAAGGACTGGCCGTGAAGGCTGGTACGCCGCCGCAAGTCATCGCCCGGCTGCATGACGCGCTGAACCAGGCCCTGCAGCAACCGGCGGTCCGCGCGCGGGTGCAGGCGCTTGGCATGGAGGTCAAGCCCAGCGCAGCACCGGCCGATTTCCAGAAACTCTATGTCGACGAGCTGGACCGCTGGTCCGCGCTGATCAAGTCGGCCAACATCAAGCCGCAGTAATCGCATTGGCAAACATGAAAATTACTCAGGTCAATGTTCATCTGATGCAGGCGGGCGCCCCCACCCATACCGCATGGGGTGGGGCGGGAAAAAGCGCGCTGGCATCGGGACGCAACTGGTTGTTCGCGGAAGTCCATACGGAAGAAGGGCTCGTCGGGCTGGGCGAGGGTTCCGGGTGGCCACGCGTGGTGGCGGCAGCGCTGCCTGACCTTGCGCCGCTCCTGGTTGGGGAAGATGCCTTCCAGACCGAGCGGCTGCACCAGAAGCTGCGCGTCGCCATGATGGGCCACGGCCACCTGGGCGTGGTCGGCAGCGGCGCGTTGGCGGCCATTGACACTGCCCTGTGGGACATCAAGGCCCAGGCCCTGGGGCGCCCGTTGTGCGACCTGCTGGGCGGACGTGTCAGGGACCGGGTTCCCTACTATGCGCACGTCAAGGATGCCGAGACGGCGCGGGCCGCCGTGGCGCGCGGCGTACGTGCGTTAAAGGTTGGCGGCACGCAGCAGATCGTGGAACGTGCGTGGGCGATCCGCGAAGCCATCGGCCCGGATGTCGATCTCATCGTCGACCTGCACGGCCCAGCGTGGCTGACCGGCGCCGACGCGGTGGCGGTGGGCCGGGCACTCGAAGGCGCGCACCTTCTTTTCCTGGAGGAACCGGTGGCGCCCGACGATCCGCTCGGCTGGCGCCGCGTGCGCGACAGCGTGGCACTGCCGCTGGCGGCCGGCGAGCGACTGGGCACGCTGGCCGAATTCGACCAGCTTATTGTCAGCGGCCTGGTCGACGTGGTGCAACCCGATACCGGGCGCACGGGCGGTCCGACCCAACTCAAGAAGATCGCGGCGCTGGCCGAGGCCAGAGCGCTGATGCTTGCGCCGCATTCGGGTTCGCTCGGACCGGTTGCAGAGTTTGCCGCTGTCCATTGGATGGCCGCTTCCACCAACGGCCTGATCCTGGAGCGACTGGAGCCGGACTGGGTTGGCAAGCAGGCGGCCGTGACCCGTTCCCTGCAGGCCAGCGGCGGGTACATCGCGGTGCCCGCCGACGCGGGCCTTGGCACCACGCTCGACCATGCATTCGTCGCCGCGCATCCGAGCGAGCGCAACATCGCGTTGCCGGCGGGCGGCTGGGAGCCTGGAACCGAGCAAGAGATTTCCTACCTGCAGGCGCGGCGCACCCGCGCACGCATCATCGACCGATAACATAGAAACGTAGAGACCACGACCATGCCTTTGTCCGAAAAATCGCGCGAGATCCTGATGCGGGTCTCCACTGCCACCTTGACCACCATCATGTTCAAGCGAGGCTTCCGCAATGTCTTCCTGCAAGGCCTGAAACCACTGAACCCGCAGGCCTGCCGCTTCGTCGGACCGGCCTTCACGCTGCGCTACATTCCGGCGCGCGAAGACCTCGATCCGATCACCGCGTTCGAGGATCCGCGGCATCCCCAGCGCGTTGCCATCGAGGAGTGTCCCGCTGGCCATGTACTGGTGATGGACAGTCGAGGCGATGCCAGCGCGGCGTCGTCGGGCAGTCTGCTGGTGACGCGCCTGTGGAAGCGGGGAGGCGCGGCTGTGGTCACGGATGGCGGTTTCCGCGACAGCCCCGAGATCGCCGCGATGGAATTCCCGGCCTGGCACAGCCGCCCGTCGGCACCGACCAACCTGATTCGTCACCACGCCGTCGATCTTCAGCTGCCCATTGCCTGTGGGGGCGTGAGCGTCTACCCCGGCGACATCATGGTGGCGGACGAAGAGGGCATTGTCTGCCTTCCGCAGCACCTGGCCGAAGAGGTGGCGTTGGAGTCGGTGGGCCAGACGATGTACGAAGACTGGGTCAACGAGAAGATCCTGGAAGGCGCCCGCTTGCCGGGCTTGTATCCGTTGCTGGATCCGGCGTTGCAGGTGGAGTACGCGGAATGGAAGACGCGGGAGAGCCATCGCTATGCCTGACCAGACTCCACCGGTGGTGGCACTGACCGGCGCCGCGGGACGCCTGGCGCAACACGTGCGGCCGCTTTTGGCGCAAGTGGCCGCGGAAGTGCGGTTGTGCGATCAGCGCGCCGTGACGCCGCTGCATGCGAACGAGACGGCGTGGCAGTGCGCGCTGGAGGACGCCGATGCGCTGGACCGGATGCTGGAGGGCGTCGACGTGATCGTGCATTTTGCCGGGTATCCGCGCGAAGCCCAGTGGGACGTGATCCTGCCTGCCAATGTGGCGGGCGTGGCCAATTTGTGGGAGGCCGCACGGGCAGCCGGGGTGCGTCGTATCGTCTATGCCAGTTCCAACCATGCGGTTGGCATGTATCCCCGCTCGGTGATCGTGGGCAGTAGCGATGTGCCGCGCCCCGACTCGCGCTACGGTGTGGCCAAGGTGTTCATGGAGGCGGTAGCCAGTCTGTATGCGCAGAAGTTCGGCATCAAGGCCTTCGGCATGCGCATCGGCCACTGCTCCGACGCGCCTGTGGATGCCCGCATGCTGTCGCACTGGATCAGCCCGCGCGACCTGGCGCAACTGGTTCGCGTGGGCATGACGGCGGAGATCGACGAGGCCATCGTCTACGGCGCGTCTCACAATTCCATGACGTGGTGGGACAATTCGCGCGCCTATGCGCTTGGCTATGCGCCCCAGGATTCGGCCGATGCCTATGTCGATGCGCTGCGCGACAAGACATCCGCGGATCCGGTTGCAGAGTTCTACCAGGGCGGCAGCTTTGCCGCGGAGGAGTACGACGGTGATCGTTCCGCATTCGACGCGCCTCGTTGAGGTCCGGGAGCAGCGTACCGCCGAGGGGGTGCACCTGCGGGAGTTCCGGGTTGGCAACCGCGTTGGCGAGTGTCCGGTATGGGATGGCGGCCAGCTATCGTGGATAGATGTGCGGGCGCCGGCCTTCCATATGCTGGACCCGCAGACGTGCATGATGTCGACGTGGCGTCTGGACAAGCCTGTCGGCGCCCATTGTCGGCGGGTCGACGGCCGCGTCGTGCTGGCGCTCAGTGACGAACTGGCTGTCCTGGATCCTGCCAGCGGCGCGTTGAGCACGGTGGCACGGCCCGAGCCGGACCGGCCGGGGAATCGGCTCAACGAAGGGCGGGTATCTCCCTGCGGCAACTGGTTCCTGTTCGGTTCGATGGACGACTCCGGGGCACGCCAGCCAACCGGTCGCATCCACGCGCTGCATGCGTCAGGCCGCTGCCACATCGTGCACGATGGGCTGTACGTCGCCAATGGTTTCGCGTGGGCGCCAGACGGCCACACCCTCTACTTCTCCGACAGCATGGCCGGCGTCGTCTACCGCGCGCGTTGGCAGCCGGATGCCGGAACCATCGGGGACATCGAGCCGTGGGTCCATGCCGACGAACGGGCAGGGCGACCGGATGGCGCCTTTGTGGACGACCTTGGCCACTACTGGTCCGCCGGGGTCTCGGCCGGGCGCATCAATATCTATACGCAGGCGGGGAAGCGGGTGGCCGTCGTGGCGCTGCCCTGCCAGGCGCCAAGCATGCCATGCCCAGGGCCGGACGGTTCCGTATTTGTGACCTCGCTGATCCGACCGCAATGGCAGGCCCATGAGGTGCGCCCGGAGGACGGGCAACTCTTTCAACTGATGGATGTGTTGCGGGCCGGCGCGCGGCCTTCACCGCGTCTGTCCATTCTCTAGGAGCAAGACCAACCGATTGGCCAGGAAGTCAGCATGTTGTTCGCTTGCGTGAATTATGGATTATCCAAAATGCATGCAAAGGATGGTTACGTCATCAAAACCCAAAAGAGGAGACACATGTACCAGCGCAACTTGACCCGCATCGCCACCATGTTCGCCGTTACCGCCCTGACCGCTGTGCTTGCCGGCTGCGGCGGTGAGGATTCGCCGGAGTCGGTGAGCACGACACCACCGCAAGCCAGCCCGCCGACGCAGCCCGGACCCACGCCGGTCTCTATCAATCCGCCAGTCAGTGCCGCCACACGCGCGATTCTCGACGCGGATCCGGCCAGCTACGCCGCCTTGCAGCCAATCGCGCAAAACGGCTACACGCCGCTCGGCCGCATCAGGCCGCGCACCACGATGGAACTTAAGGCGCAAGGCCTGAGCAGCACCCTGATGATCGGCGGCGAGACCACGGACCGGGGCTTCAGCGTGTTCTCCAACTGGCGCGAGTACCTGAACCCGCTGGGGACGACGAAGGTGCGCGTTCAATCCGGTTGGAACGACATCGAGCAGACCATCACCACACCCGCGACCTACAACTTCGCCAAGCTTGACGAGATCGTCGACGGCGCGCTGGCCCAAGGGCAGGCGCCGCTGGTCTTCCTTGGCTATGGCAACGTGCGGCCCGGTTGCACGGACTGCGGCACTGCGGGGCTCGGCGGCACCTTCCCGACCGGAGAGGGCAAGGAGCGCTTCCTGAACTTCGTCGCTGCCACGGTGACGCGATACAAGGACAAGGTAACCGACTGGCAGATCTGGAATGAGCCCACCAAGGATCTCGATACCTACAAGAGTTTGATTGTCGATACCGCCAAGCTGATCAAACGCATTCAGCCAAATGCGAAGTTGACCATCGGTTCCTGGTACACGGTGCACTATGTGTTGAGTTGTATGCAGAACTGCAACGACAGTGCAGCGAACCAAGACGCCCGCAACTACATCCTCACGTCGCTCAAGTATTTCTACGACAACAAGGGCCCCGCTGTGCCGAGCGAAGATGTGTACGTAGCCTTCCACCCCTACACGACCAGTGTCGACTACGACCACGTGGTCTGGGACAAGCAGAGCATGGACAATTTCCTGAGCCTGCTGGCCGGCTATGGTTTTCGCGCGCGCATGGACGAGAACGGTGCGCCGTCGACGCCCTGCAATACGTACGCGATGTGCAACCAGGGGGCCTTGGCGTGGACCGAGAAGAACCAGGCCAAGTACAACCTGCGCCGGGTGCTTGGCGATCTGGCGCGCGGCATCGAGACCAGCATGTTCACCATCACCGACCTGCACTATGACGATGCCAAGAACACCAAGGGGCTGCTGACGACCGGAGTATGGGATCCCAGCAACGACACGCCGTTCCTTAACGGCGACCAGCGTGTCAATGGCAAGAAGATAGTCTACGGAGCCTTCCAGAACGTCACGGCGCTGTTTGACAACCGGATGCAACCGGTGCCGGACCATGGCTGCGTGGCGCCGGCCGGCTACATTGCCCACGCCTGGCGCCAGATGAAGGACGGCGCGCCGTCCACTGTCATCGGGGTGTGGAAGATGACCACGTTGCCTGTGCCGGACGACGCGGAGCCACGCGCCGCCGTGCAGGTCACCTGCAGCCATATCGGATTTAGCGAGTTGGCAACCTCGGGCAGCCAGCCGCGCTATGTCGACATGATGGATGGCAGGGTGTACGCGCTGCCGGCTGGCAGCATCGCCGCAAATGGCTCGAATGCCGTGACGCTGTCTGTTCCGGTCGCCGATTGGCCGGTGCTGATTGTCGACGCGTCAGTGGCCTCGGCCGCTGCATTGCGATAAATCTCGATAGGTCGGGGCGGCATAAAGCATCGCCCTGACTTCATAAAGGCTTGCGACGCTGCTTCAGATTCCACGACGACAGCAATGACTGTTGGCGAGCTGGGACCTGTGGGTTGAACGTCCTGGCGAGTTCGCTCGTGATGACCGCCTTGTGGCCCGCCCCGACCTTCGAGCCACGCAGGCAGGGGCTTGCCGGTACCAGGTGCGACGATCGACTCAACTCGGCCATCGGCGCGCTGAGCAGCGGACGGCAGCGACGGATTCGGACAGTCGACAGGCGTTCATTGGTGGTTAGCAAAGCACGACGTTTACAGCCAGGCCACCCAGGGACGTCTCCTTGTACTTGGCTGCCATATCGGCGCCAGTAGCGCGCATCGTTCGAATGACGGCATCCAGGGAAACCTTGTGCCCACCGTCACTGCGGACCGCCATGCGCGCTGCATTGATCGCCTTGACTGAGGCGATGGCATTCCGCTCGATGCAGGGTATCTGGACAAGACCGCCGACCGGATCGCAAGTCAGCCCCAGGTTATGCTCCATGCCGATCTCTGCCGCGTGTTCCACCTGCTCCGGTGTGCCGCCTAGTACCGCGGCCAGGGCGGCCGCGGCCATGGAACAGGCGACACCGACTTCTCCCTGGCAGCCTACCTCTGCCCCGGAAATGGACGCATTCAGCTTGTAGAGCATGCCGATTGCGGCTGCGGTCAGCAGAAAGTCGCATATTCCGTCCTCATGGGCGCCTGGGACGAAATCAACGTAGTAATGCAGGACTGCGGGCACGATGCCGGCCGCGCCATTTGTGGGGGCAGTCACCACGCGGCCGCCGGCGGCATTTTCCTCGTTGACCGCCATCGCGAACAGATTCACCCAGTCCATCGACGTAAGGAAGTCGTCTGATTTGGCCGCATCGGCCTGCAAGCGCCGAAGCAGGTCGGGCGCTCGCCGGCGAAGGCCTGACGAGAGTGGCGCGTTATTCATAGACCCTCGCAAGACGCAGTCCGCCATGGCCTTCCAGATCTGTAGCAGCCGGGACCGAACCGATTCCGCATCGGCCCACGCCATCTCGTTGGCCAATACAAGCTCCGCAATGCTGAGTCCGGACTGGTGACACTGGGCCAGCAGCGACGCCCCGGAGTCAAAGGGATAGGGCGGTGCCGCCCGATCCGTGACCGGCGCCGCCGTCACATCGGTCGTAATAAACCCCCCGCCAACTGAGTAGTAGGTCTGGGTAGACAGCGAAACCCCGGTGGCATCGAAGGCCGAAAGGGTGAGGGCGTTAGGGTGGTCAGGCAGCGGGGCTGGGAGATAACGAATGTCCTCGGCAACGTTGAATGCGACGCCATGGCTTCCCATCAGCGCAATGGTGCCATGGCGGCGCATCATCTCAAGCTGTTCCTCGATGAAGTCCGGGTCGACCGTATCGGGCTGTTCCCCCATCAAGCCGAGCATGACCCCGCGGTCTGTGGCATGGCCCCGGCCGGTCGCGCCTAGTGATCCGTGCAGATCGACCTGTATCCTGTGCGTCAGCGAGAGCGTCCCGCGCTCGCCAAGCGCTCGTGCAAACGTGAGTGCTGCGAGCATCGGCCCCACCGTATGGGAACTCGATGGTCCAATGCCAATCTTGAATAGGTCGAAGGTACTGAGATACATGGCGTTCGTGAGGTGTTGGGGCGTGCGGTTTTGCAGTTAGTGCGCGGCCTTTCGCTCGCGAAAGACCAGTAGGGCGACGAAACTTGCGATGCAGCAGGCCTGAACGTACCAGCCAGCCGACAGCGGATTGCCGGTGCGGTCGATGAGCCACGTCACCACGAACTGCGCCGTACCGCCGAAGAACGTCACTGCGATGGCGTAGGGCAGCGCCATCCCGGTCGCGCGCATGGCAGGGGGAAACGCTTCGAGCAGCATCAGGACCATTGCTGCGCCGCCCAGGGTCATGACCGCCGTGAAGGCCGCCACGGCTGCCACAACCAGGAACGCGCTTTCCGGCGTCGCGTGGACCACAACGAGAAAGACCGGCATGACAAGTGCGGTCATGGCGCCATAGGTACACAGCAGAAGCGGTTTGCGAAACTTCAGTCGGTCGGCAAGCAGGCCGGACAGTGGCGAGACGATGAGCAGCACCAACGCCGACACGGTCGCCGACATGAATCCTGTCTGAGGCGGCATGTGCATGACGCGGGTCAGGTAGCTGGGCATGTAGTAGACGAGCGTGTAAAGGGACACGGTTCCACCCATGATGAGCAACGCACCGAGCACCACAACAGCGCCTTGCTCGCGAAGCAGTGAAACGACCGGCAATGCCTCTTGCGTGGCGGATTGGGGTTGCCCAGCGTGAGTGTCGTGCAGTGCGCGGCGAATGTAGATGCCGACAGGTGCCACGAGCAGCCCAACCAGGAACGGGATACGCCAGCCCCAGCTATAGAGTGCATCCTGCGCCAGGGATTGACTCAGTACCATGCCGAATCCCGCGCCTACCAGTGCTGCGGCCGCCTGACTGGTCGTTTGCCAGCTCACATAGAAGCCGCGGCGCGAAGCAGGACCCGATTCCATGAGGTACGTCGTGGCCGCGCCAACTTCTCCGCCGGCGGCAAATCCCTGAAGCAGGCGTCCGATCAGGACAATGATGGGTGCGAACACGCCGATCGATGCATACGGCGGACACAGGCCAATCAGGGCTGTGCCAAGGGCCATCAGCCAGATAGTCATGGTCATCGCCGCGCGACGCCCGACGCGGTCTGCATAGCCACCGAGCAGCACGGCGCCAAGCGGCCGCATGAGAAAGCCCAGGCCAAACGTCCCGACGGAGAACAACAGAGACGTGATCGGGTCGCCAGAAGGAAAAAACTGGGCGCCAATCATGGCGGCAAAGAAGCTGTAGACCGTAAAGTCGAAGATCTCTAGTCCGTTGCCAATCGAGGTGGCGACGATGAGGCGAGCCTGGCTTGGCTTGGCACGCACATCGCTGGCGCGCTGGCCGGGAACTGCAGTGGTAGGCATCATGATTGCGATTGCTTGATGGATGGCACGTCAACGCGTGGATTGCAGAGACGCGGGGCACAGGCTGTGCATTGCCCTGCGTCTCTGCATTGGCCGGTCATTAGTCGGTCATTGGCCAATAATTGGCCAGTCGGGTCGTAGGGACGTTTTCCCGTCAGGCGGCCAACGCCACGTCTGCCTGAGGCAAAGGGGGCTGCACTTCTGCCGGGATCGGACACTCGTACGACTTGCCATCGATGCGTTCTACCAGCTCTTCCCGGGCCAGCGTCAGCAGTTCCGGACGCACGAAGAGCTCCAACGCCGTGGCGGCAATCGTTTTGGCCGCGAGCAGCATGCCCTTGTGAGCGATCGGGCTCTTTCCCTGGGATACCCATTGCCACGAATGTGGCGAGCTACCGAACGTGAAGCAGGCGGTCATGCATTGGGCGGTGGGCGTGACCCAACTGACATCGCCGACGTCCGTGGAGCCATGCATACGTTGAGGTCGGGTCGAATCGAGGGGTTCAACGCCGTCAAAAAGCGGCTTCGGGTTGCGCCAGGCAGCGGTGAGCATGCGTCCGGCCATTTCGACTTCGTCCTTGCGCAGTGTTTTGTGAATCGACGCGGCGAAATCGAGCTCGTTCGCTTCGTAGCGCGGCGCCCCCAGTTCGCTGAGTTTCTCGTGCATCAACTGGTTCAACACCGTGTTCAGGACGATGTTGGAGCAAGCGGAATGCACTTCGACCTCTACCTGGCAACCTGTCATCAGTGCGGCGCCCTCTGCGATCGCACACACGCGTTCGTAGAGTTCCTGAACCTGGTGGTTGTGAGGGGCTCTCACCATGTAGAGTGCCTCCGCACGCGGCTGCACGACATTTGGCGCTACGCCACCCGCGTCAGTAATGGCGTAGTGGACGCGCGCGTCGGGAAGCATGTGTTCTCGCAGGAAATTCACGCCCACGTTCATCAGCTCTAGCGCATCGAGTGCGCTGCGACCCAGGTGCGGCGAGGCGCCTGCGTGTGCGGACACCCCTGTAAAGCGGAAGTACGCCTGTTTCACGGCCAGGGCTTCGATGTTCATCACCCCGTTGAAGACCCCGGGGTGCCAGGTCAGCGCCGCATCCAGGTCGTCGAAAAGCCCTGCCCGGGCCATATACGTCTTGCCATAGCCGCCTTCTTCCGCCGGGCAGCCATAAAAGCGCACCGTGCCCGGAAGGCCATGCGCCTTCAGGTATTGGTGGACGGCCACTGCCGCGTAGTGAGCGCTGGTGCCAAGCAGGTGGTGGCCGCAACCATGTCCGTTACCGTTGGTAATCTCGGACGATGGTTGGCACGATGTGGCCATGCTTTGCTGGCTCAGGCCGGACAGCGCATCGAATTCGCCCAGGATGCCAATGACGGGACCGCCGCTGCCGGCCTCGGCCACGAACGCGGTAGGGATGCCGGCCACGCCTTCCTGCAGCGTGAATCCTGCCTCGTTCAGATAGGCAATGTGGGCGGCAGACGATTGCCATTCCTGGTAGCCAAGCTCCGCCTGGTTCCAGATGGAATCGGACAGCTTGACATAGTGGTCGCGGTGACTCTCGATGAATTCGTCAACAAAGCGAGTGGATACGGATGTTGTCATTAGTGCCTCCTACTTGGGAATGGGCGGCGGGTCGCCGTTAGAAGTTGTGATACATGCCGATGGACGCGTCGGACACGGTGTTCCCGGCGGATACCGGCACGTTCGTGGTGTCGTAGTCGTAGATCAGGCTCGACTTCGGGCCGTTCTTCAGCACACTGACGCGGGCATAGAGGGCCGTCCGTTTTGACAGGAAGTGATCGACGCCGACCGTGCCGCCATAGGCATAGTTCTGGTCTGCCGTGGTGTGCCGATAAGCCAGGCCAATGCGAAAGAAGTTGCGGCCGACCATGCGCTGCGCACCGACCGTGTAGAGGTCAGCCGTGTGGGCACCAGGGGCCTTGGGGTCAAAGCGCAACCAGGCCGCTTGTCCGACGAAAGCGCCGAAGTCATGCAGCGCGCTGACAATCCATGTGTCTGTGCGCAGGGTTGGGGCGGCCGCGTCCGTGCTGGTGCAACTGCCGGTGATGGCGGGATCGCAATAGCTTTGGCCGTATCCGACGCCGACCATGGTGGCGCCGTCGCTGTAGTTGGCGGACAACGTCTTCGCATGCATCGATGTGCCAACGCTGCGATCTCCCTTGAAAGACAGGCTGGCATCGAGCGAGACGTTCAGGATGCGCGGCGAGATATAGCGGATGGTCTGGTTCAGCCGCGCCACAGCATCGGTGTTGGCCGCGCCACCCAGGCCAGAGGTGGTCAGCAGGTACGTGTGGACCGATTCATGCCCGTTGGCCAGAAAGGGGTCCGCGCCAATGGCGGCAGAGCCGATGGACGTGTACTGGCGACCCAGCACAAGCTGCCCATAGTTTCGGCTGTGCATGCCGATGTAGGACGCGCGGTTGAAGAACGACTTGGAATCCTGGACGGCGCCAGTATCGGCGGCGAAACCGGATTCCAGACGGAAAAACGTTGTCCAACCCTGGCCAAGGTCTTCCTGGCCATAGATGCCAAACTTCGACGTCCAGACGTTGCCGCTTTGCATGCGCACCTGAGACTGCGATCCAGCGCGAATGTAGTTGATGGCCATGTCCACCGTACCGTATAGCGACACGATATTGCGGCCCGGTGCGATGCCTAGCGCTTGCGCACCGAAGCCCGTCCCATTTGATGCGTAGATGCTGCCGAGTTGACTGTCTTGGGCCAGCACCGGAACGGATACCGCCATCGCGGCAACCGCAGTCGACAACCGAATGAGATGTCTCATGAATCGATTCAGGGGGAGGAATCAAAAATTGAAGGCAGGCGATTCGGTCGTAGCTGCTGACCTGGTTGGGGCCATTTCTTCGATGACTTCCCGGACGCGTTGCCTGATTGGTCCGGTGTTGTGCGAGACGTAGTGTGTGGATTTTCTTCGCGCAGCGCCCGCGACATTTTTTCAAAGCGATCACTTTTGCTCATCAGGCGTACTGCCTGTCGGAATATTGTCTTGGGTCCGGAATTTGCTCACGCCATCCCTGATTTGGCCGACGTACACCCGGGTAGGCCCGGAGTGCAAGGCTGGTGCACGGTTGGCAGAATCCTGCACAGTTTTGATGCAAAAGTTCTCGAGCGAATCGCTGGGGACGTAGACGAGGCAGGCGATGAAATTCAATCAACTCAAGGCATTGCTGGCGATTGCGGACGCCGGCAGCATTCATGAGGCCGCTCGGCTGCTGCACCTGACGCAATCCGCCCTCAGTAAGTCCATCAAGGAGCTGGAGCGGGAAGTTGGCACCGAACTGCTTGTCAGGTCCGCGAAGGGCGCAACGCTGACGGAGTGCGGGCTGATGATGATCCGACGGTCTCGCTCCATCGAAAAGGAAATGGGGCGGATGTGGGAGGAAATCGGCAGCTACCGGGGGGAGGTGGGTGGACGACTGACCATCGGTCACACAGGACCGGCCGCGACGCTGGCACTGGCTGAGGCCGTCGCTGAGTTTGTCCGGAAGCGTCCGATGGTAAAGGTGTCCGTCCTGGAGATGCGCGGCGGACAGATTGCGGAAGGCCTGCGCAACGGTACGCTGGACCTGGGGCTTGTCAGTCAGTACGGTGAGCCGGATACCGACCTGTGCTGGAGAAAGATGCTCAGCCACGAGACCATGCTGGTCTCCGGCCCGCGCGAGACCCCCGAGACGACGCTTGAGGCGCTGATTGACGAGCCATGGCTGACGTTGGACCCCGAAGACGACGCCGAGAGCTGCATCTCCACGCTCTTCGCGCACTACGGATTGACGCCGCCTTCACGCATCGTGCGGAGCTCCTCGGTGACGCTGTATATCCAACTGGCGGTTCGCATCAACGCCGTGATGCATTGGATGGACGCGGTGCGCCCAAGTTTCGAGCGCTATTTTGAGCAAGGGTCGATGACGCGCCTGGTACTTCCGCACGATATGCCCAAGCTGAACGTCTTCCTCCAGTACCGCGATCAGGATCTTCTTACCGCATCCGCGGTGGAGTTCGTCGACCTATATGAGCGCGGTTGTGCGCGCTGGTCCGGTCGAACGGCCGAGTCCTTCCTGAAGGTCGAGATGGCCTCGTGACAAGGAAGGGGCGGCTACCATAGCCCCTGGCTGATTTCGCGTCATCGACGAAGCGCTCCCGTTCAAGGCGCCATGATGTCATGACGGACACGATTCACAACAAAGAAGGGGCATGACATGGGATTTCGGGTTTTGGTCGCCGGGGGCACCGGGCAGGTCGGGTCGGCGCTGGTGCGAGCGTTGCTGGCTATGCCTTCCTGCCTCGAGGTGATTCTGGTTAATCGTCGACCCGCTTCGCTTGCGAGCGACGTGCGATTGCGCGAGGTGGTCATGGATACCGGTGGCGTAGATTTCGCCGGCGACGTCGAGACACTTGCCCGATCCAGCGGGCGGCCGGGCGAAACGCTGGTTGCGGCGTCATGCATTGGTATCGGCAAGGGGAGCCAGCAGTGGAGTGACGAGGCCATAAGGGATTTGGAGATCGGCGTCGTTGGTGCATTTGCGCGTGGCTGCCTGGCAGGAGGCATCGAGGCGTTCGGTTTGCTGTCGGCGGCGGGAAGCAGCGCGACGAGCCGGATTCGCTACGCGCGCATCATGGGAGAAAAGGAGCTCGCGGTACGGCAGGTCGGGTTCAAGCGGCTGGCCATTTTTCGCCCCGGCATCATTGCCGGCAATGTGCATACGCCGGGGTATCTCGCGTGGCTGGGGCGTCTTGTCCCGGGATCCTTCGGGACGATCGATCAAGATGATATCGGCCGTGCCTTTGCCGCCGAGCTGCTCCATGGCCAGGACGGCATCACGATTCTTGAGAACGCGGCGATCAGGCAGCGCGCGCGAGCCCGGTGAAGGCCAGGGCGGCGACGATGGCGTGAGTCGTCATGTCATCTCGCGAGCGCTGTCATCCCCCAAGAACCACAAGCCACGCCGGGCCCTACATAGCTGCGGCCGGGGTTGGGAAAATTCAGTGCCATGTTGGCATCCTGTGTTCTACGCCTTTGAGGAACCAGGTTGCCAACCAGCGCGCATCGCTACCGCTACTTCGTATCTTCTTTCATGCTCTCGGCTTCTATCGCAGCATGCAATTCCTCGTACGCCTCGATTGGCTCCATGTCCTGGTCGACGAACGCGGTCGCGCGCTCAACGGCAGACACCGCACCGCGCGGGATGTCGCTCTGGCTGTCATCTTCGGCGCTCGGCGGCAGCAGCATGTCCTCAAGCATCCCTCGTAGCTCGGGGGTATTCCATGGCTTGCCCAGTCTGGTCTTCCTATTCAGGTAGTGACGAATTTCCGCGTCCTGCTCGGCGGTGAGGGGGAGCCCGCGAAAAGTGGGGTCCGTGTTGTGATGGATCATGATGCGCCTCCCGAAGCGGTCTGCGCTTTCAATGTAGAGCTAGGAATTCCCTGGGGTGAACGATGCAAGTCGCGTGAGATTGTCGTGCCGTGTGTCTGCGGCGAACCGACTTACGTCTTCTTCTTGGCGACGCCTTCGTTCCCAACCCGCGAATGAACTGTGCTGAATGGGGTCGCTGGCACCGACGGTTTCTTTGGCTGTTTGGGCTTCTTCGCCTCGCGAGTGCTGCGTAGTTGACTCTTTGCCATGGTGTGCTCCTAGTGCTGGCTTGCCACATTGGCAGTTTCAGCATACGCGCTTAGAAGCGCTAACAACATGACTTTCATGACGACCGCACAAAAAAGGCGCACGGCCACCGTGTGGCCCGCGGCAGCCATGCGATCGGGGAACTTTCTCTGTAGATCGAGTCATTGGTGGGGCAAGAGACGGGCGTGATCGTGAGCCGGTGCCTCAGCAAGACCCAACGGATTCTCTTTCTGCAATGCTCTCCCGCCAACGCGGCACTGGAAGCATGTCATGGCGCACCCTGGTGGGCAAGAAAGATAGCCAGCCCGGCCACCACGCTTTTCTGATCCATCCGACGACATGCGATGGGCCTCTTTTTCACCGTCGATCGGTGTTACGCGGCCTGCTTGGGGGCGTCTACGGAGATGTACTGGCCGACACTCGGCGGATTGCGCGGTACCTGGCTGAGACGCTCGCCATCAAACTTCAATGGGTTTGCCAACAACTTCAGGTCGTCCTTGCGCGGGTGGGGAACCTGACCAATCATGCCGACCTCTTCGACGAATGGATTGTCTAGTGCCTGTTTCAGGTTCAAAACCGGGGCAATCGGCAATACACCGCGCAAAGCATTGAGCCAATGCTCTCAGGCTGCTTCCTGCTGCTCATGTTGTCAGCAGCTCGGGATTGGAGGACATGACGGGGCCAATTTCGCCGCTTGCTAATGCAAATCTCACGGCTTGAGCCGTGGTAGCCACGCCTAAGCGATGACGAGCATTGCGCAAATGATTCTCTATGGTTCTTTCCGAAAGCCCTAAGGTGGCAGCGATCTCGGCCTGACGCTTGCCGGCGGTAACCCACTGAAGAATTTCACGTTCACGCGGTGAGAGGCCAGGAGGAAGGGTGGGAACAGGCTGACCGTCTATGAGTTTGCGGGCGGCGCGGAAAGCGGCCATGCCAACCTGACTTAGAAGTATGCGTGCTTCAGGACTGCTATCGATGTTCTTGCCCCCAAGGCTGAGCGCACCCTCAAGGCCAGTAGGTCCGAAGATCGGTATCTGTAGGCCGTGGATGTCACTGCCGCGCGGATGCCGTACGATGCGATATCGTTCTCCGCGAACAGTGTGCTGTTTAGTCCAAAAAAATGGATCGCTTTCATCGAGTAGATGTCGAGTGACGGGGCAGATCTGCATATAGCGTGCTGCGGTGACTTTCGATCCGTCGTCAAACCAGTTGCCTTCGATCCAGTAGATCCGTTTAACGGGATGTTCGTAAGATGGGCTGGCAGAGAAAAGAATAAAGCGATCGAAGCCATGCGCTTGGCCGAGCGATCGAACTATATCAGTAATGATGTTCAGTCGGTTGGCTTTTTCTGTAGCGATAATGGCGTCGATACTGGTTATCATGATATTTTTCCGAAACAGAATATAATCATTCAGATCTCATCGAAAAAATCGCGGCGCGGTTTTATTGAGGTATCCCGCGCCGCAGCAAGAGGCGAATCAGTGTCTAAGAAACTGTGCTAGCCAAAGTGCCTGATTGGATAATGTCTCTGACGACAGAAGAACTAGCGCCCGTCTGTTTTCTGCACTTCGTCCAGCAACGTCCGTGCAGCCAGTTTGCCAAGGTTGTTGGCCGCGAACGGGCTGTCGCCGGTTAGGACTTTCCGGTCCCGGAAGGTGCTTCCATCAATGTTGGTGTTTACAATTTCAACACCCATAGCAGCAAGCTTTTCGCCGAAGAACCAGCGCAAAGCACCGGGCATATAGCCAATGTCCGGCGTCTGCTTGTCCAGGGCATCAGGAAACGCGCAGATGCGGTAGCCGCGGAAAAGATCTCCACCGTTAGGTTCGTCGACGCCAGCGGAAAGTAAGGCGGCAGGCCCGTGACACAGCGTGACAATAAATCTGTCGTTCTGCATAGCCCACTGCAGGGTTGCTTTCATGTCTGCGCTGAAAGGTAGCCCCATCAAAGCACCATGACCTCCTGGGATGAAAACCGCAATATAGTTTGCATCCTTATCCAACGAATTTACCACGTCAGAAAGCTTGAGCGGCTGCTGGAATTTCTGCTCGTACTTTGCGTAGAAGGACTTTACTTCGTCGTCTTCGGAGGGGAAAGCCCACCATTCGAACTTGGTCGGATTGCCAGATAACGTAGCAATATCAAACTCAAATCCTGCACGGTCCATGTGATACATGGGCAGGAGTGTTTCGATCGGATGGTTTCCAGTAGAAAAGAAGGTGCCGTTATCGGTCAGCAGATAGCGCTCGTCTGCAGCGACTAGAAGTACTTTCCAGCGGCTCCCCTGATAGGCATCTGGATAGTCGGCATCAGAGAGATCTGACTTTGGCGAGGTAAATTGTGAGAGCGAGTAAGGGGACGGAAAAAACGCCTTACGCTCGGCCGGATCTTGCGTTGGTTGCTTGCTGTCTGTCTGGGTTGTCATGATGGACTTCCTTCTAAAGAAAACGAGCTTTGGAGCTTAATTTCCACTGACCTTCACACCAAATGAGGGAAATTCCTCAATCACAGCATTTCGATGCCTTGCTGCCTCTCTTGCACTTGCCCGCTCGTATCCAAGCCTCCGTGCGCCTGCAGGCAAGCAGCGCGCGGAGGCAGGTTTGATCGCTTAATCGGCGGGCGGCAACTTCGCAGACAGATCGGGAAAGTGGAGTTCGCCTTCGTAGGTTTCCGCGCCCGCTGCGAGAATCGCTTTCACGCGCGCCTGTATCGCGTCGTTGGCTACGCAACGATCGGCCTCGTGCGCCTCTATCAACAGCCCTTCGGAGAAGGAGGCGTCGGACCCCATGTCCACGGCCGCTTTCAGATGAGCAATGGTAGTAGGGGGGAAGGTCGCAATGCGGCGTGCAAGATTGTCCACGAATGGCCCCAGTTCCCCGGCCGGCAGCGCACGATTGATGTAACCGTAGTGGTCGGCCAGTTCTGCGGAGAAGTCTCCGCCAACCAGCAGGACCTCGAGGGCGCGGGCGCGCCCCATGCGCCGCGGCAGGCGCTGGGTGTTGCCGCCTCCGGGGACGAGTCCGCAGACAACTTCCGGCTGGCCGAACACAGCCTTGCCAATCGCGCCAAAACACATGTCCGCGGCCAGCGCGATCTCGCAGCCACCGCCACGGGCGATGCCTTCGACTTTTGCGATCACAGCCTTCGGCATATTGCGCAGGCGCTCGCCGAGCATCTGGGTCAGGCGGAAAGTGCGTGTATTCGAAATGGTTTTCGGCGCCGAACCGACACGGTGCAGGCCGGAGTGCGCGATAAAGAACTTCGGAACAGCGCTCTGCAAGACCACGACTCGTACGCTTGCATCCTGTTCTAGCTGACGAGTTACCCGGTCGAATTCCTCCGACAGTACCTCATCTAGGAGGTTGAAAGGCGGGTAGTTCAACGTAACGGTGGCGACGCCGCGGTCCTGGGCGACCAGGATATGTTTGTAATCGGCGTAATCTGCGCCGGCTCTCTGGGGCGGGGCGGAGCTTTCGACCACAGCCTTGGCCTCCGCGGATGCAACCAACACTCCTGGCGCGAGTGTAGCGGCACCGATAGATTGGACAAAGGAACGTCTTGAGATAGTCGACATGGCAGGGATCCGTGGTTGTGTTTATCGCGCGCCAGCGGGGTCGCGTTCGGCCCTTCGTTTGCGGCCGAGTTGAGTGGCGCGATTGACCGCCATCGGCGCGCCGTGCTTACCACAGGCGCTGCGGATGAAGGCGACTAAGTCAGCAATGTCAGCATCACTGAGGCGGAAATCGATGGCAGGCATCGTCGAGCTACTCCTGAATGCTTGGAACTGCACGTGTCACTCTATGACGAGATCCGCATCGGATTGAAGAAGCAAGTCTCGCTGATGCAATGATCCGCGTATCGTTGCGTCGATCGCAAGGAGCCTCCCTAATTGGGGGGGAGCCTCGGTACCGGCCACGGGTGCAATGTCGAAGTAGATGTTCTGCTATAGCCCGCAAGCCTTTGGCACAGCACAAAGGATGTTCGGCGATAGCGCGGAAATGGATTGTCTGGGAAGCCCCCCCGCCTTCCCCCCCTCTGACGGTCTCCCATGCCCTTGTGGCTTGACTTTCGTTTCGGCGATCATCTAATACAGTCGTACCCGAATCACCTCGGCTGATCCCAGTGAAGGAGAGTTAAACAGGCGTGGCAAGAACATCCTCTTGTCTTGACGGCTTCAGAGGTATCCGGATATCGATCGGGCGACAGGCGGCTGGCTGGACGTCACTGTTCACTTTGTCAAGATAGTTGAGCGGTGGCGCTATCAGATCGACTATGTGTCCCACGAAATAGCGTACCCGCCAGTAGCGACTAACCGCCTGCCGGCAGGTCTGTGCAAGCTCGATGTGCTGGACAGATCGACCGGCAGCGTGCGTTCCAACATGAGATCGATGCTGTTCAACAATGCTGTCCTCATGGAGGGGGGGCGGTGTTGGAGATTCCCGTCGCCCGTGTGCGACAGGTCTTCGAGACCAATTTGTTGCGGCACTAGAGGTGGCGCAGGGCTTTGCCGCGCAGATGATCTGGCGTGGTCTGTCGCAGGGTTGATCAAAGTGCCGCGGGTGGGCGCATACGCGGCGTCCAAGCATGCGGTCGAGGCACCATGAGCATCGATGCGCGAGGAGCCGAAACCGTATGGAGTTCAGGTCGCGACGGTGAATCCCGGAGCCTATCAAACGGGTTTCAAAGATACTGGCATGGAAAGTATGGATCAGTGGTGGGAAGATGACCGCAGGCGATGAGGCCACGAACAAGGCGCTCGCTGATCAATCAGCATGACCCGCAGGAAATGATTAATGCCATGATTGCAGTCATCGCCGCCGAATCACATCGCTACCGCACAGTAAAACCTGAGTCTGCCGCAGAAATGGTGCGCCGTGAGCAGACGGACGAATGGGACTTGATCGTCTAGTGAGTCCCACTAACCACCAGCGCGAGCCAGATGCCCCGATCCTCACTAGCTGTTGCAGCGCAGCAGCCACAATGGCCACCAGCCTTGATCCATACCAAGCTGGCCCCGCCGCGCACGCGCCACTACATCAAACGTCAGCGTGCCATTGCCCTGCTGCGCTCTGGTCTGGAGCGAAAGCTGACAGCGCTGACCGCACCTGCCGGCTTCGGCAAGACATCGCTGCTGAGTGAGTGGAAGGCAGTCCTGGCAGAGGAAGGATGGGCTGTTGGCTGGCTGAGCATCGACCGTGATGACGACGATCTGTTCCAGTTCGGCGCCTACTTGCTCGCCGCGGCCAGGGATGCCTTCAATGAAGTCTCCAGTGAAACCGGGGGTGACGCTTTAGCGGAGGTCGGTAGTTCTGTTGTGTGCCGCTTGGAGCCGGATCCGCTGGCGCCGGCCGACGCGATGTTTGCCGATCTGCTCAATGCGGTCGCGGCTCAGCCCCGCCGGATGGTACTGGTGCTGGATGATTTCGACCGGCTGGTGTCGCCAACCATTCACGAAGCCGTGTTTCGATTGCTGCGCTATGCTCCGGAGAACCTGCACCTCCTTATTGCCGGGCGTGGCGAACCGGCCTTTCCTCTCAGCTATTTCGAGGCACGGGGCCAGCTGCTGAAGCTGGACGCGGAAGCCCTGCGCTTCGACAGTGCGGAGACTCGGGCTTTTCTATCGGCTGTAGCAGGCCGTGTACCAAGCCCCGCCCAGACAGAGGTGCTGTTGCAGGCGACGGAAGGCTGGGTGGCGGGGTTGCAGCTGGCCTCTTTTGCATGGAGTGCGGACGATTCGAGCGGCGTCCCGGCCGACCGCTTGCCTTTCGCCCGGCGCAGCATCGAGGCATATCTCAACGAGAACGTGTTTGTTCATATCCCGGAGCCGCTACAGGCTTTCTTGCTACAGACCTCGGTGTTGGAGCGGATGTCAGTGCCCTTGTGTAATGCGGTAGTCGGCACCGATACCGCGCATGCCAGCCTGGACTGGTTGGTCGCACGGAATATGTTCGTCAGGCTGCTGGATGCCGAAGGCCACTGGTACCGCTTTCATGCATTGTTTGCCGGCTACCTGAGAAAACGGCTGGTCCGCGAGCAACCGCACCTGGTAGCCGAACTGCATCGCCGGGCCAGTGAATGGTTTGCGTCGCAATCGCTCTGGGCGGAAGCGGTCAAGCATGCCTTGGCGGCCGGCGATGTCGACCGCGCGGCTGGCTGGGTAGAGGAATGTGCGATGCATCTGGTTGAGGCCAGTGACGTTCGCATCGTCCTGAGCTGGGTCGCCAAGCTACCCCCAGAGGCGGTGCGCGGCCGGCTGCGCCTACGTTTGGCGCACGCCTGGGCGCTTGCGTTGACAATGGAGACCGTTGCGGCAAAGGCTGCGTTGCAGGCGGTGGAGGATGACATCGAGTGCGGGCGGCTTCCTGTGACCGAAGTGGTGCGGGTCGAACTAGAAGCGGTCAAGGCGCTGATCGCTGGTCTGTCGGATGAGAGTCAACGTTCGTTAGAAATGGGGCGCAATGTTCTGGAACTTGGTCCTGCAGCAGGTTCGTGGGCAGAGGGTATTGGCCTGACAACGTTGATCTTCGGGCTCAGCTATGCATCCGGGTTCGATAGTGTCGAACGCTTGCGCCATAAGCTGACCTTTGGCATCGCGGCGGAAGCGCCAATCTATGCGCTGGTGTATCGGCAGAGCATGATTGGGCTCAGCCTGTTTGTGGAAGGTAGGTTAGGCGAGGCTGTCGAGACGCTCGAAGATGTGCTGCGCGAGTCCAACGCTCGTGCCGGCAGGCAGTCCGCCGCTTCTGTACTCCCGGTTGGCTACCTAGCAGCCATCCACTACGAATGGAATGATCTGGCCCGTGTCGCAGAATTGCTGGAAGGGCGGCTTGAGATTGCCCTGCAATCATGCTCGCTGGGTCCCCTGGTCGGCTTCTGCGTGACACTTGCGCGGCTGCAGTTGCTTGCCGGCAAGCAGGACGAGGCCTACCGAATGCTGGAAGACGCGGAAGCCGTTGCCAGGAGCCGGCAATGGATACGCATGCAGGTCGCGTGTAAGGCCGAAGCGATTCGGATCAGCATCCGGTCTGGCGACATGGGTCGTGCCGCGCGGATTGGTCACGAACTGGAAACCCTGATGGGGCCAAAGCCGCCGACCTTGCAGGGCAGCTACCTCGAGACTTGGCAGCGTTTTCAGGTAGCGCATTGTCGCCTGCTTGTGGCTTGTGGCCGCCCCGACGACGCTGCGCATATCCTGCAAGGCGTGCAGGCGGAGCTGCGCGCAACGGGCATGCAGTACTTGACCGCGCAGATTTCGGTGGTGCTGGCCGTCGCACTTCATAGCGCCGGGCACGGTGCGGAGGCTTTACAGGCGATGGCGGCTGCAGTCGCATATGGCCAGAGGAACGGCCTGCATCGTGTGTTTCTTGACGCCGGACCGGTGGCGCGTGAGATCCTTAACGGCCTGCGTCAGCAGGCGAGCCCCCTGGAAGATGTGGAGCCTTGGTATGTGAATGGGCTCTGCGCCGGCTTTGATGCGAAAGCCAGTGCACCTGACGTTGTGTCCAACGCAGTCTCCCAGTATCAGCCAGAGCCGATGACCGGCAGCCGGTTAAGTGCCCGGGAAGTGGAGATTCTGGACTACGTAGCGAGAGGGCTTTCTAACAAGGAGATCGCCCGAGCTATTCGCGTCGCACCAGAAACGGTGAAATGGCACCTGAAAAATATCTTTGAGAAGCTGAAGGTGAACTCCCGTATTCAGGCCGTCCGCAGTGGCTTGGGCCGCGATCTCCCTCTGGTCTCGGAACGAGGTGCGTCGCGGAACGACTCGGGGCGCGAGGGTTCGAGGTGAACTGATTCAGCTTCTCGCATGTCCTTTTTGGCCATATCTGTGTTTGTTGTCTGCCGTATTCGGCAGCAACACCTCGGCCTGGTCGTCGCAACGCACGGGTTTGGTGAAGCGCTGATTCTGCTTTCGCCTATGGCGGCCCTTGCCACTGTGTTCTTCCATCTACCTCATCGTGGCAAGAGCATGCGTTTGGGCTAGTGGGACGCAGCCTCGGCGCACGCCCACGAAGATGTCACCAGCCGAGGGCGGATGGTGTCGTCCACGTCCGCCGCTGGCGGCCCTGGTGTTGCCGCTACCGGCCCATCGTCAGGACGATCTTGCCGATGTGGGTGCCAGAGTCCATCAGTTCATGCGCGGCGCGCGCCTGCTCCAGCGGATACGTTCGGTAAATGACCGGCTTGACCGCCCCGGACGCCATCAGCGGCCACACCTGGGCCTCGAGTTCGCGGATGATTTCGGCCTTTTCCTGAGGCGTGCGCGAGCGCAGGGTCGAGCCAATATGAGTGAGTCGCTTGGTCAACATGGGGAAGAGGTCGACTTCCTTCGCCACACCCTTTATTACGCCAATCTGCACAATACGCCCGTTGATGGCCGCGGCCGCGTAATTCTTGGGGACATAATCACCGGCGATGATATCGACCACAATGTCAACGCCCTTGGCGTCGGTGACGCGCATGACAGCGCCAACAAAATCCTCTTCGAGATAATTGACGGCGTAATCAGCGCCAAGGGCGAGGCTGGCGTCGCGTTGCGCGTCCGTGGCGACGGTGGTGATGATCTTCGCCGCGCCGAAGGCCTTGCTGAGCATGGTGGCAGTGGTACCGATGCCGGAAGCGCCGCCATGGATCAGCACCGAGTCTCCCCGCTTGAACTGCCCCCGTTGGAACAGGTTCAGCCATACCGTCATAAACGTTTCCGGCATGGCAGCGGCCTCCACCAGACGCAAGCCCTTAGGCAGGTGCAGTGTGTTGTGTTCGTTGGCGACGCCATACTCAGCGTAGCCACCGCCAGGGATCAATGCGCAAACGAGGTCACCTACCTGGAACCTAGTGACGCCAGCGCCGATGGCCGCAACCTCTCCAGCGACTTCGAGTCCCGGAATGTCCGAGGCGCCAGGAGGCGGGTCGTACAGCCCCTTGCGCTGAAACACATCGGGACCATTGATACCAGCCGCCTGGTGGCGGATCAGCAATTCTCCCGGGCCGGGCACGGGCACAGGTCGCCGTGTTGGCACCAGCACTTCCGGGCCGCCAGGATGCGTGATCTCGATGGCCGTCATCATCTCGGGGATATTGTTCAAAGGCGAATGCATGGATTGTCCTGATTAACTCGTGAAACGCGTCGAGGCCTCCATCACGGTTGGGCCGCGCGGTTGGAAGTGAGTATAGGTAGCAGCGGTTTGATTCGGTGATGCAGGTTTTCATGGCTGCCATGCAAAATCGCATCGAGTGATCTGGGGTATGGGAAGGCAATATGAACTGGGACGATGCCCGGGTGTTTCTCGCGCTTTATCGGGATGGCACGTTGCGCGCCGCGGCGCGGTCGTTGAGTGTGGACCAAGCGACTGTCGGCCGGCGCCTTGCGGCGCTGGAGGGCGAGGTTGGGGCAATCCTATTTCTACGTACGTCCAGCGGCTATGTGCTGACCGCAGCGGGCGAAAGCGTGCTCGACGCCGCGCAACGTATGGAGCAGTCGGCCAATGACTTTCAGCGCTTGACGCAAGGCGTCGATGATCGTCTTGCCGGCGAGGTGAGGATTACCACGACCGATTCGCTGGCGATGGACTTCCTGATGCCGGCCCTTGATGGCTTGCACGCCAAGTATCCGAGCGTGGTCGTGCACATTCACACATCGAACCAGATGTTGAACCTGGTGCGGCGCGAAGCAGATATCGCAATCCGCACCGCCCGGCCCGAGAATCCGGACCTCATTGCACGGCGCCTCGCTCAATGGCCCATGGGTCTGTACGCCTCGAACAGCTATCTACAGGCACACGGAATGCCCGAGGTCGGAGGCGCGTTTGCTGGCCATGACTTGGTCGTGTATCAACCGTACATGCTGGCATCCATGGAACCAACGCTGGCAGGGGAATCGATCGCGGGCGGCAGCGTCGTGGCCGCAGTCAATTCCAGCCTAATGCTACGCACGGCCATCAAGACTGGATTGGGTATCGGCGAGATTCCGGTCTATATGGGCGAGGTGGACGGACTGGTCCGTTATGGCCGGAGCGCAGTCGTGAGGCGCCCTACGAGGTATGGCTTGTGACTCATCAGGACCTGCGGCGCAGCGCCCGCATACGCGCCACGATCGACGAGATCGCGCTGAGCTTTGAGCGTCGGCGCTAGGGAACGGCGGGCAATTGAGCACCACCCCTTTGGGGAGGGGCATTGACTAGGATTGCCCAAGCAGGATGATAGGTAGGGACGGACTGTCGCATGCAAGGGCCCCGCGTCGTCCGTGAGCAACCTTTGGGAGACCCACGATGAGCCAGATCGAAACCGTTGCGACGTTCTTCGCGCGCTACCGTGCACATGACATAGGCGGCATGCTTTCACTGTTCGCGCCAGGCGCGCAGATTGACTATGTTCCAATCCTGCTGTCGGGGCCGGTCGACGAAACAGGAAGAAGTATCTGGCGCACGCTGATTGACGGGTTCCCTGACCTAAGCAATCAGGTCACCGCGATCTATTCCGACGGCGACCGGCGTACCGTGGTTGCTGAAGTCATCATGTCGGGAACGCAGGCGCGGGATGTGCTGGGGATCGCGAACCGTGCACAGTCGTTCTCGCTGCCACACGTCTTCATCGTGCGTGTGGACAGCCAGGCCAGGATCGAATTCATGCGCGCCTACTGGGACAACGCGACGCTCTATGCCGCGTTGTCCCATGCCGAGTCCTAGCCTGGTCTGCGAGGCAGTGCGCCTGGGTGTCAGTGCTTGGCCGCTGCCGCGGCCCCATGGCCGGTCTGCGCGCGCACCAGTTGCGTGTCGAATGCCTGCCGCTCGGCATTCGCCCGCGGGCTATTGTCGAAGCGCGAACACAAGTAGGTGACCAGGAACGCTAGCGGGACCGTAAACAGCGCTGGATGATCGTAGGGAAAGATGGCAGTGGGGTGGCCCAACACGTTTTTCCAGACGGCCGGGGAGAGGACTACGAGCGCGACCGATGACAACAGGCCGGCCGCGATGCCCCAGACGGCACCACGGCTGGTCAGGCCCCGCCAGTACATCGAAAGTACCAGCACTGGGAAATTTGCTGAGGCAGCCACATTAAATGCAAGCGCGACCAGGAACGCGAGGTTCTGCCCTCGAAAGGCAATCCCCAACAGCACCGCGATGACGCCAATGACCAATGTGGCCCTCTTGGTGACGGCGATCTCCGCCGCTTCGGTGGCGGTGCCGCGGCACAAGACGCTGGCGTAGACGTCGTGTGAGATCGCGGAGGCGCCAGCCAACGTCAGGCCCGACACGACGGCGAGAATCGTGGCAAATGCGACCGCCGCCAGGAACCCGAGAAACATGTTGCCTCCGGTTGCGCTGGCGAGATGCATCGCGACCATGTTGCTACCGCCGAGCAGCTTTCCCCCGACCTGACCTCCTTCAAAGAACTGGGGGTCGGTACCGACAATCACGATGGCCGCGAGCCCGATGGCGAACATGGCGAGGAACATGTAGCCAATGCACGTGCTGGCCACCAGCACGCTCTTGCGTGCCTCGCACGCATTCGGCACCGTGAAGAAGCGCATCAGGATGTGCGGAAGGCCCGAGAGGCCGAGCACCGTCGCCATGCAAAGGGAAAGCGCAGAGATTGGATCGGCGAAAAGCGTGCCGGGGGCGAGCAGGGCCGGGCCGCTGCGGTGTACGGCGACCGCGCGGGCGGCCAGGTTTTCGAAGCTGAAACTGAAGTGTGCCAGAGACAGCAACATCAGCAGAGAGCCGCCGAACATCAGTAACACAGCCTTGACAATCTGGACCCACGTCGTCGCGACCATGCCGCCCACGGTCACATAGATCATCATCAGCGCACCCACGCCGACCACGGCATAAACATAATCGATGCCGAACAACAATTGCACCAATTCGCCCGCGCCTACCATCTGCACGATCAGGTAGAGCAGCACGACCACTAAGCTGCTGCCCGCGGCGACGCAGCGCGTGCTAACCGGGTCAAGCCGGTCCGAGATGATATCCACAAAGGTGAATTTTCCCAAATTGCGCAACCGCTCGGCCATCAGGAATAGCATCACCGGCCAGCCGATGAAAAAGCCGACGATATACAGTAGCCCGTCGAAGCCACGCGCATAGACCAAGCTGACGACGCCAAGCAGCGTGGCGGCTGACATGTAGTCGCCGGCGACAGCCAGGCCATTCTGTGTGCCGGTGATACCGCCGCCGGCGGTAAAGAAATCGTTGGTTGTCCGGGTGCGCGAAGCAGCCCGGTAAGTGATGCCCAGAGTTAGCGCGACGAAGAGCAGGAACATGCTGATGGCCTGGAGATTCATTGGGCGGCCTCCGACAGGATCTGTTGCACCATCGTCTCCAGCTCGCCATTGGCCTGGCGTACATAGAACCAAGTAGTGGCCCAACCCAGCAGCACGATTGCGACGGCAATGACGATGCCGAGGTTGAGCCATGTGCCAGGTTGAAGCGACTGGGCTAGGCGCTGCGGCTGCAGCGCGACAATAAGCATCAGCGTGAGATAGGGCGCTAGAACCAGGATCAGCAGGGTCCACGAAAGTCGGGCGCGCCGGCGGATCAGCTCACCGAACCTTGGATGGCGCCTGATGCGCTCTGTTGTTGTGGAATCTTGCATGGCTTTGCCTCCTGAAGCTGTATTGGTAGTAAATACGCACGTTCCACGCCTAGCAGCGCTGCCACGGCTATGGATGGGTGACGGAAGGGGGCAGGCCTGTCTGGTACTGCTCGCGAAGCAGGCGTTTGTTGATCTTGCCAACACTGGTTTTCTCGATCGCGTCAACAAAGAGCACGCGGTCCGGGACGGCATACTTTGAGATGGTGCCGCGACGGACGAATTCACGCAGATGGTCCTGAATGTCCGTAGTATTGGCCACCTGTCCCGGCCGGAGCACGATCAGCGCCAGCGGGCGCTCGCCCCACCGCGCGTCTTTGACACCGATGACCGCCACTTCGTTGATGGCGGCGTGACGCGAGATTAGGTCTTCGAGCTCCAGTGACGACACCCACTCGCCGCCGCTTTTGATCACATCCTTGATGCGGTCCGTGACCTGCAGATAGCCATCGCTGTCGATCGAGCCGATATCGTTGGTATGGAGGTAGCCGCCTGCCCAAAGGTGTTCAGACTCTGCTGCGTTGCCAAGGTAGCCTTGCGTAAGCCATGGTGCCCGCACCACGATTTCACCACTGGCCTTGCCATCGTGCGCAACATCGCGCATGTGCGCATCAACGATGCGCAGATCTACTAGAGGGATGGGTAACCCGGTCTTGGTGCGCACGTCGAGCTCGGTGTCCGCATCGTCTAGCAACGTCGTTTTGACCTGCGCCAGCGTGAGAATGGGGCAGGTCTCCGACATGCCGTAGCCGGTGAACACGTCGATGCCGCGATCGATGGCGGCCTGCGCCAAGCCGCGTGGCAGTGCTGATCCACCAACAATGATCTTCAGGCCACTCAGGTTGACGCCGGCTGAATCCGGGTGCGAGAGGATCATGTGCAATAGCGTTGGAACGCCGTGGGAGAACGTCACACGCTCGCGCTGTATCAGGCGCAGAAGGTGATCCGCGGAATATCGCCCCGGATAAACCTGTTTCATGCCGAGTGCAGTGGCTACATAGGGCATCCCCCAGGCATGCACATGGAACATCGGCGTGAGCGGCATGTACACATCGTCTCGATGTACGCGTCCCTGCCTCGGGGCGCTGGTGAGCGCGGCCATAGTCGCCAACGTATGGAGCACGATCTGCCGATGGCTGAAATACACGCCCTTGGGCAACCCTGTAGTGCCGGTTGTGTAGAAGGTCGTTGCCCGCGCGTTTTCGTCGAAGTCGGGAAAGCTATAGTCTGGTGGAGACTCGCTCAGAAGCACTTCGTACTCTGCGACAAAGCCGTCCGGCAGTGGAGTGCTCTCGATTGAGAGTGTGTCTTCGCCGATCAGAACCAGGCGCTCGACGGATTCGAGCTGGTCACGAATCGCTTCGATTATGGGCAAAAAGTCCACGTGGACAATCAGCAGTTTGACCCGTGCGTGATTCAGTGTATAGGCGATCTGCTCGGGCGAGAGGCGCACATTCACCGTCATCAATACCGCACCCATCATAGGAACGCCGAAATAGCTTTCGAGATATCGGTGGCTATCCCAGTCCATCATTGCGACCGTATCCCCCGGCTCGATGCCCAGCGAATGCAAGCCGCTGGCTAGTTGGCCAATTCGGTGCCGCATGGTCCAGTAACAGTGGCGAACCTGCTCGCGATAAACGACCTCCTGCTCGGGGTTGACCGCAAGGGGGGTATGCAACAACTGTTTGATGAGCAGCGGATAGGCGTACGCGGATGGCGTGCGGTCAATAGGGGTGGGCCGTGACACGGAGAGACTCCTCGATCGTTGTGGCGGCGGGCGGGGCAGCATGCCTTGAAGTCCGGAAATGCTCATGCGGAGGCCGCCGGATTCCTGGCAGCGTAAGCGCCATGGCCCTGCTTTCCAGCCCCCCGATAGGGGAGGCGCCGCGACCTGCCGGGGGCTCCCCTATCGGGGGGGCCTCCCCATTAGGGTGGCTGGCTGCTCAGATACGGCCGCTTAATCTGTGCGAACCATTCGGGAGCGGGCGACGAACCAACGTTGTGAAGGGTGTCCGCTCCGCATACCGTTTTGAAGGAGACCCAAAATATGGCTTCCACACCCCGTTTTTCTCCTGTCTTTCCGGACCTGGAAGGCAAAGTGGCACTTGTCACTGGCGCGTTTAGTGGTCTCGGTCGTCACTTCGCGCTCACATTGGCGAAGGCGGGATGCAGGGTGGCGCTCGCCGGTAGGCGCGTGGCAGAAGGGGAGTACCTGAGGGACGAAATTCTGGCGATGGGAGGAATCAGTTGCGTCGTGCAGCTGGATGTCTGCGACCCTGATTCCGTATCCGGCGCCTTCTTCAAGACTGAGCAAGCGCTGGGCGTTGTAGAAATTGTGGTCAACAGTGCTGGTATTGCAACGACGGGGCCAGCGCTGGAAACGACCGAGCAGGATTGGCAGCGGGTCATTGATACCAATCTCTCAGGTGCCTGGCGTGTGGCTCAGTACGCTGCGCAACAGATGCGAGAAGCAAACCGGCCTGGCAGCATTATCAACATCGCGTCCATCCTCGGGCTTAGGGTAGCGCAGCAGGTGCCCGCATACACGGCCGCCAAGGCCGGATTGATCCACCTGACACAATCGCTTGCGCTTGAATGGGCGCGTCATGGCATCCGTGTCAACGCGCTAGCGCCGGGGTACTTTGCCACTGACATCAATCGCGCCTTCTTTGAGACGGATAGCGGGCAAGCGATGGTCCGGCGGATTCCCCAGCGGCGCTTGGGTCAGCCCTCACAGCTTGATGGCGCCCTGCTCCTGCTGGCATCGGCGGCATCCGACTATGTTACCGGTGTGGTGTTGCCCGTCGACGGCGGGCATCTGGTCAGCACGCTGTGACGTGCCACGCGATCCTCAACACCATTTAGGGCACAGTCCGATGAATGAAACGACACACCGCAATTGGGATGCGCTGGCGCAGTTACTCCATGAGCGCGGGCTCATAGACCATGCTTCGCTTACGGCCGCGCCGCTTACCGGCGGTCAGTCCAACCCCACCTATCTGATCTCGTCCGGCGGGCGGCGCTATGTACTGCGCATGAAGCCGGCCGGGCAAATCCAGGCCAAGGCGCACGCCATCGACAGGGAGTATCGCGTGATGTGCGCTCTACAACAAGGCGCTGTGCCGGTGCCCGAAGTGCATCTGTACAGCGATGATCTGTCCATCGTTGGCAGCCCGTTTTACCTGATGGAGTATCTAGAGGGTCGGGTGCTGGTGGACCAGTCGTTGCCGGGTATGCAGCCCGAGGAGCGCCTCGCCATTTACGCGGAAATGAATCGCGTGCTGGCTTCCCTCCATCGCGTTGACGTGGAAAAGGTCGGGCTATCCGACTACAGTCCGCACGGCAGCTACCTGGCGCGCCAGATTGCCGGGTGGACGCGCCAGTGCCGCACCACGGGAGCGGCTGACAGTTCCGCCATGCAAGTGCTGATGAACTGGCTTCCAAGAAACATTCCTGAGGTCGAAGAGACGCGTCTCGTTCACGGCGACTTCCGGCTTGACAATCTGGTCTTCCACCCCGACGAACCGAAGGTCATTGGGGTGTTGGATTGGGAGTTGTCGGCGCTGGGGCATCCACTCGTCGACTTTGCCTATCACTGCCTGAGTTGGCACATTCCGTCATCGTTGTGGCGTGGAGTCGCCGACATCGACTTCGAGAATCTCGGGATCCCGAGCGAAAAGACGTATATGCAGTGGTATTGCGATGCCAATGGCAGCGCAGGTATGGAGCACTGGGATTTCTACATCGCATACAACCTCTTCCGGCTGGCCGCCATCATGTTCGGGATTGCAGAGAGGGCGAGGCAAGGCAATGCCGCCGCCGCTGATGCCGTTGAAACCGGCCGCAAGGCCGGGCCGATGGCGGAACTGGGCTGGCATTTCGCGATGCGCTATCAAGCGGGGCGCCGACTGACGCAATAGTTGGTACTGCAGACCAAACAGAAACACTGTCCGCCATAGTTTACGGCGGGGCTTGCAACGTCAGGGTTGCGTGAGTCGGGTGTGTATTCCCGCGCTGATGCGATTCTTCCAACAGAGGTTACTTTCCGATGACTTACCACGCACCACTAAAGGATATGCGTTTCATCTTGGACGCAATCGCGAGTTTCGACGCTGTTCACGGGCTGCCTGGATTCGAGGAGGCCTCGTGGGATGTCGCGTGCGCAGTGTTGGAGGAGGCGGCCAAGTTCAGTGAAGAGGTCGTAGCACCACTGAATCGCGTTGGTGATCTTGAGCCAAGCCACTGGAGTGAAGGCGCTGTAGTTACGACGCCAGGCTTCAGTGACGCGTTTCGCCAGTTCGGTGACGGCGGCTGGCAAGGGATACAACATCCGCCGCCATTTGGCGGGCAGGGCCTGCCAAAGTTGCTGGCGACGGCATGCCAAGAAATGTTGCATTCGGCAAACTTGTCGTTTGCACTTTGTCCGATGCTTACCGATGGTGCCATTGAGGCGCTACTGACAGCCGGATCTGACGAACAAAAGGCTATGTTCCTGCCGAAACTGATCTCCGGCGAGTGGACTGGCACGATGAACCTGACAGAGCCCCAGGCTGGCTCTGATCTGGCTGCGGTACGGGCGCGTGCCGAGCCGCTGGGCGACGGTACTTACAAGGTGTTCGGCACCAAGATCTTCATCACATACGGTGAACACGACATGGCGGACAACATCGTCCACCTGGTGTTGGCCCGCACACCTGCTGCGCCGGATGGTGTGAAGGGCATCTCCCTCTTTATCGTGCCCAAGTTTCTGGTCAATGCGAACGGCTCTACGGGCGCACGCAATGATGTGCATTGCGTGTCGATTGAGCACAAGCTGGGTATCAAGGCCAGCCCGACCGCGGTACTGCAGTTCGGCGACCATGGTGGTGCCATTGGCACGTTAGTGGGCGAAGAGAATCGTGGACTTGAGTACATGTTTATCATGATGAACTCGGCGCGATTTGCGGTCGGCATGCAGGGCATCGCTGTCTCCGAGCGCGCCTACCAGCAGGCAGTGACCTATGCGCGGGAGCGTGTGCAGAGCCGGCCGGTCGACGGTTCTGCGTGCGAAGCGGTGGCAATCATCCATCACCCCGACGTCAAGCGCATGCTAATGACCATGCGCAGTCTGATCGAAGGCGCCCGTGCAGTGGCATACGTGGCTGCCGCTACCAGCGATGCCGCGCACAGTCATCCGGACGAGACCGTGCGTAAGCAGAACCAGGCGGTCTACGAGTTCCTGGTGCCAATCGTGAAGGGCTGGAGCACTGAACTGTCGATCGATGTGACCAGCCTCTGCGTGCAAGTGCATGGAGGCATGGGATTCATCGAGGAAACCGGCGCTGCCCAGCACTACCGCGATGCACGGATACTGCCGATCTATGAAGGTACTACGGCCATCCAGGCAAACGACTTGGTCGGCCGCAAGACAGTGCGCGACGGCGGTGCGGCGGCCCGTGCTCTCTGCGCCAGCATTGCGGAAACCGAAGCGGCTCTGGGTAAGCATGGCGGTGCCGCATTCGCGACGGTGCACGCGCACCTCGCCAAGGGGCGTGCCGCGCTAGAGACGGTGGTCGAGTTCGTTGTTGCCAATGCAAAGTCGGACCCGAACGCGGTGTTCGCCGGCAGCGTGCCGTACCTGAAGCTGTGCGGCATTGTTTTCTCTGGCTGGCAGCTAGGCCGCGCCATGCTCGCCGCCGACGCGAGGCGGGCGGATGATCCGGCTTTCTACGACGCCAAGATTGCCACCGCAGTGTTCTTTGCTCAGCATATTTTGTCCCAATCGTTTGGGCTACGTGAGGCATCGTTGGCAGGCGATGTGCCGAACTTGATGATCTAGGCCTGGGTGTCGCTGCCTACATTCTCCTGGGCGTCACCGCGTAGCGACCAACCTCATTCACGGCAGCGTTGATGCGCCCAAAGAACTTCGGGTTAGTGAATCAACCGCCTGAATGCGATGGCGGTGCGCTGCGCCACGTACGGTCCAGGACCATCCTGTACGAAAACCGCTCGGCGGGATGTACCGACCATGCCATCTCAATGAGGTTGCCGCTGCTGTCGCGATATTGACGGTTGATCCACAGGCCGGCAGTGCCGGGCGGCACCTTGAGCAGTTCGGCAATATCGGGCGGCAGCGCCGCGGCATGGATGACCTGTTCGATGCGGGAGACGGCAACATTGAACTGCTGCTCGATCAGGTGAAACACCGAGGCCTCGATGTCCTGCTCGGCACCGCGAACACCGCGGTAGTCAGGATGGACCCACACCTCGTTGTAACAGATTGGCGCATCGGCACCATCGCCAGTGCGCACCCCTCGAATCACGAGCCAGAGCTGACCTTGATACGGATGCAGCACGGGGTCGGCATCGTTGCCCACTTCGCGCAGATCGCGGGACAATACATGCATGCGCGTGGTGGCGGCGTATTGAAGCAGGTCGCCCACCTGGCCCACCGCCAATTCGTAGCCCTGTTTGGCTCGGGCCGCCGTCACGATCGTGCCCACGCGCGGCGTACGCTTGATCAGTTCGAGCCGGACAAGGCGCTCGATCGCCGCGCGCACGGTGTGGCGGCTCGCCCCGAACTGCTTGCACAGCTCCATCTCGGTCGGGATCTTGCTGCCCACCGGGTACTTCCCCGATTCGATTTCCGCACGTAGGCTACGGGCGAGGGCGAGATAACGGGGGCTGGCGTCGGCGCGCATGTGCGCATCCGTGTCGGCAAAATCGTCAGGGAGGGTGCCGCCTTGGTCCATGAGTTGCAGTGCTAGCGTCGGGTGAAGGATCGAAACGGAGCATAGCCGGGTTGCGTCGTGGCGGGCAAGGGCTGTTGTGCTACGGCGCGATGGCGGCCAGTCGGGGGCAGCCGGCGATCAGCCGCCGGTCAGTCGCCCAAATGGGACGAACTGGCAACGGGCGCGCGGCCGCCCCAGAACAATAGTCCGGCCGCCACCACGGGCACGCCCGCCAACGCCAGGTAAGCCACGCTCAGGCTGTCCACGCGTTGCGCAAAGTAACCGAACGCAGCAGGGCCGGATACCACGCCAAAATAGGTGCAGAACAACGCGCCGCCCGTGACCGATGCCACGCGCCCGGGCGGCGCGAGCCGTGCGACTTCTCCCAGGTAGACGCCGTTCCATCCGATCGCAGTTGCCCCGAGCAATGCGGCCACCAGGCAGAGCGGCACCAGCGTCCACTGGGCAGTGAACATGCCCGTTGCCACGGTGCTCGTGCTCATCAGCACCGCCAGCAGCATCAACACGCCGCGCGGCGCCCCCGCCAGGTCTGCAAGGCGGCCCCACGCGATACGGCCGGCAATGCCAGCCCCCTGGGTGACCGCATAGATCAGGCCGGCTTGCGTCAGCCCAACGCCGATCTCGGTGGTCAGGTAGACCATCAGATAGCCGCTGACCGATAGCTGGCAGGCCGAGAACAGCAGCGAGACCGCGGCCATCGAGCGCAGCCGCCGATCGCCCAGAACATCGTTGAACATTTGACGCAGGTTCGCCGCCAGCACGAAGTGGCCGGAAGCAGCATCGTCGTGCATGGCGCGCAACGGGTGGCTCAGGGCGGTGATGGCAAGGGCCGCCGCTGCCAGGGCACCGAATGCGGCTTGCCACGAGGTAAGGGCGGCCAGTGGCGGCAGGACGGCGCCAGCCAGTAGTCCCCCAAGCGGTACGCCAGTCTGCTTGAGCGAGAATACGAAGCCCATGCGTCCGGCCGAAGTGGTGCGCGCGAGGATCTGCGAACTGGCCGGCGTGATTGGGCCGTAGCCCAGCCCGCTGACCAGCGCGGCCACCGGTCGCAGCTCCGGCACGCCGGTGGCCAGCATGCCGAGAGCCGCTGCCTGGGCCACCAGGCCAAACTGCGATGCCCGCACCGGGCCCCACGCGCCGACCATACCCGCGCCGGCCACGCTGCCCACCATGCCACCGACGTAGACCAGCGACAAGAACAGGCCGACACTGGTCAACGCCACGCCCGGGATCACGGGCGCCAGCACCGCGAAGGACAGTGTGGCGGCCGTGGCCAGCATCTGGATGGCCAGCGTGCTGGCAAGCATGAGCGCCGGCCGACCGGGGGCGGGCAGGGCAGCGGTCATGAAGCGTGGCGCTTGTCGAAGTCCCACACCGATTCGAAGTCCATCAGCGTGTTGAAACGCGGGAAGTCGTAGAGACGATCGCCGATGCCCAGCGAGGTGCGGTTTTCCTGGAGGTGACTGTAGACGTCCTCCAGCGCCTTACCCATCGCCAGGAAGCCTACCGCCGGATAGATGGCGATGGCAAAGCCCATCTGTTCCAGCGTTTCGGCGGGCAGAACCGGGGTGCGGCCCGTTTCCACCACGTTGACCAGCAGCGGCAGATCGAAGGTGCGGCCGATGATCTCGAGCTCCCTCTCGGATTCGGGGGACTCCACGAAGAGGATATCGGCCCCTGCCTTGGCATAGGCCTCGGCGCGGCGCAGGGCTTCGTCGAGACCCAGCGTCGTGCGGGCATCGGTACGGGCCAGAATCAGGAAATCGCGGCTCTCGCGCGCTTCGACCGCTACCTGGATTTTCCGGACCATGTCCTCGACTGGAATCACGCGCCGGCCCGGTGTATGGCCGCATTTCTTCGGGAATTCCTGGTCTTCTAGCTGAATCACGCTGGCACCCGCGCGCTCGTAGCCGCGCACGGTGTGCGCGACGTTGAGCAAGCCGCCGTAACCGGTATCGCCGTCGCAGATCATCGGTACGGTCGCCGCCGAGCAGAATGCGCCCACGCGGTTGACCATGTCGGTGTAGGTCGCCAGTCCTGCGTCGGGCAGGCCCAGGTACGACGCAACGGTGCCGTAGCCGGTCATGTAGAGGCAGTCGAATCCCATGCGGGTGGCGATGCGCACGGAGATCATGTCGAAGACGCCGGGCGCCGCGATCAGGCGCTTGCGGGCGAGCAGTTCGCGCATGGAAGGGCGGTCTGCGCCCTGGCTTTGAATGGTGGTCATCAGGCGGCTTCCTCGGCTTCCTTGACGGCATAGATACGGAGTTTCATGCCATGGGCGTTGGCCATGCGGGCCTCAAAGGCGCGGATCTCGGGCGTGATGCCGACGCCGCGGAATCCGCCGCGCACGCAGGCGGCGTCCACGTCCTTGTAGGCATCGAGCCAGCCCAGCGGCAGCGGTTGCGCCTGTGGCAGCGACAGCCACAGGCGGAACAGATGGCGTTTGCGCTCTGGCTCCGGGTGGTCCTCGTACTCGGTGCGCGAATGCAGCACGATATGGTTGTTCAACAACTGGATGTCGCCCGGCTGCAAGTCCATGTCATAGCGCAGGTCCTCGCGCGCCAGCAACGCGTCGAACAGGTCGAGCGCCTCGGTCTGTTGCGGCGACAGGCGCGGCACGTCGGGGAAGGTGGCCTGCGCGCCCTTGATGTGATTACGGATGTGGCGGCAGGCAAATTGCCCGTCGCGCACGCCAAAGATTGGGGCCGCGTACCACGGCGCTTCCTCAGGGGCCTGTTCGCCTTGCCGGCTGAAGATCATCGGCTTGTACAACTCGGCGGCCAGGTCCGGGCGCAGCCGCACCATCTCGTTGTGGGCGGCAATCGAGCTGGTGATCAGGCTGGAGCCGCCCGCCTTTGCCGTGCGCACGCAGAACAGTCCCACCATGTCGCTGCCATCGGCATGGAAGTCCAGGCCCGAGCGCGTGTTGTAGCCCCGTCCCGTGCTGGAGCGATAGGTGCCGCCCGCATCGCGCACGTCCGACACGAACTGGCTCATCTTGCCTTGCGGGCGTGCCACGCCCAGCAGCAGGCCAATGCCCCAGAACAGCTTGCGCAGGGCATCGGTATCCCACCGATCGACCGGGAAACCGCGCAGCAGCTTGACGCCGAAACCGCCCTGGGTTTCGTCGATCAGGGCCACCAGGCGGCGGCGCACGCGTGCATCGAGCGGAAAATCTTCGATCGACATGTCGAACATGTCCTTGCCGGTGGCCAGCGCATGGCGCAGCGCGTGTTCGAGCGCCGCGACTTCATCGGCGCTCAGCACGTGAATCCAGCTTTGGTCGCGTTCCATGTCGGCGCGCGTCCAGCCTCCCGTGACCGGGCGAATGGTATCGATGGAGGGAATGTCGTTCGTGGTCGTGTTCATATGCGCTTATCTCACTCCGCTTGCAGGTTGACTTCCTTGGCCAGGCGTTGCCAGAACTCAAAATCCTTCTTCACCTGGACGTTGAATTCGTCCACCGACTGGGCGACTGGCGTGGCGGCCTGCTCGGCCAGGATTTCCTTCATTTCCGGCGCCATCACGATGTCGTGCACCTCCTTCTGCATGCGCTCCAGCGCTGCCTTGGGCGTCTTCGCCGGGGCATAGAGGCTGTAGGACGTGTAGACCTCGAAGTCCTTCATGCCGGATTCGATCATGGTCGGTACGTTGGGCAGGGCGGGGGAGCGCTGCGCGCCGGTCACCGCCAGTGGGCGCAGCTTGCCGGACGTAATGAATGGCTTGGCGGTCAGCACGCTGGTGACGCCAACGGTGGTCACGCCGCCAATCACGTCGGTCATCAGCGGTGCGCCACCCTTGTAGGCCACGTTGACCATGTCCAGGTGCTGATATTTGTTGTACATCTCGCCCACCAGCTTGGTCATGTTCTCGGAGCTCCCGTAGGAATACTTGTCGGGCTTCGCCTTGACATGCCTGGCGAATTCCACCGCGTTCGTGGCCGGGAACGTGCTCTGCGTGACGAACACCAGCGGCGACTTGCACACCATCGTGACGCCGATCAGGTCGGTGAACGTGTCGTACGGCATCTTCTTGTACAGGATCGGGTTCAGCAGATGCGTGTTCACCACCAGCACGTAGGTGTGGCCGTCAGGCGCCGACTTGGCGACGAAATCTGTGCCGATGATGCCGTTGGCGCCCGGGCGGTTGTCCACCATCACCGGCTGCTTGAGCCGCGGTGTCAGTCGCTCCGCCAGGCGGCGGGCCACGATGTCGGTGCCACCGCCTGCCGAGTACGGCACGACGATCCGCACCGGCTTGTCTGGAAATTCGGCTCGGGCGGGCACGGCTAGCACCGCCAGTCCAAGAGCCATCAGCGTGAGTGTCTGTGGGGCGAACATGCGTTTGTCTCCTCTTTCCTGCGACGTAAAAACGTCCAGCTCTGCGGCCGGACCGGAATCGTCGTGTCCGTATTTATTCTTTTGTCCGGACAAATCGTGATACAAGCATAGGAAGCCGGTCCTGCGCTCGCAAGGCAACCGGGCTCGGTGCTTTCCCTAGGGCGCCTCCCTGTCGTGATTTCTGCGGGAAAACACTGAGTTTGCATACGAATGCAAGAAAACTAATCTGCATACGTATGCACAACCCCACACGGAACTTCCCATGATTCGTTACCTCAAGCGTGGCCGCGACGTTCAGGCGCGCGCCGACGACGACACCGCCGTTCGCCACACCGTTGAAGGCATCATCCGCGACATCGAGACGCGCGGCGATGCCGCCGTGCGCGAGTACAGCAAGAAGTTCGATAACTGGGAGCCGCAGGACTTCCGTCTGTCGGACGCCGCGATCGAACGCGCGATGAAGAGCCTGTCGGCACGCGAACTGGAAGACATCCGGTTTGCCCAGGCCCAGGTCCGCAACTTTGCCCAGATCCAGCGCGACTCCATGCTGGACGTGGAAGTCGAAACCCGGCCCGGCGTGTTCCTCGGCCACCGCCACGTGCCGATCAACGCCGTCGGCTGCTACATCCCGGGGGGCAAGTATCCGCTGCTGGCCTCGGCGCACATGAGCGTGCTGACGGCGAAGGTGGCCGGGGTCAAGCGGGTGGTCGCGACAGCGCCGCCGTTCCACGGCGAGCCGCATCCCGCCATCGTGGCAGCCATGCACATGGCCGGCGCAGACGAGATTCTGGTACTGGGCGGCGTGCAGGCCGTGGTGGCGATGGCGGTCGGGACGTCCAGCATCGCGCCCGTGGACATGCTGGTCGGCCCGGGCAACATGTTTGTGGCCGAGGCCAAACGCCAGTTGTTTGGCCGCGTTGGCATCGACCTGTTCGCGGGTCCCACCGAGACGCTGGTGATTGCCGATGACTCGGTCGACGGCGAAATCTGCGCGGTCGACCTGCTGGGCCAGGCCGAGCACGGCCTGACCTCGCCGGCCGTGTTGCTCACGGATAGCGAAGCGCTCGCGCACGCCACGATGGCGGAGATCGAGCGGCAGCTCAAGATCCTCCCCACGGCGCAGATCGCCGCGAAGGCCTGGGCCGATTTTGGTGAGGTGATCGTCTGCGATTCGCGCGAGGAGATGCTCCAGAAGGCTGACGAAATCGCTTCCGAGCACGTGCAGGTGATGACCCGCGATCCGGACTGGTTCTTGAACAACATGACGAACTACGGCGCACTGTTCCTGGGGCCGCGCACCAACGTGGCCTATGGCGACAAGGTGATCGGCACCAACCACACCCTGCCGACCAACAAGGCCGCGCGCTACACCGGCGGGCTGTGGGTCGGCAAGTTTTTGAAGACCTGTACGTTCCAGCGCGTGACCACGGACGCCGCCAGCGCGGAAATCGGCGAATACTGCTCGCGCCTGTGCCACATGGAGAACTTTGCCGGCCATGGCGAGCAGGCCAATATCCGCGTGCGCCGCTATGGCAACCGTCCGGACGTGCCGTGGTACGAGCCGGTGCCGGAGCTGCAGCCGTGACATCGGTGACACCCGTGACGCCAGTGCCCCCCGTGACGTCACTGCAGGCGTTTGGCGGCTTTCGCCTGGACGGTAAGCGTGCACTCGTCACGGGTGGCGGCCGCGGTCTGGGGCTCGCGGCGGGTGTGGCACTGGCGCAGGCCGGTGCCGAGGTGACCCTCGCCGCCCGATCCGGTGCCGAACTGGAGGCCGCCTGTGCCGCAATCCGCGGGCAGGGCGCAAGCGCCGACTTCCTGGTGCTTGACGTGACCGATCCGGTAGCGGTCCAGCACGCGATCGGCAGCCGCCCGCCGTTTCAGATCCTGGTCAACAACGCGGGGATGAACCGGCCGAAGCTGCTGACCGACACCGCCGACGAAGACATTGATGCGGTCTTTGCGCTCAACGTGAAGGCCACCTTCTATGTGTCGCGCGAGGTCGCGCGCAGCCTGCAGGCGGCGGGTTTGCCGGGATCGATCATCAATGTCTCGTCGCAGATGGGGCATGTGGGCAGCCCGCGGCGCACGCTGTACTGTGCCAGCAAGCATGCAGTGGAAGGCATGAGCAAGGCGCTGGCCTGGGAGCTTGGCCCGGCGGGCATCCGGGTCAATACGCTGTGTCCGACCTTTATCGAAACGACGCTCACCGCGCCGATGTTCGAGGACCCGTCTTTCCGCCGCTTCGTGCTCGACAAGATCGCGCTGGGCCGACTGGGCCGGATCGACGAGGTAATGGGCCCGGTGGTGTTCCTCGCCAGCGACGCTTCCAGCCTGATGACGGGCAGCGCGCTGATGCTCGACGGCGGGTGGACGGCAGCATGAAGAAGGTCACCGCCCACGATGTAGCCCGCCTGGCGGAAGTCTCGCAGTCCGCTGTCAGCCGCACATTCACGCCCGGCGCCAGCGTGGCGCCGGAAACACGCGAACGCATCGAGACGGCGGCGCGCAAGCTGGGCTACCGGCCGAACGCCATCGCGCGCAGCCTGATCACGCGTCGCAGCCGCATCATCGGGCTGGTGATGAGCTATCTGGAAAACCAGTTCTATCCGGTGGTCATCGAGCGGCTGTGTCAGGCACTGCAGCAGGACGGCTATCACGTGCTGCTGTTCATCAGCCAGACGGAAGAGGCCGACGACGTGTTGACGGACATCCTGCAGTACCAGGTCGATGGCATCGTCATGGCGTCTACAACGCTGTCGTCGGCGCTGGCCAACGACTGCATCAACGCCGGGATTCCCGTGGTGCTGTTCAATCGCGTGGCGCAGATGGGCGCCATGGGCGCTTATTCCACCAGTTCGGTGACCTCACAGAATCGGGAAGGCGGGCGCATGGTCGGCGACATGCTGGTGCGCAGCGGCCACCGCCGCATCGCTTGGCTGGCCGGCGCGGAGAACGCGTCAACCAGCCGCGACCGGGAAGCCGGGCTGCGCGACGCGCTGGCTGCGGCAGGCCTGCCGCTACACGCCCGCGCGGTTGGCCATTACGACTTTGGCGAAGCGCGGCGCGCCGTGCTCGCGTTGTTTCAACACCCCGAAAACCGGCCGGATGCGCTCTTCGCCGCCAACGATCACATGGCTATCGCGGCACTGGAAACCCTGCGTGTCGAACTGGGCATGCAGGTGCCGCGTGATGTGTCCGTGGTGGGCTTCGACAACGTGCCGCAGGCCGCATGGCCGTCGTTTGATCTGACGACCGTACAGCAGGATATCGAAAAGATGGTGGATGCCACGCGCACCTTGCTGTTCGACCAGATCGGCGGTCAGGTCATGGCACGCAGCGTCGATGTGCCGTGCGTGCTTGTCGAACGCGGCACCGTGCGCGTACGCGACGCCATCGCTGGCGCGCCAGCTACCAGGAAACGCAAGACAACATGATCGACACACTTGATATCGAGGCGCTCTGCGCCGGTCGCCATGTCGCCATCGTAGGCGCCGGGTTGGTAGGCGCAGGATGGGCGATTGTGTTCGCCCGTGCCGGTCTGAACGTCAGGATGTTCGACGCCAACGCCGACATCACGCGCCGCGCGGTGCCGCTCATCGAAGCGCAACTGGAAGGCTTGCGCCGGCACGGACTGATCGACGAGGCCCCGGCGACCGTGCTGTCCCGCATCACGCCCGTTGCTACGCTGCCCGAGGCCGTGGACGGCGCAGCCTATGTGCAGGAGTCGGTGCTCGAACGCGTCGACGTAAAGCGGCAACTGATGGTGGAACTCGATGCGCTGGCTGCGCCCGATACGGTCGTGGGCAGTTCCACGTCCGGTATCCCCGGCTCCGCCTTCGCGTTGGGGCTGTCGATCTCGCCGCGCGTGCTGATCGCGCATCCGGTGAACCCGCCGTACCTGGTGCCGGTGGTTGAGCTGGTGCCGTCGCCGGAGACGGCAGCGCGCACCGTCGAATTCGCTGACGCATTGATGCGGGGCGTCGGTCAGGTCGTGGTCCATGTCCGCAAGGAAGTGGAGGGCTTCGTCCTGAACCGGCTGCAGGCCGTGCTGCTGCGAGAAGCCTGGGCGCTGGTGGAAGAAGGCGTTGCCAGTTGCGAGGACGTCGACAAGACCATCCGCGACGGCCTGGGCTGGCGCTGGTCGTTTATGGGGCCGTTCGAGACCATCGACCTGAATGCGCCCGGCGGGGTGGCCGACTATGCGGTGCGGCTGGGCCCGCTGTACCAGCGCATAGCGCAGTCGCGCGGGCATGACGCGCCGTGGGACGTGGACCTGATTCGGCAGGTGGAGTCGCATCGCCGCGAGCGCCTGTCACAGGCCGACCTCGAAGCCCGGCGGGCCTGGCGAGACGAGCGTCTGATGGAATTTGCCGCCAGCCGTCTCGCCCAAGCGCCGCCGGTTTGAATCGCCCCTGTTTGAAGTTCAACTGAAGATCGTCATAAGAAGAGGCACGCCGATGCCTTCCCCCTTTCCGCCCCCCAGCAAGATCGGAGACACATTACCGTGAAACAGCCTCTCACCCCGTCCGCACACACTCGCCGTCGCCTGCTGGGCGCAACACTGGCGCTGGCCGCATGTATCACGCCTGCTGCACACGCACAGGGCGACTATCCCAGCAAACCAATTCGGCTGATCGTGCCGTTCGCCAATGCGGGCGTGACCGATACGAGTGCCCGCATCGTGGCCGAGAAGCTCGGCCAGCAACTTGGGCAACAGATCGTCGTGGACAACAAGCCCGGCGCGGGCGGCAATATCGGCACGCAGATGGTGGCCAAGGCCGAGCCCGACGGCTACACCCTGCTGCTCGGCTACGACGGCACGCTGGTGATCAACCCCAACGTCTATGCGAAGGTACCGTTCGATCCGGTCAAGGATTTCGTGCCGATCGGCAAGATCGGAGACGCCGTGCTGCTGATCGCCGCCAATCCGAAGCTGGGCATCAAGACCGTAGCCGACCTGCAGCACTACGCGAAGACGGTGGCAGGGGGCATGTCCTACGGTAGCGCGGGCAATGGCAGTACGACCCACCTTGCCGGCGAGATGTTCCACCAGCGCACGGGGATCCCGATGACGCATGTGCCATACAAAGGCGGCGGTCAGGCTCTCCTGGACGTGGTGGGCGGCACGCTGCCTGTGACGTTTGCGGCGGTGACCGGCGCCATGCCGTTCGTCAAGAGCGGCCAGGTCGACGCGGTGGTGGTGACGTCGCGCCAGCGTGCGCCGTCGCTACCGAACGTCCCGACGCTGATCGAAACCGGCATGAAGGATTTCGAGATCAACTCGTGGGTCGGCCTGATGGCGCCAGCCGGCACGCCCAAACCGATCGTCGACAAGCTCAGCGTCGCGTTGCAGAAGGTGCTGAACGACCCGGCCATGCGCGAGCGTCTGGCGTCTCTGGGCATCGTCGCCACACCGGGCACGCCCGACGCCTACGGGCGCGAAATTGTGCGCGACCTGGCCAAGAACAAGACCATCGTCAAGGCCGCCAATATCAAGCTGGATTGAGCGCTGGTGCTGCGCGGGCGAGATGCCTTGCGCCGCACAGCGGACCTACGACAGAAGTAGCCCCATATCATGACAACCCTATTCGACAAGATCTGGGCGGCCCACGTGGTCGCCCGTAACGATGCCGGCGAGGACCTGATCTATATCGACCGGCACCTGGTGCAGGAGGTATCGAGTCCACAAGCGTTTGCCAGCATGGCTGAATCCGGCCACGTGTTGCGCTCGGCGCCGCGTCATATCGCGGTACAGGATCACAACGTGCCCACCACGGCCGACCGGCTGACGCACATCCCCAACGCGGAAAGCCGCGAGCAGATCGCCACACTGCGGCGCAACACGCAGGCCACCGGCATGCGGCTGTTTGACCTGGACCATCCGTTGCAGGGGATCGTCCATGTCATCGCCCCCGAGCTTGGCTACGTGCTGCCCGGCAGCACCGTGGTCTGCGGCGATTCCCACAGTGCCACGCTCGGCGCCGTGGGCGCGCTGGCATGGGGTATCGGCACCTCGGAAGTAGCGCACGTCATGAGCACCCAGAGCCTGTGGATGCGCAAGCCGCGCACGATGGGCATCGCCATTTCTGGCGCGCTGGCCCGGGGCGTCTACGCCAAGGACCTGGCGCTGGCCATCATCCGGCATATTGGTACAAGTGGTGGCAACGGGTTTGGCGTCGAGTACTTCGGACCGACGGTGCAGGCGTTGTCAATGGAGGCACGGCTGACCCTATGCAACATGACCATCGAGGCGGGCTCGCGCTTCGGCCTGATTGCACCGGACGCGACCACCCTGGCGTACTTGCGCGACCGTGTGCAGGGTGCCGCCCGTGAGCATTTCGAGCAAGCGGCGCAGGCCTGGGGCGCGCTGAGCACCGACGACACGGCCGAGTTCGACCGCAGCGTGGCATTCGATGCGGCCACGGTGGCGCCGCTCGTGACGTGGGGCACGACCCCTGCCGATAGCGCCGGGTTCTCGGGCAGGGTGGGGGATGGCGCCAGGTTGGAAGAGGCCGCCGAGCGTAACCGGCTGGAAGAGAACCTTGCCTACATGGGGCTGGAAATCGGCCAGGCCTTGTCCTCGGTACCCATCGACGTGGCTTTCATCGGCTCGTGCACCAACGGCAGGCTGGAAGACCTGCGCGCGGCCGCCGAGGTCGTGCGCGGTCGCCGCGTGGCCTCGAACGTGCGCGCCCTGGTGGTGCCCGGTTCGGGCAGCGTCAAGCGTGCTGCCGAGGCAGAGGGCCTCGCCCAGGTGTTTGTCGACGCGGGGTTTGAGTGGCGCGAGTCGGGCTGCTCGATGTGCATCGGCATGAATGGGGACAGTCTGGCGCCGGGTGAACGCTGCGCCTCCACCTCCAACCGCAATTTCGAGAACCGGCAGGGGCAGGGCGGCCGTACCCACCTGATGAGCCCGGCCGCAGTCGCGGCCTCCGCCCTGCAGGGGCGTCTGACCGATCCCCGGGAGTACCTGGCATGAAAGCCGTCATTGCAGAAGTCAAAGGCCGCGCCGCGGTCATGCAGCGCGACGACATCGATACCGATGCCATTTTTCCGGGACGTTTTTTGCGCCTGGTGCAACGCAGCGGCATGGGGGCACATCTGTTTGCCGACTGGCTCGCAGAAGGCCGGCCCGAGGTGGCGTTTATGGCCCAGCCGACGCCGCCACGCATGCTGGTGGCCTTGCAGAACTTCGGCTGCGGCTCGTCGCGCGAACACGCGGTATGGGCCTTGTCGGACTACGGCGTGAAGGCGGTGGTAGCGTTGTCGTTCGGCGACATCTTTCGCAACAACTGCGTGAAGAACGGCGTGGTCGCGGCCACCGTTACGACGGCCGATCATGCGCGGTTGCTGGAAGCGTTGGCCGGGTCACCGGACGCGCCGCTGCACCTGACTGTTGCCGAGCGCACGCTGGGCCTGCCAGACGGCGGTGTCATCCCCGTCATGCTTGCAGACGGCCACGCGGAACAATTGCTCTCCGCCGAGGACGAGGTCGACCGCACATTGCGGCACGACTCGGCACTGCGCGCCTATGAGGTACGCGTGCAGCGCGATCAGCCATGGCTGGCGTCGATGGACTGAGACCCGATTCCTTTACTGATTCGCTCACCGATTCCCTTACCGATTTCCTGCTGACTGGAGCCGCCATGGCCAATCCCATTCTTCGACAAAAGCTTGCCGCCGGTGAATTCATCGTCATTCCCGGCGTACAAGACATGATCGCCACCGTCATGACCACCAAGGTCGGCTTCGACGTCATCTACGGCTCCGGGTACTGGCTTACCGCCTCCAGCCTGGGCTTGCCCGATGCTGGCATCGCGACCTACACCCAGATGGTCGACCGGATGCGCACCATCACCCGCACCTCAAAGGCAGCCTTGATTGCCGACGCAGACACAGGCTATGGCGGCCTGCTCAACGTGCACCACACCGTGCGCGGGTATGAAGAGGCGGGTGTCACGGCCATCCAGATCGAGGACCAGGAATTTCCGAAGAAGTGTGGCCACACGCCATACAAGCGCTGCGTGCCGATCGAAGACATGGTCGAGAAGATCAAGGTCGCGACGGAAGCGCGTCAGGACAAGGAGAATTTCCTGATCATCGCCCGCACCGACGCGCGCGCCAGCCTGGGTGTGGATGACGCCATGCGTCGCATGGAGGCCTACGCCAAGGCCGGTGCAGACATCCTGTTCTTCGAAGCGCCGCAGTCCGAGGAAGAGATGCGACGCGCCTGCGAAGCCTTTGACCTGCCGATGATGGCCAACATGGCCGATGGCGGCAAGACGCCCATCCTGCCCGCGCACGTGCTCAAGGAGATCGGCTTCTCCCTGGCGATCTTTCCGGCCATGACGAGCCTGGTGGCTGCGGCCGCGATGGAGAAATCGCTGCGCCATCTCAAAGAAGCCGGTACCAGCCTGTCGCCGGAGATCCCTATGGCCGACTTCAACGAGTTCTGTCGGCTGATCGGTTTCGAGGAAGTCTGGGATTTTGAGAAGCGCTGGGCGCGCTGAGATCCCGATGCCACTGCCCGGCGGTTTAGGTACCGTCCGGGCAAGGGCACTTGAATGGAAAACACTAGAAACTGAATGGAGGAGACCAACATGTCGATGACCCGCAACACTATCTGCCGCCGTCCACAGCTAGGTGTGCGCCTTCTGCCGACCGTGCTGGCAGCAGTCACGCTGGCGGTCCCCGCGTATGCTTTGGCCCAGGGGGCATGGAAGCCAGATCGCCCCGTCACCATCGTCGTACCTTACGTGCCGGGCGGTGGTACCGATGCTTCGGCGCGTGCGACGGCCAAGCTGCTGGGGGAACAGTGGGGGCAGCCGGTGCTAGTCGTGAACATGCCGGGGGCGGACGGGTTGATCGGCACGCGCAAGGTCGCCGAAGCAAGGCCCGATGGCTACACGTTGCTCCTGCAGACGCCGGCCATCGTGCTGACCAAGCACGCGCCTTCATTCACCGGCACGGACCCGCTGGCCAGCCTTGTTCCGATCACGAACATTGCCCAATCGCCTGGCGTGATCGTCGCGAACGGAAAATTCCCTGCGACATCGCTGCCTGAACTGATCAAGTACTGCAAGACGGCTGCGACGCCGTGCTCGATGGGCACGGGTGAAAACGTGGCCAAGCTCTTCGGTCAGCAGCTCAAAGCTGAAGCGCTGCCAAATCTAATTGTGGTGAACTACAAGGGTACCGCTGCCATCATCACCGATATGATCGCCAACAATGTGAATTTTGCCGTGACGGGGGTCGCCTCGGCCCTTCCGCACCAGAAGGCCGGTACGTTGAAGATCGTTGCCAATCAGGGCACACATCGCTTCAATGGTGCGCCCGACGTGCGCACAGTGGTAGAAACCGGTCTGCCGCAGTACGAATATACGACCTGGTTTGGTTTGTTCGCCCCAAAGGGGACGCCGCCGGCGATTACTCAAAGCATCTACGCGGCGGTGCGCGAGGCCATGCGCCATGCGGAGTTGCAGAAGGCAATTGCGTCGGCCGGCGCCGAGCCGCTCGTGAATACACCGGACGATTTCGCAGCCCAGGTACGTAAGGAAGATGAGCGTTTTACGGCTTTGGCGAAACGCTATCCGTTAAATTGATGCTTCTGGATTTCATTAGAATAAGTTGTCGTAAATATTGAGTTGCGCTTCGGGCGGGGACGCGGAGCGGGGGCCGAAGTATTTGAGCGCTCGTGAGCGCCGATGCATAAACGGGTCTAGGATCATCAGCGGAGAGTCCGATCTCGAGCCGTTGAACCTGCTCCGGCCCATACAAATGTCACAACCCCGCGCAGGTGCGGCAACGTAAATTGCGGCTACAAATCTGCAGGGCTCAACGTGGGTGTCGCTAACACCTATGCTTTCTGCCAGTCCGCGTAGAACATGTTCCGGCGAGCCGCAACATTATCAACTTAACGGAGTTCGAGTGTCCTGAATCACAGCTTCTACTCCATTTTAACGGGACCGGACACTAGCTGGTTTAAGACTGAATGACCAACTCTGGCAAAACTACTTCCCATTGATCTGTTCGCATGCCTTTCTTATAGGACACATCAGTTTGATCCAGCCGTCGAGTAATAATTGCATGCACGCTGGCGGTAATATGCTCACTGTGCGATGGCATTTGGCATTTGGCCGATAAGCGACCCACCACGACTCCACTCGTGTCGAGCAGCTCCCATCGTTGGTCGTTGCGCCGGACATGTAGTGGGCTGCCAGGCTGCAACGCCGCAACGGTAGCGTGAACTGCATTAGCTGCGTCATGACGCCCGCAAAATCCAAGATCGACTTCGGCCATCGTGAGACGTCGATACTGCCTTGACAGTTCTCGCACTGCCTCAGGTATGCGCGTTGGTGGGCGTTTCATGATACTGGTGCTGGCCATGTCAGCGACTAGCTGGTTTCCTTTCGACAAATTACACAGGATCAGCAGGCTCCTTGCTCGGGTCATGGCAACGTAGTAAAGACGGCGAGGTGCGTCGGCGTCTTCATTGCTGCTCAGTTTTTCCCAACCTCCGTCGAGCACAATGACATGGTCGAACTCCAAACCCTTCGATCGATGCGCAGTGAGCAATAGAAGGCCGTTCTGCCGGCGCCTGGCTTCCCGCCCCCATTCTGCCAGCCACTCCGTAAAATGCCCCCGAGGCATAGCCGCCCCGAGTGTTTCGAGTCCGTAGGTGTCTGCGGCTTCCCGCAGCATCGCCCACCAGGGACCTTCGGGCTGCAGGTCTAGCCAAGCAAAGATCTCTTCGCTGCTGATAAGTTTGGCGCCACCGCTACGCAGATACCCGAGTAACGACTGGGTTTCTCGTAGCTGCCAGAAGCTCGTCGCCTCTTCGTCGGCCATCTGGACAGGAATGCCAAGGTATTCGCAATATGCCCGGACCGGCTCTAGGTAGCGCCACTCGCGCGCGATCACTGCGCAAGTGCTCCATTTCCAATCTGGATTAAGCGTGGCAAGCCTTTCGAGTTCGGTCACGGCCAGCAGCGCTTGCTTTAGGTGGGACTCGCCCGTGGGCAGGACTTGAACGCGACCTCGAACCACCGGATCGACGGACTCCCACCATCCCCCTCCAGGCTGGCCGCGCCTTGCGCGATCAATTGCGATCGGCTGTGCTGATTTCATACGATCGGCAGAGACCGCAATGAGCGCATTGGTCGCCTCAATGATGTGAGCTGTCGATCGATAGTTCTCGATCAAAAATTGAGGCTTCGCCTGATAGTCATCCGCAAAACGTCGAATGAACTCCACCGAGGCTCCATCGAAACCGTAAATGTTCTGATCGTCATCGCCTACTGCGAAAAGCGTTAGCTTGCTGTCATCATCTTGCAGAGTGCGCCCCGCAAGGGCGGAAATCAGGCGATACTGTTCTGGCCCGATATCTTGATACTCATCGACCAAAATCCATCGAAAGCCAGCCAACAAACGCTGACGTTGTTCATCTGCGAGGTCTGCCTCTTCCGGGGGCAAGCTGCTGCCTTCGAGCAAGCCGATAGCTTGCTCGAGGACTTCCTTGAAATCGACTCCGTCGACCTTGTCTGCCTTACCAGCGAAGCTAACGCCAGCAAGCCGCATCGCTAGGGCGTGGCACGTCAGAATGGTGACACCTTTTGCGTCATCGCCGATGAGGTCAGCCAAGCGCTTGCGTATCTGCATGGCGGCATGACGGTTATAGGCGAGTGCGAGAATGCCTTGCGGATTTTCACGTCGGGCACGTATCAAGTAGGCAATGCGGTGCACCAGTACACGAGTCTTCCCTGAACCCGGCCCGGCAAGCACCAGCACATTGGTCTGTTCGCGATCGTCGGCCACGATCAGCCGCTGGGACGGACTCAATGTTTCAACGATCTTTTGCCAGGATTCTGGCGTAGTCTGCCTCGACAGCTCCTTTCCCCGGTGAGGTAACCAGTGCCCCAAGAACTCATCACGCGTCGACCGGAAGTAATCTCCGACCATTTGATGCGCCTCCTGCATGGCAAGCAGTCCCCGTTGGGCATACTCAGCCATGACATGGATTTGTGTAACTTGTTCCTCGTAATGCTGCTGGAGTGGCGTGAAGTCGGTCTTCTGGAAACCGCGCTTACCGTGCTCAAGACGGATCGTCATGGCCGGCCGGAAAACCGCTAGGCCCTTGTTGAGACGGATGATTTCCTGCTCATGCAACCATAACAATGCCCGGTCAAGCAACTTGGACGAGTCTTTCACCTGCGTACGAAGCGTAGCGTCGGCGTCGAGTGACGCCAACAATTTGCCAAGCGTCGTTTCAGCAAGTAAGTCCAATCCACGAGCGGTGGCCGGCAAGCAAGCAAGAAGATGATCGAGTATATGGCTGGCGGCAGTACGACGTAGTTCTGCAATTGACGCCAGTGTGTCCCAAGGACGAAGGAGATGGAGTTGGATACTTTCGGCGTCCAACCGTTTGACGCGTATGCTGCCACCCTCACGCCCCTCTGTCTGGCCGTCTTGGGCGATGCTGCGAACTAAGCGCCAGACTCGCTCGGGTAGCGCATTGGGATGGCCGTTATCCTTAAGTGCCTGTGCCGCGCGCCGCAAATGCAATGCCGTTGGTTCGCCCTTTCCTAGATCAGGAGCCGCCTCACGGAGCATTTGAATCAGCATCTGCTCCATCGACGCCGCCTCTTGGAGCCGCTTGATGGACGAGCGCTCCACCGCGGCATGCACAAATGCGGTGAGAGCGGTGTCATTGCTTGCGATACCCAAGCGTTCAAGATCGAATAACGCGGAACGAACCTTTTCAGCGGTCAGCCCGGCAATGCCCATGAGCTCGTCGGTAGAGATTCCTTCATCCGCATCGGCATCGAGTAATGCTTGAACTAGCTGTGTCAGCTTACGACGATAGTCTTCGGTCATCGATTGACCCGCCAACTTGGCGTTCGCTTCGTCGATAGACGAGATCCGTAAAGAAGACGGAAATATCTGAACCTGGTTTTCTTCTCGTAGGAGAAGCATTGCCTCTTCGAGCCAAGAGATAGCCGTCCGCACACGCGTGTCTTCGGTTGTAGTGTCACGCTCGAACTGTCCATGTTCATCTTCTGCGAGAATCTCTCCGGTGGTGGCAATAACCTCGCCCCCTAGTCGTTTTTTTCGATCCAGGTTCCGTAGCGCATACAGGATGGCCTGTATCTCGTTCCGAGTCAGCCGTGAGCGTGCCGACATGCCAAACTGTCGTTCGACGTCATCCACTGTATAAAGCAAAACGCACCGTGCTGGATTTCCGTCACGCCCCGCGCGGCCGGCTTCCTGCAGGTAGTTCTCCAACGAGCCCGGAATATCCGCGTGGACGACCAAGCGGACATCAGGTTTGTCGATCCCCATGCCGAACGCGTTGGTGGCCGTGATGACGCGTAAGTCGCCACGGATGAATCTCTCTTGGACGTTCTTCTTTGTTTCCGGAGGTAGTCCAGCATGAAAGTGGTCTGCGTTAACCTCTTTTGCACGGAGGAAGCTTGCTAGCTCCTCTGTCCGCTTTCGGGTCGAACAATAGATGATGGCTCCGTCTTGGCGATCTGGCGCCAGCTCTGGAATGATTACCTGTGAAATATGTTCATACTTTGCCTCAGGCGTCGTTGGAACGACCTCGAAATCAAGATTGTCGCGGTTTGCCCCGCCGTTAAACACCGTAAGTTGGATGCCGACTTTGTCGCGGAAGTGCGTGATGATGTCATCGACCACGTCCGGTTTTGCGGTTGCTGTTAGACAAAGTACAGCCGGAATTGACCCCTGGCCAGCGCGATCCTTAATGAAGCGGCCGACGTACCGATAGTCTGGTCGAAAATCGTGCCCCCATTTGGACAGGCAGTGTGCCTCGTCCAATACCCATGCACCAATCTCTCTCTGCGCCATGGCTTTTCGCAGGGCAGGGTTGCGTAACTGTTCCGGCGAAACGATCAGAATTCCGATATCGCCCATCCGCACCCGGTCCAGGACGTCTGCTCGCTCCGGCATCGAAAGCATGCCGTTAAGCGCGGCGCAGCAGGTGATCCCTTTGGCTTCCATTCCGGAAACTTGGTCGGCCATCAAGGCGACCAAGGGTGAAATGACCACAGTCAGGGCACCGGTCTTGTCAAATCGCGAAAGCGCTGGAACTTGATAACAGACAGATTTCCCAGTGCCAGTCGGCAGAATGCCAAGCACATGATCGCCTCGCATTGCCGCCGCGACAATGCTTCGCTGTAATGAATGGCCGTTTTCGTCGGTAGGTTGAGGGCGGAATCCGGGGATCGCGGGAAACCAGCGCGCTAGCTCTTTGTCCGGATTGTGCCGGTCGCTGCACCAAGCACAGTCCGATGCATCGCACGGAGAATCTCTGAGCCGCTTGATAAGGTCACCCGTTTGGGGAAATTGATGCCGTACCCACGGCGGCATCACGGAGTTGCCACCTGAGACGGATAACCAGGCGAGTGCGTAGGCCAAACTCCATCCATTGCGTGCGGCCTCAGCCAGAATTTTTCTACGTTGTGTGAGACACGTGTGCTTCTCAAGGAGGCGATCGATGGCCGCTACTGCCTCTTCGTCGGTGGGGCGAAGCGCGCTGCGTATCGATGAGAAGAACGCATTCAGACCTGACCTAGGTTCATCGACAGTCGTAAGCCAATGCCAGGCGATCAAATAATCAGGTTGGGAGGCGTTCAACTGCTGCATTGCTAGGTGCTGGTCGCCAAACACTTCGAGCGTCAGTCGGGCGTCTAATTCAGGATTGTTGAGACGACCACGCCGTAGTTGACCATCCTGATAGTGCTTCACCAGGTGGTGATAAGGGTTGCGTGGAAACGCTAGCGGGTTGAGCCGCAACGTGTCGACAGCAGGTATTCCTAATAACTGCATCCCCGGGTTTGCTGCGGCCAGATGAGGCAAGTCAAACGCAATGAGGTTATGGCCGAGTACAAACGCCGCCCTTTGCGAAAACACATCCAGCGCCTCTAGCGCCTTGTACAAGTCACCTCGATGATGGACAAGTGCCTCGCCCGTGTCTCCTCGAACGGCTGCAAACTGATGGATGCGTGAGTCCGTGACTCCTACCTCAAGATCGATCGACACGCATTTCGGTGAAAAGCTGCCTCGCCGTTCAGTTCTCACTTCCTCGTCAGCCATTGACCCTTGTTTCCCAATGTTCGTTATTTACCGTGGTCTGAAAATAGAGTGCGTCTGCCATCGCGGACCTACGCGTAACTCGGAAGCACGATGCATTTTAGTTGAATACGCCCCCCGTAGAGTCCATCCCGTTTGGGGAATGTGATATCAACGCCGCTTCCCTCCGGCCGTGACGACGCAATGTCTCGTTGATAGAACATGGTCTTAGGTCAATGTAGGCAGGTGTTGCCAAGGTGATGTGAGTATGGCCAATTCGCTCCCATGGAAAAACCGCGTTGTCGGATGTTGAACGAATCGGGTAATGCTGTTGATAACACGTTGAAACAGCTTGAGGACTTGGAGGCGTGCCGACGCGAACGTAAATGCTCAGGGGGCAGAACGCCAATCTTTGGTCGTGAAGTCCATCCCACTTACGTCGGGTTCAGGCGGCATGGTAGTTTGGCGATATTGCGGGCGAAGCGCTGGCCTGTATCGATGCTTTGCTCCGTAATACGGAAAATGGAGCGTCGGGCTTCGACGATCGCGATGTCGTTGCCCTATCTCCTTCCCTCAGTACACGAACCGCAAAAATAAAATGTCATCACTTAAAGACATTCTTGAGCGTCTCGCCCCCAATCACCGGGATGCACTTCTGTGGTTTCAGCAGCATCACGGAAAAGAAGTTGCTTGGCCCAAGGCGATGCCGAACGGTACTTTCCTTGTCAATAAGGCAAAGGGGATCCACAAACCTGCCGGACTACCCTATGCCATCAGTGTTCGGGAATCGCTTGGCGGCCGGTATCTAGACCATGAGCCGGTCGTCAGGCCTGACGGATCTTGGACATACAGGTATTACCAAGAACAAGCCGACCCAGCGAAGCGGGATAGTCAGTTTACTAACCTGGCACTTCTTGCTTGCAAACGTGACGGTGTTCCTATAGGCGTAATGCGGCAGGTGAAGACCAAGCCCAATCCACGGTATCACGTACTTGGGCTTGCACTCGTGCGGGAGTGGGAGGGTGGGTACTTTCATTTGGAAGGTTTTGGTCCTGCTGGAGAAATTGGCTCGTTTCCTCCGAAGACGATGTCGTCAGACACCGACGGTGCAATGGACGACATCTTTAACCCCGACAGCGTCGAAGATGCGCGTCGCTGGATAAACGCGTCTATTGTGCGGAGACAAGGTCAAGGCGCGTTTCGAGCGGCGGTCCTATCCGCGTACAGGGGCCGCTGCGCGATGTCCGCCTTTAACGTGCCAGAAGCCTTGGAGGCGGCACACATATTTCGGTATTTTGGCGCGAGTACAAATACGGTCACGAACGGTCTGTTACTGCGTAGCGATCTTCATTCACTGTATGACCTGGGGCTTCTCGCCGTTGACCCTGCGTCGATGACCGTGCTCCTAGCCCCAAAACTGAAGACTAGTGACTACGGGGCGCTTGCTGGCTCAGCTATTCAGTTACCGACGCTGGAGGCGGAGCGCCCGAGTCGCGCAGCACTGCAAATGCACGCTTCGTGGGCCGTCAGCACCTGGCATAAATGATTCGCGGCCAGAACGAGAGCGTGAGTTGCGCAGGCACCAAGTTTGCGCTCAAAACGCAGCAGTATCGCTAATGTTTGTTATCGATATAGCAGCGAGTTGTGGAGCGGAACTGAGGTCGCTGATACACGCTCACTCAACTGAATTTGTAGATGCCCCATCCCCGTCTTCGGCATGCCGGTGCCGCAGAGTCAATCAGGGCCTGCGGCCAGATGGTGAGGTCGATCTCACCATCCGAGGCCGCACCTACGGTCGATATGGCATTGGTAAGGCGGGGGCGTCGCGACACTCCCGTGCTCCGATGTGCGGCCAACTACAGCACCAGAGTAGGCGAAGCTGCGCATCAGAGTACAAAATCAGTTGAAATCGCACATCGGAGTGCAGATTCAGTTGAAATCTGCTCCTCGTTGTGACGGATTCAGTTGAAATGAACATCGCCGGGGAAGCCTTGCCAGGCCTGGGACGATGGGAGTTTTCACCGCCTGCGGCATCGCTATAAATTCAGTTGTGCAAACGGAGGCACCTAAATTTGTGTCCTGGCTCTTCCTAGATTTGGGGTCTTATCGGGGCGAAAGGGGCGGCTCGTTTGGGGGCGTCCGACTGGTGGGGGATACCTGTAGTGCAAGCGTTGCCGCGAGTCGCCGGAGCTTCCCATCAAGAACGCGAGTGAAAATTCTCGGTGCAGCCGCTTTCTGTGCTGCTCCAGCGATTTCTTTCCTCGGCATATTGCCGCCAGAACGCCTGAAGTAAGGGCCTGGTCTGCTGGCAATGCCTGCGGCTTTTCGAGGTGTTCGGAAATATCGAACTAGGGGGTGGGTACCGCGTGGGAGTGATCGCTGTCAAAGAGGATGATGGTCGAAATGAAGTTCCGGACCTGGCACAGCGCCTTCAGGGATTCATCGATATCGTCCAGCGTCAGTTCCGGTGTTTCGCCTTCCAATCAGTCGGCGTGTGCAATGGATTTGTCCGTGAAGGTCTTGATGCGCGACAGCGACGGACTGCGAAGCGCGTCACCCATCCGCTCAAACACCACGTCGGAGATCCGTTGCTGAGGCCCCGGCTTGTCGTTCGCCATCTCATCGAATTTGCGGTGCTTGATTTGCGACCAGGTCCAGTCAATGCGGTCGCGAATCACCGCTTGCCGTCCTGGTGAATTGCCGTTGATGTGCTTCCGAAGGTATGCATCGCGCGCGGTCTCCCAATTGTAGGGATCACCGTCGTGAGATACGTAGTGGAAGCGAGTCAGGAGGTGAACATTGACACTCAGCCTGGCCACGATTTGTGCAAGCGATGCTGTATTGCTATCCATGTCGACCAGCCGACGAATGCCCGTGGCCAGCGCTGTGACGTAGCCGGTGGTCGTCAGGCGCTACCCCACTCACGCTCCGATCATCTTCTAGGCGCCTCGCTTCATTAAGTATGCGAAAAACACTGTCTAGCGTCGGCAACTCTCGCAACTGGTCTGAGACGGAGTTCTTTATATTGCTCGACAGCCGTCCCAGGCAGTTTTCGCAAAGCTCGATACCGCTCTAAAGCGGCGGCGGCTTTTCTGTCAACGGTCATGGGACAAGCTCGGCAAAAATTCCCGGAATGTATAGCCGCCAGTCAATCTGCCTTCTGCTCCACCTGACGGATAGCCAACAGCATAACAATGTCTTTCACACCGAGGCCAGGAAGCACCACCGCCCCAAGGATTCTGGGTCAGCGGCATAGTGCGGTTATAGGGCTGAAGCCGTGGACAGGGAAGCAGGCCGACGCCGCCCGGGAATCTGCCCATCCGGATACGGTATGAGACCCGTTCGGCAATTAACCGATATTTCTGGGCGCGACTGATTTCGGTTCTGCTCTTGATTTCGCATTCGCGCCGTCGAGATAAGGTCTAAGCACGTTGTTTCGTGGTGCTTGCCGGTCGGCGCCCTTAACCAGCCGTCGTATTGCGGGGCCTCCCCCATGTCTCATGTCGTTCCTAGGCCAGCGGAGTGTCACGAAACTGCGTAGGGTGGGGGTACACCAAATGTAGTGCAAGAAACACATGACGCGACAATGGGCGGTATAAAAGTAAAGTTATCACTTAACTATTTGTTCGTGCGCACACCGGCGTATCGCTGGGACGAATGATTCCAAGGGTTTACCCTTGTAATTTCTGCGGCCAACCACAACTTCAGTCTCCTGTCACGGAATTTCGCTCGTCAGGTAAGCATCATTGATCTACAATTGATTCTCCTAAGGAAGAGTTGCCACCATGACATCCCCAAGCATTGAATCCCTAACTGTGCACCTCGAGTCGGCAGGAAAGTTGGGTGACATCCCTGCGGGCTGGGAAGCGACTTTGGCAGAGCGCTTGAGAGAGTTGCTGCGAACACGCGACTCCGATCTGAAGGCCGCCTCGACTGCGCTCCGAGATGCCTGTCGGAGGATGTTAGTGGAGTTGAGGCCAGAGTCGCGTGAAGAGCTTCTGGGTGTCGGTTCGGCGTCTAGGCAACCAGAAGTGAAAAAAGCGTATCGCATTGGTCAGCTCGACTTCGCCCATCTTGTCTTAGCTCAGGCAGCTTCGAAGCGGACTGACGAACTCTTCCGCCAAACGCTGGAGAATCCCACCTATCGCCGTTTCATCCAGGAGATGTATTACGGTGAACGTTCGACATCTGATTTGGCCCGGCTGGGAAGTCGGACAACAGAGCAGACCAGCCGAACGCTGAGTATGTTGAGAAGGGCGGGAATCGCTGACTTTCGGAAGGTTTCAATACAAGTCTTCAACTTCCTCACGCCAGCGGCAAACCAGGCGTTCAAGAGAATTCTTGAGCGTGAGAGCGCGCAGCTTACTCAGGAGGCGTCAAGCGACTCGGGCAAGGCGGCTCACGAAGCGATCATGGCTGTGCTGACGTCGCTCGAACCAGTCCTTCAGACTGCTCCAAATTTCGGACCCGTCCCTGCTTCTGCCAAAGAACTTTTAGTATGAGTAGTGCTGACGAAATGGAATACGACCAGGAAGACTTCGAGATCTTCGGTCCGGCAGAGTTGCCTCGCGACGGGGAAATCATCACGTTCTATTCCTTCAAGGGCGGCGTAGGACGGACAATGGCATTAGCCAACACCGCCTTCCTAGCGGCGTGTAACGGCAAGCGTGTTCTTGTGATGGACTGGGACTTGGAAGCTCCTGGTCTAGCATATTATTTCCGTGGAGTTCAAGAGCCTTCGGTCGCCCGCGAATTGAGATCCTCGCCAGGAGTATTAAATTTTCTATGGGATTGGGTCAACCGCGTTCGAAATAATACGCAGGAGGCAATCGAAGAGGCGGTCGTATTGTTTGACTCTGGGGCACCCTTCAACGACTGTGTGCGAGAGTTGGTCGCCTCTGAATTTTTCAGAGGCTCCGATGGCAGCATCGACTATATAGGTGCGGGTAGCCCAAGAATCGAGGCTCCCGAGTCAACGCACTATGAAGAAGCACTGGCGAGCTTCCCATGGCCCGATTTTTTCTCAAAAATGGCGGGAGGTTACGTGTCACGTGCCCTTCGTGACTGGGCAAAGAAGCGTTATGACCTAATTCTGATTGACAGCCGAACTGGGTTGGCGGAGTCTGCCGGAGTTTGCACGATGCAGCTACCGGATGCAGTCGCACTTTGCTTTGTTCTGAATCGGCAGAACATTGAAGGTATCTCAAAGATTGCTTCCGTTATCCGAGCGACTAAACCCGAGATCAATTTGCTTGCTGCCCCAATGCGTGTAGCACGCGAAGGAACGTCCGAAGAGAGTGAGGCTCGAGCAAAGGCTATTACGGACCTGACTCGCCTTGGCGGATTCTCTGTCGAAATGGCCATCCATCAACTCCAAGCGTTGGCTATAAAGCACGCCGACGCCGTTCCATTCTACGAAACACTAGCTCCCGTCGTCGCCAGCGATATGGAAGTCGATGCGCTCTGTCTGAATTACCTCAGATTTGCACGAGAACTGACGGGGCTGAGCGACCTAGCTCTTATTCCTCTCGATGAGAGTCTCGTCAGCAGGGCACGTGCGCGACTGCAACCACAGCTTGCGACGAGTGAGTATATCGAAAAACTCATCGGCTCCGAGCCGTTACGCGCGATTACGGAGCTCGAATCCCTTATTAGCAGCGCTGAAGAATTAGTCGCGAACGGCGAACACGAATCTCTGGCCGAGGACTATCTGCAGGCGCTAATCAGCGTTTCATTCGAGGCGAGAAATATCCAATTTTCCGAGCGTTCGTTAGGGCTGCAAGCGCGAGCAATAAACATCTTGCGCATGCTCACTGAGGTGGACACCAAGTGGAGCAAATCCCTTGTGCATGCATTAGAACTCCATCTAATCGCAAATTCAGGGCAGCTTGAGCCGGAAGACGAGATTACTCTGCGGGAGGAGTTGGACGCGCTATACGAACCGACTGCACAGCCAGCCGCGGAAATAAAGCGGCTAGAGAATCGTCGACGAATTGCTTGGCTATCGTATCGAGTTTACGATTCCGTTGCGGTCCAAGCGGTTAGTGATTTGTTTTCAAGAGTTTCAGAATTGCGAAGTGCCGAAAGCTTGGGAACGACCGCAAATGAAGACCTTTTGTTCATTGAAGCTGATCTGCTTTATTTGAAGGCACGACTTTCCCTTCGGGAGGGGGATACCGCAGAAGGGCTGGAGTATCTGATGCGGGCTACCGAGATTTGCGAGGAAGTAGACTGGGATACCTCTCGTGTGGACCTCAAACGCACAATCGCCGATGCGCACGCTTTGTTGGCCACTCATTCGGACTTAGGACTTTCGATCGAGCAGCGACAAGCGCATGCTGCAGAGGTGGCTCGAATCAATGGTGCGGGGCTGTCCCCTGCCATGTTCTACGAACTGTTCAGTCTTGTGCTGAAACAAGGATCGGGCGCAGCTGTGCTACAGTTTTTGGATGCCACACTCGGTTCACAACACAGTCAACCGCGGACATCGTCACTAGCCTTTCACCTAGGTCGGAATTCCAGGAATACCGTGACATTTCTGCAGGCAGCGATCAATGCAGTCGGATTGCTCGAGGGCGATGAATCACCTCAGACGCGGATTGTTTTGCAACGCTTAGCGGCGATTGCAGATGCAACTGTGAGTCAGCCCCTACGTCGACCCTCATTCTTGTTTCAGGGACGTCCTGGCGAAATTGTCCAAAGGTATAACGAACTACTACACGTTCTTCACCGTGCGGGAGTCGAGTGGACACCCAACAGCGAAGTGCAGCAAGCGCTCTCGACTCTGCTCAACGCACGCTCTGACTCTGTTCCTCCCCGAGCCAAGCAATGAGCGATCCGGTCGACGTATTTTTGGCTTGCTGGCTTGCCGTCCGGAAGGCCTTGCCGTCGCAGCGGACGTCGGCGCCAAGCTGCGCGCCCGAACTCGACATTCGGATCAAGCGCGCGCTTTCTACATCGCGAGGCGAAGAGGCGGCGCAGACCCTTCAGTCGCTCCTTGCCGAGGCTGCTGCTTCCGGTACCCCTGAGTCCGAATTGCCGTTGCTCGGACTTCGTCTGCATATTATGCAATGCATCGACAGAGAATTCGCACGCATACATCCGCGAGCTTTCCAAGACGAAGACGACGCTGCTTTAGCGGACTGGCTTCAATCTGCTCAAGCGCGACGCCGTAGCCAAGGAGTCTTGGGGACCTGTTGCGACGTCAACGACGCGACTGGAGAAAAGACTGGATACGACTTGGCTCTTATCTTCAGGGGGCCACTCCTCCGTGCGCAGCGCGATGAAACTGCAAGCTATGCAGAAAATCTCGCGGATAGGTTTGCATACCTGGGCGTGACAAAAACCCGCCTCACGCTGAAGCACTCGCCAATTGACGTGCGGTTCTCGGTGATAGATCAACATTCGAGCCGCGGTGTTGACGAAGGGAGCCGTCCGCCCGGAGGCGAGCGTGTTTGCGTTGTCCCAGTCGCCGAAAAGCGCGAACACGTGACGCTCACAACGGCGGTTCGCGATGACAAACGCTATGTAACCTACAGTCCTTCATCGGGATTCGATCCTGCCGCGACATTGCTAGATGCGCTCCGTCGCTGCGGAGATTTGGATATCGCCCTAGCACCGGAATTTGTGATGTCTCCGGAAGCTCATGTATCGGCTTTCTCTGACATGGGCGCAGCACCTCTGGCGTGTCGGCTGTTGCTTGCCGGAACGGCAAACACACATTCGCGAGACGTTGCGGGGCAGCCGTGGAATGAGGCCGTCGTCGCCAACCAGTGCGGCGTACCTCTTTGGCATCAGCAGAAGCTATGGCCCTCGGAAATTACGCCCGAACGGGCCGCCGAGTTCGGCATCACCGGGGTTGGCGGCGCCGGAAACTTCCATGAGGACGTAGCCTCAGGCAGTCAGATTGAAGTTGTCGACATCGACAGCCTCGGGCGCTGTGTCATCCTGATCTGCCAAGACATCACGTCGTCAGATCTCGCTACAACTCTGATCACCGATGTGCAACCTGACTGGGTTTTCGTACCCATCATGGACCGGGGATTCGCTGAGAAATCGTGGTTCAGCGACATTGGCCAAACCGTGTGCACCTATTCTCAAGCGCGACTGGTTGGGATTTGTAGCACGGCCCTTCCTCGCGCCGGCACCGACAAGCCGCACTGCCTCCAGATTTTCTGTGCAGAGCGCGGCGAGAAGTATGCTCCTTGGCGTGCAGTATCGTTACTCGCCGCCGATGGGGAACCGGGGGCGGCTATTCATCACTTCGGTGTGACAAAGTGGATGCGCTTTGATACCGTATTGAAGGAAGCAGATTAGCCGATTAAGGGTGCTCGGCTAGAGCATTTTTTGGATTGAACGACATCTGTCGGTGAACGGTCGCCTGTGGCGCAGTCGCCCGCGGTGCAGTAGCGTCGACTGCGCGCAAGAGCATCTTGGCGGCTCAGATGGAATAGCTATTCCTGGCCGCCTCGAAGAACTTCTCACCGTACTCGCGCGGTTTCTGAACCTCTCGGGTCGCGAAAACATTGATGACCGCGTTCCCACACGTCGCCGTGAACTGGGCCAGCCCCGCTTTGTTCAACGTGACATAGCACCCCTCGCCCCAGATCGATTCGTCATCTATATCCACCGGTCCTGCGTCTCGCCACCAGACGACCCTAGCCACGGCGCCTCCACTGACGTCGATGTAAACGCCAGGGGCATCTTCATGCGCACGCCACTGAAGTAGGCGCAACCAGTTAGGGCAGAGCACGATGGGATAGGTCGCCGAGTCAGGGCCAAAGTCGATTGAACAGACTAGCCTTCTGATGAGCGTCGACGCCGGTTCGCTGTCGAGCGGCACTACCCGACCTATCCAGACAGCAGCAGGCAACTGCTGATAGACATCAGCAACCTTTACTCCATCGATGGAAGCTTCAGGGGCGCGAATACGATGAAGTAGAAGCTCCGCTTGCCGCGGCTTATAGATCTTGAATCGTGAAACCTCTGCTACGACATGCTCGTCGCGCTGGTCCAACCAAGTGGCAACATCATCTCTGACGCTCTCCGTCCACTTTTGCTCTCCCTCCGTCCGGTGAGCATTCCGGGCCACGAGTGGCCGGTGCACACCTATCGGGCGCACTTGCGGAAGCGACAGGGGCTGAGGCGGAGTTGGTGCATTCAGCCGCTCCAGGAGTACTGGCATGTCAGGGGGGTGCAGCATGCCTGCTCGGTGGAGCTCTCCTGCCACGTGCCGAAGCGCAATCACGCCAATAAAGGCATGGGGCTTCAGATACTTGAGCTTCATGTCAACAGCGCGCAACTGACCTTCAAGGCGCGTGACCGCCTGTGGCCCGAACGCTTCAAGCCCGCCCCACTCTTGGATGAATATGGCGGCCCTCCGCCGGCTCGTCAGCTCGTCAACGTCTGCCGCCTTCGCGAGCGCTTGTGCTGTGTGACGCAACATGTACGTCCATCCGAGCTCTGACTCCACGCGCATGGCGCCAGCTCTTTCGTCTGTCAGCGCGCCGTCTACGTCCAATGAACCATCTAGTTCGAGTTTGTAAAAAAGCGGCAGCGCTTGCGTATCTACCGAGGCGGGGATACCCCAACGATTGGCTAGCAACGCAGCGGCCTCCGCCACCGCGAAATCCCCCCCCCCGGCAAAATAGATGTCGCCCCGATAGAATTTGAACCCTGGGGGCGATAAGAGATAGAAGTGGCTCGTTACGGACAAGAATTCAAGGACCGGGCGGTAGCACGGTTGTTACCACCGGAGAGTGAGGCGGTGGAAGTGGTTTCAAGGGAATTGGGCGTGGCAGTGGCCACGCTGGAACGCTGGCGTGCGGACGCTATGTCCATGCCCGCTCGCGAGCGGGCATGGACAGCGACGGCCAGGTTTGAGGCGGTGCTGGCGACGACTGCGATGGACGAGGCCAGCAAGAGCGCCTGGTGCCGTGAGAACGGCGTGTATCCGCAGGAGTTGGAGCAGTGGCGCACTGCCGCCACGCAGGCGCTGGCTGAGCCCGAGGATGCGCGTGCCACCCATCGGGAGACAAAGGCCGATCGGCGCCGCATCAAGGAACTCGAGCGCGAGCTGCGCCGCAAGGAGAAGGCTTTGGCCGAAGCCGCCGCCTTGCTGATACTCTCAAAAAAGCTAGAGGGCATCTTCCCGAAGGACAAGGACGAGGACGAGGACGAGGACGCGTGATCGGCCTGGAAGATCGCCACACGATGGTCCGCCATATCGAAACCGCTCACGCAGGCGGTGCGCGCCTGCGCCTGGCGTGCGAGGTGGCTGGCATAACCGTGCGCACTCTGCAACGCTGGAAGGCCCACGATGGCCTGGTGGTCGGCGACCGCCGCCCCGAGGCCGTTCGGCCCACGCCGGCGCACGCGCTGAGCGTCGAGGAGCGCGAACGCATTCTGGCCGTCGCCAATGAGCCGCGCTTCGCCGACATGCCGCCGGCGCGCATCGTGCCCATGCTGGCCGATGAGGGTGTCTACCTGGCCAGCGAATCGAGCTTTGGTCGAGTGCTGCGCGCCCATGGGCAGACCCGGCATCGAGGACGCGCCAAGGCACCGCGCCAAAGCCGCCCACCCACCACGCACGTGGCCACGGGGCCGCGCCAACTGTGGTGCTGGGACATGAGCTACCTGCCGGCCGAGGTCGCCGGGCGCTGGTTTTATCTGTACCTGATCCTGGACGTCTACAGCCGCAAGATCGTGGGCTTCGAGGTCCACGATCGCGACGAAGCCGACCATGCGGCGCATCTGGTCAAGCGCACGGCGCTGGCGGAGGGTATTCACGCCATGACGGCCAAGCCGGTGCTGCATGGTGACAACGGCGCCACGCTCAAGGCCACCACGGTGCTGGCGATGTTGCACTGGCTGGGCGTCAAGCCTTCGTACTCGCGCCCGCGCGTGAGCGACGACAATGCCTTCGTCGAGAGCCTCTTCCGCACGGCCAAGTACCGTCCGGAGTTCCCGTCCAAGGGCTTTGCCGATCTGACTGCGGCGCGTACCTGGGCGGCGCACTTCGTCCACTGGTACAACCATGAGCACCGCCACAGCGGCATCCGCTACGTGAGCCCGGCACAGCGCCACGCCGGACAAGATGACAAGATTCTCGCCGCGCGCCACGCGCTGTATGTTCAGGCCCGTGAGCGCAACCCGCGTCGCTGGTCATGCAACACTCGAGACTGGTCGCCAATCGACACGGTCACACTCAATCCGGAGCGCGAGATTGCCGTGTCCACGGGAATCAAGCCAGGCGCCGAAAAGCACCGTTTGGCGGCATGAATGAGGCGACATCTACCTTGACGCGCGCCGAGAGCGGAAGGGAATGGATTCGGGATGGGCAATTCTGGGTCATTGATGCCAAAACTGGCGACAGATTGTCCGTCTGGGCCGGCAGGTTCGTACCAAAAATCATCCTCAATGACGCGTACCCAGACATCGAAACAGCTATCGCCGCACAGGACGACTACCAGGCTGAGCAGAAAGCGGAGGGTGGCAAGGGCCGGCTTCTCTCCAAGAGCCGCGACTTCAACTTGTTACCGTACTACATCTCGATGTTCAGACCTGAACACTCGACGCGCGGCGAGCGAATCGGGCTGAAGATGCCGGTGCAAGATTGTGGCTCATGGGTGCGGCTCTTTGTGCCGCCGGAAGGGGGCATCAACGGCTCGGGGGACGCGCTTTCCGGCATGCGCGACGTGATGCACTATGGCGCCGACGGTGCTGCCAGTCAGGGTGGCCTGCTGGAATTGCCCCTCGTCCAGTTGTATTTGCACACCATGCAAACGGAATACTTGTGGGTGGAGACAATTCGAAGATGAGCGTCCTCGAAAAGCTCGCACGCTTGGCCTTAGAGAATTGATGGCGCGCAGGACCGGTTCGCTAGCCCGCAGGCTGGCTGGTCGGCCCTCCAACACACGTCCAGCGCCAGCATCGGGGCGCTGCGATATCCAGCCTTATCGCAATGGACTGATTTTGAAGTCGCTGCGGGCAACCGGTCTATCGATGCGAGTGAGGCTTCGATAAGCTTGCCGAAGCGCCATCGATCTTTGCGGTGACGAGTCAGCGGAGCTTATGACGGAGGCAGAGGGGTTAAACACCCCGCCGCTTGCAAATCCTCCAGGTGCAGTCCCAGCTGAGCCATTTTTGGCTTTTCCTACAATCGGTTTTTGGCCAGTGTCTCATACTCCAACTGAGTCAGTTGTGAAGTAAGGTAATCGTCGTTTAGGAGACGATAAAGGCGACGAACGCTCTCTTTCGAGTTCAATACTACAAGACCGTTTTGTACTTGCAGCCCCAACTGCTGCTGCTTTGCAGAGACGAACGCGATTATGGCGGCCGCCGGCATAGTTAGGACTGGACTACGACCGGCGCGGATGATGTCTTTACGAGGTGCCTCACAGGAAGCCAAATGACCTTTCACATCATGCACAAGGTTGAGGGCAACGATGGTGGCAGTAACTGCGTTCATCGCGCGAGCGGCTATCGCGTCGAAGGAGAAAGCCTTTTCAAACTTGGAAAAATCGTTGATGTAGAACTCGTCATCCATCAGCATGACCTCAAAGCCACCGGTGACCTTCAGGATATCTTTGTTGACCAGTTCGAAACGGGACGTCGCACCTTTGACAAGCATGATTTGATCGCGCTTTACCAATGACACTGGATAGAAACGCTTGAAAAATACGACGCTAGTGTCAGCAGATGAAACCTTTACGGCCATCGTCTTTATTTCGCTGAAATCATGGTCGGCAAACACATACGTTGCAGGCTCCGGATCTTGCGTGAGCCGAGTTAGCACTTCAAATTCTGCCGGTGCATCAGGTAGGTCGTAGCAGACCAGAGGGTTTGCGCGGTCATCGAGCGCAGACAAGGCCACCGTCGAAAGATCGCCTTGAAAATAGCGTTCGATACTATCGACGAAGCTGTTGCCCACTGCTTCTGTCGCCTCATCGTCAAAATCAGCTCGCAGGTACTGGCGATGATCGGAATCACCCAAACCAAGGTAGAGAGTGAAGTTGATTCCCGAGGCGATAAGATCTTCCCAGGCGGCTCGGATTTCATCTATTGTTTTCATGGCGCAATGACAATTGCCTTTTTTGCGAAAAATATTCTTCGGTCCAACTGCAATACGTTGATCGAGTCGTTAATATCAATTTCTTCGCGAGAAATGAGCACACAAGATTGTGGGAACTCACGCTTATGGCGCTCTAGCTTCACGACGAAAATCTTAAATCCGAGCAGTGAGAGGGTTGGATTGGCGTAGAAAAGGTTCGTCCTGATGTATATGGCGCCGAGTATCGTCAATGTAATACTAAGATTTATGATCTGGCGAACGCTCTCAAGACCGAATCCTACTAATGGAACCACGTAAGTGGCGAGAAAAACAAGATGCTCTGCATTTTTATCTTCTAGCTCGAGAACCTTGTAAGGACCATCCTTAGCGCCGCGAATGAGATGTAAGAATGAAAAATAAAATGCCGCTGATACCAGAAGCATTGCCACGCACGCGATGGGAAGATAGTTTTCCTTTGCGATCGCCAACAACCGCGCGCGGTCCGCGAACGGGCAACCAAGGCAGATGTCAACCGAGACCTTGTTGACAAATATGAGGACAAAAAGGAGCCATAGAGACAGCAAGTACATGCCGCCCTTGATTAGGCGTCCCATGCGTGTGGGGGGAGTGTTTGAGTGACCCTTCATCGCTGTTATGTCCCCCGATGAGGGGGCAGATTGTCAGGATATAAATGTGCATCTCGGCGTCAGGCCACGCGTGACTCGGTGCTGAGCAACTATCGAAAGACTGGGTAGCGAACTGGTTGCAGGGAAAAACTGATAGCGCCAGGAAAGCCGATCCCTGCCGTGCTTCCCTCTTCGCCACAAGTGCGTTAGGGCGAGTTCCACGAACAACGCCAAGCCGACCAATACCTCCTTGTGATTTCTCGATACTTTTGTTCTTGTGCGCCAGCGTTGGCCGACCGCATCGCTGCCTCGAGGCTCAACCGGAAATTATGGCGAGACGCCCGGTACATCGCATGCCCCAAAGGGAGGGATTGCCACAGGGGCAGTGGCCGTTCCTGGCCGGCATTCGGGGCAGCAATCACCCGAGCAGGGCTTGTATTCCTGTGATCGGACTTGGCAGGTTTGCGGAGGGCTATGAATCGGCGGCGGGTTGGCCGGAAGCGAAAGGCGGTGCGTCGTCTTCAATCGGCGTTTGGGAACAGGCGTGCCTGCGCACGATGTTCTCTGCCGACGTCGTTCCACAGACGTTCGGCGAGATTGTGTCGACTCAAATGGATCAGGCGATATAGCGGGCCGCGATTGCGATTCACGAATATCGGTTTGGTATCCGCGATCCGCATCTGCGTCATCTCCATCAGGAGTTGCTCCCAATGGTCCAGAAAGGCGGTGACGCGCTGCCGAACCGGCATGCTGTCGAGCCGAACGGTGTTGCGCCATCCGGGCGCCACCGCATCCAGGCGCGACATCTTCGAATCAAACTCCTTGCCGATATTGCGCTGGACATCCATTACGCTGAAGTGGACAAGGATGTCGATGGTCTTCTGTTGCGAAAGCTTCTGCAGAATCGAGAAATCAAGATGGGCGATGTTAAAGGGATCCACGAAGGCAAGGTGGAGACCGTTTGGCAGACGGGCAAGGACCTCATCGACCGTATTCGCGGCAGGCCCGGCGAACGGTCGAACCTTGGCGCCCAGGGCGCGCAGCCTCAGGTCGCACGCGTGGACATAATCGGGATTCAGATCGCCAATGAACATCTCGCTGAACGCGGCGTCGTGTTGTAAAGACGTTCGCCATGCCCACACGGCGCTGCCATCCAGCAGTTGCCGGCTGTCACGCTCGATGACCCGGCCGGGGCCGCAAAATAGGTCGATATACGAGGAATATCCAAACTTGCGCCGCGCGGCACGGGAGGCGTCCACATAGCGGGACAGCGTCCGGGACTTTTCATTCGACCAAGCGCCCACATCCATGACGGGCAATCCGTCGTTGGGATCAGTGACTGGGGAAGGCGATGGCATGGCGGTCCTTGCGCGGGCATGGTTGTGAGGGCGCGCTGATTTTCCCACGGAAATTGGGCGTGTGTTGTTAGCGGGTAAATCTGATATGCTTTGTTAAAAGTGTCAGACTCTTCACACGAAAGAATGGCGAGGAATGGCGATAAATACGAATGGGCGGTAGGTGCGCCGCCTCCCATGCTGGACCAGCATAGCGCGGTCAAGCATTCGATCGTGCATGGCTATATCCGCCGCTACATCAAGACGGTGATGGCGCCCGCTACGATTCCGAGGCTGACGCTAACGCTGGTCGATGGGTTCTCGGGGGGCGGAAGCTATTTGGACGAGGCTCGCAGTGGTGTGGTGGATGGCACTCCACTGATTATGCTCCGGGCGGTGCTGGAAGCGCGGGCGGAGCTGAATGTCGATCGGGTTGTGCCGCGCGAGATCGACGCCGAGTTCTTTTTTATCGACAAGAACCCGCAGGTCGTGGAGCACCTGCGCTGGTGGATCGGTCGCCGCCAGGATGCAGGAGCGATCGGCGCCCAGGACGTGATGCGAGCGCACTTGAGGAGTGCCGAATTTGCAGCCGAGTTGCCGACGATCGTCGAGCGTATCAAGGCACGCCGCGGAGGTGGGCGGGCAATTTTCCTGCTCGATCAGTACAGCTACCGCGCGGTGCCGATGACGTTACTCAAATGGCTGATGGCGGAATTGCCCGGTGCCGAAATCATCCTCAACTTCAACGTGGACTCACTGACGGCGTTCCTCAGCGACAACGCGGGGAATCGTAAGCCCGTGCGGGACATTGGCCTGGAGTCCTATGTGCCATGGGAGCAACTCCAACGGCTGAAGACTAACCGAGACTGGCGCAGCACTCTGCAACGTCATCTTGCCCATGGCATCAAGCAGGAGACCGGCGCCCCGTTCATGACGCTCTTCTTCGTGAGGCCGTACCGCGCCAATGGTTGGAGTTACTGGCTCGTGCATTTGTCCCAGCGATACCGGGCGCACGATGTCATGAAGCAGCTTCACTGGGAGCATTCCAGTGAATTCGGGCATGAGCTGGAACCGGGCTTGTTCACGCTGGGCTACAACCCCCGACGAGACGAAGCGTACAACGGTCAGAGCTCTATCCTGTTCGGCCCGAGTAGCGAGGAACTGTGTGTCGAGCATCTCGCCGACGATCTAGCGCGCAAGCTGGCTGGCACAGGGCCGGTGACGGTCGGGCAGCTATTCGAAACCCATATCAGCAACACGATGGCCGATGAGGCGCGACTGCAAGGCGTGATTCAGCGGCTGCACCGATCGCGGGAGATTGTGGTGTCGTCGGCGGCTGACCGTGTTCGTCGGCCCTCTAAGGTGTATCGTTCCACTGACGTCATCGAATACTCCCCACAAATTATCCTGACCTGACTGGTGCGGCGTCAGACCATCGCTTGGGGGTCGGGCATCGCATCCCAGGTCCGGCCGTCGAGCAAACGGCCATTGGCCTTTTTGGAGCGTCGAACACCGTCGGCGCCCCAACCGCCCCATTGTTTGAAGAAGAAGAGGGCACCTTGCTGTTCGCATTGTCGCTGGATGCGTTCTACCCATTCCTGTTTCATGGGGCGTGCCTGGGGGCCCGACTCGCCTCCCACGATCACCCAGTCGATGTCGCGAAGGTTCAGCTTGCCAAGATCCTCGAGCAGCGGCTCGACCGACAGGAAGCGAATACCCGCCTGTACACGGCGGAGCAGGTCGATGCGTGGTACGCCATGGCGCTTGTCTTCGACTGACACCCCCAACCATGCATTGGCCGGAATCTCGTGGCGACTGCAATAGGCGGCAAGTCGTTCGGCCCGTTTAGTCAGGATCTGGAAGGTGTGCTGGGGACAGCGGGCGATGACCTCGAAAACCCGCGAGATATAGGCATCGGGTACGGACTGGTGAAACAAGTCCGACATGGAATTGACGAAATAGATGGTCGGCTTGGTACGCTGGAGCGGCTCCTCCAGCCGATGCTCAAGGAGCGTCAACTTGAAGCCGTTTTCATAGCCAGGCGTGCCCATGGCTTGCAAACGACGCGCCATGCCCTCGGCATAGCAGTGCTTGCAACCCTGGGAAATCTTGGTGCAGCCGACCGTGGGATTCCACGTTCGCTCGGTCCACTCGATTTTGCTCTGACCGCCGCTCATCTCTCGCTCCTCATTGGCAGAAGCGGAATTGTACCTGCGGGCCGCGGCGCGAAGCGCAAAGGGTTAATGCTGGCGCTAACGGGGCGCTGTAACAGCGAGTGCGCTGGCTGTGGCGCGGGGCGCTCCGGGCTGGGTCGATCATACTGCGCTCGTTTCGAGCACCGAGCTAGGCGAGATACCCTTCGTCGATCCGCAACAGTCGCAGCACTAGGCATCGCACAGCCCGTGTGGTCTGCGCGAGCGCCATCGGGGCGCAAGCACGCGTGCAAGGCGCAGTCCGCAACCACCTTAGCGCTCGGGCCTTGCCGCCAAACACGTAGATGGCGTACGCCACCACCGTCGCAATACCGAGAAGCTTGTCGGACTCGTCCCGGCTCAGCGTTGCGCGATGCCCAGGCGGCGCCGCAGAGCGCTCGGGCGCAATGACGCAAGCTCGGGACCGATGAGCCAGGCGGCTAGAATGTGGTCGATTGCCGTGGCGGGTAAACGCATGCATTTCCTGCGGCCGCTTGCCGCCCAGGAAGCTGTTGTCCGATCGAAACCAGTAGCCCAGACCCCAGCCAGCTTTATGGCCATCAAGGGTGTCGATGATCCTGGCCAATGCACCACGCGAACTGCGGGCGCGGGTCCGGTAAGGACGTTGGAAACTCGGACCAGCATGTGTCCTCGTAGTCGATTTGAGCCGGCCGAACTGTCGCTTATATGGTTTGCAGATTCGGGAAAGTTGCCGCGAGTGGTAATCCAAAGACGGAATAGAATTCCAACCTACGCACCGCATTTAACATAAATTGCGATCTACACCTGACGAGAGTTTTTTTTTGTTTCCCCGCCGAGCCAGCTCGGTTGAAGCATTGAACTCCCAACGTAGGGGAGGGTGCCGTCTTGGCGTTGCCACGTTACCGGTACTGCCGCTGAGCACACGGTTAACCGCGTTGGACGTTCATTGGCCAAATGAAGAAATTCCCTGCATTTGGTAGGTTGTCTCTTCCACAAGATGATCCGCTTCGCTTGCTTCGATGCAGAAGAGGTCTTTGACTCCTTCTTCGAGGCTTTGTTACCGAGGATTGGCCCGCGAATTGGGGGGGCATCGGTCTTGCCGTAAGTTCTGGCAAAATCGACCGACTTGTAGGATGCCTGCAAAGAAAATTGTAACAATGGGAAGGTTGCAAGCAGCTCAGTGCTGTTAGTGGCCGGCACATACCGGAACACTTACGAGCTCAATATGACCACCCTCACGCAAGACCAAATCGACATCGTCAAAGAAGCCCTCGTATCTAAGCAATGGGTTACCACGGGCCTAGTCCAACGTACGCTGAAGTTGTCCCACACGGCTGCCGAGGCCGCCCTGGATGTCCTGCAACACGAGGGCATCGTGACACCCCACCAAGATGGAGTTCGTCGCTTAGCCGTTGATCTCCAAAAGGGTGACACCCCCGCCCGTATCGCCTTTATTCGGAACGTCTTCGAGTCCGTGCGCTATTTCTACGAGATGTGGGAAGAGGACAACAACGGCGATACAAGGGTCATAGAGCTGCCGCGTCCCTCCAAGAAAATCGGCGGCCTTCAGCTTCGCCAACTCGTGCTCGAGGAGTGTTTCCGGGCGCGCGGCATGGGCTTGCTCGAGGCATCGGTGACCCTTGTCGAGTGCTGCAAAGACCGCGGCCTTGCGCCGGCCGTCGGCGACGATGACCTTTCGGAGCTGGTGGTCATGTGCAATACCAACCAGCGGCCGTTCGCCGCCGTGCACGATATGCCCGTACGCCGGGCTCGGGCCCTCGACCGGCTGATGCGCTATTTGATGCTACGCGGCACAGACGCCGACACCCGTTCCTTCGACTACTTCCTCAACGGCGTCCACAAAGTCCCGATGGGCCAAGGTAGAGATGGCAGTGGCCACCACGAGCATGTTGTGCCTCTCCATTACATCAAGAAGCACTGCCTCGCGGCCTTGTCGACGGGGCGCACATCCGAGCAGATCAATGCCGACATCCTTCGGTTCTTGACTATCGTCAGGATCACAAAAGCGCAGCGCGGCCGCCTCGACCTGAGCGTTGCATCGGGAGGCCTTGGGCTGCAGACAGAAATGCCGGAGCCTTGGTGCCCTGTTGACGGTGACATCTTCGCGCGGCTGCACCGCGCAGAAATTGAGTTCGATATGGTGGACTGATCGTCAGAGCAAAAAAGCCCTCGCAAACACGTTCACGGGGGCTTCTTTGGGGTCGACGACACGACTGACGCCGTCGACGCAGATTTCTGGTGGCCACTGAGGGAATCGAGGGGCTGCTTCCGTTGGCGATCCGCATATAAGGCACCTTCAAACGTTGAGCTTTAAACTAAGGAATCGAATATTGCTGAACGCTGTCCGTTGAACCGGACGTACGGTGCCGTGAGGTGAACGCAGCTGTAGCGCTGGCATGCAGCTCTTCGGAATATCATTCCGACCTACGCCCAGCATTTAATATACATTGCGGACACATCGATTCGATGTGGCTGTTGCACATGTCGCGCGTATTATTGCGGAATGGCCGAGTTTCTTACGCTGCAGCCTTATCAATCTGCAAGGACTGCAACCATGCAAAGCGCAAGGGCGACGCGTGCGTCGCGTAGCATGAAGTTGATCAGCGTTGCCGACACGCCCAGTTGCTTGGCAATCTCGGTCTGCGTCTTTTCCTGGAAGTAGTAGCTGGAAAACGCCTCACAGGTACGGGCTGGCAGCGTTGCCAGCGCCGCCAGCAACCCGCGTAGCTCCTGCTGCGCGATGGCCGCACGCTCGGGCGAGCTCGTGGCGCCGGGAACATCCTCACCTGCTTCTTCGGGGGCGAAAATTCGGTTCTCCACCTGCTGGCGTCGGTAGTGGTCCAGTGCCAGGTTCTTCACGACCTGGGTAATGTAGCTCGTCTGCGAGCGCATATGCTTCGGGCACGAGTTACAGCACTTCAAGTAGGCGTCGTGCACGATATCTTCGGCCTGTCCCGCGCAGCCAACGATGCGGGCGGCAACGTTGACGAGGTGAGGGCGGTGCGAAATGAACACCTGCTCGATCATCGGCGGTGTAACTTCGGCGGTCATCGTTGACATGGCTCGGCGGCGGGGCGGGTCGGAGAGGCGACTGCGAGAGATACAACGGGCGACGCCAGGAGCGCCGCCCGTTGCGCTATTTGCGGCGCTGCCCCGTGTGCAACGCAGCATCACCGGGCGACCACAGGCAGTAAACTTAATAGAAATACGAATGATTCGCAATTGCGAATCACGCAACACAGGGTTAAATTTGGCTTTATTGCCAGGATTGGCGCCGTCTACAGGGAAATCAGCGTGGCCATGCCCGAACCGGTAACCCCACTTCAGGGGCAGGTATTTCCACTTGGCGTACGCATCTGGTTGGTGCGGTGCGCCGATGTGCCGCCCGAATCGATGGCGTGCCTGTCGCGCGAGGAGTGCTTGCGCCACGCGGCGTTGCGCCAGCCAGCCGACCAGCGCCGTTTTGCCGCGACGCGCGCGGCATTGCGCGGATTGCTGGGCCAGGAACTCGGAATCGCCCCGGCTGCAGTACGTTTCGGGACCCACCCGCGCGGCAAGCCGTTTGTAGAGTCATCAACAGATGGAACGCCCGATGCGTCACACATTGTCTTCAACGCCAGTCATGCCGGCGACTACGCGTTGATCGCCATCGGTCGGCTGGACGACACGGACAAGGGCACAGGGTTGGGCATCGATATCGAATGGACCGACGCGCAGGTCGACATCGACGGACTCGCACCGCTGGTGCTGAGCCCCGTCGAGGTGGCGCGGCTGCCAGGCGGCCACACCGAGAGGCGCGCGGCGTTCTACCGGATCTGGACGGCCAAAGAAGCCTTCTTCAAGGCCGTGGGCGACGGCATCGGCGACCAGTTGCCCTGCGTCTCCGTTTGGCCTCCCGCGTGCGGCGAGGATGTCCTGACAGCAATGTCCAGCGATGCCCGCCTGGCGACGTGGGCGCAACGCATGACGCTGCACGGCGTCGAAGTCCCCGACGGCTACGTCGCCACGCTCGCCGTGTTTCGCGGCACCGGGGGCTAAATTTCCGCGCCGGCTGAATCGTCTTGCAAGTACACGCAGCCCATGCGGGCCGCCATGCCTACAGAAAGGACGAGCCAATGCCATTCGATCGCGAAGACACCGTGTTCCACGTTGTGGTCAACCATGAAGAGCAGTATTCGATCTGGCCGGAGTACAAGGAGATCCCGCAGGGTTGGCGCGCGGTCGGCGTCACCGGACCGAAGGCCGCCTGCCTGGCGCACATCGAGCAGGTCTGGACCGACATGCGTCCGCTGAGCCTGCGCCAGAAAATGCAGGCGCAGGGCCAGGGCCTCTGAACCCCGACGGTTGGCCTGCATGCGTCTGTTCTGCCTGCCGTACTCAGGCGCGAGCGCGATGGTGTACCTGCGCTGGCGTCGTGCCATCCCGTCCTGGGTCAGCGTTCACCCGTTGGAATTGCCGGGGCGCGGTGCGCGCCGCGACGAGCCGTTCGCGCAGCATATCGAGGCGCTCGCGCAGGCTTTGGCGGACCAGATCGGCGATACGGTGGCGCAGCCGTATGCGTTGTTCGGCCACAGCATGGGCGCGCTGCTGGCGTACGAGCTGGCCCACGTACTGGCAGCGCGCGGCTTGCCGCCACCGGCGGTGACGTTCGTATCGGGCGCCGAAGCCCCGGCATGCCGCGACCCGGACAAGCATGCGCGCGAGCGCTCCGACGACGAACTGCGCGAGTTGCTGCGAGACCTGGGCGGCACGTCGGACATAGCGCTGCAGAGCGACGAACTCATGGACATGGTGTTGCCCGTGCTGCGGGCCGACCTTCGCATGTGCGGCCGCTATCGACCACCCGTGCGTGCGCCGCTGCATGGGGCGGTGCATGTGTTCGGCGGACGCGATGACGCGCCGTCGGCTGCCGCGTTGGACGCGTGGCGCAGGGAAACCCGCGCGACGTGCGCCGTGGAGATGTTCGACGGCGGCCACTTCTTCGTCCATCAGCAGGAAGCACGCCTCCTCAGGTGTATCGAGGCGGCGCTTCATCCCACTCTCCAAACGACCTCCTAGGCGGCGCGGCATCGCGTCGACAGCATTCCCGCACGGCCACGGCTGCGCGGGCAGGAAACAGGTGACCTCATGAAACACAGCACAGGCCCGACCGGTGGTTTTGCCGATATCCTCACCGCCCATGCCGAGACACGCGCCGACGTGGTGGCGCTGCGCTTCCTGGCCGACCAGGGCGATGCCGTGGCCACGCTGACCTATGCGCAATTGGCGCGTCGCGCGCGAGCCATCGCGGCGGCCATGCACGCGCATGCGCCGCCGGGCGAGCGCGCGCTGTTGCTGTTTCCTAGCGGCCCCGACTATGTCGCCGCGTTCTTCGGGTGCCTCTATGCGGGCATCATCGCGGTGCCCGCCTATCCGCCGGAATCGGCCCGGCCGCAGGCGTTGGCGCGCATTGTCTCGATCCTGCACGATGCGTCACCGCGCCTGGTGCTGACCACCGCAGCCCTGCAGCCCGCTATCGAGGCGGCGCTGCAGGCCACGGGTGGCACCTGCCGCGTGATGGCCGTCGACGCCGTCGACGATGCCTGGGCAGACACCTATCGTCCCGTGCCGGGCACCGAGCCCGTTGCCTTCCTCCAGTACACCTCCGGGTCAACCGCACAGCCCAAGGGCGTGATGGTGACCCATGACAACCTGCGCGCCAACGAGGCCGCCATCCGGCACGGCTTTGGCATCGATGCCGGCGACACCATCGTGAGCTGGCTGCCGCTCTATCACGACATGGGCCTGATCGGCGGGCTGCTGCAGCCGATCTATAGCGGGGTGCCGGTGGTGCTGATGTCGCCGCAACGCTTTCTGCAGCGTCCGCTATGCTGGCTCGAAGCGATTGCCGCCTACGGCGGGACGGTTAGCGGCGGGCCGGATTTTGCGTATCGCCTCTGCGCGGAGCGGATCCCCGACGCTGCCGTTGCAGGCCTGGACCTGAGCCGCTGGCGCGTGGCGTTCTCCGGGTCCGAACCGGTACGCGCCGATACGCTGCGTGCCTTTGCCGAGCGATTTGCATCGGCAGGGTTCCAGTCGACCGCGGTCTACCCGTGCTACGGCCTGGCCGAGGCCACGTTGTTCGTCAGCGGCGGGCAGCGTGGCGAAGGGCTGCGCACGCTGCGGCTAGACAGGCATGCGCTCGCCGAAGGCCACGCCGTGCTCGCCGACGTTCAGGCCGGCACACCCGATGACGGGGAGTTCACCGAGCTTGCTGATTGCGGCGCGGTGGCGCCGGGACACGCCATCCGCATTGCGCATCCCGACACGGGTGACGCCTGTGCCGACGGCGTGATGGGCGAGATCTGGGCCGCCGGCGATTCCATCGCATCGGGCTACTGGCGCAATGCAGACGCCACGGATGCCGCGTTCCCCGAGCGCGACGGCCACCGCTGGCTGCGTACCGGTGACCTCGGTTTTGTCGCGGACGGACGGCTGTTCATCGGCGGTCGCCAGAAGGACATGATCATCGTGCGTGGCCAGAACCATTATCCGCAGGATGTGGAAGCGGCGGTGGAGCGCGAGGTAGAGGTTGTCCGCAAGGGGCGCGTGGCAGCGTTCGCCATCACGCTCGACGGCGAGGAGGGCATTGGCGTGGCGGCCGAGGTGGGGCGTGGCGTGCAAAAGCTAGTGCCGCCCCAGACGCTGGCGGCAGCCATCGCCCAGGCCGCGGCCCAGGCGCATGGCGAGCCGGCGCGGGTAGTCGTGCTGCTCCAGGCCGGCGGCATGCCCAAGACATCCAGCGGCAAGCTCCAGCGGCAGGCGTGCCGGCGCGGCTGGCAGGACGGCAATCTCGATGCCTATGCCGTGTTCGAAAACGGCCGTCAGGCCGGTGCGATGAATCACGTTGCTCCGCCGGCCACCTCCACGGTAGCCACCGGGCTATCGGCGGTCGAGGCGGCTGTCGCGGCGATCTGGTCGGACGTTCTGCAATCGCCCGCACTCCAGCCCACCGACAACTTCTTCGCCGTTGGCGGCAGTTCATTGGCAGCGGCGCGTATTCTGGCGCGTATCGACGAAACGCTTGGCGTGCGCCTGTCGCTGGGCCTGTTCTTCGATGCCCCCGAGCTGCGTGCGTTTGCGGCAGCGGCCGGACAGGCCGGCGCAAGCGTGGGCGCGGCGCCGGGCACAAACAGCGCCAGGACGCATGACGTGCCAGCCGACACGCCACCACGGCACGGCGATTTCCCTTTGTCGCCGGCGCAGCGCCGTCTGTGGTTCCTGGCACAGCTGGAGCCGGCAAGCCCCGCGTACCACATCGCCGGGGCGCTGCACGTGCGCGGCGTGCTGGACCGGCGCGCCCTGGAGGCGGCTTTCGCACGGCTGGTGCAGCGGCATGAGAGCCTGCGCACCACGTTCCACGAGATTGACGGCGAGGCAGTGCAGCGCGTGCATGCCTCGCTGATGCCCGCCATCACGTTCGAAGGCGCGTCGGCATCCGCATCGGGCGTTGACGAGGCAGGTTGGATCGAACACCAGATGCGCAGCCCGTTCGACCTGCCGGCAGGCCCGCTGCTACGCGTTGCGGTACGTGTGCACGACGCCGGGACCGCCACGCTGGTGCTGACGGTGCACCATCTCGTGGCCGACGGCTGGTCAATGAACGTGCTGGTTGGCGAATTCTCCGCGCTCTATCGGGAGGCCTGCGGTGCCGGCGCGGCGGGCCTGCCACCGCTCGTGCAGCAGTATGCGGACCACGCGGTCGCGGAGATTGCCCGAACCGGGCAGGCCCCGCTGGCCGGTGCCAGCCGCATGGAATGGTGGCGATCCTACCTGGGCGACGACCACACACCGCTGGCCATGCCCGCGGATTTCTCCCCGCCCGCGCGGCCGCAGCATCGGGCCGGTACGCTGGCGTTCGCGCTTCCGCCGGCACTGCATGCGGCGTTGCGGCGGTGTGCCGAACGCGAACGCGTCACGCTCTTCATGGTGCTGATGGCGGGCTTCCAGGTCCTGCTGCAACGCTATTGCCGGCAGGACGCCATTCGGGTGGGGGTGCCGGTGGCCAACCGTTACGCGCGGCAACTGGAGTCCGTGATCGGCTTCTTTGTCGATACGCGCGTCGTGCACACCGTGCTGGGCGGCGCCGAGTCGTTCTCCGCGCTGGTGCAGCGCATCAAGGCCGGCCAGCTCGATGCCGACCGCCATGGCGACGTGGCCTTCGAACAACTGGTGGAGGCGTTGCAGCCTGAGCGCGGCCATGACCATCATCCTCTGTTCCAGGCCATGCTCAACCTGCAGCAGCGCGACCTGGCACCCCTCCGCACGCTGCCGGACCTGGCCGTGGAGGCGGTGACGCAGCCCGTGACGCATGCCAAGGTCGGCCTGTACCTCAATGTCGAGGAGGATACGGAAGCGGGCACGCTTGGTGCAACGTTGCACTATGCCAGCGAGCGTTTCAGCGCAGCGTCGATGCAGGGCTTTCGCGACAACCTGCTGGACCTGCTGCAGGCGCTGGCCGACCAGCCGGAACGCCCGGTTGGCAGCCATGCGCTGGCATCGGTCACGCGGCGGGAAGTGGTGCAGGCTTGGTCCCAAGGGCGCGCGCTCCAGGCAGGCGAGGCGTGGGTACACGAGCGTATCGCTGCGCAGGCTGCCCTGGCGCCGGACGCCGTGGCGGTGATCGACGGCGCCCATCGGCTGCACTACGGCGCACTGGACGCGCAAGCCATTGCGCTGGCCTGCCGCCTGCGTGCCCAGGGCGTGGGCCCCGACGACCGCGTGGCGATCGTGCTCGGCCGCGGCGTGCAGGCGGTGGTCGCGGTGCTGGCCACGCTGAAGGCCGGGGCTGCCTACGTGCCGATTGATATTGAGTATCCCGCCGGACGGCGCCGCGACATGCTGGATGATGCCGCCGTGACGTGCGTGCTGACCGATGCCGGGCATGTGGCGGAACTGGCCGCCCAGCACGGCGTGCCGGTGCTGGCCGTGGAAGACGCGACGGCGCAATCCGGCCCCGCCATGCCGCCGCCGGCCACGCTGGCCGCCGACCACCTCGCCTATGTGATCTATACCTCGGGTTCCACGGGCCGTCCGAAAGGGGCGGCCAACACGCATGGCGCGCTGCGTAGCCGGCTGGCGTGGATGCAGGCCGAGTACGGCATGGGGGCCGATGACGCCGTGCTTTTCAAGACGCCGTTCAGCTTTGATGTGTCCGTCTGGGAGATCCTGCTGCCGCTGATGTCGGGCGGCCGCGTGGTGGTGGCTGCGCCGGCAGAGCATCGCGATCCGCAGCGCCTGTGCGAGCTGGTGCGTGCGCATGGCGTGACCACCGTGCACTTCGTGCCGTCGATGCTGCAGCTCTGGATCGAGGAGCCTGGATTGGCCGCGTGCAGTACGCTGCGCCGGGTGTTTTCCGGCGGCGAGGCGCTGTCGCCGGCTTTGTGCGTCCGGGTGCTGCACGCGCTGCCGAATGTGCGCTTCGACAATCGCTATGGGCCCAGCGAGGCGACGATCAATGCCACATGGTGGCGCTGCGATGGGGCGACGCCCGCCCTGACACGCGTGCCCATCGGCACGCCGATTCCCGACAGCGCTGTGCGTATCCTCGATGCGCGGCTCAATCCCGTGCCGCCCGGGGTGCCTGGCGAGCTGTATCTTGGCGGCGAGGGGGTTGCGCGCGGCTATATGGGGCGCCCGGCACAGACGGCTGAGCGTTTCGTGGCTGACCCGCTGGCAACGCGGCCGGGTGCGCGTCTCTATCGCACCGGCGACCTGGCCCGCTGGCGCGAAGACGGTGTGATCGAATACCTGGGCCGGATCGATGACCAGGTGAAACTGCGCGGGCTGCGCATCGAACTGGGGGAAATCGAGGCCCAGCTCCAGGCGTTGCCAGGCATCACGGCGGCAGCGGTGCGTGTCTGCGGCGAGCCGGGCCGCGAGCGACTGGCCGGCTATGTGGCCGCCGAGGCCGCCGAGGCCGCACAGGACCATGCCCGGCCCGCAGCGCTGCGCGCGGCGCTGGCGCAACGGTTGCCCGACTACATGGTGCCGGCCGTGATCCTGGTGATGCCCAGCCTGCCGCGCCTGCCCAGCGGCAAGATCGACCGTCGCGCGTTGCCGGACATCGGCGCCGAAGCGCCGGCGGGGGTGCGCCGCCTGCCGCAGGCGCCGGAGGCGCTTGCCATCGCGGGCATCTGGCAGCAGATCCTCCAGGTGCCGGAAGTGGGCCTGGATGACGACTTCTTCGCGCTGGGCGGCCATTCGCTGCTGGCCATGCAGGTGGTGTCGCGTGTGCGCGCCGCGTTTGACGTGGCACTGCCGCTGCGCGCGCTGTTCGATGCGCCGGTGCTGGAAGACTTTGCCGCATGCGTGTGCGCGGCAGTGGAGGCCGGCCAGCCGACCGACGCGCCCGCGCTCGTGCCAGTGGCGCGCGATGCGGACCTGCCGCTTTCGCATTCGCAGGAGCGCATGTGGTTCCTGTGGCGCAGCGAGCCCGACGGCGTGGCCTATAACGTGGGCGGCGCCGTGCGCCTGACGGGCACGCTCGATGCGCCCGCCTTGCAGCGTGCGCTCGACGCGCTGCTGCTACGCCACGAATCGCTCCGCACTACGTTCCCGGCCGTGGGCGGCGTGCCCGTGCAACGTATCGCCGCTGCACCGGATGTGCGGATCGCGCAGGTCGACCTGCGCGGGTTGCCGGCGTCCGGCCGACCCGATGCGCTGGACCGGCTGGCCGATACCGAGGCCAACACGCCGTTCGACCTCGAACGGGGACCGCTGCTGCGGATGACCCTGGTGGCGGAGGCCGACGCGCAGCACGTGTTGCTGGTGACCATCCACCATATCGTGTCCGAAGGCTGGGCCATGGACGTCTTTGCGGAGGAATTTGCCACGCTGTACGGGGCGATGGTCGTGGGGGACGACGCCATCGCTGCCTTGCCGCCCCTGCCCGTGCAGTACGCCGACTACGCGGTGTGGCAGCGCAAGTGGCTGGCATCGGGCGAACGCGCGCGGCAGCTCGACTACTGGCGCACACGGCTCGGCAACGAGCACCCGGTGCTCGAGCTACCGTCGGATCGTCCGCGCCAGGCGGTGCAGAGCACGCGTGGTGACATCTACCGCTTCGAACTGGATGATGCGCTGTCCGCCCGGATCCGCCAGTTCGGCACCGAGCACGGCGTAACCCTGTTCATGACCGTCAGCGCCACGTTGTTCGCGCTGATGTACCGCTACAGCGGCCAACCGCTGCTGCGGCTGGGCTTCCCGGTGGCCAACCGCGTGCGGCCCGAACTGGAAGGGCTGATCGGCGCCTTCCTGAACACACTGGTGCTCCAGTGCGAGATCGATGCGACGACCACGGTGGCCGACCTGTTCGCGCAGGTCAGGCGCGCAGCGGTGGAGGCACAGAACCATCAGGACCTGCCATTCCACCAGTTGGTGGACGCGCTGCAGCCGCGCCGCAGCGCGGCGCATAGCCCGCTGTTCCAGGCGATGGTCAATGTGCAGCGCTGGCGCTTCCAGCAGACGCGTGACGTGGCCGGCCTGAACCTGACGTTCCTGCCCAATGACTCGCGGGCCACCAAGTTCGACCTGATGCTCGACGTGACCGATATCGACGCGCGGCTGGGTTGCATGCTGACGTACAGCACGGACCTGTTCGACCGCGATACCGTGGCGCGCATGGCCTCCCACTGGCTGCAGCTGCTGCGGGCAATGGTGTGCATGCCGGACAGCCGCGTCGCTGCGCTGCCGATGATCGATGCCGATGCCCGGATGGTCCTGCGCGGGATGGGCGCGCCGTCTGCGGCTGCGTCCCACGCGGTTGACACGCTGCATGCCCGCATCGAAGCCCACGCCGCCGACCGTCCGGACGCCGTGGCCGTGGTGTTCGAGGACGAACGGCTGACGTACGCCGAGTTGAACACCCGGGCCAACCGCCTGGCGCACGCGCTGATCGGCCGGGGTGTCGGCCCCGAGGTCAAGGTCGGCATTGCGGCGCGGCGCTCGGCGGAACTGGTGGTCGGGCTGCTGGCGATCCTCAAGGCGGGCGGGGCGTACGTGCCGCTGGACCCGGACTACCCGCCGGAACGCCTGGCCTACATGATCGAGGACAGCGGCA
>NZ_PJRP01000012.1:0-177759 GCF_002858765.1 Cupriavidus pauculus
AAGGAACACTCGGGCGCCTACGGCATGGGCATCGACTACGCCTACACGATGGTGCACAAGGCCGCCCAGCGCACGCAGACCGCGCACCCGTCGATTGCCCCGGTGCATGCGCCGGTGATCGAGTACTAATGGGCAAACGCTAGTCCCTATCCACCCCACACAACGCACCACACAACACGGGCACGCCAGCGCCATCCCTCATCGGATGGCGCTGGCGTGCCCGTGTTCGCTTCGCGCAATTTATTCGGTGGATTAGTAGTGAGATCGATCTGGAACCCGTCAAAAATCATTCGAGCGAATGATGTGTGATTTGCCAATTTTTTGGCTGCGGGCGTCGAGCCGGATGCATGCGCGTGAAACGCGCTTGCGCGCGTATACGCGCATACGTATACGCCCGTTGCACTTTGAGGGACGCGCGGGCCATGCACTTTGGCAGCCAACATTCACAGCTGCGGCACACAAAGCGTACTCACTGCTGCGTATGAAATTCCTTTTAAATCAATGGTGCGGAATCACGCGTGCACAAACGATTTTTTGTCGTTGGCGAGGGCCTCAGGCGCACTTCATGCCTTCGCTGGATGTGGCTGGCGCGCCCTCCCAGTGACCGGCTTAGCGCCCTGCCCGCGTGTATGGAAACCGCACTTGCATGGCCTGGCTGTCATGCAAACGCCTCCGACGCAGCACGCGGGACGAATGGAGGCTGTCAGTAGAAGCCTCCCCACATTCATTTGCTGGATTCTTGTCGAAGCGTTGGCGCTGGACAGGTGCAATGGCGTGAATGGCCCGTGCGGGCAGCAATGCCGAGATGGGCGCTTGCAAGTGCTGGGCCTTCGCCGGGTCGCCAGGCGGTTCCTCTGCCCGCTGTGCTGCGCTACGCGCCCCTTGATCAGCGCTTTGGATGCGTAACAAGCCTTTAGAGCGCCCGAGGATTCTGGTATCGTCAGCGCCATCCGCTATGGCCCTTCCGCCATTTGCCAGCACGACATTCCCTTGGCCGCCCCACGTGGGCCCGATACAACGGACCGTGTGATGAATAACCGCGCGCAGGCCACCTTGTTGCCCCCAATTCCCCCATGTGCGCCAGCTTGCATTAAAATAATTTACATTGCACTTTGATGTGCAGAATGGGCCGGCTCAGATTTCGAATGACAACTTCTGGTTGCAAATCAGTCACTTACGTGAGTTCGCCCGCGTGCACCTGCCGTGGCCGGCGGGCGGCGTCGCCGTCTGCAGCGTGGTCCGGTCAACACGCGCAGCAGCGGCACATGGCGTTGAGAAATAAGCCTGAAATTGCACATATTGGGGAGAGCAGCCGTGTCCGATGAGCGAGATACGCTGGCTGCGACCAAACTGACCCGTACCGAATTTGCCGTGGTTCGGGCCTATGCGCAGGGCATGCGACCGTTGGAGATCGCCAACCGCTACCTGCTGGATCCCGACGATGACGACGAACTGACCGAGCATCAGGCCATCCAGCGCATTCTCTCGTTACGGGATCGTCTGGTGCAGTTTGCGCTCCAGCATGATCGGCCGGATATCGCCGAAATGTTCGAGGCGCTGCGGGGACGGTCTGACACCGGGATGTCGCGGCGGGTCGAAGCCCTGTCATCGATCGAGCAGTTGGGCCAGGGACGCCCGCTCCCGTCGCATCGCGTGTCGCTGTGGTTCGGACCAAGTCTGGCCAGGCGCCTCTCTGCGGCCAACATCCACACCATCGCCGACCTCGTAGCCCTGGCGAACCGCCGCGGCAGCGGCTGGTGGCGCCATGTCCCCCGTATCGGCCAGAAATCCTGCGAGACGATTGTTCGCTGGCTCAGCGCTCAGCAAGCTACTTTCGACATCGAATTGCGTGAGTTCGTGCAGGCGCACGCTGATTTTATGACTCGTGCGCCGCTTTTAGGCGCATCTTTATGGCATGGCATGCGTGTCCCTGTGCCATTGGAATCCATGCGTCCATCTGCGGGAAATAGCGCGCACGAAATGGAACTGGCTGAAGAACTGGGTACGGTGAAGGCTTGGATCAGGTCGAAGGAATCGTCGCCAAACACATGGAAAAGTTATCGGCGCGAAGCCGAACGGGTGCTATTGTGGGTGGCACGTCAGGGCCGTTCGTTGCGGTCATTGACTGCGGCAGACTTGGTGGCGTACCAATCGTTTCTGGCCAATCCTCAGCCCGCCGACTTCTGGTGCGGCCCGTCCAGCGCGCGCGACAAGGCCCATTGGCGCCCGTTCGAGGGTCCGCTGCGTACCAGCTCCTGCGAAGCTTCGCTGCGCGTTGTCCGCGCACTGCTTGGCGCCCTTCACCACGATGTACCGCGTCGGCGCGCCCGGCGGCCACGCGATACCGCGGGCCAAGTCAAGCTTAATGTCATCGCCGCAAATCCCGCCTTGTCGGGCGAAACCCTGCTGACGGATGTCGACCTGGTCGCGTCCGAAGGTGCGTACACCGCCTCGCCCAATCCGGTTAGCCGATTTCTGAATTGGCTAGCCAACGACGCACCCGCGCCGCAGCAACGCGCGGCGCTTGCAGCCGCCTTGTTGATCGCCCGCCATGGTTTGCGTGTGGTCGAGCTGCCGGAATTGCGCTTCGCGCATCTGGCGCGGGGACTCAATACTGTCAGCCTGACGCTTGCGGCGAAGAACGCGGCAAGGGCGGGAGACATGGAGCTGGGCGCCGAAGTCTGGCACGCGCTGGCGATGCACTGGCGAGACCGGGGAATCGAGTGGGAAGGCCACGTGTCAGGCGGTATCGCTGACGCGGCGTTGCTCGCCCCGATCGGTTTTCCTGAAACCAAACGGGGCCGAGCGAAGCGGTCGGAGAAGTCAGCCGGTTACTCGGCCAGCGGACTGGACCGGCTGTTGCGTTCCAGTTGGCGGCGCTTTGCCGCCGTGCATGACGATGTGTCGGCGGGGTTCACACCCCGGCAACTGCGGTTGGCCTGAGATCAGAGCAGGGTCTTGTCCAGGCCGAAGCGGGCCTTGAGAACCTCCAGCAGGTCCTCGCGGGCATTGCGATCCGTCAGCTGGACATCGAGCATGATCCGCCCCGAATCCCATTCCTTGATCGTGCCGAGCAGCTGACCTGCCTCGGTGCGAATCTTATACTGGCGACTGATTTCCTTGACCTTGCGGGACTTGCCCTCCTGCGCATGCTTCCGGATCGACTCCACCTCGCGGCTCGACAAGCCGTCGTTCATGATGCGCGTGGCCAGCTCACGGGTACGATCCTCACCCGCAATCTTGCAATAGAGGGTCAGCTCATAGCCCGCGGCGATGCCAATGGCGCTGGGGCGCTCGCGCATGACGGCGATCACCGATTCCGGCAGCTTCAGCAGTGCCAGCGTTTTGTTCACCGTTCCGGCAGACATCCCGGTCAACTCACAAATCTCTTCCTCTTTCTGAACCTTGCCTTCATCCAGCAACTGGCGCCACGCAATCGCGTTATCCAGCGCCGACTGATCCGAGCGCTGCTCGTTCAGCAGGAATGACAGCCGATAGAAATCGAGGTCGCTGAGGTCGTCCTCGATAAAGCATTCCATCTCCAGCTTGCCGGCCGACGCGAGGGCGCGTTTGCGATAGTGCCCGTCGATCAGGATGTAGTGTCCCGGCCGGGTGGGATCTGGCGCAGCCAGGCCAGGCGTCTTCTGCCCGTGCGTGGCGATCGACGCGGCGCGTTCCTGGACAACGGCCGGATCGTAAATACGGCGCGCGTTGAACGGATTGTCGTGCAGGTTCGCGATAGGCACACGAATCAGCAGTCGCCCTTCCACGCTCGCGACGGTACTTTCAGCGCTGAAAGTGGCCACCTGTGCGCCGGGGCGTTGAGTCTGGAGCAGACCATTCGGGTGATCGGACAACGCGGCTTCCGCACGTGCGAACCGGTCGATCGCATCGCTGCGGGTTTTCTCCGCGGCCATACCGGCGAGCATGCCGGCCTTCAGACTTTTCAATTTCGTTGCCATTCGTATTACTCAATCAGGGACAGTATCTCGTCCACCATCATGTCGACTTCCTGGATCGCCTCGCGCGCACCCGGCACGCCATGAACCGTACAGCCTATTGCCAGGCATTCTCGAAACGCCGAACGCGAGCCGATCATCGAATTCAGCAGCGGCACGTCGGCGTCGTCGCCAAGGATCTCGATGGCTTGCCGGGCGATGGAAACGCGGCGCTGGACCATATTCGCCATCACGCGAATCTGCAGGGTCTCGTTCTGCACCTGCGCGTGCTGCGCCAGCGTCTTGGCGGCTACCGCGGCCCAAAGGTCGGGCGGGGACGGTACCACTGGAATAACGGCCAGATCGGAAATCAGCAATGCGCTCGAGGGTGCGGCCGAGTGCACGGCCGGCGGGCAGTCGATGAGGATGTAGTCGTAGTCATGCACAAATTTGCGCACTTCACGATGCATCGCGCCGCCCGAGGGAGCCAGCCCAATGACAGAAGCCGGAAACGGCCGCTCGTCGCTGGCCTGTGCCGCCCAACGGGTGGCCGTGCCCTGCTCGTCCATGTCGACAAGCATCGAGCGGGCCCCACGAAGTCCCAATGTGCCAGCGAGATGCATGCTAACGGTCGTCTTGCCGCAGCCGCCCTTCTGGTTGAAAACGGTGATAATTTTTGCTGCCACTTGGGGCCTCACTTTCAGCGCTGAAAGCGCGAATGATGGTGTTCAATCAAGGCGAAACTTTAGCCAATCCCACAGTGCACTACAACCCATTTTTGAAAATTAAAATAATTGGAATGTGCTGTGCACGCCAGGCGCCGAGCAGCCAGGACCACCATAAGTGCCAAGGGTGGGAGAAACCCGCCTATATCAACTTTGGGGATTCTTCTTCTTGAAAAGCGGTAGAGAATCCGCCTAAAGTAAAGGTAGTGCGCATTACCGCGCACATGACACCGCAACACAATGTGGCTATGATGCCCGTTACAGTCGAGTCAAGTCGTCTCAACTCGTTGACTTCCGTTTGGTATCTACGAGACCCCAGCGTGCTTGAACGGTTGTTTGCGTTTTGTAAACGAACTTGCTTCGAAAGGACTTTCTTATGGCAACCGGTACGGTCAAGTGGTTCAACGAGACCAAGGGTTTCGGCTTCATTACTCCAGACGATGGCGGTGCAGACCTGTTTGCCCACTTCTCTGAGATCCAGGGTGCGGGTTTCAAGACCCTGAAGGATGGCCAGCGCGTGACGTTTGAAGTCAAGCAAGGCCCGAAGGGCCTGCAGGCTTCGGCAATCAAGCCGGCCTGAAGCGAACCACTGCGGTTCTCCGGCGGTCGTCGAGATGACTGACCGGTAAGCAAGAAGGGCAAGCACATGCTTGCCCTTCTTGCTTTTCAGCAGCCACACGCCACACGGGTAGCACCCGACCGATGGCTATCCGAGCTTGCGCACGCTGGTACGTGAAGGCTGCAGGATCAGCGCCTTCGACGAATCCGCATCGACCTTTGCACCGGGATACACGACCAGAACATCCTTGAGCGCCTTGCGGAACAACGCCCGGAACTTGCGTTCGCTCTCCGTTTCCGTCCCGAACTGCATCTGCAGCGCTTCCCAGGGGATTTCCGTACGACGCTGGATCGTGAAGAACCGATAGGTCAGCCACGAATACACATCGAGCGCGAACGGCGACTGCTTCAGCGCCTTAAGCGCCCGCATATCGACCGGCACAGGCCGGTTGACCAGTTCGTTGAAGAACGGCTCCGACAGCACAACAAAGCTCTCGAACATCGACCCTTGGCCAGGCTGCATCGGATCCCACCACGTCGACAGCTGGTCGGCAAGCAGATAGCCGACCCGGTCGATCGACAAGGGCTCGTGATTGGGCGCCTGGTTAGGCACAGGCACGGATTTGTTCTGCACGATGGCGATCGTAGCCGAAAATAGCCGGATCATTTGCTGGCGAACCAGCGTCATCGTGCCGCGCTTGCCACCTGTGGCCATCGGAATGCCCAGGTTGTACATGAACTCCGACAAGGAGTTGCCAAGCGAGATTCGGCGGTCTTCCACGGTCCCTGTGAACTCGCCGCGCTTCTTCTTGGCCATGATTTCCTTGCCAATCCAGGCAAGCATCAGACGTGGGTACGATCCATACGGGTACCCGAGCGACACGGTTTCAGAAACCAGCTTCTGCCGGCCATTCGATGCGCGCTCAGACCGTTGCTGCGTGAAGTAACCCGGCTGGATCATCAGCGAAATATTTCCGCTGGTGCGCGTCCAGACAGGCGGAGCGCCCTTTGGTGCACGATACGGCAGGGTCACCTGCACGCTGGCACGGCTCAGGAAGCCGACCTCGCCACTTTGCCATGCGTCTTCACGCTCCATGGCTTGGGCTTCGTCGAAGAGACGCTGGAATTTCTCGGACGGCGCGAGGACGTTCTCGTTCCCCGGAATGATGATGCGGGACGGTTCCGCGTCCGCTTCCAGGACAGTACGTTCCCCCTCGGAGGCCATAGAGCGTTTGATCGACATATTGATGGGCTTCGGATTACCCGCCTTTTTACGCGATCGCGTATACGTTGTCACGCAGAAACGGGTACGTATACGTGTTTATCTGCCCGCTGCGTTGTTTCAGGTCGGTTCTGAAACCACCGGGTGTCCTGCAAGCAGGTTGGGTTGCATGGCCGGGTATCCGGCGACTGGTGGGATGGCAGCCACACGGTGGGCAACCCCGCAGGGTTGTCCACGGTTGGCAGCTCATCCACTACAAGTAAACGATACCGATACGGGTTAACTACTCGTAAACCGTATACGGAGCGTCTGGGCGCTTGATTCCAAAGCCTTTTTCGGGTGTCCGTGTACCCGTTTCTGCGGCATTCCGTACCCGTTTCTGCGCCTGCCCGAACCCGAATCTGCGACAAACCGAACCCGTTTCAGCGGAAACGGCGTACCGGAATCTGCGGGGATAAGTTACTGATCCCACAGGGTTTTCCACAGGAAACGACCGGTGAAGCGTACCCGTTTCTGCGCGCCGCAGCTCGGGCACCCGTTCGCTGGTTGCGAACTGCAGCGCACCAGTGGCTTATCCACGCAGAATTGGGTACGCCGTCCAGTCAGGCCACACGGAAATAATGGCCGGGCGTACCCGATTCTGCGTGCGAATGCTCCGAAAGCGAACCCAATTCTGCGTATACAGGGTTGAGGCTCCGAAAAGCGTCCGTCGAACCTCTTTCTGCGGCGTACCCATTTCTGCGGCAATGAGGCCCAAGCCCTTTGACTGGGGAAAGCGTACCTATTTCTGCGTCCAGAAATCCATGCACTCCGAGGTAAAGCGTACCCAATTCTGCGAGAGAAATCGGGCGGGATGGCGAGGCGGCACGTATACGTATCGTCTGCCGCCGCGCGTATACGTGGAACGAGTCCGTACTTTGGGTGATGAATGTCAGCCAAGCCTGGTCCGCGGGCGTACCCGTTTCTGCGTCGTTTTGGTGAACTGGCCTGCCCGCCGCGGTCGAAAAAAAGCCCCGTGCCAAGCCCCTGCGTACCCGATTCTGCGGTCGATGGGATCCGAAAACCGTACCCGTTTCTGCGCCGCCCCTCCTTCGCCTGCCCGTATACGTTGGCAAATGCGAAAGCGTACCTAATTCTGCGGGGAAAACCGTTTTGCACAATCTATAGGCAGGATAACTGTCTGGGCTGTGCGCTTTATGAGCCACCTTAGGGCGAAAAGCGTACCTATTTCTGCGTTGCACAAACCGTGTCGCAATCAAGCGACACGGTGATCTACTTCCAGCGAACCGTACCCATTTCTGCGGCGCGGCAAAAGGCCTGCGTACCCATTTCTGCGTGGACACGAGTGAGCGTATGCCTGGACGGATCAAGGGCGTACCCGTTTCTGCGTTGAAGGTCGGGCAGGGCGGAAAGCGTCAGTGCTGAACCGAGTGAGGGAGACTGGCCCGGCGCGCAAGCCGCTGCGAGGAGAATCGGAGGGAGAGCGGAAGCAGCGTGGCGGCTGTGTGCCGGCGGCGGATGACGAAGCGCCCTGTGCGCCTGAGGCGCGTGACGACGTGCGCTGGGCGCAAGCTGCAAAGGGACGAAAAAAAACCCGCCGAGGTGGCGGGTTTTTTGGCTCGACGCGCGCAGAAGCGCGCGTGACCCGGACTTACATCGGGGTGATGTTCGCCGCTTGCAGACCCTTCGGGCCGTTCTTCACTTCAAACGACACGCGTTGGTTTTCTTGCAGGGACTTGAAGCCCTCCGAGCGAACTTCCGAGAAGTGCGCGAACAGATCGTCACCGCCAGCGTCCGGCTTGATGAAACCGAAGCCCTTGGCGTCGTTGAACCACTTTACGATACCGGTTTGCATGGTATTGCTTTCCAAAAAAAATAAAAAAGAAACCGATGGTGCGCACACCACCGTATTGCCAACTCAAGGAAAGGACACCATGGACAACCGAAGTACCAAGACGTTGGCTAACGAATGAACTGTTGCCTCGTCGCTTGAATCTGGCCGAGATTTATACGGGGGATTGCCGGTCTCGTCAAGGCGGGGAATTCCCCGGCCCGGGCTGGATGCACTTGGCGCCTTGTGGGATGATCCGGCCTTTTCCGCATTGTCGAGTCAACACGGCACCTGGCGACGTGTGTCGCACGCGTCGCTCGAGCACCTGGAGACACCATGTCCACTCCTGAACAGGCCCCACGGCCAACCAGCCATTCCGCATCCCACCCGGCGCCGTCGAGCCTTGTAGAGCGCATTTTCCGATTGCGCGAGCACAACACGAACGTGCGCACCGAAGTGCTGGCCGGGGTGACCACTTTCCTGACGATGGCCTACATCATCTTCGTGAACCCGAGCATCCTGGGCGATGCCGGCGTGCCGAAGGATGCCGTCTTCGTCGCCACGTGCCTGGCCGCCGCCATCGGCACGCTGATCATGGGCTTCTACGCCAATTACCCGATTGCCATGGCGCCGGGCATGGGGCTGAACGCCTACTTTGCCTATACCGTGGTGAAGGGCATGGGCCTGCCGTGGCAGGCCGCGCTGGGGGCGGTGTTCATTTCGGGCTGCCTGTTCCTGGTGGTGACGTTGTTCCGCGTACGCGAAGCCATCGTCAAGGGCATTCCGTTGGCGATCCGCGGCGCGATCACTGCCGGCATCGGCCTGTTTCTGGCCATCATTGCCCTGCATAGCGCGGGCATCATTACCGGTAACCCCGCCACCCTGGTGACCATCGGCGACCTGCACCAGCCGCAGGCCGTGCTGGCGATCATTGGCTTTTTTGCCATCGTGGCGCTGGATCGGCTCAAGGTGAAGGGCGCCATCCTGATCGGCATTCTGCTGACCACGGTGCTCAGCTTTGTCTTCGCGGGCAACCAGTTCCACGGTGTGGTGTCGGCCCCGCCGTCGATCTCGCCCACGCTGTTCAAGCTCGACATTTCGGCCGCGCTGTCGATTGGCATCATCAACGTGGTGCTGGTGTTCTTCCTGGTGGAGCTGTTCGATGCCACGGGTACGCTGATGGGCGTGGCCAACCGGGCGGGGCTGCTCAAGGCCGGCAAGATGGACCGCCTGAACAAGGCGCTGATGGCAGACAGCACCGCGATCATGGCGGGATCGCTGCTGGGCACATCGTCCATCACCGCCTATATCGAAAGCGCGTCGGGCGTGCAGGCGGGCGGCCGCACTGGCCTGACGGCGGTCACCGTGGCCGTGCTGTTCCTGGCGTGTCTGTTTATCGCGCCGCTGGCCGGGACGGTTCCGGCCTATGCCACCGCACCGGCGCTGTTGTATGTGTCGTGCCTGATGTTGCGCGAACTGATCGATATCGACTGGACCGATGTCACGGAAGTCGTGCCCGCCGTACTGACGGCGCTGGCCATGCCGTTCACGTACTCGGTTGCCAACGGCGTGGCCTTCGGGTTCATCTCGTACGCCGTGCTGAAGCTGTTGACCGGCCGCGCCAAGGACGTACCGCTGATGGCGTGGATCATCGCCGCGGTCTTCCTGTTCAAGTTCTACTATCTGCCCGGACACTAAACCGGCGGCTCGCGCCGTGCAGGTTTCATGAAACAAGAAGGGATGGCCGAACCGCCATCCCTTTTTCATTGGTGCGGGCCGTTCTCGACATTCAAAATGAAAACGATGACATCCGAGGATGAGGCTGGTTGTATGCGTACCCGTTTCTGCGTATCAAACGGGTGTCGGGCAAGTAGACGGCGTACCCGTTTCTGCGGCGAATGTAAGGACTCATTAACCTAATAAGCGAGTCCAAAAGCCCCTCTCAAGTCTCATGCAAAAGTATGAGACTTGGCTGAAAGCCAACATTCCGGGCTGGACAAAAGGGGTGAAATGCACTGAACTAGAGGCGTGGCAAAAATTTGAGGGCGCGCAAGAGCGCCCTTTGTTGACTCCGGGATCCGGGCGCGGTCGACCCGCATCGAACGCACCCGCGAGAGAAGCGGCCAGGCCCACGGCAGCACCATAACCGGGCCGACCGACGATGAGACCGTCCCCCACAGGACGGCTTCGCCACCACGAAAGAAAGAGTGCGCGGCAAACATGCGCACCAGACAAAGACAGCTCAAATCCAGAACAGAAAGTGGTAAACGCGAACGTGTAGTGCCGGGGGATGTTGTTCAACGGGGAACAGATCATGACCGCAGGAGAAATCCGGCGTCCCGCCATCGGGCCCATCAACCAGCCTGGCAGCCAGCCGGTGCATGGCAAATGGAAAGCCCTGGGAGAAGCCTCCGCAGAAATCGCGCTGCATGAAGGGAGCGATCGAGGGCACGAGGACTACGCCATCACCGACGTTGCCGCCGTGCTTGCCGCAGACCAGGAGGTCTCGCCGCGCACGCGCGCCGCAGTCGAAGGGCTGTTGCAGCGCCATCGCCTGCTGGCCGACGAACTGTGTCGCCAGCGCGTGCTGTTGCAGGAATGGATCCTGAGCCAGCTTACATACAAGGCGCTGTACTACCAGTATTCGGGCCAGAAGCCGGAGTCGCCAAACATCGAGCTGATGCGTGAAAAGGATATGGTGCGCCGACGCATCCGCGACGAACTGTGCGCGGGCGGCGATCGTGTCAGCGTGCTCGAAGACCCATCACGCAGTCTGTCCACACCGTGATCCCCCAGACGTTGCGCGCGGGCCAGCCCGCGCAGCCAGCGGAACCGGACCGGGCCGAATGGCCCGCGGCCGCGCGTGCCGCCGGTTCCGTTGCTACCAACAAGAAGCCCAACGTCAGGGAGAACGTCATGGACCGACTGTGCAAGGCGCCGGCACGCACCGCACAGATCGTGCTCGTGTCGCGCTATGAAGATTTTGGTTTCAGTGCGAACCAGTTTGGCTCAGGCTGGGAGATCCGGCGCGTGCAACAGGTGCGAGACCTGGAGCGCGCGGTGCGCGGCAGCGCGCCGATGGCCGGCATCATCGACCTGCAGGCGCCTTATACGGACGCCGAGCTGACCCAGCTGGAGCAGGGTCTGCAGCATCTGCATGTCATGTGGGTGGCCATCACGTCGACGGCCATGCTCGAGGACGAACGTGTACGACGGCTGATCCGCGACTATTGCGTGGACTACGTGCGCACGCCGTTTTCATTCGACGAACTGCTCTACACGCTCAAGCACGCACACGGCATGGCTTGCCTGCACGGGGCGCGCCTGCCGGAACAGACCACGCGTGGCCCGATGATCGGCGAATGCCAGCCCATGCGCATCATGTTCCGGTCGCTGGCCAAGGTGGCGCATAACGATGCGCCGGTGTTCATCTCGGGCGAGTCGGGCACCGGCAAGGAACTGGCCGCGCAGGCCATCCATGAAGCATCGAGCCGGCGCAAGGGGCCGTTCGTGGCCATCAACTGCGGCGCCATTCCGTCGCACCTGGTGCAGTCCGAACTGTTCGGCTACGAGAAGGGCGCCTTTACCGGCGCCAACCAGCGCAAGATCGGCTGGATCGAACAGGCGCAGGGCGGCACGCTGTTCCTGGACGAAATTGGCGACCTGCCGCTGGAAAGCCAGGTGGCGCTGCTGCGCTTCTTGCAACAGGGCACGATCACGCGCCTGGGCGGGCATCAGTCCATTCCGCTGGACCTGCGCATCATCTCCGCCACGCACGTGGATCTGGTGGCGGCGCAGGCCGATGGCCGCTTCCGCGCAGACCTGTTTCACCGGCTCTGCGTGCTGACGCTCACCATCCCGCCCCTGCGCGAGCGCGGCGAAGACATCCTGTTGCTGGCCAACGCGGTGCTGGCCGAACATGGGCACGAGGCGCATCGCCGCATCCGCGGGTTCTCCACGTGTGCAACGCAGGGCATGATGCAATACGGCTGGCCCGGCAATGTGCGCGAACTGATCAACCGCGTGCGGCGCGCGATCGTGATGACCGACAACCGCAAGATCACCGCCGAGGATCTGCAATTGCACGGTGGCGTGGAAGTCCCGCGCAAGACGCTCGACGCCATTCGCGAGGAGGCCGAGCGCGAAGCCATCCGCACGGTGATGGCCAGTCATGGGTTCCACGTGGTGCCGGCGGCGCGTGAACTGAACGTCTCGCGCGTGACGCTCTACCGGCTGATGCACAAGCACAACATCCGCGTGGACCTGCAGGCGGGGGCGTCGGGAGACTAGCGGGAAGGGTAACGAGACCGAAGGAAGACTGGCGCAGGCAAGCCGCCACGATCTGTACGTGGCGCCAAGGGGGCTCCGGCGACGTCCGCTCGCCGAAGCCCCTTCGTCCTTTCGCCCGGACAGCGGCGGAAGGCTGGCGCGGCTTGGCCCGCGCAAACTGACTGGCCAGCGGCCTAGCTCATGCTGATCTTTCCACGGCGCCCGCGAGGGGGCGCGCTGTCGTCGTGCTGCAGACGCCCCGGCGACACGTCGTGCGGATCGGTGATGTAGTCGCGCGCCTGCCGTTCGGCCGGTTGCGCGGGCTGTGCCGGCGTCTGGTCAGGCTTGAAGCGGACATCGCCCCAGGCCCAGCCGAATCCCCGCACATAGATATCGTTGCTGACGGCCGCATGACTGTTCAGGTTTGCATCCTCCGGCCGATCGAAATAGGCGTAGTTGCCCGCCAATGCAGGCGTGGCTACGGTCGAGAGCAATGCCACTGCGATGGCGGCGAAAACTCTGGCGTACATGGGTGGCTCCCTCCCTTGCTGGAAAAAGGTGCCCGCCGGGGGACGGAGCACGTAAACCGGTTTAGGTGCGGGCGCGCCAAAAATCAACGGACGCTTACCCGAAAGCCTGCTTCACGTCATTTGCCAGGCCAAATTGGTCAGCAGCCGGGATGCCCGTTGCGCTGCCGGCTGGCAGGCGCGGCCATGCTGCGCTGGGCCGCGGCGCAAAACGACGTCACGGGCCGCGTGGTCTGGCGTGGAGACGGAAGCAGGGGCGGCGAGAGCAATTCCCTGACGGACGGGGGCGGGCCCGCAAGCCGATAGGCGCGGCGGCGCGCCGTCATTCGGGCTGGTGGATGACGCATGGCTGTGTTTTCTCCTGCGTTCTGACCATCTTTGTTATTCGACTCGTACTTCTCCCAGACTCAACAGAGCGACAAGTGTGCCAATCGTATGTAAACGCTTGTTTTGCAAGGGTTGCAAGGAGACGGAACGCTGTATGCCGCGCGCCATGACGCGCCGGCGGCGGCAATCGGTTACGCCGCTGTTACGACAAGCGGACGCCAGGCCCCGTGGGCCGGTCAGTCATGAAACGCGCGGGGCGCGATGCGAGCGTGGATCGCGCCCGCCGCAAGCATGCTGAGGGGGCATAGAGGGCTGCCAGGGTGGGAGCGAGACAACCATCGGGGCGCGAAACATACACGCGTGTCTGCTTTTCGGGGCAGAACGTGCCACGCGGGGCCAATTTATGGCGCATCTGGCACAGGCGGATCGTGCGCGCACCGGCGCGTGCATCCGGTTGCATCACTGAAACCGCCAACCGCCCGCAGAAATGGGTACGCCTGGGGGTGCGCCTCGGGGCCTGCGTCGGCCTGTGGCCGGCGAATGTCGGCGGCGGTGCGCCCCTAGCGCGGCGTGGCCTGCGTCCCTGAGGCGCCGTTTGCGGCAGGCGTCGTCGCGGCATTGCCCGACATGGGTTTGGGCCCTGGGCCCGGTTGCTGGTTGCGTTCGCAGCCCGACAACATGGCCAGGCAGAGCACCAGACAAGGCATCAGGCAGACCGGGACGGCGTGGGGCCGGCCGTTCGAGGTGAGGATCACGTAAGGCTCCTGTTCGGGCCGGGCGAGCGCGGTCAGCGTAGGAACCTGGCGCGACGTGTCCGGCATGTGTGCCTTGATCAACTGTAGCAGGCAGACGTCTCCACCGCCGGTCAAGCGAACTATGATGAACGTACGCCTCAGACGCCGGCTGACAGACAGGATGCGCCACACGGAGGAAACTCGGGGTAGGGGCTTGAGGCTCCGGCCCCCCTTCCTTCCTTACCGGGCCGGCCTGAGATCAGCCCGACGCCAGTCACTCAAGGACGCCCCCGGCATGCCTCCAGAACACGTGCCCGAGAAGCCCGACCGATCGCCCCCTAGCCCCCGGCGCGGCAGTTGGCTGCCAGATCGCCATACCGGCAGCCGCACCATGCGCGTGGTATCGGCCGCCATCATGTCGTGGTTCGATCATCGCGCCGCCAGCAAGGGCGCGGCGCTGTCGTTCTACATGCTGTTCTCGCTGGCGCCGGTCCTGGTGCTGGTCATTTCCATCGCCGGCCTGTTCTTTGGCGCCGAAGCCGCACGCGGCGAGATCTTCGCGCAGCTCAATGGCCTGGTGGGCGAACAGGGTGCGGCGGCCATCCAGGGCATCCTCGCCGCCACGCATCGCGCCGGCGGCAGCGGCATTGCGGCGATGATCGCGTTCGGCATCCTGATTGTCGGCGCCACGAGCGCGTTTGCCGAGCTCAAGAGCAGCCTCGACGATATCTGGCAGGCGCCGCCGCCCATTGGGGCCGGATGGAAGAAGCTGCTGCGCACGCGCATGCTGTCTTTCAGCATCGTGCTGGCCCTGGCGTTCATGCTGCTGGTCTCGCTGGTGGTCAACGCGGCGCTGGCCGTAGTCAACCGGTTCTGGGGCCAACTCTGGACGGCCTCGTGGTTCGCCCCGGTGGCCGACGTGATTTCCACTGCGTTCTCGTTCGCCGTGGTCACCGCCCTGTTCGCCACGATCTTCAAGATGTTGCCGAACGTGCGGATCGCCTGGAAAGACGTGCTGATGGGCGCCATCATCACGGCGCTGCTTTTCTCGGTGGGCAAGCGCCTGATCGGCGTGTATCTGGGCAACAGCGCCGTGGCGTCGTCGTACGGCGCGGCGGGTTCGGTGGTGGCGCTGATGCTATGGGTGTATTACTCGGCACAGATCTTCTTCTTCGGCGCCGAACTGACACGGCAGTACGCGTTGCAATTTGGCAGCCTGCGCGGGCACGATCCGGCGCGCGAAAACCGTGCTTCCTCACCTCACGCCCCGGCCGGCACCGCGAACCGGTAAAATAGCGCCCCAATCCGACCCCGGGATGCGTCCCGGGTTGCTCCCAGGCCCCTGGTGCCCGCCATCGCTGGCACCAGCGCTCCGCCCGGGCGCCTTTCGCCCATCGCCCTTACCCGATTCCAGAAGCCGTGAGTTCGCTCGTTTCCGAAATTGCGCGTCGCCGCACGTTTGCCATCATTTCTCACCCGGATGCGGGTAAGACTACCCTGACCGAGAAGCTGCTCTGGTTCGGCGGCGCCATTCAGGTGGCCGGCGAAGTGCGCGCGCGCAAGGCCGACCGCCACGCCACGTCCGACTGGATGGAACTGGAAAAGCAGCGGGGCATCTCTGTGACGTCGTCGGTGATGCAGTTCCCGTACCAGTCGCGCCCGGACGAGCCCGAGAACATCGTGAACCTGCTCGACACGCCGGGCCACGAAGACTTTTCCGAAGATACCTACCGCACGCTGACGGCCGTGGACTCGGCCGTGATGGTGATCGACTCCGTCAACGGCGTGGAAGCCCAGACCATCAAGCTGCTGAACGTGTGCCGCCTGCGCGCCACCCCGATCCTGACGTTCATCAACAAGCTGGACCGCGAAGGCCGCTCGCCGATCGAACTGCTCGACGAAATCGAGGACGTGCTCAAGATCCAGTGCGCGCCGATGACCTGGCCGATCGGCATGGGCAAGGCCTTCCGCGGTGTGTATCACATGATCGACGACAAGGTGCAGCTGTTCGACCCGAAGGGCGAGAAGGGCACCGCCGCCATGCTCGATGGCTTGGACAGCCCCGAACTCGACCGTATCCTGGGTTCGCAGGCCGACGAACTGCGCATGGAGATCGAGTTGGTGCGCGGCGCGTCGCATACGTTCGACCGCGAAGCGTTCCTGGCCGGCAAGCAGACGCCCGTGTACTTCGGCTCGGCGATCAACAATTTCGGCGTGCAGTCGCTGCTGGACGCGCTGTGCGAACTGTCGCCGCCGCCGCTGGCCCGTGCGACCGAATCGCGTACCGTCGAGCCGCAGGAAGGCAAGTTCAGCGGCTTCGTGTTCAAGATCCAGGCCAATATGGACCCGCGCCACCGCGACCGCATCGCGTTCGTGCGCGTGTGCTCGGGCCGCTTCGACCGCGGCATGAAGCTGCTGCACGTGTCGCAGGGCAAGACCGTGGCGATCAACAACGCCATCACGTTCATGGCGCAGGACCGCAACACCACCGAGGAAGCGTACGCCGGCGACATCATCGGCGTGCCGAACCACGGCACCATCCGCCTGGGCGACGTGTTCACGGAGGGCGAGCCGCTGCGCTTCACCGGCATCCCGTCGTTCGCGCCGGAATTCTTCCGCCGCGCGCGCCTGAACAACCCGCTGAAGGTCAAGCAACTGCAGAAGGGCTTGCAGCAGCTGGCCGAAGAGGGCGCCACGCAGATGTTCCGTCCGCTGATGTCGAACGAACTGGTGCTGGGTGCCGTCGGCATGCTGCAGTTCGACGTGGTGGCGCACCGCCTGGAGCACGAGTACGGTGTCGATGCGATCTTCGAGTCGCATGAATGCGCCACGGCACGCTGGCTCAAGGGCGATCCGGCCGAGATCGAAAAGCTGATCGACAAGAACGGCCACAACGTGGCCATCGACGGTGCCGGCGATCACGTCTACCTGGCCCCCAGCATGGTCAACCTGCGTCTGACGCAGGAGCGCTTCCCGAACATCCGCTTCCTGGAAACGCGCGAGATCGCCTGATCTCGCTGGCGCTGGCCCGATGCCGCGACGGGGTCGGGAGCGCCTTGAAGCGGTGTGTTGATAACTTCATTGTGTCGGCAACGATACAACACCGGCGCGGCGCAATGCCGCCGACTGGGCTAGAATCCTGACCTTTGTACGCGACTGCGTACATTGCCTGCCTCCTGCGCCCTCAGGGCGCTTCTTGCCTCATGTCCAACGCCCCCGCGCTGCCGGCCGACGAGCCGGATACCGTCTTTCGTGATCCCGCCTTCCGGCATTTCTGGTTTGCCCGGCTCTGCACCACCATTGGCTACCAGATCTTCACCGTGGCCGTGGGCTGGCAGATGTACGACCTGACACGCGATCCGTTCATGCTGGGCATGGTGGGGCTGGTGCAGTTCCTGCCGTCCATCGTGCTGCTGCTGATGTCCGGACACGTGGCAGACCGCTTCGACCGCCGCATCATCGTGCGGACCTGCCAGATGCTGGAAGCCGTGATCGCGGCGTCGATGGCCGTGGCCAGTTTCTCGGGCTGGGTCACCAGCGAGCACATCTTCTTTTTCGTGGCGGCCATTGGCGGCTGCCGGGCCTTCGAGACCCCCACGCTGCAGGCGCTGCTGCCCAGCGTGGTCACGCCCCGCCAGTTGCCGCGTGCCGTTGCGCTGGCCAGTTCGGCCGCGCAGACTGCCATCATCATCGGCCCGGCGCTGGGCGGGTTTGCCTATGTGGCGGGTGCGGGCGTGGTCTACACGATCAGTGCCGTGCTGTTTGCCATCGCCGCAGTGCTGGTGTTCACGCTGAAGCTGCGCCAGGCCGCGCAGCGCCTGACCGCGCCGGTCAGCATCAAGACGCTGTTCGCCGGCTTTGCCTATATCCGCGGCCACCAGGTGCTGCTGGGCGCGGTGTCGCTGGACCTGTTCGCGGTACTGCTGGGCGGCGCCACGGCCCTGCTGCCGATCTATGCGCGCGACATCCTGCACACCGGCCCGTGGGGCCTGGGCCTGCTGCGATCGTCGCCGGCCATCGGGGCGCTGGTGACGGCGCTCTGGCTGGCCCGGCATCCGCTGAACCGCCGCGTGGGCCGCGTGATGTTTGGCGCGGTGGCCATTTTTGGCGTGGCAACGATGGTGTTCGGTGTGTCGAAGTGGCTGCCGTTGTCGATGGCCGCACTGGTGGTGCTGGGCGCGTCGGACATGATCAGCGTGGTCGTGCGCCAGACGCTGGTGCAGCTCGATACCCCTGACGACATGCGCGGCCGCGTGGGCGCCGTCAATTCGGTCTTCATCGGCGCATCCAACCAGCTTGGCGAGTTCGAGTCGGGGGTCACGGCCGCGCTGCTCGGGCCGGTGGGTGCGGTGCTGCTGGGCGGCGCCGGCACGATCCTGGTGGTGGCGGCCTGGATGAAACTGTTCCCAATGCTGACCAACCGCGACCGCCTGCACGACCATCCGACCGGCCCCCAGGCGTCGGATGGTGCCGGAAACAAGGCGGCGCCGGCGCGCTGATTCCGCGCGACACGAACCATCAAAGGGCGGCCTGGCCGCCCTTTTTGCATGCTGGAGTGCACCCCGGACGTACCCCCGAGCGTACCCGTTTCTGCGGCGCCGCAAACCGTGCGGAGGCGGGCTCACACGGCCATCCGCAGGCAAGCCGGATTGGATTAGAGTCACACCATGGCAGACACCCTTCAGCCGCTCACCGACAACGCTGTGTTTTCCGCGCTCGCACAATCGCGTGCGTCGCTGGAGCGCGCTTGCGTGCTGGGCGATGGCCTGGGGCTGGCGCTCTGGCGCAACCGCCACGACGACACCGCCTACGCCCAGCCTGGGCACCACACGATGTCGGTGTACCTGGAAGGCGGCTATTCCACCTATCGCCGCGACGCGCCGGATCGCAAGGGTGGCCCCGACCGCCTGTGCCTGCTGCCGGCCGGGCACGAATCGGCCTGGCATGTGGGCGGCACGCAGCGCTTCCTGCATCTCTATTTCCAGCCGGAACACCTGGCCTGGCATTGCGTGCGCGTACTTGATGCGGAGCCCCGGGCCCTGCAATTGCAGGACCGGCTGTTCGCCGAGGATGCAGGGCTGGTGGCCCTGTCGCGCCAGCTGGTGGCGCTCGACTGGCAGGACCCGGACAGCCGCATGGTCGGTAACGCGATGGCGCACCAGGCCGTGACCCACCTGCTGCTGTCGCACGGTGCGCGCAAGCCCTCGACGAACTGGCGCGGCGGGTTGTCGGCGCAGGCCAGACGCCACGTGGCGGACTGGATTCATGCCCACCCTGCCGAAAATCCGACCCTGGGCGCGCTGGCCGCATTGGCCGGCCTGTCGGAATTCCACTTCGCGCGGATGTTCCGGGTCTCGTTCGGCATGGCGCCGCACGCCTGGGTCATGCGGGCGCGGCTCGACCGCGCGCGTTCGCTGCTGGACGACGGCCGGCTGTCGCTGCAGCAGGTGGCCAGCCGCGCCGGCTTTGCCTCGGCCAGCCATTTCAGCAACCGCTTTCGCGGGGCCTTCGGCGTCACGCCGGGCCAATGGCGCGCGGCGGCAGGAATTTCCGGCAAGTTGTAAATCCTGCACACCGAGCGCTCTATCGGCTGCGGTTGTGATGCCCAAGGTGCGTCAACGGGGTCATCCCCGGCAGCCGTTGCGCTGCCGGGCCCCACGCAGAAACGGGTACGCTTTTGCCGCCCGTGTGCTGCGGCTGGCACGTCCTTCGCAAGTTTTTCGGGGTCTGACGCCCGGAGCCGAACGCATGGACCTGAACCTCATCGACCACGCTAAGCTGGAAGCCACCTGGGCCTACCTGACCCAGTTCGCCGTCAGCCAGGGCCTGAATTGTATGGCCGCCCTGACCATCCTGATCATCGGATGGTGGCTGTCCGCGCGGGCCGCCCGGGGGCTGCGGCAGACGCTGCAGCACACCCATGTCGACGATACGCTTCGGCCCATGCTGGCCAGCATCGTGCAATGGGTGATCCGCGTGCTGACCGTGGTGCTGGTGCTGTCGCAGTTCGGTGTGCAGACGGCCAGCATCATCGCGATGCTTGGCGCGGCCGGGCTGGCCATTGGCCTGGCGCTACAGGGCACGCTGCAGAACATCGCGGCGGGCATCATGCTGGTGCTGCTACGGCCGTTTCGCGTGGGCCAGTACATCGACGCGCAGGGCGTGGCGGGTACGGTGCGCGAGACCGGTCTCTTCATGACCGAACTGCAGACGTTCGATGGCGTATGCCTGCGCGTGCCCAACGGCAAGATCTGGGGCAGCGCGATCATAAACTACAGCGAGAATCCCACCCGCCGCATGGACATGGAGGTCACTGTGACCTTCGACAGCCAGATCCAGGCCGGTCTGGATGCACTGGCCGCCATGCTCGACAGCGAAAAGCGCCTGCTGCCGCAGCCGAAGCGCGAAGTCATGGCGGTGCGCTACACCGAGCGCGGCGTCACGCTGAACGCGCGCTACTGGACGTCGAACGACGATTTCTGGAGCGTGCAGTTTGGGCTTTACGCCAAATTGAAAGCCACGGTCGAAGGGGCCGGGTGCCGCATTGCCGTGCCGGTGCAGGAAGTGCGCGTGCCGGAGTTGGACGATGCCGACATGGCCGATACCGCCGAAGCCGGCCAGGGCGACGCCCGTGGCAGGGCCTATCGGGCAAGGCCGCCGGGGTCGGGACGGCCGAATTGAGGCGAGAGGCAGGCACGCAGAAACGGGTACGCTTTTCTGATTTCCCGGTGGTTTCTCCCCCTCTTCCACAAGTGGGAGAGGGGGAGACGCTCAGCCCTCGTCCGCGAACAGCGAACACGCCCCCGTTTCGGCCGTTCCTACATGCTTGCGGAAGCCGCCGAACAGGTCGCGACCCACGCCGTGGCGGTTGGCCGTCAGGTCGGGCACGTCGTGGGTGCGGGCCGCCCAATCGGCATCGCTGACCTTCACGGTCAGTACGCCGGCCGGCGCGTCCACCAGCACGAGGTCACCGGTGCGTACCCGGCCGATGGGGCCGCCCGCCAATGCCTCGGGGCACACGTGGATGGCGGCGGGCACCTTGCCCGATGCGCCCGACATGCGCCCGTCCGTGACGAGCGCCACATGAAACCCGCGATCCTGCAGCAGCGTCAGCGTGGGCGTGAGCTTGTGCAGTTCGGGCATGCCGCAGGCGGCCGGCCCCTGCCACGGCAGCACCGCCACGAAATCGCGCTCCAGTTCGCCGCGCTTGAAGGCGTCCAGCACGTCGTCCTGGTGATGGAACACGATGGCCGGCGCCTCCACCACCTGGTGCTCGGGCTTGACCGCCGATGTCTTGATCACGCAGCGGCCCAGCTTGCCGTCCAGCAGCTTGATGCCGCCGTCGGGCGCGAACGGCGCTTCGGCCGTGCGCACGATGGTGTCGTCGAGGGACTTTTCCGGGCCGTCGACCCATGTCAGCTTGCCATCGCGCAGGGCGGGCTCGCGCATGTAGTGGGCGAGCCCACGGCCGGCCACCGTGTTCACGTCGTCATGCAGCAACCCAAGCGACAGCAGGCCGCGGATCACCAGCGACAGCCCGCCGGCCGCCTGGAACTGGTTCACGTCGGCCTTGCCGTTTGGGTACACGCGCGCCAGCAGCGGCACGGTGGCGGACAGTTCGTGGAAGTCGTCCCACGTCAGCTGGATGCCGGCCACGCGGGCCATGGCGATCAGGTGCAGCGTATGGTTGGTGGACCCACCCGTGGCCACCAGTCCGACGATGCCGTTCACGAACGCGCGTTCGTCCAGTACCTCGGCAATCGGCGTGTAGCGTTCGCCGCCGTGCACCAGGCGCAGCGCTTGGCGGGCCGATTCGCGCGTCAGCGCCTCGCGCAGCGGTGTGTTCGGATTGATGAAGGCCGTGCCCGGCAGGTGCAGGCCCATGATTTCCATGAGCATCTGGTTCGAGTTGGCCGTGCCGTAGAACGTGCAGGTGCCGGGGCCGTGATAGGACTTTGTCTCGGCCTCGAGCAGGCCGGCGCGGTCGATCTTGCCTTCGGCATAGAGCTGGCGGATGTGGGCCTTCTCGTCGTTGCTCATGCCCGTGGTCATCGGGCCGCCGGGGACGAACACGGCGGGCAGGTGCCCGAACGAGAGAGCGCCCATCACCAGCCCGGGCACGATCTTGTCGCATACGCCCAGACACAGCACGCCGTCGAACATCTGGTGCGACAGCGCCACGGCGGTGGCCATGGCGATCACGTCGCGCGAGAACAGCGACAGGTCCATGCCGTCCTGCCCTTGCGTCACCCCATCGCACATGGCGGGCGTGCCGCCAGCGAACTGCGCGGTGCCGCCCGCTTCAAGCGCGGCTTCCTTGAGCCATTGCGGGTAGGCCTGCAGCGGCTGGTGGGCCGACAGCATGTCGTTGTAGGCCGACACGATGGCCAGGTTGGGCCGTTCCTGTGCCTTCAGCCGGATCTTGGCATCGTCGGGCATGGCGGCCACGGCATGGGCCAGGTTGGTACACGAAATGTTGGCGCGCTCGACCTTCTGGCCGGCCATGGCGCGGGTACGGCCCAGATAGGCCTGGCGGGTGGTGGCGCTGCGGGTCACGATGCGAGCCGTGACCTTCTCCAGTACGGGGTGGCGGGGCATAAGCAGATCTCCTGTGGGGCGCTTTTCAGCGTAGCCGAAAAATCCGGACGTCACCGTCATCGCGGCGTCATCGCCATTGGCTATCAGCAGGTGGGATCGATGATCGGCCAGGATGTTCCGCATCGGCTTTGGGTCACACCGGCGGCACGCAGAAATGGGTACGCCTATTCCGCCTGGCGGCGCCCGCGCCTGTCCAAGCGGCCATGAGTGACGTAACATCACTGGAACCAATGCGCCGCCCGGCGGCACTGAGTAGATGCCGGGGCGCGCATTCCCCACGCATTCCGCACGCATCCGCGCGCAGCAAATATCCCGCAAGGAGCCCAGGGTGAGCATGCCCGATTTCGACATGGTGCTGTTTGGCGGCACCGGAGACCTGGCGCGGCGCAAGCTGCTGCCGTCCCTTTTTGACGCCCACCGCTGTGGCGTGCTGCATCCGTCGGCGCGCATCCTGGCCACCGGCAGCCATCCGCAGACCACCGAGCAGTACAAGGCCACGCTGGAAGACACCGTGCGCCCCGGCCTGGAACACGCGCCGCCCGAGGCCTGGGCATCGTTCCTGGACCGCATCTGCTACGTGCAGGCCGATGCGCGCCAGCCGGCCCACTTCGATGCGCTGGCCGAGAAGGTGCTGGCCCGCAAGCCCGAAGTGGTGGTCTGCTACCTGGCCACCGCGCCGCACATCTTCGTCCCCATCTGCGAGCAACTGGCCCGCACCGGCCTGAACACGCCCAACGTGCGCGTGGTGCTGGAGAAGCCGCTTGGCCACGACCTGGAGTCGTCCGAGGCCATCAACGCGGCCGTGGCGCAGTACTTTGCCGAGGACCAGATCTACCGGATCGATCACTACCTGGGCAAGGAATCGGTCCAGAACCTGATGGCGATCCGCTTCGGTAACGCGCTGTTCGAGCCGCTGTGGCGCCGCGAATGGGTGCAGGACGTGCAGATCACCATCGCCGAGGAACTGGGCGTGGAAACGCGCGGCGACTTCTACGACCGCACCGGCGCGCTGCGCGACATGGTGCAGAACCACCTGCTGCAGTTGCTGTGCATGGTGGCGATGGAGCCGCCGGCCAGTCTCAGCGAGGACGCGATCCGCGACGAGAAGATCAAGATCCTGAAGGCGCTCAAGCCGATCCAGCCGGCCGACGTGGCCGAGAAGACCGTGCGCGGCCAGTACCGCTCGGGCGCGATCGCCGGCAAGCCGGTGATGGGCTATCTGGAAGAGCAGGGCATTGCCGCCGACAGCCATACCGAAACCTTCGTGGCTATCAAGGCCGAGATCGCCAACTGGCGCTGGGAGGGGGTGCCGTTCTACCTGCGCACGGGCAAGCGCATGCAGTCGCGCGTGGCCGAGATCGTGGTGCATTTCCGCGATGTGCCGCACGCCATCTTTCCCAAGCCGCTGGGTTTGTCGCCGCAGAACCGGCTGGTGATCCGGCTGCAGCCCGAGGAAAGCATCCGCCTGTACTTCCTGGTCAAGCAGGCCGGCGACACGCTGGAACTGACGCCCACCTCGCTCGATCTCGACTTTGCCAATTCGTTCAAGACACGCCGCGCCGGGGCCTACGAGCGCCTGCTGCTGGACGTGATTCGCGGCCGGCTGGGCCTGTTCGTGCGGCGCGACGAGCAGGTGCAGGCGTGGCGCTGGGTCGAGCCGATCATCGATACCTGGGACGCCAGCACCGTGCCGCCCAAGCAGTACACGGCCGGCACCTGGGGCCCGGCGGCGTCCACCGCGCTGATGTCGCGCGACGGCGCGCTCTGGCACGAGGAAGTTTAACGCCTGTCGAAGACCAAGCCCCAAGACCCAAGACCCAAGCCACAAGCCACAAGCCACAAGCCCCGTTCCGAACCGATCCACCGCCGACTGACAGGAGCCATTGCCATGCGCCAGTTTGAACATGCCACGTTGATGGACCAGGCCGAGTCGCTGGCGATCTCGGTCAGCCACGCGCTGGAGCTCGTCGTCAAGGCCAAGGGCTGGGCCGTGCTGGCGGTGTCGGGCGGGAAGTCTCCGGTGCCGATGTTCGAGCGGCTGCGCTATCGCCCAATCCGCTGGGAAGCCGTGACGGTCACGCTGGTGGATGAACGCGCGGTGCCGCCCGACCATCCCGACAGCAACGGGGCGCTGGTGCGCCACCACCTGCTGCGCGAAGGGGCCAGCGTGGCCGGCTGGGCGCCGCTGATCCGCGATGAGGCAGAGGCAGCCGCACCGCTGCAGGCGGTGCAGCGGCTCAACGCGTCGTTCCAGCAGCCCGATGTGGTGGTGCTGGGCATGGGCGACGACGGCCATACGGCGTCGCTGTTCCCCGACGCGCCCGAACTGCAGACTGCCCTGTCGGAGCCCGAACCGCGTTACCTGGTCACGCATCCGTCGATGGCGCCCCATGCCCGCGTGACGCTGAACCTGGCTGCGCTGCTGGCGGCCGAGCGCACGTTCCTGGCGATCACCGGCGATAAAAAGAACGCCGTGCTGGAGCGCGCGCTGCAGGCGCCCACGCCGGCGCTGCCGGTCAGCGTGGTGCTGGCGCGCCACCGGCGTGGCATCGATATCTTCCGGACCGAGGCGCAATGACGCGCCATTCCGCAACCTTGCTTCTGCCATGACCTATCCGCGCCTGCTTGCCGATGTCGGTGGCACCAATGTCCGCTTCGCCCTGGAAACCGCGCCGATGCGAATTGGCAAGGTCACGGCCTACAAGGTCGCCGATCACGCGTCGCTGGAAGCGGCGATGCGGCTCTACATGTCGACGCTGGCCGATAGCGAGCGCCCCGGCCACGCGGCCATCGGCCTGGCCAACCCGGTGACCGGCGACCACGTCAAGCTGACCAACCACAACTGGGCGTTCTCGATCGAGGCCATGCGCCAGGCGCTGGGCCTGGAAACACTGGTGGCCATCAACGACTTCACGTCGCTGGCGCTGGCGCTGCCGCATCTGCCCGCTGGCGACCTCGTGCAGGTGCGCCCCGGCAGTGCCGTGGCCACCGCGCCGCGTGCGTTGATCGGGCCAGGCACGGGGCTGGGCGTGTCCGGGCTGGTTCCGGCGCCCGGTGGCGGTGCCGTGGCGCTGGCCGGCGAGGGCGGCCATATCGAGGTGATGCCTGTCACCGACGACGAATGGATCGCGTGGCGCGCGGCGCATGACCAGCTTGGCCGGGTGTCGGCCGAGCGCCTGTTGTCGGGCATGGGCCTCTCCCATATCCATGTCGCGCTGTCCGCAGAAATGGGTACGCTTCTTGCCGAACCGCTGACGCCGGCGCAAGTCACGGAGGGCGCCCTGAAGCAGAATGACCCGCTGTGCCGCCGCGCTTTCGATGCCTTTTGCGGCCTGCTGGGTTCGGTGGCCGGCGATATCGCGCTGGTGCTTGGCGCGCGTGGCGGCGTGTATATCGGCGGCGGCATCGTGCCGCGCTTTGTCGATGCATTCCACGCCTCGCCGTTCAACGCGCGCTTTGTCGACAAGGGCCGCATGGGCCAGTACCTGGCCGATATCCCGGTCTACGTGATCGCGGCGGAATTCCCGGCGTTGCCCGGCCTGGCTCGCGCCCTGGCAGACCGGCTCGAAGGCGACATGCGCCGCGCTTAATCCTGAATCCCGACGAACATGCGTGTATTGCTGGTGGAAGACGACGCCATGATTGGCGAGAGCGTGAAGGTGGCGCTGCGCCAGGAGGGCTTCACGGTAGACTGGGTGACCGATGGCGACGCTGGGCTGGACGCCGCGTCCGACCAGCACGGCCCGCGTGCCGATGGCGGCTATGACCTGGTGCTGCTGGATCTGGGCCTGCCGCGCCGCTCGGGGCTCGACGTCCTGAAGACGCTGCGGGCGCGCAATGTCCGCACCCCCGTGCTGATCGTCACGGCCCGCGACGCCGTGGCCGACCGTGTGGCCGGCCTGAACGCCGGGGCCGACGACTACGTGATCAAGCCGTTCGACCTGCAGGAGCTGGTGGCGCGCATGCACGCGATGGCGCGCCGCGCGGAAGGGCGGGCCGAGCCTGTGCTGCGCTATGGCGATATCGTGCTCAACCCGGCCACACGCGAAGCCACGCAGGCCGGCGCACCGGTGCGGCTGTCGGCGCGCGAGTACGCGCTGCTGTCCGCGTTGATGGCCCGTCCCGGCAAGGTCTGGTCGGTGCCGCAGTTGCAGGAACGGCTCTACGGCTGGGATGACGAGGTCGGCAGCAACACGGTGGAGGTCTATATCCACGCGCTGCGGCGCAAGTTTGGCGCGGCATTGATCCGCAATATCCGGGGCGTGGGGTACCTGATGCCGCAGCTGGACGGCAGGGCAACGGAAGGCGCAGACCGCGCGGAAGGAACACCGGACTGATGCGCTCGATTCAACGTACGTTGCTGTGGTGGCTGGCAGCGGGCCTGGCGGCCGGCATCGCCGTGGCCACGGGGCTGATCTACGGCCAGGCCAGACAGGAAGCCAACGCGCTGTTCGACTACCAGATGAAGCAGGTGGCCGCCGCGCTGCCAAGCCAGTTCAGCGCGCCGGTGACACCCCCGTTCGAGCCCGATAGCGCCACGGGCGCCGATCTTCTGCACGCCGACGAGGACGTGGTGATCCATATCTGGGATGGCTCCGGGCGCAGCCTGTATCTGTCCCATTCGCACCCGGCGTTGCCACAGCGCGCGGAACTGGGCTTTACCGATGCCCGCACCGATTCGGGCGAATGGCGGATCTACAGCGTGCAGTTGGGGCCGACGGTGGTGCAGATCGCGCAGCCGCTTAGCGCGCGGCGCGCGCTGGCTGCGCATATGGCGCTGCGTACCGTGGCACCGCTGCTGCTGCTGCTGCCCCTGCTGGCATGGCTGGTGTGGATGGCCGTGGGGCGCGGTTTGCGGCCGCTGCGCGAGATCGCCACCGAAGTGCGGGCGCGCGACGCCAACACGCTGGCGCCGCTGGCCGTGCGCGACATGCCCGACGAAATCGCGCCGTTGTCCGACGCCCTGAACCAGCTGCTGGCGCGGCTGGCCCATGCCATCGACACCCAGCGCGCCTTCGTGGCCGATGCCGCCCACGCGCTACGCACGCCGCTGACCGCGCTGCAATTGCAGGCCCAACTGGTGGAGCGCGCGTCCAACCCCGAGGCCCGCCAGGACGCGGTCAGGCAATTGCGCCAGGGGCTGGAACGGCTGACGCACCTGGTGGCCCAGTTGCTGACGCTGGCGCGGCAGGAGCCGGGGGCCGCGCCACCGCCGCACGAGCCGGTCAACCTGCGCGTGCTGGCCGGCGATGTGGTGGTCGAGATGTCACAGGCGGCCATCGATCGCGACATCGACCTGGGGCTGGAGGACAGCGGCGCCAACGGGCCGGTCACGATCCGGGGCGATGCTGATGCGCTGCGCATTCTGCTGACCAACCTGGTGGACAACGCGCTGCACTACATCCCGCGTGGCGGCCGCATCGACGTGGACGTGGCGCACACCGCGCAGGGCATCGAGCTGGTGGTGACCGACAACGGCCCGGGGATTGCGGCCGACGAGCGCGCCCGCGTGTTCGACCGTTTCTATCGCGTACCCGACGCACCCACGGGGGGCAGCGGACTGGGACTGGCCATCGTCGACGAAGTGGCGCAATCCCATGGCGCGCGCGTGGCGCTGGAAGACGCAGCGCCCGGGCTGCGCGTGCGCGTGGTCTTCCCGGCCGTGGGCTAGCTAGTTCACGGGCGCGACCAGCGGCTCGCCGGCAAAGTGCCGGCGGGCGTTCTCGATGAACTGGGTCACCGACGCCAGCACCGCTTCGGGCGACCAGCCGCCCACATGCGGCGTCAGCACGACGTTGGGGCAATCGAACAGCTCGACCGGCGGCTTCGGCTCGCTTTCATAGACATCCAGGCCCGCACCGCCAACTTCGCCGGCACGGAGCGCATCGGCCAGCGCCGCGGTGTTCACCACGCTGCCGCGCGCGATATTGACCAGGTAGCCAGCCGGACCCAGCGCGCGCAGCACCGGGGTGTCGACCATATGGCGCGTCTCGGCGCCGCCCGGCGTGGCGATGACCAGGTAGTCGGCCCACTCGGCCAGCGCCATCACATCGGCAAAGTACTGGAACGGCGCGTCGGCGCGGGGGCGGCGGTTGTGATAGCCGATCTCCAGGTCGAAGCCCTGGCCGCGCTGCGCAATGCGGCGGCCGATGGTGCCTAGGCCGACAATGCCCAGCCGCTTGCCCGACAGGTTGGGCGGCAGCGGAATGGTGTTGCGCCAGACCCCGTCACGCGTGGCGCGGTCCAGCGCCGGCACGCGGCGCACGGTGGCCAGCAGCAGCGCCATGGCGTGATCGGCCACGCAACTGTCGTTGGTGCCCGCGCCATTGCCCACGGCAATGCCACGCGCGCGGCAGGCGGCGATGTCGATGTTCTCGTAGCCGGCGCCGAGCGCGCAGACCAGTTCCAGCCTGGGCATGGCATCGATTTCGGCCGCGGTGATGCCGGTGGTGCCGTTGCTCAGCACGGCGCGGAACGTGCCGCCGGCACTGGCGATGGCCTCGGTGCGCTGGGTGGCGCTGGGCGCGTAGACAACGTCGTATTGCTGGGAAACAAGGGCGAGGTGGTCCGGTTCGAGCTGGACCAGAACGAGCAGGGCGGGCTTCATGCGTGACAGCGAGACAAGGAGATTTTGTTGTGGAGGTCGGCCAGGCCGACGCCACATTCTATGCCCGCATGCCCCGGCCTGCTCGGGACCGCCTGGCGGTTCTGGGCGATTATCAGTCGCCCGGCACCGCGTGGCGGCGCACGCAGAAACGGGTACGCTCTGCGATTTTCCGCTGGGGAAATCACGCAGAAATGGGTACGCTTTGGGCGTTCTGGTGATGGACAGGCCCGTCCTCTCATCCAACCCCTCTCCCGCGTCGCGGGAGAGGGGAGCCAACCGAAGGCGATTCAGTTGCCCGTGGTTTATCCCTCGTCCCGCCTGCGGGAGAGGGGCGGAGGAGAGGGCAAGCGCATCCACACCCACTACGCCAACCTTCAACCCGCATGCGACTGCCCGCTCCCGACACCTGGCAATACCACGCGCTGCTTGGCGCCGCCGGCATGCTCGTGCTCGGGCCGCTGGGTGGCATTGCGGCGGCTTATATGAACCTGTCGCTCGGGTTCTTCGTGGGCGGGCAGGTGCTGGCGGGCATCCTCGGATCGGCAGTGACGGCCGGGTACGGCGCCGCAGGCCGCCACGGTGCCAACTACATCCAGACCGCGGCCGCCTCGGTGGCCGGCATGGGCGGCATGGTGGTGGTCATCCAGGCCATGGGCTGGATGGGGATGGCGCAGCCGCCGTTGTGGCAGCTGATCGGCTACATGCTGTGCATCGGCATGTACGGCGTGGGCGTGGGCATGCTCTACACGCCGTTGCTGGTCGATCGCATGCAGCTCACGTTCCCGTCCGGGCTGGCGGTGGCCAATATCCTGCGCGCGCTGACCGACCCCGTGCTGCTGCGCCGGTCGATTGCGCGGCTGGCTGGCGGGATGGGGCTGGGCGCGCTGGCCAGCGTGGGAGCCACCCGCATCGCGTGGCTCGGGGCCATCGACCTGTCGGCATCGACGTTCGGCGCGGGCATGATCGTCGGTGCGCGCATCGGCATCGCCGCGTTGGTCGGCGGGCTGGCGGGCTGGGCGCTGACGCCGTATTTTGTGTCGATCGGCTGGCTCGCGCCCGGTGACCCCTACCGCAAGATCACGTTCCTGTTTGCGCTGGGCATGATCATGGGGGCGGCGGCCGTTGATGTGCTGCTGTTGCTGGGGCGTGCCTGGAAACGGGCCCGACAGCAGGCGCGTGGGACGTCAGACGCATCGGGCCATACGCCAGCGATGCCGCAGCGCTGGATCGTGGCGTGGGTCGTGGTCTGGGGGCTGGCGGTGGTGGCTGCCGGTGCGGCGTGGTTTGGGCAGCCGGTGGGCTACCAGCTGATGGCCGTGGGGCTGGTGCTGATCTTCGCGCTGGTCAATGGCATTTCGGTCGGCATGGTCGACCAGAACCCGATCTCGTCGGCGTTCGTGCTGACCGTGATCCTGATGGCGGCCGTGGGCCTGCGCGAGCCGCACATCGGCCTCATCGCCGCCACGGTGCTGCTTGTGTCGACGGCGGAAGCCTGCGACATGCAGCAGGACCGCTCCACGGGCTGGCGCCTGGGCACCAATCGCATGGTGCAGTTTGGCTACCAGGTGGCGGGCATCGTGGCGGGGGCGATTCTGGCGGTGCTGCTGGCGCGCCTGTTCATGGACGCCTATCCGGTGCTGCGCCTCGACCAGACGGTGTTGCCGGCCGACCAGCAGCCCGCGCGCTGGACGTCGGCAATGACCTACAAGATCGTCGGCGCGCTACGCAGCATGACCGAGGACCGGCCCTACCAGCGGCTGGCCGTGTGGATCGGCGTGGTCGTCGGGCTGGCTACCGAGATCCTGCGCAAGGCCATCTTTGCGTCGGCGTGCTACCGGCGGTTTGCCGACCGGAGCCGCACCGGCCGTGCGTGCGATTTCATACTCGACGCAGTGGTGCTGCCGTCGCCCTATGCATCGTCGTTCGGCGGCTTCGTCAACCTGCCAGCCGCTGCCTGGATGGCCGCCGGCGGGGTGGTCGCCAGCCTGGCGGAAAGCCGCCAGCTCCCGGCATCGAAGGACGCCGCATTGCCAGAGGACATGAGCACCACATCGCTGATCGGCGGCGGACTCATTGCCGGCGACGCACTGGTCGCGCTCGGCTTCGGCATTGCGGGGTTGCTGGCGGTGGTGGCCTAGGCTGCCGGCCTCAGATCACCGGCATCGACGCATTGGGTGGCTTGCGCGCCAGCAGGCCGGACAGCTTCTTCAGAGCCATCGACAACTGCGTGCGTTCGGCCACGCCGCCGAGCGAGATGCGGATGGCGTTGGGCGGCGTGGCGCCGTCGTAGAACACGTCCGATGCGGTGACGCGAAGCGATTCGTCCTGCGCGGCGCGGCTGAAGCCGGCCGACGACCAGTAGCTGGGCAATGGATGCCAGACGTGGATGCCTGACGGCGCAAACGGGCCGCTGGCGGCCAGCCATTGCCGGGCGATCTGCTGCCGCGCGGCGGCTTCGGCGCGGATGCCCGCCAGCAGGTCGGCCGCCGAACCGTCGCGAATCCATTGCGTGGCCAGTGCCGTGGCAATTGGCGATGCCATCAGCGTGATGGCGCGCAGCGCCGCCAGGATCGACTCCTGCAGTTCGCGGTCGGGCGCCACCACGTAGGCGGTGCGCAGGCCCGGGCTCAGGCACTTGGCCAGCGTGGCGATGTAGACCGTCTGCGCCGGGGCGATGGCCGCCAACGGTGGCGGGGCGTCGGGCGTCAGCAGCCAGTAGGGATCGTCCTCGGCAATCAGCACGCCATGCTGCCGGGCCACGCGCGCAATCTCGTGGCGACGCGCCTCTGGCATCGTGTGCGTGGTGGGGTTCTGCAGCGTCGGGTTCAGGTAGATCAGCTGGATATTGCCGGTGCGGCACGCGGCATCCAGCGCATCGGGCCGCATGCCGTCGTCGTCGGTGGCGATGGTCACCACGTGGCGGCCCAGTTCGGCGGCCGCCCCACGTACCCCCGGATAGATCAGCGGCTCGGCGGCAATCGCCGCCCCCGGCGTGGTCCGGCACAGCATCAGCGCCGCCAGCGCCGATTGCGCGCCCGGACTGGCGATCACGCGGTCGTGCGGGACATCGCCCAGCATCGGCGCCAGCCACTGCGCGCCGGCCGCGCGGTCGGGCATCGTTCCGCCGCCAAGCTGGTAGGTCATGAGCAGATTGGCATCGGCGCGCAGCGTGACCTGTGCCAGCCCGCGCCGCAGCACGTCGGCAAAGTCGATGCCTTCCGGCGGGGGCGGCACATTCATGCTCAGGTCCACGGCCTGGGCCAGCTCGAAGGCGGGCGCCGCAATGAAAGTGCCGAGCGATCCGCGCGGCTCGACCAGCCCGCGCCGGCGCGCTTCGGCCAGCGCCCGGGTCACGGTGGTCAGATCCACCCCGAGCAGCGCCGCCAGTTCGCGCTGCGGCGGCAGGCGGTCCCCCGGTGCCAGCACGCCATCGGCCATCGCGCGCTCCAGGAATCCGGCGATCTGGATGTAGCGCGGGCCGCCGGCGGCGGCGAATGCGCCGATCCAGCCGGGTTTGTCTTCCAGGTTCGGATGCAGCGGCGCGGGATGCAACGACTTCGTTGTACGCAAGACAAGCCTCATCTTGTATGGGTGTTGTCTTACCTTAGCATGCCGTGCAACTCAGGCAAATCCATACAAATACCGGGATGTTGTCTGGGCCACCCCCGCCTGTGCCCCTGTAAGAAGGTGTTGAAATGCGTGAGCAACCAGCCGACCCCAGACGCGTGCGTCGGCGCCCCCCGTCCCTACGTTCCCCCCGTGCGTGGCTGTATGCCGTCACGCCCCTGATCCTGACCGGCTGTTCGTGGGACCTGCTGAATCCCAGCGGGTCGATAGGCGTGCAGACGCGCAACCTGATCGTGCTGGCCACGGCGCTGATGCTGCTGGTGGTGATTCCCGTGATCATCCTGACGCTGGTGTTCGCCTGGCGCTATCGCGAGACGAACACGAAGGCCGAGTACGCGCCGCGCTGGTCGCATTCCACAAAGATCGAAGTGGTCGTGTGGGGCATCCCGTGCGTGATCGTGGCGCTGCTCGGCATCATCATCTGGGACACCACGCACAAGCTCGACCCGTTCCGTCCGCTGGAGTCGAAGGTGGCGCCGGTGGAGGTGGATGTCGTCGCGCTCGACTGGAAATGGCTGTTTATCTATCCGCAGTACGGCGTGGCGTCGCTGAACGAGCTGCCTATCCCCGTGGGTACGCCGATCAACTTTCGCATCACGGCCGAGTCGACGATGAACGCGCTGTTCATCCCGCGCCTGGGCAGCATGGTCTACGCGATGGCCGGCATGCAGACGAAGCTGCATCTGATTGCCGATGAAACCGGCGTGTTCGATGGCCGCTCCGCTGCCTACAGCGGGTCGGGCTTCTCGGACATGCACTTCCGCACCATCGCCACGTCGCGCGCCGACTTCGACGCGTGGATCGAACGCGCCCGCGCCTCGGGCCATACGCTCGACGAAGCGACCTACCGCAAGCTGGAGCAACCCAGCAGCAAGAACCCTGTCACGGCGTACGCCAAGGTCGAGCCGCGCCTGTTCCAGGGCGTGGTGGACCAGTACATGGCCAGCAACGGCGAGATCTGCCGTGCGGACAGCCCGGTGACCCTCGGCGCCATTGCCGGCGCCAACATGCCGCCGCTCCCGGCGCAGCAGACGACGCTGGAGCGCTAATCATCATGTTCGGAAAACTCTCTCTCGACGCCATACCCCTGCACGAGCCCATCATCATGGGCACGCTGGTGGTGGTGATGCTTGGCGGCGCGGCGCTGCTGGGTGCCATCACGTACTACAACAAGTGGAGCTACCTCTGGAAGGAGTGGATCTGCTCGGTCGACCACAAGCGCATTGGCGTGATGTACATCATCCTGGCGCTGGTCATGCTGCTGCGCGGCTTTGCCGACGCCATCATGATGCGCACCCAGCAGGCCGTTGCCGTGGGTGAGGCGGTTGGCTACCTGCCGCCGCACCACTACGACCAGATCTTCACCGCGCACGGCGTGATCATGATCTTTTTCGTGGCCACGCCGTTCATCCTGGGCCTGATGAACGTGATCGTGCCGCTGCAGATCGGCGCGCGTGACGTGGCCTACCCGTTCGTCAACTCGCTGAGCTTCTGGATGTCGGCGATGGGCGCGGTGCTGGTCATGATGTCGATGTTCGTCGGCGACTTTGCCGCCACGGGCTGGGTTGCCTATCCGCCGCTGAGCGGGCTGGGGTATAGCCCGACTGTCGGGGTCGACTATTACATCTGGTCGTTACAGATATCGGGGCTGGGTACCACGCTGACCGGCATCAACTTCATCGTCACGATCCTGCGCATGCGCGCGCCGGGCCTGAACCTGATGAAGATGCCCGTGTTCACGTGGACGGCGCTGATTACCAACATCCTGATCGTCGCCATTTTCCCGGTGCTGACCGCCACGCTGGCGCTGCTGGCCGCCGACCGCTACCTGGACATGCATTTCTTCACCAGCGAGCTGGGCGGTAACGCCATGATGTACGTGAATCTGATCTGGATCTGGGGCCACCCGGAGGTCTACGTGCTGATCCTGCCGTGCTTCGGTGCGTTCTCGGAGATCATCTCCACGTTCTCGCGCAAGCCGCTGTTCGGCTATACGTCGATGGTGTACGCCACCTCGTCGATCGGCGTGCTGTCGTTCTTCGTCTGGCTGCACCACTTCTTCACGATGGGATCGGGCGCCAGCGTCAACGCGTTTTTCGGCATCATGACGTCGATCATCTCGATCCCCACCGGTGTGAAGCTGTTCAACTGGCTGTTCACGATGTACCGGGGGCGCATCCGCTTCCATTCGTCCACGCTGTGGACCATCGGCTTCATGGTGACGTTTGCCGTGGGTGGCATGACCGGCGTGCTGCTGGCCGTGCCGGGCGCCGACTTCGTGCTGCACAACAGCCTGTTCCTGATCGCCCACTTCCACAACGTGATCATCGGCGGCGTGGTGTTCGGCTGCCTGGCCGCCATGACGTTCTGGTTCCCGAAGGTGTTCGGTTTCACGCTGAACGAGTTCTGGGGCAAGGTCGCGTTCTGGTGCTGGCTGATCGGCTTCTATCTGGCCTTCATGCCGCTGTACGCGCTGGGCCTGCAAGGCATGACGCGCCGCATGAATCACTACAACAACCCGGACTGGCAGCCGTACCTGATCGTGGCGCTGGTCGGTGCCGTGGTCATCGGCTGCGGCATCCTGGCGATCCTGTGGCAGCTGTTCGTCAGCGTGCGCGACCGCAAGCAGAACATGGACGTGACCGGCGACCCCTGGGACGGCCGCAGCCTGGAATGGGCCACGGCATCGCCGGCGCCGTTCTACAACTTCGCGCATGTGCCGAAGATCACGTCGCTGGAGCAGCACTGGGACAACAAGGAAGCGGGCACCGCCTACGTGCCGCCCGCGCAGTACGAGGACATCCACATGCCGCGCAATACGTCGACGGGTTTTCTGGTGTCGGTGTTCGGGCTGGTGCTGTGCTTCGCGCTGGTCTGGCACATCTGGTGGATGGCTGGCTTCGGCCTGGCCGCCATGATCTTCACGTTCATCGCCCGCGCTTATGACCGTGACGTGGACTACTACGTGCCCGCCGCCGAAGTGGAGCGCATCGAGCGCGCCCGCTTTGCGCTGCTGGGTACGCAACCCGCCGCGAATCTGAAGGGGGCCAACTGATCATGACGACGACCCTGAAACTGCGCGGTGACGCAGCCGCGTTGCCGCCCGGTGCCGCGCCGGATGCCCACGGGCACGAAGCCGCCCGCGATCACGCACACGATCACGCCCATCACGCCGAGCAGGCGGAATCCACCCTCAAGCTGGGGTTCTGGATCTACCTGATGAGCGATTGCCTGATCTTCGCGTCACTGTTCGCCACGTTCGGCGTGCTGCTCAACGGCACGGCGGGTGGCCCTACGGGCCGCGAACTCTTCGACCTGCGCTTCGTGCTGGGCGAGACCATGCTGCTGCTGACCAGCAGCCTGACGTTCGGCGTGGCCATGCTGAAGCTGCACGAAGGCAAGAACGGCCAGGGCAACCCGCAGGCGGTGATCCGCTGGCTGGTGCTGACCTTCGCGCTGGGCGCGGCCTTCGTCTGCATGGAGGTCTACGAATTCCAAGAACTGCTGCACGAAGGCGCTGGCCCGAACCGCAGCGCCTACCTGTCGGCGTTCTTCATGCTGGTGGGCACCCACGGCCTGCACGTCAGCGCCGGCCTGCTGTGGATCATCGTGATGGTCAACCAGGTGCAGGTGTTCGGGCTCGACGCCGTGGTGCGCCGCCGCCTGGCCTGCCTGAGCCTGTTCTGGCATTTCCTGGACCTGGTGTGGATCTTCGTGTTCACGGTCGTCTACCTGCGGGAGTTTCTCTGATGTCCCATCCACATACTGCCGACGAACATCACACCCACAACGCCGCGCACGGCAGCCTGCGCAGCCACCTGATCGGCTACGCGCTGTCGCTGGTGCTGACCTTCCTGTCGTTCGGGGCCGTGATGGGCCGGGTGCTGACGCCGCGCGCGGGCCTGGCGCTGATCGTGGCGCTATGCGTCACGCAGCTGCTGGTGCAACTGGTGTTCTTCCTGCACCTGGGGCCGCGCAAAGGTCAGCGCGGCAACACGGCGATCTTCGCGTGTACCGTGTTCCTGATCGCCATCGTCGTATCGGGATCGCTGTGGGTCATGCACAACGCCAATCTGAACATGATGCCGATGCAGTCCATGCCCGCTGGGGCAGGCGCGGGCCGCTGAGGCATCTGTAACCGGACTCGGGCTGGGACCGGTTTCTTGACAGGACAGACGTGCCCCCGCACGGTCTGTCCTTTTTTGCGTTTCGCGCAAGTCCGCCGCGCGGGGCGATCACGCAGGCGGGGCACCTTCCTTGAATAGGGTCTTGAGCTGCGAGCGCAGTTCGGGGGTGTCCTGGTGCTGATGCACCTGGACGGCGTGCTGTACCGCGGCTTCCAACAGCTCGTCCTCGGTGTCGGCGCTCAGTGCGACCGTGCAGTGCGTATCACTGGGATAGTCGCGGCAATCGATGTATTTGCGTCCCATGGCAGGCCCTCCTGGCGCGCGCGGAGGGCGCGCCTGATCCAGTATAGGGCGCAGGGTGATTGCGCGGCCGCCTGCAGTCATCGACAAAACGGGCTACCCTGTCGCCCTTTACGCCGTTTGTCCCCCTACCAGCCCACGGGAAGAAAGCCATGACTCAATCACTCCGCATCGACTTTGTCTCGGATATCGCCTGCCCCTGGTGCGCCATCGGGCTGTCGTCGCTGATGCAGGCGGTGGAGCGTACGCGCGACGTGGTGGATGCCGAGGTGGTGATGCACCCGTTCGAGCTCAATCCGCAGATGCGGCCCGAAGGCGAGCCCGTCCTCGACTACATCGCCAGGAAGTACGGCCGTACGCCGGAACAGATCGCCGAGACCCAGAAGATGATCCGAGAGCGCGGCGCCAGCGTGGGTTTCACGTTCGGTCCGCGCAACTTCATCTACAACACGTTCGATGCCCACCGCCTGCTGCAGTGGGCGGCCACGCAGGGCAAGCAGCTGCCGCTGAAGCGGGCGCTGCTGCAGGCCTACCATGGCGACAGCAAGGACCCCAGCAACCACGACGTGCTGCTCGAGGCGGTGCAGTCGGTGGGCCTGGACGCCGCCGAAGCCCGCAAGGTGCTGGACAGCGACGCCTATGCCGATGAAGTCCGCGACGAAGAGCGCGAATACCAGGGCATGGGCATCCAGTCGGTGCCTTCGGTGATCTTCAACAACCGCTACCTGGTGACTGGCGGCCAGCCGGTCGAGGCGTTCGAGCAGGCCATCCGCGAAATCGCCAAGGAAGCGAGCGAAGGGAAGGGCGCCCCGGGTGCCTGACCATCAGAAGTGATGGCGCATGCCGACCATCACGCCAACGCGCGTGCTGCGGCTGACGTCGGTCACCGGGGTGCCGGCCCAGTATTCGGTTTCGCGTCCCACTGTGCCGCCGCGCGCATGCACCACGTCGGTCTCCAGGTACAGGCTGGTGCGCTTGGAGAACGCATAGTCGGCCACGAAGGCCACGCTGTCTGCATTGCCGCCACCCAGGTGGACAGGTGTGTCCTGGAACTGGGTGGTCACGTCGCCTGACTGCTGGTAGCGGTAGTAGGCGCCAGACAGATGCAGCGCCGGCGTGAGCTGATATCCCAGGCCGACGAACGAGATGTTGTAGCGCGCCTGTGTGGCCGATTCGCGCCGCCCCATGTGGCCGACGTAGCCCGTGGCCTTGCCGATCGAGTACGAGCCACCCACCGAGTAGTTGCGCACCGTGTTGCTGCCGTCGTCGCTGCGGCGCTGGTCGTACGCCACGCCCAGCGCCAGGGGCCCCTGGCTGTACTTCACCCCACCGCCCAGCGTGGTGCCATGGTTCATGCTACCCGGCTGCTCGCCGGCGCCGTAGTCCAGCTGCACCGAAAGCGGCCCCACCGTGCGCTGGTACACCACGCTGTTGTTGATGCGGTAGTCCTGGAAGAAGATGTCGCCGCCGATGTAGAGCGGGTCGGACCAGAAGTTGCCCCAGCCCTGGTCCAGCGGATCGAACGCCCAGCCGATGTTGTTCAGCGCGTTGTACTGCCGCCCGAACGTAAGGCTGCCCCAGTCGCCGTTCAGACCCACCCAGGCCTGGCGTCCGAAGAAGCTGTTGTAGGCCACCTGGCCAGTGTCGCTGCCGAAGCCCGATTCCAGCTGGAAGATTGAGTGATTGCCGCCGCCGAGATCCTCGGAGCCTTTCAGGCCGAAACGGCTGCCCACCATGCCGCCCGATACCAGGGCCAGCTGGTCGTGATGTCGAGCGTCGATATTCGACGTATAGCGCACCGCCGAGCTGACGATGCCATACAGGGTCACGCCAGGGTCGGCGTACGCGACGCAAGGCAACAGCCCGGCCGCTAGCAGCCAAAGGCTGGCTGGTTTCTTCACGAATTGTCCTCCGGAATACGGATCCGCCCGGCGCGCGCATGCGTCGGGAAGGGTCAGTTCAGGCAAGTACCTGAGGGGTTCCAGTCCCGCGCGGAAGTCCTTCGGGCGAAGGCACGCGGGGTGTTATCCGGGATACGGCCGCCACATGCAGCCGAGGGCGCAGGGCCCGGATCGAGGGTCGAAGTCTGGGAAGGCGAATGCTGCGAGCAAGGCGCAGGCAAGCCAGGGGCGGGCGCAAGGCCCTGATGGATATCCGTCACACCCGCTTCGACAGCGGCGATGGCCGGTGCCTGATAGGGCATCTGCTGGCCATGCCGGGTGCGACGAAGGGCCGTAGTTTACCGCATGGGCGGTTGACGACTCAAACGCAGCGCCCAAGGCACATCGTCCTGAACGCTGGCTGCACTCAAAATCGTCGTGCTGTCCCGCAGAGGAGAGCGGATTTTTTTGAAATCCTTCCATGTCAGATCTGCGCGGCTGCCGGTAGCCTGTTTCGTCAAGGGCCTCCCCGGCCCCTGACATCGCGGCTTCATTGACCCTCGGCCGCGAGTCCCACTTCCCACCCTCAGGCCGGTACGTCGCGGCTCGGGGGCTTTTTTTGCGGTGCCGATTTAGGAGATCGACTATGCCTTCAGCCCCTGCCCAATCGCGTCGTTCTTCACGCCGATCTTGCGTTTGGCACTGTGCTTCTGGGTGCTGACGGTGTTGATGCTGCGGTTCTGGTGCCGGACAATGTCCGAGGTGGTCATCCCGCCGACGTAAAGCCGGAGTACCTCGATTTCCCGCGGACTGAGTTTGCCAATGGCAATAGCTTCCGGATTGCCCGTGCCAAGCCTGGCGAGTGACTCCCTGACCGATGCACTGACCTGCTCGCGCCGCTGGAAGGGGGCAATGATGGCATTGGGCAACTCCTGTAAGCCGTCGCGCTTGTTCAGCAGCGAAAGCTCCCCGGCCTTGCGCATGCTGCCCAGCAGCCCGGGATTGTCGAGCATGGTCAACACCACGATCCGAACATTCGGAAACCGCACCCGAATGGAATGCAGCAGTGCCAGCCCGTCCGGGGCGTCGTCACAGGACTTCGAAAAATCGGTGATCAGCACATCGCATTCGATATGTGCCAGCTTGTCGAGCAGCAAGTGCGGGTTGGTGTCCTCGGCAACCACCTTGAAGTCAAGCCGCTTGCCCAGCATCTCGCGCAGGCCGAACACAACAAATGGATGATCTTCAGCCGGCATGACACGTATGGTTGTCATAGTGCGAGGCGCAAATTCAATCCGACGAGTCTGCTTAGCAGTCGGATGTCCGCCTATGGAACTAACTCGAATTGTGCCGAGTGCAAGTGCATTGCGCCGAATTTCGTCGAATAGCGATCCGTCGGGCGCGGCATGTCCTTCAAGCAGGGGCGAGGGACATTGGCAGATCGCCAATACGCCAAAAAAAGGCGCCGGATACGCTCCGGCGCCTTGTCCTTATGTCCATCAGGGCGGTCAGCGTGCAGTCACAGGCTCGGGCATGGCCGACGAATGGTGGTGGGCAATCAGCCACTTCCCGTTCTGCCACTCATACACATAGGTGTACCGCGCGTGCACGGTCTTGCCATCTGCAAACCGGAAGGTGTAGGTGCCCACGTCCTGCGCCACGTTGCAGCCGATCCGGATGAAGCGGTTATCGATGGTGCCCTGCGGCTTGCCCTTCAGGAACTTGACGAAGTAGTCCTTGATGGCGGCCGGGGTGTTACGGGCCTGATTGGATACGGTGGGCAGCAGCACACCATCGGGCGCGTAGTTGGCCACCACCTTGTCCGGGTCGCCGGTACGAAGCGAGTCGTTCCAGCGGTCGAACAGGCCGGCGATCTGCTGCTCGGTCGCGGGCGCACATGCCTGCGGCGCTGGCGCCTGGGCGGCAGTCTGTGCGGTGGCGGGCATCGAAGCAAACAGAACGCCTGCGGCGACGGTGATAAGAGAAGCGGCACCCACGTATTTCATCGAAGTTTCCTGTGATCAGACTCGTCATCGCACCTTTGCGGGTGCGGCGCCGGTGAATCGGCACAGGTTTATTCTCGGGCGCCAACGTTAACCGCAGCCGGCGTGTTCGATGAAGCGAGCCTGACGGAAAGATGAACGGAAGATGAACAAAGTGTCGCAGCGGTGTTGCAATGTGCGCACCCTAGGCTCAGGGCTCAGGGCTCAGGGCTCAGGGCTCAGGGCTCAGGGCTCAGGGCGTATCGTCGATGCGGTAGCCCAGCCCGCGCACGGTCTTCAGCAGCGGCAGCGCGTGACCGTCGTCGATCTTGCCGCGCAGGCGGCGCACATAGACATCGACGATATTGGTCAGCGGGTCTTCGTTGGCGCCCCAGACGTTGGACAGAATGCGCTCGCGGCTGAACACGCGTCCCGGGGCGCTCATCAGCAGCTCCAGGAAGGCCAGCTCCTTGGCGGTCAACGTGATGGCATTGCCGCCGCGCGAAACCTGCATGCGTTCGCGGTCGAGTACGAGGTCGGCCACCTGCAGTTGCTGGGCCTTGGGCTGTTGTTCCCGGCCGCGCCGCAGCAGGGCTTCGATACGCGCCAGCAGCTCCTCGAACGCAAATGGCTTGGTGAGGTAATCGTCGGCGCCCAGCCGCAGGCCCGCCACGCGGTCGCCCACGTCGCTGAGCGAGGTCAGCATCAGGATCGGCACGTGATTGCGCTCGGCCCGCAACGTCTGGCAAAGCTCCAGGCCGTTGATGCCCGGCAGCATCAGATCCAGCAGCAACAGCGCGGCATCGCCTCGGCGCGCCATGTCCAGGCCCTCGGGGCCGGTGCGCGCCAACTGGACGAGGTAGCCCTCGGCGCGCAGGCCGCGCACCAGGAAATCCGCCACGCGGGCGTCGTCTTCAATGACCAGGATGTTCATGGCGTGCGGTGGCATTGGCGGTGACAACGGGATGGGGGCTGCCGGGAATCTCGATGCATGCACGCGTGCCGTGCGGGTCGACCTGGGTCAGCGTGATGTTGCCATGATGGGCCTGGACGATGGCCTGCGCAATCGACAGGCCGATGCCGGTACCGTCGGCCCGATGCGCTCGGGCACGCCGACCCCGCACGAAACGCTCAAAGACCTGCGCCAGTTCGTCGGCATCGATGCCGATGCCGTGGTCTTCCACTTCAATCCGCACGCCGGTAGGCATTGCCTGGCAGCGCAGATAGACGGTACTGCCGCGCGGCGAATAGCGGATGGCATTGTCGAGCAGGATCACGATGGCCTGCCGCAGCCGGTCGGCATCGGCCATGATCGTGATGTCGCTGGCCGCGTCGGGACATTGCAGCGCGATGCGCACGTCATGCTCGGCGCCCAGCGCATCGGCAAAGTCCGCGGCGTCCTGCAGCAATGGCAGTAGCGCCACGCTGAGCGGCTGCATCACGAGCTGGTCGGCTTCGGCACGGGCAATCAGTAGCAGATCATTGATATGACCGGTCAACTGCTCGGCGGCGCCGACGATCTGCTGCAAGGCGTGGCGATATTCCTGCGCCGGCTTTTCGCCGCCGCGCAGCGCGATTTCGGCCTCGCCCCGGATGGCGGTGGTGGGCGTGCGCAGCTCATGCCCCAGGTCGGCAAACAACTGCCGGCGGCGCTGGTCGATACGCTGAAGCGCTTCGTGCGCGGAACTCAGTTCGGCCGTACGCGCCTGCACGGCGTCTTCCAGCCGGCGCCGTGCCGCGTCGGCATCGCTACGGTGCTGTTGCAGTTCGGCGGCCATGGCGTTGAAACCCTCGGCCACGTGCTCGAATTCGTCGCCCGAGCGGATCGGCAGGCGATAGTCGAGTGCGCCGGCCCGCAGCGCGCCCACGCCTTCCAGCAACTGGTCCAGCGGGCGCTTGAGCCGGCGTCCAAGCTGCCAGGCCAGCACGATGGCGGCCAGCAGCGTGACCGCCGCCATGCCAAAGGCCTGCGCACGCACCGTGTCCAGGCCGCGCTCGGTGGCTGCCCGCGCCAACGGCACCGCGGCGCGCTGACGATCGATCGCGCCATATAGCAGTTCCCTCAAATCGCGGCCGCGCGCCTTGTCGAAGACGTCGTTCAGCTCCTGCCATACGCCGCCAAAGTCGGCGTCGCGCGGCAACGGCTGCAGCGCCATCAGCCGCTTTTCCACGGCGAGGATGTTGTCGCCGAGCAGGTCCGTCATGCTGGCCAGGGCGTTGACCTCGGGCGGGATGGGTACGCCGTCGAGCGCGGAGATCTCGTTCCACAGCACGATGTCACGCTGCGCAAGCTCCTGCAGGCGGGCGGCGCCGCGCTTCATGGTGTCCAGCAGGCGATCACGCACCTCGGGCGCCGCGTCGGCATTCATCAGCCGCTGCGATGCCCACACCCGCAGGCGCTGCTTGTTGGCGGACAGGTCCAGCAGTTCGGACAGGATGTCGCTGGCCAGCCGGCTGTGCTGCGCGTAGTCGTTGACGCGATTGGCGCCCCAGTAGACAAAGCCGGCCTGAATGCAGACCAGCGCCACCAGCAGGGCAAAGGCAAGAGAAAGGCGGAAGCGGAACATGGCAGGATCTTGAGTTGCGCGCGGCATTGCGCCGCGCGGCCAGGGTTTCGCATAGACCGCGGAACGCAGCCAGCCGTTCCGCTTCGCCTCCGTGGTTCGGAATCAGACTTCCTTGGTCATCGCCTTGAAGTCAATCCACCGGTCGAACTGCTCGTTGGTGAGGTGGCCCGAATCGATGGCCGCCTCGCGCAGCGACAGGTTCTTCTTGACCGCCAGCTTTGCGATCTCGGCAGCCTTGTCATAGCCGATATGCGGGTTCAGCGCCGTCACCGACATCAGCGACCGCTCCAGCAATTCCTGAATGCGGGCACGATCGGGCTCCACACCTTCCACCATGTGCTCGGCGAAGCTGGCGGCGGCATCGGCCATCAGCGTCACTGACTGCAACAAGCTGTAGATGATGACCGGCTTGTACGCGTTCAGCTCCAGCGTGCCCAGGCTGTTGGCCAGCGTGACCGTGGTGTGATTGCCGATCACGCGGCAACAGACCATGGCCAGCGCCTCGGCCTGCGTCGGGTTGACCTTGCCGGGCATGATCGACGAGCCCGGCTCGTTGGCCGGCAATTGCAACTCGGCAAAGCCCGCGCGCGGGCCCGAGCCCAGCAGCATGAAATCGCGTGCGATCTTCAGGAACGACGACGCAGTGGTATTGAGCGCGCCCGACAGGTCGGCCAGTGCGTCGTGCGCGGCCTGCAGTGCGTAGCGGTTCGGCGCCGGTTCAAACGGCAGGCCGGTGTACGCGGCCAGCGCCCGGGCGAATGCCGGGGCGAATCCTTGTGGCGCGTTCAGGCCCGTTCCCACGGCGGTGCCACCCTGCGGCACGGGCATCGCGCGCAGCATGGCCTGCTGCAGGCGCGACTGGGCATCGGCCACCTGCGTCATGTAGCCAGAAAATTCCTGGCCCAGCGTCAACGGCACCGCATCCTGCAGATGGGTGCGGCCGACCTTGACGATATCGGAGAAGGCTTCCACCTTCTTTGCAAAGGTCTGTTGCAGTTTCTCCAGCGACGGCAACAGTGTCTGCTGGATGGCACGTGTGGCCGCGATATGCATCGCCGTCGGAAAACTGTCGTTCGACGACTGGCTGGCGTTGACGTGGTCGTTCGGGTGCACCGGCTTCTTGCTGCCGACCTCGCCGCCCATCATCTGGATGGCGCGATTCGAGATGACCTCGTTGAGGTTCATGTTGGTCTGCGTGCCGGAACCGGTCTGCCAGACCACCAGCGGGAACTCGTTGGGCCATTTGCCGGCGATCACTTCCTCGGCGGCCTTTTCGATGGCGTCGGCCACCTCCGGCTTGAGCACGCCCAGTTCACGGTTGGCACGCGCGGCGCACAGCTTCAGGACCGCGAACGCCTCGATCAGGGCGGGCGGCATTTTCTCGCTGCCGATGCGGAAATTCTGACGTGACCTTTCGGTCTGCGCACCCCAGAGATGATCGGCGGGGACGGCAACGTCTCCCAGGCTGTCTTTCTCGATGCGGGTGGCGGTGGACTTCTCGGACATGGACTGACTCCTTCAGGAAAGAGATCACAACTGAACCTGAGCAGACCTAGAGGATAGCCGTCCGGTGACATATGCGCCGCATAGCCCTGCCGCCGGCGTGTGCTTGCGAGCGCGGCCGGCGGCGGTTGCCTGTCGAAATGCCCGAGTCGATCTATAGGGCGATCAAACCGGGCGACGGGGTCAGGCGGTCATCTTCAGGCACATTTCCATACAGGCGGTGCACGCCTTGGCACATTCCTGGCAGTGCCAATGGTCATGGCGCTCGCATTCCTCGGCGCACCATTTGCACACTTCGGCGCAGTCCTCGCAGACCAGCGGCGCGAATTCGCTGTTGCGCAGCATGTACGACGCGGCCAGGGTGGCGATGCCCGCGCAGTCCATATCCAGCGCGATGCAGCGGGTCATCTTCTTCGTGTCGGGCTCTTCCAGGCACGCAGCGGCACACTTCAGGCAGGCCGCGGCGGCGGCATTGCACGCGGCAATGCAGTCGGCGTAACGGTTGAAGTTTTCCTTCACGGTGGGTCGAATCATCGGTGTCCTCCTAGGGGGGATAAGGGGTAGGCAACCGTTATCCACAATAGCAGGCGTACCGCGACCATGCCGGGCCGCCGGACTGGGGCACCCCGTTCACGGCGCCGCGCCGGACTGTTCTACAATGGCCGCCACTGCATCAATTCTGTGGCGTTCATGGCCGCTCCGAAATGGCGGATAGCCGACGAAGCGCGCAGAAGGCAGTGATTGACACAATCCGCCAGTGGAAAGGACAGCATCATGGGTGAGGCAAAACGGCGGGGTACGCCCGAGGAACGGGAACAGCAGGCACGGGCACGGATCGACGCGCTGCGGCCTGCACAGCTGGTCTGCGGATCTTGCAAGACCGCATTCACCAATTTCGATGCGATTCCCGCACCGGGCCTGCACGGCATCGACGCAGTGTTCGGCGGCCAGTGCCCGAATTGCGGCAACGACGTGGTCGTGTTCCGGGGCGAATCGAAGGCAGTGGCTGAAGCCATGCTGGCCTACGAGCGGATGATGGGCGAGAACGCCAAGCTCGGCTACCAGTCGGCGGACGGCCGCCACGTGCCGTTCGACGCCGACGCCCCGCAGGCGTCGGATGCGTCCGACGAATCCACCAAGCACTGACTAGGCACTGACGCTGCCCCGGTGGCGGCTTTCAGCGCCGAAAGTCGGCACTCACCTGCGCTGGCAGCCAGTCAGGCTTCCACTTTCAGCAGTTCCGCCGGGCCGATTTCGTATCGGCCCCGGCCCAGCGCCTTGGCGCGATACAGCAGCACGTCGGCCATGCGCATCAGCGCCTCTTCGCTGAGCGGCGCCCCCCGGTACAGGGCCACGCCAATGCTGACGTCCACATCGGTAACGACCCCGTCGAAATAGAACTGCCGGCCCACCGACTCCAGGATGGCCTCGGCCACGCGCCGCGCTGCCTGGGGGGTTTCGATATCCGACAGGATTACCGCGAATTCGTCGCCGCCCAGGCGGGCCACGTGGTCCTGCTTGCGCGCGCAGCGGCGCAGCCGCAAGGCAAATGACTGCAACAGCAGATCGCCGGTGGCATGGCCGTGGATGTCGTTCACGGCCTTGAAACGGTCCATGTCCAGGTAGAGCAGCGCCATCAGGCGATCCTCGTTCCGGCTCAGGGTCATGGCGTCGCGCAGGTGCGCCTCGAACGCGCTTCGGTTCTGCAGCTGGGTCAGGTGATCGGTGCGGGACAGATGGGACAGGCGCTGGTTTTCCAGCTTGCGCTGCGTGATGTCCAGCACGTGGATATGCACGCCCACCACCTGCTTGCCGTCCTCGCTCCATTCGGGGCGATAGCTGGTTTCCATCCAGTGGTGGTGCGGAAACACGTACTCGCCCTCGAAGCTCACCACGCTGCCCGCCAGCGCCTGCTGCAGGTACGGGCGGGCGCGCAGGTAGCGTTCCTCGCCCAGCAGTTCGCGCACGGTCATGCCGCGGATCTGCTCGACCGACAATCCGAACGCACTTTCATAGGCCGCGTTGTTGAAGACGTAGCGCTCGTCGTTGTCGATGAAGGCCAGCAGCGCGGGCAGGGTATCGGTCACGGCGCGCAGCCGGCGTTCGCTGCGGGCCAGCTGCTGCCCGCGCTGGCGCACGTCGCGCATCAGGCGGATAAAGGCACGCGTGACGTCGCCGATTTCGTCGCGCTGGGGCCGCTGTGGCAGCCGCTCGAAGGCGTCCAGGTCGCTGGCGCTGTCGCGCACCACCTGGTGCAGCCGCGACAACGGCGTCAGCAGCTTGCGCACGGCCAGCCAGATCAGCAGGGCCACCACGGCAAGCACGATGCCGGACATCATCAGGAAGCGCCGCTGCAGTTGCCGCAGCGGCGTGTAGGCTTCGTGCGCGGGCAGCACGGCCACCAGTTCCCACCCCGTGGTGGCCATGAGCCGCCGCGCGATCACCGGGCGCGTCGGGGCCAGGAATTCCAGCGGGGCGGCATGGTCGTCGATCCCGCAGGTGTTGCCGGCGGCGCTGGCCGGCTGGTGGGCCTGAGCGGGGTCGGGGTGCTGGATGTACACAGGTGCCGCCCCGGCCGACACCAGGCAGTAGAAGCCTGTGATGCCCAGCCGGCTATGGCCGATCTCCACCAGGAAGTTGGAGTGCCCTAGGTTGAGCCAGCCGGCCACCAGCCCCATGAACGTACCCGATGGCGACAGGATCGGCACCGCCAGCAGCGCACCCATCGAGCCATCGGTGCGCGCCCGCAACGGCGCCGCCACCACCACATTGTGCGTGCGCGCGGCTTCGCGAAAGTAGGCGCGGTCGCTGATGTCGGCCGGGGCCGCCCCGCCCATATTGAGCAAGGCGCCGTCGGCATCGGCCACCAGCACGGAATCGAACGCCTCCGGCATCGGCACGGTGCGGGTCACCACGTCCTTGAGCCGGTCGCGCAGCGCGTCGGGCGACATGCCATGCGCCGCCGCCAGCGGCCCGCTTAGCTGCGGCGCCAGGTGGGTCAGCATCACGATGCGGTCTTCCATGGCGGTATCAAGCTGGTCGGCCGACAGCTTGACGATCGACTCCTGCTGGTTCTGCAGCACATCCTCCAGGTCGCGGTGGGCGTAGTAGAGCGAACCGAGCACGATGCCGGTGCCCAGCACGGCGGCCAGCACCGTGGTGATCAGCGCAATGCGCGCCTTGAGCGATGGCAGGAATCGGGGCATGGGTTCAGGTACGAAGCCGGCACGGAAGCGCGGGGGGCGGAATGTCTGCGGGCAGGGCGGCCGAAAGGCGTGGGCGTCAGGTCTCGGAGCACGCGCCTGCACATTCCAGTGCAAGGGTACGCCAAGGCAGCCGAAAGGTATCACGGCACACCCGTTTGGGTCAGCCCGGGCAATTCGGGTTTGACAATCCCGTGATACGGGCGCCCGTCCGCGCCGGGAAGGGCCCGCGCATGTGTGCGTGGCGCCACTGTGCGGCGCCAGGTCGGCGGGTTATAGTGCGGCGGTCCATGTTACGTAATGTATGCGCCAGGATTGCCCGGCATGGCGGGCGCCCCGTGTATCTCCGCCCCTTCCCATTCATGAAATTGCGCCTGCTGTCTCCCGTCGTGCTCTCGCTGCTGGTTACCGCAGGGGGGGGGCTACTGACGGCGGGGGCGTGGCGCGTGGCCACCGGGCTGGAGCGCCGGGTGGCCGAACAGGACGTAGGCGCGCTGCTGGGCCGTACCGCCGATGCGCTAACGGACCGCCTGCAGGAAAACGAACGCCTGCTGCGCGGGGCCGCCGCGCTGATGGCCGCGAATGGCAACACCACGCGCACACAGTGGCGCAACTATCTGTATTCGGCCCAGCTCGACGAGCTGCCAATCGGCACGCAGTCGATCGGCTATGCGCTGCTCGTGCCGCGGGCACAACTGGCGAGCGTGGTGGCTGGGGCCCATGCCGATGGCGTGAGCGACTATGAGGTCTATCCGCCGGTCGACCGGGCGCAGTACGCCCCGATTCTCTACAACGAGCCCACCAGCGGTCGCAACGCCCGGGCGCTGGGCTTCGACCTGCTCAGCGACCCGGCTCGCCGTGCGGCGCTCGAAGCGGCGCGCGACAGCGGCCAGCCCAGGCTGACCCCAGGGCTGGCCCTGATCCGCGAAGTGGAAGCGCAGGTGCCGCAACGCGGCGCGTTGCTGTACGCGCCGGTGTTTCCAGCCGGCGTACCGTCGGCCACGGCCGCCGAGCGGCGCGATGCGCTGTCTGGCGTGGTGTACGTCTCGCTGCGGCTCGGCGACCTGATGCGCGGCGTGAGCGGCGGTGCGTCGGCCGATCTGGTGCTGACGCTGTTTGAAGGGCCCTCGGCCGCCACCGGCAGCCTTCTGTCCGGCAGTGCACCCGAGGCCGAACGCCGCGACGACCACCGCAAGCCGATGATCGAGGCCGAACGGCAAATCGAGTTTGCCGGGGCGAACTGGACCCTGCACGCGGCCACGCGGCCCGGTTTCGAGGCCACGCACGCCGGCCGCTACGGCACGCGCGTGCTGGCACTGGGCGCGCTGGCCACGTGGCTGATGGCATGGCTGGCATTCCGCCTGGCACGGGAGCGGCGCGACGCCCGCCGGCAGGCATCGCTGGCCGGACAGGCCGGTAACGTGGTGGCGGCCGGCCTGCGCGAAAGCCTCGCGCGCGCCGAACAAAGCGCGGCCACCGCCAGCCTGCGCTATGCGCGGCTGATGGACCACGCGCCGTTCTGCGTCATCACGTTCGATGCCTACGGCATGGTCACGGGCCTCAACCGCGCCGGGCAGCGCATGCTCTGGTACGCCGAGTCGGAACTGGTCGGCCGCGTGCCTTACGCCAGCCTGCACGATGCCGACGAGGTGGCGGCGCATGCGCGCGAACTGTCGAGCGAGATCGGCGAGACCGTCGAGCCGGGGCTGCCGACGCTGGTGGCCAAGGCCCGCCTGGGCGTGACCGACGGCCGCGACTGGACCTACCTGCGCAAGGGTGGCTCGCGGCTGCCGGTGCATCTGACGGTGACGGCGCTGGCCGACGGCAGTACCGAAGGCGGTTTCCTGGCGATAGCGCACGACCTGACCGAACGCCGCCGCGTGGACGAATACATCCGGCACCTGGCCCAGCACGACGCACTGACGGGCCTGCCCAATCGCACCGAGCTGAACGCGCGCACCGAGGCGGTGCTGGCCGATGCGCGCCGCCACGGCCATCGCGTGGCGCTGTTGCTGCTGGACCTGGACCACTTCAAGCACATCAACGAAACGCTGGGGCATCCGGTGGGTGACGACGTGCTGCGCACCATCGCCGACCGCATCCGCGGCGCGGTGCGTCCGCGCGACGTGGTGGCGCGCATGGGCGGCGACGAGTTCGCGGTGGTGATGGGCGGGCTGCGCGATGACAGCGAAGCTGAACTGGCGGCGGCCAAGATCCTGGCGCGGGTATCGGAAGACCTGCAGATTGCGGGGCAGTCGCTGCGCGTGACGCCATCGCTGGGCATGGCCGTCTATCCCGACGATGGCGACACGCTGACCAACCTGATGAAGTCGGCCGATTCGGCGATGTACGCGGCCAAGCAGGACGGCCGGGCGCAATTGCGCCGCTTTGCCACGGAGATGGCGCAGGCGTCGCTGGCCCGCTTCACGATCGAGGCGCTGCTGCGCCGCGCGCTGGCCGAGCAGGAGTTCCGGCTGCGCTACCAGCCGATCGTCGACGTTGGCACCCTCGCCGTGGTGGGCGTGGAAGCCCTGATCGCCTGGGAAACGCCAGAACGGGGCCCAATGCGCCCGGCCGAGTTCATCCCCGTTGCCGAGCAGTGCGGCCTGATCGGCGCGCTGGGCGCGTGGACACTGGCCACGGCTTGCCGCGAGATCCAGTCATTGCGCACCGCGCTGGGCGTCGACATCGACGTGGCCGTCAACATTTCGCCATTGCAACTGCGGCAGGCGAATTTTCCGGAAACGGTGGCGCAGTCCCTGGAGGCCGCCGGACTGCCGGCGGCGAGCCTGACGATCGAAGTCACGGAAGGCATCCTGGTGGACGGCGGCGAAAAGACCATCGAGACGTTCCGCCGCGTGCGGCAGCTTGGTGTGGGGTTGTCAATCGACGACTTCGGCACCGGCTATTCGGGCCTGGGTTACCTGACGCGGCTGCCGATCAGCAAGCTGAAGATCGACAAGTCGTTTGTCGATGACCTTGCCATGCCGGGGCACGACCGCGCCGTGGCTGCCGCGATCATCGCGCTGGGCCACCAGTTGCATCTGCAGGTGGTGGCGGAGGGTGTCGAGTCGAAGGCCCAGTTCGATTTTCTGCGCGGCGAAGGCTGCGATGCCGTGCAGGGCTTCTTGTTCTGCCAGCCCGTGGGACTCGATGCACTGCGCCAGATCCTGCTGGGCGGCAAGGGGTTTGCCGACGCGGCGTGAACTTTCTGTGTCAGCGTCATCGCGGCCCCGGCGCCATGCGTTCAATCGGCTCGCTTGCGGCCAAAAGCCCGGTCACCTCGGGACATTGCGGGTCGCAAAATCGCCAATAATGCGCCAACAAGGTATTCCATGGGCAAGGGGCGGGCACGGCAGGACCATCACAGCTCGCCAGCCATGAGGAGGGGTCGCCATGATGAGAAAGACGCTAGGCAGGATCGGGGCCGTGGGGCGCGCGCTGACACGATGCATGCCGCGACGCGCACGGATCGAGCGCTTCGAGATGCAACGCATGGCGCCAGCCGAGCGCAGGCATCTGTGGCTGTCTTTCGTCTGTTGCGTGGCGCTGCTGGGTTGATGGCCGCCTGCGCCTGACGCTTCGGGCGAGGCGTTTCGGCAACCCAGGACGGCACGCAGAGGCACGCAGAAACGGGTACGCTCCGGCAAAAAAGAAACCCGGCGGGCGCTTGGCGCGCGGCCGGGTTTTGGTGCGAGCGGGGGAGCTCAGGTGTTCGAGGTGACAGCGGCCGGTTCTCCGATCCCCGTGGGATTGTGCAGGCGGCGGTACAGATCGTCGATGCGCGACCGGCTGCTCGCCAGTTCTTCGCGACCCTGCTCTGTCAGCAGGTAGACGCGCCCGATACCATCGCGCAGCACGCTTTCAAGATAGCCTTCCATCTGCAGTGCGCGCAGCAAAGGTCGTACGGTGCCGATGTCTACCTGGAATCCGTATTCCATGAGCATTTCTGCAAGCATGGCCACGGTGGCAGGCACCTCCATGGCGAATTGCATGACGTAGACGCGGGCTAGCAAGCCGAGGAACTGTCGTTTCATGTGGCAGGCAACGCAAAACCAGGGGTAGCGGTTGACGCGGAAATGCAACGTGAACGAAGCGCCCCATCCCCTTGCACGCTCCGTAGTCGCTACGATACGTGATTCTCGACGCCAAAAAAAAAGAAGCCGCCAGGGTTGCCTGGCGGCTTGTCGGGAATGCGTCGGAGGGGTCAATTAACTCTGGCGCAGGGCAGATTTTAATGGAACTGAATACGCGATGTCACGCGCTGTGGTAGTGCCCCCTACCATGGGGGGGTGAATCTGTAAGGCATTAGAAAGCGATATTGCGGCGAAGATGCAACATACGCCGCTATTGCCCCGTTCTTGGGCGTGAGTTGACCGGTTTTTCGTCACTTGGCCGTACACGCTTTCCGTGGCGCATGTCCGCTTCCAGCCAGCCATGGGCGTGGTTTTGCGCTGAAATGACCGTCATGAACCCGCGCCGAAATCGTGGCGAAGCTGTGCGAAGTGCAGCATTTGTCGCATTACTGCAACGGTTTGCCATCTCTGAATCCAATCATTGCCTCAACTGAACTGATGAAGCCCGCCGACCTGTTTCGCCTTTTGCTGCTCTCCGCCATCTGGGGAGCCAGCTTTCTGTTCATCCGCATCGCGGCCCCCGTGCTGGGGCCGCTGCCGACTGCCTTCTTCCGGGTGCTGATCGGCGCCGTGACGCTGGCGGCCTGCCTGCCCATGCTTGGCCTGAAATGGGGCATGCAAGGCAAGTGGCCGGCTGTGGTCATGCTGGGCATCATCAATTCCGGTATCCCGTTTGTGATGTATTCCGTTGCCGCGTTGTGGCTACCGGCTGGATATTCGGCCATCTTCAACGCCATGACGCCGCTGATGGGCGTGGTCATTGGGTCGCTGTTCTTTGCGGAACGGCTAACCCGCGCCAAGGCGGCGGGGGTGCTGCTGGGCTTGGGCGGCGTGGCGGTGCTGACCCGTACGGGGCCGGTAGTGTTTTCGCACGATGTGCTGCTGGGGGCGCTGGCGTGCCTGGTGGCCACGTCCTGTTACGGGCTGGCCGGATTCCTGACGCGTCGCTGGATCACCGCGCGCGGCGGGCTGGACAGCCGGCTAGTGGCGGGCGGCAGCCTGCTCGGTGCCACGCTGTTCCTGTTGCCGTTCAGCGTGGCGGCGCTGATCCGGGAGAACACGCTGCCGGCCGCGGGCCTGGGCGTCTGGGCGGGTATGCTTGGCCTGGGCATGTTCTGCACCGCCATCGCCTACGTTCTCTATTTCAAGCTGATCGCCGATCTTGGACCGGTGCGTTCGCTGACCGTCACATTCCTGATCCCGCCGTTCGGCATCGTCTGGGGCTGGATGTTCCTGGGCGAGATGCTGTCCTGGGCGCACGCGGCCGGCATGTTGCTGATTGGCGCGGCGGTCTGGCTGGTGCTGCGACCCGCCACGCCAGCGCCTGCGCCGGCCGTGGCGCGATCATGATGCAACGCTGGCCGATCACCCGCGATCAGCGGCGGTAGTAGCCGCGGTCATCGCCGCGATAGTGGTCATCCCCGCGGTAGTGGTCGGGGCCGCGGCCGTGATCGTGCCAGGCTTGATATTCACGGCGGTCGTACCAACGGCGGCCGTCCCAGTAGCGGTCGTTATGCCAGCCGATGACCACGGCGGGTGCGGGGGCAACGATCACGGGCGGCGCGGGACGATAGACCACCGGCGGCGGGGGCGGCGGCGCGACATAGACGGGCTGGGGTTGCACATAGACCGGGGCCGGCGCCACGACGACCGGAGCCGGCGCAACGGGCACGCCAAAATTCACGTCGACATCGACGCGGGCCATGGCGGCAGTGGAAGTGGCCAGCGCGGCGGCGCCGGCAACGAGAAGGGAGAGATACAGGGGGCGCTTGTTCATCGTAAATCACCAGTGGGTGAGCTGCTATGGCTCCACTCTACCCATCTGGCGTATTACCGATTGCACGCCTTTGTAACAGCACTTCGTGTTTGTGTAAGAAACGTCCGCGCTACTTTCGGAGGATACCAGTGGCGGTTTCCACATCCGACTGCTGGCAGGTGGGGCACAGCCCATAGAGCACCAGCATGTGCTCGCGCAGGACGAAGTCGTTCTGAGCGGCCACCTGCTTTTGTCGCGCCTCGATGCCCTCGTCACTGAATTCTTCCACGACGCCGCAGCCGATACAGATCAGATGGTCGTGATGGCCGCCCTCGTTGAGCTCGAATACGGCATGGTCCGCCTCGAAGCTGTGACGCAGCAGGATATTGGCCTGCACCAGCTGGTTAAGCACGCGGTAGACGGTGGACAGGCCCGCATCGACATCGAGATCGAGCAGGATCCGATAGACATCTTCCGCGCTCAGGTGGCGACGGTCGCTATTGCGGAACGCTTCCAGCACGTGCATGCGCGGTGACGTGGCTTTCAGGCCCGCGCGCTTGAGTGGTACGGCTTCGGAGTTCACTGTGGAAGTAGTCATGCGGCGGCTCGCGCCCCACTGGGACGCACGGTTAATACTCCGGGCGGTGGATCAACGGCGGAAAGCTGGGGCCGGCGCCCTCGGCCGGCCGACCTTCCGCCGGATCGTGGCGGAAGCAGGCGGGAAGCGTCGGATCGATCAAGTCGGATCGCTCCGGACGGCGCGCTGTGCCTGCATGGCGCGCGGAATAAAAAGGTGGCCTGGCTTGCTGCAGGATGACGCGATCGGGAAAACGGGGTCTGGATGTTTTCCCGATCTTCCTGCAACTGGCTACTACCAAACGCTCCGTGTCTCGGAGCGGTCCCCACAAAAGACGGTATCGGGCGCCGTATCGATCGGCATCGCTACCACGCCCTGCAATCTGTACTGCGCTGTCCGGTTTCGGCGATGCCGTACGTCAGACAGTGGTTGGATAGTAAATGGGAATCGATCTCATTACAAGGAAAATTTTCGTCCCTGATTCCGGAAGTGGCTTTGACATGAAGACCGAACAGACCCCGACCCCCATCCGCCCCGCCAGCCGGCACACTATCGATGCGCTCGACTGGTCCGGCATTGGCTGCGATCTTGACGAATTTGGCTGCGCGGCGATCCGGGGGCTGATTGCGCCAACGATGTGCGACGCACTGGCCGCGCTCTATCCGCAGGATGCGCTGTACCGCTCGCGCATCGATATGCGCCGGCATGGCTTTGGCCGTGGCGAGTACAAGTATTTTGCCTATCCGCTGCCCGACGCCGTGGAAGCACTGCGTACCGCGCTCTACCCGCATCTGGCGCCGATCGCCAACCGCTGGAACGCGGCGATGGGTATCGACGTCGATTACCCGGCCGCGCACGCCGACTACCTGGCCCGCTGCCATCGCGCCGGCCAGTTGCGCCCCACGCCACTGCTGCTGCGGTACGAGGCGGGCGACTACAACTGCCTGCACCAGGACCTGTACGGCGAATACGTGTTTCCGCTGCAGGCGGCGATTCTGCTATCCGAGCCGGGCAAGGACTTTACCGGCGGCGAATTCGTGATGACCGAGCAGCGGCCGCGCATGCAGTCGCGGGCCGAAGTGGTCTCGCTGGGCAAGGGCGATGCGGTGGTGTTTGCCGTGAGTCAGCGGCCGGTTCAGGGCACGCGGGGGACCTATCGCGTGAATCTGCGGCACGGCGTCAGCCGCCTGCACACCGGCCGCCGCCAGACGCTGGGCATCATCTTCCACGACGCGACCTGACGGCGTGGGGTCCGATGATGGTGGCACCCGCCGTGCATCATTACATCACAGAATGATGTAAAAAATTCAATGACACCGATCACCCGAAAATGACTCGGGGATTTCCCGTAGCCTTGTCCAAATACATCACAGCATGATGTATCGTCTCGAACCTCATGCACTGGCAATCCCGCGAAAGACGGAACCGGTGCGTAGACAAAACGGGGAAGACAAATGCAAATACGGAGACAGACGGACTTCCTGTCCGGGCTGATGTTCATCGCTGTCGGGTTGGGATTCTCATTCATCGCCCACGGCTACACGATGGGAACGGCTGCCCGCATGGGGCCGGGCTACTTTCCATTCTGGCTGGGGATCGTGCTGGCACTGCTCGGCGCCGCGGTGGCGATCGGCGCCACGTCGAACAAGGGCGATTCAGACCGCGTGGCACGGTGGGACATCAAGACGCTGTTGTGGATCCTGGGGTCGGTGGTGCTGTTCGGCCTGGTGCTCAAGCCGCTGGGCATGGTGTTGTCCGTCCTAGTGCTTGTGGTGACGTCGTCGATGGCGAGCCATGAGTTCACGTGGAAGGGGGCGTGCGCGAACGCCGTCGTGCTGGTGATCATCAGCACGGTCGCGTTCGTCTACGGCATCAACCTGCAGATGCCGGTGTGGCCGGCATTCCTGACGAACTGAGGACGGACGATCATGGAACTGTTGAGCCACCTTGCGCTGGGATTCTCCACGGCGCTGTCGCTGCAGAACGTCGCCTACGCTTTCCTTGGCTGTGTGCTGGGCACGCTGATCGGGGTGTTGCCGGGCCTGGGGCCGCTGGCCACCATCGCCATGCTGCTGCCGGTCACGTACTCGCTGCCGCCAGTGGCGGCGCTGATCATGCTGGCGGGCATCTACTATGGCGCTCAGTATGGCGGATCCACGACCGCGATCCTGGTGAACCTGCCCGGCGAGTCGTCGTCGGTGTGCACCACGCTGGACGGCTACCAGATGGCCCGACGCGGCCGCGCCGGCGTGGCGCTGGCCACGGCTGGCTTGGGGTCGTTCTTTGCAGGCAGCGTCGCCACGCTGATCCTGGCGGCGTTTGCCACGCCGCTGTCCGAACTCGCGTTCAAGTTCGGGCCGGCCGAGTACTTCTCGCTGATGGTGTTGGGTCTGATCGGCGCCGTGGTGCTCGCGTCCGGATCGCTGGTCAAGGCTGTTGCGATGATCGTGCTGGGCCTGCTGCTGGGCCTGATTGGCACTGACGTGAACTCGGGTGCCGCGCGCTTTTCGTTCGATGTGCCGGAGCTGACCGACGGCATCAGCATCACCGCGCTGGCCATGGGCCTGTTCGGGTTTGCCGAAATCATCGCCAACCTTGAGCAGAAGGAAACGCGCGAGACCTTTACCGACAAGGTTACCGGGTTGTTCCCGACGCGCGAGGACTTCAAGCGCATGATTCCGGCCGTGCTGCGTGGCACGTTGCTGGGATCGGCACTGGGCATCCTGCCGGGCGGTGGCGCATCGCTGGCGTCGTTTGCAGCCTATTCGCTGGAAAAGAAGACGTCGCGGTACTCCCACGAATTTGGCAAGGGCGCGATCGAGGGCGTGGCCGGACCAGAGTCCGCGAACAACGCCGCCGCGCAGACGTCCTTCATCCCGCTGCTGACGCTGGGCATTCCACCCAATGCGGTGATGGCGCTGATGGTGGGCGCCATGACGATTCACAACATCCAGCCCGGTCCGCAGGTCATGACCAGCAATCCGTCGCTGTTCTGGGGGCTGATCGCTTCCATGTGGATCGGCAACTTCATGCTCGTGGTGCTGAACCTGCCGCTGATCGGTATCTGGGTCAAGCTGCTGACCGTGCCCTATCGCTACCTGTATCCGGCGATCCTCACGTTCTGCAGCATCGGTGTGTACTCGGTCAACAACACGGTGTTCGATGTCTTTGTGGCCGCGGCGTGCGGGCTGGTCGGCTACCTGTTCCTGAAGCTCCGCTGCGAGCCTGCGCCATTGCTGCTGGGCTTTGTGCTGGGGCCGATGATGGAGGAGAACTTCCGTCGTACCCTGCTGCTGTCGCGCGGAGACTTCAGCGTGTTCGTGTCGCGGCCGCTCTCGCTGGGGTTGCTGATAGCCGCTGCGGCGCTGGTGGCCGTGGTGGCGCTGCCGTCGATCAAGGCCAAGCGCGAAGAGGCATTTCAGGAGGAATGAGGGAGGCCGGTTGGCCCCTCTCCCATCAATGGGCGAGGGGGCCAACTGGCGGTGCCAGTGAATTTCGCTTACCGTCAGCAGCCACTTACTCGGTCACGCGAACCCCCGTCGCTCCCTGCTTCATCTGTCCGATCACGGCAGCGTGTCCGAATCCCTCCTTGCGGAAGATGCCCAGCACCGCGTCGGCGGCATCGGGCGCGCAAGACACCAGCAATCCTCCGCTGGTCTGCGGATCGGTCAGCAGTGCCTGTTGCACGTGCGACACCCCGGTGTCCAGCGTGACATCGTGCCCGTAGCTGGCCCAGTTGCGCCGCGACGCACCGGTGACCGCTCCGCCTTCCGCCAGCGCTGCCACGCCGGGCAGTAGCGGCACGCGCGACATGTCGATCGTGGCGCCCAATTCGCTACCACGGCAGACCTCCAGCAGATGGCCGAGCAGACCAAAGCCGGTTACGTCGGTGATCGCGTGCACGCCATCCATCTCGCCAAGCGCCTTGCCGGGCGTGTTGAGCTGCGTGGTGCTGGCGATCATCTGCCGATAGCCATAGTCGTCGAGTAGTTCCTTCTTGATCGCGGCCGAATAAATGCCCACGCCCAGTGGCTTGCCCAGTACCAGCACGTCGCCGGCCTGCGCGTCGCGATTGCGGCGGATGCGATCCGGGTGCACCAGGCCCATCACCACCAGCCCGTAGATGGGCTCCACGGAATCGATCGAGTGGCCGCCCGCAATCGGGATGCCCGCCTCGGCGCAGATCGATTCGCCGCCTTCCAGAATCTTGCCGATGGTCTGCGGCGACAGCTTGTCCACGGGCATGCCCACCAAGGCCAGCGCCATGATCGGCGTGCCGCCCATCGCATAGACGTCGGAGATGGCATTGGTGGCCGCGATGCGCCCGAAATCGTAAGGGTCGTCCACTACGGGCATGAAGAAATCCGTGGTGGCCACCAGCGCCTGCGTGTCGTTGAGGCGGTACACCGCCGCGTCGTCGCTTGTCTCGATGCCCACCAGCAGCCCCGGCGGCGCCGGGAAGTGCCGGGTGTTGCGCAGGATGTCACTGAGCACCCCGGGGGCAATCTTGCAGCCGCAGCCGCCGCCGTGTGCAAGCGATGTCAGGCGCACTTCACCGCCATTGGGCTCCAGGGATGCCGTCATCAGGCCACCCTCCGCGACGCGATGCGATAGCCGAATGCGGCCGGATCCAGGCTATCCAGCGTCCTCGCCACGGTCTTCGCCTGCGGATACATCAGGAAGGGCACGGGTGCCATGCCGCTGCCGGGCAGGCGCACGTCGTGGCCATGGTTGTAGGCCACCCAGTTGCCTTCCCAGGCGCCGAACAGCAGGGCGCGGGCGGCCCGCACCTTGCTGTCCGTCATCGGCAGGCCGCCCGGCACCTCTTCGAGCGCCACCTTGCGGACATCGCCCGGGTCGGCGGGAATCCATCCATAGCCGGCCGCATAGAACTCGGCGCGGCAGTGCTGGGCCTTGGAGATGTCGCCCGCCTTGCCCAGGGCGCGGAAGCCGCGCTGGGAGTCGTCGACGCGGATGCCGTACGCATCGCGCGCCGGGATGCCGACCGAGCGGGCCAATGCCACGAACAGGCCGTTGATGTCCGCGCACTTGCCATTCATGATGCCGCCGGTCTTCAGCATCGTCACCACGTCGCCGGTGCCGCAGCCGCGTACGCTGGCATCGCGGCAGGTATGGTCGACCACCCACTGGTAGATGGCCTGCGCGCGGCTCATGTCGTCGGTCAGCCCGGCGGTGATGGCCAGCGCCGTCTGGCGCACGATGCCGTCGGTGGGCATCAGTTGCGTGGGCCGCCGGTACTCGGCCAGCGTGGCGGTCGATTCTGCCGAGCGCGCCGACTGTGTCGATTCAAGTGACGGCGCCGCGCCAAGGTCGACATCGCGGTCGCGCAGCGCCACGGTGCTGGTAAGCCGCGCCGACAGCGGCGTGCCGTGGGTAGCGGTGGGCCAGTCGATGACCAGCATGTCCACGCCGTAGCGCCCCGCGCGTGCCGCGCGGGCGCGCGCGCCGGGCGCGATCCATTCGTTCGACACGGTGCGCTGGTAGTCGCCCAGGTGCGGGGCGGTGACGGGCAGCCATACCGTGGCCGGCGCCGCGGCTGCGGGCAACTGCACTTCGGTGGTCAGCTCGTAGACGCGCCAGCCGGCGGTGGCCGGATACGGGTCGGCGGGCGTGGAGGAAGCGGAAGAGGGGGTGGCGGAGAAGGCCGGGCTGATGCCCGCGCTAATGGAAACCGGTACTGCGGCACCCAGCCGCAGGAATGCGCGTCTGTCCATGATGATTCCTCTGGATGAGAAGTTCGAGACTCGAAACATGCCCAACCGCTGCTTATGCATGGTAGGTCATGCGCATGGCAACAGGGAAATCGAAGGGGACTGGCGGAAAGCAGCAGGAGTCGAACCTACCTGGGAACGTCTGGCGCCCCCAACCGGGTTTGAAGCCCGGCCGCATCACCGGATACGGATGCCTTCCCTTGCAGGATCTATGGATCTATGACGGCGCTGGCCGGGCAGGCGTGGCCAGCGGACGCCATTCGCTATCGGGGCGCAACATGCGCGCATTGCATACGCGGCGAGTGTATCCCGCGCGATCGAAGAACTCCAGAATCTGGATCGTGCGCTTGCGGCCCAGCCCCACGGCATCGCGAAACGCAATCACTTCCACATGCCCCTGCGCGGCGGCCATGGTGCCGAACAGCTGGGCTAGCGTCTCGATGGTGGCTTCGGCGTAGAGCAGGTCGCGCACTACCTGGTGCACCGCGCCCTGCCGCGCCAGCTTGCGCAGCACCTGGCGAACCTGCTCCTCGGGTGCGTTCAGGGCCACGGCATGCTCGCGTACCCAGGGGGGATCGAAGCCGCCGGCCGCCACCCGCGGCAGCAGCTGCGCGGCCAGCGCCTGTTCGGCATCGGTGAACGTGATGGCGTGGCCCGGCAGGCGCAGCCATCCACCATGACGCTCCACGGCCTGCTGCTGCAGCAGCGTGTCGAGCAGGGCGGACCAGAGTGCGTCCGGAATCGACGCGCCGGCAAATGCCACGCGGCGCAGCGAACCGGCGCCCAGGCCGGGTTCGTCGGGCATGCGTGCATGGAAGGCCTTCAGCGTGTCCAGCACGCCGGTGCGCAGCGCATCGAGGTAGCGCGACAGAATCAGTGTGTCGCCGATCCGCTGCACATCGGGTGGTAACGTCATGGCGCTGGCCGGCAGGCCCATCAGGCGCACCAGCCGGGCCTCGGCAACGCCGTGCGGCGCGTTGTCCAGCAACGGCAGGATGCCCGCACCGTCCAGCATCTGCTCCGTCGCCTGCAGCCAGCGAACCCGACCGGGGGCGCGCCGATGCCGTTCGGGTGCCACGTTGTCCAGCACCACGCCGCCGCCCACCGTCTGCGTGGCCTGGGGGTTGCGCAGGATGAAGCGGTCGCCGGCTACTGCGCAAACCGGCGCGCCGAACACGAGCTGGGCCAGCGCGGAGCCGCCCGGCTCCAGCGCTTCGCAATCCAGCAGCACGGCATTGGCCACGCGATGCGCGGCGCCCAGATGTACGTGCAGCGGCGACCAGTGGCCGATCCGCGAGCCGGCGCCCGGATGCAGCGCGAGCCGGACATCGATGCGCGTTACCGGCGCCATCAAGGCGGGATCGACGATCCAGTCGCCGCGATGGATGTCGGCCTTGTCGATGCCGGCCAGGTTCAGTGCGCAACGCTGCCCCGCCAGGCCGGCTTCGGCGGGCCGGTTCTGGGCGTGGATGCTGCGCACGCGCGCGGGTAGGCCCGATGGCGCCACCTGCATCACGTCTCCCACGGCCACGCGGCCGCCGAACACGGTGCCGGTGACCACGGTGCCATGGCCGCCCAGCGTGAACACGCGGTCCACGGCCAGCCGGAACAGGCCACCGGCGCCGTGCGCGGGCGTGTGCTGGGCGGTGTCTTGCAGCCAGGTGCGCAGCGCGGCGACGCCCGGGTCGGCATCGTCGGTGGCGTTGAGCGGGAACACGTCGGACCCCTCATAGGGGGTGCCGGCCAGCAGTGCCTCGATCTCGCCGCGCACGCTAGCCAGTTGCGTGGCGTCGGCCCGGTCGGCCTTGGTCAGCGCCACCACGGCACGCGGCACGCCCAGGCGTTCGACGATGGTCAGGTGCTCGCGTGTCTGCGGCATGACGCCGTCGTCGGCGGCCACCACCAGCAGCGCCAGGTCGATGCCGCTGGCCCCGGCCGCCATCGTATGAATCAGGCGTTCGTGGCCCGGCACGTCGATATAGCCCAGTACATCGCCATCGGGCAGCGGCGTGTAGGCGTACCCCAGTTCGATCGAGATGCCGCGCGCCTTCTCTTCCTTGAGCCGATCGGTATCGACGCCGGTCAGCGCGCGCACCAGCGTGGTCTTGCCGTGGTCGATATGTCCGGCCGTGCCTACGATCATAAGCGCAGCGCCTCCGCCAGCAAGGGCCACTGGGCTGTGAACGCGGCTTCGTCGGCGGCTTCCAGGCAGCGCAGGTCTAGCCACAGCGCGTTTTCGCTGACGCGGCCGATCACGGGGCGCGGCAGCGCGCGCAGCGCGGCTTCCAGTTGCTGCAGGCGCCGGCCGCTACGCTTGCCGGCGTCGCGCGGGCCGATCACCAGCCCGAAGCTGGCCAGCTGCCCGCCGGGCATCGCACCACTGCCGATCTGGCTGACCATGGCGACTGCCGCCACTTGCCAGCCATCGCCCAGCGGCGCCTGCAGCCAGGGCAGCAGGCGGTCGGCCATCGACGCCATCTCGCTGGCGGGCCGCGTCAGCAGGCGCAGCGTGGGCAGGGATTGCGCCAGCGTGTCCGGATCGCGATACAGCCGCAGCACCGGCTCCAGCGCGGCCAGCGTGAGCTTGCCCACGCGCAGCGCGCGCTTGAGCGGGTTTTTCTTGATCTTCGCGATGAGGTCGGCACGGCCCACGATCAGGCCCGCCTGCGGGCCGCCCAGCAGCTTGTCGCCGCTGAACGTGACCAGGTCGGCGCCTGCGGCGATGGTGTCGCGCACCGTGGTCTCGCGCGGCAGGCCCCATTGCGTGAGATCGCTCAGCGTGCCGCTGCCCAGATCCACCACCACCGGCAGGCCTAGCGGCTGCGCGATGCGCGCCACCTCGGCCACTTCCACGCTGCGCGTGAAGCCGGTGATTTCGTAGTTGCTGCAATGCACCTTCATCAACAGCGCCGTGCGCGCGCCAACGGCGTTGGCGTAGTCGTGCGGATGCGTGCGGTTGGTCGTGCCGATCTCCACCAGCTTGACGCCGGCGCGCTGCATGACATCGGGAATCCGGAAGGCGCCGCCGATTTCCACCAGTTCGCCGCGCGACACCACCACCTCGCGGCGTTGTGCCAGCGTGTTCAGCATCAGCAGCACGGCCGCCGCGTTGTTGTTGACCACCGTGGCGGCCTGGGCGCCGGTCAGTTCGCACAGCAGGTCGTCGACCAGGTCGTCGCGGTCGCCACGGCCACCCGTGCCGAGATCGAATTCGAGATTGGCCGGCGTGGTCATGGCGCGCATCACGGCCTGCACCGCGCTATCGGGCAGCAGCGCCCGGCCCAGGTTGGTGTGCAGCACGGTGCCGGTCAGGTTGAATACGGCGCGCAGGCGCGGCTGGGCGTCGCGGGCCAGTTGCGTGGCCAGGGCGGCGCACAGGGCGTCGTCGCCGATGGCCTGGCGCGTAAGCTGCCCAGTCACGGCCTGGGCGCGCAGCATATCGAGCAGGCGGCGCAGGGCGCTGGTGGCCGGCACGCGGCCGTATCGGTCCAGCAACGGCTGCAGGCCTGGCAACCGCAGCACGCGGTCGACCGAAGGGATGTCGGCGGGGCGGGCGGGCATCGACACGGTGTCGTTCATCCACGAACCCCCACCATCTCCACGCCGCCGTCGTCGCCGTCTTCGTCGTCATCGGCCAGCCACAGCAGCGGATTGCCGTTGGCGCGGCCGTAGCCCGCTTCGCCCATCATCACGTCGAGCGCCAGGGAGGCCAGGTCGTCGGCCAGCGGCTCGACCATCGGGTCCTTCTCCATGTAGGCGATCTTGCGGTAGTGGTGGCACTGGTCGCAGGTTTCGGCCTTGAGCGCGTCGCCCTGGCCTTCGACGGCGTAGTAGCTGATGCCCTCGGTGGTTTCGCAGTGGCTGCACTTTACGCGCACCATGTGCCATTCGGTGGCGCACAGGCCGCAGTGCAGGTAGCGCAGCCCCTGGTAGCGTCCGCCGATGCGCACGATGCTGGCCACCGGCAGTGTGCCGCAGACCGGGCAGACCGTGTGGACGTCGAGCATCGGCATGTCCTTCTCGCGCAGCTGGCTAGCCAACACGGTGCGATCCAGTTGCAGGGCCGCCATCAGCAGCGGCGCGATGGTGGTGTCGATGGGGTGGTCGCCGGCGGGGAGCAGCCCCAGCAGCGCCTGCACGGCGTGGGCCAGCGCATCGGCCGGCATCGCGTGCAGGGTGGCCAGCGGGGCAGCGAGTTCGGGGGCAGTGGTGGCGAGCCGCTCGAACAGCGCGGCGGCGGCGTGCGGCGCGCCGGCGTCCTGCGCGGGCAGCAGTGGCATGCAGTGTTCGCCGGCGCGGTTGATGGCTTCGGGGGAAAGCGGTGCGAAATCGGGAGACTGGGCGAGCGACTGGGCCACCACATGCTGCGCATCGGCGACCGTGGCCATCAGCAGCAGGTAAGGGCCGATCGGATTGCCGGGCGCCAGCTGGCGTAGCCGCTGGGCCCGCGCGGTGAAAATTTCGGCAAGGTCGGGCAAACGCACACGCGCGATGGCGATGTGGTCGATCGATTCGATTTCCGCCGGCTCCAGAATGCGCTGCACCATCAGTCGTCATCCCTTGGCAGTCCGGCTTGTCTGGCGTATCGGCTTACGCCACCGGCCCGCTATTTGTCGCCTGGCCGGAAGTTCTCCCGGAACCACGCGCGATGATGTTTCCACGCCCAACCGGGCGTGACCGTTCCGCGCGTCATGGCCTGCACGGAACCCTTGACCCATACGGCTGCATAGATGTGGACAATGATGCCGCAAATCAGCGCGAAGGCGCAAACGGCATGCACCACCGACGCCACCCGCAGGGCCCAGATCGGGAAGAACGCCGAGAAGTAGGTGCGCCAGATGACGATGCCGCTTAGCAGCAACAGCACCAGGCAAGCCACCATCAGGAAGAACAGCAGCTTCTGGCCGGCGTTGTAGCGGCCCACGTCGGGCAGGTTTTCCTCGTGGTTGGTCAGTACCTCGCGTCCGTGGCGCAGCCATTCGCGGTCGCTCCAGGTCATCAGGTTGTGATGCCAGAACTTCACGGCCAGGATCAGGAAGGCCACGAACATCACCACGCCCAGGAACGGGTGCAGGATGCGCGTCCAGGTGCCGCCCCCGAACAGCGCGCTCATCCAGAACATCGACGGATGGAACAGTGCCAGCCCGGACAGCGCCAGCAGCACGAACGTCAGCGCGACGATCCAGTGGTTGGTGCGTTCGCCCGCGCTGTAGCGGCGGATGGTTGCCTCGCGGCGCTTATCGATTCTCATCGCGTGCCTCCTCGGGTGGCACCACTTCGTCAGGCGTGCCGCGCGGCCTGGGGTTGTCGCGGCCCCAGCGCACGATCTCGTCCTCGGCCGCCGCTTCGTCCTCGGGGCCGGTCTCGTTCGGGCCCACGCGGATGTAGTGGAAGAAGCCGGCCAGCGCCGCGATGGCCATGCCGGCCACGGCCAGCGGCTTGGCCAGGCCCTTCCACAGGCTCACCAGCGGGCTGATATGCGGATCGTCGGGCAGCCCGTGGTACAGGCTCGGCTGGTCGGCATGGTGCAGCACGTACATCACATGGGTGCCCGACACGCCGGCCGGGTTGTACAGGCCGGCCTTCTCGAACCCGCGCGACTTCAGGTCGACGATGCGTTCCTCGGCATGGGCAATCATGTCGGTCTTGGTGCCGAACACGATGGCGCCGGTCGGGCAGGTCTTCACGCAGGCCGGCTCCTGGCCCACGGCCACGCGGTCAGAGCACAGCGTGCACTTGTAGGCCTTGTGGTCCTGCTTGGAGATGCGCGGGATATTGAACGGGCAGCCGGTGATGCAATAGCCGCAGCCGATGCAGTTTTCCTCGTGAAAGTCGACGATGCCGTTCGCGTACTGCACGATGGCCCCCGGCGACGGGCAGGCCTTCAGGCAGCCGGGGTCCTCGCAGTGCATGCAGCCATCCTTGCGGATCAGCCATTCGAGGTTGCCGTTCGGGTTCTCGTACTCGGCAAACCGCATCAGTGTCCACGTATGCTCGTCCAGGTCGGACGGGTTGTCATAGACGCCCACGTTGACGCCCACATCGCCGCGCAGGTCGTTCCACTCCATGCATGCGGCCTGGCAGGCCTTGCAGCCGATGCACTTGGTGGTGTCGACCAGCTTGGCCACGCTGCCGGTGACCGGCTCGCGCACGCTGGGCGACGGCGTGGTGGTGGCCGACCGGCGCACGATATCCAGAGACTGCAGTGCCATGTCTGTCTCCTATGCCCGTTCGACCTTGACCATGAACGACTTGAACTCGGGCGTCTGGGTGTTGCCGTCGCCCACGAACGGCGTCAGCGTGTTGGCCAGGAAGCCCGGCTTGGTCAGCCCGGTAAAGCCCCAGTGCAGCGGAATGCCCACCATATGCACGGTCTTGCCATCGATCTTGAACGGCTTGATCCGCTTGGTCACCAACGCCACAGCGCGGATGTAGCCGCGCATCGACGTCACCTTGACGCGGTCGCCCGCCTTCACGCCCACCTGCTTCGCCAGTTCCTCGCCGATCTCCACGAACTGTTCCGGCTGCAGGATCGCGTTGATGCGCGCGTGCTTGGTCCAGTAGTGGAAATGCTCGGTCAGGCGGTACGTGGTGGCGATGACCGGATAGGCATCGGGCTTGCCGAACTGCGCCCAGTCGTCCTTGAACACGCGCGCCGCCGGGTTGCTGACGACCTTGGAGTCCTTGCCGTTGAGCGGGTTGTAGCCCAGCGGGTTCTCGAACGGCTCGTAGTGCTCGGGGAACGGCCCCTCCACCATGTTCTGCCGCGCAAAGAACCGCGCCACCCCTTCGGCCTGCATGATGAACGGGCCCATGCCGTTGGCCGGGTCTTCATCGAGCTTGAAGTCGGGCGTGTCGAAGCCGGTCCAGCTCTTGCCGTTCCACGCGACCAGCTTGCGCGCCGGATTGAACGGCTTGCCGCTCACGTCGCACGATGCGCGGTTGTACAGCACGCGGCGGTTGGCCGGCCAGGCCCACGACCAGTTCAGGTTCTGGCCGATGCCGGTGGGGTCGCTGTTGTCGCGCTTGGCCATCTGGTTGCCGGCCTGCGTCCACGACCCGCAGTAGATCCAGCAGCCGCTCATGGTGCTGCCGTCGGCCTGCAGTTCGCCAAAGCTGCTGAGCTGCTCGCCGGCCTTGCGCACCACCTTGGTCGAATCCTTCGGGTCCACCAGGTCGGTCAGCGCCTTGCCCGAATACTCCTTGGCCAGTTCCTCGGGTGAGGGAGAGTGCGGCACCGCATAGGGCCACCACAGGTTGACGATCGGGTCGGGATACTTGCCGCCTTCCTTCTGGTACATCGCGCGGATGCGCAGCCACAAGGCCGACATGATCTCGATGTCGCTGCGCGCCTCGCCCGGCGGATCGGCGCCCTGCCAGTGCCATTGCAGCCAGCGCGACGAATTGACCAGCGCGCCGTTTTCCTCGGCAAAGCAGGTGGTGGGCAGGCGGAACACCTCGGTCTGGATCGTCTTCGGATCGACGTTGTTCGACTCGCCGTAATTTCGCCAGAATTCGCTGGTCTCGGTGGCCAGCGGGTCCATTACCACCATAAACTTGAGCTGGCTCAGGCCCTTCAGCAGCTTGGCCTTGTTGGGGGCCGCCGCCAGCGGGTTGAAGCCCTGGAGGATGTAGCCATTGATGCGCCCGGCGTTCATCAACTCGAACACCTGCAGCATGTCGTACGGCTTGTCGAGCTTGGGCAGGTAGTCGAACGCCCAGTTGTTGTCCTTCGTGGCGGCCGGCCCCCACCAGGCCTTCATCAGGCTCACGTGGAACTTGCCGTAGTTCTGCCAGTAGCTGAGCTGGTTGGGCCGCAGCGGCTTGAACGATCGGGCCTCGATGTACTTGTCGTAGTCCACCTCGGGGTCGGACGGCAGCGTCAGGTAGCCGGGCAGCAGGTTCGTCATCAGGCCCAGGTCGGTCAGGCCCTGGATGTTCGAGTGCCCGCGCAGCGCGTTCATGCCGCCGCCGGCGATGCCGATATTGCCCAGCAGCAGCTGCACCATGGCGCCGGTGCGGATCATCTGCGAGCCGATCGAGTGCTGCGTCCAGCCCAGCGCGTACATGATCGTCATGGCGCGGTCGGGCGTGGCCGTCGACGCCATCATCTCGCAGACCTTCAGGAACCGGTCCTGCGGCGTGCCGCAGACGCGCTCCACCATCTCGGGCGTATAGCGCGCGTAGTGGGCCTTCAGCAGGTTGTAGACGCAGCGCGGGTGGGCCAGCGTGGGGTCGGTCTTGACGAAGCCGTCGCCACCCATCTCCCAGTCCCAGGTCTCCTTGAGGTAGTTGCGCTTCTCGGCGTCGTAGCCCGAGAAGATGCCGTCCTTGAACTGGTAGTCCTCACGGACGATGAACGACATGTCCGTGTAGTTCTTCACGTACTCGTGCTGGATCTTGTCGTTTTCCAGCAGCCAGCGGATGACGCCGCCCAGGAACACGATGTCCGTGCCCGTGCGGATCTGCACGTAGTAGTCCGCCACCGATGCCGACCGCGTGAAGCGCGGGTCCACCACGATCAGCCGCGCCTTGTTGTGCGCCTTGGCCTCGGTAACCCACTTGAAACCGCACGGGTGTGCCTCGGCGGCATTGCCGCCCATGATCAGCACAACGTCCGCGTTCTTGATGTCGACCCAATGGTTCGTCATCGCGCCACGGCCAAACGTCGGGGCAAGACCTGCCACCGTCGGGCCGTGTCAGACACGTGCCTGGTTGTCGAATCCCAGCATGCCAAGACTGCGGACAGTCTTGTGCGTGATGTAACCCACCTCGTTGCTGCTGGCGGACGCCGCCAGCATCGCGGTACTGAGCCAGCGGTTGACCGTGGTGCCTTGCTCGTTCTTCTCGATGAAGTTGGCGTCGCGGTCCTGCTTCATCAGCTTGGCGATGCGGTCCAGCGCGTCGTCCCATGTCATGCGCTGCCACTTGTCCGAGCCCGGCGCGCGGTACTCGGGGTATTGCAGGCGGTTGGGACTGTGGATGAAGTCGATCAGGCCGGCACCCTTGGGGCACAGCGTGCCGCGGTTCACCGGGTGATCGGGGTCGCCCTCGATATGGATGATGCTGGCCTTTGCGTTCTTGGCGTTGTCGCCAAGGCTGTACATCAGCAGGCCACACGCCACCGAGCAGTAGGGACATGTATTGCGGGTCTCGGTGGTGCGCGCCAGCTTGTAGGCACGCACCTCCGCCAGCGCCACATCGGGTGCGAACCCGATCAGCGCCAGGCTCGATCCCGCCAGCGACGCTCCCGTGAACTTCAGGAACTGTCGGCGGTTCATCGTAACCATGGGTACACCTCCTGGGACCGGACCGCCGTCCGGTCATGGACTTTCAGCGAGGACAAGGACGAGTATAGGCAGTAGTGGCGTTTTCGCTATGTGCGGTGCGGGCGTGTGATGGCGGCGGCTGTCGGTTACCGCGCAGACGGCGCGGGAGGCGGCATTCGCGCCTGCATGCGCCCCCAACGGGGCGTTTCAAGCGCGGCAAGGCGGGCCTGCGGGCGGTGAATTCATCACATTCGCGGGCTGGCCGCCGATCCCGTGGGCGGACACAAGTGGCGGGTGCGTTGCGCATCCACAACCTGACGCCTGGCCATTGCGCCGACCAGCGTCCCGCCGTCGCCGAACGCGGCCAGCCCCTGCCTGCCGGGGCCGCAGGCACGGCCGCTTGGGGCGCGGCTTTCCGGGATGCCGCCTGCTCATGTATCGGTTTGGTATGACAAATATTACAAATTTGTCATCTGTCAATGCCCCTGCCGGGGGTTATCCGGTCCAAGACGCGTGATAGACACTCCACGCCGCCTGGCATTGCGTCAATCGCGTGCCAGGCCTGCGCGTGCCAGCAGCGGGGCCTGGGGTCGGATTTCCCGGGCACGCGCAACGGAATAACCAACCAAACAAGAGACAACAGGGATGAAATCGAGACTTCTTTTGACGGGTCTGGCCGCTGTCGTACTGACGGCGTGCGGCGGTGGCGGCGGAGATAGCGCGGCGCCGAGCGCAACGCCCCAGGCGACTTCAAATATCAGCGGTACTGTGGCGGTAGGCGCCGCGCTGCCGGCGATCAACGTGACGGCAAAGTGCGCGCGGGGCTCCGGCACTGCCACCACGGCAGCCGACGGTACCTTCAAGGTGAGCATCGCCGATGCCGTCCGGCCGTGCGTGCTGTCGGTCGCGGCGCCGGACGGTTCGACGCTGCATTCGGTGGTACCAGCCGGCAGTGCATCCGATATCGTGGCCAATATCACGCCGCTGACCGAGCTGATCACGGCCGCCCTGGCCCAGGGCAGCACCGCCCAGTTCGCCACGCTCGACGCCGCCTCCCAGGCGCGCCTGACCGAGGCCAACCTGGCGACGGCGCTGGCCCTCGTCAAGCAACTGCTCAGCGGCAGCATCGACCTGGGCAACCTCAACCCGATCAAGGATCCGCTCGTCGCCGCAACCAGCGGCCAGGCCGGCAACGCCCTTGACCAGCTTCTGGACAAGCTGGCTGCCCGCCTGGCAGCCGCCCGCACTTCGGTGGGCGACCTGTCCGCCGCCGTGGGCGCGAACGGCAACGTGGCAGGCAAGCTGCAGCCGGGCGCCGAAACCTGCAACGTCATGAAGACGGCAGGCGAGTTCTTCGTGGCCGGCCAGGGTGGCTTCAGCCGCGTGCGCTATGACACGGCCACGGCCCAGCTGAGCACGCTGGACAGCCTGGGCAATGTCACGGCCAAGTCGCCGTTCATGCCCTACCAGGGCGAGGCTTGCCGCTACATCGCCACGGGCAATGGTGTCGTCAACGACGTGATGGTGTCGCGTTCGGGCCTGGCACTGATGCGCAACCTGTCCACGTGGCAACTGCCGGCGCTGATGGTGCCGGCGCAGCAGCTGTCGATGTCGGAGCTGGCAGGCAAGTGGAACGCGGTGGGCTTCGAGCGCGCCGCGCCCGGCCAGGCGTTCTACCCGACCCGCGGCACGTTCACGATCAACGCGTCCGGACAGTTCACCGCCGGTGCCGACTGCGCGGGCGTAAGCACGACGTGCTCTCCCTGGGCGCAGGCTGACCTGCCGGTGCTGACCCAGAACGCGCATGGCGACTACACGCTGACGGACCCGAGCGGCACCGCCCCCGTGGCCGCCTTCAAGGACACCGATGGCACCGTGGTTGCCGTGGTGTCTTCGGCGAACGGCCTGATCATCGCCACCAAGCAGGTGGTGCGTCCGATGCCGACGGTGGGTTCGACCAATGCGTACTGGGATGTGGTGACGTACCAGAACCTGAGCGCCGTGATGGCCGAGGAATCGACGGTGATCCAGAGCGTGGATACGTTGGCGGGTAGCTACACGCGCAAGCGTGTCAGCGATGGGCGGGTTGACACCTGGACGCAAAATTCGCCGAGCATCGGCCTGCGTTATCGCGCGGGCGACAATCTGTCCCGCAAAGGCATCTCGCTGACGCTCGGTACGACCGGCGTAGGCGCGATGATCAGCCTCGACAACAGTCTGCTGTTCTACGATATCTCGGTGAGCCGCCCGCAGTAACGGCGGTCGGGCGGTATCACAAGCCGCCCGTCACATCGACATGAAAAAACCCGCCTTGGCGGGTTTTTTTCTTTTCCGGGGCCGGTGCACGCCTCAAAAATCCACCTTCTGCCCGGGCTCCGGTACGATGACCGACGTGGCGGCGGACGTACCGAGCGCCGTCTTCAGTTCCGCCGGCGTGCCGCGCAGCATCGGGCTGGTGCCGTAGTGCATGGGGATCGCGTACTTGGGCCGGATGAAGTCGCGCAGCGCGATGGCGGCGTCCTGCGGCCCCATTGTGAAGTGGCCGCCGATCGGGATCATCACTAGGTCGGGCTTGTAGCGGTCGGCCACCATCATCATGTCGCCGAAGAGCCCGGTATCGCCCATGTGCCAGATCTTGAAGCCGTTCTCCATCTCGATGATGTAGCCCACGGGCTCGCCGCCGTAGTGGGTTTCATCCTTGCCGGTGGCGGGGTTCTTCCAGACCAGCTCCGACGAATGCTCGGCGTGCACGGCCGTGATCTTCGGGCCCGTATCGCCCAGCGGCGTGATGGTGCCGCTCTTGCCGAAGCGCATGGCCTGGCTGGCCGGCAACTGTCCCAGCGTAATCAGCTGCTGGCTCAGGCCGCCGGCATTCCACAGCGGTGCATTGTTGAGTTTGGCCAGGGCGACGGCATCGCCCAGGTGGTCGCCGTGCGCGTGCGTGACCAGGATCAGGTCGACCTTGCCCAGCGCGGACAGCTGCTTGTAGGCGGCGGGGGTCTTGGGGTTGCCGGTCAGCCAGGGGTCGACGACGATGACCTTGCCGCCCGGCGTGGTGATGCGCACGGCCGACTGGCCAAGCCAGAGCACTTCGGTCTTGCCTGCGGCCATCGGCGCCGTGGTGGTGGACGGGGCGGCCGGCTGCGCCGGCACTGGCGGATTTGAAGCGCTGGTGGCGCAGGCGGTGAGCAGCGCGCTGGCGCTGGCCAGCAGCCATGGCCGTGCCCAGGAATGCAGGCCGGAAAGCCCCGGCAGGCGGCGAGTCATCATGGTCGTCCCAGGTTGAAGTTGTCTCGACATTGCCAAAACCGCACCGCTTCAGGGGGTATTCGCGCAGGCACTGACGCGTTGCGAGGTGGAGTATTTGCATGCGCCGACAGGCTGTCAACCGGCGTTTCCCGGGGACGGCGCAAGGAAGGACGCAGGGGGCGCAAGCAAGGCCGCAGGAAGTTGTAACGCCAAATTCAAGAAACGGCGATGTGCACGTGTGGGCAGGCCGTCCGGCGGGTGGCGATGTCGCCCGGCGCTTACATCTGCTCACGACGGCGTAACCCACTGTAATCATCGGGCGTCCATCATGCATTCCGTAGAGAGGGCCAACGTTGGCCCGACTGAAGGAGTGAAAGATGCGCAAGTCGATTCGTTACACCGGTATCGCTGTCCTGAGTGCCGCCATGCTGGTCGCCGGGACGGCCTCGGCCCACGACCGCTATCACCGTGGCGGTGGCGGATCTTCGGCAGGTGCCGCCATTGCGGTGGCTGCCGTGGCAGGCCTGGCCCTGGGGGCGCTGGTGGCCAGCAGCCAGCCGGTCTACGCCGCGCCGGCGCCGGTCTATGCGCCGCCGCAGCCGGTGGCCTATGCCGCGCCGGCCGTGCCGCCGGGCTACTGCTATAGCGACTACCAGGGCGGCTACGTGCCGTGCGGCCGTCCGGCACCGGTGCGGTACGCCCCGCCGCAGCAGTACTACGGCTATTGATATAGCCGAAACAGGCGACAGGGGCCGGCCCACGTTTGACCACGGGGACGCCGGGGCGTCCCCGTATTGAGGGATCACCGGGACGCGCCTAGAATGGCCGCTTTCCGCCGCCAGCCGTGCGGCGTGTCCCCCGGAACGCCCGTCATGAAGCTCCATCAGCTGCGCGCGCTGGCCGCCGTCTCCGAAACCGGCAGCATCCAGGAGGCCTCGCGCCTGCTGTATGTCACCCAGCCGGCGTTGAGCAAGGCCATCAAGGAACTGGAAACGAGCGTCGGCGCCACGCTGTTCGTGCGCACCAGCAAGGGTGTGCAACTGACCCCCCATGGTCAGCGGCTGGTCGCCCACGCGCGGCTCATCAGCGAGAACGTGCGCCGCGCGCGCCAGGATCTGGAAGACATGAAGGGCACGGTGGTCAGCGACATCGTGGTGGGCGTCACGCCCGTCAGCGCGCTGCTGCGATCCGTGGGCGCCTGCCTGACCGCGTTCCGTGCCGATTTTCCGCATGCCCGGCTGCGCATCCTCGAAATGCGGCCCGCCCAGCTTCTGGAGCAGGTGCGTGAAGGCACGCTGGACTTTGCGCTGACCTCGCAATCGCTGCCCGTGGACCGTGCGCTCGATTGCACGCAGGCGTGCCGGGTGCCCACGCTGATCGCCGGCCGCAAGGGGCATCCGCTGCGCGGCGCGACTTCGCTTGCCGAACTGGTCCAGGCCGACTGGATGGTGCTCGACCCGCTCTCCGACCCCCACACACCGTTGCACCAACTCTTCAGCGCCAACGGGCTGGACCTTCCCGCGCGCGTGGTGGAGTGCAATTCGATGACGCTCGCGCTGGAAATGAGCCGACTTGGCGATGTGCTGCTGCTGCTTTCCGAAGAGTCGCGCCGCAGCCGCTTCCTGGTGCAGACCATGGATTTCGTCGAGATCGCCGAACCGGTGCCGGAGCGCACCATCTCGCTGGTCACACGCGACCGTCACACGCTGACACTGGCCGCGTCGCGCCTGCACGACGCGCTGCTGGCGGCGCTGCGCGAGGACTTTCCCGGCACCTGAGCGCCCGGGCCGGTGATTACCAACGTTCATACCCATGAAAAAAAGCGGCGTGCTTTGCGGGTAGGCCCCTCCTAAGATCGTCCGGACAGCACAACCCAAATAAAAAGAGCGGCATATCGATGACCGCTCCGGACGCACCACCACGAGGAGCCCCATGAACGAAGCCAGTATGCCGCTGCGCAGCGATGCCGCAGCGGATGTTGTCCTGCCCGCCGTCACCCCAGCCACCCCCGCTACATCCGCCGCCCGCGGCCCCGCCCGGCACCGGGCCGTGATCGCCGCCGCCATCGGTAACGGCCTGGAGATCTACGACTTCACGGTCTACAGCTTTTTTGCCGCCACCATCGGCCGGCTATTCTTTCCGGCCAGCAGTCCGATGGCGTCGCTGCTGCTGTCGTTCGCCACGTTTGGCGCGGGCTTTGTGATGCGTCCACTGGGTGCGGTGCTGATCGGCAGCATGGCCGACCGGCGCGGGCGCAAGGCCGCGCTGACGCTGACCATCGGGTTGATGACGGCCGGCACGGCGCTGATCGCCTTTACGCCGTCGTACGCCACCATCGGCGTGGCCGCCACGGTGCTGGTCGTGCTGGGGCGGTTGCTGCAGGGGCTGTCTGCCGGCGGCGAAGTGGGTGCGGCGTCGGCGCTGCTGATGGAATCGGCCACCCAGGATCGCCGCTGCTTCCTGGTGAGCTGGCAGGCTGCCACGCAGGGCGCGGCGGCCCTGCTGGGCGCGCTCACCGGCGCGGCGGTATCGGCCACGCTGAGCCCCGAGGCGCTGCAGTCGTGGGGCTGGCGCGTGCCGTTCATGGTCGGGCTGTTGATCGCGCCGGTAGGCATCTACATCCGCCGCCATCTGGAAGAAACGCACACCGAGAGCCGCGCCCACGCCAGCCTGCGCGCCGTGGTGCGCTAGCATGGCCGCACGCTGCTGCTCGGGGTGTTCCTGATGACCAGCAGCACGTCGTCGATGTACATCATGGTGTTCTACATGCCGACGTACCTGGTCAACACGGTGCATATGCCGCAGGTGACGGCGTTCCTGGCCGCCTGCGTGGCCGGGCTGACGATGCTGGTGATGGCACCGCTGTTCGGCCGGCTGGCCGACCGGCTGCCGCGCCGCAAGCCGCTGCTGATCGCCAACAGCATCCTGTCGCTCTGCGTGATGCTGCCCAACTTTGCGCTGCTGTCGTCGGGGCCAGGCCTGCCGCTGACGCTGTGCTGCATCGCGCTGTCGGTCACCATCGGCTCGGTGGGCAGCGGCGCGGGCGCCGCGATGATGATGGAGGCCCTGCCGCGCCATCACCGCGCCACCGGCATGTCGATCATGTACAGCGTGGGTGTGACGGTGTTCGGCGGGTTTGCGCCGCTGATCGTCACCTGGCTGATCGCCACCACCGGCAGCCGCATGGCGCCGGCGGGCTACCTGTTCTGCGCATCGGCCATCAGCTTTGCCGCACTCCTGCTGTTTCCCAGCCATCCCGGCCGCGAGTGAACCTCATCATGACGACCCATCTTCCGAACGCCGCCCGCGCGGCACTGGCCGCATCGGCCGAACGCTTTGCCGAGTTGCGCCACGGCATCCATGCCCACCCCGAACTGGGCGCCGAAGTGCCGCGTACCGCCGGCATCGTGGCGGGGCTGCTGCGCGAGTGGGGCTATGACGTCCACACCGGCGTGGGCGGCCATGGCATCGTCGCGCAGCTCAAGGTGGGCGACGGCCCACGCCGTATTGGCATCCGTGCCGACATGGACGCCCTGCCGCTGCACGAGCGCACCGGCCTGCCATACCAGAGCCAGGTGCCGGGCCGCATGCATGCCTGCGGCCACGACGGCCACACGGCCACGCTACTGGCCGCCGCCGAATACCTGGCCGCCACGCGACACTTCGATGGCACGCTGAACCTGATCTTCCAGCCCGACGAGGAAGGCATGACCGGCGCGCTGGCGATGATGGAGGACGGCCTTTTTGAACGCTTTCCGTGCGATGCCATCTACGCGTACCACAACGCGCCCGGCCTGCCGGTGGGCATGGCCGTGGTACAGCCCGGCCCGCAAGGCGGATCGTCCGACCGCGTCACGGTGACGTTTCGCGGCAAGGGCGGCCACGGGGCGATTCCGCACCGAGCGGCCGATCCCACGCTGGCGCTGGCGCAGGCGGTGGTGGCGCTGCAGGGCATCGTGGCGCGCAACGTGGCCCCGGTGGACGCCGCCGTCATCAGCGTCGGCCAGATCGAGGCGGGCACCACGTACAACATCATCCCGGAGACCGCTACGCTCAAGCTCAGCGTGCGGGCGACCAAGCCTGAAGTGCGCAAGCTGCTGGAGGACCGGATACGGGAAGTGGTGACGCACCAGGCCGCGTCATGCGGCGTGGCGGCCGAGATCGACTACCGGCATTTGGTGCCGGCCATCTGCAACACGGCGGCGGAGAGTGCCATCGCGTGGGCGGCGGTGGCCACCGTGCTGGGCGACGACAAGGTGATCCAGGTGCCGCCGTCCACGCAGATGGGCAGCGAGGACTTCGCGTGGATGCTGGAAAAGGTGCCCGGCTGCTACTTCGTGCTGGGCAACGGCACGGGGCAGTGGGTGGGCTGCTCGGTCCACAACGACGGCTACGACTTCAATGACGCGCTGATTCCGCTCGGTGCGGCATGCTGGGTGGCGCTGGCGGAGGGGTATCTGCAGCGGGAGGGCTGAGCCGCGCCGCCTGTCGACACCCGTGGCTGACCCAGGGGCAGTACCTCAGGTCGCGGCTTCGGCGGGTACGGGCGTTGGCGCGGCGCCTGGGGCATCGTCGACTTCGATGCCCCAGTCGCCGTGTTCGTACCAGTCGTCGCCCAGCAGTTCCATCGGATGCTGCGTTCGGCTGGAGCCATTGCCGCAGCCCATGGCATCGACCGAGCAGTATTTGTCGCAGCCCCAGCAGATGCGCTCGGGATGCTTCGGATGAATCGGAAATTTCTTGGCCATAGCGAATGCGCCGGCGTGCGAGGTGTTGGGGCACGCCAACGTCATCGATAGTAGTCCGTCCATCACGTGGGTTTGGCGATATTGCTATTCGCTTTGCGCTGAATCAAACGCGAATCCACGACGTGGAATCGGGTGACGGGTTCGGCAAGATCGCGTTACGCGTGCGGCCGTCGGCGTTTTTGAAGTAAGCAACTCATGCACGGCCGCCGCGCGGGCAATGCTTACAACCGTGAGTAGCCACTGCCATGCGGAGGTGCGTTGCCTGAATCCAGAATTACGAAATGTCCGCCGCCATGCGCAGGAGCGCCGTGGAACGGCGCTTGCGTAACAGCGGGGAAGTCCCCATGCGCTTCCGCCCGGGCCAGGGGGGTGATTAACGGTTCGATGGAGGAAACCATGCGGAAGACAACAACGACGGCAGCGGCGCTGGCCCTGGTGATGGCAATGCTCGGCGGCTGCACGGCGGCCGGGAGTGGCACGGGCTCCGGCTCGGTGACCGGCTCAGGCAGCGTAATCCCGACGGATTCGGGCGGCTCGCGCAGCGGCCATTATGGTGGCGGCGGCTATGGTTCGGCGCCAAGCGGTAGCACGAGCGGCAGCACCAGCGGCAGCGGCGCCACTTCGGGCAGCTCTTCGCGCTAAGCCAGGCGCAGTTGGCGCACGGTCCTCGCAAGAGGAAAGAGGACGTCACAGCAAGCAAGTGAAATACAGGCGGGCCCAAGTGGCCCGCTTTTGCATGGGCGCGCCCCACGCGTGGCGGCTTAGCTGGTGGAGCGCTTCAGCCGCATCGACACCGCAAAGCTGTCGGCCGGATGCACGGTCACGGACACCTCGAAGGCCTCGCCTGCGTCGTCGATGTACCGCCGCACGATCTTGAGCACGGACGCACCGGGCTCGATATGCAGCGCGTTGGTAATGCGCGGGTCGGTCAGCGTCGAGGCGCGTACCTCCTGCTCGATCTCGGCGATGTGTTTCCCGTGCCGGGTCTCCAGCAGCGAACTGACCAGTTCGCCCGGAAATTGGTACACCGCGTCGGCAATGTCGGTGTAGATCGGGTCGATATAGATATCGGTCCAGGCGATGGGCGCGGTGCTGGCGGCATCGCGCATCCGCACGCTGGACACGCGCAGCCGTGGCGCATCTTCCGCGCAACCAATGTCCCTGGCGGCATCGCCGGTGACCGACACGGTTTCCACTGACTGCACCACGCGCCGGTGCTCCTCGCTGAACTGCATCAGGTCGTTGATCGACGCAAGCGTCGGCCGGAACGCGGCGCGCGGCCGCGATGCTTCCACACGGGTACCCACGTTCTTGCGGCGCGACACCAGCCCCAGATCCTGCAGTTCCTGCAGCGCGGCGCGGATGGTGTAGCGGCTGGCCTGGAACTGATCGCACAGCTCGAATTCGGTAGGCAGCAGCCCGCCCACCGGGTAGTGGCCCGACGTAATGCCATCCAGCAACTGGCGGGTGATTTCAGCGGAATTGGTTCTGCTCATACAAACCTGAAGCATCGCGTTTTGCGGCGGCGCACAAATGTTGACGCGGGTTAACCCTCATTTTCTTAATATGTCCGAACATATTTAATGGTCGATATGTTTGAACATATTAAGACTCTTGTCTGATCGCCACAAGGTAGCACCATGACCCTGACTTCCATCCCCACCGCCAGTACCGTTGTTGATTCCGCGCTGTTCCGCGATGCCTTCGGCACGAAGAAAATGCGGCAGATCTTCTCCGACGGTGCGCTGGTCCAGCGCTACATCGACGTCGAAGTGGCGCTGGCCCGCGCCGAGGCCCGCGTGGGCGTGATTCCGGCCGAAGCGGCCGAGGTCATCGCCCGCGAGTCCAGCATCGACCGCATCGACTTCGATCACATGCGCGAGGAAACCGACATTGTCGGCTATCCGATCCTGCCGCTGGTACACCAGCTGGTGAAAATGTGCGGCGAAGCCGGCCGCTACGTGCACTGGGGCGCCACCACGCAGGACATCATGGACACGGCCGTGGCGCTGCAGGTGCGCGACGCGCTGGACAGCATCGACGCCGATATCCGCGAACTGCGCGGCATCCTGGCCGACCTCAGCATCAAGCACCGCGACACGCCGATGGCGGGCCGCACGCACCTGCAGCAGGCGCTGCCCGTGACGTTCGGCTACAAGACCGCCATCTGGCTGGCCATGTTCGACCGCCACCAGCAGCGCATTGCCGAACTGCGTCCGCGCGTGGCAGTGGTGGAATTCGCCGGTGCGGCCGGCACGCTGGCATCGCTGGGCGACAAGGGCTTCGACGTACAGCGCGCGATGGCCGAGGAACTGGGCCTGGGCGTGCCGGCCACCACCTGGCACGTGGCGCGCGACGGGTTTGCCGAGGCGATCAACCTGCTGGCCCTGGTAACCGGCTCGCTGGGCAAGATCGCGCTCGACATCATGATCATGGCGTCGACCGAGTTTGCCGAGGTCTACGAGCCGTTCGTGAAGGGCCGCGGCGCCAGCAGCACCATGCCGCAGAAGCGCAACCCCATTTCCAGCGAACTGATGCTGGCCGCCTCGAAGGCCGTGCGCCAGCATGCCGGGCTGATGGTGGACGCGATGGTGCAGGATTTCGAGCGCGCCACCGGCCCGTGGCACGCGGAATGGATTGCCATCCCCGAGAGCTTCATCCTGACGTCGGGCGCGCTGCACCAGGCCAAGTTTGCGCTGGGCGGCCTGATCGTCGACACCGGCCGCATGCAGCACAACCTGGGCATCTCCAAGGGCCTGATCGTGGCCGAGGCCGTGATGATGCGCATGGCGCCGCACATCGGCCGCCAGCAGGCTCACGACGTGGTCTACGACGCCTGCCGCACCGTCAACGAGTCCGGCGGCACGCTGGCCGAGGCGCTGCTGGCCCTGCCCGAGGTCACCCGCCATTTCGATCGCGCCGCCGTCGAGCAGATGGTGGACCCGGCCAACTACCTGGGCCTGGCGCCGCAGATGGTCGACCGCGCCATCGCACTGTCCAAAGAGGTTGCCTGAGGCCGCACGGCCCGGGTGGAGGAAGACACCATGCAGCACACATCGACACAAACTCCCGCCGCACCGTCGGCACCGAAGCACCTGCCCTGGTATCGCCGGCTCGGCATGCAAGTCTTGCTGGCGCTGATCCTTGGCATCGTGGTCGGGTTCGCGCTGCCGCAGTTCGCGGCCAAGCTGAAACTGCTGGGCGACATGTTCCTGTCGCTGATCAAGGCCGGTGTGGCGCCGCTGGTCTTCCTGACCATCGTCCACGGCATTGCGTCGGCCGGCGATGTGAAGAGCGCGGGCCGGGTGGGCTGGCGGTCGATCGTCTACTTCGAGGTGATCTCGACCATCGCGCTGATGGTGGGCATGCTGGCGGGCAACCTGCTGGAGATCGGCAAGGGCATGAGCCATGTTGCCGGCAGCGCCGCCGTGCCCGCCGCCAAGGCCGCCGCGCCGCAGGGCTTCCTGGAATTCATGATGCACATCGTGCCCGACAACTTCGTCGGCGCGTTTGCCAAGGGCGAACTGCTGCAGGTGGTGGTGCTGGCCGTAATGGTGGGAATCGGCATCCTGGCCATTCCCGAGACGCGCCGCGAGAAGGTCAACGCCGGGCTTGACATGATTTCCGAGGTGCTGTTTTCGTTCATCAATCTGGTGATGAAGCTGGCCCCGATCGGCACGTTCGGCGCGGTGGCCTATTCGGTGGGCAGTAACGGGTCGGCCGTGCTGATCGCGCTGGCGCAGCTGGTGCTGAGCTTCTACGCCGTGGTGTTCCTGTTCATCGTCGTGGTGCTGGGCATCGTGGCCCGGCTGGCCGGTTTGAGCCTGTGGCGCTTCCTGCGGTACATCAAGGATGAAATCCTGATCGTGCTGGGCACCGCGTCGTCGGAAAGCGCGCTGCCGCGCCTGCTGATCAAGCTGCAGCGCCTGGGCTGCGCCAAGCAGACGGTGGGCCTGGTGCTGCCCACGGGCTATGCGTTCAACCTCGACGGCACGTCGCTCTTCATGGCGATGGGCGTGATGTTCATCTCCCATGCCTATGGCGTGCCGCTGACGCTGGACCACCAGATCGGCATCCTGGTGCTGATGCTGCTGACGTCAAAGGGCGCGGCCACGGTGTCGGGCGGGTCGTTCGTAGTGTTCGCCGCCACGGTGACGTCCACGGGCCTGCTGCCGGTAGAAGGGCTGGCCGTCATCTTCGGCGTGTACCGCTTCCTGTCGATGGCCATTTCCACCTGCAACACCATCGGCAACAGCGTGGCCACGGTGGTGGTGGCCAAGTGGTCCGGCACGTTCGATGCGGAAACCGCCAAGCGGCATCTGTATCCGGAGCTGTATCCCGGCGTGGCGCTCGACGACGAACAGGCCGACAACCCCGCCGTGCAAGCCCACGACACGATGAAGCTGCGCACATCGGCCACCTGACGGGCGCCTGGGGAGCCAGCCTCCCCCCACGCACCGGCCGGATCAGAACAAGAATTCCAACGGAGACAACATGAAACCCATCATCGCCGCGGCCATTGGCACGCTACTGGCCGCCTCGGCCCACGCCCAGACCTACCCGTCACGGCCCATCACCTGGATCGTCCCGTTCGCGGCCGGCGGGCCCACCGACGCACTGGCGCGCACCATCGCCGACCGCGTGTCGCGCGAGCTGGGCCAGTCGATCATCATCGACAACTCGCCCGGCGCGGGCGGCACTATCGGCGCTGCCAAGGGCGCCCGCGCGCAGCCGGACGGCTACACGATGCTGGTAGGGCATATGGGCTACATGGGCGCGGCGCCGGCCCTCTACAAGAAGCTGTCCTACGACCCGGTGAAGGACTTCGCGCCGGTCTTCCGCTTCCCGGACACGCCGATGGTGCTGATGGTGCGCAAGGACCATCCGGCGCGCGACGTGCGCGAGTTCGTCGACTACGGCAAGAAGCATCCCGGAAAACTGAACCTGAGCAATGCCGGCATGGGCTCCACGTCACATCTGGTGGCGGCCATGTTCGCGTCGTCGGCGGGCATCAAGGTATCGCTGGTGCCGTACAAGGGCGCCGGGCCGGCACTGATCGACGTGATCGGCGGCCAGGCGGACGGCATGTTCGACCAGACCAATACGGCGCTGCCGCAGATCACCGAATCGAAGGTGCGGCCGCTGGCGGTGACGTCGGCCGCCCGCGTGCCGCAACTCAAGAACGTGCCGACCCTGGCGGAGACCGTGCTGCCGGGCTTCGAGGCGGCCACCTGGTACGGCATCTATGCGCCCAAGGGCACGCCCCAGGCGGCTGTCGACAAGGTGCAGCTGGCCTACCTGAAGGCGATGGGCGACCGGGACTTCACCGCGAAGCTGGCCGGGCAGGCCATCCAGATGCTGCCGCCGGAGCAATACACGGCCAGCGCGCTGGGCAAGCATACGGCCGCCGAAGTGGCGCGCTGGAAAGTGCTGGCCACCAAGGCCAATATCTCGCTGGATTGAATCGATGCTAGACGTACGGATGGAGCATGACGCGTTCGGCCCGGTGGAAATTCCGGCCGACCGCTACTGGGGCGCGCAGACGCAACGCGCGCTGGCGGTGTTCGAGATCGGCGACGAACGGTTTCCGGCGGCGCTTGTGCACGCCTTCGGGCTGCACAAGATGGCCGCGGCCCAGGCCAACCGGCGCTGTGGGGTGCTGGCGCCAGACGTCGCCGAGGCCATCGTCGCGGCGGCGGCCGAAGTGCGCGAGGGCCGTTTCGACGCGCATTTCCCGCTGACGGTCTGGCAGACCGGCTCCGGCACGCAGACCAACATGAACGCGAACGAGGTGATCGCCAACCGTGCCAACGAGCGGCTGGGCCAGCCTTTGGGCGGTCGGCGGCCCGTGCATCCGAACGACCACGTCAACGCGTCGCAATCGTCGAACGACAGCTTTCCGTCGGTGATGCACCTCACGGCCGTGCTGGAACTGGAGTCGCGGCTGGTGCCTGCGCTGGCCGCGTTGCGCGACAGCCTGCAGGAACGTGCCGTGGCCTTCGCCGACATCCTGAAGCTGGCCCGCACCCATCTGATGGATGCGGTGCCGATGCGGCTGGGGCAGGCCTTCGAGGGGTTCACGCTGCAGATCGACAACGCCCTGGTACGCGTGCAGTCCGTGATGCCGCGCCTGCTGGTGCTGCCGCAGGGCGGCACGGCGGCCGGAACGGGCCTTAATGCGCCGGCCGGCTTTGCCGAGGCGTACTGCGAAGCCGTGAGCCGGCTCACCGGGCACGCGTTCCGTGCCAGCCCCTGCAAGGTCGAAGGCATGGCTGCCCACGACGCGCTGCTGGAACTGTCGGGTGTGCTCAACGTGATCGCCGTGTCGTTCATCAAGATCGCCAACGACCTGCGCTGGATGAGTTCGGGCCCCAATAGCGGCATCGGCGAGCTGCAGATGCCGGAGGATGGCCTGACTTCGTCGATCATGCCCGGCAAGCGCAACCCGACCATCGCCGAAGTCATGGTGCAGGCCGGCATGCAGGTGGCCGGCAATCACGTGACCGTGACAATGGCCGGCGCGTCCGGCAACTTCGAGTTGAACGTGGCCAAGCCGGTGCTGATTCACAACGTGCTGCAGTCGATCCGCCTGCTGGCGGACAGCGCGAACGTGGTGGCACGGCGGGTGATCCCCGGGCTGGAACCCCGGCGCGAACAGCTGGCGCGCAACCTGGAAAGCCCGTTGCTGGCCGCCACCGCGCTGAACCCGGCGCTGGGGTACGACAAGGCTGCGGCCATCGTGCGCCATGCCCGCGAGCACCAGACCACGCCACGCGCCGCCGCCATCGCGCTGGGCTTGCTGAGTGGCGACGAGTACGACCGGCTGGTCGACCTGGGGCGGATGGCGCGCGGCGGTCTGGCCTAGCGGCTTGGCCTGGCTGCGGGCTTGGCTTAGCGGCCTAGCGGCGGCGCATCACCAGGTAGAGCCCGGCCGCCGCGATGGCCATGCCGGGCCAGGCCATCGCGGGCAGCGATTCGCCAAGCAGGGCGAACGCAATGACCGCCGTGACGGGCGGGACGAGGAAGAACAGCGCCGACACGCGCGACGCCTCCCCATGGCGGATCATCGCCAGCAGCAGCGAGATCGCCACCAGCGAGTTGCCGACTACTAGGTACGCCAGCGACCCGAACAGGCCCGGCGTCCATTGCACGTGCATCGGCTCCAGCCACCAGGCCAGCGGGGCCGTGACCAGCAGCGCCACCGTGTACTGCACCGTATTGGCCAGTACCGGATGCACCGGTGCGCCGAAGCGCTTTTCCCACAGCGTGCCGATGGTCATGGCCAGCAGCGCCAGCACCGCGAAGGCCAGGCCCAGCAGCGATGTCATCTGCACCGATGACTTAGTCGTGATGACCATCACGGCACCGGCCACGCCGAGCGCCAGCCCGGCCCAGCGCACACGGTCGACGCGCTCGCCGGCAATGGCCGGTGCCAGCAGCCCGATCAGGATCGGCTGTTGCGACGTGACCAGCGCCACCGCGCCGGCAGACATGCCCAGCTTGAGACTCAGGTAGGTAAACGCAAAATAGCCGGCCTGGATCAGCAGGCCGATCATCGCCAGATGCAGCCAGGGCGCCAGGCTGCGCGGCATCGGCGGCCGCAGCCACAGGCAGGGGCCGATCAGCAGCGCCACCACGCAGGCGTAGCGCAGCGCCAGGAACGTCAGCGGATCGGCGTACTGCAGGCCCAGCTTCAGGAAGACAAAGCCGCAGGACCACAGCAGCAGGAACAGGGCGGGGGCCAGGCGCAGCCAGAGGGGGGTGGCTGGCGCCTGCAACGTGCGTTCAGGCATGGACGAGGGGCCCGGACGGCGGCCGTGGCGGGAATCAGGCGCAACGATAACACCGGTTCGCCTGCTGCATTGTCACACCGTCACACTGCCGGCCCACGCGCCAGCCGGGTCAGGTCATCAGCTTTTCCTTCACGATCGGCAGATCGCGGATGCGCTTGCCCGTGGCGTGGTACACGGCGTTGGCCACCGCCGCCGCAAAACCGGTGATGCCGATCTCGCCAATGCCGCGCGCGCCGAATTCGTTGAACTCCAGGTCGGGATGATCGAGCAGCAGCACGTCGATCTGCGGCTGGTCGGCATGCACCGGCATCGCGTACTCGGCGTAATTGTTGTTGCCGGGCATGCCGTTGCGCTCGTCGTACTCGGTGGCCTCGAACAGCGCCATGCCGATGCCCATCACGATCGCGCCTTCCACCTGGTTGCGCGCCGTCACCGGGTTGATGACGCGGCCCACGTCGATGGCGCTGACCACGCGGGAGACCCACAGCCGCGAGATGCCGGGGTCCCAGCGCACTTCCACGAAATGGGCGCCGAACGACATGAACGACAGCTTGTCGAGATTCGGGGCGCCCCCCGTGCGGCCGAAGCCTTCGGCCGCCGCAAAGCGCTGCTTGTTCAGCACGGCCACGTAGTCGACACGGCGCTTGCCATCGGTCAGTTGGCCGCCTTCCATCCGCAGTGTCTCGGGCCTGGCACCGGCGAAATCGCCGCCTTCGCCCGTGGCGAACGTGCGCAGTTCGGCGATGGCGTGGCGCGCGGCCTCGGCCACCGCTGGCAGCACGCTGGCGGTGGCCCACGAACCGCCGGCCACCGGCGCCGCCGGGAACGACGAATCGCCCAGCCTGACGTCGATCTTCTCGAACGGCAGGCCGGTCAGTTCGCTGACGGTTTGCGCAACGATCGTGTACATGCCCGTGCCGATGTCCTGGATGGCGCAGGTGACCGCCGCCGTGCCGTCGGCGCGCAGGAACACGCGGGCCTCGGACGGCGTGCGCCATGCGTCCCAGTTGCAGGCCGCCATGCCGTAGCCGATGATCTCGGTGCCCTCGGTCATCGAACCGGGACGCGGATTGCGCTGGTCCCAGCCAAACTTGCGGCCGCCCACCTCGATGGCCTCGCGCAGGTAGTTGCTCGACCACGGCAGGTTCGTGCTTTCGTCGCGCGTGGAGATGTTATCGAGCCGGAACTGCAGCGGGTCTTTCTGGCATGCCAGCGCCAGTTCGTCGATGGCCGACTCCAGCGCGAACAGCCCCGGCGCCGCGCCGGGCGCGCGCATCGAGGTGGGGGCGCCACGGTGTACGCTGGTGGTGTGATGCGTGACGCTGACGTTCGGGCATGAGTACAGGCTTTGCGTCATGCCACCGCAGTTCTCCACATACTGCTCGATGAACGATGTGGTGTTGACCGATTCGTGCCGGATTGACGTGATCCGGCCATCGTCGCCCGCCGACAGGCGCAGCCGCTGCCGCGTCTCGGGCCGCTGGCCGGTGGTGGTGAACATGAAGGCGCGCGGCACCACGAACTTCACAGGCCGCCCCGTCATCTTCGCCGCTGCGCTGGCGGCCACCGAATGCGGCCACAGGAACAGCTTGGACCCAAAGCCCGAGCCCAGGAACGGGCAGTCGACCGTGACGCGCTCGGGGGTCAGGCCGAACACCAGTGCGATGGTATTCCGATGCACGGTCGCGCCCTGGGTGGCCTCGTAGAGGTGCAGGTCGCCGCCTTCCCACCAGGCAACGGTGGCGTGCATCTCCATCGGGTTGTGGGTTTCGACGGGGGTCCGGTAGACGGCATCGATGCGCACGGCGGACGCCACGAACACAGGCTCAGGCGTGCCGCGCGCATGGCCGCTTCCGCCATCGCGCAACCCGTTGGCCCGGATGCCGTGCTCCAGGTCGATCACGGCCTGCGCGGCATCGTACGACACCTTGACGCGGCAGGCGGCTTCGCGCGCGTGCTCGTAGGTGTCGGCGATCACCAGCGCCACCATCTGGCCGCCATAGTGAACGGTGTCGTCCTCGAACGGCAGGCGGTGTTCGTCGGTGATCGATGCGGTCAGGATCGTGGCGCCGGAGATCGGGCTCTTCGGCGTCTTGTACAGGCGCGGGAAGTTGCCGTTGTGGAGCACGTCGACCACGCCGGGCACGCGGCGCGCGTCGGCATGGTCGATGCCGGTGATGCGTCCGCTGGCCACGGTGCTGTACACGCCATAGGCGTGCAGCATGCCGGGCATGGATCGGTCGGCGGTATAAAGGGCGGCGCCGGTCACCTTGAGCCGGCCGTCGATGCGGCGCGGCGATGCGCCGATAGCGGTGCTGTTCACGCGAGTCTCCCCTGGGAGTCGGCGGGTCGTGCCGGCTTCACGCCGTCAGGCGCGACAGGTTGCGGATCACGGCCTGCTGGCCGAGCGGAATCTTGAAGGCGTTCTGGCCATACGACACGGCGCCCGCCATTGCGGCGACGGCCGCCTCGCGGATCAGCGCCTCGCTGAGCGGCTTGCCGCGCAATACGGCTTCGGCATCGGGCGCACGCCACGGCCTGGTCGTCACGCCGCCCAGCGCGATGCGGATGTCGCGCATCGTGTTGCCGTCGAGCGCCAGGATCACGGCGCTCGATGCCAGCGCAAACTGGTACGACGTGCGGTCGCGCAGCTTCAGGTAGGCCGACCGGCTGCCCGGCATCGGCGCATCGAGCGTGATATGCGTGATCATCTCGTCGGGCTCCAGCGCGTGCTCCTTCCACGGGGTGTCGCCGGGCAACAGGTGGAAGTCCGCGAACGCGATGTCGCGCGTGCCGTTCGGCCCCTGCACGTGAATCGTTGCGCCGATGGCGACCATGGCCACGCACATGTCCGACGGATGCGCCGCGATGCACTGCGGGCTGCCGCCCAGCACCGCGTGCACGTTGCGGTTCAGGCCGTCGATGGCCGCGCATCCCGCGCCCGGCGTGCGCTTGTTGCAAGGCGACACGCCGTCGCGGAAGTAGCCGCAGCGCACGCGCTGCATGACGTTGCCGGCCGTGGTGGCCTTGTTGCGCAACTGCGTGCTGGCGCCGGACAGGATCGATTCCGACAGCACGGGATAGTGCTGCGCGATGTGCGCGTGGCGGGCCAGGTCGGTATTGCTGACCATCGCGCCGATCCGCACCTTGCCATCCGGGAGCGGCTCCACCTTGTCGAGTCCGAGTTTGTGGATGTCCACCACCCTGGCCGGCCGAATGATATCGAGCTTCATCAGATCGAGCAGCGTGGTGCCGCCCGCCAGGTAGACCGTGTTGGCGTCGCGGCCGTGGAGCACGATGGCCTGCTCCACGTCGGCAGCGCGCGCATATTCGAAATTGCGCATCACGGTCTCCCGATCTTGCTGCGCGCGTCCTGGATGGCCGCCACGATGTTCTTGTACGCGCCGCAGCGGCAGATGTTGCCGCTCATGGCCTCGCGCACTGCAGCTTCGTCGGACGGCACGCGCGTGTCCTGCAGGATGCCCACCGCGCTCATCATCTGGCCGGCCGTGCAGTAGCCGCACTGGTAAGCATCGTGATCCCAGAACGCCTGCTGTACCGGGTGCAGCGTGCCGTCGCGCGCAAGACCTTCGACCGTGGTGATGTCGTCGCCATCGTGCATCACCGTGACCGACAGGCACGCATTGACCGTGACGCCGTTGACGATCAGCGTGCAGGCGCCGCACTGGCCGTGGTCGCAGCCCTTCTTGGTGCCGGTCAGGTGCAACTGGTCGCGCAGCGTATCGAGCAGGATCGCATTGGCCGGCACCGTCACGCGATGCGTGGTGCCGTTGACCTTCAGCGTGACCGGATAGCCGGTGCCCGTGGCGTCCGGTGCAGCGGCCTCGGATGCCAGCGTCACGCCGTCGGCCACGCAAGCGGGCGTGGCGCCCGATCTGCCGATGGGCGCAGTTGTGGGGTCTTCCATGGTTTCTCCTTGGCGGGAGTCAGACCACCGGCCCGGCCACATTGCAAGGTTGTCATGTGCGGGCAGGGGCGACAGCGAGAACGCGCGCTCTCACTTTATGCGCCCCGTGCGCTTTTTCAAGGACGGTTTGCTGCGTGAGTGACAAGGAAAATGTCTGGACGTTTGTCTTGTCCCGGCCATGGCGTTGTGGTTGCGCCGCGCCCGATGCCGCGATGGCATCACAGGAGCCGGCGCATGCGGAAGCCGGCGATTGCGCCCGCATCACGACGCTGTCGCCTCATCCTCGTACTCGTCGTGCCGTCGCCACCAGTTCACGGTCTCGTTGCGTCCCAGCGGTGCGCGGTCCAGCCACGGGTACATGCCCCACAGCGCGTCCAGGCCGCGCGCGTAGGCCGAATAGGTGTGATAGACCACGCCATCTTCCAGCACGAAGGCGCTCATGCCGGGGCGGTCGCGGGTGAAGGTGGGGACGTCGGTGCCACAGGTAGCGGCGGTGCGTACGGTCGATTCGGATGGCGGCGGGCTGTCGTCGTCGGGTGCGGCCCGCACGAAGTTGTACGCGAAGTCGCCGTCACGCTGCTGCTGCTCGGTGATCGACACGTCGAAGTCGAAGTTGAACGTGCTGTCGCTCGACGACGCCCAGGGAAAGCGCCAGCCCATGCGCTTGCGATACGCCAGCAGCTTGTCGATGGGCGCGCGTGACACGGCCCAGAGCATGACGTCGTGGTGCGCCAGGTGGATGGCGAAGCCGTTGAAGCCATCGGCGATGGACGAGCACGACGGGCAGCCCGCCTTGTAGTCGGGGCCGAACATGAAGTGGTAGACCAGCAGCTGCGAGCGGCCACGGAACAGGTCGGACAGCGCCACGTTGCCGTGTTCGGTATCGAAGCGGTAGGCCTTGTCCAGGTGTACCCACGGTAGCGCCTGGCGCTGTTGCGCCACGGCGTCGCTGCGGTGGGTCAGTTCCTTTTCGGCCGAGAGCAGGTCCAGGCGCGCGGCCAGCCATTCCGCGCGGGTGCCGGTGCGATGTGATGTCATCGTGATACCTCCGTGATTGGCAAGGGTCGTGTGCTAGATTAGGCGCCGGCTCCCAGCATGGGGAGTAACAGGTGTGGCGGGATTCCCATGGACTCACTGATCACGGCGGCGGCGCGCGCGCTGGCGGCCGGCGACCCGCTCGGCGCGCTGAACCGCATCGCCCTGCGCGATGACGCTCCCGCGCTGGCCCTGCGCGGTATCGCCATGTCCCAACTGGGCGATTTCGTGCGCGCCCGCGCGCTGCTGCGCGGCGCGGCTCGCGCCTTTGGTCCCAGGGAAAGCATCGCGCGTGCCCGCTGCATCGTGGCCGAAGCCGAGATCGCCCTGGTGTCGCGCGACCTTGGCTGGCCTGCCAGGGCGCTGGACACGGCCTGGCAGGTGCTCGACACCCACGGCGACACCCTCAACGCCGCGCACGCGCGCTACCTGATCGCGCGGCATCACCTGCTCACCGGCCAGCTCGACGATGCCGAGCGGACCCTTGCCATGATCGATCCCGCGCCGTTGCCGCCCGCGCTGCGCGCCGCGCACGAACTGATAGCGGCCGGCATTGCCGTGCGTCGCGTGTCGTTCTCGCCGGCGCGCGATGCGTTGCAGCGTGCCGGCGTTGCGGCGCGGCACGCTGGCATTCCCGCGTTGATGGCCGAAGTCGATGGCGCGCTGGACACGCTGCGCGCACCGGTGGCGCGTCTGCTGGCGCGGGGCATGGAGCAGCCGCTACGACTGGACGCGGTGGAGGCCTGGTTTGCGTCTGATGCCCTGATCGTGGATGCCTGCCGCATGGTCGTGCGGCAGCGGGCAGCCGTCGTGCCGCTGGCACGGCGGCCGGTGCTGTTTGCGCTGGCCCGTGCGCTGGCGCAGGCATGGCCCGACGATGTACCGCGCGACGTGCTGATCGCCACGGCCTTCCGCATGCGCCATCCCGATGACACGCACCGTGCACGCCTGCGCGTGGAAATCGGGCGGCTGCGCAAGGCGCTGGGCAAGCTGGCGGGTATCCATGCCACGTCGCAGGGCTTTGCGCTGGCGCCGCTTGCCGGAGTCGAGGTCGCGGTGATGACGCACCCCGTGGAGCAGGCCCACGCGGCGGTGCTGGCGTGCCTGGCCGATGGCGAATCGTGGTCAAGCTCGGCATTGGCGCTGGCGCTGGGCACCAGCCAGCGCACGGTGCAGCGCGCGCTCGATGCGCTGGCCGAGGCGGGCAAGGTCCAGCCGGTGGGAGGCGGCCGGGCGCGCCGCTGGATGACGCCGGCGATGGCCGGATTCGCGACGGCCTTGTTACTCCCCGCGCCGCTGCCCGGCGCGTAGCATGGTTCCAGATCCACCACGCAAGCGCGTCCATCGCGTCCCGAGCGTCCCGCAAGTCGAAAGGAAATCATCATGAAGCGTATCGCCGCAGAGATTGTCCAGGAGTACGGCCCCTTTTCGGGTGTCGATCATGTCCATGGCCTGACGTACGACGGCAAGCAGGTCTGGTTCGCCGTGGGCGACAAGCTGCTGGCACTTGACCCCGCCAGTGGCAAGACCGCCCATGCGATCAGCGTGCCCGCGCATGCCGGCACCGCGTTCGATGGGCGCCACCTGTTCCAGATCGCGGAGCGCCGCATCCAGAAGATCGATCCGCAGACCGGGGCGGTGGTGGCCACCATTCCGGCGCCGGGCAACGGCAATGACTCGGGCCTGGCCTGGGCCGAAGGGTCGCTCTGGGTGGGCCAGTATCGCGACCGCAAGATCCACGAGATCGACCCCGAGACCGGCGCGATCCGCCGCACCATCGAGTCGAGCCGCTTTGTCACGGGCGTGACCTGGGTCGATGGCCAGCTTTGGCACGGCACCTGGGAGAACGACCAGAGCGAACTGCGGCATATCGATCCGCAATCGGGCAAGGTGCTTGAAACGCTGGAGATGCCGGCCGGCGTCGGCGTGTCGGGCCTGGAGTCCGACGGCGCCGACCGCTTCTACTGCGGGGGCGGCGACAGCGGCAAGGTGCGGGCGGTGAAGCGGCCCAGGTAGGGCGTGATTTCTCCCTCTCCCATGGAGGGACGAGGGGAGAAAACCGGGGATCGCGAGTATCATCGGGCCGATCATTACCGTAAGGCACTTCCCGATGTTCCAGCTCTCCGACAATCTCTCCGAATCCTCCAAGCCTGAACAGTACGCCGCCCTGGTGGAGATGGCGCGCGGGCTGCTGGCCGACGAGCGCGACCTGATTGCCAACGCGGCCAACTTTTCCGCGCTGGTCTACCACTCGCTGGCCGACCTCAACTGGGCCGGCTTCTACTTCTTCGATGGCACAGAACTGGTGGTGGGGCCGTTCCAGGGCAAGCCGGCCTGCGTGCGGATTGCCATCGGGCGCGGCGTATGCGGCACGGCAGCCCTGACGCGGGCCACGCAGCTGGTGCGCGACGTGCATGCTTTCCCTGGGCATATCGCCTGCGATGCCGCGTCGCGCGCCGAGATCGTCGTGCCGCTGGTGGCGCCGGATGGCACGCTGATCGGCGTATGGGATGTCGACAGCCCGCGCGAGGCACGCTTCGACGAGGCCGACCAGGCCGGCATGGAAGCGCTGTGCGCGGTGTTTGTCGAATTGGGCTGGGGCCGCCGGGCCGGCTGACGCCCGGTGTCCCGAGGCGTCGTCAGACCTGGATGAAGTCGTGCGGCGACGGCGCGGTGCTCTTGGGCGCCTCGCCAACCATCTCCAGCACCGTCGACTCGATCATGTAGGACATGGCCGTCAGGGCCAGGTCGTTGGGCTCCTCGCCAAACGGCTCCTCGATCTCGGCGCTCAGGGCCTCCAGCGCGAAGAACGTATAGGCGATAAAGCAGACGATGACCGGCGTCATCAGGCCGATCGAGTCGAGCAGCCCGAACGGCAGCAGAACGCAGTAGAGATAGATGCAGCGGTGGATGATGACCGAGTACGTGAACGGAATCGGCGTGCCGGCCAGCCGCTCGCAGCCGCCCAGCGCGGTGCTGAGCTGGTTCAGCGACATCTCCATCGGCTGGGCCAGCGCCGGCGCCAGCTGGCCTGCCCGGAGCCGCTCGCCGACCCATTCTCCAGCCATCAGCAGCGCGATCGCAGGCCTGAACTTCGCCGCCTTTAGCCGGGCGGCGTCGGCTTCATCAAGGAACGGGGCCACGTCGGGCCATGCGTCGGTGCCGCGCAACTGGTGTCGCAAGGCGTGGACGAAGGCACAGAGCCGATAGGCCAGCCGGCGCGCGTCGTGCTGGTCGGCCACCAGCGTCAGCGCCTGGCGCGTCAGCGAGCGCGATTCGTTGAGCACGCTGCCCCAGAGCGTGCGGCCTTCCCAGAAGCGCGCGTAGCTGGTGCTGTTGCGAAAGCCCAGGAAGATGGCCAGCGTAAGGCCGATCAGCGAGAACGGCACGAAGTTCAGCGACACCTTCCATTCGCCGATGCGCCCGTGAAAGACCGTGATGACCGCCGCGAACAGCGTGATCGTGACGAGTTGCGGGGCAATCCTGGGCAGGACCGACCCCCGCAGCACGAACAGCATCTTGAACCAGTGGAGCGGCGGGCGGGTAATCATCGGCGTGCGGACATCGGGGCAAAGATGCCATGTTCGCACGCCGGCGCGCCGGCCAACAGGGGGGCTGTGCCGGTGGCGGCGAAGCGCCGCGGCGGCGATCAGCGATCGCTGCGGATCGGCCCGAATTCCACCGGCACCCAGGTGTAGCCCACCTGGTCGCGCCGCACGTGGCCCAGCCCCGGGAACGGCAGGTGCGCGCCACCCACCCACAGCTTGCCCTTTGCCGCATCGGCCAGCACGCGCTGGCGCGTCAGCACGGCCTGGTGGCTGTCCACGTCGAACTCGATCGCGATGTTCGGACGGCGGAACTGCGTGGCGTGGCTGTGGACGATGTCGCCCCACAGCAGCAGGTTTTCCTTGCCCGACACGAACAGGTAGCCGGTGTGGCCCGGCGTATGGCCGCGCGTGGGCACGGCCCGCACGCCCGGGATCGGTTCTTCGCCGGCGGTGGCGTTGAACGTGCGGAAATGGTTCGCGGCCTGGTATGGGGCCACCGCATCGCGCGCCATGCCGAACAGCGGCCTGGCCCCTTCTGGGGCGCTGGCGGCCACCGATTCGCTGAGCCAGTAGTCGGCATCGGCTTTGTCGGCGTAGACCGTGGCGTTCGGGAACACGGCCTTGCCGTCGGCGCTCAGGCCGCAGGCGTGGTCGCCGTGCAGGTGGGTCAGCAGCACCGCATCCACTTGTTCCGGGGTGTAGCCGGACGCACGCAGGTTCTGCAGGATGCCGCCCAGCGTCGGGCCGAAGCACGCGGCCGCGCCGGTATCCACCAGCACCAGATGCGTACCCGTGTTGACCAGGTAGGCATTGACCGCCGTCTGCATGCCCGGCGTCGACGCCACGAACATCCGCGCCAGCAGGCTCTGCACCTCGCGCGCGCTGGTGTACTTCAGCACCTTGGGGTCCAGATCGATATAGCCGTCGTAGAGCGCCGTCACTTCGAGCTGGCCCACCATCATGCGGTAGTAGCCCGGTACCTGCGTCTTCTGCTGGGCGGGCGGGGCCGCCTGGGCCTCGCTGGCCGTCAGCGGCAGCGCCGTGGCCATGACGGCGGCCACTGCGGTGGCGGTAGCCGTGGCCGACAGGCGGGACAGCAGCGAAGACAGCGGGGCGGGGGACAAGCGGGCGCGGGGCAGGCGGCGCGATTCCATCGTGGATCTCCGAATGAGCGGGGTTTGGCGTCTGCAATCCGTTGCAGATGTACGCAAATCGTCACACTACGCGGATCTCCGGGCAGGGGCAAGTTGGGCCTTGCGGTAGTGGGGATAAGCCCTTCGGGTGACGGGCGGCGGGGGAGGGCGCGGGGATTGCAAGCTTCGATGCCCGGCCTTTGTAAAAAGCACATGGGCGCGCGGCCTTGCCCACGGTTTTGCCGGGGCTGCGCCAATGGCACCGTTTTTGCCTGCAGCGATAAAGGCCGCCCCCGCATGCAGCGGGGTGCGGAACTATTCAGAACGATGACGAAGGAGTCCCCATGTCTAACAAGCAACCGTTCCTGACGGACATCAAGACCATTCGCGAGCGTGCCCGCCAACACATCGACGACGGCGCGGTGACCGCTGGGTACGACGCCGAGCGCGACACCGTGATCAAGCTGCTGAACGAGGCGCTGGCCACCGAAATCGTCTGCACGCTGCGCTATCGCCGCCACTACTTCATGGCCAAGGGGCCGAACTCGAAGAGCGTGGCCGAGGAATTTCTGGCGCACTCCAACGAAGAGCAGGGCCATGCCGACCAGATCGCCGAGCGGATCGTGCAACTGGGCGGCGAGCCCGACCTGTCTCCCGACGGGCTGGCGTCGCGCAGTCACGCCGAATACGTGGAAGGCACTTCGCTGACGGACATGATCAAGGAAAACCTGGTGGCCGAACGGATCGCCATCGACACCTATCGCGAGATCGTGCAGTACATCGGCCCGAAGGACCCGACCTCGCGCCGGCTGATGGAGAGCATCCTGGCCGTGGAAGAGGAACACGCGGACGAAATGCTGGACCTGCTGTCGTCGCATCCAGAAGACGAGAAGAAGCACTGAGCGGGCGCCTGAAGGCGCCAGGGCCTGAGCCACGGAGCCACCGAGCCATGAAAGAAGGGGCGTGCATGCACGCCCCTTCGTCACCTTCGTCCCTTTCGGCCTTGCCCGGCCGGGCACCGGGCCGTCAGTTCACCGGCTGCGGCGCCGGGAACTGGTACTTGCCGCTGAGCACCTGCTGGCGCGGGCGGTACATCCGCACCGTGTAGTTCCATCCGTCGACGATGGGCAGGCAGTTGGCGGTATTGGCCTCGCAGCCGCCGAACTGGATCGTGATGGCACCGTCCGCGTCCCGCTTCGCCGTCAGGTTGTTCAGCGTATAGGCGCCGGCGGGGTTCTTCTCGAAGTAGCCCTTGGCGTTGTAGACGCTCACCGACCAGAAGCCATCCACGGGCACATCCTTCACGTGCAGCCGGTAGATGGTCTTGCCGTCGTTCTTCGGTGGCGTCACGTTCAGGTACGTCGCGTCGCGGTCGGGATTGCCGCCCCAGCCCGCAGCGGCGCCGAGCAGATGCCGGACCGGATCGACTTCGCCCTTCTTGCCGAAAGCCCCCTTGAAGTCAGGCAAGGTGGACTGCAGCACCAGGATGGCGTCGCGCACCTTCTTCTGGCTGGCGGGGTCCCAGTCCGGTAGTTGCAGCGTGCCCGGCGCCTTCTGGCTGACCTGGATGGCATCCTGCAGCGCGTGTACCTGCTTGATGTCCTCGGGGCTGGCCGGGTCCACCAGCGTGCGCACGCCCACCACCGCGTAGCGCGTGCCCACGTTCTCGCGGGTCAGCACGTGCTTGCCGGCGCCGTAGTACACGGCCGGCACGTAGTGGTCCTCGCTGATGACCTGCATCGACATGAAACGCTTGCCCGGGTTGGGCATGGTAATGGTCACCGGGCCCGCGTCCAGGTCGAACACGCCGGACGAATAGATTGTGTCGCGGTTCAGGCGGATGACGGTCTGGTGGTCGATCGATGCAGGCTCGCGCCGGTGCAGGAGCTTGCCCATGCCGCCCTGTTTGGCCAGGCCGGCGATATACATGTCCGATTCGGCGCGCACGAAGTTGTCGGCCGTGACCGGCACCGGGGCGCCTTCCGATGCGGGCTTGTCCTGCGCGTGGGCCATGCCGGCGGCGGCAAGGGCCGCTACCGCGAGGGCGTGGACGACCTTCGCGTGGACGACATTGGCGTGGATGGCGTTGACGATCTGCGTCTCTTTCACTGGCTCACCTTTCCCAAGGAAGCGTGGCCGGAGGGCCACTCGCGGGCCAGTATGCCGCAAGCCACCCGGCGCGGGAGTACCGTGCGAAATGACTCAGATCGCGTGTCGAAACCATTTAACTGACCGGGCCGCGACCCGGTGCGCCCCGCTCAGACCTTGCCGGCCGCGGCGCTGCGCAGGGTGTCGAGCAGCGCCGCGATGACGCGGTCCTCAGCCGGCGCCACGCGCGACACGAACGAGATCTGGCGTGAAGGCGGGGTGTCGCCCAGCGTCATCACGCGCACCGGGAATGCCTCGAGCAGATACGGGTCGGGCTGGGGCAGCACGGACACGCCCAGCCCGCGCGACGCCATGGCGACGATGGCCGGAATCGACAGCAGTTCGATGCGCGAGCGCACGTCGGGGGCCGTCCGGCGCACGAAATCGGCAGCCACCGACCCGGCAATGGTCGACGTATCGAAGCGGATCCACTCGTAGGCCTTCAGCAGCGCCTTCGCGGTACGGCCTGCCGAATCGCGCGGCGCCACCAGTACGCACGGCTCGCGGAACAGCGGCGCCCAGCGCACGCGGGTCGAGGCACCCGATTCCGGCTGGGCCACCACGGCAGCGTCGATGGTGCCCGAGCGCAGCGCGTCGACCAGCCCGGTGGAGCGCCCGCGTTCCAGCCGCACGTCCAGGTTGGGATAACGCTCGCGCACCAGCGCCGTGAACGGCGGCAGCAGCGTCACCTGCATGGGTTCGATGATGCCCAGCGTAACCTTGCCTTCCACCACGGGCGCCGAGCGGCGGCGCAGCGACTCCATGGCATGGATCGCGCCGTCCAGCGTGGCGCTGACCTCCAGCGCAAACGGCGTGGGCCGCACCTGCAATGCCGAGCGGTCGAACAGCGGCTGGCCGAAGTAGGTTTCCAGTTGCTTCATCTGCAGGCTGACCGCGCTGGGCGACAGGCTCATCTCGGCCGCCGCCCCGGCAAAGCTGCCACAGCGCAACACGGCGGCCAGCGTCTGGAAGCACTCCACCTTCATGAGTTTTTCTCACCGATAGGTTTAAAAACGTCACTTTATCTCAATCGACGGCATGGCTACGATGCTTGCCAGACGGCGCCGATCGAACAGGTGCCGCACCGCACAATATCTGGAGACAACGCCGTGATGCCGCATCGCCCGCGCCTGCGCACCCTTGCCACTGCCTTTTCCACTACCGTACTCACCGTTTCCGCCGTCGCCCTGGTCGCGGCGGGGATCACGGCCACCGCGCATGCGGCCGAGCCGGTCGTGCCCAAGACCATCCGTGTGGTGGTGCCGTTCCCGCCCAGCGGCAGCAACGACGTGTTCGCGCGGCTGGTCAGCGAAAAGCTGTCGAAGAAGCTGGGCGTCACGGCCATCGTCGACAACAAGCCGGGCGCCGGCGGTGCCATCGGCGCCGAATTCGTGGCGCGCTCGGCGCCCGATGGCGCCACGCTGATGATCACGTCGTCCACGTTCACGGGCAACGCCGCCGTGCAGCCCAAGACGAGCTACGACGTGAACAAGAGCTTCGTGCCGGTGGCGATGCTGGCCAGCGGCCCGATGGTGCTGGCCGTGTCCGAGAAGTCGCCCTACAAGACCGTGGCCGATCTGATCGCCGCCGCGAAGAAGGACAAGGGCGGCATCAACTATGGCTCCTCCGGTATCGGATCGATCAACCAGATGTCCAGCGAATTGCTGGCCGGTGACGCCGGTATCGAATTCACGCACGTGCCGTACAAGGGCATCTCGAACGCGCTGACCGACCTGATCGCCGGGCAGGTGCAGTTCGTGATTGCCAGCTTTCCGTCGGTGGCCACGCAGGTGAAGGGCGGCAAGCTGCGCGCGCTGGCCGTGACGTCGCCGACGCGCTCGCGCTTTGCGCCGCAGTGGCCGGCGGTGGCCGAGACCGTGCCGAACTATTCCGCCGAACTCTGGTGGGGCGTGTTCGCGCCGGCCGGCACGCCGCAGCCACTGGTGGAAAAGCTCAACGCCGAGATCCGCGACATCATCGCTACGCCCGAGATGCGCGAAATCTTCTCGCGCGAAGGCGCCGAGCCATCCGCGATGACCGCCGCCCAGTTTGCCGAGCACATCCGCCGCGACAGCGCGCGCTGGAAGCAGGTGGCCAAGGCCCGCAACATCACCGCCGAATAATTCACAGAGTCTTTCCATGTTCAGGCAGCAAGCCCTGGCGCCCGACGCCACCGGACCGCTCGACGGCATCCGCATCCTCGACCTCTCCCGCCTGGTGGCGGGCAACACGCTGACCATGGCGCTGGCCGACCTGGGCGCCGATGTGCTCAAGGTGGAACCGGCCAGCGGCGACACGCTGCGCGACTGGAAGGTCAAGGACGTGCCCACCGCCTGGAAGGCGTACTGCCGCAACAAGCGCAGCCTGTGCCTGAACTTCCGGGCCGAAGGCGCCATCGACGTGATTCTCGACCTCGTGGCCCACGCCGATGTGTTTGTCGAGAGCTTCAAGCCAGGCACGCTCGAAACCATGGGCCTGGGGCCCGACGTGCTGATGGCGCGCAACCCCCGGCTGGTGATCGTGCGCGTATCGGGGTGGGGCCAGGACGGCCCGTATTCGCATCGTCCCGGCTTCGGCACGCTGGTGGAAGGCATGTCCGGGTTTGCGTCGATGAACGGCTTTGCCGACCGCGAGCCGGTGCTGCCGCCGATCTACCTGGGCGACATGACCGCCGGCCTGTACGGCGCCATCGGCGTGCTCAGCGCCGTGCGCAACGTGGAAGTGCGCGGCGGCGTGGGCCAGGTCATCGACCTGCCGCTGCTCGATCCGATCTTCGCCATCCTGGGCGCGCAGGCGGCCAACTACCGGCTGACCGGCAAGGTCAAGCCGCGTACGGGCAGCCGGTCTACCAACAGCGCGCCGCGCAACGCCTACCAGACGGCCGATGGCAAGTGGGTGTGCCTGTCGGCGTCCACGCAGGCCATGACCGAGCGGCTGTTCCGCGCCATCGGCCGGCCCGAGCTGATTACCGATCCACGCTTCGCCGCCAATGCCGAGCGCGTGAAGCACGCCGCGCTGCTGGACGGCATCATCGGCGAATTCCTGGGCACGATGACCCAGCCCGATTGCGTCGCCTTCTTTGACAAGGCCGGCGTGACGATCGGGCCGATCTACGACATCTCTGACATCGAGCACGACCCGCATTTCCACGCGCGCGACATCGTGGTGGAAATCCCCGACGCCGAGATGGGCCAGATTCCGGTGCACAACATCTCGCCGCGACTGGGTGGCACGCCGGGCGCCTTTCGGCGCGCGGCACCGGCGCTGGGCGAGCATTCGCTCGAAGCGCTGCGCGCGGCCGGGCTCGACGACGCACGTATTGCCGCGCTGCAGGCCGCCGGCGTGGTAATTGACGCCGGCAAGGACCAATGATGGCCGCCAACCCGCGCTGGAAGCACCGTCCTGAAGGATCCAACTGGGGCGACTTCGGCCCCGACGACCAGCTTGGCCGCCTCAACCTGATCGGCCCCGCGCAAGTGCTGGCCGCGGTGCGTGAGGTGCGCGTGGGGCTGACGTTCTCGCTGAGCCTGCCGCTCGATGTGCCGCGCGCCGGCGTGCTGAACCCGCGCCGCCGTCCGCCCGTGCTGCATCCGTCGGAAAAGGACGGCCAGCGCGTGTTCAATCGCCCGATGGCTGGCGATATACCGGGCGCCACAGACGTGATCAGCGACGACCACGTCACGCTGTCGCCGCAGTACTCCACGCAGTGGGATGCCCTGGGCCACGTGAACTGCCTGTTCGATGCCGACGGCGACGGCCAGGCCGAAACGGTAGGCTACAACGGTTACTCGGTGGGCACCGGCAGCGCGGCCGATGGCACGTTTATCGGCGCGCAGGCGCTGTCGATTGCGCCGATGGCCGCGCGCGGCATCCAGGGGCGCGGCACGCTGGTGGACGTGCACCGGCATTTCGGCCCGGCGCGGTGCGCGGTGGGCTATGACGACCTGATGCGCGTGATCGAGGCCGACGGTGTGGACGTGCAGCGTGGCGACATCCTCTGCGTGCATACCGGACTGGCCGACATGGCACTGCAACTGTCCGCCGCCGACGACCATACCGGCCTGCGCAACGCCTGCGCCGTGCTCGACGGCACCGACGCACGGCTGCTGCGCTGGATCGACGAAGCCGGCATCGCCGCCATCGCCGCCGACAACCACGCGGTGGAAGAGCGTCGTCACGCACTGCCGCCGGGCACCACCGGCCCGCTACTGCCGCTGCACGAGCTTTGCCTGGTCAAGCTCGGCATCCCGCTGGGCGAGATGTGGCACCTGACGCCGCTGGCCGCGTGGCTGCACCAGGCCGGGCGTGCCTCGTTCCTGCTGACCGCTCCGCCGATGCACCTGCCGCGCGCGGTGGGATCGCCGGCCAACCCGATTGCCACGGTCTGACCGACCGCATCCATTCAAGAAAACAGGAGACCTGTCCATGCATCCGACCTGCCGCAAACTGCTGGTCGCAGTGGCCGCCTGCGCGCCGCTGCTGGCCGCCGCAGCCTACCCCGACCGCCCGATCCGCATGATCGTGCCGTATTCCGCCGGCGGTGGCGCCGACAACACGGCGCGCGTGATCGCGCAGCGCATGAGCGCGTCGATGGGCCAGCAGGTGGTGATCGACAACCGTCCCGGCGCGGCCGGCGTGATCGGTGAGGAAGCGGTGGCCAAGGCCACGCCCGATGGCTACACGGTGCTGTACGACGCGTCGGCGTTCGCGGTGAATCCGAGCCTGCGCAAGATGTCGTTCGACCCGCTCAAGGAACTGGTGCCGATCTCGCTGGTGGCCACCGCGGCCAACATCCTGGTGGTGCCGCCCAACGCGCCGTATAAGACGGTCAAGGAATTCATCGCCTATGCCAAGGCCAACCCCGGCAAGCTGACGTTCGCGTCGGCAGGATCGGGCAGCGGGTCGCACCTGGCCGGCGAACTGCTCAACGCCAAGGCCGGCATCGACCTGCTGCACGTGCCGTACAAAGGCGGTGCACCGGCGCTGACCGACGTGATGGGCAACCAGGTATCGGCCTACTTCGGCAACGTGGCATCCACGCTGAACTATGCCAAGGGCGGCAAGCTCAAGGCGCTGGCGGTGACGTCGCTCAAGCGCAACCCAGGCTTGCCCGATACGCCGACGCTGGCCGAAAGCGGCCTGCCCGATTTCGAGGTGCTGGAGTGGAACGGCGTGTGGGTGCCCAAGGGCACGCCGCCCGACGTGGTGGCGCGGCTGGCGAAGGAAGTGCAGGGCGCCGTGGCCGATCCGCACGTACAGGACAAGCTGCGCCAGATGGGCCTGGAGCCGGTGGGCAATTCGCCGCAGCAGTTCGGCAAGTTCGTGCAGGGCGAGGCGGCGCGCTGGGGCGCGCTGGTCAAGCAGCGCAATATCCGCGCCGAATGAAGGTGAGGGCGATCATGCGCAGCAAACTGTTTGTACCGGGATCGCGCCCGGAGCTGTTCGACAAGGCGCTGGCCAGCGCGGCCGACGCCCTGTCGTTCGATCTCGAAGACGCCGTGGCCGAGCCGCGCAAGGCCGAGGCCCGCGCAGCGCTGCAGGACCTGCTGGCCTCGGGCCGTACGGCGGCATCGGGCAAGACCATCATCGTGCGCGTGAACGCGCCGGACACCACCCACTTCGCGCCCGACATCGTCGCCGTGGTGCGCAACGGGCTGCATCTGGTCAACGTGCCGAAGGTGGAGGAAGTCGAGCAGGTGCACCTGGCCGCCAGGGCCGTGGCGCTGGCCGAGGCCGCCAACGGCGTGACCACGCCCGTGAAGCTGCTGCTCAATATCGAATCGCCACGGGGACTGCGCAAGGCGCATGAACTGGCCGCCGCCGATGCGCGCGTGGCGGGGCTGCAACTGGGCTACGCCGACCTGTTCGAGCCGGCCGGCATCCACCGGCGCGAAACGCTGGCCGTGGCGCAGACGATGTTCCAGATGCGCATGGCCGCCGCCGAAGCCGGGGTGTTTGCTTACGACGCGGCCTTCGCGGACGTGAAGGATGCCGATGGCTACCGTGCCGAAGCCGAGCTGGCGCGCCGCTTGGGGTATCTGGGCAAGAGCTGCATCCATCCGAGCCAGATCGCGCTGGCCAATCAGGTATTCCAGCCGACCGAAGCCGAGATCGCCGCCGCACAACGGATCGTGGCGGCCGCCGACGAGGCCGACGCCAAAGGCATAGGGGCCTATCTGGTCGACGGCAAGATGGTGGACCGGCCGTTCGTGGACCGCGCCCGCGCCGTGCTGGCACAGGCGCGGACGATGGGCTGGGCCGGCTGAAGCGTGCCTGGCGTGTCGCGCGCCGATGGCGCTTACCGCGCCGCGGCGCTCGGCTTGCAATCCTTGACGTAGCCGGTGACACGGCCCTTGCTCAGCAGGGGCCGCCAGTCGCCGGCGCTGCGGATCTGCACGTCCGTGCCCTGCCGCGCGGCGCGCAGGTTGATCAGATACGAGTAGCCCGCATCGGCGCGATGGCCATAGCCCACGCGCACATCCACCTTGCCCGGTTCGGGGTAGGCCTCCACCGTGGCGTCATCGCCAAGCTTCTGCTTCAGGCACAGCACCAGGTCGCCCACGCTGGCGTCCGAATGGAGCGTGTTGCCATCCTGCGATTCGAGGTACTCCATGCTGCTGCCGCTGGCACAGGCCGCCAGCAGCGGCGTAACGATAGCCGCGATCAACAGTGGCCGAATTCCGATCATTGAAAGTCCCGTAAAAAGTCGTCTGGAAAATCTGCCCTGCGATGCTGCCACGCGCGGCGTTTCGGGTCAAAATCGGACGCCTTGGTCTACCTTCCTGCGGCCGACAAAAATATTACCCGGGTGTAATTGACTGCCCTTATATTACCCGGGTAATATGCTCCCATCTCAACCGGAGTCGGGAGACCCGCATGGAAGACATCGAATCTTGTACCGCCTTTGCAGGCGAACGGCGGCTGGCGTCCGGCACGCCGGTGGCGGTGGCATTGGCCGTGGCGGCCGCGCTGCGCGCCGATCCGCATCAATCGATCCTGGCGTTTGGCGATGTCACGGGCCGGCAGGTGGATTTCGACCTGCGCGGCAGCGACGCCGATATCGCCGCGCGGCTGGCGCCGCCGGCTGCCGAGGAGGGCCCGGCCAGGAAGGGCGCCGGGCGGCCGAAGCTGGGCGTCGTGGCGCGTGAAGTCACGCTGCTGCCGCGCCATTGGGAATGGCTGGGCGAGCAATCGGGCGGGGCATCGGTGACGTTGCGCAAGCTGGTGGATGCGGCGCGCAAGGGGCAGGGCGTGGAGGGGGCGGAAGGCGCGAAATTGGCCGCCAACCGTGCCAAGGCGGCGGCGGACCGCTTCATGTCGACGATGCTCGGCAACCAGCCCGGCTACGAGGAAGCGTCGCGCGCGCTATATGGCGGCGACCGGGACCGCTTCCTGGCGCTGTCCCAGACGTGGCCCGCCGACCTGCGCGACCACGCCCGCAAGCTGGCCGCGCCGGCCTTCGACGCCGATCAGCCGAACGTGAACGCGTAGGCCTGGGCGCCCGGGTCGAGGAAGCGGATCTCGAACGTGTGTTCACCGACTTCGCCCGCCTGGCGCACCAGCTGGTAAAGCCGCGTGGCGATGATCGCCCCGTTGCCGTTGGCGTCGATGTCGGCGCCATGGCTGTCGCCCGGCGCCTTGCCGTCGATGGTCACCACGAAGCGCACGGCGCGGCCATTGGCGGCCGGCCCCAGCACCAGGTGCAGGTCGCGGGCCTGGAAGCGGTAGCGGATGCTGCCGTCGGCGCGCTCCACGGTGGCGAATTCCGGCCCCACCGTCCATTGGCCTGCCAGTCCCCACTGATTCAGGCGCAGGTTGCCGTCCACGGCGTAGTTGCGCGGTGCGTCCGGACGGATGCCGCCCGGCGAGGCAAAGTTCGACGCCTGGTTGTAGCCCACATAGGTTTCGCCAGAGCGGACGTTGCGCAGGTCGGGGGCGGCCTGTGCGCCCTTGGCATCGGGCACCACCACATCGCGCGACGCCGACGGCTGGCCGGCTTCGGCCAGCAGCGTCTGGATCACACGCTCGGATTGGGCGTAGTCACCCTCGCCAAACTGGTGGTGGCGGATATTGCCGCGCGCATCGACAAAGTAGGCCGCCGGCCAGTAATTGTTGTTGAAGGCGCGCCAGATGTTGTAGTCGCTGTCCACGGCCACCGGGAAGCCGATCTTGAAGTCGCCAATCGCGCGGCGCACGTTGTCCGGCTTCTTCTCGAACGCGAACTCGGGCGTGTGCACGCCGATGACCTGCAGGCCGGGGTACTTGTCGGCCCAGGCGCGCAGGTAGGGCAGCGTGCGGATGCAGTTGATGCAGGAATACGTCCAGAAATAGACCAGCGTGACCTTGCCCTGCAACTGCTGGCGCGTGATCGGCGCGCCGTTCGGCGTGTTGAACCACTGGACGGCGCCATCGAGCGATGGCAACTGGCCTTCCACCGGCAGGCGGTTGCCGACGCCATAGCCCTCATAGCCCGTGCCGTTGGCAGCCAGCAGCATGCCGGCGGCCGGCGCGCCGTCGTTGACTGCGGCAGCCGTGGTCGAACCCTCGCTGCCGGCCTGCGGCACGCGTGCCGATGCGTTGTGCAGCCGGTCGATCAGTGCCTGTTCCAGCCGGGCCGGGCCGCTGACGGACAGCCGCGCCAGGAAACCGGTATCGGCGCCAATGGCGATGGCGGCCACGCCGCCCAGCACGCCCACGCCCAGGCCGCGACGCAACCATTCGCCGGCCCCCATCGAACGCTTCATGGCCAGGAACAGGCGGCCGCCCAGGCCCAGCGCAGCGGCCAGCGACGTGGCCGCACCGGCTGCGTACGCCACCAGCAGCAGCGAGCTTTGCACGCTGGCGCCCTGCAGCGCGGCCGTGGTCAGCACGATGCCCAGGATCGGGCCGGCGCAGGGTGCCCAAAGCATGCCCGTGGCCACCCCGAGCAGCAGCGACGCCCACGGCGACGCCGTGCCGGCCGTGCCATCGCCAGCCAGCCGGTTGCCCAGCGCCACCACGGGCCGGGTCAGCGCGTCGGCCAGCCGGGGCACCAGCAGCGACACGCCGAACACCGCCAGCAGGGCCAAGGCGGCGTAGCGGCCGTATTCGTTGGCGCGTACCGCCCAGGCGCCGCCCACCGACGCCAGCGTGGCCACCGCCGCGAAGGTCAGCGCCATGCCGGCCAGCATCGGCAGCCGCCCGCGCAGGAACGGCTGGCCGCTGCCGCTCAGCACGAACGGCAGCACGGGCAGGATGCACGGGCTCAGGATGGTCAGGGCACCGCCCAGGTAGGCAAGGATCAGCAGCGTCATGGTCGGGTTCCTTTCGGAAGGGATTTGGGGCCAGCCATCTGGCATGCCCCAATGAGACGCCCGTGATCTACCGTAAATGTGTCGCCAATCGGCAAAGTTGTATGGCTTTGTGGGGCGGCTGCCGCCAGATACATTGCGATACACGCGAAGGCGCGCGCGCCCATACAATCTCGCCAACAGACTGATTGTTCACATTTTTCCTAGAAATAGATTGCCAGGGGTGAAGCTGATGGAATCGCATGTTGACCATGTCCTGATCGTTGATGACGATCGGGAGATCCGTGAGTTGGTGTCCACTTACCTGACCAAGAATGGCCTGCGGGTGACCATGGCGCCGGACGGCCGGCATATGCGCCAGTTTCTGGACGCCAACGCGGTGGACCTGATCGTGCTGGACGTGATGCTGCCCGGCGACGACGGCCTGGTGCTGTGCCGCGAACTGCGCGCCGGCAAGCACAAGTCCACGCCTATCCTGATGCTGACCGCCCGCGACGACGAGACCGACCGCATCATCGGCCTGGAAATGGGCGCCGACGACTACCTGACCAAGCCGTTCGCGGCGCGCGAGCTGCTGGCGCGCATCAAGGCTGTGCTGCGCCGTACCCGGATGCTGCCGCCCAACCTGCAGATCACCGAGGCCGGCCAGATGCTGGCGTTCGGCGACTGGCAGCTGGACACCACCGCGCGCCACCTGATCGACAACGAAGGCACCATCGTCGCGCTGAGCGGCGCGGAATACCGGCTGCTGCGCGTCTTCGTGGATCACCCGCAGCGCGTGCTGAACCGCGACCAGTTGCTGAACCTGACCCAGGGCCGCGAAGCCGACATGTTCGAGCGATCGGTGGACCTGCTGGTCAGCCGCCTGCGCCAGCGCCTGAAGGACGATGCGCGCGAGCCCGCCTATATCAAGACGGTACGCAGCGAGGGCTACGTGTTCTCGATGCCCGTGGAGATCACGGAGGCACGTCAGTGAGCACTCGCCGCTGGCGCTGGCCCCATACCATGGGGTCGCGCCTGTTCCTGATCCTGCTGGCGGGCATGATCGTCGCGCACCTGATGTCGTTTGCCGTGCTGTTTTCGGAGCGATACGTGTCGGCGCGACAGGTCATGCTGGGCACGCTGGAGACCGACGTGGCGACGTCGGTGGCGATCCTGGACCGGATTCCCGCCGCCGAGCGCCCGCAGTGGCTGCCGCGCGTGAACCGTGGCAACTACCAGTACATCCTGGGGCCGGGGTCGCCGGGGGTGCCGGAAATGACCGAGCGCGGGCGCGACATCGCCGAGCGGATCATGGAAGCCACCGGCACGCACTATCCGGTCACGGTCCAGTCGATTCCTGGCGACGGCAAGCAGCTTCAGGCGCATCTGACGCTGACCGACGGCAGCCCGCTGACCATCGACGTGCACCCGCGCATGACGCCTATCGCCGAGTGGCTGCCTTATGTGCTGGTGCTGCAGTTGCTGCTGCTGATCCTGTGCTGCTGGTTCGCCGTGCGCCTGTCGATCCGCCCGCTGGTGGCGCTGGCCGATGCCGCCGATGCCCTCAATCCGAATACCCGGTCGCAGCCGCTGGACGAGCAGGGCCCGACGGAACTGGCGCAGGCGGCGCGAGCCTTCAACGCCATGCGCGACCGCATTGCGCAATTTGTCGAAGAGCGCGTGCAGATCCTGTCCGCCATCTCGCATGACTTGCAGACACCCATCACGCGGATGAAGCTGCGCGCAGAAATGGCCGAGGATTCGGAGGAAAAGCGCAAGCTGGTCAACGACCTGGCGGAAATCCAGACGCTGGTGCGGGAAGGGTTGGCCTACGCGCGCAGCAGTGGCGGCGATGGCGAGGAGGCGTCCCGCATCGACCTGGGATCGTTTGTCGAAAGCCTGGTTTATGACTACCAGGACACCGGCAAGGATGTATCGATCAGCGAGAACGCCGGCGGCGCCATCGTCATCCGCCGCAACGCACTGCGGCGCGTGCTGACCAACCTGATCGACAACGCCATCAAGTATGGCGGCGGGGCGGCCGAAATGGCCGTCCACCGCGAACGCGACGCCGTGGTCATATCGATCATGGACCGGGGGCCGGGCATCCCCGAAGACAAGCTCGAGGCCGTCTTGCAGCCGTTTGTGCGCCTGGAGGGCTCGCGCAACCGCGAGACCGGCGGCACGGGCCTGGGTCTGGCCATCGCGCACCAGCTTGCGACGGCCATCGGCGGCTCGCTGACGCTGCGCAATCGGGAAGGTGGCGGCCTGGCTGCGGATATCCGGCTGGGCTGAGTTTTTCGCGACCGATTCTGGCGACCATGGTTTGCTCCCCTCTCCCGCCGTGCGGGAGCGGGGCCGGGGGAGAGGGCCGGCGGTTCCAATCGCGAACCGTTGGCAAACAGGGCCTCCACGCCCTTTCTCCCATCCCCCAACCCCTCTCCCACGCCCGGGAGAGGGGGAGTGCATCAGGATGCACATCCATCCTTCTATCCCCCTCCGTCGTCCCCGCCTCCCTGCAGGCGCCTTCCCTTTTTGTACGCCTTTGTATCAGGCCGCCGCGACGATACGTGCCCTGACAGAACGGCCGCCAAGTCGCTACGGGCGCGATACGTGGGCCGCCTTAAATACGGTCCATGGCAGCGCGACGCACAAACGACAAAGCGAAAACGCTGCCACGGCAATCCACCGAATCGACCGCATACCACTGAAAAGGAAACCATCATGTCCAAGAACCTCACCAAGCGCCTTGTCCTCGCCGTTGCCCTGGTTGCCGCCGCCGCTGGCGCACAGGCTTCCGTTGTCGGTGCCCGCGACGTGTACACCGACGGCGCCCGTGCCGTGCAGGGTGCCCGCGACGTGTTCAGCGAAGGTGCCCGTTCGGCCACCGACGCCCGCGACCCGTACACCGAAGGTGCCCGCTCGGTGCAGGAGCCGCGCAGCCCGTATTACGACGGCGCCCACACCGTGGCCAGCCTGTCGGTGCGCTCGGCCGATCCGTTCCTCGACGGCGCCCGCTCGGTGCAAGACCAGCGCAGCCCGTACTACGACGGCGCCCGCTCGGTGCAGGAACCGCGCAGCCCCTACTACGACGGCGCGCACACGGTAGCCGGCCTGGATCGCACCGGCGTGTCGGCCTCGCCGGCCCGCTCGGCCGACCCGTACCTGGACGGCGCCCGCTCGGTGCAGGACCAGCGCAGCCCGTTCTATGACGGCGCCCGCACGCTGGACCCGTACTACGAAGGTGCCCGCTCGGTAGCCGGCCTGGACCGCACCGGCGTGTCGGCCGACCCGGCACGCAGCGTCGATCCGTACCTGGACGGCGCCTACGCCTGAGGCCCGGCCCACATGTTGAAGCACCACCGAATCCGCATCACCACAACCAGACCACTGAACGAGACAAGGAAACCATCATGACCCGCATCGAAAAAGTCCTGTACACCGGCAAGGTTCACATCACGTCTGGCGGCCGCGACGGCGCGGCACGCAGCGACGACGGCCAGCTCGACATCGACCTGTCGTCGCCGGGCAGCAAGGGCAACGGCACCAACCCCGAGCAACTGCTGGCCGCCGGCTGGTCTGCCTGCTTCATCGGCGCCATCGGGCTGGCCGCCGGCAAGCAGAAGATCAAGCTGCCGGAAGACCTGTCGGTAGACGCAGAGGTGGACCTGGGCACGGCCGGTGTGGAGTACCTGCTGCAGGCTCGGCTACGCGTGCATATCCCCGGCATCGAGCGCGAGGTGGCGCAGGCGCTGGTGGACACCGCGCACCGCACCTGCCCGTACTCGAAGGCACTGCACGGCAACATCCATATCGAAACCGAACTGGTCTGACCAGTGTCCCATCGCCCCGTCAGCCACCGAGTCACCACTCGGGCGCGGGGCGAGCACCTCCAGAGAGGCCCCTGAATCATGCGTAACGTCATCCGCGCCATGCTTGCCGCCATCGGCATTGCGGCCATCTATACCTTCGGCACCGGCGCCATCGCCGAAAGTCCAAAGGTGGGCGACCAGGGCGCCGCGCCCGAATTCGTGGGGATCAACAATTGGCTGAATTCCGAGCCGCTAACGCTGCAGCAACTGCGCGGCAAGGTGGTGCTGGTCGACTTCTGGACGTACGCTTGCGGCAACTGCGTGAACACGCTGCCGCATGTGAAACAGTGGTACGAGAAGTACAAGGACCAGGGCCTGGTGGTGGTGGGCGTGCACACGCCGGAGTTTCCGTTCGAGAAATCGACGGAGAACGTGCAGGCGGCGCTCAAGCGCTATGACATCCGCTACCCGGTGGCGCAGGACAACATGTACGGCACGTGGTCCGCGTACCGCAACCAGTATTGGCCCGCGCTCTACCTGATCGACGCCAACGGCCGCATCGTGTACCAGCACTACGGCGAAGGCCGCTACAAGGAAACCGAGGCAGCCCTCCAGAAACTGCTGGCGGAACGCAAGGCGGCACAGCCGGGATGAGTGAAGTCCGAGATGGCTTTGGAAATGGGGAAGGGCCTTGTTCGCAAGGCCCTTTTTTTATTGGCTGGCCGTCCTACCGCCCATCCAGCAACACCATCGTCAGCAACACCGACGCATCGGTCACGGCCTTCACGTCATGCCGGACGTTGCCGGCCAGGTAGATCAGGTCGCCGGGTTTCAGGCGCTGCGAGCCGTGGTCCAGGGCGACTTCGACTTCGCCTTCGATGCACTGGATGGTCAGCGGGCCGGCCACGGCGTGCGGGGGCAACTGTTTGCCCGCCAGCATCACCAGGCGGGCCACTTCCATGTGGGGGGCCTTGAACAGCGCGGTGGTGGGGGTGTTCTTGAGGTTGGCGCCAAGCGGTAGCACGCTGGCGGTCTGGCCGGAAGACAGGTGGGGAATCGACATGGCTTCGCTCGCTGACTGGGGATTGGCTGGTTCTACAGCCGCGCCTTCCTGCGCGCGGTAGGTTTCAGTCTATGGCCAAATCGCGTGCAAGGCACAGCGCGCCGCCAGCGGAGTGTGGCGCAGGTAGCGTAAGTCGACCCGGGGTGGCATGGCGATGGGCATCGGCAGGTGGCGTGTTGAACGACGTCCTGGGCTGACGGGCCGCGTCGCGCCGGGTGAGGACCCAGTCGGACGCGACCCGCCGGTGATGCCCCGATACCGCTGCTTAGGCCAGCGCGCCGTCCGTGTAGACGTCGATCGTGCGCGAGGGCTCGGCCGATACGCCGCTGCGGTCCATGCCGGCCAGCGCGCCGTCCGTGTAGACGTCGATCGTGCGCGAGGGCTCGGCCGATACGCCGCTGCGGTCCATGCCGGCCAGTGCGCCGTCGGTGTAGACGTCGATCATGCGCGAGGGCTCGGCAGATACGCCACGGAGGTCCATCCCGGACAGGGACCGGTCGTTGTCGATTTCGCGCGTGGTCGGGGCCACGACACGTGCGCCTTCGCTGAACGTGTCAAATCGGCCGGTGCGCGCGCCATCGGTGAAGACATCGCGCGCGTCCATGCGGAAGCTGTAGCCGTACCTGTCGCCAGCGTGCGTGCTGTCGCGCGGGCCCGAGGCATGGGCGCCGCCTGCCGCCAGGCCGAGGGCCAGCGCAGTGGTGGAGAGAAGGGAAAGGGTGAATCTGCGTGACATGACAGAACTCCAAAGGCAGGTGAAACACAACGGAACGCCGCGAGGCGTTCCTCTGCTTTTACGCAGGTCCCGTACCAGCGGATGCAGAGGGACGAATGTGGCGCAGCCGTCGCGCCAGCGCTGAAAAACGCCATCGAACGTTTGCCACGCGCCAACACCCCTGCCTGCCTGCTGGCGGTCTACCGCAGACACCTCGCCCGGGTCAGGTCGGCGTCAGGCCCGTCTGATAGCGTCGCCAGACGTATAGAGATCGCCATGCGCTGCCGTTATTTCCGGTACCCCCGCATCCGATGGCCCTGACAATTCATGAAGACATATCTCCGCTCGGTGAGGTTCGGCCTGATACGTACGATGGCCCTAGGTGCACTGGTCACTGCCCTGCTGGTGGGCGGTGGGCTGTTTGTCATGAAGCGGTTTGATTCCTACGTCACCAGCATCTATGTGGGTAACACGCTGCCGGTGGGGCAGCTTGGCGAACTGCGCGCCAGTTGCCTAGAGGCACGCCGCCGGCTGTGGAAGGCCCTGGCCATGCGGGCGCATGGGGACGATCACGCCATTATTGCCGGCGTTCGCGATGACCTGGCACGCATGGACAAGGCCTGGGCGGCGTACTTTCCCACCAATGTCAGCGGTCCGCGCGAGCAGCAGGCGGCAGAGGCCCTAAGCCACGAACTCGCCGTGTTCCGCAATCTGGCGCTGGCCACGGCCGGGATGATCGCAGCCGGTCATCATGACGCTGGCAAGGCCTACCTGAGCGCACAAATTGGCCTTATGCAGCACATCGACGACCTGATGACGCGGGCCATCGATGCCAATGTTGCGCAGGCTGCCGCCCTGGCGCAGGGCAGTACGCGAATGCTGGAGCGGACCGCGCAAGCTGCGGCGGCCGTACTGGCCATCGCCATGGCAGTCTCGCTGGCCTTTGGCTTCCGGCTGCTGCGCGAGCGCGACGACGCGCGCCGGTCTTCGCGATACAGCCTGTGGTTGGTGGACCAGGCGTTCGAGCTGACGCAGGACGGCATGATGATTACCGACGTGCACGGCGTGAGCGAAAAAGTGAATCCGGCCTTCGTGCGGCTCACGGGCTATACCGAGGCCGAACTGATCGGCAATACACCGCGCCTGCTCAGCTCGGGGCGCCAGCCGCCCGAGTTCTACCGCGATATGTGGCGGGCATTGCGCGAGACCGGCCATTGGCGCGGCGAGCTATGGAACCGGCGCAAGGACGGCGCGATCTATCGCGAATCGCTGTCGATCCACGGCATCCGCGGCCCGAAGGGCGAGGTGTCCAATTTCGTGGCGGTCTGCGCCGACATCACCCAGCGCCAGCTGGCGCAGGACCGGCTCGGCTACCTGGCCACGCACGATGCGCTGACCGGGCTGCCCAATCGCACGCTGCTCGGTGAACGGCTGGAGCAGGCTATCGGGCGGGCGCGCCGGGGCGGCACGCATGTCGCCGTCATGTTTATCGATCTCGACGGATTCAAGGCCGTCAACGACACGCTGGGCCACGGCATTGGTGACGAGACGCTGATCACGGTGGCCCAGCGCCTGAAGGCCCAACTGCGCGAGGGCGATACCGTGGCGCGCCTGGGTGGCGACGAGTTCGCCATTGTGCTGGAGGATGTGGCGGACATCGGCCAGGTGGCGCCGCTGGCGGAACGGCTGGTGCACGCGGTGGGCGGCATCGACACCATCAACGATTGTCCGATCCGCATTACCCCGAGCATCGGCATCGCGTTGTATCCGGACGATGCCGGCGAACCCGATTACCTGCTGAACCTGGCCGATGAAAGCATGTATGTGGCCAAGCGGTCGGGCAAGAACGGCTACTGCTTCAGCGGGGCGCTGCCGCGCAAGGCGGCATAGAACGGTATTGGGCGCGCAGACCGGGATGGCGCGCGAGCAAAAAAAAAGCGCCAACTCCGGGAGAGCGGGCGCCATGGATCAAGGGAGGCCCGACGGGTCTGGACCGCCGGACGCATGAATAATCTAGGTCAGAAACCGATGCGTCAGCCGGTACGGAAAGCACCCGTTGCGGACACGGCCCCCCGTTGCGAACACCGGCATTGCGAACACCGAGGTTGGCCTACGCAGTTGTCAGACCACGGCCGACTACCGCGCCAGCTGCTTTGGGTGAATAAGTAGGACATGTGACAGACACCCATGGAGGCGGAAATGAGCGGGAAGGACGTACACGTGGTGCCGGCCCCGGACGGCTGGGCGGTGGAAGAGGCCAGGGGTGCCGAAGGCCGAAAGCTCTATGCCACGCAGGAGGACGCCGTCGAGGTAGCGACGGAGATGGCGCGGCAAAACAAGGCCGAGCTGTTTATCCACGGCCGCGACGGCCAGATACGGGCGCGCAATTCGTTCGGTCACGATCCCAGGTCGATACGGGGGTAAGTGCCGTGAGCAACCTGGGGACGGCCATGGAGGCTGTATTCGGCGCGGGCAGGGACCTCGCCTGGTATCAGATGTGCGCGCGCGCCGCACTGGTATTCGTGGCGACATGGCTATTGCTGCGGGTGGCGGGCCGGCGAACCTTTGCCCAGAAAACCGCGTTCGACCTCTGCATCGTGCTGCTGCTGGGCGCGGTCCTGTCGCGGGCGGTGGTGGGTGCCAGTCCGCTTGCAGGCACACTCGCCGCGGCTGTGGTCCTGGTGTTCATGCATCGATTCGTCTGCCTGCTGTCCACGACATGGCCGGCGGCCCATCGTGCTCGTGAAGGACGGCATCGAGGACCGCCATGCCCACCGGCGCGCCATGCTGACTGACGAAGACCTGGACGCCAACGCCAGGGCGACGCTGCACAGCTCGGGCTCGGACGCACGGCGGGACGCGCATCGGGACGCACAGCAGAACGGGCACGGCGACGCGCGATGGGATGTCGTGCTTGAGCGGGATGGGCAAATATCGTTCGTCAAGCACCTCGGGCAGCCACGCCGCCCGGTGCAAGGGCCCTCGTACCCGCACCCTCAAACGGAGGACGCCCATGCATCCGGCTGAGGCGGCCGCGCACTTCCTGCAGCGCCACAACCTGCGGCTGGCGACGGCGGAGTCTTGCACGGCGGGGCTCATTGCGTCCCATATTGCCGATGTGCCCGGCTGCGGCGGCACGCTCAAGTGTGCAATCGTTGCCTATTCGCCCGATGCCAAGGAGCAGATCCTTGGCGTCAGCGCCCAGCTGCGCGCAGCACGGCCTGACCAGCGAGGCGGTTTCGCTGGCCATGGCGCACGGCGTGATGCGGATCAGCCGGGCCGACGTGGCCGTCGCCAACACGGAGGTGGCCGATGACGGCGCCCCCGACGGTACACCGCCAGGTACGCAATGCTTTGCGTGGCTGATCCGCGTGCCCGGGGCCCCGATGTGCGCGTACACCGAAACACGCCAGTTTCGCGGGGATCGCACCGAGACGCGGCAGGCGGCTGCACAATGGGCGCTACAACGTATCGCGCATTACCACGCGCTGGCCTCGGCCGGTGGCAGGGACGCCGCTGGCACGGCGCATGCGTAAGGTACGCGTGCGGTGCGTGCGTGAGGTAGATGCGCAACAGGTGCAGTCGTCATCCATTGCCAGTGGCAGCCGAGAGGGCGACACTACGCGCCTGTTCAGTTTGTCTGCGTTTCGCACAGGCTGCTGCGGAAATGGCCGTCTTGGGGTGCGATGGCATGCCTTTATAGTGGGATCATCGCGCCAGCGTGATCCGGATGTCATGAAACAACGTGCAGTGGTTGGATCGGCCGATATGCCATTCATCAAACCAAAAATCAGAGCTACGGTCATTTGCGTCCGCGAGGGGCAAGTCCTGCTTGTGTCGAAAGACGGCGTGCGCTGGGCCCTGCCGGGCGGGCGCCCCGACGACGAGGAATCGCTCGTGGAAGCCGCATGGCGCGAACTGCGCGAGGAAACCGCGATCGAGGCCAAGTCGCTGACCACGGCATTCCAGTTCATCGGTGCCACCACGGTGCATCACGTGTTTGCGGCGGCCGTGGGCAAATCGGCCGCGCCCAAGCCTCGCAACGAGATCAAGTACCTGAAGTGGGCGCCGCGCGACGTGCTCGACGACCTGACCACCAGCCCCACCACGCGGGCCATCGTGTCGCAGTACTTCCTCGCCAGGGTCGGCTGACGCCGGCGCTGACATCCACCGCTGACATCCACAATATAGGGCGCGCAGATATTGCACCGTGTTTGCAGATCCGCCCCCTGGATCTGCAAACGCCGGCCAAACGCCCTACGGCTTCACTTGCGACGCCATTTTTTGCGCCATCTCCAGATGGTGTTCCAGCGTGGGCAGCGTCTGACGCGCGAACGACTTGACGCCATCGTCCTTGGCATCGTCGGCCGCCTTTCTGAACAGCGCCACGGCGTCCTGGTGGGCATCCACGCCAATCTGCTGGGCATAGGCCCGGTCGAACTCGGCCCCCTTCATCTGGCCCAGCCTGGCCAGCGCCTGCTGGTCCTTCTGCAGCGGCGTGGCGGGCAACTGCACCCTGAGCCTTTGCGCCTGCTGCTTCAGCTTTGCCTCGGCGGCGCGATGGTCCTGGATCATCTGCGTGGCAAACGACTTAACCGCAGGGCTGCTGGCGCGGCTTTGCGCCAGGTTGCTGGCGTCGATTTCCAGCGTGCCGGCCATGGCCGCCTTGCGCAGGAACATCACGTCGCCGTCGCCGGCCATGGCGGTGCCAGGCTGGTCCGACAGCGGCGCCGCATGCGCGCCCGGGGTTGCCACGGACATGACTACCGCGGCGGCAGCAAGAATCAGGAAACCGGTAAGTCGCATGGTGGATGCTGGCATGGCAGTCCTCGCTTGGTGGTGGATCGGTGCGAGGAACAAAGGCAAGCGCCATGCCGGATGCACAAGGTCCGACAAGACAGGCGGTCATTGGCATGATGCTTGCGGCATTCCCGCCGCAATTGCCATCAGGAGACCGTGATGTCCAGCAAACCAAATACCGGCAAGCAAGCCGAAAAGCGCGGCGGTGCCAATCCCAGTGTGCGTACCGACCGGCGCGCCGACCAGTTGAAGAGCCGCAGCGCAGATCCCGGCGAGAGCAGCTATGGCGGATTCCGCAACGAAGATCCCGGCGCGCAACATCAGGCCACGTCGACATCGCCGGGCAAGCGCCCGAAGAAGGGTCACGGGTCCTGACATCGCACTGAATACCCACGGAAGTCAGCCAGCAGGAGAGGTCATGAACCGAGACAGCAGGGACAGCGGGTATCGCGACGATCGATTCCTCGACGACCACGCGTTGCCCGGCGGTTACGGCCGCGGTCCAGGAGGCTCGGCGCAGCTGCATGCGCGGCGCCAGCCGGCGGGCCCCAAGGGCTACACGCGGCCGGACGAACGCATTCGCGAAGACCTGTGCGAACCCCTGGCCCACGCGGGCCGGCTCGACGTGCGGGAAGTAGGGGTGACGGTATCGGAAGGCTGGGTCACGCTGTCAGGCACGGTGCCGGCGCGTCCGCAGAAGTACAGCATCGAGGACATCGCCGCGTCGGTCTTCGGCGTCAAGGATGTCGAGAACCGGATCAGGGTGCTGCCCGGCAGCGGCGATACCCGCTGGACCGCCCAGTCGAGCCAGCCGGGTCTGACCGGCCAGCTTGGTCGCGCCGGTCAGACTGCAAGCCAGAATGTGGGTACGGATGCGGGCCAGGACGTGGGGGCAGACGCTGGGGACAAGCCGGCGTAGCGCCCAACCGCCTTCTGCCCCCTACAGACCAAAATACTGGCTGTTCCCGACGATGCGCGCGCGCTCGCTGTCGGGAAAACGCTGGCCCGCGATCAACTGCTGCAGTGCGTGGCGACCCTGTTCGAGCGCACCCACGTAGTACGCGCTGACCACCAGCTCATCAAGCGCCCGCCAGGCGTAGACTGATTCGTCGACGAACAGCGCGTCGGCGGGCTTTGGCATGCTGGCGGCCTGCTGCGCGAACAGATGCGCCAGCGCGAATTCGCCGCGCAGCCGGTGATAGCGTGCCAGTTCGCACAGCGGCTCCGCCCGGGCCGGGCGCTGCTGATAGGCATTGAGGTAGGCCGCCTGCACCGCCGTGGGCGCATCGCCGCGACGCTCGCGCAGGACGGCGACCTGGAAGCGCGCGAACCAGACCTCCTCGTCCCAGCCGCCCATCGCCGCGCGTTCGTCGTAGAGACGCAGCGCATCATCGAGCTTGCCGGCGTCGCGATAGCTCTGCGCCAGATAGAAGCGGTAGCGCGTGTTGGCGGGCTCGTCGCGAATGGCCTGCTCCAGTACGGCGATATCGCGCAGGTAGGTCTGCGGATCGCGTGCACGGGCGCCGTCGCGCGCCACGACGATGGTGGCTTGGGGCAGGGCCTCCCAGCGGTGCGGCGCGTCCTGCGTCAGGAATTCGTGCAGCACGCCTTCCCAGCGCCAGGGTTGGTGGGCGCGCACCAGCGCATTGCGCAGGTAGTGCCACCCGTCCAGTTCGCAGCGGAACTGATAGCCGTCCGCCTGCAGGTCCGGCCAATGGAAGTCCGGCGCCATGCGCAGCGTCTCGTCGGCGTCGATGCACAGCAGGTAGTCGCCCTCGCCACTATCGCCGCCACCATCGCCCATGGCGGTGCGTGCCAGCGCCATGGCCTCGTTTCGGTTGTGCGCGAAGTTGCGCCACCGGCGTTCGTGCAACGTACCGGGTACGTCGGCCATGAAGCGGCGGATCACGTCCTGCGTGCCGTCGCTGGAGCCCGTGTCGACGATGACCCAATGGTCGATCCAGGGCTTCACGCTGGCCAGGCAGCGTTCGATCACCGGGGCTTCGTCCTTGACGATCATGTTTAGGCAGATGCGTGTCACCGCGGTCCTCGCAGGCTCAAAAATCCGGGCGAAGAATACCCGCTTTTCGCGCTGCGGTGGCATGCGGCGCGCGTATGGCTGTCTGCCCCACTAAGGTGGGGCGTGCCTGAGTGTCCCCGACGGGCCCATCCATCGCTAAGATGCTGCCCCGCCACGAGCGGCCGGACTTCGCATGCCGGCGCGGGAGGCGCGTCGGATCCAATCATCCATTCAATCGGGAAACGGGAAAATGAAACAACAACAATGGGCTGCCGCCCTGTCGGTCGCCACGTCGGTACTTCTTGCAAGCTGCGGTGGCGGAGACGACACTGGAACGTCCGCCAGCACCCCGACTGCCCTGCCGGCAGCGACGATTTCGGGCACTGCCGCCACCGGCGCGCCGATCACCAATGCCGCGCTGATGATCAAGTGCGTGAGTGGACAAACGTCCGTGACGACCGGATCGGACGGTAGCTGGAGCGCGTCCACGGCGAATCTGGCGCTGCCGTGCGTGCTGCGCGTCACCACGGCCACCGGCGAAGTGTTGCATTCGTACATCGAATCGGCAGGCACGACGAACGTTACGCCGATTACCGAACTGGTTGTGGCGGGTGCGTATGGCAATGCCGACACCGAAGCGTTCTTCACCAATTTCTCGACGGTATCGGCTGCCGCAGCCAGCGAAAAGCTGGCGCTGGCCATTACCCAGGTCAAGCAGCGCCTGTCTACGCTGGGCGTCAACGCGGATTCGCTGAACCTGCTGAACCAGAAGTTCAACCCGCGCAACGGCGACAACTACGACGATCGCCTGGAAGAAATCGCGGCCAAGCTCAAGCTGACCAATTCGACGCTGGCCGCGCTGTCGACCGACGTGGCGCAGGGTAAGGTGGGTCCGGTGGGCCCGACTGGTGCGACTGGCGCGGCCGGTGCGACGGGTGCGACGGGTGCGACGGGTGCGACGGGTGCGACGGGTGCGACGGGCGCTGCGGGTGCGACGGGCGCTGCGGGTGCGACGGGCGCCGCCGGTGCGACGGGCGCGAACGGTGCGACAGGTCCGCAAGGCAATACCGGCGCTACGGGCGGCACAGGCGCAACGGGTGTGACGGGCGCCACCGGTGCGGTGGGCGCAACCGGGGCGACAGGTGCCACGGGCGCAACCGGCGCCACGGGCGCTGCGGGTGCGACGGGTGCCACAGGCGTAGCGGGCGCCACGGGTGCGACCGGCGCCAACGGCGCTACCGGTGCCACGGGCCCCGCCGGCACGATTCCCGGCCTGGGTAACACCGGTAGCATCGGCGATGGCGTCGAAAGCGATTGCACGATGGCGACGGTCTGGCTGTCCGCCGCAAGCTTCGCGGCTGGCGGTGTGCACGCCGACGGCCGCACGCTACCCATCTCGACCAACCAGGCGCTGTTCGCGCTCCTCGGCACCAAGTTCGGTGGCAATGGCGTGTCCACCTTCCAGCTGCCGGATCTCCGGCCGCTGGAGCCCACGGGGCTCTACTACGTGATCTGCACCCAGGGCATCTTTCCCCAGCGCCAGTAAAGCAGTCAGGGCCCGGGCCCTGGACGCGTGCGGCGATGCTGCCCGCGTCCGGGCGCCCACGCTTACCGCGCAGGTCGGCCGCGCTCTTCAGCAGCGAATCCAACGGCGAATCCGGCGGTACGCCGATATGGATGCTTGCGCGCACCTGGTGCCGGCAGGATCGTCGGGGTGCAGGCCTTGCTGCGATCGGACGATCCAGGACAAGCGCCCTTGTCGCCGGGGCCGGAGACGCGCATTTCTCGTTCCAACTCGCATGTGACGGCATATGGGCATGCGGATATCTTCGTACCGCTGCGCGGGACAGGCACCTATTCTGGTAGATCGCACCGACGCACTTTGACCCCGACGTCAAGGAGGTTTCATCATGAACCTGCGGCCCGATCCCACCTTTTACGCATCGCCCCGGCTTGCAATGGAGGCGCCGGCGGAAACCCACGCGTACACGCTGCTGCTGAGCCCCGATGGGTCGCAGCCCGACGCGTTGGCCGTCATCGACGTCAATCCCGATTCGTCGCGCTACGGCACCGTCGTGCACACGGTGCCGATGACGGGGCGCGGCGATGAACTGCACCACTTCGGTTGGAACGCTTGTTCGTCCGCCCTCTCGCCGCTGACCGGACATGCGTTTCTGGAGCGGCGCTTCCTGATCATTCCCGGCATGCGCAGTTCGCGCATCTATGTGGTGGATACGAAGCCGGACCCCACGCGGGCGAAGCTCCACAAGGTCATCGAGCCTAACGAGATCTTCAGCAAGACCGGTTATTCGCGGCCCCATACCGTGCATTGCGGGCCGGAAGGCATCTATGTGAGCACGCTGGGTGGGGCGGGCCCGGATGGCACCGATGGCGCTCCCGGCATCTTCATCATGGATTGCCAGACGTTCGAGGTGCTGGGCCGCTGGGAGATCGACCGCGGCACACAAGACAAGCACTATGACTTCTGGTGGAACCTGCCGCGCGACTACATGGTGTCGAGTGAATGGGCGTTGCCGCCGCAGTTCGAGCGCGGCCTGGTGCCCGAAGATCTCTTGGCCAACCGCTACGGGCACCGGCTGCATTTCTGGGACCTGCGCGCGCGACGCAACGTACAGACGCTGGACTTGGGCGCCCAGCACCAGATGGCGCTGGAGGTGCGGCCCGCGCACGATCCGGTGCGCGAATACGGCTTTGTCGGCGTGGTGGTCGACACCACGAACCTGGAGGGATCGATCTGGACATGGTGGCGCGAAGGCAGCCAGTTCCATATCGAGAAGACGGCCACGATTCCGCCCGAGCCCGCGTCGCCGGATGATCTGCCCCCGCTGCTGAAGGGCTTTGGCGCAGTGCCGCCGCTGGTGACCGATATCGACCTGTCGCTCGACGACCGATTTCTCTACGTATCGTGCTGGGGCACGGGCGAAATGCGGCAGTATGACGTCAGCGATCCGCGCAAGCCCACGCTGGCCGGATCGGTACACTTGGGCGGCATTGTCCGGCGCACCCCGCACCCGGACGGCTCGCCGTTCGCGGGCGGGCCGCAGATGGTGGAGATCAGCCGCGATGGCCGGCGCGTCTACTGGACCAACTCGCTGTATTCCACGTGGGACGACCAGTTCTATCCGGACGGCGTGCCCGGCACGCAGGTCATGGCGCATGCCGGGGCCGATGGCGGGCTGCGGCTCGATGAACGCTTCCGGGCCACGTTTCCCGATGGCTATCGGGCCCATCAGATCCGGCTGGAAGGCGGCGACTGCTCGACCGATTCGTTCTGCTATCCATCGGTGGGCGCTTGACCGCTGGCGCGATGGCATCCTTGGAGCAGGCGGGGCTGTGGGCCGCCGTGCTGGCCAGCGGCCTGTACCACGGTCTCAATCCGGCGATGGGATGGCCGCTGGCGGTGTCGGGCGCGCTGATGACGCGCAGCGCGCGCACGCTGCCAATTTCGCTTGGCTACCTGGGTGCCGGGCACGCGCTGGCCATTTTGACGCTGACATTGCCATTCGGGTTGCTGGTGTCACTGGCTACATGGGAGATGCACATTCGCCTAGCCGCGAGCGTGTTGGTGGTGGCCTATGGTACGGCGTTGCTGGTCTGGCGCCGTCACCCGCGCGCATTGGCTCGCATTCCGCCGTCGCGGCTGGCTTTCTGGTCGTTCGCCGTCGCCATTGCCCATGGGGCAGGGCTGATGCTGGTGCCCATCTACCTTGGGCTCTGCTTCGCGCGCGGCGATCGTGGACACGCGGCGGCTGGCGCGCTGGCCTTCGGCAATGCCGGCACCGCCGTGCTGGTGACGGCGGTGCACACCATGGCGATGCTGGCCATGGGCGGCGGCCTGGCCTGGCTCACGTTCCGCTATCTCGGGCCGCAGTTCGTGGCGCGCAGCTGGTTCAATCTCGACGTGGTGTGGGCGCTCAGTCTTGTGCTGGTGGGCGGCGCATCGCTGACGCTGCTGGCAATGGGTTGATTTGTTGCCCGGGTGCGTTGTCGTTTGATCTCACGCTATCACGGGTATCGGGCATTCCGTGATGCAATAGCCGCGCGGTTGAGGGTTGAAGTTCAGCAGGCCGCGAGGCCCTGTCATCGATGATGTGCAGGACGACAAGAAATGAGCGCGGAAACGATCCGCACTCTAAGAATATTCTCAGCCAACATGAATTCGATAATGACCGCCGCTACGGCATTCCCGGCTCAGGTGCAGGAGGCCAGCCTGACTGTCTATCAACTGACTGTCGCTGGCATCCTGGCCGCGGCGATCGTGGGCATCGTGCTAGGCATCATGACCTACATGAGCCAATCACAATCGAGATATCGTGCAGGCGGAGGTCAAGCCGTTGGTGGCAAGGCTGGATGGCGTCGACAAGTATCTTGAGCAGATTGATATCCGTCTGGACAGGATGGATGACCGCTTCGACAAGATGGATGAGCGAATGGACAGGGTGGAAGTCAAACTCGACAAGGTGGCTGACGACGTCGGTGTACTGGTGCAGGTCGTTTCGCGTCTGGCCGAAGACCGGGAACGCGGATGATAGACGCGTTCCCGGCGGGTGCCTCGATGGCGCGTTGCAATCTACGGCTGGCCGGCCGGCGACTGCTGCCCCCACAAATCATCCACCGCCCGCATCGCCAACGGGTAACCATTGGCCCCCGCCCCGCAGATCACCGCCGTGGCTGCCACCGAAATCGTGGAATGGCGGTACTCCTGCGAGCGGCGGTGGATATTGCTGATGTGGACTTCCACCACGGGCCGGCGGATCAGCTTGACGGCGTCGAGCACCGGAATGCGGCCGAACGAGAAGCCTGCCGGGTTGATGATCAGCGCGGCGTCCTGAAAGTACGCTTCCTGAATCCAGTCGATCAGTTCGCTTTCGCTGTTGGTCTGCTGGAACACGCAGTCAAAGCGCAGCGTTTCGGCCATCGCCTGGCATTGCTGTTCGATGTCCTTCAGCGTGGTACTGCCGTAGATGTGCGGCTCCCGAACGCCCAGCATGTTCAGGTTCGAGCCGTTGAGAATATGGAGTTTGCGTTGCATGGTTCGGCTTCAGTGCGCGTGGCTTTGGTCCAGTGCCGTGCCCCGGGTCTCGCGGGAGATGGCGATCATGATGAAGGAGAGCAGGTTCAGCGAACCACAGACGGCGACGATGGCCCATGGCGATCCGTGAAACGCTTGGAGCAGGGCCACCGCGACGATCGGCATCGGGCCGCCGGTCAGCAGGTTGGCACCCGAGTACGACAGGGCGGAGCCGGTGTAGCGCGCCTCGGTCGGGAACGATTCGGCGAACCAGACCGGCTGGATGCCGCTCTGGAACTGCGTGAATCCGAGGAAGGCGCCCATGACGGCCATCGTCATCGCGTACGAGCCCTGGTTGAGGACCGGGAAGTAGATCAGGCAGCAGACCAGCGTACAGAACGACCCCAGCAGCAGCGCGCGCTTGCGGCCGATGCGGTCGCTGAGCCAGCCGCCGGCCAGTGCGCCGACGATGGCGCAGGCGTTGGCCACCATCAGGAACATGAAGCCGGTCTGCTTGGGCACGCCAAGATTGCGCGTCAGGTAGCTGAGCGAGAAGACCACGATCAGGTAGAACAGCGCCGCCGGGCCGCAGAAGAACAGCGTTAGCCGCAGCGCGGTCTTCCAGTGATGCCGGATCACGGTGCCCAGCGGATTGGTAGCGCGCGTGCGCGTGCCGCTCTTGCGCAGGGCCTCGAAGGCGGGCGTCTCGCTGACCTTCATCCGGATGTAGATGCCCAGGATGACCAGCAGGAAGCTAGCCAGGAACGGAATGCGCCAGCCGTACGACTCGAAGTCTTCGGGCGATAGCGCGGCGGCCAGCGCGAACAGTGTCAGGTTGGCCAAGATCTGGCTCAGCGGGGAGCAGATGCCAAGAAAGCCGGAGTACAGGCCACGGCGATCCGCCGACGCGTGCTCCACGGCCATCAGCTGGGCGCCGGTCGATTCGCCCCCGAGCGCAAAGCCCTGGACGATCCGGAGTGTCACCAGTAGGGCCGGTGCGGCGATGCCCACCTGCTGGTAGGTCGGCAGCAGTCCCATCAGGAACGAAGACAGCCCCATCACCGACACGGTGATCAGCATCAGGTTGCGGCGACCCCAGCGGTCTCCCAGGATGCCGCAGATGATGGCGCCCAGCGGTCGTGCAGCCAGCCCGGCCCAGAAGCTGGCCAGCGAGGCCAGCAAGGAAGCCGTGGGGTCCAGCGACGGAAAGAACAGCTTCGGAAAAATGGTGGCAGCCACCACGCCGTACAGCGCAAAGTCGAACCACTCCAGGGCCGTGCCGACGGTCGCGCCAGCGACGGCGCGCCGGGCCATTTCAGGTTGGCCGGCCTGCGCCTGGGCAGGCGCGATGTTCGAGTCAGTTATCACTGACATGGTTGTCTCCCCTCTTTTATATGAGTATCGGTGTCGATTGCCGCAGCTTGTGCGCACTGCTATTGTTTGCGCGGCACGACCGGGGTGTTCCGCACCGGAACTTCATTCCGTAATACGAAATATGTCACTGAAGGCAGGTCTCCGGATTCTTGATTTCCTGGCGTCGCAGGGCGAAGGCGCGGGGCTGGTTGTCATTGCCGAGGCGCTTGGCCTGCCGCGCAGCACCTGCCATCGCGTGCTGCATGAACTGGTCGACGGTGGCTATGTCCGGCAGCTGGTGGACCACAGCCGCTACATCCTGACGATGCGCATGACGTCGAACGGGCTCGAATTCCTGAGCCTGACCGGCATTGCCGATATTGCCCAGCCCATCATCGAACGCATTGCGGCACGCACCGGCGAGCTGGCGAGGCTGTCGCTGGTGGATGGCGAGGCCATCATCTGGGTGGCCAAGGCCGACGGCCAGCGCACGGGCTTTCGCTATGACCCCGACATGGGGCTAGGGGCGCGGCTGTCGTGTACGTCCACCGGCCATGCGTGGCTGATGACGATGTCCGACGAGGCGGCCGTGGCGCTGGTCATGAAACAGGGGTTTGGCCAGCCCAACGAGTACGGGCCGAATGCGCCCACCACGCTGAAGACGCTGCTGGGCTTCCTGCATGCCGCGCGGGTGCGTGGCTACGCGATGATCGACGAGGTTTTTGCCGCGCGGATGGCGGCGGTGGCGGTGCCGGTGGTGCGCGGATCGCGCTGCATCGGCGTCATCAGTCTGGCAGGGCCGCGCACGCGCCTGACGGCGGCAAGGATCCACGAACACGCGGCCTTACTGCGCGAAGCCGCCAACGAACTGGCGCAGCTCAGCAACATGGCCGGCTTTCTGTCACGGCCGCCGCTCGGCAAGGGCTGAGCGGACGCTGGCTGCTAGGCGTCGGGCAGGCCGGGCAGCGCCGCCACGGTCGTTACGGTGCCGATCGCCCCGAGGTTCTTCAGCGCCTGGCGGTGGTCGTCCTCGCTGCGGGCGGCGCAGGCGTTCTCGACCACGACCACCTTGTAGTCCCGATCGTGCGCCTCGCGCGCCGTCGCTTCCACGGCCCAGTTGGTGCTGATACCCGTCAGTACCAGGCGATTCACATGGCGTGCGCGCAGGATGGCTTCCAGCCCTGTGCCATAGAACGCGCTGACGCGGTGCTTGTTGACGACGGCATCGTCCGGCTGCACATCCAGGCCGTCGACGAACGCCGTCCCCCATCCTCCCAGCTTCAGCGCACCGGCCGCCCTGGCCTTGCCAAAGACTGGCGAGTCCTTCGGATGCTCGGCGTAGCCCTCGGAAAACCCAACCTTGACGAAGATAACCGGCCACTGGCGCGCCCGCGCGTGGGCGATGACGGCGTTGCAGGCGGTCACCAGGTTGCGCGCGGCAGCCTGCGCCGCCGTGCCGCTGCCGGCCAGCTTGCCTTGGGCATGGACGATATCGTTGATCAGGTCCAGTACGACCAGCGCTGTCTGCATGGCTGCCTCCGCGAATCAGTCGTCGCTCTTGTAGCGGCCGTCAAGCTCGTCGTACAGCGGCTTTCTGACCAGCCGCTGCCGCTCGCCGAACGGCGTCACGATGGCCGGGTCTTCGTTCATCTGACCGTTGGTCTGCAGCATGTCCAGCGCCTGCTGCATCCCGCGCACGGCGCCTTGCAGCGCGGCGTTGGCGTACAGCACCAGCCCGTACCCCAGCCGCTCCAGCGCGTCGCGGCCCTGCACCGGTGTCTTGCCGCCGATCACGATGTTGATCAGCAGCGGCGTATTGAACAGGCCGGGCAGCCGTTCGATGTCCTTGAGGTCCTCGATGGCTTCCAGAAACAGGATGTCGGCGCCGGCTTCGGCAAAACGGTGGCCACGATCGATGGCATCGTCGATGCCATGCACGGCGGCGGCGTCGGTGCGGGCCACGATCAGGAAGTTGGGGTCGTCGCGCGCATCGGTGGCGGCGCGGATCTTGCCGACCATCTCGCTGGTGCTCACGACATGCTTGCCGGCGAAATGGCCGCACTTCTTCGGCATGACCTGATCTTCCAGCTGGATCGCATCGGCGCCAGCGCGCTCCAGGGTCCGCACGGCGTGGTGAACGTTCAGCGCGTTGCCGAAGCCGGTATCGGCATCCACCAGCAACGGCAGGTCGACGGCATCGCGCACGCGGGCGGTGTGCTCGGCCATGTCGCTCAGGCCGATGAAGCCCAGGTCGGGCAGGCCGAACGACATGTTGGTGACACCCGCGCCGGTCAGGTACACAGCCTGGAAACCCAGGTCTTCGATCACGCGTGCGCTCATGGCATTGAACGCACCGGGCATCAGCAGCGCCTTGCGCGTCGCCACCTGCTGCCGGAAGGCCTGTCTGCGGGAAGATGCTTTGGAGGTCATGGGTGTGGGCTCCAGTCTGGCCGGGATGCCGACGGACATCCCGGATGCGCGAGGAAAAAAGGGGGCCGCGCAATGCAGGCTGAAGATTACACCCTGGCGGTCAACGCTTCAGGTATTCCTTGAGCGGGTCGAGCCATTCGATGGTGCGCGGTGCCTTGAGCAACGTTGGCAGCGCGGCTTCATAGTCCTGGCGGTACGGCTTGGCCAGATGCCTGGTGCGGAAGTCCTCGGCCGAGCAGGCCCAGGTTTCATAGAGCACCAGGGTGTCCGGATCCTCGCTGGACCGGTGCAGGAACGTGTTGATGAAGTCGGGCTCGGCGGCCATGGTCTCCAGCACGTGATGGAGTTGGGCCTGCAGGGCTTCGCGGTGCTCCGGCTTGCCGGGCAGGCGGACGACGAACGAGGTGACTTGGCGCATGGGTGTTCTCCTGTCTGGCAAGAATCAGGCCGCGGCCTTCAGGTCGACGGAATTTGCCGCGGTCTGCCCGACGGCCAGTTCGGCGTTCAATTCGGCATCCAGCGCCGCCAGCGCGGCGCGCCCGGCCTTTAGTTCGCGTGCCACTTGCGCCACGCGTGCGCCCAGGTGCTCGGCGGTACGCAGGTCGGCCGACGGCGGGCCCATTTCGGCGCTTACGTCGGCATCCGATTGCGCGGCGGCCCCGATGAAGAAGCCGTGGCGGTTCAGCGTGTCCTCGATGGACGTCGACGTGTTGTGCCCGGTCGCCAGGCCCAGGTTGACCCAGTGCATCTGGTGCTGCGCGGCAAAGATTGCCATCTGCTGCAGCGTGACGAGCTTGTCGCCCGAGCGCGATGCGGCGTTGGTAAAGCCGGCCGCCACCTTGTTGGCCCAACGGAAGCCCTTGGCGAATACGTTGCGCGACGTGGCATCCATGAACATCTTGAACTGCCCTGACGCGCTGCCCATGTAGGTCGGGGCGCCGAAGATGATGGCGTCCACCTGCTCAAGCTTGTCCCAGTACTGGTCGATCTCGTCGACGCTGATCAGCAGGGCGGTGGTGCCTGCGGTGCGCGCCGCGCCGCGTGCCACCGCCTCTGCCTGCTTGGCCGTATGGCCGTAGCCGCTGTGGTAGACGATCGCAACTTGGGTGGGGGTGGTCATTGCTGGCTCCGGGTGAGAGGAAGGTGAAGCCAGTATGGTTGGCGCGACCTGTTCCCGGTAGGCACAGATCCGGAGAAGGATTTTCAACTAAAGGTTGAAGTGGATGGGGCGCGAACCTGTGGGGCCATCCGTGTGCCGGGCCGTCAACCGTGGCCGGCTGACGGCGTTGCGGCGTTGCGGCATTGCGGCGGGTGGCGTCAGAGCGGTGCCGGCACCTTCGCGGGGGCGGGAGCCTGGGTGGGGGGAGTCGTCGTCTGGACCTTGTCCGAGTTGCCGTTGTAGGCGAAATAGCGCGCCTTGGCGCCCTTGCCCCAGTACGCCACGGTGAACTGCTTGCCGTCGCGGGCGTACAGCAGTTCCAGGCTGCCGTTGGACGCCGCCCATTCCGCGTAGCCGTTCTGGGCGTTGGGTTCGGTCTTTCGCTTTGATTCGTAGCGGGCGTCGAGCTTGTGGGTGACGTCGTCGAGCGCGGCGCGGTCGAAGGTCAGCGTGACCAGCGTCACCAGGTCCTGCCCGTCGCAGTTCACCACGGCACGGGTCAGGCCCGGCAGGTTGAAGCGCTCCAGGCGCTTCAGCTCGAAGGCGTCGCCGCCGGCCCACGGCGCCGTGCCGGTCCTTTCGCGATTCGGGCCCGGCGTCAGCCGCGCGCAAGAGGTCTTGCCAAGCTCCAGGCCCAGCGGTGCCGCTACGCCGCCAGCGGTCGGCTGGGCCTGGGCGACAGATGCCAGCCCGACGGCGGCCAGCAGGATTAGCTTCTTCATGGGAATGCTTCCGAACGATATCGCAGGATTTTACGGCTTTCCGACCGCCGGACTTGAGGCATCGGGCTCGCCGTTTTCGATCAGTTGCCGCGCCAGCAGGCCCGCCTGTGGCGTCAGCGCGCCAAAATCGCGCGCGCACAAGAACAGGCGGCGCGTGGCCCACGGTTCCGACAGCGGCAGGATGGCCAGCCCGCCTGGCATCGACCTGGCCAGCGAACCGGACACGATCGAGATGCCGATACCGGCGTCGACCAGCATCGCCACGTGGCCCACGTTGCGCAGCTGGACGCGATAGTGCAACTGGTGCCCCAGCCGCGACGCGCGCTCGGCCAGGTGTGTTTCCAGTGCCGTGTCCGCCATGCCGATGATCGGCTCGTCGACGATGTCCGCAAAGGCCACCGCGGGCTGTGCCGCCACCCGGTGCTGCCGGCTGGCTACTACCACGAGCTGGTCCTCGGCGATGCGGTGGGTCTGCAGGTTCGAGAAATCGGTGAAATTGGCCACGATGCCCAGTTCCGCGCGCCCCTCGACCAGCGCCTGGACAATTTCCGGGCTCGGGCGTTCGCCAAGGTCGATGGAAAGGTCGGGATGCGCCGCCAGGAAACGGCGCAGGTGCGGCGGCAGGAACGATGCCAGCGCGGCGGTGTTCGACAGCAGGCGGATGCGGCCCTTGAGGCCCGTTGCATAGCTGCGCAGTTCGCCGCGCATCTGCTCCACCTGACCCAGGATCGAGCGCGCGTGTCGCAGCAGGGCGTCGCCAGCGGCCGTGGGCCGTACGCCGCGCCGGTTGCGCTCCAGCAGTGGCGCGCCCAGCGTGGCCTCCATGCCGGCAATCCGTTCGCTGACAGACGCCAGGGCCAGATGCATCGACCGGGCACCCTGGGTCAGGCTGCCGCACTCCACCACGGTCAGGAACAGCCGCAAATCGGTCAGGTCGAAACGCACGCCTTGCTCTCCACAGCTTTCGGTTTTGCCGAAGTCTAGCACCGGAAAAGCCAGATTGCGGGTGCCCGGCCCGATGGCTAGCATTCGCTCCATGGACCCAATTCTTCTGGTTTTCGGCGCGGGATTTGTCGCCGGTGCAATGAATGCGCTGGCGGGCGGCGGCTCGTTCGTCAGCCTGCCCGCCATGATTGCCGCCGGTGTGCCACCGGTTCAGGCGAACACATCGAGCACGGTCGCGCTGTTTCCCGGCGGCCTGGCCAGCGCCTGGGCCTATCGCGACGGGCTGGGGCCGGTGGGCGAGGTGTCGCTGCGGACATTGCTGATGGCCACGCTGTGCGGCGGGTTTGTCGGGGCGATGCTGCTGCTGCGCACATCGTCGGCGGCGTTCACGTTCGTGCTGCCATGGCTGCTGCTGATTGCCTGCATCGCGCTGGCGTTCGGGCGGCAACTGGGCGAGGTGCTGCGCGCGCGCTGGCGTATCCATGCCCATGCGGTGCTGGCGGTGCAGTTCGGGCTGGGCGTCTACGGCGGCTATTTCGGCGGCGCGGTCGGCATCATGATGATCGCCATGTGGGGCCTGCTGGACAGCCGCGACCTCAAGAACCTGAATGCGCCGCGCACGCTGATGGTGAGCGCGGCCAATGCCGTGGCGGTGATCGCGTTCATCGTGGCGAACGCCGTGCGCTGGCCGGAGACGGTGGCGATGCTGATTGGCGCCATCCTGGGCGGATACGGCGGCGCGCTGCTCGGCCGCATGACGCCGCCGCGCGTGGTGCGGGCCGGTACGCTGCTGGCCACGTCGTGCATCACGCTGGCGTTCTTCGTGAAGACGTATGCACCGGCGCTATTGCATCGGTAGACAGCGCCGTCAGTCCACCTGCTCGATCAGCGCCGCGTCCAGCATCGCGATGGTCAGGCCGGCCAGCAGTGCGATGGCCGAGGCAATGAACCAGCGCACGGTCTTGCGATACTCGGGAATGCTGTCGTCTTCCACGCGCAGCGCGCGGAATAACGCAAGGATCTGCAGCGCCACGGCCACGATCAGGCACACGGCCGCCGCGAGCGAACCCCGGCTCCAGTACCCCGGGCTCTCAAAACCCCAGAATCGCCAGAATGCCAGCGAAAACCCGAGCAGCACGGTAATGGCCGTGATGATGCCCTGCCGGAAGCCCGACGGCACGCTGGGCGGCGGCGCGGGCGGTGGCAACGGTGGCGGTGCCTGCGCTGGCGAAGCAGGGGGCGAGGCGCCGCCCCGCTGTGGATCCTGGCTGGTGTCGGAGGGCATCCGTTGCGCCTAGCGGCCGAGTACCGGCATCTCCACCATGGCGAGCGTGGCGATATTGCCGCCGATCACCCAGCTGCGATGGCCCTTGCCGCGCGTATCGTCGAGCAACAGCGCGCTGCCCGGCACCAGCGACCGGCATTCGCCGTCGGACGCCTCGAACGTCATCTCGCCATCGAGCAGGAATATCCACATGCGGACGGGCGCGGGGTGCAGGTCGCCCACCCAACCCGTGGGCACCACCAGAAAGCCCTGCCGCACGGCCTCGTCCATGCGCGACACCCAGAACGGCGGCGCCGGCGGGGCGAAGCTTCGCTCGGCCATGTCGAAAGACAACGCTCCAAAGTGTGATTCGCCCGCGTCATCGGCATAAATGCGTCCGAACGCCAGCGTGGAATGACTGACCGGGTGTTCCGTGGATGCGGTCATGGCTGGCTCCCTGTCGTGCGCGCGATGATGTACCCAGTCTAGTCGCGCCGCAGGGCGCCGCAACATCAGTCTGGGGCCTGCGCGTCGATCTGCCAGCACGCGGCCGTGAAGCGCGCCGTGTCGCCATGCACGAAGGGCGCGAAGGCGGCGCGCACGGTCTGGATGACCCTGGCGCGCGTGGTCTCGTCGACCGTCAGCAGCCGCTGGCCCACCGAACCGAGCCAGCCGATGTAGTCGACCAGGTCGGGCTCGGGCAGCTCGCACGGCACGTCGATGGGGCGAATGTCGGTGCCGGACCATCCGGCCTGCGCCAGGATCGCCGCCACGCGCTGCCGGTCGGCAAACGCGAACTGCCCCGGGGCGCCGGGATGGCGCACCGGCAGGTCGGGCAGCAGCGGGGCGGCGGCACGCTCGCCGGTGGTCATGAACGCGTTTTCGGCCTGGCTGCGCCAGGCGATGACGCGCATCGTCGCGCCCGGCCGCGCGGCACGACGCAGATTGGCGAAGGCCGCCACGGGATCATCGAAGAACATCACACCGAAGCGCGATGCGATGTGGTCGAAGCTGGCCGGCGCGAACGCGTGGGTTTGCGCATCGGCCTGGACAAAGCTTGCCGCCACGCCAAGACGGGCGGCGCGTTCGCGCGCCACGTCCAGCATCGGGGCCGAAATGTCGGCGCCGACACACTCGCCCTGGCCGCCCAGGCGCTGTGCCATGGCCAGCGTAGTGGCGCCGGTGCCGCATCCGACGTCGAGTACGCGGCGATGTCCGTCACCGGCAGGCAGGGCATCTAGCAGGATGGGCTCGAATGGCTGGAACATGTGGTCCAGCAGGGTCTGGTTCACGACCCAGGCACGGCCGCCGGTGCCGTTCCAGAGGGTGCTCTGGTCGCTGTTGGTCTGCGGATAGGCGTTCATCGTCCGGTTCTCGCGGATTCTCCAGGGGAGGGAAGCTACACTGTGCCAGTTCAACTCCACTTGAGGTCAAGGGTGAATCCGCTCGACATCGGAGACGTGGCGCGGCAATCGGGCGTGCCGGCGTCCGCGCTGCGCTACTACGAGGAAAAGGGCCTGATAGCGTCCACTGGGCGGCGTGGCTTGCGCCGCCAGTATGCCCCCGACGTGCTGGACCGGTTGGCGCTGGTGGCGCTGGGGCGTGCCGCGGGATTTTCGCTGGACGAGATTGCCGGCATGCTGGCCCGCGACGGCCAGGTACATATCGATCGGCGCAAGCTGGCCGACAAAGCCGACGACCTCGATCGCACCATCCGCCAGCTTGTGGCGATGCGCGACGGCCTGCGTCACGCCGCGGCCTGTCCTGCGTCCAGCCATATGGCTTGCCCGACATTCCGGCGCATCCTGCGCGCGGCGGCCAAGGGTGTCATCGGCGAGCGGCGCCGGCCCGCCGTGCCACGCAAGTAGCACCGGGCGGCACGCCGGCTGCGCACTCAGCCGTGCACGTGCCGCGTGATGGCCCGCGCGAACCAGTCGTCCAGCATCGCCTTTTCGTAGCGCAGCGGATCGCCGTAGCCGTACAGGTTGACGCCCCAGTTGAAGTTCATGTTGTTGATGCGCTCCTGGCTGCTGGCGATGGTCTCGTCGCCATGCATGAGCGCGTAGCGCAGTGTCATGCGCGGCCAGGTGGCATCGCGGATCACGCGCACATTGCCCTGGTAGCGCCAGTCCGCATAGCCGACCAGGTCGATGTCCAGGATCTCGATCGACAGCGAGTAGCCGGCGGGCAGTTCGCGGACGGCCAGCTTCTGCAGGTGCTGGCGGATTGCGTCGAGCACCTGCGGATCGCTGCCGTAGCCATAGGACTTCGACGCGTCCTGGTAGGTCTCGGGATGGATAAAGGTGATGGTCAGCGCCCCCGGCTGAGATTCGGCCGCCAGGGCCGAGCCCAGCGTGGCAAGCATGGCAACCGCACAGGCAACAAAGCGAGACATGGCGTCCCCCCGCTCCCGACGATCACGGCTGAGGCAGGTATCCCTGGCATCCGGGCGGCTTCCAGCCGGTGAAGCGCGCCATTTATGAGATTAGTACAGCCTGCTGGCGGTTATCATCGGCCCCTGCGTTTTCTGGAGACCAGACATGTCGAATACGTCGAATGCACAGCAGTACCTGCGCGAGGCCATCCGCCTGGCGCAAGCCAACATGCAGGCGGGCGGGCGCCCGTTCGGCGCGGTGATCGTCCGTGACGGCGAAGTCCTGATGACTGCCGTGAACGAGATCCACAAGACCAACGACCCCACGTCGCACGCCGAACTGAACGCGATTCGCGCCGCCAGCCACAAGCTGGGCACGCCCAGCCTGGCCGGCTGCGCCGTGTATGCCAGTGGTCACCCGTGCCCGATGTGCATGGCGGCGATGCGGCTGGCGGGCGTGACCGAAGTGGCGTACGCCTACTCGAACGACGATGGCGAGCCGTTCGGCCTGTCGACGGCGGCCATCTACGCGGATCTGGCCAAACCGTTCGCCGAACAGTCGATGAAGATCCAGTACCTGCCCGTGCGGCTAGAGGGCGAGGCGGATCTGTATGCGGAGTGGAAGCGGCGGCAGGGGTAGCAACATCGCCGTTGGTTTGCTCCTCTCTCCTCCCTTGTGGGAGAGAGGAGCAAACCAACGAGCCAAATCCGATCAATCCAGCGTGATCTTCCCCGCCTTCACGATTTGCCCGTAGCGCGTGGTATCGCGCTCGATCAGCTTGCGGAACTCGTCCGGCGTGCTGCCCACCGGGATAAAGCCGAGTTCGGTGAGCTTCCTGGCCACATCGGCGCTACGCGTGGCGGCGGCGATTTCCTTGGCCATGCGGTCGATCACCGGCTGCGGCGTGCCGGCCGGCGCCAGCAGGCCCGTCCAGGAACTCATCACGAAGCCCGGGAAGCCCGATTCCTCCATCGTCGGGATGTTCGGCTCGCCGGGCCAGCGCTTGGCCGATGCCACGGCCAGCACGTTGATCTTGCCCGACTTGACGTGGGGCATCGGCACCAGCAGCGGGTCGAAGGCCACCGATACTTCGCCGGAGACCAGCGCCGGCAGGATCGGCGCACTGCCGTTGTACGGCACGTGCGTCATCTTGACCTTCGACTCCATGGCCAATCGTTCGCCGGTCAGGTGCGCCGAGCTGCCGACGCCGCTGGAGCCGAACGTCAGCGTGTCGGGGTGCTTCTTGCCGTAGTCCACCAGTTCGGCCACGGTCTTGACCGGCACCTTCTTGCTGGCGAACAGGAACAGCGGCAGCTCGGCCATTTCCGCCACCGGCGTCAGGTCCGACGGCTTGTAGCTGAGCTTGGAATACAGCGACATGTTGGCGCTGTACGCGGCCAGCACCGACACGAAGGTGTAGCCGTCGGGCGCCGACCGCGCGGCCACGCCTACGCCCAGCGTGCTGTTGGCGCCGGGCTTGTTCTCGATGATGATCGGCTGGCCCAGGCTCTGCGACACGCGCTCGAAGATCACGCGCGACACGGTGTCGGTGGAACCGCCCGGCGTGTAGGGCACGATGACCTTGATCGGCTTGGTCGGCCAGGCATCGGCGGCCAGGGCGCTGTGCGCGGTGAAAATGGTGGCGATGGCAACGGCCATCCCGCACGCCACGCGTGCGGCTTGATGCTTGATACGCACTACATCTCCTTCACTGATATTCTTCCGCGCCCGATGGCAACGCCCCGGGGCTCTATGGCCGGGCAGAGCCCGGCTTCGCGGATTATCGGTGAGGAAATCTGCAACCGAAGTCAGGGTCAGCCCCGGGTTTGCGATGCAATGTGCGATAGCCGCACCGATGCCGGAGCTGGCGTGCTGCAGGGCAGGCCCGGTGGTGCTATGCAGCGAAAGAGATGTCGGCGGCGGCCATCGGCGTAACGCGCGGCCCGAAGCTCTCGATATTGGACAGCGTCACGTTGTGATGCCGGACGATCTGCGCGGCCGACAAGGCGGAGTTGCCCACGGTGGTGTGGCCGTCGGCCACCAGCGTGACCGGATACCCCAGCGCCAGCGCGCGGCGCGTGGTGGTATCCACGCAGAAGTCGGTCTGCATGCCGCAGATCACCAGCGCCGACACCCCGCGTGCCTGTAGCACTTCGGCCAGGTCGGTACGGTGGAACGAATCGGGCGTGGTCTTGCGCACGCGCGCGTCGGCATCGCCCACATCGAGGCCGCTGGCAAGCTGCCAGCGGTCGGAGCCGAACCGCAGGTAGTCGGACTTCGATTCATGCTGCACGAAGATCACCGGCACACTGGCCTTGCGGGCAGCGGCGGACACGTGGTTGATCCGTTCGATCGTGGCCTGCGCGTCGACGCAGGCTTCGTCGCCTTCGCAAAGTCCCTGCTGGACATCGATGACGATCAGGGCTGTGGTCATGATGGAGACACCGGAGTGGGGATGGCCGCCATCATGACACAGCGGCGCGCCGGTCAGTCGATGCGTGCCCCGGAGCTGACCACCACAGGCTTCCAGGCCTGGTATTCGGCCACCACGAACTTGCCGAACGCGTCCGGCGCCAGGTTCATGGCCTCGGCCCCTTGCTGCGCGAGCTTGCTGCGCATGTCGGGCTGGGCCAGCGCATCGGTCACCACCTTGTTCAGCTTGGCGACGATCTCGGGCGGCGTGTTCTTCGGCGCGAACAGGCCAAACCAGGCGCCCGTGACCAGGTTCTGCACGCCAGCCTCGGCCATCGTCGGCACATCGGGCAGCGCCGACGACCGCTTGCGCGACGTGACCGCCAGCGCGCGCAGTTGGCCGCCACGGATATGCGAGATCACCGACGGCACCGTGGCGAACATGAACTGCACGCGGCCAGCCAGCAGGTCGTTCAGCGCATCTGCGCCCTTGTACGGCACGTGCGTGGTCTTGGCGCCCGTGCGTTCGTTGAACAGCACGCCGGACAGGTGCGCGGCCGTGCCCACCCCCGTGGAGCCGAAATTGAGCTGGGTCGGATGCGCGCGGGCGTAGGCGATGAATTCCTGCACCGTCTTTGCGGGCACGTTGGGGCTCACCACCATGACGTTGGGCACATCCGCAATGGGCGCCACCGGCTGCAGATCGGTCTGCGGGTTCACCTTGAGTCGGCTGTACAGCGTGGGATTGATGGCCACGGGGCCCACGGACGTGGCCAGCAGCGTATAGCCGTCGGCATCGCTGCGGCCCACGTAGTCGGTGCCGATATTGCCGCCGGCGCCGGGGCGATTCTCCACCACCACGCTCTGGCCCAGCGCCTTGCCTATCTGCTGGGCCACTTCGCGGGCCAGGATGTCGGTGGTGCCGCCGGCGGTGAACGCCACGACCACCCGGATCGGCTTGGACGGATAGGGTTGCTGGGCGTGGGCTGTTGCGGCGCAAAAAAGCAGCACGCCGGCGGCCGAGCGCCGCAGGAAGTCTTTCATTGCTGTCTCCGTGTGATTCTTGTCGTGGGCGCGCTGGGAAAAAGGCGGCCCTGTAGAGCATCTTAGAAAGATGCCCGCACGGAGCTTTGACGAAACAGAAACGCTGCGTTCTCGGTGGGGCTTCGGCGCGATGCCGGTGGGATGTCAGCCGGGCTTCAGCGCGGCTTGAGGAAATGCTGCTCCATCGCGGCGCATCGGCTCAGGTATTCCAGCAGCCGGCCCACGCCGGACGGCAGACTGTCGCGGTCGCGCACGCAGACGTAGAACTCCCGCTCGGCCCAGGCGTCCTTGAGCGTCAGCATCGACAGGCCCATCATCTGGAGGTAGTTGCGCGCAATGCCCTCGGGCACCACGGCCAGGCCCAGCCCTTCGCGCACCATGCGGCAGCGGGCCTCGAAGTTCGATACCTGGGTCTTGACGGTCAGCGGGCGCGACAGCGTGCCCGACGCCAGCGTCAGGAACGCATCGAACGTATGGCGCGGAAAGTAGCCCAGGAAGTCGTAGTCGAGCGCTTCTTCCAGATGCAGCGCGCCCTTGGCTTCCAGCGGATGCCCGCGCGGCACCACCAGCCCCACGCGGTCCTTGCGGTATGGCAGCGAATGCACGCCGGGGCTGGGGCTGCGCGCGTGATAGATGCCGATATCGGCGTCGCCGTTGGACACCATGCGCGGAATGTCGAAGCTGAACGCTTCCACCAGGTCGATGCGGGCGTCGGGGTCGTGCTTCTGGAAGCCACTGATGTCGGCCGGCAGGAACTGCAGGATCGTCGAACGGTTCGACGCCAGCCGGATCTTGGCGATGCCGTCGAGCGAGTAGGCCGCCAGCGCATCCTGCGCCAGTTGCACGCTGCGCACGATGGCCTTGGCACGCTGGTAGAGCATGGCGCCCGCCGGCGTGGGCTCTACGCCACGTCCATGACGGCGCAGCAGCGCCGTGCCCGCGCGCCGTTCCAGTTCGGCAATCCGCTTGCTGGCCGCCGACGTCACCAGGTTCTCGCGCTCGGCCGCGCGTGACAGGCTCTTCTCTTCCACGGCGGCAATCAGGATGGCAAGCGAAGGAATGTCCATGTCCATGGGTTGAGCGTGCTCCAAATGGAAAGGCTGGGCCGACGATGGCGTGCGCAGAGTATGCACCAGCCCGCAAACGCCGGGATACGCGTGCCGGCTTGGGAGCTTTCACCAAATGTCAAAGCTGGGCGGGCCGCGGTTCTTACCATGGGAGTCATTCCAGAGGAGACAACCGGCATGCTGATCCACCACTTTGCCGCCTATGTCGGCAACCAGGCCCATGCGCCCCTGCCCGACGACGTACAGCACCATGCCCGGCGCGTGGTGATCGACTGGTTTGCCGCGCTGCTGGCCGGCGTGCCGATGGCGCCGGGCCGCCAGCTCGTGGCCGCTCATCGCGAGGAACTTGGCGTCGGCCACAGCACCGTGCTGGGCCATGGTGCCATCGCATTCCCGGGGCTGGCCGCGTGGATCAACGGCAGCGCGTCGCACGCCGCCGAGTTCGACGACATCTTTCGTGATGCGGTCTACCACCCGGGGTGCCCGACCATTGCCGCCGCGCTGGCGCTGGCCGAAGACCGCAATGCCAGCGGCACCGACCTGCTGCGCGCCGTGGTGGCGGGCTACGAGGTATCCACGCGCATCGGCGCGGCGATCCAGCCTGCGCACTACCGCTTCTTCCATACCACCGGCACCGTCGGCTGCATTGGCGCGGCCGCGGCGGGTGCCGTGCTGCTGGCGCCGGGCAATGCCGACGTGGCGGCCCACGCCATGGCAACGGCCACCACTTTTGCGTCGGGGCTGCAGCAGGCATTCCGGTCGGATGCGATGACCAAGGCGCTGCACGCCGGGCACGCGGCGCAGACCGGCGTGCTGGCGGCGCAGGGCGCCGCGCACGGCGTGACTGGCGTGCGCGACATCCTCGAAGGCGATGCCGGCTTTGGCGCGGCGCTGTGCGGCAGCCCGGACTGGGCGATTGCCACGGCCGGCCTGGGCACCGACTACAACGTCACGCGCATCACGCAGAAGAACCATGGCTGCTGCGGCCACACCTTCGCCGCCATCGACGCCGCCATGCGGCTGGTGCGCGATCACGCGCTCGACCCCTCCCGCATTGCGGCCGTGCGCGTGAACGCCTACCAGGTGGCGCTCGACGTGACCGGCAATTTCAACCCCACCACGCCGTTCGAGGCGCGCTTCAGCCTGCCTTACGTGGTGGCCCACGGCATCCTGCATGGTGCCGTGCGGCTCGATGCTTTCGAGCCCGAGCGCCTTGGCGATACCGCGATTCGCGCGTTGATGACGCGCATCACGCTGACCGCCGACGCCGAACTGACGGCCGCCTTCCCACGCCAGCGGGCCGCGCGGGTCGAGATCGAGATGGCCAACGGCACGCGCCACGCGCACTTCCAGCCATACCGCGTGGGCGATCCGGAAGCCCCGCTCGACGACGCGATGCTGACCGACAAGTTCATGGAACTGGGCGGCCCCATGCTGGGCCAGGACAAGGCCGCCAGCCTGCTGGACGCGCTGTGGCAACTCGATGCGCGCCCGGTGCGCCAGCTTGGCCTTGGCGCCCTGCGCGCACGTTGAGCCGCACCCCCATCACTCAAAGGAACACTGCAGTCATGACGAGAGTCGACAAGGAAATTGCCGCCGCCGTGGGCGCTACCGGCAAGGCGCTGGCCCGCGCGCTGTTCACGCCCGGCGCCGTGGCGCTGGTGGGTGCATCGGCCGACGAGAAGAAAAACACGGCACGCCCGCTGCGCTTCATGCGCAAGCACGGCTACAAGGGCCGCATCCTGCCGGTGAACGCGGGGCGGACCGAAGTCATGGGCCTGCCGGCGTACCCCAGCGTGGAGGCGCTGCCCGAGGCCATCGATCACGCCTTCGTGATGGTGCCCGGCGCCCATGTGGCCGAGGCGCTGGCGCAAAGCGCCGCGCGTGGTGCGCGCGTGGTGACGGTGTTCTCCGATGGCTTTGCCGAACTGGGCGAGGCGGGCATGGCGGCCCAGCAGGCGCTGGCCGATCAGGCCAGGCAGCTTGGCGTGCGACTGCTGGGGCCCAACAGCATCGGCGTGGTGGATGTGCATAGCGGGGCCATCCTGTCGGTCAACGCGGTGCTGGAGATGGATGAACTGCGGCCCGGCGCGGTGAGCGTGGTATCGCAGAGCGGGTCGATGCTGGGTGCGCTGCTGTCGCGCGGTGCGGCACGGGGCATGGGCTTTGCCAAGCTGGTGTCGGTCGGCAACGAGGCCGACGTTGGCGTGGGTGAACTGGTGGACCTGCTGGTGGACGATGACGCCACACAGGTCATCCTGCTGTTTCTGGAAACCATCCGCGATGCCGCCGTGCTGGGCCCGGCGCTGCGGCGCGCACGTGCCGCAGGCAAACCGGTGCTGGTGTACAAGCTGGGCCGCTCGGCACAGGGCGAGGCGCTGGCCCAGTCGCACACGGGCGCGCTGGCCGGCAACGATGCGGCGGTGGATGCCTTCCTGCGCAAGCACGGCGCCATGCGCGTGGAGATGCTGGAAACGTTGTTTGAAGCCGCGCCGCTGGCCAGCCGCCATGCGCGCTCGGTGCCGGCGCTGGATCGTGCGCCACGCGTGGCCGTGGTGACCACCACCGGCGGCGGCGCGGCCACCGTGGTGGACCGGCTCGGCCTGGCCGGCGTCGATGCGGTGCCGCCCCCCGACGCGTTCGTCGCGCACATGGCCGCCCGTGGCGTAAAGATCCGCCAGACCCCCATCATCGACCTGACGTTGGCGGCCACCAGCGCGCAATACCGCGACCTGGTGGAGCAGATGCTGCAGAGCGACTGGTGCGACGCCGTGCTGTGCGTGGCGGGGTCGTCGGCGCAGTTTCATCCGCAACTGGCCATCAAGCCCATCGTCGAGGCTTCGGCCATCGGCGGCAAACCGCTGCTGGCGTTCTTGGCGCCCGAGGCCACGCAGTCGCTGCAGGTACTGCAGTCAGCCGGCGTACCGGCATTCCGCACGCCGGAGAGCTGTGCCGATGCGCTGTCGTGCCTGTTCCGCGCTGCCCGGGGTGCCCAGGCCGCCGACGCTGACGATGCTGACGCCGGCGTCCCGCCGCTGGCATGGCCCGAAGGTCTGCCCACGCACGGCGACCTGAGCGAACTGGAAGCCGGTGCCGTCTTCGCGGCGCTGGGCGTGCCGATTGCCCCTGCCGCGCTGGTCAGCCCGCCGTCGCTGGGCCACGCGGTGCCGTACCCCGTGGTGGCCAAGATCTGCTCGCGCGACATTCTGCACAAGACCGAGATTGGCGGCGTGCAGGTGGGCGTGCGCGATAACGCCGAACTGGCCGCCGTCGCCGAACGGCTGATGGCGAACGCCCGCCAGGAGGCGCCGGACGCGCGCATCGACGGCATCCTGGTGCAGCGCATGGAAGACCGGCTGCTGGAGCTGATGCTCGGCTATCGCCACGATCCGCTGGTGGGTCCGATGGTGATGCTCAGCGCGGGCGGTATCACGGCGGAACTGCATCGCGACGTGAGCCTGCGCCCGGCGCCGGTTAGCCCTGCCGAGGCACGACAGATGATTGACGAGGTGCGTTCCACCCGGCTGGTGCGCGGCTTCCGCGGCCTGCCGCGCGGCGATGTCGATGCGCTGGCCGATGCCATCGTGCGCTTCTCGCGCCTTGCGGCCGTGCAGGGCCCGACCGTGGCCGAGGCCGAGATCAATCCATTGTTCGTGCGTGCCAGCGGCGTGGTTGGGGTCGACTGCGTGCTGCGGCTGGCCGACCCGCAACACTGACATCCGCACCCGATACCCCATACCAGACACCCGATACCGAAGAGATTCCGGAGACATCATGCATTTCAAGCTCACCCCCGAACAGCAGGAATTCCAGGACGCCGTCAGCCGCTTCGCGGAAAAGGAACTGCGCCCCGGCGCCCGCGAGCGCGCCCACACCGACGCGTATCCGTGGGATGTGGCGAAAAAGATGGCCGGGCAGGGCCTGCTTGGTATCACGATCGCCGAGGCCGATGGCGGCCAGGGCGGCTCGCTGATGGACGCCGTGATCGCCATCCAGGCCGTGGCCGCGCACTGCCCGCGCAGCGCGGACGTGGTGCAGGCCGGCAACTTCGGCGCGATTCGCGTGCTGGCCGAGTACGGGTCGGCCGAGCAGAAAGCGCGTTGGCTGGCCCTGCTGCTGCGCGGTGAGACGCTGATCTCGGTGGGCATGACCGAGCCGGAGGCCGGCTCGGCCGTGACCGAACTGAAGACCAGTGCCACGCCCGACGGCGAAGGGTTCCGCATCAACGGCACCAAGATATTCACCACGCACGGCCCGCATGCCGACGTGATCCTGGCCTACGTGCGCTTCGGCCCCGGCGTGGGTGGTATCGGGTCGGTGCTGATCGACACGAAGGCGGCCGGCGTGCGCATCGGCCAGAAATCGCGCTTCATGTCGGGCGAGGAATGGGCGCAGATCTATTTCGAGGACGTCTACGTGGCGCCCGAAGACGTGCTACTGGGCGAGGGCGGCTTCAAGAAGCAGATCGCCGGCTTCAACGTCGAACGCATGGGCAACACGGCGCGCTCGCTGGCGCTGGGCCGCTACGCGTACGAGGTGGCGCGCCAGTGGGCGCTGCAGCGCAAGCAGTTTGGCCGCCTTCTGTGCGAGTTCCAGGGTCTGCAGTGGAAGTTCGCCGAGATGAAGATGAAGCTCGATGCCGGGCAGCTGCTGCTGTACCGTGCCGCCAGCAACGCCGACAGCGGCCTGCCGTCGGCGGAGGAAACGGCCATCGCCAAGGCATTCTGCAACCAGGCCGGCTTCGACATCGCCAACGAGGCCCTGCAGGTGATGGGCGGTATGGGCTACAGCCAGGAAGAACTGGTCGAATACTGCCAGCGGCGCTGCCGGGGCTGGATGATTGCCGGCGGTTCGATCGAGATCCTGAAGAACCGCATCGCCGAATCGGTATTCGAGCGTACGTTCTCGCAGCGGCCCTGAGGGTTCAGCGCTGTACGTTCGGCGCCGTACGTCCGACGCTGTACGTCCGATCGTGTCAGGCGGCTTCGGCCGCCGCCGAGATCGACGTCAGCAGTGCGCCACGCTCGCGTGCCACGAAGACGGCCTCGGTCTTGTTGTTGGCCGCGAGCCGGCGGTAGATCTGCAGCGTGTGGCTCTTCACCGTCGGCACGGAGATATGCAGGCGGCGGCTGATCAGCTTGATCGACATGCCCTTGGACAGCAGCACCAGCACATCGTACTGGCGCTGCGTTAGGCTCAGCAACTGGGCCTCGGTCGCGAACTTCGGCTGAGCCGTACCGGGCGGAAGCGCCGAGATGGGCATCGGCAACACGATCGCGGCATCGCCGCCAGTCGCGGGCGTGGTCTGGGCGAGGTGTGGCCGCGCATCCTCGTAAGGCGCGCCGGTGCAGCAACCTCGCCGCATGGCGCCGATCATATTGCGCAGCGTGCCATCGATGGCTGCGAGGGTGGCATTTTCGGGTAGCCACGACAGCAACGGCGAGATAGCTCGCGGTGGCATCCATTGCACCGTGCCCCCGGCGCTTAGATACAGCACGCCGCGCACATCCGTTGCGGTGCGCAGCAGTTCCAGCATGGCCGTGTCGTAGCCCCGCAGCAGGTCTCCCACGATCAGCAGATCGATGCCGTCCAGCGTCAGGCCAGGCACGGGGCGGGGCGACATCAGATACGAATCATTGATGTCCTGGATGCGGTACAGCACCTGCTGGATCCCGAGGCCGATCAGCGGCCGGGATTCCACAACAGCAGCCTTCATGGTGTCGCTCCCCTGTTCTTCTATGTTTGGAAGCGACTGCGGCGCAAGTTCCGTTCCAGCCATGCGGCGACGCTGAAAGCCGCACTATGCTGCGGACTTCCGGTACTGCGACGTTACGCGTTACGTAACGTTAGGCGGTGTTGCCGCTGTATTTTTACCTTTTTGCCGACTCAGGCTTAACGGACTGTTAAATCTGCAAATGCCGCGACTGCAATGACTGGAATGACTGTATGTCCCCTTGTTTGAGGGGGTGCGCGCGCCTTAGCGATACGACAGGACCACCAGGGCGGCGCGGTGGGCGCGTTCGAGGCCGCCAGCCTGCTGGTGTTCGGCACGGGCGCCCACCTGAACTTGCTCAATGATAAGAACGCGCTGCGCCTGGCACGGAACGAAGCGCCGGTTGATTTCGCGGGCGAGGATCGCAAGTGGAAGTTCTACGGCAAGGTCATGCCGTTCGGGCTAGTCCTGCTGGGCGGGGGCGTGATCGCGAACTTCGTCACGAAGATCGTGATGGAACTGACCAAGGACGAGAAGGATGGCGCGGGCAGGCCTGCGCCGATGTCGACGCCCGATCCGACAATCTCCTCTACACCTGAGCCAGCGCCGACGACGGCACCGACGACCGCACCGACCACGACACCGAGCGCCCTTGTGGCAACGCAGCCGCCGCAGACGGAGCCGGGACATTCCCCGCCACCACGCCCCGGGCGCGCGCACCGCGTGACGAGCGGGTTACGGTCGAGCCGTATTCGGCGGCCACGGTCGATGACGCCACGCTATGGGGCATTGCGCGGACGTATCTGGAAACGCTGCAGTCCGACGAACAGACGGTTGCCGCCCGGGAGGCGCCGATGACGCACGACGAACAGGTCGGCAATTTCGCGTTGCGGGAACTGGTGAACCTGAATCCGCAGTACGGGCTGGCGGACGATCCCGATCATCTTGAGCCGGGATGGGTGCTGGATGTGACGCGGTAGAAATCGGTCAGGCCAGGCAGGAGGGATGGCGGGCGCCCGCGCGCTTCGGAGAAGCCGGGAGGCGGGCGCCTGGGCGGTCGCTGGAATCAGTAGTCTTCGCGCCAGCGCTGCTCGCGGTGCCATTCGTGTTCGCGCCAGCGTTGCTCACGGCGCCATTCACGCTCGCGCCAGCGCTGTTCGCGGTAGCCCTCGTAGTAACCGGGGGCTACCACCACGGGTCGCGGCTCGACCACCACCGGCCGCGGCGCCACGTAGACAGGCGCGGGTTGGTAGTAGACCGGCGCCGGCGGGGGTGCGGCCACGTACGCCGGCACGCCGATGCCGATGTCGAAATTGACGTGCGCCTCGGCGGCGGCAGAAGCCGTGAGGGCGGAAAGACCGATCAGACTGGCGATGAGGAACCTGGACATGTAGAGCACCTTTGCTCGGGTTGCTGCGTGGATGCCGATACTAACGGCGCGCCGTGCGGTCCGTTGACCCGGTCGCAGGTGTCTTTGTAAGCTGTTGTATCCAATGTCTGGCGGTCTGGGTGCGCGGCGTTTACTGGCTGGTCGCGTCCTCGTCGCCTTCGCCGGCGCTGCGCTCGTTGGCGGTCTTGCCCGGCGACGGGTCGTCCGGCCGCAGTGCGTGACCCGAGTTTTCGTCGTCCACCAGGCCATTGCCCTCGCCCGAGACCTTCACTGCGAGGATCTCGACGACATGATCGGGTTCGTCCTGTTCCGGCTGGCTGTTACGTGTTGATGCATCTTCGCGGGCTGCCATGGTGCGCTCATCTATCGAGTCTTAATGGGAGATTAAGTAGGAGACAAGGGAAGGCGGTGCAAGGTCCAGACCACGCCCTGACGGCGTCGGCAGCGCGCGCCCTGCCCCGCTTGAATGGAGAAAACCGCAGGCGACGGCTTGCAAAATCTACATGCCCAGGGCATCCGCTTCCATACGGATCCCGCCGGGCGCCGTCACGGTGACCAGTCGGGCAAACCAGCCTGCGGCGCGCTGCACGAATATCGATAGGCAAAAACATTCGTTCGGCGCTACGCGCCACGTTCTTAGCATGACCGCTTTCCCAAGACATCCGGTTCAGGAGAGAGGCGTATGACAAGAACGACAGCAGCGTCCCGTAGCAACCGAAGCACCCCGGCACGGCGGGTGCTGGCAGGCCTGTGCGCCACGGCCGTAACGCTGATGGGCGGCTGCGGCAGCGACGACGCGTCAACAACGTCCTCCAACAATCCGACGCCGACAACGGTGGCCACGAAGAAGCCCAACATCATCTTCATCATGGCCGACGACCTTGGCTATTCGGACCTGGGCGCCTTCGGCAGTGAAATCCGAACGCCCAATCTCGATGCACTGGTGAAGCAGGGTCGCATCCTGGCCAACCATCACACGGCGGCGGTCTGCGCGGTGACGCGCTCGATGATCATCTCGGGCACCGACCACCACCTGGTAGGCCAGGGCACCATGGCAACCACCGACGTGAACTACGTCGACGAGAACAACGCGCCCAAGCCCGGCTACGAGGGCTATCTGAACGACCGCGCGCTGTCGATCGCCCAATTGCTCAAGGATGGCGGCTATCACACGTACATGGCCGGCAAGTGGCACCTGGGCAGCGGGCTGCCCAATGCCACGAACCAGGGGGCGAACGTTGGCACGACGTCGCCGGGACAGACGCCGGTGTCGTGGGGCTTCGAGAAGAGCTACGCGCTGCTGGGCGGCGGTGGCGACCACTTCGGCCGCAACGGCAGCACGGCGTATGTGGAAGACGACCACTACGTAACACCGAACACCACCAGCTTCTTCTCGTCCGACTTCTATACGTCGACGATCCTCAAGTACATCGATTCGAGCACCGGCAAGAATGCCGATGGCAAGCCGTTCTTTGCGTACCTGACCTACCAGGCGCCGCACTCGCCGCTGCAGGCGCCGGCGGCGTACATCGACCGTTACAAGGGCGCCTACGATGCTGGCTACGCGCCCATCCAGGCGGCGCGGCTGGCGCGGCAGAAGGCGCTGGGGCTGATTCCGGCCGACTTCGCGCCGAACGCCGGGCGCGACGAGACACTGGCGGTGACGCCGAAGTCCGCGAACTGGGGCACGGCGTCGGCCAACTACATCACGTCGACCAACAGCGCGGCGCAGGGCGGCGTGGATACCCGCGTGGCGAATGCCAACAAGAAGTGGGACAGCCTGACGGCCGACGAAAAGCGTGCCCAGGCCCGCTACATGGAAATCTTCGCGGCGATGGTCGAGAACCTGGACGACAACGTCGGCCGCCTGGTGCAGCACCTGAAGGACATTGGCGAGTACGACAACACGCTGATCGTCTTCCAGAGCGATAACGGTCCGGAAGCCAGCTACTACGAGTTCAGCGGCAACTACGACCAGAGCTACGACACGAAGAACGCAGACCCGGCCGTCTATCCGACGCTGGGCACCACGGCTTACAAAGGGTCCAGCAATCTCGACTATGGCCAGCGCTGGGCCGAGGTCAGCGCCACGCCGTTCCGGCTCTGGAAGTCGTACCCGGCGGAAGGCGGCCACTCGGTGCCGACCATCGTCAAGCTGCCCGGTGCGGCGCCCGCGCAGCAGGCTGCGCAACTCAATGCCTTCACCCATGTGGTGGACCTGGCGCCCACGTTCCTGGACATTGCCGGCGTCGTCGCACCCAGCACGCCAGCGGCGCCGCTCTATGACAGCAAGGGGGTCAACCGCAACGCGGGCAAGGTGGTCTACGACGGCCGCAACGTGTATCCGATCACCGGGCTGTCGCTGCTGCCGACGCTGCAGGGCAAGGCCACTGGCCCGGCACGCGCCACGTTCGCGGAAGAGCTTTACGGCCGCACCTACGTCTACGCCGACAACTGGAAGGCCACGTGGATCGAGCCGCCGTTCGGGCCGGCCAATGGCGAATGGCAGCTGTTCGACATCCGTGCGGACCGCGGCGAGACCAGCGACCTTGCCGTGCAGCGCCCCGACGTGGTGGCGGACCTCAAGGCGAAGTGGAACGACTACGCCAAGGCGGTCGGTGCGGTGCTGCCGAAGGTGCCGGGCATGATCTACTGAGGCGGCCGTGGCATTGCATCGATTCCATCGGCTGTGGAAGATCGCTGGCGCCACCTTTGTGGCGGGGCTGGCGGCAACGCTGGCGGTGCGCGCCGTGCCGCTGCATGGCGCGGCGGCACTGGGCACGCCGCGCCAGTGCGCCGCCTACACAGGTCTGCCCGATGACTGGCGCAAGCAGGGCACGGCAGGCATGGCGCACGTGCGCGGCGGTGAATTCGTACCGGGCACCACGCTCGGCTATCCCGATGAGCGGCCAGCGGGCAAGACGCGCGTGGGCAGTTTCTGGATCGACCGCACCGAAGTCACCAACGCGCAGTTCGCCGCCTTTGTGCAGGCCACCGGCTATCGCACCGAAGCGGAACGCGCCGGGGAGGCCGTGGTGTTCCACAAGCCGACTGACGACGAACTGCAACAACGGCCCTATGCGTGGTGGTCGATGGTGCGCGGCGCCGACTGGCGGCATCCGTCGGGGCCGGCATCGACCATCGACAGCAAGGACAACCAGCCGGTGACGCTGGTGACGCAGGCCGATGCCCGCGCGTACGCGCAGTGGCTGGGCCGCGACTTGCCGACCGAGGACGAATGGGAGTACGCGGCCAAGGCCGGCCAGACCGGCGCCGCGCTGGAAACCGCGCCCACCAACGCGGATGGCACGCCAACGGCCAACTACTGGCAAGGGGTGTTCCCCGTATTGAACAGTGCCCGCGACGGCTTCGATGGCCTGGCGCCGGTGGGGTGCTTCACGGCGAATGCGTTCGGTCTGTACGACATGATCGCCAACGCGTGGGAATGGACCGCCGACCCCTATACCGGGCCGCGCCAGTCGCACGCCAATGGCGATACCGCGTTCGTGGCGGCGCTGTCGGGCCAATCCGGCAAGCCGCGCGACACGCGCATGGCCGTCATCAAGGGTGGCTCGTTCCTGTGCGCGCCGGACTTCTGCGTGCGCTATCGGGCGTCGGCGCGCGAACCCGCCGAGCGCGACCTGCCGACTTCGCACATCGGCTTCCGAACGGTGCTGCGCGATGGTTAAGCCGCTGCTGGTGGCGATAGGCTGTGTCTGGGCGCTGCACCTGCCGGCGAGGGCCGAAACGCAGGTCCGTGTACCGCCCGAAACCCGACACGTGGTGCGTATCGGCGTCGTGACGCAGGGTGACCGTGAACTCGTGGAAGCCGCGTCTGCGGCCAACGCGGGCGGCGCGGCGCAACTGCTGGCGGTGTCCTTGCCCGACACCGCCGCAGTGCGCAAGGCGCTGCGGGCGCAGCGCATCGATGCGTCGATTGCCGAGGATGCCCCGGCATTGGCGGGCGATGCGTCGGTCTGCGCGGTGGTGCATACGGTGACCTATCCGATGGGGCTGTACGCCGGGAAGATCGCGGCACTGCGGCAGGTGCCGGTCAACGCGGTCGTGGCGATACCGGCAGCACGCGCCGATCAGGGTCGTGCGCTGCTGCTGCTGCAGAACCACGGACTGATCCGTATCGATGGCGAGGCCGGCCTGCAGCCGCAGGTCAGCGACATCATCGACAATCCGCGCAAGCTGCGCTTCGAGCGTTTGCCGGCGCAACGGCTGGCTGCCGCCTTGCGAAGCGCCGCGTTGGTGGCGCTGCCCTACGCGGCGGCCGATGCTGCCGGGCTGGCCCCGGCGCGTGACGCGCTTGGCATCGAGGATGCCCGCGTGCCGTGGGCCAATGTGCTGGCGGTACGTGTGGCCGACTGTCGGGCTGGGTGGGTGGCGCAGACGGTCAGCGCGCTGCATGCCCCGGCGGTGAAGGCTTTCATCCTGACGCGCTTCAACGATTCGGTGCGTCGGCCATGGTAGGAGGCATGGTGGACGGTGATCGCGTCGCGGTCGGTTTTCAATGCACCGCCTGCGGCAAGTGCTGCAATTCCCCGCCGCTGATGAGCATGGACGAGTTGTTCCGCCACGCCGGTCGCTTTGTCGGGGCGCTGTCGCTGCGCCGCGTGCGGCCGCCACGGGTCGGCATCCGGCACGTGGTGGACGGGCACCTCGTGGAGGTCACGGCTGACGATGTGGCGGCGTTTGCCGCGCTGGCGCGCCGCCAGGGTCATCCGCTGCCGAATGGCGACGTGCTGATGATCGCCACGCAGGCCATCGACTATCCGTCGCGCGGGCGCTGTCCCGCACTGGCCGACGATGGCCGCTGCACGATCCACGCGTCCCGCCCATCCACCTGCGCCATGGTGCCGCTCGACGCCTGGGTGCCAGACCGGCTCCAGGCGGTGTCGCTGGCGGCCAAGCGACGCGGCGGCGATCACGATATCGGCGCCGACTGCCTGGCCGTCGTGCCGTCCACGCCATCGCCGTCGCCGTCGCGTCCTCGGCCGGGTGGCCATATCCCGCTGGTTGTGGCGGGGGCGGTTGCCGACCGCGACTACGCCGCAGCGCTGGCCCGGCGCCGCGACGATGAGGCCGACGACAAGCATCAATGGGGCGATGCCGTGTACCGCCTGCTGGCGCCCGAACTGCTGGGCCCGGCACGCGGCATCGAATCCATCCCCTTTGCCGGCTACCGAACCTTGCCGCTGGTGCCGGTGCTGGCCGTGCTGGCCAATGGCGGGCCCGAGACCCGGGCCCGCTGCCTGAGCTACATCGGCGCCCAGCGACGGCTGATCGCCGCATCGCTCGAGGCCGCCTTGGCCCGGCGCCGTGTCGATGACAAACCGATGACGGCACAGCTTCGGCAGTTCGACGCCACTTTGTCTGCCTTGGGCCAACGCCTGGCGCACTGACTTATTTGTGCTGTATAAAGCTCATGTATCGGATTTAGCCCGTCTTCGTATCATCTTTGTATCGTTTCTGTATCAAAAAGCCTAAAGAACCACTTTGCGTCGACGTAAACCTGGATGTCAGGACATTCAGGTGACGCAGCGCCTGGGTGACAAGAAACGAACAAGAAGAAGGGCACACACCATGGCAGCGATTTCCTCCCTCGGGGTTGGGGCCAACCTCGAACTGTCCACATTGCTGGACAAGTTGTCCGCCGCCGAGCGCGCGCCGCTGACGGCACTGGACAACCAGCACGCGGCGTACCAGACCCGCCTGACCGCCTATGGGACGGTCAAGAGCATGCTCACCAGCTTCCAGGCCACGGCCAAGGCGCTGATGAACCGGGACACGTTCGGCGCGGTCAAGTCCGCGGTGGGCAATTCCGACATCATGACGGTGACCACCGCCGCCAACGCCGTACCGAGCGACCTCAGCGTCAACGTGACGCGCCTGGCGCAGGCCCAGTCGCTGGCCGGCACCGGGTACGCCAAGCAGGACGTGCAGATCGGCTCGGGCACGCTGACGTTCGAGTTCGGCACCACGACCGGCTGGGACGAAGCCAGCGGCACCTACCTGAGCCCCGGGTTCAACCCCAATGCGTCCACCACCGACGTCCCCAACCCCCGCACGGTCACCATCGACCCGGGCAAGGGGTCGCTGCAGGACATCCGCGATGCCATCAACAAGGCTGGCATCGGCGTCAAGGCCAGCATCATCAACGATGGCAGCGCCACGCCGTACCGCCTGATCCTGACGTCGGACAAGACCGGCGAGACGATGAGCATGCGCGTCTCGGGTTCGTCGCCCGAGCTGCAAGGGGTGGCGGGCTACGACCCGACCACGCCGGGCTCGAACGCGATGAAGGAAACGCTGCGCGCCACCAATGCGGCGCTGACGGTCAATGGCATCGCCATCACCAGCACCAGCAACACCGTGGTGGACGCCGCGCAGGGCGTGACCATGACGCTCAAGAAGACCGGCACGACGTCGCTGTCGATGACGCAGGACACCGACAGCATCAAGAACGCCGTGCAGGCGATGGTGACCGCGTACAACAACATCCAGTCCTCGATCAAGTCGCTGACCTCGTTCGACACCAAGGCGATGACCAAGGGTGCGCTCAACGGTGACTCGTCGATCCGCGGCATCCAGACGACCATCCGCGCCGTGCTGAACACGCCTGAAGCGGGCATGCCGGCCAAGGCCCCGACCATGCTGGCCGCGATTGGCGTGTCGATGCAGAAGGACGGCACGATGGCCATCGACAGCAAGAAGCTGGACGCCGCGCTGAAGGACAACCTGCCCACCGTGACGCAGCTGTTCTCGGGCGACGGCACCACGGGTGGCTTCGGCCGCCGACTGTCCGATGCGGTGGACAAGATGACCGGCGAAAGCGGCCCGATCGGCGCGGTCACGACCGGCATCGAGCGCAGCATGAAGGACATCGAGAAGCGCTACGAGGACTTGAGCACCCGCATCGACGGGAAGATCGAGCGCATCCGCAAGCAGTTCACCGCGCTCGACCTGGCGGTGGCCCAGATGAACAACACCAAGAACTACCTCACGCAGCAGTTCCAGGCGTTGACGAACTCGAAGAAGTAAGACGTTCCAGGCTGGCGCCTGGGGTGGGAAAGGGCGATGGCTTTGGCTGTCGCCCTTTTTGTTTTATCGCGTGGGTGGGACTGATCCGATCGCTTCATCTGCTCGCCAAGTCAGGGCTCGCCATGCCATGGAGGCGGTAAAAATCAGCGATGGGGCTTCCACGGCAAGCGCCTGCAGCGAGAAGGCGGCCGCGAGATCTTTGGGGGCAGCAAGGACATCGGCACAGTGCATTCGCCGAAAACAAAACGGCCCGCATCGCTGCGGGCCGGCAAGTCTGGCAAAAACGCTATAACGCTTTCACGCGTTTCTTTTCGGACTTCCCCTTCCTTACAACGCCTACAACTTCTACAACGCCCCCGCCAATCGGAACTGTCCTACCGCGCGGTGCAGGGCATCGGCCTGGTCTTCCAGCGATGCCGCGGCCGCCGTGGCTTCTTCCACCAGTGCGGCGTTCTGCTGTGCCATCTGGTCCATCTGGGATACGGCCTGGTTGACCTGCTCGATGCCGCCGGTCTGTTCTTCGGTGGCCGCGCGCATTTCGCCCATCAGGTCGGTCACGCGTTTCACGGCGCCGACGATGTCTTCCATGGCCTTGCCGGCGCCTTCCACCAGCGTGGCGCCGTCTTCCACGCGCTGCGCGGAATTGTCGATCAGGCCCTTGATTTCCTTGGCAGCGGTGGCGCTGCGCTGGGCCAGGCTGCGCACCTCACCGGCCACCACGGCAAAGCCACGGCCCTGCTCGCCCGCGCGGGCGGCTTCCACGGCGGCGTTCAGTGCCAGGATGTTGGTCTGGAAGGCGATGCCTTCGATCACGGCGATGATGTCCACGACCTTGCCCGACGCGGCCTTGATCTCGCCCATTGTTTCCACCACCTTGTGCACGATCTCGCCGCCACGGACGGCGATGTCCGATGCGCCTTCGGCCAGGTGCGCGGCCTGGCGCGCGTTATCGGCGCTCTGGCGCACGGTGCTGGTCAGTTCCTCCATGCTCGCAGCGGTTTCTTCCAGCGAGGCGGCCTGTTCCTCGCTGCGGCGCGACAGGTCGACGTTGCCCGCCGCAATCTGACGCGCGGCGCCGGCGATGGAATCGGCCGACCCGCGAATCTGGCCGATGGCGCCGGTCAGGCGCGCCTGCATCTGCTGCATGTTGTACAGCACGCTGTCGCGGTCGTTAGGCGCGGTTTCCACGTGGGTGCCCAGGTCGCCATCGGCGATGCGCGCGGCGATCCGGGACGTCATCGCCGGTTCGCCGCCAAGCTGCCGCTGCAGGCTGATCGAGATGCGCACCATCACCACGCTCATCAGCGCGCCCACGGCAACCAGCCAGCCCAGCGCCTTCCAGAGCGCGGTACGGAATTCGGCCTGGATGTCGTCGAGGTAGAGGCCGGCAATGAAATTCCAGTCCCACGGCCTGAAGTTCAGCGTATAGCTGAGCTTGGGCTGCGGGGCGTCGGCGCCGGGCTTGGGCCACAGGTATTCGATGAAACCCTTGCCGGTGGTCTTGCCGATCTGGGCGATGTCGCGGAACAGGTAGACGCCATTGGCATCTTTCATGTCGGACATGTTCTTGCCGTTGAGCTCGGCCTTGATGGCATGCATCAGCACCACGGTGTCGGAGCGCATGATGGTGAAGTAGCCGTCGGCGCCAAAGCGCATGGCGCGCACGCGGTCGATGGCCTGCTTCTGCGCGTCTTCGGCGCTGATCTTGCCGGCGCGGGCCATGGCCTCGTATTCGGCAACCACTGAATTGGCGGTGTCGGTCACCTGTTCCAGCGCGACCTTGCGATCCTGCAGCCGTTGCTCGCGCATCTGCCAGACGTTCCACAACGTGATGGCCAGCAGGCAGACCCAGCTCAGCACCAGCGGCAGCATGAGCTTCTTCCTCAGACTCAGTTCTTGCAACATCCCATCTCCTCCATTTCGCTTCGTTGATCGTCGGGGCGCTTTTCGAGACGTCCTCTCTATGAGCGGCGCTAACGGTCGGCCAACGCGGAAACTTGATTGAGGATTGCTACCAATATGGGAATAGTGAAGAGGGCGCCGCTTTCTGATGGCCGCGCGGTCCGGAGGGCAGTATCTGCGTCGCCAATGACCTCCCGGACGGTGGCTGGCTATGGCAGTATCTCCAGATTCGTCGAATCTGACGCAGGTGCTGCGGATCGGTACAACGCAGCGAAAGCAAACGGCGCAGATAGAGAGCGAACAGAGCGGACAAGAGCGGATAGAGCCATGGAGCGATTGACCGAAGACGCTATCCTCACCCTGGCGGAAGGCGCGCAGGAAACCGTGTTCCTGGTGGACCGGGGCGGCATCGTCCGCTATGTCAATGCCAGGTGCGCCGACACGCTGGGCTTCACCCGGTCCGATGTCATCGGACAACCCATCATCGAACTCGTGCTGCCTGGCGATCGGGACCGCACGCTGAAAGAAGCGGCGCAGGTGGTGGCCGGACGGGATCGGGTGGGGTTTGAAAACCGCTATCAGCATCGCGATGGCCGGGCGATCTACCTGGCCTGGCAGGCCAATTGGCTCCACGCGCATCAGCTGCGCATGGGCTTTGCGCGCGACGTCACGGCGTTGCGGCAACCGGCCTGCGAACATATGCTGGCGTCGGATCTTCTCGGCTTGCTGGACCCCGTCGAGCGCGACGTGCTGGTGCTGCTGCTAACCGCGGCTTCCGAAAGCCAGATCGCCAGCCGCCTGGGCCTGGGTGCGGCCAGGACGCAGACGCTGGTGCTCAGCGTGTTTCGCAAGCTGGGCGTGCCGGGCCGGCTGGGCCTGATGAGCCTGTGCCTGCGCGGGCTGGAAGCGCCTGTCGAAGCCTGACCGGCATCCCGTAGCGGCCCGCGACACGCCGCGCCTCAACCACCACGCAGAACCACAAGACCTTGATGATTACCGGACACGTTTTCATTGCCACCAGCCTTGATGGCTATATTGCACGGCCTGATGGCGACATCGGCTGGCTTCTGGAGGGATGATCCCGCCGAAGACCACGGCTACTCCGACTTCATCGCGGACAAGGACATGATCCTGATGGGCCGCGGCTGCTACGAGAAAGTGCTGACGATGGGTGACTGGTTCTACGACCGCCCCGTGCTCGTCCTTTCCCGGCAACTGGCGGGCCAGCCCGTGCCCGCGCATCTGCAGGGCAAGGTCCGGTTTTCGGATGCCACGCCGGCCCAGGCCTTTGCCGAACTGGCGGCCCAGGGCGTGCGCCGCGTTTATGTCGATGGCGGCCAACTGGTTCAGTCGTTCCTGCGCGATGGACTGATCTCCGACATGGTGGTCTCCACGGTGCCGGTGCTGATCGGGGCGGGCAGGCCGCTGTTCGGTGCCTTGCCGCGCGACGTGGGCCTGGCGCTCGAATCGAGCCGGCACTTCCCGTCGGGGCTGGTGCAGTCGACCTGGCGCGTGCTGCGCTGAACGACGGCGCTTGCCGCATCCCACGCCAGGGCGCAAGCCAGCTTGCTGGTCACGGCCAGCGCCTTGAGCTTGCCGGTCTGGTGGGCGTCACGCGAACTTGCGGATCAGCTGCTGAAGGCGATCGCAGGCGTTGGGCACCTGATGCTCGATCGCCGTGGCCACGCCGAGCAGCAGCCCGGCGCGCTGTGTGTCCGCCGAGCAGTAGAACCCCGACAGCGGCGCGGGCGCCAGGCCGTAGGCATAAGCTTCGCGGGCGATACGCCGGTCGTCCGCGCCATCGGGCAACTGCACAACCACGGCTAGGCCGGCCGGATAGGCATGGAATTGCCGCGCCGCCAGCGCGTCCAGCAGCGTCTGACTTCGCGCCGCATAAATACGCTTCATGTGCCGCAGGTGCCGCAGGTAGTGCCCATCGTGCATGAATGCCGTGGTGGCCATCTGCACGGCTGGGCCCGGTGCGGACCCCAGGCAGGCCACGGCTTCCTCGAACCGCCCCACCAGGTCAAGCGGCACCACGGCAAAGCCGAGCCGCAGGGTCGGGCTGATGGTCTTGCTGAAGGAGCCGATATGGATCACGCGGCCTGCACGATCCAGCGATGCCAGCGCCGGTGCGGCGCGGCGACGGAGCTGGAGTTCGCCCAGGTAGTCGTCCTCGACGATCCACGCGTCGGTGCGGCTGGCCCAGTCGAGCAGTTGCATCCGGCGCGCCAGTGAAAGGGTGGGGCCCAGCGGCGCCTGCTGGCCGGGCGTGACCAGCGCCAGCGCGGCATCGGGGGCGTGGCGTTCGCCGTAGCCGATGTCCATCCCTTCCTCGTCCACGGGCACGGGCACGGGCCTGAACTGGGCGATGGCCAGCGCGCTGCGGCTGATCATGAATCCGGGGTTTTCGACCCACGCCTGGCGCCCCGGAGCCTGGATCACGCGCAAGGCCACGCCAAGCGCCCCGGTGAAGCCGGCCGCGATGAAGATCTGCGACGGCTGGCAGGCGATGCCGCGAGCCAGCGCCAGGTGCGCGGCAATCTCGCGTCGCAGCGCATGTTCGCCGCGCGGGTCGGGATAGGACGCGGGCGCCTCGATTTCGTCACGCGCCGCGCGGGCACGCAAACGCGCAAACAACGTGGCCGGAAAGCAGTCCGACGCCGGCACGCCCATCTGGAATACCGCCGGGCCGGGCAGAAAGTGCTGGTACAGCGCCGATTGCAGATCGGTCTGCACCGGGCGTCCGGGATCGGCCACATTGCGCGCTTTCGGCGCCAGGTCGGCAACGCGTGTGCCCCCGGCGCGCGACGACACCAGCCACTGCGCGTCCACCAGCCGCTCGTAGGCGGCCTTGACCGTGCCGCGCGCCACGCCAAGCTGTGTCGCAAGATCCACCCACGACGGGAGCCTGGCCCCTGGCACCAGCACCTGGTTTTCGATGGCGCTGGCAATGCCAAGCCGGATCTGCTCGGCGAGCGATGTTGACGACTGGCGGTCGAGCGTCAGGTCCAGCTTGAGGTGGAGCGGGGGTGTCATGGGGTCTGGTGCAGCAGGATTTGCGGTTTTTGGTTCTTTTACATGCACTACCGGGCGTCCATGATTCTATCCATCAACCAGGAGATGAACATGAAACCCCGAAGCCTTCTTGTATCGATCCTCGCTGCGGCGGGGCTGGCCGTCAGCGGCGCCGCCATCGCCCACGGCGCCACGGACCATGGCGCGGCCGAGAGCGTCAAGCCGAACTTCTCGCACGCTATTCCCAATATCCCCGGAAAGTCGGTGGTCGCCGTGGAGGTTGACTATGCACCCGGCGGGGCGTCGAAGCCGCATGTGCATGCCAAGTCGGCGTTCGTCTACGCTTATGTGGTGTCTGGCAGCATTGCCAGCAAGGTGAACGACGGGCCCGAGCGCGTCTACAAGGCCGGCGAATCGTTCTACGAGGAGCCCGGCTCGCGCCATCCCGTCAGCCGCAATGCGAGCAAGACCCAGCCGGCAAAGCTGCTGGCCGTGTTTGTCGTCGACACCGACGACAAGAATCTGACCACCTACGAGCAATGATCGCCGCGCAAAAGGAGCGTGAAATGAGACTGGACTACACCAAGGCAGCGCCGAATGGCGTGAAGGCATTCGGCGGCGTGTATGGCTACATCATGCAGTCGGGGCTGGAAGACGTGCTCGTCGACCTCGTCTATCTGCGCGTCAGCCAGATCAACAACTGCGCCTATTGCCTGGACATGCACACTCGCGACCTGATCAAGAAGGGCGTGTCGCCGCAGAAGCTGGCGCTGGTGCCGGCCTGGCACGAGGCGGGCGCGCTGTTCAGCGACCGCGAGAAGGCCGCGCTGCGCTGGGCCGAATCGGTGACCCGTGTGGCGGATACCCACGTGCCCGACGCCGATTTCGACGTGGCCGCTGCAGCGTTCAACGAGAAGGAGCTGGCCGACCTGACGATGGCCATCGGCCTGATGAATGCGTTCAACCGGCTGGCCATCAGCTTCCGGCGCGGGCCGGAGTCGGCACAGGCGGCGCAGGGCTGAAACTGAAACCCTGAAGCAGGTGGCCTGCCGGGCGGGGCCTAGCGCATCAGCAGGCTGTCGATGGCATTGCCGCCGCCCTGGCCCGTGCCGATGCGCGGATCGCGGCGCGCCGGCATGATGCCGTCGTCGGCCATGCGCTGCTGCAGGTCCTGATCGGGAAGCTGGCAATAGTCCTTGCCCAGTTCCCGTGTCACCGCATCGCAGACCGACTGCGGCATAGCCTTGGGCAGCAGCCCTAGAAAGCGCGGCGGCGCGATGACCGCCAGTTCGTCGAAGCGCTGCTTGTTGCGGGCATCCTTCAGCATCTTGGCCACCCGGCGCGCAAACAGCTGCGCTTCCTGGTGGATCTCATCCTCGCCCGCCGATGACACGACCGTGGCCATGCGGCCAGCGTGCGCAGCGGGATGACCGGCATCACCTTGCACGGACGCCTGCGGCCGCCGGCCGTAGGCGTCGCGCCGCGGGTCGGCATTGTCCGCGTGGGCGCCGGCATCCGTGATCTTCTCGACCTCTTCCAGGCGCGCATTGTCGCCGCGTGCGGCAACTATCCTCGCGACACCCTCGTCCGCAACAAGGATCCAGACTGTTTTCATGAGACGTCTCCGATTGCGGCCTGGGAATCAGGCCCATGGAAACAAGGCCTGCAAGCGCCACGCCACCCGGCCGACCCGGCAGGTTCTGGGCGCGCAGCGCCCGATATGCGGAGCAAGGGCGCCCCGGATTGCAGGTTGGTCCGGCAGCGACGCAAGATTTGCCGCCTTGCCCGGCGCGGCCAGGCTTGCTATTCAGCCGCAGCGTAATCAACCGTAACCAAAACAACCCCGCCCTGCAGGGGGGCACGGGTTGCCGCACCAAATGAGAACAATTATCATCCTTCGGCCTGTGGCGATATTGTGATGTCATCGCCAGTTTCCGCAGCGGATGACGCGCCGTCCGGCGCACCCCGCGCATCGTCTCCAGCACCCGAATGACCGACACCGCGCCAGTTTCCGGCCAGCAGCGCCGCGCGTTCTGGCTCAAGCATCTTCACCAGTGGCACTGGATCAGTTCCGCGATCTGCCTGATCGGGATGCTGATGTTCGCCCTTACCGGATTCACGCTCAACCACGCCGGCCAGATCGAGGCCAAGCCGAAGGTCGTCACGCGCACCGAGGCGGCGCCGCGCGAAGTGGTCAGTGCGCTGCGCAGCGCCATGCCGGCCGGCGCCGACACGAAGAACCTGAAGGGGCCCGTGCCGCCGGTGCTGGCCGACTGGCTGGCGCGCACGCTCGACGTCGACGCGGCCGGGCGCGACGCCGAATGGTCGGCCGATGAAATCTACGTGGGCCTGCCGCGTCCCGGCGGCGATGCCTGGGTCAGCGTGGCGCTTGATTCCGGCGAGGTGCAGTACGAATTCACTTCGCGCGGCGCGGTCTCGTACCTGAACGACCTGCACAAGGGCCGCAACACGGGCCGGGCCTGGAGCCTGTTCATCGATGTCTTCGCCATCGCCTGCCTGGTGTTCAGCGTGACGGGTCTGTTCCTGCTGAAGCTGCATGCGTCGGGCCGCGTGGCCACCTGGCCGCTGGTGGGTGCCGGGCTGGTGATTCCGCTGCTGCTGGCCATCCTGTATATCCACTGATCCGCTTCACTTCCCATTCCATCGAGAAAGGTAGTTTTGACAATGCGCCGACTCCTGACCGTCACCGTGACTGGCCTTGCCGCTGCGCCGCTGGCGCCCGCCATGGCCGCCGACCTGAACGTCAAGGTGGAGATTCCCCGCCTGAACGTGGCCGAATACCACCGTCCGTACGTGGCGACGTGGATCGAGCGCGCCGACCAGAGCCCGGTGCAGACGCTGGCCGTCTGGTACGACGCCAAGAACAAGGAAGGCGAGGGCACGAAGTGGCTCAAGGACATGCGCCAGTGGTGGCGCAAGGCCGGCCGCGACATGCAGATGCCCGCGGACGGCGTGTCCGGCGCCACGCGCGCACCGGGCGAGCACGCCCTGAGTTTCAAGGACGGCAAGGCCCCGCTGGGCAAGCTGCCGGCCGGTGACTACCAGCTTGTGGTCGAAGCCGCGCGCGAAGTGGGCGGCCGCGAACTGGTGCGCGTGCCGTTCTCGTGGCCGGCCAAGGCCGCCCAGACCGCCAGCGCCAAAGGCGAACACGAACTCGGCGGCGTCACCGTCGAAGTCAAACCTTGATGCGAACCGACGAACGGAGTCCGACGATGACCAAACCTGCCCGCCTCTCTACCCGCTTCCCTGCGCGTCTCACCACCCGCCTCGCCGTCGTGGCCCTGGCCGCCCTAGCGCCGCTGGCTGCCCACGCACACCGCCAATGGCTGCTGCCGTCGGCCACCGTGCTGTCCGAGAAGGACGCCTGGGTGACCGTGGACGCTGCCGTGTCCAACGACCTGTTCTACTTTGAACACGTGCCGATGCGGCTGGACAACCTTGCGGTGACCGCGCCCGATGGCAAGACCGCCGTGTCGGCGGAGAACGCATCGACCGGCAAATACCGCAGCACGTTCGACCTGCACCTGACCCAGCCCGGCACCTATCGCGTGGCCGTGGTCAACCAGGGGGTCTTCGCAAGCTGGAAGGAAAACGGCCAGACCAAGCGCTGGCGTGGCGCCGCCGATACCTTCGCGAAGAACGTGCCGGCAGGCGCGCAGGACCTGCAGGTGAACGAAATCGCCGGCCGCATCGAGACCTACGTCACCAACGGCCGTCCGACCAAGCAGGTGCTGACGACCACCGGCAAGGGCCTGGAGCTGGCGCCGATCACCCATCCGAACGATCTGATCGTCGGGGAAACGGCCAGCTTCCGCCTGTTGCTCGACGGCAAGCCGGCGGCCAGCCAGAAGGTGTCGGTGGTGCCGGGCGGCATTCGCTACCGCGACCGCCTGAACGAGATCGAGGCCACGACCGACGCCGACGGCAAGTTCAGCGTCAAGTATCCGGCGCCGGGCATGTACTGGATGGAAGCCGAGACCCGCGACGACAAGACGTCGATCAAGGAAGCCAAGGGGCGCCGTGCCACGTACGCCGTGACGGTGGAAGTGCTGCCGCAATAAGAACACCCCAGGACCCGCCCATGCACCGCGTGCTGATTCCCGTCGCGCTGTCCGCACCCCCGCCGTCGCCGATGCCGGAAGGGCAGGTGCGGCAATGGGCGGGCGAGACGATGGGCACCACGTGGTCGGTCAGCGCCGTGCTGGCACCGGGGCCATTGGCGGCCAAACGGGCTGACGCCATCGAAGCGGGTATCCGCGCCGTTCTCGATGGCGTGATCGCCGAGATGAGCAACTGGTCTGATGCCTCGGACCTGTCGCGCTTCAACCATGCCGCCGCCGATAGCTGGGTGACGCTGCCCGACGACTGCTTCGCCGTGCTGCAGGCTGCGTTGCAGACGGCACGCGATAGTGGCGGCGCCTACGACCCCACCGCTGGCCCGCTGGTGAACCTCTGGGGCTTCGGCCCCGCCGGGCGCCGTACCGCCGCGCCGTCCGTGGACGACGTATTGCGTGTGCGCGAACGTTGCGGCTGGCAGCGGCTGGACGTCGATGCCGCGCAGCGCTGCGTGCGCCAGCCCGGCGGTGTCTCGCTGGACTTCTGTGCCATCGCCAAGGGGTTTGCCGTCGACGCCGTGTCGCGCTATCTCGACGCGCAAGACCTGGCACACCATCTGGTGGAGATCGGCGGCGAGCTGCGCGGCCAGGGGCTCAAGCCCGATGGCATGCCGTGGTGGGTCGAACTGGAATCGCCCTCCGCCGACGGCGCTGCGCCCACGCGCACGCTGATCGCGCTGCTGGGTTTGTCGGTGGCCACGTCCGGGGACTATCGCCGCTACTTCGAGCAGGACGGGCAGCGCTTTGCCCATACGATCGATCCGCGCACGGGCTATCCGGCGGCGCACGCGCTGGCATCGGTCACTGTGATCCATCGCGATGGCATGCTGGCCGATGCGCTGTCCACGGCGCTGACCGTGCTCGGGCCCCAGGCCGGCATGGCCTTTGCGCAGCGCCACGCGCTGGCGGCACGGTTCCTGGTGCGCACGCCGGACGGATTCGACGAACGCACCACGCCGGCCTTTGCGGCGATGCTGTCATGACGCGCTGGCTGTGGGGCAACGTCTTCGCGGTCGGCGTGGCGCTGGCCATGCTGGCGCACAGCCGTGCCTTCATGGCGGCGGGCGTGGTCATCGCCTATCTCGCGTTCTGCGCCGGCGCGATCGGCGCACACCGGCGTCGCCGTGCGGCACGCGTCAGGCTGTCCGTGCCCGACGATGGTCAGGGCAAGCCGACATTGGTGGCGTATGCCAGCCAGACCGGCTTTGCCGAGCAACTGGCGACGCAAACAGCGCGGGCGCTGCAGGGCGCGGGCATGCCGGTGCAACTGCTGTCGTTTGCCGATCTCGATGGCAAGCATCTGGCCGCGTGCGGGCAGGCCCTGTTCCTGGTCAGCACCACGGGCGAGGGCGATGCGCCGGACACGGCTTCCGGCTTTGCCCGCAAGCTGCTGTCTGGCACCACACCCGACACGCTGAAGACGCTGCGCTACGGCATCCTGGCGCTGGGCGACAGCAGCTACGCCCGCTTCTGTGCGTTCGGCCATGCGCTGTCCGGCTGGCTGCAACGCCATCAGGCCGAGCCGCTGTTCGATATGGTCGAGGTGGACAACGGCGACCCCGGCGCGCTACGGCACTGGCAAAACCATCTATCCGCGCTAAGCGGTGGCGCCGAGATCGAGGATTGGGAGCGCCCGCGCTATGGGCGATGGCAACTCGTGGAGCGACGGCTGCTGAACCCGGGCAGTCTCGGGCAGCCGGCCTGGCATCTGGCGCTGGTGCCGGAGGCCGCCGCTGATCTGACGTGGCAGGCGGGCGATATTGCCGAAGTGGGTCCCTGCCGGCCGCCTGAGGCGGTGGCGCGGCTGCTGGACAGGCTGTCGCTGGACGGATCGATGGCAGTCCGTTGCGACAGCCGTCCGATGACGCTGGCCGAAGCGCTGGCCACTCGCTTGCCGCTACCCGATGTCCATATGGCGACGATGGCGGGCCTGGCGCCGCAGGCACTGATCGATGCCCTGCCTGCCTTGCCGCATCGCGAATACTCGATTGCGTCGTTACCCGCCGATGGCCGGCTGGAACTGCTGGTGCGGCAGACGGTGCATGCGGATGGCACGCTCGGGCTGGCTTCGGGCTGGCTCACCCGGCACGCCGCCGAGGGCGCGCATATTTCGCTGCGCGTGCGAAGCAACCGAGGTTTCCACGCGCCCGACGACGACCGGCCGCTGATCCTGATCGGCAATGGCACCGGGCTGGCAGGCCTGCGGGCGCTGCTCAAGACCCGCGCCGCTCAGGGCTGGCATCGCAACTGGCTGCTGTTTGGCGAGCGCGCCGCCGCGCACGACGACTTCCACGGGGCAGAACTCGCGGCGTGGCGCGAGCAGGGCGTGCTTCAGCGCATCGACCGCGCGTGGTCGCGCGACGGCGGCGCGCCGCACTACGTGCAGGACGCCGTGCGGGCCGCCGCAGCGGGCATTGCCGCGTGGGTGGCGCAAGGTGCGGCCATCTATGTCTGCGGCAGCCTGCAGGGCATGGCGGGCGGCGTGCATGCGGCGCTGGCCGATATCCTGGGGGACGCCCGCCTGCAGCAGATGATCGACACGGGCCACTACCGGCGCGACGTCTACTAGCCGCGTCCGGGCGCCAATGCGCGTTTTTGCGGCGGCGCAGGATCGCCGCCGCGATCACATTCCGCTATCCTCGCTGTCAGTTTCCGTCGAGGAGTCCCGATGTCCCGTCCCATCCGCCCATGGCGCCGCGCAGCCGTCGCCGCCTTCTGGCTGGCCGCCGCCAGCTTGCCCGTCCAGGCCGCCGGCCCCGACAAGTTCGCGGTGCCCGGCCTGGAAAAGCCGGCCACGGTGCTGGTGGACCGCTGGGGCGTGCCCCACATCTACGCCAACACGCTCTATGACGCGTTCTACGTGCAGGGCTTCATGGCCGCACGCGACCGGCTCTGGCAGATCGACCTGTGGCGCAAGCGCGGGCTGGGCGAGATGGCCAAGGACTTCGGCCCCGCCTATGTGGAAGGCGACCGCATGGCGCGTGCGGTGCTGTTCCGGGGCGACATGTATCGGGAATGGCTGGCCTATGGGTCCGATGCCAAGCGCGTGGCCGAGGCCTTCGTGGCCGGCGTGAATGCCTATGTGGCGCAGGTGGAGGCGCATCCGGAACTGCTGCCGCCCGAGTTCAAGATCCTCAACTACAAGCCGTCGCGCTGGCGCGCCGAGGACATCGTGCGCATCCGTCACCATGGCCTGACGCTGAATTTCACGGGCGAGATCGATCGTGCGCAGATCTTCTGCTACGTGAAACCCAACGCCGTGCGTGCCGACTGGGTGCGCCGCGAGCTGGATCCACCGGTCGAGCCCAAGGTGCCCGAGGGACTCGACACCTGCGCCGTGCCGGCCGCCGAGCTGCGGCGCGCCTACGACCTGGCCACCGCCGCGCCGCGCTTTCCGAAGGAGTGGTGGTCGCAGGGCACCAGCAAGGCCGAGAACATCCCGGTGGACCAGCTTTACGCCACCGTCGACGCGAACAGCGACACCGGCCGCAGCCTGGGCTCGAACAACTGGGTGATCGCCGGTAGCCGCACCACCACGGGCCGGCCGATCCTGGCCAACGATCCGCACCGCGCCCACGGCGCGCCCAGCCTGCGCTACATCAGCCATCTCAATGCGCCGGGCCTGTCGGTCATCGGCGCGGGCGAGCCGTTCCTGCCCGGCATCTCGATTGGCCACAACGGCACGATTGCCTTCGGCCTGACCCGGTTCTACATGGACCAGGAAGACCTTTACGTCTACGAGACCAATCCCGCCCAGGCCCACGAATATCGCTACAAGGGCCGATGGGAGCCCATGGAGACGGTCACCGAGCAGATTGCCGTGCGCGGCGAGGCGACGCCCCGCAAGGTGACGATCGACTACACCCGGCATGGCCCGGTGCTGTACGCCGATGCCAAGGGCGGCCGCGCCTATGCGCTGCGCGCGGCCTGGCTGGACTACGGGATGGCGCCGTACTTCGGCTCGATGGACTATATGCGCGCCCAGAACTGGGACCAGTTCCGCGCGGCCATGAACCGCTGGGGCGCACCGGGCGAGAACCAGGTCTATGCCGACCGGTCCGGCAACATCGGCTGGATTCCGGGCGGGCTGACGGTCAACCGGCCGAACTGGGATGGCCTGATGCCGGTGCCTGGCGATGGCCGCTACGAGTGGGCCGGCTATCGCAACATGGATGAACTGCCGTGGGCCTTCAATCCGGCGCCCGGCTATGTGGTGACCGCCAACGAGAACAACATCCCGGCCAATCACCCGGCCGCGAAGATCGGCGTCGGCTACGAATGGAGCGACAGCTCGCGTGCGCGCCGGCTGAAGGCGCTGGTGGCGGCGAATCCGCGAAGTTCGCTGGAAGATTCGATGGCGTGGCAGAACGACACGGTATCGCTGCCCGCGCAGCGTGTGGTGGCGCTGGTCAAGCCGCTGAATAGCAGCGATGCCCAGGTGCAGCGCGGCCTGGACCTGCTGCGCAACTGGGACGGCAACGAGCGGGCCGACAGCGCCGCCGCCGCGCTGTTCGAGGTGTGGTTCAGCAAGTACCTGCGTACGGCCGTGGTGCGTGCCGCGCTGTCGCCGGAAGGTGCGCGCCTGGTGGGGCCCGGCGATGCCAGCCGCGTGATCGCGGTGCTGGAGCGGCCCGATACCTGGATGACGGTGGACAAGCGCAACGAGATCATGACCGGCACGCTGAAGACGGCGATGGTCGAGATCGAGAAGAAGCTCGGCAGCGACCCCAGGGCCTGGCAATGGGGCAAGCTGCACACGGCCGTGTTCAGCCATCCGCTCGATCCGATCCTGGATGCGGCGCAGCGCCAGCAGCTCGATGTCAATGCCGGGCCGATCGGTGGATCGTCGTTCACGCCGATGAATACCAGCTACCGCAACAGCGACTTTCAGCTGACGGCCGGTGCGTCGTTCCGCATGGTGCTCGACGTGGGCAACTGGGACGCGTCGCGTGTGGTCAACACGCCGGGGCAGTCGGGCAACCCGGCCAACCCGCACTATCGTGACCTGGCACCGCTGTGGGCCAAGGGCGAGTACTTCCCGCTCGTGTATTCGCGCAAGCAGGTGGAAAAGGAAAGCAAGGAGCGGGTGGAACTGGTGCCGCAGTGATGGCCGGGGTTTAGCGCGACGTATGCGCTCGCCCTCTCCCTCTCCCCCAGCCCCTCTCCCGCAAGGCGGGAGAGGGGAGGAAAACAAACCTGTTGGTGTCTTTCCGCCTTCCACAGCGAGCCAACAGACAGCGCTTCTTGAAATGCCACGGGTGTTCGCCGCTCCCGCGCAGGGAGCAAACCGAGAGTGGTTGCAATGCCCGTGGTGTTCTCCCCTCTCCCGCTCGCGGGAGAGGGGCGGGGGAGAGGGCGGGCACTTCCAGGTGCTACAGCGCCATCTCCAGCACCCGTGCCACATGCAAGGCCTCTCGGCCGGCGCCGTCGTGGATCTGGTGCCGGCAGCTCGTGCCATCCGCCACGACCAGCGTACCGGCATCGGCCTTGCGCACCGCCGGCAGCAACGACAGTTCCCCCATCCGCATCGACACCTCGTGATGTTCGGCCTCGTAGCCGAAGCTGCCCGCCATGCCACAGCATGACGATTCGATCAGCGCGGTCTTCAGGTCGGGAATCCAGCCCAGCACCTGCTCCACCGGCCGCACCGCGTCGAACGCCTTCTGGTGGCAATGGCCGTGCAGCAGCGCCTGCTGGTGGCCGATGGGCTTCAGGGCGGGCGCAAAGCGGCCAGCCGCATGCTCGCGCACCAGGAATTCCTCGAACAGGAACGCGTTATCCGCCAGCGCGTGCGCCGCGTCGCCGTAGCCGTATTGCAGGAACTCGTCGCGCATCGACAGCAGGCACGATGGCTCCAGCCCCACCACCGCCACGCCGCGCGACACAAACGGCAACAGCCTGTCGAGCGCGCGCTTCGCTTCGACCTTCGCTTCATCGACCAGGCCAGCCGCCAGGAACGTGCGACCGCAGCACAACGGGCGCTCGCCGGGCACGCCAGACAGATGTACGGTGTAGCCGGCGGCTTCCAGCACGCGCTGCGCCGCGCGCGCGTTGCCGGGCTCCATGTGATTGTTGAAGGTATCGACGAAGAGCACCACCTCCTTGCCGCCAGCGGGCTGCGCCTTGTAGTCGTCGCGCAGGAAGGCCGGCTGCCAGCGCGGCAGCGAACGTTTGGCCGACAGCCCCAGCAGCCGCTCGCCCAGTTGCGGTAGCCCCGGCACGCGATCGCGCAGGTTGAACAGCCAGGGCAGCTTGCTGGCCGTGCCCGCATAGCGCGGCAGGAAGGCCACGAGTTTGTCGCGCAGGCGCAGCCGGCCCACGCGGGCGTTGGCGGCGCGTACTTCGATCTTCATCTTGGCCATGTCGATGCCGGTGGGGCAATCGCGCTTGCAGCCCTTGCAGGACACGCACAGGTCCATCGTCTCCTTGACGGCGGAATCGAGCAGGCCCTCGCTGCCAAGCTGCCCGGACAGTGCCAGCCGCAGCGTGTTGGCCCGGCCGCGCGTCAGGTGCTGCTCGTCGCGCGTGACGCGATAGCTCGGGCACATGGTGCCGGCGTCGAACTTGCGGCAGTGGCCGTTGTTGTTGCACATCTCCACGGCGGCGGCCAGGCCGTTGGCGGGGTCGAGCCCGTTGCCCGGCGTGCTTTCCACCTCGGTGACGGGGTCGCGCGTGACGTTCCAGGCGGACCAGTCCAGTGCCGGTTGCAGGGGCTTGACGGTGTAGTTCTGCGGAAAGCGGAACAGCGACGTGTCGTCCATCTTCGGCGTGCGCACGATCTTGCCGGGGTTGCAGCGGTTGTCGGGATCGAACAACGCCTTGACCTCGGCAAACGCATTCGCCAGCGACGGCCCGAACTGCCAGGCCACCCATTCGCCGCGGCACAGGCCGTCGCCATGCTCGCCCGAGTACGCGCCCTTGTATTCGCGCACCATGGCGGCGGCTTCCTCGGCGATGGCGCGCATCTTCGCCGCGCCGTCGCGGCGCATGTCCAGGATCGGCCGCACATGCAGCGTGCCCACGCTGGCGTGGGCGTACCACGTGCCGCGCGTGCCGTGCTTGTGGAAGACCTCGGTCAGGCGCGACGTGTATTCGGCCAGATGTTCGAGCGGCACCGCGCAATCCTCGATGAACGATACCGGCTTGCCGTCGCCCTTCATGCTCATCATGATGTTCAGGCCGGCCTTGCGCACTTCCCACAGCGCCTTCTGCGGGCCAGCGTCGGGCATCTCCACCACCGAGCCGGGCAGGCCCAGGTCGGCCATCAGCTCCACCAGCTGCCGCAGGCCGCGCAGCGTGGCGTCGCGGTCTTCGCCGGCAAACTCCACCAGCAGGATGGCTTCGGGCTCGCCGATCAGGGCCTTGTCGATGACGGGGCGGAAGGCGGGGTTGCCGCGCGCCAGGTCGATCATGGTGCGGTCGACCAGTTCCACGGCTGCGGGCCTGAGCGCGACGATATGGCGCGTCAGGTCCATCGACTGGTAGAACGTCGGGAAGTTGACCACGCCCAGCGTCTTGTGGGTGGGCAGCGGTGCCAGTTGCAGCGTGATGTGGCGGAAATAGGCCAGCGTGCCTTCGGACCCCACCAGCAGGTGGGCCAGGTTGACGCTGCCGTCGGCGGTGTAGGGCCGCTCGTTCTGGGGCTGGAAGATGTCGAGGTTGTAGCCGCCCACGCGGCGCAGCACCTTCGGATACATCTGCGCGATGGCGTCGCGCTCGCGCTCGGCGATGCGGCGCACGCCGTCGGCAATGGCGCGGTGTGGCGCGTCCTCGGCCGGCCATCGGGCGTCGAAGCAGACGTCGTCGCCGTTGGCCAGGATGGCCTGCACGCCCAGCACGTTGTGCACCATGTTGCCGTACTGGATCGAGCGCGAGCCGCAGGAATTGTTGCCGGTCATGCCGCCGATCGTGCATTGCGCGGCCGTGGAGACATCCACCGGGAACCACAGGCCGTGTGGCTTGAGCCACGCGTTCAGGTGATCGAGCACGATGCCGGGCTGCACGGTGACGGTGCGCGCCTGCGGATCGAAGTCGATGACCTGGTTCAGGTACTTGCTGTTGTCGATGACCAGCGCCTCGCCCACGGTCTGGCCGCACTGGCTGGTGCCGCCGCCGCGCGGCAGCAGCGGCGCCTTCAGGTCGCGCGCGATATCGAGCGCGAGCCGGGCGTCGGCTTCATCGCGCGGCACCACCACGCCCAGCGGCATGATCTGGTAGATCGACGCATCGGTGGCATAGCGGCCGCGGCTGGCGGTATCGAACAGCACGTCGCCGCGCAGTTCGGCGGCCAGGCGGCGGTACAGCGGCGATTGCAGGGCGGGCGCGGAGGCCGCGCCGGGCATGAAGCGCAGCGGTTGCACGCCGGGCGGCGTGGGGGTGACAGGCAAGGCCATGAGCGGGGATGTCTCCGGTTGCGGACACTCGAAGACGCCGCCATGGCCGGAAGCGCCCGCCCAGGGGCGCGCTCCGTTCAGGCGGCGACGTTCTGTGCGCGTTCTAGTTCGGCGATCAGCGCGTCGTGCTTGTGTTTCAAGTGCGCGCGCAGGATGTCACGCAGGGCCGCACCGTCGCGCTTCGCCAGGGCATCGAGCATGTTGCCGTGCTCGCGCACGGCCATGTCCCATTTGTCGTGGTCGAAGTTCGAGCGGAAACGCAGCGCCTGGATACGCAGGTTGATGCGTCGATAAGTCTCCTCAAGAATCGGATTGCGCGCCGCCGCGTTGATGGCGTCGTGGATGCGCCGGTTCAGCGCGTAATAGTTGGGCAGGTCGCGCCGGGCGTGGCACGCCAGCATCTCGAAGTGCAGGGCGCGGATCTCGTTGAGTTCGGCCTCGGTGATGCGCTGGCAGGCCAGTTCGCCCGACATGGCTTCGAGCGCGCCCATCATCTCGAACAGGTGATTGACGGTGTCGGTCGACAGCACCACCACCTCGGCCCCCCGGTTCGGCAGCAGCGTCACCAGCCCGTCGGCGGCCAGCACCTTGAACGCTTCGCGCAACGGCGTGCGGGACACCTGCAGCAGGTCGCACAGCACGCGCTCATTGAGCCGCGTACCCGGCGCGAGATCGCCTTCCATGATCATCGTGCGCAGGCGCTGGGCCACCGCCACATGCAGGATCTGGCGGTCAACGGCTTGCGAGGAAAGGGTCGGAGAAGTGCTCATCAGGGATCGTGTGGCTTGACAGTATTGTATTCAAAACCTACTCTGGGGCAAGCACGAATCACGTTCCGGTGCGATTTTCGGTGCCCGGAACCATGCAACGACTGGCAACAAGGCCTTGTAGTTGTTGATTTATAAGGCTTTTTAGCGGAGCAGCAAGCACATGTGCCTGCCAACATTATCCCGCATGCCGGCGCTGCAGTGCATCCCCGTTTTTTGAATACAAAATTCAAACATAAGGACACGAGGCGACATGATCCGACTGAATTCCCATCCGAGCGGCCGGCACTTCCTGCAGATTCCTGGCCCCACCAACGTGCCGGATCGCGTGCTGCGCGCGATGGATTACCCGACCATCGACCACCGTGGCCCCGAGTTCCAGCAACTCGGCAAGAAGGTGCTGGCCGACATCCGCAAGGTCTTCCAGACCGAACAGCCCGTGGTGATCTATCCGGCGTCGGGCACCGGCGCGTGGGAGGCGGCGCTGGTCAACACGCTGTCGCCGGGCGACAAGGTGCTGATGTACGAGACCGGCCATTTCGCGTCGCTGTGGAAGAAGATGGCCGACAAGCTGGGCCTGAACCCCGAGTTCATCGTGGGCGACTGGCGCCACGGCGTGGATGCGGCGGCCGTTGGCGCGCGTCTGGCCGATGACCGCAATCACGAGATCAAGGCAGTGTGCGTGGTCCACAACGAGACATCGACGGGCGTCACGTCCGATGTGGCTGCGGTGCGCCGTGCCATCGACGCCGCCAATCACCCGGCCCTGTTGCTGGTGGACACGATCTCGTCGCTGGGATCGGTCGACTACCGCCACGACGAGTGGGGGGTGGACGTCACCGTGTCCGGCTCGCAAAAGGGCCTGATGCTGCCGCCGGGCATCTCGTTCAACGCGGTCAGCCAGAAGGCGATTGCCGCGTCGGCCAAGGCGAAGCTTCCGAAGGCGTTCTGGGGCTGGGACGAGATCCTCGAATCAAACAAGAACGGCTTCTGGCCGTACACCCCGGCCACGAACCTGCTCTACGGCCTGTCCGAGGCGTGCGACATGCTGCTGGAGGAAGGCCTGCCGAACGTGTTCGCGCGCCACCAGCGCCATGCAGCCGCCACGCGCGCCTGCGTGACGGCCTGGGGCCTGGAGATCCTGTGCCAGAACCCGGCCGAATACAGCCCGGCGCTGACCGCTGTGGTCATGCCCGATGGCCACAGCGCCGATACGTTCCGCAAGACCGTGCTCGAGAACTTCAACATGTCGCTGGGGCAGGGCCTGTCGAAGCTGTCGGGCAAGGTGTTCCGGATCGGCCACCTGGGCGATTTCAACGACCTGACGCTGATGGGCACCCTGGCGGGCGTGGAGATGGGGCTGGCGCTGGCCGGCGTGCCGCATCGCAGTGGCGGCGTACTGGCCGCGATGGAAAGCCTGCGCAATGCCGCGGCGTCGCAACCTGCCTTGCGCGCGGCCTGACCACACCCTTCCGACAACCCGATCGATGTAGCAGAAAGAGGCGGCCCCTCAGAGGCCGCCACGACAACAGGCCGATGCGCCGCCAGAGCGCACGGCCGCCACCCAAAGGAGACAGACCATGACGTTTCGTTATGCTGCGCGCGCCCTTGCGTGCGCCTCGCTGTTTGGTGTCGCGCTGGCCGCCGCGCCGGCTTTTGCATGGGAACCCACTAAGCCGGTGGAAGTGGTTGTGCCGTTCAGCGCCGGCGGCGCGTCGGATCAGATGGCACGCTCGATCCAGGGCATCATCGCCAAGCACAAGCTGATGAACCAGCCAATGATCGTCGTGAACAAGGCCGGTGCCAGCGGCGCGGAAGGGCTGATGGATACCAAGGCCTCGAAGGGCGACGCGCACAAGCTGCTGGTGACCTCGTCGGCGCTCTACACCGTGCCGATGATCAGCCAGTTGCCGTTCAACTGGCGCGACCTGACGCCGGTGGCCATGGTGGCCATGGATGAATTCGTGCTCTGGACCAATGCCGAGGCGCCGTACAAGACGCCATCCGACTACCTGGCCGACGTGAAAAAGACGCCGAGCAAGTTCAAGATGGGTGGCACGAGTTCCAAGCGCGAAGACCAGATCATCACGGCGCAGACCGAGCGAAAGGCCGGCGTGCGCTTCATCTACATCCCGTACAAGGGGGGCGGCGAAGCGGCCACGCAGCTGTCGGGCAAGCATATCGACTCCAACGTCAACAACCCGTCCGAATCCATTGGCCAGTGGCGTGCCGGCGAGCATCGCGCGCTGTGCGTCTATGCGCCCGAGCGCATGCAATACACCACCAAGATCACGGGAACGCAGAGCTGGCACGACATCCCGACCTGCAAGGAGCAGGGCCTGGACGTGCAATACCAGATGCTGCGCGTCTTCATGCTGCCCGGCGGCGTGACGCCTGATCAGCAGAAGTACTACGTGGATCTGATGCAGAAGGTGGTGGCCACGCCCGAGTGGAAGGAATACCTCGAAAAGAACGCTCTCAAGAACGACTTCCTCGCTGGCCCGAAGCTGGTGGAGTTCCTGACGGCGGACGAGACGCGCCACAAGGACATCATCAAGGAAGCGGGTTTCGTGGCGGCGAAGTAACGTAGTTGACCGCTGATTGTTTGCTCCCCTCTCCCGCCACGCGGAAGAGGGGCCGGGGGAGAGGGCACGGCGCTTCAAGTCGCCATTTCGGCAGGCAGCACATCCACGCCCTATCCCCCAACCCCTCTCCCACAAATGGGAGAGGGGAGCCGAAAACAGAACGGGGAGACAGACCCAATGAGCAATCCAACACATGACGCTGCCGCGCCGGCGGCGATCACGGTGCGCGCCGCCGAAATCGGCGTGGCCATCCTGATCGCCCTCGGCGCGGTGGTGGTGATAGTCAGCAACTACCAGATCGGTGCCGGCTGGGCGCCCGACGGCCCGGAGGCCGGCTACTTTCCGTTGCGCATCGGCGCGCTGATCTTCCTGGCCTGCCTGATGGTGCTGTGGCAGGCGTTGCGCACGCCGAACGATGCGGTGTTCGTGACGTGGCCCCAGTTGAAGCAGGTGGCCGTGATCCTGGTGCCGCTGACCGTGTACGTGGCGCTGATCGCCTTCCTGGGCATCTACGTGGCATCGGCAATCTTCATCGCCGGTTTCATGCTGGCCATCGGCAAGTTTGCTTGGTGGCGCGCGGTGCTGACCGGCGTGGTCATCAACGTGGTGCTGTTCTGGATCTTTGAAATGCAGTTCCGCGTGCCGCTCCCCAAGGGGCCGCTCGAAGCGGCCTTTGGATTCTGAGGGGACGGGCATGGAAGAACTCAATGCATTGATGGGCGGCTTTGCCGTGGCCATGTCGTGGCACAACGTCGGGCTGATGCTGGTAGGCATCCTGCTTGGCATCGTGGTGGGCGTGCTGCCGGGCCTGGGCGGCCCGAACGGCGTGGCCATCCTGCTGCCGCTGACGTTCTCGATGGAACCCACGTCGGCCATCATCATGCTGTCGTGCATCTACTGGGGCGCGCTGTTTGGCGGGGCCATCACGTCGATCCTGTTCAACATTCCGGGCGAGGCCTGGTCGGTGGCCACCACATTCGACGGCTATCCGCTGGCGCAGCAGGGCGAGGCGGGCCGCGCGCTGACGTCGGCGTTCACGGGGTCGTTCCTGGGCGCGCTGGCCGGGGTGCTGCTGATCACGTTCCTGGCGCCGATGGTGGCCAAGTTCGCGCTGCGCTTCGGGCCGCCGGAATTCTTCGCGGTCTACTTCCTGACGTTCTGCAGCTTCATCGGCATGGGCAAGGAAGCCAAGGCCAAGATCGTGATCGCGATGTGCATCGGCTTTGCGCTGGCCGCGGTGGGCATGGACACGGTGTCGGGCACGCTGCGCATGACTTTCGGCTCAACCGAACTGCTGCGCGGCTTCGACTTCCTGGTGGTGGTGATCGGCCTGTTCGGCATCAGCGAAATCCTGATGACCATGGAGGAAGGCGTCGCCTTCCGGGGCAAGCGCGCCGATATCGACCTGAAGGTGGTGCTGAAGACCTGGGCCGAGCTGCCGCGCTACTGGATGACGCTGATCCGCTCGTCGGTCATCGGCTGCTGGCTGGGCGTGACGCCGGGCGGCGCCACGGCGGCATCGTTCATGGGCTATGGCGTGGCCAAGCGCTTCTCGCGCAAGCGCGAGACGTTCGGCAAGGGCAACGTCGAGGGCGTGATCGCGCCCGAGTGCGCCGCGCATGCTGCCGGCACCAGTGCGCTGCTGCCGATGCTGGCGCTGGGCATTCCGGGGTCGGCCACGGCGGCGGTGCTGCTGGGCGGGCTGATGATCTGGGGCCTGCAACCGGGACCGCTGCTGTTCACCGAGCAGAAGACCTTTGTCTGGGGCCTGATCGCCAGCATGTACCTGGGCAACCTGGCCGGGCTGATCGTGGTGCTGTCGACGGTGCCGCTGTTCGCCGCCATCCTGCGCATTCCGTTCGCGATCATCGCGCCGCTGATCCTGGTGGTCTGCGCAATTGGCGCGTTCACGGTGCACAACGCCATGTTCGATGTCTGGCTGATGCTGATCTTTGGCGTCATCGGCTATGTGCTCAAGAAGCTCGACTATCCGCTGGCGCCGCTGGTGCTGGCACTGGTGCTGGGTGACCGGGCCGAGGACGCGTTCCGGCAGACCATGCTGATGTCGCAGGGCGAGATGAACGTGTTCTGGTCCAACGGCCTGGTGGGCACCATCATGGCGCTGGCCATCGTGATCCTGGTCTGGCCGGTGTTCGGCAGCCTGCTGGAAAAGACGAAGCGCCGCAAGATGATGTCGGCGCACGAGGGGGCAGCGGAATGAGCGAAGGACTGATCGAACAGGGCACCCTGCTGGTCACGCGCGACGACGCCGTGGCCACCATCGTGCTGAACCGGCCCGCCAAGCTGAACGCCTTCACGCTGGACATGTGGCGCCAGCTTGGCGACACGTTCCGCACGCTGTCCGCCGATGATTCGGTGCGCTGTGTGATCGTGCGCGGTGCCGGCGAAAAGGCGTTTTCGCCGGGCAACGACATCGGGGAATTCGAGACCACCCGATCCAACAAGCAGCAGGCCGTGGCCTATGGCGCGGTGATGCACGCCACGGCGCAGGCCATGCAGGACTGCCCGCATCCGGTGGTGGCGCAGATCCACGGCATCTGCGTGGGCGGCGGGCTGGAGGTGGCGGCGATGGCTGACATTCGCATCTGCGGGCAGAGCAGCCGCTTCGGCGCGCCGATCAAGAACCTGGGCCTGGTCATGGCGCACGCCGAAATGGCGCCGCTGATCCGGCTGATCGGTACATCGCGCACGCTGGAGCTGCTGTTCGAGGGCCGTATCGTGGGCGCCGACGAGGCGCATGCGATGGGGCTGGTGTCGCGCGTGGTGCCCGATGACCAGGTGGCCGGCGAGGCGCAGGCAACGGCGGCGCGCATTGCATCGGGCGCGCCGCTGGTGGCGCGCTGGCACAAGCGCTTTGCGCGGCAACTGGCGGAGGGCAAGCCCCTGTCGGCGGCCGATCTGGACGCCGCTTTCGACTGTTTCGATACCGAGGATTTCCGCACCGGCTACCGCGCGTTCCTGGCCAAGCAGGCGCCGACGTTCGCCGGCCGCTAGTTTCGGAGGAGACCGATGTCCGATTTCACTTCCATGCAGCCCGGCGCGCTGGCCGGCCTGCGTGTGCTGGAGCTCGCCCAGATCATGGCCGGCCCCACCTGCGGCATGATGCTGGCCGACCTGGGTGCCGACGTGATCAAGATCGAGAAGATCGACGGTGGCGACGATGCACGCGGCTACAAGGAGCCGGCAATCAATGGCGTGTCCGCGCCGTTCCTGATGCTGAACCGCAACAAGCGCGGCATTGCGCTGGACCTCAAGAAGCCCGAGGGCCGCGAAGTGTTCCTGCGCATGGTGCGCAACGCCGATGTGGTGATCGAGAACTTCCGCAAGGGCACGCTGGAAAAGCTGGATCTGGGCTACGACACGCTGTCGCAGGAGAACCCCGGCCTGATCTACTGCGCGATCTCGGGCTACGGCCGCAGCGGCCCCTATGCCGACAAAGGCGGCTTCGACCTGATCGCCCAGGGCTTTACTGGCTTGATGAGCATCACGGGCGAGGAGGGTGGGCCGCCGCTGCGCACCGGCAATTCGATTGCAGATATCAACGCCGGGCTGCTGGCTGCGTTCGGCATCCTGGCCGCGTACCAGCACCGCCAGAAGACCGGGCGCGGCCAGGTGGTGGAGACCTCGCTGATCGAGGCCGGGCTGCAGCAGCTCTACTGGCATGCGGCCATCCACTTTGCCACGGGCGAATCGCCGGGGCCCAGTGGATCGGCGCACGTGCT
>NZ_PJRP01000012.1:177769-212554 GCF_002858765.1 Cupriavidus pauculus
AGACCGGGCGCGGCCAGGTGGTGGAGACCTCGCTGATCGAGGCCGGGCTGCAGCAGCTCTACTGGCATGCGGCCATCCACTTTGCCACGGGCGAATCGCCGGGGCCCAGTGGATCGGCGCACGTGCTGGCCACGCCGTACCAGGCGTTTCCGACGCAGGACGGCCACATCATCGTGGGCGGCGCCAACGAAAAGAACTGGGCGCGCATCGCGCAGGCGATAGGGCATCCCGAGTGGATCGACGATCCGCGTTACCGGCTCAATGCCGACCGCATGCGCCATCGCGAGTCGCTGTTGCCCGAGATGGCCGCCATCCTGATGACGCGCCCGTCGGCGCACTGGCTCGATGTCTTCGACGCGGCGGGGGTGCCGGCCGGGCCCGTGCACTCGATTGGCGAGGCGCTGAACCATCCTCAGACGCTGGCGCGTGGCATGGTGGTGCGCCAGCAGCATGCCGAGGCGGGGCCGATCCGTACGCTGGGCCTGCCGATCCAGCTATCGGAAACGCCTGCGCAGTATCACCGTCCCTCGCCGCGGCTGGGCGAGCATACATGTGCGCTACTGGCGGAATGTGGTTATGGCGAGGCGGAGATTGCTGCGCTGCTGCAGGCGGGGGTGGTATCGGAAGCGACCGCGCCGGCGGCGGCCGTGTCCGAGGTGTAGCGAGGTGTAGCGCGTCAGTCGACGTAGAACAGGATGCTGATGAACTGGCAGAAGCTGCCGCCCAGCACGAACAGGTGCCAGATGCCGTGGAAGTGGCGCACGCGCTCGTCGAACAGGAAAAACCCGATGCCGGCGGTGTAGATCGCGCCGCCGGCCACCAGCCAGTACAGGCCTGCTGTGGGCAGCGCCGCCGCGAGCGGCTGGAAGGCGATCAGCACCAGCCAGCCCATGATGACGTAGATCGACAGCGATATCACGCGCGTGCGGCGGCCGATCCAGAGTTCCTGGATGATGCCCACCGCCGCCAGGCCCCAGTTGATGCCGAAGAGCGTCCAGCCCCAGGGCCCCCGCAAGGTCACCAGCGCAAACGGCGTATAGCTGCCCGCGATCAGCAGGTAGATCGCGCAGTAGTCGAGCCGGCGGAAGATGTCCTTGGCCGGCCCGCGCACGCTGTGATAGACGGTGGAAATTGTGTAGAGCAGCACCAGGGTGGTGCCGTAGACCACGGAACTGACCACCTTCCAGGCGTCGTGATACAGCGCCGACGAGGTGACCAGTACTGCCATGCCGGCGGCGGAAAGCACCGCGCCAGCCAGGTGACTGTAGCCGTTGAACCGTTCCCCGCGATACATCCCGAAAGCTCCGTCTGCGTAGTTGGCCAGCGGGCATTGTGGCATGGATCGCGGCGGAACGCGGGTCAATGCCTGCAGAAGCAGGGTTATTTCATCGACAGGAAATGCTTGAGCGTGCGGGCATTGGCGGCCTTGGCCGCCGCATCCACGTAATGCACGCCCTGGTTGCGCGCGAACGCGTGCTGGCAGCCCGGATAGGTGTGAATCTCGACGTGGCGATTGTCTTTTAAGGTTTCGACGATCTTTGCGCGCGATTCAGGCGGCACGAATTCATCCGCCTCGGCGATATGCATCAGCAGCGGTTTCGCAATCTTCGACGCTTCGCCCAGGTACTTGTCCATGCCGACGCCGTAGTACGACACGCTGGCGTCGGCATCGGTGCGCGTGGCGCTCAGGAGGGCCAGCAGCCCGCCCAGGCAATAGCCCACGGTGCCCACGGCCTTGACGCCCGGCTGCTGACGCGCGGCCTGGATGGTGGCGCCCACGTCGGCCATGCCCTTGTCGACGTCGAAGCCGTTGTAGAGCGCAAACGCCTTCTTCCATTCCGCCTCGGTCTTGTCGGTCAGTTCCACGTTGGGCTCCTGCCGCCAGAACAGGTCCGGGCAGATCGCCACGAAGCCGTCGCGCGCAAAGTTGTCGCATGTCTCGCGCAGGTCCGCATTGATGCCGAAGATTTCCTGGAGCACGACGATGGCCGCGCCGTTCGCGTTGCCGGCATCGGGGGTGGCGAGGTACGCGGCAAAACTGCCGTCCGGCACGGTGATGGTGATGCGCTGCTGCTGGGCCATGGGGCGCTCCTGGCGAGGGTGAAGGTGGAGTGAGGGGGCAACCCGACAAGCTTAGTCGACGGGCGTGACAGCAAGGTCCGCAACCGCGCAGAACCCTGCATCGCCCGACCCTGGGTATGTTCATTCGCAACATGTGTTCGCTCAAACGCGCGATCGGTATCGCCTTGGTCACATCGTTGACATAACAAGCGTCCAGACTTCACTTCTCGCCCGCAGACACCCTCCTTCGGAGGGGTAAGCCTTGTATATCAAGACATTGGGAGACAAGGGCGGCGGGGATCGTGCACGGGCATCAGGACATTTGACGCCCGAACCGTCACATGAAATTCTCTGACCTCGAACCATGACAACCACAAAAACTGTTCATTCGCGCATGCGCAGGCCGGTGTTCGGCGCCGGTGTCCTGTGCCTGGCGCTGATGCTCGGCGCCTGCGGCGGCGGCGACGACAACAACGCGACGCCCCCTGCCACGGGTGGCGGCAATGGCGGCACCACGCCGGCCGCCTGCACCACGGCGCACTGCGCGCCGGCCCCCTGATTTCGCCGAGATCCGCCCCTGAGCAGCGTCCCGCGCCACCCCCACACAACAGACACCGACCCGGCATGACATTCAACCCATCCAAACGTAAGTTCCTGCGCAACACGCTCGGCACGGCTGCCGCCGCCGCCACGCTGGCATCGTTTCCGCCCAGCATCCGCCGTGCGCTGGCCATCGAGGCCAGCAACGTCACGGGCACGATCCAGGACGTGAAGCACGTCGTGCTGCTGATGCTCGAAAACCGGTCGTTCGACAGCTATTTCGGCACCTTCAAGGGCGTGCGCGGCTATGGCGACCGCTTTGCGATTCCGCTGGCAAACGGCCAGAACGCGTTCTTCCAGACCGATGCCACCAACGCCACGATCACCCCGTACCGGCTGGATGGCTCGCTGGGTAACGCTCAACGCGCGGGCAGCACGCCGCATACCTGGCCCGACGCCCAGAACGCCTGGGACCACGGCCGCATGAACCGCTGGCCCGTGGCCAAGAACCGGCTGTCGATGTCGTACTTCGACACGCCCGAGGTGCCGTTCCAACGCGCGCTGGCCGATGCCTTCACGCTGTGCGACGCTTATCACTGCTCGATGCACACGGGCACGATTCCGAACCGCCTGTACTACTGGACCGGCACGAATGGCCCGAGCGGCGCCAATGTGGCGGCCATGGTCAACGAGTTCAACGGTGGCAACGACGTGGGACCGTCGACCCAGGGCTGGACGTGGAAGACCTATGCCGACCGCCTGGTGGATGCGGGCGTGAGCTGGAAGGTCTACCAGAGCCTGGCCGACAACTACGGCTGCAACGAGATGATGAGCTTCCAGCATTGGCGCGCGGCGATCGAGTCGATGCCCGTGGCGCGCCGCCCGGTGGCGCTGCCCGCCGTCTCGCCTGCCTACGATCCGGCCATCGACGACGCGCTGAGCCCGCTGGCCAGGGGCTTTGCCAACACCATGCCCGACGGGCTGCTGCAGTCGTTCCGCGACGATGTGCAGAACGGCACGCTGCCGGAGGTCTCGTGGATCATCCCGCCTTCGCTGTACAGCGAACACCCGGGGCCGTCGAGCCCGGCGCAGGGCGGCTGGTACGTGCAGCAGGTGCTGGACGCGCTGACGGCCAATCCCGAGGTCTTCAGCAAGACCGTGCTGCTGATCAATTACGACGAGAACGACGGCTTCTTCGACCACCTGCCGCCGCCGTCGGCCCCGTCGCGCAACGCCGATGCGTCGCTGGCCGGCGGCAGCACGCTCGGCGCGGCCGACATGGCCTTCGAGTATCACAACTACACGCCGGCCACGACCAACCAGTCGGCCATCGATGGCAAGCCCTACGGCCCGGGCCCGCGCGTGCCGATGTGGATCGTGTCGCCGTGGAGCCGTGGCGGCTGGGTCAACTCGCAGGTGTTCGACCACACGTCGACGCTGCTCTTCCTGGAAAAGCGCTTCGGCGTGAAGGAGCCGCAGGTTGGCGCCTACCGCCGCGCGGTGTGCGGCGACCTGACGTCGGCCTTCAACTTCGTCAACCCGAACGCCGACCCACTGCCGACGCTGGCCGGCCGCAGTACCAAGGTGACGGTCGACAATCTGGCGCTGACGCAGAAGGCATCGGCCGCCATTCCGGTGCCGACCACTGCCGTGCTGCCGCCGCAGGTCACCGGCACGCGGCCTTCGCGTGCGCTGCCTTACGAACTGCACACCACGTCGCACATCGACGCGGGCGCCAAGACGGTGACGCTGAGCTTTGCCGATGACGGCAACGCCGGCGCGGTCTTCCACGTCTACGACAAGCTGCACCTGGATGCCATTCCGCGCCGCTACGTGGTGGAAGCCGGCAAGCGCCTGGACGGCGTGTGGAGCGTGGCGGCCGACAACGGCAAGTACGACCTCTGGGTGCTGGGTCCGAACGGCTATCACCGCGCGTTCGTCGGCAATGTGTCCGAGCAGTCGGCGGCCGGCGGCGCGGAAATCCAGGTCTGCTACGAGCTGTGCGATCCGGCAAAGCTGCAGGTCAAGCTGCACAACCGCAGCGACAAGGCGTGCACGTTCACGGCATCGGCCAGGGCATACCGCACGGACGGTCCGTGGACGCAGACCGTGGCGCCGGGCCAGGTAGGCGAACTGAGCTGGACGCTGGGCGACAGCGGCAACTGGTACGACTTCGAGATCGGCTGCGATCTGGCGCCGTCGTTGCGTCGCCGTATCGCGGGCCGTATCGAGACCGGCAAGGACTCGGTCAGCGATCCGGCGATGGGCCAGGTGTCGTAACCGTGGGCGTCCCGATGCATCGGGCGTGACACAGTTGCCGGCCGGCATGGCGTGTACACTTGCCGGCTGGCACCTGGCCCGATTTGCCGGGACCCGGTGTCGCTCCTGAAAATCGGACCCACGACACACGACAGAATCTCATGAAGAAAATCTCCCTGCTCCTCGCTGCCGTTGCGCTGACCGCTTCGGGTCTGGCCGCCGCTGCCGAAACGCTGCCTTCGGGCGTGGTGGTCGATACCGTGACCAAGGGCACGGGCCCGTCGCCCAAGGCGTCGGACACCGTCAAGGTCCACTATCGCGGCACGCTGACCGACGGCACCGAGTTCGACAGCTCGTACAAGCGCGGCCAGCCGATTTCGTTCCCGCTGAACCGCGTGATCCCGTGCTGGACCGAAGGCGTGCAGAAAATGCAGGTGGGCGGCAAGGTCAAGCTGACCTGCCCGGCATCGACGGCCTATGGCGCGCGCGGTGTGCCGGGCACGATCCCGCCCAACGCGACGCTGAATTTTGAAGTGGAACTGCTGGGTATCGGCGGCTGATCGGACTACTTCGTTTTGCCCCGCCCCCCGTCTGACGAGGGCGGGGAGCCTTACCCTCCATAACTAGAAGAGGATCCGCATGGATTCCGTATTCATCGTCGTCGCGCTCGGCGCCATCGTCGCCGGGTTTGTCCAGGGGCTTTCCGGGTTTGCCTTCGGCATGGTGGCGATGTCGTTCTGGGCCTGGGGCGTGGAACCGCGCATGGCCTCGGCGATGTCCGTGTTCGGCGCACTGACCGGCCAGCTGCTGGCGGCGTTCACGGTGCGGCGCAAGTTTCATCTTTCCACGGTGCTGCCGTTCCTGCTGGGTGGCATCGTCGGCATTCCCATCGGCGTGAGCCTGCTGCCACGGCTCGACGTCAACCTGTTCAAGCTATGCTTGGGCATGATCCTGGTGATCTGGTGCCCGATCATGCTGTTCTCTGCCCGCATCCCGCCGATCCGCCATGGCGGCCGCGTGGCCGACGGCATTGTCGGGGTCATCGGCGGCATCATGGGCGGCATCGGCGGGTTCACCGGCATCGCGCCCACGCTGTGGTGCACGCTGCGCGGCTTCGACAAGGACAAGCAGCGCGTGGTGATCCAGAACTTCAACCTGGGCGCGCTGATCGTGACGATGGGGGTCTACGTGGGCACCGGCATCATCACGCGCGACATGCTGCCGATGTTTGCCATCGTGGCGCCGGCCATGCTGATTCCGACGCTGATCGGCACGCGTGTCTATATCGGTATCAGCGATGTGACCTTCCGGCGCATCGTGCTGACGCTGCTGACCTGCTCGGGCGTGGCCATGCTGGTGGCGTCGGTGCCCAGGTTGCTGGCCTGACCGCCTCGCTTCGATGTGACACATTGCCGGCATGGTGCGGGTTGGCGACAAAGGGGGTGCAAGGGTTGTTATCAGGGTTTATACTGACTTCCACCCCTGCCGACCCTCGCCGGTCATCCAGCGTTTCCTGCACCATGAACAAGCGTTTCTACCTTTTCTGCGCCACCACGTGGGCCGCCGCCGCCATCCTGATCATCGGTGACGGCGCCATGTCGACCGACGTACTGAGTGGCGTGGTGGCGCTGGCCGGCTTCGACCTGCTGCGTCCCTGAACCCAGCCGCCCGCTGCGGACCCCGCCCGCCAGTTTTGGTGCGAAAGCGGCGCTTTGTCGATTCGCACGGTGACGTGACGGCCATACGCCGCCGGTGATGGCGTTTTCGATGTCTGACGTCTACGCTTGACTGTGGTCCGTGCGGAATTGCCGCACGATATTTCTTTCTTAACAGTCTTGCGCAGGGAGATCTCGATGAAGGCGTTCACGATGGCAGTGGCATTGGCGGTGACGGTATGCATTCCTGGTCTGGCAATGGCGGCTGGCCCGGCCAATCCTGCCGATCGCTACGACTACAACATGCGTACCACGAACAAGGACGGCTACGTGCCCGATCCGGCGCGCGCCACCAACAAGGACGGCTACGTGCCGGACACGGCCCGTTCGGGCGACAAGTTCGATCCCTACACGCAGGGCGCGAACCAGAACACGGCTTCGGCTCTGACCGACAGCAAGAGCACCAAGAAGTCGTCGGGCAAGTCGTCGACGCACAAGAAGGCACCGGCGGCTGCGCAGCAGTAACGTGGTTGCCCATGGCGGCAAGAAAAAAGGCCCCGCGATGCGGGGCCCTTTCATTTGGGCGTGCGGTGCGGCTCAGCGCTGCGCCGACTGGTCGCCCTTCGCATACACGCGCTCGCCGGCTACCCAGGTCTCCAGCACCTGGATCTTCCAGATGTCGCCGGCCGGTACCTTGAACAGGTCGCGGTCCACCACGATGAAGTCGGCCCACTTGCCGGCTTCCAGCGAGCCCAGCGACTTTTCCTGGTGCTCGGCGTAGGCGGCGTCCAGCGTGAAGGCGCGGAACGCCTGCGGCAGCGTCATGGCTTCCTCCGGATGCCAGCCCTTGATCGGGCGGCCTTCGTGGTCGGTACGCGTCACGGCGGCGTGCAGGCCGTAGAACGGATTGGCCGATTCCACCGGGAAGTCCGATCCGCCGGCGATGACCGTGCCTTGCTTCAGGAACGTCTGCCAGGCGTAGGCGCCCTTGATGCGATCGTGACCGATGCGGTCTTCGGCCATGTTCATGTCGCTGGTGGCGTGCGTCGGCTGCATCGACGCGATCAGGTCCAGCTTCTTGAAGCGCGGGATGTCCGGCATCGACACCACCTGCGCGTGCTCGATGCGGTTGCGCAGCGCGCGGCCGCCCACTTCCTTGTAGGCCACTTCCATGGCGTCCAGCACCTGGCGGTTGGTCTTGTCGCCGATGGCGTGGACGTTGACCTGGTAGCCGGCCTTGATGGCGGTCTTCACGGCGGCCTGCATCGCGGCGTCGCTCATGAACAGCAGGCCGCTTTGCGCGTGGTCGTCGGTGTACGGCTCCATCAGCGCGGCACCGCGGCTGCCCAGGGCACCGTCGCCGTACAGCTTGACGGCACGCAGGTAGTAGCGGTCGTTGCCGTAGCCAATCACGGGACCCTTGGCGGACAGCGCCTTGAAGTCGTCGCCGGTGTCACGAATCATCGCGTAGATGCGCGTGGTCAGCTTGCCCTGGTCGGCGAACTCGCGATAGATGCGGTCGTCGGTCACGGTCACGCCGGCGTCGCCCACGGCGGTCAGGCCCAGCGCGTTCATGTGCGCGATGGCGGCGGCCAGCGCGGCACGGCGGTCATCGTCGGTGTACGGGGGAATGATGTCGTTGACCAGCGCCATGGCCTTGTCGACCAGCACGCCGGTCGGGTTGCCGCTGGCGTCGCGCTCGATGCGGCCGCCGGCCGGATCCTTGGTGTCGCGCGTGATGCCGGCCGCCTGCAGCGCCTTGGTGTTCAGCCACGCGGCGTGGCCGTCCACGCGCACCAGGCGCGCCGGGCGGTCGGAGACGGCGGCGTCGAGTTCGGCGGCAGTCGGAAAGCGGCCCAGCTTCCAGTTCACCTGGTTCCAGCCATAGCCGAGCAGCCACTGGCGCTGCGGGTTCTTCTGGCCGTAGGCGCGGATGATGCCTTGCGCCTCGTTCAGGTCCTTCGTGCCCGACAGCGAAATCTCGGTGGTCTTGAAGCCCAGGCGGAACACGTGGCCGTGGGCGTCGATCAGGCCCGGCAGCAGCGTCTTGCCCTGGCCGTCGACGCGCTTCGCGTCGGGATACCTGGCGCGCAGCGCGGCGGCGTCGCCGGTGGCCAGCACCTTGCCCTGGTCGAACACCAGGCCGCTGAATTGCGTGACCTTGTCGTTCTGCAGCGTGTAGCCGCGGACGGATTCCACCAGCGTGGGTGCGGCGTGTGCGTGCAGGGCCGCCAGGGCGGCCAGTGCCAGCAGGCTCGTGCGAATGGACTTCTTCAAGATGACTCCTTGGTCGTTGTGCTTGTTTTTAGTGTTATCCAGGCGCCTGGGAACGGCGCTCTTATTCGCCGGCCGCCGTGGCCATGCCGCGCTCGGAAGCGTCGGTGTCGGCTGCGGGCAGCGCGGGGAATTGCATGTCGGCATAGCGCACGAAGCGCGATTTGCGCGCGATGCGATAGCCGAACCAGATCAGCAGGAAGATCGGAATGCCCACGTAGGTGGCGGTCACGGCCACCCAGTCGATCTTGCCGTCGGTAAAGGCCTGGTAGTTCTGGCCCAGTGTCACGATCATGCACAGCGCGAACGCGAAGATCGGGCCATACGGGAAGAACGGCGAGCGATAGGGCAGGCGGTTAAGGTCGAGCCCCTGCGCGACGAAGCCCTTGCGGAAGCGGTAGTGGCTCACCGCGATGCCCAGCCAGGCGATGAAGCCGGTCATGCCCGACAGGTTCAGCAGCCACAGGTAGACCGACTTGCTCTCGAACATCGACGTCAGGAAGCACAGCGCGCCCACGGCCGTGGTGGCCAGCAGCGCCATCAGCGGCACGCCGTTGCGGGTCAGCTGCGCGAACACGCGCGGCGCGCGGCCTTCGGTGGCCAGATTGTAGAGCATCCGGGTGGACGCATACATGCCCGAATTGCCAGCCGACAGCACGGCGGTCAGGATCACGGCGTTCATCACGCCGGCGGCGAAGGCCAGCCCGGCGTGACGGAACACCAGCGTGAACGGGCTGACGCCCACGGTTTCCACGTCGGACTTGAGCAGGCTCGGATCGGTGTACGGAATCAGCACGCCGATGATGAAGATGGCCAGCACGTAGAACAGCAGGATGCGCCAGAACACCTGCCGCACGGCGCGGGGAATATTCTTGGCGGGATCTGCCGATTCACCGGCCGCCACGCCGATCAGTTCGGTGCCCTGGAAGGAAAAGCCGGCAATCATCGCCACGCCGATCAGCGCGGGCAAGCCGCCCACGAACGGGGCATCGCCGATGGTCAGGTTGGCCAGACCATTCACGGGCGCGAAATCGCCGCGCATGATGCCGAAGATCATCAGCGTGCCGATCGCGATGAAGGCGATCACTGTGACCACCTTGATCAGCGCGCACCAGTACTCGGCCTCGCCGAAGCCGCGCACCGAGATCGCGTTGAGCGCGAACATCAGCCCCAGGAACAGCGCGCTCCACAGCACGCCCGGCGTGTCGGGGAACCAGTACTGCATGACGAGTTGCGCGGCCGCCAGTTCCACGGCAATGGTCACGGCCCAGTTGTACCAGTAGTTCCAGCCCAGCGCGAAGCCGAAGCCTTCGTCCACGTACTTGGCGCCGTAGGTGGCGAACGAGCCCGACACCGGCATGTAGGCGGCAAGCTCGCCCAGGCTGGTCATCAGGAAATAGACCATCGCGCCGATCAGGATGTAGGCCGCCAGGGCCCCGCCCGGGCCAGCCTGCGCGATCGTGGCGCCCGATGCCACGAACAGGCCGGTGCCGATCGATCCGCCAATGGCGATCATGGTGAGATGGCGTGCGTGCAAGGTACGGCGCAGCCCGGGCGCGTGTGCGCCTTCTTCTGTTGTATGCGATTGAGTGGACATATAAGACATGCGTCCGGGCTCTTGTGAGGCCTCGGGCGGAGTTCGCCGGCCAGCAGTCTCCTCTCCACGGGCCGGCATGGTGGGCGGCATCATAAGAGAAAACAGGGGCCGGGAAAAGGCGGGAAATGCCGGAGCCGCCGGCTTCAGCGCAAGCTTTTATCGATGCGGGCGACCAGGCCGTTCATCCAGTTGCGCAGCGCGGTGTCGGACATGACCAGCGCCGTGCTGCGCCACAGCACGCGATACACACTGTTGCGATTGACCTTGCTAACGCGGGCAGGATCGAGCCACGCGTCATTTTCCACCAGCAGCGCCAGTGTCTCCAGGCCGATCAGGATCGGCCACAGGCAGGCCAGCCGCAGCCGTATGGCGGTGCGCGGCAGCGCGAACGTGTACGCCATGGCTTCGCGGAAGTGATCGAGCGCGATGCGCACTAACTCGTGCAGCATGGGGCGGGCGCGCAGCGAATTCGTCGGATCGAGCAGCATCGGCAAGGTCAGGCCATGGCGGTCGAGCACTTCGGCGGGCAGGTAGCAGCGGCCGATGCGCAAGTCCTTGCCAACGTCGCGTAGCACGTTCACCATCTGCAGCGCCTTGCCGAAGCGCACGCCGCGACGCAGCATCGTATCGAGCGGATCGTTGAGGGTGCCGGGCAGATGCGCGTCGGTCATGGTGGTCCAGAACTCGCCGACGCAGCCGGCCACCAGATAGGTGTAGCGGTCGAGGTCGGTCAGTGCCGGCAGGGCCGCAACCTGGCCCGAGCGTTCGTCGGGGAAGGTCTGCAGATCGAACTCCATGCCTTCGGTCAGCGTCGTGACGATGCCCTGCACGGCGGCGCGATCGGATGGGGCAAGCTGCGCCAGCACGTCCAGCGCGGGGGCGATCGATTCGAGCAGCACCTTCTCGTCGGACACCGTCTGCTGTCCGGCCACTTCCACGGCCAGCCTTCGCGCAAGCGTGCCGTCATCGTCGGCGCCGTTGATGCGTTGGCGCAGTGCCAGCAGCAGGTCGAGCCGCTGCGCGGGCGGGATCAGCGAGGTATCGGCGATGGTATCCGCGGCGCGCGCCAGCAGGTAGGCCAGCCCGACGGGGTCGCGCATGCCTGCGGGCAGAATGCGCAGCGTCAGGTAGAACGAACGGGAAACACCCTTGAGCAACGGGCCGAGCAGGAAGGCCCGGTTGGGGTTTGGCATGGCGCGGTCATGACGTCGATGAACCGCGCATTGTAGCTGTTGCTGACGCTTGCCAATGCCGCCAGAACGCGCCCCTCCCCCGCGCGCGCGCGGAGAGAAAGCGGGGAGCCAACCCATCAATCGTACTGAAGCTTCGGATACCAGTTTCCGCCGCGCCCTTCCGGGGTGGTGTCCAGCAGCGTCCATAGCGGATCGGGGTCGGGCGCGCCGCGGGGGTCCTGGCCGGGATCGGCCATGTTGCCGCTCATCTCGACACTGTAGAAATGCCGGATCGTGCCGTCACGTTTCGTAAAAACGGTGTAGGCGGGCATGTCTGCATCGTCCGCGCTCACGTAGTCGCGCGTGAAGGCACCGTCGGTGTCGGCGTAGACCTTCAGTTGCGTCCAGCCGCGAGCGGCCTTGGCGGCCTTGAGCCGGTCGATCGGCGAACGTGCCACCATGGCCAGCGCCACGCGTTGCTCGATATCGGGGACCTTGCCTTCCCACGATGCCATCAGCGACGTGCACATCGGGCAGGGTTTTTCGCGCTGCGGGCCGAACATGTAGCTGTAGACCACCAGCGTGTCCTTGTCGCCGAACAGGTCGGCCAGCGTGACTGAGCCCTTCTCGCCAGTGAATTGATAGGCTTGCTTCACTTCGCCGCCCGGGGGCAGTTGGCGTCGCATCTCCGCCACGCGTTCGATGTGTCGGCGCAACTCGATTTCCTCGCCCAGCAGCGCATTGCGGGCCTGGCGGTACGCAGCACTTTCATTGGGAAAATGCGCGCGATTGCTTTCGGCCAGTGTCCTGGCCGAGGTCAGTGTGGACGATTGCGTCATCGTCTTGCCTCCTTGAGCTTGAATCCGTGGCGTGCGCGCCACGCTGGGGAAGACCCGCCCCTGCCCCGCAAAGCCCGGGCTGGCGCGGCTGTCTGACCAGCATAGGAAAAGAACTGTCCACATACGCACCCCGTCCAATGCGCGGTCATTCCCATGTCATGTCGGGTTATGCATAATCTGTGACATCTGGGCTTCAAGATTTGATCTGATGCGCGTGACGATTCGTACCACGACGATTCCTGGATCCCATAGCCAGGGCCCACTGCATCGGGCGGCGGTCTACCTCAATACCGAGGAAGATGCTTCGCCGCTGATGGTCAGTGCATGGAGTCAGCGTGAACCCGATGCTTTTCTTGCCGCTCAACGCTGGGCGCGCAATCATCACTACATGGTTTCGAATCCGCGCAACGGCACGTACTACGGCGGTCGCACCGCACGCTGAATTGCAGCGTCGGCGCACCATGTTGAAGCATTGGCTGTTGGGTGGTCTGGCACTGGTTGTGGCGGGGCCCGCCTGTGCCGACGTCGGCCTGCTCGAACGCATCGTTGGCGGCTTCTCGCGCGACTCGCTCTGGAAGAACGTGCAGGAACGCTGTCTGGTGCCGGCCACGCCGACGCACGCGGACTGCGTGATCGTCGACCGCGCGCAGGGCTTCGTGCTCTACAAGGACATGATCGGCGCGTCGCACTACCTGGTCATTCCCGATCAGGCGGTGGCCGGTGTCGACGATCCGCGTGTCTGGAACGACAGCCAGCGCAATGCCTGGGCGTTTGGATGGCAGGCGCGCGATATCGTCGGCAAGGCCGTGGGCCATTCGCTGCCGGACACGCTGCTGGGCCTGGCGATCAACGCCCGGGCATCGCGCAGCCAGGACCAGCTCCACATTCACCTCGATTGCATCAGCGCACGCGCGCACGAGTTCCTGGTCAACAGCGATATCGGCACGCAATGGCGTGACCTGAAGTTCGACGGTAAGCCGGTGCGAGCGATGCTGGTGCCTGCCGAGCAGCCGGCGCTGTCTGTCAATCCGTTCGCGCTGGTGCGCCAGGACGTGGGTGGCGACATGGGCGACCGCGGCGTCTTCGTGACCTACGTGAAGCCAGCCGGCGGTGCTGCCGGGTTTGTCGTGATCGATGCGCCGGCGGACAAGGCCAGCGGCGGCAACGGCCACGCCAGCGATTTCCTCGACCGGGGCTGCAAGCTGGGACGTGCGCTGGCGGCCGGGCAGTAACCCGGGATTTCACCAGGCGGAACCTTGCCGCACGGCTGCGCGGTGATCGACCGCTTTTATGACTTTTCCGTGCCGACGGGCGGGTGTGGCGGGTCTGGCCGCGTAGAATGATCGCGAAATACAGGCCGCGAGCCACATCCACGACGCGTATCAATGAATACCCCGGCAACAGAACCGGCAGCAGACCGGCGTCCCCAGACTTCCTCCGACATTGACAACAGCACCGCCACGCGCGGCATTGCGTTGCTCACGTTCGCGTTCATCCTGAGCCAGTTCTATCGCAGTTGCCTGGCCGTGATCGCCCCCGAGCTGCAGCATGATTTCGGGCTGTCGCCGGCGGGCTTCGGCGCGCTGTCGTCGTGCTTCTTCCTGTCGTTCGCGGTGGCGCAGATTCCGGTTGGCATCGCCTTCGACCGCTATGGCGTCGGGCGTCCCACCGCCTGGCTGCTTGGCGTTGGCGCGGCGTCCGCCGTGGGATTCGTGCTGGCGCCCAGCGGCACGCTGGCCATGCTGGCGCAGGCGGGGCTGGGTCTGGCCTGCGCGCCGGTCTTCATGGGGCTGCTGCACTATGCGTCGGAGCAGCTTTCCGAGCGGGAATACATGCGAGTGGTCAGTCGCTCGAACGCCATGGGCATGATTGGCGCGCTGTGCGCCACGGCGCCGCTGGGCTGGTTCTCGCAGCACTTCGGCTGGCGTCCCGCACTGGCCATTTCGGCGCTGTGCATGGTGGGCGCCTGCTATGGCGTATGGCGCCACGTGCGCGACACCGGCCATGCGCAGGCGCGCCAGGCGCCGATGGGTGCGATGCTGGCCGAAAGCGTGAAACTGCTCGGCATGTGGCCGCTGTGGACGCTGATTCCGCTGTGCGTGGCCATGGCGGCCGGCACGGGTTTCCGCAATGCGTGGAGCGGGCCATACCTGGCCGATGTGTTCGGCCTGCAGGCCGGCACGCGCGGCGTGGCGCTGACGCTGCTGAGCCTGGCGGGCTTTGCCACGGCCTTCCTGCTGCCGGTGCTGGTGCGGCGTAACACGCTCAAGAGCACCATCGGCGGCTGGGCCTGCCTGTCGATGGTGGGTGGCATCGTGCTGACGATCTGGCCCGATACCGGCGTGGTGTCTGGCGTTGGCCTGATGGCACTGCTGTCGACCATCGGCATGCTGCATCCGCTGGTGATGGCGCAGGGTCGCGCGCTGATACCGCCGGCCAAGCGCGGGCGTGGCCTGGGCCTGCTCAACACGTTCGTGTTCCTGGGTTCGGCGCTGACGTCGTGGGGCTTCGGGCTGATTGCCAATGCGGGTCACCTGCGCGACTGGCCCGTGGCGAACACCTACTCAGCCATCTTCTTCTCGGCCGTGGCCGTCGTGGCACTGTCGCTGGTGCCGTACTGGTTCAGCCCGACGTCGGTCCCCGTGCACCGGAAATAGGCGCCAACATTACAGTTGGCTTTCAACGCGAATCTGCGCCCGCAATCCGCGTTTTCCCTTATTTTTCTCTCAAGTTTCGACTACGCCAGACCGTTAGGTCTTCCAATGTCTGTCCGTGCGTACATGTAGATGTACGGCTGACGCAGGAGGAGCGGCCGGGGGGCAACACGCGACTCGGCCTGCCGCTAACCAATGGATCAGGTAGAAGCAATGAAAAATCTTGGTATTGGTGTACGCCTAGGCATCGGCTTTGGCGTGGTGTTGGTGTTGTCGACGCTCATGACCGTGCTTGGCGTTGTGCGCCTGCAGGAAGTCGCGGGCCGTACGCACGAAATGATGCAGGAGCCGTTGGCCAAGGAGCGCCTGGTCAGCGACTGGTATCGGCTGATGTATGCGAGCGTGCGCCGTACCACGGCCGTGGCACGCAGTGGCGATCCGTCGCTGGGCGCGTTCTTCTCGGCCGAGACTGCCTATTCGGTCAAGGCGATTGCCGAGCTGCGCGACAAGATCGAGCCGCGCCTGTCCACGGACGAGGAAAAGGCATCGTTCAAGAAGATTCAGGTGGTGCGCAACCCGTACAACGATTCGCGCGACAAGATCACCAAGCTCAAGGCCGAAGGCCTGACCGACGAAGCCAACAAGGTGCTGGAGTCGGAATTCGTGCCGGCCGGCGATGCCTATCTGGCCGAGATCCAGAAGCTGCTCGATATCCAGCGTGCATCGATCGATTCCACGGCGGTGCAGATCAATAGCATCTACGAAAGCGCCCGCAACGGCCTGATCACGCTGGGCGTTGTCGCGCTGGCCATCGGCGTGGCCTTTGCCTGGTGGCTGACCATCGGCATCACGCGCCCGCTGCATCGCGCCGTGGGATTTGCGCGCACTGTGGCGTCGGGCGACCTGACCAGCCGCATCGAGGTGGACAGTAACGACGAAACTGGCCAGTTGCTGGAAGCACTGCGCGAGATGAACGACAACATCCTGGGCATCGTCAAGGAAGTGCGCAACGGCACCGAGGCCATCGCCACGGGTACGAGCCAGATTGCCGCGGGCAATACCGACCTGTCGCAGCGCACCGAGGAGCAGGCGTCGTCGCTGCAGGAAACGGCATCGAGCATGGAAGAGCTGACCAGCATCGTGCGCCAGAACGCCGACAGCGCCAAGCAGGCCAGCGCGCTGGCCGTGAATGCGTCGGAAGTGGCTACGCAGGGTGGCGATGTGGTGGGCCAGGTCGTGCACACGATGGACGAGATCAACTCGTCGTCGCGCAAGGTCGTGGACATCATTTCGGTGATCGAAGGCATCGCGTTCCAGACCAACATCCTGGCGCTGAATGCTGCGGTGGAAGCTGCCCGTGCCGGCGAGCAGGGCCGTGGCTTTGCCGTGGTGGCCGGCGAGGTGCGCAGCCTGGCGCAGCGCAGCGCCAACGCCGCCAAGGAAATCAAGACGCTGATTGGCGATTCCGCCGACCGCGTCGAACGCGGTTCGGAATTGGTGGCGCAGGCCGGCCAGACCATGGAAGAGATCGTCAGCGCCGTGAAGCGCGTGACCGACATCATGGGCGAGATCAGTGCGGCGTCGGCCGAGCAGAGCTCTGGTATCGAGCAGGTGAACCAGGCTGTCACGCAGATGGACACCGTGACGCAGCAGAACGCCGCACTGGTGGAACAGGCCGCGGCGGCCGCGGGCTCGCTCGAAGAGCAGGCCCAGCGTCTCAAGGAGGCCGTGGCGACGTTCCGCCTGGCCGCCTGATGCCGATGGCCTGATGCGCGGTGCAACGCTGCGCTTCAGGCCTTGCAGCCGTTACTTCGTCCTGGGCGGCACGATCGTGCCGCCCGACTGCGCGGCCTCGCGGGCGTGCTCCATCTGCGGCATCATGTTGCTGTTCAGGTGGAACATGACCCACAGCGACCCTGACAGCGTGATCACCACCAGCGTCAGCGTGAACATCAGCGACAGCATGTTCCAGCCGCCCTCCGACTTCGCGTTCATGTGCAGGAAGTAGATCATGTGGACGACGATCTGCACCGCCCCGATCAGCAGAATCACGACGGCCGTGGTCGACGACTTGTCGAATACCTTGCCCATCACCAGCCAGAACGGCACTGCCGTCAGGAACACCGACAGCACGAAACCCGTCAGGTAGCCGCCCAGTGTGGCGTGGGGCCCGATGTCTTCTTCGTGATGGCCGTGATCGTGGCCATGGCCGTTCATGGCGTGGTCTTGCGCGCTCATGGCAACGTTCCCATCAGGTAGACAAAGGTAAAGACGCCGATCCAGACGACGTCCAGAAAGTGCCAGAACATCGACAGGCACATCAGCCGCCGCTTGTTGGCTGCGACCAGGCCGTGGCGCCCCACCTGCAGCATCAGCACGATCAGCCAGACCATCCCGAACGTCACGTGCAGCCCGTGGGTGCCGACCAGCGAGAAGAACGACGTCAGGAACGCGCTGCGCGTGGGGCCGGCACCCTCATGGATCAGATGCGCGAACTCGTACAGTTCCACGAACAGGAAGGCCGCGCCAAACACGCCGGTGATGGCCAGCCAGATCTGCGTGCCGGCCACGCGGTTCTGCTGCATCTGCAGCATCGCAAAGCCGTACGTGATCGACGACAGCAGCAGGAACGACGTGTTCAATGCCACCAGCGGCAGCTCGAACAGTTCGGCCCCGGTGGGGCCGCCCGCGTACTCGCGGCCCAGCACGCCGTAGGCGGCAAACAGGCAGGCGAAAATCAGGCAGTCGCTCATCAGGTAGAGCCAGAACCCGAGCAGCGTGCCGTTCTGCGGATGGTGTTCCTCCGTCAGGTAGAACTGATAGCCGCCCGGCGGTATGTCGTCGGCGGCCGCGGTGCTGTGCGCTTGGAGCGGTAGGGTCGTATCAGCCATGGCCTGCCATCAGTTGGGTGCGTGCCGCTTCGGTCCGGACCACTTCGTCAGTCGGGATGTAGTAGTCGCGCTTGTAGTTGAAGGTATGGATGATTGCCGCGATGATCGTGGCCGCGAACGACGCCGCCGCCAGCCACCAGATGTGCCAGATCAGCGCAAAGCCCATCAGCGTGCACAGGCCGGCCAGCACGATGCCCGCCGCGGTGTTCTTCGGCATGTGGATCGGGATGAAGCCCTCCATCGGCCGCTTGTAGCCGTACTGCTTCATCTGCCACCAAGCATCGGTGTCATGCACCATCGGCGTGAACGCGAAGTTGTACTGCGGCGGCGGGGACGACGTGGACCATTCCAGCGTGCGGCCGTCCCATGGGTCGCCGGTGGTGTCTCGCAGTTCCTCGCGGCGCATGAAGCTGACCACGAGCTGGATGATGAAGCAGGCAATGCCGCAGGCGATCAGGAACGCGCCGAACGCGGCAATCAGGAACCAGATCTGCAGCGACGGATCGTCGAAATGGTTCACCCGCCGCGTCACGCCGAGCATGCCCAGCCAGTACAGCGGCATGAACGCGAAGTAGAAGCCGGTGAGCCAGAACCAGAACGACGCCTTGCCCCACGATGCCACCAGCCGGTAGCCGAAGGCCTTCGGGAACCAGTAGTAGATGCCGGCCATCAGCCCGAACAGCACCCCGCCGATGATCACGTTGTGGAAGTGGGCGATCAGGAACAGGCTGTTGTGCAGCACGAAGTCGGCTGGCGGCACCGCCAGCAGCACACCGGTCATGCCGCCGATCACGAACGTGATCATGAAGCCCACCGTCCACAGCATCGGCGCCTCGAACTTGATCTTGCCGTGGTACATCGTGAACAGCCAGTTGAAGATCTTCGCCCCGGTGGGGATCGAGATGATCATCGTCGTGATCCCGAAGAACGAGTTCACGCTGGCGCCGGAGCCCATGGTGAAGAAGTGGTGCAGCCATACCAGGTAAGACAGCACGGTAATCACCACGGTGGCGTACACCATCGACGCGTAGCCGAACAGGCGCTTGCGGCAGAAGGTGGCGGTGACCTCGGAGTAAATGCCGAACACCGGCAGCACCAGGATGTAGACCTCGGGGTGGCCCCAGATCCAGATCAGGTTCACGTAGAGCATGGCACTGCCGCCCTGGTCGGCCGTGAAGAAGTTGGTGCCGACGTATCGGTCCATCGACAGCAGCGCCAGGGCAGCGGTCAGCACCGGGAACGCGGCGATGATCAGCACGTTGGTGCACAGCGACGTCCAGGTGAAGATCGGCATGCGCATCAGCGTCATGCCCGGCGCGCGCATCTTGACGATGGTGACGAGCAGGTTGATCCCCGATAACAATGTCCCGACCCCGGCCACCTGCAACGCCCATATGTAGTAGTCGACGCCCACGTCCGGACTGTGCAGGATGCCGGAAAGCGGCGGATACGCCAGCCAGCCCGTACGCGCGAACTCGCCGACGAACAGCGACATCATCACCAGGATGGCGCCGCCGGTGGTCATCCAGAAGCTGAAGTTGTTCAGGAACGGAAAGGCCACGTCGCGCGCGCCGATCTGTAGAGGCACCACGAAGTTCATCAGCCCCGTGACCAGCGGCATGGCCACAAAGAAGATCATGATCACGCCGTGCGCCGTGAAGATCTGGTCATAGTGGTGTGGCGGCAGGTAGCCGAGGTTGTCGCCGAACGCGACGGCCTGCTGCAGTCGCATCATCACCGCATCGGCAAAGCCCCGCAGCAGCATTACGATGCCCAGCACGACGTACATGATGCCAATCTTCTTGTGGTCGATGCTGGTGAACCACTCGTGCCAGAGGTAGCCCCAGACGCGGTAGTAGGTCAGCAGTGCCACCAGGGCGATGCCGCCCAGGATGACGACGGCGAAGGTGCCGATGAGGATGGGCTCGTGCAGTGGGATGGACTCCCACGACAGGCGGCCAAAGATCATGTTGGCGAGTTCTGAGCGCTCGGGCATGGTTGTCACCTGGGCCTGTATTGACCAATGCTGGCCAATGATGATTGGCGAAATCGAATCCGTGAAGGGGTGGAACCGGGTTGCGCCTCAGCGCAAAACCTGCCTGCCGTCATTGAGCGCGGCATCCGGCGCGAACACCGGCGCCACGTCCGGTGTGTTGCTCGCGGTGCAGATTTCCGCGGACGGATCGAACCTGGCACGGCTGCGATTCCGGTTCTGTGCCATGGTGTCCGCCATGCATGTCCCGCCCTCCACGCAGCGGTTCAGGATCAGCTTGTAGAGGTTGGGCTCGACGCTGGCATAGCGCTGCACCGGGTCGCCCTCGCTGGGCTTGGCCAGCTTCAGGTACGTGTCCTTCGACAGCGGCGTGCCCGATGATTTCGCCTGCTGCACCCAGCGGTCGAAATCCTCGTTCGACATGCCGTGGAATTTGAAACGCATGTGTGAAAAGCCTGCGCCGCTGTAGTTGGCCGACATGCCTTCGTAGACGCCCGACTTGTTGATCACCGCGTGCAGCTGGGTCTGCATGCCCGGCATCGCGTAGACCATGCCGGCCAGCGACGGCACGAAGAACGTGTTCATGACCGAGGTGGCGGTGATCCGGAATGCAATGGGCCGGTCAACCGGCGCGGCCAGTTCGTTGACCGTGGCAATGCCTTGCTCGGGATACAGGAACAGCCATTTCCAGTCCATCGCCACCACTTCCACGGTGAGCGGCTTTACGTCGGCCGGCACCGGGCGGTGTTCGTCGATGCGGGTCAGGGGGCGGTAGGGGTCGAGCTGATGGGTGCTGACCCACGTGACCGCGCCCAGCGCGATGATGATCAGCAGCGGCGCGGCCCAGATGGCCAGTTCCAGCACCGTGGAGTGATCCCATTCGGGGTTGTAGGGCGCATCCTTGGCGCTTTCGCGATAGCGCCAGGCGAACAGCAGGGTCAGGCATATCACCGGCACGATAATCAGCAGCATCAGGCAGGTGGCGATGATGATCAGGTCACGCTGCCGCACGGCCATGTCGCCGGAGGGCGACAGCAGCACGGCGTTGCTACATCCCGCAAGGCCCAGCAACAAGGCGACTGCGGCACTTCGCAAAAGCATTTTTCCCGTCACACGAAACGTCGGCACTGCAGCTTCGGAGCGTGGCATGGTGTTGGAAGTGGCGTTTGACTAACGTCGACGGCTGGCAGACGTCGCAATCTTTCGATTTCCAATGGCAGTTTAGGCGCTATTCTTGTTACTGCGGGACTTTAAGTGCAGTACGACATTCCTTCCGCACTCGATGGAGACTCCACGATGGCCAGTCTGTCCCACCAGCATCGCGCGTCGCCGACTGCACCTCCGGCGCCCGGCCACCATGAGGTGGCGCCTGCCGAAATCGCCACTGGCGTGGTGATTGGCCGGGCTTCCGAGTACTTCGATTTCTTCACCTACGGCATCGCCTCGGTCCTGGTCTTTCCCACGGTCTACTTTCCGTTTGCCAGCGAGCTGTCCGGGCTGCTCTACAGCTTCGCGATCTTCTCGTTCGCCTTTATCGGACGCCCGTTTGGAACGGGGCTGTTCATGCGCGTGCAGCGGCGCTGGGGGCGAGGTATCAAGCTGACGGCGTCGCTGTTCCTGCTGGGCACCGCCACCGTGGGCATTGCGTTCCTGCCTTCGTACGCGTCGCTGGGCAGCACGGCTATCTATCTGCTGGCGCTGTTCCGGTTCCTGCAGGGCATTGCGTTCGGCGGATCATGGGATGGGCTGCCCTCGCTGCTGGCGCTCAACGCGCCCGAGCAGAAGCGGGGCTGGTATGCGATGGTGGGGCAGCTTGGCGCGCCGACCGGTTTCCTGGTGGCGGGTGCGCTGTTCCTGTTCCTGTACGTCAGCCTGACCCCGGCGGAATTCATCGACTGGGGCTGGCGCTATCCGTTCTACGTGGCGTTCGCCATCAACGTGGTGGCGCTGTTCGCGCGGCTGCGGCTAGTGGTCACGCACGAGTACACGCGGCTGCTGGAGGAAGACGAACTGGAGCCGATCAGCACGCTGCAAATGGTGAACGCGCAGGGCTTCAACATCTTCCTGGGCGCGTTTGCATCGCTGGCCAGCTATGCGCTGTTCCACCTGGTCACGGTGTTTCCGCTGTCCTGGGTCAGCCTGCACAAGACGCAGCCGATCAGCGACGTGCTGGCGATCCAGATCGTCGGCGCGGCCATCGCCTTCATTGGCACGCTGATCTCGGGCTGGCTGGCGGACCGCATTGGCCGGCGCACCACGCTGGCGACCATGGCGGTGCTGATCGGCATCTTCAGCCTGGCGGCGCCGTGGCTGCTGGATGGCGGCGCGTCGGGCCAGGACACCTTCATCCTGGTCGGATTTGGCCTGCTGGGCCTGTCGTATGGGCAGGCGGCCGGCGTGGTCACGTCCAACTTCGACACCAAGTTCCGCTATACGGGCGCCGCCCTGACCACGGACTTCGGCTGGCTGTTCGGAGCCGCGTTTGCGCCATTGGTGGCGTTGGGGCTGTCGTCGCTGTTCGGGCTGGTGGCCGTCACGCTGTATCTATTGTCGGGCGTGGTGGGTACGCTGATCGCCCTGCGGATCAATCGTGCGCTGGGGACGCCCGACGACGCTTGAATTCGCTGAGTGCAAAGTCGACGAAGGCGCGTGCCGCAGCAGTGCGGTACGCGCCTTTTCTCTGCAGCAGGGCGGCGTGCCGCGGCGGCAGTGGCCGTTCCAGCTTCAGGATGCGCAGGTCTGCCTGGCCAGCGGCGATGGCGGCCGGCAGCACCGTGGCGTGGCGCCCGCTGCGTACCGCATCCAGCACCGCACTCACCGAATTGGCCTCGAACGCGATGCGTGGCTCGATACCCAGGCCGCCAAAGTAGCGCGCGATATAGCCGCGCGTGGCAAATTCCCGCGTCAGCATGGCCATCGATTCCCCGGCCAGCGCCTCCGCGCCCAGTGCGGCGCGGCGCCGCGCCAGCGGGTGCGACGCGCCCACCATGTAGGCCAGGGGCTCGTCGATCAGCGGCGTGGCTTCCAGATCCGGCAGGTGGATATCGTCGAAGGCGATGCCGATGTCGATGTCGTCGTCGGTCAGCAGCGGCTCCACGCGCTCCTGCGGCATTTCGCGCAGGCTGAGTGTGATGTTCGGATACCTCGCATTGAACGCCACGATCAGCGGCACCACTAGGTAGGGCGTGAACGTTGGGGTCATGGCCAGCCGCAGGTTGCCGCGCGTGAGTTCGCCCACGTCATGGATGGCCCGCTGGCCGGCTTCCAGGTCTTGCAGCGCGCGCCGCGCGTGCACGTAGTAGGCCTGTCCCGCGTCGGTCAGCCTTACCGAACGGCCGCTGCGGTCGAAGAGCGGGGCGCCCAGCGTGTCTTCAAGCTGGCGGATCTGTTGCGACAGCGTGGGTTGCGAGACGTGCAGCGTCTCGGCGGCGCGCGTGAAGTTGCCGGCCTCGGCAACGGCCAGGAAGTAGCGAACGTGGCGAAGCAGCATGGAGAGGCTCAACTATTGGTGTTGCCAATGGTTGGCATAATAATCCCGTCTTTGACCAATGGCGTGCCATTCGACATGCTGGCGGTTCAAATGGGGGATTTATCGTGAAAGACCTGATTCAAGGCATTCTCAAATTCCAGCGCGAGGAATTTCCGAAGCTGTCTGCGCTGTTCCAGGAACTGGCCACGCAGCAGAGTCCCAGCACGCTGTTCATTGCCTGTTCCGACAGCCGCGTGGAGCCGGCGCTGCTGACCCAGAGCGAGCCGGGCAAGCTGTTCGTGATCCGCAATGCCGGCAATATCGTGCCCGCCTATGCGGTGCAGCCGGGCGGCGTGTCCGCCAGTGTCGAGTACGCGGTGGCGGGCCTCAAGGTGCGCGATATCGTGATCTGTGGTCACTCGAATTGCGGCGCGATGACGGCGGTGGCCATGTGCCAGTGCCTGGACCACATGCCATCCGTGGCCGAATGGCTCGAACATGCCAGCAGCGCCCGCAAGATCAGCCTGGCGCGGCCCCATGCGTCAGACCGCGAGCGTGTGGACGACATGGTGCGCCAGAACGTGATCGAGCAGCTGGCGCACCTGCGCACCCACCCGTGCGTGGCGCAGGCGCTGGCCGAGCGGCGTATTGCGCTGCATGGCTGGTACTACGACATCGGCACCGGTGCCATCGATGCGCTGGACGGCAAGTCGGGCCGGTTCGTGCCGCTGGCCGAGCATCCTGACGTCAACGCCACGGAGATGGCCGCATGAAGGTCAAGCGCATCGTTGCCAATGTCGCGGCCGCCGACCCGGCCGCCGCCAGCCGTTTCTACCAGGACATCTTCGGACTGGACCTGCTGATGGACCACGGCTGGATTGCCACCTACGGGTCCGGCGCCACGCAGACGGTGCAGGTCAGCTTCCTGTCCGAAGGCGGATCGGGCACGCCGGTGCCGGATCTGTCGATCGAGGTGGACGACCTCGACGCGGCGTTGGCCCGCGTGCAGGCCGCCGGCGTGCCGATTGCCTACGGTCCGGCCGACGAGCCCTGGGGCGTGCGGCGCTTCTTCGTGCGCGACCCATTTGGCAGGCTGGTCAACGTGCTGGTCCATGCCTGACGACTCCCGCGCGCGGCCTCGAAAAGTGAAACAAACCGTACACGGTGCACCTATGCGAGGATTTGCCGTTAATGTTGTCATCAACGAAGACAGAAACGGCCGACAAGCTTATGCAGTTGCCCCCGATTCCCGCCAATGAAGCCGTCCGCCTGGCCACGCTGCGGTCGCTCAACGTTCTGGACACCCCGCCAGAGGAACGCTTCGACCGCCTGACCCGGCTGGCCAAACGCCTGTTTAGCGTGCCGATCGCCGTGGTCAGCCTGGTCGATGCCAATCGCCAGTGGTTCAAGTCCTGCGACGGGCTCGATGGCTCGGAAGCGTCGCGCGACACATCGTTCTGCGGCCATGCCATCTGTGGCGACGACATCCTGCTGATTCCCGATGCCACGCAGGACCTGCGCTTCCACGACAACCCGCTGGTCACCGGCGAGCCCCATATCCGCTTCTATGCCGGCCGGCCATTGTCGGCGCCCAATGGCGCCAAGCTCGGCACGCTTTGCCTGATCGACCGCAAGCCGCGCGGCTTCGACGCCGAAGACCGCGCGTTGCTGCACGATCTGGCGCAGATGGCCGAGCAGGAGCTGGCGGCCGTGCACATGGCCACTATGGACGAATTGACGCTGCTGTCGAACCGGCGCGGCTTTACCGTGCTGGGCCAGCACGCAATCGAGCTGTGCCGGCGCCTGGACCGGCCCGCCACGCTGGTGTTCTTCGACATGGATGGCTTCAAGCCGATCAACGACCGCTTCGGCCACGCCGAAGGCGACCGGGCGCTAACCGCGTTTGGCGCGGAGCTGCGTGCCGTCTTTCGTGAATCCGATGTGGTGGGGCGTATTGGCGGCGACGAGTTTGCCGTGCTGCTGACCAATACCGATGCGGCCGGTTGCCATGACGCGCTGGCGCGGCTCCAGCTGCAGCTGGATGCCTGGAATGCGCGCAATCCGCTGGGGTATGCGTTGCAGTTCAGTGCGGGGGCGATTGCCTTCGACCACCTGCGCCACGGCAACGTGCATGACCTGCTGGCCGAAGCGGACGCCGCCATGTACGCCAACAAGGCCGCGCGCAAGGCCCTGCGTCACTGAAGGCGCGCCGGGTTGGCCCGCAGGATTAGCGCCCCGGGCTAGCGCGGGCGCGGCGGCGTGCGGTCGGGCGCGGCGCGCATGACGCCGGCGGCGATCTCGCTGGTCAGCGCGTCGATGGCTTCGAGTTCGGCCTCGCCGATGACCACGGGCATGCGGGCGCCGCCCCAGTCGCCATAGATCATGGCGATGCAGCGATTGCGGATCTTGACCGGTGCCAGCAGCACCGTGCGCGCGTCGGGCAGGGCGTCGCGATACCAGCGCGGCATGCGATGCGCCATCTCCGCATCGAACGTATCCTCGATCAGCAGCGGCTTGGTCGACAGCCCGGCGAAGTGGAACACGTCGGGCACGAAGCCTTCCTCGAACGACAGCGCGGGCAGCGCCTCGCGCATGCCATCGCCAAAGCCCAGGCGGGCGTGGAAGCGCCGCGTGGTGGGGTTCAGCATCATCAGGAAGCAGCGCGAGAAATCGAGCGCCCGCATGCTGGTTTCCAGCACCATCGGCGCCAGTTGCGAAACGGTCAGGCCAGCGCCTTCGCGTCGCACTTCGGCCAGGCCCGCCTGCAGCCGCTCGAGCACGTTTACCGACTGCGGGCCGTGCGGGGCGCTGCCATCCGCAGGGGTGGCCGCTTCCGATGCGGTGATTGACGTGTTGAGTACCTCGGCCTGGCGCACGGCCACGCTGACATCGCCGGGATTGAGCCCCAGCATCTTGGCGTGGGTGTTGAGCAGGCTCTCCACCGACGCCTCGTTGCCTTCGCGCACCATCATGACGGCGGCCTCCGCCGACACATGGGCGATGGCCGACAGCCAGTCAGAATGCGTTTCGAGTACCGTGTCGTTGGACAGCGTGCGCGGCTTCATCGCATGTGCGATCAGGCCCGGCAGGCGCCATTTGCGCGCGGCGGCTTCGGCAATGTCTTCCAGCGACACGCCAAGCACCTCCAGCGCGGCCTCGTTCTCGGTCATCGGATGCGCGGCGCACATGGCTTCCACGCGCTCCCATTCGTCGGGGAAGTAGAACACCATCAGCAGGCGGCTCATGTGGTGCATCAGCGTGCAGACCACCGCTTCCTCGCCCTCGTTGATGCCACGCGCCTGGGTCAGCGCACGCGTGATCTCGCCGGCTACCAGCGCACGTTGCAGTGCCTTCAGCGCCTGCGGGCGCTTGGGTGCCACGCCGTGGAAGTAGTCGAGCAGCTGGATGCCCAGCGTCAGGTGGCTGATGGCCTCCACGCCCAGTACCAGGATGGCGCGCGACACCGTGGTGACCTCGCCGCCGAAAGACCGGTACATCGCCGAATTGGCCAGCCGGATCACCTTCTGCGACAGGCTGAAGTCGGACAGCACGCTCGTGGCCATCTCGCCGACGGTCAGGTCGGCGTTGAGCGTCTTGAAGATGTTGTCGACGCAGTACTGCAGCGTGGGGAAGTCGCCCTGGTGCGCCATCCGTGCCCACAGGGTCTCGAAGAACTCCGTCTTGGACATCAGGGCGCCACCCGCTGCGCGAACACTTCGCCGTGGCCCATCAGGAGCTTGCCGTCCAGCACCGCGTTTTCAAAGTCGGACGGGCTCAGGGCGCGCGCGTAGCGCCACCCCTGCACCAGGTCGCAGCCCTGCGCGGCCAGCAATGCGCCCTGGGCGTCGGTCTCGACGCCCTCGGCGATGGCCACCAGGCCCAGCTCGCGCGCCAGCGATAGCACGGCGGACACGATGGTGCGCGCGTGCGGGGAATCGATCATGTCGGCCACGAAGCTGCGGTCCACCTTGAGCGCGGACAGCGGGAAGCGCCGCAGGTACGACAGGCTCGAATAGCCGGTGCCGAAGTCGTCCACGGCAAAGCGGATACCCAACGCGCGCAGCGACAGCAGCAGGCGCTCGGCGGCCTGCGGGTCGGTCATCAGCGCGCTTTCGGTGATTTCCAGCACCAGGCGGTCGGCGCCGATGCCGGCGTCCTGAATCGCGCCGCGCACGCTGTCATAGAAGTTCGGATGCAGGAACTGCACGGCCGAAACGTTGACCGACATGTGGCCCACGCGGATGCCCTGTGCATCCCAGGCTGCCAGCTGCGCGCAGGCGCAGCGCAGCGCCCACGCGCCCAGATGCTTGATCAGGCCGTTCTTCTCGGCCACGGGGATGAAGACGTCGGGGCGGATGTACTCGCCGGCGTGCTCCCAGCGCATCAGCGCTTCCACCGCGCAGATCTCGCCGGAATCTGGCCATACGATCGGCTGGTAGTGCAGCAGGAATTCGCCGCTCTGCACCGCCTCGAACATGCTTTGCTCGATCCGGAACTGCTCGTCGAGCCGGCGGTCGAGTTCGTGCGAATAGACGCAATAGCGGTTCTTGCCCAGCGCCTTGGCCTCGTACATGGCCAGGTCGGCGCGGCGCAGCCATTGCGATTCGTTTTGCGGGGCTTCGGTCGAAAAGGCCATGCCGATACTGGTGGTGATGCGCACATGGCAGCCGCCCAGCAGGAACGGCTGGCGGCATACGTGAATCACGCGCTCCAGGATGCGCACGGCCTCGGCTTCGGACTCCAGGCCGTCCATCATCAGCACGAATTCGTCGCCGCCCAGGCGGGCCACGCTATGGTGCGTGCGCACGGTGTCCTGCAGCCGCGCGCCCACTTCCTTGAGCAGCGCGTCGCCGAACTCGTGCCCCAGCGAATCGTTGATGTTCTTGAAGCCGTCCAGGTCCATCAGCGCCAGCGCGAACGACTGGCCGGACGCCGGGCCGGACGTGTATTCCTCGATCCGCTTGCGGATAAAGGCGCGGTTGCCCACGCCTGTCAACGGATCCAGGAAGGCACGCTCGGTCAACTGGCGCTCGGATTCCACCCATTCGGTGATGTCGTGGCCGAACAGCAGCAGGCTGGCCGCGCCGCCGGCGGCACGGTGATGGCTGACGCGCAGGTCGATCCAGCCCGGGCCGCCGCCGCCAACCACCCGCACGCGCTCGCGCCGGGCGGCGTGATCCTGCCCGCAGCCCTGCAGCATGCGCGCCACGCGCTCGCGCGATTCCAGCGCGATCAGGTCAAGTACGGAGGTGTGCAGCAGGTAGTCCAGCGGATAGACCAGCAGGTCGGCCGTGGTTTCGGTGGCTTCGAGAATGCGGCCTTGGATGTCGACCCGCATGGCCAGCGCGCCGGAAGCCTCCAGCAACGCCCAGGCCTCGTCCCCGGCAGGGGTGGCACCAGCCAGCCGGCGATCGGCGGGCTCGGGTGCCAGGGCGACATCGTATGCAAGCGCGGTCATGTATCTGTTATGCCCGAAGTCCCGTGGACGCAGGACAGATATCGGATGGTTTCTTATTAAACTGAAGCGCCGGTTGCCCGTGGGACAAAACCAGTCCGGGGCGGATATCCAACCCGGAACATGACCTCTGGCTTCAACGGGGCCGGACGTGACGACAACGGCGATTCTAATACGAGCTTGCGTCCGCCTGAACACCGCATGGGGAAACGGATTGCGGGAATCGGCGCGGCTGCAACAGGCGGCCGCGAACGCCGTGCAGCCGAACATCGCCGGGATTGACACAATATGCATAAATCCGTGACACTCGCTGCCATGACCTGTTTCGGCCTGAACATCATCGCGATTATTCGCACCATTCCTCGAATGGTGGGTTAGCGCGCGTCCGGAACAGACAAACAACCCGCCCACCGAGGCGGGTTTTTTTGTGGCCGCCTCCTGGGGACCCCCCCCGACTTCAGACAGGAGCGTTCCATGCCGCAAACCACGGTTTCCGCCGTCCCCGCCACTAGCCGGTACACCGCTGCCGGCGCAGCTTCCCCCGCTTCTTCCTTGTTTCTGCGTGCAGATGGCGATGCAATCGATGCAGATGACTACCTGCGGCGGATTCTGACGGCCCGCGTCTACGACGTGGCGCGCGAAACGCCGCTCGACCTGGCGCCTGGCTTGTCGGCGCGCCTGGGTCACCAGGTCTGGCTCAAGCGCGAGGATCACCAGCCCGTGTTCTCGTTCAAGGTGCGCGGCGCCTACAACAAGATGGCCAACCTGCCGGCCGATGCGCTGGCGCGCGGCGTGATCACGGCGTCGGCCGGCAACCATGCCCAGGGTGTGGCGCTGTCGGCGGCCCGTCTTGGTGTGCGGGCCGTGATCGTGGTGCCGCAGACGGCGCCCGAGGTCAAGGTGGATGCCGTGCGGGCCCACGGCGGCGAGATGGTGGAGGTGGTGCTGGCCGGCGAGTCGTATTCCGAAGCCTACGACCATGCGATGGCCCTGCAGCGCGAGCAGGCGCTGACTTTCATCCCGGCCTTCGACGATCCCGAGGTGATCGCCGGGCAGGGTACGGTGGGCATGGAGATCCTGCGCCAGCATCGCGGCGCACTCGATGCCGTGTTAGTGCCGATCGGCGGGGGCAGCCTGGCGGCCGGCGTGGCGTCCTATGTCAAGGCGGTGCGGCCAGAGGTACAGGTCATCGGCGTGCAGACCGAGGATTCGTGCGCGATGGCACAGTCGCTGGCCGCCGGCGAGCGCGTGACGCTGGATTCGGTGGGGCTGTTTTCCGATGGCACGGCCGTCAAGCGCGTGGGCGAGGAGACGTTCCGGCTATGCCGGCATCTGCTCGATGGCGTGTTGACGGTGGATACCGATGCACTGTGCGCGGCCATCAAGGACATCTTCCAGGACACCCGGAGCCTGGTGGAACCGGCCGGGGCACTGGCGGTGGCGGGGCTGAAGCAGTATGCGGGCCGCCTGCCGCAAGGGCCGCGGCAGGCACTGGTGGCGATCACGTCCGGGGCGAACGTGAATTTCGACCGCCTGCGCATCGTCGCAGAGCGGGCCGAGGCCGTGGAGGCCGCTGCCCGCTAGAAGATACGCCAAGGCATCTCAGCCGGCTGCCGGGGTCGCCCCGGGGCCGGCCGGGGGTATCAGGGCTGGAAGTCCTCGGCGTCCACGTCGTAATTGGCCGGTTCCCAGCGGATCGCCAGCAGCGCCAGCAGGCCCGCCAGCGGCGCCAGGGCGATGACCCAGAACACCTTGGTAGACAGGGCGGCGGCCAGCACCGGGAACAGGAACAGCGATGCGGTGGAACTGGCGCGCATCAGTGTCTGGTTGAAGCCCACGCCCACGCCGCGCAGCGACGTCGGGTAGCTCAGCGACGCATAGGTCATGGTATGCGCGCCCGGGCCAAAGCCCTGGCCCAGCAGGAACAGCGCCAGGAACGAAATGGCGATGGCCACTTCCGCGCCGCCGGCGGGTTTGCCCACCAAGGCCAGGCCAACCAAAGCGGCCAGCTGGAACGCGTAGCCGGTGACGGTCAGCTTCCACGCGCCGGTCTTGGGCACCAGATGCACGCCGATCAGACCGCCGACGAAGGCGAACAGCAGATTCAGCGCCAGCGACACCAGAATGGTGGTCAGCATGGTCTGAGCCAGGAAGCTGGCAATGATCACGGGCAGGCCGAAGGCCACCGCGTTATAGGCGAACGACGAGGCGATCGACATGACCGTGGCCAGCACGGTGCGGCGTGCGTAGACGCCCTTGAGCAGCAGGCCGTAGTTGCGCCACGACGCCGGGCGCTTGGGCGGTTCCACCACGGCATCGGGCGCCACTTCGGCATCAATGCCGTACGATTTCCGCAGGATCTTGGCGGCAGCCTGGAGGTCGCCCTGATTGGCGGCCCACACCGGCGATTCGCTCATGTAGCGGCTGCGCACGGCAATGATGATCAGCGCCGGCACGGCGCCGAAGCCCAGGATGATGCGCCACAGCAGGCCGCTGTGCGATTCCGGCAGGATCGAGTAGCAGCCCAGCACCAGCAGGTACGAGACACAGATCGCCGCGTACCAGGTGGGGCACCACATCGCCACCCGTGCAGCCTTGTTGCCGTGTCCCTTGAGCTTGGAAAACTCGGCCAGGAAGGCCATGGCCACGGGCAGGTCGATGCCGACGCCCAGGCCCATCACGAAGCGGGCGCCGGCCAGCACGTACTCGTTCGGTGCCAGGGCGCAGGCGATGGCGGCGACCACGAAGCAGAGCATGTCGGCCATGAACACGCGGTAGCGGCCGATGCGGTCGGTGAGATAGCCGCCCAGGAACGCACCGACAATCGCACCAAATGTGATGGCCGAGGCCACCATGCCGGTGCCGGCCGGCGTCAGGCCGAATTCCTTGGTGACGTCCTTCAGGCCGAAGGCGAGGGCACCCAAATCATAGGCGTCCAGGAAAATGCCGCCCAGCGCGATGGCTACCACGATGCGGGCGTTGCTGACGGCGGCGCCGCCATCGTTGACGAGCCGCGCCACATCGGCGGCGGAACGGATAACGGCCTTGGACGGCGCGGCCGTCTGGGCGGAAGCCTGCGCACCGGCGGGCGACAGGGCGAGATCGACTGACATTTGTAGTTGTATGAGGGCGCTGGAAAAGGGAAGGCGAGCGCCTCCCAGCACCCGCCCAGTCAGCGACGAATCGTACGACAACCGCGCGGTCAGCCCAAATGCATTGTTGTTATATCTTTAGAACTTCACCTGCCGCCCCCTGACAATCTGTGGATGAATGCACCGGTGCCCGGCCGGGTGTTGTACGATGACCACCATGTCAGCACTTGCTTAACCTATTCAGGAACGGAGACACCGAGCATGACAAAGCAGGCAAAGGTCGCATTGGTCACGGGCGCCGCGCGCGGCATCGGCAAGGCGGTGGCCCAGGCCATGCTGGCCGACGGCTATCAGGTAGTGCTGGCGGGCCGTACCGCCGAAACGCTGGAAGCACTGGCCGAAGAGGCCAAGGCGGCGGGGCAGGCGGCGCTGGCCGTGCAGTGCGATGTCAGCAACCCGGCGTCGGTCGATGCGTTGTACGAAACCGTGCGCAGCCGCTTCGGCCGCCTGGACGTGCTATTCAACAACGCCGGTGTCAACGCGCCGGCCATCAGCATCGACGAACTATCGTTCGAGCAATGGAAGGCCGTGCTGGATACCAACCTGACCGGCGCATTCCTGTGCGCGCGCGGCGCATTCGCGCTGATGAAGGCGCAGGATCCGCGCGGTGGCCGGATCATCAACAACGGGTCGATCTCGGCCCATGCGCCGCGCCCGAACACGGTGCCCTATACCGCGACCAAGCACGCCATCACGGGTTTGACCAAGAGCCTGTCGCTCGATGGCCGTGCCTATGACATCGCCTGCGGCCAGATCGACATTGGCAACGCGGGCACCGACATGGCCAACCGCATGGCACGTGGCGTGCCGCAGGCCAATGGCGAGATTCGCCCGGAACCGCTGATGGACGTGGCCCACATTGCCAGTTCGGTGTTGCACATGGCCAACCTGCCGCTCGACGCCAACGTCCAGTTCATGACCGTGATGGCAACCAAGATGCCGTTCGTCGGGCGCGGTTGACCGCAGAGGAGTAGTTAGTGTGCTGGCCCGGTGCGGCCGGCCATGAATGCGGCGGCGTCGGCCGCCGTCATGCCGCGCTCGTCGCGGGCTTCCGGATCGGCACCGTGTTGCTTCAGCAGTTCGACGATCTCGGTGCGCTGGAACATCGCCGCAACCATCAACGCCGTGCGGCCGTCGGGCGAAGCGCCTTCGACGTCCGCGCCGTGTTCCAGCAAGATGTCGATGATCTCCCGGTAGCCCTTGTAGGCGGCCCCTGCAATCGGCGTCTGTCCCATCGCGTTGCGCGTGTCGGGTGACGCGCCGGCTGTCAGCAGCATGCGCAGCGCATCGGCATGGCCGTGATAGGCGGCCAGCATCACCAGGCTGTCGCCCTTTTCGTTGCGCAGGTTCGGCGGCATGCCGCGTTCGATCAGCGCCGCCAGCGCGGCCGCGTCGCCATTGCGCGCCAGGTCGAACACCTGGCCCAGCGCGGCGATCATGCGGGCTTCTTCATCGGCGGTCATGGTGGGGGCTTGGGTCTGATCCATCTCTGCTCTCGTCTTGCTGTCGTGGAGAGGGCGGGACGTGCCCGCCCTCTGCTTGCTTCGCTTCGCTTACAGCGCTTACTTGGCTTCGACCTTCTCGATCGCCGCCGCGACACCGGCGCCGTAGGCCGGGTCTGCCTGCGTGCAGTGGTCGATGTGGCGCTGCTGCACGGGCTTGGACACGCCCTTGATGGCGCGGGCGGTATTGTCGAACAGCGTCTGCTGCTGGGCCGGCGACATCAGGCGGAACAGGTCGCCCGCCTGCGAGAAGTAGTCGTCGTCCACGCGGTGGTTCCAGTGGTCGGCGGCGTCATCGACCGACAGCGGCGGCTCACGGAAATCGGGCTGCTCGGCCCACTCGCCACGGGTGTTCGGCTCGTAGGCAATGGTGCCGGCCCCGTTGCCGTCCGTGCGGCCGCGGCCGTCGCGGTGATAGCTGTTGACGTATCGGGCGGCCTTCGGCGAGTTCACCGGGATCAGGTGGTGGTTCACGCCCAGGCGATAGCGCTCGGCATCGCCATACGAGAACAGGCGGCCATGCAGCATCTTGTCTGGCGAAAATCCAATGCCCGGCACAATCGTCGACGGCGCGAACGCGGCCTGTTCCACCTCGGCGAAATGGTTCTCCGGATTGCGGTTCAGTTCCATCACGCCCACTTCGATCAGCGGGTAGTCCTTCTTCGACCAGATCTTGGTCAGGTCGAATGGGTTGTGGCGATACTTGGCGGCGTCGGCCTCGGGCATGATCTGCACGAACAGCTTCCAGCGCGGGAATTCGTTGCGCTCGATGGCTTCGTACAGGTCGCGCTGATGGTATTCGCGGTCGCGGCCGGTCACCTCGGCGGCTTCGGCATCGGTCAGGTTCTGCACGCCCTGCTGGGTCACGAAGTGGAACTTCACCCAATGGCGCTGCATGTCCTTGCTGATGAAGCTGTACGTATGGCTGCCGAAGCCGTGCATATGGCGCCAGCTACGCGGGATGCCCCGCTCGCTCATGGTGATGGTGACCTGGTGGAACGACTCGGGCAGGCTGGTCCAGAAATCCCAGTTGTTCTCGGCGCTGCGCATGCCCGTGCGCGGGTCGCGCTTGACAGCATGGTTCAGGTCGGGGAACTTGAGCGGATCGCGCAGGAAGAAGACCGGCGTGTTGTTGCCCACCAGATCCCAGTTGCCTTCCTCGGTATAGAACTTGATGGCGAAGCCGCGAATGTCGCGCTCGGCATCGGCGGCGCCGCGTTCGCCGGCCACCGACGAGAAACGCAGGAAGAGATCGGTCTTCTTGCCGATCTC
>NZ_PJRP01000012.1:212564-232457 GCF_002858765.1 Cupriavidus pauculus
CCCAGTTGCCTTCCTCGGTATAGAACTTGATGGCGAAGCCGCGAATGTCGCGCTCGGCATCGGCGGCGCCGCGTTCGCCGGCCACCGACGAGAAACGCAGGAAGAGATCGGTCTTCTTGCCGATCTCCGAGAACAGGTTGGCGCGCGTGTACTTGGTGATGTCGTGCGTGACGGTGAACGTGCCATAGGCGCCCGAACCCTTGGCGTGCATGCGGCGCTCGGGAATGACTTCGCGGTCGAAGTGGGCGAGCTTTTCCAGGAACCAGACGTCCTGCAGCAGGGCAGGGCCGCGCGGGCCGGCCGTCTGGATGTTGTTGTTGTCGACGACGGGCGCGCCGAAAGCGGTCGTGAGCTTTTTCATGGGATTCCTCGTGCAGACGGCAGGGCCTCGTGGGCCGTGCCTGGACGTTTGTGGGTCTGACTAGCAGGCTGACACCGATGGCGCGATGCACCGGTGGAAGTCGATTCAACTATCGCAGATGGACTACGACAAGTCATATCGTATTGATCAATGACTGCGATAGGCCATCAGACTTTTAGGTTACTGAATTAAGAGTTTTGCTATGGACGGCATGCTTGTGTTCAAGGGCTGGTCACCCTTTTGACACGAATTTGATATTGCCGAGTCGGATCTTTTCAGTAACTGGACGGCGAAATCCCTAGGCTGGAGACGTGACCAGACAGCCAGGGAGCTTGCCATGACGATGTGGATTGCCTATCGAATCGGGATCGCGGTGATCGCCGTGGCGGCGTTGATCGCGCTGTTCGTGTGCCAGTACCGGCTGTCGTCCCGCGTGTCGCGGCGCGAGCCCATGTGCGGGCGTCGGGGGGGCGATGCCCTTCAGTCGTCGGACGTGGCGAACTGGAACTGACCCTTGCCCTGGGCCTTGGCCCGGTACAGGGCGCGGTCGGCAAGGTGGAGGATGTCGTCGGCGGTCAGGCCTTCGGGGCGGACGTGGGCAATGCCGATGCTGACGCCGAGCCGGGCCTGATGGCCGGTCGACAGAAGATAGGGCGCGCTCACTTCGCGTAGAAGGTCCAGCGCCAGCGCCTGGACGCTCTGCGTGCTTTCGTTGCGTAGCACGATGACGAATTCGTCGCCGCCAATGCGATAGACCAGCCCCCGGCCCGGAACGGCCCCGCGCAGGCGCTCGCCCACGCGGACCAGCAGCTCGTCGCCGCTGCCATGGCCGAACGAGTCGTTGACCGGCTTAAAGCCGTCCAGATCCATATAGAGCAGCGTCAGGTAGCGGCCCGCGGCCATGCGATGCACGCTGGCTTCGCGGATTTCGGCAAGCAGGCTGGACCGGTTCAGCAGCCCGGTCAGGGAATCGTGGCGGGCCCGGTGGGCGTTTTCCCGCTCGGACCGCATGGTGGCCACCACCATCGCGTTCATGCGAAACGATGCGCTGGTCATGCTGATGACATAGACCGGCAGCTGCAGCAATGTCAGCAGGAACAGCGGTTCGTGGGCCACCAGCGCGCCCGCGCAGATCGGGCCCAGGCTCAGCAGGATCATCAGCGCCGTCATGCGCGGCGCGCCATAGTTGCGGAAGCAGATGCCGCCGCACATGGCCGCCGCCGACAGGCACGCCATGGCCGCGCTGAGCCAGTCGCCGCTGACCACGCTCAGGTACGCGCCCAGGCCGACACTGGTGGCCCAGGCCAGCGTCAGGCACATATGCCAGTCGGTGGGGGTGGGACGCGCTGCGCGCGAGGCGCGGCGCGCGTGGAACAGCACGACCACGCGCGACAGGCAGATAGCGATCTCGAGCCCAAGCCAGACCAGGAATTCGGGACGACGCAGATGAAGCGTGATGACCGTGGCCACCATCAGCGTATTGATAATGCCGCCGAAGAAAATCGACAGCGTGCCGAACAGGCTGCCGACCAGCGCCTCGCGGATTTCGGCTGGTACGTCCCGGCCGGGCTCTGCGAGCCAGCGTGTGAAACGCCAGCGCGGCGCGCTGTAGACCTGGCCCGACAGGAACATTGGGGAATAGCGTTGGGTCATTGCCATGCATTTTGCCAGAGCCACGTTACGCCGCAGGCACCGGGAAGGGGGGTATTTGCAGGGGTACCGCGTCTGCGGAAGCCGCGATAGCGATTGCGATGGCCGAAGCGGGCCAGGCAGTGCCACGCTTTTTCAGGACCCGGACCCGGACCCGGACCCGGACCCGGACCCGGACCCGGACCCGGACCAGGGGCCGCGGCGCCGAGGGTGGCCGATGTCAGTGGGCCTGGCCCAGCCAGCGCGGCTGCCGGGCCGGCAATGGCGCCGCAGTGATCGCCGATGTGGCGGTGCAGCATGTCCGGATTGCCCACACCATCATCGCTCCCGGTCAGGCACGGGGGAAAGCGGCGCGGGCGTGGCCCGCAGGGCCTGGCGCGGCAGGTTTACCGTGCCTTTTCGGACTGCGCTTATATCCTTACAGGGAAAACAACGTGCAGGAGACAATGATGCAAGCGAGGTTTGCGCGCGGCATTGCGCAGACGCCACTGACCGTGGCGGCCCGGGAATATCCGCTGGCGGAGGAGGCCGCCATGCCCGAGGTCGGCGATCTGGTGACCGTCTACAGCCAGGACCTGGAGACCGAGTTCAACATCCGCCTGAACGCCGCGGCGGGGCCCGATCTCTGGTATGGCGTGATCTATGCCATCAATCGCGGCGCCGAAATGCTGGTGGTGGCCGAGGGGCTAGAGCTGGACGACGTGGTCAGCGTGCGGCGCCAGGAAATCGCGTCGGTGATCCGGGCGGACCACTCGCACTGACGCCGGCAGCCGGCCGGACGACATTGCCGGCCGGGGCGGCCGGAGGGTATGCTGCGCAAGCACAAGTGCCCGCGCAGCGTTGCCGGGCATGCCCCTTCCCGCCTGTCACCCGTCTTTCATGTCTTCGTCATTCACGACCGCCGCCTCATCCCGCCAGTTCATCGCAGGCCCCGCCGGACAGCTTGAAGTCCTGATCGATACCCCGGATGCCGCGCCACGCGGCATTGCCGTGGTTGCCCACCCGCACCCCAGCCAGGGCGGTACCGCCGAGCACAAGATTCCGCAATTGCTGGCCCGCGTGCTGCAGGCGCATGGCTTTCTGGCGCTGCGGCCGAACTATCGCGGCGTGGGGCAAAGCGAGGGCCAGTACGACGATGGCAATGGCGAAACCAACGATGTACTGGCCGTGATCCGCCAGTTGCGGGCCGAACATCCGGGCCTGCCGCTGGCGCTGGCCGGCTTTTCGTTCGGTGGATTCATCCAGGCCCGTGCCGCAGCGCAACTGGCCACGGAAGGCGAGTCGGTTGCCCATCTGATCCTGACCGGCATGCCGGCGGGCGCGCTGTCTGAAACGCTGTCCTATGACACGCCCGCCGTGCCGGCCCACACACTGGTCGTGCATGGCGAGCGCGACGAGCGCGTGCCGCTGGCCAATATCTTCAACTGGGCAAGGCCGCAGGAACTGCCGGTGGTGGTGCTGCCGGGTGCGGGGCACTTCTTTACCGGCAAGCTGCCCGGGTTGCGGCAGGTGGTGGACGAGTATCTGGGCCGGCCGGCAGCCTGACGTCCACGGACGACCCACCCCGGGCCGGCAGGGTCAGAACTGGTAATTGATCGAAATATCGCCAGTCCAACTGGTGGAACGCGAGGTCACCGGGCTGTTGCGGGCATCGCCCACCAGGGCGGACACGCCCACGTCGGCCGTGGTGAACCAGTGCTTGCTGAAGAACCACATGGCCGAGATGCCGCCGCCGTAGGATTTGATGCCCGCGCCGGCATGGTGCTGCGGCAGGCCGGATCGCGCCGACTGTTCGGCCGTGACGCCGTACCAGCGGCTCATGTAGGCCGAATCGGCAAACGTCATGGTGGGGCCCGCAAACCAGAAGAAGTCCTCGTTGCTGCCCGGCAGCGGCATGTAGGCACCGATGTCACCGATCACGCCGTTGGCGCCGCCAAACTGGCGCCGCACGTTGGCGCGGATCACCAGCGGGAACTCTTTGGAAACCACGTATTCGGCGAACAGCTTCGTCTCCGCCGCCATGCCGATATTGCCGAGCCCGCCCAGATGGTCGTGGTCGTGCTTCTCGCGGCGGCCGAAATCATAGGTCAGCGCAATGCCGGCGCGCAGGTTGTTGGTGTGGATGATGTTCCAGCCCAGGCCTTCGCCCGTGGACAGGAAGGCCAGGTCGCGGTAGCGGATGTCGATGACCGGGCCAGCCAGCACGTAATAGTTGGTGGTGCCCTCGTAATACGGCCGGATGCTGGCGGCGGCACCCACGCGCACTTCCCATTTCTCGGGCTCGCCCTCGAACATTTTCTCCAGAGGAACCCCCACCGAATACTGCCACTCGGCCAGCGGCGCCGGGGTCTGGGCCTGGGCGCGCGGCATGCAAAGCAGCGCCAGGACGGCCAGGACGGCGAGCGCCAGCCAGCGGCGCACGGAGGCGGGGGCCGCCATGGACGGCATTTGGGGGGAGGGGACGCGCCACGACGGCTGGCTATCCGGGATGGTCGACACTTGATTCTCCGGTCTTCTTGTTACCCCTTGGCCGGGGCGGAATCGACATCTAACGGGACAACAGGCCATCTGGATGACGGCAACTTATCTTTTCACCCGACACGGCAGCCGGCAACTTCCCGCAATCCCACAACCGTGTAGGAAGGACGCCGATTTCGGCGTCAGCCGATGGTGCCTACCATGCAGCAGGGGGGAATGCGCGCGCCTAGTCGTTGACATCGAGTTCGTCGCCGCGCCAGTCGCGCCGCATGATCAGGAACGTGAACGAGGTTGACCATCCGATCAGGATCAGCCCCACCAGCGGCTGTACCGAGGCCAGCAGCCGCAGGGGCCCAACCGGGAAGATATCGCCAATGCTCTGTGTGGTGAACGTTTCCAGCGAGAAATAGATATAGGCGACGGCCCCATGTTCGCGCATGCCGGTCAGCCTGCCGATGCCCAGCACGTCGGTGCCCAGCCAGTACCCGGCGCTGAACACGATGGCCTCGATGCAATGCGTGATGATGATCAGGACGATCACCGCGCCGATATTGAGCTTGCCGCTGAGCCGTTTCGGATGGAATTCCGAGATCAGGCGCAGCGCCTCGTAGTGGATGCCGACGCTCAGCACGGTCAGGGTGGCGGTGAGCGTGATGGCCAGCAGGAATTGGAGTGGCGTGTCATCCATGGCAGACATGGCGCGCTGAGACAAGGCCAGACTATACGGCGGCTTGCCCGGTGTAAATGTATCCGGGGCGGCCGCGTGTGAGCGAACGGATACAAGACGGCGTTGCCGTCGCGGGAACACGCCGGGGAATATCGGCGTGGCCTGCCGGCACAGGCCGGGGGGGAACGGGGGGGAGAACTGTAATGATCAACGCGGACGGCGGCGTGCCGTCGACGAATTTCGATGGGGCGGCCCTGGGATTCCTGGCGGGAACCGGCGAGATGGCGGCGCTCATCCGTCAGTTCGACTGGCATACCACGCCGCTGGGCCCGCCGGCGCAATGGCCCCAGAGCCTGAAGACGGCCATCCGCATCATGCTGACGTCGCGCCAGCCGATCTGGATCGGCTGGGGCCCGGACCTGCTCTTTTTCTACAACGACCCGTACAAGGCCATCATCGGCGGCAAGCACCCGGTGGCGCTGGGCCGGCCAACCGCAGAGGTCTGGCATGAACTCTGGCCGGACATCGGCCCGCTGCTGGCCACGGCCATGGCGGGCACGGAAGGCACCTTCGTCGAGCAGAAGCTGCTGATCATGGAGCGCAACGGGTATCCCGAGGAAACGTATTACACGTTCTCGTACAGCCCCGTGCCGGACGATCACGGCGGCACCGGAGGCATCATCTGCGCCAATAGCGACGACACCGAGCGCGTGGTGGCCGAGCGGCAGCTGAACCTGCTGCGCGAGCTGGCCACGTCCGCGACCAACGCGCGCAGCGGCGTCGACGCCAGCCGGCTGGCCGTGAGCGCGCTGCAGGTGAATGCCTGGGATATCCCGTTCGCACTGCTGTACGTGGGCGAGCGTGGCGCCGAAACGCTGGGGCTCAGGGGCAGCGCCGGCATTGTCGGAGATCATCCGGCTGCGCCGCAGACCCTGGATGTCGACGATCCCCTGGCGGCGTGGCCCGCCGGCGCGGCGATGCGCACGGGCACTCCGGTGCGGGTTGACGATCCTGGCAGCCGTTTTGCCGTGCCCCTGCCCCGTGGCGCATGGCAAATGGCGCCGCGTGCGGCCGTGGTGCTGCCGGTACAGTTGTCGGGCGAGAGCATGCCCAGCGGCGTGCTGGTGGTCGGACTCAATCCCTGCCGCCTGTTGGGCGACCGCTATCGGGCGTTCCTGGACCTGGTGGTCGGGCAGATCAGCCAGGCCATCAGCTATGCCAATGCCTACGAGGAAGAACGGCGGCGCGCCGAGGCGCTGGCCGAGATCGACCGCGCCAAGACCACATTCTTCTCGAATATCAGCCACGAGTTCCGCACGCCGCTGACGCTGATGCTGGGGCCGCTGGAAGAAATGCTCCATCGCCGCGATGTGCCCGATGACGATCGCGCGCTGGCGGAGATCGCCCATCGCAATGGCCAGCGGCTGCTGAAGCTGGTCAACGCGCTGCTGGATTTCTCGCGCATCGAGGCGGGACGGGTGCAGATGTACCCGCAGCCGACCGACCTGGCTGCCTTCACCGCCGACCTGGCATCGCTGTTCCGGTCGGCCGTGGAATCGGCGGGCATGCGGCTGGAAGTCGATTGCCCGCCGCTGCCGGCGGCCGTGGCGGTGGACCGCGAGATGTGGGAATCGGTGGTGCTGAACCTGCTGTCGAACGCGTTCAAGTACACCTACACGGGCGCTATCGCGGTGAAGCTGGAGGGGCTCGATAGCGGCGAGGTGACGCTGTGCGTCAGCGATACGGGCATCGGCATTGCCGCGGAAGAGGTGCCGCGTCTGTTCGAGCGATTTCACCGGGTGGCCGGCGCGGTCGGGCGGTCCATCGAGGGCAGTGGCATCGGCCTGGCCATGGTCCAGGAACTGGTGCGCCTGCACGGGGGGAGGATCGACGTGCAGAGCGTTCCCGACAAGGGGTCGCGCTTCTGCGTGACGTTGCCGCGCGAGGCCAGCCTAGCGGAACCGGCGACAACCCCGGCGGCCACCAGCGCGCGTGCGCTGGCCTATGTGGATGCCGCCAGGCGCTGGGTGCCCGGAGCCGACGACGTGCCGGCGCCGCAAACCATCGAGGACATGGCCGGCGCCGAGGCCGCCGATGTGCGGGGCCGGCTGCTGGTGGCCGACGACAACGTCGACCTGCGCAACTATATGCACCGCATCCTGCAGTCGGCGGGCCACCAGGTGCACGTGGCGGCGGACGGCCAGGAGGCGCTGGACATGGCGCGGCGCATCGCGCCTGACCTGATCGTCTCGGATGTGATGATGCCCCGGCTCGATGGTTTCGGCCTGCTGCGTGGCGTGCGCGACGACGCGGCACTGCGGCAGACGCCGGTGCTGCTGCTGTCGGCCCGCGCGGGCGAGGAGGCGCGTGTCGGCGGCCTGGCGTCAGGGGCGGACGACTACCTGATCAAGCCGTTCAATGCGCGCGAACTGCTGGCCCGCGTGGCCAGCAACCTGCGGTTGTCGCAACTGCGCCGCCAGGCCCAGCGCGAGCTGCAGAACATGAATGATTCGCTCGAACGCCGCGTGGCCGAGTCCGTGGCCGACCGCGACCGGCTTTGGGAACTCAGCGATGACCTGCTGATGGTGATTGGCGCCGACGGCATGCTGGAGCGCGTGAGCCCGTCATGGCAGCGGGTGCTGGGCCATGCGGCGGACGTGGTGATCGGCCGCTCGTGCATGGTGCTGGTGCATCCCGAAGATCTGGTGGCGGTGACCGAACAGATGATCGCCCTGCAGCAGGAAGGCGTGTCGGTGCGCTACGAATGCCGCATGCTCTGCGCCGACGGCGCCGAGTGCTGGATGGCGTGGACGCTGGCCATCGATCCCGCGAACGGACGCATCCACGGCGTGGGCCGCGATGTTACCGGCGACAAGGCGGCGGCGCAGGCGCTGCGGCATGCCGACGAAGCGCTGCGCATGGCGCAGAAGATGGAGGCCATCGGCAAGCTGACCGGCGGCGTGGCGCATGACTTCAACAACCTGCTGCAGGTGATCGGGGGCAACCTGCATCTGCTGTCGGGCGACGTGGCGGGCGACGATCGCTCCGAAACACGCGTGCGCAATGCACTGGCCGGGGTGGCGCGCGGTGCCAAGCTGGCGTCGCAACTGCTGGCCTTCGGCCGGCGCCAGCCGCTGGCGCCCAAGGTGGTCAACCTGGGCCGCTTCGTGCGCGGCCTGGACGACATGCTGCGGCGGGCGCTGGGCGACGGCGTGGAGATCGAAACCGTGATCGGGGCGGGTTTGTGGAATACGCTGATCGACCCGTTCCAGGTGGAAAACGCGCTGCTGAACCTGGCGATCAACGCGCGCGATGCCATGAACGGCCATGGCCGGCTGACGGTGGAAGCCGGCAATGCGTCGATCGATGACGTCTATGCGCGTCGCAATGCCGACGTGGCGCCCGGCCAGTACGTGATGCTGGCCGTGAGCGATACCGGCGCGGGCATGCCGCCGGAAATCCAGGAGCAGGTGTTCGAGCCGTTCTTCACGACCAAGCCGGAAGGCCAGGGCACGGGGCTGGGCCTGAGCATGGTGTACGGCTTCGTGCGGCAGTCGGGCGGCCACGTGAAGATCTACAGCGAGGTGGGCGTAGGCACCACCGTCCGGCTCTACCTGCCGCGCGCGGACGAGCCGGAAGACCTGGAAGTCGAGATCGACGATGGGCCGGCCAGCGGCGGCACGGAAACCGTACTGGTGGTGGAAGACGACGAGAATGTACGGGCGACGGTGGTGGAAATGCTGTCAGGACTCGGCTACCGCGTGCTGAAGGCGCGCGATGCGACGAGCGCGCTGGCCATTGTCGAAAGCGGCGTGCCGATCGACCTGCTGTTCAGCGACGTGGTCATGCCGGGGCCGCTGCGCAGCACGGAGATGGCGCGCAAGGTGCGCCAGCGCCTGCCGGGCATCGCGGTGCTGTTCACTTCCGGCTACACGGACAATGCCGTCATGCATACCGGCCGGCTCGACGCCGGCATCGAACTGCTGAGCAAGCCGTACACGCACGAGGCACTGGCGCGCAAGGTGCGCCAGATGCTGGTGAGCGGCGGCGCGAGGCTGGAGCCGGCGGACGCCGCACCGGTCCTGGCCATGGACGGTGTGCCGGCCGTGGCCGCCATGGACGGCATGGCCATCGGCAGGCCGCGCCACCAGCGCGTGGTCTTCGTCGAGGACGACGACCTGCTGCGCGCCAGTACGGCGGAACTGATGCGCACACTCGGCATCGACGTGATTGAGGCGCGCAACGATGCCGAGGCCATGGTCGCGCTGGGCGGCGATGGTATCGATTTGCTGCTGACGGATGTGGGGCTTGGCGGCGTGTCGGGCGTGGATCTGGCGATCGATGCCTGCCGGCTGCGGCCGGCGCTGCGCGTGATCTTCGTGAGCGGCTACGAAGTGGTGCTGACGCCCGCGCAGCGCGACGCGTTGCCGAACGCGGTCATGCTGCGCAAGCCTTATGCGCTGACGGACTTCATCAACTTGCTGCAGTCCCGCCCGGAGGGCGGGTAATACTACCTGGGGCGGCTCAGAGGGCCGAGGCGACGAGTGCCGCCGCGGCACCGCTGGCGGCACTGAGTGCCAGCCATCCACCCAGGATCAGGGCGCTATTGCGGAAAGACATGATGGGCTCCGTGGAGAGAGTGCCGGAGCCCACCAAGGCTCCGGTTACTGCTGGTGGACCGCCTGCATCGGGCGGGGATCAGGCGTTGGCGCCGTCGGTGTAGATGTCGCGGGTGCGGGCACCGTCGTAGTACGGGTTGCGCGGCTGGTTCACGCTGCGGGCGCCGTCGTAGTACGGGTCGACCTTGCGGGCCGGGCTGGCCGACACGCCAACGCGGTCCAGGCCTGCCACGATGCGGGCGCCGTCGGTGTACGGATCCGCCTTGCCAACCTTGGCGCCGTCGGTGAACGGGTCAGCCTTGCCGACGCGAGCGCCTTCGGTGAACGAGTCGAACTTGCCTTGGCGTGCGCCGTCGGTGAACGCGCTGCGTTGATCCTGCACACGGAAGCTGTAGCCGTAGATTTCGCCGGCCTTCTGCACGGCGGGGGCGGCTTGAACGGCGCCGGTCACAAAAGCGGCTGCGAGGGCGGCGGCGGTAACGATGGTCTTGGCATTCATGGTGGCTCTCCTTGCTGGGTGGCCGGGCGATCACGTTGTAGGTTCGCGGGGCCTGGTAACTGTTGCAATGTCGGCGGCTTTTCTTTTTGCTGCTATCTACTGGTAGGTAGATTCCGGCTGCTAAAAAAAGAACCGTCTCCGGTACTGATTCACTGCCTGGTGTTGCTTGGAAGGTGCCTTGCTGTCTGCTGCTTGCTTGGCGTCGTCCATGGCTCGAATATTATCTACTACTAGATAGATAAGCAAGCGGTTTTTGCAAAGCACAATCGTAGAAGTCCGAAATATGGCTAGAAGGGCGATGCCTGCAAGCGATGGCCGCTGCGCTAAGCCTTTGAATCAAAATGGGAAAAATTGATATCTATCGATTTCCCCACTCCGATTAGAATAATTGCTCTACTTTTTCGACGTGGCTTGATCCCTCAGCGCAACCAGCCCCAGCAGCAGGATGCGGGTGTGTTCCTGCAACACATCCTGCACCCGGCGGGTCTCCGGTTCGCCGTAGCCGTCCCATTCCAGCGCGCGCAGCACGTGACGCCGCATGACCTTGAAGGCCGCGATCTGGCTGTCGATGGCAACGGTGCGGATGCGCGTGGTTTCGTCGGTGGCCGGCTGGCCGGTCAACCGCCCGATCAGTGCGGAGGTCAGCGCGAACAGGCGGCGGTTGATACCGGCGTCGATGCGCTCGAAGGCGGTGGGCGGCCCCAGGCCAGCACGCTCGCGGGCCATGAACTGCCGCCAGTGGTCGGTCTCCGGGCATTCGTACAGGAAGTTGGCAAAACGTGACTGCAACGCCAGATAGGCGTCGATCAGTTCCGTATCCGCCGCATCCGGGCGGCCCAGCAGGCCTTCGGCTTCGGCCACCACGTCCTGCACCATGGCCCAGGCGCGCTCGACAAAGTAGTCGATGCAGGCCAGGTACACGCCTTCCTTGTTGTCGAAGTAGTACTGCAGGGCCGGGGCGTTGACGCTGGCCTCGCGGGCAATGTCGCGCGTCGACGCGCCATCGAAGCCATGCACGGCGAACAGCCGCATTGCCGCGTCAATAATCCGTGCGCGGGTCTCTTCCCCGCGCTGGTATCCGCCTTCGGCGGCTGGCCTGTGTCGCGCCATGTCGACGTGTCTCCCCGAGTGAACAGGCTGAAATATATCAGTTGACAGATTTATTCCAAGTGGAATAATTGCGCAGCATTCCCGACTATCGTCGCCTCCGCCGCCCCCTACCGCCTCATGTCAGCCCCAAATTCCCATGCACCGGCCATGCCGGTTGATGTTGCGTCGCAGCATACCCCATCCTCGCGCGCCAGCCGGCGTCGCACCGTGCTGATCGGCATTGGCGCCGCGCTGGTGCTGATCGCCTTGGTCATCGGCGTACGCTGGTGGACCTATGGCCGTTTCATTGAAAGTACCGACGACGCCTATATCCAGGCCGACAGCGTGACCGTGGCGCCCAAGGTCAGCGGTTATGTGGCCGAGGTGTACGTGCGCGACAACCAGCAGGTGGTAGCCGGGCAGGCTCTGGTGCGACTGGACAACCGGCAGTACCAGGCGGCGTTCGACGAGGCGCAGGCCAACGTGGCGTCGCGCCAGGCCGATGTGGCGCGCGCCGATGCCGACCTGCAGCAGCAGAAGGCCCGTATCGCCCAGGCTGCCGCCGAGGTGGATGGCGCCCGCGCCAATGCGCGCTACGCGGCGTCGCAGGTGGAACGCTATGCGCCGTTGGTCAGGACCGGCGCCGAGACCGAGGAGCGCACCGCCGAACTGCGCAACGCGCAGACGCGCGCATCCACCACGCTCGCCGCCAATGAGGCGGCCCTCAAGGTGGAACAGAGCCAGACGGTGACCCTGCAGACGCGCCTGCAACAGGCGCGTGCCCAGCTGGACGTGGCCGAGGCCAGCGCGCGCAAGTCGAAGCTGGATCTGGAAGACGCTGTCGTGCGTGCCACCACGGCCGGCCGCGTGGCCGACAAGGGCGTGCGCGTGGGCCAGTTCGCCCAGCCCGGCACGCGGCTGCTGACCGTGGTGCCGGTGCAGGACCTCTATCTGACAGCCAATTTCAAGGAAACGCAGGTCGGCCGCATGCGCGCGGGCCAGCCCGTGACGCTGCATGTCGATGCGTTGTCCGGCGAGGCGCTGCATGGCGTGATCGACAGCCTGTCGCCGGGAACCGGTTCGCAGTTCGCGCTGCTGCCGGCGCAGAACGCCACCGGCAACTTCACCAAGATCGTCCAGCGCGTGCCGGTGCGCATCCACGTCGACGTGCCGAACGCGGCGCGGCCCGTGCTGGTGCCGGGCCTGTCGGTGGTGGTCGATGTCGATACGCGCGAGCTGAATCCGGCCCATGCCCAGGCCCCGGCCCCGGCCAACGTCCAGGCGCCGGCCGGCGCAGCCAGCCATGGCTGAGGCCGTGGCGCCAGGCCAGGCGTCCCCGGCACGCGCGGCTGCACAGCAGCCGAATGCGTCGGCGGCCGACTGGATCGCCGTGGCAGCCGGTTCGCTCGGCGCGCTGCTGGCCACGCTGGACATCTCGATCACCAACTCGGCGCTGCCGCAGATCCAGGGGCAGATCGGCGCGGCCGGCACCGAGGGCACGTGGGTGTCCACCGGCTACCTGATGGCCGAGATCGTGATCATCCCGCTGACGGCGTGGCTGACGCGGGTGTTCGGCCTGCGCCGCTTCCTGATGTGGAACGCCTTGCTGTTCACGGCGTTCTCGATGGTGTGCGGAATGTCGCATAGCCTGCCGCAGATGGTCCTTGGCCGCATCGGGCAGGGCCTGGCTGGCGGCGCGATGATTCCGACCGCGCAGACCATCGTGCGTACCCGCCTGCCGCGCCACCAGATGCCCATCGGCATGTCGATGTTCGGCCTGATCGTGCTGCTGGGGCCGTTGCTGGGCCCGGTGGTGGGCGGCTGGCTGGCCGAGAACATCAACTGGCGCTGGTGCTTCTTCCTGAACGTGCCGATCACGGCCGTGCTGGTGCCGCTGCTCTACTTCGGCCTGAAGGCCGAGCGCGCCGACGCGGAGGCGTTCTTCAAGGCCGACTGGCTGGGCATCGTCGGCCTGACCATCGGGCTGAGTTCGCTGACCGTGGTGCTGGAAGAGGGCCAGCGCGAGCAATGGTTCGAGTCGCAGTTCATCGTCTACCTGTCGCTGCTGTCGGCCATCGGCCTCACGATGATGCTGGTCAGCCAGTTCACGGCGAAGCAGCCCATCGTGCGGCTGCGGCTGCTGCTGAACAAGAACTACGCTAGCGTGATCCTGATCGTGACCACGGTGGGCGCGGGCCTGTATGGCGTGTCGTACCTGCTGCCGCAGTTCCTGTCGCTGATTGCCGGCTACAACGCCGAGCAGGCCGGCGGCATCATGCTGCTGTCGGGGCTGCCGGCGTTCCTGCTGATGCCGGTGTTGCCGCGCATCCTGGGCAAGTTCGACAGCCGCTGGCTGGTCATCACCGGGCTGGTGTGCTTCTTTGCCAGCTGCATGCTCGATATCGGCCTGACGGTGAACAGCGTCGGCCATGACTTCACGGTCTCGCAGATCCTGCGCGGGTTTGGCCAGATCCTGGCGATGATGCCGCTGAACCAGGCGTCGATGGCGGCGGTGGCGACGCACGAGGCCGGCGACGCTGCCGGGCTCTACAACATGGCGCGCAACCTGGGCGGCTCGATTGGACTGGCGCTGCTCGGCACGCTGATCGACCGCCGCAACGCCTATCACGACTCGGTGATCCGCGAATCGGTCACGGCCAACAGCAGCATTGGCCAGGACCACATGACGTCGACCATCGCTGGCTTCGTGGCCCAGGGCGGTGACTTTGCCCACGCGCAACTCCAGGCCGTGGCCCAGCTCAGCGGCGAGATCGCGCGCCAGGCCGCCGTGATGACGTTCTCCGAAACCTTCTTCGTCCTTGGCATCGCGCTGCTGTGCTGCGTGCCGCTGGCCCTGCTGCTCAAGCCGCCCCGCCCGGGTGCGCCTGTTTCTTCCGGTCATTGATCATGTCTGTCTTTTCACATGCCAGGCGGCCACGCCTGCTGGCCCTCACTGCCGCATCGCTTGCCGCCGGATGGCTGGTCGCCGGATGCACGGTGGGCCCCGACTACCGTAGCGCGCCGGAAGTGGCTGCCAATGCGATCGATGCGGGACGCTTTCCGCACGCGCCGGCTGTGGCCGAACCCGTGGCGCCGCGCGCCGCCGACTGGTGGCACGCGTTGGGCGATACCCAGCTCGACACCCTGATCGAAACCGCGCTCAAGGACAGCCCCGACATCGACGTGGCGCGCGCCCGCGTGCGCCAGGCCCGTGCCGGGCTGGATAGCAACAAGGCCAACCTGTTGCCGAAGGTCGGCTTCGACGCGGCGATGCTGCGCACCCGATCACCGGACCTGTCGGCGCTGTCCGGCAGTGGATCGTCGGGCGGCGGCCGCGGGCCGCTGTCGCTGTATATCGCGAGTTTCGACGCAAGCTGGGAGATCGACCTGTTCGGCGGCACACGCCGGTCGATCGAGGCGGCTTCGGCCGAAGCCGATGCGGCATCGGCGCAACTGGCCGACGCGCACGTGCAGCTTGCTGCCGAAGTGGCGCAGGCCTATGTCACGCTGCGCGAACAGCAGGCGAGCCTGGCGCACCTGCAGGCGTCGGAGAAGCTGGAAGCCGACATGCTCGACCTGACGCAGCAGCGGCGCGCACGCGGCGTGGCGTCGCAGCTCGAAGTGGAGCGCCTGCTGACGCAGCTCGACAACACGCGGGCGCAGATGTCGCCGGTGCAGGCCAGCATCGCCGAGCAATTCGACCAGCTGGCGCTGCTGACGGGTCGCGCACCCGGCACGCTCGATGCCGAACTGACGTCGGCGCAGCCGCTGCCCAGCGTGCCGGAGACCGTGGCGGTGGGCGATCCGGCGGCGCTGCTGAAGGCGCGTCCCGATATTCGTGCGGCTGAACGCCGGCTGGCATCGAGCACGGCGCAGATCGGCGTGCGCAAGGCCGACTGGTTCCCGAAATTGTCGTTGCTCGGGTCGCTCGGGTTCAGTGCGATGGACCCCGGCCACCTGGCGCGCAAGGACAACGGCACCTGGCTGACGTTGCCGCGCCTGCAATGGAACATCCTCGATTTTGGCCGCGTGGCAGCCGGGGTGGACAGTGCCGAGGGCGGGCGCGACGAGGCCGACGCCAACTATCGCAGCACGGTTTTGCGCGCCCTGCGCGATGCCGACGTGGCGCTGTCGCGCTACGGGCACCAGCGCGAACACGTGGTGGTGCTGCGCCGCGTGGAGGCATCGTCCGAGCGGGCGTCGACGCTGCAGCAGCAGCGCTACCGGGCCGGCACGGCCAGCATGCTCGAATGGCTCGATGTGGAACGCACGCGCGTAGTGGCGCAGCAGAACCGCATCTCTGGCGATGCAGACCTGCTCAAGGATTACGTGTCGTTGCAGAAGTCGCTGGGACTAGGCTGGCAGACGGCGGCCGCCGCGCAGGGTATGCCCGCCGCACCCGCCGCACCCGCCGCACCCGCCGCACCCGCCGCACCCGCCGCGTCCGCCACGGCAAGCCAGCCTGCCACGCCGGCCTCCTGATCGGCGTTGGGGCCTACCGGGCGATCTTCACCAGCGGCGGTTGCTTCCAGCTGCCGTTGACCGCTTCCGGCTTCGGCATGTACAGCCGCAGGATCACGTAGAACGGGCCGTCGGGCGCCGGCAGCCAGTTCTGGCGCGCGTCGTCGGCCGGCGCATCGTGCTGGATGTGCAGCGTGACCCCGCCATCGGCGTCGCGCCGCAGCGACGGCAGCATGCGCGAATTGATCAGGTAGCGCTGCATCGGGTTGTCCACCAGCAGCTTCGATTTGCCGTCGTACATCGTGATCGACCAGAAGGCATTGGCCGGCGGCAGGGCGTCCTTGTCCAGGCGCAGCACATAGCGGGCCCCGCCTGCGCCGTTGAGTGGCTGGTTCTCCGCATCGGTGTAGTAGCCAGGATAGAGTGCCTCGGCCGCCGTGTTGCCGTAGATGCCCAGCGCCGCGCCCGCGTAGCGGTACAGATAGTTGTCCTTCAGGAAGGCGCGAGAGCCGAACAGGTCGCCGCTGCTGACCTTGCGCGTGCGCAACTGCGTGGCCTGGAACGTCTGGAAATCCTGCCGGGCGTCGGCGATGCCGGCCTCCATGGCCTGGCGAATGTCGGGTGCCAGCGCATTTTCGTCAAAGGTCTTGCTGGGGCCTACGTCGATGGCCGACAGCCGTTCCATCAGGCCGGTCTCGCTCGGATCGGTCGGCGCCAGACCTAGCAGAAAATCCAGATATCGGAACAGCGCCAGGCCGTCGGTCATGCCGGCCTGCGGCCTGGGCCACGGGATGGCCGGTGCGGCGGGCGGTGCCGGCTGCTTCAGGAAGGCAGACAACGGCTGCACGAGGTAGCCCTGCTGGATCTTGCCGACGCGTGCCAGGTCGGCATCGTCGAACAGTTGCGTGCGGTAAAGCGCGTAGGCGATGCGTGATTCGCTGCGCAGCACGCGGTCGATGCCCGGCGGCGTGGTGCCGTGCCAGTCGGGGCCGGCAACCATGAAGCGGCCGCCGCCATTGCTGGTCTCGCGCGTGCCCAGGTAGCCAAAGATCTGCGTGTAGAGGTCCAGCAGTTGCACCGAGTAGTACCGGTTCGGCGCTACGGCGGGCAGCGTCAGCACCACCGGCTCGGCGCGCAGGTCCAGCCAGGCGGACGAGTAGGGCGTGTCGGCGTTGGGCGTGATGATCGCCGTGTCCTTCGGCGAGAACGTGCCCGCGCTGTGGCCGATCTGGTTGAACGGCGCCTTGAAATTGGGATCGGCACGGTCCACCGCCTGCGCGTACAGCGTCTTGTACGACTCCACCACGGGATAGCCGTATATCCAGGCTTCGCGGGCCAGCGCCCGTGCCTGCTCAGGCCCGGCCGTCACGGCCCCATTTGCTGCGCCGCACGGCAGCGCCATGGCAGCCGCGCCGGCCATCAGCCAGCGGCGGCTGGTCTTCCACATCATGCTGTTCTCCTTGCTTTTGTTCTGTCGGTCTGGGCCGCTGGCCAGGCTGCGCCGGCGCGGCGGACCGATTCTGCCGCGGGTTTGCGATTCGGTTTTTGCTTTCGCACACAAGGTGCGGGTGCAGCAATTGCAAGAGAAACGCCGACAGCGGAACCGGACGAATCCGACTTTTGGACAAAGAGCCAGCACCGCACACTGCCAAGTGGATAGAATCGCCGTGGGCATTCCTACCTGCGGCGCCGGTTGCAACACTTGTTACGGGCGGCGGAGGCGGGGATGCAGAACAACAGACAAATCGCCCATGCACTTCAACGCCAACGACAGCATCCTGGTCAACATCATCGCCAGCGTGGTGGTGATCCTGGCCGGCACGCTGGTGGTCAAGCTGATCAACCGCTTTTTCTCGGGGCGGCTGCAGGCCGACAACCGGGGCAGCTATCGCGCCTGGACGGTGGCGTCGCGCAACCTGGTGGCGGCGGTGGTGTTCCTGCTGCTGCTGGGTATCTGGGTGTCCGAGCTGAAGAGCGTGGCGATATCGCTGGCCGCGTTCGCGGCGGCCCTGCTGCTGGTCGGCAAGGAACTGGTGATGTGCTTCCTGGGCGCGTTCATGCGCATGATCACGCGCCCGTTCCAGCTAGGCGACCTGGTGGAGATCGGCCCCTTCGGCGGCGAAGTCATCGACATGGACGTGATGTCCACCACGCTTGTGGAAGTGGCGGCCGCCCGCCAGTACACGGGCTTCACGGTGCAGGTGCCAAACAGCATGCTGCTGACCACGGCGGTGCGCAACCATTCCCAGGCCGGCGCCTATACGCTGGACATGGTGCGAATTCCGCTGGCCGTGGGCGACGACCCCGAGGTTGTGGAAGCGCTGCTGATGCAGGTGGCGCGCCGCGCCTGCGAGGGCTTCATGGAGGAAGCGGGACGTACGCTGCGACGCTACGGCGACATGCGCTTCGTGGACCTGTCGCAGTTCGAGCCGCGCGTGATATTCGAGCCGTACGACGTGACCCGTTTCGATGCGGTGGTGCGCTTTCCGGTGCCGGTCAGCGCGCGGCTGGCGGTGGCGCAGCAGATCGTGCGCGGCTATTACCGCGAGCGGGCGAAAGTCCAGCCGGCGGCTGCCGGGGCGACGCCCGCAGCGGATACCCCGGCGGTGCAACCGTAGCGCCGACCCGGGCGGGCACCGCCAAGCCAGCCCTGCCGCCCATTCCGGCCAATCCCGAAACACCAGGACCATCGAGGAGAGGACCATGGCACAGGCGCTGATTCGATGGCACGGAGACGGCGCGGCGCCCGCGCAGACCGCCGCCGACACGGTCGCCCCGAGAGCTGCCCAGATAGCCGCCCAGCCGCCCGCGCGTGGGTGGCCGCACGCGCGATCGTTGGCGTGGCTGGTCGTCATCTCGGTCTGGCTGGCGCTGGTGGGCGGCTGTGCGAGCCTGCCCGCCAATGCCGGGCGCACCCCAAGCTATGCCGCGACCGATACCGGCACGACGCTGCTGGCGCGGTCGTTGGCCCCCCGGCTGGCGCAGAATCCCGGGCAGTCGATCTTCTATCCGCTGGGTGCGGGGCCCGACGCGCTGACGGCGCGCATGGCGCTGGCGCGGGCCGCGCAGAAGACGCTGGATCTGCAGTACTACATCTACGACGTCGATACCACGGGCAGTGCGCTGCTGGGCGAGGTGATCGACGCCGCCGATCGCGGCGTGCGCGTGCGCATCCTGCTGGACGACATCCATACGGGCAAGCAGGACAAGACCTGGGCGGCGATCGATTCGCATCCGAACATCGAGGTGCGCATCTTCAACCCGTTTGCCAACCGCAGCGCCCGGTGGGTGGAGCTGCTGTTCGACTTCGGCCGCCTGAACCGCCGCATGCACAACAAGCAGATGACGGTGGACAACCTGGTGTCGATCATGGGTGGCCGCAACATCGGCGACGCGTATTTCTCGGCCAAGCCCGACATGGCGTTCAGCGACCTGGACGTAATGGTGGCCGGGCCCGTGGTGCCGGACGCCGGCAAGGTATTCGACGAATACTGGAACAGCGAGAGCGCCTATCCCGTGGCCACCCTGACCCCGGAGGGCAAGGAAGCCCCTGACGAATTGCGCGCGTTCCGCAAGCAGATCGAAGCCAAGGGCGACATGGCCCGCGCCAGCCCCTTCGTGCAGGAACTGCTGGATTCCGGCTTGGCGCGCGGGATCGAATCGGGCCACCTGCCCGGCTACATGGGCCCTGCGCGCGTGATTGCCGACAAGGCCGACAAGATCGAGGAATCCGCCGACGACCCTTCCACCCATGCCATTCCGCAGCTGGTCGCGATGATGGAGAAGGCGTGGACCGAGCTGGTGCTGGTGTCGCCTTACTTCGTGCCCGACGACAAGGGCGAGGCCTGGCTGGCCGCCATGGTCAAGCGCGGCGTCAAGGTGCGGGTGCTGACCAATTCGTTTGCCGCGACCGACGTCTCGGCGGTACACGCCGGCTATGCGCCCACCCGCAAGCGCCTGCTGAAGGCCGGCGTGGAACTGTACGAACTGAAGCCCACCGCATCGAATGCCTTGACCGGATCGACCTTCAGCGAATGGTAGAGCGACGGGTTGATCGCCATGGTCCCCG
>NZ_PJRP01000013.1 GCF_002858765.1 Cupriavidus pauculus
ACTTTTTTCTGCCGGTCAGCGCTGCAAACCTCGCAACCCCAACCCCCTGCTGACCCCGCAACCCTTGTCGCTGCTGCGTTTGCAGCGCGGTTCGTGTTGCGAGGGGGCGAATATTAGATGGGATTCGACAGGTGCGCAAGGGGTTTCGCAAAAGAAATTTCCGATCCCGTAGAATCGCCGGATGACGACGATGCCGGAACCGCCCACCTATCTCCCCGAACGCCTGGCCAGCCGGGACGCGGGGGCGCTTGATGCCCTTGCGCTGGCCACCGCCCTGGCCCGCCCCATTGCCTTTGTAGATCTGGAGACCACGGGGCCCGATGCCCAGCGCGACCGGATCACCGAGATCGGCGTCGTCGAAGTGGGCCCCGACGGCATCCACGAGTGGGACACCCTTGTCGACCCCCAGACCAGCATCCCCCCGTTTATCCAGGGGATGACCGGGATCACCGACGCCATGGTGCGCGGGCAGCCCACTTTCGCGTCGATCGCCGAACTATTGGCCGAACGGCTACAGGGCCGGCTGTTCGTCGCCCACAATGCCCGCTTCGACTACGGCTTCCTGAAGAATGAGTTCCGGCGCGCCGGTGTGACGTTTCGTGCCGATGTCCTGTGCACCCTGCGGCTGTCCCGTTCCCTGTTCCCCTCGGTGGAGCGCCATGGGCTCGACGCCCTGATCGCCCGCTTCAACCTGATACCCAAGGGCCGCCACCGCGCGCTGGCCGATGCCGAGTTGCTCTGGCAGTTCTGGCAGAAGATCCACGACCTCTATTCCGTCGATCTGGTGGAGTCGGCCGTCAAGACGCTGGTCAAGCATGCCAGCCTGCCCGCTGGCCTGAGCGAGACGGCGTTGGACGATGTCCCGGACCGGCCCGGCGTCTACCTGTTCCATGGCGACGACGATGCCCTGCTATATATAGGCAAGAGCATCCACTTGCGGCAGCGCATTCGCGCCCATTTTTCCGGCGATCACACCAATCCAAAGGAAATGCGCATCGCACGCGCGGTCCGGCGTGTCGATTGGCGCGAGACCGGTGGCGAGATTGGCGCCCTCTTGTTGGAGGCGCATCTCGTCAAGACACTGCGGCCGCTGCACAACCATCAGCTACGCCACAACGACGAGCTGTTCGCGTGGGAAATGGTCGATGGCCTGCCAGCCCCGCGTCTGCGCTCGGACCGGCAGGTCGACTTCAGCCGCCATCCCCGGCTCCATGGTGTGTTTCCGAGCCGTGCCACGGCCAAGGCACGTCTGCGCGCGCTGGCCGAAGACCATCAGCTTTGCCTGGTCACGCTGATGCTCGAACCCACGGCCCGTCGCGGCAACCCCTGCTTTGCGCGCCAGATCCACCGATGCGCGGGCGCCTGCACCGGTCATGAATCGCGCGCCGATCATCGCGTGCGCACGCTGGCCGCGCTCGAAGCACTGACGTTAGCGCCATGGCCGTTCGACGGGGCGATTGCCTGGCGCGAAGGCGAGCAGCCCGACCAGCCCTGGCATGTGATCGAGGACTGGTGCTACCTGGGCTCGGCGCGAACGCTGGCCGAAGCCGAAGGGCTGACCGCCCTGCCGGCTCGCTTCGATATGAATACCTATCAGATCCTGGCGCCACACCTGGCCAGCCTCAGGGCGACGGCGGTGCCGCTGGCCTCGGCGCGTCCGTTCGTGCTGACGGCGCAGGTCACGCCGATCACGCCGATCACGACGAGGATCGCCACGACCGGCGAGACCGAGCCGGCGGCAACGCCGCGCGCCACGCTCAGGCGCACGGTACCGGCGACGGACGTACAGTCTTCACTCTTTGGCTAAAGGGGATTGGGACGACCAAGGCGGCGACCGCCATTGGCAAGCGTTTAGTGCGGCGGCACGCATAAGCGCGTTGCCAGCGCTCCGCCGGGTCGGCTAGTCTCCGACAGGAGGGATTGCACCCGCGAGATGGAGCCGCCATGCCTGCTTCGCCCCGACCTGCCGCCTGCCGGGCCTTCCTGCTGGCTACCGGCGCCATTGCCCTGGTCGCCGCATGCGCCAACATCGAGACCAGCACCATGCAGCGCATCTTCGATTCGTGGAAGGGCGTACCCGTCGAGCAGGCCAAGGCACAGTGGGGACCGCCCCAATCGGTGCAAGCCGTGCCTGGCGGCACCGCCTATGTCTGGACGGACGAAATTCCCGTCGCCCGCGCGCCGGGCAGCGGCCCGCGCGACGCCGGGCTGGAGCCGCCGGCCAGGGTGGCCCAGTGCCAGCGCAAGCTGGTGGCCGGCCCCGATGGCAACGTCAGCCGCGGCGAATGGAGTGGCAGCGCGTGCTGCACCCAGAGTCTGATCGGCACCTGTGCCGGACTGGCGCGCAAGGCCACAGGCTGATCGCCGCCACCCCGCCTCGCCGTTGCCCCTGGGCCGATCAGCCATTCCGTCGATCAGCCGGTCAGTCGATCTTCGCGCCCGACATCTTGACGGCCTGCCCCCAGCGCTTCTGCTCGTTGACGATGGTTGCCGCAAAGGCTTCCGGCGACTGCCATGCCGGCTCGGCGCCCTGCGCTTCAAACTTGGCCTTGGTGTCGGGGTCAGCCAGCACGGTGCGCAGCGCGGCCGACAGCTTGTCGACGATTTCCTTGGGCGTGCCAGCCGGCGCCAGCACACCGTAGAAGCCCACCACCTCGAAACCCTTCAGGCCCGATTCCTCCATGGTCGGCACGTCAGGCAGCGCCGGCGAGCGCTTGCCCGACGTCACCGCCAGCGCGCGCACCTTGCCCGTCTTGATGTGCTGGGTGAACAGCGGAATCGAATCGGCCATCATCTGGGCCTGGCCGCCCATCACGTCGGTCAGCGCCGGCGCACTGCCCTTGTACGGAATATGGACGATGAACGTGCCCGACGCCTGCTTGAACAGCTCGGGCATCAGGTGCGAAATGCCGCCATTGCCGCCCGACGCAAAATTGAGCTTGCCCGGGTTGGCCTTGGCGTAGGCGATGAACTCCTTCAGGTTTTTGGCCGGCACGTTGTTGTTGACGACCATCACCAGCGGAATCAGCGCCGTACGTGCCACAGGCGCGAAATCCTTCGGCATGCTGTAGGGCAGCTTCGGGTAGAGCGATCCGTTGATCGCCATCTGGCCAGTATTGGCGATCAGCAGCGTATAGCCGTCGGGCGCGGCCTTGGCCACGTTGTCCGACCCGATATTGCCGGCGGCCCCCGCCTTGTAGTCGAGCACGACGGTCTGGCCCAGGATCGGCTGCAGCTTCTCCGACAGGATGCGTGCGTGGGTATCGACCGGCCCGCCAGGCGGAAAGCCCACCACCATGCGAATCGGCTTGTCCGGCCAGGCGGCCTGCACGGCGCCGGCGGCCAGTGCCAGCGGGGTAAGGACCATGGCGGCCAGCACATGCCGGGCGCGGCGGGTAGCGAACAACGTCATTTCTCTCTCCGGATGCGGCCCCGCTCTATGCGGCGGGGACCTTCCCGGTATTGTGACGTTTTTATGACATTCTTGTGAAGCGCTTTTGCCGCTGGATGCTGGTCGCACAGCGACCGCGCGCTGGCCGCCGTCCTTCCGCCCTACTCCAGCACGATGCCGCGCGCCTTGATCAGCGCGCCCCATTTCTTTACCTCGCCATCGATGAAGCCGGCAAAGTCCGCGCTGGTGCCCGGCGACGGCTGCAGCCCCAGCGCCAGCAGCTTCTGGTGGATCTGCGGGTCGGCCAGCGCCTGGCTCGCATCGCGATTGATCTGCTGCACGATGGCCGGCGGCGTGCCAGCGGGGGCCACGACGCCGAACCAGCCGTAGCCCACCACGCCGGGCACACCCTGCTCGGCAAATGTGGGCGCATCGGGATAGACAGGCGTGCGCGCGTCGGCGGCCACCGCAATCACGCGCAGCTTGCCCGCCTGGATGAACGGCAGCGCGGTCGTGATCGCCGTCAGGGTGGCATCGACGCGGCCCGCCAGCAGCTCGGTATAGGCCGTGGCATCGCCCCGGTAATGGACGTTGAGCGCCTTGAACCCCGACTGCGCGGCAAACAGCTCGGCCGTCAGATGCGGCCCCGAGCCAATGCCCGGCGACGCGAACGTGACGCCCTCCGGCTTCTGCCTGGCCATCTTCACAAAGTCCGCCACGGTCTTGACCGGCGAACTGGCGTTGACGATCAGGAACACCGGCCCCAGCACGCGCGGCCCCACGGCAACAAAATCCTTGTGGATATCGAACCGCTGCGACAGGCCAGCGGCCGTATTGATGGCGAACGGCGCCGCCGCCCACAGCAGCGTGTAGCCATCGGCCGGTGCGTGCGCCACCGTCTCGCTGGCCACGCGCGTGCCGGCGCCCGGCTTGTTCTCGACCACCACCTGCTGGCCGTACTTGCGGCTCAGCGCCTCGGCCAGCACGCGGGCCGACGTATCGTTCGATCCGCCAGGGCCATAGGGCGACACCAGCCGCACCGGCTTGCCCGGCCAGGTGTTGCTGGTATTGCCGAAGGCGTGCGGCACGACGCCGGCCAGCGCCATCGCGCCCAGCAGGCGGCGGCGCGTCAGTTGCGATGGGGTCATGATGCCTCCCTGACCCGCTCGATGGCGGGATAGCGATAGGTGCGATCAAGGTGCGCCGGCTGGGGCACGTACAGGCGCAGGGCCACATAGAATGCCCCGGCCGGCGCCGGCAGCCAGTTGCCGTGCAGTGCCCGATCCCGCGGGGGCTGCGCCGACAGGTACAGCGTCAGGCTGCCATCGGCGCCACGCTTCAGCGACGGGGACCTGTCGCCCAGCGAGTAGCGCGCCAGTGCATTCGGCACCAGCATGCAGTCGCCCTTGTCGTACATGGTGAGCGACCAGAACGCGCCCACGCGCGGCAGGTTGTCGGCCGCGAAGTGCAACCGGTAGGCGTGACCGCCTTCCAGCGGTGCGCCGTCGGCACACCGGTCGGCCATCACATACATGGCCTCCTGCACGCCCAGCGCGCCAATATAGTTGCGCGCCACCAGCGCACGCTGCAGGTAGTGGGTGCCATACGATTCGCGCACGTCCACCGACATCGCCCAGCCGCCGCCCATGTCCGATGCCTGCGGCTCGGCCAGGTCGGCCAGCACGTCCTGCAGCGCCGTGCCCAGCACCTCGACCTGCGCCGGCGTGGGCGCGAGCCCCTTGCCGATGCCGGCTTCGGCGAAACGCGCCACCATGTCGGCTTCGGCCTGCGGCGGCGGGTTGTCCGCCAGCATCTGGTTGACCACGTCGGCAAAGCGCTGCGGATCGCCCAGATGCTCGCGCGGCTGCATGGCGACATCGAAGGCGTACGCAGCCGGTTCTCCGTCGAGCCGCTTCAGCGCGATGGCGTCCTGCAACGCGTGGCCGGCGGCCAGGTCGGCATCGCCGTCCACCAGCAGCCGGCCGATCATCCACACCGCGTTGGTCGGGCACGGCACGGCCTGCATGCCGGCCGGCACCGCGCCATGCCAGTCGGGCCCGTGCAGCAGAAACCGGCCCGCGTCGGTGCCGGTGGTGCGGCTGCCCAGGTAGCCGAACGGATTGGTATAGAAATCGAGCAGGCCCAGCACGTAGTAGCGGCCGGCGAAATCGGGCACTTCCAGCACCACGGGCTCGCGCGACAGATCCAGCCACGCATTGGTGTACAGCGTGTCGTTGTTCGGCGTGACCACCTGGCGATGCTGCGGCCCCAGCAACTCGCGCGTGTGGATCAGGTGATTGACCCAGCGCAGCGAGGAATCGGGGCCGTCGCCGGCAAACTGGCCGGCCCGGTTGCGGCGCGGGCAGGTGGCCGCGCGCATGCGGGCCATCTCATAGAGCGGCAGCGTGTAGATCACGGCTTCGCGCGCAAGCTGCAGGCTGGCGCTGGTGGCGGTGCTGGTTTCGGGCATGGGCTGGTGTCTCCTTTCTCTCTTATATATATAGGGCTGCGTGTGCCGCGCCGGTCTCAGCCGATCCGGCGCACGGCGGGAATCGTGTACTGGCCGGCGATGAAGCCGGCGGACGGGTGGTACAGCCGCAGGATCAGGTAGAACGGGCCATCGGGCGCGGGCAGCCAGTTGGCATCGTCGGCCGGCCTGGCATGGCCGATGGGAATCACCAGCGTGCCGTCCGGCTCCATGCGCAGACCCGGGGTGCGGTCGCCCACTGCATAGCGGCCGATCTCGTTGGCCGAGAAATAGCGGTCTTCGCCGTAGAGCGAGACCGACCAGAACGCTTCGGCCGGCGGCAGCATGCCGGGCGCGAAGCGCAGTTCATACCGGTGCTGGCCGTGCAGCGGCGCGCCGTCGGCATCGAAATCGGCCATCGCGTAGACCGCCTCGTCAGCGCGCAGCGCGCCCAGCCCCTTCATTGCCGTGCAGGCGCGCAGCAGCCAGTCGTCGCCATAGATGCCCAGCCGCATGCTGTAGCCCCACGCCTTGTGCCCCTGGCTGCGGGTATGGGCTTCGATCAGCGCCATGCCCTGCGCGTACGCGCTGCGCAAGCCATTGACGATCGACGGCCGCAGCGCGGCCACCTCCGCGTCGTCCTCAAGCCGCAGGCCCACCTTGCGCAGCAGCGTGAACAGGCCTTGTTCCTGCGCGCTGGGCGGAAAATCGCGCATCGCGCGGAACAGGTTCTGGAAGAAGTCCACGCCGGCGTCGCCGGTGTCCTGCCACTGCGCCACGCTGGCCGGCCGTGCCGGCCCGGCGCTCTGCGCCACCTGGAAGCCCTGCTCGAATGCGTTGGCGCGCGCCAGGTCGTCTGGGCCGGTCACCAGCACGCGGCCGATGATCCAGACCAGCGTGGTCGGCGCCTCCACCACGTGGACGCCACTGCCGCGCTGGCCCGGCCCGACGATCTCGACGTTCGCGCCTTCGCGCGGCACGTTGCGCGGCCCCAGGTTGGCGAAGTTGTTGGTGTGGGCGTCCAGCAGCTCGACCACGTAGTAGCGGTCGGCGTCGGGCAGCGCTGGCACGTGGATCGTGACGGGGCCGTCGGCCAGGTTGAGCCAGCCGCAGAAATAGAGCAGGTCGTTGGCCGGCGTGACGATGTCGCGGTCTTCGTGCGTCCACTGGCGCGCGCTGGCCGACAGCATGTTCATCGGCGCGCGGCCATAGCGCGTGGGGGCATCCACCGACGTCTGCAGCCGGCAGGTGCGCAGGGTCTCGATCAGCGGGTAGCCGTAGATCACCAGCGGCAACGCGGCGGCGGCCACCAGGGCCTCCTGCGGGCTGGCGTGAACGGGCGAAGCCAGGGCGGAAGGGTCGGAAGGGTGAGGGAACGCGGGATGGTTCATGGCGATGGTCAGGGTGAATGGGGATGACGGGTTCATTCCAGCGTGGCGCCGCTCGATTTGACGAGCGCGGCCCACGCCCGCGCGTCGTCGCGCATCTGGTTCGTGAACTGCGGGCGCGACACGGGCTCGTAACGCATGCCCATCGCCGCGATCTGCGCTTGCAGCGCGCTGTCCTGCATGGCTTCGTGCATCGCGCTTTCCAGCCGGTCGACGATGGCCGGCGGCGTTTTGGCCGGCGCGAACAGCGCGTACCAGCTATCCACGCGGAACGCGATGCCGGATTCGGCGAACGTCGGCACATCGGGCAACGCGGCCGACCGCTCGGAGCCCGACACGGCCAGCGCACGCACCTTGCCGCCGCGAATCAACGGCAAGGTGCCGGCCAGATCGGACATGGCAATGGGCACCGTGCCGCCCATCACGTCGTTCAGCATCGGCGCCACGCCCTTGTACGGCACGTGCCGCAGGTGGATGCCGGCGGACACGTTCAGGCTTTCGCCCGCCAGATGCCCGCCGGAGCCCTGGCCCCAGGAGCCATAGGCCAGATCCGCGCCCGGCTGCTTCGCCATGGCAATCAGCGCGCGTACGTCATGCGCCGGGAAGGCCGGATTGGCCACCAGCACATTGCCGCCATACGCGATGCGGCCGATGGGCACGAAGTCGCGCAGCGGGTCATAGGCCAGCTTGGGAAAGATCGCCGGGGCAATGGCGTGCGTGGCCGAAATGCCCAGCAGGATCGTGTAGCCATCGGGCGCGGCGCGTGCCACCTGTGCCGCGCCGATCGTGCCCGTGGCGCCGGCCACGTTCTCGACGACCACCGTGCCCTTGAGCACTGTCGACAGGCGCGCGGCCACCATGCGCCCCACCACATCGGTGCCGCCGCCGGGCGGAAATGGCACCACCAGCCGGATTGGCTTGCTGGGATACGCGTCCGCGGCCACCGCCACGGGCAACGTCATCCCGCCAGCCACGCCTGCCGCCAGGCACAACGCCAGGGCGTGCCGCATCCTGCGAATCGCTGATCGCATGGTCTGTCTCCGTATGGATTGGATAGCCGCTGCGTCAGCGCAGCGTGATCACGGCGTCGGCCGCCGCCAGCCCATCGGGGCCGACGATGAACGGGTTGATTTCAAGGGTGTCGAGCCGGTCGCCCATCGCGGCAGCCGCGCGCGATACGTTCACCAGCACGTCGGCCACCGCATCGAGGTCGATGGCGGGATGGCCACGGTGCCCGGTGCACAGCGCGGCGGCGCGGCTCTGCGTCAGCATGGCGCGAGCGCGCTGGCGCGACAGGGGCGCCAGCCCGAACGCCATCTGCCGGAAGATCTCCACGGCCGTGCCGCCGATGCCGGCCAGCGCCACCAGGCCGAACACCGGATCGCGCCGCACCCCGACCATGATCTCGCCCCAGCCGCGTGCCATGCGGGCGACGATGGCGCCCTCGAACGGCACAGCCTGACCGCCGGTATCGCGCGCCTGCGACGCGGCCTGGCGCACCTGGCCGAATGCGGCGCGCACGGCGTCGGCATCGCGCAGGTTCAGCACAACGCCGCCGATGTCGCTCTTGTGCAGGATATGGCGCGAGCAGATCTTGACGGCCACGGGGTAGCCGATCGATTCGGCCAGGTCCACGGCGGCTTCGGCGTTCCGGGCCACGCCGTGCGGCACCACCGGCACGCCGGCATCGGCCAGCCATGCCATGGCCTCGGCTTCCGATAGCGCAGCGGCGTCGGGCGGCAGGGCTGGCGAGGGGACGGGCAAGTCCGGCGCGCGGTTGTCGTCAGATACGGCCGCTTCCATCGCCGCCGCCTTCGCCAGCGCGGCCACGGCTTCCATCGTATGCGCGGGCTCGCGGAACACCAGACAGCCACGCGCCTCGAGCCAGGCGCGCTTGTCGTCGTCCATCACGCCCGAGATCAGCAACGGTGCGGCGTGGCGCTCGGCTTCCAGCGCGGACACGGTGTCCTGCAGCACTGGCCACAGGCGCGGCGCATTGACGCCGCCGGCCAGGAATGCCGCCACCGCGCCGTACTGGCCGCAGCGCGCCACGTTGGCCAGCGCATCGACAAACACCTGCGGCTGCGCCACCACCTGGCCGGTGACGTCGATGGGATTGGCAGTGCTGGCAAACGGAATGGCCGTGCGCAGCGCCTGCGCGGCGGCATCCGGCATCGGTGGCAACGGCAGGCCCAGCGTCTCGGCACTGTCGGCCATCATGATGCCCACCCCGCCCGAGACCGTGACGATGGCCACGGGGGCCACCGCATCGGCGGCCAGGCCCGACGGCGATTGCCATTGCGCGGGCCGGCGCCCGCGCGCCAGCGTATAGCCGAGCCGGAAGAACGCTTCGAGCGTATGCGCGCGATGCACGCCGTATTCGTCGAACACCGCCTGGTACACGGCGTCCTCGCCAGCCAGGCTGGCCGTGTGTGACTGCGCGGCACTGGCGCCCGCCGCCGTGGTGCCCACCTTGGCAATCACCACGGGCTTGCCGGCCGCGCGGGCGGCAGCCAGCGCGCGGCGCAAGCGCATGCCGTCGCGTGCACCTTCGATATAGGCCAGGATCACTTGCGTCTGCGGATCGTTGGCCAGCCATTCGATCACGTCGGCCACCTGCAGCCCGGCCTCGTTGCCCGTGGTCACCCAATGACTCAGGCCCAGCCCCGCCTCGCGCGCCAGCGCAAACGCATACGCGCCGAACGCGCCGCTCTGGCTGACCAGCCCCACGTGGCCGACCGGCGGCACGCCACTGAGCGGAATCGGCGAGAACGTGGCGAACATGCGCTCGCGCAGGTTCATCGCGCCCAGGCAGTTGGGGCCCAGCAGCTGCACGCCGTGGGCGTGGGCCTGCGTGGCCAGTGCGTGTTGCAGGGCGTCGCCGCCGCTGACTTCGGCAAAGCCGGACGTGAACACCACGGCCGCCCGCGTGCCGGCCTGGCCCAGTTGCGCCATCACGTCGGGCGCGGCGGGTGCCGGCACGGCCACGATGGCCAGATCCACGCGCTCGCCGATGTCGGCCACGGACGCATAGGCGCGCAGCCCCTGCACGGTATCGGCGCCGGGATTGACCGGAAACACGCGGCCGCCGTAGCCGAGTTCGCCAAGCAGGCGAATCGGCACGCCGCCCACCTTCTCGGGCTGCGTCGATGCACCGATCACCGCGATCGATCGCGGGCACAACAAGGGCTGCAGGTCCAGCATGGTGTCTCCGTTGATGACACCGCGGTACGTGCCACGGCGTTCTGTCGTGCGGGCAATCCGGGCCCGCGCCCGGCGGCTAGCGTCCCACGCCGGCCATGTTCTCGATGGCGCGCACCATCTCGCGCAGCAGCGGCGCCACGCGCTTTTCCATCATCCCGCGCCTGACGCGCAGCCCCGGCAGCGCGCAGTTGAACAGCAGCGGCCGGTTCAGGTACGTAATGCGCGAATACACGCCCACGCCATGGATGTCCTCGCCGGCATCGCCTTCATTGAGCGTGAAGCCGCGCTTGGGGTAGTGCGCCACGTTGTGGCAGACGGTTTCGTAGCACACGCCAAATTCCTGCGGGCGCTCGGTGCGCGCCCGCATCATCAGCTTCTCGAACTCGCCCTTCGACAGCGTGCAGAGGAAGGCCCGCCCCATCGCCGTGGTCAGCACCGAGCGCACCGCGCCCACGGCCGGCCGCGCGGACGTCCCCTCCATGTGCGTGCACGACTCCAGATACGTCACGTCCAGCCGGTGCGCCACGCCCATCGACACCGCGCCCTCCACCTGGTTGGCCAGCGCCTGCATCAGCGGGCGCGCCAGATGACGCACCTGCAGGCCGGCCAGGTAGGGGTAGCCCAGCGCCAGCACCTGCGCCCCCACGAAGTACTTGTCGAGCTTGGGGTCCCAGTCGAGATAGCCCAGCTCAAACAGCGTGCGGCAGATGCGCGACACCGTGGCGCGTGGCAACTGCAGCCGCTGCGACAGTTCGCCATTGCCCAGCGGGCGCGGATCGTCGATGAAGCAGCGCAGCAGCGCGAACCCCTTGGCCAGCAGCCCGCCAAACGAGGGATCTTCGCAGCGGCGTTCGGAAATGAATTGTTCGACCGGGGTGTTCATGGGCATGTCGTCTCCTGGATTCCAGTGTGGGCGTCGATCCGGCATCGTGTCAAAAAGCGGAACGAATTTCCATATATTGGAAATACCGTGCGTAAACCCCGACTTGACGGTCCGCGCGGCCGAATCGTAAGGTGCAAAACCGAATCCGAATTCGCATACGGAAAATCGTCATGCAAGCTATTTCCCCAGGTAACGAAACCACCACTTCCGCATCGGGCTTCCCCCATGTCGACACGTCGTCGATCCTGCAACCGCCGCGTCAGCGCCGGGCGCGGGAGACCGAGCAGGCGCTGCTGACCGCCGGGCGCCAGTTGCTGGCCGAACGCGATTTCGCGGCCGTGTCGGTGGCCCAGATCGCAGCGGCATGCCAGGTGTCGGTGGGCGCCTTCTACGGCAGGTTCCGCGACAAGATGGCCTTCTTCGACGCACTGCGCGCGTCGGTGATGGAGGAATCCGATGCGTCGGTGGCCCGCTACATGGCCGAGCATCGCTGGCAGGAAGCACCGGCCGCCCAGATCATCGACAAGACCATGCGCTTCATGGTCAACGGCTGCCGCAACAACCGTGGCGTGATTCGTGCATCACTCAAGCACGCCACCACCCATCCCGAGCAGTGGCTGCCGCACCAGAAAAACGGACAGGAGTTGATCGACCGGCTTGTGATCCTGCTGGTGCCGCGGCTGTCCGGCCCGGCCGCGGAAGCCGAACTGCGCGTGCGATTTGCCATGCAGATGGTGTTCGGGATGCTGGTCAACGCCGTGCTGAACAATCCCGGGCCGCTGCATCTGGACGACGAGCGCCTGCCCGGCGAAATGGCGCGCATGGTCAGCCGCTACCTGGGCATCGAAGCCTGACGGGGCCGGCCCGCCCTCACCGCTTTCCCTCGCTTCATCCGTCCAACCGCCCGCATCAGCCGCAGCCATAGCGGCATGTCTGGGAGCAGACCGGGCACAAAAAGAGGAGACACACCATGAAGCAATCCACGCTGCCGCGCCGGCGGTGGGCGGCACGCGTTGCCTGCGCGGCGATGTCGCTGTGGCCGCTGGCCGCGCTTGCGCAGGGCGACTACCCCACCAAACCGATTCGCCTTGTGGTGCCTTATCCGGCAGGCGGGCTGACCGATACCCTGGCGCGCCAGGTGGCCGACGGGCTGTCCAAACGGCTGGGCCAGACAGTGGTGGTGGAAAACAAGAGCGGCGCCGGTGGCATTATCGGCACCGATTTCGTCGCCAAGTCGGCACCCGACGGCTACACGCTGCTGATGACCATTCCGGGGCCGATCACCGCCAATCTGGCGCTCTACAAGAAGCTGCCCTACGACCCGCGCACCGACCTGCGTCCGGTCTCGGACGTGGCGATGGCCCGCACGGTGCTGGCCGTCAACAGCGGCGTGCCGGTCAAGACCGTCAACGAGCTGATCACCTACGCGAAGAAAGAGCCGGGCAAGCTGCGCATGGGATCGTGGGGGCCGGGCACGCAGCCGCACACCATCCAGGCCTACATGGACAAGACCTACGACGTGGACATCCTGCATGTGCCTTATCGCGGCGAAGGTCCGATGGTGACCGACCTGCTGGCCGGCCAGGTCAACGTGACGATCGGTTCGGTCACCACGCTGCGCCAGCACATCGCCACCGGCAAGCTGCGTCCGCTGGCCGTGGCCGGCACCACGCGTGCCAGGGCCTTGCCCGACGTGCCGACGTTCGCGGAAGCGGGCTATGGCGACGCGGCCTACAAGATCGTTGGCCCGACCACGCTGCTGGCGCCGGCGAAGACGCCCGACGCCATCGTCGAACGCCTGGGACGCGAAGTGGCGTCGCTGGTCAAGACGCCGGAGATGCAGGCCAAGATCGACGAGATGGGCGCCGAGCCGATGGGCAACACTCCGGCCGAGGCCGAACGCGCCTACAAGGCGTACCTGCCGGTGGTACTGAAGCTGACGGCCGATACCGGCGTGACGCTCGACTGACTTCGGTCCTTTCCCCGCTGCACGCCGACGTTGCACGGCATGCAGCGAAACCATGGCCGTCATGAATTCCTGCGGGTCTTGCTGGGCCCGCAGGCATCGTCCGACTAGAATCGCGCCATATCCTCTCTGCAGATGCCCACATCATGGCCACGCTCTTCCTGGTCCGTCACGGCCAAGCCTCGTTTGGCGCCGCCAACTACGATTGCCTGTCTGACGTCGGCCGCCAGCAGGCGCGCTGGCTTGGCGAGTATTTCAAAGGTCGGGATATCGCGTTCAAGCGCGTGGTGGCCGGGTCGCTGGTCCGCCAGCAGGACACCGCCACGGAAATCCTGAACGGCATGGGCGCCGCCGGAACGACGGTGGACACGCACGCGGGCCTGAACGAATACGACGGCGAAGCGCTCTACCGCAGCTTCACCAATGGGGCCGATCACCGCGCCCATCAGAACGGCGACTACCAGGATTACTGGCGCACTTTCCGCGCGGCATTCGCGGCATGGACGCAGGACCAGCTCAACGGCATGCCCGAAAGCTGGGGAGCGTTCGGGGCGCGCATGCAGGCCGCCCTGTCCACGGCCACGGAAGGCGCGGCACGCGAGGACGCGCTACTGGTGGTCAGTTCCGGCGGCGCCATTGGCCGGGCCATCGCAGACCTGCTCGGCGCGCCCACGCAGACCGCCATCGAACTGAACCTGCAGTTCCGCAACACCGGCTTCTGCGAACTGATCGTCGGACGTGGCACGCAGCGCCTGCTGAGCTTCAACAACGTGCCGCACCTGGAACACCCCGAGCGGCGCCGCGCCATCACGTTCGCCTGACCGGCACTGCCCCTAGCGCTGCGACAGCGCCAGCTTGCCGGCCAGCGCCAGGAATACCGTTCCCGCAAACCAGTTCACGGCGCGCTGCACGCGTGCCGAACGCATCAGCACGCGACCGAACAGGCCCGAGAACCACGCGATGGATCCAAACACCAGCAGCGTGGCCACGATGAAGGCGAAGCCCAGCACCATGATCTGCAGCGCCACGTGACCCTGTTTCGCGTTGACGAACTGCGGCAGGAACGCCAGGAAGAAGATCACCACCTTGGGATTGGTCAGGTTCATGACCACGCCGCGCAGATACATGTTCTTGACCGGACGCGCGGCGGCTGCGTCCTTGCCGATGTCGCCCACCGGCGCGCGAAACGCCTGCCACGCCAGGTAGACCAGATAGAGCGCGCCCACGACCTTCAGCACGGTGAACGCCACCACCGACGCCGCCAGCAGCGCGGCCAGACCCACGGCCACCACGGCCGTATGCACCAGCAGCCCCGTACACAAACCCAGCACCACGGTCAGCCCCGCACGCGTGCCGTGCATCGCCGATTGCAACAGGACGAAGATATTGTCAGGGCCCGGCGCCAGGCTCAACAGGACGGCGATCCCCAGGAAAGGCAGCAGCGTTTCTAGCGGTGGCATGCGGGCGCTCCGTGAAATGTGAGACGCCATGGTAGCCCACGGCCTGCCCGCAGGCGAGCCACCGCTTTTCTGCAGGATCGATCAATCCATTCAAACAATCAATTTATCAGCACAATCCTGGCGGCCTATATTCGAGTCGCCTCCCGCGCATGACGGGACGGTCAATCGAAAACAAAGACGAGGAGACATCGATGGAAGCACGTGCACATGGGCGGCACGCGGCGGCGCTCGCCCTTGCGGCAACGGTAACGTTGCTCGCGGGCTGCGGCGGCAGCGACGACAATGGCAACGGTGGCAGCAATGCCGGTAACAGCGGCACCGGCACGCCGGCTGCCCGCACGCCGGCCGTGACACTGAAGATCACCGGCACGCAGGACTTCACCGGCACCTATGGCAGCGTGGGCCAGTACGAGCAGGTCACCGGCACCGTCAGCGGCGAAGTCGATCCGAAGGACCCGAAGAACGCCATCATCCAGGACCTGGCGCTGGCACCGGTCAACGCCAACGGCATGGTCGAATACGCCGCCGACTTCGTCATGCTCAAGCCGAAGGACATGAGCAAGGCCAGCGGCGTGCTGCGCTACGACGCGCCGAATCGCGGCAACATCCTGACGATGCCCAACCCGACCGCCACGCCCAGCGACGCGGTCTATCTGGAACGCGGCTACGTGCTGCTCTATTCGGCCTGGCAGGGCGACGTGCCCAAGTCCACCGCGGCGCGCCTGACCGTGACCGTACCGGTGGCGAAGAATGCCGACGGCACGTCGATTACCGGCACCTATCGCTCCGAACTGGTGCCCACCACCGCCACCCCGATGATGTCCCTGCCCGGCGGCGTGTTCAACGGCACGATGCTGCCCTACGCGCCCGCCAGCCTCGACAACACACAGCCCGGCTATTCGCTGACCCGGCGCATCAACGAGACCGATCCACGCGTGGCCATCCCGGCCAGCGACTGGAAGTTCGCCAAATGCGACGCCGGCAATCCGTTCCCGGGCACGGCCGACGCCGCCAACGTCTGTCTGCGCGGAGGCTTCGATCCGCAATACCTGTACGAGCTGGTCTACGTGGCCAAGGACCCCAAGGTCATGGGCGTGGGCCTGGCCGCGCTGCGCGATACGGTCAGCTTCTTCCGCAACAAGCCCGTGGATAGCGCCGGCACGCCGAATCCGCTGGCCGGCCGCATCCGGTACGCCATTGGGCAGGGCACGTCGCAGTCGGGCAACGCCATGAAGACGTTCCTGCACCTGGGCTTCAACCAGGCGCTGGACGGCTCGAAGGTGTTCGACGGCATCTACGCCCATGTGGCCGCGCGGCAAACCAATATCAATACGCGCTTTGCAGTGCCCGGCGGCGGTGGCGGCCTGCGCACCGATCACACGGCGTTCGGGCAGACCGCGCCGCGCGGGCTCGATACGAACTACGTGGACGATATTTCGGGCAAGACCGGCGGCGTGATGGCGCGATGCTCGGCCAGCAGCACCTGCCCGAAGTTCTTCCTTGGATTGTCGGGCACCGAGTTCTGGCAGTTGCAGGGCTCGCCGGTGCTGACCGACGCCAACGGCTTCCGCGACCTGAAGCAGCCCGACAACGTCCGCATCTATTACTACACGGGCACCCAGCACGGCGGCGCGGGTGGCGCCAGCAGTATCGCGTTCGCTCCCACGCGCAACGTCTATCCGGCCGGCACGGTGATCCACCACAACGACACCTTCCGCGCGTTGTTCATCGATCTTGAGGACTGGGTGGTCAAGGACACGGCGCCGCCCGCAAGCCAGGTGCCGGCGTTGGCCGACGGCACGCTGGTGCGCCCCGCCAGCCTGACGCTGCCGGCGATGAAGGGCACGAGCTGGCCGGTGTCCGGCGTGTCGACGACGATTCCCGACTTCCAGTACCTGGCGCGCTACAACGGCTACCCGCTGCTGGATTTCGGCCCGCAGTATCGGCGCGAGGATGAATCGGGCATCGCCTCGATCCTGCCGCCCGCCTATCTGAACCGCGACTACGCAATCCTGGTGCCGCAGACCGATCCGTCGACCGGCATTCCGCGTGCAGGCATCCATAGCGTGGAAGCCCGCGCGCCGATCGGCACCAGCCTGGAGTTCAACTACGTGGCCACGGCGGGCATGGTCGACCTGTCCAACCTGACCGGTTCGTTCGTTCCGTTCCACAAGACCGAGGCGGCGCGGGTTGCCGCTGGCGATGGGCGCCCGTCGCTGGAATCGCTCTATACCAACCAGGCCGGCTATGTGGCGTCCGTGACCACGGCGGCCAACGATCTGGTGGCGCAGCGCTTCCTGCTGCAACGCGATGCCGACGCGATCATCGCCCGCGCGGTGGCAAACCCGGTGCTGCCCTAAGGCGGTTCGGGCCGGGTGGCGGGGGTGGCGATGCCTATATCAGGCGCGCGATCGCCTCTGCCCGGATCGATTCGGCCTTGGCCTTCAGGCGCAGCGCGATGTCGGCGCCGCGCTCGGTGGCCACGCGTTCGATAAAGGCGGACCGCAGCACGTCGTTCAGCGTGGCGACGTGCGACGCTTCGCAAAACATCTTCCACGCCATGGGCTGACCGCTGTACTCGTCACGGCGGCGCAGCATCGCGGTGTCGATGGCGGCGGCGATCGCGGCATCGTGCACGATCACGGCTTCGGGGTGGGCGGCAAGGGTCTGGAACATGATGGTCTCCCGGTCGGCTAGTCTGGCGCTGCGTTTCAAATCGTGTGCTCCGATCCGGATCTGCAAACGACATGCCAATATCGGCACGCCAGTGCCATCCCCATACCCGCGTTTCAATTGGCTGCCGGCCAGGCCGCGCCGCAGCGGGGTTCCGGGAATCCTTACCCCACTTCAGACGGGCGCAGCCAGCTCCTGGCAACGGCTGCCAGCGGCCATTCCCCAAACAAAAAAGGCGTTACGGGTTACGTAACGCCTTGCTCGTTTCGGGTAACAGTCATCATGCACGCGCGCCGTCGAGGTACGGGTCGAACGTGCGGGCCGGCGTTGCCGAGACACCCACGTTATCGAGGCCGGCGACGAAGCGGGCACCATCGGTGTACGGGTCTGCATTGCGGGCGCCGTCCAGGTACGGGTCGGTGGCACGTCCGGGCGCTGCCGAGACGCCGGCCTTGTCGAGTCCGGCTACCGTGCGGGCACCGTCGGTGTACGGGTCTGCGTTGCGGGCGCCATCCAGGTACGGGTCGAACGTGCGTCCGGGCGCTGCCGAGACGCCTGCCTTGTCGAGGCCGGCGACGAAGCGGGCACCATCGGTGTACGGGTCTGCGTTGCGGGCGCCGTCCAGGTACGGGTCAAACGTGCGTCCGGGCGCTGCCGAGACGCCTGCCTTGTCGAGACCCGCTACCGTGCGGGCACCTTCCGTGAACGTATCGAGCTTGCCGACGCGGGCGCCATCGCTGAAAACGTCGTGCGTGCGGAATTCATAACCGTACTTGTCGGCCGAAACCGTGGTGCGGAACGTGTAGCCATACTTGTCTGCCGATACCGTTTCTGCCTGCGCGGCGCCCAGGGCGGCCAGCGACAGAACCAGGGTCGAAGCGATCTTGAGGGCGGTGGTCTTGGTCATGATTTCTCTCCGTAAAAGATTTTGCAGATTTATTCAGTTTGTATGAATGGTCCCGGTTCGCGGTGCCGCTGCTTGCTTCTTGTTGTCGCTGCGTTGCGCGCCGTCCATGAACAGAACTATAGACCTGGCACCCCCTGCGAAAGTGATGCATTCACGGACAAGTTGTTCAGTTTTTTTGAATTTAGGGAACTTGCCATAAAGCGCCGTCAAGCCGACGTGCTACCGACAGCCTGCTGCAATGCGCTACAGTGACGCGCATGCTGGCTAACTGACGGCGACCCATACCGCCCGCGTTCCTTACATGCACAGCTCGCGCCCCCCTTTCCTGGCCTGGTTCCAGGCCATCCTGCTGATGCTGGTCCTGAGTGGTCCGGCCTTCGGCGCAGGTTCGCCGCTGCTCAATGCCATCAAGCCCGCCGCCGACAAACCGGCATCGGCGCCCGCCGCCAGCGAAGCGCTGGCCAAATCGCTCGACCAGGTCATTGGCACGCTGCAGAGCGACGCCGAGCGGCAGGCGCTGCTGACGCAACTGCAGACCCTGCGCCGGGGCCTGGATGCCTCTGCCCCGGCTGCAGCCGCCAGCGCGCCGTCCCCCGGGCTGATCGGCGCGGTGGCACAAGCACTGCAGGACATCGACGACACCCCGCACAGCAATCGCGGCCCCTGGCAATACTGGCGCTGGCGCATCCACTTTGCCGGCGAGGAATTGCGCGAGGCCATCACGATTGGCCATACGCGCGCCGCGCTGGAATCGTGGCGCGAATTCGGCATCGTGCTGGCCGGCTGGGCGCTGACGGGCTGGCTGCTGTTCGAGCTTTCGCGCCGGCTGCACCGTAACCGGCTGCGTCGGGCGCGGCCCACCCCGTTGCCGGTGGTGCCGTCCTGGGTGGATGTCGGCATCTATTTCCTGCGCCGGATCGGGCCGTGGATCGTTGCATTCGCGCTCACGGTGCTGCTGGCCTACAAGGTCTTCGGCCGTACGCCCGCCAGCATGGGGGCCGTGCTGGTGGCCTATGCCATCGTGGCCGGCGCGCTGATGTCGGCGGTCTGCCAGGTCATCTTTGCGCTGTTCCAGTCCGGCCACCGCTCGCACGCGGTGCGCGACCTGCTCAAGCATTCGCCGATCCTGCTGTTCGTCACCGGCGCCCTGGCCGCGCTGGGCGAAGCCAATACCGATGCCCGGGTGATTGCCGCGCTGGGCGTGAACCTGTCGGCGCTGGTCAGCACGTTCGCCAATATCCTGGCCGCCGTGCTGATTGGCGTCTTTACCGTGCGGTTCCGCCGGGCCATCGGGCAACTGATCGCTTTCCGCCCCTTTGCCGTCCGCCAGGAACATCCGGCTTTGATGGAGTTGTTGCGCATGGCCGGCCAGGCCTGGTACCTGCCCATGCTGGCGGTGGTGGGGGCATCGGTCATCGGCACCGTCATGGCCACCGGGCGGGCCGACGAATTCCTGCGCCGCGCCGTGGTCACCGTGGCGCTGTTCGTGGGCGCCATCCTGCTGACGCTGGTGGCGGGCCGGTCGCCCAAGGCTGCGGTACGGGCGCCACGGCTGCGCGACCGCCGGCGCTCGGCCTACCTGCGGCGCTTCGGCCGCTTCGGGGTGGCCCTGGTCCGCGTGGTCATCTGGCTGACGTTTCTGGAACTCAACGCGCGCATCTGGGGCACTTCGCTGATGATGCTGGCCGACTCGACCGTGCTGGGGCGCCATATCACGCGGTCCGTGCTCAGTGTGATTGGCGTGGTGCTGCTGGCCTGGCTGATCTGGCTACTGATCGACACGGCCATCACCCAGTCGCTGTCGCCCACCAACAATCGCGCCGCGCAGCCGAGCCTGCGCGCCAAGACCATCCTCCCGCTCGTGCGTAACGCGTCGTTCGTGGCCCTGCTGGTGGTAGCGATGATTGCGGTGCTGGCCAACCTGGGCGTCAATGTCACGCCGCTGCTGGCCGGCGCCGGCGTGGTGGGGCTGGCCATCGGCTTCGGCGCGCAGAGTCTGGTGCAGGATCTGATCACCGGGCTCTTCATCGTGATCGAGGACTCGATCGCCATTGGCGACTCCATCGAACTGCCCGACCATGCGGGCGTGGTCGAAGGCATGACGATCCGCACGCTGCGACTGCGCGATGGCAAGGGCGCCCTGCATACGCTGCCCTACAGCCAGATCAAGGCCGTCAAGAACCTGTCGCGCGACTACGCCTTTGCGGTGTTCAGCGTTTCCATCGCCTATCAGAGCGACTTCGATCGCGCCCTCGAAATCATCCGCGAGACCGGCGCCGAGGTGGCCCGCGACCACCGCTACGCCCGCAACCTGATGTCCGGACTGGACATCCTGGGCCTGGACCGCTTCGATCCGAACGGCCAGGTGGTGCTGGCGCAGTTCAAGACCCGACCGCTGACGCAGGCCGAAATCTCGCGCGCCTTCAACGTCCGGCTCAAGCGCAACTTCGACGCCGAAGGCATCCGCATGGCGGCCCCGTACGTGACCGTGCAGGTCGACGGCGGCAACAACCCGGCCGCCGCCGAAGCCGCCATTTCCGCCGCGGCCGGCGCGGGCGCCGAATTAGTCACCTCGGCGAAGGGCAAGGCTTAGGTTGGCGACACGAATGTGAAGACCAGGGCGCCCCGTTGGGGCGTTGTCGCTTTTGCGCAATGGCGGCGCGTGAACTTAGCCGCGAATCGTTTGAAATACGTGGGTCACCGCATTACTATCTCGCGAACTTCAGCAATCCGCCGCGGCCACCCGCCGCGTGCCCGGATGCCGGAAACGCAGGCGTGGCGCCGGAAACGGCGCGTACACCCCTCCCTTGGCGGGATATTCCGGCACCCTGCTTTTGCAGGATCATCGTCGTACACATTGCCGAGTCCACGCGCTCCCAGTCATTCCGGCCAGGCACTGTGATTACATACAAAAGAATGACCGCGCCTCGACGCAGCGGTCTTGAGGAAAAAGGCGTTTGCCACCGGGGAAAAAAGAAATGGGCGAACACTTGTCTGCCGACGACGTCTTCTATCGTCTGGTCGATTGCATCTACGAATCCGCCATGGACGTGGCGGCCATGCCTGCGGCGCTTGATCTGTTTTCCGATTACACCTGTTCCGCCAGCCCGAGCTACCTGATTTGGGACAAGCTCGCCGGCCAGGCGCGTCTGGGTGTCACGCCGCACGGCTGCTTTACCAGCAGCAGCACCATGCCCGAAAGCATGCGGGCGCTGCCTTCGCATGCCGCACTGGCAACCACTGCCGACGCCGGCATGCTGCCGGGCCCGGACCCCGAGGGCGCCATGCCCTTCGACTGCAATGGGCTGGCCCATGGCATCCGCCTCTTCGACACGCACGATGTCTGTGTCTGGATGAGTGCAACCCCCGGTTGCGACGGCTGCGCCTCGTTCGATTGCAACCGGCGCGTGGCGCAGGTCATGCCGCACTGGGCACGCGCCGCGCGCATGCAGCATCGCAATTTCGAGCTCAGCGGCCTGGCGTCGATGGGACTGGCCGGGCTGGACACGCTCGATTTCGGTGTGATGGTGTTGCAGGCCGATATGCGGGTGCGCTACGCCAACAGCTGGGCCGAGGCCCTGGTGCAGGCCGACTCCAATCTGGCCCTCGACAACGGCGTGCTTTGCGCGCACCCCGAATCGCTGCAATCGGTACTGACCAGGCTGCTCGACAGCGCCGTGCACGGCGGCCGCCATGGCGGCGCGGCGGCGGGATCGTGGATGCATATCACCTCGGGCGGCCAGCCGGTGCCGATCATCGTCATGCCGCTGGTATCGCGCCAGCCGGTGGAAGGCCCGTGGCAGCTGCCGATGGCCATGATGCTGCTGGGCAATTCCGAATCGCGCTCGGTGCTCGACGCCGGCGTGCTGACGTCGCTGTTCGGCCTGTCGCGCAAGGAGAGCATCATCGCCATCCGCCTGGCGGCCGGCGAAACGCTCAACGAAATTGCCGAGCGCGAATTCCTGTCGCCGCACACGGTACGCGTGCATATCCGCGACACGCTGCGCAAGACCGGCACGCACCGCCAGTCCGAACTGGTGCGTCTGCTGCACCTGCTGCCGGGCGTGGATCTGGAACGCGCGGGCGCATGCTCGCCGGCCCGGCCGCGTGGCCAGGCCCGGTCCCGATAACATCCTCCTGTGGATTGCACCCCCGCCTGACGGCGGGGGTCGCGTCAATGACCGCTAGGCCGCCTTGCGCTGCAATTGGTGGCGGCGCTCCGGCTTGCACTCGTACTTGAGTTCGCGCCGGCCATCCTCGTACACCACTTCCAGCCGCACCGTAAAGCCCCACAGCCGCGTGACGTGGCGAATCACCTCGTCAAAGTTCTGCGCCAGCGGACGGCGATCCTGCTGCAGATGGCGCAGCATCAGCGAGCGGTCTCCGCCGATATCGACATTGGTCACCTGGATATTCGGCTCCATGTTCGACAGGTCGTACTGGGTGGCCAGCAGCCGGCGGATCTCGCGATAGCCTTCGTCGTCGTGAATGGCCGTCACCCGCAGCTTGCCCTCGCGGTCGTCGTCCAGCACCGAGAACAGCTTCAGCTCGCGAATCACGCGCGGCGACAGGAACTGCAGCAGGAAACTCTCGTCCTTGAAGTTGCGCATCGCAAAGTCCAGCGTCTGGCGCCAGTCGCTGCCGGCGATCTCGGGGGCCCAGCGCCTGTCTTCCTCGGTCGGGTTCTCGCACATGCGGCGCAGGTCCTGGAACATCAGGAACCCCACCGTGTACGGATTCAGGCCGCTGTAGTACGGGCTGTGGTACGGCGGCTGGTAGATGACGTTGGTATGCGCCTGCAGCAGTTCGAGCATGAACGCATCGTTGACCAGCTTTTCCTCGTACAGCTGGTTGATGATGGTGTAGTGCCAGAACGTGGCCCAGCCCTCGTTCATGACCTTGGTCTGCCGCTGCGGATAGAAGTACTGGGCGATCTTGCGCACGATGCGCACGATCTCGCGCTGCCACGGTTGCAGCTTCGGCGCGTTCTTCTCGATGAAGTACAGCAGGTTCTCCTGCGGCTCGGGCGGGAAGGTCACCTCGTACTCGGCAGCCTCTTCCTCCTCGCGCAACGCATGCGGGCGATGCTTCGGCAGCGTGCGCCACAGGTCGTTGACCTGCATCTGCAGATAGTTCTCGCGTTCTGCCTGGCGCGCCTGCTCTTCGGTGATCGACAGCTTCTTGGGCCGCTTGTAGCGGTCCACGCCGTAGTTCTGCAGTGCGTGGCAGGAGTCCAGCAGCATTTCCACTTCCTGCTCGCCATAGCGCTGCTCGCACTCGGCCACGTAGTTCTTGGCGAACAGCAGGTAGTCGATGATCGCGTCCGCGTTGGTCCAGGTGCGGAACAGGTAGTTGCCCTTGAAGAACGAATTGTGGCCGTAGCAGGCGTGCGCGATGGTCAGCGCCTGCATGGGCATCGTGTTCTCCTCCATCAGGTACGCAATGCACGGGTTGGAGTTGATCACGATCTCGTAGGCCAGCCCCATGTAGCCGCGCTGGTAGCCGCGCTCCGACGCCAGGAAGTGCTTGCCGTACGACCAGTGGCTGTAGCCGACCGGCAGGCCCGCCGACGCATAGGCGTCGAGCATCTGCTCGGCCGTAATGATTTCGATCTGGTTGGGATAGGTGTCCAGCCCGAACTCGCCGGCGATACGGGCGATTTCACGGTCATAGCGCTGGATCAGCTCGAAGGTCCACTCCGAGCCCGTGGAAAGATAGGCCATAGACTTCCCCAGTGACATGCCGGCCCGCGCCGCGCGCAGCACCGGTTTGCTGCCGAATACCCTGCTACCTGCCGGCCGGCCAGGCCGCGCGCTTCTGGAACAGGTCGTGCAACACGGGATAAATCTCGTCCGCACCGATGATGCGCTGCATCGCAAAGTGCTCGAACTGACTCTTCACCGTGAGGTACTCCTCCCAGAGATTCTGCGGCTCTTCCGAAGCCACTTCCACATACGCGTAGTACTGCACCAGCGGCAGGATCGACTCGCGCAGCAGCCGCCCGCACAGTTCGGAATCGCCCGCCCAGTTGTCGCCGTCCGACGCCTGGGCGCAATAGATATTCCACTGGCTCGGCGGATAGCGGTCGTGAATCACTTCCACCATCAGCTTCAGCGCGCTCGAAACGACGGTACCACCGGACTCCCGCGAATGGAAGAAATCTTCCTCCTCCACCTCCTTGGCCACCGTGTGATGGCGAATGAACACCACATCGATGCGTTCGTAGTTCCGTTTCAGGAACAGGTACAGCAGCATGAAGAAGCGCTTGGCCAGATCCTTGCGGCTTTCGTCCATCGACCCGGACACGTCCATCAAGCAGAACATCACGGCTTGCGCCTGCGGCCGCTTCTTGAGCACGCGATTGTTGTAGCGCAGGTCCAGCTTCTCGATGAACGGCACGCGATCCACCTGCGCGCGCAGGTGGCGCATCTTTTCCATCAGCGCCTCGGCCACCGGCGAGTACGGTCCTTCCTTTTCAAGCTCCTCGTTGTACTCGATCTCGAGTTCGTGCAGCCGCTTCATGTAGGGGCTGGACAGCGCGATACGCCGCCCCAGCGAACTGCGCATGGTGCGCAGGATCGACAGGTTCGATGGCGTGCCGTCGATCGAGAAGCCGGCGCGCACCTTGCGCACTTCGGCAATCTTGGCAAGGTGACGCTTGGCCAGATCCGGCAGCGCCATGTCCTCGAAGAAGAAGTTGAGAAAGTCCTCGCGCGACAGGGTAAAGACGAAGTCGTCCTCCCCTTCCCCGCTATCGCTGGCACGTGACCCTGTGCCGCCGCTGCCCTGCTGCTGGCGGTCGAAGCTGTCACCCCGGACGAACTTCTTGTTGCCTGGGTGAATCCATTCCCGCTTGCCGCCCTGGCCGTGGTGGAAGATCGGCTCGGAGATGTCCTTGACCGGTATGGACACCTGGCCGCTCTGCTCGATGTCCATGATTTTCCGGCCGGACACCGCCTTCGCCACCGCTTGCCGGATCTGCTCGCGATAGCGTTTGATGAAGCGTTGCTTGTTGACGGCGCTCTTGTTGCCGCCGTTCTCGCGCCGATCGATGACCGTGCCCATAAGCCGTCCGTTTGCCCTGGAAAGAGGCGCCCGTGCAGGCGCGCCGTGGAAAAAGACCGCGTCCGGCGCAGGCTACGAAGATTTCCTGACGCGCAGATACCACTCCACCAAAAGTCGGACCTGCTTGGGTGTATAGCCTTTCTCAACCATGCGATTGATGAAGTTCTCGTGCTTTTCCTGATCCTCGCGCGACGACTTGGCATTGAACGAGATCACCGGCAGCAGGTCTTCCGTGGTGGAGAACATGCGCTTTTCGATCACCATCCGCAGCTTTTCGTAGCTGGTCCAGACCGGATTCTTGCCCCCGTTGTTGGCACGGGCCCGCAGCACGAAATTGACGATCTCGTTGCGGAAGTCCTTCGGGTTCGAGATACCAGCCGGCTTTTCCACCTTCTCCAGTTCGTCGTTGAGCGCATTGCGGTCCAGGATCTCGCCGGTATTCGGATCGCGATATTCCTGGTCCTGAATCCACAGGTCGGCAAACACCACGTAGCGGTCGAAGATGTTCTGGCCGTACTCGGAATACGACTCCAGGTACGCCGTCTGAATCTCCTTGCCGATGAACTCCACGTAAGGCGTGGTCAGGTACTCCTTGATATACGACATCAACTTGGCTTCCTGCTCCGGCGGGAACTGCTCGCGCTCGATCTGCTGTTCGAGCACGTACAGCAGATGCACCGGATTGGCCGCCACCTCGGTATTGTCGAAGTTGAACACCTTCGACAGCACCTTGAACGCGAAGCGCGTGGACAGGCCGTTCATGCCTTCGTCGATGCCCGCGTAGTCGCGGTACTCCTGATACGACTTCGCCTTCGGATCCACGTCCTTGAGGCTCTCGCCGTCGTAGACACGCATCTTCGAGAAGACGTTCGAGTTTTCCGGATCCTTGATCCGTGTGAGCACGGCGAACTGCGCCATCATCTTCAGCGTGTTCGGCGCGTTGGGCGCCGCCGACAGCGAACTGCTGCGCAGCAGCTTGTCGTAGATCTTCACCTCGTCGGACACGCGCAGGCAGTAAGGCACCTTGACGATATAGATCCGGTCAAGGAAAGCCTCGTTGTTCTTGTCCGCCTTGAACGTCTGCCATTCGGCCTCGTTCGAGTGCGCCAGGATGACGCCATCGAACGGAATCGCGCCGAAGCCCTCCGTGCCCTTGTAGTTGCCTTCCTGCGTGGCGGTCAGCAGCGGGTGCAGCACCTTGATCGGCGCCTTGAACATTTCCACGAACTCGAGCAGGCCACGGTTGGCCAGGCACAGGCCGCCGGAATACGAATAGGCATCCGGATCGTCCTGCGGAAAGTCTTCGAGCTTGCGGATGTCGACCTTGCCGACCAGCGACGAAATGTCCTGATTGTTCTCGTCGCCCGGCTCGGTCTTCGAGATGGCGATCTGCGCCAGCACCGACGGGCGCAGCTTTACCACGCGGAACCTGGTGATATCCCCATTGAACTCGTGCAGCCGCTTGACGGCCCATGGCGACGGAATGGTATTCAGGTAGCGCACCGGAATGCCATAGTCCTCCTCCATGATCTTGCCGTCCTCTTCCGCGGAGAAGAGTCCAAGCGGCGATTCATGGATGGGCGAACCCTTGAGCGCATAGATGGGAATCTCTTCCATCAGCGCCTTGAGCTTCTCGGCCAGCGACGACTTGCCGCCCCCGGGAGGCCCAAGCAGGTACAGAATCTGTTTGCGTTCTTCCAGGCCCTGTGCCGCGTGCTTGAAGAAGGAGACGATCTGCTCGATCGTGTCTTCCATCCCGTAGAAGTCGCGGAACGCCGGGTAGACCCGGATAACCTTGTTGAAGAACAGTCGGGACAGGCGCGGATCGTGGTGGGTATCCACCAGTTCAGGCTGTCCGATAGCGGCGAGCATGCGTTCGGCGGCGGTCGCGTAGGCAGCAGGATCCTTCTTGCAGATCTCCAGGTATTCCTGGATGCTGTATTCCTCTTCCTTGCGAGCTTCGAAGCGCGTGGCGTAGTGGCCAAAAATGTCCATACCTCACTCCCGTCAGAGTCCCACGTCCGAGGCGAAGGTAGTTCTACTCCCCTAAGGCTTCGCGGCAACTTTGCTTTTCCGCCACCCCGGCTTGGTGGTGTTGCCAAGTTGCGAAGTCTTTACTTCATCATAGTCAAATAACGGCGAACGTGAATCCGGAGTTGACCGCGTGTTGCCTGTCCGTTCAGTCGTTGCGATGCACGCTCATGACATGCACGCACTGCGACTGGACACTCGCTTCATCACCCCGCTGCGACGGGCCATCGACCATGCTTGTGACACACATTACACCTTTCACGTGCGTCCTGCACAGCGTGTTGTGTAACGACCGATCAAATCCAGAAACATCTGACACACGCTGTCGGCCATGGTCCTACACCTTGCTTCCACTGTGGATGGATAACGTTTCGCCCGACATCGTGCAAATGCATGATTTGCACCGCATTTCGCATATCGACCTGCGCCATTTCCACTAGAAGGTGCCGTACGTCAGCCCACGCATCGCACTTGTCTGTTTCGCACAGACACCCGATGCGAGCCCTGCGCGCATCATGGCCGCTTCCTGCATCACGCTGCGACCACGCCTGCGACGACGCGCCGCACCCATCAGCACTGTCGGACCGAGAGTGCCAGTCGGCAGACGCGCGACCAACCCGGCCGCGCGCATGCACCGCTTTAGCGTGGAAACCGGACCCGAATCGCACAGTCCGAGTGCGCGAGGCCGCCATGAACGGGGGATGAGCAGAATGCGTGCCACGCACGCGCGAATTGCTGCACCGCAGCGCGTGGCAGAGAAATCGGGAAAGGGGAAAGCCGGGAAAGCGAGGAAAGAAGGCAAGGGCGAAGGCAGGGGCGAGCGCCCCTGGCCTGTATTCAGACCGCTCAGATCGGGTCCCAGTTGATGACGTCGGGCGATCGATCCAGCTTGAAGAAGCTCGAGCGCATCGCCGGCATGGCGATCTCGGCGACGGTCTCCGGCGTCCAGCCCTCGCTGGTATGCACCGACCGCACCGGACGCGGCTGGCTCATCAGCATGATTTCATTGGCGCGCACGGCAAAGATCTGGCCGTTCACCTCGCTGGCCGCGTCGCTGGCCAGGAACACCGCCACCGGCGCAATCTTGCCGGCCTCCATCTTTTGCAGACGCTGCACGCGGGCCTTCTCCTCGGGCGTTTCGGCCGGGATCGAGCTGGTCATGCGGCTCCAGGCAAATGGTGCGATGCAGTTGGAACGCACGTTGAAGCGCGCCATATCCAGCGCAATGGATTTGGACAGCGCGGCAATGCCGAGCTTGGCGGCCGAATAGTTGGCCTGGCCCAGGTTGCCGATCAGCCCCGACGTCGACGTCATGTGAACGTACGCGCCGCTTTCCTGGTCCTTGAAATAGTTGGCGGCCGCGCGGCTGACGAAGAACGTGCCATGCAGGTGCACGTCGATCACCGAGCGCCACTCCTCCTCGTTCATCTTGAAGAACATGCGGTCGCGCAGGTTGCCGGCGTTGTTGACCACGGCGTCGATGCGGCCGAAACTGTCGAGCGCGCACTGGACGATGGCATTGGCGCCCGCCCAGGTGGACACGCTGTCGGTGTTGGCCACGGCCTCGCCGCCGGCCGCGCGGATTTCCTCCACCACACGCTGCGCCGGCCCGGTGTCGCCGCCTTCCCCGCTCATCGATACGCCCAGGTCGTTCGCCACCACGCGCGCACCGGCCGCGGCCATGCCCAGCGCGATTCCCCGGCCGATGCCGCCGCCCGCGCCCGTCACCACCACGACCTTGCCTGCCATCATTCCACTCATCTTCAACTCCTTGCGTGCGAGATTGCCGGGTTCCGGAACGTCACCCGTTCTATTGCCAACGCGGATACGATAAATTGTCGGCGGAGTTTCTGGAATTCACGAATTGCAAAAGTGGGCTTCACGCTCGCTGAACCCATGCACTACGACCTGACCGACCTGCGCCTCTTTCTCAACGTTGGCGAGACCGAGAACCTGACCCGCGCTGCAGAACGCAGCTTCCTGTCGCTGCCCGCCGCCAGCACCCGCATCAAGCAGCTGGAAGAGTCCTTCCAGACCCAGTTGCTGATCCGCCAGGTCAAGGGGGTACGCCTGACGCCTGCCGGCGACGAACTGCTGCGCCATGCCCGCGAGGTGTTCCGCCAGCTGGAATGCCTGCATGCGGACCTGCGCCCCTACGCCAAGGGCGTCAAGGGCCGCGTGAGGCTGCTGGCCAATACCACGGCCACCAATTCGTTCCTGGCAAACGGGCTGTCGCGCTTCCTGTCCGAAAATCCCGATGTCGACGTGGAACTGGAAGAACACCTGTCCGCTGACATCGTCTCGGCGGTCGGCACCGGCGCCGCCGACCTGGGCATCGTGGCCGGGGAAGTTGCCACGGCCGATCTGGACACCATGCAGCTTTGCAGCGACGAACTGATCGTCATCGCCCCGGTCAACCATCCGCTGCCGGCCTTCAAGGCGCTGCATTTCGCCGACCTGCTCGATACCTGCCGCTTCGTCGGCCTGAACCAGTCGTCGGCCATCCAGTCGTTCCTGGATCGTATTGCCAGCGGCATGGGCAAGCGCATCAGCCTGCGCATCCAGGTGGGCAGTTTCGACGCCGTGTGCCGCATGGTCGAGGCCGGTGCGGGCATCGCCATCGTGCCCAATAGCTGCGCACGGCGCTACGCCAGCCGCAAGGTGCTGCGCTTCATCCGGCTCGAAGACGACTGGGCGCGGCGCGAACTGCGCCTGGTGCGCCGGCCCGGCCGCGAGCTGCCGCAGTTCGCGGAAACCCTGATCCGGTATCTGGCCGACGCGGCGCGAGAGCCGGTGTAGGTTGTTTTATGGGCGTACTCCCCTCTCCCACAACGCGGGAGAGGGGAGACAACCCTCAGTCCTTATCAATCCGCGCTCACCCCCGCAGCCTTGATGATCGGCGACCATTTGTCGATCTCCGACGCCAGCCAGCTGTGCAGGCCTTCCGGCGTCTGCTTGTCCGCCGGCACGATCACCGCGCCCAGATCCTTCATGCGCGCCACCACGGCCGGGTCCTTCAGCGCCGTGCGCAGCGCGCCATTGAGCTTGTCGATCACGGCCGGCGGCGTGTTCTTCGGTGCATAGACGCCGTGCCAGACCTTCACCTCGAAGCCCTTGAGCCCGCCCTCGCGCAGGGTGGGTGCGTCGGGCAGCGCCGGAATGCGTTCGGCCGTGGTCACGCCGTACAACTTGACCTTGCCCGATTTGATATGCGGCAGCGTCTGTGTGGTCTGGTCGCAGAGGATATCCACCTGGCCGCCCAGCAGCGCGGTCAGCGCAGGGGCCGTGCCTTGGTAAGGAATGGTCTGCAGATCCACGCCAATCGCCTTCTGGAACAACATGCCGCACAGCTGCGACACGGCGCCCAGGCCGGCGTTGGCCAGGTTCACCTTGCTCTGGTTCTGCTTGATATAGCTGACCAGCTCCGGCAGCGTATTGGCCGGCAGGTCATGGCGGCCCAGCAGCGTCATCGGCACGTCGGCCACCTGGCCCACGAACGAAAAATCGGTCAGCGGCTTGTACGGCAGCTTCGAGTACAGCGCCGGGGCCGTGGCCATGCCGTTGTGGTGGATCAGGATCGTATAGCCGTCAGGCGCGGACTTGGCCACGTAGGCGGCCGATACGGTGCCGCCGGCGCCGAGCCGGTTTTCCACCACCACGCTCTGCCCCAGCGATTTCGACATGGCCGCCGCCACCGAGCGCGCCACCACGTCGGTAGGCCCACCGGCCGCGAACGGCACGACCATCGTGATGGGCCGCGACGGATAGGCGTCCGCCGCCCGTGCGATGTTTGGCGCCGCAACGGCCACGGCGGCCACCGCCAGTGCGGCCCAGGTCACGGTTGCTGAAAGTTGCCGGTAGAACGTCATTCACTGCCTCCTGTCTGGTCTGCGCGCATGACGCGCGTCTGGTTGTCCTGGAATCGTGAGCCGCAGGGTGCAAGCATTGGACGCGGCACACAATTCCGATTTGCCGAAGGGAGGACACGGCCCCGGAAAAGCCACGGGATTACCCTGAGCCGATCCCTGAGGCCATCCCTAAGCCGGGCAGAAGCCGCGCTTCAGCAAATGCGAATGTTGCGGCCGCGCCGGCTCGGGAATAATGGCCTCACCCCCGACATAGACGGACATTGCCATGCACGCTGCACAGGACCAAGACCAGATTTACCCCGAAATCCGCGAGGCCGTACGCGACCTCTGCCTGCAGTTCGACTCCGCGTACTGGCAGCGCATCGAGGAACACAACGGCTTCCCCGAGGAATTCGTGCAGGCGCTGACCCAGGCCGGCTGGCTGTCCGCGCTGATCCCCGAGGCCTACGGCGGCTCGGGCCTGCCGCTGACCGCCGCGTCGGTCATCATGGAAGAGATCAACCGCAACGGCGGCAATTCCGGCGCCTGCCACGGCCAGATGTACGTGATGGGCTGCCTGCTGCGCCACGGCTCCGACGCGCAGAAGCAACGCTGGCTGCCCGGCATCGCCTCGGGCGAACTGCGCATGCAGTCGATGGCCGTGACCGAGCCCACCACCGGCACGGACACCACCAAGCTCAAGACCACGGCCGTGCGGCGTGGCGACAAGTACGTGATCAACGGCCAGAAGGTGTGGATCTCGCGCGTGCAGCACTCCGACCTGATGCTGCTGCTGGCGCGCACCACGCCGCTGGATCAGGTGAAGAAGAAGTCCGAAGGGCTGTCGGTGTTCGTGGTGGACCTGCGCGAAGCCATCGGCAACGGCCTGACGGTCCAGCCGATCCGCAACATGGTCAATCACGAGACCAACGAGCTGTTCTTCGACAACCTGGAAATCCCCGCCGAGAACCTGATCGGCGAGGAAGGCCGCGGCCTCAAGTACATCCTCGACGGCCTGAACGCCGAACGCATCCTGATTGCCGCCGAATGCATCGGCGACGGCTACTGGTTCGTGGAGCGTGCCAGCGGCTATGCGCGCGAACGCATCGTGTTCGACCGCCCGATCGGCCAGAACCAGGGCGTGCAGTTCCCGATCGCCCGGTCCTACGTCAACGTGGAAGCGGCCAGCCTGATGCGCTACAAGGCGGCGCAGCTGTTCGACGCCGGCAAGCCGTGCGGCAAGGAAGCCAACATGGCCAAGCTGCTGGCGGCCGACGCATCGTGGGAGGCCGCCAACGTCTGCCTGCAGACGCACGGCGGCTTCGGCTTTGCCGCCGAATACGACATCGAGCGCAAGTTCCGCGAAACGCGCCTGTACCAGGTGGCGCCGATCTCCACGAACCTGATCCTGTCCTACGTGGCCGAGCACGTGCTCGAACTGCCGCGTTCGTTCTGACCGCCCGACGCCAACGCCGAACATGCCCAACGAAACCTATCCGACGCGCCAGCTCTGCGAGTTCCTGGCGCAACTGAAGCTCTCCGACGTCCCCGCGCCCGTCGTCGAACGCACCAAGGACCTGTTTCTCGACTGGATCGCCTCCGCCATCGCCGGCAAGGACGCGCCGGCCATCCGCCGCATCCAGGAATTTGCCGCCGCCATGGGGCCGCAGTCGGGCGATGCCGAGGTCTTTGTCGACCGCCGCCGCACGTCGCCCTACTTTGCCGCGCTGATCAACGGTGCGTCGTCGCACGTGGTGGAACAGGACGACGTCCACAACGGATCGGTGCTGCACCCGGCCGCCGTGGTGTTCCCGGCCGTGGTGGCCGCCGCGCAGGCCGAAGGCAAGACCGGCGCCGAAGTGCTGCTGGCCTCGATCGCCGGCTACGAGGCCGGCATCCGCATCGGCGAATTCATGGGCCGCTCGCACTACCGCGTGTTCCATACCACCGGCACGGTCGGCACGCTGGCCGCCGCGGCCGCCGTTGCCAAGCTGTACGGCCTGGACGCCGAGGGCATCAACCAGGCGCTGGGCTCGGCCGGCACGCAGGCGGCTGGACTGTGGGAATTCCTGCGCGATGCAGCGGACTCCAAGCAGCTCCATACCGCCAAGGCCGCCGCCGATGGCCTGCAGTCGGCCTGGCTGGCCCGCGCTGGCTTTACCGGTGCGAAGCAGATTCTCGAAGGCGCGCAAGGCATGGCGGCCGGCATGTCCAGCGACGCCAACCCCGCCGCGCTGACCGACGGGCTCGGCACACGCTGGGCCACGGCCGAAACGTCGTTCAAGTTCTTTGCCTCGTGCCGCCACACGCACCCGGCCGCCGATGCGCTGAAGGCGCTGATGCAGCGCGAAGGGCTGCAGGCCGAACAGGTCGACGCCGTGACCGCACACGTGCACCAGGGTGCCATCGACGTGCTGGGCCCGGTGGTCAATCCGGTGACGATCCATCAGGCCAAGTTCTCGATGGGCACCGTGCTGGGCCTGGTGGCCGTGCATACGCATGCCGGCCTGGGCGAATTCGAGCAGCACGCGCTGCAGGACCCACGCATCGCGGCGTTCTGCAACAAGGTGACGATGGCGCTGGACGACGAGATCAACGCCGCCTATCCGCGCCAGTGGATTGGCCGCGTGACGGTGCGCACCACCGATGGCCGCTCGCTGGAGGCGCGCGTCGATGTGCCCAAGGGCGATCCGGACAACACGCTGTCGCGTCCGGAACTCGAAGCCAAGGCGATCCAGCTGGGCGCGTTCCGCCACGGCGCCAGCGAGGCCGAGATGCGCACCATCATCGACCGCGTGTGGCATCTGGACCAGCAGGCCAACGTCAACGACTGGCTGCCGACGTCGCGCTAGTCGCTTACCGATTCGCCAACCGCCAACCGATTACCCATCGCCATGACCACCCTTACGCTAGAACAACTGCGCGAATGGATCGGCCGTTCGGAGTCGCGCACCGAGACGCTCGCGGCCGAGCCGGTCCAGGCGCTAGCGGCCACCTTCGATCTCGATGGCGCCGCCATCGCCAGCCAACCCCTGCCCCCGCTGTGGCACTGGCTGTACTTCCTGCCCCGTGCCCCGCAGCACACGCTGGGGCAGGACGGCCATCCCACGCTGGGCGGGTTCCTGCCGCCCGTGCCGTTGCCGCGCCGCATGTGGGCGGGCAGCGACCTGTCCTTCCACCGTGGCCTGCGGGTCGGTGACACGGTCACGCGGACGTCGACCATCACCGACGTCCAGCACAAGGCCGGCCGCACCGGCGAGCTGTATTTTGTGTCGGTCGATCACGTGTTCACGGTGGGCCGCGAAACGGCGCTGACCGAGCGGCACGACATCGTCTACCGCGCCATGCCGCCGAAGGGGCAGCCGCAGCCACCGCGCCCGGCGCTGGCACAGACCGCGCAGTTCGGCCGCACGCTGCAGGCGGACCCGGCGCTGCTGTTCCGCTTCTCCGCGCTGACGTTCAACGCCCACCGCATCCACTACGACCTGGACTACGTGCGCGACGTGGAAGGCTATCCCGGCCTGATCGTGCATGGCCCGCTGCAGGCCATGCTGATGCTGGAACTGCTGCGCCACGAACGCCCCGGCGCACGCGTGAAGCGCTTCGGCTTTCGCGGGCTGGCGCCGCTGTTCCACCAGGATACGGTGGCCGTGGGCGGCGCCGACGACGCCGGCACGCCGGGCAAGGTGCTGCTGTGGACCGGCGACAATGCCGGCGGCCAGGCCATGTCCGGCTGGGCCGAGACGGAAGCCTGAGCCTGGCCTAATAGTTGAGCGGATTCAGGGTCATCATCAGCTGAAGCGGCGGGTTGTCGGCGTCGCGGCTGCCGAATTCGTAGATGCGGTCGCCGTTGCCGCGCAGGCAGAACGCGATGGTGTCCTTGCCTTCCGCGATGGCTTCGTTGATGGCCTTGCTCACCTTGAACGTGCGGTACTGGATCGCATTGTCCAGGTACATGTCGGTCATGGTGCCCTGGCAGGGCGGCGCATTGTTGGCCGTGATCGTGTCCTCGGTCCAGTCCGTCGACACCCGGTACAGGCGGATGATGGCAGCCGTCTTGTCGGTGGTGTTGCCGCCGTACACCCGCAACTGGTAGTCGGGCGTGAAGCGCGCCGGCACGTTGACCGCGCCCTGCGGGATGCGGAACTTCATGTAGATCATCGCCTCCGTCGCGGTACCCCCGGGACGATGGGCGTACAGCGACAGATCGTTGCCATAGTTCTTGTCCGCCGTGTCACCGCCGCGTACCGTGGCGTCGCCAAGCGGCTCGCTGTACGCGTAGGGCACCTGCTTGTTGCAGAGCCGGCCGGCGTTCAGGCAATAGTCGGCCATGTAGCGCAGCGACTCCTCGCGCCATCCGTTGAAGAAATCGGCGTGCGCGGTATAGAGCGTGCCCCAGTTCTGCGCCACCACCCTGCCCAGCGCGTCGAGCGTGGGGTCCATCGACAGCCGGGCCTCGGTCAGGTCCGTGACCTGCCCGATCCTGTAGGCCAGGTTGAAGTTCACCTCGGGGATGTGGATCGGATGGGTGGTCGGGCAGACGCCCTGCTTGTCCGGATACACCACGTTCTCGATCACGCCTTTTACCGGCGCCAGGTTCCTGCCGTCCCAGCAGGTCGGGAAGTAGATGCCGATGTTGAACTGGGTACCCTTCTCCGGATCGGGCACGCAGTTGGTGGGAATCGTGTTGGTATAGCCGCGCCCGGTGCAGAGGAACGAGATCCTCGGATTGGGCAGCGCGCCGTTGTGGTCGCCGGCCAGCATCCGCAAGCCCGCCGGCAGCGGTTCCACGCGCACGCGCCGCGACGACGGGATGGCCTCGTTCGTGTAGTAGGTCTTCTGATACTTGGGCGGCACCATCGTGCCATCGGGCAGCTTCAGCGCGGGGGCCCAGTACGCTGTGGTGTCGGCCGCGTTCTCGCACGTCGTGCCGTGTTCCGTGCGCAGCGTCTCCGGCGTCGACAAGGCGTTGGCCGTGGTGTTGCCGAGAAAGTCGTGGGTCATGGCGATCCCGGGCCTGCCCGGGTAGACGATCGGATCGTCCGCCAGCGTGTGAGAGTACTCGCAGATGACCGTGGCATCGGCATTGGCCACTGTTTGCGCGGCCACGCCGCCCGTCATCGCCAGGCCGCAGCAAAGCGCGGCCAATCGCAGTCCCGATACCATCATGATGTGCCCCCTTGGACGAAGTACGCAGGGTCATGCTGCTGCGCGCCCGTCCGGGGGGCAATGGAACATCATGGATCAGCCACGGCCCATGCCGGGGCCGGGCTGTGGTCGGGTGACAGGCCCGCTCAGATCACCAGTTCGATCAGGAACGGTCCCTTGCGCTGGTTGGCCTGCTGGAACAGGTCGTTGAAGGTGTCCATGTTGTCGGCGCGTGCCGCCTCGACGCCCATGCCGTTGGCCATCTTGACCCAGTCCAGGTCCGGATTGCCGATGTCCAGCATGTCCATCGCGGTCTTGCCGGGGTTGGCACCGACGCCGGCCAGTTCGCCCAGCAGGATGGCGTACTTGCGGTTGGCCAGCAGCACGATGGTGACATCGAGCTTTTCGCGCGCCATGGTCCACAGCGATTGCAGCGTGTACATGCCCGATCCGTCGGCCTGCAGCGCCACCACGCGGCGGTCCGGCGCGGCGATGGCGGCACCCGTTGCCAGCGGCAGCCCGGCGCCGATCGCGCCGCCGGTCAGCTGCAGCCAGTCGTGCGGCGCGGCGTGGACGGTGCCCGGATAGAACGCGCGGCCAAAGCTCACGCTTTCCTCCACCACCACGGCGTGCTCGGGCAGCAGCGCGGTCAGCGACTGGGCCACCGATTCGGACGTGATCGCACCCCTGGCCGCTGCCACGGGCATCGCCGCCGACGCGGGCAGCTGCGCGTTGCGCGCGCCCAGTTCATCGACCAGGCGCGTCAATGCTTCGCCAAGGTCTTCCTCGGCGCGGGCCAGCACATGGATCGTCGCATCCTCGGGATACGGGCGCGGCGACTTGCCGGGATAGGCGAAGAACGTGACCGGGGGCGGCGCGCCCACCAGGATCACGTTGCGAATGCCGGCCAGCTTCTGGCGCGCGGCGTCGCCCGAGTACGGAATCCGGTCGATCGCCAGCCGGCCCCGGCCACGCGTCACACGCGCGTTCGACATAGGCGTGATCAGGCGTGCATCGGTGGCTGCCGCGATGCGGTGGGCATCGGCCAGTGCGCCTTCGCGCAGCGCGCTGCCGGCCAGCACGATCAGCGTGGGCTGGCCGCTGCGCAGCATGCGCGCGGCATTCTGCACGGCGTCCGGCGACACCTTCGGCACGGCCAGCGGGGGCAGCGGCGCGGCCACCTGGCCGCCCTCATCCCAGCACACGTCGGACGGCAGGATCAGGCTGGCCACGCCACCCGGCGCGCTGCGTGCCGCCTGCACGGCCACGGCGGCATCGGCACCCACCGACGCGGCGTGGGTAGCGGTGCGCGTCCATACCGATACGGGCCGCGCCCAGCCTTCGGTATCGGCCGTCAGCGGCGCATCCAGCGGGCGGTGGTACGTGGCCTGGTCGCCAATGATGTTGACGATCGGCGTCTGCGCGCGGCGCGCGTTGTGCAGGTTCGCCAGGCCGTTGGCCAGGCCGGGGCCGCAATGCAGCAGCGTGGCGGCAGGCTTGTCGGCCATCCGCGCATAGCCATCGGCGGCGCCGGTGACCACGCCCTCGAACAGGCCCAGCACGCAGCGCATGCCGGGGATGCGGTCCAGGGCGGCCACAAAGTGCATCTCGCTCGTGCCGGGGTTGGCAAAGCAGGTATCCACGCCGCAGGCCAGCAGCGTCTTCACCAGGCTTTCTGCGCCGTTCATCTTGTCTTGTGTCTCCATCTTGGGTTCCGTGCGGGTTGGCGGTTGTCAGCAACGATTGGCGAGCAGGTCGAAATCCAGGCAGACGTACTCGGTGGGAAATTCGATACGCGCGTAATAGACGATCACATCGTCGACGCAGGCAAAGCGGCGCAGTTCGGCCACGGGCGCGCCCACGGCCAGTTCCAGCGCGCCGGCGCACTCCGCGCCAGCCGGCACGATGGACAGGCGCTGGCGGGCGGCATTGACCTTGACGCCGGGAAAGCGGTCGAGCACGGGCACCGAAGCGCCCTGGCGGAATGCCTCTGGCTCGCGCGCAAACACATCGGCGGCGATATAGACCTCGCCCACCGCGAAGGGCCGGCCTTCCAGACGGTGCGCGCGGCGCAGGAAGTGGTAGGCGTCGGCTCGCCGGGCATCGCATGGCATGCCCAGATCCTCGGGCAGATCGACGTCCGCGGTGGATTCCACCATGGCTTCGGTGGATAGCTGGTCACCCACCGCAACGGCCTGGTCCCAGCTGACCGGCAACGCCAGCGGGCGGCGCGGGCGGCCCGCGGCTTTCACGAAGGTGCCGCGCCCGCGCGATCGCGCCACGAGTCCTTCGGCATCGAGCTGGGAAATGGCGTGATGCATCGTCATCCGCGCCACGCCGTACTGGCGGCACAGGGCATCGAGCGATGGCAGCTGCTCGCCCTGGCGCCACGCGCCGCTTTCGATCTGGCGGCGGAATATCGTGGCGAGCTGCAGGTAGACGGGCTCGCGGCTGCGGGAGAGAAGGTCGGTGGCGTCCGGCATCGGGGGCGACTTGGCGCGGCCGGCCGGCGCATGACCGCGCCGGCGCTTCAGGCCGATACCGGACTCTATTAAAAGTCTAGCTGGCTAGACTACTAGGGTTTACGCCCCGCCCGTTCCACCCTGCGGGCCGGGCGTGCCTGATCGCGGCGACGACGCAACTCAGGCCGCTGGAATGGCCACCAGCGCAAACCCGTCGTTGCTCGCCGCCTCGGCCTCCGGACGCAGGCCCAGGGCGACCGCGTGGCGGATCGATGCCGCCAGCGCCTGCTTGCGGCGCCAGGCCGAACGCTTCTTCGATGCCACTTCCGAAATGTCGCGCTCGGGCTGCTGCACCGGCACGTCGAAATCCCCGTTGGGCAACGCCGTGCCGTGGTATTCCGTCCAGAAGCTCTCGTAGTCCGCCTGAATCTCGCGCGGTCGGTGGCGCTGGCGCCCCACGTGGTTGGAACGCGATACCGCCACGACACGGCATGCGCCGACCTGGCTGGCCAGCGCCAGCAGGGCCTGCATGAGGGCGTCCTTGGGCCGGAGTCCTTCGCACGCCTTGGTGGCGGCGCGAATCCAGTCCAGGCTGGCGTGATGCATCGGACCTTGCAACCCACCTATATAGAGTTCCACGCCATCGGCGGCGCGCCGCAGGTAGAAACTCAGTTGCGCCAGGCTGGCCCCCGTTTCGTTGTCGATCCAGTAGAGCCCGAGTTCGCCTTCCTTGGGATTCGGCCCGGCGTCGGTCAGCCGCAACGTGTAGCGGCCATCGCCGAAAGTCCAGTCCAGCCCGCCGCGCAGATAGATACGGTCGCAGACGCAAACCGGCAGCGCCTCGCGCATGACCGCAAAGTGCTCCAGTACCATCCGGGCGCGTTCGCCAAACCCAAGCCCATAGGCGCCGAGCGGCCGAAACGGCTTTTCCAGCATGAGCGGACGCGCGGCGATCACACGCTGCAGCAGCGCGCACGACGCGGCAGCGCGCAGCCACGGCTGGGCGGCACTGCGCCGGACGGCGGAAAGCGCTACCAGCTTGATGCGGCGCGACAGCCATTTGCGACTGCCCGCTGGATAGCAAAATGCTGAAACCGAAGCGACTGTGCCGAGATAGCGCACATAATCGCCCGGCAGCACGTAAAGGAATCCCCCTGCGTGAGCCTGAAGGCCCTGCAGACATGAAACTGGTCCATGCACGACTGACTGCTCCCCTGTTTGGCGTGCCGGCCTTTCTTCGAGACCTGATCACGCAATGACGACCCTCGCCGTCGCGACCGAACGCCGGTGCGACGCGGCCGACCCGCCCTTGTTGGATGTATTCGTGGGGAGACGGGACCGGCTGTAATAATCGGTAACGCGTTGAAATATTATGCGTTGACGCTGTTACAAATTATCGACAGTCGTGCAACAAAGCGGGCTCGCTACGGCTGCCGGCAGCAAAAAAGCGGAGCCCGGAGGCTCCGCCTTGATCGTCACGCGTGTCCGCGCATGACGCGTGTCCGGCCTTTGGGGGCCGGGGCGCGCTGGCTTACCAGCGGGTGTCCCGTTCCCAGGCCTTCATCTCTTCTTCCGCCCGTTCCTTCGTATAGCCGTAGCGTTCCTGGATCCGGCCGGCCAGCTGGTCACGCTTGCCGTTGATGACGGTGATGTCGTCGTCGGTCAGCTTGCCCCACTTTTCCTTGATCTTGCCCTTGGCCTGATCCCATTTACCTTCGATCTGGTCCCAGTTCATATCTGGCTCCTTCGTGTGTCAGTGGACTGTGGATCATCTGCGTCGCGGCGATACCTGCGTGCCAGTCCGCGTTGCCCGCGTCACCCGGGCATTCCCGGGCGACATTTCCAGGCGGTATTACTTGGCGTACTTGGCCCTCACGTTGGCCTGGCACTTGTCCTTGGCGTCACCGGACATCGCATCGCACTTTTCCTTGTCGGCCTTGTAGGCAGCCTCGGTCGTGTCCTTGCGGGCGTCGGCGCGGGCCTCGGCCACGTCAGTGCTGGTACCGGTGGCGGCGGCCTTGTCGACCTTGGCATCGCCCAGGGCACGTTCGTGCGAAGCCTTGGCCTCCTTCACGCACACGTCCTTGTCGTTGCCCTTCTTGTCGTCACACATTTCCTTGGCCACGTCATAGTCGCGGTCGGCCTTGGTCTTCATGGCCTTGGCGTGGGCCTTCTCGGTCCCATCGCGCTTGGCTTCGGCGTTGGCCTTCGCCACGTCATGGTCGCGCTTGGCCTCGGCCTTGCAGACGTCCTTGGCATTGCCGGACATCCCGTCACATTTGCTCTTGGCCGTCTTGTAGTCGGCATCGGCCTGCTTCACGGCGACGTCATAGTCCGCTTTCGAGCCAGCCTGCGCATAGGCCATGCCCATCGGCGCGGCCACCATCAACGAACATACTGCTGCACTCAGCCACTTCTTTGCGATCATGTCGTGCTCCTTTTCTTTGAGGTGGAATACCTGTCAGGCCCGGCAATCTCCGCGCTGCAAGCGACTGGATTGCGTTGTGGCCCTGCTGTAGTTGCAGGTTATGTTTTGCCACCCCGCCGAAGCAGAAGACCACTGCTGAAACATTCGTAAGACAATTCCCACAACATCACATTTGCTTAACGCAAGCGGCAAGATACGGCCGCACGATCTGGCGGCCACCCAATGAAAAAGGGCCGGCAAAAGCCGGCCCCGGGCAATGACCACAGCCCTTAAAAACGGTGTCGAAATCAGTGCGGCACGGAATCGAGACCGGTTTCCTTCACCACGGCCTGCGCGGTGGGCGCCGCCATGTATTCCAGCAGTGCCTTCGCCTCGGCAGGATGGTCGGCCTTGACCGGCACGCCGCCGGCAAAGCGCGTAATGGATTGCACCTCCTCGGGGATGCGGCCGGCAAACGTCACACCCGGCACAGGTAGCAGTTCGGCCACCTGCTGGAAGCCGATCTCGTACTGGCCATTGGCCACCGTCGACGCTACCGGGATCTTTTCCACCTTCTTCGCCTTCGCCGCCAGTTCCGGTGCGCCAAGCTTCGCGAACAGTTCGCGCTCCACATAGACGCCGCTGGCGCTGTCCGAATACGCAATCGACTTCGCCTGCACCAAGGTCTGGCGCAAGGCTTCGACAGTGCGGATATCGGGCACCGTCGCGCCCTGGCGCACCACCATGCCGATGCGCGAGTCCGCCAGTTCCACGCGCGACTGGGGGTCGACCACGCCCTTCTTGATCAGGTCGTCCAATGCATAGCCCACCATGATGACGACATCGGCATGTTCGCCGCGCGCCAGCCGGTTCGGAATCGCCTCCGGCGACTTGCCCATCGACGGGCCATGTTCGGTGTCGAGTCGGGCACCGTGCTGCGCCGCGAAGTCGGGCGCCAGCTTCTGGTACGCGGCCGTGAATCCGCCGGAAATCATCACGTGGAGATCGGGGGCCTGCGCATGGGCGCCCGGCGCCAGCAGCATTGCCGCGGCAGCGCCCGCCGCCATCCAGCTCTTGATCATGTTCTTCTGTCTCCTTGTGGGTCACGCGGTGCCCGGACCGCAGACTATAGGGACGCCAGGGCACCACAGCCAAGTCACAATCCGAGAAGACCACTTCACGAATTGTGAAGGGACGGCGTGCCGGGCCTTCAGCCGATGGTCGCAGAGCGGGGCTTGCGTTTTGTATCGGTCGATCTATAATCGCCTTCACGGTTTCATACAGATCGATACAAAACGAGATCCACCATGGCACGACCTCGACAATTCGACGCGGACGCGGCGCTGTCCGCCGCCCAGGCAACGTTCTGGGCCAAGGGCTATCACGCCACGTCCACGCGCGAACTCACCCAGGCGATGGGCCTGACCCAGCCAAGCCTCTACAACGCGTTTGGCGACAAGCGGCAACTGTTCATGCAGGCGCTGGACGACTACCTGAGCCGCACGCTGCGCGAGCGCATTGCGCGCATCGAGGCCAGTTATCCGCCGGCACAGGCGCTCGTGCAGTTCTTTGCCGAAAGCGTGGAACGCGGGGCCACCGAACTGCCGCACCGAGGCTGCATGCTGATCAACACGGCACTGGAAGCCTCGAACGAAGACCCCGAACTCAAGGCCGCCGTGGCGCTGGAGCTGTCGCTGCTGCGTGCCTTCTTTGCACGGGCGATCCGCGCGGCCCAGGCCGAAGGCACCATCGCGGCTGCCCACGACCCCGACGACGCCGCGGCCATGCTGCTGTCGCTGCAGGTAGGCATGCGCGTGCTCTCACGCGTCATGCCAGACCGCGCCCTGCTGGAGGCTTCGGTGCGACCCGCGCTGGCGTCGCTGGGCCTGCAGGCGACAGACGTCCCGCCGGTCTAGGCCCGCCCACTCCCGCTGTTTTCGATACGCTCCGCGCGGCCTTCCGCCGCGTGGCGGAGACGTTCGCCCCGACATTCGCGAAGGAAAGAACCATGTCACAAGATGCCCCCGCCGCCGCACCCGTTCCCGGCGCGCTGCCCGACAGTCGATCGCTAGACGCGCGCGCCCTCCATGCAGCATTTGCCGGCCTGTGCGCCAGCCTCGTGGCCATCGGTCTGGCCCGTTTCGCCTACACGCCGCTGATTCCGTCGCTGATCCAGGCGCACTGGTTCAGCGCGTCCGATACGGTTACGCTGGGCGCCGCCAACTTTGCCGGCTATCTGGCCGGTGCGCTGCTGGGGCGCCCGCTGGCCGCGCGCCTGTCCAACCGTCACGCATTACGCTGGCTGATGGTGGCCGTCACGGCGGCGTTCTTTGCCTGCGCGTTTCCGTTGTCGGTCGGCTGGTTCTTTGTGTGGCGCTTTCTGTCCGGCCTGTCGGGCGGCGCGATCATGGTGCTGGTGGCCACGGCCATCCTGCCGCATATCCCGCCCGCGCGGCGCGCCTTTGTCAGCGGCATGATCTTCCTCGGGCTGGGTATCGGCATCGCCGCATCCGGCACGCTGGTGCCGGAGCTGCTCAAGCTCGGCCTGCGCACCACATGGTTCGGCCTTGGCGTCGTGGCGCTGCTGCTCACCGTGCTGAGCTGGGCGGGCTGGCCCGCCACCGACACGCCACCGGGCATGCCAGCGGCCACCACGGCGGGCCACCATGCCGCCGACGGAGCGCTGGCATCGCATCGGCGCGCCCTGCGCGTGATCTATATCCAGTACGCGGCCAATGCGCTGGGGCTTGTGCCGGCGATGATGCTGCTGGTCGACTATGTGGCACGCGGACTGGGCCAAGGCGCCTCGGTTGGCGCGGGATACTGGGTGCTGTACGGCATCGCAGCGATTGCCGGCCCGGTGGTCAGCAGCTGGCTGGGCGGCCGGTTGGGCTTCGGCAAGGGCTACCGTATCGCCATGGTGTTGCAGGGGCTGGCGGTGGGCCTGCTGGCGCTGTCTCACCACACGGCGGCGCTGTGGGCCGCCACCATCGTGCTCGGCGCCTTTACCCCCGGCATCGTGCCGATGGTACTGGGCCGCGTGCAGGACCTGCTGCCGCACGACCCCGCGGCGCAACGCGCCGCCTGGAGCCGCGCCACGGCGTCGTTCGCGCTGTTCCAGGCGCTGGGCGGCTACGGCTACGCCTGGCTGTTCTCGCATACCCACGAGAACTACACGCTGATCTTCACGTGCGGCGCGATGGCCATGGCCGTGGCATTCGTCGCGGACTTCACCGTGCTCCATGGGGCGCCGGCGCGCGCCCAGGCTTGAAGCCGGACGGCGGCCTCAGCTGCCGTCCGCGAACTTCTGCAGCAGGCGCATGAACTCGTTGAACTCGGCCTCGGAAAAATTGCGCAGGCGATGATTGAGCACTTCCGGCGCGATATGGGGCAGCTGCGCCGCCACGTCCCGGCCCTTGTCGGTCAGGATCAGGTGGATGACGCGACGGTCCTCGTCGCTGCGCTGCCGTTGCAGCAGGCCCTTGTTTTCGAGCTTGTCCAGCATGCGCGTCATCAGGCCCGTGTCGATGCCCAGCAGCCGGCTGACCTCCAGCGGCGTGCTGGCCATCCCGCGCATCAGCGACAGCAGGATGCCCATCTGCTGGGCGGTAATGTCCAGCGGGCGCAGCGCGGCATCCATCTCCATGAGCAGGCTGTTGCGTGCCCGGTTGAGGTGAAAGCCGACACTTTGCGTTAGCTGGAAGTTTTCGCGTGTGTAGTGTTTCACGGCATTTCAGGCAAATCAGGAAATGCCAATGTATCTGAGGCGTCAGAAAAAGAAAAGGACACCCGAGGGTGTCCTTTCGTTGCTGAACGTTGCCAACCGTTTCAGATCGGACGATTCAGATACGTGCGGCGCCGCCCGGATGGGCCAGCACGGCCATCACCTGCTTGACCACGGCGTCGCCCACGCGCTGCGCTTCGCCGCCAACGCTATCGCGGCGGTATTCGGTCGCCCCATGCACGCCGGCGCTCGCCGCCACCGACGTGGCCACATGGCTGGCCGCCGCGCCCACGCCGGCCATTTCGGCCACGCCGGGCATATGGCCGCTATCGGCATTGGTGTCGAACAGCGCCAGCGGAATCGGCTGTGCATGGGCCGGCTGGTACAGCACCTGGACCGATGCCGACACATCGCTCTTGCCCGCGCCCAGACCAATCATCGTGCGACGGCGCTGCTTGCCTTCGTCGATCTTGTCGAAGCGGCCTTCCACGATCAGCGCGTTGGCATCGGTGGGCACCGGGCCATCGATGCGCACGGCGTGCAGGCCTTTGGCCTGAAGCTGACGGACGATCTCGTCGGCCGTGGCGTTACGCGCGGCCAGCGCGGCCTGGGTTTCGCTGTCGGCACCGTCGCCCGAAGCCATGGCCTTGATCCGGTGCATCATCGTGTTGTCGACCTTGACCTGGCTGGCGCTCACGTCGAAGCCGCGCACATAGACCACATCGGCCTGCACGTGCGCCACTGACGCCGGCACCGAGGCTTCGGAGATCATCGTCGTGGCCGACGCGCCGCCGGCCATCATCATTGATGCCGCCGCCACGGCGGCGATGGTCAGTTGCTTGGCGGTGCGCGAAAGAGCCTGGAAAGTGGTCGTCATGATGGAGGTCCTTGCTGGGGTTTCGATTGGCACCGGACATCGGCGCCGGCAGACCCAGTATTGGACGAAGCCACGCAACAGGCCAGGCGAGAACTATTTCATCCCATGTCATGCCGGCAGCGACACCACCACCTCCAGGCCGCCGCCCTCGCGCTCACGAAACGACAGCGCGCCGCCGTGCAGCCGCGCAATGCGGTCGACAATGGCCAGCCCCAGGCCCGTGCCGCCTTCTCCGCGCGTGTTGCTGCCCCGGCTGAAGGGTGCGCGCAACTGCTCCATATCCGCCGCGCCAAGGCCCGTGCCGCGATCGCAGATCGCCACATGGGCCTGCTGGCTGTCCTGCCAGGTGCGTACGAAAAGGCCCGTCTTGCCGTACTTGATGGCGTTCTGCATCAGGTTCATCAGCATCCGCAGCATGCTGGTGGGCCGATACACCACGGGACGCAGCGGTCCCAGGTCGAGCTCGAATTCGTGCCCCAGGCCCGCGAAATCGGCCGCCAGCTGGCTCACCAGTGCATTGAGATCGCCCGGAAGCGGGGCCTCTTTCTCACCGCTGCCCGCGTAGTCCATGAACTGCTGCAGGATCATGTCGATGTGATCGAGATACCCTTCCACCGATGCCACGAAGGCGTCGTCCGTGCCACGCGGCAGCGTCATCGCCATGGCCAGGCGCAGCTTGGTCAGCGGCGTGCGGATGTCGTGTGAGACACCCGCCAGCATCAGCGCCCGCGTCTTCTCGGCCTGGCGCAGCGCCTCGGTCATGTCGTTGAAGGCACGACTGACTTCAGCGATTTCGGTGGGGCCGTTGGTCGGCAGCGCATCGGGCATCTCGCCCGCATGGATGCGGTTGGCCGCCTGCGCCAGGTCTTGCAGCGGCCGGTTGATATGGCGCTGAAGCAGGTAGCCGGTCAGCGCCGCCAGCAGGCCAAGCGCCGCCGACAGCGCAATCGCCGCGGTGATGCCGCTGGCCTGTGCATCGGTCGTCATCGGCAGCGCAATCCACGTGGGCGATCCGGCGGCATGCACCTGGATCCAGAGCTTTTCGTCGTCGTCCCCGCCCTGCCAGCGCACATCGGTATCGCGCGACAGATCGCGCCGCAACGCCCGCATGAACACGTCGCGCTGCCAGGTGCGGAACGGGTGGGCCGCATCGGCGCCGGGCGGATCGTCTGGCGGTGGCTCACTCTGGCCACCCATGCGCGCCACGGCCGCGTGGGCCTCGCCGGCGGGCATGGTGCCCAGCGCGCGGTCCATCAGCATGACGTAGTGCGAAAACACGGCGGCGGCCCGCTCCACGCGCGGACGCTGCACATAGTGCAGCAGCACGAACAGCGAGCAGGCCTGCGTCAGGAAGACCAGGATCACCAGCAGGACGATGTTGCGCGCCAGCAGCGAGCGCGGCAGCACGCGGCGCATCATGCGTCCACACCCGCCACCAGCATGTAGCCGACACCCCAGACGGTCTTGATGAAGCGTGGCTTGGCCGGATCTTCCTCGACGATCTGGCGCAGCCGCAGGATCTGCACATCGATGCTGCGGTCCAGCGCGTCGTGGTCGCGGCCCCGGGCGCGCGCCAGCAGGTTCTCGCGGCTGACAGCCCGGTTGGGCGACGAGCCCAGCGCATGCAGCAACAGCATCTGGGCCGAGTGAACTTCCACGGGCGCCCCGCCTCGCGTCAGCGTCTGCTTGCCCACATCGAAGCGGAATTCCCCGAAACTCAGCGTCTGGCTGGTCACCGTCGGGTCACCCGCGGCGATCTTCTGGCGCCGCAGCAGCGCGCGAATGCGCGCCACCAGTTCGTCGGGCAGGAACGGCTTGGCCAGGTAGTCGTCGGCGCCGGTATTCAGGCCCACCACGCGGTCGGCCGGGTCGCCCTTTGCCGTCAGCATCAGGATGGGCAGCGTCTGGCCTTCGGCCCGCAGCCGGCGGCAGATCGTGAGCCCGTCCTCGGGTTCCATCATCAGGTCCAGCACCAGCAGGTCGTAGGGTTCGCGCTGCAGGTAGCGGTTAAGCTGCTTGCCGTCGGCCACGGCCCGCACGTGGAAGCCATGGCCGCTCAGAAAGCGCTGCAGCATGTTGCGCAGCTCGGCCTCGTCGTCGAGCACGATGATGCGGTGTCCCTCGTCCATGCCGTCCCTCCGGTTCTTATGTTTCTGATCCTGGACTGACTTGCCTCTCGGGGTTGCCCCTGGTGTTGCCTTGATGTTGCTTCATCAACGCGACCGCATGCGCTGGGCCATGAACGCATCGATCTGCGGCAGCGTCAAGTAGCCCACGTGGTGCGTATCCATCTCGTCGAAGTGCCGTGCCACCATCGGCATCCCGGCCTGCGCCTGTTCGCGCGTCAGCTTGCCGTCACGCGTGGTATTGGCGTTGGCGAAACGGGTCTGCAACTGCGACAGCACCTGCTCGGTACGTTCCATGCGGTTTTCACCGCCACCGCCACCGCCACCACCCGCCAGGCCTTGCGCGCTGGCCCCTGCAGAAACAATACACAAGATCATTACCGTGATCATCTTCTTCATGATGCAACTCCGTTGATTTGCCGGCGCCCGACGTACTGCCACTGGCCGACGAGGTTGAAATTCGTTGGTGCGACCGGGCCGGTCAGGCGTAATGCGCCGGCACCCAGACGCGGCCCACCCAGTGGCCCGGCACCAGCACCGCCACCCGCGCCGGCGCCACATAGACCGGCGGCGGCACCACCACGACGGGCGCCACGCGCACCGGCGGGAGCGGGGTCACCACCACGGGCGCCGGCACCACCACCGGCGGCGGCGGCAGCACAGCCGGCGCAGGCGCCACCACGGTCACGGGCGGAAGCGGCGGCACCACCACCGGCACTGGCGTCACCACGGCCACCGGCGGGGGCGGCGGCACGTAGACCGGTGCGGCACCCACCACCACCGTGGTGCCGGTGCTGACCGTCGACCCGTGGTAGACGGTGCTGCCGCCACCAGTCGTCACCACGCCCGGGGCCACGCGGGTGGCGCTGCCGGAATGGTTGACGCTGCCGCCATAGCTGTTGCTGACGGTGCCAGACCGATTACACGTGTTGCCAGCGCAGTTCGTCGCCGCCGAATGGTTCCAGCTGTTGCCGTTGCCGCCGGTCACGGTGCCCGACGAGTTGTACTGCCCCGGGCCGTCGCGCGTCACACTGCCGTTGGTACTGGCCGTGCGGCCGTTCGAGCCGGTCACGTCGCCGCTATGGCTGCAGGTGCCGCCCGCGCAGTTGGTGCTGCCGTCGTGCTGCACCGAACGACCGTTCGGTCCGACCGCCGTGCCGGCGTTCGAGAACTGGCCCGGTGCGTTGCGCGTCACGGTGCCGGTGTTGGTGGCCACGCCGCCCCAGGGGCCAACTGCGCCACCGGCGTGCGAGCAGCTGCCACCGCCGCAGGACATGGCATGGCCACCGCTGAATTCGCCGCGCGGCGTGTAGGCATTGAAGTGGCCACCGCTCCAGGCGAAGGCCGAGGCATTGGCAAGCAGCATCAGCGATCCGGCTGCGGCAATCAGGAGGCGGTTGGCCATGGTGTGTGTCCTTTCGGTTCGATTCGTTTGACGCGTGGTGTTGCGTCGACGGGCTGAACTCTAGGATGCGGACCGCTGGTTGTCGCGCTGCCATTCATGTCGGGATATGTCACGCCGGGCCGGTGAAACCGGGCGACATAATTGGCCAATGGCAACGCCCCGCCACGTGCGTCATGCACATCGCCGGCCCGTTGTGCGATCATCGTGGTCTGTCCCGCCTTCCGTACTCCCGTCCCCAAAGCCATGCCCGAACGCATCAGCGAAGACATCACGTTCCGCAAGCTCGAAGCGCTGCTCGCGTTCATGGACACGGGCAACCTGGCCAAGGCCGCCGAGGTGCTCGAAGTCAGCACTGTCAGCGTGCATCGGGCCCTGCATTCGCTGGAAGAAGGATTGCGCTGCGCCCTGTTCCGTCACGAGGGCCGCAACCTGCTGCCCACCGAGGCGGCCCACGTGCTGGCCGATGTGGCGCGCGATGTGCTCAAGACCATGGCCGATGGCGTGCGGGTGACACGCGAGGCCGCCGGCTATTCGGCGGACCAGCTCAAGATCGGGTCGCTCTATTCGCTGACGATTCGGACCGTGCCGCAGGTGGTGATCGGCATCAAGATGCGCCGCCCCGAACTGCAGACCGAGCTGGTGCTGGGCTCCAACGCCGACCTGCTCGACAAGCTGCGCCACGGCACCATCGACGCCACGCTGATGGGGCTGCCCGAGCCCAGTGCCGAGATCGAATCGATCCCGATGTTCGAGGACGACATCTTCTTTGCCACGCCGGCCGACTCGCACTACGCCAAGCTGCCCGCCGTGGATCTGCGACAGTGCCGCGACGAGCCGTTCGTATCGCTGGGTGACGGGTTCGTGACATCGAGCGGCTTTGCCGAGGCCTTCCGCATTGCCGACTTCACGCCCAATGTGGTGATGAAGGTGGGCGACATCTTCTCGCTGATGAACCTCGTGGGCGGCGGCATCGGCTACTCGCTGCTGCCGGGCCGCGTGCGCGACGTGTTCGCGCGCAACGTGGCCTTCGTGCCGCTGACGGCCGACTACGGCATGAAGCAGACCATCGGGCTCAGCTTCCTGCGCCGCCGCGAGCGCGACCCCAACCTGCTGGCGCTGGCGGCGGTCTGCCGCATGCTGACGCAGGCGGGCGGCCGCGCGCCCTGCTGATCAGCCCCCGACAATCGCCTTGGTGGCCAGGTACAGCACCGATGGCCCCAGCAGGCAGCCCAGCCCGGTGTGGAACGTGGCCACCAGCGCCCCATAGGGCACCAGCCGGCGGTCCGTGGCCGCCAGCCCCGCAGATACCCCGCTGACCGTGCCGGCCAGCCCGCCGAACACCATGGCGGCGCGCGGGTTGTTCAGGCCCAGGAAGCCGGCCGCGAACGGCGTGCCGACCATCACGATGATGGCCTTGATCAGCCCGGTGGCAATCGACAGCGCGATCACGTCCGAGCTGGCGCCGAGCGCCGCGCCGGTCACCGGACCGACGATATAGGTCACCGCGCCCGCGCCGATGGTCGTCATGCTGACGGCATCGCTGTAGCCGAACGCCCGCGCCACCAGCGCGCCGACGACGAATGGCACCACGGTGCCCAGCAGCAGCGACACGGCGCCCACCATGCCCGCCTTGCGCGCCTCGCGCACCTGTACCTCGAAGGCCGTGGCGACGATGGCGAAGTCGCGCAGCATGGCGCCGCCCATCAGGCCGACGCCCGAGAACAGCGCGAAATCGGCCAGGCCCTTTTCCTTGCCGGTGACCACGCCACCGTAGTACGCCAGCGCCAGGCCGATCATGATGGCGATGGCCGACGCATGCAGGCGCCCTTTCGTCAGCCGCTTTGAAATCTGCGAGGACACCCACATCACGATGCCAACCGTGGCGAAGGCCGTTACCAGGCCGTTGTGGAGCAGGACGTTGTCGAACATCATGGCCGGAGCAGCAATAGTCATGGCGGTCTCCTGGCTTAGTGCGAAACGGCTTCGGCCGGCAGCGGCGGCAGCGGCTCGTGATCGCCGGTGCGGCTGAGCAGCGCGATCAGGCAGGCGCAGGCGCCCGCCGCCAGGAAGGCCGCAAGCACGGCTACCGGGCCGCCGCGCAGCGCGGCCACCACATTCTGCTGGGCCGCCATGGCCACCACCACAGGGATGTACATCGCGCCCCAGAAGCCCACGCCGGCCTCGGTCTCCTTCGGCATCAGGCCGCGGTCATGCAGGTAGAGCCGGATGAATATCAGCAGCAGCATGGCGATGCCCACCCCGCCCACATTCGATTTGACGCCGATGGCGGCGCCCAGCAGGTCGCCCAGGTAAAGGCCCACCAGGTGGCAGATGGCCAGTAGCGCGGTTCCGTAGATGATCATGATTGTCTCCAGTTGGTGTTGTAGGCGCCGCATCCCCGGGGGTGCGGACATTTGCAGACAACTCTAGGAATCGCGCCGCCCGGCATCAATCAACCAGCGGCGCACGATCGTTACGGTCCGGTTAATCGTCCCGTTACCCCAGGATCAAGGGTTTAGTTACGCCCGCCGTAACGGTCCGTCGCCGACGTTGATTGTTCGTCCGCCGCCGCGTGGCCTATCTTTGCCGTAACGACCGCAGCACACCGGAGACGTCATGCTGAATCCGATACCGGAACGACAATGGGACACGCGCCGCACCGAGAAGCGGCGCCGCCAGGACCTGGGCGCGAAGATCGCCACGGGCAAGGTGGTGCCCACCGGCGACATCGTGCGCTTTCTCGAAACCATCACCGCGCCCGGCGACCGCGTGGTGCTGGAGGGCAACAACCAGAAGCAGGCCGATTTCCTGTCGCGCGCGCTGGCCGAAGCCGATCCGTCGCACGTGCATGACCTGCACATGATCATCCCGAGCGTGAGCCGGGTGGAACACCTGGACCTGTTCGAGCGCGGCATCGCCCGCAAGCTCGACTTTGCCTACGCGGGCGCCCAGAGCGTGCGGATCTCGCAGTTCCTGGAAGACGGGCTGCTAGAAGTGGGCGCCATCCACACCTATATCGAGCTGTATTCGCGGCTCTATGTCGACCTGACGCCGCAAATCGTGCTCACGGCCGGCTACAAGGCCGACCGCGACGGCAATCTGTACACCGGCCCCAGCACCGAGGATTCGCCGGCCCTGGTGGAAGCCGCCGCGTTCCGCGACGGCATCGTGATCGCCCAGGTCAACGAGATCGTCGACGACCCGGCCGACCTGCCGCGCGTGGACATCCCGGGCTCCTGGATCGATTACGTGGTGCAGTCCGACAAGCCGTTCTTCTGCGAACCGCTGTTCACGCGCGACCCGCGCCTGATCAAGCCGGTACACATCCTGATGGCGATGATGGCCATCCGCGGCATCTACGAGCGCCATAACGTCCAGTCGCTGAATCACGGCATCGGCTTCAACACCGCCGCCATCGAACTGATCCTGCCCACCTACGGCGAGCAGCTGGGCCTGAAGGGCAAGATCTGCAAGTACTGGACGCTGAATCCGCACCCGACGTTGATCCCGGCCATCGAATCCGGCTGGGTGGAAAGCGTGCACAGCTTCGGCAGCGAACTTGGCATGGAAGACTACGTGGCCGCGCGGCCCGACGTGTTCTTCACCGGCCGCGACGGCAGCATGCGCTCGAACCGCGCGCTGTGCCAGCTGGCCGGCCAGTACGCGGTGGACCTGTTCATCGGCTCCACGCTGCAGATCGACGGCGACGGCCATTCGTCGACGGTCACGCGCGGCCGGCTGTCCGGCTTCGGTGGCGCGCCGAACATGGGCCACAACCCCGGCGGCCGCCGCCACGCCACGCCCGCTTGGCTGGACCTGATCGAAACCGACGACCCGCTGGCCCGGGGCCGCAAGCTTGTGGTGCAGATGGTGGAAACGTTCCAGGCCGGCGGCAAGCCGACCTTCGTGGAATCGATGGATGCGGTGCAGGTGGCCAAGGACAGCGGCATGCCGCTGGCGCCGGTCATGATCTACGGCGACGACGTCACGCACGTGCTGACCGAGGAAGGCATCGCCTACCTGTACAAGGCACGCTCGCTCGAAGAGCGGCGCCGCATGATTGCCGCCGTGGCCGGCGTCACGCCGATCGGCATGCGGCACGATCCGGCCACCACGCGCCAGATGCGCAGCGACGGCCTGATCGCGCTGCCCGAAGACCTGGGCGTGCATCGCGCGCAGGCCACGCGATCGCTGCTGGCCGCGCGCAGCATGGCCGACCTGGTGGAATGGTCGGGCGGCCTCTATAACCCGCCCGCCCGCTTCAGGAGCTGGTAATGGCCGCGCTTGCCCCCCTTCCATCGGCCGCATATCCCGACTTCGCGCCGTCCGGCCTGGCAGGCGCCATCGGTGACCTGGCCGTGGCCGTGCTGGTGGACGAAGCCACGCTGGCCCCCAAGCCCGGCCTGGTGGACGCACGCGGCAACGGCGCCCACGCCGACATGACGCTGTCGCTGATGATCGCCTCGGCGCACAGCCTGGGCGACCACTTCGCGGCCATGGCGCTGGCCGGTCAGCAGGCGCGCCGGATCGACGTGGCGCTGCGCGAGCGGCTTGGCGCGCTGGGCCGCGAAGCCGAGGCCACCATGCTGCGTGCCACCGGCGGCGTCAACACGCATCGCGGCGCGATCTGGGCGCTGGGCCTGCTGGCCGGTGCGGCGGGCTGGCTGGGCAAGACGCGCGACGCCGTGCCCAACGCCAAGGCCATCGCGCAGATGGCCGCCGTGATCGCCCGCCTGACCGACCGCCATCGCCCGGTTCACACCGGCAACAAGGGCGAACTGGCACGTGCCGCCTACGGGGTGGGCGGCGCGCGCGAGCAGGCCGAGGCCGGCTTTCCGCACGTGATGGGCATCGGGCTGCCGATGCTGCGCGAGGCCCGCGCACGCGGCGATGCCGAGCCCACGGCGCAGGTCAACGCGCTGCTGGCCATCATGGCGCGGCTCGACGACACCTGCGTGCTGGCACGCGCCGGCCGTGCCGGACTGGCTGATGTGCAGGCCGGCGCCGAAGCCGTGCTCGACGCCGGCGGCATCGGCACGCTCACCGGGCGCCGGCGCCTGCATGAACTCGAAGCGGCGATGCACGCACGCCATGCGTCGCCGGGCGGCAGCGCCGACCTGCTGGCCGCCACCCTCTTTCTTGATCGGCTTGGCGGGCTTTCGGCCACGCCCTCTGGAGAACACTGATGGAACAGCTTCGTTTTGAATACGCCGCCGGCGCGCCCGCCTCGCACCGCGTGCTGGTGGGCGTGGTGGGCTCGGGCGACCTGGAAGTCATCATCGAACCGGGCGAAGCGGGCAAGACCTCGATCGATGTGACCACGTCGATCAACGGATACGGCCGCGTCTGGGATGCCCAGCTCAACCGCGTGTTCAGTGCCGAACCGCGCGCGGCGATGAAGATCCGCATCCACGACTTCGGCGCCACGCCCGGTGTGGTGGGCATGCGCCTGGCCGAAGCCTTTGAAGCCCTCGACGGCAAGGAGCCGACATGACCCGCGCCGCCATGCTCTCACGCGACAGCTTTGTCGAACTCGGCGCACGCGAACGCGCCCGGGCCCTGCTGGACCCGGGCACCTTCCGCGAACTGGCCGGCCCGTTCGATGGCCTGACCTCGCCGTGGCTGGAACGCCAGGGCGTGGTGCCGCAGGGCGACGACGGCGTGATCGTCGCCAAGGGCCGTATCGACGGGAAGCCCGCCGTGATCCTGGCCATCGAAGGCGCGTTCCAGGGCGGTAGCCTGGGCGAAGTGGGCGGTGCCAAGATCGCCGGCGCGCTGGAACTGGCCGCCGACGACAACCGCCGCGGCGTGCCCACGCGTGCCGTCATCCTGTTCGAGACCGGTGGTGTGCGCCTGCAGGAGGCCAACCTCGGGCTGGCCGCGATTGCCGAGATCCACGCCGGCATCGTAGACCTGCGTCGCTACCAGCCCGTGATCGGCGTCATCGCGGGCCAGGTGGGCTGCTTCGGCGGCATGTCGATTGCCGCCGGCCTGTGCAGCGCCCTGGTGGTCACGCGCGAGGCGCGCCTGGGCCTGAACGGCCCGGCCGTGATCGAGCAGGAGGCCGGCGTGGGCGAATACGATTCGCGCGATCGTCCGTTCATCTGGGGTCTGACCGGCGGCGAGCAACGCCACGCCACGGGCCTGGCCGACCGCTATGTCGACGACGACGCGGCCGAGATCCGCGACGTCGTGGCCGCGCTGGCCACCGCACCCGTGCAGGACACCGCACGCAGCGAGCGCTACGCCGACTATCTGCAACGCATCGCCGCCTACACGGCCGGCGATACCGTCCATCAACCGGACCCGGCCGCCGTGCGCCGCCTGTATGGAGAACGTCAATGAGCGCCACGCCCGCACAACCTGCACAAGCCGCCATGAGCCGGGGCGAGACCTGGCTGGCCGCCCTGAGCGGCAACGCCCCCCGGCTGCCCGGCTATCCGGCATCGGTGCAAGTGGCCGACGTGGAAACCGCCGGCCGCGCCGCGCGGCTGATCGCGGTGGTGCCCGATGCCGCCAGCCCCTTCCCACGCGCCCGCCAGGGCGAAGTAGGCCTGCTCGAAGGCTGGTCGCTGGCGCGCGCCGTGCATGACGCCGTGGCCGCCGACCGCGATCGTCCGGTCAAGCGCGCCATCGTCGCCGTTGTCGACACACCCAGCCAGGCCTATGGCCGCCGCGAGGAGGCCTTCGGCATTCACCAGGCCCTGGCCAGCGCGGCTGCCGCCTATGCCACGGCGCGACTGCAGGGGCATCCCGTGATCGCGCTGCTGGTGGGCAAGGCGATGTCGGGGGCCTTCCTGGCGCACGGCTACCAGGCCAACCGCATCCTGGCGCTGCGCGATCCGGGCGTACAGGTTCACGCGATGGGCAAGGAAGCCGCCGCCCGCATCACGCTGCGCAGTGTCGAAGACCTGGAGGCGTTTGCCGCCACCGTGCCGCCGATGGCCTACGACCTCAACAACTACGCCACGCTGGGCCTGCTCTGGCGCACCGTCGCCGTACAGGAGGCCGCGGCGCCCACCGCGCAGGACCTGGCCGCTGTGCAGGGCCAGCTTGCCGAGGCGCTGGCCGACATCGACGCCGACCCGCAGCGCGACCTGCGCGGCCGGCAGCAAGGCCAGAACCGCAGCGCCACGCGGCAGGCCCGCGCGCTGCTGGCCAGCCAGTGGCAGGACCGCGACTGACATGCGCCTGCGACCGCACGACCTGATCTGGCTGCGCGATCCCGCGGCGCTCATCGCCACGGGAGACGTGCCGGACTGGGCCGATGCGGACTGGCTGGCGCAGGCGCCGCTGGTGGTGCGCCGCGACCGGGACATCGCTGGGCGCATCGCCCGTATCCCGGTAGGCGTCCGGGGCCGCAGCCGCGCACAGCGGCACGCCGGCTGGATCGACGCCGACCAGTGCGCGACGGTGGTGTCGCCATTCGATATCGCGCGTGAAGGCTTCTGGCGCCTGCATCCACGCCGCGACGAGATTCCCGCGCTGCACGCACTGGACCCCATCGCCCGTCAACTCGGCGCACTTCCGCACCCGTGGGGCGTCACCGGCGCCGTGGGCTTCACGCTGGCCTCTGGCATCGACGTGCTTCACACCGGCAGCGATATCGACCTGCTGCTGGACGCCCCCGAGCGGCTTTCGGCCGCCACGCTGGCGGCGCTGCAATCGCTGATTTATACCGACACCGATGCCGATGTCGTGCGGCTCGACATCCAGGTGGCCACCCCGTACGGCGCCTTTGCGCTGCGCGAACGGCTGCGTACCGGGGGCCGCGTGCTGCTGAAGACCGACACCGGCCCCGTGCTCAGCGAAGACCCCTGGCGCGCCCCATGCCAACCCTGCTGACCTTTCCCGGCCAGGGCGCGCAACGCCCCGGCATGCTCCATATGCTGCCCGATCATCGGGCGGTGGCGCGCACGCTGGCCGAAGCCAGCGACGTGCTGGGCGCGGACATCCTGCGGCACGAAGATGCCGCCCATCTGGCGTCCACGGTATCGGTGCAGCTTTGCCTGCTGGTGGCGAGCGTGGCCAGCGCGCGCGCGCTGCTCGACGACGGCGCCACGGCCCATGCGGTGGCCGGGCTGTCGATCGGGGCCTACGCGGCGGCGGTCACCGCCGGCGTACTGCCGTTTGCCGATGCCGTGCGGCTGGTTGCGCAGCGTGGCAGGCTGATGGAAACCGCCTATCCCTCGGGCTATGGCATGACCGCGATCCTGGGCCTGGAACAAGGCCCGTTGGAGGCCGTGGTCGCCGCAGTGCATCGGCCCGGCATGCCGGTTTATATCGCCAACTACAACGCCGACACCCAGCTTGTCGTGGCGGGATCGGACGTCGCCATGGCGCGCGTGGCCGAGCTGGCACTGGCGGCGGGGGCTCGCACGGCGCAGCGGGTGGCGATTGCCGTGCCGTCGCATTGCGCGTTGCTGGACGAAGCCGCCGCGACGCTGCAGCGTGCGTTTGCCGACGTTCCATGCCGGCGTCCCACGCTGCGCTACTTCAGCGCCAGCGCGGCGCGCGAACTGCGCGACCCGGCCCGTATTGCCGACGACCTCGCTCGCAACATGGCGCTGCCAGTGCGCTGGCATGAAACGATGCTGCTGGCGCGTGCCTACAACATGCGGCTGGCGGTGGAAATGCCGCCCGGCAACGTGCTGACGCGGCTGTGCCAGCCACTGTTTCCACAGGCGGTGGCGCTGGCGGAAACGCGTGCGGACAGCGTGCGGCTGCTGATGGCGCGCGAGGCAGCAGACTGATCTTAGCGCCCTCTCCCACCTGCGGCTGATTGACGGTTTCTCCCCTCTCCCGCGCGGGAGAGGGGAGAAATCCAGGGCGCCTACGTACGCGGTGTCTTCAGCGTCGCCTCCACGGCCTCCCGTAGCGCCTGCAGCAGCCGGCTGTCCTCGTCCGACTTGCGCAGCACCAGCGACATCTGCAGCACCGGCGCGTCCGGCCCCAGGCGGATGCGGCGCACCGGGTAGCGGTCGACCACGGTGGGGTCCATCAGTTGCACCACCGACACCCCCAGGCCCGCGCTGACCATCGCCACAATGGCCGTCACGCTGTCGAATTCCATGGCGCTGCGCTTGTCCGGCAGCAGCCCGTGGACGTGGCGCGCCGCCATCGCCCCCGACACGGTGGCCCGGTCATAGCGAATCCAGTCGTAGCGCGCCAGCAGATCGGCCGGCGATTCGTTGCGGCTGCCCACGTCGGGCGGGGCGATCAGCATCAGTTCGCGGGTCGCCACTGGATACCAGCGCAGGCTGGCCACACGGCCCGATTCGGGGCGCGCCACCACTGCGGCATCAAGCTGGCCGGCCTTGACCATCTCCGTCAGGCCCGTGCTGCGGCCACGCAGCGGCTTGACCGTCAGACTCGGATAGCGCTCGCGCAGGTAGCGCAGCGTGCCGGGCAGCAGCACCGGCTGCATCGATTCGATCACCCCGAGCCGCACCGTGCCTTCCACCGCCACGCTGGCCCGCCGGCGCAGCGTGTTCAGATGCCGCAGCCCGCCTTCCATCGACGTCGCCACCTCGCGCGCCAGCGCATTGGGCCGCACCTGCAGCCCGGAACGGTCGAACAGCGGCTGCCCCAGGTACTGCTCCAGCTGCTTCATCTGCATGCTGACCGCGCTGGGCGTCAGGTGCATGGTGGCTGCCGCCGCCGCGAACGAGCCTTCCTCGATCACGGCCGCCAGCGTGGCGAAGGTCTCCAACTTCATCAAGATTCCTTATCAAGGACGTCAAACAACGTCACTTTTTCTTGTTGCCGGGCAAGCATAGACTGGCTTCACGACGTCGCGCAAGGCTGCACAGCCCCCGTTCAAACCCTGGCCTGACCCGATAAAGAAGACGATTCCGATGCCTGCACAACGCCCCCAAGCCTGGCTCGCCGCCGATGCCCAGCGCGACACCTCCTGGATCCTGCGCCTGACCGCCGCCGATGTGGCCAGCTTCGACCACGCCCTGGCGCACGCCAAGGCCGTCGGCAAGGCCCCGCTGGACATGAGCCGTGACGACTTTCCGCTCGACGAAGGCGCCCGCCAGGCGCTGGCACGCGCCGTCGACCTCACGCAGGGCCGCTGGGGCATGTGCCTGGTCAAGGGCTTCCCGGTGGATCGCTGGAGCGAGGACGACACCCGCCTGGCCTACTGGGGCATGGGCCTGCATATGGGCGTGGCCCGCACGCAGAACCGCGCCAGCGATTTCATGAACGATGTGCGCGACGTGGGCGCGGCCTACAAGACCACCAATGGCCGCGGCTACAACACCAACGCCGGGCTCGACTTCCATACCGATTCGGGCGACATCGTGGGCCTGATCTGCCGCCGCGCCGCCAAGTCAGGCGGCGAGAGCAAGGTGCTCAGCTCGATTGCCCTGCGCGATGCGGTGGCGCAGCGCCGCCCCGACCTGATCCCGGTACTGCAGCAGCCCTACTATTACAGCTACCAGGGCGCGCAGGACCCGTCGCAGCCGGACTACTACCCGCTGCCGATCCTGGGCAGCCACCCCTCGGCCTTCGCGTTCCGCATCAACCGCAAGAACGTGGTGGCCGCGCAGCGCGATTTCCCCGACGTGCCGCGCCTGACCACCGCGCAGACCGAGGCACTGGACCTGCTCGACACGCTGCTGAACGACCCCGAACTCTGCTTTGGCATGCAACTCGAACAGGGTGACATGCAGCTGCTGAACAACTACGTGACCGTGCATTCGCGCACCAACTTCGAGGACTACGAGGAATTCGACCGCAAGCGTCACCTGTTGCGCCTGTGGCTGGCGGTGCCCGGTTCGCAGCCGCTGCCCGATGACTGGGCCGTCTACTTCACCGATGTGCGCGCCGGCGCCGTGCGCGGTGGCCTGCGTGGCAGCGCGCGCAGCGCGGCGTTCGATACCTTCGAGAAACGCCAGGCCGCCACCCTGAGCATGCCACTGATGCCGTGGCCGGCCCATCCGGAAAGCCGCACCGCCGGCACGGAGGCTACCACCGCCTGACCAGGCAGCAAGACGGCCGGCGCCCTCCGGCCGCGACATATCCCGCACGGCGCCCGCCTGACGAGGCGCCGGCTTCAAAAAGAGAAACGGAGACAACCCATGCAACGACGCGACTTTCTGGCGCTGCTCTCTGCGGCGCTGGTGTTGCCCCCCGATCTTCACGCCGCCCCGTCCGTGACCAAGCTGCTGGTCGGCGCCACGCCGGGCGGCGGCACCGACATCGTCGCCCGCTCGCTGGCGGCCGACCTGGAACAACGCCTCAAGCACCCGTTCATCGTCGAGAACCGTGGCGGCGCGGCCGGCAATATCGCCGCCGTGGCGGTGGCCAAGGCCGAGCCCGATGGCGGCACGCTGCTGCTCAGCTACACCAGCCATGCCATCAACCCGGCCCTGTTCGAGAAGAAGCCGTTCGACCCGATCAAGGACTTCACACCGATCTCGCTGATTGCCAGTTCCCCGCTGATCTTGGTGGCGCGGCCTGGCCTGGAGGCGAACAACGTGCGCGAACTGATTGCGCTGGCCAAGGCCAAGCCCGGCAAGATCAGCCTGGCCGTGGCCGGCGTGGGCAGTGCCAACCATCTGGCCGGCGAGATGCTCAAGCACGAGGCCGGCGTCGATATCGTCAGCGTGCCCTACAAGGGTGCCGGCCCGGCCGTGGCCGACGTGGTGGGCAGCCAGGCCGACCTGCTGCTGGGCAATGTGGCGACCGTGCAGCCGCTGCTGCAGGCCGGCAAGATCAAGGGGCTGGGGGTCAGCTGCCCGCAGCGGCTGCCGGCCTTTCCGAACCTGGCGCCGATTGCCGATGTGATCCCGAATTTCGATTACCGGTCGTGGTATGGCCTGCTCGGGCCGGCCGGCATGGCGCCCGAAATGGTGAAGGAACTGGAAGCGGCCGCCGCCGCAGCCGTTGCATCGCCGGCCATGCGCAAGCGGCTGACCAGCGAAGGGCTCGACCCGGTGGGCAACAGCGCCGCGCAGTTCACCCAGTTCCTGCAGGGCGAGATCACGCGCTGGGCCAAGGTGGTGTCGGTGACGCACACGCGCCTGACCTGACGCCGCGCCAGCGCCCCTGCCGCCCGCGCGCCTGTATGCGGCGCGCAACTGCCCGTGCTTGAGCGGGATGCACGCGCTGCCATCGCGGTCGTATGATGGGGGCTTCCGTCGCCCCCGCCCTTGCCGCCATGCCACTCGGGTATCTGCGCAGTCTGACCGCCCACCGACGCAACCCAGTGTCCAACCGCCGGCTGGCACGGGTGCTCTGTTTCGTGGCCGGCGCCGCCAACGCGGGCGGCTTCCTGGCGGTGCATCAATACACCTCGCACATGTCCGGGGTGGTCTCTTCCATTGCCGACGAATTGGTGCTGCACCGCTACGGCATGGTGCTCAACGGCATTGGCGCGCTGGCGTCGTTTATCGGCGGCGCGGCCTGTTCCGCCATGCTGATCCACTGGGCCCGCCGCGCGCGGCTGCGCAGCGAATACGCCATCCCGCTGCTGTTCGAGGCGTTGCTGCTGCTGGGCTTCGGCCTGCTCGGCACGCATCTGGACGACATGGAATGGCTGTTCGTGCCCGCCACGGTGATGCTGCTGTGCTTCATGATGGGGCTGCAGAATGCGCTCATCACCAAGCTGTCGAATGCCGAAATCCGCACCACGCACGTGACCGGCATGGTCACCGACATCGGCATCGAACTGGGCAAGCTGTGCTACTGGAATGGCCTGGCGCGCACCGGTATGGCCACCGGACCGCGCTCCGGGCCGCAACCCGTCATGGCCGACCGGCAGAAGCTGCGGCTGCTGGCCGTGCTGGTGGGACTGTTCTTCCTGGGCGGGGTGGTGGGCGCGCAGGCCTTCAGCGCCATCGGCTATTCCGCCACCTTGCCGCTGGCGGCGCTGCTGCTGGTGGTGGCGATCATGCCGGTGGCCGACGACGTGCTGACGCGCGCCCTGCTGCGCGCGCACCGGCACCATCTGGTCAGGCGCGCGCGCCGCTGGGGCGCGCGACGCCAGTTCATCGGGCCGCCGCGACCACCTCGAGACTGACCAGGTTCGACACGTAGCGCCCCGCCTTGCCGTCGTTGGGGATCACCAGCCGGGCAAACCCGTTGGTGGTCAGGGGCGTGCCGTTCATCGCATAGGCCACGATATCGGGCTGGTTGCCGAAGTCGGGCGAGATTTCAGCCAGCGAGATCACGGTGCGATAGCCGTCGCTGCCCGTGGCCACCACGTAGAAGCCGAGCAGGTCGTTCTTGACCGCCGTATTGGTGGCGATGCCCGCCGCGTTGACCAGATCCCACAGGCCGACCCCCGTGTAAGTGTTGGCGCCGACCGTACGCGTGACCGGTGTCAGCGCCTGCAGCGCGGTCAGGTCGAACGTGGCTGGCCGGGCTACGGCGCCGCCCAGCTGGAACTGCGTGCTGATGCCGCCACCCGTGCCCGTGGCCGTCGACGTGGCGCTGCGGACTTCGAGCTTGACCAGCCCCGACACATAGCGGCCGCCCTTCACGTCTCCCGGCGCGGTGACGCGCAGCGGACCGTCCGGCGCAGCCAGCGCGGCGCTGGTGCCGTTGAGCGTCTCGGCGTAGACCACCTGGCTGGCGCGATTGCCGAAGTCCGGGCTCAGTTCGCCCATCGCGAACACCGCACGGTAGTTGTCGCTGCCCGTGGCCACCACGTACTTGCCCAGCATGTCGTTGTGGACCGCCGCGTTGACCTGGATGCCGGCCTGGTTCAGCACCGTCCAGAGGCTGGCGCCGGTGTAGGTATGGGTCTGCGGACCGCTGCCGCTGGAAAACGACACGGTCTGGGTGGTGGCCGGCATGGCCTGCAACTGCGAAAGCGTCAACGCGCCCGGCGTGTTCAGCTCGCCGGCCAGCCCCAGCGTGGCCTGCGGGGTGGCCGGCGTGGTGGTGGCGGGCGGGCTGGTGGACGCCGTGGCGTCATCCGATCCGCCACAGGCCGTGGCCACCGGCAACAGCGCCAGCCAGCACACGTTCAGCGCCAGTCGGCGCCAGCCAAAGACTTCCCCACGATGCAATGCCATCGAACCATCTCCTTCCCGTTGTGCGGAGCCATAGCCTTGCGGAAATATGTGGCGTGCCGCATACCGGCCGCGCCTTCTCGCAAATTGCCTCTGGTCCGTCGTTATGTAATCGTGTATATAGCGGTTAACGATGACAGAAGCTGCCCGGAAAGACAACGGGCCGCCACACGGAACCCCAACCAGGAACCCCCAGGAATCGCGATGCAAGCTGCCCCTGCCGCCCTCGATGCTGTCTCCGCCGACGACCCCTACTTCACCAAGCACACCCACTATTCCGACGCCATCGACATCCTGGGCGACCTGCCCGGTGCCCGCCGCTTCGACCGGGACGCGCTGCTGGTCATGTCACACACTTCGGTGGGCCCGGCCACGATCCAGTGCTTCACGGGCCGCCATATCCGCGACGTCCACCAGCAGCGCGGCGTGCTGCTAACCGACCTGCTGGACGTGGCCGGCATGAAGAGCCTGCCGCGCGCGCAATGCAAGCAGCTGGTCATCGCGGTGCATGCCGCAGATGGCTACGTGTGCCTGTTCACCTGGCACGAGCTATACAACTCGCCGGTCGGGCGCGGGGCAATGCTGGTGGTGGAGCAGGATGGCGAAGTCTTGCCGGCTGCCGGGGGCGGCGTGCAGCTGACCTCGCTGGAAGACCTGCGGCTGGGGCCGCGCAGTGCCGTGGCGGTCAAGGCCATCGAGGTGCGGCGCTGGGCAGCCGCGCCGCGATAGGAATCCTGTTTCGAGAAAGCCGGGCCGCTACAGCGGCTCGGATTGCGCCGTCTCCACGGCAGCGCGGATGCCGGCGGCCAGCCGCATCAACCGGGGCGCCTGTTCGCGCGCCACTTCCGCGACCGATGCGCGGGTGGACAGGCTGACGTTCAGCACATGTACGGGATAGTGTTCCAGCGCCAACGGTGCCGAGATGGCCACCACCTCGGGCTGCCAGCTGGCCGCACACCAGCCGTGCTGGCGCACGTGCGCCACGGCGGCCTCGATCTCGGCCCGCAGCGCGGGCCACTGCGCGGAGCGGCCGGATGCACGGCCAGACGCATGGCCGGACGCATGCCCGGAGAAATCCGCCATGCGTGCCGCATATTCGGCCTCGGGCGCCACTGCCAGCCAGGCGCGCCCCAGCGACGTCAGCGCCATCGGCACGCGCTGCCCCGCCACCACGCTGCGCAGCGACGCCTTGCGGCCATGACGGATCGATTCCAGGTACACCATCTCGTCGCGGTCGGCCATGGCCAGGCCCACGTTCAGATGTTCGGCCTGCGCCAGTTCGCGCATCATCGGCGCGGCCAGCTGAAGTACCGTCGAGCCACTACGCATGGCGTGCGCCAGGCTCAGCACCGGTACGCCCAGCCGATAGGCACGCAGCGCCGGGTCGTACTGCAGAAAGCCGGTGTCGACCAGGCTTTGCGTCAGGCGGCTGACCGTCGAGCGCGCCAGTCCGGTGCGCTCGGCCAGTTCACCATTGCCAAGCACTTCCGACCCCGGCCGAAACGCGCGCAGGATCTCGATGCCGCGCTCCAGCGACCGGTTGGCCAGCAGGTTGGCCGGGCGGCCCCGCGCCCGGCGCTGCGCATCGCTCGCCTCCACAGGTTCAGGCCGCCTGGCGGGCCAGCCAGTCCAGCAGCAAGGCGTTGATGGCGTCATGCGCCTCGTACTGGACCCAATGCCCGGCGCCATCGATCACCGCACCCTGACGGTGCGGCCGGCCATCGACCAGCGCCGCCAGCACGGCGGCAGGGTCGGCCGTCACATCGTGCTCGCCGTAGGCAATCAGCACGGGGCGGTTCTGGGCCTGTGTCTGAGTCTGTGTCTGGGCCTGAAAGCGGTCCAGCGCGGCGGCCAGGCCACCCGCGCGCGAAATCTGCTTGCTGCGGAAACGCGTGTGCCGGCAAGACTCGGTGTAGGCCAGCAGCGCCAGCGCATCGATCTTGTCCGGGTCCGCGATCATGAACGCCGCCACGTTGTGACGCATCGCCTCGGTCAGCGCGTCGGCATCGTCGGCGCGCCGCCAGTCCACCAGGTCGATGGTCTGGCGCCGCACGCCGCCGTGGCCACCCGGCCCCATCAGCGCCAGGCTGCGCACATTGGGCAGTGCGCTGGCCAGGTATGACGCGGTCAGCCCGCCGAACGAAAAGCCGACCAGGTCGACCGGCCCTTCCACCGGCAGTTGCGCGAAGCCGGCAGCCACGGTGGCCACCAGCGTCGACATCTCACCGGCGGCCGGATCGCCCGAGGCGCCAAAGCCCGGCAGGTCGGGGACCCAAACCGTATGCCGCGCGGCCAGCGCCTCGATATTGCGCGCCCAGTGCAGCCAGCTGCCGTGGCCGCCATGCACCAGCAGCACGTGCGGCCCCGCGCCAAAGCGGCGCCAGACGATGCGGCAGCCATCGACATCGGTGGTATGAATACGCCCGTGCTGGGTCAACTGGTGCACGAACCCGGCCGCCTGGCGCACATCCGGCGTGCCGGCGGCTGCAATGGTGTCGATCGAATCCGCTTCACTGGCCGCCACTTCCGTCATCCTGCTTTTCTCCTGTCTGTTACGCGTCGAGCACTGCCACGCCGTCCGCCGCGCGAACGCCCTGGCCCGCCGGCAGCACGAACACCGGGTTGATCTCGGCTTCCACCAGACGCGGCCCCAAGGCGGCCGCCATCCGCGAAAACGCCACGATAGCATCGACCAGCGCATCGACGTCGGCTTTCGGCCGTCCGCGATAGCCGTCGAGCAGTGGCCACGTCTTCAGCTCGCGCACCATCGACAGCGCTTCGGCAGCGGTAAGCCCGCCAGACTTCGGCAGCAGCCGCAGCGTGGTGTCCTGGAACAGTTCGGCGGTGACGCCGCCCATGCCAAGCAGGATCGCCGTGCCCAATGCGTCACGGTGCGTGCCTAGGATCAGCTCGACGCCGCCGCCCACCATCTCCTGCACCACGAAGCGGTCCGGCGACTCGCCGGTATGGCGTCGCACGTCGTCGCGCATCGCGGCCAGCAGTGCGCCGATGGTCTCCGGCGTCACGTTGACGGCCACGCCGCCGACATCGCTCTTGTGCGTGATCGACGCCGACAGGATCTTGAGCACGGCACGCCCGCCAAGATCGCGCGCGGCGGCTTCGGCACCGGCCGCGTCATGGACCACGATCTCGCGCACGCCCGGCACACCAAAACGTGCAAACAGCTGCTTGGCCGCGTGCTCGTCGAGCGATCCGGCCGGCAGGTTGCCCGGATCGACAGCCGCCCCCGTGGCATCGGGCGCAGCCGCCGGCCGCTCGCCAGCCGCCAGCATCGCCGCAAACGCCACCGCGCAGCTTTCCGGCGCGCTGAAGGCCGGCACGCCGCGCTGGTTCAGCACCGCCGCCACCTGCGGCGCGTGTGGGCTGACGTAGGCCAGCACCGGCTTGTCGCTCTCGGGCAGGCAATCGTTGATGGCGTCGGCCATCAGGTCGGGCATGGCCAGCCCGGACGATCCGACGATGATCGTCACCGCGTCGTAGCTGGGGCTGGCCAGCAGCGCGCGAATGGCGCCGCGCAGCAGGTCCGGTTGCAGACCGGCCAGCGTGACGTCGATCGGATTGCGGTCCAGCGCGGCGTGGTCGCCCTTCTGCAGCGCGCGCAGCCGTTCGGCCGTCGGTTCGTCGGGCGCGGGCGTCTCGAAGCCCGACACGCCCAGGCTATCGGACACCAACGTGCCGGCACCGCCGGTGGACGTCAGCACCGCGATGCGCCGGCCGTGCAGCACGCGCCCCGTGGCCAACGCCGCCGGGATGTCGATCAGGTCCGAGAATGTCTGCGCGCGGATCACGCCAACCTGGCGGAACAGCGCGTCGTACATGCGATCGGCGCCAGCCATGGCACCGGTGTGCGACACCGCTGCCCGCGCGCCGGCCTCGGAGCGGCCGATCTTGAACGCCACCACCGGCTTGCCGGCGGCGGCGGCCTTCAATGCGGCCGCGCGGAAGCGGTCGACGTTGCGTACGGTCTCCACGTAGAGCGCAATCACGCGCGTGGCCGGATCGTCCGCCAGATAGTCGATGAAATCAGCCAGCTCCAGATCGGCCTCGTTGCTGGTCGACACCAGCTTCGACAGCCCGATACCGCGCGCCGCAGCCCGCGACAGCAGCGCACCCAGGATGCCGCCGCTCTGCGACACCACGCCGATGCTGCCCGCCGGAAAGTGGTCCATGGCCAGCGCGCCGCTGGCCGACAGCGGAATGTTGTCGGTCAGGTTGACCAGCCCGATCGTGTTCGGCCCCAGCAGGCGCATGCTGCCCGCGGCCGCCACCAGCTCGGCTTGACGCCGGGCGCCCACGTCGCCGGTCTCCGTATAGCCGCTGGCCAGCACGATGGCCGCACCGGTGCCCCGTTCGGCCAGTTCGCGCACGGCCTGGTGCGCGCGCTCGGCGCCCAGCAGCACGATGCCCACGTCCGGCACCTGGGGCAGCGAGCCGATATCGGGATAGCAGCGGATGCCGTCGATGGCATCGACTTTCGGATTGACCGGGTAGATCTCGCCGGCAAAACCGTGGCGTGTCAGGTACGACACCGGGCGGCCAGCGGTCTTGTTCGGATCGGCGGACGCGCCGATCACGGCCACGCTGCGTGGCTTGACGAGGCGCGCGATGGCTTCGGTGGCACCGGCGGAAAAATGTGCGGCCATGATGCTCAACCCTTGTTGGCGGTCTTGGCCAGGAACGCCAGAACCGATTCGCGATGCTCGCTGCTCGTGTAGCAGATGCCCTGTGCCTGGCTGCCCTGCGCAAAGACCTGGTCTGCCGTCAGCTCGAAGGTCTGGTTCAGGATCGACTTGCCCAGCCCCAGCGCCGTGGCCGAGCCGTGCGACATCTCCGCCGCCCAGGCCACCGCTTCATCAACCAGCGATTCCGGCGACGTGCTGAGCCGGTCTGCGATGCCGAGCTTGAGGGCCTCGTCGGCCTCCACCTTGCGGCCGCCGAAGATCAGCTGCTTGGCATTGGCCAGGCCCACGCGGCGCGGCAGAAAATACATGCCGCCGCCATCGGGAATCAGGCCGCGATGGATATAGGACCACGTGAAGCTGGCGGCCGACGACGCGATCACCAGATCGCAGGCCATCGCCAGGTCAGCGCCCAGCCCGTTGGCACCGCCGTTGACCGCGGCAATCACGGGCTTGGGCATGTTGTGCAGCAGGGCCACCGAATGATGCACGCGCTGCTGGCGCGTCCAGCCGTTGAAGCCGACCTCGCCCGGCGGCGCGTCCATGCGGCGCTGCATGCCGGCCACGTCGCCGCCCGCGCAGAAGCCCTTGCCGCTGCCGGTCAGCACCAGCGCGCGGATCTTGCGGTCGGCCGTCACGCGCTCCAGCGCGTCGATCAGTTCAGTGCGCATGTCGTCGCTGATGGCATTGCGCTTCTCGGGGCGGTTCAGGGTCAGCACGGCCACGCCGTCGCGCACGTCGAGCTGGATCAGGGTGTATTGGGTCATGATGTGTTGCGAATGGGTTGCAGGGGATGGGTATCGATGGCGATCAGTTCAGCGTGATGCGGGCGTCCTTGACGACCTTGCTCCAGCGCGTTTCCTCGCCACGCACGTAGCGGCCGAAGTCGTCTGGCGTGCCCGGGCTGACGATCAGCCCTTCGGCGTCAGCGCGCTTGCGGAAGGCGTCGGCGGTGACGGCCTTCCTGGCGGCCGCGTTGAGCCGCGTCACCACGGCCGGCGGGGTGCCGGCGGGTGCGAAAAGGCCGTACCAGCTTTCTGCCGCGTAGCCGGGCACGCCGCTTTCGGCAATCGTCGGCACCTTTGCCAGGTCGGGGCTGGTGGAGCGCTGCGAGGTGGTCACCCCCAGCGCGCGCAGCTTGCCGGCTTCCAGCAGGTTGCCCACGGCCGACGCGGTGGCGAACATCATGTCCACCTGTCCGCCCAGCAGGTCGGTGATGGCCGGGCCGGCGCCTTTGTACGGAATGTGGTTCAGATCGACCTTGGCCAGGCTCTTGAACAGCTCGCCGGCCAGGTGCGCCGAAGTGCCGGGGCCTTGCGACGCAAACGAGATGGCGCCCGGCTTTGCCTTGGCCGCGGCGATCACGTCGCGCACCGACTTGTACGGGCTGTCGGCGCGCACCACCAGCACATTGGGCGAGCGGCCCACGAGCATCACCGGCGTGAACGCCTTCTCGGTGTCATAGGGCAGCTTGGGCTGCAGGCTCGGATTGACGGCATGGGCAAACGTGGCCATCACCAGCGTGTAGCCATCGGCCGCGCTCTTGGCCACGTTGTCGGTGCCGATGATGGTGCCGCCGCCGGGCTTGTTGTCGATGACCACGGGCTGGCCCAGGTCCTGCGCCATGGCCACGCCCATCGCACGGGCAATCAGGTCGGTGCCACCGCCGGGCGAGAACGGCACGACGATGCGGATGGGCTTGTCAGGGTAGGTGGCGTGCGCCGGCGTGGCTGTCACGGCCATGGCCGACAGCGCGGCGAGAGAGAATACCAGCGCGGCCAGGCGGTGCGCGGCACGGATTGCAGCGATTGCCAAGGTTGTCTCCTGTCTGTGTTTTCGTATGACAGGAGGTTAGGCCGATGGCCGGCCTGGCGCAGCCGGTTAATTCCGCTGTATGGAAATGGCTGGGAGGCAACTCCCCTCTCCCAGTTGTGGGGAGAGGGGTTGGGGGAGAGGGCAGGCTCTTCGAGATACGCGGTCGATCGACTGAACCGCTGAACCCTCTGCCCCGGCCCCTCTACCGACTTGCGGGAGAGGGGAGACAACCAGAGCGACTGGCGAAAAAGGCTTAAACTGCCGACGCTTCCTTGCCCTGCTTCACCTTGGCGTCGAGCACCGGCGGCGCGGTGACGATCGACGTGAGCGCCGGCTCGGCCGGCTTGAGCGCGGCCAAGTCTGGCAGCGGGCGACGCAGCGACGGGATCACCGCAAACGCCTGCTCCATCGCGTAGGACACCCCCAGCGTCTCGTGGTCCTTGCGGAAGCCGCCCACGATCTGCAGGCCAAACGGCATGCCTGCGTGATCGCGGCCGCACGGCAGCGACAGCGCCGGATGCGTGGTCAGCGTGACCACGTACGTCAGCGACAGCCAGCGGTAGTAGTTCTCCTGGCGCACACCGTTGATCGATTCGGCGTAGAGCGACGTCCACGGGAACGGCGACACCGGCGTGGTGGGCGACAGGATCACGTCGTAGTCGCGATACAGCTGCTGGAAGCGCTGCAGGATGCGCGTCTGCTCGGCCTGCGCCCAGGCGCTGTCCACCAGCGACATCCGCGCGCCCATCTCGTAGTTGGCCCGCGTGTTCGGGCCCAGCTTCGACGGATCGCGCTCGTAGGCGTCGCGCATGCCGGCCACGAAGCTTTCCGCGCGCAGCACGTCGAAGCAGCGGTGCGTTTCGCCCAGGTCGATATCGATGGCGTCGCAGCTGCGGAACAGGTGGCGCATCGCGGCGATCTTCTCGCGGAACGTGCGACGGATGCCGTCGTCCACATCGCAGCAGCCAAAGTCCTCGGTGTACGCCACACGCAGGCTGCCCAGGTCCACCGGGATCGGCGTCAGGAACGACAGCGGATCGAGCGGGTACGTCAGCGGATCGCCGGCCGATACCCCGGCGGACGCCGCCAGTTGCAGGCAGGCATCGGCCACGGTGCGGCCCATCGGCCCCACCACCGAAATCGGCGTCCAGCCCAGCAGCTTGCGCGAACTCGGCACCACGCCCGGCGACGGCCGAAAGCCCACCACGCCGCACTTGGCCGCCGGGATGCGCAGCGAGCCCCCGGTGTCCGAGCCCGTGCAGACCGGCAGCAGGTCTGCCGCCAGCGCGGCAGCCGAGCCGCCCGACGACCCGCCCGCATTGAGGTTCGGATTGAACGGATTGCCCGTGGCGCCCCAGACATCGTTGCGCGAATTGGCACCGGCCCCCATCTCGGGGATGTTGGTCTTGCCCGCCACGATGGCCCCGGCGGCGCGCAGGCGCGCCACCAGCACGTTGTCTTCGGCCGGCACATTGTCGCGATACAGCGGCGATCCGTAGGTGGTCAGCAGGCCGGCCGTCGCCTCCAGGTCTTTCACGCCAAGCGGCAGGCCGTGCAGCAGGCCCAGCGGCTTGCCGTCGAGCACGGCACGTTCGGCGGCACGGGCTTCTTCACGTGCGCGGTCGAAGCAGGTGGCCGTGACCGCGTTCAGGAACGGGTTCACCTGCTCGATCTGCGCGATGCAGGCGTCCAGCAGTTCGACCGGCGAAACTTCCTTGCTGCCGATCATGCGCCGCAGCTCGGTGGCCGGGCGTGCCACCAGCGTCTTCTGTGCTTCGTTCACAACTGTCTCCAGAGACCTTCTCAATCGGCCGTAATATTCGCACGCTGCGCCGTGGCGCGCATCAGCGGCAGTTCCTTGGCAATCTGCGCCGACACCGCCGCGCCGTTGCCGTCCAGCGGCTCGAAGCCGGCGTTGGTCAGCGCCTTGCGGGTTTCGGGATCGGCCATCACTTCGGCCAGCGCCTTTTCCAGCTTCAGCTTCACGTCGGCCGGCAGGCCACGCGGCGCCACCAGCGCCAGCCAGGTGTCGGCGTCGATGCCGGGATAGCCGGCTTCGGCGGCCGTGGGCACATCCGGCAGCAGCGTGGAGCGCTTGGCCGTGGTCACGGCGATGGCCTTGACCTTGCCCGACTTCACCTGCGGAATCGCGGCAGCCACGGTATCCACGGTGAACGGAATCTGGCCGCCGATCAGGTCGGTCATCGCCGGCGCGCTGCCTTTGTAGGGCACGTGCAGCAGCTTCACGCCGGCCAGGTTGAACAGCATCTCGCCGGCGAACTGCGCCGTGGTGCCGCTGCCGAACGACCCGTACGTCAGCTTGCCCGGCTGCGCCTTGGCAGCGGCCACGAGCTGCTTCAGGTTGCTGACGGGCTGGTCCTTGTTGGCCAGCAGGATCAGGCCGGTGCGGCCGGCAAACCCGATCGGCTCGAAACTCTTCACCGGGTCGTACGGCAGCTTGGCGTGGATGGCCGGGTTGACCGTGAACGTGGTGCCCGAACTGGCCAGCAGCGTATAGCCGTCCGGCGCCGCCTTGGCGACGTAGCTGGCGCCGACGATGGTGCCCGCGCCCGGGCGGTTGTCGACCACGACGGTCTGGCCAAGCTTGTCGCCAAGCTTCTTGCCGACCAGGCGGCCGATCACGTCGGTGGCGCCACCGGGCGGGAACGGAATTACTAGCTGGATCGGCTTGGACGGGAAGGTGTCCGCAAACGCCAGCGAGGCACCGGCTGCGAGGCTGCACGCCACCACGGCGTGGGCGATTCGGGAAGGCAAACGGGTCATGATGAGGCTCCGCAACGATGCAATCGAAAGATTCGGATTCGGTTCAGGGGGTCAATCAGGCGGCCAGCGCCGCGCCATGCTCGGCAAAGCGCGCGTATTCCTCGGGCGGCACGAACAGGCCGCCGGTGGTCCAGACAAGCTGGGTGGCATGGGCCATCGCGCCGTCCAGGTGGTGCTGTGTCAGGTACGCACGCCCGGCTTCGGTGCCGGTCAGCATGCCCGGGCCGCTGAAGCCGGCGGCGGCGGAAGGCTCGATGCGCAGGCCTTCGGCTTCACGCACGCGATGCAGGTCGGCGAACAGCGTGTCGTCGGCCACGGTACAGACCCCGGCCAGCAGCGGACGCATGGCCTGCGCGGCCAGTTCCGACGCTTGCGGCACGGCCAGTCCGTCGGCTTCCGTCCGGTTGGTCAGGCCCACGTCGTACACCGATGCACCGGGCGCCAGCATTTCCACGAGGAAGCACGGCGACTGCGTGGGCTCGACAAAGACCGGATGCACGTTCGGGCCATAAAGCTGGCGCAGGCCGAAGGCGATGCCGGCCGGCGCGCCGCCCACGCCGCATGGCAGGTAGACGAACAGCGGGTGCGTGGCGTCCACGCGCACATCGGCCTGGGCCAGCTGGTCGTGCAGGTGCAGCGCGGCGGCGCTGTAGCCCAGCATCAGCGACAGCGACCGCTCATCGTCGACGAAATAGCTGTACGGGTCGGCATCGGCCTCGCGCCGGCCAGCCGCCACGGCGGCGGCATAGTCGCCCGTGTGCTCCACCACGGCCACGCCGCGCGCCCGCAGGCGGGCCTTCTTCCATGCCTTGGCGTCGGCCGACATGTGAACGGCCGCACGGAACCCAAGCGCCGAAGCCATCACGCCGATGCTCAACCCCAGGTTGCCGGTGGAACCCACCGCCACCTGGTAGCGGCCGAACAACGCGCGCGCCGGCGCTTCCGCCAGCACGGCGTAGTCCGCATCGTGCGTGACCAGGCCATATTCGAGCGCCAGCGATTCGGCAAATTCCAGCACTTCGTGAATGCCGCCGCGCGCCTTGATGGAGCCGGCCACGGGCAGGCTGTGATCGGCCTTGATCCACAGCGCGCCGGCCGAGGACGGCAGGCCGAGCGCCTGCTGCATGGCCGGTGCGGGCAGCAGATCCGATTCGATCCGCCCGGCGCTGCCCTGCAGTTCGGGAAACAGGCGCGCCAGCAACGGGGCAAATCTGTCGAAGCGCGCCCGGGCGGCTTTCACATCAGCTAGACTAATGCCGCGTCCGTCTACGACGGTCGATACGGTGGCCGCGTCGCTGCGGTCGGGATTGCCCCAGAAGACCGGACGGGCGGCCTGCAGATCGGCGAGCAGTTGTTGCGGCAGTGCGGAAAAATCGGTCGGCATGAAGCAAGGGATGCGGGATGGGGTGACCCCATTCTTGTCCCATTACACCGTCGTGACAAACCATTTGTACTGATCCAAGCATTAGCCTGACTAATGGCCAATACGCTTTCTGCCTCATTATTGGGCTGGCTGCGCTGTTTTGAGGCGGCGGCCCGACATTGCAACTTCACGCAGGCTGCGGCCGAACTGTGCGTGACCCAGGGCGCGGTCAGCCAGCAGGTCAAGCAACTGGAGCAGTGGCTGGACCGGCCGCTGTTCCTGCGCACGCCGCGCGCGCTGGTGCTGACGCCGGAAGGCGAGCGCCTGCGCTTTGTGCTGCGTGAGTCGTTCCAGGCCATCGAAGGGACGCTGACCCAGCTACGCAAGCCGCGCGACAAGCAGCCCATCGCGCTGTCGTGCTCGCCGTCGTTTGCGATGGTGTGGCTCACGCCGCGGCTGGGCGGCTTTTTTCGCCAGCATCCGGACATCGGCCTGCGCGTCTATGGCGAATTTCACGCGCTCGACCGTTCGCGCATGCTGCGCGACGGCACCGAGGCCGCCGTACGTTTCGACCCCGGTGGCTATCCGGACCTGAAGGCGCACCAGTTTCTGGAGGAATGGCTGATCCCGGTGGCCAGCCCTGCCTACCTGGACGCGCACCCCGCGCTGCAATCGCCCGAGGGCCTGCGCGCCAGCATGCTGCTGCACGACGTGAGCCCGTGGGATGGCGCCGGCGAGTTCGAGGAATGGCAATGCTGGCTGCGCCACGCCGGCCTGACCCTGCCCGATGAATCGGACGGTCAGCGCTTCAACCTGTCGCAACTGGCCATCAACGCCGCGCTGGCCGGACAAGGCGTGGCCATGGGGCGCTCCGCACTGGTACTGGAAGACCTGGAATCGGGCCGCCTGGTGGACCTGTGGGGCATCCATGCGCGCAGCCACGCGTCGTATCACTTTGTCTGCGCGCACGGGCAGACCGCCCAGGTGGCCGAGGTGGAAGCCTGGCTGGTGGCCGAAGGCGCGGCGTTCGATGCCGCGCGCCGGCGTGTGCTGGGGATTGGCTAGGGCGTGTCCTGGGCGTGGCTAGGCCTGCCGCGTATCGATGCGGACTTCGGACTGCAGTGTGCGATGCACCGGGCATTTGTCGGCGATGGCCATCAGCGACGCCTGCTGCTCCGCCGTCAGCTCGCCGCTGATCGCGATGCGCCGCTCGATCCGATCCACCATGCCCACGGTGGTCTCGCAGGCAGCGCAGTCCTTCGCATGGATTTTTTCGTGCCGCAACTGCACGGCCACGTGCTCCAGCGGCAAGGCCTTGCGTTCGGCATACATGCGCATCGTCATCGACGTGCACGCCCCCAGCGCCGACAACAACAGTTCATAGGGATTCGGGCCGGCATCGTCGCCGCCCAGCGCGGCGGGCTCGTCGGCAACGAATTCATGGCCGCCCACGCGCACGGTCTGCTGGTATCGGCCCCGGTGGCGCTCCGCCACCACCACTACGCCGGGCTCGGGAATCTCGGCCTGCACGTCCTCGGCCAGCGTGGGCAGGTAGTGCTGCGACCACGCGGCAATCATGCTGGCCGCATAGGCCGCGCCGGCGCGGTTCTGCAGCAGGTGGTCGGCGCCCTCCAGCGCCACGTAGCTCTTGGGCTGCGCGGCGGCCTCGAAGATCTCCAGCCCGTTCGCCACCTCCACCGTATCGTCGGTTGGCGACTGCAGCACCAGCAGCGGCTTGCCAAGGTGGGCCACTTCATCGAGCAGCGTATGGCTGGACACATCGTCGATGAACTGCCGCGCGATGCGGAACGGCCGCCCCGCCAGCTTCACCTCCAGTTCGCCCTCGGCGCGAATGCGCTCGACGTTGTCGCCCAGCAGCCCCAGCACATGGCGCGGGTCGCTGGGCGCGGCGATCGTGACCACGGCCTTTAGCTCGGGCAGGCGGCGGGCCACGCCCAGCACGGCGGCACCGCCCAGGCTATGACCGATCAGCAGCGTGGGCGCCTGGCCGCGTGCGCGCATGTACATGGCCACCGCTTCCAGGTCGGCCAGGTTCGACGAGAAATTGGTGCTGGCGAAATCGCCCTCGCTGGCGCCGATGCCCGTGAAATCGAAGCGCAGCACGGCAATCCCCTGGGCCGTCAATGCCCGCGCGATGCGCGTGGCGGCCAGGCTGTCCTTGCCACAGGTAAAGCAGTGCGCGAACAGCGCGTGTGCGCGGACCGTGCCATCGGGCCACTCCATCCGGCCGGACAACGTGCCGCCCTGGCTGCCGGGAATTTCGATCTTTTCGACGCTCATCACCGCCCCCTCGAAACGCGTTGCGCGAACTTCCGAAGCATAGTCCACGCGCCGGCTTCGCGTGAGGGGCACCTTCGGCGTGGTGGCCTGACGCTTGCGGCTCAGGCCATGTCGACCAGGGCCGGGTCCATATAGCGCTCGGCGTAGGTGCGGTGGATGCCGGCCGCGATGAACAGGTCGAACAGCTCGGCATCGATATGCTGCTGGTCGCGCAGCCGGGTCATGATGCCCACGGCATCCGACAGCGTCTTGGCCTTCTTGTACGGGCGATCGGCCGCCGTCAATGCCTCGAAGATGTCGGCGATGCCCATCATCCGGGCCAGCGGGCTCATCTGGTCGCGCTTGAGGCCGCGCGGATAGCCGGTGCCATCCATCTTTTCATGGTGCCCGCCCGCAATCTCAGGCACGTCGCGCAGATGCTTCGGAAACGGCAGGCGCGACAGCATGATCTGGGTCTGCACGATGTGGTCCTCGATCTTGAAGCGCTCCTCGGCGGTCAGCGTGCCGCGCGATATCGTCAGGTTGTGCAGTTCGCCACGATCGTAGAGATACTGGGGGGTGCGAAGCCGGAAGCCCCAGGGATTGATGTCGGCGATGTGGTCCCGTGCGACACGTTCGATCCGGTGATCGGGCCGGTCGGCCAGCAATGGCTCCAGCACCGGCAGCGGTGCGGCGGGGACGCTGCCCCGGCGGGCCAGTTCCTCGTGCGAGACGCCAAGCCGGTCATCAAGCGTGCGCCGCCAGGTCCGCGTGGCGATCTGCCGCAGGCGCGCCTGGTCTTCGGCATCCATCTGCTCGCCGCCCACATTGCACGACGCCACGAACGCGAATTCCTCGTCGAACTGACGCAGCAGCGCATCGCGCCGCGCGCGTGCGGCCTGCGGGTCCTCGCCACCGGCCGCGGCCTCCAGGCAGTCGATCTCCGCATCGCGCTTCAGCACCTCGAAGCGCATGCGCACTTCGTGGATGCGGTCGTGCAGCGTTTCAAGCTTGGTGGCCTTGTCGATCACGTAGTCGGGCGTGGTGACCTTGCCGCAATCATGCAGCCAGGCGGCCACGTGCAGCGCCTCCCATTGGGCATCGTTCAACTGGAACGACTGGTACGGCCCGTCCGTGGCATCGCACGCGGCCCTGGCCAGCATCTTGGTCAGTTCCGGCACCCGCGCGCAGTGGCCGCCGGTGTGCGGGCTCTTGGCGTCGATGGCGCCGGCCAGCAGGCGGATGAAGGCGTCGAACAGATCGCGCTGCGCCGTGGTGAGTTCGCCCACTTCCAGCGCGCCAGCCGACAGGCTGGCCATGGTGCTGGCAAACGCCAACTGCGCGGCCTCCATCGGCGTATCGCGCAGCACCAGCACGACGCCCAGCAGCGCGTGCTGCCGGTTGATCAGCGGAATGACGGCGGCGTGTACCGGCGCGGGTCCCGACAAGACCTCGAGCCGTGCGGCGGCCACGTCGGCCGATGTCAGATGGCCGGCGCGCGCCGTGCCTTCGCGCACGGCCGTGCGCACCAGCGCCAGGGTGTCCTGCGGCAGCGTCGCGTCCATCGTGGTCACCTCGGCGCCGCTGCGGTCGAAGCCCACGGCGGGGTTCAAGCCTTCGTCATTGACCGCCAGGTACAGCGCCCCCGCCTGCCCGCCCGCTGCGTTAAGCGTTTCCTGCAGCAACAGCGGCAGCAGCCGGTCCAGGCGATGCTCGGCCGATACGGCCCGCATCACATGCAGCATGCGCTGGATGGTGCCGCGCATCTGGTCCATCGTCGCGGCCAGATCGTTCACTTCGCCAATATGCGAGCGCACCGAAACGGGCCGCACGAAATCGAAGCGGCGGATGGCGTCGGCCTCGGCGGCCAGCGATTGCAGCGGCCGCGCCACGCTGCGCGCCACCAGCCAGGTGACCGGCAACGCCAGCAGCAGCACCAGCCCCGTCAGCGCCATGCCCCAGGCGGCCTGCTGCCGGGCGTCGTGCAGCAGTTCCGCCTGCGGAATGGCCGACACCAGCAGCAGGGAATTGGGGTCCTTGACGTCCAGCACGTCAATCGACGTGTACCAGTCTTCGCCATCGGCACGTTCCAGCAGCATGGGATGCGCGGCGGCGTGCGAATCGCCGGGCGCCGCCACCTTGGCGGCAATGCCGGTGAGCACGGATAGACCGTAATCCTCGGGGCGGCCCGCAGGATTCAAGATCACCGTATCGGGCGCGGCCACGGATTCGGGCGTCGTGCGATTGATGGCCACGAGCGCGCCCTTCCGGTCGAGCAGCGCCAGCACCGCGCGCGGCGTCAGCGATTCGTGGTTCAGCAGTTGCCCCAGCGCGTCCAGCCGGAAATCGCCGCCGACCACGGCCTGGCGGTCAGCGGAGCGCACGGCCAGCGTGGCGCCGGACTCCCGGTCGGAATAGAACATGTACGGATCGGTGCGCACCACCGTTTCCGATGCCATGGCCGCGGTGTACCAGGGCCGCGTGCGCGGGTCGTAACGGGCAGCAAAGTCGGCGGCGTCGGCTTCGCCGATCAGGCGCAGGTCCGCGCCCAGATACAGGTAGCGTCCAACCACGCGCCTCGTGTCGCGTTCCACACTCTGCACCAGGAATGCCGCGCTTGGCGGCGCCTTGTAGGCGGCGCGCTCGCCTTCGTCGCGCAACGGGCGCATATAGAAGAAGCTGCCGTCCGCGTAGCCAATGAACAGGGCTTGCAGGATCGGCGAGCTTTCCAGCGCGTCGCGCATCAGCGCCATGCGCTGCTTGCGCTGCGTCTGCGACGTGGCATCGGCCAGCGAACTGTGGCTGAGCAGCCTGACGGCCATCTGGGCGGGCCGCAACAGGTTCTCGACTTCCTCCAGGCTCTCGCGGCTGACGCGTTGGGTGGTGTCGGTCACCGACCGCTCCAGCGCGGCCTTGGTCATCGCGTAGTTGATGCCGCAGACCAGCGCCCCCACCAGCAGCACCAGCGAGCCAAACCACGTCCAGATATGGAGATGGAGCGGCACGCTCCGTCGCACTGCCGTTGCCATACAGCCCTCCCGATGTGGGGTGCTTCGTGAAATGACAGTTCAGCGTCCGTCGAATCTGCGTGCCAGGCCCTTGCGCTGGAAAGCATCGACGATGAATTCGATGAACACGCGCGTCTTGGGCGGCAGCAGCTTGCGGTTGGGATAGTAAAGCGCAAGTGGGCCGTTGTCAGCACACCAGCCCGGCACCAGGCGCACCAGGGCGCCGCGTTCCAGCCACGGCGCGGCGTGCGGCATCGGCAGCAGCGCCACGCCCAGCCCCTGCATCGCGGCATGGGCCATGGCTTCCGGGTCGTCGAAGATCAGTCGGGTACGCGGCTCGGCCAGGGCTTCCTCGCCAATCTGGTTGCGCAGATTCCACAGCCGCAGGCGGCCGGTGGAGGCAGACCGGCGCACGATGCCGTCGAACGCCGACAGGTCGGTCGGATGCTTCGGCAGCGTCCGCCCTTCCAGATAGGCCGGCGAGGCTACCGCCACCACGTACGTTCGCGCCAGTTCGCGCGCCACCACGCCCTCGGTCAGTTCAATGCCGCCGCCGATGGCCGCATCAAAACCGCCGGCGATCAGGTCCACGCTCCGGTTCTCGAAATGCCAGTCCGGAACGATGGCCGGATACATCGCCAGAAACTCGCCGAGCAACGGCACCAGGTATTCGCGGCCAAACGCGACGCCCATGCTGACCTTCAGCACACCAGCCGGCTTGCCGTCGTCCTGGGCGGCGCTGGCAAACGCATCGCGCAAGGTGGAATAGGGGTCGGATACCTGTCGGAAGAACTGCTCCCCGCCCAGGGTCAGCGTGAGCTTGCGCGTGCTGCGCTGGAACAGCCGCAGGCCGAGATGGTCCTCCAGCCGGGCCACGTTCTTGCTGACCGCGGCGGGCGTCAGACCGAGCCGGCGGGCCGCAGCCGAAAAGCTGCCGCTTTCGGCACTCTGGATAAACGATTCGAGCAGGTTCAGGGCTTCCATGGCCGCAAGCTTATACCAACGGTTGAAAAAGTTGATCCGTATTTATGACTACCGGTAGGGGATCGCAAAAACCATACTTCGCTCATCAACCCCTCACCTGAAAGGAAATCGATCATGACCTCGCTCTCCAACAAAGTTGCCTTCGTTACCGGCGGTTCACGCGGCATTGGCGCCGCAGTGGTGCGCCGCCTGGCCCGCGACGGCGTTGCCGTCGCCTTTACGTACCAGAGTTCCGGCGCCGCCGCGCAGGAACTGGTGGAATCGATCCAGGCGGCCGGCGGCCGGGCCAAGGCCTACCGCGCCGACGCGGCCGACGCCGCCGCGCTCACCGGTGCCATCAACGATGCTGCCATCCATTTCGGCCGGATCGACATCCTGGTGAACAACGCCGGCGTGCTGTTCCTGGGCGCGGTCGAGGATTTCTCGCTGGATGACTTCGACAAGACGCTGGCGGTCAACGTGCGCGCCGTGTTCGTGGCTAGCAAGGCCGTGCTGTCGCACATGGGCGAAGGTGGCCGCATCATCAACATTGGCAGCACCAACGCCGACCGCATGCCGTTCGCCGGTGGCGCCGCCTACGCCATGAGCAAGTCTGCCCTGAAGGGCCTGGTGCAAGGCCTGTCGCGCGACCTCGGCCCGAAGGGCATCACGGTCAACAACGTGCAGCCCGGCCCGGTCAACACCGACATGAACCCCGAGAACTCGGACTTCGCCACGTCGCTGCACGGCCTGATGGCCTTGCCGCGCCACGGGCACCCGGATGAAATCGCGAGCATGGTCGCCTACCTGGCAGGCCCTGAGGCCAGCTTCGTGACCGGTGCCAGCCTGAACGTGGACGGCGGCTTCGCAGCGTAATACCGGTTACCGGCCGTGCAGCCCGATCAGCCCCTTATCGCCATGCGAATAAGGGGCTGACGGCCGTCATCCGGACGAGCCTCGTTGATGCCGCAATACAACAGGACAGTCCTCCGGTACGGTTACCCGTCGTCCGGCCACGACACGCAGCGCCACAAAGTTGCGAACAACAAGCGGTGTGAGACAATCGCAGGCGTTTTCCGGGCAATTTCCCGGCATACTTTTTGGCGCCCCGTACATGTCAAGCACCACCCAGCACACTCCGGTTACCCACGAAGGCATCGATCCCTGGTCGCATCTCGACGAAGCCGGCACCGGTCTGAACGTCAATGACTTCCTGACCACCATGCTGAGCCAGCTGGTGACGGCCTTGCGCAGCAGCGTGACCGAGCCCTATGCGACGCAGTTCGAGCTGACCGTGCCGGAATGGCGCATCCTGGCGCTGTTGGCGCACGGCGAGTCGATGTCTTTCGCGGAACTGGTGAAGCAGTCGACCTCGGACAAGGCGCTGGTCAGCCGCACGCTGCGATTGCTCGAAGACCGTGGCCTCGTCACGCTGGAATCGGAGGGCACGACGCCACGCAAGCGCCTGTCCTGCAAGATCAGCGATGCCGGGGCGGCCCTTCATGCGCAGGTGATTCCACTGGCGCGGCGCGGACAGGCTTCCGTAATCCGGCTGTTGACGCCCGAGGAACGGCAGGGGCTCTATACCGGCCTGCGCAAGCTGCACGGGATCTGCACCGGCGCCGGCAAGGACTAGCAGCGCGGCACCCGGTCAAGGCGCCGGCCGCGTCGACGGTCAGCGACGCCTGGTGACATGCTCCAGCACGCGATCCAGCTTGGCGTCCATCGTTGTCAGTTGCACCTCTACCTTGTTCAGGCGCTCGTCGGTTCGATCGGCTCGCACTTCCAGGCGCTCCAGCCGTTTGTCCATGGCAGCGAACATGCCGCCATAGCGCTGGTCCAGCGCAACCAGTTGGCCAGTGAACCGCTTGTCCATCTCGTCGAAACGCACATTGACCCGCTTGTCCAGTTCCTCGATGCTCCGCGTCACGGCAACCAGCTTGTCCGCCGTTGACGCGTTGATCGTGGTCGTGATGTAAAGCACGAACGTCACCCCCGCCCCAACCATGGCAAGGACGGGCGCCCACTCCGCCATGCCGTGGCGCCCGGGCCGCGGCCATTTTGTATCGCCAGATGCACGCGCCTTGCCGGCATACCGATCCGCATTGACGGCGTCGTGCGTACCGTCAGCTATCGCTGTTGCCGCTTCAAAAATCCCCATGATTGACCCCTGAACGAAGTTTGCCTGTCGGTGGCCCGCTCTGTTTTGGGCGGACTTCATCACACGGGGCAACCATACCGCAGCACCCGGCAATCCGATATCGTATTTGTCTCATCGCGCCCAGATTCAGATTGCTCTCATACGACGCACAGGCCGCAAAATGCAAGTGCGATCGTGGACTCCGAACCACCGTGCGCAAATTACAAAGGGCGGTAAGGCAGCGCTGCCATTGGCCGGATCAAATGGGCACGCGCCGCCCGCTGTCGAGCATTGGCCGCTGGTATGAAACCTGCGCCAGCAGATGTCCGCATACGCACCCAGCCAGGAGACGCCCATGGATGCCCTTGACCCCAACGACATCAACCCGTCCAACGCCCAGCAGAAGCTGCAGGCCGATACCCGGCAACTGGCCAAGGACCTGGACGATCTGCTGGCCCAATTGCCGAACCTGACCGGCGAGGCCATCCAGTCTGCCAAGCAGACCTTCCTGGCAAAGGCTGCCCAGGGATCCGACAAGCTGGCATCGATCAAGGCGTCGGTCACCGACAGCATGTCGCGTGGCCAGGAATGCGTGACCGACTATACGCACCGCGAGCCGATCAAGGCGCTGGGCATGGCCCTGGGCCTGGGCGTCCTGCTGGGCGCATTGCTATGCCGGCCGACCCGTCACGGCTACCACTACGACGAATGACGCGCGACGAATGATGCGCGACGCATGACGCGCAGACCATGACGCCAGCCTGACTCAGGCTGCCAGGGCGTCCTGCACCGGCGCGCCGGGCAGGGCGGCGCGCAGGATATCGGCAAGCCGCTCGACCTCGGGTGGCATCGCCGCCGACGCCCGCACCATGGCCAGCGACATCGACGGCAGCGCAGGCAGGCCATATTCCCCGGCCTGCAGCGCTCGCACGCCAGCGGGCAATCCGTAGCGCGACCGCACCGTCAGGCCAAGCCCCGCGGCAGCGGCGGCCCACAGTCCGCCAAGATTCGGGCTCGAAAACGTGATCCGCCAGGGAATGCCGGCGCGCTCCAGCGCAGCCATGGCGGCCGAATGAAACTGGCACGGGCGGTCGAAGGCCACCAGCGGCAGCGGTTCACCATCACCCGGCTGCCAGGGGAGCATCGCCGCCCCCTGCGCAGCGCCTACCCAGCACATCGGCACCTCGTCGATCCGTTCCACATGCCGATGCCCCATCGCATACCCGGCCAAGTCGTCGGACACGGCGGGATGCATGTCGGCCCACACCAGCGCCAGATCGCAGCGGCCGGTGTCGATCCGTTCGAGCAGGTCGGCGTTGCGTGACACCACGGCCTCGATCCGAACCTTCGGGTGGGCCCGCGCAAAGCGGCCCAGCACTTCGGGCAGCAAGCCTTCGCCGAATTCCTCCTGCAACCCCAGACGGATGCCGCCCGACAGGTCCACGCCGCGCACCGCGCTGACGGCTTCGTCATTCAACTCCACCAGGCGGCGCGCGTAGCCCAGCATCGCCTCGCCAGCGGCAGTAAGCGCCAACCCGCGCCCTGCCTTGCGAAACAGCGGCGTGCCAGCCTGTTCTTCCAGCTTGCGGATCTGGGCACTGATGGCCGACGTGGAACGACCGACGCGATCCGCCGCGCGGGCAAAGCTGCCCAGTTCCATGCCAGCCAACAGGCTGCGCAGCGCAGCCAGGTCGAGATTGGTTCGGGACATCGCAACCATCCTGTTTTATCGAACGAATCGTGAAGAATTTTCCGATTTTCAGGATGGATTCTCGGTGACAGACTGGATCGCGTCAAACGGCTCTGCAATCATCTGTCACCCATGACTTCACACACTGTTCCGCTTTCCGTACCGCCGGCCCGGCGCCTGACACCTTCCCATCGCTGGAAGGTATTGGGTGTGGGCGTGGCAGCCAACGCCAGCGTACTGGCCGCCGTGAGCGGTCTTCCAGCCACCGCAGTCTGGATGCGCACCGGCTATCAACTGGACACCGCGCAAGTCGGCCTGGCCGTCGGCGCAATCGGCCTGGGCACCGCGCTGTCCGAACTGCCCTGGGGCCTGGCCGCCGACCGTTGGGGCGACCGCCCCGTGTTACTCGGCGGACTGGCCGCGACCAGCGCGGCGTTGCTGGTGATGGCCCTGTGGCTGGCCCCCGCGCTCGGGCCGGCCTCGCACATCCCACCGCTGTCGTGGCTGGTGATGGCCATGACGCTGGTGGGGCTGGTGGGCGGCAGCGTCAACGGCGCCAGCGGTCGCGCCGTCATGCGCTGGTTCCATGAAGGTGAGCGCGGGCTTGCGATGAGCATCCGCCAGACCGCCGTGCCAATGGGCGGCGGCATTGGCGCGTTGACGCTGCCGTGGCTGGCATCGACATGGGGATTCGCCTGGGCCTACGGGTGGGTCGCGCTGCTGTGCGCCGTCTCTGCGGTGCTGACCTGGTGCTGGCTTCATGAACCGCCTGACTTCCAGGCCACGTCGGCGGCGCCGTTGCGCAGCCCCAATCCGCTCGGCCGGGCAAGCGTCTGGCGCATCGTGCTGGCCATCGGCCTGCTTTGCGTGCCGCAATTCGCGGTGCTGACATTCGCCTCGATCTTTCTCCATGACTACGCACATGCCGGGCTGGGTGCGATCACGGCCACGCTGGTCACGATCCAGGCGGGCGCCATGGCCACGCGCGTATGGAGCGGTCGGTGGACGGACCGGCATGGCAACCGCCGGGCCTATCTGCGTAGCTGCACACTTATCACTGTGGTTGCCTTCCTGTTGCTGGCCGCCTTCGTGCAGGGCAGCGCGACGGATGCCCGGCTGATGGCGCTGCTGCCCGTGGCGCTGGCGCTTGCGGGTATCGCGGTTTCGGCGTGGCACGGCGTGGGCTACACCGAACTGGCGGCCATGGCCGGCGCCGACCGCGCGGGCACCGCGCTGGGCATGGCCAACACCGTGGTGTTCTTCGGATTCTTCCTCACGCCGCTCGCATTGCCGCACTGGCTGGCGCTGACATCCTGGCCAGTGGTATGGGCTACGACGGCCGTCGTGGCCCTCGGCGTCTGGCCGCTCTTTCCACGGCCATCTGCCCGCTGAACCCGCCCTCTCCACCCCGCGGCGGCGGACCCAAAAAAAACCGGGGCGATTGCCCCGGTTTTTCTTGCTGGTTCACGCGTCCTGCTCAATTCGCCATCGAATCGTTCAGGCGGTTGTCGTGGTTCGACTGACCTTCCTCGTCCGGCCAGTTGCGGCCCACCATCCACTCGTAGAGCGTCGGCAGCACGATCAGCGTCAGCAGCGTGGCGGTAATCAGGCCGCCGATGATGACGATGGCCAGCGGACGTTGCGTTTCCGAACCGATGGCGCGCGAGATGGCCATCGGGAACAGACCCAGCATGGCCAGCATGGCCGTCATCAGCACCGTGCGCAGGCGGTCCATCGAGCCGGTCAGCACGGCCTGGCGCACCGGCATGCCTTCCTGGCGCAGCTGATTGAAGTAGGTCACCATCACCACCCCGTTCAGCACGGCCTGGCCAAACAGCGCAATAAAGCCGATGGCCGCCGACACCGACAGCGGAATGCCGGTCAGGAACAGCGCGAACACCCCGCCAATCAGCGCGAACGGGATGTTCGAGATGATCAGCGCCGCGCTCTTGAACGACTGGAAGGCGTTGAACAGCAGCAGGAAGATCAGCAGCACCGACAGCGGCACCACGATCGACAGCCGCGCCATCGCCCGTTCCTGGTTCTCGAACTCGCCTGACCAGCTGATCTTGACGTCCTCGGCGTTCACGTTCTTCTTCACCAGCGCCTGCATGTCCTTCACCACGCTGCCCATGTCGCGGTCGTGGATGAAGATGCCGATCGACGTGGTGCGCTGACCGTTTTCGCGGCTGATGTTCATCGCGCCGGACGCCGCCCGGAACGTCACCAGTTGCGACAACGGCACCTGCGCTCCATCGGCGGTCTGCATGAAGATGTTCGGCAGGTTCGGCAGTTCGCGCTCGCCCGGCTTCAGGCGCACCACCACGCTGAAGTGCTTCTCGCCCTCCCACAGTTCGGTGGCGGCCTTGCCGGCCAGCGCGCTTTCCATCAGGTCCTGCACGTCCGCCACGTTGATGCCGTAGCGGGCCGCCTGGGCGCGATCGAACTCCAGCACGTACTGCGGCAGTTCACCATCGCGGTCGATGAACGCGCGCATCACGCCCTTGACCGACTGCACGTTCGCCAGGATCTGGTCGGCCACCTTCTTGTTGTGTTCAAGGCTGTCGCTCTGCACCTTGATCACGATCTGGCCCTTGATCTGCGAGATGCTTTCCAGGATGTTGTCGCGCACCGGCTGCGAGAAGTTCGGCTCGATGCCCGGCAACTCGCGCAGGTTGTGGTTGATCTCGTTGATGATCTTGCGCTTGTCGAAACCCGCGCGCCATTGCTTGTCGGCCTTCAGGTCGACCAGGATCTCCACCGTGTTGATCAGCTTCGGATCGGTGCCGTCGTCGGGGCGGCCCACCTTGGAAATCGTGGTGTTCACTTCGGGCGTCTTGCGGATCACGTTGCGCAGGATGCGAGCCTGGTCGCGTGCCTCGTCCAGCGACACCGAAGCCGGCAGGTCGAAGCTGACCCACATCGAGCCTTCGTCAAGCTCGGGCAGGAATTCGCTGCCCAGGAACTTGCCCACGCCCACGGTCGCCACCAGCAGGCCCAGTGCAATGCCCACCACCGTCTTCTTGTTGTCCAGCGCCCAGGCCAGCATCGGCTCGTAGATGCGCTTGCAGTAGCGCACCACGAAATTGTCGTCGTGGGCGATGTTCTTGGTCAGCAGCAGGTGGCACAGCAGCGGCACCACGGTCAGCGACAGGATCAGCGAGCCGATCAGCGCCCCGGTCACCGTGTACGCCATCGGCGCGAAGATCTTGCCCTCGTGGCGCTGCAGCGTGAAGATCGGGATGTGCGCCGCGATGATGATGATCATCGAGAACACGGTCGGCCGTCCCACTTCGGTGGTGGCCTGCAGGATCGCGTAGAGCCGCGCCTTGTTGTCCTTGATCTGATGTTCCTTGAGTTCGCCCAGCCGCTTGAAGATGTTCTCGACGACGATCACTGCGCCGTCGACGATGATCCCGAAGTCCATCGCACCCAGCGACAGCAGGTTGGCCGGAATGCCCACCCACGTCAGGCCGATGAACGTCGACAGCAGCGACAGCGGAATCACCAGCGCCACGATGGCCGCCGCGCGCACATTCGCCAGGAACAGGTAGAGCACGGCCAGCACCAGCAGTGCGCCTTCCACCAGGTTGCCGAACACCGTGTGCAGCGTCTTGTCGATCAGCGTGGAGCGGTCGTAGTACGGCACGATCTTCACGCCCTTGGGCAGGATCTGCGTGTCCAGCAGCTCGATCTTCTGCTTCAGTGCCTCAAGCACCACCGACGGGTTCTCGCCCTTGCGCATCACCACGATGCCCGAGACGATGTCGTCCTCGTTGTCCTGGCCCATCAGGCCCTGCGGCGGCGCCGAGCCGATCTTCACCTCGGCAATGTCCTTGACCAGGATTGGCGTGCCGTTGTTCTCGGCCACCACCACGTTGGCGATATCGGCGGACGAGCGGAAGCTGCCCAGCGAACGCAGCAGGTACTGCTGGCGGCCATGCGCCACGGCCCCGCCGCCGGCATTCGAGTTGCCGCGCTGCAGCGCCGTGAACAGTTGCGACAGCGAGATCTTCGCGTCGCGCATGCGGCCCAGGTTGGGGTTCACCTCATACTGCTTGATCGAACCGCCAATCGTCACCAGGTCGGCCACGCCCGGCACCTGGCGCAGGTTCTTTTCCACCACCCAGTCCTGCAGCGTGCGCAGTTCCTGCGCCGTATAGCCCTTGCCGGTCAGGCGGAAGCGGAAGATCTCGCCGATGGCGGTGGACAGCGGCGCCAGTTCCGGCTGCACGCCGTCGGGCAAGTCCACGCTGCGCAGCCGTTCGATGATCTGCTGGCGCGCGGTGACGTCGGTGGCCTTGTCATTGAAGGTCACCATCATGAACGACAGGCCGAACTGGGTGTGCGAGAACACGCGCACCGAATTCGGCGTGCCGGCCAGGGCCGTTTCGATCGGAATCGTGACCTGGCGCTCCACTTCCTCGGCGGCGCGGCCCGGGTACAGCGTGATGATGTTGACCTGGATGTCCGAGACGTCCGGGAACGCCTCGATCGGCAGGTTCTTGAAGGCGGCCAGGCCGCCCGCAATAAAGATGATCAGGCCGAGCCAGACGAACAGCTTCTGGTGCAGCGCGAAATGAACGATACGTTGGATCATCGGGCCGCCCTTATTGCTTGGCGGTCGCGCGCGCGGCATTCACCGCGGTGGCGTCGCGCAGGATGTCCTGCAGATACAGATTGCCGTCCGTGATGACCACGTCGCCGGCCTTCAGGCCCGACACCACCTCGGTCGTGCCCGGCAGCGACACGCCCAGCTTGACCTCGCGGCGCTCGAACACGAACGGCGTGGCCGACGTGCGCACGAACACGTAGTTCTTGTTGTCGGCCAGGAACACCGCCTTGGACGGCACCGCAATGCCCTGGAACGACGCGGCCTGAAGCTTGGCCGTCACAAACATCTCGGCCTTCAGGCGACGGTCGGCGTTGGGCACCGCCAGGCGCACCTTCACGCTGCGCGACGCCGGATCGACATAGTCGGCGATCTTGACCACGGTGCCCGTGAACGTCTCGCCGGGATAGGCGGCGCTGACCAGCTGGACGTTGATGCCCGGCTTGAACAGGCCAAGGTCGGCCTCGGCGGCATCGAGCTGGGCCCACAGCGTGCTGGGATCGGTAATCAGGAACAGCGGCGAATTGGGCTGCTGGTCCGGGCGCACTTCCATGCCCGGGTTGATATTGCGCTCCACCACCAGGCCTTCGATCGGGCTGCGCAGCGCAAAGCGCTGGTTCACGGCATCGCCGCCGCCCGCGCCATACATGCGCAGCGCGGCCTGGGTGCGCGCCAGGTCGGCGGCGGCCCGGGCGTTGTCGGCCTGCGACTGCTCCAGGTCCTTCTGGGCGATCACGCCAGCCTGGTACAGCTCGCGCTGGCGGGCCAGGGCCTTGGCGGACACGGCGCTGTCGGCCGCGGCCTTGCGGGCGTCGGCCTGGGCCACGCCGTAGTCGGGCGACGTCAGCATGGCCAGCGCCTGGCCGGCCTTCACCGTGGCACCTGGCTGCACCATGATTTCCATCACGCGGCCCGCGAAGGGCGTGGCCACGCGCACGGTCTTGTCCTCGTTCCAGACCAGACGACCCGGCAAGCTCAGCATGCGGTCGCCACCGCTTTGCACGGGCTGCCCCACAACGCCGGACAGGGCCTTGACGCTGGCCGGATACGCGACGGTCTGGCCGCTGATCTTCGGCTCGTCATCGTTTTCCGGGACTTCCTTCTTGCCACAGCCGGCCAACGCCAGCGCGCACAGCGACACCACGGCGGCCATGCGGAAACGGCCGGAGAGAGACGGGAAATTAAGGGCGCGACGCATCAGTACGAACCTGGGGAAGCTTGTTGATATCGGATTGGGTGGATTGCAGCGCGGTCAGGTAGGCCGACAGGGCCTTGGCATAGTTGCCCTGCGCTTCCACGGCATCCACACGGGTCTGGCGCAGCGCGCGGCGTGCGTCCAGCAGGTCCAGCACGCCGCTGGCCCCCTTGGAATAGGCGAACTCGGCACTGTTGGCCACGCTCTCGGCGGCCGGCAGCACCGATTCACGCATCTGCTGCAGCGACGCCCGGGCGGCGTCCAGCTGCGCACGCAGCCGGCCGATCTCGTTCTGGGCTTCAAGCAGGATACGGTTCCGGTCATCCAGCGCGGCGTAGTAGTCGACCTCGGCACGGCGCGCCTCGCCACCGAAACTGTGGCGTACGAACAGCGGGATCGACACGAACGCGCCGTAGCTGTTGCCGCTCCCGGTGGTGTTGGCCTCCGAGACCGGATAGTGCTCGTACTGCACCCCGACGGTCACATCGGGCACGCGGCCGGCACGGGCCAGGTCGCGCTGCGACGCCGCCGCGGCCAGTCGGGCTTCGGCGGCGGTCACGTCCGGACGGCGCTGCAGCACCTCGGGATCGAACGGCGGCACCGCTGCATCGGGGGCCGGCCAGTCCGCCACCAGGCGGTTATCCATCAGCGTGCCGGGCACACCCATGGCCGCGGCCAGTGCGGCCTTGTCGCTGCTGTGGTCGGCAATCGCGGCGCGCAGGTCGGTCTGGGCGCGCAGCGTTTCAAGTTGAAGCTTGGTCACGTCGGCGCGCGACACATCGCCCGCCTTGAGCCGCGTCTCGTTGGCCTGCTGCGTCCGGCCGTAGAGCCCGACCGTCTCGGTCAGCACCTCCACGCGGGTCTGGCTGACCACCGCTTCGTACCAGGCCTGGTCCACGGCACCCAACTGCTGGGCCACCACGGCCTGGGTCTGTTCGCCGGCGGCGGCGCTGGCCTTGCGGGCAGCCTCGGTACGCAGGTTGCCCTTGTTGGCCGTCTCGATGACCTGGTCCACGCGGACAGTCGAATCCACCGTCTTGCTGCGCGGACTGCCAGCGCCCACGCCCAGGTGCGGATTGATATTGGCCACGCCCAGGCTCAGCACCGGGTTGGGCCGCTGGGAAGCAATCTGGATGTCGGCCTGGCTGGCCTCTTCGTTACGGCGCGCGGCGATGATGTCGCGGTTGCAGCGCAGCCCGTCAAGCCGGGCCTGCGCCAACGTCAGGGCAGCCTTGGCCGGCGGTGGCACGCAGGGGCCGTCTGGCGGCATCGGCTCGCTGGCGGCGTGAACAGCACTGGCCACCAGGGCAAGCAGCGTTGCCGCGGCGGCACGGGAAACAGGAAAATGCACGATCGGTCTGGCTCAATTCGACTTGCGGTCTGCAGTAAACGACCGTGCCAGCCGAATGGTGGACCGGGTAAGTGACTTTTATCGTTCTGTTTTACCCGGTGACCAGCCAATGATTCCCGCATGCATGGCGGCGCACGATCTCCCATGCGCATTTGACAGCAACCTGATTACAAACGGCTTTCATCCTGCCGATAAATTTCGACATTTGCATCGAACCCACCGGTCAGGGAAAACACCGATTGGCGCATTACCGATGCAAATGGCTGCATGGATGTTTTATTAACGGAACATTAACGAAGTGCCGCCGCGACAATACGCTGCGCACGTTCCAGCACCGGCCGGTCGACCATTTTCCCGTCCACCGCAATCGCGGCGCCCTGCGATGCGGCTGCCTGCTCCACCACGCGGCGGGCCCATGACAATTCGGTGTCCGACGGCGCCAGCGCTTCATGCACGCCGGCCACCTGGTTCGGATGGATCAGCAGCTTGGCGCCAAACCCGAAGCGACGCCCACGCAACGTATCGGCGGCCAGCGCCGCGGCGTCGCCAATGGCCGTGCAGACGCCATCCACCGGGGCCGGCAGGCCAGCCGCGCGGGACTGGAGCACCAGCGCACTGCGGCAGTAATGCAGCGGCAGGTCGTCGTCGCCCACGTCCAGGTCGAACATCAGGTCGATGCTGCCGAAGAGCAGGCGGGTGACGCCTGCCGCACGCGCCACATCGGGCAGGTCGGCAAACCCGGCGGCGGTTTCCAGCAAGGCGTGGCAGGGCGTATCCGGCAACACGGCACGAAGTGCGTTAAGCGACGCATTGCCGGCCTTGGGCAGCACGACGGTCTGAACCCCCTGCTTCCGGCAAAACGCCAGATCGTCGGCAAAGTACGTCGTATCCGCGCCATTCACGCGCAGCAGCAGCGCCACGCCAGCCGCGTCGGCCTGTTGCTGAAGTGCGTGCCAGGCATCACGCAATCCGTCACGCGCCGCTGCCTTGGCATCGGGGGCGACGGCATCTTCCAGATCGACGATCACGGCGTCGGCAGCCGCCGCGATGGCTTTGCCGATGCGCTCCGGCCGCGACGCCGGCACAAACAGATAGGTGCGCGGGACGCGCGCCTGGGCAGGAGTTGCGCTCATGGGCCCTCCCTCCTCAGACCACGCCATCGGCGTGCAGGCTGGCGATCTGCGCCGCGCTGCAGCCCACTTCGGCCAGGATGGCGTCGGTATGCTGGCCGACCCCCGGCACGGCATCCATCCGCGCATCGGTCATGCCCGGCGGCAGCAATGCCGGAATCGGTCCGGCCGGCGTGTCCACCTGGCGCCAGCGCTCGCGGGCGGCCAGTTGCGGGTGATTCCAGACATCGGCCATGGTGTTGACGCTGGCGTTGGCGATCCTGGCCTCTTCCAGGCGCTGCACCACCTCGGCGGCGCTGAGCCGGCCGAAGGCCTCGACGATGCGGGCGCGCAGCTGGGCGCGGTTGGCGCTGCGCAGGCTGTTCGTGGCAAACGCAGGTTGCGTGGCCAGATCCGGCTCCTGCAGCACCACCTTGCAGAACACCGCCCATTCGCGCTCGTTCTGCAGACCCAGCATCACGGTCTTGCCGTCGCCGGTCGGGAATGGCCCGTAAGGATAGATCGTGGCGTGGGCGGCACCTGCACGCGGTGGCGGCTCGGCACCCTCGAACGCGTAGTACATCGGAAAGCTCATCCATTCGACCATCGATTCGAGCATCGACACGTCGATGCGCTTGCCGCGCCCGGTCTGGCCCCGCTCGATCAGCGCCGCCAGCACGTTGCTGTAGGCGTACATGCCGGCGGCAATATCGGCCACCGAGGCGCCCGCCTTGACGCCTTCGTCCGGGGTGCCGGTGACCGACACGAAGCCCGACTCGCTTTGCACCAGCAGGTCGTACGCCTTCTTGTCGCGGTAGGGGCCGTCCCCGCCGTAGCCCGAAATATCGCAGACGATCAGGCGCGGATAGCGTTTCGACAGCGTTTCATAGTCAAGCCCCAGCCGCGCCGACGCCCCGGGCGCCAGGTTCTGCACCAGCACATCGGTCTTTTCCAGCAGCGCCTCCAGCACCGGCCCGGCGCCGGGCGCCTTGACGTCCAGCGTCAGGCTTTCCTTCGAGCGGTTGGTCCAGACGAAGTGCGACGACAGCCCTCGCACCCGGCCATCGTAGGCACGCGCGAAGTCGCCGGGGCCGGGACGTTCGATCTTGATGACGCGCGCGCCCAGGTCGGCCAGCTGGCGGGTGCAGAACGGCGCGGCAATGGCCTGTTCGAGCGAGACTACGGTGATGCCTTCAAGCGGTCTGGACATGGCAGTGTCGGGGGCGAAAGATGCGCATGGCGCGATGCCGACAATCTACCTGCCGGCGCCAGCCGTGTGAAATAGGGATTGCGGAAGGCACCATAAGTAGAATCAATACCCTGGCGTTTTCATATCTGATAAGTCGAGGGGGAGATCCGCAATCATGGACATCCGCGCCATGCGCTATTTCGTGGCCATCGTCGACCACGGCAGCCTGACCCGGGCCGCCGAGGTGGTGTGCGTGGCACAACCCGCGCTGTCACAGCAGCTGGCCGCACTGGAGGACGAGTTCGGCGTGCCGCTGGTACATCGCGGCGCCAAGGGCGTGCGCCCCACCGAAGCCGGCAAGACGCTCTACCGGCACGTGCGCAATATCCTGCGCCAGATCGAGATTGCCGGCGCCGACGTGCGCGTGGCCGGCACCGAGGTTTCGGGCACCGTGGCCATCGGGCTGCCCACCACGGCTGCCGCCGCCTTCGGCATGGCCCTAGTGCGTGCCGTGCGGCAGCGCTATCCGCAGGTGCGGCTGCAGCTGTTCGAGAGCATGAGCGGCTATATCTCCGAACTGCTCAACCAGAACCGGCTCGACTTTGCCATCCTGTTCCGCGACACGCCGTCGCGGGCGGTGGAACCCGAACCGCTGGCCAGCGAACCGCTCTACCTGATCGGCACGCCGCCCGGCCCGGCGCCGCGCGGCAAGGCCGCCGAGACGGTGGCGCTCAAGGCGCTCGACGACGTGCCGCTGGTACTGCCCAGCGGATCGCAGGGCCTGCGCGAGGTGGTGGAGCGGCGCTTTGCGCAGGCCGGCATCGGCCTGAACGTGGTGGCCGACCTCGATTCGTTGCCGTTCCTGCTGGCCGCCGCCCGCGAGGGGCTGGCCTGCACGATCCTGCCGGCCTCGTCGCTCGACGAAAGCGACGCCACCGTGCCGCGCCGGCGCATCGTGCCCGAATTGCGCCGCACGCTGTCGCTGTGCTGGCCGCGCGCGCTGCCACGCTCGAACGCGGCGGAAGCCGTTGCCGACGTCCTGCGCGACATCGTCAAGGAAAGAATTGCAGAAGGCGGTTCGTTGGCGCCACCGGCATTGCCATCCCGCTAGCACCCGGCGCCCGCCCGGCACAGCGCCCCCGGCCCCGCGCTTGCCACGGGCCGGTTCCTCCCGCATCATCGCCACATCCCACGTCGTTCGTCGACTGCCCGTTCGTCGCCTACCCAGTCAGCCATGGCAACTGCCAGCTACGAGTTCAAGCCGCATGAACGGCCGTCGATGCCGGGGTCGCCCGCCACGCCGGACCACCCCACGCCACGGCGCGTGGCGTACTTCTGCGTCGGGGTGCTGATCGGACTGACCGGCGGCTTCGGCAACGCGCTGGTGGTGGCCAACCTCAACAACATCCAGGGGGTGTTCGGCCTGTACAGCGACGAGGCCGCGTGGTTGTCCACGGTCTATGTCATGACCAATGTCTGCATGTCGATGCTGGTGATCAAGTTCCGCCAGCAGTACGGCCTGCAGCGGTTCACCAAGGTCTTCCTGCTGTCCTACGCGCTGATCACGGGCGCGCACCTGCTGACCCACACCTTCGCCACCGCCCTGCTGGCGCGCGCCGCCAATGGCATCGCCGCCAGCGGCATGTCCACGCTGGCGCTCTACTACATCATCCAGTCACTGCCGGCGCGGCATCGCATGCGTGCCGTGGTGATCGGCTTCGGCGTGCCGCAGCTGGCCACGCCGCTGGCGCGGACGTTTTCCACGGGCATGCTGGAAGCCGGCAACTGGCAGACGCTGTACCAGTTCGAGTTCGGCCTGTCGCTGCTGTCGCTGGTGACGGTGGCCCTGCTGCCGCTGCCGCCCAGCGAGCGGACCAAGGCCTTCGAGCCGCTCGACTTCGTCACCTTCGCGCTGTTCGCGCCCGGCATGGCGCTGCTGTGCGCGGTGCTGGGCCAGGGGCGCATCCTGTGGTGGACCGAGGCGCCCTGGCTGGGCTATGCGCTGTGCGGCGCCGTGATCCTGATCGCGGCGGCGCTGTGGATCGAACACAACCGCGTGAATCCGCTGCTCAATACGCGCTGGCTGGGCAGCATGGCGATCATCCGCTTTGCCGTGGTGGCCACCTCGGTTCGCATCCTGCTGTCCGAACAGCCGTATGGCGCGGTGGGCCTGCTGACGGCGCTGGGCATGGGCAACGACCAGCTGATTTCGCTCTATATCGTCGTGTCGATGGCCACGGTGGCGGGCATCGCCGCCAGCGCCCTGACCCTGAATCCGCAGAACCTGGGGCGGCCGATCCGCATCTCGCTGATCCTGATCGCCATCGGCGCGTTCATCGACGCCGGCGCCACCAACCTGACGCGCCCGCAGAACATGTACTTCACGCAGTCGCTGATCGCGTTTGCCGCGGTCTACTTCCTGGGGCCGACGCTGCTGATCGGCATGGGCAGTGCGCTGCAGCGTGGCATGAGCCATTTCGTCAGCTTCTCGGCGCTGTTCAGCATCACGCAGTCGCTCGGCGGGCTGGCCGGGTCTGCGCTGCTCGGCACGTTCCAGACCTGGCGCGAGAAATTCCATTCGCATGCGCTGGTGCAGGGCATCAGCCTGTCCGACCCGCTCGACGCCGCGCGCATACAACTGCTGGGCAACGTCTACAGCCGCGTGCTGGCCGACCCCGTGCTGCGCCAGACCGAGGGCGCCATGGTGCTGGCGCAGCAGATCACGCGCGAAGCCAACGTGCTGGCGTTCAACGACGTGTTCCTGGTGATCGGCATCCTGTCCACCGTCACCTTTGTCTGGCTGCTGGCGCTGTACCTGAACAGGGTGGTGCCGGGCCATGTTCCAGAAAAGAAGCCACCGCCACCGTCGTCATCCACGGAGAAAGGCACTTGACCCCACCGCCCGACTCGCCCGGTCCGTCCGACGCTTCACGTCCGCCGGGTGCTCCCGACCGGCCGGATCCGCCCGATCGTCCCGCCGCCCCGCCGCCTGGCCACAAGCCCGAACGGCTCGAAGACCCGGTGGAAATCGAGGCCGCACCCAAGGGCTGGGCGCCGCCGCGCGGGTCGCGCCGGCTGACCGTGCTGATCGTTGTCGGGGCACTGGTCAGCGTGCTGATCATCCTCTACGCATGGGGCCTGCCGCCGTTCTCGCCGTCGATCCAGAGCACCGACAACGCCTATGTGCGCGGCCAGACCACGATCATCAGCCCGCAGGTGAGCGGCTATGTGACCGAAGTGGCGGTGCATGACTTCGACCTGGTCAAGACGGGCCAGGTACTGCTGCGCATCGACGACCGCATCTACAGTCAGCGCGTGGCACAGGCGCGCGCATCGCTGAACACCCAGATCGCCAACCTGGCCAATGCAGACCAGACCCAGCGCGCCCGCGAGGCCACCGTGAAGTCGCAACTGGCCAATGCCGACAACGCCCGCGCCCAGTTGCTGCGCGCCCAGGCCGACATGAAGCGCGTGGACGAGCTGGTGGCCGACGGATCGGTGTCGCTGCGCGAGCGCGACCAGACCCGTGCCGCGCTGCGCCAGGCCGAAGCCGCCGTCGAGCAGTCGCGCGCCGCGGTGGAGATTGCCCGCCAGGACGTGGAAGCCATCATCGTGGGCCGCGAGGGCCTCAAGGCCGCCGTGGAGCAGGCGCGGGCCGCCCTGCAACTGGCCGGGATCGACCTGTCGAACACCATCGTCAACGCGCCCCAGGACGGCCGGCTCAGCCAGATTGGCGCGCGCCTGGGCCAGTACGTGACATCGGGTACGCAACTGATGTTCCTGGTGCCGCCGCAGCGCTGGGTCATTGCCAACTTCAAGGAAGCCCAGACCGCTCACATGGCGCCCGGCCAGCACGCCACATTCCGCGTGGACGCGCTGGACAACGCGCGCCTGACTGGCCGCGTGGAGCGCCTGTCCCCGGCAGCCGGTTCCGAATTCGCGGTGATCGTGGCCGATAACGCCACGGGCAACTTCGTCAAGGTGGCGCAGCGCATCTCGGTGCGCATTACCATCGACCCAGACCAGCCGATGGCGGAGCGCCTGCGTCCGGGCATGTCGGTGCAGGCCGAAGTCGACACCAGCACCAACCGGCCGCCAACGCGATGACACACTGGCCCAGCCCGTCTCGTTGCACCGCGCTGCGCGTCACGCGCCGCGTCGTGCTGCCCGCCATCGCCCTGCTGCTGGCCGGATGCATGGGCCCGCGCCCGCCCGTGCCGGAGCCCCTTGCGCCGCCGCTTGCCTGGCGCGTGGACCCGGGCCCCACCGCCACCATCGAGCGCGAATGGTGGCAGACCTACGGCGACCCGGCGCTGACCGCGCTGGTGGCCCAGGCGCTGGGTCAGAACGACGACATCGCCATCGCCGTGACGCGCGTGCGCCAGGCCGATGCGCAGGCGCGCATCGCACGTGCCGAGCTGTTCCCGACGCTGGACTTCACGGCCGGCGGCACGCGGGCCCGGGCCATCAACGCATTCGGGGTGGCCGGCACGGTCAACACCGGGCAGCTGGTGTTCGATGCCTCCTACGAGGTCGACCTGTTCGGCCGTATCCGCGATGCGGTGGGCGCCGCGCGCAACAGCCTGCTGGCCAGCGAGGCGGCGCGCGACACCACCATCCTGTCCGTGTCGGCCGCCGCCGCGCGCGGGTATATCACGCTGCGGGCGCTCGATGCCCAGCTCGAAGTAGTGCGCCAGACGCTGACATCGCGCGCCGACGCGCTGCGGCTGGCGCGCGACCGCGCCCGGTCCGGCTATACGTCCCAACTCGAATACGAACAGGCGCGGGCGGAATATGAATCGACCGCCCAGGCGGTGCCTCAGGCCGAACTGGCCGTGGCACGGCAGGAAAACGCGCTGGGCGTGCTGGTCGGCAACCCCGATGCGGGCGCCATCGCGCGCGGCCTGCCGTTGCAGGCGCTGCAGCAGCCGTCCGTACCGGCGGGCCTGCCCTCCGAACTGCTGCGGCGGCGGCCCGACATTGCCCAGGCCGAATACACGCTGGCGGCTACCGATGCCAGCCTGTCCGCCGCCCGCAAGGCCTACCTGCCGCGCATTCCGCTGACGGCCTCGGGCGGACTGGTCTACGCGACCGGGCTGGCCAATCCGATCCGTATCTGGACGCTCGGCGGCAGCGTGCTGGCACCGCTGTTCGAGGGCGGGCGCATCGTGGCCGGCGCCGACGCCGCCGCCGCGCAACGCGACGAGGCCGCCTATGCCTACCGACGCGTGGCGCTGACCGCCTTCCGCGAGGTCAATGACAACCTGGCCGCCGTGCAGAAGCTTGGCGAGCAGGAAGCGCGGCTGCGCGAGCAGCGCGACGCACTGGCAGCCGCGCTGCGCCATGCCACCAACCGCTACCGCGCCGGGTACTCGCCCTATCTGGAACAGCTCGACGCCCAGCGCCAGCTGTTCAGCGCGGAACTGAACCTGATCCAGACCCACGCCGACCGCCTGAATGCCAGCGTGGCCTTGTACCAGGCCATGGGCGGCGGCTGGCAGCCGGCACAGGACGCCACCGCCACACAGTAGGGCGCGCGGCCAGCCAATAAGAAAAGCTTATGGCACCAGTCGCCGATTGAATTTCTCCTGCGTGCGGGGCTGGGCTAGAGTGAGCGCCACAACACCCGGCAAAACCCCATAACACCGGCCGGGCCGCATTCATCAGGAGACAGCATGACCCGTACCCTTCGCGCCCTGGCAGGCCTGGCGCTGGCGGCAGCCGCCATCGGCCACGCCCAGGCAGACACTTATCCATCGAAGCCGATCCAGATGATCGTGCCGCAGGCACCCGGTGGCTCCAACGACATCGTCGCGCGGCTGGTGGCGGCCGACCTGTCGCAGCGCATCGGCCAGCAGGTGGTGGTGGAAAACCGCCCCGGCGCCGGTGGCAACATCGGCACGCAGACTGCGGCACGCGCCACACCCGACGGCTATACGCTGCTGATGACCATCAGCAGCACGCAGGCCATCAACCCGTCGCTGTATCGCAGCGTGCCGTTCGACCCGGTCAAGGATTTCGAGCCGATTTCGCTGGTGGCCACCGTGCCCAACGTCCTGGTGGTGAATCCGGCGTTCCCGGCCAAGTCGATGTCGGAACTGATCGCCATGGCCAAGGCCAAGCCTGACTTCTATCGCTACGGCTCGGCCGGCAACGGCACGCTGAACCACCTGCTGGGCGAGATGCTGAACACGACGGCCGGCATCAAGCTGGAGCACGTGCCCTACAAAGGCGTGGCGCCGGCACTGAACGACGTGCTGGGCAACCAGGTGCCGATGGCGTTCGCAAGCCTGCCGTCGGTGCTCTCGCACATCAAGGCCGGCAAGGTGCGCGCCCTGGGCGTCAGCTCGGCCAAGCGGTCGCCGTTCGCGCCCGACATCCCGGCCATCGGCGAGACCGTGCCCGGCTATAGCGGCGACCTGTGGGTCGGCCTGTTCGCGGTGCGCGGCACGCCGAAGGAAGTCGTCCAGAAACTGTCCACGGCCATGCAGGCTGCGCTGGCCGACAAGTCGCTGCGCGACAAGCTGGCCGCCCAGGGCGCCGAAACGCTGGGCGGCACGCCGCAGCAGCTGGCCACCACCCTGCGCACCGATATCGACAAGTGGGCGAAGATCGTCAAGCAATCGGGCGCCCAGGTGGACTGAACCGCCGCCCCATCGACGCACAAATCCCTTAATGCCGCAACCACGGCCTGCCGTGGTTGCGGCATTGTCGTTTTTGCCTGACGGCTGTCACCAGATCAAACGACACCGCTGTGGCAAATCACGCAATTTCCAGATTTCCCGCTCGGCACGGCTCGACAAAACTTTAGGTCTTGCTACCATCCGCACAAAATTAAAGACAGACGCGTGTGCGGGAGCCAAAACGCACAACCAGAAGTAAAAGATCGCGCTGTTTCAACGGGAAAACGGGAAACACCTCAAATGAATACGGCAACCACGCTGCGGGGGAGCAGCGTTGCTGGCGCGCGCCCGCGCCATGGCTTCGTGCGTCCTTTGCCCGTGCTGGGCATCGTCGCGGCGGCCATCCTGACCGCCTTCCATGGCAGCGCCCAGGCCCAGGCCAATCCGGCGGCAGTGCTGGATCGCCAGAACCAGATCATCGAAAGCCAGCAGCGTGACCGCCTGCGTGAAGACCAGGAACGGGCGCTGCGTGCATTGCCGCCACCGGGGGGCACCAACCTCGACACCATCAAGCCGCAGGTGCAGGTGCCGGACATCGGCGTGGCGTGCCGCGATATCCGCGAGATTGAGTTCAAGGGCGACGCCGACCGCGTGCCCGAATACCTGCGCCGCGACATCACGCGCGATTACGCCGGCCGCTGCCTGGCGGCCACCGATCTCGAAGCCATCCTGGCCGCGCTGACCAAGAGCTTTATCGACCGGGGCTTCATTACCACGCGTGCCTACCTGCCGGCGCAGGACCTGCGCACCGGCAAGCTCGAAATCACCGTGGTCGCCGGCCGCATCGAGCGCTACGAGATCGAAGACGGGCGCAAGGGCGCGATCTGGCCGCACGGCGCGTTTCCGGGCAATCCCGGCGACCTGCTGAACCTGCGCGACCTGGAACAGGGCATCGACCAGATCAATTCGCTGGCGTCGAACAACGCGCGGCTTGACCTGCGCCCCGGCAGCCAGCCCGGCCAGACCGTGGTGGCGGTGCAAAACGCTTCGACCTTCCCGGTGCATCTGTATGGCTCCTACGACAACCTCGGCACCGAAGCCACCGGCCGCAATGCCGCGTCGGCCACGGTGACGCTGGACAGCCTGCTGGGCCTGAACGAACTGTTCGCGGTGACGCGCCGGCAGTCGGTGTTTCCGATGAGCGGCGGCCACAAGTCGGACTCCACCGGTGTCCATGCCCAGCTGCCGTATGGCTACAGCACCTTCACGGTGGACTACAGCCAGTCGAACTACACGAATACCCTGTCGCTACCGAGCGGCATGACACTCAAGGCCACGGGCAAGACCGACACCTGGAGCGTGGGTGCCGACCGCGTGGTCTTCCGCAATCAGGCCAGCCGCGTGGCCGTATCGGCCCGGCTGACCACACAGGACAGCAAGAACTGGCTGGGCGGGGAATTCCTGCAGGTCAGCAGCCGCACGCTGACCTTCCTCGACGTCGGCGTCAATGCCTTCACGCAGGCCTACGGCGGCATCTTCAACGGCCGGCTGGCGATGGTGCAGGGCCTGTCGCTGCTGGGCGCGCTGCACGATCCGTCCGAGTTGCCGCGCGACCTGCCGCATGCGCAGTTCAACAAGTTCACGCTCGACCTGGGCTACAACCGCCGCTTCACCATCGGCGGCACCGGGCTGACGTTCTCGACGCAGTTCAGCGGCCAGGCCGCCAACGACACGCTGTACGGCACGCAACAGATCCTGATCGGCGGCCCATCGTCGGTGCGCGGATTCCAGAACTTCACGCTGGCCGGTGACAACGGCTACTACATGCGCAACGAGCTGGGCCTGCCATGGCAGGTCAGCACCGACGCCACCGGCACGCTGGCCGGCCGCATCTACGCCGGCTTCGACTTCGGCAACGTCACCAACCGCGCGGCGGGTGTGCCATCCGGTTCGCTCTCGGGCGCCACGCTGGGCGTGGGCCTGTTCTGGAAGACGGTTGCCGTCGATGCCTTTGCCTCGCGCGCCGTGCGCGCCCCGTCGTCCCAATTCCGCGAAGGCACGCTGTTCAGCCTGCGCCTGTCCGCTTCGATCTGAGAGCCACCGCCATGAACCACATCTATCGCGTCATCTGGAATGCCGCCACAGCCACGTGGACGGCGGTTGCCGAAACGGCCCGGGGCCACGGCAAGAGCAAGAGCGAACGCCGCGCCGTCCGCGCGGCGCTGGTCGCCGGCACGCTGGTGGCCGCCACGCCGCTGGGCCTGCAGGCCCAGTCGGTCTCGGTCGCGGCAGGCAGCGGCAAGACCAACGTCTACGTGGCGCCGAACGGCGCCACGGTGGTCAACATCGACACGGCCAACGGCGCCGGGCTGTCGCACAACCGCTACAACAGCTACAACGTCAACGACAAGGGCGTGGTGCTCAATAACACCACGTCCGCGCAGATCGCCTACCAGTCGCAACTGGCCGGTCAGGTCACCGCCAACTTCAACATGACGAACACCGCCAGGGTGATTCTCAACGAGGTGGTGTCCAACAACCGCAGTACGCTGGCAGGCTTCACCGAAGTGCTGGGCGGCCGCGCCGATGTGATCCTGGCCAACCCGTACGGCATCACGTGCTCGGGCTGCGGCTTCATCAACACCGACCGCGTCACGCTGACCACCGGCGTGCCGTACCTCAATGGCAATGGCTCGCTGGGCGGATTCACCGTCAACCAGGGCGACATCCTGATCAACGGCAACGGCCTCAACGCCACGGCGCAGCAGATGCTCGACCTGGTGGCGCGCACGGTCAGGCTTGACGGCACCGTCAACGCGCAGGACCTGTCGATCACGGCCGGCGCCAATCGCTACGACTATGCCAGCCGGTCGGTCACCGGCGCCGTGCCGGGCGCCGGCACCACGCCGGCCTACGCCATCGACAGCTCGGCGCTGGGCGGCATGTATGCCAACCGCATCAAGCTGACGGCCACCGAAGCGGGTGTGGGCGTGCGCATGCTTGGCGATGCCGCCGCATCGTCGGACGACTTCACGCTGTCCGCAGCGGGCCGCATCGAACTGCAGAACCGCATCTCCGCGCAGCGCGATGTACTGATCGCCAGCACCAGCAACGAGGCCACCGCACTGGCGCTGACCAATGCCAGCATCTCGTCGGGACGCAATACCTCGCTGGAAGCGGCGCAGGGCGGCGCCAACGTGGCCGGCGGCGCCATCGTCGCGGCCGGCAATCTGGCGGTCAATGCCGCTTCGCTGATCGACAACGCCACGACGGCCACGCTCGACAACAACAACGTCCGCAGTGCAGGCGGCACGCTCGGGCTGACGATTGCCGGCGCTGCCGGCGTCAGCGGCACGCGCTGGCAAGCCATCGGCAACTGGCAAGGCGTGTTCGGGAGCCTGACGACGGGCGCCGGCACGCGCTTCCAGTCGGCGGCGGCGCTGTCGGCCAACACGACGTCGGGCGACATGAACCTGGGCGTGGCCGCGCTGCAGGCCAGCGGCGACCTGCTGCTGACGACGGTCGGCAAGCTGTCCACCGCGAAGGACGCCGCGCAGGGCATCGAAAGCCTGACCGGCAATGTCGGCCTGACGGCCGCCCAAGGCCTGGACAACGCAGGCACGGTCACCGCCGACAAGGGCAGCACGATGCTGCGCGTCGATGGCGCCATCACGAACAGCGGCACCGTGCATGCGGGCACGACGCTCGATATCGCCGACAGGAATGGCGCGGGCGCGCAATCGGTCACCAATAGCGGAAACCTGCTGACCGACGGCAACCTGGCACTGAAGGCGGGCGCGATCCGCAACACGGCCACGGGCTGGATCCAGGCCGACACGGGCAGCAAGATCAACGCGGACAGCCTCGACAATGCCGGTGCGATGCTGCTGTCGCAGCAGTCGACGGCTGCGGACCAGATCACGCTCACGGGCAACCTGACCAACAGCGGCACGCTGCAATCGAAGGGCAGCGCGACGCTGGCCGCCCAGGACGTCACGAATTCGCGCACGCTGCTGGCCGCCAATGCACTCGCCATCAACGCGGTGGGCAATGTCTCCAACGCCGCCAATGCGATCACGCAGGCCGGATCGATCGACACCCGGGCCGGCGGCAGCATCGTCAACGACACGGGCGCAACGCTGCGCGCCGACACCGTCGCCCTGACAGCCGGCGCGGGCCTGACCAACAACGGTCTGGTCAGCGCCGATCACGGCGCGGCCACCCTGCGCGTCGACGGCACGCTCAAGAACACCGGTACGCTCCAGTCGAGCCAGACGCTCGACATCGCCGACGCCCACGCTGGCGCCACGCAGGCGCTCGACAACACAGGCGTCATGCTGTCCGATGGCAATATCGCCATCCAGGCAGCCTCGGTCACGAACGCCACCAACGGCACCGATCCGAACAGCGGCTGGATCCAGGCAAACACGGGCACGAGCGTGCAGGCAGGCTCGCTCAACAACAGCGCAACCTGGCTGCTGTCGCAGCAATCGACAGCCAGCGATACCGTCACGCTGACCGGCGACCTGACCAACAGTGGCGCGCTGCAGTCGAAGGGCAGCGCCACGGTCTCCGCCCACGACGTGACAAATTCGGGCGCGCTGTATGCCGGCAACAACCTCGGCATCAGCGCATCCGGCAATATCGCCAACACCGGCGGTGGCCTGCTTCAGGCAGCCCAGACGCTGGGCGTCACCGCCGCCGGCAGCGTGACGAACCGCGATGCCACATCGGCACTGAAGGCCGCGAACGTCAACGTCACGTCTACCGGACTGACCAACGGCGGCATCGTGACCGCCGATACGGGCACGGCTACGCTGCGCGTCAACGGGACGCTGACCAATACCGGCACCATCAACGCCGGCACCAGCCTCGACATCGCCGACCGCAGCGGCAATGGCACCGAGAACGTCGACAACCGCGGATACCTGCTCAGCGATGGCACGCTGGCCATCAAGGCAGCGGCCATCACCAACAACCCGGCAGCGGGCAATGCCCAGAGCGGCTGGGTCCAGGCGAAGGCAGGCAGCTCCGTTTCGGCCGCAAGCCTCGATAACAGCGGCACGTGGCTGCTGTCGCTGCAGTCGGGCGGCATCACGAGCCTGACGCTCACGGGCACGCTGACCAACAGCGGCACGATCCAGGCCAACCAGGACGCCACGCTGCAGATGGCGAAACTGGTCAACCAGGCCAACGCCGCCCTGCGCGCCGGGCGCGATCTGACCGTTCTGCTTGGCACAGGAAACGCGCTGACCAACGCGGGAACGATCCAGGCAGCGGCCGGCACGCTGGGCATCACCGCCAGCGGCGCCACGCTGGCCAACAACGCCGGCGGCAAGCTGCTGGGAGACAAGCTCGCCGTCACCGCCGCTACGCTCAACAACACGGGCGTGATCCAGGGTGGCGCCAATGCCGCGAGCAGCATTACGCTATCCGGCACATTCCTGAACGATACGGGCGGCACCACGACGATGGCCGCCACGTCGGCTGGCGCCGGCACCGTCACGGCCAACCAGATCACGAACAAGGGCACCCTGCAGTCCGTCGGCGGCATGACGCTGGCCGTCGGCACCGGCGGGCTCGACAGCACGGGCAGCCTGCTGGCCAACGGCGACCTGAGCATCGGCGCACGCGGCGCCAACAGCTACACGGCATCGCTGGGCGGCACCGTCCGGGCCGGCGGCAAGCTCGCCGTGCAGCAGGGCAGCGGCAGTTCCACGCTCGCCATCGCGGCCGGCAAAACCGTGACCGGCGGCACCGTCGACATCGACATGAACACCGTCACGCTGGCCAAGGATGCCGTGCTGTCTGCGACGGGAAACCTCGATCTCGACGCCGCGTCCCTGACCCTGGCGGGCGACAGTACCAGCACCGCGCGCGTGATGGCCGCCACCAGCGGCACCGGCACGGGCAACGTCCGTGTCAGCGGCAATCTCACGAACAATGGCCTGCTGTTCTCGCGCCGCGACCTCAACGTCACGGCCCCGAATATCACGAACACAGGTACCGGCGGCATTGCCGCCCTGCATGACCTGACCGTGACGGCCAACGCCGGGGCGCTCGACCTCACCGTAGCCGCACCGGCAGCCGGTGCGGGCAACCTGACGAACAACGGTGCGATCTACGCCGGCCACTCGATGACGCTGGTGGCCAACGGCACGCTGACCAATACCGCCACGATCAGCACCGACGGCGCCACCGACGGAACGTCCGAAGGCATGATGAAGCTCCGCGCCAACACGCTAGTCAACAACTACGACATCGTCAGCAACACGAATATCGACATCGTCGCCGCCACGCTGCGCAACGAGGTACCTGGTGGCGATACGCGGACGTGGGGCGCCGACAGCACCCACAATACCGTTTCCGACGGCGGCAGCTACGATGACGGGGGCTCCGGCGGCAACAAGGACTGGGGCCGCGACTTCATCACCACGTGGACCGTATCCCAGGGCTATTTGAACGGCACGCCGACACACGCGCCGCAGATCCTGGCCACAAAGACACTGACCGTCGCGTTCCATGAGGGCAAGAACCTGGGGGGCATCCTCTGGGGCGGCAATTCGGTGACGATGCAGGGCTTCTCGGCCGACGCCTCGCAGGCCAATGGCAACCTGTACCGTGCCAAGGGCATCTACGACGATGCGGGCCACGGCTTCGTGCTGTCCGGGGCGACCTTCACGAACGACAACCTGGCGCTGGAAACGCGCAGCTACACGCAGCACTACAGCGAGACCCGCAAGGAAATCGGCCCGGCCGGTGGCATCGAGGACTACGACTGGTCGTTCTGCAGCAGTTCCGGCGGCAACCGCTACGATTCGATCTGCCACTACGACGGCTACAAGACGTCCTACACAAGCACGTACAACAACGTACTCAAGGCCGGTATCTACACTGCATCGCTGAGCGGCACCGGGTTCGCGCTGAACAACAACGGGGCTGTCTCGACCAACATCACCGACAGCGCCAAGACCGGCACCACGAAGCCCAATGCCACCGCCATCACCGCACTGCCCGACCGGGCCGGCACGTCGCCCACTGCGCTGATCGACCGCGCAACGGGTGTGACCGGCAAGGACGGCACCACCGCGACCACGGCAGGCGGCACCGCGCTCAAGGGCGGCGTATCGTTCGTGGCCGGCAACATCGCCAATGGCGTGAACGGCACGGCGTTCGGCGGCATCAACATCCCGCTTCCGACCAACCCCAACGGCGTCTTCGTCATCGCCCGCGAGCCGGGCGCGAAATACCTGGTCGAGTCCAACCCGCTCTACATGAACGGCACGGCCACCTATGGCTCGGACTACCTGACCAGGATGCTCGGCTACAGCACGGATGAAATCGGCCTGCGCCTGGGCGATGCCAGCTACGAGAACTACCTCGTCAGGCAGCAGCTGATCGCGCAGACCGGCAACGTGCTGCTGGCCAGCTTCCAGAATGCCGATGCGCAGATGCAGGGCTTCTTCGACAACGCCACGGCGCAGAGCAAGAGCCTGGGCCTGGAGTTCGGCAAGGCGCTGACGCCCGAGCAGCAGGCCGGCCTGAAGCAGGACATCGTCTGGATGGTGCAGACCGTGGTGGACGGCAAGACCGTGCTGGCGCCGGTGGTCTACCTGTCGCAGAGCACCAAGGCCAGCATCGCCGGCGGCGCGGTGATTTCGGCGCAGGACGCCAACCTGAACCTGACATCGCTGACCAACACGGGCGGCACCATCGTCGGCGGCAAGTCGCTGGTGGTGACTACTGCCGGCGATATCACCAACACGTCCGGCATCATCAAGGGCGGCGACGTGAGCCTGACGTCGACCGGCGGCAGTATCGTCAACAAGACGTTCAGCTCCGGCAACGGCACCGACCAGTTCTACCAGACCACCGTCGGCCAGACCGGGTCGATCCAGTCGACCGGATCGCTGTCGCTCGATGCGAAGAAGGACATCACGAACCTCGGCGCCAGCATGACGGCCGGCACCGATGCGTCGCTGAAGGCCGGCAACAACATCACCTTCGACACGATCGAGAACAAGAACACGGCAAGCGTCGGTTCCAACCGTGGCCCCGATGGCGGCAAGGGCAGCACGCTCACCACCACCACGACGGTGGAACAGGTGAAATCGGGCCTGACCGTCGGCGGCAACCTGTCGGCACAGGCCGGCAACGACATCACGCTGGCGGGCACCGACGCAAAGGTGGGCGGCAACGCGGACCTGAACGCCGGCAACAACGTCAACATCGTGGCGCGCGAGAACACGACGACCACGCACACGACCAGCACATCGAGCGGCTTTGGCCAGAACAACTCGCTCTATGGCTCGACCACCGTGACGACGGATTCCACTTCGGTACGCAACGTCGGCAGCACGCTCGAAGTGGGCGGCAATGCCGGCATGACCGCGAAGAACGACGTCACGATCCAGGGGTCGAACGTCGACGTGAAGGGCAACGGCCAGATCAACGCCACGAACGTGAACGTGCTGGCGGGACGCAACTACGACGAGACGCACACCACCACCGAACGCAGCGGCGTGCTGCAGGTCAGCGCATCGGGCGGCGGATCGTCAGGCGCGGAAGCCTCGGCATCGGCAGCCTCGGGCCGGGGCAGCGCCGCGGCGGCGGCCAGCGCATCGGCCGAAGCCACGGGCACCGGCTCGGCCGGCCTGGCGTTCAGCAGCACCACGAAGACGCAGACCGACACCACGGACCTGCGCCACGTCGGCTCGAACGTCAACTTCGGTGGCGACGTCACGATCAACGCGTCGAAGGACGTCAACCTGCAGGGATCGAACGTGAAGGCCGGCGGCAACGCCACGGTCAACGCGCAGAACGTGAACCTGCTGGCGGCCGAGGACAAGAAGACGTCCACCACGACGAGCACCACCACCACCGTGGGCCTGATGGCCAGCAGCAACAACAAGGCCGAGGCGGAAGCCAATGCCAGCGCCAACGCGGCGGCCGGCAAGGGCAATCCGAATGCGGCGGCCAATGCATCGGCCAGCGCGTCGGCCAATTCGGAAAACCACCTCGACCTGGTGCAGCACAGCACCAGCACCACGTCCACGCTCGACACCACGCATCAGGGCTCGTCGATCAGCGCCGGTGGCAACCTGAACGTCAAGGCATCGAACAACCTGACGCTCGAAGGCTCGCAACTGGCCTCGGGCGGCGACATGAACCTTCAGGCGAAGGACATGAGCTTCAAGGCGGTCGACGACGTGCACGAGACACGGTCGAGCAGCAGCACGACCACGGCCGGCTTCTACGCCAGCGGCAATGCCAGCGCCGAAGCGAAGGCCGGCGGCGGCGTTGGCCTGGGCGCACAGGCAGGCGCATCCGCCGAGGCGTCGGCGCGCGGAGAAGTGGGCCTGTACGGGTCCAATACGCGTACCAGCAGCGTCGACGGATCGACCACGGCGGTTACCTCCGGCATTTCCGCCGGCGGCAACCTGACGCGCACGGCAACCAACAGCATCAACGACGTCGGCACGCAGATCGACGTGGGCGGCAACCTGACCCAGTCGGCGAAGACGATCACCAGCCAGGCGGCTGCCAACACGACCTACAGTTCGTCGAGCACGGCCACCGATACGGCCAAGGTGGGCGCTTACGCCGAAGCGTCTGCGGGCGCGTCGGCCAGCGCGTCGGCCGGGCCCGGCGCAAGCAAGGGGACCAAGACCGAGACGTCGGCCGGCGCCGGCATCACGGCCAGCTACCAGCACGACGACGAATCGTCGACGTCCAATACCAGCAACGCCGTGGTGTCGAACATCAGGGTAGGCGGCAGCGTCAGCAGCACGTCGACGAACGCCACGACGCTGGAAGGCACGACGATTTCCGCCGGCAAGGACGTTGCGCTTAACGCCGGCTCGCTCGACTACCGTGCCGCCGCCAATACGTCGAGCAGCAGCAGCAACAGCACCAGCGCGGGCGGCAAGGTCGACGTCGATATCGTCAACAAGAGCGTCGGCGTGGGCGTCGGCTACCAGGGCGACAAGTCCAACGACAGCAGCAGCACCGCCGTCGTGGGTGGCATCAGCGCGGGCGGCAACCTGTCGATCAATACCAAGGGCGACACCCGCCTGGAAGGCACCAACGTGGCCGCCGGCGGCAGCGCCAGCGTAACCACGGGCGGCAAGCTGACGGTCGATGCCGCCAAGAACACCAGCAGCTCCAGCAGCCAGAGCGTCGGCGTGGAAGTCGGTGTGACGGCGGGCAAGGGCGAAGGCAGTGCAGAGGTGGGTGTCGGCGTCGGCAAGGCATCGAGCAGCGGCAATACCGACGTAGCAGGCAGCATCGCCAGCGGCGGTCCGCTGACGATCAAGAGTGGCGGCGATGCCACCTTCACCGGCACGGCACTGTCCAGCGGCGGCGACGTCACCGTGGCCGCAGGCGGCAATCTCGCCTTCAACGCTGCGCACGACAAGCAGAGCAGCCAGTCCACCACGGTAGACGTCAGCGCCGCGGCTTCGGGCGGCAAAAAGGAGAATGTTGGCGGGACCAAGGGTGCCGGCGGCAAGAAAACTGGCGGCAAGACCATGGACGAGCGTAGCGGCGAGGCCAGCGTCGGCGTGGGCGTACAGAACGCGCAGAGCGACACCGCCACGGGCGCGTCGATCAGCAGCGGCGGCAACATCAAGCTTTCGTCGGGCGGCAACACGACGCTGGAAGGCACCCAGGGCGCCGCCGCAGGCAGCATCGCCGTGGCGGCGGGCGGCACGGTCACGCAGAAGGATGCCGTCAGCACGTCCAGCTCCGTCGATGTCAATGTCTCGGCCTCCGGTGCGGGATCGAGCCTGTCGACGCCGACGAAGAAGGCCGGCTCGGGTTCTTCGGGTTCGGGTTCGGGTTCGGGTTCGGGTTCGGGTTCGGGTTCGGGTTCGGGTTCGGGTTCGGGTTCGGGTTCGGGTTCGGGTTCGGGCGGTTCCGGCGGATCTGGCGGTTCCGGTGGCGCTTCCGGCTCCACAGGCAGCGGCGGTGGCGCCGGCAATGCAGGGTCGGGAACTGGCACCGGGGGCACGGGTGGCACGGGTGGTACCAAGCCGCGAGACCCCTACGCCCAGCAGAAGGGCAGCGGCGTCGCCAATGTCGGCGTGGACGTTCAGAACTCGACGACCTCGCAAAAGACGAACCTGAGCGGCGGACAGGGCGTGACGATCACGTCCGGCCAGAAGTAGGCCCGGTACCGCATCGCCCGTCACCACAATGTTCCGCGCTCTTCCGGGAGCCGCGGAGCAACGTGGTGATCCTCGCCTGGCACGACCGGCATCGTGTCGGTGATTTCCCGAATGTCTGCTCCATGTCGGCGTATCATCACGCGCTTGCCTGTTCCGTACCACGCCCCCGATTCGCCATGCCTGACCATTCGTTGTTGTCCGCCCTCCTCATCTTTGGACTTGGAGGGCTACTCGGTGGCGTCGGCGGCCTGTTCGGCATCGGCGGCGGCCTGATCGCCATCCCGGCGCTTGGCCTGCTGTACGGCATGGACCAGCAACTGGCGCAAGGCACGTCCCTGGTCATGATCGCGCCCAACGTCGTGATCGGCTTCTGGCAATACCGCAAGCGCGCCGACATCGACCTCAAGACAGCCATCGTCCTTGGCCTGTCCGCCATGTTGTCCACCTATCTGTCCGCAAGACTGGCCACGTCGATCGATGCCGCGCTGCTGCGCCGCATCTTCGCCGTGTTCATGATCGGGCTGGCCCTCTACTTCCTCTGGCGGCTGCTACCCGGCCGTGCCGCAACGCATCAGCAGGCACGGGTGTCCGCATCCTGGATACCGGCGGTTGGCGTGGTCGGCGGCGCGTTCTCAGGCTTCTTCAGCGTCGGCGGCGGCGTAGTGGCCGCCCCTGCCCTGGTCGGCCTGTTCGGCATGCGCCAGGCCGCTGCCCAAGGACTGGCCCTGGCCCTGGTCACACCCGGCGCGGTAGTCGCCCTGCTCACCTACGCGCACGCCGGTCACGTGGACTGGTACAGCGGCATCCCGCTGTCGCTCGGCGGCATGCTCACGATCTCCTGGGGCGTGGCGCTGGCCCATCGCATGCCGGAGCGGCGCCTGCGCGCCGCGTTCGCGGTGTGCCTGATTGCGACGGCGGTCGTGATGCTGGTGCGCGGCTAGACGGTCTGCCACGCGCCATGGCTACCGGCAGTCCTGTGGTAGATAGCACGGATCGCGGCACAGTTCGCGGTGGAACGGCATATCCCCAAAGCGCATGGTGCGTATCGTGATCGCGCGCCGCCAGTCGCTCAGGTACCCCGAATGAATGGCAATGGCGCGAATGATTGCGCAGCCGCCTTGATGGATAACGTATGCCTATGGCGCCCGTACGTTCATGAAGTTCGGCAAGAACGTGGTGCAATTCGACGCCGAAGTGCTGGCACCAGGTGTAGTTGGAATCGGATATCCGGTCGTATATACCGAGTCGTGCCGCCGTTGAACCACCCAGGTCCAACAGCCGGAAGTCATCCTCCAGTCTGAAGAGCACCACCAATCCCTCCGTGACCGCACCCCGCTCTACGCAGAAAAATCCTGGCCACCGGACGCTGAGCCTGCAGAAGCGCCCCTCCCATACTGCAGTGGTGAGATCTTCGGCAAAGTACACCCAGTGAAACGGGAACGGTGCTTCCCTCTTCCCCAACGCTTGTGGCGGCCCCCAGCGATAGGTGTGGGCAACGGATTCCGGCAATACCGACGACGGCGTCCAGGCCGCTCTTGCCAACCACGTGCCACGGTGCAATTTACACACGCTGTCAGCAAGCACTTCCTTCAATAGCGCCCGCGGCGGCATCCTGATTTCGCTATGCCTGGTCCTGACTGAGATCATCCGAGGGTGCCTCGGCGTTCTGACACCAGCAGGTCATGCATCGTCAGCACGACCCGCTGACGTTCGATATCTGGCATGGCCAGATAGTCGGCCTGGTCGATCGACACAGAGCGGCGCGCAGCAAAAAGCTTGCCGCTCAACAACTCCGCCGGGGTCAGGTCTGCAATCTCACCGAACTGCGATTCCCAGAAATCACACGGGTCGATGCAATCGGCGGCAAGCAATACGTCCATGACCGCTGGCATCAGCTCGGATACCGGTTCCACGAATTGCCACGCCGGGAACAATCGGCGCTTCGCAATCCCGTCATAGCTGGCCCAGAGCCGGCCTGCCGCCACCTCATGCCACAGTTCGTCCGGCGGCACATCAACACATTGCTGCTCGATGACTTCCTCCGGGGTCAGCCCGCTGACAGGCAATCGGGCAATCTCACGCATTGCGTTCAACAGATCGGCAGCAATGCTGACGGACTGGATTCCACGCGCGATGTCATGCAGATCGCGGGGCGGGATGAGGGCTACGGCTTCGTATTCAGCTACGGCTTCGGCAAACATACTGACCTCCTGGTTGAATCACCACGAGGCCAAGGCTACGCACACCGTTCAGGCCGCTCAATCACCGCAACAGGAATATCGCAATCCTTAACCCTTCCACAACATTCCGTTGCGCGCCGCCCTCAACCGGCCTTGCGGAACACCAGGCTGAAGTTGTTCGCCGGCATGGGAATCGGCTCTGCACAGGTCAAACCCTGCGCCGCACCCAGGGCGATGACGGCTTCCATGTCGCGCACGCCCCAATCGGCGTCGGCCACGCGCAGTTGGCGGTCGAAGGCTTCGTTGCTGGGTGCGGTATGCGCGCCGTTGCGGCGGTATGGGCCGTAGAGATACAGCACGCCGCCAGCGGACAGGCGGCGACCGGCGCCGGCGAATAGCGCATCGGCGGCGGCCCATGGTGCGATGTGGATCATGTTGATGCAGACGATGGCATCCACCGCGTCAATGCCCCAGGGCTCCTGCCTGACATCGACGGCCAGCGGCGGCCGCACGTTTGCGACCTTGTCGTGGGCGGTCCAGGCCGCAATCGATTCGCGGTGCGTGGCATCGAGGTCGCTGGGCTGCCAAGTCAGCCCAGGCAGTGCGGCCGCGAAGTACACCGCATGCTGGCCGGTGCCGCTGGCGATCTCGAGCACCGTGCCGGTCTTTGGCAGGGCGTCGCGCAAGACGGCCAGGATGGGCGCGCGGTTGCGGTCGGTGGCGGGCGCCATGCGGCGCGCGGTCAGGTCTGCGGCGGGCTGTGTCATGGGGGTTCCTGTGAGCGTGCGCCGGGCGAGGTGCCTGGCGCCAGCCCACAGGGTAGCAGGCCTGCCATGCCTGCGTGGTCAGACAGCGTCGAAAGGGCTCTTACGCGCGCCTGTTCAGCCGCAACGCCGACGGCGTGGCCGTCAGGTAGCCGACGGCCGCGCCGAAACGGTCCTTGTAGTTGGCGCGCACCAGCGGGTCCAGCGTGCCCTTCACCTTGTCATGGAGCCCCTTTTCCCAGTCGCCGGCGTGCTGGAAGTTGCTCATGATGTAGGTCCAGCCGTGGATCTCGTCCACCGCATGCAACCCGGTGGATTCCGCGCCCGCCGGGCACGACAGCACGCGCGACAGTTGCTTCGTGTCGACGTTGTAGGCCCACAGGAAGTTGTTCACGTGCGTGTTGCTGTCTTCGCCAACAAACAGCGTGCGCAGTGTCTCCGAGAACTTGAGGTTGTCCGGCGTGGCGACCTTGTCGGGGTTGGCGTAGTTGCCGAGCGCGTCCTGCGCCTTCTTCGGCCCGCCGCCGAGGTCTTCGGAAACCAGCGCCGGCACGGGCGCCATGTCGACCGGCACCCATTCGCTGTCGATGCGGGCGCCCGCCTGGTCCGACTGCGCGCCGCGCAGGTTCAGCTCGTAGACCGCGCCCGAGTACGGGCCTTCCACGCGGATGTCGCCAGCATTGGCCGCGTTGCCGGCCAGCATGCTGGTCTCGATGCGCGAGATGGCCGAGTACGCCTTCTTGTCCGCGATATTGACGGTCGTGCCTTCCATCTTGGTGAAGCCCAGGCTGCCGCCCACCAGCGCGGCATAGCGATGGGTTTCCAGGAAAGCGGCGGCCTTTTCCTGCCCCGGCTTGAGCTTCACCCAGTTCGGCTTGCCGTCGAACAGGATACGCGTGAAGCTCGAATCCTCCGGGTCCTTGAACTGCACGTCCATGATGTCGGCGATCTTGATGCCGCCGTCCACGAGCTTGCGGATCTCGTCGCTGCTGGCACTGCCCAGCGGCATCCACGACAGCGTGGCGGCGCCCGGGCCGGTGCCCGACGTCTGGTGCCACTTGGCCACGTAGAGCTTGCCGGCGGAGAGGTCGCGCGGGCGGTCGGCGATAAACAGGAACAGGCCGCCGTTGGTGGCATCGTCGCCCATCAGCACGGTGCGTTCGTCGGGCATCACCTGCACCAGTTCATGCGAGATGCGGCCCAGGCAGTAGTGCTTGCGGATCGAACCCGTGCCGTCCGGATGCACGGTCACTTCGGGCAGGTGGCCATAGTGATACGGATTGGCGCGACCGGCATCGCCATACAGGTGCTGGCTGAAGCCGCGCAGCTTCTTGTCGGTGCTGGCCTTGGCCGCATCGGGCTCGTATTCCTCGCTCGACAGGTGCGTGTTCCACGGCGACAGGCTCGCGCCGCAGGTGATCCACAGCCCGTTCACGCCCGACGTATCCACGTTGTGATAGCGCACCAGGCTCAGCTTGCCGGTCTTCGGGTCCTGGTCCAGCGTCAGCACGGCGATGGGCGACGGCAGCATGCCATGCATTTCGGCGTCGGCCTGGTCGCGCGAGGTGTACTCGAATTGCACCACCGCGAACACCGTGTTGCCCTTGACGCCGCGCGCCTTGGCGTTGCGCAGCGTCAGCAGCGAACTGCCGTCGGGTGCATCGGAATAGAACTGGCGCGCCTTGCCCGGCACCGAGTTGTCCACGATCGGACGGTTCTGGATGTCGTAGTAGCCGCCGGCCAGCACCTTGCCGCCCTTGCCGTCCGGCACCAGGTCGCCGGTGACGAAGAACGGCTGGTAGGCCAGCGTGTAGTCTTGCGCGGTGCCGTCGGCGTAAGACACCTTCAGCGACGAAGCCACCGTCGTGGTGGCCATGGCGGCCGCGTTGTCCAGCGTGGGTGCGGCCATGCCGGTGAACGTGGCGGACGCGAACGCGGCGGTCTTGCGGCGCGGCGCGGCGGCAAAGGCGGCCTCCATGGCGGACATGCCGCCGGCCAGGCTGGCGGCGGCCGCGCCAAGCGGCAGCATCGGGGCGCCGCCCAGGATTTTCAGGGCACGGCGACGGGCATTGACGGTCTGGTCGGACATGGGATTGAAGTGGGCTCTCGTGGGTGTCTGGTAGTTCTTCTTGGATGACGCGCTGCGGCAGGAACGGTATCTGCCCCGTCCGGATGGTAAGACGCTTTCGTGACAGTTATTTGACGGTCAACGAGTTGTCACACATTCGGTGCCGCTGCCGGCTGCGCTACACTCGCCCTCCTGCCTGCCGATTCCCAGACCTGTCTTGCCCACCTTCACGCTAGCCGCCCCGGTACACGCCGACATCGAGATACGCAAAAGCCGCTTCATCGCGCTGGCGGTGCCGGTACCCGATCGCGAGGCCGCGATGGGCGTGATTGCGGACCTGCGCACGCAGCATCCCACGGCCACGCACGTGTGCTGGGCCTTGCTGGCGGGCGGCCAGTCGGGCATGTCCGATGACGGCGAGCCGTCCGGCACGGCGGGCCGGCCGATCCTGGAAGTACTGCGCCATCACGACCTGGATGGCGTGCTGGCCGCCGTGGTGCGCTACTACGGCGGCATCAAGCTGGGCGCCGGCGGGCTGGTGCGCGCTTATACCGATGCCATCGCCGTCGCGCTCAAGGATGCGGCGCGCATCGAGCGCATCGCCTACACCACGCTGACCGTGCTGGTCGACTATCCCGACGAACCGCGCGTGCGCCGCTGGATCGAGCAGTCGGCCGATGCCGGCTGCTCGCTGGCCGAGACGCGCTATGGCGCGCTGGCCACACTGGTCATCCGCCTGCCGGCCACGCTGCGCGAGCAGGCGCAGGCCACCCTGCGCGATGCCACCCATGGGCGAGCCGGCTTTCCGGCCCATGAGGACTAGCCCCATGGCCGAATCGCAATACGGCATGCCAGCCGACATCCTGGACGACAATCGGGAATTCAAGGCGCAGGTGCTGCCCGGCCAGGTTTGCTTTGCCGCACCCGCGTCGCTGAGCCTGCTGGAAAGCGCCCTGCTCGACGGCATCAGCCTGCCCAGTTCCTGCCGCAACGGCACCTGCCGTGCCTGCATGAGCAAGCTGCACGCGGGCAGCGTGCGCTATCGGATCGAATGGCCCGGGCTGAGTCTCGACGAGAAGGACGACGGGTACATCCTGCCCTGCGTGGCATGCCCGACCAGCGATGTGGTGTTCGAGCCGGTTGGCACGACCTGATCCCGACAGCAATAGTGAGCGTGTCTGTCTGGACACATCAGCTAGGGTAAATACCACCCCTCCGGTGCTTGGCTAGTTTTCTCTTCGGCACTACCATTTATCAACCGATCACTGATCGAGTGATAAATTGTTGGAGGCAGCCATGGCGATCATCAAGCTCGCACACTACTCGATCCGCACGACGGACCTCGAACGGTCGTGCGCATTCTACGAACGCATCCTGGGGTTCCGGCGCGGATATCGGCCGCCGTTCGATTTCCCGGGCGCGTGGCTCTACATGGGCGATGACGAACGGGACTTCGGCACCGTGCACATCATCGGCATCGACCCGAACAATCCTGCCGGCCTGACCGCCTATCTGGGCGACAAGGCATCGGCTGAAACCGGCACAGGCACCGTCGACCATATCGCCTTCCTGGCGACAGGCGTCACGGCCATGTGGGAAACGCTGCGCGCCGAGGGCATTGCCTGGCGCGACCGGACCGTCCCGAGCCTGGGCCTGCACCAGGTCTTCATCGAAGATCCGTCCGGCGTCACCATCGAACTCAACTACCCCGCCGAAGAAGTGGCAGGCCTGACCCTGCCGCAACACTCGCAAGCCGAAGCAGGAGCCGCAGCATGACCCCCACCCAATCGTCCCCACGCAAGGCCATCATCATCGGCGGCTCCGTCGGCGGGCTCTTTGCCGCCAACCTTCTCACACGTCGCGGCTGGGAGGTGGAGATCTTCGAGCGCACACCCGAAGCGCTGACCGGTCGTGGCGCCGGCATTGTCACGCACCCCGAACTGTTCGAGGCTTTGGCCGCTGCCGGCGTGACCGTGGACGACAGCATCGGCGTCTCGGTCAATACCCGCGTGACGTTGGCCCACGACGGCAGCGCGGTGTCGGATCGTGAACTCCCCCAGACGCTGACCGGCTGGGGCAAGATGTACGAGGTGCTGGGGAATGCCTTTCCTGGAATCTATTGCACCGGCGCGCATGTCACGTCGGTGGCATCCCACGCCGACCATGCGGAAATCACACTGCAGGATGGCTCGATACACCGCGCCGACATGGTGATCGCCGCCGATGGCTTCCGCTCCGCTGTCCGGGAACAATTGCTGCCGACCGCGCAGCTCGAGTACGCGGGCTATATCGCCTGGCGAGGACTGGTCGACGAGACCGATCTGACACCGGCCACGCACGCCGCGATCTTCGACAAGTTCGCCTTCTGCCTGCCGCCTCACGAACAGATTCTCGGCTACCCGGTGGCTGGCGAGCGCAACAGCACCGCGCCCGGCCAGCGGCGCTTCAATTTCGTGTGGTACCGCGCGACTGGCGACAACGCGCTGGCCGACCTTCTGACCGATGCCAACGGCAAATGCTGGTCCACCGGCATTCCTCCGGGCCTGATCCGTCCCGACGTCATCGCCGACATGGAAAGCGCCGCTTCCGACCTGCTTGCGCCCCAGTTCGCCGAAGTGGTGGCCCGGACTGCGCACCCGCTGTTCCAGCCGATCTACGACCTGACCGTCCCGCAAATGGCGTTTGGCCGGGTAGCGCTGCTGGGCGACGCGGCCTTTGTGGCCCGGCCGCATTGCGGCATGGGTGTCACCAAGGCGGCCGGGGATGCGATGACGCTGGTGCGCGCGCTGTCGGATGCGCCGACGATCGAAGCCGGGCTCGAAGCCTACAGCGCCGAACGCGTGCAAGTGGGCCAGGCCATCGTCGAGCACGCCCGCCACCTCGGCGCCTATATGCAGGCCCAACTGAAGAGCGACGAAGACCGCGCCATGGCCGAACGCTATCGGACCCCGGAAGCGGTGATGCGCGAGACCGCCGTGTCGCGCCGGTTCTGACCGTCAAGGACAACAACACAAGGAGACAACCATGCCTCAAGCCGCCCCCCAAGTCGCGCCGCCCCTCTCGCCCCAACCCGCGTCTTACGACGCACACGAAGATCCGTATGCCTTCGATGCCCCGCTGGCACCGCATCCCATGCTGGGGCGCCAGGACTTCGAGCGCCTGCACAGCGCACGCCGGCGCTTCTCGTGGTCTCTGACCGCCGCCATGCTGCTGGTGTACTTCGGCTTCATCCTGACGCTGGCCTTCCGTCCCGACCTGCTCGCCATGCGGCTTGTACCGGACAAGCCGATGAGCGTCGGCATCCCCATCGGCTTCGGCATGTTCGCGTTCACCTTCGCGCTTGTCGCCATCTACGTGTATCGCACCAACACGGTCTACGACCGGATGATCGCGGACATCCGCGACGGAGAAACGTCATGAATCGCACGCTGACCTTCGTTGCCGCGCTTGCGGCGGCGACGCCCGCCTTCGCCGCAACCCCGCCCGTGGGCCAGGGCCTGAACGGCATCGCCATCGGCATGTTCGTCGTCTTCGTGGTGGCCACGCTGGCCATCACCCGCTGGGCGGCCCGCCGCAACAACAGCGTGGCCGACCACTACGCTGCCGGCGGCAAGATCACGGCCATGCAGAACGGCTGGGCCATCGCGGGCGACTATATGTCCGCCGCATCGCTGCTCGGCATCTCGGCACTGGTGTTTACCAGCGGCTACGACGGCCTGATCTACTCGATCGGCTTCCTGGCAAGCTGGCCCATCATCCTGTTCCTGATCGCCGAGCCCTTGCGCAATCTGGGGCGCTACACACTGGCCGATGTGCTGTCGTACCGCTTGCGCCAACGCCCGATCCGCGCGTTCTCGGCGTCCAGTTCCATCGTGATCGTACTGCTGTACCTGGTGTCGCAGATGGTTGGCGCCGGCAAGCTGGTGGAACTGCTGTTCGGCTTCAACTACACCTCGGCCGTGGTGCTGGTTGGCGTGCTGATGGTGGTCTACGTGTTTTTCGGCGGCATGCTGGCCACCACGTGGATCCAGATCATCAAGGCCGTCATGCTGCTGGCAGGCTGCGCCTTCATGGCGCTCATGGTGATGAGCCGCTTCGGCTTCAACCTGAACAGCCTGTTCGACCACGCCATTGCCGCCCACGGCAAGCAGGACGCCATCATGCGCCCGGGCGGCCTGGTCTCCGATCCGGTCTCGGCAGTGTCGCTCGGCCTGGCGCTGATCTTCGGCACGGCCGGCCTGCCGCACATCCTGATGCGCTTCTTCACGGTCAGCAACGTCAAGGCCGCGCGCAAGAGCGTACTGTATGCCACCGGCATCGTCGGCATGGGCTACGCCATGATCATCATCATTGGCTTCGGTACGATTGCGCTGGTCGCCAAAGACCCGCTGTACCACACCACCTCCGGCGCAGTGATTGGCGGCATCAACATGGTGGCCGTACACCTGGCCCATGCGGTCGGCGGCAGCGTGTTCCTGGGATTCATCTGCGCGGTGGCGTTCTCGACGATCCTGGCCGTGGTGGCGGGATTGACGCTGGCCGGCTCGTCGGCTATCTCGCATGACCTGTACGCCACGGTGATCTGCAAGGGCCATGCATCGGACAAGGACGAGATGCGCGTGTCGCGCATCACCACGCTGGTGCTGGGCGTGCTGTCGATCCTGCTGGGCATCCTGTTCGAGAAGCAGACCATTGCGTTCATCGTCAGCCTGACGTTCTCGATTGCTGCCAGTTCCAACTTCCCGGTGTTGCTGCTGTCGATCTATTGGCGCGGACTGACCACGCGTGGGGCGGTCATGGGCGGCATGATGGGGCTGATTACCGCCGTGCTGCTGACGATCCTGAGCCCCACCGTATGGGTGCAGGTGCTGGGCCACGCGTCGGCCATCTACCCGTACGAATATCCGGCGCTGTTCTCGATGCTGGTGGCGTTTGCAGGCATCTACGTGTTCTCGGTGACCGACCGCTCGGCACGCGGCGCCTGGGAACGCAATGCCTACCAGAACCAGCGGGTGGACTGCGAGCTGGGCATTACAGCCAAACCCGGCCATTGAATGGAACGGCTGGTGACGTGGCTTCAGGGCGGCCGCCGGCGACCGGTATGCCGCCTTTTCCTATTGATCGGACGATTGGTAGAATCGGACCATTATCCGAACAGTACGACCGAGAGAGACAGCCATGGAGTCACGCGCCACCGCAGACACCGCCAAATCCACGCGGCGCCTGCTGCCCGAGGAGCGGGAGCAGCAGATCGTCGAAAAGGCCATCGAGCACTTCACCCGCAATGGCTTCGGCGGCAGTACGCGCGAACTGGCCAAGCAGATCGGCGTCACGCAGCCCTTGCTCTATCGGTATTTCGCCAGCAAGGACGCGCTGATCGAGCGTGTCTACAACGAGGTCTTCCAGTGGCGGCCTGACTGGGACCGCCAGATCACGGACCGGTCCCTGCCGCTGACCGAGCGGCTGTACGCCTTCTATCTCGACTATTCTTCGGTGATCCTGCGCGAAGAATGGATCCGGCTCTTTATCTTCGCCGGCCTGACCCACGAAGGCATCAACAACAAGTACCTCAGCAAGCTCCGCACCAAGGTCTTCCTGCCGGTGCTGGCCGAAGTCCGGGAGGCCTTCGACATTGCCGCGCCGCGCACGGCTGCCGAAACCGACGCGGAAATCGAGATGATCTGGAGCCTGCACGCCGCCATCTTCTATATCGGCGTACGCAAATGGGTCTATGGGCTGAAGGTGCCGGCGGACATGGATGCCCTCATCACGCAAAAGGTGGACATGTTCCTGCTCGGTGCGCCCGCCGCGATGGCCAGGCTGCGCGTTTAAAAAGACCAGCACCCGCGAGGCTTGCCGAGGCCAGCAGGCCGCCCGGTCTGCCAATCTGGCGGGCGACACTGTGGAACGAAGGATCGTGAACGTGTCGCTCACCAACCTTGTAGCGCTTCTTGTTTCCCGACAACAGCACGCATCAATCCCGCTGTCGTCCGTTCACCGAAAAGAAGCGTAGCGCGATCTTGAGTGCGTCAGGCCCGCTGGGGTCGGAGAACGCCTGCCCCGGCGCGCCGCCGCTCCACGCGTGGCGCAGCCCTTCCACCTTGACCACGCGCAGATAGGGCTGCTGCCCGGCCTGCCAGTCGAACACGTCCACCGCGCGCCGCGTGCCACGCCTTACGCGCTTCGCGGGCAGTGCCGTGGGGCCGGGGCTGCCGGGCGGCAACAATTCCAGCCACATCGCGGCCGTGGACGTGGCGTTGTCATAGGACACCACGCTGTCGTCGTCGCCGTGCAGCAACAGCAGCGGGGGCGGACGACGCCCGGCTAGCGCCAGACGGGCCGCCACGGCGTCGGGCGCCCGATCGCCACGCATGGCCTTGGGCGCCTGCGTGGCGTTGATGGCGCTATAGGGCGCGGCACCCGAATGGGAACCGATGGCGGCGAAGCGATCCGGATAGCGCAGGCCCAGCATCATCGCCATGGCGCCGCCGGCGGACAGGCCGAACGCACAGACGCGATGGGCCAGGATGGCATACCGCTGGCTGACATGGTCGATCATGGACATCAGCAGCGCGGTTTCCGATGCGCCGCGCGACGCGGGATGGAACCAGTTCCAGCAACGCTGGGGGTTGGCCTGCACCGACTGCTCGGGCATCAGCACGACCCAGCGCGCATCGTGCGCCACCGTGGTCACCCGGGCGCACGCGGCAAAACTTGCGGCGTCCTGCCCGCAGCCGTGCAGCAGCACCAGCAATGGCGCCGGCCGGGCCGCGCTGACGCCGGGCGGGACGAACACCCGGTAGCGGCGCTGCCCCATGCGGCCGATCCCCAGGCTGAAGCCCCACAGGCCTTCCTCCCAGGACCCGCCTCCCTTGCTGACCGGCGCGCGCGCCGGCGTGACCACACCGGTCAACGCCTGACGCGCCACCTTGCCCACGGCACGTCCCATCGCCTTGCTGACGGCCTGGCTCTGCTGTTTGGCCGCCCGCAGCATCGGGTCGGTCACGGTTTTCGTGACCGTGCGGCTGAACTGGCGTGCGCTGCGCGTCGCCTGCTTGCTCAGCGTTGCCCACAATTTGGTGCCGCCTGTGCGCCGTTTCATGCCGCATCGCCCTTTCGCTTCCGCTGCTGCGTGGTCAGACCTCCACTGCGATGATGCACGAGTCTACGGGGCGAATATGTCAGATTGTCATGAATCCACGCGTCGGAAACCGCCAGACCGCACCCGGCCCCTCCATGGCCGGTCAGTGCCCCGCCACATCGTGCACGGCGCGGCTGTCAGCCGGTGCTTCGTCGCGCTCGTGCAGGCCGTAGTCACGGAGCACCTGCGCCACGCGCAGCCGGTAGTTGGCAAACACGCCGCCGCGCCCGGCCGCCTGGGCCTGGCGATGATCGAGCGTATTGCGCCAGGCCAGCACGGCGGCTTCATCGCGAAAGAAAGACAGCGACAGCAGCTTGCCAGGGTTCGTCAGGCTCTGAAAGCGCTCCACCGAGATAAAGCCGTCGATGGCTTCCAGCGTCGGTTTCAGGTGAGCGGCAATGTCCAGGTAGGTATCCTGGCGCCCGGGTGTGGGCTCGACTTCAAAAATGACAGCGATCATGGGGGCTACCTCTCAGGGTTTCAGGTCTCTAAGGGTTGTACGTCAAACTGCGGAATGCGCGCGTTGACCGATGGTCGATAGCGTACGCGATCCAGCAGGTGCGCTGGTTGTATCCCGCGCGACAGCAGCGCCTGAACGGTACAGGCGGCCAGTACCTGCGCCAGTGCATCGCCGGGGCAGCCATGACGCCCGGCACCGAATGTCCAGGCGCGGGCGGCCGCTGCGGGGTCTTCTTCTCTGGCATCGTCATGCGCGGCAGCGGCCAGCAGCACCAGCACCGCATCGTTGGCGCGGACGGGCTGGCCGCACACCGTGGCGTCGGTGGCCATGAATCGCCGCGTGTTCTGCACCGGCGGTTCCATCCGGGCCACGTGCGCCACCAGCCTGTCGACAGGATTGTCCGGGCCGACGTGCTGGCCGGTACGCCCCAGATGGATCAGCGTATTGCCGATCAGGCCCGCAGTGGCCTCGCACGCCTGGATCATCAAGCCGACGGCGTTGGCCACCATCGTGGGCGTGTCGATATCCGCCAGCGCGGCGTCCTCCGACAGGCCGTGCAGCAGACTGCCGGCCGGCGCGGACGGCGCGCAGTCGTGCGTCCATTGCGTGAGCCAGCGCGCAGCGGCGGCACCCGCTTCCACATCGGCCGGCGAGGCCAGCGGCGACATCGCCATGGCGAAGGTCGAAACAAAGCCAGCCACCCGCGTGGAAACATGGCCGTCGACGTCGCGTTCCAGCGGTAGGCCCAGCAGGTCTGCCACGGTCAGCACAGGCAAGGTGAACATCCAGCGCGTGGCCTCGTGCGCATCGTCGTCGGTCATACGCGGCAGCGCCGCTGCCAGTGCGTGGGCGCGTACACGCACCAGGCCCAGGTCAAGCCCTGCCAGCCGGCGCAGCACGATGGCTTTCAGGGCAGCGTGCGCCGGTCCATCGTTCATGCGAGCCAGACGGCCGAACAGGTGGCCCGCCGGGCTGCCTGCCAGTGCAGGCGGCACGGGCTGCCCCGGCGGGCGCACGCGGGCATCGGGGTGATCCAGCACTTCGGCCACGGCAGACGCGCTGGCGGCCACCCATAGCTTCAGCGCCGGGTCGTAGTAGAACGGACGCGTGCGCGCGAGTTGGCGATACCAGGGATAGGGATCGGGGTGCGTGACCGCGGCAATGGGGTCGGCGGGGCCGGCGTGGGTGGCCGGCGTCACGTCCGACGGGGACAACGCCTGCAGGACATCAAGGGACGAATGCATCACGGTCTTCCGGCTGAATGGACGATGTGGCCATCTTCGCAGTGCGCGGGCCGGGAAAGGTTCGTCCTGTCGTGAAATGTCGAATGTCGGGCAATGGATCGGCGGCCGGGCGCGTCGGCAATGAAACTCCGGGGCATGCGCCTCGGTCCTGTCCTCAACCGCCAGCTGCCATCACGGCGTATCGACGAACGTCTGCGCGACGCAGCCGGACAGCCAATCGCTGCATTCGCAATATCAGATATGTCATGAAGATCGTTCTGCTATGCTGCCTCGCACTCCATCCATCCTCACCCAATGACCCGGCGCCTCTGGCTCTTCAATCTCTGTGTGATCGCGCTGGGCGTCTGTGGCCCGGGGGCGCTCACCACATGGGTGTCGCGCGAGTTGGCCGAGCGGTTGTTCCACCAGCGCGTGGAAGTGGTGGCACGCGATGCCGTCGAAGCCGCCCGCCAGGCGGAGTAGTTCGCCGGGACACCTTGCAGCCAGGCCCACCTGGATGCCATGCGCGAGGCCGACCTCCAGCACCGCTACGCGCGCCAGATCACGTACCTCGATGGCAAGCAGTTGCTGTGCGCCCCGTCGTCGTTTTTGGGTGCCCTGCGCAGTATCGAAGGCCAGAACCCGCACTGGAACGCACTGTCGCAGCTGCGGGCCGCGTATCGCATCGACGCCGCCGGGGAACCGCCGCCCGCCGTCCAGTTCCGCGTGGGCGAACGCGGCTTTGCCAACGACACCGCCTGCCGCGAGATGATCGCGGCCTTCCGCAAGGCCGGCCATCCGATCCTGATCGATGACTTCGGCACCGGCTATTCGAGCCTGGCCTACCTGCATGACCTGGACGTGGACGGTATCAAGATCGACAAGGCCTTTGTCAGCTCGATGACGACCGACGCGCCGTCGAAATCGGTCGGGCCCCATATCATCGAGATGGCCCGCGCGCTGGACATCCACATGGTGGCCGAGGGCATCGAGACCGAAGCGCAGCGCGTGGCGCTGCGACAACGCGGCGTGCAGTTCGGCCAGGGCTGGCTGTTCGGCAAAGCCATGCCGCTGGCCGATTTCCTGGCGTTCTGGCGGCAGCATGCCGGCGCCGCCGTCGAAGCCTGAGCCGCCGATACGCGTCGGCCTGCCGGTTTGCACCTATACTCGCCGCTTCCCGCCACGCAATCGCGTGCGACCCATCATGGAAAGCGAACGACCATGCCTTGAACCATCAACCACCTGACGGAACGAAGGTTCCGCATTGCCGGTATCGGGGACACGGCCGGCATGGCGGAGTTTGACGGGGCACCACGGTTCACGCACCTGTCGTCGAAGATGGCGAACATCGCGGCGCGGGGCAGATAAAAAACAGGAACCGGGTAGTCAGGACGCGGAAGACCGCCAGCCGGCCTTGCGGCGCGTAGCGCCAGGGGCATGCGACAGGCGGCAGGCATGGACCGATGAAACAAACAGATCGTGCGCAGGGCGCGGCGCTGACCGGCTTGCGCGCCGCTGACGGGGCAAGCGGCGGAAGCACCAGCGAAAGTCGCAGCAGAAATCCCGGCGGCACCAGCGGCATTGCGGGTAGCGGGCCCATCAAGCCCGTTGACACCGCCCAGCTCTGGCAAGTCCGTCACGACCAGTTGCTGGCCGTGCGCCGCACCGTCCGGCTGTCGATCCCGATCAATATCATCCTTGGCGTGAGCGTGCTGGCCGTGGCCTGGCACGCCGGTCGCGGCACCACGGCGGCCGTATGGTTCGTGATTTCCCTGCTCTGGAACGTGCTGCGGATCTGGATGTGCCAGGTGCCGGTGGGCCCAACACCCGGGGCGACGCGGCCGGACAATGGCCGGCTGGCACGTACGGTGGCGCGCCACCTGCGCATTCACTGCGCGCTGGCGCTGCTGTCCGGCCTGACGTGGGCCGCCATTCCGGTGCTGTGCGACGGCTACACGTCGCCGCAGACGCTGTTCTACCTGACCGTGGTCTGCGGCATCACGGCAGGCGCGGTGACCCACGGCTTTGCGTACGCGCGCATTCCGCTTTGTTTCATCACGCCGCCGCTGCTGTCGGCCGCCGCATGCCTGTTCTGGTTCGGCGATTTCGACAAGTACTGGCTGGCCGGCACCACCCTGCTCTACCTGGCCGCACTCATCCGGTGCACGCTGGAAAGTGAACGGCAGATCCGACATTCGATCCGGCTCAAGAACGAGGCCACCGCGATCCAGGATTCGCTGCGGATCGCGCGTGACCACGCGGTGAATCGTGCCGACGAAATGTGGACGCTGGCCAGTCTCGACCCGCTGACCGGCCTGCTGAGCCGCAGCGGCTTCTTCGACCGGGCCAACAAGCGCTTTGCCAACGGCCTGAGCGGCCGGCACTGCCTGTTGCTGCTGGATCTGGACGGCTTCAAGCTCATCAACGACGCGTTCGGCCACAAGGCCGGCGACGGCGTACTGCGCGAGGTGGCGCGGCGGCTCGAGGCCGTGGCGGGGCACGACATGCTGGTGGGCCGCATGGGCGGCGACGAGTTCATGCTGCTCTACGACCCGTTCGACAACGACGATTGCCCGTCGTCGCTGGCCGCGCGCCTGATCGAAGCCGTGCGCCAGCCACTGGATGGCTACGAGTACTGTGCGATCGGCATCAGCATCGGCATCTGCCGCGGCCCGGACATCTGCCTAGACGACATGCTGCTGTTTGCCGACGCCGCGTTGTACGCGGCCAAGCGAACCGGCCGCAACAGCGTGTACGTGTTCGATGACGACCTGCACCGGCACCTGCAGATGCAGCGCGACATCGAGCGCGACCTGCCGCGCGCGCTGGCCGACGATACGCTGGAGGTCTGGTTCCAGCCGATTTTTGCCGAAGGCGGCACGCGCGTGCGCAGCCTGGAGGCGCTGATCCGCTGGAAGCATGCACGCCATGGCTGGGTGCCGCCGCCGGAGCTGGTGTCCGTGGCGGCGGCGTCTGGCCTGTCCGAGACGCTGCTGCGCGCCACGCTGGCGAAGGTATGCCGCTTGTCGAAGGCCATCGAAGCGCAGGGCGGGCAGCGGATTCCCATCGCCATCAACCTGTCACCGCGCGAAATGGCGCAGGTGGAGATCGACCAGCTGCTGCTGTCGACCCTGGAGGCCTGCAGGATGGCACCGGGCCTGCTGACCGTGGAAATCACCGAGGAAGTGGCGCTCGACGTGATGGCCGTGCAGGGCAAGCTGGCCAACATGGCAAAGGCCGGCGTGGCGATTGCGCTCGACGACTTCGGCGTGGGCTATTCCGGCCTGGGCGCACTGCGCCAACTGGGCGCGGCATGCGTGAAGGTGGATCGCAGCTTTATCACCGATATCGCGCGTTCGCCACGCAACCAGGATTTGATGCGTGCAGTGCTGAACCTGGGGCGCTCGTTCGGCTTTGAAGTGGTGGCCGAGGGCGTCGAACACGAAGCCGACCGGCAGACGCTGATCGGCATCGGCTGCTATGCCATGCAGGGCTACCTGCTGGCCCGCCCGATGCCCGAAGCGGAACTGCTGGCCTGGCTGCGCACGCGGGCGGCCACAGTCACCGCCACCGCCAGCAGCGAGGCCAGCATCGACGTCGGCGGCGCCTGACGTCAGCCGCCGCGGGCGCGGCGGGCCTCGTAGGCCTTCAGGTGCGTCAGCGCCATGCCGAGCGTGGGCGCTTCGGTGCTGCCCCGGCGCGCAAGCAGGTCGCCGACGATCTGGTCCGATTCGATGGCGGCGCCGCGTTCCACGTCGCGCAGCATCGACGCCGTGATCGGCGAGCCCTCGGTGAAAAGCGTGGTTTTGGCTTGCTGCATCGCCGGTTCGCGCACCGGGTAGCCGTTGGCCGCCGCGATGGCGGCGCATTCGTCCAGCAAGGCCGCGATGGTCTCGCGGCCACGTGGCGCGATCAGGATATCGCCGACGGTGGCCCGCATCAGGCAGGTGGAAGCCGCCAGCGTGGCCAGGAAGAACCATTTTTCCCACATGTCCTGCAGCATCGCGTCGCTGCGCTGCACGTCGAAGCCCGCGTTGCCGAACACTTCGGCCAGCGCTTGCGCGCGGGGGCTGTTGCCCGACGGGCGCTCGCCAAACGACAGGATGTGGAATGCCGACAGATGAAGGATGGTGCCCTGGTCGTCGAGCGTGCTCGAAATCATGCAGCGGCCACCCATCACGCGGGCCGCGCCAAAGCGGGCGTCGAGCTGGTCCAGGTGCTGCATGCCATTGAGCAGGGGCACGATCACGGTGTCCGGGCCCACGGCCGGGGCGATCGAATCCATGGCGCTGGCAAGGTCATACGCCTTGCAGCTCAGCAGCACCACGTCGTAGGGCGCCGTAATCTGCGCCGACATGACGACCGGGGGCGTGGCGATATGCAGATCGCCGTGCGGGCTCTTCACGCGAAGCCCGTGCTCCGCCAGTTGCCCAGCCCGCCGCGCGCGCACCAGAAAGGTCACGTCACGCCCGGCCTGCAGCAGCCGCGCTCCGAAATAGCCACCCGTCGCACCGGCACCGACCACCAGAATACGCATCCTCGACTCCCAGGTCTGGCCCGGCACCTTGCCGGGCGATGCGCCATTCTAGTGGGGTTCCGGCATGGCTGCCGGCGACGTGCCGATCCGGGCGGATCGGGCCGCGCACGGGCAGGAAGCTGCCAGAAAAAAGAAAGGGGCCGTCAGTGGCGGCCCCCGTCCTCGCGTCGCGTCATGTGAGCAGATTGAACACGAAGCCCAGTGCTATCGCGCCGCCCAGTGCCTCCAGCGTGGCCAGCGCTACCAGTTCGCGGAAAATGCGTGATTCGTCCTGCTTGGTCACCATGGTATTGTCTCCAGTCGGTTTTCCAAACGGCCGGCCGGTACGGTCGTACCAGTCGGTCACACTGCAACCTGCGACTTCAGTAGACTGCAACCGCGGTGTGCAGAACAGTTGGCACAAACCCGCATGGGGTGATCCCCGATGGCATGCCGCGCTGCGGGTTTCCACCCCATGCAAGGAAAACCCCTACAATAGCGCCCCACGCAATGGCACCCTATCCGCCCCGAAACGGCAGCGGACCAGCGCGCCGCCTGCTTCCTGCTGCACCTGAACCCCTGCATCCCCATGATCTCAAACGCTTGCGGCGTCGACTTCGGCACGTCCAATTCCACCGTCGGCTGGCTGCGTCCCGGCGCACCCACGCTGCTGCCGCTGGAAGATGACAAGGCCACGCTGCCATCGGTGATCTTTTTCCACGCCGAGGATCCGCTCGTCAGCTATGGCCGTGCCGCGCTGGCCGACTACCTGGCCGGCTACGAGGGCCGCATGATGCGGTCGCTCAAGAGCCTGCTGGGCACGTCGATGATGGACGACAGCACCGAGGTCATGGGCCAGGCCATGCCGTTCCGCAAGCTGCTGGCACATTTCATCGGCGAGCTGAAGGGCCGCGCCGAGCGCGCCGCCGGCCGCCAGTTCAGCGCGGCGGTGCTGGGGCGTCCCGTTCACTTCATCGACGAGGACGCCGCCGCCGACCAGCTTGCCGAAGACACGCTGGCCGAGATTGCCCGCGACGCGGGCTTCAAGGACATCGCCTTCCAGTACGAGCCGATTGCCGCCGCCTTCGACTACGAGGCCGGCATCGGCAGCGAGGAACTGGTTCTGGTGGCCGATATCGGCGGTGGTACGTCGGACTTTTCGCTGGTGCGCCTGTCGCCCGAGCGCGCGAAGAAGATCGACCGCCGCGCAGACATCCTGGCCAATGGCGGCGTGCACATCGGCGGCACCGATTTCGACCGCGCGCTGAGCCTGGCCAGCGTCATGCCGATGCTGGGCCTGAACAGCCAGCTGCGCAACGGCAAGGCGATGCCGTCGGGCCAGTATTTCGACCTGGCCAGCTGGCATACGATCAACCTGATCTACACACGCCGCGCGTGGGCGATCGTGATGGACAACTATCGCGATGCCGCGGAAACCGAGAAGCTCGACCGCCTGATCCGGCTGATCAAGGAGCGCGCGGGACACTGGCTGGCGATCCAGGTGGAAGCTGCCAAGATTGCGCTGTCCGATACCCCGCTCACCACGATGGACCTGGCGCGCATCGCGCCCGATACCACGCTGGATGTCACGCGCGACGACTTCGACCAATCGATCGCGAAACTGGTCGACAAGACGGCCAGCACGGTGAAGGGCATGTTGAAGACGGCCGGGGTGCCGGCCGATGCGGTGGATACCATCCTGTTCACCGGCGGCTCCAGCAGCGTGCCGATGCTGCGCGAGCAACTGGCGCGGCTGCTGCCCGGCGCGCGTCGCGTGGAAGGCGACCTGTTCGGCGGCATCGGTTCGGGCCTGGCCCTGGACGCAGCGCGCAAGTTCGGCTGATCCACACCCCGGACGCGTGCCGGGGGCGCTGGAAGCCTGACTTACTGCTCGGCCTTGCAGAGGCCGATCTGCTGGGCCATCAGCACCAGGTCGGCAAAGGTGCGCGCCTTCATCTTGCGCATGGCCTGACCGCGGTGAATCTTCACCGTCACCTCGCTGATGCCGATTTCCCCTGCGATCTGCTTGTTCAGCAGGCCCGAGACGGCCATGCCCATGACTTCCGCCTCGCGCGGCGTCAGCGTGGCGTAGTTGCCGCGAATCTCCTCCACCTTGCGCAGGCCCCGGCGTCGCAGCCGGTCCTTCTCGATGGCCGTCGACACCGCGTCAAGCAGGTCCTGGTCACGAAACGGCTTGGCCATGAAATCCTCGGCGCCCGCCTTCATGGCGGCCACCGTCATGGCGATGTCGCCATAGCCGGTCATGAAGATGATCGGGATATGCACGCCCATCTGCGCCAGGCGGGTCTGCAGGTCCAGGCCGCTCGGGCCGCGCAGGCGCACATCGAGCACCAGGCAGCACGGCACATCGGGCACGCGGTATTCCAGCAACTCGGCCGCTGAGCCGAACAGCATCGCCTGCATCCCCACGGATCGGAACAGGTTGCCCAGGCCGGCGCGCAGCATGGCATCGTCGTCGACGATCAGCACCATCGCGTCGTCGGCGGTGGCCGTACCGGCAGGGTCCCCGTTCTGGGATGTCACGGCTCTGTTCTCCAAGGTGCCCGGGGGCAAGTTGCGGATGCCGCCCATTTTGCCGGCGCACCGTGGCGCTGGGGACCGACAGGCGGCCAAGCGGGCGAAATTCGCGCACGGGGGCGACATGGCCCCCGACGCGCCCAGCATTTCAGCACAGCACGCGCCGCTTCGCCACCCATACCATTGGTTGAGTGGACAGCGCGGCCGAAGCGGCGCGCAAAACCTTGCTTGTCGTCGGGCTCGCCAATACCTATACCAAGTGTGTATGGCAAACCCGCATGTGCCCGCCTACCCTGCGCGTGCATTGTCATGCCCCCATCGCCCCTGCCGCTCATGCCCAGTCCTGCCCACTGGCGTGATTCCACGCCTGCTGGCCGCCGCTTGCCTGGCGCCCGCAAGCGCTCTCGCCACTGCCGCCGCGGACAGCTAATCCGTAGACACCCTCGGCTAATACGATGGGCCAATGGCTGCATACGCACGCGACGTCTAGTCTTGCGTCGGGTCGCATCGTGCCTATCCCCAGGCATGACGGCTTCGATGCAACCGGTGCGGAACGGGCCAGCGCACGCCGCGCCGTCCGCGCCTCGCCCCAACCTTCGTCTCAAGGAATTTTCATCATGTCCAACCCGAAGCTCGAAGTACTGACGCCGCAGAACAGCCAGCTGATCATCATCGACCACCAGCCGCAGATGGCCTTCGGCGTGCAGTCGATGGACCGCCAGGCGCTGAAGAACAACGTGGTGGGCCTGGCCAAGGCCGCGAAGATCTTCAACGTGCCGACCACCATCACCACCGTGGAAAGCGAATCGTTCTCGGGCTACACGTACCCGGAAGTCCTCGACGTGTTCCCTGACGCCAAGACGCTGGAACGCACCTCGATGAACTCGTGGGACGACCAGAAGGTGCGCGACGCCCTGAAGGCCAACGGCCGCAAGAAGGTCGTGGTGGCCGGTCTGTGGACCGAGGTCTGCAACACCACGTTCGCCCTGTGCGCCATGCTGGAAGGCGACTACGAAATCTACATGGTGGCCGACGCGTCGGGCGGCACCAGCAAGGAAGCGCACGACTACGCCATGCAGCGCATGGTGCAAGCCGGCGTGGTGCCCGTGACCTGGCAGCAGGTGCTGCTGGAATGGCAACGCGACTGGGCACACCGCGACACCTATGACGCGGTGATGAAGCTCGTCAAGGAACACTCGGGCGCCTACGGCATGGGCGTGGACTACGCCTACACGATGGTCCACAAGGCCGCCCAGCGCACCGCCACGCCGCACGAGTCGATCGCGCCGGTGCCGGCCCGCTGATCGCCGGCCCACGGATATTCAATTTATTTGAATAAAACGTACAGCGCGAGTGCGGCAATCACCGCATTCGCGCCGCTAAAGTTCACCCCATCGCAGCGCTGACGGCAAATAACACCGAAACGCGCCAAGCCGATAACTCAAACAAACTGAACCAACTTTGCAGGGAAATCTCATGTCGAACGTCGCCCCCCAATCCGAAGCCGCACAACACGACGCATCGCGCCGCAAGCTGCTGGTCGGCAGCACCGTGGGCGCAGCCGCCGCCACCGTGGCATCGATGGCCGCGCTGACGCCGGTCGCCGCCGAAGCCGCACCGGCCGCCGGCCGCCAGTCGAAGCAGGGTCACTACGTGACCACCAAGGACGGCACGCGCATCTTCTACAAGGATTGGGGTTCGGGCCGTCCGGTGGTGTTCTCGCACGGCTGGCCGCTCGACGCCGACGCCTGGGACGCCCAGATGCTGTTCCTGGTGCAGAAGGGCTTCCGCGTGATCGCCCACGACCGCCGTGGCCATGGCCGCTCGGACCAGCCGGCCCAGGGCAACGACATGAACACCTACGCCGATGACCTGGCCGCCGTGCTCGACGCGCTGGACATCAAGAGCGCCACGCTGGTGGGTCACTCCACCGGCGGCGGCGAAGTGGCCCGCTACATCGGCCGCCATGGCACGAAGCGCGTGGCCAAGGCCGTGCTGATCGGCGCCGTGCCGCCGACCATGGCCAAGAGCGCCGCCTACCCGAACGGCCTGCCGCTGGAAGTGTTCGACAACATTCGCAAGGGTGTTGCCGAGAACCGCTCGCAGTTCTACAAGGACCTGGCCGTGCCGTTCTTCGGCTTCAACCGTCCGAACGCCAAGACATCGCAAGGCACCATCGACGCCTTCTGGGCGCAGGGCATGGCCGGCGGCGTCCTGGGCCAGTACCTGTGCATCAAGGAGTTCTCGGAAGTGGACTACACCGAGGACCTGAAGAAAATCGACGTGCCCACGCTGATCCTGCACGGCGACGACGACCAGATCGTGCCGATCGACAACTCGGCCAAGCTGTCGGCCAAGATCGTCAAGAACGCCACGCTGAAGGTCTACCCGGGCGCTTCGCACGGCATGTGCGTCATCAATGCTGGCCAGGTCAACGCCGACCTGCTGGCCTTCCTGAACGCCTGATCCGCCTGAGCCCATGTCAGTAACCCGCCGGCAATTTATCGCCTCGGCTGCCGCGCTAGGCGCGGCAGCCTCTTCGGAGCTTTTCGCCATGTCACCGAACCCGACTCCCGATCTCATCCTCGTCAACGGCAAGTTCACCACCCTTGACAAGTCCAACCCACAAGCCGATGCCGTGGCCATCCAGGACGGCCGCTTCATCAGCGTGGGCACGCGCGACGAGATCATGAAGCTCGCGGCTGCCAAGACGAAAGTGATCGACCTGAATGGCCGGCGGGCCATTCCCGGGCTGATCGACAGCCACATGCACATCATTCGTGGCGGCCTGAACTACAACATGGAACTGCGCTGGGACGGCGTGCGCTCGCTGGCCGATGCCATGCGCATGCTCAAGGACCAGGTTGCCCGCACGCCCGCGCCGCAATGGGTGCGCGTGGTCGGCGGCTTCACCGAGCACCAGTTCGTGGAAAAGCGCCTGCCGACCATCGAGGAACTGAACGCCGCGGCACCCGACACGCCGGTGTTCATCCTGCACCTGTACGACCGCGCCATCCTGAACGGCGCCGCGCTGCGTGCCGTCGGCTACAACAAGGACACCCCGAACCCGCCGGGCGGCGAGATCATCCGCGACAAGGGCGGCAACCCAACTGGCCTGCTGTTGGCCAAGCCCAACGCGACCATCCTGTACGCCACGCTGGCCAAGGGTCCGAAGCTGCCGCCCGAGTACCAGAAGAATTCCACGCGCCATTTCATGCGCGAAGTGAACCGCCTGGGCGTGACCGGCGTGATCGATGCCGGCGGCGGCTACCAGAATTACCCCGATGACTACAACATCATCGAGGAGCTGCACAAGGAAGGCCAGCTCACCGTGCGACTGGCCTACAACCTGTTCACGCAGAAGCCCAAGGAAGAACTGAGCGACTTCAAGACCTGGACTTCCACCGTGAAGCCGGGCCAGGGCGACGACCTGTACCGCCACAACGGCGCCGGCGAAATGCTGGTCTACACGGCTGCCGACTTCGAGGACTTCCGCGTCGAGCGCCCCGACATGCCGCCGTCGATGGAAGCCGACCTGGAGCCGGTGATCCGCCTGCTGGCCGAAAAGCGCTGGCCGTGGCGCCTGCACGCCACGTACGACCAGACGATCGACCGCGCGCTGGACGTCTACGAAAAGGTGGCCAAGGACGTGCCGTTCAACGGCCTGAACTGGTTCTTCGACCACGCCGAGACGATCTCCGACCGCAACATCGACCGCATCGCGGCACTGGGCGGCGGCATTGCCGTGCAGCACCGCATGGCCTACCAGGGCGAGTATTTCGTCGAGCGCTACGGCGCCAAGGCGGCCGAAGCCACGCCGCCGATCAAGAAGATGCTGGAAAAGGGCGTGAAGGTTGGCGCCGGCACCGACGCCACGCGCGTGGCCTCGTACAACCCGTGGGTGTCGCTGTACTGGCTGACCACCGGCAAGACCGTGGGCGGCATGTCGATGTATCCGCAAGCCAACCTGCTCGACCGCGAGACCGCGCTACGCCTGTGGACCGAGGCCAACACCTGGTTCTCGTCCGAGGAAGGCAAGAAGGGCCAGATCAAGGCTGGCCAGCTGGCCGACCTGGCCGTGCTGTCGGCCGACTACTTTGCCGTGCCGGGCGACGACATCCAGGACATCACGTCCGTGATGACGGTGCTGGGCGGCAATGTGGTCTACGGCGACAACGAGTTCGGCCGCCATTCGCCCGACATTCCGCCGGCCATGCCGGACTGGTCGCCGGCCCGCCATGGCAGCCAGTACCAGCCGCGCCCGACGGCCCAGGCGAAGCAACTGGCGATGAGCACCGCCTGCGCCTGCGCCAGTTCGTGCGGCGTACATGGCCATTCCCATGCCAAGGCGTGGACATCGAGCGTGCCGACGTCGGACGAAAGCAGCTTCTGGGGCGCGCTGGGCTGCTCCTGCTGGGCGTTCTGACGCCGGCTGCATCCCGCCATCCGCTTTGCATCGAACCGGAGACCCGTCATGCCCTTTACCTCCTCCCCACTAGCGGCGGCCGGCGACACCACGCACCGGCTGCCACGCTGGATGCATTGGATCGCCCTGCTGCTGCTGTGCGCGGCGTACCTGCAAGGCGGGCTCGTCAAGCTGTTCGACTTCTCCGGTGCGGTGGCCGAGATGCAGCACTTTGGCCTGAGCCCTGCCGCACCGATGGCGGCGGCCACGATCGCGCTGGAACTGGCCGCGCCGGCCATGATCCTGCTGGGCGTGTACCGCTGGTTCGGTGCGCTGGCGCTGGCCGGCTTCACGCTGGCCGCCACGTTCATGGCCAACCGCTTCTGGAGCGCGCCGCCTGATGCCTACTTCATGCTGATGAACGCGTTCTTCGAGCACCTGGGCCTGGTGGGTGGCTTCCTGCTGGTGGCCTGGCACGACCTGCGCACGCGGGGCCGCGCATGACGCAGGCTGCCGCAACCCCCACGGCCAAGCCATCGGGGTCGTTTGCGCCGCTGGCCCAGTCGACGTTCGCCGTCCTCTGGGTCGCCACGATCCTTGGCAACGTCGGCAGTTTCATGCGCGACGTGGCCAGTGCCTGGCTTGCCACCGACCTGTCGTCGTCACCGGCCGCCGTGGCCACCATCCAGGCCGCGGCCACGCTGCCGGTCTTCCTGCTGGCGATTCCGGCGGGCGTGCTGTCCGACATCCTGGACCGCCGCCGCTTCCTGATCGTGATCCAGATCGCGCTGGCAGCGGTCAGCGGCACGCTGGCCTTCCTGTCCTGGCAGAACGGGCTGACGATCGAGATCCTGATTGCGCTGGCGTTTGCCGGCGGTATCGGCGCGGCGATGATGGGGCCGACCTGGCAATCCATCGTGCCCGAACTGGTGCCCGCCAACACGCTGCGCCAGGCCGTGGCCCTGAACGGCCTGGGCGTCAATATCGCCCGCGCCATTGGCCCGGCCATGGGCGGCCTGCTGCTGGCGGCGTTCGGCGCGGCAGCCACCTACTGTGTCGACCTGATCAGCTATGCGTTCGTGATCGGCGCGCTGATCTGGTGGAAGCGCCCCGTGCAGCCGAGCGATCCGCTGCGCGAGCACTTCTTCAGCGCCTTCCGCGCGGGACTGCGTTTTACGCGTGCCCATAGCAAGCTGCATATCGTGCTGCTGCGCGCTGCCGTGCATTTCGCATTCGGCAGCAGCGTGTGGGCCTTGCTGCCGCTGGTCGCCAAGCAGCTGCTGCACGGTGGCGCCGGTCTCTACGGCGTACTGCTGGGCGCGGTCGGCGCCGGCGCCATCCTGGGCGCGCTGTCGATGCCAACGATCCAGAAGCGCCTGGATGGCGATGGCGTGATCCTGACGTCCGCCATCGCAACCGCCTTGGTCATGGCCGCACTGTCGTTCGCACCGCCGGTCTGGCTGGCGCTGCCGCTGCTGCTGGTACTGGGCGCGGCGTGGATTCTGGCGCTGACGACGCTGGGCGGCGCGGCACAGGCCATCCTGCCGAACTGGGTACGCGGCCGTGCACTGGCCGTCTACCAGATGGTGTTCAACGGTGCACTGGCCGGCGGCAGCCTGCTGTGGGGCTTCGTGGCCCAGGCACTGGGCACGCCGTACGCGCTGCTGATTGCCGCGGCGGGCCTGGTCGTGGCGGCGCTGTTGCTGAACCGCATCCGCCTGCCGCGCGGCGAAGAAGACCTGGGTCCGGCGCGGCACTGGCCAGAACCGGAGATGGCTGACGACATCGCCCACGATCGCGGCCCGGTGATGATCCTGATCGAGTACTGCATTCCGGCGGCCAACCGCGACGCGTTCCTGCGCGCCGTGCATCGGCTATCGGAAGAACGCCTGCGTGACGGCGCCTTCAACTGGGGCGTCATGGAAGACCCGGCCAATCCGGAGTTGCTGACCGAATGGTTCCTGGTCGAGTCGTGGGCGGAACACCTGCGCCAGCATCGTCGCGTACCGAACGCCGACGCCGACCTGCAGCGTGACGTGGCCGGCTTCCACGTGGCCAGCGAACCACCGCGCGTGCGGCACCTGCTGGGCGTGGGACTGCCCGGCGCCACACGCTGACCCCTGACATTTTGAAGTTCTGTTGTTGAATTGCGAGACCCATCATGAAGATCTACCTTGTCTCTCTTGGCGCCGGCGTCCTGGTCGGCATCATCTATGCCCTGCTGCAGGTGCGCTCGCCCGCGCCGCCGGCCGTGGCCCTGCTTGGCCTGCTGGGCATGCTGATCGGTGAACAGGTCGTGCCGCCGATCAAGCGCATGATCGCGGGCGAGCCCGTGACCATCTCATGGTTCCACTCCGAGTGCGTGCCGAAGATCACCGGCACGCCCGGCCCGGCCACGCTGACGGCAAAAAACGATGAAAAGACCGATGCGGCGCACTGAAGGACTGGCGTTGCTGGCTGCCCTGGCCGCTCCCGCGTCGGCCCTGGCCGACAGTTCCGTGACGATCTATGGCCGGCTGAACACCGCCATCGAGTACTCGCGCGCCAGTACCGCTACCGACGGCACGTCCCTGGGCAGCGTGGTACGCCAGACCAACTACCGGTCGGTCTGGGGCCTGCGCGGCGAGGAAGGCCTCGGCGGCTCGCTCAAGGCCGTCTGGCAGATCGAAAGCAACCTGTCGATCGACAATGGCCAGGGCGGCATCGCCACGCGCAATTCGCGCATCGGCCTGCAGGGCGACTACGGCCTGCTGTTCATGGGGCACTGGCATACGCCCTACACCGAGTCGACCATGGCGTACGACCCGTACTATCCGACCACCGCCGGCTACATGGCGCTGATCGGCAACGGCTCGACGTCCAGCTCCGACAACGTGCAGGACACCAGCTCGTTCGATCGCCGCCAGAAGAACATCCTGCAGTACCGGTCGCCGCAGCTGGCCGGTGTCAGCGTCTGGCTGGGCTGGGGCCTGCCCGAAGAGAAGACCACGGTCCCGCGCAACCCGGCGCTGTATTCGGCGGCAGTGGTCTACGACCAGGGGCCGCTGAACGCCACGCTGGCGTACGAAATCCACCAGCACTACCAGGCGGCCGGACGCAATGACGACGCGCTGAAGGTAGGCGTGGCCTACCAGCTGTTCAAGGGCACGCGCATTTCGGCGCTCTACGAACACCTGCACTACCGCACCGACACCGGCGACCTGCAGCGCAACGGCTACTATGCGTCGCTGGTGCAGCAGCTGGGCCCGGGCAGCGTGCGGGTAGGCGTTGCACTGGCCGCCAACGGCACGGGGTCTTCCACCGACACGATCGGCTTCTTCCGCAGCGGCTCGGAGACCGGCGCCACCCAGTTCACGGTCGGCTACGACTATCCGCTGTCAAAACGCACGGCGCTGTTTGTGTTCTACAGCCGCATCAACAACAAGAAAAACGCGATCTACGACTTCGCCATCAACGAACTGGGCGTCAGCGCCGGGGCGGACCCGCAGACGTTCGCACTGGGCATGCGGCACAACTTCTAAGGCGCGATGCCACGCACCGGGCGTAACTAATACCTTGGTATTGGTTCGCTCCGATTCGTGGCGGAGCCGGCCCGAAGCGAATATCCTTGTCGGTTTCCGCGCGGATCAGGGTTGCAGAGCCGGCGTCTGCTGTCGGCGGCTCGCTGACAATACCACCGTATGATGTCGAGCTTGGCCCGGCGGGATTATGCTGTGAGCAAGCGGTGGCCCCTGTCACCGTTCCAGACTTCTCAAGGATTCCGTGTGACTGCCACCCCCGTGATTGCCATTGTCGATGACGACGCTTCCGTCCGGCATGCCATGGGCAGACTGGTGCGCTCGCTGGACATGACCGCGGAACTCTATGGCGGCGGCACCGAACTGCTGGCGTCCGCATCGATCGCCGGCATCGATTGCGTGATCACCGACGTGCAGATGCCCGGGATGAATGGCTTTGCCCTGTGCGAGGCGCTGCGCGCCGGGGGGCACCGGATGCCCGTCATCTTCATGACGGCCTTCGCGCAGGAAGGCTACGAACAGCGCGCCCGCGACGCCGGCGCGGCCTGTTTTCTGAACAAGCCCTTCCAGGATACGGATATCATCGACTGCATCGAGAACGCCCTGCAGATTCGCCCCGGAAACTAGGCCCCAGGTCTCATTTTCTCCGGCGCAGCACCATGACGACCGACGCATCCAGCCAGCCACAACGACTGCAGAACGGCCCCCAGAACGGCCTGCAAGACGCCATTTCCCTATCCGAGTACCGCTTCGTGCCCTGCCTGCAGGACGGCGTCGTGGCGTTCTCGCGCGGCGTGCATGATCGAACCGGCAACGCGCTGATGCTGGCCCATGCGGTGTCCCAGCGCGTGGAGCCCGATGCCGCGCGACGCATCGAGACCGAATATGCACTGCGCGGACTGCTGCGCGCGGAATGGGCGCTGGTGCCGCGCGCCCTGACCCGCTATCGCCAGGGCGTGGCGGCCGTCTACGACGACCACACCGGCACGCCCCTGTTGGCGTTGCTGGGGCAACGCCTGCCTGTGGCCCAAGTGCTGTCGATCGCGCTGGGTGCCAGCGCGGCGCTGAAGGCCGTACATGAGTGCGGCCTGGTGCATCGGGCCATCACCCCATGCAGCCTGTTCGTCGATGACGCGGGACGCTGCCGGATCGGCCGGTTCGGCTTCGCGATCCACGCATCGCAGCCCGATGCCGACCGGCCGGCCGTGACCACGTTGGCGGGCGAAGCCCCGGCATACATGTCGCCCGAACATACGGGACGCACCCGGCATGCCATCGACGCACGCAGTGATCTCTACGCGCTGGGCGTCGTCGTCTACCAGTTGCTGACAGGGCAGTTGCCCTTTGGCGTCAGGAACCCGGACGACCTTGGCGAGTGGATTCACAGCCACGTTGCCGGCGCGGCGCTGCCACCCGATGCCATCGAGCCCGAGGTGCCGGCCATGCTCTCGCGCATCGTGCTCAAGCTGCTCGAAAAGAGCCCGTCGCGCCGCTACCAGACCGCTGCCGGGTTGCACGCGGATCTGGCCCGGTGCGCCGACGCGTGGCGTTTGCACGGTCACATCGCGCCATTTGAAACGGGCGAGCGCGACGTCTCAGCCGATCTGGCGCTGCCAGACGGTCTCTACGCCCGCGATGCCGAGCTTGCGCGCCTGACCGATGCGTTCGCCAGCGTGCAGGCCACCGGCACACCGGCCGTGGTGGCGTTGACCGGGCCGTCGGGGGTAGGCAAGAGCAAGCTGGCTCAGGCTTTTGCCCAGACGATGCAGGCGCGACTTGCGTGCTGTGCGGTCGGCAAGGCGGACCAGTTCCGCCAGAACGTGCCCTACGCGGTATTGGCCGATGCCTTCCGCGCATTGGTTCACCAGATCCTCGGGCTGCCGGAAGCGGCGGTACGGACATGGCAGTTGCGGCTGGTGCAGGTGCTGGGCGGCTACGGGCAAGTGGCGGCACGCATCGCCCCCGCGCTGCGACTGCTGGTCGACGACTTCCCGCCGTCGCCGGCCACGCAGGGCGTCGATGCCGACGTGCATGTCGGTATCGCGATGCGCCTGCTGGTACAGGCGTTCGCGCAGCCAGACCTGCCCTTCGTGCTGGTGATGGACGACATCCAGTGGCTCGATCAGCCTTCGCAACGGCTGCTGTCGCGGCTGGCCGATGCGTCGACACCCCTGCCCCTGCTGCTGGTCTGCGGCGCCCGGGATGCCGACGTGGCGCCGCTGGCCGCGCTGCGCCAGCACGCAGCGGTGCTGGACGTCCCCGTTGGCAACCTGTCGGTGGCATCGGTCGTCACGCTGCTCGTGGAGGCCTTGCGCATGCCCGAGACGGCGCTACAGCCCCTGGCGCATCGCATCCACGCCAAGACCCTCGGCAACCCGTTCTTCGTCCGGCAGTTCCTGCGAACGCTGGCCGACGAACGGCTGATCACCTGCCCGGACCATAGCGACAGCTGGCAATTCGACCTGGTGGCCATCGAACAGCGCAGCTACACCGACAACGTGGCCGAGTTGAGCCTGCAGCGGCTGCACCGGCTGCCGGCGGAAACGCGCGACTGCCTGGGGGGCATGGCCTGCCTGGGCAGCCGGTCGCCCGTCACGTTGCTGTGCGACGTCTTCGGGCTGTCCGAACGCGCGCTGCATGCACGCCTGGCGCCGGCGCGCGCGGCGGGGCTGCTCATGCTGGCCCAGCAGGAGTACGTCTTTACGCACGACCGCATCCAGGAAGCCGCGCATGACGGGATCGACGCCGCGTCACGCGCCCGGCTGAGCCTGCACGCGGGCCGCCTGCTGGCGCAGTCGATCCGGCACGACGCCCGCGACGACCTGCTGTTCCGTGCCGCGGATCTGCTGATGCACGGCGAAGCGCAGGAGACATCGGCCGACGACGCCCGCATGATGGCGGCGCTGTTCCTGGACGCCGCGCGGCGCGCACGCAGCACCGCCGCCTACGCCGCGGCGCTGCAGTATGTCGACAGCGGCCTGCGCCGCGCGTGCGGCCCCGGCGTGCCGTCGCCTGCCGCCGACGGGCTCGTATTCTCGCTGCTCGAGGAACAGGCCCATTGCTGGTTCCTGCAGGGCCGGCTTGACGATGCGCTGGCGCTGGCCACCGATCTGCTCGAACGGCACACTGGCCCGCTACGGCAGGCGGGCGTGTACCGGCTGAAGATCGAGATCCATTTGCGGCGGTCGGAAAACGCGCTGGCGGTGCAACAGGCGATCGAGGGGCTGCATGGCTTTGGCATCGACCTGCCGCCGCATCCGTCCGACGACCTGTGCGATGCGCTGTACGCCGAAATCCAGCCGCAACTCGATGCCACGCGGCTCGACGCCCTGCTGGCATTGCCCGATGTTGCCGATGCCCGCATCGACGCGGCCATGGGCCTGCTGTTGGCCCTGCAGATTCCGGCCAGCTTCACGGACCAGAACCTGGCGTTCGCCACCCTGTGCCAGATGATGCGGCTAACGCTGGCGCATGGCATGAGCGGGTCGGCCACCGCGTCGCTGGGCTGGCTCGGCGTGCTGGTGTGCCACCGCTACGGGGCGTACCACGACGGCTTTCGCTATGGCGAACTGGCACGGCGGCTGACCACGCGCCATGGCTACGCCGCGCACGAGGCCCGCACGCTGTTGCCGCTGGACCAGCTCAGCGTGTGGACCCAGCCCCTGTCCTATTCGATCGAGTGCGCGCGGGCCGGCTTTGCCGCGGGCGTGGCGCATGGCGACATCACCACGGCCTGCTACGAGTGCTGCCACGTCGTGGCCGTCATGCTGGCGCGTGGCGATGCGCTCGACGATGTCGAGGCCGAAATCTCGCGCGGCCTGCAGTTCGTGCGCGCCGCCCGGTTTGGCGACGTGGAGGCCATCCTGCTGCTGCAGCAACGGTTTATCGACGGGCTGCGTACGCTCGCGTGGCAGACCCCCGGTGTGCCGGCGGCTCCGGAACCTGCGGAAGAACGCCTCAGCACGCTGGAGTTCTGGCAGGCCGTGTACCGGTCCACCGTCCTGCTGCTGGCCGGCCAGGTGGATGCGGCCGCGCAATGCCTGGATCGCGCCGCCACGTTTGCCTGGTCGGCCCCCGCCCATATCCATCAGCTCGACTTCCACCTGCTACGCGCCTTGACGCTTGCCGCACAACTCGACGCGTCCCCGACGGCGCCCGATGCGCCGGCCTGGCAGACGCTGCGCGCCGATGCCCGCAGGCTGCGCGACTGGGCGCACGCCAATCCGCTGACCTTTACCGACAAGGCGCTGCTGGCGGAAGCCGAACTGGCCCGGCTGGAAGGCGACGTGCTGACGGCCATGTCGCGCTACGAACAGGCCATCGCCCACGCCGCCGCGCATGGCTTCGTGCAGATCACCGCCATCGCCCACGAGCGCGCGGCGCGGCTCGGTGCGGCGCAGGGGCTGGCATCGACAGCCGACGCGCATCGGCGCCATGCGCGCGATGCCTATCTGCGCTGGGGCGCCATGGGCAAGGCGCGGCAGCTGGAGACGGAATTTCCGGAGATCGTGGAGACCGCGCCGCTGCGCACCTGGCATCTCGGCGCCAGCGCACAGACGCTCGATGCCGAAAGCGTGATCAAGGCATCGCGGGCGCTGAGCGAGGAAATCCGCCTCGACCGCCTGATCGACAAGCTGATGACCGTCGTGCTCGAATATGCCGGGGCCCAGCGCGGGCTGCTGATCCGCATGCGGCCCGAAGGGCCGGTCGTCGAGGCCAGCGCGGACACCACCGCCGACGGCATCCGCGTACGGGTGACACAGGACCCGGTCACGCCCAGCGCGCTGCCGGTAGTCATGCTCCGCACGGCGGTGCGCACGGGGCAGCCCGCCATGACGGGCATGTCGGTGGGCGCCAATCCGTTTGCCATCGATCCCTACTTCGGCCAGGTCGGCAGCCAGGCGGGCATGTCGCACGGCGCGGACATTTCCGCCCTGTGCATTCCGATGCTGCGCCACAACGAGGCCATCGGCGCGCTCTACCTCGAAAACCGCCTGGTGCGCGACGCTTTCACGCTGGACCGCACCCGCGTGCTGGAGCTGATCGCCTCGCAGGCGGCTATTTCGCTGCGCACGGCCCGGCTCTACGACGACCTGCTGGCCGAGAACGAACGCCGCCAGCAAGTGGAGCGCGAACTCCGCGCCAGCGAGGCATCGCTGGCCATGGGCGAGAGCGTCAGCCACACGGGTAGCTGGCGCTGGGACCTGAAGCGCGACCGCTTCACGGGTTCGGACGAACTGCGCCGCATCTACGAACTGGACCCCGACCAGCACGACCTGCCGTTCGAGGTGTTCCTGTCGCACATGCACCCCGAGGACCGCGAGATGGTGCGGCACATCACCGAGACCCATGTCGCCCGGCAGGCCACCGTCCGCGTGGAGCATCGCATCGTGCGTGCCGACGGATCGATCCGCTACCTGGCTGCCATCGGCAAGCCGTTGCCCGGCGACGACGGCGAAATCGACTACGTGGGCACCGTGACGGACATCACCGCGCGGCGCCAGGGCGAGGACGCGCTGCGCAGCGCCCAGGCCGACCTGGCCCGCGTGGCGCGTGCCACCACGGTGGGCCAGCTGACCGCGTCGATTGCGCATGAGGTGAACCAGCCGCTGATGTCGATCGTCTCGAATGCGGGCGCCAGCCTGCGCTGGCTGGCGCGGCCCACGCCCGACATCGCCAATGCGCGCGAAGGGCTGGAGGCCATCCGCAGCGAGGGCCAGCGCGCCGGCGACATGATCCGCAGCCTGCAGGCGCTGACGCGCAACGCCGCGCCGGTGATGGCGCAAGTGGACATCCACCAGGCCATCCGCCATATCCTGGCGATTTCGCGCACCGAGATCGAGCGGCGCCAGATCGCGCTGAAGCTGTCGCTCGAAGCCGAGCCCGCCCATGCCTTTGGCGACGATATCCAGTTGCAGCAGGTGATCCTGAACCTGGTGGTCAACGCCATCGACGCCATGAGCGAGATCCACGGACGCACGCGCGTGCTGCACCTGACGACGCGCCTGGTCGACGACCACTTGCTGGAAGTGAGCGTGGCCGACACCGGCACCGGCATCGGCCAGGACCTTGCCGAACAGGTGTTCGAGCCGTTCTACACCACCAAGGTCAACGGCATGGGCATGGGGCTGGCCATCTGCAAGTCTATTGTCGAAGCACACCGGGGGCAACTGCGCGCCGAGGCGCTGGTGCCGCACGGCAGCCGCTTTGCCTTTTCGATCCCGCGGCAGCCGTAGCGCTGCGCAGGGCCTCGCAGGTAGCGCGGCGGTGGCACGCGCCGATCGTGCGAATCCGGAAGTGCGCCCACCGGAACACAAGGCTGGCGGATCGGCCCGGCGTAGGCTAGGTTGAATCTTTCCCTGCCTGGCGTATCCGACAGGCAACCCTTCCGGACAAGGAGCACAGCATGGCCACGGAAACCGCAGCCGATCTGATCACCTCGGTGCTGCACGGCGCCGGCGTTCGCCGCATCTTCGGCGTCGTGGGCGACAGCCTCAACGGGCTGACCGAATCGCTGCGGCAGCGCGGCGACATCGACTGGATTCACACCCGGCACGAGGAAACCGCTGCATTCGCGGCGGGTGCAGAAGCCCACCTGACCGGCAATCTGGCCGTGTGCGCCGGCAGCTGCGGGCCGGGCAACCTGCACCTGATCAACGGGCTGTTCGACTGCCACCGCTCACGCGTGCCTGTGCTGGCCATTGCCGCGCATATTCCTAGCGCCGAGATCGGCCGCAACTACTTCCAGGAAACCCATCCCGAACAGCTGTTCCGCGAATGCAGTCACTACTGCGAGCTGGTGTCCAGCGTGGAGCAACTGCCGGGCGTGCTGGAGACCGCCATCCGCGCGGCCGTGGGGCGCCGGGGCGTGGCGGTCATCGTCATTCCGGGCGACGTGGCGCTGCGGGCGGTTGCGATGGCCGGGATATCCGCGCCGGCGTCGATGACGCTGCCGGCGCCCGTGGTGGTGCCCGACGCCGAGTCGCTGGACGCGCTGGCCGAACTGCTGCGCGGCAGCCAGCGCACCACGCTGCTGTGCGGGCGCGGTTGCGCCGGCGCGCACGACCAGGTGGTGCGGCTGGCCGAGACGCTCAAGGCGCCGGTGGTGCACGCGCTGGGCGGCAAGGAATTCATCGAATACGACAATCCGTATGACGTGGGCATGACCGGCCTGATCGGTTTCAGTTCCGGCTACCACGCCATGCAGAACTGCGACACGCTGGTCATGCTAGGCACCGACTTTCCCTATCGCCAGTTCTATCCCGAGGGCGCGCGCGTGGTGCAGGTCGATGTACGGCCCGAGAACCTGGGGCGCCGCACGCGGCTGGACCTGGGGCTCGTGGGCGACGTGGCGGCCACGCTCGACGCGCTGCAGCCGCGCCTGACCCCGCAGGCGGATGCTGCCTTCCTCGATGCGAGCGTGCGCCACTACCGCGACGCCCGCAAGCAACTGGACGACCTGGCCACCGGCGACAGCGGCCGGCGCCCCATCCATCCGCAATACCTGGCCCGGCTGATCAGCGAGCAGGCCGCCGAAGACGCGATCTTCACGTTCGACGTGGGCACGCCCACCATCTGGGCGGCACGCTACCTGCACATGAATGGCCGGCGCCGGTTGATCGGCTCGCTGGCGCACGGGTCGATGGCCAACGCGCTGCCGCAGGCCATCGGCGCGCAGGCCACCTTCCCGGACCGGCAGGTGGTGAGCCTGTCCGGCGATGGTGGCTTTGCCATGCTGATGGGCGACTTCCTCACGCTCGTGCAGCAGGGGCTGCCGGTCAAGGTGGTGATCTTCAACAACAGCGTGCTGGGCTTCGTGGCCCTGGAGATGAAGGCGTCGGGCTTTCTCGAAACCGGTACGTCGCTGCAGAACCCCGATTTCGCCGCCATGGCACGCGCGGTGGGCGTGCATGCGCAGCGCGTGGAAGACCCACGGCTGCTGCCGGAAGCCGTGGCGTCGATGCTGGCACACGACGGCCCGGCCCTGCTCGACGTGGTGACGAACACGCAGGAACTGGCCATGCCGCCCGCGTTGAAGGCGGAACAGGTCAAGGGCTTCAGCCTGTGGGCGCTGAAGGCCGTGATGAACGGTCGCGCCGACGAACTGGTGGAACTGGCGAAGACGAACCTGCTGCGCTAGACGCGTGCTGCTGCGCTGGGCGCGCACTGCCGCGCCACGCACTGGCTGGCTCCCCTCGCCCGCATGGGCTGGGGCGCCAGTCATCCCGCCCTCGACCCCACGCCCGCCCGCGCCACCCCGCACCACCCGGCTTCCACCTCATACCTTCGTTTAGCGCGTCAACGACCACGCGGCAATTGATGCCAACCTGCCCTGACTTCTACGATGCCTGGTAACAAGACACAGGAATCCAAGGGAGCCCCAGATGCAGTTGCGACGCCGATGGTTGTTCATCTTCCTCATTGCCGCCCTGCCAGCCATCGCCCTGGCCGCCTACCTGATGTGGGAGCCGGCCATCGCCCCCGTGGCACCGCCGGCCCCGGCATCGTTTGACCGCCAACTGGTGTTGCGCGGCGCCCGCGTGGTGGCGCTTGGCGATTGCGCGGTATGCCACACCGCCAAGGGCGGCAAGCCGTTCGCGGGCGGCCTGCCGCTGGGCACGCCGTTCGGCACGATCTACTCCACCAACATCACCCCCGATCCGGAAACGGGCATCGGCAACTGGTCGCCCGAGGCATTCACGCGGGCCATGCGCCGCGGCATCGCCCGCGATGGTCATCAGCTTTATCCGGCCTTTCCGTATATCCACTTCACGCGCATGCCGGACGACGACATCGCGGCGGCTTACGCCTACCTGATGCGGCGTGATCCGGTGCAGGCCCGCACGCCGACTAATGCACTGGTGTTTCCGCTGAACTTCCGTCCGCTGGTGGCGTTCTGGAACGTGCTGTTCCTGCGGCCCGGTCCGCACGCGCCCGATACGTCGCAAAGCGAGCAGTGGAACCGCGGGCGCTATCTCGTCGATGGTCCTGGCCACTGTGCCGCGTGCCACACGCCGCTGAACCTGATCGGCGGGGAGAAATGGAGCCAGGCGTTCGGCGGCGGCGTGATCGACGGCTGGGAAGCGCCATCGCTGGCAAACCTTGCCCATGGTCCCGTGCCATGGACCGCGCCTGAACTGGTGACCTACCTGCGCACCGGCATGTCGTCGGCACACGGCGCGGCGGCCGGTCCCATGCTGCCCGTGACGCGCGAACTGGGCACCGTGCCGCAAGCCGATGCCGAAGCCATCGCGGCCTATCTGCTGGCGCTGCGCAAGCCCGCACCCAGGCCGGCTGGCCAGGGCAATTCGCCCGTCGACACCCAGGCCGTACAGCGCGGACAGGTGTTGTTTGCCGGCGCGTGTGCGTCGTGCCATGGCAACCAGTCGCCCATGCAGCGCTTCGGTGACCGGCCCAGCCTTGCCACCAGCAGCGCCATCCATGCGGCCACGCCGCGCAACACCGTCCAGATGATCCTGCAGGGCGTTCCATGGGAAGGCGAGGACGCGCTGCACTACATGCCCGCGTTCGCCCAGACCCTGGACGATCGCCAGGTGGCCGACCTCGTCAGCTACCTCCGGGCCACCTATTCCCGCCTGCCGCCGTGGGACGGCGTTACGCAGGCCGTTACCGACATCCGCAAGGGAGATGCCTCGCAATGATCCAGCTCACCGTCAACGGCAGCACCCATTCCCTCGACATCGACCCCGCCACGCCGCTGCTCTATGCCTTGCGCGAAGACCTGGGACTCAACGGCGCAAAGTTCGGCTGCGGCCTGGGGCAGTGCGGCGCCTGTACCGTGATCGTCGACGGCCAGCCGACGTTCTCGTGCCTGCTGCCGGTGTCGGCCGTCGGCAAGCGCCCCGTGCGCACCATCGAGAGCCTTGGCACCGCGCGCCAGCCCGGCGCGCTGCAGCAGGCATTCATCGATCACCAGGCGGCGCAATGTGGCTACTGCATCGCGGGCATGGTCATGCGCGCCCAGGCGCTGCTGGATCGCAATCCGCATCCCACCGATGCCGAGATCCGCACGCACATGGAGCCCAACCTGTGCCGCTGCGGCACGCACATGCGCATTCTCGCCGCCATCCGCGCGGTGGCCGACGCCGGCAAGGCCGGCCGCAAACCCGCCAAGGAGGCCGCATGATGGACCCCGTCGACGACATCCCGAACCTGGCCAATCCCGGCCGGCGTGCGTTCATGGTGTCCGGCTCGCTGCTGGTGGGCTTTACGCTGCTGCCGGGCAGGCAGGCGCTGGCGCAGATGGTGCTGGCCGACGAAGGCGCCGCCATTCACGTGGCCAAGGGGCTCGACAAGCTGCCCGGCAGCCTGAAGACCAACCCGTATCTGGACGCCTGGATCCGCGTGGCACCCGACAACGGCATCACCGTGCATACGGGCAAGGTCGAACTGGGTACTGGCATCCGCACTGCGCTGCTGCAGGTGGCGGCCGAGGAGTTGCAGATCGATCCACGTCGCATCACGTTCCTGACGGCCGACACCGCGCGCCTGCCCGACGAAGGGCTGACCGCCGGCAGCCATACGATGGCCGACAGCGGCAGCGCGTTGCTGAACGCCGCCGCCCAGGTGCGCGGGCTGATGACCGATGCCGCGGCACGCGTGCTGCGTGCGGACCCTGCCACGCTGACCGCACGCGACGCGCGCATTGCGGCCCGCGATGGCCGCTCGGTCACGTTTGCCGAACTGCTGCCGCACGTGAACCTGCACACGATGGCCACGCCGACGTCGCCTCTGCGCGATCCGGCTTCGTTCACGGTAATCGGCACCGCCATGCCACGCCTGGACATCCCGGGCAAGGTAACGGGCGGGCCCAGCTATGTGCAAGACCTGAAAATGCCGGGCATGGTGCATGCCCGCGTGGTCCTGCCGCCGGCCTACGATGCGCCGCTGCTGTCCGTGGACGAGGCCGGCGCCCGCGCCACACCCGGCTTCATCGCCATCGTGCGCGACGGCAGCATGCTGGCCGTGGTGGCGCAACGCGAATGGCAGGCCGTGCTGGCCCAGCGCGCGCTGTCGGCCGGATGCCGTTGGGGCAAGGGGCGTGCCCTGCCCCAGCCAGACCAGGTGGCGGGCCAACTGCGCCAGATCGCCACCGAGCGCATCGTGATTGCCGACGCCACGGCGCCCATGCCGCCGGCCGCGAAGGCGCTGGAGGCCACCTATACCAAGCGCTACCTGATGCATGGCTCGATCGGGCCGTCATGTGCCGTGGGGCATATGCAGGACGCCAGGCTGACGGTCTGGACCCATTCGCAGGGTGTCTACCCGTTGCGCGACGGATTGGCCGAGATGCTGTCGATGCCCAAGGAAAGCGTGCGCTGCGTGCATGTGGAAGGATCGGGCTGCTACGGCCACAACGGCGCCGACGACGTGGCCGCGCACGCCGCGTTGCTGGCCCGTGCCCTGCCGGGCCGCCCGGTGCGCGTGCAGTGGATGCGCGACCAGGAGCACATTTGGGACCACTTCACGCCGGCCATGGTCACGCACGTGAAGGCTTCGCTATCGGCTGACGGCACGATCGTCGACTGGGACTACGCGCTGTGGAGCAGCTCCCATAACGAGCGCGTGGTCAACGCCGGCCGGCTGCTGCCGGCCACGCAACTGGCGCGGCCGTTCAAGGCGGCCCCGTCCACGCCGATGATGCAGCCCGAAGGCGGCGGCGACCGCAACGCGATTCCGCTTTACCGGCTGCCAGCCAGCCATATCGTCAACAACTTCTCGCCGACCATGCCGTTGCGCACGTCTGCCATGCGGTCGCTGGGCGCGCACATGAACGTGTTCACCATCGAGACGTTCATGGACGACCTGGCGCATGCGGCCGGCGCCGATCCGGTGGCGTTCCGCTTGCGCCATATGGACGATCCCCGCGCGCTCGACGTGATCCGCCTGGCGGCTCAGCAGTTTGGATGGCCGCGCCGCCAGCGCAAGCCGGGACACGGCGTGGGCTTCGCGTTCGGCAAGTACAAGAACCTGATGGCCTACGTGGCGATGGCGGTCGAGGTGGCCGTGGAACGCGACACCGGGCAGGTACGCCTGACGCGCGCCGAAGTGGCGGTGGACTGCGGGCAGATCGTCAATCCGGACGGCGTACGCAACCAGATCGAGGGCGGCATCCTGCAATCGGCCAGCTGGACGCTCTATGAACAACTGCGCTTCGAAGCAAACGGCGTGCGCAGCTTCGACTGGGGCAGTTATCCGATCCTGCGCTTTTCCGCCGTGCCCGCGCAGGTTCGCGTGCATCTGGTGGATCGTCCCGGCGCCCCGTTCCTGGGCGTGGCCGAAGCGGCCATGGGCCCGACCGCTGGCGCCATCGGCAACGCGCTGTTCGACGCCACCGGCCAGCGGATGCGCGACATGCCGCTGGCCGGCGAGCGGCTGCGCAACCTGATTGCGCCCTGATCCCGGCGCCCTCTTGCTACCCCCTTGCACCCATCCACCAGGAGTCGACCATGCCCACACCAAAACGCCCCCGCGCCATCGTCATCGGCGGCTCGCTTGGCGGCCTGTTCAGCGCCATCTGCCTGCGGGCGGCCGGCTGGGACGTTGCCATCTTCGAGCGCTCGCCCCAGGAACTGGACAGCCGTGGCGGCGGCCTGGTGCTGCAGCCCGCCGTCATCGACGCCTTTGACTTCGCCGGCGTCGACCCGGGCGCCGATTTTGGCGTGCCGTCGCACGATCGCGTGTTCGTGGACCGCAATGGTGCCGAGCGCCGCGCCTACATGCCGCAGACCCAGATCGCCTGGAACGGCCTGTACCTGCGCATGCGGCGGGCCGTGGACTCCGCGATGTTGCATGCCGGCGAGACCTTCAGGTCGTTCGAGCAGGATGGCAGCCGGGTGATCGCGCGTTTCGCGTCTGGCCGTACCGAGGAGGGCGATCTGCTGATTGGCGCCGATGGCCCGCTGTCGGCGGTGCGCGCGCGGTTGCTGCCCGGTGCCCGGCCCACCTATGCGGGCTACGCGGCGTGGCGCGGCGTGCTGCCCGAGACGGCGCTACTGGCCGTCAGCGATCAGTTGTTGCGCGACAGCTTCGTCTTCCAGGACGGCCGGGCGCATCAGTTCCTGTCGTACCGGATTCCGGGCGAGGACGGCAGCGTGCGGCCCGGTGAACGCCGGCAGAACTGGGTCTGGTATCGTCGGATCGCGCAGGGTCCGGATCTGGATGCGCTGCTGCAGGACCGCACGGGCCAGCGCCACAACTATTCGTTGCCGCCCGGCGCGATGCGCGACACCGAGATCCGTCACCTGCAGACGGCCGCGCTGGACGTGCTGGCACCCGCGCTGGCGGCGCTGGTGACCGCCACGCCCGATCCGTTCCTGCAACTGATTCACGACTACGAGGCGCCGCGCATGGTGTTCGGCCGCGTGGTGCTGCTGGGCGACGCGGCCTTTGTGGCGCGGCCGCATACCGGCGCCGGAGCCGGCAAGGTCGCGGGCAACGCCGTGGCACTGGCGCGGGCGCTGCAGGGGCGCGCGGCTGACGATACGGACGACGCACGCGGCATCGACGCGGCGCTGGCCGCCTGGGAGCAGGAGCAGTTGCCGGCCGACCGGCGCCTGGTCCAATGGGGCATCGCGCTGGGTCAGCGCATCATGGGTACGGTGCAGCCGGCCTGAGCGGCGGCGGGCGGGCGGGGATGGCTTGCCGTCAGTCGGCCTCGGTGTCCGGGTCGCCGTCGCCGCCCGAGCCTGTGCCGGGCGTCACCATGCCCAGTGCCTGCGCCATGAGGATCAGCTCGGCAAAGGTTCGCGCCTGCATCTTGCGCATGGCCTGCCCGCGATAGATCTTGACGGTGGCCTGGCTGATGCCAAGCTGATCGGCCACTTCCTTGTTCATCAGGCCGTGGACCAGCAGCTTCATGACTTCGCGCTCGCGGCCGGTCAGGGCATCAAGGCGCTCGCGCAGCTGCTGGGTCTGCGAACTGGCCTGGCGGCGGTCACGGTCGCGCTGCAATGCCTCGTTCACGGCATCGAGCAGATCCTGTTCGCGGAATGGCTTGGCGATGAAATTGACGGCGCCGGCCTTCATGGCGGCCACGGTCATCGGGACATCGCCATAGCCGGAGATGAACACGATCGAGGCGCTCTTGCCGGCGCGGTTGAGGTGGCTCTGCAGGTCCAGCCCGCTGGCGCCGCGCAGGCGCACGTCGAGCACGATGCAGATGGGCTGGTCCGGGAAATCGTGGGCCAGCAGTTCCTCGCCGGAGGTAAAGGATTCGCTGGCGAGCCCGACCGAGCGGAACAGTCCCGACAGGGCGCGCCGGACATCGTGGTCGTCATCGACAACCAGTACGACACCGTCGTCGGTCGATTCCCGCAACAAGGCGGCACTGCTGTTCATCGTGGTTCTCACTGTGCATACATGGACGTTCTGCCCGGGGCTTGCGGGGGCGACCCCAGGGCGCTGCGCCTGACGCAGTCGGACGGACCGTGCTTCAGCCAAATGACTGAAAATGCACATAAATACGATGAAATTACCGGAAAACGGCGTGAAATCGACATCGGCCCGCCCAATGCGAAGCGGGATTATCGACGCTTTCAATGAAATTGCAAACGTTTGTGTGGCGTTGGCGCCGCGATGGGCGCCGACGGCGCCCCGAATCGGCCGCTACACGGCCTCCAGTGCTCGACTCAGCGTGTAGGCCGCGCGCACGGCCACGTCGAACGACCGGTCGCAGGCCAGTTCGCGCCCGGCGATGGTAATGCGCCACCAGTCCCGGTTCCGTTCGCAGGACAGCCGGTGCTCTTCCATCTGATCGGAAAACCAGCGCCACAACCGGGCATCCTGGCTCAGCGCGGAAGCTGCCGCGCGCAGCCGGACCAGTTCGAGCCCATTTGCTTGATCCATGATTTCTCTCCCCAGGGCCAACGCCCCGCGTGCCCCGTGAGCACATGGTAGGCATGGGCGGCCCCTGTGTGCATTGCCCGTTGGTCCAACGGCCGTAGCGCATGGGCATGCCAGGGTCATACCAAAGACGTACCGGCGGCGACACCCCCGCGCGGCGGGCCGGCGGCCGATTTGTATCCGCATATCCAGCCGCCCGGGTCTGAATACACTGCGATACAAAACCGGGGCAGACCGACACATGCGGCTTGCGGCGCCTCCCTAGACTCGTGCCAATCCTTCGGCACCGGCCCGTCCCTTCAAGAACGACGTCCCGTGCCCGAAGCGCAAATCTCAGGGAGCAAGGCATGGAGACAGGACATTCAAGGGGCGGCCACAACTGGGTGTGGCTGCTGTTGCTGGCGCCGTATATCGCGCTGCTGTGGGTACCGTTCTATAACGATGCGCAGCCGGCGGTGCTGGGCTTTCCGTTCTTCTACTGGTACCAGTTCATCTGGGTGCCCGTGACGTCCCTGCTGCTGTACGTGGTCTACCGGAGCCTGAAATGACTGCGGCGCCGACCATCAACGGCGTGGCGATGGCCGTCTTCATTGCCTTCTTTGCCCTGGTTACCGTCATGGGCTTCATTGCCGCGCGCTGGAAGCGCGGCGACCTGAACCAGCTGCACGAGTGGGGACTGGGCGGCCGGCAGTTCGGCACCGTGATCTCGTGGTTCCTGGTCGGCGGTGACTTCTACACGGCGTACACGGTCATCGCGGTGCCGGCCCTGGTGTATTCGGTGGGCGCGTACGGCTTCTTTGCGATGCCCTACACGATCATCGTCTATCCGTTCGTGTTCGCGGTGATGCCCCGCCTGTGGGAGGTCTGCCACCGCAAGCAGCACATCACGGCCGCCGACTATGTGCAGGGCGAGTTCGGTGGCAAGTGGCTGCCGGCCGCCATCGCCATCACCGGCATCGTTGCCACGCTGCCGTACATCGCACTGCAACTGGTGGGCATGCAGGTGGTGATCAAGAGCCTGGGCGTCAGCGGCGAGCTGCCGCTGATCGTGGCGTTCGGCGTGCTGGCCGTCTACACGTACTCCAGCGGTCTGCGCGCACCGGCCATGATCGCCTTCGTCAAGGACATCATGATCTACATCGTGGTGATCGTGGCCGTGGTGGTCATCCCGGGCAAACTCGGCGGCTATAGCGCCGTGTTCCATGCCTCGGAGACGTTCTTCGCGGCCAAGGGCGGCACGACGGGGCTGACCCTGCATCCGTCGCAATTCACCGCCTATGCCACGCTGGCACTGGGTTCGGCGCTGGCAGCGTTCATGTATCCCCACACGATGACCGGCGTGCTGGCGTCGGGGTCGGCCAACACCGTGCGCAAGAACGCCATCGCGCTGCCGGCCTACACGCTGCTGCTGGGGCTGATCGCACTGCTGGGCTACATGGCGATTGCCGCCGGCGTGCATGTGTCGTCGGCTTCCGATGTGGTGCCCGCGCTGTTTCTGAAGCTGTTCCCGTCGTGGTTCGTCGGCTTCGCGGCCGCCGCCATCGCCATCAGCGCGCTGGTGCCCGCCGCGATCATGTCGATCGGCGCCGCCAACCTGTTCACCCGCAACCTGTACCGGCCGCTGATCCGCCCCGGCGTGACGCCCGAGCAGGAAGCGAAGAGCGCCAAGCTGTTCTCGCTGTTCGTGAAGTTCGGCGCACTGCTGTTCATCATCGTGCTGCCCACGCAATACGCGATCGACCTGCAGCTGCTGGGCGGCGTCTGGATCCTGCAGATCTTTCCGGCCGTGGTCTTCACGCTGTACACGAAGCGCCTGACCGCCAGCGGGCTGTTTGCCGGCTGGCTGGTGGGTATCGTCAGCGGCACCGGCCTGGCCATCGTGATGGGACTGAAGCCCGTCTATACCGTGCAATTTGGCAATGGATCGTTCCCGGTCTATATCGGTGTCATCGCGCTGGCGCTAAACACCATCGTATCGGTGCTGGCATCGGCTGTGACCCAGCGGCAACCCGTTCCAGGCGGCGCTTCAGCCCGATAGAAGCGAAACCTCAAGCCACCCTCGAAGTAAAACGCTAGCGTCAGACGCAATAGGAGAAAACATGAGCAAGAACATCGATTTGCCGCGCCGTAACTTTCTTGGCACCGCCAGCCTGGCGCTGGCTGCCGCCCAGCTTGGCGTGATCGGCGCCGCGCACGCGCAGTCGGGCGTGTCGAAGGCCGCGCCGCTGGCGCCGGTCACGCCCGGCACGCATACGTCGTTCGCCACGATCAAGCAGGTCAACGCCGGCGTGCTCAACGTCGGCTACGCCGAACTGGGCCCGGCCGACGGCCCGGTGGCCCTGCTGCTGCACGGCTGGCCGTACGACATCCACGCCTTTGTCGACGTGGCGCCGCTGCTGGCGCAGCGCGGCTATCGCGTGATCATCCCGCACCTGCGCGGCTACGGCACGACGACATTCCTGTCGCCGGAGACCAAGCGCAATGGCCAGCCGTCCGCCATCGCGGTCGACATGATCGCCCTGATGGACGCACTCAAGATTCGCAACGCGGTGGTGGCCGGCTTCGACTGGGGTGCCCGCACCGCCGACATCATGGCCGTCCTGTGGCCCGACCGTTGCCGTGGCCTGGTCTCGGTCAGCGGCTACCTGATCGGCAGCCAGGCCGCCGGCAAGCTGCCCCTGCCGCCGGAGGCCGAGCTGCAATGGTGGTATCAGTTCTACTTCGCCACGGACCGTGGCGCGGCCGGCTACCAGAAGTACACGCACGACTTTGCCAAGCTGATCTGGAAGCTCGCGTCGCCGCAGTGGAAGTTCGATGACGCCACGTTCGCACGCAGCGCCGTGTCGCTGGACAACGTCGACCAGGTGGCGATCACGATCCACAACTACCGCTGGCGCATGGGCCTGGTGGAAGGCGAGTCGAAGTTCGACGACATCGAGAAGAAGCTTGCCACGGCGCCCACCATCAGCGTGCCCACCATCACGATGGAAGGCGACGCCAACGGTGCGCCGCACCCGGCGCCCAGCGCCTACAAGAGCAAGTTCACGGGCCGCTACGAGCACCGCGACATCACGGGCGGCATCGGCCACAACCTGCCGCAGGAAGCGCCTACCGCGTTTGCGCAGGCCGTGCTCGACGTCGACCGCAAGTAACGAGGCCATCATGCTGCATCGACTGCTGATACTGGCCACCATGACGCTGTCGGCGCTGGCCTGCGAACTGGGCGGCGGCGGCGACCGCTGCGCCTGGAAGGGCATGCCCGGCCAGTATCGGGTGGATGCGCCAGGCCGCCGGCGCAAGGTCTAGCGCGGCAGGCACCATCGCGGCGGAGCCTTTCGCCGCGATGGCTGCCGGGCGACTGCGCCCTTCACACCAAGCCACACAGTTTTCACAGATTCCCCAGCGGTATCCGGAAGTCCAATCCCATGAAGAAGTCCCTCGCGTTGTTCGCGGTCTCCGCGCTCGCCAGTACCGTGTCGGCCACCGTACACGCCCAATCCAGCATCACCCTCTACGGCGTGGCCGATGCCGGCATCGAATTCACCACCAACGCCGGGCGCAACGGCAACAGCCAGACGCGGCTCACGTCGGGCAATCTGTCCGGCTCGCGCTGGGGCCTGCGCGGCACCGAGGACCTGGGCCAGGGCCTGAAGGCGGTCTTCGTGCTGGAAAGCGGCTTTGATCTGGATACCGGCGTGTCGGGCCAGGGCGGCCGCCTGTTCGGGCGCAACGCCTATGTCGGCACCGAAAGCCGCTTCGGCACGTTGCTGCTGGGTCGCCAGCAGACATCGCTGCGCGATTTCGCCAACCTGTACGACCCGGCAGCGCTGGCCGACCGTTACGGCATCCTGTCGATCGCGCCGGAATTTGGCGCGCGTGCCGACAACTCGGTCAAGTACATCGGCCAGTTCGGCGGGCTGACCGCGTCGGCCTTCTATGCGTTCCAGTCGAACGGCAATGAAGTGCCAGGCAGCAACGTGTTCGGCCGCGATTTCGGCGCCTACGTCAACTACGTGACCGGCCCGTTCTCGGTGGGCGCGTCCTATGACGACGCACACGTTGGCACGCCGGCCAACCAGGCGCCCGTGATCCGCCGCTACTCGGTGGCCGGCACCTATGCCACCGGCCCGGTGAAGGTCTTCGCGGGCTACCGGCTGGCCAAGGCACTCGACGGCGCCACGCTGCCGGGCGCCCAGGCCGCCAACGCGGGCTCCAACCTGTATTGGCTGGCCCTGGGCTACAAGGTCACGCCGGCGTTCTCGGTCACCGGCGCCGCGTACTACCAGGACTTCCGCAGCACCGGATCCGACCCGTGGCTGTTCGCCGTGACGGGCGACTACACGCTGAGCAAGCGCACCGACCTTTATGCATCGGTGTCGTACGCGCTGAACAAGGACAAGTCGTACCTGGGCGTGAACGGGTACAACAACGTCTCGGCAACCACGCCGGTCTACAACGTCGAGCCCGGCGCGAACCAGCTTGGTGCGGTGGTCGGGATACGGCATCGGTTCTGATTGCGGAGCCGGCTGGCGTGCGGGGGCATGCCAGCCCGGCTTTCGGGGTCAAACACTGACCCATCGCACGGCCGCGCCCCCGGCAAACAGCGCGGCAACGCCCAGCAGCAACGAGCCCAGCGCATACAGCGCGGCATGGGCCAGTTCTCCCCGCTCATACAGCAAGGCAATCTCCAGCGCGTAGGTGGAAAAGGTGGTGAAGCCGCCGATGATGCCCGTGGTCAGGAACAGCCGCGCCGATTGCGGCAGTGACACCTTGAGCGCGAACAGTTCCACGACGGCCCCCATGGCAAAGGCCCCCAGCACATTGATCGCAAAGGTGCCAAACGGATAGTGGGTGCCGACCAGCCGCGCCGCCAGCAGATTCATGCCGTGGCGCCCGGCCGAGCCGAGTCCGCCGCCGAGAAAAGCAAAGAGAAAACCGTAGATCCCCATGACTGTCCTAGTTGAAAGATGACTTCGGGACAGGCCCGCCGATGGCGGGAGGGTGAAGACGTGGCCCCGCCATCGGCGGAACCCGTCCACCGTGACAGGAGCCATCAGCCCTTGCGGGCGGTTTCGGGAAGCTCCATTCCCATCGTGCAGCGCGGAAGCTGCTGGGCGGCATTGTAGCAGCGGCACACCGGCGGCACCTTTCATCGACGGTGCAGGAATTTGGTGGCCGCACGGCGTTACCGATCGATCGAAGGAATGCGCATGGTCTTATGCGTCCCGGTCGCGCTTGGATAGAACAAAGGCGTCGTTCGTGTACCGGACCTGCCGCAGTATGGTGTCGGAAACGTGCAGCGCCGCTGGCGGGCCGCCACCCCCGCGCTGCGCATTCTTTCCGATACGCCATGACCGACCTTTCCGACATCCACGCCGCGGAGCCTGCCGCCATCGGCCAGCGCGAACCACGCCTTCCCGATCCTTCCCGCGTGCGCCGCATCCGCACCGACGCCGAGGCCGTCGCAGCAGCGCACGCGCTGGCCAGCGTCTTTCGACAGGGCGCTTCCGCCCGCGATCGCGAACGCCTGCTGCCGTGGGACGCGCTCGATCTCTGGTCGGAAAGCGGCCTGGGCGGCATCACGGTGCCGCAAGCCCATGGCGGTGCCGAGGTGTCGTTCGCCACGCTGGCCGAGGTCTTCGCCATCGTCAGCGCGGCGGATGCGTCGCTGGGCCAGATTCCGCAAAACCACTTCGGCCTGCTTGGGGTACTGCGCGAAGCCGGAACCGACGCACAGAAGCGACGCTTCTACGCCGAAGTGCTGGCCGGCCAGCGGCTTGGCAACGCCGGGCCCGAGCGGCGCGCGGCAGGCAGCCGCACCGTGCTCGACGGCACCACGCGCCTGCAGCGGACCGCCCAGGGGCTGCGGCTAAGCGGCAAGCGCTACTACTCGACCGGCGCGCTGTATGCGCATCGCGTACCCACGCGGGCGCTGGACGACGATGATCGCCCCGTCCAGGTATGGGTGCCGCGCGATGCGGCCGGCCTGACGGTCATCGACGACTGGTCATCGTTCGGCCAGCGCACCACCGCCAGCGGCACCGTGGTGTTCGACCACGTGTCCATCGCGCCCGATGACGTGATCCCGCTCTGGCAACTGGCCGACAAGCCAGGGCTCTACGGCCCCAACTCGCAACTGATCCAGGCGGCCATCGACCTGGGGATCGCCCAGGCGGCATTTGACGACGCCGTGGCCTTCGTGCGCGAACACGCCCGCCCGTGGATCGACGCCGGCGTGGCACGCGCCACCGATGACCCCCATCTGATCGCTGACGTGGGCCGGCTGGCCGTCGACATCGAAGGGGCCCGCGCAGTGCTGCGCGAGGCCGGGCTGACGCTCGACGAGATCGCCGCGCAGCCGATCACCGAGGCATCAAGCGCCCGCGCATCCGTTGCCGTGGCCGAAGCCAAGGTGCTGACCACCGAAGCCGCGCTGCAAGCCAGCGAAAAACTGTTCGAGCTGGCCGGGTCGTCGGCCACACGGGCCAGGCACAACCTCGATCGCCACTGGCGCAATGCCCGCACCCATACGCTGCACGACCCCGTGCGCTGGAAGCTGCATCTGATCGGCAACTATCACCTGAACAACGCGCTGCCCAAGCGGCATTCCTGGAACTGACATGTCGTTGCTTCTGACTCCGCCGCCGGCCGATGGCCGCGCACGCCCCGCCCCTTCGCCCGCTGCCACGCCCCATGCCGTGGCCGACGATGCCGAGGCGATTGCCATCGCGCACCGGCTAGCCGCGCAGTTCGCGCCCGGCGCTGCTCGCCGGGACCGCGAGCGTCTGCTGCCCTGGGACGAACTGGAAACCTTCAGCGCCAGCGGCCTCTGGGGCATCACCGTACCGCGCGAGCACGGCGGCGCAGGGGTATCCAGCGTGACGCTGGCCGAGGTGATTGCCATCATCGCCGCAGCGGACGGGTCGCTCGGACAGATCCCGCAGAACCACTTCTACGCGCTGGAGGTATTGCGCGTAGGCGGCACTCCGGCCCAGCAGGCCTTCTTCCACCAGCGCGCGCTGGCCGGCGAGCGCTTCGGGAATGCGCTGGCCGAAATCGGCCACAAGGATTTCAAGCGGCGCACGCGGCTGACGCGCGACGGCGACGGCTTCCGCGTTGACGGGCAGAAGTTCTACTGCACCGGCGCGCTGTACGCGCACTGGATTCCGACGCTGGTGGTGACGCAGGAAGACGGCCGCGACGTGACATGGCTGGCCTTTGTCCCCCGCACGGCCGAGGGGGTGAGCATTACCGACGATTGGGACGGCTTTGGCCAGCGCGTGACCGGCAGCGGCTCGGTCACCTTCGACAATGTGCGGATCGAAGCCGACTGGGTGGTGCCGTTCCTCGCATCGTTCGAGCGGCCCACGACGATTGGACCGTTCGCCCAGTTGCTGCATGCCGCCATCGACCTGGGTATCGGTCGTGGCGCATTTGCCGCCACGCTGCCGTTCGTGCGCGATCACGCGCGGCCTTGGATCGACGCCGGCGTCGCCAGCGCATCGCAGGATCCGCTGACGATCCATCAGGTTGGCGACGTCCAGGTCAGGCTGCGTGCCGCCGAAGCGCTGGTGCGCCGGGCCGCCCGCGTCACTGACGCTGCCCGACAGGCGCCCGACGCGCAAAGCGTGGCGCAGGCATCGCTGGCCGTGGCCGCCGCACGCGCCGCCACCACGACCGCGTCGCTGCTGGCCGGCACGCGGCTGTTCGAGCTTGGCGGCACATCGGCCACGCTCGACAACCAGGGCCTGGACCGCTTCTGGCGCAATGCCCGCACGCATACGCTGCACGACCCGGTCCGCTGGAAGTACCACGCCATTGGCAACTTCCACCTCAATGACACGTTGCCGCCCCGGCATGGAGCCATCTGATGGCTGATGGTTCGCCTCGACAGCACATCCTGCTCAACGCGTTCAACATGAACTGCGTGGGGCATATCAACCACGGCTTGTGGACGCACCCGCGAGACCGGTCGACCGACTACAACACGCTCGAATACTGGATCGACCAGGCACGCACGCTGGAGCGCGGCCTGTTCGACGGCCTGTTCATTGCGGATATCGTCGGAGTGTACGACGTCTATCGCAACAACGTCGACGTGACGCTGCAGGAATCGGTCCAGCTTCCCGTCAACGACCCGCTGCTGATCGTGCCGGCCATGGCCGCCGCCACGCGGCACCTCGGCATTGGGGTCACGGTGAACCTGACCTACGAGCCGCCGTACCTGCTGGCGCGACGGTTTTCGACACTGGACCACCTGACGCGCGGCCGCGTGGGCTGGAACATCGTGACGGGCTACCTGGACAGCGCGGCCCGCGCGATGGGGCTGGACGCGCAGCTTGCCCATGACGAGCGCTACGACCGCGCCGACGAATACCTGGAAGTGCTCTACAAGCTCTGGGAAGGCAGCTGGCAGGACGGCGCCGTGCTGCGCGACAAGGCCGCGCGCGTCTTCGCCGATCCGGCCAAGGTACGCAAGGTGAGCCACCACGGCCGCTACTACAAGGTCGACGGCTACCACTTGTCCGAGCCGTCGCCGCAACGCACGCCGGTACTGTTCCAGGCCGGCAGTTCCGGCCGGGGGCAGCGCTTTGCCGCGCGCCACGCGGAATGCGTGTTCATCTCGCCGCCCAGCAAGGAAGCAGCGCGCAAGACCGTGACCGCGCTGCGCGAGCAGTTGGCGGCTGCCGGGCGCCACCCGGACGATGTGAAGGTGTTCATGGGCGCGGCCGTGGTCACCGGCCGGACCGAGACCGAAGCCCGCGAGAAGCACGCCGAATACCGCGACTACGCCAGCCGCGAAGCCGGGCTTGCCCACTTCGCCGCCAGCACTGGCGTCGATTTTGGTCGCTATGGCCTGGACGATCCGGTCGACTACGGCGGCGGCAACGCCATCGAATCGGCCACTCGCACCGCAGCGCAGCACGGCTGGACGCGTCGCAAGCTGCTGGACCTGTTCGATCTGGGCGGGCGCTATCCGGCGATTGTCGGTGACGCCTCGCAGGTAGCGGACACGCTTGCCGAATGGGTGGACGAGACCGGCATCGACGGCTTCAATCTCAGCCGCACCGTGGTGCCCGAAAGCTACGAGGACTTTGTCGATCTGGTCGTCCCCGCGCTGCAGGATCGCGGCCGCTACAAGACCGCGTACACCGACGGTTCGCTGCGGCACAAGCTGTTTTCCGACGGCGACCGGCTGCCCCAGCGGCATGCCGCCGCCGCGTTCCGCCAGTTCTGATTTTCAACAGAGGAAAGAAGCCACATGTTCATCAAGACCGGGGTCAAGCTGTTCGCCGCGTTGCTGGCGTTCGGTGTCATGCAGGCATCGCAGGCGGCAGACGCCGACAGGAAGGAAATCCGCTTCGGCGCCACGGCGGGCCCGTATGCGGACCAGGTCCGCTACGGCATCAAGCCGATTCTAGAAAAGCGCGGCTACAAGGTGACGATTATCGAGTTCAGCGACTACGTGCAACCGAATCTCGCGCTGGCCGATGGCGCCATCGACGCCAACGCCTTCCAGCATGTGGTGTATCTGAAGAAGTTCTCGGCAGATCGCAAGCTGCAGTTGTCGGAGTTGATCCAGGTGCCCACGGCGCCGATCGGCATCTACAGCCACAAGCACAAGACCCTGGGCGAAGTGAAGCCTGGCGCCACCGTATCGCTGCCCAACGACCCGACCAATCTGGCGCGTGCCATCGCCATCCTTCAGCAGATCGGATGGGTGACGCTCAAGCCGGGCACCGATGCCGTGCGGGCAAGCGAGCGCGACATCGAGGGCAATCCGCACAAGCTCAAGCTGATCCAGCTAGAGGCCGCCCAGTTGCCGCGCTCGCTCGATGATGTGGACTACGCCTTCGTGAATGGCAATTTCGCGCTGGGGGCCGGACTTAAGCTGACGTCGTCGCTGGCGCTGGAGAAAATTCCCGACTACTACATGAACCTGGTGGCCGTCAGGACCGACGACCTGAACAAGCCGTTCGTGTCCGACATTCGCGACGCCTACCGTTCCACCAACTTCAAGACGGTGACGCAGCAGCGCTTTGCCGGCTTTGTCGCCCCGACGTATCAGCGTTGAACACGTAGGAAAAGGGGCGGGGTGCGGGGCGCGGCGCCTCGCTGACGCGTATCGCGCTTCACGACAGGTTGGTGCCGGTCGCCGCGCGCAACAGCTCGGCGAGCTTCTCGTTCTCGTCGTCCCAGGCGCAGGCGTACGGCGCTGGCACGATCGGTCGGAAGGCCGCCGCAATCCTGGCCGCCATGTCCTCGAAAGCCGGCAGGCGACAGCGCCGAGGGCTGACGATCGCCGGCGCTTGCCGGCGCCGGGGAGCAGTCCTACCTTTAGGACTGCAGAGGCAATGATGAGACATCGCATTTCCGTCCTCAAAGAGCTCGTTACCGCTCGTCAACACGTCACCCGCTGCCGGCAACTCGTGCGGCGGCAGATCGAGATCGTCCGGTTTTGCCGGCACCGCCGCCGGGACGAGTCGGATTCCCTGAACCTGCTGCGGGAACTGCGCGAAGCGCTCGCCATCGGACGCCACCACATGCATGTGGTGGAAAAGGAACTGGGCCGGAAACCGTCGCCCGGCAGACGGGAGCGATAGCTGGCGCCCCGGATCCGGCCACAACGCCTCCGGGATCCATCGAGGCACCCGCGGCTACCTGCGCACGCCGCCCGATGTCTTGTCCGTGCGAATATCGATCTGGTCGGGAACGATGTGCCGGTCGATGATCAGCCGCTTCCACCGTGCCAGCTCCTGTTCGATAAACGCCTGGAAGTCGGCCGGGCCGGCATGCAACATCTTGAACCCGTAGCCGGTCAGCATCTCGTTCAGCGTCAACTCGGCAAGCACCTGCTGGATGGCGCGGTCGAGGGTCTCGACCCTGTCCCCCGGCGTATCCTTCGGCGCCAGTAGGCCGTACCAACCCGTGACAAACATGTTTGGCACGCCGGCATCCGTGAAGGTTGGCGTGTCGGGTGCCAAGGCCAGCCGGGTGTCATTGGCAATCGCCAGCGCGCGCAATTTCCCTGATCTGACATATCTGAGACCATCGGCACCGGCAAATACGGCATCCACATCGCCACTCATGGCCGCGGCCATGGCCTGAACCCCGCCGTGGTATGGGACATGCGCTACCCGGATGCCGGCGGCCTGGGAGAACATCTCGATGGCAAGGTGACTGGTATTGCCGTAGCCGGACGACGCCACTGTCACCCGGTCGGGATGGGCCTTCGCACGCGCCGTCAGGTCGGATACGGAACGGAATCCCGAGTTTGCCCCGACATAGAGCACCAGCGGTTGCTTGGCGATCAGCGAGACAGGCTGGAAATCCTTGACCGGATCGTAGCCGGCCGACTGACTCACAAGCGGCCCGATCGCGTATGCGGCGAGGGCAAGCACGAGGGTGTAACCGTCGTTCCGGGCACGCTGCACATAGCGCAGCGCTATCTGTCCGCCCGCGCCCGGCTTGTAGTCCAGTACCACCGAGGTCCCCAGGCGCTTCTGCAGCCTGGCGCCCAGCGGGCGCGCAATAAGATCCGCTGGACCGCCGGGCGGGTACGGCACGACGATCGTTATCGGTTGATCCGGGTAGGCTGCCCAGGCGGGATGAACCACCATCAGCGCGCCCGCCACCAATGCCCGGCCCCGCCGTGCCATCCACCGCCGCAGCCACTGCAAACCGGCCGGCCTTGCCCTGTCCAGCCGCGTCGAGATGCGTTCGATGGCCGCAAGCAGGTCTGATCGCATTCGTTTTGGAGAGGGCTGGAACGCTTGGGGCGCGATGGTCAAGATAACGTCGTCGGTCGATGGTCTGGACGCGATCATACGCCGGACTGGCCATTCGCCATTTGTTAATATCTGGCTTGCCTGCAGCGCCCCGGAATCCGCGGGCTTTCTTTCGCCCCCTCTCGTCAGCATTGCAATGTCATCCATGTTCTTCCCCCGGGCCGGAATTGGCCTCGGCTTCGACTCCACGTGGGATGCAGGCGACCGAATGTTCGGGCGCGGCTGGCAGTTGCTTGATGACGGCGCCAGGACACTGGTACTGGGGGTCTGGGCCGCCGATGGCCATCGCACGCCCGCCACGCTCGACCGGCTGGCGCATGAATACACGCTTCGCGACGACCTCGAAGCAAGTTGGGCTGCCCGTCCGCTGACGCTACTGCACGAACGCGATACCACCGTGCTGCTGCTCGAAGATCCGGGCGGAGAGCCTCTTGCGCGCATGCTCGGCAGTCCGATGGCCCCGGCGCAGTTCCTCGACATCGCCCTGGCCATGGCCAGTGCCGTCGGCCACCTTCACCAGCGCGGCCTGATTCACAAGGATCTGAAGCCTGCCCATGTGCTGGTGGCCGCTGACCGCACCCGCGCCTGGTTGACGGGCTTTGGCATCGCGTCGCGGGCATCGCGCGGCGCCGACCCGCTCCTGGAGACCAGCGAAATCGCTGGCACGCTCGCGTATATGGCTCCCGAGCAAACGGGCCGAATGAATCGCGCGATCGACACCCGAAGCGACCTGTATTCGCTTGGCATCACGTTCTACCAGCTGCTGACCGGCGCGCTGCCCTTCGCCGGCTCGGAGCCCATTGACTGGGTTCACGCCCACCTGGCGCGCGCGCCCGTGCCGCCGGCCGATCGCCGTGCCACGGTGCCTGCGATGCTATCGAGCCTGGTCATGAAGCTCCTGGCGAAGGCGCCCGAGGAACGTTATCAGACGGCCGCCGGGCTGCTGCGCGACCTGCAGCACTGCCACCAGGCGCTAGCGGCGCAGAGCGACATCGCGCCGTTCCCGCTTGGCCAGGACGACCTTTCCGACATCTTCACGATTCGCGAGCGCCTCTATGGCCGCGCGCAGGTCGTCGCCACACTGGAGGCCACGTTTGACCGCGTCGCGGCCACGGGTCGCAGCAAGATCGTCATGGTGTCGGGACATTCCGGCGTCGGCAAGACATCGGTCATGCAGTCTTTCGCGCGCGCCGTTGCCGAGCGCGGCGCCGTGTACGCAACGGGCAAGTCGGAGGCGCCGGCCGATGTGTCCGCCGACGGCGCCGCCGGCGACGGCGCACGACTGCCCTATGCATCGCTCGCGCAAGCGCTGCGTGGCCTGCTGCGAACTTGGCTGACCCGTGACGCAGCCGACGTGGCACCGTGGCGCACCGTCATTGCCGAGGCCCTGGGACCCAACGCCGGGCTGCTCGTGCCACTTCTGCCTGAACTCGAATCGATCCTGGGTCCGGTGCCGTGGGTGCCCGACACGCAGTCGCGCGAGGCCGGGCCCCGGCTCCATCTCGCCTTGCACAGCCTGGTGGCGGCACTGGCGCGCGCCGCACAGCCGCTGACCGTGTGCTTTGACGACATCCAGTGGCTCGACAACGAAACCACTACGCTGCTGCACCAGTTGCTGACCGATCCGGCCACGACAAACCTGCTGGTGGTCTGCGCCTATCGCAGCCACGAGGTGGGCGACGGCCATACGGTTACGCGCTGCGTTGCGGCGTTGCGTGCGGATGGCGCCGGCGTGACCCATATCGAGCTGGGCTGCCTCGACGCATCCGACCTGCACCAGCTCGTGGCCGAAGCGCTCCATAGCGATGCCGATGCCAGTGCACCGCTGGCACGCCTGGTGATGGAAAAGACGGCAGGCAACCCGTTTTTCGCCACGCAATTCCTGAGCGAGCTGGCCAACGAAGGCTTGCTGCGCTTCGACTACAGCGCAGCACGCTGGACCTGGGACCTCGACCAAATCGCGGAAAAAGGGTTCACCGACAACGTCGTGGCGCTGATGGTCGGGCGGATTGCCCGGCTCCCTGCCAGCACCCGCGCGGCGCTGAAGCTCCTGGCCTGCCTGGGCAACGACACCACGGTCGACACGTTGGCGCGCGGATGGACGCGCGACCCCGCTGAACTCGACCCTGCAATCCGTGAAGCCGTGCGTGCCGGGGTGGTCTCGCGCCAGGATCACGTGCTGCGCTTCCGCCACGACCGGATTCTCGAAGCCGCCTACGCCCGTATTCCCGAAGCGGAACGTCAGGCTTTCCACCTGCGCCTGGGCCGGCTGCTGCTGGAGCGCACGCCGCCCGAAGAGATCGACGCCAGCGTCTTTACGATCGTTGGACAGTGCAACCGGGCGGCGGACCTGATCGAACGGCAGGAAGAGCGCGACAGGCTAGCGGAACTGAACCTGGCCGCCGGGCTGCGCGCCAAGTCCACCTGCGCGAACACCGCGGCACTGCACTACCTCTCGGCGGGACTCGCGTTGCTGGGCGACGATGCGTTCACGCGCTGCGAGGCCCTCGCCTTCTCGCTGACGCAGCACATGGCCGAATGCGAATTCCTGACTGGGGAATCGGCGCGCGCCGAACAGCGACTGAACGCGCTGGCCGCGCGGGCAACGTCGCTGACGGCGCTGGGGGTCGTCACGCAGCTCCAGTTGGGCCTGCTGATGACGGGCGGGCGTCGCGTCGAAGCGTTGACGGTTGGCCTGGACTACCTGCGTCGTGCCGGCATCGACTGGTCCACCCATCCCGTGGCATCGGTCGTCGCGGACGAAGAAGCGCTGTTTGCGCGCCTGCTCGATGGCCGGGACATCGAAGCGCTGTCCGCCTTGCCGCGCATGACAGACCCGGGTGGGCTGGCCACGATGCGGGTACTGACGGCGCTGTTGCAGCCCGCCTGGTACACGGACGATCACCTGCGCACGCTGGTCATCCTGCGCATGGTCAACCTGAGCCTCTCTCTGGGGAATAGCGAGGAATCTTGCCTGGCCTATGCCTGGTTGGCGATGCTGCGCACGGCCGCTTCGAGCGACGGCGCGGAGGGCGTCGCACTCATGCGGCTGGCGCTCGGCGTGGGCGAGCAGCGCGGTGTCGAACGGATGCGCGCCCGCGTGTACCAGATTGCCGGCGGCAACCTGCTGCACTGGACACAGCCGCTGCGCGTGGCGCGTGCCCTGGTGCGCCGGGCGCTGGAGCTGACCGGGCAGATCGGCGACCTTACCTACGCCGCCTATATCCGCAGCAACCTGATGACCCACGCGCTCGCCATTGGCGACCCGCTGGGCGGTGTGCAGCACGATGCCGACTCGGGCAGCGTGTTCGCGTGGGGGCCACGCTTCGCACTGGTCGCGGATCGTCTCGCCGCGCAGCGCCAGCTCGTGCGGACATTGCGCGGGCAGACGCCGGTGTTCGGACGCTTCGATGCCAAGGACTTCAGCGAGACCGCGTTCGAGGCGCGCCTGGGCAGCGACGTGGGGCTGCGACTTGCGTCGTGCTGGTACTGGATCCGCAAGCTGCAGGCGCGCTACCTGGCCGGCATCGCCGCGGAAGCGCTGGAAGCGGCCGAGCGGGCTCGACCGCTGCTCTGGACGTCGCCCTCCTATTTCGAGCAGGCCGAATATCACTTCTATGCCGCGCTGGCGCGCGCGGCGTGCTGCAACCCTGCCGTCGCCGACGAACTGGCCCTCCACCTTCCCGTGCTGGCGGCCCACCACCGACAATTGGCGCAATGGGCACGACGTTGTCCGGCGACGTTCGCACACCGCGCCTTGCTCGTCGAGGCAGAGATCGCACGGCTGGAGGGACGCGACATCGACGCGATGCGCGGTTATGAATCGGCCATCGCGTCAGCGCGCGACAGCGACCTGATCCACATGCAGGCCCTGGTCAATGAGCTTGCGGCGCGCTTCTACCTGAGCCGGCGGCTCGACAACGTGGCGTTGGTGTACCTGCGACAGGCTCGCCATGCGTACCTGCACTGGGGTGCCGACGCGAAGGTCTGGCAGCTCGACAAGCAATATCCTGCCGCCCTGGGCGCGACCGCCCCGGCTGGCCCCGCTTCCGCGCCCCTGATGGGCACCATCGGCGCCCCGCTCCAGCATCTGGACCTGGCCACGGTGATGGCAATCTCGGAGGCGGTATCCGGGGAGATCCGGCTGGACCGGCTGCTGGCCACGCTGATGCGCACCGCCATCGCGCACGCCGGCGCGTCACGCGGGCTGCTGATCCTGCCGCAGGGCGCAGAGCACCGTGTCGCCGCGGAGGCTGCCGTGCACGACGACGCCACAACGGTGGCACTGGCCGACCGGCCGCTCGATGCGGCCGAGATGCCGCTGTCCATCGTCAGGCACGTGCTCGAATGTCACGAGCATGTGGTGGTGGACGATGCCGCCGCCCAGCCGTCGTTCTCGGCAGACACTTACATTCGCCAACGCCGGGCGCGGTCGATGCTGTGCTTGCCGCTGCTGAATCAGGGCAAGCTGATTGGTGTGCTCTATCTGGAGAATCGGCTGGCGCCCGGCGCGTTCGTGCCGGCACGGATCGAGGTCATCAAGCTGCTGGCGTTCCAGGCGGCCAGCGCCATCGAAAACAGCCGGCTTGACGAACAGCGTCGGGCCGCCGACGAGGCCCTGCATCGGGCGCGTGCTGAACTGGCGCACGTCAGCCGCGTCATGACGCTCAGCGCCTTGACGGCGTCCATCGCGCACGAGGTGAGCCAGCCCGTCGCCGCGCTGACGATCGAGGCGAATGTTGCGCTGCGCTGGCTCAAACGCGACAAGCCCAACGTCGAAGAGGCCGTGGAATCGCTGAACAGCATCGTTCAGCAGGGGCAGCGTGCGCGCAACGTCATCGTCGGCATGCGGTCCATGTTGCGCAAGGCAGGGCCTCAGGCGCAGCGCATCGACCTCAACGCGATGATCAACGAGACGCTTCCGCTGTTTGCCGGCGAATTGTCCCGCCACCGCGTCATGCTCAAGACCGAACTGCATCCGGTGCTGCCCATGGTATCGGCGGACAAGGTCCAGCTTCAGCAGGTGTTCCTGAATCTGGCCGTCAACGCCATCGAGGCCATGCAAGGCATCGAGACGCATGCGCGCGAACTGACGGTACGTTCGTCGGTCACCCCGGCGGGCGAGGTGCTGGTGACCGTGCATGATGTCGGCGTTGGCCTGCCAGCCGAGCCCGACGAACTGTTCGAGGCGTTCTATACGACCAAGCCGGAAGGCATGGGCATGGGCCTGTCGATCTGCCGAACGATCCTCGAGGCCCACGGCGGCCACTTGCGGGCGTGGCAAAACCGGCCCCGAGGCGCGATATTCGGATTCAGTCTGCCCGTCGACGAGACGGGACCCCTGGCTCGGGCATAGCGCGCATCATCCGGGCAGGCCCGTCGCACAGCATGGCGGGCTGTCCGGCATCCGCCACGTCATGGCTCGACTTGCTGTCGATGACCGATGCCGATTGACTGTGGTCGATCAGCAGCACCGCCAGCACCGCGATGACGGCGGGCACCGCGATGGCGACGAAGTTCAGCTGCAGCGGCAGGGACATGCTCACCAGCACGCCAATGACGATCGGAGCAAGGATCGCACCGCTTCTACCGATGCCGGAGGCCCAGCCAATGCCGGTTCCCCGGGCCGTCGCGGGATAGAACTGCCCTGCGTAGGCATACGTGACGATCTGCGTGCCGATGGTGGAGGCGCCGGCCAGCGCCACCACGAAAAACAAGGCTTCGGTCGGCATCTTGTAGCCAAGCAGGGTGATGGAAGCGGCGGCAAGCGCGTACATGCCCACCAGCACATGCTTGATGCTGAACCTGTCGGCCAGCCAACCGCCACCAATGGCGCCGGCCATCGCGCCAGCATTCAGCACCAATACGAACGTCAGTGCCGATCCGAGGCTATACCCCGCGCCAGCCATGAGCTTTGTGAGCCAGGAACTCAGCGCATAGACCATGAACAGGCACATGAAGAAAGCAACCCAGAGCATCACGGTACTGAATCCACGGCCATCACGGAACAACATGCGGATGGGCGCACTGGCAACCTTTTCGGCTTTCGGCAACGCGAACCGGTCTGTCGCCTGGGCATGATAGGTGGGTTCCATCTGAAGCAGGACTGTCCGGAGGGTATCGAGACGATTCCGCCGGATCAGGAACGGCAGCGATTCCGGCATCCGCTTCAATACAGCCGGAATGATCAGCAAAGGAACGCCCGCCGCCAGGAACACCGATTGCCAGCCGTATGTCTCGATCAGCGATTTTCCCATCAGGGCGGCGAGCATCCCGCCGACGGAATAGCCGCTGAACATGAGGGTGACCATCGTGCCGCGGATCCTGCGCGGCGAGAACTCCGTCATCTGCGCCACGACGTTGGGCATCACGCCTCCGATGCCAAGCCCGGCAAGGAAGCGTGTCACGCTGAACGTGACCGGATCATGGGTCATTCCCGCCGCAGCGGTAAAGACGCTGAACAGGCCAATACAGATGGCAATGGCCTTGGGCCGGCCGATACGATCCGCAATAGTTCCCATGATCACAGCACCGAACATCATGCCGAATAGCGCGGCGCTGACCATGAGCCCGGCACGTGTCGCGTCGACACCCATGTCTTTCATGATGGACGGCAGGGCAATGCCCACGACGGCGAGGTCATAGCCGTCGAAGATGATGATGATCGCGCACCAGAACAGGAGTCCTGCATGAAACCTGTTGAAGCGCGCGTCGTCTGCAAACTTTTGAACGTCAACGTGACGCATATTCTGTCTCCTCCGTTTTTATGATCTCGACGGGCGCTAGCCGTTGTCGCCGCCCGCAACCGGTAGCACGGTGCCAGTGATGTAGCCGGCGTCGTCAGAGGCGAGGAACAGGATTGGCGCGATCTGCTCGTCGAGCGTGCCGTATCGCTTGAAGAACGTTGACTCGGTCACCTGGGTAACCGCCTCGCCCATCCAGACGCGTTCCTGCTCGCTGTCTCCCGCCGCATTGCGCGGCACGCGTCGAGCCGGGGCCTGGGTTCCGCCCGGTGCTGCCGCAACCACGCGAATATTGTGTTCGCCATACTCCATGGCCAGCGACTGTGTCATCGCGTTGACGCCGCCTTTCGCAGCCGAATACGGCACGCGGCGGATGCCGCGCGTGGCATTCGACGACACGTTCACGATCGTGCCGCCACCTTGCGCGAGCATGTGCGGCAGGACCGCGTGGCACGCGTACAAAGTGGGCATGAGCGAACGGCGAATCTCGGCATCAATCTGGGCGGGCTCGAATTCCGCATAGGGCCGCATCCGGATGGCGCCGCCCACGCCGTTGATCAGGATGTCGATGCGGCCAAAGATCCTTGCCGCAAAATCCATCGTGGCGGCCGCCCCCGCATAGGTCTCCAGGTCTGCCATGAAGGCGGCCGTTTCGCCCCCCGGCGCTTCGGCAGCCACCTCGGAGACAAAGTCGGCGCGGTCGACGAACAAGACCTTCGCCCCCTCCGCCGCCGCGCGTAGCGCGACACCACGCCCGATGCCTTGGGCCGCCCCCGTGACCACCATCACCTTGCCTTCAAATCGTCGCGCGCTCATGCCGTCACCGGAGCCGCGTTGGGCGTGAATTTTTCGTAATGGAAGCTGTTGGGCTTCACGCCGTTGTCGTCGAAGTACTTGCGCACCGCGTCGACCATCGGCGGCGGTCCGCACAGGTACACGTCAACGTCGCCGTCATTCAGACACTCCGCTGGCATATGCTGCGTCACCCAGCCCTTGCGGGGGTGGATCGATTCCGCATCTGCTACCACGGTGCTGAACGTGAAATTGGGCAACCTGGCGGTATAGGCCTCGATCGCCGCCACCTGGACCAGATCCAGGTCTCGCGTCACGCCGTAGATCAGATGCGCCTTCTGCTGCGAGTTCGCGCGAACCAGCACTTCCAGCATCGACAGAAAAGGGGCCAGGCCCGTGCCGCCAGCCAGGAACAGCAACGGACGTTCCACTGCCCGGAGATAGAAGCTGCCCAAGGGGCCGGTCAGTTGCACCTTGTGGCCCGGCTGCGCCGACTCTAGCCACGTGCTCATCACGCCCCCGGGAATCTTCTTGATCAGGAAGCTGATCTTCGATGCGCCTGGCGCGGACGAGAACGAGTACGAACGATGCTGGCCGCTGCCCGGCACATCGATGTTCACGTACTGGCCCGCCAGGAAGACTGGAGGAATGCTGTCCACGTCCAGTTCAAGCACCACGGCGGCGTCATTGTGCTGTTCGAGTTTCGTGACCGTCGCGGCGAATTTGCTCTGCTCGGTCTTGCACATCGTCGACGATGCCGGAACGGCGATGACGCAGTCACTCTGCGGCACCATCTGGCATGTGAGAACGAGACCGCCCAGCTTCTCATCGTCGCTCAGGGCGTCCTCGATGTAGTCGTCGCCCAGGTCGTAGCGGCCACTCTCGGCGCGACACTTGCAGGTGCCACACACGCCGTCGGAGCAATCCATCGGCAGGTTGATCTTGGCGCGAAATGCGGCATCGAGAACCTTCTCGCCCGCCTTGCATTCGACAAAGCGGGTCACGCCGTCTTCAAAATTCAGTGCGATGTTGTAGCTGGACATGTTGCCTCCTGCGTCCTGTCTCGATCCGACCTGTGCTCTCAGACGTGGTAGACGTCGAGCACCTGGCGGATATAGTCATTCTTGAGCGCAATCTTCTTGCGCGAAATCAGCAAGCGATCCTCCACCTTGCGGAAGGTGAGGTAGACCGTGCCGAAGTACTGGTCTGTGACCTTGTAGCGATGGCTCAGCGTGTTGAAGTTGTAGCGGACATCGACTTCGTCATCGCGCTCCGCCAGCACCTCGACGTTCGTGACGTTGTGGCTGGTACGCGGCTCCGGCATTGACGCACTGCTGCGCTCGGTCCGGATTCGGAACACCCGGTCTTCCAGGCCACCACGGTCCGCGTAGTACATGAGGGAAATCTCGCGCTGGGGGTCTTCCGTGAGCTTGTCATCGTCATCCCAGGCCGGCATCCAGTAGGTCACGTCTTCCGTGTAGCACGCCAGCCATTCGTCCCACTGACGGTCATCCAGGAAGCGCGCCTCCTGGTAGAGGGCGCCACAGATCTTCTGGTAGTCGATGGTCATGCCGCCGCCTCCGCCTGTTCTTTGCGCAGGGCGCTCCGCATCACCTGCATCCAGTATTCGTGCTGCACCACGAAGAGACCCTCGTCTTCGCTGCGCTCGCCGGAGATGAGCGGGTTCAGCCCCATGCCTTTCGCATTCGCGTCGGGGCCATGCACCCACAACGGCGCGCCACGCGACATGTCGTTCCACATCGACGTCGTGCTGGCGTAACCGGCCTGGCAGGCACGGAACTCCTCGAGGTCATCGCTGGTGCCCATGCCCGAGACGTTGAAGAAGTCTTCGTACTGGCGAATGCGAATGGCGCGGCTTTCTTCGCTCTCGCCCTTCGGCGCGAAGCAGAAGATGCTGACTTCGGTCTTGTCGACGCTGATCGGACGCACAACCCGGATCTGGGTGCTGAACTGATCCATCAGGAACACGTTCGGATACAGGCACAGGTTCCGCGTCTGATTGACGATGTAGTGCGCCTTGTCCTCGCCAACGCGCGCTGCGATCTCGTCGCGATGCTGATGGACCGGGCGCACTTCCGGGTTCATTGTGTTGGTCCAAAGCAGGATGTGTCCATGCTCGAATCCATACACGCCCGCGACCGACTTGCTCCAGCCGTTTGCATCGACGGCCTTCGTGCCCTCCACCTTGCGGCGGCCCATCGTTGCGGCGTAGTTCCAGTGCACGGTGCTGACGTGATAGCCGTCGCAGCCGTTCTCCATCTGCATCTTCCAGTTGCCGTCGTAGATGTAGGAGGAGTTGCCACGCAGCACTTCCAGGCCGTCCGGTGCTTGCGAGACGATCTGGTCGATGATGATCCTGGTCTCGCCGAGGTAATCCTCCAGCGGCATCACGTCTTCGCTCAGACTTCCGAACAGGAAGCCACGATAGTTCTGGAAGCGCGCAACCTTCTTCAGGTCGTGCGAACCTTGCTTGTTGAATTGCACCGGATACTCGGTGGTCTTCTCGTCCTTGACCTTCAGCAGCTTGCCCGCATTGGAGAACGTCCAGCCGTGAAACGGACAGGTGAAGCTGCCCTTGTTGCCGTGCTTGCGGCGGCAGAGCATGGCGCCCTTGTGCGCGCAGGCATTGATGACCGCGTGCAGCTCACCGGTCTTGTCACGCGTGATGACGATAGGCTGGCGGCCGATCCAGGTGGTGTAGTAGTCGTTGATGTTCGGGATCTGGCTTTCGTGCGCCAGGTAGACCCAGTTGCTCTCGAAGATGTGCTTCATCTCGAGTTCGTACAGATCAGCGTTGGTAAAGATGTCGCGGCGGCAGCGGAAGACGCCGTTTTCCTTGTCGTCCTGGACGGCGTTGCTCAGCAGATCGTCCAGTTGTCGTGCTTTTTCGATGGTTGCGGACATGAGTCGTCTCCCTATGCCGGCTTCGTGGTGAAGCCCTGGCATTGGTGCAGAGGGTTCGTACGGAGGGGGGTGGCGGCCTGGTCAGCCAGGCCGCGGTGCGGGCGGGTTACGCCGTGGCGGATACGCGCAGGCGATTGACGAGCTGGTTGTCCTTGCCTTGCACGAGCGGCGTCAACGTGATGTTGAACTCGATTTCCTTGTACGCGTCAGCCTTGAGGCCGAGCGCAGTGCCGCCGGTCTTGTCGACCACGTGCGGTACCAGCTCTTCACGCGTTGCATACGCAAAGTCGTCCCAGATCAACGGGTCGCCTTCGATGTTGATCTGCGTCGTCAGCTTGCGCGTCTTGTCGCTGGTTACGAAGAAGTGCACGTGCGCCGGGCGGTTGCCGTGGCGGGCCATCGCGTCCAGCAGTTGCTGTGTCGCGCCTTGCGGCGGACAGCCGTATCCGACGGGCATCAACGTGCGAAATTCGTACTTGCCATCGGCGCCCGTCTTCACTGCGCCACGAAGATTGAAATCGTCCTGGGCGCCGGTCGGATCGAAGTGCGAATAGAAGCCCTTGGAGTTGGCGTGCCAGCATTCGACCACGGCATTGGACACGGGCTTGCCGTCTGCACCGGTGACCGTGCCGCGGATGATGAGGGGCCCCGCAGCTTCGTCAGCGTTGATGTCGATCCGCGAGACGCTGTCGCGTACCGGTGCGCCGGCGACGTACAGCGGACCTTCGATGGTGCGCGGCGTGCCGCCGTGGATATCGGCTTCGCGGTCCGCTGCATCCATGCGGATATCGAGATACTTTTCGAGACCCAGGCCGGCCGCCAAGAGCGCCGCCTCACCATCCTTGCCAAGCTTGTTGAAGTAGTTCACGCCGGCCCAGATCTCGTCGGGCGTCATGTCCAGATCGTCGATGGCCTTGAAGAGGTCGCTCAGCAGACGATGCGTGATCTGCTTGGCGCGCGCATTGCCGTCTTGGCTTCCCAGATTGGCAGCTGCCTTCAGCAGGTTCTGCACTTCCTTCGTGTCGAATACTTTGGCACTCATGTCTGCTCCTAACTTTCTGTCTTTTCTGGTGGGGTTAACCCTCATTTCAAGCCAATCCAACGCTACTCGAAAGGTATAATCTGGCGGCGAAACTGAGCGTAAAAGCAGAATAGGGGTGCAAAACGGGGCAGTCCAACACCGTTTTAGTATCGGGCTATATCCAGGAGGTATTGTATGGAGCTGCGACACCTTCGCTATTTTGTAGCGGTTGCAGAAGAACGGAACTTCACGCGCGCTGCAAAGCGGCTCCATATTGCGCAACCGCCCCTCAGCCGCCAGATCCAGCAGCTTGAAGAATCACTGGGCGTGCAGTTATTCGAGCGGAACTCCCGGCCGCTCAAGCTCACCGAAACGGGCAAGTTTTTCTACTCGCACGCGGTGCATCTCATTGCGCAGACAAACGAACTGGAATCGATGACGCGGCGCGTTGGCAACATCGAGCGCAGCCTTTCCGTCGGCTTTGTGGGCTCCACGCTCTACGGCATGCTGCCGAAGATCATCCGGCGATTCCGGGACGAGAACAAATCCGTCGAGCTCAGCCTGCACGAGATGTCGACGATGGATCAGCTTCGCGCGCTCAAGGACGGCCGCATCGATATCGGTTTCGGCCGGATTCGACATGAGGATCCGAACATCCGCCGCGTGATTCTGCGCGAGGAGAAAATGATTGTCGCGCTGCCGGTCGGCCATGCGCTCTCGGTATCGAAACCGGTGCTTTCGCTTCGGGACCTCATCTACGAAACGCTGATCGTCTTCCCGAAAGCGCCCAGGCCCAGCTATGCCGACCAGGTGCTATCGGCGTTCCAGGAGCGCGCGCTCACGCCGCGCCGCATCTACGAGGTGCGCGAATTGCAGATTGCATTGGGGCTCGTGGCAGCGGGAGAAGGCATTTCGGTCGTGCCAAGCAGCGTTTATGGGCTGAAGCGCGATGACGTGAGCTATATGGAACTCGACGACGCGACCCTGACATCGCCCATCATCATGAGCATGCGCGCGATGGACGAGTCACGGGATATCAAGGAAATGCTGGAACTGATTTATCGCCTCTACGAGGAAGAGCGGATCACCTACGTACCGCGCGCGGACAAGGGGCAATAGGACGATGTGGGGATAACGCCCGTTGCGGGTACGCTCCCCTGCTCTCGGCAACCCTTCCTCGTTTTGATTGGGGAGTGGCGGCGCTTTATTGTCCCGCGAGTACCTCGGGATCGATATAACCCGGCACAGCCAGGGAGAGCGTCCGTTTGAGCGCCTTGCTGCCCGCATCGGCCAGTACCTCGCTTTCTCCAGCTTCCAACGCGTCATAGGTCTGGCTGACAACATCGCGAGGGCTTGCCTTGGGCACATCGAAGGCCTTGGTGAGATCGGTATCGACGAATCCGACATGCAACCCGACTACCGAGATACCCCGCTCCTTCAGTTGCGCCCGGATATTGTTCGTATAGCTCCACGCAGCCGCCTTTGACGCAGAATAAGGGGCCAGCATCGGCACCGTTCGCCAGGTCACGTCAGACAGGACGTTCACGATGGCGCCCCGCCCGTCGTTCGGTAGCCGAGGCTCGAATGCGCGCGTCACGCGCATGACACCGTAATAGTTCGTCTCGAAGATTCGACGCGCGTGGTCTTCGGCCAGATCGGAAAATGGTGAGCCGGTGATCTCGGCAATGCCGGCATTATTGACAAGCACGGTGACGTCCTTCGCCATCTCTGCCGCAGCGGCGACCGACGCCGGATCCGTCACGTCCAGCATGACCGGAACGATGCCCGGCTTGTCGAATGCCGCCGGATTGCGTACGCCGGCATATACCTTCGCCGCACCGCGGGCCACCGCCTCCCGGGCAAATGCGAGCCCTAGCCCGCGGCTTGCGCCGGTCACGAATACAACAGAACCTTTGATTTTCATTTTCAAATCTCCTGGCATGAATCGCCATGCCATCAAAACTGAACGCGATGGTTGATATCGGATACCAATTGTCCATGTAGACCAGGCCTATCTCGGGTGCCATCCGTTCGGCGATGCCTCCGCTGGAATGCAGCGCGATGACCTGTCAGACCAGATCCGCCTTTGGCGGCGGATAACCATACGCGCCGGACCCGACGACTACTTGTGCCCGGATGCCGCTGCGAAAACTTACGCCTGGAATATCTGGCGATTGGCTTGTACGAATCCGGCTACGGTTTGTGGCAACTGCCCGGTGATGTCTTCGATAACCCCATTGGTGCCAGAGAAAATTCCGTTCTGGTAATCGATCGCGGTTTCCAGAAAATGCTGGATCACAAACTCTGGCAGGTCGTACTTCTGCAGATGCTTGCGATATTGCTCGAGCGTTGAAGGCGCGTAGGTGATTTCGCGTCCCAGTACCTTGCCAATCTCCGCGGCAATCTCCTGTTGGCTCAACTCCACCGGACCGAACAGGGAGTAGGTCTTGCCGATATGGCCGTCAGGTTCCGCGAGAATGCTCGCAATCAGACGCGCCTGATCCTCGGCCGCGATCGGCGCATGCCGCCCTTCGCCATAAGGCAGCGTGATCTTGCCTTCCTGTACCAAGGGATCGAGCACCCAGGGAAAGGTCAGCCATTCCGAGAAGTAGGTCGGGCGAATATGAACCGTCGGCACGCCGGACCAGTCCAGAACGCGTTCGGCAATCCAATGATCGCGCGCCGCATGGCTCCTGGAATCTTCTCGCGCCGAAATCTGCGACATCTCGACAACGATCCCGACGCCCGCGCGACGCGCAGCATCGGCGAAGTACGAGGTCGCCTGGATGTAGCCGGGACGGACCGGATAGCACAGGTAGGCGCCGTCCACCCCATCCAGGGCACGGATCACGTCGTCATGTTCGAGAAGGTCGCCGACAAAGACTTCGGCCCCTTCTTCGCGCAGCGCGGCACTGCGATCATCTTCCTGATGGACGAAGGCGCGCACTGCGTGGCCCGCGTCGAGCAGGAATTTCACGGTATAGACGCCGGTCTTGCCCGTGGCGCCAGTAATCAGATATTTACGCTGTTGCATGAATTGCTCCAATCTGTGAATGTGTCCGACAGGTTTACATCGCCCCGAGGTGCTGCTTCACATCCTCCAGAATGGCCGCTGAAGCGTCGGTATCTTCAACGACTCGTGACATCGTGATGGCGCCAATCATGGCCGCCAGCGTGAAAACGGCAGCGGACCTGGCCTCCTGCTGCGGCTTGCGCCCCATCTGCTTCGCCAGCACTTCCACCAGATCATCGAAACCCTGCGCGGCGGCCGCCCGCGTTTGCTTGTCGGCCCTGGCCAGTTCGCTTCCCATGGCTGCCAGCGGACATCCGCCTGTCGGCGTATCGCGGTGGGCTTCGGACACATAGGCCTCCACCACGGCCGCAAAGCCATTGGCGCGCTGACCTTCGCGAACGACGGTTGCGAGCCCATCGATCACCTCGGTCATTGCCCGCGCGCACGCTTCGGCCACCAGTTGGTCCTTGGAAGCAAAGTGGCGATAGAAGCCGCCTTGCGTCAGGCCCAGCGGGGTCATCACGTCGTTCAGCCCCGTTGCCTGGATGCCGTTCAGCCGGAACTCTCGGGCCGCCGCATCGACGATGCGCCGCCGTGTTTCCGCAGTCTCAACCTTCGTCTTCCTCATCTCGGCACCTCGTTGTGGGTGGTCGCTAACCAGCTAAATAGATGGTAGTCACCATCTATTTGAAAGTCAAGAACGGATGGTCAATCGCCCAGAAGTGCCGCTTGCGGCTTACGAAAAGGCTTTGAGCCCGCGAACCACGGCAGGCCGCGCGGCGACACTCTCAAACCAGCGCGCCAGGGCAGGATGGCTCGCCCACGCGATATCGTCGCGACATGCGTTGGCGATCGTGAATGCCGAAATGTCAGCCAAAGAGAAGTCGCGGCCTGCCATGTACGGTGTCTCGCCAAGGAATTGTTCCGACGCGACAAGCGCGGCCATTGCCGCCGCATTGATCGGTGCGGCAATGGCCGTGCTCATGCCCATCTGCTCAAGCCGGAATGCACTGTGGCTGACCGCGATGACATCCGTCAGGAAGTAGAAGAACCGCTCGTAGACCCGGGCTCGCGCCACTGGATCCACGGACAGGAGTCGATGACCAGATCGCTCCGCCGCAAAGAACATGATGGCGTTGGATTGCGTCAGAACGAACGCCCCTTCGTTCCGATGCTCGACGAGAACCGGCACTTTGCCGAACGCATTCAGCGCCCTGTGCTGGGCGCCCTGCTGCTCGCCCGAGGCCAGGTCGACAGGCTTCACCCCATACGGTACGCCCGCTTCTTCAAGCGCAATGGCCGCACGAATGCAGTTGCCAGTCAGCGCACCATGGAGTTCGATCAGGTTTGGCATGAGATGGATCCTCAACAGTCAATAACGCGCTTTGCGATGTGTCTGCACAGCGCCGGAACGGCGCCTGCATGTCGATGCCGACTCAAGTTTGTTCCACGTCCTTTTTGGGCCGCCAGAACGGCCTCCGCCCGAGAGGCGATTGCGTCTCTTGGCAAGAACACTGGCTAGTCAGGACTTGGTTTCCTCTGCTCAATTTCATCCCCAAATTGCCTATACTTGCATCCGTCCCTTCACCCACCCATGAACTATGGAATATGCACCAGGCATCAGCCAGCTGGCCGGTCTGCTGGCTGACCCCGGCCGCGCGACGATGCTTTGGGCGCTGATGGATGGTAGCGCCCGGCCAGCTGGCGAGCTTGCGCTGATTGCCGGACTGTCGGCGTCGTCCACCAGTGGCCATCTGGCCCGGCTGTCCGAAGGCGGGCTGCTGGTGGTGGAATCGCGCGGACGCAACCGCTACTACCGGCTGGCGGCGCCGGAGATCGGCGTGGCCATCGAGGCGCTGGCCACGGCGTCGCTGGTCAGCCAGCCGCCGCGCCTGCGGGCCGTGCCCGTTTCGCGTGGCACGCCGCCGGCGCTCAGGCAGGCAAGAACGTGTTATGACCATCTGGCCGGCGAACTTGCGGTGGGTCTGTTCGAGCGAATGTCGCAGGCGGGTTGGCTGGCCGTGGATGGCACACGGGTCGACCTGACTGGCGACGGGACGCAAGCCATGGCACAACTGGGTATCGACCTGGACGCCACGCGGCGCAAGCGCCGTCAATTTGCCTGTACCTGCCCCGACTGGAGCGAGCGCAAGCCGCATCTGGGCGGCGCGCTGGGTGCGGCCTTGCTGGAAACCATGCTGGAGAACGGCTGGATCGAGCCTACCCAGGCGTCGCGGGCATTGCGCGTGACGCCGTGGGGGCATCGCGAGATCGGGAAAGTGGCCGCATGACGGGAGCCACCGGGCCACAAAGGAGCCACAGATGGCAATAGAACTGGACGACGACGCGCAGGACGCCGTGAGCCGGCTGTTCGCACTGATCAATCTGGGAGACACCCAGCAGACCACGCGTCATCTGGCGCTGTTCGAGGAAGCGCTGGAAGACGCCGAGGAAGACGAGGCCGACGCCGAGATGCTGTTCTTCCAGATCAAGGAGATCATCGACTGGGAATCAGGCTTCTATGTCGACTGGAAGGACGTCGAGTCCTTTATCGGCTGCCTCAACCAGCTGTGCGAGCGCATCGATCTGGAGATCGAGTGGGGCACCGACGACACCGAGGACGAGGATTTCCTGGAAGGCACCAGCGTGCCAGAGTTGATGGAACTGGCCACCGACCAGCTGCGCGTGGCCGGCTACACGCTGTGGAACTGGGATACCGGCGGCGACGCGTACGCGGGCTGGATCACACGCAGCGAAGACGACGACGAAATGCTGGAGATTGCCGACACGCTCAGCTTCGACCTGCGCTCCGGCGACCAGCCTTACTGAATCGCGCGACTTTCCAGACCGGCGGCGGGCACCGGCCCGTCACTCGAGCGTGAGGATCGTGGCCGTGGCTTCGTCGTCTTCCAGCGCTTCGGCGTCCGGCAGCAAGGTAGCGCCCAGGCGCGATGCGGGGCGACGCGCGTTTTCCGGCACACCCAGCGTTTCTTCCAGGGCATTCAGGAAGGCACGCACGCTGGCCGGCATCAGCTTGCGCGCGGGCATCAGCACATAGACCTTGAGCGGTGACGACGAATAGCCGGGCAGCACCCGCACCAGTTGGCCCTGCACCAGTTGCTCGTGAACGAAGCGCGGCGACAGGCGCGTAACACCCAGGCCGTCGACCGCCGCCTTCAGCCGCACCTCGGCGTTGTGCGTGCAGATGCGCGGTTCCACGTCGAGCGAGAACGTCTCCACGCCGTCGCGCAGGAATTCCCAGTGCGAATCGTCCAGGTTGCCGACTGTGGGCCAGCCTTGCAGGTCTTGCGGAGCGCGCGGCAATCCACGCTCGCGGATCAGCGACGGCGCCGCATAGAACGCGCGCTCGATCAGCACCACGCGCTTGCTGGCAAACGAGCTGTCGCTCAGGCTCGTATCCGTCATCACGAAGGCCAGGTCATAGCCATGGCGGATCAGGTCGGGCTGGTCCCAGTTCATGTCCAGCTGCACGCGCAGCGACGGATGCTGCTTGAGCAGCCGGTTCACCGTCGGCGACAGGTGCTGCGAACCCACCTCGTAGGGCGTGGCGATACGGATCGAGCCACTGACTTCGGCGCTGACGGAGGCAGCCTCGGCGCTGATCTCGCGCAGCGCGCCGAACAATGGCGCCACGCGGTCGTAGAGTTGCTGGCCGCGCTGGGTGACGCGCACGCGCCGCGTGGTGCGCTCGAACAGTCGCACACCAAGCTGGCCTTCCAGCCGCGCCACCGCAGCGCTGGCCGATGACTTCGGGACTTCGGCCAGTTCGGCCCCCTGCGTGAAGCCGCCCCCTTCCACCACACGGCAGAAGATTTCCCAGTCCTTCCAGTCAATCGTTTTCATACGAAACCTTTCCGAAGCTCGACATCGGGAAAACCCTTACCCGATGGGCCGCGATTGTCCCACAAGACGAACAATCGTGAAGTCCCTGTGCAAAGTAGGGACATTACGAGAACGTGGCATAGACGTGACATTCGCAACTGCTGTGTCATCGCAGCCACGGTGCAGATCGGGAAAACCTACATTGAGAATCGATCTCATTAGACTCTACGATTCACACACGTCGCCCAGATGGGCTTTTTGTCCGAGGAGTTGAGCCATGCACAAGATCGTCGCCGCAGCCTTTGTCGGCCTGTTCTCCACCGCCGCGTTCGCGGGTGCCAATTGCGAGAAACATCCGAAGTCCGAATGGATGCCTGAGGCGGATGCCAAGGCCAAGATCGAGGCCCAGGGCTACAACATCAAGAAGTTCAAGGTCGACGGCAACTGCTACGAGATCTACGGCACCACGAAGGACGGCAAGAAAGCCGAGATCTACTTCGACACCAAGACGCTGGACATCGTCAAATCCGAAATCGGCAAGTAAGCATGGCAACCCCGGCGGATCGCGTGCATGCGCGCGACACGATTCGCGTCTGGGACCTGGCCGTCCGCTTCACGCACTGGAGCGTGGCGGCCATCGTCTGCTATGACCTGATCGACGATTCAGGCGACCAGGTGCATCGCGTGCTGGGCTATGTGGCCGCCGGGCTGGTGCTGTTCCGCGTGGTCTGGGGCTTTGTCGGCACGGAACACGCGCGCTTTCAGGCCTGGTGGCCACGTGCCGCCGGCGTACTGGCCTATGGCCGCGCGCTGATGCGCGGCCGTGCGCCGCGCTTCATCAGCCATACCCCGCTGGGTGCGGTGATGATGCTCGCGATGTGGTCACTGATCCTGGCGCTGGCCATCACTGGCTGGATGTCGCGGCTCGACCCCTTCTGGGGCGAGGACTGGCCCATCGACATTCATCGCTGGCTGTCGAATACGCTGCTTGGCCTGGTGGCGCTGCACGTGGTCGCGGCCGTCGCGATGAGCCTCAAGGGCCGAGAAAACCTGATCGCCGCGATGCTTACCGGACGCAAGCGCCGCGACACCGACCACCCCTCCTGAGAATCCTGATCGTCGAGCTTTCGGAATTGCCACTCGCTGCCTACGATGGTTGCCAACGCCGCTATGCGTGCGAGGCCGCGGCGCCAACCAACCCGGAGAACGACAATGAAGATCCTGATGGTGCTCACGTCGCATGACAAGCTTGGCAACACGGGCAAGAAGACCGGCTTCTGGCTCGAGGAATTCGCCGCGCCGTACTACGTGTTCAAGGATGCCGGCGTCGACGTCACGCTGGCGACACCCAAGGGCGGCCAGCCGCCGATCGACCCCAAGAGCGACGAACCCGACTTCAAGACCGACGCCACGCGCCGGTTCCAGGGCGACCCCGCCGCCCAGAAACACCTGGCGTCCACGCTGACGCTGGACCAGGTCAAGGCCGACGACTTCGACGCGGTCTTCTATCCCGGCGGCCACGGCCCGCTGTGGGACCTGACCGAGGACAAGCGATCGATTGCACTGATCGAAGCGTTCGACCGCGCCGGCAAGCCCATGGCCCTGGTTTGCCATGCGCCCGGGGTGCTGCGCCATGTGAAGCGCGCCGACGGAGAACCGCTGGTCAAGGGTCGCAAGGTCACGGGCTTCACCAATACCGAGGAAGAGGCCGTGCAGTTGACCAACGTGGTGCCGTATCTGGTGGAGGACGTACTCAAGGCGAACGGCGGACAGTTCTCGCGCACCGATGACTGGGGCAGCTACGCCGTGGTCGATGGGCTACTGGTCACCGGACAGAATCCCGCGTCGTCCGAGGCTGGCGCACATGAACTGCTGAAACTGCTGAAGAAGTAACCGCAGGTCCGCCGCGCCTGCGCACATCAGCGCGAACGGCGCGGCTTGGCCGCATGCCGCACCTCGCGCGTGAACTGCGCGCAGGCGTGCGTCATCAGGTCTTCGGAGCGATAGACCAGAAAGAGCTGGAAGTCGGGCAACTCGTCGGCAATCGGCAATCGCACCAGCGCTTCGGGGTCCAGCTTCAGCGGCCCCGTGCCATCGAACACGTAGTTCGACCACACGCTGATCAGATCGGTCTTGGTCGCCAGCTGCAGGCCCAGCAGGTTCGACGCGCTCTGCACGATGCGCTTGGGCATGTCCAGGCGGTGCAGGCGCATCAGGCTGGCCAGCGGGCTGCCCGGATCGTCCAGCGGATCGAGCGTCAGCCAGTCGGCATCCAGAAGCGCACGCAGGCGTCGCGCACGGCGCAGCGGATGCCCGGGTCGCACCGCCAGGCCCATGCCGACCGAAAACAGCGGCTCCCATTGCATGCCGCCGCCACCGGGGCCGCTGTTGGTCGAGATCAGCCCAAGATCGAGCCGCCCTTCGCGCAACCCTTCCAGAATCTGCTGCGGGCGCAACTCCAGCGCGCGCAGCGTCACATTCGGATAGCGCTGCCGGTAGGCCGCCATCGCATCGGGCAGCGCGGCGCTGGATGCCACGGCCGTAAAGCCGATATGAAGCTGCGCCTCGGCATGTCCGCGAATCGATTCAATGTCTTCCAGCGCGTGCCGCAGTTCCTGCTCCACCACCGTGGCCCGCCGCACCAGGGCCACGCCATAGGCCGTCAGGCTCACGCCGCGCACCGAGCGCGACATCAGCGTGACGCCCAGTTCGCGCTCAAGCTCCGCAATGGCCTTCGACAGCGCCGGCTGCGATGTATGCAGGCTGCGCGCAGCCTCGTGAATGCTGCCGTGCTGGGCCACCGCCAGCAGCACACGCAGTTGTTGCAGCTTCATCCGGGTTTCTCCCCACCGTCTGTTTGGCAATGCCTTGCCATGGTGCGCGCCTGCGCAATTGCCGTGCATGGCACACCGGAATGCGCCGCGTAGGTACTAGTCCTGATGGTGCGCGGCGGGTGATGGTGTCGGTGATGCCATTTCGTTATCACGATGACAATAAATGATTTTCGGTGCGGCGTGTTTGCCTGAATACTGCATCGCCAAGGACGTACGACTTGCGCGATGGACGCCACCCCAGGCGCCACGATTTCCGTAACCCAGTTCGTGGAGCCCCCCACATGAACGACGCAACCCTGCCCGCCGGCGCGCCGCTCGCCGGTGCCACCGTCACCGCCCCTGCCACATCCGTTGCCCCTGCCGCACCCAGGGCGAAGCAAAGCCAGTTCCGGCTGATCGCCGCCTGCTCCATCGGCAATGCGCTGGAGATGTTCGACTTCACGGTCTACAGCTTCTTCTCGCTGCTGATCGGCAAGCTGTTCTTTCCGTCGGACAGCCCCTATGGTTCGCTGCTGCTGGCCGTGGCCACGTTCGGCATCGGCTTTATCATGCGACCGCTGGGCGGCGTGCTGATCGGCAACTATGCCGACCGCCGCGGCCGCAAGGCCGCCATGACGCTGACCATCGGCCTGATGGTGCTGGGCACGCTGTGCATCGCGCTGGCTCCCACCTACGCCACCGCTGGCGTGCTCGGGTCGCTGACGATCCTGGCGGGCCGGCTGTTGCAGGGCTTTTCGCTGGGCGGCGAGATTGGCGCGTCCACCGCGATGCTGATGGAAGGTGGCGACGTAAAGGGGCGCGGCTGGCGCGTGAGCTGGCAGATCGGCAGCCAGGGCATTTCCGCGCTGGCCGGCGCGGCCACGGGCGCCACGCTCTACGCCTTGCTGCCCACCGCCGCGCTGGAAAGCTGGGGCTGGCGCGTACCGTTCCTGCTCGGGCTGCTGATCGCGCCGGTGGGTCTCTACATCCGCGCCAATCTCGATGAGACGCACGAGGCCGACGCGCACACGCCAAGCCCCGTCGGCGAGCTGTTCCGCCGTCACGCCAACAAGGTGGTGCTGGGCATCCTGGCCGGCACCGCGGGTACGGCCACGATGTACCTGGTGGTGTTCTTCATGCCGACGTACATGATCCGCGTGCTGCATATGCCGGCGTCGCTGTCGTTCCTGTCGGGCTGCGTCACGGGGGTCACGCTGCTGGTGGTCTCCCTGATCGCCGGCACGCTGGCGGACCGCCTCGACCGCCGCAAGCCGCTGGTGGCGGGGTCGCTGCTGTTCAGCCTGATTGCCGTCTATCCCGCGTTCTGGCTGATGAATCACTACCCGAGCGTGCCGCTGGTGCTGGGCCTGTCCGCGCTGCTGACCGCCAGCATCAACATCGGCACCACGCCGCTGTTCCTGATGCTGCTGGAGATGCTGCCCGCCGGCGTGCGCGCCACGGGCCTGGCCGTGATCTACAGCGTGGGCGTGACGGTGTTCGGCGGCTCGTCGCAGTTCATCGTCACATGGCTGCTGGCGAAGACCGGCAACCCCATGGCCCCGGCCTTCTACATGATGGCGTGCGGCGTGCTGGCCCTGGTGGCCGTGCTGCGCATCGCCGAGAAGCGCGAACACTGATTCCCTTTCGATACCCGTCGCTACCCCGCGAGACTGACTTCCCGAGACCCACCATGACCCGCCAACCGACCCTGACCCCGTTTCAGCTGCGGCCGCACCTGCTGCCCGCCATCGACACCGAAACCTTCGTCAATATCCGCCGCCAGATCCATGCGCAACCCGAACTGGGCTTCGAGGTGGGCGCCACCAGCCGGCTCGTGGCCACGCTGCTGGAAAGCTGGGGCTACGAGGTTCACACCGGCATTGGCAAGAGCGGCGTCGTGGGCCAGTTGAAGGTGGGCAACGGCACGCGGCGCCTGGGCATCCGGGCCGACATGGATGCCCTGCCCATCGTCGAGGCCACCGGGCTGCCCTACGCCAGCAAGACCCCCGGCCGCATGCATGCCTGCGGGCACGACGGCCACACCGCCATCCTGCTGGCCGCCGCCAAGGCGCTGGCCGATTCGCGCAGCTTCGACGGCACGCTGAACCTGATCTTCCAGCCCGACGAAGAAAACCTGTGCGGCGCGCGCGCCATGATCCAGGACGGACTGTTCGAGCGCTTTCCGTGCGATGCGATCTTCGCGCTGCACAACATGCCCGGCGTGCCGGCCGGGTCGTTCCGTGTGCTGGAAGGGCCGGTCAGCCTGTCGTCCGATGTGGCCGACGTGACCATTCGCGGCGTGGGCGGCCACGGCGCGATGCCGCATCGTTCAAAGGATCCGATCGCCGCTTCCGCGGCCATCATCACCGCGCTGCAAACGGTGGTGGCGCGCAACGTGGCGCCCGACGACACCGCCGTGGTATCGGTCGGCTTCATCCATGCCGGCGCCACGCACAACGTGATTCCGGAGGAGGTCAAGATTGGGCTCAATGTGCGCGCCGCGCGGCCCGAAACGCGGGCGCTGGTGGAAGCCCGCATCTACGAGATCGTCAGCCTGACCGCGCAGGCCCACGGCGTGACGGCGCAGATCGACTATCGCCAGTTGACGCCGCCGATGGTCAACGCGGCCGGCCCCACCGCGCTGGCCGCCGAGGTCTGCCAGGAACTGGTCGGCACCGAGCAGGTGGTCACGCAGGCGCCCAAGGGCCTGAACGGCAGCGAGGACTTCGCCTGGATGCTCGATACGGTGCCCGGCTGCTACCTGATCCTGGGCAACGGCGAAGGCGAATTCGGCGGCTGCATGGTCCACAACCCCGGCTACGACTTCAACGACCAGGTGCTGCCGCTGGGCGCGGCGGCTTGGGTGCGACTGGCGCAACGCTTCCTGGCCCCAGCGTCCTGATCGGAAAAACCTGATGGCCGAATCCTTAATTTCTATGGCATAGTGGCCACCGTTGTACCCCGCGATATCGGGAGAGCCCGTCGCTGCCGCCAGGCAGCACGGCGCCGAAGGAGCAACCGCCCCGGAAACTCTCAGGCAAAAGGACCGGTATCGCCATTGCACTCTGAAGAACCCCGGCTCGTACGTCGGCCGGCGGTACCGAAGGAGCAAGCGAGCCCCGGCTCGCGAATCTCTCAGGTCAAGGACAGAGGGGGCGTCCGCGAAAAGCGCATGGTGCGCCGTGGACTGCCACCCCATGACGTCCTGAAAGACCTTCCACATGAAATCCATTGCAGTGATCGGCGGCGGGATTACCGGCGTCACAACCGCGTACGCGCTGGCCAAACGCGGGTTCTCCGTCACGCTGTTCGAGCGGCATCGCTATGCGGCCATGGAAACGTCATTTGCCAACGGCGGCCAGTTGTCCGCATCGAATGCCGAAGTCTGGACGCACTGGTCCACGCTGGCCAAGGGCATCAAATGGATGCTGCGCGCCGATGCGCCGCTGCTGGTGAATCCGCGCCCCACCTGGCACAAGCTGAGCTGGTTCGCGGAATTCATGGCCTCGATCCCGCATTACCGCGCCAACACGGTCGAGACCGCGCGCCTGGCCATCGCCGCGCGGCAGCACCTGTTCGCCTGGGCCGACGCGGAAGGCATCGACTTCGACCTGAAGCGGCGCGGCATCCTGCATATCTATCGCAACAAGGCCGGCTTCGAGCATGCCGGGCGGGTGTCGAAGCTGCTCGCCGAAGGCGGCCTGGAGCGCCACGCGGTGACACCGGCGGAAATGCGCGACATCGAGCCCACGCTGGCCGGCAACTTCCACGGCGGCTACTACACCGAGAGCGACGCCACGGGCGACATCCACAAGTTCACCAGCGGCCTGGCGGCAGCGATCAGGCGCCTGGGCGTGCAGACGCTGTACAACCAGGATGTGCGCTCGGTGGCCACCACGGGCCGGCGCGCGACCGTAGTATCCGCGGAGGACAACCTGCCCACATCGCGCGAGTTCGATGGCGTGGTGGTGTGCGCAGGCGTGGCCAGCCGGGCCTTCGCGCAGCAGCTTGGCGACCGCGTGAACATCTATCCGGTCAAGGGCTACTCGATCACGGTGAACCTGAACGACGCCGAGAGCCAGGCCAGCGCACCGACGGTCAGCCTGCTCGACGATGAAACCAAGCTCGTCACCAGCCGCCTGGGCGCCGACCGCTTCCGCGTGGCCGGCACGGCCGAGTTCAACGGCATCAACCGCGACATCCGCGCCGACCGCATCCGCCCGCTGGTCGACTGGGTGCATGCCTGCTTCCCCGGCGTCAGCACGCGCAGCGTGGTGCCCTGGGCGGGCCTGCGCCCGATGATGCCGAACATGATGCCGCGCGTGGGCCGTGGCCATGCTGCCAACGTGTTCTACAACACCGGGCACGGGCACCTGGGCTGGACGCTATCGGCGGTGACGGCCGAGATGGTGGGGGATGTGGTACGGCAGGCGGCGACGCAGCAGGGACGCGTGGTTGTCGGCCAGGGCGTGGGCGGCATGGCAGCCTGATACGCCCGCCCTTCCCCCAGCCCCTCTTCCGCAGAGCGGGAGAGGGGAGAACAACCAAGGCACTTCTGCAACTGTCGGTTCGCTCCCCTCTCCCGCCTTGCGGGAGAGGGGTCGGGGGAGAGGGCCAGCGCATCAACGACCGGAAATCGGATGGCCAAAACGAAAAAGCCCCGCTCAATGCGCAGGGCTTTCATATTGGTGCCGAGAACAGGACTCGGTCACCCAGGCGCGACCCCGGCCGGCGCTTGCAAGCGTCGGCTTTTCGAGTCCTGGCGGGCAGTCCGCAGGGACTCCCGTTTCCGGGCGTACAAATGAAAAAACCCCGCTCGTGTGAGCGGGGTTTTTGAATTGGTGCCCAGAAGAGGACTCGAACCTCCACAGTGTTGCCACCGCTAGGACCTGAACCTAGTGCGTCTACCAATTCCGCCATCTGGGCTTCGTTTCGCCGCATTGCTGCGTTGAAGCGAGACGCGAATTCTACATAAGCCCCGGCAATTTGCAAGCCCTTTTTCACGCCATCGTAAAAATCAGCTGTTTTGCACCCCAAGGTACAGGCTGCCGTCCAGCACGTAGCGGTTGCGCCCCGCCCGCTTGGCGCGATACATCGCGCTGTCGGCACGGTGCAGCAACGGCTCCAGACGCGCGGCTTCAGGTATCGCGCATACCGCGCCCACGCTGATCGTCACATACGGCTGCACGGGCGTGCCGTTGTGGGGAACGCCCAGGTCCCGCACCGCCGCGACCATGCTGCGTGCAATGGCGCGCGTTTCGTCCACCGACGAATCGGGCAGCACCACCGCGAATTCCTCGCCGCCCAGCCGTGCGCAAAACTGCGCGCCGCGCAGCACGCCGGTCAGCGCCTCGGCCACCTGCCGCAGGCAGTCGTCGCCGCACGGGTGGCCGTACAGGTCGTTGAATTGCTTGAACAGGTCGACGTCCAGGATCAGCAGGCCGATTTCCTTGCCGCGCTCATGGGCGCGGGCCACGGCAGCCAGCGATTCGCGCTGGAAGTAGCGCCGGTTGGGGATGCCGGTCAGCGCGTCGATATCAAGGTCGGCCTGCACGCGCGACAGCTGCTCGGCCGTTTCGCCAAGCTGCGTGGCCAACGCCTGTTCGCGCGACTGGTAGCGGCTGATGTCGCGCATGAACACCAGCAGGCCGATCTGCTTGCCGTCCATCCGGCACACGGGCTCCACCGTCAGTTCGTACCCCAGCCCGTCCGGGATGAAAGGCGCCGACGCGTCGGGGTCGCTCAGCGCGTGGTGCCACGCCGGGGGCGGTATCTGGCCACGGCGCAGGTCTGGCACCAGCCGGGCAGCGGCGGGATTGAACTCGACGATGCGTCCGTCCGCGCCCAGGATCGCGCAGCCCTCGCGGATCGCGTCGAACACGCGCAGCCGCGCGTAGTGGCCGGTATCGTCCAGGTGCGTGCGCAGCGCGCAGAACCACACCAGCAGGGTCATCAGCGAGAACGTGGCCGGGGTCAGGTCGCCGCCCATCGGGCCTGTCCAGCGGTAGAGGTAGGCGATGTGCGTGACCAGCGGCAGGAACAATCCCGCCATCAGCACATTGCGGCCGCGCACCGACAGCGCCGCGTTCGGCACCTCGGCGGTGGCCAGGAAATACATGCTGAGCCCCAGCATCGCGTAGGTCCACGCGGCCACCGCGGTATAGCCGATGCCGTGCCGAAACACCGCGCCCGGCGAGACACCCGGCGGCATCAGTTCGATCGACGTCCAGATCAGGTGATGGCGCTCGTTGGTGAACACCAGCGCCAGCGTCAGCACGGCGAAGAAAACCGGCACCCACAGCATCGACCACGGCACGACAAAGCGAGGCCGGCTCAGGTGAACCATCGCCACCAGCCAGCCGATCGGTACGGCCACGATGCCCGCATACTGGAACTTGGCCCAGAAGATCCGACCCGGCAGCGCCGTCTCGCTGATTTCCAGCAACCGGCCGCCGCTCCAGATGGCCACGCCCGCCGCCAGCACCAGGAATGCACGCACGGTGGGGTCATCGCGGCGCGGCCATGCCGCGACGGCCATGCCCACACTGCACACCACGGCAATGGTCAGGCAGAGGACGAGAGGATACGATGGCATGGAAGATGGGCCGAACCGGATGGCAAACCCCGTCCGGCGGTGCGGGGCGAACCATTATAGGCCCGCGCGGTCCGACACTGGCGCGGCGGCACGCCGCCGCCCAGCCCACCACCCAAGTCCGCCCTCAATCGCTACCTTCAGGAATCAGGACGTGCCCATCCTCCTCCTCGGCGTCGCCGTCATCGCCGCCTTCGTCTACGGCCTGGTCCGGCTCTACCAGATGGTGACCGCCACGTCAGGCATGCTGGCCGGCGCCGCCGCCGACATTCTGATCCTGGCGATACTGACGGCGCTGTGCGTGGCGTGGCTGCGTCGCTACCGGGCCATCCACGGCCGGCGCATCAAGGGTGAACGCATCCTGGCCCTGCAGGGCGACTGGGGGTCTCTCAAGGTCGACGCCGAACGCAAGAACAGCGTGCTGGAGATGAACGGCCAGCGCCAGGTGATGATCTTCGCCGACATCGACGGCGCGCGCCCCGAGGCGCGCCAGGGCCGCTGGTATGTCGTCGTCGCCCTGCGGCACAGCAGGCAGGGCGAATGGGTGATTCCGGTGGCCAACCGGGACGCCGCCAATCTGTGGACAAAGATCTTCCGGCTGGCCGCGTTGCAGAAGCTCTGAACGCCGGGCCCTGATCGCCCGGCGTCAGACGTCAGGCGCGGAACGGCTGGCCCATCGGCTTCAGGCGGATGCCGGGTGCCAGGCGCGTCCACGGCAGGTCGGCCGGGTCGGCCGTCATCGGCCCGGGCGCCTTGGCCACCAGCACCGCATGGGCGATGCCCTGGAAGTCCGCGCGGAAATGCACCGAGCTCTTGTTCACCAGGATCTTCATCGCCTCGGGCTCGACCCCGCCCACGCGATAGAGGTTGCGATCGAGCATCTGCGCCTTGCCGCCGCTGACCACCACCTGCACGCCGCCGATACCCAGCAGCGCCACGGGTCCGACATCGGCCAGCATGCCGTGCATCATCGGACCACCAAAGCGGCATACGCCGTCAGACAGCTTCAGCACCTCGAAGCGGCCCTGCAGCGGCTCGTCGCCGGGCACGCCCGACACGCCACCCAGTGCCACATCGATCACCGCGCCCACGCCGGCACCATGCGCGGCAGCGGCCACCGCCGGATCCCAGATCAGGCCGATGGCCGCGCCCTGCGCGCCGTTGCGCAGCAGCGCCCGCAGCATGCCCGTCGTGTTCGAGTCACCGCCGGCACCGGGGTTGTCCTGGGTATCGGCGATGACCACCGGGCGCGTGGCGCCTTCGGCCATCCGCATCGCTTCGCGCACCGCATCGTCGGGCAAGAGGAACGGCACCTCCCAGGCGGCCTCCTCGGCCAGCATCCGGTCGTAGAGTGCCTGCACGGCGGCTTCGGCGGCGGCGTCATCGTCGCCGTAGCCCCAGATCACCGGCCCGCACTCGGGAAAATCAGCGGCCGGGAAGCCCGGTGCGAACGACAGCGACACCACCCCTTCCGACTCCAGCTCGGCCAGGGCCGCGTACAGCCCGCGCGCCGGCTCCAGCATCGTGCACATGCCGTTGATCGGAATCAGGAACGGCAGGCGGCGGGCGGCGGCACGCCAGCGGCGCGGCCCGGCCAGCAGCGGCTGCAGCAGTTCCGCGGCGCGCACGCCGGTTTCGGCCATGTCGACGTGCGGATAGGTGCGGTAGGCCACCAGCGCATCGGCAGCATCGAGCATGCGCTGCGTGACATTGGCGTGGAGGTCCAGCGACGCCACCAGCGGCACGTCCGGCCCGATCACCGCGCGCAGGCGCGCCAGCAGTTCGCCCTCGCCATCGTCGGCATGCTCGGCCACCATGGCGCCGTGCAGGTCGAGGTAGATGGCATCGAAACCGCCCGCGCGGGCCGCCGCGACGATTTCGCCCGCGATGCGCTCGAACGCATCCTCGGTCACATGCGCCGACGGGCTGGCGCCGGCCCAGATCACCGGACTCAGGGCCCAGCCGTTGCGCTGCGCCGCCTGGATGAAGCCACCGACCGGGATATTGACATCGCGCAGCGCCAGCACATCGTCGCCGCGCGCCATGGCCGGGAAGCCCTCGCCGCGCTCGAAGCTGGCGTAGGTGGCGTTGGACGGCGCAAACGTGTTGGTTTCGTGCTGGAAACCGGCGATCAGGATTCGGGGTGCCAAGGGGCTCTCCATGTTCATGTTGTCGTCAAACCGTGGCCGGACTGCCTTGCGGCGCCGGCATGCGGTTGGCCAGCAGCGTCACCGCCCCGGCCACCAGCAGCGCCACCATCACCAGCAGGCCAGCCTGCATGCTGCCCGTGGCCGTGCGCACCCAGCCGATGATGGTCGGACTCAGGAAGCCGCCGATCAGGCCGATCGTGTTGATCAGGGCAATGCCGCCCGCTGCGGCGTCGCCCTTCAGGTATTGCGACGGAATGGCCCAGAACACCGTGTAGGCCGTCCACATCATCGCCGTGGCAATCGTCATGCACAACAGCGACACCGCCAGGTTGCCGCTGGCCAGCGTGGCCACCGCCAGCGCCACGGCACCAATGAAGGCAGGCACCGCGCTATGCAGGCGACGCTCGCCACGGCGGTCCGAGCGCCGGCCGATCACGACCATCGCAATCGCGGCCGCGATATACGGGATCATCGAGTACAGGCCGATCTGCATGGTGTCGGTAACGCCGTCTGCCTTGAGGATCGACGGCAGCCAGAAGCTGACCGCATAGATGCCGCAGATCATCGTGAAGTAGGCGAACGCCAGCAGGTACACGCGCGGATCGCGCGCCACCTGGCCGAACGAATGGTGGCCCGCGCCCGGTGTGTGCAGGTCCGCAGCAATCATGCGCTTTTCGGCGTCGGTCAGCCACCTGGCATCGGCCGGACGGTCGGACAGCACGCGCAGGGCCAGGACGCCCAGCAGCACGCATGGCAGGCCTTCCACCAGGAACATCCACTGCCAGCCTTCCAGGCCGTGCGTGCCCGACAGGCCGGTCATCAGCCACGTCGACAGCGGCGAGCCGAAGATGCCGCCGAGGGGGCCGGCCAGCATCACCACGGCCATCACGCGCGCCATGCGCTGCTGGCCGTACCAGTACGTCAGGTAGAAGATCATGCCCGGCGCGAAGCCCGCCTCGAACACGCCCAGCAGAAAGCGCATCACGTAGAACGTGGTTTCGTCGCGCACGAACATCATGCCGGCCGACGTCAGGCCCCACAGCACCAGGATGCGGCTGATGGTCTTGCGCGCGCCGATGCGAGGCAGCAGCAGGTTGCTCGGGATCTCGAACAGCACATAGCCGAAGAAGAAGATGCCGGCGCCAAGCCCGTACACGGCGTCGGAGAAGCCCAGGTCGCTCTGCATCTGCAGCTTGGCGAAGCCGATGTTGACGCGATCCAGGTAGGCAAACGTGTAGCAAAGCAGCAGGAATGGCAACAGGCGCCAGTTCAGCTTGCGGTACAGCGCCTGTTGCGCGGCGCTGTCGTGCGCCGGCGTGGTGCGTGGGGGCAGTGTGGTGGACATTCGATCTCTCTCCCGGGGTCGTCCTTGTGGATGCGATGAACGTTGTGCTGTCGCGTTTTCTTATTGTCGAAAGATCGTCGGTCAGATGAAAAAGCAGAGCAAGAGCAACTTAAGTCGGCTATCGTTGCCCAATCGGCAACAGCTTGGCTTTCGACATGCGAGAACTGAACCAGCGCAGGCTGCGCTATTTCCACGAGGTACTCACGCACGGATCGATCCGGGGCGCGGCCGACAGCATCAACACATCGCCATCGGTCATCACGCGCCAGATCCGCCTTCTGGAGGACGAGGTTGGCGCGCCGCTGTTCGAGCGCCACGCGCGCGGCGTGCAGCCCACCGACGTGGCGCTGCACCTGCTCGACTACTGGCAGGGCTGCCGCGCGCAGCAGGAACTGTTCGAGGACCGCCTGCAGGCACTGCGTGGACTGCAGCACGGCCAGATTCGCATTGCCACCAGCGAAGGCTATGTCGATGGCCTGATGGACGAGGTGCTGACCGACTTCTGCGCGCAATACCCGCGCCTCGACGTCACGGTGGACATCCTGCCCGTCAACAACGTGCTGCAGGAGGTGGCCGAGAGCCGCGCCCATATCGGCCTGGCCTACAACCCGCCGTCGCATCCCGACGTGCGCTGGGTGGCCACGTCTTCGCAGCCGGTGGTGCTGCTGGTGCACGCGGGGCACCCGCTGGCCTTGCGCGGCACCCAGGTGGATGTGCGCGAGCTGGCCGACTTCCCGCTGGCGATGATGCCGCCGGCGTTCGGGCTCGGGCAGATCGTGCAGATGCTGGCGTATGCCGAGAACGTCCAGATCCGGCCCACGCTAACCACCAATTCGCTGGCCGTGCTGCGGCACTTCGTCAAGCGCCACCATGGCATCACGCTGATTGGCGCGTTTGCCGCCTATCGCGAACTGGCCTCGGGCGATCTGGTGACCCTGCCGATCGCCCACCCGCTGTTCGAGGCCGCCAAGGCGCAACTGCTGGTGAAGGCGGGACGCCCGCTGGGCGTGGCGGCCGACACGCTGCTGGGCCGCATCGTGCGCGACATGTCGATGTTCGCGGCCCCGGTGCCGCGCGGACGCGGACGATCCACGGCGCGTCCGGCGCGCAAGTCGCCGTGAGCGCGGGGTCCGCTAGAATCGGGGCTCCCTGACACATGCCAAGGAGCCTCTGCATGACTGCACCGAACTGGAAAGCGATGGCCCTCACGGGCACCGTGGCGATAGCCACGATGATGGCGGGCTGCGCCGCGCAGCCGCAGGCGCCACAGCCGCCGGCTGGCGGCGTGGCCAATCCGGGCCCGCAAGGCGGGCGCGGCACGCCCGAAGGCTGCCAGGCCGACAAGCTCGGCGACGACGCGCTGATCGGCAAGACCGAGGCCGAAGCCGCGAAGTTGCTCGATGGCTGCGCATGGCGTTTCGGCAACCGCGAAGGCCAGCATATGCCGGGCACGATGGACTACAACCCGCAGCGGCGCACCATCGACGTGATGGGCGGCAAGGTCACGGCGGTGCGGCGGGGCTAGGACGACGGGCCTGCTGGCCCGGTCCCCGCCCGTACGGGAGAGGACCCGGTCGGCAACTCGGGCCGTCAGAACTGCAGCGATGCGTTCATCAGGAACGTGCGCGTGGCCGCCGGCAGCACGAAGCCGTCGTAGGTGGTGGTCCAGTAGCGGCGATTGAACACGTTGTTCAGCACCGCGCGCACGGTCACCTGCTTGCCGGCCACGCGCGTGGTGTAGCGCGCGCCGATATCGGCCGTGGTGTACGACGGAATCTGCTGGGTATTGGCCGAGTTCACGAACATCGAGCCGGTCACCTTGGCGCCGGTCCACAGCGTCAGGCCGGGCACGAACGGCGTGTCGTACTCGACGCGGCCCGTGACGATGTAGTTCGGCGTGGCGAACACCCGGTTGCCGTTGACCACGGGATCGTCAACGTCCGCGGTCTTGGTGTGCAGCCACAGCACACCACCCATCAGGCGCACATCGCGCGCCACGCGCCACCAGCCGCTGGTATCCAGGCCCGTGAACTGCTGCTTGCCGTTCTGCACGAAGTAGTTCGACGTGTTGGTGTACTCGTAGCCCTTGTCCACGCGGAACAGGGCCACGTTGGCGCCCCACTTGTCGCGGTCGGTCTTGAAGCCCACCTCGTACTGGCGGCTCTTGAGCGGACCGAACGTCTCGCCCGAGTTTGCGGCGGTGGGGCCGGCCGAACCGCCCTGTTCCAGCGATTCCACGTAGCTCACGTAAGCGGTCGAGAAATCGTCTGTCTTGAACATCACCGCCGCCGTCGGCGTGATCGGGTTGGCGCTGTAGCGCGACGTCCGGACCGCGTCGGGGCTGTAGTTGTCCTGCGAGAACATGTTGTAGCGCACGCCAACCAGCACCGACAGGCGCGGCGTGATCTGCACCGTGTCGCTCAGGTAGACCGACTTCTGCTGGATCCTGTAGTCGCGGTACGGGATGTAGTCCTTGCCCACGCCAGGCTGCTCGTCGAGGGCGATGGGGTTGTACAGGTTGTTCATCCCCATGAAGATGCCGTTGCCGCCCAGGCCGTTGTCCAGCTCGCGCACCTGCGACAGGTAGCCCAAGCCCGCCACGATCTCGTGCTTGAGGCCACCGGTCTCGAACTTGCCCTGCACCATCGCGTCGTACGCCTGGTAGTAGTAGGCCGTCTTCCAGCGATAGTTGGTGTCCGAGTAGTTGCCGGCATCGTCCGTGACAAACAGGAAGCTGTCCGCGTTCAGCCGGTTCTGGCGCGCGAAGCGGTACTTGAAGCTGGTCTTCCAGTCGCTGTTGATGCGGTAGTCCACGCCGGTGCCCACGGTCAGCGTGTCGGTCTCGTGCGACGACCACGGCTGCGCCAGGTTGCGCGCGACGCTGCTGGCGGCCGGAATGGTGTCCGTGCCAAACGACAGCCCGAAGATCGTGCCTTGCGACTTGCGCTTCCAGTACATGATGTCGGCGTTCCACGTCAGGTCCGGCGTGACGCGGAAGTCGGTGGCCAGCGAGAACGTCTGACGCCGCACGTGCACGCCCTGCTCGCTGGTGTTGCCGTCCTCGTTCACGGCGTTGATGCGATAGCCGAAGCGGTCGTCGTTGCCGAAGCGGCCGCCGACGTCGACCTTCTCGCTCCAGACATTGTTGGTCTGGTAGCCGATGGTCACCTCGCGCAGCGGCGTGTCGGTGGAGCGTTTGGTCACGTAGTTGATGATGCCGCCCGGCGACCCGAAGCCGTACATGAAGCCGGACAGGCCCTTGAGCAGTTCCACCTGCTCGAACGGCTCCAGCGGGATGTCGGCATCCCAGGTGACAAAGTTCTGGCCATCCACCTTGGTGCCGTTGAGCATGTCCACGCGGATGCCGCGCACGGAGAAATACGAATTCTCGGTGCGTGCGTTGTCACCCAGCACCTGCACGGCCGCGTCGTACTTGAACACGTCGTTGGCGGTCTGCGCCATCCGTTGCTGGATTTCGTCGCTCGACACCGCGTTGACCGAAAACGGCGTATCCACGGCCTTGCGGTCGCCCAGCGCACCGCTGCTTACCCGCTCAACCTTGACGGCCTCGCCGGACCGGTCGGCCACCGCGGTGGCGGCCGGCAGCGTGGCCGTGGCGCCGGCACTGGCCTGCTGGGGCTGGGTCTGCTGGGCCTGGGTCGGAGTCTGTCCGTGCGCGGACAGCGACAGCGTCAGGCCCAGCACCGCGACGGCAACAGGCGACAGCACGGTGGCTGGAAGCGACGAACGGACAGAAACGCGCGCGCGCAGGCTGGCGCGACCGTTGGACGGACGGTGCAAGGACATCGAAATTCCCGGGATTGTTATTGGAGGTGGGCTGGCTCGAATGTGCATCATGTGCCACGCATCGGTGACACAGGACACAAATCGTAATACGAATAATTCGTGTTTATACTATGAGAGAGCCATTCAGCTGGGGATTTGTTGAGTCTTCAAAGTGGTTTGTTGCGACTGCACCACTGATGGGCGCAATCGAAGGTCGCGGAGCCAGAACGGCCCCGCCAGGTGCGACGTTGGGCGGCTGCCCGCTTGTCTGCCTGCCTACTTCCGGCTGCGTTCGCCGCCGCGCGAATCCTGGATGATCATCGTCCGGTCCAGCACGCCGTTGTCGTCAAAGTAAGCACTGAAGTGCGCCGGCAGGTAGCCGGGCAGGTACATCCGGTACGACCAGGCCTCGCGCTTCATCAGCGCGTAGTACTGGATCGGCTCCTTGGGCTTGCCCCAGCGCTCCAGCACGTCCTGCTTGGTCCACTGGCCGGGCCGCGCGGCGTAGATCTCCGTCTCGGTCAGCATCTGGCGGAAATTCGTCAGCTTGCCGCTGGTATCGAAGTCGGCCGCGTAGATTTCGTAGCCGTACGGCTGTTTGGAATAGATCCAGCGTTGCGCACCATTGGCCATCTGGAACGTGTCGGTGGGCGCGCCGAACGTCTGCTGCACGGCCGCCTGCGGGCTGCCGATCAGCTTTTGCCCGGTTTCCACCGGCTGCAACGAAGCGCATGCGCTCAATGCAAGGGCCGCCGCGACGGCGCTCATCCAAACGGAAAATCGAAACGGCATGGCGGCCTCCGGATAGCTGGAATGACAGGACGTGCGTGCCAAGCATACTCCACCTCCCGCGCCCGGCACGCAGCCTGCCTGATGCGTAAACACGCCGGGCCAGCCCTTTATTCCATGCCGGCGCTCACGGCCGCAGCCCTTGCCATGGCACGCGCACGATCTCGCGGTCGTCGATGGGCCAGTGCAGTGCGGCGGCGACCACGCCCAGCGCCATCGCGCCCATCCATACCAGATCATAGGAATGGGTCAGCTCGAACACCAGCCCGCCCAGCCAGACCCCCAGGAACGACCCCAACTGGTGGCCAAAGAACACGAAGCCGAACAGCGTGGTGATGTAGCGCACGCCAAACACCTGCGAGACGATGCCGCTGGTCAGCGGCACCGTGCCCAGCCACAGAAAGCCCATCACGGCCGCAAACCCGTACAGCGTGACCGGGCTGAGCGGCAGCAGCAGGAACAGCGCCATCGCCGACGTGCGCGTCAGGTAGATGCCGGCCAGCAGGTACTTCTTCACGTGCCGGCCGCCCAGCCAGCCGAAGGCATAGGTCCCCGCGATATTGGCCAGCGCAATGATGGCCAGCGCAATCATCGCGCTGGCGGGCTGCATGCCCTGGTCGCGCAGGTATGCGGGCAGGTGGTTGGCGATGAACGCCAGTTGGAAGCCGCAGGCCAGAAAGCCGAGATTGAGCAGCCAGAACCCCGAATGGCCAAAGGCTTCACCGATGGCGGCACGCATCGAAGGCTGGTTGCCCGCCGTATCGCCACCCGCCGCGCGATCCTGGAACGGCAGCGCGAACGGCAACAGCACCAGCGCCGCCACGGCAAAGACCATCAAGGCCAGTTGCCAGCCCGCCACCGACATCAGCGCCTGCGCCGACGGCACCATCAGGAACTGCCCGATCCCACCCAGCGCGCCGGCGATGCCCAGTGTGCGGCTGCGCTGTTCCGGCGGCACCATGCGGCTCAGCGCGCCATAGACCACGCCGAAGGTGGTGCCGGACTGCGCGATGCCGATACAGATGCCCGCCGCCAGCACGAACGCCATCGACGAGTGCGCCAGCGCCATGCCCCAGAGCCCGGCCGCGTACAGCACCAGCCCGCCCAGCATCACCTTCCAGGACCCGAAGCGATCGGCCACCATCCCGGTCAGCGGCTGGGCGATGCCCCACGCAAGGTTCTGCACGGCCATCGCCAAACCGAAGGTCTCGCGGGTCCAGCCGCGTTCGGCGATGACCGGCAGCAGGAACAGGCCCTGCACATGCCGCACCCCCAGCGCCAGGCCCATCACGAGCCCGGCCGCCAGCAGCAGGAAGACGGGATCACGCCACCAGGGTGGCGATCCGGCGGATTGCAATGCGCGGGCATCATGCAAAAGCGGGCGAGGCGACATGGCGGGCTCCAGTGACGACGGTTCGGATCGGCTTCATTTCAAGCGATTCCCGGCGCCGGTTCAAACGAGATTTCAGGCGTTCTGCCATTCCATCTGCGCATGGCAGGGGGTTCGGATTCCGTGCTGTAATGGGGCTCGCCAGCGCCATCGTGAGGCTTTGCCATGTCCGTCCCGCTCGTTCGCCTGTTTCCGCTCGATCTGCTCAAGGGCTTCGTGGCCGTGGGCCGGCGCATGAGCATCACCCAGGCGGCCGACGACCTGTGCCTGACCCAATCGGCCGTGAGCCGCCAGATCCGCGCGCTGGAAGACCACTTGCAGGTGCGCCTGTTCGTGCGCCAGCATCGCGGCGTGGCCTTCACGCCCGAGGGCGAACGGCTGTTCCGCAGCGCCGACGGCGCGGTGCAGCAACTGCAGGACGTGGCCGCAGAACTGCGCAAGCGCGATGGGCGCCAGCCCGTCACCGTCACGGCCAGCATCGGCATGGCCGGTTTGTGGCTGCTGCCACGGCTGGGCAGCCTGCAACGCCGGTATCCCAAGCTGGACGTGCGGCTGTCCGCCAGCAACCAGATCAGCGACCTGCGTGCCGACGGCATCGACCTGGCCATCCGCTATTGCCCGGCATCGGCCGCGCCGCCACATGCCATCCGGCTGTTCGACGAAACCATCGCGCCCGTGGCCAACCCCGCGCTGGGCGCCACCCGCGTGACCTCGGCCGAAGCCCTGGCGGCATTGCCATTGCTCGAGTTCGACGATCCACGGCCATGGCTGCACTGGCGCAACTGGCTCAGCGCGCAGGGCTATCGCCAGGCCGTCCGGCGCGGCATCCTGCGCTTCAACCAATATGACCAGGTGATTCATGCGGCACTGGCGGGGCAAGGCGTGGCGCTTGGCCGCCTGGAACTGATCCAGTCGCTGATCGAGGGCGGCCAGCTCAATGTCGTCACCACGGCCGGCGCGATCATGCCCAGCCCCAACGCGTTCTGGCTGATCCATGCCACCGAGACCCCGCGCGGCGACGTCCGCCACGTGGCCGACTGGATTGCCGAGGAAGCCGCGCGCGTCAGGCCGGGCGCAGCACCAGGTGCTGCCGGGCGGCCGGCGTGATGTGGCATTGCACCGCGCCAGCGCCCGGCGCGCGGAGCGCGCTCAGAAAGTAGACGCCGTCTTCCTCCACGCGGCACTGCTGGCCGGCCGCCAGCACGATGTCCGCCGACGGCCGCGCGCGCCGGTGCTCGACGGTAATCCACAACTGGCCGGCGCGGCAGGTCACATGGGCACCAGCGCGCAGGGGCACGGGCACGCAGTCAGATTCGATCAGCAGATCCCAGGTCATGGCAGGCTCCAGTTCATGCCTGCAGTGTGGCAAACGGGCGTTTTCCTGCCATGAGAGATCGGCCGGCCAGCCATGAGATTCGCGCCGTGCCGGGCGGGCCACCCGAGTCCAAACCCAAGCCGATACATTGCGGCTAAGGAATCACTTCACCGATCCGTTAACATGGGCGGCAGCGCGTAATCTGACCCAAACGGGCGGATGCCCGCGCTGCATGCCCATATCGAGCCACCCATCATGGATCCCCTGTCGTTTGAATTCGTTACGGTCGAAGAAGCCAAGAAAGTGCTGGACGGCGACCCACCCGCATCGGCCCAGGTCGATTGGAGCGAGCAGCGCCAGGCGCCTGACCCGATCAACCTGTCGCTGACGCCGGTGGCGCTCAGGTGGCTGGCCCAGTTGCCGCGCGAAGCCCGGCCCCTGGAACTGTTCTACGCCTATCCGCGCATCGGCAACCATCTGGCCGCGCTGGGCAATGCCGCCGCCGTGTCCGCCTTCGTCGCCGAACTGCTGATCGACAAGCGCGGTAACCGGCAAGGGTTTCCCGGTGGCATCGCGGGCGAACTGTCGCGCCTGCAGGCATGCCTGCTGCAATTGCTGCAGCCGGGCGGCGACGGCATCGCCACACCCTAGCCTCCCCCTCCAACGCACCCAGCCCTACAGCTGGTCCTCGACCGGCAGGATCTGCAGGACACCAATCCCCATGTGCTGCCACACGCTCATGCCGGGTTCGTGCTCGTACGTGGTTTCCTTGCCGTTGTCGCGGGTGGTCCACGTCAGCGATTCCGCGCCGCTGTCGCTGGTCTGCAGGTCCACCCGGTAGGCGATGTCGAGCAGGCGGCGGTCCATGTCCTCCACCAGCAGCCTGGCCAGCGTCGGGCTGTCCAGCACCACTCCCATTTCGGTATTGAGCTTGATCGATCGCGGATCGAGGTTCATCGACCCGATGAACAGCAGCCGCCGGTCTGCCACATACGCCTTGGCATGCAGGCTCGCGCGGCTCGACGCGAACATGCGCGACTTCGTCGAGCGGCTGCGCGCCAGGTCGGCATTGGCGGTGGGCTTCAGTTCGTACAGTTCCACGCCGGCCTTTAGCAGGCGCTTGCGGGTGGGCGCATAGCCGGCGTGTACCGCCGAGACGTCGGTCGCGGCAAACGAAATGGTCAGCACCCGCACCTTGACGCCGCGCTTGACCATTGCGGCCAGCCAGGCCC
>NZ_PJRP01000014.1:0-197211 GCF_002858765.1 Cupriavidus pauculus
CGCTCCAACTGCCACATGCGCCGCGCCCGTCGGAGGCTGGCGCTGGAAAATTGCCAGACTCCAGCGACACTTACGGCATGGAGGAACAAGCCCTCATCTACATGCCGCATAAGCCAATCTGGTTCTACCATGCAGGCTGCCGCGACCTGCTCCAGAGTCAGCCAAGCATCTTCCATCAGGCAGGCGATGAGAACGTCATCATCAGGCATGGGTCAGACTCTCCTTTCCGGTCGCGGATCAAAGGTCAATTCCCGCGCCATGGTTTCATAAAGCTCCCGCGCCTTCGGGGTGTTTGCCGGCGGCAACACCACCCGGATGTCGAGCAGCACATCGCCCGGTGGGCTAGCGGGAATGCCCTTGCCGCGCACACGTAGCTCGCTGCCGCTCTGGGCGCCAGGGGGAATGCGCACTTTCAGTTCGCCCCCAGGCAGATCGATGGGCACCACCGCCCCCAGCGCCGCCTCCCATGGCGCCACCGGCAGGGTGAGGTGTAGATTTCGCCCCTTCACTTTCAGTCTGTCGTGCGGTTTGAAATGCACCTCCAGAAAAAGATCCCCCGCCGGCGCACCGCCGATCCCCGGCGCCCCTTGTCCGGCCAGACGGATGAGCTGACCTTCGCGCACGCCTTTGGGAGTTTTCACGCTGAGGGTCCGGCTCCTGAGCTGCACCGCGCCCTGGGCGTCCATGCTTGGCACCCGCAGCGAAAGTTGGCGGGTGGCGCCGGTAAAGGCGTCTTCCAGGTCCAGCAGCACTTTGGCGTGGTGATCCACACCGCGTGACTGGAAGCCGCCACCGTGTGCATGGAAGCCGCGGTGTCTGCCTCCGGCATGGCCAAACAGCTCGGCGAAGAAGTCGCTGAAATCGGCCTCTTCCTGGGGCGAGAAGCCCTGGCTGGAGAACTCGAAGCCGGTGCCCCAGTCCGGTGGCGGACGGAACTCCTGGCCGGGCTGATGGCCTCGCCCCAACTGATCGTACGCGGCGCGCTTTTCCGGGTCGGAGAGGACGGCGTAGGCCTCGTTGAGCTGCCTCATGCGCAGCTCTGAATCCGACTCCTTGGAAACGTCCGGATGGAACTTGCGCGCGAGCTTGCGGAACGCCTTCTTGATGTCCTCCGCCGCGGCATCGTGTGCCACCCCCAGCGCTTTGTAGTAGTCGTGGAACTCCATGCGTGTTCCCCTTTTCCGGTCTCGAGGGCTGCCCTTCACCTCGGAAGAGTGATGCCGAATAACAGTCAAATCAAGAACTTAAAACCCCCACGCGAAGTCTTACCATTGCAACCGGAGGCGTCAGTAGATGGCGCCCGCGCGAAAGCGAATGGAGGCAAACATGATGTATCAATCGTTGTTTCCCCGTGACGTATTCTCAGAACTGGAACGCCTACAGCGCGAGTTGCAGCAGCCATTCGAGCTGTCTCACAGCATTCGCGGTCGGGTCAATTTTCCGGCCATAAATGTAGGCGGCACATCCCACTCAGTGGAAATCTACGCTTTTGCCCCTGGCGTCGATCCGGCTAGCATCGACGTGCAGTTGGTGAAGAGCGTGCTGACCATTGTTGGCGAGCGCAAGCCCGATCTCCCCGCCAAGGACGAGCAAACCTCCGTGCATATCGATGAGCGCTTCGCCGGCCGCTTCCGCCGTGTGGTGAGCCTACCAAACGACGTGAATCCCAATGCGGTGGAGGCTAAGTACCGCGACGGCGTGCTGCACATCAGCATCCAGCGCCTCGAAGCCGCGCAGCCGCGCCAAATCAGCATCCTGTGAGCGAGGAGGATCAAGGCATGAGCGAAAATACTGCTGTCGCCACGCAAGCCGACACTGGCAGCACTGAAGCGGCCCTGATGCCGCCAGCGAATGTGTACGAGGACGCCGCAGGCATCACCCTGTACGCCGATCTGCCGGGTGTGCCCAAGGACAAGCTGGTCGTGCAGGTGCAAGGCGATATCCTGACCATCAAGGGTGACGTCGCCCTGGATCTGCCGGAAGGCATGGAAGCCAGTTACGCGGAGGTTTCCCTGCCCCGTTACCGGCGCGTGTTCACGCTATCCAAGGAACTAGATGCCGAGAAGGTCGTCGCCGAGTTCAACCACGGCGTGCTCAAGCTGCGCATCCCGAAAGCCGAATACGCGCAACCGAGCCGCATTCAGGTCAAGGTGGCGTGATGTAAGCCGAGCGGGTCGTGGGCATCACGCATGGTTGCACACACGTAGGAGGGCCGACGTGATACTGGAGTCGTTGAAAGAGAGTTCCGGTTTTCGCCCCTTTGAACAGTGAGGAGCCGACGATGCGACTGATCGAACTAGATGAACAACAGGACTTTCTTGCGACCTTGCAGCGTAATGGTCTGGCAGCAGGTGATTTCGAACTCCTGGAAACGGATACGACTGACCCAAAAGGCGACGAGAACTTCGGTTTGCAGGGCTACGTCACGGTAACCAGACTATCGACACAAGTTACAAGGGAATACCCCATCGGCTATGAAACCGATTGGGTTCAGCATTTTAGGAAAGATCTCGAGGCCGGAATCTTCGAAAAATCGGAATGAAATCCTGCCTGCTATTGAGGCGGCGGGTGAAACTGCCGAATTGGATACTCGCTTGGAAGCAGCCATACCCAGACCATGCGCATCGTACCCGGAGGAACAACTTCTCCTTCCACGTCCCCTCCAGTTTTCCTTGACCGAGATCCCTACGGTGGGAGTCAATCGGGTGCCGCCGGTAATGCCGTTCAGATGACTTCTTTGTTGCGGTGAAGGATGGCGTAGCTGGGATAAGAATGTCCCCTTCTGCGTCACGCTGCTGCAAAGCGGCGGAAGAACCATTGTTTCATGCCTTCCACCGCCAACAGATAGAAGAGCAGCATAGCAGCGAGAATCAGAAAGAAGATTGCCGGCGGCGCGACGAAGCCGAGATGCACGCCAGCAGGGGTGAACGGCAGCAGCACGGCCACTGCCACCACTGCCAGTGAACAGGCGATGAGCCACGGATTCGGGTAGCTCCTGAAAGGATTCCTACGGGTGCGGATGATGAAGATAACCAGCACCTGTGTGGCCATGGACTCAATAAACCAGCCGGTATGGAACAGCCTCTCGCCAGCATGAAAGACCGTCAGCATGATGTAGAAGGTGAGGAAGTCGAAGATCGAGCTGACCGGGCCGATAATCAACATGAAATTGCGGATGAAATTCATGTCCCAGTGGCGGGGGTGGCTCAAGTAATCATCATCTACCCGATCCAGTGGAATAGGCAGTTCGGATACATCGTAGAGGAGATTGTTGAGCAGGACCTGCACCGGCAGCATCGGGAGGAAGGGGAGAACAAGCGAAGCGCCGGCCATGCTGAACATGTTGCCGAAATTAGAGCTAGTTCCCATCATGATGTATTTCATGATGTTGCCAAACGTGCGCCGTCCTTCTAGGACGCCGGCATGGAGGACTACCAGATCGTGTTCCAGCAGGATCATGTCTGCCGCCGCTTTCGCCACGTCCACGGCACCGTCCACGGAAATCCCCACATCGGCGGAATGGAGTGACGGCGCGTCATTGATTCCGTCGCCGAGATACCCGACCACATGACCGCGCTGCTTCAGCGCCAGAATGACCCGGTTTTTCTGGGTAGGCGCCACACGGCAGAAGAGGTTCACTTGCTCCACCCGCGCTGCGAGTGCCGGGTCATCCATTTGGTGGATCTGCGCGCCGGTAAGCACACCCACTACCGGGAGCCCAAGTTGGGCGAAGACATGCTGCGTGACCAATTCATTATCACCGGTGATGATCTTGACCTCGACCCCATCGGCGGCGAGCTCCGCCAAGGCCGCCTTGGCACTCTCCTTGGGGGGATCGAGGAAGGCAGCAAAGCCAGCAAAGACCAGTTCCGTTTCATCGCCCACCACGGCATGGAGGTGGTCCATCCCCACCTGCCGTGAAGCGATGCCCAGCACCCGGAAACCCTCTTTACTGAGACTTTCAAATTGCCCGTTGATCCCTTTGAGCGTCGCTTCATTCAGGGGCCGCGGATCGGCCTCTCCATTCAACCCGTAGCTGACCGACAGACGCAGGATATCCTCGGGGGCTCCCTTGACCACGAGCAATCGGCTCGTCCCGTTGTCAAGGAGCACAGACACCCGGCGGCGTTCGAAGTCGAACTGCACTTCATCGATCTTGCGCCAGCCGCTCACGTCGATTTCTGTGTGCTCCAGAATGGCATCATCCAGCGGGCTTCTTAGTCCCGTTTCAAAAAAGCTGTTGAAGTAGGCCAGTTCCAGGACCCGCTGACTTTCCCGGCCCAGGGGGTCCAGGTGACGCTCTAAATGGATCCGGGCCTCCGTCAGCGTGCCAGTCTTGTCGGTACAGAATACGTCCATGCTGCCCAGATTGTGGATCGAGGCGAGCCTCTTAACGATCACCTTGCTGGCTGCCATGCGCAGTGCGCCTCGCGACAGCGTCACGGAGACCACCATGGGGAGGAGTTCCGGCGTCAACCCGACGGCCAGAGCCACGGCAAACAGGAATGATTCGAGCCATGGGCGGTGAAGGAAGGCGTTGACGAGAAGGACGAACAGGACGAGGAGGATCGTCATGCGCATGATGAGATTCCCGAATCGGTGGGTCCCCTGCTCGAAGGCGGTGGGCGGGGCCGTGACCAGCAGGGTGTCGGCGATCTCACCAAGCGCCGTATTCTGCCCGGTGCGGCACATCAGCACCCTGGCCGTGCCACTGATCACCGATGTCCCCAACAGCACGGTATTGCTGGCAGAGAGGATCTCCGTCTCTCGCGACAATTCACCGGGGGTCTTTTCCACCGGATATGGTTCGCCGGTAAGGAGGGCCTGGTTGACAAAGAAGTCCTTCGCCTCCAGCACCCTCCCGTCGCAGGGAACCAGGTCGCCGGCGGTAAGGAGCGCTACATCGCCGGGCACCAACTCCGCAAGCGGTATCTCAAGGGGCTTGCCGTCCCGCAGGACCTGCCCCCGTACTGCCACCGACTGGCGCAGTCGATCCGCTGCCTGACCAGCCCGATATTCCTGGATGAAATCGAGGGACACGCTGATGAGGACGATGGTACCGATAATGAAGAAGCTGACGGTGTCGCCGGTGAAAGCGGAAAGGGTGCTAGCAGTGAGGAGAATGATGACCAAGGGATTGCGGAACTTGGTCAGAAATTGAAGGATCAGCGCTCTTTTCCGCTCCCCATGGATCAGGTTTGGGCCAAACTGTGCCAGGCGCGACGCCGCCGCGGCGCTGCTCAGTCCGTTAGGGCTTGTGGCTACCTGTTCCAATAGCGCCGCAACAGGGAGCTGCCAGAATGCGGAATCCGTTTTGACGGCGGGGGTAGGCATGATGGATTCCTCCTGCGAGCTTGCGCATAACGGTACCACTCTGGTCGGCGTGTCCATGTCAATGAAGTTGCTCCACAGCCAGTACCAGATCGTGCCCAGTCGTGGCGAAGCGTGCCCAAGTTTCGGGAACGCTGCAGAAGCATATTGGCAAGACACAGGCAGCGTACGGCGAAGTCAAGGCGGATATCAAGAATGCGGAGTAACAGAATATGGAGAGGGCGAGCACCCGAGCCAACCGCCGCCTTTGCCGGCCTCGGCCTTTCCTCGTTACATGCCGGCATCAGGAGACAACCCATGCTGGACACGATGCTGAATCAGTTCCCTCCTTTGGAGCAGGAAGCTCTCTGGGAGACCTGTCTGTGTAACGGGGTCACACCCGACGGATTTGCCGTGACAACAATTGAAGACGCTGCGGGCGCTGCGCCGGCTCACGGTCACACCATGTCAGTAGGCTTCGGCAGGGAAATCCGCCAGTACTACGGAAACCATGCTGCGCCATGGGCCGTCGATTTCGATCTTGTAACGTCTCCGTTCGTTGACGACGATAGCTTGATGAGCCTCGGCCGGGATGTATATGACGAGAACGTCCGGAGACCATAGCATCGCCGAGTAACGAGCGCCGTATGTCCGGCGCGACCTCCGCCCTCGTCCAACTCGGTCGAGGATTTTTTTTGTTCTGCTCTGAGGGATCGCCGGCGTGCATGTGGCCTTCCTGTCATGCCGTCTAGCGCTCGACCAAGGTCCCCGCTCTCGAAGAGTCGTTCTGATCCTAAAAATGTGCGCTATGCCAAAATCGCATAGATGCGCGAATAGCTCGGCCGCATGTCGCAAAATTCGCGCAATGGCCTGAGGAGTACCATCGCCAGAAAGCAACTGATCCTTCTCGTCGCCGTATCATGCGATCAACGCTCCTTTCGCGCCATCGCGCAGCAGGCCCTGCCAATATGAAAGAAGACCTCGCACATTTGCCAAGGGAACTAGCGGATCAGTTCACCGGGCCGTTTCTGCGCTTCATCCGAATTGAGGCGATGGCTGGCGCCATCCTGTTACTTTGCGTGGTGGTTGCATTGTCGTTAGCCAATTCGGCCTGGTCCTCTCAGTACTTTGCGCTTTGGGAAATACGAGTCGGTTTATCATTGGGCGATATTGAATTCTCGCGCTCGCTACAGCACTGGATCAACGACGGTTTGATGACGCTGTTTTTCTTTGTCGTCGCGCTTGAGCTCAAGCGGGAAATGATATTAGGAGAGCTTCGCGACCCACGACTGACGATGTTGCCACTGGCCGGCGCGCTCGGTGGAATGATCTTACCCGTCGGACTCTATTTACTATTAGTCGGGGAAGAACCAAGCGCGCGTGGTTGGGGTACGGTCATGTCGACCGACACTGCCTTCGTCATAGGTTGCCTTGCGTTGCTCGGCAGCCGTGTGCCTGAAAGCCTGAGACTGTTCCTGTTGGCACTGGCGATTTTCGACGACATTGCGGCCATCCTTGTAGTGGCCATCGGTTATGGTGATGCCTTACAGTGGACCCCGTTGGCGCTGGCGGGCCTGGGCCTCGCTGTCGTGGCAGGAATCGGGTGGCTCGGCGTCCGAAGCGTTCCACTTTATTTCGCTATTGGCATCGGTGTCTGGGTAGCGCTAGACGCGTCGGGCATTCACGCGACACTAACAGGCGTGATCCTGGGGCTGATGACACCTGCGCGCAGTTGGATCAGCGATGATCGCCTGCATGCCATCCTCAACCGCGTGGTTTCCTATCCGCCGGGCAAACACTGGAGCGGCGACACGGCTGGGCGACGCGATCTCCAACGGGCCGGTGTGGCGGCGCGAGAGGCGCTGTCGCCGATTGAACGGCTTGAGATCGCCCTTCACCCATGGATCGCCTTCGCGGTCATGCCGGTTTTTGCGCTGGCAAATGCAGGGGTAACGATCATTTTTGACAAATTCGATACAACCTTGGCATTGGCCGTCATTGTCGCTTTCGTGGTTGCAAAGCCCGTTGGCATCGTAATGCTAAGCGCTCTCGCCGTGAAACTGCGCGTGGCAAATCGCCCCGAAGACCTGCCCTGGCGCACTCTGGCAGCCGGCAGTATTCTGGCTGGAATCGGTTTTACCATGGCACTGTTCATCGCCGGGTTGGCTTTCAGCCCTGATCTCCTCGGCTCCGTCAAGGTTGGCATTCTGGTGGGTTCGCTGGTTTCGGCCATAGCCGGGATGCTTGTCCTGATATGTTTCTCGGGATCGACCCGGCGCTGAGACGATTGACTCTGCATCGCTTCGAGTACCACTTCGTGTTCCTATCGGACGGATGCGGCGGTGATCCCGCCGGCGTACATTGGTCCTTGATGGGGCAGTGCGGGCAGTCGCTGCTCCAGTAGGTTCGCAGTGTCAGCCCGCTTCGCTCGACCGAGCTGTATCGTTAGATCGTGCGCTATTTTGGCCGCTTCGCCTGATGTATGCTCGTTGCTCATTCGTCAACGCCATGCCCTCAATCACTCAGTCAGCCAAGTCGTGGAAGCTCTAAGATTGCCTGTCTGTCATACCAACGCAGCAGCCCCGCGTAAATACCTCATTCCAACGCGGCGAGAAACTTTAATCATGACATTCACGTGCATTGCAGCACGTTCAATGGCCGGTTGGCTATCTGTCAATGTTTCCGCAAGCCAGCCCCAGGTTCGTCGAACGACGCAGTCGTCGCACTGCTACTGCAAGGTTACAAGCTGCTAATCCTACGGTCGCGGCTCGACGGGCGCGTCCTCGGAGCCAACCTTTGGGAACCTGACCGGAACATGGTGGTGGAATCAATCCCGCTGTGGCGAGTCGAGAGGCGCGTTGCTCTTGGTCGCCTTCGTAAAAACGCACATTCGACAAGCCCGTCCGCCGGATAGATTGTCACACCGCTGAGCGCGAAACGAACAGCCGCGCGCCTGGTCGTGGGCACGCCATAGCAGCACGCACGGGACTGCCATGGCAATGTAGCCAAGGCGTGTGAGTAGTGCCGATGCTCCGAGCGCTCCGATGCGCGATCGTCGCGCGCCCAGCCTGCCAGGGAGTTCGCAATAGATCCGGTCGACGAAGATTGCCAGATTCCCGATTTGGGGTTTCCCGCGGTGGAGGACCGGTGTGCCTGCAGCTGTAGCAGGTGCATGGCACAACGCTTGTCGGGCCATTTGTAAGGGTCCTAGGAGGCGATGCGATGGATCCCTATACTGCTATTCGCACTGTTCCTGAAGCTACGTGCTTCTGGATCTACCACTCGTTTCCGGGCCCTCTCCCCCCTAGACAACGTCTTTGGACTGGTGACTCCTGAAGTCACTCACGGGGATTCCTGGAAATTTCATGCAAGATGCCACACGGCGACCTCTGCTCGCCTCCCCCCAATAATAGCCAAAGACGCCGTTCGTTCGATGTCAATCGATGTCCGGCGAGTGGGATCGTTTTAATGGATGACCGACCGCCAGGTTGCTTTCCGCTTGCGGGGCTGGTGCTTCACCTTCTAGTAATTCCTACTAGCCGATAAACCAACACTTGAAGAAGAGGTGGAACATGCTAAAGAACGTCTTACTGCTTGCTGTAGTGAGTACCGTGCTTGGCGCCGGGGTGGCATACGCCGGTACGAGCACTCGGGATATCTACACTGATGGCGCCGGCACGATGAGTCCGCGCGATCCCTATACCGATGGAGGAAAAGCCACCAAGTTTGACGTCTACGCCGATGGGGCGAGAGTCACAGAAATAGGGAGGCGCGATGTGTTCACCGAGGGCGCGCGGGTCACCAACCGCGATGGATACTCCGACAGTTCGCGATCTTAAGATCCTGAATGGTTGGTAGAAATCGCGATGGGCGCCAAGCGCGCCCATCCGCAAGCCTCGAGTCCATCAATGGGCACCGCTTCGGCAGAGGCTTCTCTCCGGCATATCGGCAATCAAAACGTCGAGATGTCGTCTCACGCTTTTTCCTCTCCATAGTCGAACGCGGACTCAGTGGTCGGGAAGAGAACTCTGCAAGCCAATGTTCGCGAATGGTTGTGTTGCAGATCCTGCTGCGTCGACGATTCACTCTTCTCATAGCCTCAAGAAATGACGCAAGAACAGTTCAGAGCTGCCGCCCGCTTCCCTGCAGTCCGATGTCTCAGAAGGGTCGTCCTGCGACGGTCGCAGTTCCGACAACTCCGAAGCCCGGATCTCCGCCAAGAGTTGGGAGCTGCCAGCTACCCCTTGACGGCGGCGGCGGGCACGCCTCAATCCAATTCTGAAGCGCACGCCCAAGCCGGCCACTAGTGGGTCGGCTCGCCCGTGCGCTTCAAACAATCTAGACCGAGACCACGCTGTAGCAAGCCTTGTAGGACGCCCCGTCACGCGAGATCAGCGGCGTCTGCACCTTGAAGCCCACACCGTGATAGGTTTCGACCGGCTTGCGGGCTGCCATGACCACCATGTCTTTCGCCGTGAGCATAAAGTTGCCGTAGCCAATGGTGTCGTCGGCCAGATCCAGCGCATCATTCAATGTCGAGCTGATCACCGGTACCGTACTTGCCAGCAAAGGTCCCACCACCGTTGCCAGCAACGCTCCAACGGCGGGAATCACCGCCACCGCCGCCGTCACGCCAGTGGCGGCAGCAGCCACCGCCGCACTCATGGCGTCCTTGTATCGATCCGGGTTCTCATCATCATGCTCAATGATCAGGGAGCTGATCGTGATGCCGTACGGAGGCCCGCGATAGATTTCTTTCAGGTCAGGGACGCCCTCCCCACCGTCGACATCGTCATAGATCGCACTCCGGTCAGATTCCGATCCGAACGGGGTCACTGTGCCGATCACCACATAGGGTTCATCCGAGTCCGAAAAAAACTGGTCTGAGTCGCTCTCGCCGAAGCAAAGAAGACCGGTGTAGTGAACTACGACGTCCCTCAACTCGATCGCACCAACGTCAGGCCACCAGTAGATGGCCCCATGCTCGAACTGACTCACCCGGCCGCTTTGAGGAAATGCGGCCTCGTCCGAAAAAGGGAACCCGAGCCACGAGCCAGGGCCGCCCAACTGGTCATAGCGGTCGCCAATCGCGCCGTAGACCCACACGGGGTGTTTCGTCGGGCCACCATAGTAGAGCGCGCCGTGTTCGTATCGCTTCCGCTTGCCGCCAGCCACGCTCTCGACGTCGGAGACGGCTTTGCCTGGTGATCCGCCAAGTTTGTTCCAATAACTCTCGAAGATTCGCTCGGGATTGATGACGAGTCGCCCTGGATCGAAGATGGGCGGGCGAAACCCTGTCTTTACGAAAGGCCCTGCGGCTTTCAGATTCGTCGCGACGTTTGGCATACGAGACTCTCCCGATTAATTGACCCGATCATTGAGCCTTGCGTTACCTTCGCTGCACGGGCTCGGGCTAAGTCTAGAATTGGTGCCGAAAACGAGTAGCTCCAAACGGGAGACACGAGTTATGGGCTGACATCCTCAAATGGAGACGCGGACGAGAATGTTCGAGAACAGCCACGAATGGAAACAGGCGGCGCTTCCCGCAAAGCACCAAAAAGACTGGCCACGCCGAAATCAGTAACCGCTCTTCCTTAGCAGCGCAATCAGTTCGCCCTGTCGATGCGTGTCAGTTTTGGCGAACACTCGCCTCAGGTATGTGCGCGCCGTCTCTTTGCTGATGTTCAGGTGGCGGCCAGCTTCGTCGAGCGAGCGCCCCTCCAGTAGTTGCGCGACCAGATCCCGCTCCCGTGGCGTCAGCTCGCTCAGCCGTTCCGCCGCGCCTGCCGCCAGCGGCTTGCCGCCCTCCTCAGTCAGCACCATTACCAACCGTGCGGCATCCATCATCCAGGGCACGTCAGGATCCAGGGGGACTACAGTAATCGAAAGCGGCGGCAAGGGCCACTCGCGGGAAAGATGGCAGCAGAGGCTTCCGTCAATGGCAATTGGCGCCCCCCGACGCCCGCGTGAATGGGAAAGGATCGCCGCCCGCGCTATCGTCGCAAACAATGTTTGTCCGTCTTGCGGAACTGCCGCCGAAATGCCGGCGGGCTGTATGGTCAGATATTTGCCCGCAAGCTTCAAGGCCGTCGCGTCTGCATGAATCGGACGCAGATCCTCATCGAGCCAGATCAGGCCGACACCCCTGTCCGGTACCAGCCTTTCCGACACGGCGACTCGCTGCTCGGTCGCCGCAATTCGCGCCCGCAGGTCCAGCGCAGTCTGCAGATGAGGAACAAACGTGGCCGCCGTCGCGACATCGTCGCGCTGAAAATCACGGTCACCGCGGACGCGTCCCGCCACAAAAAGCGCGCTCCGGCGGCGGACTCGGAAGAGCGGCGTCACCATGCCATAGAAGCCATCAACTGGACGGACAGCCTTCTGATAGAGGTCAGACTTGGCGAACTCCGAATCGGAAATGCGCGAGGTCTGCGGTGTGGGTACACCGACAGGTATCGTCGCAATCCAGGCGGGGCATGCAGTCGCCAGTTGCTGGCGAATTTGTTGGCATGCATGAACGCTCATACCATATGCCGCGAGAATCGTGCCGCCCGACACGTCGCCAAGTGCGATCATGGAGCGCTCGGCCTTAACCAAACGCGAGAATGCCTCGAGCGGTACGTCCCACGCATCCTCGCAAAGGACTGCCCGATACGTGAGCTGTATAACCTGAAACAACTGATCGGTGGCTGTCACCGCGGTCTCCCGGACAAGGTTCGTTCGATCAAGCGGACTTCATTCGCACGTCCTCACACGGCCATGGCAATGGCGCGCTAGCTCTGCGCGATTTTTCGATCGACCTTCGGCGCTAACGTGGAACGCATTTTTGCCAAAGCCGTCGCGCTTCGTCACGGCGCGGAAAGTGATGCACCCGCTAAAGGCCATCCATTAGAGAGTGTCCATAGTGGCACAGCGTGTGCTGCAGGCGTTGGTCGCGCGGTGTGACCCCGAGTAGCGGCAGCCTGCGCCATGCGGAAGCGCGTTCAAGTCTAGATGACTGTGCAGGGTGTGCAATTTCAAAGCGCTTCCATCTGTTATTGATCGCTTGCGGGCTCTCATTTGTATCCAACCGATGGACCGCAGCAACTTACTCTCCATTCGTGCCTGCTTGATATTCGCACCACCTATATACCAATGTGCAGCTATCACCTCATTACATTCAATGCCATTGGGGGAGGGTGCCGGTCAGCAAGAGCCACTCTATTTTGGGCGGTCTCTAGAATGAAGTGCAACGCCCTGATGTTAGGGTGTTGGGATGGGACAAAGGCGTCGCGATGCCGCTCGACAAAGGCCTTCAGGACTTCAAACGGCGGTCGAGTTCCGCCTGGGCGAAAAAACGCGCTCGCCAGCTTCAGGATCTCGTTGGCGCGGCGCAACTCCTTTACCTCACGCTCCAGCGCCTTGAGGCGTTCGCGCTCCGACGTGGTCACGCCATCGCGCTCGCCGCTCTCGACTTGCTCTTGTTTGACGCACCCCAACAGTGTCTGGCTTGTGCAACCGATCATCGGTGCGATGGATTTGACTGCCGCCCACAGCGACGGACGCTCGCTGCGCTGCTCACGAACCAGACGTACAGCCCGCTCTCGGACCTCAGGGGAAAACTTGGCTTGCTTGCTCATGGGCTCCATTCTCTGGAGCCTCCACTAAACCCGGGGCGGTTCAGCGCCCCGCGCGCTGGCTTCGCCGAGAGACAGCTATTCCGGCGCCAGATGCACGCGCACAAAGTCGGTGAGGCTGGTGTCCCCGGCGTACACCTGGGCATTTGCCAGCCGAACCACTTGGAAGTTGAGCCATTCGGCCAAGGATCGAAGGCCGTAGAACTTCGCAAGGTACTCTGCTACACCCTTTTCCGGGCAGGCAAAGAAGGCGAAGCGCGGGCTGATGGGCATAGCAATGACGCAGCCGGGGTGATCTGATTTCCTGAAGAAAAAGAGGGCGATTTGTGGCGTCAGGACCTCTTGACGCCTTGCTGATCCAGTCTCGTTTCGGTGACAGGCAAATATCACAGCAAGCTGATGGCGAGTATCCACCGTACTGGCATGCCGGCCGGGTGAGGGGCCCTGCTAAAATTCGGGAAAACCCTGTACGGGAAATTACCTATCTCGCACAGGACGCACCACTCGATTACGTCTACAGGCCACCGCAAATGACCCCTCTCTCGTACGTCCCGCACGCAGCAACACTCGCCAGCCAACCCACGCGCGATGCTGACCAGCCGTCATCTGGCTGGTGGGCCAACTACTGGGCCGGCGGCTGGGATCTCTACCTCCACAATGCCCAGGCGATTGCCGAGGCATATATCCCGGCCGCCCAAGCGCGTTGAACACTCGGACGCTGCCATGCGCAGCGCTTTGTGACCGGACCCGGTAGAGGACAGTAGCCGGAGCAGTTACTGTCGGGCCACAACGGCGGTCGCCGTTGTTTCGTCCCCGGTATCCAGCACTACTTTTCTCGCGCGAAGCAGTGCCTCGATACGGCACCACGATACTTGTCCCGCTATTTCCCTAGATGCTGGCTGCACCACGTCAACACCAAGAGGCCTGGTACTCACCGGGCACCGTCTGATCGTCAATACATAGCCACCGTCCAGCAACGAAGTCAGACGAAGTTGAGCGTGCGAGAGGGTCATGGGTCTGGGTGAGATAGCGCAAACAAGCGCAAGCAACACTGTGGACGCCGCCGAGCGTGCAACGACCCTACGTGCGTAGTCAGCGCTGCCTTTACTAGACGTCCTGGCGATCACCACAAACTCTAGGCGTCGACCTTCCACGCATCAATCAACGTCCATCGCGCGATCGTTACGGTGACGCTAAGCGTTCCATCCGCGCAGTGGCTCGCCGGATAGCCAATGGCGGTGCGTGAAGGATGGTTGGTGAGTTTTTCTTCCAGGCCGCTGAGGCTTGCGGCAAACAGACCACTATTGATGCCTAGCCAACGTAAGGGCTCGGCCGGGCCTCCCAAATAGGTGAACTGTGGTTGACGAACGGCAGTCGGTTTATCTCATCGTCGATACCAAGGATGAGGTTGCAACGCCCCGTCCTTTTGAGGCAGGACGACTATGCCAGCCGCTGAAGTCGCCTGACTTCCAGATCCGCAATACCCGCGATGTCGGCCTTCAACGCCTGCGACGCGGCACTCCCCTGATGCTTCCTCCAGTCCTCAGTCGTTCCCCAACGCTCAACGAGCACAAGCGAATGCTGCTCGTCATCGCGACCCCGATGCAGTTCGCAGCGTTGGCATCCGGGCTCCAGCCTTGCAAAGGTCACCGCCTTAAGCAGTGCGTCCACTACCTCTCGTTCATGCCCCGCATAAGGTCTGATACTTGCAATGACTACGACCCGCTCCATTCCTTCAAATCCCCTTGACTGATGACTGGCTGATTGCCCGTCTACACTGGACAGCGCCCAATGCGAACGCGCTATTCATGCGTGCCCTCGTGGGGCGGCAATGAAAATCCAGACGTAAAAAGCGTAATTATAAGAAAAGGCGATGACCACGTCGTTACGCACGCGGGACGCGCAATCGTTGCACGGCGCTCCGTGGCCGCGCTGAGTGCTCGGGCAGGCGACACCTACCTTCTGTCAACGCATCATCCGACATTGCCAAGATGTTGAGTCCGCAACCAATCCGGACCCTCGCAGCAGGTTGGGCGGCAGTGCATGGTGCTATCAGACTTCGCCCAGTCGAAAATACTAAAAGGCGGGCACGCTCAGAAAGCGGATAGACCCGGCGGCGCGGGCTATCCGCGTTGAGGCTCACGGCGAAGCCTGTCGTTGGAAGAGCAGCGGCTTGTATGGCCGGAGCACCAGATCACGATTGACGACGATCCGCAACGGAAATCCAGGTCGCTGGGTCAGCGTAGGTTGAACATCAAGATTGCGGCGCACGACTTCCTGACCCACGCCATTCACACTGTTCTGCAGACCATCCCGACCGGCAAGTATGACCCGATCCCCGTGCTGGCGATCCCCGGGCGCAGCCAACTCGGCAGCCACGCCCAGGAGGGTCGTGAGCGCTGCACCGGCAAAGAGCCGATCCCAATGCCAGTCAACGCCATCCTGCAGGCCGGCATAGCCGGCGGCATCCGTCCCAATCAGATTGTTCAGCGTCACCGAAGAGGTGTCGGGAAAGATGATCCGATTCCAGGCCACTTGCACGCGTCGCTGCCCGAAGCCGATCATTTCGTTGTATTTCCCAAGGATACGGGAGCCCTGCGGAATCAGAAGATGCTGCCCGGTCGCGGTGTCAAAAACGGGCTCTGTCACGGTTCCAATCACCTCCCCGGGAAGATCGGACTGGATGCCTGTCACCAATGCCGCCGGGATTACCGTACCTGCCATCACCTGGTAAGGCGAAGCTGGAAGCTGAAGCCCGGGGACGGGAGAGCCATCTTTCGATACTGAGGCTCCCGGCGGCTCACGTTGCTCCTGATTGCCGAGCACGCTGCCCTCACCATCGCGTGGGTCGTACGAAACTTCAGCACTTGCCGTGGTCTTGCTGCCCGCCGGCGATTCCTCGACGCCAGGCTCGCGCGACATCGACGGATCCGCGACTGACGCCAGCGCTGACTGGTTGCCGGATCGAAAGAACACTGGTGATGCGGCCGCGGTTTCAGCGGCTTTGCGCATCGCTTCGTGCTCGGCCAGCGCCGCATCGGCGCCGCCGAGCAAGTCGCCAACTCTTGCAGCATCCTGAGCCCTGACAAGGGCCGGCCCCAGATCGCCCGGCAGTGGTGGGCCCAACTTTGGTATGTCGGGGAAAAGATCCGAGGATCGGCTCGACGCCAGCATCGAATAATCCGAGGGCAACTGAGTCACCGCATCCGATGGCGACACCTGCCCGACGTTATGAAGCTCCTGGCCCACAGCGCGACGCTTGGACGGCTGAAGCGACCACAAGGTCACGCCGAAAACGAAGACGGCGAGACTTCCGGCCAGCCCCATTAGCGTGCGCCGGTTCAACCGTGTTACGGGGTGTGGCGCCGTCCGAAGACCAATGTCCTCCGGCGCGACCTTGGAAGGCGCAGGCGGCACGATGCCGGCCGCCTCCTCCGACCGGGAACTCGTATCACGCTGATTTGCCGCAACAGGCTGTACCTCCTGCACAGGCTGGTCGTTCGGATCACCTGGGTCACCCGGGTCACTCGGCTCGCCCGCTTCGCCCGGTTTGCTCGGTTCAGGTCGCCTCATGAGGCATCACCCGCGGTGCCATCGGTCCGCTCGATACGCACCACGTCGCCCTTGTCCGCGCCCAGCCGCAATTCGGCGGCGCCGAACAGCCGGTCCACGATGTAATAGGGCGTTCGGAAGCGATAGTTGACCAGTTGACCATCGCCCCGGTTGCCGATGACGAACAAAGGTGGAAGTTCACCCTGCGCAATACTGGCCGGAAACTGGATATACACCTTCTGGCCGTCGTCGAAGGCCCGCAGCGGTTTCCACGGCGGATTGTCACCTTTAATGGCATAGCGAAACCGAATCGACGCCAGCGACAGCTCTTTGTCAACCAGTGCTGCCGCGTCTGCCGCCTGCGACTGACTGCGCAGTGCCAGCAGCCGGTCCTTCGGGTACTCCCAGGAGACCGAAGCCATCCATGTCGACTCAGTCGACGTTAATTCAAGAAGATAAGTACGCCGATTGGTGTTGATCACCAGATTTGTCTTCAGACCGGCGCGCAGCGGCTTGATCAGAATGCTCACTCGCTGCGTCCCGGCAGCGCCGTTGGAGGTGTCTCCGACGATCCATCGCGCCGTATCGCCGGCTGCGACTGTCACCAGAGCCTCGCCCGCCTGAAGCGATATGACCGTCAGCCGCCCTGGTGCCGCATAGAGCTGGTACAACGCGCCCTCTGCGAAAGGCCATACCTGAATGGCGTTCAGGTATCCGTCCCGCGTGGGCGGCATGCGCGCTTGCGCGTTGGCAAGGGATACCCGTAGGGTTTCGTCGGGGGATTCCTCGGCGTGCGCCCCAGGAATTGCGCCGGCCTGGGCCCCGGACGCCGGAAGAGGCTTCGCCTGCCCAGGCATTGGCAGCACCGCGGGCACTTCGACGACCTGCACCGGTCGGGGCGGTTCAGGCTGAAACCGGGCCGGCGATGGCGCATACAGTTCGACCCGGGGCGGAGGTTTGCCGTGTGTCGCGCATCCCGCCAGCGTGGCCACTACAAGTATTGCAACGGTAAATCGCAAAACCGGGATCATAGGATAGTTCCTTCAGGAAAGGGCGGGGCCGAGCAGCGACCGGCAGCGACGGCCGACCATTGTCGAAGGAAACTCAGCGGTGCTCTGGCGCATCAAGTTCGCGACTCCAGGACAGTCCATCGACATAGATCCCGAGCGGGTTCTTGCGGATGCGATGCTCGGTGCGCGGTACCTGCAGGACGGTGGAGATCACCGCAGTCCAGCGCACGAGGCCTTCCGGCGCACCGTTCACAAAGCGCTGCTCGGTCCAGCGTACGTTGAACGACGCATCGCTTGCGCGCACCACGCTCATCACTTGCACCGTCACAGAGTCCTTGCCGATTCGGGCAAATGGGTCGTTGCGGCGGGCGTGTTCATTCAGCACGCCCGCACCTCGCTCCGTGGTGTACTCATAGGCGTCTAGCCAGTTCTGACGTACGACGACAGGATCCAGTGACGACGCGCGTACGAGCGAAATAAAATGCGCCAGATGAAATGCGATCTGTGCATCAGTTGGCTGATACGCAGATGGCATCTCTCCCACGATGCGAACCTGCCCCGTCTTGTCAACTTCCACCACGTACGGCGTAACGGTCGACTGCAACGCACGCCAGACAAGGGCACTCGTACTAGTGAGCGCCAGCAACAGACAACCGAAGGCCATCAGACGCCAGTTCCTCGCCTGCACGCGCGCAGCCCCGATCCGTTCGTCCCAGACCTGCCCGGCCGCCTGATACGGGGTGATGGGAAGCGCCGTATCGGCGTATCGCACCTGTGGGCGCCGAAATCGCATGGCCTATTTTCCCTGCGCACCGTTGTCGCCAAGACTCGGGCCACTGCCCGAGCCGCCCCCGTCCCCGCCGCGCAGGGTATTGGCCACCACGGTCACGCCCTGGGCGATTTGCCGGGCACTCGCCAGACGCTTTGCCCACTCGGGTTGCTGACCTTCGGCTGCGGGACCCGCACCGGTCCCGGATGCGGATGCGGATGCGGCCTGAGACACGCCTGCACCCTTTGCAGGGCCAGAATTTGGCATGCCGCGACTTGCAGCCGACATGAGGCGCGTCTGGATCGCCCTGGCAGCGGCCGGCGCCAGGCGAGCGCCTGCGGTGACGGCGCCGACGATGCCACGGGCGGCAGCGGCGGCGGCGGTTACAGCACCGCCCGTCGCGAGCGCGGCCCCTGCCATGGTCCCGGCGCCCAACTGGGGGGCCCCAGAGACCAGGCCGTTCGCCACGCCCGTTCCGAATATTCCCAGCCCCAACATGGACAGGGCGGCAAGAGCAATGACCAGGGCGTCGTCGACCGAAGGCTGCACAGGCGCGGTCTTGAATTCGGCGAACAGTCCCGTACCGATACCCACGATCACCGCCAGCACGAGCACCTTGATACCACTGGATATGACGTTACCAAGTACCTTCTCTGCGAGAAATGCGGTCTTGTTCCACAACGCGAACGGTACCAGCACGAAACCGGCCAGCGTGGTGAGCTTGTACTCGATCATCGTCACGAGTAGCTGGACCGCCAGAACAAAAAAGCTGGCCACGACGATCAGCCATGCCAGGAACAGCACCGCTATCGTGGATAGATTGACGAAGACATCCGGAAAGCCGGACAGCCTCGTCATCTCCTTCAGGATGGGTGCAGCGGCGTCGATGCCCGTCTTGGCAAGGTGCCCGGGTTGCAGGAAGGTCGCCATGGAAATCTTGCCGGTCGCAGTGATACCCAGGCCAGCAAAAGAGTGGAACACAATGCCCGCCAGCCAGTTGTAGTTCCCGAGGATGTAGGCGAACGTTCCGACGTACAGCACCTTGCGAATCAACCTGGCCATGACGTCGTCGCCCTGCCCCGTGGCATGCCCGAGCGCCCAGTACAGGCCGGCCAACGTCATGTCAATGGCGACCAGCGTGCCACTCATATATGCCACTTCTCCCCGCAGGAGACCGAAGCCCGTATCGATATACGTTGAGAACGTACCCAGGAACCGGTCGATGACGTTCAGGTCATGCATGGCCATTTCCTTACTCACCGGCAAACGGTCATCGCCCGTAGAACCGAACCGCATGCGGCGTGTACGGCGTCCCCGTACCCAGAAACCGCCGGCTCATTTCGCGCCCGCGCTCCACGGCGGCGGCCTGGCCCGCCAACTCCAGGGCCGCTGCACGGCTGTGCGTCAGCTGGAGTTGCTGGGCCTGGATGGATTGCGCGGCCTGCAAGGCCAGGAGTTGGTTGGTCGCCTGCATCGCCTGCAGCGCGCCCGTTGCCGATTGGCTCTTCGCCAGCAGGTCCGCGATGACCGATTCGTCCTCCCTGAGGTTTTGCGTCACCTGCGCCTGCACCTGCAGCGCGGTCTGCAGGCCGTGGCGGAGGTTCAGCCAGCGCTCGCGCGCCTGCTGGAGCATTCCGTTGCCACTCATCGCTTGCGCATATCGTTCGGGATAGAGCTGCTCAAATTCCTGATCGAGTCGCGCCACGTCAAGCGACAACCCCTGGGCCCGCGCAAGAATCTGCGTCGTGGCGTCCAGTGTCGAGCGCAAACGCCTCGATACGTCGAATGGAAGATTCACCAGGTTCCGTTGTTGGTACATCAGCATCTGTACCTGGTTCTGCAATTGCCTTGCCTGCTTCTGGAGCATTTCCAGCGTGCGCATGGCGGTCATGGTGTTCTGCACGAGATTTGCAGGATCGAATACTGTGACGGCCACGGCCGATTTGGCTACGCCGAGCAGACCCGCGAAGATGAGAATACGTACCATCGACCCCATAACGCGCGTCATGACGAGAGCTCCCCCATAGCGTCTGTCTTAGACCCGACAACTATTGGCGCTGCGCCCAGCAGATCCGCCGCCCATGGGAGGCCGCAATGGCGCAACCACGCAGCCGCGAATCCCGGCCCCCCTGCCTCGGCCAGCACACGATCGATATCGCGTTGTGCCAGGGGCGTCGCGGCGCTGACGAACGCCAGCGCGATCGCGCCAAGATCCAGATCGAACAGGCGGTTGCCGGCACGGGATTGGTAGTAGTAGTCCCGCTTGGGTTGGGCGAATGCTATGAGTTCGATCTGACGCGGGTTCAGCCCAAAGCCCTCGTAGAACGACCGGATCTGAGGCTCGGTCGCCTGTGGGTTGGGAAGAAAAATGCGACTGGGACAACTTTCGATAATGGCCGGTGCAATCGCGCTATCCTTGATGTCGGCCAGTGACTGTGTCGCAAAGATCACGCTCACATTCTTCTTACGCAGCGTCTTGAGCCATTGGCGAATGCGCGCCGCAAAGAACTCGTCATCAAGAAATAGCCAGGACTCGTCGAGGACCAGGAGCGTGGGGGCCCCGTCCAGCCGCGATTCGAACCGCGCAAACAGGTATCCCAGCACCGCAAGGACAGCCGCGCGACTGTGCATCAGTGCCTCCATCTCGAAACATTGCACATTGGCGTCGCCCAGCCGGTCATGATCCGCGTCGAGCAGCCGGGCATGGGGGCCGCCGAGCACATAAGGGGCCAGCGCCTGCCGCAAACGATTCGATTGGAGTAGCACCGAGAGACCCGTCAACGTCCGCTGCTCCAGCGGGGTACCGGCGAGACTCTCGAGCGCAGACCAGATGGCAGCCTTCTCCTCGGGACCAACCGCTGTGCCTTCATGAATCAGTCGCCCTTCCACCCACTGCGCCGCCCAACTCCGATAACCCTCGTTATCAATCATCGCGAGAGGCTGGAACGCGATCGTGTTCCCGGCGCCAAGGTCGTAGTACTCGCCGCCCAGACCCAGGATGGCTGCCCGCAGCGAACGCCCCATGTCGAAGGCGATGACGCGTGAACCGGCATAGCGCCGGAACTGCATCGCCAGCATCGCCAGCAATACTGACTTTCCCATACCCGTGGGTCCCACCACCAGCGTATGGCCCACGTCACCAATATGAGTCACGAATCGGAAAGGCGTCGCACCATCTGTTCTCGTGATGACCAGCGGTGGCCCGTCCAGGTGGTCATTCTTCTGAGGGCCTGCCCACACCGCCGACACGGGAAGCAGATGCGCCAGGTTCAGGGTCGAGATGATCGGCTGGCGCACGTTGGCATAGGCCTGACCCGGCACGGATGACAGCCACGCATCCACGGCGTTCAGCGTCTCGGCAATCGTCACGAACCCGTGGCTCTGGATGACACGTTCGATGCCACGCACCTTCTCATCGGCAGCGGGTGCATCCGCATCGAGGACGCTCACTGTCGTCGTGACATAGCCGAAGGCTACCCGGTCGCTTCCCAGTGCCTGCATGGCAGCATCCGCGTCGGCTGCCTTGTTGTCGGCGTCAGCATTGAGAAGCGGACTTTCTTGATGAAAAATGATCTCGCGCAGCAGCGCCGCGACGTTCTTGCGCTTGGAAAACCATTGACGGCGCAAACGCCCGAGTTCTTTCTCGGCTTCGGCTTTGTCCATGCACAGAAAGCGCGTGCTCCAGCGGTATGCGAAGCCCAGACGATTGAGGTCGTCCAGCATGCCCGGCCAGGTCGATGCAGGAAAGCCTCGCACGGTGACGACACGCAGATGCTGATCACTCAGCACAGGGGCAAGCCCGCCCGACAGCGGACAGTCGGAAAGCAATGCATCGAGATAGAACGGAATCTCCGGCGCCTGGACGCGATAGTGGCGCGTGGAGACGGTCGCGTGCAAATAGGTCAGCGTCTCGCAATCATCCAGCCACGCGATCTCGGGCATGACCCCATCAAGCAGATCAACAGTACGCTCCGTCTCCGCTACGAAGACGGCCAGGCGCTCGCGCCAGTCCACGCCCGGCGAGCGCTTATGTTCGTAAAACAGCCGTGCAGCACGCGCACGCGCGTCTTCCGGTGGCTGGTACTGCAGCGTCAGATGGTAGAGACTCTCGAAGTGGTTACCTGCAGCCTCGAATGCCGCCCGACGCTCCTCGTCGACCAGCCACGACAGCGCCTCCGGAAACGCAGACGCAGGATAGTCCCCGGCCGGCTGGCGTCTTGCCTCCACGTAGAGTGCCCACCCACTGCCCAGCCTGCACAATGCGTTGTTAAGCCGTGCCGTCGTCGCGATCAGCTCACCCTGCGTCGCGCTGTCCAGATCCGGCCCTCGAAAGCGGGCGGTACGCTGGAACGATCCATCCTTGTTCAGCACAACGCCGGCTGCGACCAATCCCGCCCAGGGCAACCAGTCGGACAACTGCGCCGGACGCCGTCGATACTCGGTGAGGTTTAGCATGATATTGACCCTCAGACGTCAAAAAATGCCTTGTGCTTCATGTGTCTGGCGAACACGGCCATGAACTGCGGATCTGTGCGTGCGCCCCACACAGCGAGCGCATGACCGACCACCCACAGTGCCACGCCAGCCACCCAGAGCTGGAGGCCCAGGCCAACGGCGGCCGCGAGCGTACCGTTGGCAATCGCAACGGTACGCGGCGCCCCGCCGAGCAGGAGCGGTTCGGTCAAGGCACGGTGCAATGGCACTTCGAATCCGGGCAAGTTTTCAGGGGAGCTCATACAACGGCGCCTCCCGCAAAGCTGAAGAACGTAAGGAAGAAGGACGACGCCGCAAACGCGATCGACAACCCAAACACGATCTGCAGCAACTTGCGAAAACCGCCCGATGTGTCGCCAAAGGCCAGGGTCAGTCCGGTGGCAATAATGATGATGACCGCCATGATTCTGGCGACAGGCCCCTGAATGGAGTCCAGAATCGCTTGCAACGGCCGCTCCCATGGCATGGAAGAGCCGGCCGCATGCGCGGCATCCGCTGCGCCCAGCAGGGTGGCACTCACTATGGCATTCACCATGGCGCTCACGGGTGCATCGGATACGTTTGACCAGCGGCTGTTCGCCCTTCCGGCAAGCCCTCGGAGTGCGAGCTTTGTGTAATGCCACGCATGCGCTCGATTCATGAGACGTCTCCTGCGTGCGGTGTTTCGGGAAAATCGGATGGCATCGCTTCGGCGAGCCGATAGCCGTTGTCATCGAACCCAGCCAGGCGAACGAGCGCTTCCATCCGGCGACGTCCGCCGCGGCCAGCCAGGTAAATGATCACGTTGACAGCCTCAGCAATCAGCGCGCGCGGCGGGCTCGCGGCAACCTCGAGGATCAGTTGCTCGAGCCGCAGCAGCGCCCCGCTGGCAGAGCCCGCGTGAATCGTCGCGATGCCACCGGGATGACCGGTTCCCCATACCTTGACGAGGTCCAGCGCCTCACCGCCGCGTACCTCGCCCACCACGACACGATCGGGCCGCAACCGCATGGCTGAACGCACCAGTTCGGTCATAGAAACAATTCCCGCTCGCGACCGCAAGGGAACGTGATCGCGCGCCACGCACTGGAGCTCGACGGTGTCCTCCAGCACCAGCACACGGTCGCCTGTTGCCGCGATTTCCGCGAGCAAGGCATTGGCTAGTGTCGTCTTCCCCGTGCTCGTGCCGCCCGCGATCAGTATGTTCTGTCGCGCCTGGATTGCGCGGCGCAAATATTCACCCTGCGAAGACGTCATCATGCCGTCTTCGATGTAACGCGACAGCGTCATGACCCCAATTGCGCGCTTGCGAATGGCGAATGCGGGCCCGGGTGCTGCCGGCGGCAAAACGCCTTCAAAGCGCTCTCCGGTTTCGGGCAGTTCCGCAGTGAGGAGCGGCTGACCGCGATGCACCTCGGCTCCCATTTGCGCCGCCACCAGCCGGATAATGCGTTCACCGTCTCCCGCCGGGAGTTCCGCGCCCATCGGGGCGCGACCGCTGGACAATCGGTCCACCCACAGCGTGCCATCGGGGTTGAGCATGACTTCCACGACATCTGGTTCGTCAAGCGCCGCGGCAATCAGGGGCCCCATTGCGGTACGGAGCATCCGGCTGCGCCGATCCAGCGCGCTGCTGCTTTGAGTCGATGGTTGGCGGCTCACGAGGTTCGCTCCAATGAAGCAGGCGGTTGCGTATCGGCCTCGGCCTGACGATCATTTTGCGGCAGGTCCTCCACCAGATCCCTTACCAGACTTCTGCCTCGGGACAAGTGTCGCGCAAGCTGTTCGACAAACTGTTCAAAACGAACCTTGCCATGGGCACGTGCGGCTTCCTGGTGCGACTCGGGTATGGGGCTGCTCACTGTCAGGTAGTAGCGGACATAGAGCGCCAGCGTTTCAATCAGAATGTTCTGGTCACGCGCCAGTCTGTCAAACTGGCGCGACAGGCGATCCAGACGTCGGGCCATCGCCGCCTCACGTCGATCACCAGCGTCCGGAGACAGCCAGGAGGCCAGCGCGGCTGCCACGATAGAGGATTTCGACACGCCCTTCCTGGTTGCCAGCTCGTCAAGCCGGCTTGCGTGGTTGGGCGCGATGAAGACGTTCAGGCGATACTGGCTCATCGGTGCACAGGCTCATTGGTGTGCTGCACGACAGGCAGCAGATAATCGTCGTCCAGCAAGGCGAGATCGTTCGGGCGGCCGCCCGGCGATACGCTGTATGCCGACGCGTCGGCGCCCTCCGCAATCCGACCCCAGCCCTCTTCGTCATCCGCGTCGACAGCCGCCGCTGCATCGATCTCCTGCGCGTTGTCCGACGCGACTTTGGCTTCCGGAGTCGCAAGTTGGCGCCATTCATTGGATCGGGCGGCGGGCAGGTCTGCGTAGCCGCCAGTGATCAGCACTGGCGGCGGCAAAACACGTGCCTTGAAATTTTGGTCCTCGAAGTACCGCAGCTTTTTCGCCCGAATTGGCGGGCAACTTCCCACCATCACGATCGCCTCATCGCAGGGCAATTGCATGACTTCGCCCGGTGTCAGCAAGGGTCTGGCCGTCTCCTGTCGCGACAACATCAGGTGTCCCAGCCAGGGCGCCAGCCGATGGCCGCCGTAGTTGCGCTGCACGCGCGATTCGGTGGCCGTACCAAGGGTCTCCGAAATCCGCCTGGCTGTACGCTCGTCATTGGTGGCGAACGTCACACGCACATGACAGTTGTCGAGGATCGAGTGATTCTGACCGTACGCCTTGTCGACCTGGTTAAGCGACTGGGCGATCAGAAAGCTGCGAATGCCATAACCTGCCATGAACGCCAGTGCGGTTTCGAAGAAGTCAAGGCGTCCGAGGGCAGCAAATTCATCGAGCATGAGCAACAGCTTGTGACGACGAACGATGCCCCCACTCCCGTCGAGCGACTCGGTCAAGCGTCGACCGATCTGGTTCAGAATCAGCCGCACCAGAGGCTTCGTGCGACTAATGTCGGAGGGCGGAATTACCAGGTACAGAGAGACCGGATGCGTCCCCGCCATCAGATCCGCAATGCGCCAGTCACAGCGTGATGTCACTTCGGCCACCGTCGGATCCCGAAACAGCCCGAGAAAACTCATGGCAGTGGACAGCACACCGGAACGTTCGTTGGCCGACTTGTTCAGGACTTCTCGCGCGGCCGACGCAACGACAGGATGAGTCGTGTCCCCCAGATGCCGCGTTGTCATCATCCGGTGCAGGGTCAATTCGAACGTCGAGGCCGGATCGGAAAGAAAATTGGCCACACCACGCAATGTCTTGTCCCGCCCTGCATAGAGCAGGTGCAGGATGGCGCCGACCAATAACGCATGGCTCGTCTTTTCCCAGTGATTGCGCCGTTCCAGCGCCCCTTCCGGATCGACCAGAATGTCTGCGATGTTCTGCACGTCGCGCACTTCATTCTCACCGCGCCTGACTTCAAGCAGCGGGTTGTAGGCGGCCGAACGCGCGTCAGTCGGATTGAAAAGCAGGCAATGTGAGAAGCGCGAACGCCAGCCCGCCGTGACCGTCCAGTTTTCGCCTTTGATGTCATGAACAACCACGGAGCCAGGCCAACTCAAGAGCGTGGGAACCACGAGCCCCACCCCTTTACCTGAACGTGTGGGCGCAAAAGCCAGAACGTGTTCCGGGCCCTCATGACGAAGATACTGATCGTCGTGCAAACCCAGAAACACACCAACAGGCTCTGTCACGCTAGACTTGCGCACATCCTGCGTATTGGCCCAGCGTGCCGATCCGTAAGTCGTTACAGGCCCGTGCTGCCGGGAGCGCCACACCGACATGCCGATGGCTGCGCCCGCCGCCAGAAGTCCGCTAGCGCTCGCCAAGGCGCCGCCGGTGTTGAAGATCCCCGACGCATAGGCATCGTAGACGAACCACCACTCAAACAGACGCCACGGTGCATAGATTGGGCGCCCAAGTACGTCTAACCATGGCGCGCCAAGGGTAGCCTGGTACCCCAATGCAGACGCTGTCCACTGCGTAGCGCCCCACACACCCACGACAACAATGCCTAGTACCACGGCGACCTGGCCGAGATATACGCCCTGACCTTGCAACCTCAGATTCGCTCGATCTTGCATGACCACCACTCCCGCAGCGCACGACTAGGTGCCTGAGCAGGAAGATTGGTGTGCCGCGCACGGCCCGTCAAAGACTGTTGTGAAAACAATGGTGTCGCAGAAGACAAGAATTCGCGCTACGCCCAAGAAGAACGCGTCGCCGCAAAGCCTCGACAATGACAGCTTGCGTTCGGTGCACACGAACTGCGCGATGACAAGCGGAGTCTTTCGTCACCTCTCGCGCAGTGTCTGGCTTTCCTGAGCCTCAATTTTTTCCAAACGTTTCCGTCTGCGCGCCTCAGCGACACGTCGGCAAAGGACGCGGCTCATGTCTGCACGTTTCTTCCTGCACAGCGATTGCAGCTCGGTGCGCCGCTGTGGATTGGCCATGATCGATTCCACAGTGTCGTCCGGTGGCTGTCGATGACATCCCGACAGCAGCGCGGCGACCATGGCGATCCTGGCAAACAGCACTATGCTCAGCGCCTCATCCTTTTGGAATCGAATGAAAAGCATTTACTGCTCCGGTGACTAGAAAAGAGGGACGCAGATAGCGGTGGCGATTCAGATCAATGGGGCACCGTGGCGACCCGTTTCATTCGACCCTGCACTTGCCGGGGAAGCTACGGTCCGACGGCGTCCGACCTTGCTCCAGCCTAGGTTTGCGTCCGCCTGGGGAGGACAGCAGGACCGACGGCACCGGCCCGGGTAACGAGCCGAGATATTGACTGGCGGGGCTCGCCGGCCAGATGTAGCAAATAGGTGGTCACTGGAGGCGCCGCCCCCGCCACGGGCCGAAGCTCGATCCCAAAGTCCCGGGCGGCTCCCGCTTGTGACGCACCGGTTAATGCCAGTGCGGCGCCGGCGCCCACCAGTGTCAGCATCATCTCGACCGACGCCACTCGCTCCTGGATCAGCGGTTCCTTGTTCAAAAGACGCAGTACACCGTCGACACTGCGCGCAAGACCTTCGCATGCCTCGGGGTCCCAGAGCACAAGGGGATGGGTGAGCAACTCTTCGAGCGGGATCCTGCGATAGCACAGCAACGGATGATGCGCGGGCAACGCCACGACAAGCGGCTCGCGCCAGATCGGGTGCGAGACGATGTCGTCACCGACGTCGTCAGTCAGAGCGAAGCCGACGTCGTACCGCCGGTCGAGTAGGCCATCGACCTGTTTGGACACCGTCGTTTCGAACAACCGGAAATCGACATCCGGATCCTCCAGTCGACTATTCGCCAGCAATGCCGGTAATCCCGGACGACCGCTGCCGTCGGACAACGCAAGACACAGTTGGTCCCGAAAGCCGTGCGTGACCGCCTGCACTGCGTCACGTGCGCGGTCCAGCTCCGCGAAAACTCGATGCGCATGACCGAGCAGCGTCTGACCCGCCCGGCTCAGGCGCGTGCGGCGTGTAGTCCGTGCGAACAGTGTGGCGCCCAGATCATCCTCTAGCTCCTTTATCGTCCGAGACAACGGCGACTGTTCGATGTGTAGTCGTTCAGCCGCGCGCGCGAAATGCAGTTCCTCAGCCACCGCCATGAAGCAACGCAAGTGCCGAAGATCCATTTTCCCGATGGCCGATCGGTCTCGCATACGCCTCTCTGTAGCCGCGTCCATTATTGTCGGCACGGGCGATACGGTTTCATCGAGTTTCATGCCGCGAAGACGACTCAAAGCAGCGAGCATGCGCCCCTTCGGACCCGATCCATAGCGAGGCCTATCAAATCGGATAGGACCGGTTTTCCTCCTCTGCACGGACAATGCAATTACGCTGGCCACCCTCGCCTCTGGGATACCTATCACGTGATGACCAGAGACGAAGCCATGCAAGTCCTTGTGCGAGGCGGGCTGCCCGCCCTGCTGCAGAAGCTTCGGGATTATGAAGCCACCGCGACGACGGGCAGACCGGATCTAAAGCGTCGGGACGATGCGAGCGGCCTCCACATACTCCTCGCATAGATGCCATGGTGACCGCAATCGCATCGTTTGTTGTCGGACGCGTTCGGCTATGACATGGCAGGCCGACGCTGGCGCCCGATGTCCCAGGATACGTCGCCCCCGTGCATCTGCGCAGCGACACGCTGTCCGAGGTGCCGTTCGATTATCGGTTTCCAGGGTACAAGGCAAAATCCGGTTCCATCGTCCAGCATTGCAAAGCGCCCACTCGCAAGCGTCACGCTTCGTCGATAGATACCTTCGGCCAGCCGGCCTTCCACCAGGGGTCGATTCACGAGCCCGGTCTGCTTTGCGATCTCCTGCGCAGCCGCCTCGAGTTCACGGCCCCTTAGCGCGACCAGCAGATTCGGCGCGAGAAAGACGCGGTCTTCCCGCCTCACCGCCAGACGCTGCTCGACCAGGAAGCCGGCGCGCTCATGCAGCGCCTGCCTGACCTCGCCGCCAAACCCGACTTCGGCCAACCCCCTGCCGTCGACCAGCAATTGCCGATCCAGCCACGTTGGAGCGACCAGGCGGATCTGGCGGTGGACAGGCAGGCTGGATTTCAAACCTATCGTCACGCCGCCAGTGCGATGCGTGGCATCGTGTTGACGACCGCGTTCGGTTAAATCAACGGGCACGCGCCAGATGCCTTCGGCGACGCGCTCTACGATGCCGGCCTGGCGCAAGACCCGGAGCCTCTGAAGGTGGCGGGTCAATATCATTTCTGGGTCATGTTCGCCCCTCCCCCCGTCCCTTTCCTCGTCCTTTCGCTCACCCTGCTCAGCGCCCCTCGGCGCGCCTTGCGCGATCGCCAGATGATGGTCAACGCGGTAGATCCCATTGACGGCCATCGCCGCAATATTGCCGTCTATGACACGCGATACGGCCGACCCGCTGACTTCGATGACAGCGCCTTTGGGATACTGTGACAGTTCCGCGCGCATCGGCAGCGCAATGTAATGCGCCTTGCCGTCGACGCCATCCACGACCAGGTACGCCTTGTCGTGCCTCTCGTCCGTAAGGCCTTTGCCGACCACCCGGCCAACTATCCCATGCCCGGCTTCATGTGGCTCGAACACCGCCAGCTCCCGTGGCCTGCCCGCCAACGCCCGTTGCGTCGTCAGGATCATGTCGGCGCGGTCACCAAGCGCTCGCAAGGTGGCTTCGGCATGGCGACTGACCTTCCACACGCCAGGCTGGCGCTCGGCCGCAAGCCCAAGGCGCACCAGGTGATGCAGTCTGTTTTTCAACGCTTTACCGCTGCCCGGATGCGTTGCGTCGAAAATGGCTTTGCGCGCTAAACCGTCGGGGGCTAGCGCACTCTGCAGCGTGCTGTCGAGGTCAGTCCAGCGGTTCTGCTCTACCTCGTGCAGGCACCCACGCCTCATCTCCAGCTCGGTGCGGGGTCCGAGCCAGTCGGTCGCAAGCTCTGATGCACGCTGCCGCATTGTCTGGGAGATGTAATCCCCCGCAATGATCAGGTCCTGACCGGTCTCATCTTTGCCGCGCAGAACAATGTGAACATGAGGGTTGGCGGTGTTCCAGTGATTCGCAGCCACCCATTCCAGACGCGTGCCCAGATCGGCCTCCACGCGCGTCATCAGGTGGCGGGTATACGTGCGCAGGTCAACAAGCTCTCCGGCAGCTTCAGGCGAGACGATGAGCCGAAATTGGTGGCGATCACCAGCGCTGCGCATCCTGAATGCATCCAGATCGGCCTCATCGGCGGCCGGCCCATAGGCCTGGCCTGCTTCCCCCTCTCGGCCAACGCCATCGCGGGCGATGTAGCGCAGATGCAGACCGATGGCCCCCGGTCCGGTCTTTGCCATATCGACGATACGCGTCTTGACGGTGACACGACGCGATGCGCCACTGCGGGCATCCTCCGCACAGCGCCCTGCCACATGCCCACGTCCGAGCCGGGCGCCGGGCCGATGATGGGTGCCTTTCCCGACGAGGTTGCCGACCTTCCCACCCGCTTTGCCAGCCTGGTGCAACACGCGTTCGACCAGGCCGCTCTCACGCTGCCGAGGCGCACCAGGGCGCAACCAAAACGGGTTGTCTTCGCTTCCGGACATGAGCAAACTCCATCGCAGACTGTCGTATCAATCAGGTCAAAAGCACGCGGCATCTCCCATCATGACGCGGCCTGGCGCCGGATCACGGCACGTGTCATGACACGGTCCGTGCTGTCGTCGGCCGGGTGTGGATGGGTTCTTGGCCAACCGCCGTGCCGCGCGCTTTTATCTTGCACGGCCTTCCCGCCCCCAAATGAGCCCGCGTGTCGCCCCCCAACTTCGCCCCCACCTTCGCCCCGACCCGACTTCTGCCGCCGGGAGAAAGCCGTCGGCCACGCCGAAACCAACGTGCGCCGGGCTCGCAGAAATGGGTACGCCCGCCAGCGTTCGGCCTGGTCAATCGATGCCGCGGATGCACCGTGCGCGTGGGCGTCGAAGCCCAACGGACGCAGGAAGCCGTGCGTAGGTAGCCGTACTTAGGAGGCCGTGCGTGGGAAATCAGCTTAGCGACCGGAACGCATCGGATGGGCAACGCCAATCAACGCAGAAATGGGTACGGGGCCGAAATACCGGCTGTCGAACGACGACGGGCTGGACACGTTCAGCAGGTATACCTCGTCAGGCCGCAGACAACGGCAATCCCGCCACGACGGCAGCGCCCGCGCATGGCGATCGGCCCCCAACAGGGAAGCGACCGGCCTGCCGTCGATAAAGACGAGAGCGGCGATGACGCACACAAAGTGGGGTCCGACAGCACCCACGCGCTTAAGGAGCGGGACGCCTGCCGGCAGGTAACCACGTCCGGCAGCCAGTGCAGCCGCATCGGCCGGTGGCCATGCCAGAACCAGGCTGCCAGGACTTGCCTTGCGGACAGCCTTTTCGCTCGAATCGACCCGATACCAGCCGGACGCCACGCTGTCGGAGGGGTTGTACACCCAGCGCGGCACGCCGAGCCTCAGCGACGCCCATGCGACTGCGCCGATCGCACAAAGAGACATACCAAGCAAGGCAAACTGTGCAAGTCTTCGGCGTCTCGCCGGCGGCTGCATTGGCGGCTTGTCATCATCGTTCAGCATTTACCTTCTCCAGCTAGCCACGCGGCATGCCTTGCAGCCGTATAGGCTGGGAGTGGCAGGCGCGCTCCTAGACGGTTGCCCAAGGTGCACCAGTAGACAGGCGACACGTCTGCAGGCCTTATGCCCTGGGCTTCGATCGCATCGATGGCCAGGAGCACGGCACGCACGCTTTTTTCGCCTTCGGCATGCAAGAGTAGCTGCGCACCGGGCCGCACACCTGACATCCGTTGCATGGCGTCGCCCTGCCGGCAGCTCTTCATCACCATCAACTGCCAGCGTGACCCGCAAAGCTGGCCGGCCTGCCAGCTGACCCGCGCGAAGATGGCGTCTTGCGCGAACATCGCCACCCGACGCCAGTCATCCAGCCGGAGGATTTGCACTGGCGCCCCAAAGCGCAGGTACAAATCCAGTCGTCCCTCGATACAGGCCAGCGAGACCCGCGTGAGCGAGCTGCCGGGCGGATCCGGCGACTCGGCAACCGACGCCGATGGCAACGCTCCCTCTCCGTTCGTCAGGCGTCGTGCATGCATCACGGTGCCTCCTGTGGTGCGTCCGGACTCCCGGGGGATGGCGTGCGTGGCCAGGCGGGGGGATTCCAGCGGGCGCCCAGGTCCCTGGGTCTGGCATAGCGGCTTTGCGCATGGCATTCGGCGTACTCCGGGTCGGACGTGGCGCCGTAGCTGCGCTGATCAGCCCATGCATCCAGATCCGCCATCGCGTACATCACGCGCCGCCCGAACTTGCGGAACCTCGGGCCGCCACCCAGTACGCGTTGCTTCTCGAGGGTACGTGGCGACAGCCGGAGGTAGTCGGCCGCCTCATCGTTCGTCAGATAGCGCGGCGGCTGCGCCTGGCGGGCGAAGCCGGTGGCGCTGCTGAGTGCATCGGGCCTCAAGGTAGCTGGTCGCATGTAAGCATCCTCCATCAGACAAGGTTGGCCGCCTGCCGTCGTGCAGCCGGATGGAGGTAGTGTCAGGAAAGGCGAGCAACGCGCACAGGGTCGTTCACGCTCCAGGCAAGAACGACCCTTGTCAGTGCGCAACATCTGCGCTAGGCGAAGCCGGGCGCATAGCAAGCAACCGATCAGGCGATCGTCGCTTACGCGCTTCGTATGCGCTTCATACGCACTTCTTGCGAACTGGATGCGGGAATGGAAAGCGGCCCCTAGGATCGGGGCCACCTGCTGGAACGGAATCGGGGAAGTTGCGGCGTTCTCGTAAGCAGCGGCGCCGCAGGCATCAGAACACTCCGGTGAAGGACTGCCAGTCGCCCCGGGGCTCGTTGGCGGGACAGACCAATCTCAGGGATGCGCCTCTGCGGGCAAGGATGTCACCAGACTATGCGGTGTCTACCTGCTTCATGCGATGGGCTCCGCGGATGTACGTTTTGTAGCGAAATGACCTTCTCGCCGAGAAAGCCTCGCAGCCACATGGCGCCCGTCAGCTCATGCCCCGCCGAGCGGCGGGGCATGCTGCTCGGTCAGGCGGCTGGCCTGGTGCGTGACCAGATCAGGCTGTACGAGCCGCTCTCATCCTCGATGAGCCGCGCGTAGATCGCCGCCGGCAGTGCAGGGTCGTCAACCGTTACCGACAGATACGGCCGTTCGGACTGGCTCACCCGCTTCCACGCGCCGCCGATATCGAGTCCGCCGTCGGCTTCGACGCGGAAGTCGGGCGCATTGTCACTCGCCTTGCCGTTAGGGATAAGTTTGACCTTGATGTCTAGCGTCAGAGTCCGGATCGAACCACTGAAGCCGTTCTTCTGTGCGGTGAAGGTGCCGATGTTAGCCATGATGTTGCTCCTTTCGGGTTACCCAAGGTCGCGCCCATCGCGTCCTTGTTGTGATCCTGCGGGCCGGGGACGGGCTGGCTGCACCGCACTGACGGCCGAACGCAGTGCAGGACCGGGAGGCGCCGAGAATTTGCTGCGCGAGGAATCGGCCGCCAGGAAGAGGGGAAATTGTTGGCGCCGGACGGTTGCAGCCTTGAAGACCGCGGCACAGCCATGCCCCGGCCAGGATGCACAACTGCCAGAGGACGCATGGGTCGACCGCCACCGAAAGGAGTGACGGCAACCGCGGGCATGCCGCACCCTAGCTCGATAGGCCGAGAAAATGAAGTGGCTTTGCCGGGCAGCCAGACTTCGCAGAGGGTGGCTTTTTATCGCTTAGGACCGGCGCCATGGCGTCCATGCACGGCGGCGAAGGGACCGCGATGACGCCAGCCCTCAGCAAGTTCACGAGTCGTCATCGTCGCGCACCCGCGGCAAGTGGACAACTCAGCGCAGCCAATTGGAGCGTAGGGCATTCTGGCTACGTTGAACGCAGTCCGGCAGCTCCCGTGAGCAAAGAAAAATGCTGAAGATTGGCTAAACGTAGCCACAGGCATCATGCCCCGCCGGGGAGGTGAAGTGAGACCCCTAGCAATATTGACGGCTTACATTGCCGCGATACGACGCGTAGGACAGCAAAACAAGTGTGCTGTTGAAATGCGGTGAACCTGTCATCAAGGACAACTTCTGCAGGCCCTTAGTGACTGTGCCTGGGACGCAAACTAGCGCGCACCTAAACCTGGAACCGGAGGCCGGGCGCACGTAAAGCCGGATCTCCTTCACTGAAACCCTGCCCGGCGTCTTCGATCGGTGCTGGCCCACAGTATCGTGGCCGTGCTCCCGCATCCGCGGCCCGATCCCGCGTCATCACATGCAGGACCGATGTGGACGCTGCCGTCCACAGAAGTGTTCCACAGCCCATCTCCCGCGGACAAGGGTCGCAACGTCCATCGCAAGAACGACCCTCCTCAGACCGCGGCTTCGAAGGCGACACTCGTCCCGTGGAGGTAACGCGCTAAGCAACGTCTCCACTCCGGGGCACCACCGGTGTGCCATCCCGAGTGATTCCTTGCCTGATTCCGTAATGCGAACATTCAACAATTCTCCGGTACCCGAGGACGGCTCGGCCGCGGACGGCCGTTGGCTCCGCGAGCGTGCCGAAGCAGTCCTGTGGGTGAAGTCCACGATGGTCAGGCATGGCATCACGCTTGAAGCGCTGCAATCCGCTGGCTGCCTCATAGAACAGGGACCTTCCTGTGCGTCCGGGCGACAGCCGGCGACTCCCCGGTACCGGGACGCAGCAGGCCATACGTGGAATGGCAGAGGCGAACTCCCCGAGTGGCTCCGCCGCGCCATCAATGCGGGGCAGTCCAGGGACCATTTCAGGGCGGATTGAGGCCATACGGCACCGCTGCAGCCCATCAGGCTGCCTGTGCGAAGCGGTGGCGGGATACTCGCCCTACGGTGTCAGGACGCGTGCTCCCCCTGCGGGACCGGGCTCACCTGTGCCCCGCCCCCCAACGCCTTGTATAGCGTCACGAGACCATTCAGCTGGCCGAGCTGATTCTTTGCGAGTACACCGCGAAGCCCGCGCACTTTCTCTTGCTCTTCCAGCCAAGGCCGCACATCGGACAGCCCCGCCTCGAACCGCGCGCGCGCCAGTGCTTCCGCGCGCAGCGCCCGGTCAAGCGACCCTGCGTGCAGCGCGTCGAGCTCTAGCAGCTTCCAACGTTCCGACAACGCCGAGTTCACCTCGGCCAGCGCTGTGTACCATTTCTCCCGGAACTGTGCGACGCGAATCTCGTATTCATCGCGGGACGCACCGACCTCCGTCTGCTGCTTTCCCCAATCGAGCAACGGCATCACAATGCCAAGTCCGATCCCGGGGATCGGGTTGGACAACAGACCGATCAGAGTCGAACTCGCGCGTCCCGCATTGGCTGTCAGCGAAATACTGGGATAAAGCTGGGCACGGGCCTTGTCGACTCCCGCCAGCGACTCCCGCAATGCCGCTTCGGCCTCGCGCAGATCGGGCCTGCGCCCGAGCAAGTCGGCCGGCAGCACATCCGGCACGGCAGGCAACGCCCCATCCGGCAGATGCCGCGGTTCCTGTGGCCATGCCTTGGGCGGGCGGTCGAGCAGAATCGCCAGGTCATTGCGATGTTGGGTGCGTTCTGCCAGCAACTCCAGTCGGCGCACCTCTACTGCAGCCACGTTCTGCTCGGCGCCCAGGACATCGAGACCATGCGCGGCGCCGGCCTCATGCTGGCCCTGCACGATGGCGAGCGTGCGTCGCGCATGCGCCAGATCCGCTTCGTTGCGCACCAGTTCCTGATTCAGATAGCCAATCTGCCAGTAATGCTTCGCCGTATCGCCCACCAGCGTCATCCTGATCCCGTCACGCGCCGCCTCGGTGCCGAGCGCATGCCAGCGCGCGGCGCCGCGCTCGGCCGCCAGCTTGCCCCATATGTCCAGCTCGTAGCTCAATGCGAGCGAATAGCTGGCCTCATAGACGGGCATCCGTGCGACGCGTCTCGCCCCGGCGTTGATATCGGTGGAAACGGTTGGGAATGCGTTACTGGCTGTGCCCGCCGCCTGAAGCCGGGCCTGATGGATGCGGATGGCAGACCGGGCGAGCTGGCTGTTCACTGCCAGCACCTCACCCACCAGACGCGTCAGATCCGCATCGCCGAAGACGCGCCACCATTCGCCGGCCTCCTCCTCACATCCTGTGGACGGCTGCTGTGCGTCGGAAAGCGGACTATTGGCCACGGACGGCTCAGTCGCTTGCCCCTCAGTCGTTTGCCCCTCAGACGCGTGCCCTTCCCCCTGCCCTTCTCCCTGTCCGTAAGCCTGCCATTGCGTCGGGACCCCGACGGCCGGCCGCAGATAGGGTGTTGCTGGCAGGCAGCCGGCCAGCAACACGCTAAGACCGGCAGTCAGATCCGTTAACAGGCGCACGGCGACGACGGAAACACCCGCATCGCGCCGTCCGGCAAGGCGCCTGGAATAGGCCGCTTTCATGGCATCACCTCACTCGCGCGCAAGCGCCTCCACAGGGTTGAGCCGGGCGGCATTGCGGGCGGGCAGGAACCCGAACGCGATGCCGACCACCATCGCGCACAGTGTTGCGACGACAACAGGCCCGAAGATAAAGACCATCTTTGTCTGCCCATCCAGCCACGGCAGGATCCAGCCCGTCAGGAACGCGAGCCCAATGCCGAGCACTGCGCCCATCAGGCACACCATCACCGCCTCGCAGAGGAACTGCATGCGTATGTCCCGTTGTCGCGCGCCGACTGCCATCCTGATGCCGATCTCCGGGGTACGCTCCGCCACGGAAACGAGCATGATGTTCATCACGCCGATGCCGCCCACAATCAGCGCAATCGCCGACACTGTCAGCAACATGCGCGTGATCCGCGCATCCATCGCTTGACTGGTTCTCGCCATTTCATCGATGTTGATCGTGAAGAAATCCTTCGAGCGATGCCGCTGCGTGAGGCGTTTCTCCACGCCCTGCTCGACCTGCGCGGCGGGAAAACGGTCGTTGCCCCGTACAGCAATTTCTTCCACATGCGACCGGCCCACGAGCCGGTCAGCGAAGGTGGTATGCGGCAACCACACATTCAGTTGCCTTCGGCTGATGTTCATGCCCGGGTTCACCGCCGCCACGCCAACCACGACGCACGGCACGTTGTCGACCAGGATGATCCGCCCGACCGCCGATGATTCCGTCGCAAACAGCTTTCTGCGCGTCATCTCGTCGATGACCGCAACCGGCGCACGACGTTGCTCCGCGGCAGCACCGAACCACGTGCCTTCAGTGAGTTGCACGCGGTACATTGCGGCGTAACCGGCGTTCACGCCCTGCGCCTGCCCCGCAGCATCGACCGCGCGGTGACGCATGCTGACGCTGGCAGACGTCACCGGCGTTGCGTGATCGACGAAGGGTTCCTGCGCGAGCGCTGCGGCATCTTCCGGCAGGAGCGTCCGGATTTCCTTCCCCAGTGAGTCACCCCAATCCTTGCCCGGAAGCACGTAGATGACGTTTGTACCGATGCTGCCGAAGGCTGCCAGCGCTTCGCGCTTGCCAGCTTCGCCGATCCAGGCGATCGAAACGGCCGATGCAATGCCGATCGCAATGCCCGAGGTCGCAAGCATCGTGCGCAACCTACGCGACACGATGGATTGCCACGCCATGCGTGCCGTGTCGATCAAGCTGCCAGGGCGTCCCCGCGGGCCATCGCTGCGCACGGATCCGGCACCGGGTCGGGGCGGCGACACACTGTGTGAGGAAGGGCACCCCGCGTGCGCACCCGATACTCCGGCCTGACCAGCAGCCGGCCGCCTGGTGTCGGCCACAATCTTGCCGTCCCGCAGCTCGATCACGCGTCCCGCGTGCGCCGCCACCGCAGCGTCGTGCGTAATGACGATGACGGTGCGACCCTCTGCATTGAGGTCCCGCAGAATGCCCATGACCTGCTGGCCACTTGCGCAGTCCAGTGCGCCCGTGGGCTCGTCCGCCAGGATAATGTCCGCGCCATTCATCAGGGCGCGCGCAATGCCCACGCGCTGCTGCTGGCCTCCTGACAACTGATTCGGTCTGTGTCTGGCCCGGTCGGCCAGTCCCAGCCGGCCGAGCAACGCGAGCGCCCGCGCGCCCCGCGCACCAGTGTCTGCCCCGGCATACGTCGCCGGCATCCCGACGTTGTCGCAGGCATCGAGGTATGTCAGGAGCTGATAGCGCTGAAAGATGAACCCGAAGCGGCGCCGACGGAGATAAGCCAGTTCATCGTCGTGCAGCCCGCGCATGGCGCGCCCGTCGACGCGGTACTCGCCCGAACTCGGGTGGTCCAGACATCCGAGGATATGCATCAGCGTCGACTTGCCGGAGCCCGATGGCCCGACAATGGCAACGAACTCCCCCGCGTCGACCGTCAGGCTGATGCTCTCGAGGACCACGATATCCCGATCCGCGCCCGAGAATCGTCGTGTCACATTCGTCAACTGCAGCAGAGGCACATGCATGTTCAGCTCGCGATGGTTGTGGTTGGCGCGATCAACCCTGTCACCACACGCTCGCCTTCTGCCAGGCCATCGCACACTTCCACATTCACGCGGTTGTTCAGGCCAGTACGGACTTCCCGCTCGGCGACGCGGTCGTCGCGCCCCAGCACGCGCACCTGATGACGGCCGCGCGCGATCCGCTTACCCAGCGCCGCCACCGGTATGCTCAAGACCTGACGAGCCGTCGCGATGAGGATGCTCACCTGTGCGGTCATCGCAATCTGCAGCCGCCGGTCGACGTTCGGCACGTCAAACAGCACGTTGTAGAAGACGGCGGTGCCGGGCTTACTGCCCTGGCTGCCCATCGTGCCCCCGGCCGGTCCCGGCGCCTCGAGGAAACCTTGCGGCACGGGTTCGATGGCCCGGATCTTCCCGTAGTGGCGTGTGTCGGGATCGCCCAGAATCGTGAAGTACGCAGTCTGCCCCGGGCGCACACGGCCCACGTCGGCCTCAGACACCTGCGCCCTCACCGTCATCTCGTCCATGTCGGCCAGCCTCAGGATCTCCGGCGCCTGCTGGCTGGCAATGACGGTCTGCCCCTCAGGCGTGACAATGGCGACCACTTCGCCGTCCGTTGGCGCGACGATCTGCGTGTACCCCAGCCTGGCTCGCGCAATCTCCACCTCGGCGGCCGCCCCTTCGATCTTCGCCTCGAGCGAGACGAGCCTTGCCCGCTCGCCGTCGACGAGCGCTCTGGCCGCCTCGAAGTCCTGACGCGAGGCGGCATCGATGGCCAGCAGTGCCTCGCGCCGGCGCAGCGCCAGCTCGTCCTTCGCAAGATTGGCGACAATTCCTTTCCTTTGCGCAACCAAATCCTTCTCGTTGGCGATTTTCTGGCCCAGCTCATTGCGCGAAGCCACCGCGTCGATTTCCGCGAGCAACTGCCCCTTACGCACCTTGTCGCCCAGCCTGACCTTCAATGCCTTGACCTGACCATCCACCCGGGCACCCACCTTGACCTGTTGCACCGGCTGCAGGGCGCCCACGGCCAGTACCGCCAGCTCGAGGTCCCTGCGCTCGACGCGGGCCGTGGTGTAGGGCAAAGGCTTCGGCGAAAGAAAGAGGGACAGCACGACCGCCAGCAGCAGGACGCAGACCGCGAGGCCCATGACCAGATGTCGGCGGCGAAACGAGAGGATTTTCATAAGACCGGTGCATGGTTTGACGCGTGGACGCACGCAAAAAGAACGCCGCGACGCCGACAACAAAACCCGCGTCCCGCTGCCCTCACCGGTCGCATATCACCCGGCACACGCGCTGCCGGAACGCCCAGCATGCGATTAGAGCGCCTGTGCGGACACTCCGGCAACCGTCAAAACTGACAGGTGACCGCAACCGACGCGCCGCCCCGGCAACGCAAACGCGCTCCCTGCGAGAGGCAATATGCCGGGAGCGGATGGCCATATCAGGTCTGCATCGTGCAGGTTCCAACCAGGGCGAAAAGGCATCCGATGGCTGCACACTGCCCACTCCACATTGCGATCACCGCCGCATGCTCCCGCAGGCTTATGAACAACCCGCTGACAATGACGCTTCCGGCAGGGTGGCAGAGGGAACGACATCACGGGGTCTACGGCCGCCAAGCGCGGCTCCACGATCGTCGAAGCGCGGCACAAAGAAACGCGCCGTCCCATCACCGGGCACGCAGACTGGCATGCCCAGCGTCTGAAGGCATTCAGTCTTGTGCGACGGGATTGGCCGGCGTCAAATCAGCCAGCTGCCCTGGGCGCTCTTATGGGGTATTCGCGCGCAGACCGATGCGCAGAGAGGCATGGGCAAAGGCACGCTCATCGTCTTCGTCACGCACGAGGTCGGTTGTTTCGCCCGGCAAGAACTCATTCCCTGCTGATTCGACGCGACATTGGAACATTGCAGTGCGCAAGGTCCCCGTCTATTTGGATAGTTGCAAGGAATGCGATCACGTCATTCAATTGCACCGTACTCGACCCAGTGGATGGAGCTTACTATCCACCGCAGCGATGGCGATCCCAAATTCAAAGGTTTGGCGGCGACATTCGTCGTAATCCACAGACGTTTGCCTGCCGGTGACGCTTGCCCTTAGTCCCGGCGATCTTTCCCAAGGGACGATAGGGTTTGCATTCGTCACATTTTTATGTTAATCATGAGGCACATATAGACGCTTCTGCATCCGGATTTGCTAAACAATCCGTTGATATCTGCGCTAACCGCCTTCATAATGAACCCGTAGCGGCGTTGCGGTTTAAACGACCCGCTCGGCCCGGAGCCTCCTGCGACAAAACGCGTCGTGATCGTAAGCGTACTTTGAGTACGTCAGGACCGGGTACCGCATTCTTCCAATAGCCTCCCCACGGGAGGCTATTTTCATATGGCCATTACCATTTACTTAGACGAAAGCGGATGTCTAGGGTGGCAACTTGACGCCCCCTACCAGCGTGGCGGCTCGAGCCGACATTTTACGCTCGCTGCCGCGGTCATTCCTGAGGGCAACGAGGCAGTGCTGAATCGCCCGATCCGCGGACTCTACACGCGACGCAAGCGGCCGCTTCAAAAAGAGCTCAAGTCGGTCGAGATGTCAGCCGGGGAGCGCATAGGTTTCGCCGAGAACCTTCCGCGGATTCTTCGCGCCCGTCCCGACGTCCAGTTCATGGCTATCACAGTGTGCAAGGCGAACGTCGGCCAAGCTTTCCGAGCCCATCCGAATGGTTTGTATAATTACATGGCCAAACTGTTGCTGCTCGAATTAATGGCCCAACACGATGCCGTTTGCTTCATCCCGGACGCACGCTCACTTAAGACCGAACTCAAACACTCACTGCACGACTATCTACGTACCGAGTTGGCTGTCCACGGTGCGATGACCACGCTGCAGACGACACCGTGGGAAAGCAAGGATTGTCTTGCTCTCCAATTTACGGATGTTCTGGCCGGAATTGTCTGGGCCCATCATGAGTTCGGCAACAGTGTTGCATATCGGTCGGCCGGGTTAGCAATCCGGCAGAAGACGCTCTTCTTTCCGCGTTGAACCGGCGCAACCCTATCGGACGACTGGCGGAGGCGGTGAAAGGAGCACGCGCGTCAGCTATTGCAACATGTCCTCAGCGGCCACTCCCGAATCGCCATGCGCTGGCCGCGTAAGGTCCGGCGCGATTGCAGATTCCGGGCGGGCATTTGGCGACCTCGGTCAGAAACACACATTGTCCACGCCGCTTCCGCGCTCTTCACATCTATCCCATCTTGGAGAGAGTGCTTATCGGAGTTCGGCAGCTTCCAGTCGATCTAACACATTACGATCTCGCTGATGGCACCCGTTGGACCGTTCTGAGGACGTGCTGGATACCCGAAGATCTTATGTATTGCCTTGCGACGGTTGCGCAACGGCATCGCGCCATTCGATGTATGCCAAGGCAATTCTGCGCGACCCCGACAGCAGAAATGCCGCCATCGCGGCCATTAAGCCGAGCCATTGAAAGTGCTTTATCCAGAAGGGTTCCGGGGGAAGCACAGCGTTAAGCGCGTCCAGGGCGGCGCCGATTTCTGAGCGGGTCGCGCGTACCACAGCGAGATCTTCACTACTCATATCGAGTGAAAGCGCATACTTTCTTAGTTCCCGCAGCATTCGCCTTGCGTTCTCCGGGTTTGGCTGATAGCGCTGGGTGGAAAGCTCGGATAGTAGCGTCCGAATTTCCTGACACGTGGCAGCGTCAATGTGCACTGTGCAATCTGCACGGTTGCGGATCGTTTGCAGATGCGGACGCATGGTGTCCGCTACCTCCGCTCCCCAACTCCATTCCACGTCGATCGCCGTCAGGACCAGAGAGGATGCAAGTATCAGCCATCCCACAACGGTGCTTGCCTCTGCCACCAGCTTTGCCCGTTTCTTGACCCGATAACTTGCCTTGCCTTGCCGAGTTGCTTGATATTGCGAACCACCTCGACAGGGAATGCGATAACGAGGACCGCTGCAGCACCGTAGCCTAGTACCATGAAACCGCTCTGCAAGAAGAGCTGATACAGAATCCAACAAACAAGTGCAAAGAACAGCGCAACGCCTGAAAATCTGCAAAGCCGGCTTGGTGTAATGGGCAGAGCCATGCTTGACTATGGTTTAGGGGGAGCCTGGGAAGGCGAAATACTCCTGCCAGACAATTCTTTACGGCATACGCAATCGAAATCTGAAGCTTTATGCGAAAAGACTGATTGCATCCAGGAACTCACACCCCCCGTTTTGGCTGGGCACGCACGTGGGTGCGTGAGGCGCACTAGCGGTTGGCCGATGGCGGCACAGTGCCCTTTAGACTGATTACCGGTCGAACAGGGCTTCCGGAGCACTATGCAGCCGCCTTCCCGGCGCGCTCATCGTTTGCCGCCTCCGCAATGAGGGGCTTTCCATCGAACGATTCGACCACGTCATTCACGTCATACCTCAAGACCGGCCGTTGCTTGACGATCCCGGCCACGATCGGCTTGACCAGCAGGTTGGCAAACGCCTTATGCGAGCTACTCCCATACATGGCTTCCAGCGACTTCGCGGTGATGACATTGTTCAGATTGGCACTCAGGCTTTCCACCTCGCGCTCGGTCAGCATAAACAGCACCGCAAGGTATTCAACCTGCCGCTGTACGATCTCCAGCATCCGCTCGCCATCTTCCTTCATCATGCTCTTGGCGATCGCGTTGGTGACGGTGCCTGCGATCGCACCACCAATGAACCCACCCGCAAGCTTGCCGACCCAGATGCCGACGGGGCCGAACGATGCACCAATGGCGCCTCCGGCAATCGCGCCCGCCGCACCGCCCGCCGTGCTGCTGGCTGTCACGGCGAGGTTCTTGGTGAACTGCGCGCCCGACATCCGGCCGCGTACCATCTTGAGCAGATCGGGGCCCGACGAGACCGCCACGATCACCAGCGACGCGACAACCGTGCCACGAAGCGCATGGTTCAGCTGATTGCGGCTGCTTACGCCCATGCTCCTCTGCAGGGCTTCGGCCATGGGCTTGGACATCTTGCCGACTTCGATGTACTTAACAGCCGCCTGTACGGTCGCGAGACGATGCAGTTGCTGCGTTCCGACATACACGACCAGCGTCTTGCCGAAGGTCTTGCCGCCCTGAATACACGCCGCCTGCAGCGCCTGCTTTCTGTCGTTGGTATTCAGGTACGAGATCGTTGCCGTCACGGCGAAGCTGATGCCGCCTGCGCTCAGGCTGACGATGGCGCCTTCCTGCATGTCGTACCGGATGGAATCGAAGGTACCAAATCGCGTGATGTTCTTCGCCTGGTCATACGTCAGGTGGCCTTTGAGGACCAGATTTTTCGCCTGCGCGGGGTCCGTGACACCCGGGACCTTGCCGTCTTCAATCTTGCGCTCCATGGTCTTCACGGCTTGATCGTACTGATCGCGCGGGACTTCAATGGGCATCGGCTTGCCCTTGGCGTCAAAGTAGCGGTAACCACCGTCTCCCTTATTGTCGAAAGCGGCACCGACGCTGCGCGCCCCGGTCTTGCAGTACTTCGTCTGAATCTCCTGGCCGTTCACCAGGCGATCCGCGCCGTTCTTGGCGTTGTCGCCCCCGATCACCCTGGCGGATTTCCCGGTCAGGCGGTCGTGCATGTTGTTCGCATTCTCTGCAGCAAAACCGTGGCCCTGACCGCCGTCAGCAACCATCTTGTGGTTCTGTGACCACGCCCCGCCCATCTCGATGACCAGAAAACCGGTCGACGATGCGTCTGCCAGAAACGCGCTCAGCGGCTTGTCCTGAATGGTCGTGCAGACTTTCTCGGTCTCCTCACAGATCGGCGAACAGTACCACTCGTCATTCCTCACGCCCTCGCTGCTACGCACCAGTCCGCACGAATTGCAGCAGTTCAGTTCCTCTTTGCGCAGGTGCGTGACCATATAGGGACCATCATCAAAGTCGCACTCCTCGACAAAGTCGAGATACCGCTCGAAATAGTCCACTGCCTGTGCCTGGGGTACCGGCAGGTAGCCCCCGAGACGCTGTTTTGCGCTCTCGCTGTCGTGACGCAGCTCCTGCTCCAGTGCTCCCCGGTATTGCGCAAGCGAAGTGTCATGGCACGCCTTGTCAAACAACCAGATATCACCACACAGCTCGAACAGTTCGACCTGACCGGCATTTTTGGCGGCGTTGGCCACGCCGAGCACGATGGCCTCCACATCGCCGGCGTCAACTTGGGAAGATTCCTTGTGAAGCGCTCGGATGGTGGCGGTCAGGTCGAGCGCCTTCCTGTTGGCCGCAACCGCCGTCTTGATGCCACGGATGACGTCGACGTAACCCTTTTCGAACACCATCGCCAATCCCATCGCCAGACACCCGGCGATGCAATAGGCAAGGTCAAACCACCAGACGGTAGCCGATCGCGAGAAAATCAGGGTCACCAGCGCCGGAAAGGCGGCCTGCACGACGACCGGGAACAGCCAGATGGCAATGGCGCTGAACAACAACTGGTAAGTGTGGTCGGTCTTCTCCGCGGGCAGGCTGATCTCGAGTCCCTCGCGTTCAGCGCCAAGCCGGCGTTCGTGCAAAACCATGACGAAGACAGGGAGAAGGGCCGGGATCAGAAACTTGACGCTGTCGATACCCAGTCCCGCCACCCAGCCGTAGCCACTGATGGCGACCCCTGCCGCGACCAGGCCTGCGGCGCCAGCCAGAATCCGGCCAGCCAGCGCCCCGCAGTTGGCCCGACGGGCACAGAGCTCAATGCCCATGCCGATGGCGACCGGCACGCCGACAACCACGGCAAGCGCGATGCCGGCCAGCCCCGCGGCAATTTTGAGCGCCAGCGGCACGATCTTGCCCAGCAGCGCCAGGGCGGCACACAGGAGGAAGAAACCAATGATGAGTTGTAGCATGGTACGTTCCGAAAGAGCCCCGATCAGTGCGTTTGATTCTTCAGCTGTTCAAGCAACTGACGCTGCCGGGTGAGCTCCGTTTTCTGGGCCTGCATGACCGCATAGCGACGCTCCAGCTCGCTGCGCTGACCCACCAGCTGGCTTTGCGAGGCATCCAGATCGCCCTGCTGCTGTTGCCGCTTCTCCTGCAACGCCGCACCCGACCGCTCCACGTTTGCCGTGACACTGGCCGTGATGTCGTCCTGCAGCTTCGCGCGCCGCGCATCCGATTCCTGCTGCAGCGCCTTGATGCGGTTCGCGTAGTCGTCACGTGCCCGGTCCAACTGCTCGCGGTACTGTTTCTGCATCGCGGAATCCTGGTCCCGCAGCTGCCGGTACTTCTCGCTGTATTCGTCGCGCGTCAGGCGCTGGTTCGGTAAATCCCGGTATTGCGACTGCAGGGCCTGCACTCGTCCGCGATAGGCCTGGGACAGCGCCGCAGTGCGCGCATCCAGATCCTTCCGGAGCCCATCTGTCCGCTCGCGCATCTCCTGCTGAATCGCAAGGTTTGCCGCCTGCACCTCCCTGCTGACGGTTGACCTGATGTTCTGCTGGTCCTGCTGCAGCTGCCGCTGTTCGGCATCAAGCCCGGTCTTCGCCTGCTGAACGTTCTCATTGAACACCTGGTTTGACGCATTCCACTCCCCGATCTTCCGGGAGAGCTGTGCGTCATCGTCGCCCAGAGTGGCTTCCCGCTTCTGGAGCTCCGCCTCCGCCGAGGCAAGGAAAGCCGGAAATTTCGGATCGCTGACGATGACGGTGCGACCACCATGCGCGCTTTTGGGCGTCGCCTCGAAGGCCGCCGAAGTGCCGTCGAAGGAGAACTGGCTGTCCCAGTCCTGTCCATCGAATCTCGCCTGCGCGGTGCCGGACAGCTGCCTGACTTCGCCTGCTTTGGCGGCAGGCGCCAGAACTGCGGTGTCGTTTAGCGTCCCGATCTTTTTGTACAGGTCCTCCGTGGGAAGGACCGTGGCGGTGACGTGGTACCGCCATTGCCGCGGCTCCCTGCTTACGACTTCCCAGTCCTGAATCCGGAGCGCCTTTACCTGCCATTGCCCGGAAAGGCGCTGCGCAAGCGCAGCCTTCATGTCAGGACCATAGTCTCCGCACCCTGCAATCAGAGCACTCAGACAGATGGCGAGGACACACGGAACCGTGCCCATGGATAGGGATTTCATTTTTCTAATGACCCGCAAGTACGGATTAGTCTTTGCCCAGGACATCAATTGACCTGGCTACCGAAGCCTGAGATATCGGTTTGAAGCGACGCTCTCCACACCCCACGCTGGGAGTAGCCTTGCGTAAAGGAAGGAATCGTTAAGCCCGATCTCCGGTGGATGAGCAGATTGGCAGGAGGAGCGCAGGTCCGATCAGCCGCCGCCACGATCAGGAACAGCTGTGAACACAGGCGACTCAGTGACCCCGCGATGGTGATGAGTCCAGGTGAACTTTTATCCGGCGACCTGCGGGTGCACACAAACAAAGCATTCGACAGCGAGGATGCCCGGCCTGTGCAATTGCTACGTGGGACATTGATTATTGGAACTTAACCTTTTAGATCGCAAAGGCGCGGCATGAGGTGTATTTATTCTTGCGATCCATTGGCGCAACATAGAGTGCGGTGGCGCTCCGCATTATTTGAACGGGATCAATGGGGACAGCCGTTGAAGCTGCACCGCTACCGTTGAGACAGCGCATTGCGGAGATCGTAAGAAGCTTGCAAAAAGGCATGCATTATGAGAATTGGCCGATCGGTTCAAAGGTGTAGCGGCTAGCAACGAAAAGTTCGTGCGCCTCCTTTTTCGTACCTTCCCCGAAATCCAAAGGAACCGTGTGACTTTGGAATAAATAAACAGCATGCCTGGCACTTGCCAGAAATCGATTCCATAGGATTTGGTAGCAGTGAGAGTTGAGAGGCCACAGTCCGCTTCGCGTCGGCTGCAATGAACCGCCGCGCTTCTCCCGCTTCTCTCCCTTGGCAGGCAAGTTTGATCGCTTCGCTCCGATGCAGTATTGGCTGGGCGCGTGTTTGATCAGAACCGTTTAGGGGAACAATAGCAACCGACCACCCTTTGAAGGCGCCCGGCCGTCCCTATCATCCATAGTTTCGTGGCAGTTAATCATCGCTGCCTGACAGCAGACTCATCTCGTCCACACTCGACTTGAACATCAGTAACAGCTGGCTGTGCGCCCAAGGCCAATTGTCCACCAAGCTATTAAACAATCGCAGCATCATGCCGCGCCATCGATGAAGGCTTGCGCCACCATTAAATTGCCGTTCCGTGCGTTGACGGAGATCGTTGAACGTCCGCTTGCCCAGTTGACTGGGACCCCGCTCGGTCTGGAGCGGTTACCGAGTGGGCTTGTACTCGCTGGAGAAGCGCCGCCTTAGCATGGCTCACGCCGTGAGCGGTCGGTAGCAACCATCCCGGGCCGCAACCGGATAGCGGACGGTTAGCAAAAATCTCAAGCGTCAAGATGTACTCTGCGCACTTAAGCGCGTGATGAGCACGGGCTAAAGATCCTGCGCCAAGCTCTCCAGCGAGACGATTCGCGTTTGCAAAATTTTCATGTCATCGCCTGAAAAACGCTTACCTAAACCAGATCCACTAGATTGCATAAAATCAATAAGATCTGGGATATCACCATCTCTTTCAACAAACAGATATCGTATATCGTCCGCATTAAATCCGAGCAGACAGTATTCGAATGTTATATTATTTGCCTCCTCAACAGAACCAGCCTTATTCCATTTTGCGGCCGACATAAAAAAACTAATCTTTTCATGATCTGGTAGATATCGCCACTCAGATTCCTGGTAAAAATCAATGTTGTTGGTGATTACACCCTTAACCCTCATGCTGCCAGTCAGTGGCTTAATGTTTCTGGCAATCTTCAGAAATTGACGCCTTGTTTCACTCATCGTTTCGTTGTTGACCCCAAGCGTTTCCGAATTTAGGCTCTGGAACGAATCTCCCAGCATGCTGGTTTCGCTTAAATAGATCACTGGATTTAATCTATTCCGAACTGCCCACGATCTTGACATTCCAATACCGTAGTTTCCATACTGTTGAACGTGTAGATCCACACGCCCGAGCGGTATGTCGCAGAAGCAAACCATCGGAAATGCATTCGAAAGATTTTTCCCGGACCAACTCATATCTTCAAGGCAGTATCTAGGATGAAATCCGTCCTTGAGAATGCTCTTAAGATAATCTAACTTTGGAGTGAAGTGAAATAACGTTTGCGATTTTGGTCTTGCCATGATTTTGGTTTTTTTGATACTTTTCTGATTATATTAGTATATTATGGAGACTAGCTGGATGACCAGATGCGGCATACATTAATCAATGTCTCTGACACTTACGCACCTGAGAAGCTGAGCGCCCGCTGCGTGCCAGACCACGGTGACTCGCACCAGCAATCGACCTAATGACAATTGGGTCCCTAAGGGGCAGCGTCAGCCGTGATGCATCGGTCCAGGTCAAGTATTTCTGGCAAAGCTCAAACATCGTTGCCAAGCGACCGAACTTGGGGATACCGGTCATCATTGCTGAGACCGCCGGATGTCCGAGGGTCGTGGGCAACCTCCGTCGGGCCAACCAGTGCCCGTGATCGCGTTTCACGTTACCAATACGCTTTGCGCCAGCGACGCCCTGGCTTCAAGCCCACGTCACGGAGCCGACAGCGACCTGCCTCTCCACCAGGACAGCTGGCCTGACAGCGCGGCCGAGAGGACCCTTCCTACGTCCGGAGCCCTCTAGCCGGCTGCTGAAGTACTGTTTTTCGAACCTCGACCCAATACTGACTGCCCAATAGAAGGACCCACTATCAGTTTTCTCGGCATGACCGAGGGGGATGCTCCCCTCGCGAGGCCTCAATCTGGGGTGCCGGAAAGGTATTTCAACAGCGAGCTAGAACGCATGCCTGAGATAAGGTGTCAGTATATGAGTCCTCCCACCATGTCAGCAATAAAAATAACCTAGATCATTATCATGGATATTTGAATAATGTATGGCACCACGCATATGAGTGAGAAGAATGAGAACGCATCACGAATATACGTATTTACTCAGTCTTTCGGCGTCGAGCTCGGATGTTAATTAAATGCTTCTGCCCGAAGTTTGTTAGCCTCCAGTAGACGTTTGCATCGGAAACAGCCCGTTTTTTTGCTCCAGGAGCAATGAGCCCAAGCGCCTGCAACTGAACCCTAATCTGGTCTTGGATAACGTATGGAACAATAATATCAGTCAACGAATTGAATTTAGTATATTCTGTCGGCACTTCATGCCAAAACGCAAGCTTTACCTTGGACATCAACTCCGTATCTGAACATTCCGCCGCCATAGATGGCCCACAATAAGAAAAAATACGATCCCAACTCGGTGCCAGATTTAGTCTTTTCTTGCTACCTTCCTTATCCGCTTTCAATTCCGTGCTAACTGCGATGGTATCGTCACCTTGCTCAAGTGTCTCGCTACCCGATGGTGGACTGTTTGCATCGAGAACGGCGCCGAGCTCGAATTGCGCTACTTTCGCCCGCAAGTCCTGCAATTCTCGAAGCGTACTCTCGGTGATCGCATATCTCCCCGGAACCCATCCGGGAGATGGATGCTGCTTTCTAAGCTGCACCAGGCTCCGAGAAACTTTCCCTCCTAGATCCTCCGCTGTGCTCCAGAATTTGCAGTGCTTTGCTTGCGCTTTAGATCGAAAATTTTCGAGCTTTTGCTGAAGCTCTTCTGTTTTTTCAACATTGGATGCTTTTAGGGAAGTAAGATCGGAATGAAGAAAACAGATGACTGGCTTTCCGATGCTGACGGCATAGTCGAATTCCATCTCTGTATATCCGGATCCGCCGGGGCCGACCGATCCGTATTTCCCGGCAATTATTAGAACGTAATAGTCACAGCCCTCGATTACTTCTTTTATTAGACTCCAAGCATCTTCGTCAGTCGCAGGAAATAGCTCCATGCCGGCCGGAATACAATCCAGTTCTAGAAGAGCGTGAATTACTGCCTTTCTCTCTTCGATAAGATCCTTGAAAGTCGATGAAACGAAGACCTGATGTTTTATTTCCACACTTACCCTCTTTGTTAGTTATTCTTCGCGAAAGCTTGTTGGACTGATGCTGCCCACTCGGAAACCGGCGATAAACCCTTATCTTTCAGCACCTGTTTCGGTACGTTTGGTCGCGAGTGTACCTGTGCCGTTGCTTGAGGGCATCGAGTCCCTGCGCGCTGTTTGGTTGGCGCATCATTGATTCGAGAGTTCTAGCGTCCCCAGCCAAGGCTGCGCATAGGCCAGCCGGAACTCCAGTTGCGCTCCTTGGCGGCAAGGGATATGCGCATCCTGCCCGACGCCGTGGCCTACTACGCCGGCCTGGGGATCACCGTGTGCCGCTTGCTGACCGACAACGGCTCTGCCTTCCGCTCGCGCGAGTTCGCGCAGGCCTTCCAAGCACTGGGCATTCGGCAAGTTTACCTGCGCCTACAGGTCGCAGACCAGTGGCAAGGCCGAACGCCTCGTCCAATCAGCCTTGAGCGAGTGGGCCTATGCCTGGACCTATCAGAATTCCCAGGCGCAAGTTCAAACGCTAACCAGCTGGCAACATCACTACAACAGGCATTGACCACATAGCCGCATCGGTGGCCTCGCACCTATGTCCCGACTTCCGGCTTCGAGAAATAACGTCTTGACGCTTCTCAACTAGCGCGGTGGCGTACTGATTTGGCGTTGAGGCTACACCTGTTTGCGCGTAGGAACGCCCGTTGGACTGGCGCCACGCGGCGCGCCGATCGTGCCCGAACGCGCTCATTGAGCGCCGCGACGTGGCTGTCGGTCAGAGCGAAACATCGCTCAACATCGATTTCCGACAGCCGAATCGGCAGCCGGACAGCAATAGCCCCCCCCAAGTCGTTGGCAGCGCTCCCTGGGAACGAACGCAGCATCATAAGCGCTACTTTACGGTTGGGAGATCGAGTATTGCCTCACAACACGCGGCCATATCGACATAGCCGCATATTCGAAAAATGCCGGTAGCACCCACGACAGGCTGGGCTTCCCCGCACTGGCCTTCCGCGCATGCCGGTGGCTCTCCGGCGAGCTACCTTCGGACGACCCTGGAACACTACTGGAACAGCGTCAGATCAACGTTGTCGGGTTTCAGCTTGAGAAGCAGTACATCGTAGTACCAACCCAAGGCACCGAACCCCACCGCGACGGCGAGGACAGACATCTGAGTCCAGACATCGAACGAGCTTCCAAGAAATAGCGTCACGATAAAGAACAGAAGGAATAGGCCGGACAGCAGCTGGCACGCAGTCAGGAACAAGCCGCGAAAAGTCATCAGCAGATGAAAGAGCACTGCCTTGATAGCGCGCATTGGAACACCAGACTTGTTGGTGAGGAACAAGATATCGGCACGTTCACGGTCCGCCCGTGCCCCCCAGAGGCGAAAGATCGCTCCCGCGCCAGGAAAAAAGGTGCAAGAACACAATGGTGTGCAGCGCTCTTGCGACACTGGACGGCCTGCACGAGACTACTCCGCCGATTTCGCCACCGACCTTACCGCGCCCACGTCTCTTTCACTGCCTGGCAAACGCGTAACAGCGAAGACCGCCAGGACGCCCGGGATCGCAAACACCAGGAAATTGGACGCTGCTTCGAAATGCTGGCTGAGCAGCCAGCCGCCGAGTGCCGGCCCGGCGACCGCCCCGATTCGCCCCGCGGAGGCGGCCCATCCGACACCGGTCGAGCGGATCCGCGAAGGATATAGGTGCGCGGCGTAGGCGTACACCATGCACAGCGTCCCAATTGTCGTGGCACCCGCACACATTAACAACAACGTCAGCACGCCAGGCGAAGGATTGAAGCCGAGCAGGCCAATGGAAATGGCTGCGATGGAAAAGAACAGCATCAGCGTAGGCCTGCCGCCATACCGGTCCGCGAGCCATCCGCTGCACAGGCAGCCGAGCACCGCACCCACGTTGAGCGTCACGAGGAACGATATCGCCGATCCCAGCGGATAGCCGCTGGCCGCCATGAACTTGGGCAGCCAGGTGTTGAGGCCGTAGACCATCAGCATGCACATGCCGAACGCTGTCCAGAGCCACAACGTCGTGGCCGCGCGACCTCGTCGGAAGAGTTCGGCGGCGTTCGCCGCCACGGCGTCGCCTCGTGATCCTTCGGCAGATGCCGCGAGAACACCCGCGCCTCCACGGAACTGTGGCGCATATCGACGCAACAGCGGCTCTGCCTCGTCAATGCGGCCGCGCGCCAGGAGGAACGCCAGCGACTCCGGGAGCCAGCGGTAAAGCAACGGGAGGCTAAGCAGTGACAGCCCCGCAATGAAGAAACTGATCCGCCAGCCATATTCGGGTGTCAGCGACTTCCCAATCAGAGCCGCAACCACGCCACCGATGGCATAGCAGCTCAGCACGAGGGTGACCATGCGGTTGCGGGCGGCGGGTGGTGCCATCTCCGCCATGAGCGCCACGATATTTGGCACCATGCCGCCCAGCCCCACACCGGTCAGGAACCGACAGAGAGCAAATTGTGTGGCATTTTCTGCGAATCCGTTGGCGAAGGCGGCAAGACTGAAGACGACAAGGCAAACCAGGATGACGGGTTTGCGCCCGTACCGGTCGGACGCACTTCCCAGACTGAGTGCGCCGACCATCATCCCGAGTAGCGCACTACTCCCGATCAAGCCGGCCGTGACCGGTGACAGCCCCCAGTCGGTCATGAGATATGGCAGCACGGCCCCGTAGATTACGAGATCATAGCCGTCACACAGCATCAGAACAGAACACCAGAACATGACCATGAGGTGAAACGCATTGACACGCGTATCCCGCAGGATCTCGTCAGCCATGTGCTGATTCATCAATGTCTCCAGATGAGTTTACCGGTTGAGGTTGCCGAACTGATGACGTCCTCGCGACGTCATCAGGCCTGCTTGATGGAAGCAGTACTCGTATGATCACGAAGACAGAACAAGCGAGCCGGATGCCCCCACCTCACGCACGTTGTCGAAGCGCCGCCGACTCCTGTATCCTGAAAGGCCCGTCTTTAGCGTCAAACGAATCTATGCGTCTGCTTATCGCCCTCGTTCTTCCCTGGCTCCAGTTCTTCACAATTGGCCGGCCGTTCGCGGGCATCATTTGCTTAATCCTGCAGCTCACGGTCATCGGCTGGATTCCCGCAGCGATCTGGTCCGTCTACGCGCTGAGCCAGTACAAGACTGACCAGAAGATCCAGGCAGCGCTCAATAACCGCGGTCGCTAATTCGGATACGCCGCGCTGGCAAGGCATTCAATCGCGCCATCGCCGCCTGAAAAGCGTTGAAGTGTGAGGCAGTTGAGCCGCGCGCTCAGAGCTCCAGAATACGTGTAGCACCAGAGCGTCGCCAGCTATCAAAACTGAGAGGGCACCTTTTCCTGAGGTGCCCTCTTATCGTCCCATGCTGTCCCGTCGTGCGCCTGCGCCGAGCGGCTCCACCCGGCGCCAACCGGCGGACTAACCAAGCTGCACAAGATGATCGGTGTCGCGAATCACTGCCTTGCGGTGCGTGATCGCGACAACCGTGACCTCCCCGGCAATCCGGCGAATATGGTCCATGATCCCTGCCTCCGTTGTGTCGTCGAGCGCCGAACTCGCTTCATCCAGGAACAGGAACTCCGGTTTCCCGTATAGCGCCCGCGCAATAGCGATGCGCTGACGCTCACCGCCGGACAACTTCAGGCCGCGCTCCCCAACTACGGTAGCGAACCCGTCGGGCAACGCTTTGATGCGCTCGAGGATTGCCGCCTTCGCGGCAGCCTCGCCCAATCGATTCTCATCGAGCGACCGACCCAAGGTGATGTTGGCCGCCAGCGTGTCATTGAGCAGCATCACCTCCTGGGGCACCACGCCAATTGCGCCATACCAGTCTTGGCGATAGATGCTGCTCAGATCCGTGCCGTCGACGCGAATCTCTCCAGCCGACGGCTCCAAAGCCCTGAGCGCAAGCCGCAGGATCGTGGACTTGCCGGACCCCGTCTCGCCCACGATAAAGGTGATGGCCCCGCGCATGGCCACAAAGCTCACCCCGGCAATCCCTCGCCCGTCCTCGTAGGAAAACGCGACGTCTCGAAACGCCAGCGCTCCGGCAGTGACTGGAACGTCTCCACGTGCCGCTCCGCCATCGCGCTCCTCGGCTGCCGCCCAGATCCTCGCGAACGGCTTGAACTGCGCATAGGACCGAACCAGGTTCTCGATGGCGAGCCCCATCATCTCAAAAGGCTGGTTAAGCTGGAGCAGCAAGGCATTGAACAGCACCACATCGCCAACCGATACCAATCCCGCGCGATAGCGCGGGATGAAGATGGCAATTGCAATGCAAAACTGCGCAGCCAGGGCCACGCCGTGCCCACCGGCATAGGCAATGCGCTTCAGGCAGTAGCGCTGCCAGTTCATCAGGATCTCCCGTGCGCTGGCCTGGAAGCGGTCACCCATCCAGCCGGTGCTCCGGAAGTAACGCAGCGTCTCCATCGACGACACGGCATTGCCGACCAGCTGCGCATTCTGCTGACCCGCCGTGGCCGCACGTTCCAGATCCGATTTCGACCAACGGCTTGACAGGAACGTCAGTGCGACAAAGACAATGCCGTACACCAGCACGACGATCGTGACGCGCAGATCGATCACCGCGCCCAGCACAGCCAGCGTCAACGCGAGCTGGACGGCACCCGGAACAATGATCGTGAGTGCAAACTGCGCACAGGCTTCCAGTGCATAGCCTCCCTGCATCTGCGCTGACTGAATTTCCGCCGGGTTGTGATCGACAAAGAACCGGGGCGTCTTCTTCACCAGACGGTCGAAGAAGCTAGTCGACGCGATATAGGACAGGTGGTTTCCGACCATGGCCGCCAGGTAGGCCGACGCCTTCTGCAGCGCAAGCGCCAATCCCAGCAATAGCGCATAGAGCAAGATCGCAACGGGCAGCGTTTCCACCCAATGCCCAACCGACAGACCATCCGACAGGCCATCCACCAGGCGGGAAAAGATGTAGGGTGCGGCAACCGACGCGGTTGCCGCACCCACCACAGCGACGCCGACCATAGCCAGGGTCGTACGCGACCCGTGCCAGAACAGCTGCAGAATGCCTCGCAACGGCGCTGCAACCATACGCCAGTCACTGGCTGTAACGGCAGCGGCAGATGTGCTCAGCACCGGTGTTTTGCCGCGCATTCGCCGCGCCCACCTAGTCAATGTACTTCGCATGACTCTGCCCAAAGATCTCCAGCCTCTGCATGTTGAGTAGTGTTCCGACGTCTTCCGTCGTACGCAGATTCGCGTTCTCCGTAATCCGATGCCGGATCCAGTCGGCATCAATACTCAGCGTGGATGCCACCCGCCCGTCGCAAAGCAAGCGCTTGAGCAAAGCCTCGTTATTCCGGAAGAACGCAAACACGAGCCCCGACGATGGCCGCTTGGTTCGACGCCACGCGGCCGTCGATTTGCTCGACCGGGCCAATGCCCGCCGGATCTGGATCCGATCAAAATCCGCCGAGAACATCCTGTTGACAGGCTCTCCGATGACCCCTGCCAAGATGTTCTGCAGGAACAGGGGGTGGATGACCCGGAAGGTATCGTCGTCGTTCGGCTTCATCTGATGGAGCCCCATCAACACACCCTGCAGATGGGCAAACTTCGCGGACCGCTTTGCCGCGCAAGTCAACAAGGCGTGGGGTGGACACGGCTCCCCGGCGGGGCGCCGGCCCACCCTCCCCGACTTGGCCGGGGCGCCCAGCAAGGCGTGCCGCAGGTTGTGTCCGAGCAAGGGCAGGAACGGGGACGCCTTGAGCTGGCTATATTCCTTCAGCGCCACGAGCGCGCCCCGCCACCCACGGTCCAGATAGCCATCCCATCCGACATAGGGCGCGGGATGCTGCAAAAACACATAGTCGCCGCCTTCGCCGGTAAGAATGAAGCCGCGATCCATACCGACGGCCCGCAACTGCTCGTCGTATGCAAAATTCCTGTCTCCGGGATCCGGCGACAGCGGATGGATATCGAACGGCGTACTCACCGCCCTGGCCAGGCCAAACGATGACCGGGGCACTGCAAACCGAATAGGCGAGGTATGCACCTCGAACCGGACGCCGAACTCCCCGGCGACGTGCCGTGCTATCTCGACCTCGGACGCCGGATCGTCAATGGAGAGCAGATGCTGTGCCACGCAGCGCGACGTCACCTGTTGCGCGACATGGAGGACGAGACTCGAATCGAGTCCTCCTGAGAACTGCACGATAATCTGCTCCTCACCACCGGCGTACGCCAGAATGTTCTGGCGCAACACCTCGATGAAATCCACGCGGCACGGCGCAGGGATGTTCCAGGCACGGCGCCTTGGTGCAGCCCACCGGTCGAGTGTGACCGCTTCGCCAAGCGGTACCTGGTGGACGCCATCGAAGAACGTATCCCCGCCGAATTGACTGTCATCATTTGCAAACTCCCACATAAACCGCGCGTTGACGGGACGGGGGCCAATGATCGCCAGCAACGCAGCGAGTTGTGAACTGATGACGATTTCGCCGTTGTCCTTCGCATACAGCACGTCAACGTGCCGGTAGAGACTGGAAATGACCCTGATTCGCGTTCGTTCGATCACGAATACGGTAAAAAATCCCACAGCCTCCCGGAGGTCCTCCAGCAGCGTGCCAAGATCCCCGTAAGATCGCGGCCGCATCTCTTTCATCCCGCACATCGCACGCCCGGTGTAGACCAGTAAGACGTCTCCCAACATCCAACTCTCGTAGCGGGAAGCCAGTAAGCAGGTGAACTGACCGTGCACCCGGCGGCGCGCATCGCGAACAAAGTCCCCGTGCTCCCAGTCCAGGCTTTTTTCTATCTGCCGGGCGGGTTTCGAAGTAACGATAATCATCAGGCTTCCAGAATGACGGCCAGGCTCTGCCTGAGAGTCGGCGTGTCGCTCACGACCTCCCCGTGCAGCTCAACCCATGCGTGGGAGAAAAACGGTCTGGTACGCACGCCTACGACCAGCTTCGCCGGGATGCCCAGTCGCCGGGCCAGCCTGACGAGCGCATACGAGTAGGTCAGGCACTTGTTTCCGCTGAGATCCCACACGAAGGCCCGGTTCAACGACCGCATGAGCCCGGCCATTTGTTGGAACTGGATCTGTCTTTCCACCCCCGTAACCAGTATTGCGTCGCGCGGAGACAGACACCCGGCGATCCGGCCAAGCGTCGTCCGCTTCATCGTCCATCCCGCCCGCAGCACCTCGATGAGACTCCCGAGACGGCAGATGCCTTCGACAGCCTCATCTACAGCCGGAAACATCCAGCGCTGTTCACAGAAACCACTGAGCGTGACCGGTACAACCTGGTCGTAGGTCGACACCGACTCCTGGACCGCACCGATCTCCCGCAAAACTCGCAGAATCGGCGTGTCTTCCGCGTTCCATGAAGCGCCCAGCGAGGCATTGAGCGTGTCGGGCTCGACGTCCATCACGACCTGGTAGGTATCTGTCTGAAGATTCAGGATGACAAGGTCGCGCTCGCAAGACGCAACCCGGATATGGGGTCTGAAATGAAAAGGCATGGCGCAGATCCGATGAGAGCCCCCGGAGAACCGCAAATCCGGTTCTCCGGAGGCATTACCCGAATACTCGGATCAGCTATATGAGCCGTGCCCGCCCGGCCAGTACTCGACGATCTTTCCGGAGCCGCCCTGCGTCGCTTTTGTCGCGCTCTGGCCGAGCGTGACAACCTGCGGCGGCGCCGTCGGTTTGACAGCCGGCGTCGCCAGCATGGGAAACACCTTGTTCATTTGAGGCCTCCTTGAAGGGTTGATGGCATGCAGTCACAGCGTCAGTGACAGGTGAGTCATGACGGCATAACTGTAGTGGCGGCCTCGCCAATGAACAGGGTCGTTTTGATGCACACCGAAAACGACCGGGGGTCTACGCTCGCGTGCTGAGACGCGTCCGGCCGCCTCTTCGCCACGGAAGATCGCCCGGCGTCAGGACTGACTCAACGCCGCGATGGGTCCCTTCGGAGCGCTACAGCGAAGTCAGGCGTAGCAGAAAGACAAAATGAAAGCGCGAACCTGTCGCGCATGACTGGCCCGACACCAGCACATGCTGGCGTCATCTCCCGGAGCGGACACCCGCTCCGGGTTTCACTTGACGTTACAACGCTGTTGATCCGCGAGAGCCGCTAACCCGCCCTGCGCGCTCAGTGGAACAGGTCATTCGACTATGGAACCGTTTGCCTGCGAGAGGCTCGTGTACTCCCCGAGCGTGCGCGTCGGTCGGAAGTACCGGTCGTTAAGTACCCGCCGCCCGCAGGGACCGGCCAAAGCTTCGAGTACCGAGACCTTGATGCGGTCCAACGAAGGCATACCGATACCTATGTCGCACAAACCGTAGACCAGGTCCTCGTCATTCGGGTCGATCGCGGCCAGCAGCCACGTCGCCCTCGCATCAGGGGTATACAACCGGACCACAGGGTGGAAATCGTGGACCATCCTATTCCGCGCTTCCCGGCCGTTCGCGATAAGTTGCGCACGCTGAGCTGCGGTGATCAAAGATTGCTCCATTACTGCTACTCCTATAAACCACGCGCCACCAGCGGAGCGTGGGTACTTCCCTCGCCCGAGCATGACTGTTGGTCATGCCGGACGTCGCAATGCTGCCCCGTTGGATCGCGCGGAACAATCGCGTATACACATCAATGACTGACGTGTTTATTGCGTGGTGACTCCCGCGCCAGACAGGCAGACTTTTGCCTATGAAGCAACAGGGTCGGCACAAACGGAATCCGGTCGCAACTTGCCTCGGGCAACACCTCAAACGGTGCCGGATCACGGCAGCGAAATCGAAGGAGGCCCTGGCCTTCGAAGCTCTTGTCGACCGCACGTACATCTCCGCAATGGAGCGAGGTGTAGCCAATCCTTCCGTCGAGACGCTGGCGAACGTCTGCTACTGCCTCGGCATTACCCTGGCGGAGCTGTTCGAACCGCTCACCATTTCCCTCAAACCCTCGGGGAACCGTCGCGCAAACACCGCTGAACCGGAGGAGATCAGGCGCCAGCGACTGCGATAAGCACGCGTCGCCAGACAAAGACCTCCCAGGCTCAGTACGCCCAGACGGTGGCTGTCTCACCGTCAGTCCGGAATGGAGCCGTCCAGGTACGCGTAGTACGCGTAATCCCAGAGCTACCGGGTTGGCCGGAAATACAGGTCGCGCATCACCGGCAGCCTCGCCGGCCCCGCAATTGCGGCAAGGTCCGACAGCCTGATCTGCCCGAGCCAAGGCCTGCCAAGACCCAGGTCGCACAGGCCGTAGGCCGTATCCCCATCCGTCGCATCGAGCGTGGCAAGTAACCAGGTTGCATGGGCGTTCGGTGTAAGCAGACGCACAACCGGTTCAATCTCCTCGATCTCGCCAGACCAGAACGCCCGGGCGTTCGCCTGCAGTTTTGAGCGTTGCTCCGCAGTGACCAAAGACTGAAACATGCTTCCTGCCTCCTAAAGACACCACTACACAAAGCCGTTGTAGGGTCCGGCGCCCCACTCCTCGTCTTCCCATCGTCGAATTAGTCGATTTTGGACTATTCCAAAACAGACTTCAAGGTGCTTGGCGTATCGATACCACGCCTTGAAATGGAAAAGACCATTCACTCAGAGCAATACGCGCACTTGCTCGCCCTTCTGCGATCCGCCCGAGAAGCCGCCGAACTGACTCAAATCCAGCTTGCCTCCAGACTGGGTGAAACGCAGTCGTTCGTGAGCAAGTGCGAGCGCGGAGAGCGGCGCCTCGACCTGATTGAGTTGCGACTCTGGTGCGCCGCAATTGGCGTCCCGCTGATCGAGTTTGTCACCAGGCTTGAACAGGCTGTGGGGCGATCAAGCCGAAGGTGACCATCACGTGTCCCGGTAACTGGTCAACGAGACTGGATACGGAATCCGTAGTTGCTAATCTCCAATAAGGCGTGAACACAACCCAGCGAACTCTCGCCGCCCGGCAATCTATGTCGCGTCCGGATCCACCAGGCATCAAGCGCGTTCGTACCTGACATCTATGACCAGTCGTGGCAATGCGGTCTGCTGCAAAGACGACACACTATAAGAAAGCTTATGGTCAGTATCCATCAGCCAACTTATGGTGTCAAGAAATCTGTTCGATCGCCTCTATGCCCCGAGTTCTCTCTGCCGATCGCGAAGGTGTTGACGGCTCCCTGAGCCACGCCGTCATTCGGCTAGCGCATGTCATGCAACGCCGGCATGATGAGGAAATGCGGTCGTCAGTCGGAGTCTCTACCTCGCAATTCAACGCCCTGTTCCGCATTCGTTTAGAGCCTGGCATCGGTTCGGCAGCCTTGGGTCGCGCCCTTCTAATTACGCCACAAAGTGCGGGGAAGCTTGTCGATGGGCTCCTTCGACTGGAGTATGTCCAACGGGATGACGCAAAGCCGGGCACCTTGATGGGTCTGGCTCTCACGCAACGCGGAAGGGACATACTTAGGCGAGCATCCGCAGTCGATGAAAGGCTTCGGGCGGAAGACGAAACTAGCCTGTCGGCCGACGAAGCTGAGACCGCCACTCTCATCCTGAGTAGGTGGCTGGCTCGCTTGACGCGCTCCAGCTGACGTGCTTTGGCCCATGCTCGTAGTCGTGGATGAACGCCCGACTGGCGGGTTTGTCTTGGCAACCCAGCCAGTCGCTAATCCCGAAGCCTTCCGAAAAGAAAAGGGCCAGCTAAGGCCAGCCCCGTCAAACCCCGATCAGCCCTTGATCAGCCCTTGAGCTGACGCATCCCGTCGGCCAGAAGCCACAGCGCCCGATTCAGACGCACATCCTGGCCGATACCCTGGACGGGACGGGTACGCTGTCGACGTCCGTCATCACGACGCGCCAACAAGCCGCCACGCAGCAGGTTCTCCTGCGTGCGATTGAACACGCTCCAGAGGTCCGACCGATCGTCGTCCCGTCGGCGTGGCGCCAGCACCTGGGCGGCCGTGATCGGTGCGGGCTTGTCCGAGACGTCGTATCTGATGGCCAGCGCCGCACGGGCGAGCACCTCAGCCTCCTCGCGATCAAGGTTCACGGCGCGCATGGCCTCGCGGGAGGCCTCGGCGCGATCGAAACCGCGCATCACCTCGTATGCGGCATCGATGACCTCTACGGCCACATCGCCCTTATGCGGCACGCGGACGTCGCCGACAGTATCGCCGCAGACCAGCCCGTTCTTGCACACGAAGCGGAACATCCCGGCCAGCATCTGGTAGCTTGACGTCCCGTCGTGGCTGTTGAGCAGGATGACCTCGTTGGCCTCGTCGCCATTGATCTGGCTGGCGTGACGCAGGCGAATCATGTGCTTGGTGAAGTCACGGCGGTCTTCCCGGCGCACGCGGGTCTGGCAGACCATGAACGGCTCGAAGCCTTCACGGCGCAAGGCCTGGAGTACCGTAGCCGTCGGGATGTAGCAGTATCGTTGCGAGCGGCTTTCGTGCGGCGCAGGCGCATAGATGGAGGGCGCCACACTGCGGATCTGGTCGTCGGACAGGGGTGCGTCCGAGCGAAGCATGGGGGACTGGGGTGCAAAGCGAGAGGCGAGTTGCATGGTCGTTTCCTGACAAAGGTTGGCGATCGGCGCCACCACGGGTGACATTCCGGGCGACGCTTCGAAGCGATGTCAGGTGTGGGCGCCGGCCCCGAGGGACCTCGTTTGCCGCCGTCTTTCCTGAAAGCATCGCTCGCGACGGTCAGGAGCGCGCGGCACAGGTGCGGTCAAGGACAAAAGCGCCGGAGTGGTGCGGCCCGCAGGCGCAACCGAGGACACGGCCGGCGCGCCTTGATGGCACAGGGTCGTGCGCTAGAGTCGCGCAGCAAGGTGATGCGAGAAGGAAGACGGCGCAGCGGCGGGTGCCAGTGTGCCGGTGTCAAGCTGCCACGGGAAACGAAAAGCCGAGACTGTCGTGGGGAAACCCGGGAGCACCCCACTGTCAGTACGACAGACTCCCCGCGCTGGAGATCGCCCCAGGGCCTGTTAGCGACGGAGGCTCGCTTACCGGAACAATCGAATCAAACGCGGGAGCCTGCCCGCCAGGCCCGCAGCCGCCGGTGGGCCAAGCCTTCGCATTCGCGAACCCAAAGGCGACTCCCAATGCGGCTAGCGACTAGCTGCGCCGGATGAAGCTAGAACAGATGGTTGACCCGTACATACGCCGACTGCGCCGACACGTGCCCGGTATTGAGCACGGCGTCCACGCCCAGCGCCACTGTGGTGGCCTTCGAGGCCAGCAGGCTCACGCTGGCACCGGTGGTCAGGAACGAGCGCGGCAGGTCCGTGCCCGGCGCGGCAAATACGGTGCCGTCCTGGCTTTGCACCAGCGCGACACGCCCGCCGCTCAGTACCTCGTGCGCATAGCCCACGCGCAGCTGCACGTTGACCGGGCGGACGGCATCGCCAAACGCCTTGTCGAGCGTCATGCCGACGTACGGCTGGAGGCTGCGCGCGCTGTCGGCATCCACGTGCAGGTTCTGGCCGTTGGCGCCACTCTCGCCAAAGCCGTTGGCCCGCACATAGGCATAGCGCAGGCCGGCCTGCGGCGTGAGCACGAATCCGCCCGCCTGCATCGGCAGGCTCGCCTGCGTGGCTGCGGTGAACTCGTGACCGATATGATCGCCCTCTGCCGTGCCGAAACTGCCAAATGAGCGTTTCTGCGACAGGAAGTCCAGCCCGTAACCCAGGGTGGCCGACAGGTTGACGGCACCCACTGACTGATTGCCATACAGCGCGAGGCGCAGCGTGTCGATATCGCCGGACGAGCCCGTGCCATTTTCGCCGACCGACGTGTGGGTATAGCCGCCCGCCGCGCCCACCGTCGCAGTGCCGATCTGGCCGTCCGCACCGGCGAGGAAGCCATAGGCGTGGGTCTGGAACCCCGGTGCGCTGTCCGTGCCGCCGACCCTGTTCCGGGTGCCATTGACCTTGATCCAGACGTCCTTCGACGTTTCCAGACCCTGCTGGACGTTCGCGAGCCGCTCCAGCAACGTCGCGTTCGCCCCCTGCGCCTGCAGCAGCGCTGTGGTGCCGAGCGCCGTGTAAATCGAGGTATTGACCGGCGCCACCACCACGGCCTGTGTCGGCGAGGCTGCCGACAAGGTCAGCGCCACGTCGCCAGCACCGTAGGTGACGGACGACTGCAGCGTACCGAGGTTCGCACCCGCCGCCGTTGTAGTGGTCGTGACGTTGGCAAAGCGCCCCGTGACCCCATTGGCTGCACTCAGGACCGTGTACTGCCTGGCCGAATAGGTGCCCGGTGTGAACGCCACAGCGAGCGTGCCGCCCAGCGCTGCGGCGCCGCCCGCACGCAGCTGCGACGCGTCGGTCGGGCTGACTTCGATCCAAAGCGTGCCACTGGCTGCCTGTGCATAGTTGCCACCGACCGTCAGCGTGCCGATGGAGCCGCCGGGTGCCACCATCCCGCTGTTGGTCACATTGCCGGAAACGGTGCCGTGGCCCATCAGCGTGCCCGGCGCGTTGACCAGCACGTTGCCACCCAGCACCGCACTGGCGTTGGCGGCGTCGCCCACCGCCAGCGTGCCACCCGCCACCGTGGTCGTGCCAGCAAAACCACTGCTGAGGCCATTGAGCGTGAGCGTGCCTGTCCCCTGCTTGACCAGACCGCCCGTACCGGTGAGGCTGCCGCTGAACGTCTGCGACGTGTTGTCGGTCAGCGTAAGCGTGTTGGCTCCCAGCGCAACCAGGCTTCCGGCGACACCCGACAGGTGTCCCACGGACTGGCTGGCACCGGCCGAGAGATCCAGCGTCGCACCGGTGGCCGCCAGCGTGACACCGGTGTCAGCCCCAAGGCGCCCTGCCCCGGCGAGGGCGAGCGTGCCGGCTTGGATGGTTGTGGCGCCTGTGTAAGTGTTCACCCCCGACAGCGTCAACTTGCCCCCGTTCAGCGCCAGGCCGCCGCTTCCGCCAATTACCCCGCTGAATATCCCACTGAACGCGCCCCCGGCGTTGCTGACCGTCAGGGTCTGACCGCCCAGCGCCACGGTGCCGGTCCCGGTCAGGGTCCGGACCGTTGCGCCACCCGTCGTGCCGGCAATGTCCAAGGTACCGTTGTTGATGAGTCCGCTGGAACTGGCAATACTGCCCGCACCCGTCAGCGACAGGGTACCGGCGTTGATCGTCGTCGCCCCGGCGTACGTATTGACGCCGGATAGCGTCTGCACGCCACCACCAAGTGCGATTCCCCCAACGCCACTGATCGTGCCGCTGAACGTCCCGCCCGACGCCCCCCCGCCACTGGCAATGGTCAGGGTCTGGCTGCCCAGCGTCACGACACCAGCGCCTGACAACGCCCGGATCGTTGCACCGCTGGCCATCCCTGCAATATCTAAGACACCGTTGTTGACGAGTCCACTGGAGCCGGCAATGCTGCCCGCGCCGGTCAGCGCCAGCACGCCGCCGCTGATCGTGGTGACGCCCGTATAGCTGTTCGCATTCGCAAGGCTCAGCGTGCCGGCACCAATCTTCGTGAGGCCCCCCGCCCCGGACAGGGCGCTCGCCATCGTCACGTTATTGCCATTCGTGTCGAAGGTGCCGCCGTTCGCACCCAGCGCATTCAGGCGCCCCGAGATATCTGTGGTGTCGCCTGCTGCCCATTGCAACCCGCCCCCGTTCAGGGTGATGCTGCCCGTGCCGAGGTTGCCGCCATTGCTGAAGCTGAGCAGCCCAGCGTTGATGGTGGTGCCGCCCGAATAGGTATTGGTGCCAGTCAGGTAGGTGATGCCACTGCCGTTCTGTGTCACCGTGCCGGTGCCGGCGATCCCCGTCGAGAACGTATAGGCGGCGTCTGACTGGTTGAAGTTGATCGTGCCCGCGTTGTTGATGGGGCCGGCCAGCCCGAGAATCGTGCCGGCGATGGTGCCATTGGCCGTGGCGTTCCCGATGTTGAGCGTCCCGTTGCCGTTGATGGTGAAGCCGGCGCCAACGAGGATCAGCGTGCTGAGATCTCCCAGGTTGAGCACGCCCGCGCCGCCCGCCCCGCCATTGCCGGAGCAGCCGCAATTGCCACCTATGCCACCCAGTCCACCCAGATACAGCTGCGAGCCGACCGTAATGACGGCACCTGTGGAAGCCGTGAGCGTGCCGCTCCCGCCTGCGCCACCATTGCCGCCGCGCGTATTGCCCGCCCCGCCCGAGCCACCACCGCCACCGGCACCGCCGATCAGCAGGGTGTTGCCGACGTTAAGCCCGCCCCAGGTGAGGGTCAGTGCGCCCGCGCCGCCCGTGCCGCCATGAATCCCCCCCAGGTTGCCACCATCCCCACCGCCTGCGCCGCCGCCGATCCCGACATAATCGTACGTCGGCAGGAGGCCGCTGCCATTGGATGACGTCGCGATTGTCTGCGTAGGGGCTGGCACACCGCCGGCACCGCCTACCCCCGGCAGGAAAAAGTCGGCCCCGCCGCTGCCGCCGCTGATGCTGCCATTGCCGCCATCCCCGCCCCCAGCCCCGCCGGTACCGATCAGCAGCACATCGGCCGCATGCGTCAGCGGCGATGCGATCCCCAGCGACAGGCCCAGCGTCATCGCGGCGCTCGCCACGGCATGACGCCGGTGCGAACGCCCAAGCGCTGGGACGCTCTCCGCCCCAACGTTCGCGCCACCATTGGCACTGCCAACGGCACCCCGCTTCGTATATGAAGCCGCCAGTTCCGACACGGCCTGCCAGACGCCCGACGCCCCGTTCCACACGACCCTGTAAGTGCGATTCATCCCGCCAACCCCTCGTTTTTCGTTCTTATACGTTCTCGGGCTTTTGTGCCCGTCGCCCGCGCCTGCCGCGCCTGCCTGCACCAGATGCATGCATGCTCCGCGCACCGTGGGCGCGGCCAGCACATCAGGGCGCGCTAATGTAAGATTTGCCGCAGAAAAATTCCATTACCCGAACGAGTAGTCATGCACACCGACCCCATCCTGCTGCAGGAAATCGTGCGCCTGTATGAATCCGAGCCTGACCTGCTGACACTGCCCGCCGTCTTGTTCGATGGGGTCACCCGGCTGACCGACGCCGATGTCGTTGCCTGGACGGAGATTCATCATCTGAGCGGGGAGCTGCGCGCGCTGCTGTCGGTCGAAGACGCACCGGGCCGGCGCGAACAGGCGTTCGAAGCGTATGCACGTCACGCAGGCAGCCATCCGTTCTGGCAGAAGGACCCGGCCTTCTACGGCGAGCGGGCCATCCGCGAATCGGATATCTTCAGCGACGAGGAATTCATGGCCCTGCCGATGGCGCGCGAGGTGTTTCTGCCATCGGGCGCGCACCGCATCATGGCCGTCTTGATCCGGCACGGCGAGTATTCGCTGGACTTAAGCGCACACCGGATCGTCGGCCGTCCTGCGTTCAGCGATGCCGAGCGCGACCGGATGCAGACCTACCGCACCCACGTACTACGTGTCTATCGCCAGGCGCAGCAGCGCACGGTCGAGAAGCTCTCGCCTGCCGACCGCCTGCACTACGCCTTCCCGGGCCTGACCCAACGCCAGGTTGAAGCTGCGGTATGGCTGGCACAGGGCAAATCCAACGAGGCCATCGCCGTCGCGATGAATATAGGTCTCGATACGGTCAAGGCGCACCTGAAGGCTATTTTCAGCAAGATTGGCACCGACAGCCGTCTGGCGCTGGCGAAGATTGTCCACACCGTCCCGCCGTTTTCGCAGATGCCGCCGCTGTGGAAGCTGCCGGTGCAGACATGGCAGACGCAGGCCTCTCCAGTCGCTACCGCGACGAAATGAAGAGGCGCCCCGCCAGTTGATGTAAAGCGGTGCAGGGTGCTTGCACGCGTTTCACTTCGCGGGCTGATGCCCGCTTCACCGACGCCTAGTTGCCCGATTCGGGGTCCGGATCGCCGGGGTCCGCATCTGTTTCGGCATCTGCTGCGCCGCCTTTCGCCGCGCCGTCCGCCCCGTCACCTGTCGTGCCCCCTGCCGCGTCCACCACCACTGCATCGACCAATCGAAAACCGTTGCGGTCATAGCCCGCCAGTTTCTGCAGACTTTCAACCCGTCGGGAGTTGTTTCGTCCCGCCAGATAGACCACCAGGTGAATCGTGTCCGCGATGATCATCCGCGACGTGTCGTCCGAGTCCGGCCCGAGCATCTGCTGGAGCCTTAACAACGCACCCTGTGCGGAACCGGCGTGGATCGTGGTGAAGCCACCGGGGCGGCTCCGGTTCCAGAGCTTCAGAATCTCCAGCGCCTCGTCACCGCGCACCTCCCCCAGCACAACCCGGTCTGGACGCAGCCTCACGGCCGCACACACGAGTTCGCTCATGCTGGCAAGCCCCGGGTTCGTGCGCAGCGACACGTGATGGTTCACCGTGCACTGCAGCTCCGAGCGGTCCTCCAGCACGAGCACGCCTTCCTGCAAAGGCGCCATTTCAATGAGCAGGGCGTTGGCAAGCGTCGTCTTTCCTGCACCACTGCCTCCGGCGATCAGAATGTTCTGCCGCTCCCGAAGCGCACGGCGCAGGCATTCGGCCTGTGCCGCAGTCATGATGCCGCCGTCCACATACGCGTCCAGGGGGATCACGCCTACGACACGCTTGCGCAGCGCGAAGGCAGGTCCTGAGGCCACCGGCGGCAGAGCGCCATCGAAGCGGTCGCCCGTGCCCGGCAGTACGGCCGAGAGCAGTGGCTGACCAGGATGGACTTCCACCCCCAGCTCGCTCGCCACCGCACGGATAATCCGTTCGCCCTCCTTCGCATTGAGCGTCACATCGAGTTGCGCCCGCCCGGTCCAGACGCGCTCGATCCAGAGCCTGCCGTCGACGTTCAGCATGACCTCGACCACATCGGGATCATCCAGCACTGCACATACCAGCGGCCCCAACGCCTGACGCATTGCGCTGACCGCCGGGTCCAGCGCAATGACGCCGGGAGGATTCACGCTGGATGACTGCGAACCATTGAACACCTTGCCTACCTCCATCTGCATCTCCGTGTCTGCCGCCACCCTGTTGCGGATGGCGATGCGGCTAGAACGGTTTGCGTGGCGGATGGCAACCGTCACGCAAAACCCCTTGCATTGGATGATGGCGAGGCATGCCACGACAACCGGCAGAATTGACAGGTTAGCATTCGTCAGGAACGCCGCTTCATGCCTGCGACCCGTTAGCCCAGCAAACCGTTCATCGCCGCATAAACAGCTGCAGCCGTCTTGTTCGCCACGTTGAGCTTGGTGATCACATTGCGGATGTGAAAACGCACGGTGCATTCTGAGAGGCCCAGCAGATCGCCGATCTCAAGGGTCGTCTTCCCATCGGCAGTCCACTGCAGCACCTCGACTTCCCGCGTGGTCAGCTTTGCCCCGCGCCGTGCAGGTTGAGTGGGCAACATCAGTTGCGACAACCGCTGGTGGGCAACCGTGGTGAGAACCCGCAGATGCCTTTCCTTGCTGACACGCTCGGTCGGCCATAGGGGCGTCGCAGACCGCGCGACAGTGAGCATGCCGCGCTGGGAGGCGTCTCCAAATGAAGATTGCGCCCAGCCCACACGCAGCCCTGCACTCCGCGCTTCTTCCCAGAATGCAGGCGCAGAGGCTACCAGCCTGGCCGTCCAGACAAAGGGCTTGTCCGACTGCATCCCCAGCCGCACGGTCGGATCGATCTCGACATAACGCTGCTGCACGTATCGCTCCTGCCAGTGCGCGGGGTAGTTGCTGATCATCAGGGCCTCAGGTCTGGAGACTGGCCAGGGTGTGCGTACGCCATAGGCGCAGTACTCAAATTCAAGCTTCTGGGCTGCCTTCAGAACCTCCGCATAGACGGCCCGCTCCGAGGAGGCGCACTCCACGGCGGTCAACAGATCGATCAGCCACGTGTTCATGGTCTTGCCTCAGGGACCAGGCTATTTATTCTCGTTCTCATCACTACCACTTCTCCTGCAACGTCACGTGTTTGCCCGGGATGGCCTCATTTCGCCGAAGCTTCCCCCTGGATTCGAGACATGCCGTCGGCCCAAAGTTCGCGGGATTTATTTTCATAGATGCATGAATAAGTTAAATACCGCGGTCAGTGTCGGTGAGGGCTCCAGCCAATCTGAGGCAAAGCCGGCGCGGTTCATGCCGGCTAATACCTTGCCGGTTAGTACCGGTTGATGCCATCTGAATTGACAGGTGTTCACTGGCGGGGTCGCCCGCTAACGTGTCGGTGCCGGCACGACACCCTGTCGTGACCACAGGCAGCGGTCACCAACGTCGGCTCATGCTCAGGCGCGGTGTCCGCATGCGCTGAAGCGCTTCACAGCGCGCGCCACGGTGCTTCATTTCGCGAGGCAATGCCGTGACGTGCTCCTGCTCCGCCGAACTACTCTGAGGCCACCACTGATGACAAGATCCCATTCGCCACGCGGGACCCTCCGCACCATCTGGATCCGCCGGATCCGCTGCAACCGTTCCACCTGCCCGCGCAGTCTGTCGCCCTTAACCCGCCGGGTCGCCGGCACGGTGATCGCCGCCTCCGCACTGACCGCACTGACCGCACTGAGCGCGATACCAGCTGATGCCTTCGCGTACAGCCTGGCGGCGGTGCAGCGCTCTTCGACCATCAATGTTCTGCGTCAGTGGGCCGCAACCCGCCACTACGAGGTTGTCTGGGAGCCGCATACGTCCAGCGGTGTCGTGAATTTTCCGGCGGGCCCCAAGGCAATGGGGGACGACTTTCATGCCGCCGTCGAGGCGCTCGTGAGCGGCAAAGCCTACGGGCGTCGCAATGTCTATTGCGTGCGACCCTCGGAATACGAGCCGTATCCGGTCTTCGACGACGAGAAACGCGTGATCTTTGTCATCGCCCGCCCGACAGGCAACCGCTGCCTGTTCACCTACCCATAGGAAGGGCGACCGAACCGTTATCGGGCCCGCTCCCGGTTGGGGCGGGCCCGATAACGGTCCGGTGCCTCCGGCTTGGAGCCTGGCGTCAGGCAGCCTGCATCTGACTCTACCCTTCCCCTGCCCTTCCGCTACCCTTCCTCTAACCCTCCTCTACCCGCTCCCCGCGCCTGCCGAGCCCAGCCGCTTAAGCTGCAGCCGCGCGCCAGCCGCTGTTCCACACGCCGGCGTCGCTGGTACGCAGAATCCGGGACTTCCACTGGCATTCGAGCCATTCAAGCTCGGGGTGCGAGTCCGCCACGATGCCGCCTCCCACGCCATAGACGCCCAGGCCACTGTCCTCGACGACAAGGGTGCGGATCGCGACATTCAGCGAGAAATCCCCGTTGGGCGCCATCCATCCGATGGAGCCACAGTAGAGTCCTCGGTTCCATGTCTCCAGGGCCCGGATATAGCGCATGGCCGCAATTTTTGGCGCGCCGGTCACGGACCCACACGGAAACAGGGCGCGCAGGATTTCGAGCAACGTCGCCTGTCCCACGTCGGCATGAATCGTGGAGGTCATCGTCCAGACCGACGGATAGCGCTCCAGCTCGAATAGATCGCTGACCGACACCGATCCCACACGAGCGATCCTGCCCATGTCATTGCGCATGAGGTCCACGATCATGGCGTTCTCTGCGCGGTCCTTCACACTGGTACGCAGCATTCTCCCGGCCTGCTCGTCCCGGACCGGGTCGGCGTGCCGGGGCGCCGTGCCCTTCATCGGACGACTGATCAGACGCCCCCCTTCCCGGCGCAGGAAAAGCTCCGGGGAGAACGAGAGGACATGCCGGCCCTCGTCGCAGATGTACGCCGCATGCGCCGCGGGGTGACGATCGATCAGTTCCCGATAGAGCGCAGCGGGACATCCGGTGATGGCAACATCCATCGGAAACGTAAAGTTGACCTGGTACACATCGCCCGCTTCGATCCACTCCCTGATGCGGGCAAGGCTCTGTTTATAGCGCTCCAGATGCATACGGGGGCGCGCCGACAGGATTTCGGCAAAGCCGTGAAATGCGGGCGGCCGCCATAGAGCCTCCGTTTGCGCACGATCGAAAACCAGCGCGACGAGCCGCGGCGCCCCACCATATCGGGGAAACGCCGGCCCGGCAGGCTGTAAGAACGATGGTTCCAGCCACTCGCCCAGCGAGTAGGACAGAAGGAGCGCTGTCCAGTAGCCCTGGCGACGGCTCGTCTCGATCGCATCCATCGCCCGGGGCAGATCCGCAGGCGTGCGCACAACGATGCGCTGACGCAGTCCGTACAGTGCGAGCGCTTCCCCGTCGATCGCATTCTCGAACCGGCACGTACTCATGGATGGGTTCATGCCGCTTTGCCGACGGCGGCGGGCGCGGTCGCCCCGAGGCGCACCGAGACACCGGGTTCGGCCAGCTCCAGCTGTGCAAGCTCACGGTATCCGCCGCTCATCAGCCATTCGCCGCGCCTGACCAGACGACGCATGCGCGAACGCAGCGCACAATCGGCATGCCATTGCCGTGCGACAGCGGTACTGCCCTGCATGGCTTCGGCGATATCCCGACTGGAGGCACCGGCCAGCGCTCCGTCGAGCGCCTGAAGCGTGCGCATGTGAACGAGCATGGCACGGGCGGGGCGCGCGTGTACGACTGCGGCCTGACTGAGCACGGCCCGGCCCGCGACACACCGCGCGGCCCACCCGGCAGCGCATAACGATGTCGCCATCTTCACGCCGCAACAGCACGCCCTGGCATGGCGACCCTGACGACAACCCGGGCAGGGCCGACACTTACTGGCCAGCACGTACGGCATGCCAGGTCTCAACGCGCGTCCAAGGACCACCCGCATCTGGCCAAGCGGCAAGCGCACCTGCAACAGCAGACGACGACCATCGTGAACGAGGTGCTTTTCGCCGGGCAGCCGCCAGAAGTCGAAAGCGCACGCGTCCGGCGCCGGGTCCTCGTCGGGGTAGACGTGCAGGACGCTCTCGTGGTCGGGAAACCATCCGGGGATGGCGTCCCGGGCATCCCGGTGCGGATCTTCGAGCATCCGTACGCCCCAGCGGTGTATCGCCCCGCTACCCTCGTGGCGATACCACCAGTCACAGCGGTACTCGGGATGACGCCGCATATATTCCCACGCGAGCGCAGGCGGATCGAGGTGCAGCACATAAAGATAGGCGGCCGTGGGAACCTGCAGTGACTGTCTGGTTATCATAAAACTTGAGCCTCCGTGTGAGAACTGCCGCTCGCTTGTGGACCAGCCATGCTGGCGGCGCCCACCATTCGTTGATCGCCTGTGCGCGGGGCCGTTGTGGACGGTAAGGGCGGACCGTAAGGCGGACTCAGCGCCCGCGCTTAAGGTCGGCGCTTAAGGTCGGCGCTTGAGGCCGTCACTTAGAGCCAGGGCTGCATGACCAGTCGGTCATCGTGTAAAAGCTGGAAGGCGTGTGCGGCGCAGGAGACGAGATACGCCGACAGCGTGGGCGCGGAGCGGCTGCCCCCCGCAGCGCAACGCCTGCACCCAAGCCTGGCGCCTTCCAGAGAAAACTACGGCTTGCGTCCGTCGCCGGGCGCGGACCCAAAGGTGATCACCGGGTAGCAAAGCCTTGAGCGGATCGTGCGACCTTCATCGAGGCAGGGCCGGGTGACCGGCACGATCCCCTGCGCCTCTTCAGTTTGCCAGGCGATATCCGCACCGGGATGCGTGGCAGGCGCGACGGCGTCCGAAGACCCGCAGGTCATCGCCAGGCTTGCCAGCATCGGCAGCACAATGTTCTGCATATGTCATCTCCTTCATATGATGAAAGGCGCTGTGCGCAAGCGAAGACCATTGGCAGACCCGGCCATCCCAAGTCACGCCGACCGTTCACCGCCGGGCACAGGGATCAGCAGATTGCGCCGGGGATTGCACGGGGGACTGCACCGGGATTGCACTGGGGATTCACCGGGAATGGCACGACCTCTATACGGCAGGCAAACAGATCACTGGTATCGCTAATGTCACTGATATCGCTTACGGCGCAGGTTGCGCGAGGCTTGGTGCCCGTCGCGCGGGGTGCCCGCCCGAGATGGACGACGCCCGCACGTCTGAGCAGCCGCTGCACGCTGACCGGCGACACCGCCACAAGCTCGCGCGCACCCAGTTCTGCCGCGCACATCAGAGTCGCGCGCAACAGTGCCGTGGCCGTACACGAAGAAAACTGCCCGTTTCGGATCGTCGCCGGTGCCTCAAGATCCACCACGGCAAACCGTGACAGTTCCCAGACGTCGGCAGACTCCGGCGCCGGCATGTCGTCCAGTAACGCAGGAAAGACTTCACGCAGCAGGTAGGGTCGCGTTGTCGGCAGCAGGCGTGCGGTGCCACGAATCGCACCGGTACGCTTGTTGAGTACGACGACGTAGACCGTGTCCTCGCGATCGAACTGATCGACTTCACAGCCATCCGCACAAGAAAGCTGCCAGCCCAGACGGTGCACGAACACCTCGTGCCGGTAGCGGGCAAGCCGCGCCATCATCGCCGGCTGCAGGTAAGTGGAATTTCCCGAAACAATACGCATGCTTTCTCCCAACGCCTTGCTGTGCCGGAATTAGATCCTCTATCCCGACCTGTGAGCAACCGTCAAAACTGAGAGGTACGCACGTATATCGAAGTGTTCGATCGACTCGCCGGGATGCCCGGCGCGAGGCAAACGGTATCGAATGGCGCCGCTATCGGGACCGCGGGCAACGGACTCTCCCGTGCGCAGTCATGGCAGAAATGCAGGCGACAGCAGACGCAGCCCGATCGTGATGAATCGCTCGCCTGTCCGGCGACCGAACACATTTCCGTAGGTCGTATCAAGCTGCACCCGATCGCGCACGATCCAGAATCGCAGACCTGCCTGATAGGAAGGTCTTCCGTGGTGTTGGCCGAAAGTCTCCGCGACCAGAAACACGCGCGGATGCAGCTGCGTCTCCGTTCCTAAACCCCAGGTCATCCGCGTCAGATGGCGTTCCGTATCGCGGCTCGCACCGACATTCAAATGCGTCACAAAGCGGTCGTCAGCGAAGGACAACGACAGTGGCACATTGACATAGAGATTGCCCAGAACCTTCCTTTGTTCTGCAGTCGGATGATGCACCGCGCCGATCGCGATCGCGGCGCCGTAGCGATTGGTTTCAAGGGGCTTCAGCAACGTTTTCGCCTGGAACTGCACGTTGGCGAGATCCGATGCACCGTTGAAACGCTGAAGGGAGCCACCCAGCGTGAGTTCCAGATTGCCGGTGGGATTGCACCCGGGCAGGGCCCAGAGTTCATTGCCTGTAGTCTGGAATTGCATCCATGACTCCAGCTGGCAGGATTTGGCATCCACGATCCGGGCGTCGTCGGTGATCAGCGGGCGTGCAGCCATCGCCGATGGAACAGGGGCGGAGAGGCATGTGATGGCTGTCAGGAACGAACGCACTGGCCGCGCGATGGAACGGCGTGGGAGGGATTTACGAATCATAGGGCGCTTCTGTTTGATGGCATGGGAGACACGGGCCACCCGCCGGGCGGCTGGGCGGGTTCCGGAACACTGCGATGCTCAGTGGATGTCATGGCGCACCGGGTGGCCGCCAGGAGGTCATCAGCACGTCGTCTGGAGGTCGCGGACTACCAGTAGGTCCGGGACAAACGCACAGCTGCCTCGGCACTTTCGCGCGGCGAAAGCAGCTTGCAGTTGTTTTGTCCGGCGCACCGGAGATCGACGGCGGGCACTGCTGGTGCGCCGGGGTTGACCGACTCCGGATGGTGGACGCGATGCGAAAATTTCAACAGCACCGACACATGGTGCCGGAGTCGGGATACGAAGCGTGCACGCATGCTGCGCTCCTTGATGATGGCCGCGCGAAACGGCGAGGATCATGCAAGAGGCGGGCCGCGCATCCCGTTCTGCCGGAGACGCGGCCACTGCCTCGCCAGGGCGACGAGGCAGCAGGTCGGCTGGCTACCTCGTCAGCAAATAGCGGGAAGATCGACTACAAGCGCTGTCCATAGAGCTTCTCCTGGGTATGGATACGGGTACGCGTACGGGTTCGCGTATGGGTAGGGGTGCGGATAAAAATGTAAGCGCGCGTGATACGGACCAGGAAGAGTGCGCAATCGCGAAGCGTCGTACCTGTCGGGTGTGGTGCCTGCCCTAAACATGTTGATGATCGTGCGCGCCTGGACGCACTGACCGGTCGCGTCGTACGCTCTGCTGGGCGGCATTCAGCATCGAGGCGCCGGCACGGGCGCGTTCAGGACAGATGCGCATTCGGTTTATGCCTGAGCGAGCCAGGCTGCGCAACTAGCTGATCTGACGGGTACAGATGTCCTGCCGACCAGATTGAAGTCATCAGCATCAGGTCAGAGCTCCCGGTCGGACAGTGCGAACGCCACTGTCACGGGCACATTATCCGCACCGTTCTGCCAAGGTGAAAATCCATCTCGCGACGCGCAGGCGATATCCAATGACATGGCTCTCGTGCCAAGTGTCAGCAGCCAAAAAAAAATGGCATCCAGGTTCACCGGGCGCCAACGGGTAGGTCAAAGCAGGGGTCAATCTGCTTGATAGGAAGGGATTTTAGTCATCCGGCGGCAGGCAACAATCCCGCCTTCGTTGGGCTTAAGAATGGAACAAGTCCGCCGATGGTTGCCGTGGCGGGGTAACGGGACATCTGGTTGCGGTTCAGCCCGAACGTCCGGCTGCCCGCCGCCACCTTCCGGAAGTATCTCAGGCCAGGAACTACCCGATCTGGCTAAACTGGCTAAGTTGGCTGAAGGGGGCGTCGGCGGTTCCCTTTCAGGGGCCGGAGCCCCCTGCGCTTACAGCAGCCCGCGCTCGGCGAAAGATGTGGTCTTGCACCCGCCCACGATGATGTGATCAAGCACGCGGACGTCGACCAGCGTCAGCACTTCCTTGAGTCGCTGCGTGACGACCTGATCTGCATGGCTGGGGTCGTGTGCGCCACTCGGATGGTTATGCGCGAGAATAACGGCCGCCGCGTTGTGTTGCATTGCCGCTTTCAGGATCTCGCGGGGATGGACCGTTGCATTGTGGATCGTCCCGCGGAACATCTCGACATACTCGATCAGCCGATGCTGTGCGTCGAGGAAGATGACGGCAAAGACCTCGTGCTCGAGGCCTGCAAGCTTGGTGCGCAGATAGTCTTTGACCTGTGTCGCCGTCACGAACACTTGTCCATGCGGGATCATTTCGTCAATCACCTGCCGGGCTGCGGCGAGGATCTGCTCAGGCGTTGCCGGTTGGTAGTTCCCATGTTCATCACGTGCCAGGAGCGTGGATGCGAACGGGGAAAAGTACTGGGACATGAGGGTACTCCGGTTGCTCGGGCGGGATTGCCCGGAACCGACGCCTCATGGCGACAAGCACAGCCGTCAGGGGGAGTTATCCGGCCGCAGGACGCAAGCGCGATTGCACGATCGCGCGCAGCCCTTGACGGCGAGCACGCCATGGTAAGGTGGGACGAACAGCAAGCCCCCCTAACCACTCACCTTCGTCTCTTTTTCTCCGGCGAACCGACACCCAGCCCTCAGCTGCCCGGCACTCCATTCAGCACTCCATTCAGCACTCCATTCAGCACTCCATTCGGCACACTCTGGCTAAATGACAAAGGGACTGCCATTAGCAGTCCCTCTCCTCTCGGCAACTCAGCGTCTCAACGACCTCCCGGCTGGGCGGCCGGTTGCGCAGCGGTGGCGATTCAGGCCGCCACTTGACCGGTCAGAACAAACGACAGCACATCGTCGGCAGTGGGCACGCCCCAGGTCTGGTCGGCAAGCCATTGGTAGAAGCGCGTCTGGGCGACCTTGGTCGGCCGCTTGTGGGTGACGAGTTTCTGGTCCGCGCTCGCACACTGTTCGTTGTATTGCTCGATCAGCGGCATCTGCTCTTCGGCTGCCAGGCCGACAAAATACCCCTGTGCGCTGGGCAGTCGCGCGGCGATGTAGCGCTCCATTGCTTCTTGCGCGGACTTCGCCGGCGGAGGCGGTGCGACGGCGGCCTCCCCGATCTCTGCCGCCCCCCTTCCCTTCCCCGTACTAGCCGTGCCGCCATCGGTACCACTATTGGTCCCACTGTTGGTGCCGCGCGCCACCATGTCAGCCAACGTCTTTCGGAAGTGCGCGCTCACGTTATCGATCGCCGGGGCGTTGCTTGCAGATACACGTGCACGGACGTGTGCGATCGCTTCGGTCAGGATCACAGGGGGTTGCGCTTCGATCAGCCTGCGGGCCTCGCTTGCCGGCAGGCCCAGCCCGACGATTGCCTGGATCAGGTCGTCGATGTCGGCCTCACCGTTACCGGCGGCGTCGTTGCCGGCGACATCGTCGCTGGCCGCATTTTTACGCATGATCCTGAACTGCAGCTCAGTGACCGAGCGACCCACCTTGTGCTCAATAAGTTCCAGGTCGTGATCCGACACGTCGCAGATCTCCGCGATGCAGGGGTTGAGCACCGCGCGCTTGAAGATCTTGTATTCCTTGTACTTGGTCTCGCTCTCCTCGCGCCCGAGGATCAGATTGCGAAATACCGTCAGAGGAATGCGCGCCGTGATCCCTGCCCGTTCGTAGCGCACTGTGTTTTCCCAGAGCGCGAGCGAATGCGCCCGACGGAACAGCTTGGCGATCCGCATGTCGATCATCGCGTAGCGTTCAGGATTCAGGAGTTCTTCGCGGATCTGGGGGGCGAAGGAATACGACAGGAGGGAGCCCGAGATCCGCGCCCCGGCCAGCAAGGTCGACCCCGTCCAGGTCGCTGTTCCGTCGCTGTTGAGCTGGTCCCAGTCTACGACCGTACGCATCAGGGACTTGGCCGTCTCCTTGATATAGGTCGTGTCCTTGGTAGTGAGTGCAAGGTTTGCCATCATTTCAGGGATCGAGATCTGGAAGGTCTCGACCGTCCCGGCCTCCCCGAGGCGATGCTCGATCGCGTTCTTGATGAGCGCGTTGAACAGGCGTCTCTGCTGCAGCGTGAGCGACCCGCCTACCGGTGAAACGTGGATGGCCTGGACCGCCTTCTTGAAGGGCTCCGCCGCCTCGGGCTGCTGAAACAGGGTAATCTGGCTGCCCTTCGGTGCCTTCGCGCGTGCCATCGGTTGTCCCTGCGATTTTTGGATGGGTGAAATGTTAGACGGGTCGCGTTCACCTATCAAGGTGAAGCGCATCCCATCCCACTTGCCAGGTGAAACCTGCCGGAGAGGGTTGCAACATGCCCCAACTCAACCCCTACGCCCCAACCAGCTTCACCTTTGCGGCGCCAGGCGCCTCAAATCTTTTCACCTTTGACGCCTTGTCGCGCAATCACGAATGGGAGCCGGGCAGGGGAAAGGGGAACGGCGTTGGGGTAAACGCGAGGCTATAGGTGAACGATTTTGGGGATGAACCTTCCCGAAGTGCACGTTATCCGACCTGCCCTCCCGAAGTTCTGGCGCTAAGCCATTTGGCACCCCAAATCTGTTCACCTTAAATAGGAACTGTGAACGAAGAATGCGCTTTCTCATAAAAAGTGGGTACCCGCTCTCGTCATTTGGCTTGGCGGTTCTACGGTCGTACGCCAGTCTGCGCCGCCCGGCGATGACATCTCCCCTAATCCGTTCACCTTTTGCTTCCCCAAACAGCTTCACCTTAAGGCGCATTTAGCTGGCGCGCGTTAGTGACGCTCGCCACTGCGTCATGGCTTCGTCCCACTTCACTCCTCCCCAATTCCCTTCACCTAATCTCTGCATTTGGAAATGCCCCAATAGTGTTCACCTTTTTGGGAAATCATTTGCGATCGTTTCCCTATTCGTGTTCACCCATCGGCGAATATCGCGACAAATTCTCCCCAATGTCATTCACCTTTTGTCTCAAGTGCCTTTCCCCCGCTCTTCGAAAATCGTGCGCCATCAATCCTGACAGGTATTTTTGGCTCCAAATCTCGCTCACAGCTTTACAGAAGCACCTCGACTGATCTGCGCAGCCAGCATTGGGGAAATAGGTGAACAATATTGGGGATGCAATACCTGGCGCGTTAGAGATGCGGAGCCTGCCGGCATTGCGGTAGCGGTCCAGTCTGTCTGCTGTCAACGCTCAAGATGTAAGCAGCCACTTTCGTTGAATCTGCTTGTACAAGCCATGCTGCTCGCCGTACCCGCGTTAGTTTCTCCGCAGCTCGAAGCAACGCTTGTCCTGATCGCGGGGGGTCGTTTTCACTGCCAGAAATACGTCCCTGCTTGTTCCGAATGAATCTGCTGACACTGGGTTGGGACGAAATACAGGTGCGTCTGCGTAAGGTGCGGTTGCGATCCGGAACGGCCGGTCCACGTCGCGCTTTGGTGAAATGCAATGAACGATTGCGAAAGCACAGGCGCGAAATGTGGGCCGGCGCCAATGCGCCGAACAACGATGGTTTGAGGCTTTAAATCGGGGACTGCAACGGCGCCGCAATGAAAATCGATGCCGGCTGACACGGAAATGACGTGTATACGCATCGGTGTGACGTAAACTTCTTGCGGTTTACGTATACGGTCGCTATTCTACGGCCAACCATTTAATTGACGGAAAGCGTCTAAGTTTCTGGTTCGGCGCCTTTCGGCGCTTCGGGACCTTTCCAACGGATTCACAACTGTTATGGCACGCACGAGCTTACTCAAGGCAGAACTCCCGCGCCCAGACTTTTCAGACGACCACGGCCTGTCAATCGACGGGCTGGCGGCCGTTGCGGCGCAGGCCAACGACGTCTTTGGGCAGATTCGGGATGCCATGCTGGAACCTTACCCCCGTAAGATTCCGCCCACGTTCACGAGCAGCCTTATCGCCACGCTTTGCGGGGTCGATAAGGCGCGCTTCCATTATCTTGCCACCAAAGGCGGTTTGCCGGCGGGCACCTCACAAGGCAACGGCCGGGCGAAGGTATTCAGCCTGGTAGACGCCATCACGTGGGTCCAGCACGCCAACGGCCGGGCCAAGCGGCCGGAAGGCCAGCGCGGGCGGATCGTGACGGTGGGTAATTTTAAGGGCGGTGTGGCCAAGACCACGACCGCGGTCTGCCTGGCGCAGGCCCTTACCTTGCTCGGCCGACGGGTGCTGATCGTCGACTGCGATCCGCAGGGTACGACGACCCAGCTTTGCGGCTGGGCTCCGGATGCCGAGATTGCCGAAGAGCAGACGCTGCTGCCGCTGATCTATGGTGACCAGACGACGCTGGACTATGCCGTCCAGACGACCTATTGGCACAACCTGGATCTGATCCCGGCCTCGTCGGCCCTGTTCGATGCGGAATTCGAGATTCCGTCGAAGGTGCTGTCCGAGTCGGGCTTCGAGTTCTGGGACATTCTGCGCAAGGGTCTGGTACCGCTGTCCGAGCAGTACGACGTGATCGTCATCGATACGCCGCCGGCACTGAGCTACATCACCATCAATGCGCTGATTGCCTCGGATGGCATTCTGATGCCCTGCCCGCCTGACGGGCTGGACTTTGCCAGCTCGACACAGTTCTGGCACCTCTTCTCGGATATCGCGAAGAAGCTGCCCGGCGTGCTCGAGTCCAAGCGCTACGACTTCATCAACATCGTGCTCACCAAGGTGAAGCAGGATGCGGTGTCGCGCGTTGTGCGCGAGTGGATGGTGAAAGCCTACGGCAATCGTGTGCTGAGCATCGAGATTCCTGAGTCATCGGTTCCCAAAGGTGCTTCGGCGCAACTGGCGACCGTCTATGACCTCTCCAAGCCTGATGGCAGTGTCGAAGCGTATCAGCGTTTCCGCGATCCGCTCGACAAACTCGCCCTGCATGTGGACGACCAGTTCGTCAGGGCGTGGACAGAAAGGAAAGAAGCATGAAAATCGGTGACAAGTTGTTGGCGAAGACCGCCAACATCGCAGTCAAGAACAATACGCCGCAACCCCAAGCCAACGAGCCCAAGACATCGCCTGGCCGGATGCTAGCTGCGCAGTCAGCCGTCGCTGCGGCCGAGCGGCGGGTTGCCGAACTCGAAGCGGGCGTTGGCAAAGCCATTGAAGTCGCGCTTGACGAGATTGCCGAGGTCCCTGGACGTCGACGCAAGCTCACGCCTGAACAGTACGCGGAGCTGCGGGAGAACCTGCGCAATAACAAGCTGGTTCACCCGATCACGCTCGTCGTACGCGGGGATGGCAAGAAGGAACTCGTCGCCGGTCACAACCGGTTTTACGTCTTCAAGGAGCTCGGCCGGGCCGCGATCCCGGCGGTGTTCGCCGATCTGGCGGACGTCGAGCAGATCGAGGAAGCCGCGTTCTATTCGAACCTGCTCTCCCCGTCGCTGCCCGACTTCGAGAAGTACCTGGGGTTTCAGAAGCACGTCGACCGGACGGGGCAGTCGCAGCAGGACATTGCGGCAGCCGCAGGCATTTCGGCCGGGCACCTGAGCAAGCTGTTCTCGTATGCGCGTTTACCCGAATCCGCCATCGCAGCGCTGGAAGCAGCAAGCGATCGCGGTCGCTTGGGCGTTAACGCAGCCTACGAGATGGCATCGTTTTTGGGTGAGCACCCGGATCAGGAAGCCGCGGTCACGGAGGTCGTGGAGAAGCTGCTGAGCGATGAGAAGGTCACGCAAAAGCAAGCCATCGCCCTCCTCCATGCGCGCGTGCGGCAAAAAACTGCTGCACCGGCGGCTGCGGAAACGCATCGGATCAAGGTGGGAACGCGTGAACTGTGTGCGGTGACGACCCGCAATGGGACGGTCACGCTGAAGTTCAAGAAGGCCGAAGACGCACAAGCCTGGGAAAAGCTGGTGCGGGAGTTCATCGAGGCCAACGCAGAGACGGACAACTAAAGCGCAGAGATTCTGCCTTTAACAACACACGAGAGAGTGAAGCGCATGAACTAAAGCACGCTTTTGACACATCCCTCACCACAAAGACAAAGGCCTGGGCGGGAACCCAGGCCTCTGCTGAGATTCGGACGGGAATCCGAAACTCGATTTGGTGGAGTTTGAACAGATCAAAGCTCAACCTACACGTATCTACGGCGGGAACCGTGAACACGAGTCGCAACGAGTGTTCAGTGTAGCGAGAGATTTTGCCTAGTCAAGCTCCGGAGGGCGTTCGTCCTTAAAAATCGGAGTAAATATGACTATTGCGCAACGCTACGCGCCGGGCGAGGCTATTGCTCGCCCTTCTCCTCTACCACTCGCGCTCATCGAAGCCCGAGCTGCCGTATTCGATCCGCTTAATTGCCTGGACCTCGGGACTACCGCCCGTCGGGTCCTTTTTGGCATTCTGCGATTCTTCAATTTGTCTCGTCCCTCGTCGTCCATCTGGCCGCGTCGGGATCTGTTGCGCGCCGAGTCTTTGCTCAACAGTGAGTCTTCTCTCTATCGTGGACTGGCCGATTTGCAGCGGCATGGCTACGTCGTCCGTGAACAGATCCGCATTGCCCGCTCCGGGCGTTTTCACGTCTCTCCCGTTCGACTCACAGAGAAGGCACAAATTCTCCTCGGTCTCGTCGGGCGGTCATCAAAAGAAGATAAGCGTCGAAAAGTTATCCACAAGGAACCGTCTCTCACAGTGGAAGACGGCCAATATAAGGAACATACCAACGGACGGAAGTCTTTACAGAATTCATTCGCAAGCGAGCCGCCCGGAGATATTGACTCGGCTTCCAAGGTCCCGCTTCCGCTGATCTGGTTGCTCAAGCTCGGATTGACTGCGCGGGCAGTGTTCTCGCTCATGGGCATTGCCAAACGCCATGGCAAGCGACTGGAGGACATTGCCACGGCATTCCGCGAACGCCTGTCGACGCTTTCGAGTCGGGAGGCATATGCCTACATCCGATCGCTTGCCGCAAAGGACCTGGATTTCGCTGCGATTGTTTCGGGCAAGGAAGGCGCCATCCGCGCCGCGACTGAGGCGCAAAGTGCGAAGAACCTCCTGAGTTCGATCCTCGCTAAGTCGCACGGCCTGACGGTCGTGAAACGTGACGGGACCAGTTTGGGGCGGATTGACGCGCATGCCCAGGTGGTCATGGGGCAGGGCGGTTCGTTCCCAGTGAACCTGCGCTTCGCTATGGCCGTGCAGAAGGGCCAGGTAACCATTCGACGCGCATCGCTCGGCTAGCTTGCGCCACAGATACGACCACCATCGGTAGCCCAAACTTGACTCGGCGGCAGGTGTCGCGTCGGCGCTATCGCGGGATTCACTCGTGCGGTAATACCGACGACGTGGAGAAGAAAACTGCGGTCGTTTTCGCCCGTGTTTTTTGCATGCCGTTTCAGGCTACGTCGACGAGAAGTCTGTGGTGATGCTTTCCAGCGAAAGTTGGCGATTCCGGTTCGTCAACGAGGTGGCGACGAGGAGGTGGCTGTCGGATGACGGAAGCGGACAGGGCAGGACGACCCATTGAGGCGACGTGACCCGTCTGGGACTAGGTCGATGAGGCGTCGCGCCTCTATGGCAACAATCGGTGGAAACGGCGGCTCCAACGCCCCAATGACCGGTTTCTAGTAGAAACTCAATAAAATCAATGGGTTACGAAACCGTGGGGTGGTGGCGTCAGAAATGCGGTTTTAGAAAATTCGCGCTCGAAATTTATAACCCGCTGATTTTTAAGGCTTTCTATTAGAAAGTGGCTTGTTGTGGTGTCGCTCCGGGGTGTTCGCAAGTCGAAAGGGTCGTCGCAGGAATGATGGAGCTGGGATCTTCTCGCGGCAGTTTGTTGGCCCGGAATACGGATCTAAGGACGAGGTGCTGTGGAAGAGCTTTGTGGCGGCGTAAGTCCGAGTATTGCCATCTCTCCCGAACTGGGGGTCCCTTGCGTCCCCATTACTGGGTAGCGATGGGAGGCGGTGTTCGGGCGATCAAAGAGCTGACGCCGAATTCTGATCGCCTAGCAGGGCGGCAGAAGGTAAGAGGCGCGTCAGGGCGGATGGTCCCGTTTGGGACAGGCGAGGGCAAGGGTAAAGTACGTACGGGTTGAATCAACGCCTGGCTGCAGAACTTGGATATGTGCTTCACCTTTTGTGGCGGCGAGCAAACGACAGACGGTCAGGCGACGCGGAGGTGGAATCGATCCATTTCCATATCTATCCAGCCACTGCAGGCTCGTATGCCTGAGCGTGTGGAGTGCGGCTTGGTGTGGACGCCACAGAAGCGCCTGTTGCCCAGTCGGACTCCCGTTGTCTGCCATCCATCAGCGGGCGCTGATGCCTTCTGGGTCATGCGCACACTTAGCGCCGGGGAGGCGGCACACCAGCGCAGACGGTCGAGCCGATGGGTCTCGGTTTTGGGGGGGCGGAGCCTACACCAGCATTCTCGCGAATCCGATGGGTGCGCCACTCGGTAACCGGCGGGCGTAAAAGCTTGCTTGGCTGGCTCCTGGCGTCGGGTGCGTGTTCTGCGTGTTTGCGTGCGCGCCATCAACTGCCGCGCCGCCGGACGTCGAGAGCAACGGGGGTGATAGTTGTTGAGAAGGAAGAGCCAAGCCTACTTGGACCGAAGTTGCGGCGACCATCGAGCGAAGGACGCTCATTGCGAGCTAGCGCTGATTGGGGGGGGTCGATGCCTACCGGTCACCCTCGCAAAGGCTGAGGAACGCATTCTTGCAGAGCGAGGATAGTTGGTCGATTAGCGCGCGAAAAGCTGAGGCGCAGGATTGGGTGGGGAAGGGCGCGCCCTTGGGCAAGTGATGTGCGAGGCCGTGAACGCGCAGGACTCCTCCGCTACGCGAGCGGTTGCTCGCAGCGGGTGGTCTTCTGGACTTGCCCTGGTGGGTGTGGATGGCAGGTCGCGATGCTGGTGTCGACGCGAAGATACGTTGAAGGCATTACGCCCGCGACTCAACCAAGGTGGATCTGAACGCCACTGTGGCGTGGAACGTTGCGGGCGGTAATCCGGCCTCGCTGGAAGGTCAGAGTTGCCGGCAGCAAAGAGCCCGGTGGTGAGCTAGTAGGATTGATACATCGAAGCCGGATGGCGACATGACAAACCAACATCACGGCCCCAAGGCGTTGGGATGTCTTTGTCGCTTCCAGAGCGAGAACTCGCGTCCTCAGGTGTTTCTTCGCGAATAGCATCACCATTCTTTGGCACTTCAGTTCAGCCCCGGCGGGTGGGACCGGATAGATCCCCTGGGGCAGGAAGAACTGATGGCTACGCGGTCGCGCGAAAGCGAGAAGTGTCGCCATATAAAACCCCTCGCAATGCACGGCTGTGGGGCCTTCCCGGCGATCCGACTGCTGAGTGGGCATCGGGTACGTATTGAATGACGGGAAGCCACATGCCGCGAGCCGCAAGACAGCCGGGTGGTTCTACCCTTGGAGTGCAGGTCGCGACGCAGGCCAAATCGCCGCAATCACGTAGTCGTGCATAGAGGCAGATGAAGTCCGCATGTCCCGTCGCTGAGCAAGCTTTCGCAGAAAAGGCTCTGCCGCCGGCCACTTGGGTAGAACCATAGACGTTCCCGTCCTAGGCCCTCGCCGGACTGAGTCGTGTGGCGCGTAGGGGCGATCTGGAACCGAGCCGACGTGGGCGAACTTGTGCATATCCGGAAAGATGCACAGGTGGTGTGAGGCGCTGTCCGCTCTCGTCCAGCAGCGCATTGGGTCGCACTCCCTGCTCCGGATTTCCGAATCCTCGCGTCCGTTGACCGGTAAGTCCAAAGGGACGCCCGACCTATAAAATCAATGCGAAGTACCATGTGCACGTTGCACGTGGGTGAGCAGGAAACTCCACCGGCCGGGCCATGAAGCCTGACGATCAGCCCTGGGCGAGCGCTCGACGATGTTGATCATCGCGTCGTTTGCTGTCGTGCGTGGCGGCGTTGTGCTCTTGATACCGCGACCATGGGCGCATCCGGCCTATGCTCGCTGCATTCGTCTTCGTCGGTATTCTTCGGCAATGCGTCCACCGGGTATCGAGGTATAGGCTCAATGAGCATGGCAGCCGACGTACGTCTGTTCGACCAGCATACATGTAACAAAATGTAACTGGTAGGGGATGCTGCGTAGAGACGCACCAGCGGAGGGGTATCGGACCCATCGCTGTTGGACCCATTGCGCCAGTCTGCTAAAGAAGACAGCTGGAACAGGTTTCCGGCAATGCACATCGACCTGCTGTCGTTGGCTGTAGCATCCGTAGGCGTGGAAAAGCCCTCACGCTACCCAACGTGCTGGCACTTTCGCGACCAAGACAGTCGAAGCGGTAATGCAGAGAAGCACTTAGAAGATAAGTCGTACGCCATACATCAGGTAAACGACTTAAGTCATTGTTTTTATTAAGAAAAGATCTGTGCCCGGAATCTACAGGTCACTTTCGCGTACATAAATGCAATGTAAATTATTTTAGCGCACGGTCTCTGGGCGCCACACTTAGCTCTCCAACAACCAATGACCCAGCTGAGCGAAGCGAACTGCAGTGCCAAAGCTGATGCGCGCCTCATTGCGCTGGATTGGGGGACATCCTCGTTACGGGCGATGCTGCTTGGCGAGGATGCCGCCTTGCTCGACGCCAGAGTTGCGCCACTGGGGATCATGCAGATCGGCGAGGGTGGTTTTGAAGCAGCGTATCGCTCGGTGGTCGCCGACTGGCTGGCTGAAGCACAGCTTCCAGCCATAGCTGCCGGGATGGTGGGTAGTGCGCAAGGTTGGCTAGAGGCACCATATTGCCAAGGGGCGGCCGGCGCGCGCGAACTCGCGGGTCGGTTGGCCTACGTTGCGTTATCCGATGGCGGGGTATTGCATCTGGTGCCGGGTGTTTCGCAGACTGAGCCGCGGGCCGAAGTCATGCGTGGCGAGGAAACCCAGGTGGTGGGCGCGTTGACCCTTTTTCTCCAGATGCGCCGGGAAGCCGTGTTCGTCCTGCCAGGCACCCACAGCAAATGGATCCGCATCGAGGATGGATGCATCCTCGAATGCCAGACCTTCATGACCGGTGAGCTGTTTGCCGTGCTGCGGCAGCATTCCATTCTCGGTCGATTTGCTGATACCGGCGAGCCGGAGGGCGTGGCCGCCGAAGAGGCGGACAACGCCTTCGATACAGGGGTCGAAGTAGCTCGCCGCGCCGCCGTCGAGCAGATCGAGCCATTCGGGCCGCGCGCCAAGACGGGCGAGGGCGCGTGCATCCTCGTGCCGTCGACGCAGCACGGCTTGCAAAGCGTCGTCAAAGCCGGCGGCGCGGCCCCACTTCGGCGGCGCCGTGCCCGCCTCGGGGACGCCTGCGAACACCGTTACCACGACTGGGTCCATCGCTGCCGCGATGAGGCCGCCGCAACTGAAGACCGCATCGTCGAGATATGGAGAGATGACCGTGAGAGGAGCCTGGATCTGCGGCGTCGGCACGATGGCCCTTCGGATGGCGTGGTGTAGGCGATTTGCCCGCTGGCGCCTAGGTTGCTCGCGCATCGGCGGGAAGCGTGGCCAACATCGACAAGTATCCGGCGAAGCCGCCCGGTGCGCGTCCCTGGGTGCGCGCGCTGGTAATGACACGTGGACCGGCGCTCCAGGCGATCCGGGCTCCGATGGCCAGCAGGCGATGCACCAGCGCCACGTCCTCCGGGCGTCGAGGGCCAGCAGATGCTCGGCGCCAGCATGGCGGGCCTTGCCGACATTGCGTGGGCGATCGTCGGTGACCCATCGCTACGATCGTCGAGCACCACGACCAGCATCACCGGCTCCCGTTGCAGTCTCGGATGCAACGCTGCCACGCCGAGCGCCATCAGACATGCTTCGAGGCAGCCTTCCTCGTTGTGGACGGGTACCACGACGCCGATCATCGAAGCCGAATGCAGCATGTCCGCCTCGGCACGAACTGCACACCGAATTCGTACTCCGGAAACAGGCCCGATTCGATTGATGTCCACAGGTTGCGGCGATGGAAGTCCGGGTCCTCAATAGGCGATTTGAGACTGTCCTGGTAGGGACATCGAACCTAGGCAGCATCAACTTCTACAGCGTGCCGCGCTCACTCTTCTCCCAACTCATCGCCCACCCATACAACGCAATACACCCGAACACCAGCATCGTAGGGCCGAACACAAACGACAGCAGCGGCATCATCAGCAACGAGCAGGACACCATCAGATACAAGTGCGACGCCAGTTGCATCGGCACCGCGACGACCACGAATACAAGCGTGATCAGCGTCAGGAATATCTTCTTCGGCCACGAGAAGTCAAAGATGTAATAGACCAACGCATGCGCCCAGGGCAACAGGAACAGGAAGCTGGCACAGGTCTTGACGCCGTTGTCCACATACCTGCTGGCCGTATACGGAAAGCTCTGTGGCGCCACCGCGAAGAACAGCAATGCCGTGGCCTCGATGAACACGGCGAACAGCACGAAGTACCGCAGCGGCAGGTACAGGTCCCGTATCCGGAACGCCATCAGGCAGACGACGACCGTCGCGACCAGCGTCACGGACCAGGTCAGCACGTCTGGCACTGGCGCAACGACATCGGTGTAGGGCAGGTTGAAGTCGAACCATGCCACCCGCGTCAATTGCTCGATGACGACTCCATCGATGTCGAGCCTGTTGATCCAGAAGCGCAGGACCCCCGCCCACATCCCGCTGATATGGTCGCGCAGCATCCATTCGGCCATATTGAACGCGGCCGGCACCAGCAGTATTCCGATGATTGCGGGGGCGGACAGGGTCAGGTGATCCAGCGAACGATGCCGGGCAAGACACAGAATGGACAGGCCCAGCGCGTCGCTCTGGTCGCGTGTGGCTGCGGTGTGTCCGGTAGGGCGTGTCATGGCTAGAACTCCGCGAAGACCCCAATTTCTGCCTGCTTGCGCGTGTAGGACGGGTTGGTGTAGTAAATCGCGCGCAGGTTGATGCCGTAGCGCTTGGTAATCCATTTGCGCCAGGACAGCGAGACCTCATGGCTATGGAAGTCACTCAGCAGGGCCTGTTCGCCGGTGAGCTGGTAGGCTTCGCTGCCGCCATCGTATTTCAGGGTGATGTACTGATCCTTGTCGCGACCGTAGGTAACGGCGACGATGCCGCGATTGGAGCGGACGTTGCCAGGATCGCTGCGGTTCAGCCGCGCGTTGAGCTGAACGATCCATGGGGCGTCGAAATAGTACGTCAGGCCGAGCAGCAAGGTCTTGTCGGTATAGACCTCCTTGGCGCGGTAGTAGGTGAAGCCTACGCTCGCGACCAGGTTCTTCTTTTCGAGCAGTTTGCGGAACAGCAAGCCATCGGCTCGGAATTCGGGCAGGAAGAAGCCACCGGCGCTGGTGCCGGCGCTCAGGAAGCCGTACCAGTTCTCGTCGAAGTCGCGCTGGTAGCCCAGGCCGAAGAATGTGCCCTGGTCGCCAAAATGGCTCTGGTGGCTGATCTCGCCGGTCACGTAGTCCTTCGGGGTGAAGTGGACCCCGCCTCGCAGGTACTGGTCGTTCCAGTTGGAGTTGTCGCCGCTGAGGTTGGCGTGGCCAAGTCCGCCTTCGATAAAGCCCGTGACCAGGGGCGCGGGGACGTACGTCCTGGGCGCGGTGGCTTCCGCCTGGGCGCGGACATCGGTTGCGGCAAGCAGTGCCAGCATGCCTACAAGGGGCAGGGCACGGGCCCCGTGGGGGCTGGTATTCGAGAGCTTCGCCATGCGTATCCTGTCGATCATGTCGATGTCGCCCGGAGGATCCCGCCAGGAGCCTCCGCCCCGCAAGCTGCTGTAAAACCATACACTGCTACGCCATGCGCAGTCGATCATGGATAGAACCGAGATGGGCGCGTTATGCATGGACATGATGCAAATCAGCGACACCGCATGCCCGGCGTAGGCGGTGCCAGCGCCTGCTCGGGGGTCAGGCGCGCCTCGAATGCCAGGTACAGCGCTTCCTCCAGGACATTCCAGTGTTTGCCATGCCGGAACTGGATGGATCGCATGCGCCAGCACACAATCGCATCCTTGTCCCCCATCCTGTCGGCCACCAGGCCCCAGGGGAAATCGGTTTCGGACATCTGCAGCCACGCCATGCGGTACTCCTTCATCCAAAGGTAGTAGGCCGCCTTATGGGGCCGTCCGGCGGGCCGGATGTCGCCCAGGATGGGGAAGATCTGCGCCACGGTATCCGGGTAGAACGCCGACTCTTCGCGTGGCTGGGTGCTGACGAGGTAGCCCTTGCCGGGGCGCCAGAACACTCGCAGGATGTCCTTGTCGAGCTGTTCGGCGCGGCGCATCCAGCTGGCGGCGCCCGCGGCGTCTCCCTGGCGCTGGCGATAGTTGCTGACAGCCTTGAAGGCGCTCGAGACTTCCACGTTGTCCATCAGCAAGGCCACCGGGATCTTGGCCGATATCAGGTAGACGCCAGAGGTTGGGTCGCGCAGGGTGTCCAGTACCCGGCTGGCCTTGTCGAAGCTGGCCTGCCACGCCGGGGGCATGGCCTTGGGCGGTGCGGAGCGGACCAGCAGCTCCATCCAGGCCGCCATCAGCGCGTCGTCAGCGTCAGCCTCCTGGCAGGAGACGAAGCCCTGGCCCTTCATGCAGTAGCGGTCGAAGCGGCCGTCGGCGTGCTGGCGCGCGAGCAGCCATGCAATCCAGCTGGTGGCGGCGGCTTTCGTGGTCATGCCCGCGTCCTGCGCAGCCAGCAGTGCCTTCGTTGCAAAGTAGGGATCGATCGAGTCGCCGTTGAAGTAGGTGGTGATGCCCCCGTCGGGGCGCTGGTAGTCGGTCAGCACAAGCTCGGCTGCGCGCGCCGGCTGGGAGACGCAGGTGGCCATCACGAAGAGCAGCGTGAGCAGGATTTTCATGGTATGCAAGGGAATTGTGCGTGGGCCACATGGCCGTCGGAGACGACCCGTCCTTCCTCCGGGGCGCACACCGCGCCATACACCACCGTGCCGGCGCAAACGTAGAGCACCGGCGCCACCAGTGTGGTGCGTTTGTTTGTCGCGCCGATCGTACAGCGCGCCCCGACATCGATCTCGCGCTCGGCAGCCACCGGCCCTGCGATCACGCACTCGCGGGCCACGAAGATGGCGCCCGTGGCAATCAGCGCCCCGTCGATGCGCACCCGTGCGCCCACCCAGATACTGCCGCTTGCCTTGACGCTGCCGATAATGCGTGCCCCCGTGCCGATCCACAGGTCGCCATGCACGACAAGGTCGCCGCGGTACAGGGTGTGGGCGGGATATGTCAGATCCTCCGTGACCAGCCAGCGACCGTCAGCAGTTTCGCTCGGAGCGATGACCGCATGGGCCCAGTCTCCTCCGGACGGCGCGGTGGCGTCCATGTCGGGTGGCGCGCCAAGGTGACGCGGCCCGAATCGGATCTCCGGGGCGCTGACCGACGTGAACTCGCACTCGTCTTCCAGGCGGATGGCGTACAGGGCCGAAGCCGGTCCGCGCAGGCGGCCCTGCGGCTCGACGTGGATCGTGCGCGCGTGCGCCCACCGCTGCAGTTCGCTGCCGCTGCGCATCAGGATTTCGCCTTCGGACAGCAGCACCTGCATGCGATTGCCCTGCCCCGTGGAGATACCGCGCCGGCCGTAGATGGCCCCGGAAAACGTGTGGTTGTCCGGAAGCACCAGCGAACCGCTGGTGATGATGGTGCGCGCGCAGACGCCCATGAACGCCTCTGCCGCGCGCGGCATGAACGTGCCCGTCACGTGAACGACGCGCCCGAGGTTGCTGACCAGGTGCGCCAGGCCACGCTGGCCGGTGCCATCGTCCCGACGCTCGACCATCGCCCGGAAGCTCGCGGCCACGGCCCTGACGTCCAGCGTGTGCACGCCATCGATCGCCAGCGGGCGGATGTCGCGCCGCCGCCGCCACTCAAGCGCCGACGGCAGCAGCGGCAGCGCGAAGACCAGCATGGTGAGAGTGCCTAGCAGCAAGGGCCACACGTTTATCTCTCCTGTCGATAACGCGCTGTCTTGTCCCACCGCAGTTCGCGGCGGAGCAGATGATCGAAGACGACCTGGCTGAAGATGGCGCGCGACACGGCCAGCATGCTGACAAGGAAGCCGAAGTAGTTCAGCGGCAGCAGGCGGATGCGTTCGCGGGTGCCGTCCAGATGTACGGCGGCCGCGATCTCGAAGAACGCGGCGAAGTTACCGAGCGTCCCGTAAGACATCAACGCGAACAGGATCACGGCTTCACCAAACAGCGGCAGGCCGCCGGCATAGAACAGCAGGATCGCCAGCATCCAGCCGAACAGCATCAGCGGCGCCATCATGTAGATGCCGAGCAGCGCTACGCCGTCAATCTTCTCCAGCAGCCCGTGGTGCCGGCACACTGCCATCTTCCAGCCGTGACGATTGAGAGCCTGGTTATGGCCCTTGGTCCAGCGCATGATCTGTCGCACCCGCACGGGCCACGTCTCGGGCACCTCCTCATAGCATTCCGACCAGTTCTGGTAAATCGTCTTCCAGTCGGCCAGCAGTAGCCGATAGGTCAGGTCGGTGTCTTCGGCCAGCACATCGTCGTGCCAGCCGCCGGCGCTGCGCAGCGCCCGCACCCGGATGCCGCCGACGGTGCCGCCATATTGCGGCACCAGGTTCAGGTTCATGCGAGCCTGCTGGTCCACCTGGTAGCCGCCGGAGCGTTCGAGGTCGAGCAGGCGCGTCAGCAGATTGCTGCCCAGGTTCAGCGGCACCACGCGGCCCATGGTCGCGCCGACTTCGGGATCGAAGAACGGGGCCACCAGTTGCTTGAGCAGGCCCACCGACGGGAGGTAGTCGGCATCGAACACGACAATGATCTCGCTGGAGAGCGAGTCGCTCGCATCCTTGAGCGCGGCGGCCTTGCCGGGCTTGCCGCCGGTGCGGTGGAACGGGGTGATGCGCCCTGGGTACCGCTCGACGAAATCGTCGATGATCTCGCGCGTGCGATCGCTGGAGCGGTCATTGACGGGCATGATGGTGAGGCGGTCGGCGGGATAGTCCGCCTGCAGCAGACACGTCAGCGAACCGGCGATCACCGCCTCTTCGTTGTGTGCCGCGACCAGGACAGTCAAGGTAGGCCAGTCGGCGATGTCGATGTCCAGGTACGGGTGGCGTTGCCTACCAAACAGCCGGTTCAGTGTGAACAGATAGTGGCGAATGGCATAGAAGATCACCAGGCCGACAATCAGCAACAACATGAACGTCATCGGCGGCACGATCCCCTTCACCTCCTCGTTCAGGGGCGTTGTCAGCGGCGCAGGCCTGGTCCAGGGGCGCGGACGCAGCGCCGGCTCGGGCCGGCCATCGCCTTCCAGCGTGCGTGGCGTTGCCATTGCAACTTCCACCGCGGTGCTGCTGCCGGGCTCGGCGGCAGCAAGCTTCACGGATGTCGATAGCGGTTTGGAGGCGGCTTCCGGGGCCAGGGCGCCGCGGGCGAAGGCCTCTCCCCTCACAGGAGTGTCCGCGGCCTTCGATTCGGGAGCGGACATGCTGAAGACCAACAGCCCGCTCAGCGAGAGGAATAGGCGATAAGCCACGTGCATGCTCGATGATCTCCTTTGACTTTTCATCCTGGAGGCAAGTCATGCTCCCCCAGCCAGTCCCTGCGCATCAAATCTTGCCGGCTGAAAACGCCAGCGAGGTGCCGCCTTGCGATGTCACGATCCAGTTGGCGGAATCCCATGTCACCGTGGCGGAGCCCTGTGTGACGACTGGCTGGGCATAACCGGTGCGCGGCAGTACCCAGGCCATGTCGGTCAGGTCGGTCGGATGACTGGCCTGGAATGACCATGCGTTGCCCGTATCGGTGGCCTGCCAGCTGGTTTGATCCCGACGCTGGCTGAACTGCGCCAGCGTATCCATCGTGTACCAGTCGAACTGCCCGCTTGCCTTCACGTTTGCGGCCTTGTTGAACAGCGCGTTCAGCACCGTCGGGTAGTCAACGGCGCCGAGTGGATGCATGTAGATCAGCCGGCCGGTGCGGTTTTTCACCACGAAGTCGATCAGTTGCCGGTACCAGGTGATGATGTTGGCTGCGGGTACGTTGAATTCCTCGAATTCTTCGAACGTCGCATACTGGCCGAACGGCATCACCGGGAAGGCGCGGATGGTGTTGTTCGACAGCGCGCCATTGCGATAGCTGCGCGTCGGCGCCATCCCGGTATGGCCGAGGAAGTAGTAACCGCTGTGGCCGTTGCTTTCCAGCCAGTTGACCGACCATTGCGGGGTATTGCCTTCCGGCGCCGCGTATTCGACGACCGGCTTCGCAGTGACGCCTTCCACGCTCTGCTTGTTCAGCGTCAGGTACTGCTCAAAGATGGACTGGTTGGACTCGCTGGCATTGGCCCCCCAGTAGTCGTGGATCCACCCACCGTGACTGCCGACCCTGTGCCCCTTGGATAGCAGGTACTGCACGAGTTGCTGGGCCGTTGCATTCCCCGACAGGTTGATGCCCTTGCCGTCTCCGAAGGAGATCTGGTCCGGTCCAGCGGTGATGGAAATGGTGAACGGGCCGTTGTTGAAGGTCCCCCAACCCTTGAGCGTGTTCGCGGGCGCAATCTGGTCGCCGGCGCAGAAGTGCCAGTTCAGCACCAGCCCGCCACGCGCCTTCGGCTGTGCGGAGAGTCGCGCCATCTTCATCAGGTTGCCGCCGAAGTAGCGCAGAAGGCCATGCATCGGCATGCCGTCCGTCTGGCCCTTCAGGTACGACAGCGGCAGGTTGACAAACAACACCCGGCCGGAGCCGAAATTGCGCAGCCCCGCCACCAACCCGAAGTTCGGTGAGGTGATCAGGGCAGTACCCGCATAGGTTCCCTGGGTCACGAAGCTTGGATACATCAGGAAGCCATACACATAGCCGGAGATGCCTTCCACGGGATCAGCGGCCGACGCGTCCCACACCATGGACTTGCCCGGTGGCACCTGAATGGTCCTCAGCGTGGAGCCCAGCGCGGTGACCGGTCCTACGCCGATCATGTTACCGCCCAGTTGGTCATAGAGCACGTAGTCGACGCCGGCAAGGTTGCTGAGCCGGCTCTTGGGCGACGCATAGAACCCTGTGGGGGTCAGCGCGCCGAAGTCGTACACCAGCATCAGTTGCCCGCCTTGATTCGCATATGTTTCGAGCGCCGCGATCAGCGCATCGCTGGCTTTCGTATGGACCTGGTCTGGCAGAATCACGCCGGAAAACTGGGCCGGAGTCGTTCCTTGCTGGAACTGCGTGTCGTTGATGATGGTGATCTTCAGGCCTTCTTCCTGAGCGGCATCCAGCCAGGCCGAGACGCGCGGATCGGGAAGAGTAACGCCGTCGGGCAACAGCAGCGCGATCTGATTGGTGGCTGCGTGCGTCATGGCCGGCAAAGTGATGGCCAGCGCGAAGAGCATAACGAGCGCCTGTACGGCCAACAGGCTCGTTCGCCGAAGGAATGATTGGAGCTTGTTGAACATGATCTTCTCCCAGCACCATGAATGTCAGATTGCCTCGCGGGACAAACCGCCGCGACTCGTCAATGTCCGTAGACGTACCGTGCCTTTAAGGCGCGTCAGTTCGGTTCGGCCGCCGGTGCCGGTGCGAGCGTGTACGTACCCGCCTTCACCTTGGGTCCGGCCTTGAGCTTCTTAGGCTGCTTGGCTTTGATCTTGTCCTTTTTCACCTTGTTCTTGCCCTTGTCGCTGGCCTCGTACACAAAGTCGAGCTGGACGCTATGGTCATAGCCTGCCAACCCCCCGGGGTCCGCGGGACTCGCGGGGAGATAGAGCGGGGCACCTGCCACGGCAGCCGCCGCTTGCTCGGTCAATGCGGCCCAGATGGGCGCCGATGCCAGCGCGCCCGCGGCAGCAACCGCTGTTGCCACTGCTGCAATACGTGAGAGCTTCATTGCCTTTGCTCCTGCTTGAAAAATTGCCAGGCGGACGAGTAGTTGCGCTCTGAACCACTTGTCCGGTCCTGCGCTATAGACTGACGACGCCGGCATCGGCCGACTCATCGCCGCACTCCTCATACGTGCCCGGGGGGGCGCCCTGCAGGGCAATGACAATGCGTTCGCTCGCGTGGCCGTCGCCAAACGGGTTGTGGGCGCACGACATGCGGGCGTACTCCTCGGGGTCGTTCAGTAGTTGCTCCGCGGCCACGATGAGGCGTTCCGGGTCGGTGCCAACCAGTCGCGCGGTGCCGGCTGCCACGGCTTCCGGCCGTTCGGTGGTTTCCCGCGTCACCAGGACTGGTTTGCCCAAGGCCGGAGCCTCCTCCTGGATGCCGCCGGAATCGGTGACGATCAGATAGGCGCGCGACATCAGGAACACGAAGGGCAGGTAGTCCTGGGGCTCGATCAGGTGGATGTTCGGATGTCCGCTCAGGATGGCCCGCACAGGCTCTTGTACATGCGGGTTGAGATGCACCGGGTACACGATCTGGATGTCCGAATTGCGGTCCGCCAGTGCGCGTAGCGCGGGAACAGGCGCTCGAAGGGAGTACCGAAATTCTCGCGCCGGTGGCCGGTGACCAGCACCAGCCTGCGCGACTCGTCAAGAAAGGGATACTGGGCGCTCAGTTGGCTCCGCATCCGCACATCGGCGTCCAGCCGGTTCTTGATCCGCAGCAGGGCATCAATGCCGGTGTTGCCGGTCAGGCTGATGCCGACGGGATCGACGCCTTCGCGCAGCAGTGCGTCGTGCGCCTGCCGCGTTGGCGCGAAGTGCCAGGAGGCCATGATGTCGGTCACGCGTCGGTTCATCTCTTCGGGCCAGGGAGCGCTGAGATTGCCGGTTCGCAGCCCCGCTTCGACGTGGCCGACGGCGACATTTCGATAGAACGCAGCGAGCGTGGCGGCCAGCGTGGTAGTGGTGTCACCGTGCACGAGCATGGCATCCGGCAGGAAGCGGTCCAGCACTGACTGGACGCCTGAAAGTACGCGCGTAGTAATGTCCGACAGGCTCTGCCCGTGACTGATGACATTCAGGTCGAAATCTGGAGCGATTGAGAAGAGCCGCAGCACCTGGTCGAGCATCTGCCGGTGCTGGCCGGTGACGCAGACCCGCAGGTCGAAATCCGCCGATTCCCCGAGCCGATGGATCAGCGGAGCCATCTTGATGGCCTCAGGGCGGGTTCCGAATACAGCCAGTACTTTCTTGCGCATATCGGCGCCCCTCTCCAGTTGCAAATGGAAAGCCTTGCCGGTGCGTTTGCTGGCGGTTGTGCGATCGCCTTTTCTATGCTTCCCCCTGGAAGAGCGCCGCAATTCATGTTCATTCGAGCTTAGCTTGCATTCGGTCGGAAATAATCCGTTTGCCAATGACCGGCGGCGCGGGATAGTCGGGCGATTAGGAAGTATGTCATTGAATAATTTGATATTTTGCGATTTCAGGAGTGTCCGAAATGGATGCGATATGAGCCGTAATTTCTGTGGTCTGACACCAACGCATTACAGAGGCGCCGCTTTTCTATTAATGCGCCGTTAACCTTCTCGGCGCGTCCGTGAGAATTAATCATTTACTGAATCATTGGTGGCGCTTGCACGGCCCACGGCGAGCCGCTGGAGTTCATCGCTCGCGCGCTTAGGGGCTACGGGAGCGCGCCGTTTTTTCGGACAAAGACTGATACCAGCGGCCTCGAGAACCACCTATCACAAACTCATGGCGCCAATTGCATAGAGGGCAAATCATGCAAGCTCGATCGGTTACGCGGGACACCGAGGAAGATCTCGATGAACTGGATGAAACGGATCGAGCTATAGAACGCCTCGAAAAACGCATTCAAGCGCAGGAACAACGAGTGGCACAACTCAAACGGGAAGGCATTGTCGGCCAGAGTGCCGAGCAGATTCGTGTCAACCTTTGCGAGAGTCTTGAAGAGCTTGTCAGACACCGCGCGCTCATTCTGCATGACCTTGCCAATGGGGAGTGAAGTGAGCGGCGTGCAGAGCGGCGTCGTTGAGGGTGCGTGGCGGCGGGCACCCGACGGCATCGAATCCATGTCTCGCGCACCAAAGGGGGAATAGCGATGTGTGGCATCGTAGGCGCAGTCTCTTCGCGCGACATCGTCCCGGTCCTGGTAGAGGGCCTGCGTCGGCTGGAATACCGCGGCTACGACTCCTGCGGTCTGGCGGTGGTTCGCGAAGGCGCGCTTGAGTGCATCCGTACCGTGTCACGCGTGGCCGAGCTCGATGCGCGGAGCCAGGGCATGGCCGGGAAAGTAGGCGTGGCGCATACCCGCTGGGCCACCCATGGCAAGCCCGACACCGTCAACGCTCACCCGCACATCTCGGGTGAGACCATCGCGCTGGTGCACAACGGCATCATCGAGAACTACGAGACCTTGCGTGAGGAGTTGCGCGCAGTTGGTTACAGCTTCGTATCACAGACCGACACCGAAGTGGTGGTCCACTTGATCCACCAGGCCTACACGAGCCCGGACAGTACCACCCGCGGGGATCTGTTTGCTTCGGTGCAGGTGATCACCAGGCGCCTGGATGGCGCCTACGCCATCGCGGTTTTCTCGAAAGACCAGCCCGACCGCTTGGTCGGCGCGCGATCGGGCTCGCCACTGGTGGTGGTGCTGGGACAGAACGAGGCCTTCCTGGCGTCCGACGCGCTGGCCGTCGCCGGTACCGCCAACCGCACGATCTACCTGGAAGATGGCGATGTCATAGAACTCACGCTCAATAGCGTGAAGATCCATGACGCTTGCGACCGCGCCGTCGAACGCGAGGTGCGGGAAGTCAAGGCAGGTGCCGTCGCGGTGGAACTGGGATCGTATCGTCATTTCATGCAGAAGGAGATCTTCGAGCAGCCGCGCGCGCTGAGCGATACGATCAATGGCATCGATGTCGTCACCTCGGAAATGTTCGGGGAACGCGCAGTAGAGATCTTCGCGCGCATCGACAGCGTGCTTATCCTGGCCTGCGGCACCAGTTACTACTCGGGCTGCACCGCCAAGTACTGGCTTGAATCGATCGCGAAAATCCCTACCCAAGCGGAAGTGGCCAGCGAGTATCGCTATCGCGAGACTGTTCCCAATCCGAGCGCGCTGGTGATCGTCATCTCCCAATCTGGCGAGACCGCCGACACGCTAGCCGCGCTGCGCCACGCAAGGGAATTGGGCCACGAGTACACGCTGGCCGTCTGCAACGTCGCGACGAGCGCAATGGTGCGCGAAACCGAAATGCGCATTCTGACGCGCGCCGGCATCGAGATAGGCGTGGCGTCGACCAAGGCCTTCACGACGCAGCTCGCCGCGCTTTACATGCTGACGCTGGCGCTCGCCAAGGCGCGGGGGCTGCTCTGCGAGACAGCGGAGGCAATCGCATTGGCCAATTTGCGCCGCCTGCCGGTCGCGCTAGGTGGTGTGCTAGCACTCGAGCCGCAGATTATCGCCTGGGCCGAGGACTTCGCTAAACGCGAGAACGCACTGTTCCTAGGCCGCGGCCTGCACTACCCGATTGCGCTGGAAGGCGCGCTCAAACTAAAGGAGATCTCCTACATCCATGCTGAGGCCTATCCGGCCGGAGAGTTGAAGCACGGCCCGCTCGCGTTGGTCACCGAGGTGATGCCGGTGGTCACCGTAGCACCGAACAATGCGTTACTGGAGAAGCTGAAGTCGAACATGCAGGAGGTGCGCGCGCGCGGCGGCCGCCTCTACGTGTTCGCGGACAACGACGCGGGCATCGGTTCCAGTGACGGTACACATGTGATCCGTCTGCCTGAGCATGGTGGAGCGCTATCACCGATCCTTCACGCGGTGCCAATGCAGCTTCTGGCTTATCACACCGCCTGTATCCGCGGCACGGATGTCGATAAGCCGCGCAACCTGGCGAAATCGGTGACGGTTGAGTGAGAGGGGAGCCCACGGAACAAGGGGAGAGGTGACATCGCGATGAGCACAGGAAACACGCTCGCCCATTGGCAATGCAAAGGATATGCCGGACCCAAATTGCAGCCCCAGCGTTACGCGTAACCACCGAGCAGAAAGCCGATCCATGGTTTGGTTCTGCCGCAGCATTGCGACGGCATACCATGAGGTACCACGACTGGTGTGTGGGCTTGGAAAATCGATGCCGGGCCCATGAAAGCAATCCCGACACCAAAAAATTCCCGAATTTGTAATCTGGCAAAGATGCGAGCCGTCGCGCGCGTCTTGACGCTCGTTTGGCGTCGCCCGACTTGAAACATCAGGCCATGCCGGGCATGAAAGCTGCACCATTTCTCGTCAGCGCGTAAGGATTGGCCTTCGCGCAGGGCATCTAGTCACTTTGCACGGAGGCGGATCATGGAACCGGTAGAAACGGAAAGCGCGCTTAACAGGGGCTGGGGAACAAGCCCCCAAAGGGAGCCCTCGGCGAGCGATGGGGAGTACGCTTCCAAGTTGCCAACCAGTGGCAGCGGGGATAGCACCTCCGCTTCAAGGGAGAAACCCACATCGCAGGCCCTTTCCGAGGCGCTTGACAAGCTGCTGGAGCGCCTTCCCACCCTGTTTGGCGACGAACGGACCAAGGCGAAGAAAGAGTTCCTTGAGCTCGCCGCCAAGTCCCACAGTCCCTCCATGGAACTCGTCACCAAGTCGACGGAAGTTGCCAAGCGCGTCACCGGCAGCGTCAAGCAGGAGTGGGAAGCGAGGCGAGAGCGCGCAGATTCATACGTTCATGCCTATCCATTCCGCGCGATGGGCATCTCCGTGATGATCGGCGTGTTGCTAGGTGCAATAGGGGTCGGCAGCTTGCATCGGCATGAGTCGACGGGCTAATCGTCGGGAAGATTGAGTAGCCTCTCGTAGCGCTCCTCGCGAGCACGCGCTCCAAATCGATGCGCACGGCCGTCGAAAATTGAGCGGGGTGCTGCTCGTTCTGCCCGCCGCATGACCGCCGTCTCGGAGGCCATTTGCTGTAGAGGCGCCCTTGCCATGGCCAGGCCGACGCTCAGATGAGAGATGTGGGATTAAATGCAGCTTGGCACCGGTGGTCAGGAATATCCTACGGTCGAATCAGTTCTGCGTGATGCGCAGTGTTGCTACTTACCGAATGCATTGATGCTGCTCCGCGTCTAGCCTTGAAGTTAAGAAGGTGCCGATGCAGGAGGCGGCACCCTGCATCGGAAGGAGGCAATGATGCGAAATACCAGGAGTTCCCTGCGCGGTCTAGTAGACAAGTGGTTATCGCCCAGCGACGCCAGCCCCGTGCGCGTCACCCGCTTCCGGACTTTGCCGACCGAAAGGGTGGCGCAGTGTTCGTCGAAGTGACTTCCGCCCGAGGCTTGTCCATCGCCTTCTTTCGTCATGGCGACGGTGAGTGGTACGTTTTTCCGCCAAGTGCCGGCTAGCAGCAACCATGCGCGGTGAAGCTGCGCCGGCGTGGCTTGCTACCTGCGGTCGGCGAAGATCTGCAACTCCCCCGACGAAAGTAGCGACGGCACCTCACCACCGAACCGTGCTGCGCAACGTATCCGTATCGATTGACCAGCACCTTTCGGGCGCACCGATGTCGACGAGTTGATGGGCATCGCGACGGGCAAGAAGATGCGCTGCCGAAGTCCTGTCCCCGTTAGGCGGGGCGCATGCCCGCTCGCACGAGAGCGGCAACGTCATAAAGCTTTCACGTGCACGATCGCAGGAAGATGCTCCTTGGCACGTGGATAGAGACGGAATGCTTCCTCAGCGACTCTTGGCCAGCCGCGCGGGGCGCGATATTCCAGCACGTGCACCGAGGCAATTCGTGGCGTCCAGGCGCGCAGTTGCGTTTCTATCTCGTCGCTATCGATGCCCCACGGCATCGGCGGTAGCCGATAGCGCGGCGTCTGCATGACGCCCCAAAGAGTCAGTCGGGAAAACCAACGTGGAATGATGTCGAAGACAATTTCAACGCCAGGGATACACTCGACAATCTGAAGAACGATGCGTCTTACCGCCTCGGCTTTAAGGTACATAAAGAGCCCTTGGGCAATGACATAGACCGTAGCACCAGGCTCGATTTCGTCAGTCCAGGATGGCTCGACGACACTCGACGCGAGCTGACGAAAGCGGTGACATGCAGGAATCAACTGCCTGCGCAATGCTATCGCGGGTGCAAGTTCGACCGTGAGCCACCGCATGCGCCCGTTATCGACGCGGCGGGCTTGCGTTTCCAGACCTTCTCCAAGGGACACAACAAGACCTTCAGGATGCCGATGGAGCCAGCACCTTACCAAACGGTCGATCGTGGCGGCGCGAGCGGAAAAGACCCCGGTGGGTATTCCGAATCGGCCGGCAAAGTCGTAGTCGAGGACATCGCAGATGCGCACACTGTCCGGGTCGCACAACACGCTGTCTGGGCAGCGTGCCTCGTAGGCACGATCGTAGAGCGTCCACAGCATTGTCTCCGAGACGCCGCTCAGCCGAGGGGCGATCTTAGGGTGAGTAGCCGTGTTGGACTCCTTCCTCAATCGGAGTAGCGGTAGCGTCATTACCAAATTTCCGCATTTGCTGGACGGCATGCAGTTCTTTTCCACCGCTGCCACGGTGGCGATCTCTCCGGGCTTCTTGGCAGGTCCCATGCCAAAGTCGCGGGACACTCAACCGTTCTCTTCGCGGCACCTCTCCTCATCGAGAAGGGGGCAGGCTTCGTCCAGAACCTCTTTTGCCATTGTGCGGCTTTCCTCGGTTAGCCCAGCGCTCAGAATTAAAGAAAGGACTGCATAAAGCATGTGTGCGCAGTCTAGGATCTGCTCCGTGCGAGTCTTCATGTCGGTCAAGATTGGCTCAGCTTCCGATACCCCGAATGACTTAAGCTTGGTGCAAAAAGCTCATTGTTTCGATGTTGCCTTCTTTACTACTACCCAACATACAAAACGGTGGCTGCCAGTGCGTGTGTCCGAAATTTGCGCGATTCGGACGGGGCGTGGAGCGGAGCGCGCAACGATCGCTGTGTATTTGTGACAGACCCGATTACAACCTTTACATGGAATCCGGGGCCCTATCGCAGTGGTTGCCGTACCTTCTGACCGTGAGCTGCGCTTCGCTAGTATGAGCGGTGGACCGAAAAATGCATGGCGCCGTTATTCACGGAAACGTTAGAAGCCGCAGCTACGTTGGCACAGACCCCGGCTTGTCATCACGAAGACCTCGAACAAAATTGGTCCTGCAACCGCCGAGGCACTGCAGGTATAGGTATGTCCATCTGGTACCAGCGGCCCGCAGGAATGAGCGCTTAAGACCGCAGTTCGGGCCTTTTGCGAGAGAGGGGCCCGAGATCGTGGCAGCCGTCGTACGGAAGATGGCGCGCGGCGCAGCGTGGCCCGAGACCGCGGTATGAAGTAGTGGCGCGCGCAACGCTTGCAACCGGCCTGTTGCTTTAGCGACGCGCATGACTCGATACGAGCAACATGATGCTAGCGCACGCCGCTGTGGTGGGGCTGTATGCCGAGGGAATTATCGATCTGGCCGATGCGGTGCAGCAGGGCGCCCAGTCGCCGCGTTCGCCGGATCGGAGATCGACAAGGCCATCATCCACATCATCCATTTTGGGACGCTGGATGGCGGACATTCAACAGTCTCGTTGTTGCTCCAGTTGGTTGCTGCGCTCCGCGAAGGGGCGAACAAGCGCGCGAAGGACGGAGCCGCGCGCCGAGCATTGCACCTCGCCATAATCTATGCTGCTCAGGCAGCGCAAGGCTATGCAGGGAAAGCTTAGCGAGCGGGCTAGCGCTATCAAAGCTGCGATCCCAGCAAGGAAGGCAGCCGGTCCTTCGGTTTCTCTCGCCACGGTCGACCCAACCAAGCGGCGAAGGATACCGGTCTCGACAGGGCCAAGTCTTCTCCGAAAATTCGTTCTTTCTCGGCCGCAAAATCGCGATCCAGAATGTTGAGCGTGGATTCATCGTTAAGCCGGAAAGACCGGTTGTCAAAGCTCGTTGACCCCACCGATACGAGTAAGTCGTCCACGATCATCACCTTGCAGTGATACATTGTGGGCGAGTACTCGGCGATGGTGGCGCCCGCAGCCAATGGCTCGCCCCATCCGGCGCGTGATGCCCAACGCGTCACGTCCGAGTCGACGTACTCGCCTGGCACGATGACGCGAATCCGGACGCCGCGCTTCAGTGCCGCCACCAGCGCCTTGGTCGTCAATTCATCCGGCACAAAGTACGCCGCCGACAGATCGATGGAGTGGCTGGCCGCGGTGATCGCCAGCAAATACATCAGCGCCATGTTCTCGCTGCCTGCAGTGGGTGAACTGCTGAAGATCTGCGCTTTGCCGTGGCCGACCTTCCTCACTGCAGGGAAATAGCTTTCGCCGTGTGGACCTCGCCGGTCACCTTGACCCAGTTGTCCAAAAAGACCGACTGCATTTGCGCCACCACCGGGCCTTCAACGCGGAAATGGGTGTCTCTCCAGTGCTGGGGGTCCTGCGCGTGGCCCGTCCATTCCGGCGCGGTGCCCACGCCACCCGTGAAGCCGACGGTTCCATCGACAATCAGCAGCTTCCGGTGTGTGCGATTGTTCAGTTTGCCGAGCGTGTACCAGTGCACAGCGTGGTATCGTTGCAGCGCCACGCCGGCGGCGGTCATGGTTGCCAGCAGGGAGTCGTCAATCTTCTGGCTACCCACCCAATCGAGCAGCACGTGCACCTTCACGCCGGCCTTTGCGCGTTCTGCCAGCGCTTCGGCAAACTCGCGGCCGATGTCGCCGGACCAGTAGATATAAGACTCGAACGTGATCGTCGTGCGCGCCCCGCGGATAGCCGAAAGCATCGCCGGGAATATCTCATCGCCGTTCCTCAGCACGCGAAACACGTTTCCATCGACAATTGGCGGTCCAAGCAGCACGCTTAGCTCGCGCGAAAACTGGTCATCGTGAACCGAACAAAGGCGCTCCAGTCGATGCTCGATACGCTTTTCCGGGCCAATGAAGTTGTAGACGATCAAACCACAGACCGTCGTCAGCACGATCGCGAGAAAGGCCGTCCATGCCCCTCGCCCGCGTTCCAGGAGTTGTCGCACGGTATTCTTGGTGCGAGATGTTGGACGTCAGGAACGCCTGGGATGGGCGAGGAAAAATCGCAGCATTTCCGCGCTGGCATCTGGCCCTTTGGCGTCGGTGTACGAACCGCCGCCACCACCGGCCCAGGCATGCCCGGCGCCGTGAATCAGCCAGTATTCCGCATCTACGCCGCCGGGCGGCGAGATCCGGTGTCGCGTGAAGGTATGGCCCGCACGGGCAGTGTCGCGCTCGGTGTGCTTGTGCTCGTGGCCTTGCTCATACGGCTCGATCAGTCGCGCCCCGTTTGAAATATGTACGGTGTGATCCGCGTCGCCGTGAAACACGATCAGGGGACGCACCGGTGGCACGGGTGACGTGGCCCCTCGCTTCGAAGCGCCCAACCCCTTGCCGCCCTTCATGGCCGCCAGCGCCGAAGGCAAGTCGTGGGCGCACCCCATCGGCAGCCCCGAATGGACGCCGGCCGCAGCAAAAATACTCGGATACTGCTGGAGCATCACCGCCGCCATCGCACCACCGGCAGACAGCCCCGCAACATAGACGCGATCAGGGTCAATGCTTTGGTTGGCCATGACCTCTCGGGTGATTCCGGCGATGATTGACGGCTCGCCCCGGTCGGCTTGCTGGTCGCCAGGACGAAACCAGTTCCAGCACTTCGAGGCGTTGGCATCGGCCGACTGTATCGGGTACACAACCGCAAAGCCCAGTCTTTCCGCGAGCGTGTTCATGCGCGTACCGGCGGCAAAATCGTCGGCATCCTGTGTGCAACCGTGCAGCATGACCACCAATGGCATCGGCTCCTGCAAACACCCACCCGGGACGTAAAGCTTGTAGGCCCGTTGCCCGGTCTGACTGGCAAAGGTGTGCCGGCTGAAGTGGCCCGGCATTGCGGTCACTGTCGCGCGGCGCGGCGCGGCAGGTGCTACCGATTGCTCTGTATCGGTCTGGACCTGTGGCGTGGCGTTCGGTAACAAGGATTGCACCACTTGCGCGGGCATCGGCGCACTCGCTGCGGCTGTCCCACCGTGCGGCGATTGGCCGCGAAGTGCGCGCTGGATGACGGCGGTCGCCTCCATCGGGCCTGCGGTCTGCAGCAGATGCATGGCCTCATGCATCGAGGCAAGGAACGCGTCGTTCATTTTCATCTTGAAGTCCCTGCAAGCCTGGCGAGCCAGGTGCGGCGAAATTGCCGCTTACTACCGTATGCGGCCTGCCAGCGCCTCCTTCACGGGGGCAGGCGCATGAAATGCACCTAACACCACGACCGACTCGATCGTGGCCGCAGCCAGTTCCGGGCTGACATCCGATGCAATGCTCGCCAAACCGAGCACATGAATGGCCAGTTTTTCGTTGGCCTTCAATGCCGACTCGAGGTCTTGTTTCGAGAAATGCTGAAGGCCAAGGACAAGAGCTCGCCGCGTAGCCGTTTCCTGGATGGCTTGCGCGTGCACAGCAAGCTGGTTGCGGATAGCGGTGCGAATCAGATCGGTCCGGTTGGAGTAGAAACCTTCCTCCACCAACAGATCGATTTGGCCTAGATCGACCGGCCCGAGGTTGATGGTGATCTTCTCTGTCTCGCCGCCCTTCGGCCGAAATGTGGCGATTTGTGCTGTATTAGAAACGTCCATCTTTTCCTCAGTGACTCTTATAGGCATCCATCTAGCGGCCATCCTTCGACCATCCTCTAGCCATCCTGCTGGATGGTATAGGCCAGATAGAGCAGCGGGTCAAGCGTAACCGACTGAGGCAAGGCTTTCGGCGGGCGATTCTCTCGCGTACACCTGCAAAGGGCCACGCCGACGGGGGCACCACGCGCACGGCTTCCGACGATGGCATCTCTCGCCCTTGCTACGGTCAGTGAAAGAAGTTCGATCCCAGAAAAGAAAAAGCCGCCACGCAAAGGTGGCGGCAAACGCTTGAGATTTAAGCTAAGTTTCCCATCAGCGCGATACTCTCAATGTCCTCGCCAACAATGCCGCGCCTTCGTGTCATGCCGTGGGCGAAACAGCCTCTTCCCTGGGGATTGGGCTATGCGTCTTACGCATTGCGTCGGCGCGTGCTGGCCCGACTCCTAACTAGGCCGGCCCAGGACTGTTGTGCGTGACGGCAGGTAGCGGTGCCTGGCTGTATTCAGCTGCCTGACCAGCCATGGCGGTCTGCTGTCGGACATTGCGCTGGTTTTCGTCTTTGTGAACCTCGGATCGGTGTGTACTCTCGGATCGGTGTGTACGCATTGCCTGTACACCGGAGCGGTGGGTTGGGGGCGCATTGCGGGAAAGAAGAAGCGGACTATGACGGTCCTGCTCGGGCTATTCGGCGGTTTTCTGGCCGCGGCTGGCGTATGGAGCCTGTTCCTGGACTGGCTGAACCTGCTCGGCATGCTGGTGCCACCCATTGGTGCGCGCACCTGGGCAGGAGAAAAGGCCCATCGAGGAGCGAGCGGAACGCCAAGTGCGCCGCTCGAGCGATCCGCCGCACACCGAGCGCAGCAGATCGCCCACCAAGCTTCGTCACGGTCCGCTCGGCGGCGCGACGATCGTGCCGGGCGCCGACAGCAACTTGCTGGCTGGTCGAGGCGGCGGACACCGGCCTGTATTAGGCCAAGCGCAGCGGAACCGCAACCAGATGTTGATGGTCTAGCGAGGCCGCGCCGAACGGGCCACGTGCCGACATGGCATGCATTCTGCGGGTACGAACGGCTCCGCATACGGAGCCGTACGCACAAGGAGGTCGCGCATGCCGAAGCATTCACTACCAAAGTCGAGCCCCGCCAAATCCGGCACTGGCGGCCAGAGTACGCCCCAGCACTCTGGCGACAACCCCAGCCAGGACCGCGCATCGGGCAACAATCAGGACGGTTCCTATGAAAAGGCCGTGGCCGACCGCCTGAGCGGCCGCGCGGAGCAGCTTGGATCGCCCAGCGTCGGCAATGTGGTGTCGAATGCCGGCAAGACGCTGACCACCAACCAGGGCCTGCAGATTCCCGAGGACGACGACTCGCTGAAGCTCGGCTTGCGGGGTCCGACGCTGCTGGAAGATTTCCATCTGCGTGAAAAGATTACGCACTTCGATCACGAACGGATTCCCGAACGGGTCGTCCACGCGCGCGGTGCCGCGGCACACGGCTATTTCGAGCTGACCGAGTCGATCCAGGATTACACGACCACCGAACTGTTCACGCGCGTCGGCGAGAAAACACCGGTCTTCGTGCGATTTTCCACGGTGGCAGGCTCACGGGGCTCGGCCGACCTGGCGCGCGACGTGCGCGGTTTTGCCACGAAGTTCTACACGCGCCAGGGCAACTTCGACCTGGTGGGCAACAACATGCCCGTGTTCTTCATCCAGGACGGCATCAAGTTTCCGGACTTCGTGCATTCGGTGAAGCCGGAGCCGCATAACGAGATCCCGCAGGCCGCGTCGGCCCACGACACGTTCTGGGATTTTGTCTCGCTGCAGCCCGAATCGATGCATATGGTGCTGTGGACGATGTCGGGCCGCGCCATCCCGCGCAGCTTCCGCACCATGGAGGGCTTCGGCGTTCACACGTTCCGGCTGCTCAACGCCAGGGGCGAGGCCACGCTGGTCAAATACCATTGGAAGCCCGTAGGTGGTGCCCATTCGCTGATCTGGGACGAGGCGCTCAAGATCAACGGCAAGGACCCCGACTTCCACCGGCGCGACCTCTGGGAATCGATCGAGATGGGCCAGTTCCCCGAATACGAATTTGGCGTGCAGCTGGTACCCGAGACCGAGATGCTCAAGCTCGGCTTCGACCTGCAGGATCCGACCAAGCTCATCCCCGAGGAACTGGTGCCCGTGAAGCGCATCGGGCGAATGGTGCTGGATCGCAATCCCGACAACTTCTTTGCCGAGACCGAACAGGTGGCGTTCCATCCGGGACATCTGCTACCGGGGATGGACTTCACCAACGATCCGCTGCTGCAGGCGCGGCTGTTCTCGTACATCGACACGCAGATCACGCGGCTGGGCGGACCGAATTTCCATGAACTGCCGATCAACCGCCCGCTATGCCCGGTACACAACAACCAGCGCGACGGATTCATGCGGCAGACCGTCGTGCAGGGCAAAGAGAGCTACCAGCCCAACTCGGTCAGCGGCGGCTGCCCGTTCCTGGCCGGCGACAAGGACGCCTACCGGCACTATCCGGCCCCGGCTGAGGACGGCGCGGTCAAGGCGCGCGTACGCAGCAACACGTTTGCCGATCATTTCTCGCAGGCCAATCTGTTCTGGCGCAGTCAGTCGGACGTGGAAAAGCAGCAGATCATCGACGCCTACAGCTTCGAGCTGTCGAAGGTGCAGGACCCGGCCATACGCGCGCGCGTGGTGGGACAGATCGTGCATATCGCGCAGGAGCTGGCTGACGGCGTCGCCCAACAGCTCGGCATCGCAGTGGAGCCGGTGGGCCCGGCGGTGCAGATCAACGGCTACGGCGTGCAGACCTCGCCTGCGCTGAGCCTGGACGCCCAGCCGAAGGGCGATATCACGGGCCGCAAGATCGCGGTGCTGGTCAACGATGGCGTGGACGACGCGGCGATCCAGTCGCTGCAATCGCTTGCCGAAGGGATGGGTGCGAGCGCCAAAATCATTGGTCCGCGCGCCAGCAGCGTGACCACAGCAGGCGGCAATGTGCTGCCGGTGGACTTTGCGCTGGCGTCCGTGGGCTCGGTGCTGTTCGATGCGGTCTACGTGCCGGACGGCCAGAATCCGCCCGCCGACCCGGATCACAGAGCGCTGCTGTTTGTCAGCGAGGCCTACAAGCACTTCAAGGCGGTGGGCGCCGGCGGCAGCGGCGCGATGCTGGTGGCCGAAGCCGCACGGCGGGCAGGCATCCAGGGCGGTTTCGCAGGGCCTGGTTTGGTCATCTCCAAAGGAGAGGATGCAAAGACCCATCAGGCATTTCTCGATGCAATGGGCCAGCACCGGTGGTGGAAACGGTCGGACGCAATGGCGATTCCAGTGTAGGCGGTACCGCTGACTGGGCAAGCTTTCGTCCGGTCAGCTCAGGTTCAGCATGCGATCCGACCACTCCGGCAGAGGGCTGTTGTCGAGCTGGTCGTGCTGACGGTCAGGGTAAGGCCGTCTCCCGGTCGCGAGGTGGTCAGATGGGTGGTCCCCGGCGAACGCAGTTGTCGGCATCGTTGTGGCAGCTCGATATCGGTTCCGAGCTCGTGTACTCCGGCGATGCCGGCACCACGGAGCCAAGCCGTCCGAGCCGGCGCCGCGGTGTGGAGCTGGCCGCGTACTACGCGCCGCCCGCGGGTCCGCTGGCCGGCCTGATCGTCGATGCCGACGCTGCCTTCTCGCGCGCGCGCTTCCGCGATCGTGAGGATATCGGCGACTACATTCCCGAGTCGATCCAGACCACGGCTTCCATGGGCGTCTCGTACAACTGGGGGCGCTGGTCGATGGGCGCGCGCGGCCGCTACTTCGGGCCGCGGCCGCTGATCGAGGACAACAGCGTGCGTTCCGCGTCGTCGTTCCTCGTCAACATGAAGCTCGGCTATCGCGTGCTCAAGGATGTGCGCGTGTTCGCCGAAGTGCTGAACGTGTTCGGCAAGCGCGTGAACGATATGGACTACTACTACGCGTCGCTATTGAAGGGCGAAACCTCGCCGCTCAATGCGGATGGCGTGGCCACCGGCATCAACGACCACCATATCCATCCGGCCGAGCCGCGTACGGTGCGGGTTGGTGTGCTGTGGAATTTCTGAGATATTGATCCACGGGCTCACGGCTGACGCAAAGTTCGCGCATAGCGGTCATTCGCATTCACAGCGCTGATGACCGCTGTTGGCCGATCTGGGGCGCCCGACATTCTCCTTCGCCTTGAGCGAATGAGGAATAATGTGCGCTTCGCAGTGCCCCTCCATGCTACGGTGGTGAATCGCACGGTTCCGTGCGACAGTGCTCGTATCACCAAAGCTCCCCGGCGACGCGATGACATTCTCTTTCCTGTGCGCAACCTGCAACGAACTTCACCATGGCATGCCGAGTTTCGGTGCCGAGGCGCCGTTCAGCTACGACCAGATGCCGGCGGAGGATCGGGAGCGCCGTTGTTCGTTGGGTAGCGACGACTGCGTCATCGACGAGCGTCAGTTCTTTGTTCGGGGGTGCCTCGAGATGTGCCGTCATGCAGGGGGCCGCCAAAGTGAACTGCACCCCAAAAGTTGGACACCAACTTTTGGGGTGTTTTCATGTATAGGTACACCGAGCAGTTCAGACTGTCGGTCATCAAGGAGTATCTGACCGGGCACGCAGGGGCCGGCGCGCTCGCCAAGCGCTATGGGATTGACGAGGGGACGGTGCGGCGGTGGGTTGCAGCCTATCGGCTGCATGGCCAAGCCAGTCTCAAGCGCAGGTACAAGACCTACAGCGCAGAGTTCAAGCTCTCCGTGCTTGAGCGGATGCGCCGCCAAGGCTTGTCGCATCGGGAAGTGGCGGCGCTGTTCGACATCCGCGGTAGCGGCGCCATTGGCGTGTGGGAACGCCAGTATGATGCTGGGGGTTTAGAAGCTCTGACGCCTCGCCCCAGGGGACGACGGCCCAGCAAGATGCCACAACGGACTCCCAAGACAAAGCCATCGCGGTCATCAGGCGACCTGACGCGCACGCGCGAAGAACTCCTTGAAGAGTTGGACTACCTGCGCATGGAGAACGCGTACCTAAAAAAGCTCGACGCCTTGGTTCAAGCGAGCAAGACATCTGCGCAACCCAAAAAGCGCAAATAGTGCTTGAGCTGAGGCAGCAGTACCCGTTGGCCGGCTTGCTGAGGGTGGCAGGACTGGCGCGCAGCACGTTCTACTACCAGCAGGCCGTGCTGCAGGCCCACGACAAATATACGGAGCTGAAAGCGCGCATTCGCGAACTCTTTGCCCGGCACATGGGCCGTTATGGCTACCGCCGCATCACGGCGGTAATCCGGCAAACCGGCACGATCGTCAACCACAAGACGGTTCAGCGCCTCATGAGAGAGATGGGACTGAAGTCGTTGGTCCGGCCGAAGAAATACCGCTCCTACAAGGGCACGGTAGGCCGTGTCGCACCCAATGTTCTGCAACGGCAATTCCAGGCCAGGCGTCCGAATCGGAAGTGGGTAACCGACGTGACCGAATTCAACGTGGCCGGCGAGAAGCTGTACCTCTCCCCGGTGCTGGACCTGTACAACGGCGAGATCATCGCCTACGAGACTGCCCGTAGGCCCACCTTCGAGATGGTGAGCAATATGCTGAAGAAGGCGTTCCGCCGCCTCAGCCCGAAGGACCGACCGCTGCTGCATTCCGATCAGGGTTGGCAGTACCAGATGCCGGCCTATCAGCGGATGCTCAAACAGCGCAGAATCCGTCCCAGCATGTCCCGCAAGGGCAATTGCCTCGACAACGCCACCATGGAAAGCTTCTTCGGCACCCTGAAGTCCGAGTTCTTCTACCTGAACAAGTTCGCCAGCGTCGAGGAGCTACAGCAAGGCCTGCGCCAATACATTCACTATTACAATCACGACCGCATCAAGCTCAAACTTAAAGGGCTGAGTCCCGTGAAGTACAGGACTCAGCCCTCTCTAGCCTAGCAAATCAACTGTCCAACTTTCTGGGGTCAGTTCAAAGCTTCACGGCCCTTTTATTTAAGGCTAGGACTGTCAGTTCGGTAGTCGTGGGAGGTCGTCGCGCGCATCGATCCACCGCCGTCGAGAGAATTCCGGGTTGTCTGCAGCAGCTATCCCCAAGCTCTCTCCGCTATTTTCCGCCTGAGGCCTGACGATATCAGAGAGAGAAGTAAACTCACAAACTACACCCAACAGAACAGACCTCGCCATCAAGCACGCACCCGTCGGGCATATCCGCTACGGCAGCGGTCACCTCAGGAAACCACCGCGTCGCGTCAACGCCGCCTCGGCTCTTCAGCCGGGCCATGGACCCGGTACTGGCCAAGACGCGGTACCCGTCGAACTTGATCTCGTAGAGCCAGTCGCCTTCGCGCGGGATGGCCTTGCGCTCTACCAGCAGCATGGGGGACAGCTGGTCCAATGCCGCTGGCGCCGAAGCGCGCGGCATGGCCTTTAGCCCTTAATGTTGCGCTGGTCATGGCCGAAGGAGTTTCTCTCGCGGATCTGTCCGTCCCGACCGTGGATCAGGAGCTCGACCTTGTCGGCCTGTGCGCGCTGGGTGCCCGCTTCGATGGCCTCTTCCTGGGTGGCGAACATGGTGCGCTTGCCGTCTCTGGGGGCTTCTACCGCCCAGCCTTCACCGGCCGGTACCACGTGGATGTGTATGTTGGCCATGATTGGCTCCCTACAGGGGCTAGAGACAGTCTGCTCGCGCCTGGTCGCACGCCGCTATCGGAAGACGTCCGACATGAGCTGGGCAAAAAAAAATGCCGCGGCGCAGGGACGCCGCGGCAAACGATTTAGGATTAAAGGTGCTGTTTCCAGCAGCGCGATGGTCCTCGATTTCGACTAGGCCCGGGAGTACCCTTTCGAGGTAGGTGCGCGTCCTACATTGAAAGGTTTAGAGGTGGATGCGCCTTCCTTACGTCTGTCATGAAATGATGGAATTGCGACTCTCCAGGCGCTATTCATCATGCGTATTGCGTCGACATATTGATCACGCTGCGCGCGCAATGCCGCCAACGCTTTTCGCATGCTTATTAGATCAGTGCGCGCACGGGAGACGTCTCCGCCCTGGGATTCTTGCTTCGCAATAAAGCGCTCCAGGCGTTCTACGTCTCGTGAGACATCCACGCCTCACTTGTGCTGGGCGTAGCAAAGCAAACGCCTCCCCGGAGCGAGTGATAGTTCTAGTAGGTAATAACCCTAATGCGCGGACCCGCATGCCTAGACTATTTTGAAAAAATCCATGCTCTTTGGAGGAGTTGTATGGACGCGAAAATTCCTTTTCGGTCACTTGTGATCGCTGATCGATACATTCGTGAGGTCTCGGCCAAGATCGATCTTCAGCGCCAACTCGTCGCCCAATTGGAAGAGGAAGGCGGGGACGCGGCGCTGGCGCGACGCAGCTTGAAGTCTATGATTAGCGCGTTGGAGGCGTTGAAAGCTCGCCGGGACGATTTGCGTTTGTCCCTTGCGTTTGGGGATCGAAAGGGCGAATCGGACAATCGCCTTGACTCAGGCTCTCGATCGCTGGGGGTCGCAAATCAGACGGACACTGACGTCTCATATTCCGTGCAGCGACTAGGGTAGAAAGACACCAGTCTCCATCAGATCCCCGATGGAAATTCTTCGGCCCGCCTTCCCAGCGGGCCTTTTTGTGGCAGGTGACCTTTGCGCTACAGGAGGGCTGGCGGCACATCTTTAGCCGGTTCGATTTTCGGCGCAGCTTTGGCTCGCGGTAGGACAGGAGCGGGCTCGGCTACCAATTGCTCCGCGGGAAGAAGTCGAAGCATGGTGCGCGCTACCTCGGGATCCCGGCAATGAAGCCAATCCTCCCAGTCTTCGCGGGGCAAAAGGACTACGCCGCGCTTCTCGTCGCCAGGTTTGTGGAATCGCTTCATGAGCGGATGACTATCCGCGTTGAGGGTCGGCATGGTGAAAGATACGGCGCCGTCCGGCCACGCCCGCCACAGCCCCGCGATCGCGAATGGCTCACCGCCTGGCAGGCCGATCTTCCAACGAACGGCCTTGCCTGTTTCCCAATTCGGCTCGTAGAACGCTGTCGCCGGTAACGGCAAGATGACGGGTATGGACGCGTACAGCTGAACGGTCACAGCATGGACATCGAGGGTGGATGGCGGTGTGACAGGCAGATACCGACGGCATCCAGCGGAACCGGACGATCGTACCGTAGACTGGCAGCGATCTGCGCGTACCATGCAATGCACGCTATTTACCACGAGGCAGATTTACAGAGAACACCGTTTCTGCTGCATCGGATCGCGCTTCAATTTCGCCCCCATGTGCCTTGGCAATCTCCCGCGCGATATACAGTCCGAGCCCCAGACTGCCGTCGGCATTTGTGCCTTGGTTCGGGCCGCGCTGGAGCGGGTTGAAAATGAGATTGAGAGTTGAACGCTCAATAGGGCTGCCAGTGTTCCTCACTTCAAGTAGGACTTCCGCGCCCTTGTCGGTCACTGTCACACATACGGGCGCGTCTTGCGCTCCGTACTTGATCGCGTTTAGTACCAGGTTGCCGACCAACTGTTGGAGACGTTGGTCATCCCAGACACCGGAGCAATCACCAACTACGTCCAGATTGATCTGGTGATCCGGATGTACTACCCGCAACTGGTCCAGCGTGTCGGCAAGTAACCGACCCAGATCGATATCGCTCGGCGCGATATGGAGACCAAGACCGAGTTTGGTTCGATTGAAATCAACCATATCGTCCAGCAGCGCCTGCATGCGAGCGCCGCTTCTGATCAAGCGGGACGCCGCTCCCGCCACCTTTTCGCCCGCATTCAGCGCTGCCAGATAGGCCGCCGTAGTCTGGATAGTCTGGAGCGGACTGCGCATGTCATGCCCCAACATTCCCAGAAACAAATTACGGGACAAGTCTACTTGCATGCTGAAAAACTCTACCGATTCGGCGATTGCTTGATCGATGGCCTCGTTGAAGCGGATCATGTCGTCCTCGCGATGACCGTCAGGCGCGCACTCGTCTATCCACAGTCGGAGTACGCTCGCGCGCAGGGCGCGGTACTCGGCAACCATCTGGTTGATATCGAAGCCGCTTCGCGCGCGCAGAAGGGCGTGCATCTGGGCGGCAGTCTCAGGCGCTCCGACTAGTTTGGAGGCGTGCCCCGTGGATTTTTCAAATTGCTCCCTCCTGGTTTGGGCTTGAGACAGATCCTTTGCCACGGCCACCAGAATCTGCTGCGCATGGTCCCGCAAGGCTAGTGGTTTCATTTCTGCCGCCGCCGGCAACTGGGTGCGTGCAAATGCCTCCCATTCCGACAGAACGGCGTCCATACGGCGGAGGATGAAGTCGGCTAATCGCATGTCTGCTCCCGTAAAACGGAAATACATCCCATAGCGCATTTTTTAGGATCCGGCGCGCAAATCTGCGGTCTGATCTTGTCGGGTACATCTATTGCGTATGGTAGGGCAACTGGAGCCCCTCATGCCTAGCCCAAGAGCTGTACGCCTCCTAATCGCGGACGATGACCCAAATGCGTTGAGAGCATACGAGTTGTTCTTTGGCGCTCATGGCTACGAAACCCGGACAAAAGAAGACGGCGCGGACGCGCTTGCGGAATATTGCGTGTGGTGTCCGGACGCTGTTGTTCGACGTTCAGATGCCCGGTTTGGACGGGCGCGCGGTGGCAAGGGAGATACGGCGCCTACAATTCGCGCCGGCCCCCTTGCTGGTAGCGATTACTGCTTTGACATCACCTACCGAGCAGGACGAATCAATCAGCGCCGGGTTCGATCATCATTTTGTAAAGCCTGCCGATCTGCATGCTGTCCACGCTGCAATAGCGGCCCGCCAAGGTTCTGGCGCCACGGGTGGTTCATGACAATCGACTCTGCAGTCCGGGCCGCTTCCGGCGCGCAAATGACTGGCCGTTCATGGCCGGTCTCGGCCTCCTGGGGTGGTGCTTCCCGTGTACGTTGCTGGCGTAGCGGCTCCCGCTGGTGTTGCGCATCGCCGCGCAGGGAATCCGCTGGATTCCTGCGCCCAGTTCGCTTGTATGCCTCTTCAGTAGGGTGAGGCCGGCGCCCGGAAAATCCGGTGAAACGCCGTGATGCCATATACGTACGAGCGCCACCGCGATCGGATTCACATGCCCGGGAACCTATGCCAGGCAATGCATGGCGTCTCGCGCGCCACTGTGAAGAACCGCGGCCCATGGTCCGGATTCCATGTGGCGAATTCAGCATTGCTAAGGTCTGTGTGCAGCCGAATTTACTACGGGGGTATTGGACGCCCCTTAACATGATGGGTCCTTCTCTTCCTGCCACGCGGCTGGACCGCCGTGGCCTCATATGTACGCGATTCTTCCCGCATTCGTCTCGGCGATTTTCCTCGGTTACGGCCTCTATGTGCTGGTGACCCGGGGCGTGACGCGCGTATCCGCATCGTTCTTCCTGCTGTGCTTCACCACGTTCGCCTGGCAGGGCACCTGGGCGTTCCTGTTCCAGGCGGCGCACCCCGATGTTGCGCTGGTGCTGGCCAAAGTGGGCTACCTGTTCATCATCTTCCTGCCCACCACGTTCTATCACTTCATCTGCGAGGTCACGGAGTGCCGGCGCGAGCGACCCGCGCTACTGGCATCGTACGGGCTAAGCCTGATCCTGGCCGTCCTGCTGCTGACCACCAGCAGCGTGGTGTCCGGCTACTACACGCTGTTCTTCGGGGACTATCCCAAGGCGGGGCCGTTGCACCCGTTGCACGTATTGCAGACGGCGATCCTGGTGTGCCGTTGCGGCTGGTTGCTGATGGTCGCGCGCACCAACGCCACGGCGGAACGGCGCCGCCGCTTCAACCTGTGCCTGCTGAGCCTGGCGCTGTATTCGCTTGCCGCGGTGGACTATGCGGTCAACTATGGCTTCGCGTTCTATCCGCCGGGCGTGATCTTCATTGCGCTTAGCCTCGGCATGCTTGCCCTGAGCGTGGTGCGCTACGATCTGATGCACCCGTATTCGCTCGCCGCCACGCTGGCCCACGAGGTACGCACGCCGCTGGCCACCATCCGCATGCAGACCCAGGAAATGATGCGGACCTTCCCGCAGGTGGTGCAGGGCTACCGGCTGGCCGTGGAGCAAGGGCTGGTCGAGGACCGCTTGCGGCCGGGGCAACTCGAACGAATGAGCCAGTTGCTCGAGGGCATCACGCGCGAGGTCGATGGCACCAGCACGGTCATCGACATGGCACTGGCGTCGGTGACGCTGGAGCGGCTCAATCGCAGCACCTTCGAGCCGCATGCGCTGGCGGCCTGCGTGGACAACGCGCTGGAGCGGTATCCGTTCCAGCCGGACGAGCGCGTGCGCGTGCGCGTGGCGGCGATCGATCCTGCCTGGCGCTTCGTGGGGAGCGAGACGCTGCTGGTCTACGTCCTGTTCAATTTGCTGAAGAACAGCCTGTACGCGATTCGCGTACATGGCGCCGGCCATATCGACATCACCGGCGAGGTCGAGCGCAACTGCTATTTGCTGCGTGTCCGCGATAGCGGCCCGGGCATTCCGGCCGACGTGCTGCCGCGTATCTTCGACCCGTTCTTCTCCACCAAGGCCCATGGCAAGGGAAACGGCCTGGGGCTGGCGTTCTGTCGTCGCGTGCTTGAGGCGTTCGGCGGCCGTATCGACTGCGTATCCGTGCCCGGCGTCCACACCACCTTTACGCTGCGCCTGCCGTGCTTCCAGCCGCTGGCGGATCTGCCGGAAAGCCGGTTTCCCGCCAGCGCCGCCGGCTGACCCAACGCCGGCGGGCACTGCGATTGTCGTCGTCGCTTAGTTGGCGAGCGGCGGCAGGATCAGTTCATATTCCCTGACTTTCTCGATGATCTCCTTTGGGAAGCGCGAGATGCGCTTGTCCCGCCCGGCGAAGACGATCTGCTGGTATCCCAGGGATACCGGCCGGCCGTCCACGCAGAAGCGGAACAGCAGATACGCGGAGCACTGGCGCACCTCGAAGGTGTTCAGATAGCAGTCAACATGCTGGAACGGGAAGGTTTCCTCCACGTATTCCTGATGCGCACGCTTGGTCACGAAGACGCCGCCGGTAGCCAGCAGGTTGCTGTGAATGCATTCGTGGAACCAGCGCTCGCGGCAGATGCCCTGCCACTCGAAGTAGCGGGCGAAATACGTGTTCATGAAGGCATTGGAATCCTTGAGGTAGATATCGATGGCATGGTGGAAGGTTTTCTGAGGCGGGGTCTCCAATCCGACCTGGGCAAGCAAGGCGGTACTGCGGTTCAGCACTTGGGGGATCACGTCTCGCATCAACATGGAACAACTCCTGTGTGACTGGCTGCGAGCGGCAGCCGACGCCTGCCCCGCCAGCAGTTGCGGGGCATGAGGCATTCTGCGTCACAGTGGGCGGCACGCGGGGGTGGCGACGAGGGAGGTGCTGCGCCTTTACACTTCAGTCCCTAACCTTGGGCAGAACATGGCACGTCACGAACTTGTAGAAATTGAACTGGGGGACATTGAATCCGTGGCGCAGTTGCACGCGAGATTGATGGTGCAGTTGCAGTTTCCAGATTGGTACGGAAAGAATTGGGACGCATTCTGGGATGCAATCACTGCGCTTGTCGAAATGCCGCTCGTACTTCGATTGAAAAGCTGGACGGAATTTGAACGGCGCTTTCCTGGCGACGCGCAGACAATGGCCAATTGCCTAGAGGATGCTGTTCGGCAGTATCCGTCCTTTGCATCGCGGATTGAGCGCGTTTGAACGGGCTGATTCGGGGCCAGAAGTTGCCATGAAACAGGAGGCGATAGTCGACCCTGAAGCGACAGTCGCCGGTCCAGAGAGCGGTCATTCAACGTGCGCATCGAAAAACGGGCGGATGCTTCGAACGCCTTCTTCGGCGAGGCAAGCCGATGTATCCCGGCGCATCGTCGCGCGCACAAATTTCGCCCGAGATCGAAACCCCGATGAGTTAGTTGGTGCTTAGCTACTACACCCCGGCTGTATCCGCATTCGACTCGCTATTGCTAACACCAATCTCCGTTCGTACCTTGTGCGGCGTTTTGCCAGTCCATGAGTGGAACGCGCGAGCAAAGGAATTGGAATCGTCGAATCCCAGTAGAAAGGAGATCTCGGCGCTGGACATCGTAGTGTTGCGAAGATAGTGATAGGCCAACGATTCACGCAAAGTGTCCAGCGTTTGCTGGAACGAGGTTCCCTCATCTTGAAGCCTGCGCTGCAACGTGCGGACGCTGACCGCGAGTTTTCGACTGATCACTTGCATGGACACCTCCCCTGCCGGGAGCGTCTCCAGCAGGGTGCTACGCACTCTTTCCGCCCATACTGGCCGTCCTATCCAAATCCGCTAGTCTCTGACGTAGCGATGGCTCGAAGAACTGCCACATTTTGTGGTTTTCGGTCAGGAATGGCCGCTCGATATCCTCAGCAGCGAAGACAACGGTGGCTAAGGGCGCATCTGTCACTGGCACGCCGAAATATGCTTGGTAGGCGGCCGCGCTGTCATTCAATGCGCTCGTCGCCAACGGCCAACTCACTCGCAATGGGCGTACCGGACTTCGTGTCGCCAAGCGTGCTAGTTGCACGAAAAAGACCAGCTTGAAAGTAAGAAATACATCGGGTGGCGGCAGGGTGTGATCCAAGAAGTCAATGGAAACTGTCGTGTGCCCGATCGCTCGATCGATCCGAATGATCATGGGCGCGATCAGTCTGACGTACTTCGCAATTCGGTCGAGTGCTCCGCCCATATTTGAACTACATAGCGCGGCGAAAAGCTCGGGATCGAACCAGTCCGACGACATCACCTTTGCGATTTGCAGCGCGGCCGGTACGTCCGCGTTGATTGTCGCTGCCTCGGCCTCAATGGCCTTCCACAGCATGAAGAAACTGGTCGGATCGAGGCGAACGTTCTGACGCGAAAACAGGTCCCCCGGTAGCTGCGCACGGCGCAAAACCGGCGAAGCTGCAATGCCTGCATCCTGCATCAACAAGCGCCATCCGGGCCAAATGGCATAGTCCGTCGGATGGCCGTGCCGACCGCTCGGGGGATTCATACTTTTCGTATTCATCGCATGAGTCTATCCCGCAGATCACGCCATCACAATAGCAAAATGCGCCACTCGGGACAGCGTAAATATTGGCGCGCTCGGCGAGTCCGTTGGCGTGATCGGCTAGGGTCCATGACGCGATCGGCAGGCAGAATGGCAGCAACCGTCAAGGGTCGCCAGAATTGGTTTGCACCTCGAATCGCGCGTCATGCCGTTGCCGAGCCAACATGGCCATCCACTCTAGCCAGCCCTCGCCGAGTCGTTCTTGAAGAGGCCGGCAATGACGAACTCGTATCCATCTACATCAACAATTTTTTGCAAGCCTTGATAGGTCATTTGAATACCGGGAGCTGGAGAGATGAAGAAGACAATTTTGATTACTGGGGCATCGTCGGGCTTTGGTTTGATGCTGGCGAACAAACTCCACAAGGACGGTTTTAACGTGATCGGCACCAGTCGTCAGCCGGAAAGATACGCGCGGAATGTGCCCTTCAAGTTACTGCGCCTTGATATCGACGACGACACTTCCATCGAGTCGTTCACGCATGAGCTTTTCACCTATACGAAGCAACTTGACGTTCTCGTCAACAATGCGGGCTACATGGTGACGGGTATCGCTGAGGAGACACCGCTTGAAGTCGGGCGGCAGCAGTTCGAAACGAACTTCTGGGGAACGGTCAAGGTCACGAACGCCTTGCTCCCCTACTTTCGCAAGCAAAAGAGCGGCCAGATCATCACCGTCAGTTCCATCGTTGGCTTGATCGGCCCGCCGAACCTGTCCTATTACTCGGCTTCGAAGCATGCGGTCGAAGGTTATTTCAAAGCCCTGCGTTTTGAGCTGAACCAGTTCAACATCAAAGTCAGCGTGGTCGAGCCGGTGTGGTTCAAAACCAACCTTGGACAAAATTCGGTTTCGTCTACAGGCGGCAATATCCCCGACTACGACGCTTACCGCAAACAGGTTCGTGCCGCCACGCAAAAAGGTATCGATGAAGCCGAGGCGCCTGATGCGGTTGTGCACACCATCACGAAAATCATCGGCACGAAAGAACCGAAGTTTAGCAATCCGGTTGGCAAGATGACGGGGATGATTCTTTTCCTGCAAAGCTATGCGCCCAAGATGTTCGAAAGCTCGATTCTCAAGAGCGTCAGGACCGCCGGATAAGCACGCCGGAGGCGAGTAGAACGAACCGCACCGTCAAGCTAGCACGGTTATGGTTCAGAACATTCAATAAGGAGTATTGATGAAATATTACCTGTGCAAGTTCATTCCTCCGCGCCCCGACTTTCTCGCGACGATGTCGGACGACGAGTTGAAGTTGATGAAGCGACATGGCGCCTTTCTCGATGAGTTGTTCGCGCAAGGCGTGATCGTGGCACACGGTCCTGTGATTGATGACACTGGTGGCTATGGTGTCTCCCTCTACCAAATTCCGGACGATGATGACATTGCCGCTTTCACCTCACAAGATCCCATCGTGCAAAACGGCGTCGGTCACTACGAGCACTACGTCATGCTGCGTTTGACATCGCACTACTGACACACTCTCTGTAAGGAAGTCTTCATGAAGATCCAAGGTTCTGTCGCGCTCGTTACGGGTGCCAATCGCGGACTGGGTGCAGCATTCACTCGCGCCTTGCTTGCCGCTGGCGCGGCCAAGGTCTATGCAGCGGCGCGTGATCCGTCTACCGTCACCGCATCTGGCGTGGTGCCCGTACGCCTCGACGTGACTCGGGCCGATCAGGTCGAGGCGCTCGCCCGCGAATTGGGCGACGTCAGCTTGCTGGTGAACAACGCCGGTATCGGAGGCTCCGGCGCGGTGCTTTCTCCATCATCGATCGATATGCTGCGACAGCAGTTCGAGACAAATGCCGTTGGGCCGTTACGGATGGCGCAATCCTTCGCGCCGATCCTGGCGGCGTCTGGCAGTAGTGCCATGATCAATGTCATTTCCGCGCTCAGTTGGGCGACTCTGCCAGGCATTACCGGCAGTTACAGCGCATCGAAGGCCGCCGCTTGAGCCTTGAGTAACGCGATGCGGCAGGAATTAAGTGCCCAAGGCACAGAAGTTCTTTCGCTGCATGTCGCCTTCATGGATACCGACATGGCGCGGGGCGTACCCGGCCCCAAGGCTTCCCCGGATGAGGTTGCGCGTATGGCTCTCGCCGCATTAGAGGCCGGTCACTCAAAACTCTTGGCGGATGAGGTTACCCGCAGCGTACATGCTGGCCTGACTGCAGTGCCACCGATGTATCTAGGAATGCTTGGATGACGTCCGGTCCGCGGTGCGCCCCGAGCCACGGGAATGCGCTGCACCGGCTATCCTCTCTCTTGGGACGATGTTTGTGATTAAAAGCGGAGTCAATCAACCGTTCGTACAGCCGCACCAATACGCGGTTGGCCATCGTAGTGGCCCTACCGCAACGACTTCGCGCGCAGGATCGCTGCTCGACGAGGACGCATCCAACGGGCGCTCAAGCAACTCGACCGTTGAGGGCGATTTCATGACCGTTCCTACCTTGAAGTAGTTGGCCCAGCCGCGCAGCATGCGGTTCAACTTGCCCACCATCGCCGTGGTCTCTTGCCATCCCGTCTTCAGGGCGGTCAGCGCATGGACCTTCTCGACCATCCGCCGGATACTCTTCTTCGACGGCCGCATTCCCATGCGGGGCTGGCCAGTCTTTGCCGAGTAAATCCGCCCAAACGTGTATCCCAGGAAGTCGAACTCGCAGCACCGGGGGCAAGCGTCGTTGGTTGCGGTACGTATCGACTGCGACATACACCCCGAAGCCTCGAAGGTTTTCCAGAGTTCGCACGTCACCACGCCTCGAAGTTAGCCTCAGAGACCATCTCTCAATTGCCACACGTTGTCGGTCCTGACGAGCCACATGTTCTGGTGGTCGAAGGTCACCGCGATCTTCCCGCTACCATCCCCTCCCTTGGTCACCAGGGTGTAGATCTTGTCATCCGGAACCTGCGGGCAGTCACGCTTGATGTCATTTCGCACATTTATCATCTGATTTGAGTCCTTCAGGCGATGGATCTGGTCCTTGTCCAGCCTCAGGCTAAGTTCATAGGTCGCCTGAACGAAGTAGAGGCTAACGTTGTTGCCTTGCGCAGCATCACCGATCTGCTTGAAATCCGACAGGCTGATGTATTTGCAGCCATCAAATTTGGCTGCGACTGCTTTCTTTGCGTCGGATTCAGATGGTTTGCCGTCTCCGCAGGCGACAAGTCCACCAAGGGCAAAAGCGGTTAGAAGAATGCATGCGGCCGGCTGTTTGAAGTTGTAATGCATGTCGCTTTGTTCGTTGATGTGGAAATGGGCGCTAAGGCGCAGGGCGGAATTGGAGGGAAATGGGAAGATAGATACTGTGTCTTGCACGTTCCGAAGCAATTGCCAGGAAAGGCTTTCTCCGATACGCATTGTCTAACGGCATAGCGGACTTCCAATTTATCCCCCGTCCGCAGGGTGGAGGCCTGAATGAATCCAATTTCCGTCGATGGTATTCAGCACGCTGGACCATCCTGGCGACGACATTACGCCACGTCTTTCGGCGTGGTTCTCTTTCGCCGGCTTGGGTAAAGGCGAGCGCCAAATTTTAGCTTTGGAAGCAGACGTTGGCATTCGGCGCGGGCAGTGCCGCCTTTTGGCCGAAACCGGTCGTGGATCTTCATTCACAGGCCAGGCTCGGTTCAATCGGCAGTTCGCGACCCGAAGCAGCCAACGGCGTCCAGCGAAAGCCGACAGCCGTACCACAGACTGGCAGCGATCTGCGTACCACACAATACACGCTATTTGCCGCGAGGCAGATTTACAGAGAACACCGTTTCTGCTGCGTCGGATCGCGCATCAATTTCGCCCCCGTGTGCCTTGGCAATCTCGCGCGCGATATACAGTCCGAGCCCCAGACTGTTGTCGGTATTGGTGCCTTGATGGTTCGGGCCGCGCTGGAGTGGATTAAAAATGAGGTCGAGGGTCGACCGCTCAATAGCGGTGCCGGTATTCTTCACTTCCAGTAGGACTCCCGCGCCCTTGTCGGTCATTGTCACACGCACCGGCGAGTCTTGCGCTCCGTACTTGATTGCATTTATTACCAGATTGCCCAACAACTGCTGGAGACGTCGGCCATCCCAAACACCGATGCAGTCACCAACCACCTCGAGATCGATCTGACGGTCCGGATGGACTACCCGCAACTGGTCAAGTGTATCGGCAAACAACTGGGCCAGATCGATATCGGTCGGCGCGATATTGATACCGAGACCGAGCCTGGTTCGATTGAAATCAACCATATCGTCCAGCAGCGCCTGCATACGAGCGCCGCTTCTGATCAAGCGGGAGGCGGCTCCTGATACTTTTCCCCCCGCGTTCAGCGCTGCTAGATACGACGCTGTAGTCTGGATGGTCTGGAGCGGACTGCGCATGTCATGCCCCAACATTCCGAGGAACAGATTGCGGGCCAAGTCGACCTGCATGCTGAAGAAGTCCACCGATTCGGCGATTGCCTGATCGATGGCCTCGTTGAAACGGATCATGTCGTCCTCGCGATGACCGTCAGGCACGCACTCATCTATCCACAGTCGGAGTACGCTCGCGCGTAGGGCACGGTACTCGGCAACCATCTGGTTGATATCGAAGCCGGTTCGCGCGCGCAGAAGGGCGTGCATCTGGGCGGCTGTCTCAGGGGCTCCGGCCAGTTCGGGTGCGTGCCCCGTGGACTTTTCAAATTCTTCCTTCCTGCTTTGGGAAGTAGACAGATCCTTTGCCACGGCCACCAGAATCTGCTGCGCATGGTCCCGCAAGGCTAGCGGTTTCATATCTGCCGCTGCCGGCAACTGAGTGCGCGCAAATGCCTCCCATCGCGACAGAATGGCGTCCATACGGCGGAGGATAAAGTCGGCTAATCGCATGTCGGCTCCCGAAGGACAGAAAAAAACATCCTATAGCGCGGTTTTGCGGAGTCCAGCGCGCAAAATTGCTGTCTGATTTTTCCGGGCACATCTATTGCGTATGGTAGGTAATTGGAGACCCCATGCCTACCCGAAGCGCCGTGCGCCTCCTAATCGCGGACGACGACCCAAATGCATTGCAAGCCTACGAGTCGTTCTTCGAAGCTCATGGCTACGAGACCCGGACAAAAGGAGACGGCGCGGACGCCCTTGTGGAGTACTGTGCGTGGCGCCCCGACGCTGTTGTTCTCGACGTTCAGATGCCCGGGTTGGACGGGCACGCAGTGGCAAGGGAGATCCGGCGTCTAAAATTCGTGCCAGCACCTTTGTTGGTGGCGCTAACTGCTTTGACATCACCTTCCGAGCACGACGAATCACTCAGAGCCGGGATCGATCATCATTTTGTAAAGCCTGCCGACCTACCGGCTGTCCTCGCTGTAATAGCGGCCCGCGTAGGCTCTGGCGCCACGGACGATTCATGAGCGTCAGCTCGGTCTGTGACCGCTTTTCGGCACGCAAATGACTGGCCGTTCATGGCCGGCAAGCGCCCGCTCGCCGGCCCGAGGCTTTTACACTTCAGTCTGCTCCGCCATCTCAAGCGCGTCGTCAACTTCGATGCCGAGGTAGCGAACCGTGCTCTCCAGCTTCGTATGGCCCAGCAGCAATTGCACGGCGCGGAGGTTCTTTGTTCTGCGATAAATGAGCGATGCCTTGGTCCGCCGCATAGTGTGGGTGCCGTACGCTGTGTCGTCTAGGCCAATGGAGGCGATCCAACGATGTACAAGCCGTGCGTACTGACGGGTGGACAGGTGGGTCGAGGCGTGAATCCGACTTGGAAACAGTGCATCCGACGAGCGCAATCCGCGATGGGCGATCCATGCCTCAAGACTGGAGCGCGTCTGCTCCGTAATCTCGAACTGGACTGGCCTATGCGTCTTCTGTTGAATCACCGTCGCTCGGGCACTAACGCGGCTACCCTGACAAACGTCGCGTACGTATAGCTTTGTGAGATCACATGCTCGAAGCTTGCTATCGATCGCAAGATTGAACAGCGCGAGCTCACGAAAATTTGACGACATCTGCAGCCTTGTCCGGACTGCCCAGATCTCGCAGAGCTTCAGCGGCGGCTTTTGTCCGGTGAGCTTACCCTTATTCCACGGTGCCCGCGGGGCGGCGGGTGAATTGGACGTCTCCATGATCATCTCCTTTCCAACGAAGGAAGGAACAGTTTGCTCGCCCTGCAGATATTCGCTGATGACACTGTCAGCCTGGTCTGCCACACGTGCCGCGAACCCTGTGCCGCCGACGGTCGCTGACCGACCCATCTGAGACCTTCGCTCAATCCGCGTCGACGGTCCGCTTAAGGGGGGTTCAGGGACATTCGAAACGCGACAGGAATCATGTCCGCAGTGCGATATATGGTTGAAGTCGCCAGGCTGGAAAACTTAGACTGACCTTATCAAGGCCGGACGTGCATCCCCGTATGTCATGCAGATCCGATCGCTGAAGTTGTGAAAGTGCCTGGGCCGCATGCCGAAGTCGTTGCGGCATCTCGCCTTCCCAATCTGGTGTCATGCGCGCCGCAGGCGATATGACGGAAAGCGCAAGAGCCATCTGTTTTTGGCGATCAGAGATGGGACGCTGAATGCGTTCACAGGTATATGGTGCAGCAGTGAGGGCGCCGTGTTTGTAGCGCGAGCGATGCCATGTGTATGTGTTTCGGACAATACCGCTTCAAGCGCTTCGTGCTGGGCTAGCGGTCCTCGCCCGGCGACCGATGCACGCGTGAACTCTGGCGAAAGGAACGCTGCGAATGCCTTGCCGGTAGCGCAATGAGTCAAGTAGCTTTCGACGTGCCAGGCCGAAAGGTGTTTTCGAGAATTTCGCCTGAGTACTGAGCGTGTTCCGCAACGGTCAACGCCTTCGACCGGTGCTACGCGTCGCTGTTGAAAGGTAAATCACCCGATCGCCCGCCGGCGAGGCTCAATGAGCAGCATATCCATCTGGCTCAACCGAGGACTCCTCCGGCAGGCGTCTGCCTCCTCATTGGTCGTCGAGCGATAACTGCATCGATGATAAAGGCGCCGCGGGGCAAGCGTCTGATCGATCGCGATTGACCGTAGGCAAGCGCCAGCCGACATGAGCCACTGCGCGGTCTTGCGAAGAACCACTCAATGCGGGAGACATACCCTACGGGAAGAACGGAGCGTGCAATTGGCGAAAATGGCAGAGTGCGTGAAGGCGCGCTTTTAGCCTGTCCACTTTTTGTGCATCGCAAAATATTCAGACGATACCCGACACACTTGCCGACGAGGGAGACCTAAAGTCAGGACGTGTGCGCGAATGTTTGTCCGTTCAGGCCCGACCATCTCCAGTGGCGGGCCTCCTTTTTGCATACCTCCCACTTGGGCGCGGAACTGGACGACTATCTGGCCCCGTGGGAATTGCGGCGCTCCGTCGCGGAGTAAGGGAATAAAAGATGAAACAGACATACCACGTCACTGGCGCGAGTCGAAGCCGTAGCGATGAATAGAATCTGGTGTTGGCCGTTTTACTTGCCTCCGAGCGTGGTGGAGACCCAGAGGCATCTACAGTTTGTGCGTGCCTACGAACTTTTCCAAGTGGCCAAGCGTTTCGTCGGTACGCCGGTGTTCGGGATCGAGACGGTTCTAAGCGAATCTGGAGAACCGGTGCCCGTTAGCGTGACCGCCGTGGCGCACCCCCCCGTTCTGCCGGCTTCTCCATTTCTCCGCGCACACAAGCACGGATGACAGGGTGCGTCCGAGGCTGATGTTGCGCACAACACACGCGGGCCACCCGGCGGCGCTGATGCGCGCTGTAGTGCGGTCACTCCTCAATGATTCAGACGTCTATGTAACCGAATGGATCGATGCCAGGGACATTCCTATGGAAGCCGGCATACTGGACCTCAACACCATGTTCTGACGCTAGAAAGTTTCATGTCTCGGCTCGGACCGGGGGAACTTGACGTCCTGGCGATCTGCCAATCGACGGTGCCGGCGCTAGCAGCGGCCGCGCGGTTGGCGGCCAGTGGCGCTTCCGAACTGCGCACCCTCGTCCTAATGGGCGGCCCCATCGACGCAAGAAATCACCCTACTGCGCTCGATCGTGCGGCCAGGTGGCTTTCTCGTGAATGGTTTGCACAGCGTTGCACTGGGCGCGTTCCGATCGGTTACCCAGGTGCCGGCCGACGAGTGTATCCAGGATTTCTTCAATTCTCCGCTCAGGCGGGTGACCCATCGGGACAAGTCGGACCGTTCCTCGAGGCGATGTGTCACGTGTCTCGGGGAGATACTGGAGGCATCGTGGCAAGCGTGGCGAAGGCAGCGGACTATTCGGTCCCACTTGACTTGCCTGCCGAGTTCATGGAAAGCACTATTGACGTGGTCTTTCGGCGCTTTCTGTTGCCGCGCGGAAATTGGCGCGTCGACGGCGCGCTTGTCAGACCCAATTGCTTGCGTAAAACCCGCCTGTTGACCGTAGAAGGCGCCGATGACGCCATTACGGGTGCACAACAGACGCACGCCGCGCATTCATTGTGCACACAGATACCTTCGTCAAATCGGGAGAGCATTACGCATTTCTCAATGCGACCATTACGGCCTATTCAGGGGCAACTCCTGGTGCGCACAGGTTTATCCTATGCTGCGACGGCGGTTAGCGGTTTGGCGCCGGATCGCCGATCGCGATTAGCTATCTTGAGTCGCGAGCAGCCGTAATTGCTCACGCTGGCGCGCCCAGTAGTAGTTCCGATCAGTGGCCAGCCACGATTGCAGCGCCTTTCCCCGCGTCATGCTCGTCCTGAGAGTCCTGGACGTCTTGGTGTTCTTGCTCGCTACTCTCATTCTCACGGCTATTTGGACGCGGATCAGGCCGGCCGCTCAGGCTATTCTTCCGTTCGTTTCGACCGCCACGTCGATCCTGCTCAACAGGCTGCCCGCCTATGGGACCATGGTTATCGTCCGGTTGACTCCTTTGTTTGGCATCTTGCTTAGCCTGTTGATCATCGGGTAATTGCTGCTGGGCGTGACCTGATTGCGGTTGCTGTGCCATGCTGGCTCCTGTCGAGGCGGCATTGCCTCCTAACCGAAGCGCAAGGGCCATACCAGGGCAGGGAGAGACGCCTGTATTGGGTTGCCCCGGCCGACGCTCGTCGCGTCCTGTGAGACGCCACCGAGGCGGCAAGGGAGAGCGCTATGGTCACTGTGGACGTCTAACAGCACTAAGAGCCAGCGTTCGCTGCTCGTCGCTTCCTACAAACACGCCTAAGTTACCGGGCATCCCTACCAAACTGGCATCGAACGACGGCAGCAGCACGTGAGGGAGTGTGCCCGCTTTGGCATTGGCAGCCGCCCGGTCGATCTTGGTGGTTACGATCATGCTGATTGGGAGGATGCCCGTACGTTCTACCTTTGCGCGATGGAGTAGACGCGCGCAACGTCGAGAGCGGTGCTGCTGCGTTTGCGTCGGTGGAGGGTTGGGAAACACATATGGTCGTCCTCGACAGCCTGACCGTGCGGATTCTCATCGACGACTGAGCGGAGACGCTCCAGCACGGCTCTGACGTTGTCATCGTGGCTCTGACTGATCTGGACGTAGCGCTGGTGCGAATGCACGACAAGGGATCCGATGGCTGTTGCCGAAAGGGGGCGAGACCGTCGACGTTGTGCGCTTTGCTGGAAAGCATTATGGTGCAGACACTGCATGGCGCGCGCACCCTGCGGACGCCGGTCGACTAGGGCGCACTTTGTAACCAGCAGGGAGGGGCGAAAATGCAGCGACTCGTTAGAATTGGCGAGTTTGAAGTATCGATTCAAGCTCGTTTGAACGACAACTCGGACCATCCGGGATACGTTGTTTCTTACTCAATTGTGCGTTCCGATGGAAGTCCCGTCAGGGATAACCTTCCTAAGGTGCAATCGAATGATCTGATTGATGGGACGGAGTTCTTCTCGGACCTCGAACTGGCGATGCAATATGCAGAGGATAAGGCCCGCGACAATGTGCAGACCCTAGTGCAGACCTAGAAAGACGCTGTGGACATGGAGCCATAGACACACTCGTCGGTGTCGACCGGCCCGTAGTGCTCGGGACGGGGGCGTACCGATGACCGGGCACTTTGCTTTCCCGAGCGCGCTCGAGCCGAACTACTGGGACTTCCTGTATTTCTCGTTCACGATCGCGTTAACCTCGCAGACGTCGGACGTGGCGCTAAGATCGCGGTCCATTCGCAAAGCGGGACTCGCTCAATCTGTGCTCTCGTTCTATTTCAATATCGCAGTGCTGGAGCTATGCGTGAACGTCGCGGCAGGTCTGATCAGTCTCTGAATGCGGCGACCTCGCATTCTTCAGGCCTTTATTTCCCACGGGCGCCGCCTGGTGCCAGGGAACGGTAATGCTTGCGTCCAGCGAAGATGAGGCAGGAAGTCCCCGTACTTGCCAATGCCAACTCCGCTCGATCTTGCAACGGTAGTTCGCGGCGGCCGGGACGTTTGCCTAAAACTCACCTCAGAGTCTGCTTGGCAGCAACAGGACCACACCAGGAGTACACCGAGTACGCCCGATGGCGCACATCCCTATCCGCTGCTGGTGGGGATTGCTACCACCTCAAAGGGAGGAAACATCATGCTCGGATTTGACCCACGTGCCGGCAGAATTGTCTGGACAGTTCTCTTATTCGCGCTTGCCGTATTGATTGTTTACAAGATTGCCTCCGTGCTGTTGGTCACGGTGTTCGCTGTGTTCTTCAGTTACTTGCTGTACCCGTTGGTCGAGCGTCTAGAGCGGCGCATGCCACGTAAGGTTCCACGTAGCGTATCGATCGGAATCGTCTTCATCCTGGTCGTTGTCGTGGCCATCGTCGCGGGCTCGTTGTTTGGCGTGACGGTTCAGGACGAAGCGGTCAGGCTCGCCGATCAGCTTCCAAAGCTGCTTGAGGCCAGCACCATGGCGGATCGCCTTGCGCTGCCGAGCTTCCTGGAGCCATTGCGTGCGCGCATCCTGGAGTTCATACGTGAGCAACTTTCGACGAACTCAGACCACGCCATGCCGCTGGTTCGCAACGTTGGATTGGGTGTCATGCACGCGGCAAGCAATCTCGTCTACCTCGTACTCATCCCAATCATGAGCATTCTGATGATCAACGAAGCACCAGCGATTAATGCCGCGCTGCTCTCGTGGATACGGTCTTCCGAGAAGAGAATGTGGGCGAGTATCATTCGGATCTGGACACGCTTCTGTCTCGCTATGTCCGGGCGCTGTTGCTCATGTCGCTGGCTACTCTGATTGCCTACAGCATCGCGTTTTACTTGCTGCGTGTGCCCTATGCGCTGCTGCTGGCAACCACGGCCGCAGTGCTGGAGTTCATTCCGTTCGCTGGGCCATTGGCCGCGGTAGTAGCTACGGTCACGGTCGCCGGCTTTAGCGGGTATCCGCACTGGCTCTGGCTGATTGGATTCATCGTCGCGTACCGCCTGTTCCAAGACTACGTCCTGAATCCCTATTTGATGAGTGAAGGGGTAAAGGTCAGTCCACTCCTCGTCATTGTAGGGCTGCTCGCAGGGGAACAGCTTGGCGGAGTTGTGGGGATTTTTTTGTCGGTACCCGTGATAGCCGCGCTTAAAATTGTGCTGTCACGAACGTGGGCCGCACAAAACCTAGCCAATGAGGTGCGTTGACCCACGGCAGCCATCGTTTCCGTAACCCCTACAGCAATGGATGGTTGGAATACAAATCCACGGCGAGTAGAAAGGAGGCTGCTACGGTGGCGCGACCGAGTCCGAAGCGGAACCATCTACTGTCCTTGATTCCTCCTGACGAGTTGTGGAGAATCGCGCGGGAGCTTATCATCGTCGACGTGCCGTCGAGCCACGTTGCCTAGGAATCGGGCGATCGGCCTTAGTTCGTCTACATACCCTCATATCCATCGTGTCCCTGCCTACGCTACGGAGGCCGACGCGCCGCGTACTGCCGGTGGTGTGTACGTTTGGAACGCTGACAGCCCCTCCACCAATGGAAGCATGCGAATTATTTGAGTCGAGATCCGTTGGGGGACGGTGCGCTGAATTCCCGGGCGCGCCATCCGGTGCAGCCAGCCGTTCATACTTGCGTTCAGCGCAGATGAGGCAGAAAGTCGTCGTGCTCGTCAATGCCGACTCCGCCTTGCTCATATAGCAAGGTCTTGATCGATTCCTTCTCGGATGATTTGCAGCCGACGATCATAATGATTTCATCCTGCGACAGTAGTGCCGTCTGTCGAGCGAGCCTTGAGCGTGTCAGAGTGGCGCCAATTAAGTCCCCAAGAAGCCAGCCACAGATTCCAAAGGCGACAAAGCCCAGGCCATAGGTGCTAAGAGCACTCAGGGTGCCGGAATGGTTGCCATAGTAGGCCGCCAGTACAAGGCCAAGTATCGCAAAGACGGCATAGCCCATGATCGAGCCTTCGTGTCGGAAGGTGGTGTGTGTGGTGTCGGCAGCGGGAAATCCATCAAATCGCTGCTGGCCTCGTCCCAGGAACCAGGGGCCAGTTACGTAGGCAGGCGCGTGCTCGAGGGAACGAAGTTTATCCCAGCCGTTCCGCGCGGAAGCGGCATTCGTAAAGCGTAGACAAAGCAGGGTGCGCATGATGGTTATCTCGACAACCCGGGCGTGCTGGCCCCGGAAGTTGAATCGGGGCCGCGCCGTCGTCAGTCTGAACCGCCTGCAAATGCAGGTAGTGTCCGGTGGGTGCTCAGCGCTGATGTCCACCAAACTGTCCTGTGTTCGCGGGATCAACTCAGCCTACGCAAAAGCGGATGGGATTGCGGTACGTTAGCGTACCGAGGAGCGCACGGACGCGAACTGCAGAACGCCGCGCATCGTTGCCAGCCATGGGGGCGCAGCCGCTGCGCTACTTGCCGACCTGATTGCCGACGACACCGCCGACGGCGGCTCCGCCAACAGTCCCCAACGCGCTGCCGCCGGTCAACACTGCACCGGCAACGCCCCCGACACCTGCACCCACTACCGTGTCGGTGTCTCGTCGGCTCATGCCGCTACAGGCGGCCATGCCGAGCAGACGGAGTGCCGCCGTTCTAGCGGATCGCGCTGTCGATGGCCACGTCATGGAATCCTGAGCACCGATTCGAGGGATTCGCTGAGGCTCGTTGCTGCTACATCTATCGATAGAAACGTCCTCATCCCGCCCGAAGGATAGTCGTGGCCGGATATCAAGTCAGTCCGGCGCCGTACGCGTGCAAGCGGATCTTCCGGCCGCCCGGCCCCACCCCGCTTAACGAAACTGCAGGGGGAAGAAGAGGCTGATTCCCGGCGTCGCCTCGGGTACATAGGTCACTGGCGGCGGGGCATAGACGTAAGGGTCGCGGTAAACGCCGTGATAGTCATTGCCGCCGTTGCGGTAGTACGTGTTGTGCTGAGTACGGTGGTTGTCCTGGTGGTAGTTGTCATGTGGACCTTCATGGCCCCTGCCATTCTGCTGCGGAGCGGATCCATGGTGATAGTCCTCGCTAAATGCCGGTATGGCCGACATGGTGGCCAGCGCTAGCACCACGCCAAATGCTGCCGTGATCCTGCCGCCGAACGGCCTGATGCGCGTGAGGCGCGCAGTCGCCGTGGTGATGGTCATGATGTTCTCCTGTCGCTTGTCGGAAGGCGCATGCCGGCGTGGTGGCCGGCCAGTGCGGGGCATCGCGCCAGGCGCTAGATGTGGTGCGGGTTCGTTCGGAAGACTGAATCGGCGTTGCGCTTCTGAACATCGGACATGCTGGCGTATAGGGCCTGGAATGCGGGACCAAGCTTCCTGACACCTTCAGCATGCGCATCTGCCATTGCCTTGTAGGAGCGCATGTCTTCGGCAGCCATCATGTGCCCGGACTGGTCAAGCCGGTCCTGCTTCAGGGTGTTCATGATGCTGGCGTTCTCGCGCATCACTGTTGCTACGTCTTGCCACAGGGCATTTTGTGCGGCGGTGATATGGAGTTTGGTGCGCAGATCGGCGATGCGTGTTTCGATCCGGTCATTGCTTACGACCCGCATTGCATGCGAGGACGTTCTCGCACTGCCCTCTGGTGCCGCGGTTGCGGGATTCGCAAAGGCCAGCGCGACAAAGAATGCGGCTGCGGTCAGCGACAGCGCAGCGTTTGCCCGGGTGGCATGGATGAATTTCATGGTGGATCTCCGAGGATTTTGGAATGACCTTGACGGGGACCCTCATGGGTGACGGGACGGTCGATTTCCGTATCTGTCTCCCGCCGCGCGTCTGTCCGGTGCCGGGCACTGCCGGTACGGAGGCGGGTAGGACATCAAAGCAGGACCACTAGCGTGTGCTCGCCCCCACCCAGCGGGGCGCTGACCAGGCCGTTGGCAAATGGGATGCCGGCGCCGTCAAGAAGCGCTCGCGAGATACCGTCCGCGTGGTGCAATCGCGTTTCCACGCTGATCTCGTAATGGGTCGACGCCACGTTAATGGTGGCCTTGAAGCCGGGCCACGAGGCCGGAATGCATGGAGCAACGATCAGGCGGTCTCCCTCTCTTCGGATGCCCAGGATGCCCTCCAGTGCGGCGCGATACATCCATCCTGCAGCACCCGTGTACCAGGTCCATCCGCCGCGGCCGATGTGAGGTGGCACCGAGTAGACGTCGGCCGCAACCACATAGGGCTCGACTTTGTAGCGCTCGACCGCAGCCGGTGTCAGTGCATGGTTGATCGGGTTGAGCAGCGAGAGAAGTTCGACGGCCTTGTTGGCCTCGCCGAGCCTGGCAAATGCGAGGACTGCCCACATTGCTGCATGGCTGTACTGCCCGCCGTTCTCGCGCAGGCCGGGCGGGTAGCCCTTGATGTAGCCGGGGTCAAGGGTGCCCTTGTCGAAGGGCGGCGTAAACAGCAACGCAAGCCCGTCCTCACGGCGCACCAGATACTTGTCCAGTGAGGCCATCGCCGCGCGGGCACGGACGGGATCGGCCGCGCCCGACAGTACGGCCCAGGACTGTGCAATGGCGTCGATCCGGCATTCCTCGCTGTCTTTAGAGCCCAGCCAGGTGCCCTCATCGAAGGTCGCGCGACGATACCAGTCGCCGTCCCAGGCTTCTCGCTCCAGCGCCTCGCGCAGCAAGGCCGCATGCGCGCGCCAGCGGCTTGCGCGCCCGGCATCGCGGCTCTGCGCCAGCGGCGCGAACATGACCAGGGTACGTAGCAGCAGCCAGCCCAGCCAGACGCTCTCGCCCTTGCCGCCGGCCCCGACAAGGTTCATGCCATCGTTCCAGTCTCCGCCACCGATCAGCGGTAGCCCGTGCTCGCCGGACAGCGCCATGCAACTGTCGATGCCGCGTGCGCAATGCTCGAACAGCGAGGCCGATGCATCCGAGACCATCGGCCGGAAGAATGCGTCGGCTTCGGCAGGGTCCAGCAGATGGCCCTCCAGGAATGGCAGCATCTCGTCCAGCACTTCGGTGTCGTTCGAGCCAGCAATGTAGCTGGCGGTAGCGAACGCCAGCCACACACGGTCGTCGGAGATCCTGGTCCGCACGCCCTGGCCGGAGTGCGGCAGCCACCAGTGCTGAACGTCGCCTTCGGCGAACTGCCGCCCGGCGGCGCGCAGCAGATGCCGACGCACTGCGTCGGGACTGGCAAGTGCGAGCGCCAGGCCGTCCTGCAACTGGTCGCGGAAGCCGTACGCTCCGCTTGCCTGATAAAAAGCCGAGCGCGCCCAGATGCGGCAGGCAAGCGTCTGGTAGAGAAGCCAGCCGTTAAGCATGATGTCCATGGCCCGGTCCGGAGTCCTGACCTGTACCGCGCCAAGCAGGTCTCGCCAGTACCGGGTCACGGCCGCCAGCGCGACGTCGAGATCCGTCTTGCGATAGCGCGCAACCAGCGCACTGGCTTCAGCAGCCGAAGCGCATTGTCCGATGAACGAAACGATTTCGACCGTCTCGCCGGCGGCGAGCTCGACATGGCACTGCAAGGCCGTGCAGGGGTCTAGGCCCGCTCCGGTAGCGCCGGACAAGGGCACCTCGCCGAGCAGCGCCGCAGGCGCTTCAGGGCCACCATTCCGGCCAAGGAATTCGGCACGGTTCGCGGTCCAGGCGGTTTGCTTGCCGCGCAGATCGGCAAAGGCCACGCGACCCGCAAACGCCGTGCTCCACGGATTGCGGATCAGGAGGGCGCCGGTGGTTGGGTCCGGCGCCGTCGTGATAAACGGCGCCGAGGCGCTCCGGGAGGTGCCCAGCACCCATTCCGTATAGGCTGTCACGGAAAGCCGGCGCGGGGTGCCGGAGAGATTGCGCAGCGTTAGGCGCGAGATCTTGATCGGATCGTCCAGGGCAACGTACTGCAGCAACGCCAGCGCGATCTCGTTGGCCTCATGCGTGAAGCGGCTGTAGCCGTGCCCATGGCGGGCCATATAGGTGCCGTTGTCCCGGATCGGTTGCGCGGTGGCGCTCCATATCTTGTGGGTATCCTCGTCGCGAACATAGATTGCCTCGCCGCACGGGTCCGTGGCTGCGTCGTTGGACCACGGCGTCAACTGGTTGTCGCGACTGTTCTCCGCCCAGGTGTAGCCGCTGCCGCTGGCCGACGCCTGGAAGCCAAAGCCGGGATTGGCGATCACGTTGATCCATGGGGCAGGCGTCGACTGGCCGGCGTTCAGTACGACCACGTATTCCTGTCCGTCCTGGTCGAAGCCGCCCAGGCCGTTGAAGAACTCGAGCCCGGGCACAGAGGACGCCGACGGCGCTGACTGTGGCGCGGGCCTGCGGCGCAGGACGGGTACGGAAAGTGGAGCTCGGAATGCAGGCAGCCGGGCGAGCTGGTTCGCGATCGGGCCACGTCGCGCAATCAACGCGACACGTGCGACCGACTGGAGCAGGGTGCGGGCTTCTGGAGCCATCATGTCGGCACGTAAGGAATATACCGATCCGCGCACTGATTCCTCGCCCGTCTGGCGTTGCGAATGGCTGCTGCGAACCGCGGTCTCGATCGCTATCTGCAGGTCCTGGATGTAAGACGAAGCGCGCTCGTTGACGATAACCAGATCGACGCCAAGTCCTTTCATGCGCCAGTACTCGTGAGCGCGCAGCAACTGGCGTACCTGCACGATGTCCTCGATCTCGTCGATGCGCATGAGCACAATCGGCAAGTCACCGGAGATCGCCAGCGGCCACAGTCCCGATTGCGGACCCGCGCCGCGAAGGATGGCGTCCGGCGGGGCCCGGAATCGGGCGTCGGCATAGAGCAGCGGGGCAGCCAGGCGCTGGAAGTCGGCCGCTTCCGCCGCATCGACGTCAAGGTGGCGAAGCTCGACCTGGGCCTGCGTCCAGGCCAGAGTCTTGGCCCGGTCGAACGCGTTGCGGTCCTGGTGCTTGTCGATGAGGGCCAGCAGTTCCGCATGCGACGACGCAATGACGGTCCAGAAGGCTACCCGCGCGCTGTCCCCGGGCGCAATCCGCACACGCTGCCTGAGCGAGAAGATCGGGTCGAGCACGGTGCCGACCGTACTCGAGAGCGGCAGTCCGGCTGTGACGACTGCGCACGCGACGGGCGCACGGCCGTCTTCGAGAAAGCGCCCCCGATCGGACTCATACTGCGGATCGGCGACAAGGTCGCCTTCCACCACGCTGAAGTGGGCGGCCCACACTGGTGACTCCCCGGGAGAGCGCAGGCGGCGCGTCGCGATCAGCGCGCCGGATTCCGGTAGGTGTGCGGTCTGGATGAACATCCTGGAGAAGGCCGGATGCGCGTCATAAGACGCGCGCGTGGCGAGCGCCACTTCAGCATAGGACGTCAGTTCAATCTCACGTGAGCGGCGTCCGTTGTTGACCAGCGATACGCGGCGGACCTCGCCGTCGTCCTCGCCGGAAACCAGGACTTCTAGGATGGTTGTCAGGCTGCCGTCGTGTCGCACGAACTCGGCGCAATCTTCGGCAAAAGCCACTTCGCCGGCGTGCTCGCCATCGGTGCCTGTTCGCGCGCTGGCAGACCAGGTGACGCCGCTTTGCGTATCGCGCAGGAAAATGAAAGAGCCCGAATCGTCGCGGGTGGCATCTTCGCGCCAGCGCGTCACGGCTAGGTCGCGCCAACGGCTGTAGCCCATTCCCGTGGTGGTCAGCATCACCGCGTAGCGTCCGTTGGACAGCAAATGGGTGACAGGGTTGCCACATGCCGGCGCTGCGAACCGTCGCACCGCGGAGTCTTGCGCCAGTACTGTCGCAGTCGAGGCCTTCACCTCCTCCGCGCGGGGATGCGCCACAGCGACGTTGCGCGGCATGCGTTCCTGCAGCAACAGTTCGCACGCCTGGATCATCGGCTCACGATGAAAGCGCTCGCGCATGCGGCCATTGTGCAGAGCATTGGCGATGGCAACGATGGTCATGCCCTGGTGGTGCGCCATGAAGCTGCGCACGATGGCAACCGTCTCGCTTTCGGCCAGGCGCGCGCGCGTGTAGTCTAGCGCCTCGTAGAAGCCGTAGCGTCCAAGAGCGCCGAGTTCGGCCAGGCGACGATAGTTGTCGCGTGCGGCTTGCGGATCGACCATGGCCGCCAGCCCCGTGGCATAGGGGGCGATCACTGCATTTTCGGACAAGCCCCGCTTGAGCCCCAGACCGGGGACGCCGAAGTTCGAGTACTGGTAGGTGAATTCCTTGTCGCGCGCGTTGTATGCCGATTCGGAAACGCCCCAAGGAATTCCTAGCGATTGCCCGTAGTCCCGCTGTCGCGCCACCACTAGGCACGCGGTCTGCTCAAGCAGGCTGCCGGCGGGAGCGCGCATCACCAGCGACGGCATCAGGTATTCGAACATCGAGCCTGACCACGAAATCAGTGCCGAGCCCTTGCCGAGTGGTGTCGCCATGCGCCCCAGCCGGAACCAGTGCGAGGTTGACACGTCCCCCTTGGCAATGGCGAACAGGCTGGCGAGGCGCGCTTCGGAGGCGAGCAGATCGTAGCAACTGGCATCGTGCCGGTTGTCGGCAAGCGAATAGCCGATCGACAGCAGCTTGCGCGCCGGATCGAGCAGAAAGGCAAAGTCCATTGCCAGCGCCAGTTCACGTGCAGTGTGCGCGAGTGCCCTCAGCCTGCCGGCCAGCGCCTGTGGCGCTTCCGCCTGCTGCCGCTGGTCGCGCTCATGCTCGGTGACAGCGCGTTGCAGCGCGTCGGTCCAGAAGGCCAGATCGGCAATGCTGTCATCGCCGGTGGCGCGCTGGATGTCATGCACCAATTGAGTGATCTTCTCTGTGAGGCGCAGGAGCTCTGGTGTTTCCGTCGCCCTTGTTGCCATGGTGAATGAGCCGGCGAGCACGGTGTCGATCTTGGCCAGTAGCCCACGAAGCTGACGTCCGGGGCCGCTTTGCGCCAGGGGGAGCGCGGCCAGCGCATCGTCTGCCAGCCGCGCGGTGTCCGACAGGCCGTGGCAAGGATCTGGCGCGGGGGCGATTGCCCATTGTTCGCAGGCATTGGCGACCACGATCAGGTGCGCGGCGAGATTGCCGCTGTCGACCGACGAAATGTAGGCGGGATGCAGCGCTTGCAGGCCCTGCGTCTCGTACCAGTTGTGGAAGTGGCCCCGGTAGCGCGGCAGCTTGCGCATGGCGGCGAACGCCGCTTCCATGCGCGCGACCGTCGCGGCGGTGCCGGCCCAGCCGAAGTCGCGCGCAGCGATTGCCGACAGCAGGTAGAGCCCGATATTGGTTGGCGAGGTCCGGTGCGCCACGACGGGCCTGGGCGTCTCCTGGAAGTTGTCGGGCGGCAGCATGTTGTCCGCCGGCGTGACGAAGGTTTCGAAGAAGCGCCAGGTGCGGCGCGCGGTGATGCGCAGCGCAAGCGCGTCGGTCTCCGGCAGGGTGAGCTGGCGTCCGAAGGCCGGCGCACGGCTGGTCCACAAGGCAAGGGCTGGCGCCGTCAGCCATAGCAGCGCAAAGGGCAGCACGAGCGGCCACGACGATGACAACAGCCCCACGCCGACGGCGGCCATCGACAGAGCAAGCAGGGTGCCGCCGACCATTAGCCGGTAAAAGCCGGCCAGGTCCAGCCGTGGGCGCGTGGCGGACTGCGCAGCCGTGGTCCACTCGAGCAGATAGCGGTGCGTGTAGAACAGCCGTGCCAGCGTCCGGGCGATGGCGTCACCCGTGCGCCAGGCCTGGTCAGGCACGAAGGCCAGCCCCAGCAGAATCTGCGTGGCGGCTAGCCGCAGGTCTGCGAGCAACGCTTGCACGTGGTTGCGCAGGCGGATGCCGCTACGGTGCAGCATCCCGGAGAGAATGCCGGGCAGGGCGGCGGGAATGGCCAGGGCAGACAGCGGCAGGATAGTTCCCAGTGGCCCCGCCGGCCAGGGCAGGAACCAGCACAGCACCAGGCTCGCGAACAGCAGGGGGGCGAGCAGCGATCGGCGCAGGTTGTCCAGCATCTTCCATCGGCCGATGGCTGGCACCGCATGGATGCCCTTGTGGCGCCCGAAGATCCAGCCAAGCAGTTGCCAGTCACCACGTGTCCAGCGGTGCTGCCGCCTGGCCACCACGTCGTAGCGTGCGGGAAACTCCTCGACCACCTCAACGTCGGAGGCCAGCCCGGCACGCGCGAACACGCCTTCGAACAGGTCGTGGCTGAGCAGCGTGTTCTCCGGCACCCGGCCGCTGAGCGCGGCTTCGAAAGCATCGACATCATAGATGCCCTTGCCTGTAAAGGAGCCCTCGCCAAAGAGATCTTGGTAGACGTCGGAGGCCGCTGCCGCATAGGGATCGATGCCGCCCGGCCCGGAGAAGACGCGCTGGAAAAGCGAGCCCTCACGGCCGATCGGCAGCGAAGGCGTGACACGCGGCTGGAGAATGCCGTAGCCGCCCACGATGCGCTGCCGGGCCGCATCGAACCGCGGCCGGTTCAGCGGATGGGACATTTTGCCGATCAGCCGCAGCGCAGCGTCGCGCGGTAGCCGCGTATCGGCGTCCAGCGTGATGACGTAGCGCACCCCGGCCGGCACTTGGGGCGCTTGGCCGTCGATGGTCACATAACTGGTGTCGCTGGCGCCGCGCAGCAGGCGGTTCAGCTCATGGAGCTTGCCGCGCTTTCGCTCCCAGCCCATCCACCGCCCCTGCACGGCATTGAAGAGGCGCCGGCGGTGGAGCAGCAGAAAGCGGTCGCCGGTCGGGCCAGGGCCGTGGCGCTGGTTCAGCCGGGCGATCGCCGTGCTGGCCACGGTGAGCAAATGGGCGTCGCCGGGCTTCACTTCCTGATCCGCATCGACGCCATCGGTGAGCAAGGCGAAGGTCAGGTCGCCACCCGCGCCGGCGAGGTGATGCACCTCCAACCGTTCGATCTGCTCGCACAGGTCGGCCTCGCCGGTCAGCAGGGTTGGCACCACCACCAGCGTGCGCAGCGAGGGCGGAACGCCTGCCTTGAGTTCCAGGCCAGGCAGGATCGTCGCGTTCAGCCGCCCAGCAAGCGCGCGATTCACCAGCGTGGCGGCAATCTCGCTGGCCGGCACGATCCAGATCAGCGCCAGCAGCACAAGCCAGCCGGGTGCCAGGCTGGCGGCCGGTAGCATCCACAGCGCGAATGCCAGCAGGCCAACCGTGACGAGCGAGAGCGCGCCGACATAGCCGCCAAGGCCCAGGTGCTTGCTGCAGCGACTGATCCACAGGCGGGGCGGGGCGCGAAACCCGATGGCACGTTCGAGAGCGCGCCGGCCCGGGCCGATCAGGTGATAGCCGGGATCGCGGCGGCGCTCAGCCTCGGCCGCATCGTCCGATGCGCAGGGCCCAGGCGTGCTGCTGAGCGCTAGCTCGACAACCCTGAGCTCCGGACACGAGGCGCTGCCCGCCAGTTGCTCGATCGCGCTGCGATATAAGTTGCGGGTCGGAAAATCCATTTTCGCAAAGGCGCTGCCCGCGCGCAGCCGCGCGTCGACGAGGCTGACGCTCTCGAACCACTCGGCCCAGTCGATATCGGAAATCAACCGCATGCTGGTGATGATGTTGCGCACCGTCACGTTGGAGGCACCCTGACGCTGTTGCGCGTGCAGCACTACTTCATCGATGGAAGTTCCCTGTAGCCTGAGGCGCAACTCAAGCCAGCCCAGCGCCGGCGTGGTCCTTGGGTCCTGGTCGCGCAGGCGCCTGGCAAGTTGCGCGGCAAACACCTCGGACAGTGGCGTGCTGGCGCGCAAGGCGATATCGGCCTCGAGTGCCGCGCTGGCACCTCCTGTGGTCAGCAGTCGTCCGGCAAGCGCATCGGCATCGGCGCGGGCAACCCGCCCGGCGGTGATCTGCCCGGTGAGCCTGCGCAGGTTCTCGACCAGGACAATGCGCAGCGTGATCGCCACTGCCCACAGTTCGCCGATCGTCAGCGGCTGGACGCGCTGGTAGGCAGCAATGAAGCGGCGCAGGATGTCGGGGTCGAGGTAGCTGTCCGTGTGGGCGACAAAGGCCCAGGTCACCCCGAAGACTCGCGGATAGCCGGCGAACGGCCCCTCCGAGAGCTTGGGAAGCTGGCGATAGTAGCCGGGCGACAGGTCGTCCCGGATCTCGCGGATCTGCTCCTCCACGATGTGATAGTTGTCGAGCAGCCATTCCGCGGCCGGCGCTACCTCGGCACCGCTTTCCAGCTCGGCGGCGTTCGCCCGATAGGCGGCCAGCAGGGCGGTCGCATTCTCGCTGAGGCGGCTGCGCAGGGACCGCACGCGTCGTGGCGACACCGTCACCGGCTGCGCCGTGGCGAGGCTTTGCGCGTGCAGTTCCAGCCGTTCAATGCCGAACAGCTCCTCTCGTATCGGCGCCGTGCTATCCCATGGCGGCACAGCGGAGCGCACGCCGAACGGGCGCAGCGGGAAGGCAAGACTCAGGTTCAGGATCATGGACGGGACCACACCGTGGGGTCCGGAAAAGAGGAGAACAGTCGCCCCGTTGGTGTCGCGGGCGCCCTAGTCACCCTTACCGGAGGCACCGGCAACATGGAGAAATATGGTCCGTGGAGCGGGTGAATGCCGTCCGCAGCCGTACGGATCGGGACTTTTATTCCATTGCACGCAGTTGTCCGAGCGGGCGGATCCGAGCTGGAATACGTGGAGGCGTGCCGACACTTGCTTGCCCGATCCACCGACCTATATTTAAAAGCGCAAGTGATCCTCTACCGTCCCGTGGTCCCGTGGTCCCGTGGTCCCGTGGTCCAGCGTCCGGCATCCGGCTCCGGGGTAGTCCGATGTCATCGATCTCAACCTGTTCTGGCCGGGGAGATGCGGCATGAGCCTCACGCATGATCCGAAATCCAACCATCTTCTCGCCGCGCTGCCGGGGGGCGACTGGGAGCGCCTTGCACCGCACCTGACGTTGGTTGAGTTGCCATTGGGCCATGTCGTCTATGAGTCGGGCGATCAGCTTCGCTCGGTCTATTTCCCGACCGATTCGATCATTTCGCTGCTGTATGTGATGGAAGACGGAGCGTCTGCCGAGATCGCAATCGTCGGCAACGAGGGGATGGTCGGCATTGCGATTTTCATGGGCGGGGAAACGACCCCGAGCCGCGCGATCGTGCAAAGCGCCGGACACGGATACCGCCTGAGCGCGGCGATCTTGAAACAGGAATTCGTGCGGGGCGGGCCCTTGCAGCATCTGTTGCTCCGATATACGCAGGCGCTCATCACCCAAATGGCGCAGACAGCGGTCTGCAATCGCCATCACTCCATCGACCAGCAACTGTGCCGATGGCTACTGCTGAGCATTGACCGGCTGCCCTCCAACGACCTGACGATGACACAGGAACTCATTGCCAACATGCTTGGAGTCCGGCGTTCCGGCGTGACTGAGGCCGCTCTGAAGCTCCAGGCTGCGGGCCTGATTCGCTACAGCCACGGGCATATCGCGGTACTCGACCGGGCAGGGTTGGAGAAGCGGGTATGCGAGTGCTACGCAGTCGTGAAGCGGGAGTTCGAGCGGCTGTTGCCGGATATATCGAAGATTTGAGCGGCAAGACGGGCCTCCCGGAGGCGCCACGCTGCATGCAAGTCACTACTGCTCGATTGTGTATGTATTGCGCGTCCCTGGCGTGTAGAGATGCTCTGCCAGCAGAAGTATCTGTTCGCGATAACGGTCGAACAGGGCCAGGAGGTCGGCCTCTTCGGAGGCTGACTCGTGACTCAGGCGCGAAAGCAGGTTGTCGGAAACCTGGAACGGGACTTCGCGTGCGTGGTCGTAGCCCCAGAAACAAACGCAGTGCCGCGAACATATTTAAAGTTCACGCTTGCCCCGTGCGCTGTCCGCCAGCGTACCGAAACGCCCGGATATTCAGTGTATCCGTCTCTTAAGTTCTGTCGCACATCACTCATGCTGATACGCTATGACCTTACCGTGCCATTGGAGCCGGTCAGGCGTGCTGACGAAGGAGAGCGACAGCAGGGCAGTGCGCTTCAGGCGCTTTGCCGAGGCTACGCTGTTGCGCCTGATTGTCGGTAGGTATTCCAATGACATTGAGAGCGATCCTGCTGGTTGTGCTCGCCGCCGCCGGTGGATGCGGTGTGCTGCCAACCATGGCGCCGGACATGGGGGCCAGTCGCGCTCAGGCTGTGCAACTCGGCGGCGCACATGGTCCCCTTTCGCCCCAGCAAAGCAAGGAAATTCTCAGTCGGCTCGAAAGCCACGGTGATGATACCAATATCTTCGATCGGCATTTGGCGTTCGAGGCGGCTATCGTGGGCAGCCCGCTGGTGGTCGGGAACAAGGTGTTGCTGCTGAAGGATGGTCCCGCCACATTCCAAGCCATGTTTTCCGCCATCCGCAGTGCGAAAGACCACATCAACCTGGAAACCTACATCATCGAGGACGATGCCGTAGGAAATCGCTTTGCGGACGAGCTCATCAAGAAGCAGGCACAGGGCGTGCAGGTGAATCTCATCTATGACAGCGTCGGGGCGATCAATTCACCCAAGGAGTATTTCAAGCGCCTTTCCGACAGCGGTATCAACGTGCTTGAGTTCAATCCGGTCAACCCGATGTCCGCAAAGAAGGGGTGGGACGTCAATCAGCGCGACCACCGCAAGCTGCTGATTGTCGATGGCCGGATCGCCTTTCTTGGCGGGATCAATATCAGCAGTGTCTATTCAAGCGGATCGTTCCGGCCGAAATCCAGGCCCCAGCCTGCCGGAAGCCCCGCCTGGCGCGATACCCACATGCGAGTGGAGGGCCCGGTAGTCCACGAATTCCAAAAGCTGTTCCTGGCAACCTGGGCGAAGCAAAAGGGAAAAACGCTCGCGCCTAGGAACTACTATCCCAAACTCGGCAACACCGGAACAGAGGTCGTGCGCGCCATCGGTAGTTCGCCTGATGAGCCCTACAGCCTCATCTACGCGACACTGCTTTCGGCAATCGGCAGCGCGGTAACCAGCGTGTATCTGACCAATGCGTATTTCGTTCCCGATCCGCAGTTGCTGGCTGCGCTCAAGGATGCGGCAACTCGTGGTGTCAATGTCAGGCTCATCCTCCCGAGTAGGACTGATTCCTGGCTGGTATTTTTCGCCGGCCGCTCCTTCTATGACGAGCTGTTGCGCTCCGGCGTAAAGATCTTCGAGCGGCGCGATGTGCTGTTGCATGCGAAGACGGTAGTGATCGATGGTATCTGGTCCACCATTGGATCGACCAACCTCGACTGGCGCAGCTTTCTGTACAACGACGAGGTAAACGCCGTTATCCTCGGACAGGAGTTCGGCGCGCAGATGCAGGCCATGTTCGATGTGGATCTTGCCGCGTCCAGTCCCATCACCCTTGAACAGTGGAACGACCGTTCGACTGCGATGAGCATGAAGGAAATGACGGCGCGCATGTGGGCTTATGGGCTGTAGAGCGCCGTCCGGCGCGCATTTCGCAAGATGTGATCAGATGGCGTTGCGCCTCCGGCCGGGCGCCTGAGGGCGGGCTCTTACTGCCGGCAGCCAGCTTCCAGTCTGTCTCGTCGCGCAGCGTACTGACCTGCTGTTCGGTGTGCATGGCGGCACCCGGCGAGATGGGATCGCTTGCCGGAAAAGTCATCTCCAACGACGCATCCACGGCGGATTGATAGGTATTGCCCTCCTCCGGGGCAGGCTGTGAGGCGCAGCCACCGGGCTCCGGCTTGCGGTGCGGTGCTGAGGCAATGCCCCTGTGCATGATTGCTCCTGTTTTGGTGTGAACCGACCGGTAGCCGTTGCGACCACCGGCAAGGTACGGCACGGCCTCTCCGACCGAACGAGGCGTGCCGGAAGCCCGCCAAGCCGTCAGGACTTGTGGATGCCCAGATGGTTCTCCACCGACGTCACGCCGGATACACGCTTGGCTACGTCGGTTGCCATGTGCCGTTCCGTCGTGGTTGGAACGGTGCCGGTCAGGCGTACCACGCCTTCGCGTGTGCGTACGTGGATGTGCACCGAACTCAGATCCTTCTGATCAAGCAGGCTGGCCTTGACCTTGGTCGTGATCGTCGTATCGGAAATGCCTTCGCTGACGTTCTCATGCGTGGGATTGGGGTTCGTGACCGTGGCAGGCGGTGCTGTCAGGCCAAGGGGAGCGTAAAAACCGGCAGTGAGCGCAAGAAACGCTGCTCCGGTGGCGAACGCGACGGAGTGGGTGGATCTCATTTGAACTACCTCGAATCGGACGAAATTTATGATTGCAGGCGCGGAGTGTCCGCGGGGGTATGCGAACCGCCCTGAACAGGCAGTCGCGCGCCGTGGCATCACGAAGGAAGCATTCCTTGGTCACGCAGCCCCGACAGACCAAGGCTGACGCGAATCGATGCTGAAGTCGGTACGCTGGCGGACAGGCAGGCGCTTCAGAGGCGAATCAGGCCGACGGCGCAGTCCACTGCAGAAGTTACCAGCAAAAGCGGTAGTCCCGGGCGGTATGCAGCGCCCAATCGCCGTCCCCCTTCAACTCGAGGACATGCTTGTGAAACTTGAGCAGGGTGGGGCGATGACTGATGCTGACGAGGGTAGTCGATGCAGTCGATAGTTGGAAGTACAGGCGCTGTTCATTGCTGATGTCCAGCGCGCTCGTGGCTTCATCAAGCATGGCGTAGCGCGGTTTGGCGAGTAGCACCCGGGCAAACGTCAGACGCTGTTGCTCGCCGACGGAAAGCACCTTGCCCCAGTCCAAGTTCGCGTCCAGGCCGCCAAGCCTTTTCACGACGTCGGACAGGTTGACCATGTCAATCAATTGCAGGAGTTCGTCGTCTGAGACCTTCCGCTCACTGTGATTGGGATACAGTAACTGGCTGCGCATGCTCCCGAGCACCATATAGGGATTTTGGGGCAGGAACAGCATCTGTTCGGCTTCCGGCCGCACGATGCGTCCCGTACCGCAGTTCCACAAGCCTGCGATCGCGCGCATCAACGAGCTTTTTCCGCCTCCGCTTGCACCAACGATCAGCAAGCCCTCTCCGGGATTGATCGACACGGTTAGATCCTTAATGAGGATCCGTTCGCGGTTCGGCGTCTGCAACGTGACGTGCTCCAGCGCCAAGCCGACGTCCTGTTCTGCTTCGATTCTGTCTTCCGCGAGGCGGGGCGCGTCTGGTGGGTCATCGAGGGAACGTGAGAATGTACTCAGCCGGTCCAGCCCTGCAACAAACCGGCTCAGACTCTCGAAGTTCTCGACGATGACCGCCAACGCCGCCAGCACTGCGGCGAATGCACCCGCCGCCTGGACCGCCCGTCCAATTTCGAGCTCTCCGGAAATCACGCGAGATGCAACAATCGCGCTCGGCAGCATGATGGTAAGGAACCCGTAGCCATACTGGAACAGGTTGAGGCTGAACTGCCATTTGATGAGTTTGTTGAAGTTTGTGAACACATGGTCGAAGCGTCCTCTCACGTGCGTGGACTCATGGGCTTCGCCACGATGAAAGGTAATCGATTCTGCGTTCTCGCGAACCCGGATCAGGCTGAAGCGGAAGTCAGCCTCTCTCCTCAGTTGAAAGAAGTTCAGCCCGATCATGACTCTGCCAAATACAAACGCTGAAATCAGGGTGCCGACGATGGTGTACAGGACCAGAAAATAGACCAGTTCATGTGAGATGGACCATAGGACGCCACTGAAAAGAATAAGCTGCAATAGCGCACCAAGAATGAGCAGGGCGAAGTACAGGGACTGGCGTGTGAACGTGTTGATATCCTCGGAAATTCTCTGATCAGGATTGTCCATCGCCCGATCATAGTTGAGCTTGTAGTACGTGTGGCCCTTGAAATATCTGTCGAGATATTGATTCGTCAGCCAGCGTCTCCAGTGGATGCCCAGGGTGTCTCTGACGTAGTAGTAGAAGGCGTAGACGGGAATCGCAGCGATCATGACGCAGAAACAGAGTGCAATGGCGTGCCAGAACCTGGGGCCATCCTTCGCCGCGAGCGCGGATGTGAATTCCCCGCTCTGGTTGTTGAACATGACATTGACCATGGTTTGGCCAAGCAACAGCAGGATCAATAGAACGAGGAGAATCCCGGCCTTCCACTTCTCCAGAGAGAACCAGTAAGGCTTCGCAATTTCCCAGAATCGGAGCCACAGATTGCCGCCATCGGTTACCCATGATGCCTTGCTCGGATGCGATAGGCCCGTGTCGGGAGCATCGCCCAAGGCCTGCTGCCCGGCGCCGGGCGTTAACCGACGCGTGCGCCTGGATCTCTGAACCCGTTCCATGACCAGTTCGGCAGACTTCAGCGCGGAGCGATGACCACGGTGCCATCCGATGCGAGCCCACTAGCGCCGTTGCCGCCGGTATTTCCGGTTACTCCTTGAGGTTCGGCCGGGCCCGTGCATGCCGTTACGGCGAGTATCAGTGGTACGGCAATCAGGTTCGAATAATTCATCGCAGTTCCTTTCTCGTAAGCCGGCTTGAACCGCCCACGGGATTGCGGGCAAGTTCCCAGTCCCGAAAAGGCTCGTCCGTAGGGCAGCGAGCCGACATCACCTGTGAACCTAAACGGGAACGGCTCTGGCGTCGGTACGGTAACGGGCATGCACCGGGGGCAATTCGGGCACTACTGACGTGCATCGACCCGCCGGCGCCCGACAATTGACTAAACTATGGATGGTGTAGACAAAGGCCGGGCCGAGTGTTTTCTAGTGTCGCCGCCTCCTCCTCCGAGCAGGAAGTGTTCGTCGAGCCTCGTGCTGCACTATGTCCGGGCGTTTATGGAACACGACATTGACCCGCCCACAGCGCCAGGCAGCGAAGCCGATTCGTGGTTTGCGAAGCTTGGACCAGGGCTCATCACCGGCGCAGCGGACGACGATCCGAGCGGTATCGCTACCTATTCGCAGGCGGGTGCGCAATTCGGCTTCAACATGCTGTGGACCGTCCTGCTGACGTATCCGCTGATGGTCGCTATTCAGATCGTGAGCGCTAGAATCGGTCGGGTGAGTGGCCATGGTCTCGCGACAAATCTGCGGCGCTATTACCCCAGGTCACTGCTGTATGGCACTGTCGTTCTCCTGCTTATTGCGAACACGATCAACATCGCCGCCGACCTGACGGCCATGGGTGCGGCCGTGAATCTGCTTGTAGGTGGGCCTACCCATGCCTACACGGTCGGATTGGGCGCGCTTTCGCTGGCTCTGCAGGTGTTCGTGCCGTATCGCAGGTACGTCCGCGTGCTTAAATGGCTCACCCTGACACTGTTCGCCTACGTCGGAATCGTTTTCGCGGTCCAGATCCCGTGGGCGACGGTGGCACTGCGCATGGTATTTCCGCAGGGGTCATGGAGCGCGGGCTACATCACGACGGTGGTCGCCGTGTTCGGCACCACTATCAGCCCGTATCTGTTCTTCTGGCAGGCGTCGCAGGAAGTAGAGGAATTGCACGCAAGAGAGGGGCAGGAGGCGCTGACGAAGGTGCCGTCGCAAGGCCCGTCGAACTTGAGTCGCATCCGCATGGATACGTCGATCGGGATGGCGTTTTCCAATGTTATTGCGTTTTTCATCATTCTCACCACTGCGGTCACGCTACATTCCCATCACATCACCGATATACAGACTTCAACGCAGGCTGCCTCCGCGCTGAAGCCGATCGCGGGAGATTTTGCCTTCCTGCTCTTCAGCCTCGGCATCATCGGCACAGGCTTACTTGCGCTGCCCGTCTTGGCCGGGTCGGCTGCCTACGCCATGGCGGGCACATTCCGATGGAAGAACAGTCTCGCACTCGAACCGCAACTGGCGAAGCGGTTCTACGGAATCATCGTGCTTGCGACAGTCGTTGGGCTGGCGCTCGACTTCACCTCGATTGATCCGATCAAGGCGCTGTTCTGGAGCGCGGTCATCAACGGCGTGACATCGGTGCCGATCATGGTGCTGATGATGCTGATGGCCTCGAATGCCAAGATCATGAGCTCATTTGTCGCGCCTGTGCCACTGCGGATTCTTGGATGGATTTCGGCCTGGGTGATGGCTGCCGCAGTAGTCGCAATGTTTGTTTTCATCTGGAAATGACGTCCTCACACAGGCCAGGACCAGCCACGGCAATGGTGCAGGTGCACATACAGAGGTTCTGCGCCTGCTGCCTTACAGACGTGGCCATTGCGCTGTGGGAAGTTATGTACATACCGTATGCGTTACAGCGACCCTATGGTGCTCTCGCGTGGCATACACGCGAGGACGGCCGGCAGGCGGCGCAATGCAGAAAGTTCCGTTCATGACAGCCCGATGGATGCCATTGCACGTTTCGCAATCGGTATGCGAGGTACGCGTTGTGCGGATGCGCATTCCGGCGACGAGGTCCAGATGGCCAAGAAAGGAATAACGGCCGGGAACAGGTAGTCGTCCGATGGCGACGCGCCCATGTCTCGCCATGGAGCAAGGCTACACAGGGTGTCGATCGAGACCGATCATGTCAGTTCATATATCTGGCTTTGTCCTGGACGCCGATTCGGCATTCTCACGTGCGCGCTTGCCAAGGACTTTCCGGCTGGCGTTCTATGGAGTTTCTGACTCGACGCTTTGCGAGCAAATTGAACGTCGCAAGTTGGCCGTGGAGCGGTCGTCGCTAAGCGGCCAACCAATGGCGGTAAATGGCCGGAAACGAGCAACTAGCTTTCCACCAGCCCCCGTCTTCGGTGCCATTCGTCGGCGACGTCACCCATGGTCTTGCCTGAGCCCGCGCGAATCCATGCCATGAAGGACCGATCGAACGCGAAGTCTGGGCCGCAATGCGAAATCATGAATCGCCGTACGTTCTGTGTATTGCGGTAGGCCTCGTCTACCAGCGTACTCCGCATGATTTGGCCGCCGTGCCAATCGAAGGGCATTGAGTCTCCGTCAAAATCTACGGGCTGAGTGAGGATGATGTGCTTTAAGGGAAGCGCTGCAAGCAGCGTTCTGTCTGAGACGGCGATTGTAGCAATGCCCGATGATCAGGCGACTTCCGAGGTTTCTGCCGTTAGGCGTTGCAAGCGCGAACGGCCGGATCCGGCAATCAAATGGTCATCGACTATCGTGTTGCTCTTCCAGCGCCGAACTAACGATCACCGACAGACCTATCGCCTGCTTTACCGTCCATCAGTTTTCTGAGCTTGAGTGACGTTATGCGCTGCTCTTACGGGCGAAGGTACTTTACTGATCTGGGTGATCACGAGACCCACAATCATGACCGACACTCCTACAACGCGGCCGGCAGTGATGTGATTGACTGAGAGTCCCAGGAGTCCGAAATGATCAAGCATCAGGGCAACCACCGAGCCAACAATGAGCCGTACGAACGCAAGTACGTCCACCTTCCGCCGCCGGACGTTTGAGTTCTCCATCCTCGCACCCGCGGAGAAGGGTAGTGAGACCGGCCGTTGCTCTGGTTGCTTTGCGTTTAGGGGTTGTGGCCTTCGACGTTGCCGTCTTGCTTGCCGCGAGAGAGAAAATGCCCGGCGGGCGGGGACCAATGCCGGGCCAAAAAGGCTTCAATCGACTTCACCCGTTTGCGTCAAGACAGGCGCGAATCAGTCTGTGTCGCGAGGGCACGAGGAAGAGTAAGTCACAAGTGCTCCGACATGGATACCTAAAATGAGGTAAAACAAGGGCCCTTGACTTAAGTCAAGGGCGTCCGGATCGTTGGGAGAACCGATTCCATCGCGGAAAAACTGGTAGATTTCGCATTGTCCGGTATCGCACGCCGGCTATCGGATCGAAAAGGTTCCGGGGCAAAGGGGGCGCAAGGAAGAGGGTAGGGAGAAAGCCGATAAAATTTTCGGTATCGTGCGTTAAGTCATTTTTATATAGTTAAGGTACGTGCCATTTTTTTGGCGGCGGAAATTTCGCCTTTCGGCCAAGTGATACGGGAATATTATGGTAATTTAATAATGCAAAGTTCGTCGCGTCAATTTCTCTGTCAAAAGAAACGGACCGGGAAGTTGAGTTGTCAAAAAATATTACAACAACGTGCCAGCGGCCATTGATATGTGAAATGAAGATGCGCTTGACTTTTTTTTCTACACACATAGCGGGTAAGAATGGTGTCTGGCGCTTTGACAGTGCACTTGGGTAGTGGAGGCAGCGACAGCGGCGCCACTCATGGGTCAACAGCGGCTAGGGGGCGCTTGCGTCATGCTCCTCATCGCGTGAAAATCGTCGATTGACGCGGCTGCTCGTCCCGATAGCGGAAAGCGGTGATTCGATTTTCCACGCAGATAATAGTGGTTCGAACTCGTCCACTGGCTTCTCCATGGAGGCGTGATTCCGCAAGAATTCTTCCGGTGGACCGCTTAAAGCAAGGATCGATAATGTATACCCGAATTTATGGAAATTCCTAAGAATTTTTGCTTCCGAGAGTTCTTTGCGAGCTCTTCCGAAGTCATGATTGGATAGCCAGCCCCTTTCGACGATTTCCCTGCGTGTGAAGCACTCCCCACCACGAAGCAAAGCGTACAAAATTTCGGCACACTCTTGATCGGATCTGGTTGATCTCAAAGCGGCTCTCCATCAGAAATAAACAAAGACGTAATATGTGGACCGGCGGACGTCGGGATATCTACGATTTTTCACGGAATTCCTAACGGAGAGCTTGGTGCTCGCTGAGGCGTCATGAATCGCGGAAACGTTGCCCACGCAATCTTAGAAAAACCCGTCGATGACTAGCGATCGCTCGTCGGCGCGCAAAGTGCGGACCTGACCCGTCGCACTACACAAGGAGCTGTAGGATGCGTCGGTGCTTGGTTTCCGACGGGTCGCGGGCGGCGTATATGTGATCCCCAACTTGTCGGCGCATCGCACTAGTTCTGCAAGGGAACCTACCTCCAGCTTGTTCATGATGTGGGAGCGATGGACCTTGACGGTTTTCTCGACGATGCCGAGAAAGTTGGCGATTTCCTTATTTCGGAGGCCTGTGGTGACCATTGCCATTACCTCGCGTTCGCGATTTGTCAGCCGTAGCATCTTTGCATCAAGCTCTGCCCTGATATCCCGTTCGATACCGCGTTGTTCCGCCAGTTCTAGCGCGTGACTCACCGCCATGACAAGTCGGTCCTCTGGCACCGGCTTTTCGAAAAGGTCGATGGCGCCAGCTAGCATCGTCTCAACGGTCTGTTTTACGTCTGCGTAGCCTGTGAGCATGATGAAGGGCACATGCGATGGCAGTAGCTTCAACAGTTCGTGACCACTAATACCTGGCAACATCAGGTCGGCTACCACGCAAGTCGGACCACAGAGGGCGTCGAGCGCGGGCAGACACTCCTCGGCCGAACAGACGGTCCTCGATGCGAAGCCTTTGGCTTGCAATAAACGACTTAAAGCTTTGCGTATGCTTTCATCGTCGTCCACAACAACCACGGTTCCGGCCATCGCGCTCACCCTCTTCGGTCTACTCCTCTCCACACTACCCAACGCTGCGTACGGCCACAATCGCTGCGCGACGGGCTCGAAAAGTTTCATCAGGACTAGTGAAATAATTTTTGATGATTGGTCGCTGGCAGAGACTTCCTGCCTCGTTCATGGGTACCACGTCCCCAATTTGAGACCGAATCCGGCAACGGCCGCCGTCCGACCCAGTCCGGCCCTAAACACGGGGCCAACCAGATATCCGTTTGCAATGCTCAAACCGACTTCCGCACCTAACCGGCATCCTGGGGCGCAGACGCCTCGGGCACATACACATGAACTCGGTTTCGCCCCGCTGCCTTGGCACTGTACAGGGCGGCGTCCGCCCGTTCCTGCACTGCTGCGAGGTCGGATTCGCCCTCGTGGTACGCCGCGATGCCAATACTCACGGTCTGCGAGATTGCCTCTCCAGACTCAAGAATGATCGGCGTATCCTGGATGGAGGCGCGGATGCGCTCGGCGATCACCTGTGCCTGTCCCAGCGCCGTATCGAACAAGATCGCGATGAACTCTTCTCCCCCAATTCGCACGCCAAGGTCAGTGTTACGCAATGCGCCTTCGAATTGCCGCGCCACCACCTGTAAAACGCGATCGCCGGCGGCATGGCCGTAGGTATCGTTGACCCGCTTGAATAGATCAAGATCGAGCGCGAGTATCGACAACGCGCTGCCTTGCTTGCGGGCGTGCATAACTGCCTTCTGGGCGGCGTTCTCGAAACAGCGGCGGTTGGCGAGCCCGGTCAGCGCGTCGAAGTCGGCTTGGGTTCGCAACTCCTTGAGCATCTTTTGCTGACTGTTGACGTCGACCAGTGTGACAAGTGCCGCTTTTGATGTGACTGATTCGCCCCCAAACTCAAGCTGAGCACAATGCACCAGCATGTACCGCGTTCCGTCTCGCGTGAGCATGGGAATGGCTTCATCCATACGGGTCGTACATACCTGCGACCAGTCTGCGGCGTTCGCAAAGAGCCGGGAGAATGATTGCCCCGCTCCGGCCACAGCGCCGAAGTCAGCGAGTAGCGCCTCGTTGGTCAGGAGGATCTTTTCTGTGTCATGGTCTACTACGGCAACGGGCGTTGGCATGTTCTTGACGATGGTTGACACCATGCTCGCGAACCTCTCGACCCGAGCCTGCAGACGACGCTCGTGGAGGATCAGCAGAATGCCGCTCACCAACATGAGAAGCATGACAGCAGCTCCGGCTGCATTGATGTAAGTGCTCCGCCAGAAGCCTTCCCGGAAATCGCTGACCGAATGTCCGACCGCCATCGTCCAGTGGTCGGGGGTCAGCCGTGTCGCAATGCTTCGTGTGGACACCAAACGCTCGATACCATCGATCTGCGAGGAAGCATACCTCGTTGCGGTAGTTGGTCCGGCCCGCCCGCCATCTTCAGGCAGGACCTGTCCAACGGCTAGTGTCGGATGCACCGGATCACGCATCACCAGGCGGTGCTCGCTATCCAATAGCAGAACGGAGGTGCCGGGTGCCAGGTTCACGCCGTCCAGCACAAGGCGTTCGTAGGTCAGGACGATGACGACCACCGCATCGAGGTCGATCGCCCGGTTCTGATGCCCTTTAGCGACCACAACCGCGCCACGCTCGCCCCACGCGACCGGAAGTATGACGGCGTTTGACGGATTGGCTCGCACTCTTGCCAAAATCTGGTCAAGAGGCGGCACGTCGTTCAAGAAGCCCGGACGGGAACTGGCAAGCAGATGCCCACCCAGCGGGTCGAACACTCCGATCAGCGCGTGTCTCAATGGGTTGTCCAGAGCCTCGGTGAGATTGACAAGTGTGGCGTCCGTGAGTGTGCCTGTATCGAGCAGACGGTCCGTTCCGCTCGTCAACGCACTCACGTCGCGGAACTGATCCGCAATACGTCCGGCCATCAGGGAAGATTGCACATCCAGTAGCCGGCCGGCCAGGGTGTTGATTGCACGAAAGTCATAGTAAGACTGCCATACGTTCACCAGGATATCGATGGCCACCAGCAGGGCCAGAATAGGTAACGCCCGCCGAAGCCACGACTTCTTCAAGCGCCGATCCATCGACCAGGAAGTAGCTGAACTCTGTGAACGGCCCATGATTTCCGCTGATGAAGCGCCTACGGCTCTCTCAGAATTGACGACGTTGCGCGAAGTCGTCATGCGCAGCGCACGTGCTGCATGGAGCACACGCAGGTGCTTGATCCTAATCAACCAACCGGCGCCCGATCAATCTTATATCGACAAAGGGGTGCCTCCAAAAATCAGCGCTGCGTCGGCGACCGGTATCGGGTGTGCAAGCGACACTCGATTGTCGCGCCATTGGTCGACGCAAACGGCGCTTCATGGCCGGGAAGAGCCGGATTGCCCCGACGGCGGGACAATCCGGCGACGACGGGCTGTAGCCGACCCTTCTCCGCTATTTCCGCTGTCAGATCTAACGACCGTAGTCGCACATAGTGCAGCCATTCAGCATCGGATGACGTCTCTGGCGTCGGAGAAATCGCCTCACTTTATTGCACGCCGTGTCGCAAAGTGTGCATCATTTATCGCTGAGGGGCGTCAACCCGGTTGCCCTAATAATCTTGCCATTTGGCGGCGCCGCCAGATACTGGATGAACGCCCTGGCCGCGGCGCGATGCGGGCTGCCTTTCACGATAGCGGCCGCGTACGGTGTGATGCGCTGAAGTTCGTCCGGCAGTTCGGCCACGATGTCGATACCATGTACCGGCTGCAGTTCACTATGTTGTTGGCATCCGAATGCAGCTTCGCCTTTTGCCAGTATCTCTCCGACGGGCGTTGCCGGGATCTGCTTGCCTTTCTTTTTCACTTCCGTCTCGATGCCTAGGCGAGCCAGTAGCTCGCCTTGAATGTACTCACCGCTTGCACTATCGGACCATGCAATGGAGGGCGCGTCGAGAAAAGCCTGACGCACGGATGCAACGGTGTGCAGGTCGGGTTGAGGCTTGCCGGCGGGCACAGCACAGGCAATCTTCGAATTGGCCAGAACGACTTTGCTACCGGGTTCTAGCCTGCCGCTATCCATGAGCTGATCTAGCGCGCCACCAACCATGATGACAACGTCGATCGGTTCCTGACGTGCCAAACGGGCCGGGATCGCGTTGTCAGTCTTGCCCATGGACGGACCAAAGGTGAGGGTAACGGGAGCAGAAGGGTTTTCTTTGTTGTAGAAACTCGTAAGCTGCTTGGACGCCTCAGCGAACCCTCCAGACGTGACGGCAAGAAGGTCGCCTGCGTGTCCGAGGGTGGGCAGGAGCAGTGCGAGTGCGGTGATCGTGGTGCCGGCGATGCGGGCGGCGATACGGGGATGGTTCGGAAGGGATGTGAGGATTCGTTTCATCTCAGCTCTATGGCGTGGTTCTAGGCGGATCTATACTCGCCCAGTGCCCGTCAGTCTTCTTTCATATTGGCCGCGCGCGCGATCGGGCCGAGGCGAGCCTTTTCGCCTGACAGGAACTTGGTAAAGTCAGCCCGCGTCCCACCTACCGGCTGGATACCTTGCGGGATCAATCTGGCGCGCAGCTCCGGTGACTTGATAGCGGTGTCGATGGCCTTATTCATCTTCTCTAGGATCGCGTCAGGGGTACCGCGCGGGGCGAAGACGCCGGACCAGTGACCGATAAATATGCCGGGATAGCCAAGTTCCGTGGCGGTGGGCACATCCGGCATCGCGGCAATGCGCGTATTCCAGGTGGAGGCGATCGCTCGCAGCTTGCCGCCCTTAATCTGTGGCAGCACCACGACGCCGGCCTCAGAAGTCGCGTCTACCTGTTTCCCGACAACGGCGACCATGCCTTCCGAACCGCTCTTGTAGGGAATGATCTCAAGCTTTGCGCCGGTCGCCAGCTTCAGCATCTCCGCGACGAAGTGTGGCGTGCTGCCAGTACCCGCGGTGGCGAAATTCAGGCTCTTTCCGCCTTTGCCGCTGGCAACCAGGCTCTTGAGGTCCTTGATTGGGGAGTCGGCGGGCACCACGATGACAGATGGGCTGACGGCCAGCATGGCGACGGGGACCAGGTCCTCCTCCTTGTAAGGCAGGTGGGCCTTGATCATCCCGTTGGTGAGCACGCCGGCCGCCGGAGCGAGAAACGTATAGCCGTCCGGAGCGGACTTGGCCACATAGTCGGCACCCAATACCGAGCCGGCGCCAGGCTTGTTCTCGACGATGATGGGTTGACCAAGCTGCTTCGATGCGGCCTCGGCGACGGCGCGGGCAACCAGATCGTTGGCGCCGCCGGGACCAAAGGGTACGACGAACTTCACCGGCTTTGCGGGCCAGGCTTCAGCCATGGCGTTCAGGGTGCACGCACTCAGAGTAAGGGCGAGCGCGAGATGGCGAACGATGAGTTTCAAGGTAATTGTCTCCGGAGCCTGTCTATTTGTGCGCCTTACGGTACGTCGCTACGTCCCAATCAGGCATTGCAAGCTTATTCCGGGGCGACTAATCTGTGAATTGCAATATTCTGATGATCCGATGCATGCTACACATTAATTTCGCATTGGAAGACCTGCAGGCATTCGTCGCGACTGCCAAAAAGGGAAGCTTCCGTATAGCCGCTGAGGCACTTCACATTTCACAACCAGCACTTAGCCGGCGGATCGAAAAGTTGGAAAAGACGCTCGGCGCCCGCTTGCTGGACCGGACGACGCGCCGTGTGGAAACGACGAATGTTGGCCGGCAGTTCCTTGAGGAGGTGCGAGCCGCATTGGATATCCTCGATAACGCGGTATTTCGGCTCGGCGACGAGACTACGCTTCGCCGTGGCCTGGTGACAGTGGCTGCCATACCGTCTGCCGCGCTGCATTTACTGCCCCATGCGATCAACGCTTTTGCCAAAAGACATCCGGGCGTGCGCGTCCGTGTTATTGACGAAAGCGCAAACGCCGTACTGACAAGCGTCATGTCGGGAGAATCGGATTTCGGGCTCAACTTCATGGGCGCCCTCGAACCTAGCATCGAGTTCCATGCGATCCGCGCCGAGCCCTATCGATTGGTGTTGCGGCAGGACCATGAGTGGGCCGGGCGGGACTGCGTGGCTTGGGAGGAGTTGGCGGGGCAACGGATGGTCAGCGTGTCGAAGCAAAGCGGTAATCGCGCCTTGATCGAATCTGCCATCGCCCACCTCGAGCGACGACCTACCATTCATTACGAAGCCAACCACGTCGTTGGGGTGTTAGCACTGGTTGACGCTGGTCTTGGCATGGCCGTGCTCCCAGGCATGGCGGTGCCGCGCGATCATTCCCGGCTTTGCGCAATCCCTTTGATCGAACCTAACGTGGACCGCGTCCTTGGGCTGATAAGCCGCCGAGACAGGCCATTACGGCCTGCCGCGGAGGCGTTATATGAAACAATCACATTGGAAGTGACGGGTATTTGATTGTCCAGTTGGTACGACTATTCCACCCGGAGATCAATAGCTCATTGATCTGGGGCCCCGATGGATGTCAGATGGGCTTTCTTTCGGTACCAACGGTCTGTGGGTGACGTTCTGTGAACGACCGAAAATAGACGGTCATACTTGCAAATCGGACGGCCAATCGCAGGCCGAAAGCCACGACCCGAGTTTCGGGAAGAGTCGCGGTCAAAGGATTCCCCATTCGAGGCTACCGCTCAAGAGTAAGCGGTTTTGCGGCCGCTCGCGGTATCTTCCCAGACGGCTGGGGGCGCGATCTTCTAGGGCTGAAGAGATCGCTTCTGAGACGAATTTCGCTCGTGCTGGTGGATAGAAGCCGACCCACTTTCGGCCGACGCGCGAACGGCTTGGCCCTCGGCACCGCACAGAATCCGCCTCGTCACGCCCAGCCTTGTCCGGCGGGGTCGGCGCGACTTCGGGTGCTTCTTGTGACACTTGAAATTGCGCTGGCTTTTACTATTTTATTTTTTGCTCAGGCAGTCGCGACGTCGCGCTGCGTGTTTCTGTTTGTTTGCCGGCAGCCAGGCAGGTGAATGGGAGCGCGTGATGCCCCTCACTCCTCGCTGCGCTCTACAGGAGGATACGACCATGACTGACGCATTCTTCGGAACCGACCTCTTCAGTGACTTCGATCGTCTGCAAAGGCAGATGACGAGCCTGTTCGGCGGGTTTCCTTCCAGCATCCGCGCCGGGCGCTCCGGCGCATTTCCTGCCATAAACATCGGGGCAACTGACGACTCTATCGAGATTGTGGCTTTTGCCCCTGGACTCAAGCAGGAAGCCATCGAAGTCACCATCGACCGTGGGCTCTTGACGATCAGCGGCGAACGACAACCGCTCTGCCAGGACGACATGCCGGAGTCACGGCATTACGCCCAAGAACGCTTTGTTGGCTCGTTCAGAAGGGTGATTGAACTGCCAGAGGGCGCAGATCCTGACAAGGTTCTGGCCCGATATGCCAATGGTTGTCTTTCAGTAAGCGTGGGTAAGCGCGAGGCGTCCAAGCCACGTGCGATCACCGTTCAGTAACGTCAAGGAGACTGCCATGAACAATAACACCCAACTCGCGCACCGTAACGATGGTGCAGTGGCCCAACGCTCTGAGGAGAAGGGCGCCCCACAAGTCACCCTGATCCCGGCAGTAGACATTATCGAAGACGCCAATGGCGTGACCCTGTGGGCTGACCTTCCTGGCGTGAGCCGCGAGAATCTCCAGCTCAGTTTCAACGACGGTGCGTTGCACATCGAAGGGCAAGCGGTCGTGCCGACGCCCTCGGGTCTTCGCGTGCAGCACGCGGAAATTCGCCAGCCTCACTTTGCGAGGTCTTTCTCGCTGAGCCCGGATTTGGATGCGGGGCAGATCGGGGCGCAGTTGCAAGACGGTGTGCTGAAACTCACTATTCCCCGGCGTGACGAAGCGAGACCGCGGCGCATTGCGATCAACTTGGCTTAGGCGCTTGGCGTCTGCCCGAGGGAGTTGACCCTCGGCGTGGGCCGGCGCCCCCTGGCAGACTGAGCGTATCTCGTGTTTCAACCGAGAATGACAGGAGTACGAGATGAAAACCGAAGTCGGAAAGTGGAATCCTTTCAAGTTTCTTCGCAAATCCTCCGGCGACGAGGCGAGCGTCAACGAAGCCACGGGTACAACGACGCCTCGCCATCGTGTGCCGGAGTGGCCGGATATGTCCCGGTTCTTCTCGGGTGAACCCTGGCGAGCGATGGGTGGGTTGTTACATGAACCCTTTGCCAGCTTTACGGGCTTGGATCGATGGTTTGGCGACTATAGTTCAGCCCGATTCCAGCCGCGCATCGACGTCGTCGACGATGGAAGCGTGTTGAGGGTCACGGCGGAACTCCCAGGAATGGAACGTGGCGAGGTGCAGACTACCATCGAGGATGGCGCTCTGGTACTCCGAGGCGAGAAAAGGCAAGACACCGAAACCGAGGAAAACGGATGCTACCGTCTGGAGCGGGCATACGGCGCCTTTATGCGGAGCGTTCCTTTGCCGGATGGACTGGATCTTGACCATGTCGACGCGCGATTTTCGAACGGCGTACTGACGATGCGCTTCCCGAAGATAGACCGGCCATCGTCGTCAGTTCGAAAGATCGACATCCAATAATCGCGTTCCGCGGCATACGAAGCGAAAGCGCCGTCCGGTCCAATTATCAGGGCGTTCCGATTAGTAAGACACGCGGCACGGCTCTAGGCCAAGGCGGGTCTCAGCGATCGCCTTGGCCGAGACTCTTCACAGCCTTGCGCTTCGTAGTGTTTGGTTGGAGAGCGCATTCCACGCGCATAGATGAGTAGCAGATTGACTTATTGAGGTTGTCATGGAATTCGATACCGACTGGATTACATTAGGTCCTCATCGGATACGCCTACGCTGCGTCCGTGGGTTTCCCACCGAGAAGATGCGCAGTATTGCAGAGCTTACTCGCATCGCAATCGAACACAATATGAGCGCCGCAGCGCGGTTGCTGGAAATTGTTGCGGATCGCTCCAATGCGTATTCGATAAGCATCGGCACGATCTTTCCGAAGGATAAGGATATGGTGACTGACCTCGAGTTGGCGCTCGCCACAATGTTCGGTCTGAAGGCGGATCAGATCAATATGGAGGTCACAGTCGTCAGCCAGGCTGAAGTCGACCTGCACTTCGGCGTGTACGAACGTATGCTTGCGGAGAGAATCGGGATCGTCCCTCTAATACAGTGATTCAGAGCACTTGGCCTGCTCATGGGGCAGGCCTCATCATCGGTGTGGGAGCATGGTTGGCGTCGCCTGAATAGAATGCTGCGTGGATGCACCCAATGGTGTGCGAAAGAAAATAGCCTGGCCAAGCATCATCCTTAGCTGAGAGACGTACTATTCTCGATTCAACGGCCGCGTTTACTAGCCAGAAGCTGTGCAACTGTTTCTATGATTGCCGACGGCAAACAAGGCTTCTCGAAGACTGCAACAAACAAATGCGGATGCCGACGACCGATATCGGCTTGAGCTGCTGTCAAGAGAATTACAGGGATATGAGCGGTAGCGTCGTCGGCGCGAAGCTTCTGGGCGACTTCCAACCCCGTCATCACGGGCATCATGAAGTCGGTGATGACCACATCAGGATGAACCTCGGCTACCAGACGTAGGCCCGCTTCGCCGTCCGCGCCCGTTCGAACTGACAACCCTTCCGCCGATAGCATGAACGCCAGCGCATCGGCATTCATTGTCTCGTCGTCGATCACAACAACTGTGGCCATGATTCAGGACTCGCCAGACGTTTGAGCGCCGGTTGATGGTACAACGGGATCCCGCTCGGACGTGCCGGGCAGAATCAATCGGTTCGCCACCTGCAAGCCGCCATCGCCGATAACGACGTCATGAAACGTCGTGTCAAACGCGCTATCGCGCATCTTTACCACACCAATGAACCGACGCAGTTCGCCACTCACACCTGCTTGCCGCAAGAGCACCAGGTTGTCCATAAGGCTAGCAAACTCTGGCAGGGGATCAGTGCCGGCCAATCCGTCCAGGTCGCGCATTTCGAGGCTGGCAATAGTCGATACGCATTGGCCTCTCAGTTCGTTTGCGAGGGCTGTGTAGAACTCTATCAGGCGCGGGGGATATACTGCGGCGCGCTGAAATCCGGTCATGCCGTCGATGAAAAGCCGGTGGATATGGCGTTCGCGTACCGCCTCAAGAAGCTGGTGTCCGAGGGAATCCAGCAAATTCTCTGTCATCGGATTCCAGAGAATCACCAGCGCGCCCGAGCGCTCCAATCCCTCGATATCGATTCCAAGAGCTCGCCCTTTGACGCGCAGACGCTGAGGCGACTCGTAGAAGCCAAAAAAGAGGGCAGGGCTCTCCGGCGTGGCGAGACTTAAGAAGTTCAACCCGAAGGTCGTCTTGCCGCTGCCAGCCGGCCCCAGCAGCAGGGTGACAGATGCAGGGGTAAGTCCGCCGCCTATGAGGGGAGCCAAACCATGAACTCCGACATCAACACGCTCCTGTTCCAACCATTCCTCCGCCGACGGCGTGCCAAGGAGCGCCTCCAGTCGTGGAAAGACGTCAATTCCCCGAGAAGATATCCGGTATTGATGCAGGCCTCCGAGCGCGGGACTGCCGCGGGACTTTGAAATTCGAAGCTGCCGGACGGTCCGTATGCCAGCCAGCTCCTCCTTGAGCTGAATGACGCCGTCTACCATGGTGTGTTCGGGGCTGACGTCGTCTATGCAGGCGCTGGTAAGGAAGAGCAAGGTGCAGCCGGTAAATGTCGCGTGGCTTTGTAGCTCTGCAACGAACGTTTTCACGTCTAGCGCAGACTCCGCCTTGTCCTTGGCGATCAGCAGACCGTCCAGAACGAGTGTTGTACAACGATGGCGCGCTAGTTCGCTACGCAAGGCGGTGACGAGTGCGCACAGCCCCTCGTCCTGGAGTACTTTGAACAGGCTGATGTAAAAGATGTCTCGTCCGACTGCTGCCGCGTCGTAAAAATCGAATGTGTCCAACGCCTGAAACAGACGATCGTGAGATTCGGCAAGAAGCGTTACATATAGGATCCTTCCGCCTCCCTTGGCCTGATGAAACGCAATCTGGTTGGCCAGAATTGTCTTGCCCGCGCCGGGGCTACCTTGAACGATATAGGAAGCTCCTTCTACCAGACCGCCGCAGAGGACGGTGTCGAGGCCTGCCACGCCGCTTAGCACGCGAACTAGCTGCTTTGTCATAGGTGTCTTTCACACAATAGAGCGGTGAACTGTATGAGTATAGAAAAACAGATCTTTTCCGTCCGCCTGCCAAGTGATGTAGGCGAGTGAGAGTGCTTCACGACGAGTGGTGTCCGCAGGCATCAAGCGCGCGAGTCTTGACAGGATCTATGTAGTGTGCGCGGAAAACGTTTGCATGGCCACCTTGCGGGCGTGCGTTGATTTGCACTGCTCCTGACCCACCCAAGGCAGGTTTTTGCGTCGAATGTTGACCCACGTGTAGAACACTTTCTCGCTTGGGAACGAGCGGGAGTTCGGAGTGATCGACGGGTGGCCATACTGAGCATCATTCGACGCGGGGATTTCGCGACTAGATCCCGTTACGCTTTGCCAAGGGCGAGGCGTTTCAGTTCGACTGGAGCGATGACTGGGCGGTCATCGCCGGCGAGCACACCAAGTTTCAGGTGGCGCAGTTCGAACTCAGCCATAGCCGAGCCTTCTTCCTGCGCGCCTATCTGGGCAGACCCACGAGATGCTGTTCGATGTCCCTCACCACGCCTTCGTGGTGGGGGGCATCACGCACCGCGGCATCTATGAAAGAACGGGACATCGCCAGCTCACGAGGCAATTGCCGATTCCCGCGAGTTCGTTTTGAAGTATGGTGATGGAGACGCACTGGTGCTTGGTGCATCGGGTACCTGCTACCGTAGAATTCAGACGATCGCGCGGGATTTTTTCGTGATCTCTGTCGAGAACTGTGGCTCAGCATTCCTTCCGAATTATTGGCTGGTACGCGGCGACCGCCTGACGCGACAGCTTGCCTTGGTTGATCACCTGTCGCCGTATATGTTTTTTGCGGCCGAGTTGCGGAAGGAGCTATCCAGTCTCTCGCGAGTGCGCCTTGTTTTCGCAGAGCAGCATCAACGCCCGTACTAGCCATCTCAATTGCGGATGCGAGTATCCACGCGTGGATTTCATTTTGGCAACCAGATCAGGAATGCTCCGGCGCGAGATGCCGGATACACGCTCTCCCGCTTGGTGCTTCGGGATCTTTATGACGCGGGCTTCGACGGCAGTCAGATAGCACGGACACCTTGCGGTGTGTTCTCGCAGGACAACCTCGGGGAAGCGAAAGTCGCTGAATTCGAGATATGCAGCAAACGTCAGGAGATCGCGTCGGCCATTAGGTATTTGAAGGCTAGCCCTTCTGTGAGGCTGGACAGGGAGGGGGCCTCCAATCGCATTGCGCCTGCAAACTGCGACGTGCGCGTGGATTCGAACAATCCATATGCCATGGGAATTGAAGGAAGTAGCCAGGAGTAATTCGTCCGCTTGCAGACCAAACCGGCCATCAAAATTCGAAAGGCCAATGACTCAAACTGGCCGACTCCGGAAGTCGAACGGAACTGGTCCCACATCGGCAAAGTCACTGAGCACGATTCGCGCGCCAAAGGGTGGGGGTAACGGCGTGGTTCAGAAGCAACAGCGAGCTGGCTGAATGCATCGGTTTCAAGCCACGTAAGCTCAACTTTCCCTCCGCAAAATGCGAAAATCCCGTGCCGGGGGGCAGTCGCCTACGCCGTTGCGGCTTTTCGCCGACGCCGCTGAGGTTCGCACGGGCGCCCGCACATTAAAACAATGAAAGCGCGGACATAGCCAGCAAGCAGACGGCTGCCGCGCGCAAAAAGGGTCGCCGGCTCGGCCGGTTAAAAATCCGCATGACAAGACATTCGAGTCTCTCCGCCGGTGAGCAGCCGTGCCTGCGCGCCATTGCCGGCGCCGTCGCCCTCTTCACGATGTCCGTTGCCGCGTCGCCGGCACAAGCCTCTGGCGGCAACGGCGGTGCCGGGGGCTACACCGCCTTCCTACCAGGTGGGTGGGGCGGCTACCTCGCTGGGCAGGCTGGGCAGAGCGGTCTTACGGTGTTCGATGGTGACGGGACTGGTGGCGGCGGTGGCGCTCGCAACGGGGCCGGTGGCTCGGGTGGCATCAGTTCGTCTCAGATAACGCCGCTGGGGCTGGCCGGCACAGCGGGTACCGCGCCAGGCCAGTTCGGCGGCAATGGTGGCGACGGGCAATTCGATTATGCCTCGTTCACAGGGGGCGGTGGTGGCGGCGGCGGAGGTGGGGCAGATGGCATGGTGAGGGCTGCCGTGCCGACCACCATCTCCACCGCAGTGTTCGGCGGCAACGGCGGCCGGGGCGGCAATGGTGGAAGCGATACCACCGACCCGCAAGCGGGCTACCAGGGCGGCGGCGGCGGTGGCGGCGAAGGCGGATACGGTCTGATCCACGCGGGTAGCGCCGATATCCTTGTGAAGGCGGGCGGCGCGGTGTACGGCGGCTCGGGTGGCAGCGGCGGGAATGGCGGCGCGTCAAAACCGATGTCCGGCTTCTCTGGCGCCGGCAACGGCGGCGACGGCGGTGTCGGCATATTGGTGAGCAATGCGGCCACCGTACATATCGAAGCAAATGCCGTGGTGGCGGGCGGCAACGGCGGGGCCGGGGGCAACGGCGGCGACGGCGTCTACGATCTCTACGGCAGCCTGGGAGGAAAGGGCGGCGTGGGGGGCAGCGGCATGGAACTGACCAGCGGGTCCACGCTGCTAAACGAGGGCATGATCATGGGTGGCGCGGGAGGCGCCGGTGGCTCGGGCGGCATGAACATGGATGGTTCGCGGGCCGCTAACGGCGCCGCAGGCGCCGGCGGCGTGGGCGTGCTCGGCAGCAACCTGACCATCGTCAACAAGGGGACCATCGTAGCAGGCGGCCCCGGCTTGGCGGCTGTCCAGTTCACGGGCGGCACGAACCGCTTCGAGTTCTGGACCAACAGCGTCGTGGGGAGAATCGAAGCCTACGGCACGGATGACACGTTTGTGCTGGCTGGCGACACCGGCGCTGCCACATTGACCGGCGGCATTGGCAACGCCGGCCTTTATCGTGGCTTCGAGCATTTCCAGAAAATCGGTGCCTCGGTCTGGACCCTCGCCGGTACCAACACCGATATCACAAGCTGGCAAATCCTGGGCGGTACGCTGGCGATTGCCTCAGACGCCAACCTGGGCGCGCCAGCCGGCACGCTTGGGCTGAACGGCGGCACGCTGCGCACAACCGCGGCCATGACCACCGCGCGCGCAACGACGCTCGGCGCAGGCGGTGGCACCTTCGAGGTGACAAATGGCACGCTGGCACACTACGGTGTCATCGACGGGCCTGGCAGCCTGACCAAGACGGGGAACGCTACGCTCGACCTGAACGCGGTGAACACCTATTCTGGCGGCACACTGGTTAACGCTGGCACGCTAAGCGCCAACGTCAATGGGGCCCTGGGTACTGGCGGGGTCAGTGTCGATGGCGGCACGCTTCGGCTGAATGGCAACTTCGATCTCGGTGCCCGGCAAGTGGTCAATCGGTCCGGCTACATCCAGCTATTTAGCGCAGGCAGCCTTGGCAATGCGCAGGTGACGAACCTCGGCGGGTTCACATACCTGCTCGGCAGCAGCACGGCGGCCAATGCGACGATCATCAACAACGGCGGCGTGATGTCGTTTCAGGAGGGCAGCACCGGCGGTAACAGCCAGGTGACGACCCGCAGTGGCAGCTACACCGAGTTCTGGGGCTGGAGTACCGCTGGCAACGCCTCGCTGGTGACGGAGGCTGGGGGCTGGGTCGATTTCTCGGGCACGTCCGGTCCGGGGTTCGACCATCGGATTACCGCCGGTGCCATCGCCGGGACGGGGCGCTTCCAGCTTGGCCAGAACGTCCTGACCGTAGGGGGCAACAACACGTCCACCACCGTAAGCGGCACGATCGAGGATGGCGGGGCCGGTGGCGGCAGCGGCGCGGGGCTGATCAAGATCGGCGCTGGCACGCTGACGCTGAGCGGCGCGAATACCTACACCGGAGCGACGACGGTGAACGCGGGCACGCTGGCCGTGAACGGCAGTGTGGCAGGGGCGGTCACGGTGAACAACGGCGCCACGCTGAGCGGCGCTGGCAGCGTCGGCAGTACCGTTATTGCATCAGGCGGCACGCTAGCACCGGGCAATTCCATCGGCACACTGACGGTCAACGGCAACTTGACGCTGGCGTCGGGTTCGACCTATCGAGTGGAAGCCGACCCGGCATCGTCGGCCAGCGACCGCGTTGCGGTGAGCGGTACAGCCACACTCGGCGGTGCGGTTGTCCATGTCGGCCCCGACGGCAACTTCGCGTCCACGCGCCGCTACAGCATCCTGACCGCCGGCACGGTGCAGGGCCGCTTTGCATCGGTCAGCTCGAACTACGCGTTCCTCGACCCGACGCTGACCTATGGCGCCAACGAAGTCACCCTGGCACTCACGCGCAAGGTGGTGACGGACCCCGTGCCGCCCGTCTCGCCGCTCGTTCCGGGCGCGGGTGGTGGCGCTGGCGGGGGCACCCCGCGTGCGATGCGCTTTGCCGATGCCGCAGTCACCGGCAACCAGCGTGCCGTGGCTAACGCACTGGAGACCCTGCCGGACAGCAACCCCGTGCACGAAGCCGTGGTGACGTTGCCCGAGGGCGCGCCGCCGGCCGTCTTCGACAGCCTTTCCGGGGAGGCCCACGCCAGCGTGTCCACGGGTCTGATTACCCTGGCGGGTGGGGCGCGGGCGCTGCCGCTGGCGCATTTGAATGACAGCCTGTCCGCCGGCATGCTGCCCGGCGCGCCCATCGCCCAGCTTGGTGGCCTCCTGCCGGCTGCCGCACTGCCCATTTCCGCCGCCCAGCCGCTGTGGGTGGAAGTGCTTGGCAACTGGCAGAACTTTCATGGAAGCGTAGATGCAGCGCGCTTGCGCCAGCAGACTGGCGGCTTCTATCTGGGTGGCGACGGTGCGGTGGGGCAAGGCTGGCGCATCGGCGGCGCGTTCGGCTACGCCAACAGTACGCTGCGAGTGAGCGAACGGTCGTCGCGCGCCATCACCGATTCATTCAGCGCCACGCTCTACGGCGGCCGCGCATTCGCGCTTGGCGGCGGCAAGCTCAAATGGCTGTTCGGTACCGCCTATAGCTGGCACGACGCCGACACGGATCGGCAGGCCAGCCTCGGCGGCAGTACGGTGCAGTCCCTGACCGCCAGCTATCACGCCAGCACCGCGCAAGTCTTCTTGGAAGCCGGCTTCGCCATGCCTCTATCGGCAACCATCCAGGTCGAACCGTACGGGGGCGTGGCGTGGAGCGACACACGCACGCGCAGCTTCGCGGAGACGGGCGGCTCGGCGGCCCTGCACAGCCCAGGCGATAGCAACACGTTGACCACCACAACGCTCGGCCTGCGTACCAGCGCGCGCGTCCAGTTTGGCGGCACTGACGCGGCGTTCTACGTCGGAGCCGGCTGGCGCCATGCGTTCGGCGACGTACGCCCGGCTACCACGCTGGCTTTCGATGGCAGCCAGCCGTTCACGGTGACGGGTGCGCCGATTGCCCAGAACGCGGCGCTGGCCGAACTGCGCGCCGACTTCGCCATCTCGGCCATGGCCACGCTTGGCTTGCGCTATACCGGCCAGTTCGGTGGCGGCAACCAGGACCATACCGGCACGGTGGGATTGCGCTGGAGGTTCTAGGGTTGAGGGCGAGCGAGGAGGGCGGTTCGGTCGCTCCGAAGGCGGCCTCTGCATGGCACCATCCGCAGGGTCATGCTAGGAGTTCGTGGCCGGTAGCAGCCCCCACCTTGCGATATCAATAAGGTGCAATTGCCGATCGTAAGGTGTGCTGCAGCGGGTCGACTTCTACGGATGGTTGTCCTTCATGCGACACGTTTGGGTCGTCTGTAACGCGGCCTTGCCTCTGCAGAAACACTCCTTACGGATTGTCACGAGTTAGCAGTCAACTGAGCGTGAAGCTGCCCCGTTTTTTGGCTAAGCGCGGCACATCGCAGCGCCTAAACCTCTCAGAAGGATTGTTGATCATGAAGAAGCTGTTCGCTGCCGTTGCCGCTTTCGCCATCACTGGTGCCGCTGTTGCTCAGGGCGTTGCCCCGGCCGCTCCCACGGCGCCGGCCTCTCCGGCTGCTACGGCGCCGGCTGCGAAAGCACCTGCTGCTACCGCGACCCACAAGCACGCAACCAAGCACGCCAAGGCAACAAAGGTGAGCGCCGAGAAGCCTGCTGCGCCGGCCAAGGCCGAGAAGGCTACGGTCAAGGCAGAAAACGCCGCGCCCGCAGCCGCCGTCAAGAAGCAGTAATAGCAAGCCAGTAGGTCTGCGGGTTGACGCCACGGGTGCGCGCAAAGAAAGCAGTCGACGATGTCGGCTGTTTTCTTTGGAGCAGACCGTAGGCGCTTTAGGAGGCGAGTGCCGCCGACCATAGCCTGCGGTAGACGCACTCAACCCAGAAAGGCGCGCCGTGGAGCTTGGTGGCTTGGTGTTGAATCGGACGTCTGAACGGCCGAGCAAATTAGCGATCGAACGACGCCTCTTCGTCGGTCTCAGCCCCCGGCCAACCCGCGGCAGGCGCTTGCCGGAGCTAGGGGCCATTTCCGACCCTCAGCGGCCAACCGCGTTCGTGCGGTCGCAAGGGCTGCTGCCTGGGGTACAGTCGCATCTTGCCGCCCGCGGGCCTGGTGTGCATTCACTGTGGTGGCCCAAAATCCGTCGATCGCCTGAGGGGCCAGCGCAGCCCTCATGCTCATTGAACGCTTCGGGGCTATGTTGACAAAGCCGTGGAGCGGCCCCAATGCCGGTCGGATCGTTGCACCATCATGGATAGCCCCACAGTCCTGCGCTCATCACTTGTCTGATCCGCTCCCACTGCCATCGTGCCCGAGAGAGCGCGGCAGATTCCACTTGTAACGCAGCGAGAGGTAACGCAGCGCGAAGCACGCCATCAAGGCGGCCCAGGTCCGCCCACTGGACACCCATCCCAGGCGCTCGCCGGACACCTCGATGACGGCACCCACCAGAGCCGCCGACGCATAGACCTCGCGCCGAAGGATTACCGGCACCCGATTGAGTAGCACGTCACGCGCCACGCCACCACCCACGGCGGTAACTACGCCGAGAAGCACCGCCACCTCGGCATTGTGGCCAAAAATCAAGGCCTTCTGCGCGCCGGTCACTGCAAACAATCCCAGCCCCAGAGAATCGAAGAAGGTCACCGGGTGTGCAAGGCGCACGACCAGCGTGCGCGCAGTGAGCGTCACCCATGACGCTGCCATTGCGACGGCGAGATAGCGCCAATCGGTTAGTCCGGCGGGCGGCACGGCGCCGATGCACAGGTCGCGCAGCACGCCCCCGCCGCAAGCGACCGCAAAAGCAATGACGATGACACCGAACCAGTCGAGTCCGCGGTCTCTGGCCGCGACCGCGCCGCTGAAGGCAAAGGCAAATGTGCCGGCCAGATCTAGAAACGTGAACAGACTGTGGTCATTCAGGCCGGCAAGGGCCAATTCGTGGACGTTCATACACTGGGACACAACCACGCGCTGGCGGCCGTCAGCATAGCCGCCAAGCCGGTCTCGAGCGTCGGATGAATCTGCGGCGCGAACTTCGGTGAGTGGTTGCTAGGGATTTTGTTGACAGCCTTCTCCTGTTCGGCCTTCGCGTACACCTCCGGGTTGGTACCACCGACGAACCAGAATACATAGGGCACGCCCCAAGCGCGACCGAAGATGCTGAAGTCTTCGCTGGCCGATGCCGGACCGGGTGCCTGCAACGCGTTTTCGCCAAACTGGCGGTCGAAGGCCTGCGCCACCTTTTCCGTAGCGGCCAGATCGTTCTCGGTCAACGGGTAGCTATTGATCGTGGTGAACTCGGGCGGACGCTCAGCACCGGAGGCATCGCACTCTGCGCAACAGATGCGGCGTATCGAATTTAGCATGTATTCGCGTGTGTCCTCGCTGAAGGTGCGCATGTTCAGCTTGATGGTGGCGTCGTCGGGGATGATATTCTCCTTGGTACCGGCCTGCAGCGAGCCGATAGTGAGCACCGCCGGTTCGGTCGGCGCGATTTCCCTCGAGACAATGGTCTGCAGGCGCAACGTGGTCGCTGCTGCCATGATGACCGGATCGATCGAGGTTTGCGGTTGAGAGCCGTGCGAACCGCGCCCGAACAGCTTGATCTTCAGGCTATCTCCGGCAGACAGCGTAATGCCGGGACGGTAGCTAACGGTGCCGGCAGCGCCGACCATCACGTGCTGCCCGAGGATGATGTCGGGCTTCGGAAAGCGGCCTTCGCCCCATTCGCCCACCATAGAGGATGCGCCCTCGGCCGTTTCCTCACCGGGCTGGAACACGATCATTAGTGTGCCTCTCCAGGCGGTGCGATTTGCAGACAGGATACGCGCGGCTCCGATCATCCAGGTTACGTGCATGTCATGGCCGCATGAATGCGCGACGCCGACCTCTACGCCTTCATCGTCGCGCGCGGTCACAGTGCTGGCATACGGCAGCCCGGTGTCCTCTGCCATTGGTAGCGCATCCATGTCGGCGCGTAGCATCACGGTCGGGCCTGTGCCATTCTTCATCACGCAGACCACGCCAGTCACGCCGACGTTGCGCGTCACCTCGTAGCCCAGACCTTCCATGGCATCGGCGACGATCTTCGCGGTGCGAACTTCGTGCATCGACAACTCCGGGTGCTGGTGGATGTCCTTGTAGAGCGCCTCGAGTTCGGCCACCAGGGCGGGATCGGCGCGGTCGAGGACTTCAGTGAGGGGATTCATGATGGCTCCAGAAGTTTCGAAGTGAAGTTGAGCAGGAGATTCAGGCTGCACCTTCATCCCCTTAGGCACCGTAAGCACGATCGAGGTTGGCCATCGCCACCGTCAGGACGTCGAAGCCCCGCGCAACGATGGCGGTTTCGCGCACGACCAGATTGTGCTGGCCGGCGGCGAAAGTGATCACGCCGTCGAGCCCGTTTACGCGTTCGCAGTTAGCTCCAAACGCGGTGAAAAATGGCCCAAAAAAACTCTAGCAAATTTCACCACCCGCTGACTGCGCGATTCACCCCATTCGCAAATGCGTCGAAAGGAGCGCATGCTTACCCTATGCGAAAGCCCTCCCGCCAACGGTATGTGCTTGGTCGCCCATCACTCCGCGTGGTGCTTTCGGTCGGCTGATGACGGGACGGCGTGTGTCGACGATCGAAGGACCGCTTCTAAAGTGGAATTGCCGTGTGAATGTCTCGACAGCGCATGGGACGAGAGTCTGCTGATGGCCGATTCTGTTGAAAAACCCGACTTCAGCATCGGCCAGAAGAGGTATGCGCGTGCGGAGAGACTCGCGTTGAGCCGTCGCACTCGAACTTCGAGGGTCTTTCGACCCGGCGCATCGCTTCTAGGTCGCCATCGCATCCCGATCTTCACCGAGTGGCATCAACCGCTTTGCCATTCGTCGCAGGTTTTGCGCCGTTGCCGCTAGTAAGAATTCATCCTGGGCTCCAGTCAGTCCCCGCAGCCGCAAGCGATCAAGCTTCAGGATTCGTTTCAGGTGAGCAAATAGCATCTCCACCTTCTTTCGATCCCGGCGCGACTGCTTGTACTCGGCTGTTCCCACAAGCTTTCGCGCTACGTCACGCGCATTCTCATGGACACTGCGCGCGATCTTGCGGAATGGCATGTTCGGGCAGCATTGATTCTTCATCGGGCATCCGCCGCAGTCATGCTGACTGGCTCGATAGATGACCGTGTCGGCCTTCGTGACGTGAGTGCGGGGGTTCACAAATGCACGCCAATCGCTGCGCAGCGCGTTCCCACCGGGGCAGCGGTACTCATTGGCTTGCTCGTCCCAACTGAAGTCGTCCCTCGGAAACGTACCGTCGTCGCGGCGGCTCTTGTCCCAGACCGGAACATGCGGCGAGATTGCCTTCTCTTCGACCATCCAACCAAGCATCGGCGCGGTCCCGTAGGCCATATCACCCGCAAGGCGATCAGGCTTGAGTGCAAAGCGTTCTTCGACACGATCGATCATTGTCTTCGCTGACTCGACCTCTGCGGTTCGATGCGCAGGCGTGGCCTCGACGTCGAGGATGATTCCTGCGTGCAGGTCTATCAGGTAGTTGGTCGAATATGCGAAGAAGGCTGGACCACCTGGTGCGGCGGTCCACCGCGACGCTGGATCAGTCAGCGAGATACTCTTCGGCGCTGTCGCGGGCTCAGCGGCTGGCGCGGTGTCATCCTTGGTTTGATTGACCTCGTCGAGCGCAGCAAGATATTCGCGCACCGCGCGGCTGGGACCTTCGCCCTTGCTCCAATCTACGGTCTCCGTGCCCGCAACGCCTTTGGAGCGATTGGCATCAGCCTTGATGATGCTTGCATCGACTGCAAAGCCCTCGCCTTGAACCAGGCCTTCGGTCATACAGCGACGGAGGACCGTTTCGAAAACGTATCGCAGCGCACCGCTATCTCGGAATCGGCCATGGCGATTCTTGGAGAACGTTGAATGATCGGGAATGGGGTCTTCCAGGCCAAGCCGGCAGAACCAGCGGTAAGCCAGGTTCAAATGAATTTCTTCGCAGAGGCGGCGCTCGGACCGAATGCCAAAGCAGTAGCCCACAATAAGCATGCGTACCATCAGCTCGGGATCGATCGACGGACGTCCGGTGTGGCTGTAATAGGGCGCCAGATGCTGGCGCAGATCGCCAAGATCAAAGAATCGATCAATGCCTCGTAAGAGGTGATTCGAGGGTACGTGGTCGTCAAGGTTGAATGAGTAGAAGAGCCGGTCCTGCATCCCACCTTGTTGACCCATCATGGCTGACGTCCTCATCGATCGATGATCTTAAGAATAGTTGCCGACTCCCGGCGACGCCGAGTTTTTCAACAGAATCGGCCGAGAGCTGCCTGTGAGAGGCTCGGTGCCGTCAGCTTGCCGGGGTGGAGTAGGGGATGCCGGCAGGCTTCCCCATTTTGATATTCCCGGCCTTATCGCAATGATCCCGTGACGAAGTCACTGCGGCGACGCCTAGGTTGGTGCAGATGACTTCGGCCCTGCGTCCGGATCGCTGCGCAGCGGCAGCGCGTTCTCATTTTGAATATTTCATTTCAAAAGCGGCGAGCATTTACCCTATGCCTCATCTTCGTCTGCAGAAGCAGCATTGCTCATTGACAGGCTGCTACAAAGGCGAAGGTTGATCTCGCGCAGCGCAGGGACTCGATCTCCGGCGCGCGACGGGAGATATCCGCCAAACTTTTGGCGTGCTGCCTCAAGCAGTTCTAACGCGAGGAGGCCGACGTGTGCACATCGACAGAGATCCGATTTGACTTGCGCGTGGTCGTCGAAGTCGAAAACCTCATTCCGGATGACGCGGACGGGATCTCCCTCCGTGGCGAACGTGTAAACACCATTGAGCAGATTCGCATGCGCCATCTGTGAATTGATGGCGGACTTCAGGCGTTTGAGTTCCGCGGATCTCGGCGCATCCTCGCGGTCAGTTGGTGGCCGACTATGTCAGCCATTACGACGCGTATTTCCAACGACTGCGCGAGGTTGATCTGCGAGCCTGAATGCCAATTCGTGCCATGGCATCCCGTTTGCACGCCTACCATCGTGCCAGCTTCTCGAGTATCGAAGCCCGAATATTATCGATGTGCTCGGCTGTCTGACGCGCGGCCTCCACTCCATCTCCTCGCTCGAGTGCATCGATCATCGCGAGGTGTTCATGGCAGACGGGTCCCAGACGTCTTTCCAATCGTTTGAGTGAAAACATGCGTGTCTTGCGTCGCACCTCCGCGATGATGCCGGAGAGCATCTCGTTGTCGCAGTACTTGCAGATGACCCCATGTAGGTCGGCGTCGAGCACCTGATGCTCGGGATTGCCGGGCTCGTTTCTCGCGAGCAGATCCTCAACCCGCTGGCGCAGCGTATCGAGTTCCGAGCGGGGAATCTGCCCCGCCGCCCGCGCGGCGGCATCGGGTTCCAGCAGGCGCCGTACATGCAGCGCCTCGAGAATTTCCTGGACTGTCACCTGCCGAACGAACAACCGGCTGTTCGCGCCGCGCTCCAGTAGACGTTCGCCTTCGAGCCGATGCAAGGCTTCGCGCAACGGCGTGCGCGAGAAACCGAGCTGGCTGGCAAGGGCACGCTCCTGGATCGGGTCTCCGGGATGCAGCCCACCCGAGACCAGCAGGTCGAGCACCGCTTCATAGGCCAGATTGCCCAAGGCACGTTCCTTGGGGAGTTCGTCGGTCAGCAGATCAACGTCTGGCTCGGTCTCCACGGCAGACGCTGAATAGGCGAGGGCGGTTTTTTTCGTCATGTCGCGAAGTATGGCACGCAGCTTGCTTGAATGCCAGTGGTATACCAATGGCATTCATAGGGAATGCCGCTACCGACGATACGCGATTTTCATGCCGACCTCCTCCGCTGTTCCCCGTCTCTCCGAACGCCTGTCCATGGCACGTCCGTCCGCCACCGGCGCCATGTCCGAGGCCGCCCGGCGCTTGGCCGATGCGGGCAAGCCGGTTATCAGTTTGTCCGAGGGCGAACTCGATTTCGACACACCGGCTCATATTCAGCTGGCCGCCATTCAGGCCATGACGGCGGGCGAGACGCGCTACACGAGCGTGGCCGGCACGCCCCAACTTAAGGCAGCGATTGCACGAAAACTGGCGCGCGACAACGGCTTGCACTATGACGATGCAGAAATCATCGCCGGCACGGGTGCCAAACAGATGCTGTTCAACGCGCTGCTTGCCACGGTCGACGCGGGCGACGAAGTCGTGGTCACCGCACCGTACTGGGTGTCGTACAGCGATATGGTGTATATCGCCGGCGGCACGCCAGTGCTGGTGTCCGCGTCACCCGACGATGACTTCAAGTTGACGCCCGCCGCACTGCGCGCAGCGCTCACGCCGCGCACGCGCTGGCTGATGCTCAATTCGCCTTGCAACCCGTCAGGTGCGCTGTACTCGGGCGACGAGCTGCGCGCATTGGCCGATGTCCTGCAAGACTACCCCGATGTGCTGGTGCTCTCGGACGAGATCTACGAAGAGATCGTCTTCGAAGGTGAGTTCATGTCCTTCGCGCAAGCCGCACCGGACATGCGCGACCGCACGCTGACGGTCAATGGTGTATCGAAAGCCTATGCGATGACTGGCTGGCGCCTGGGTTATGCCGCCGGGCCGGCCTGGCTGATCAAGGCCATGGCGCTGTTGCAATCCCAAAGCACCAGCAATCCGAGTGCTATCAGCCAGGCCGGCGCGGTCGCGGCCCTTGATGGTTCGCAGGATTTTCTGGATGGCTGGCGTGCCCGCCTGCGCGTGCGGCGCGATCTGGCGCTGTCGGTGCTTGCCGATGCCGCACCGGTGCTGACGATGCGCCGGCCGCCTGCGGCGTTCTATCTCTATGCGGATTGCGGTGCGGCGATTGGCATGCATACGCCCGAAGGCGCGCGCATCGGTACGGATACCGACTTTGCGATGTATCTGCTCCATGCCGCCAACGTGGCGGTGGTGCCCGGTTCGGCATTCGGATTGGCCCCTTATGTGCGGCTGGCCTACGCCTTGTCCGACGACCGTTTGCGCACCGCCTGCGAGCGCATCGTGACGGCGTGTGCCGCGCTGGAGCGTGCGTAATGGCCATCGCGCAACCGGAACCCGTATTGCTCGCGTTGACGAACTGGCGCATCGAGCCGGTCGGTGACCGCTGCCTGCAGATTCGCCTCGGGGATCAGGTCAGTGTGGCGGTCAGCCAGACGGTGCATGCGGTGACCGAATGGCTGCTGCAGCAGCAGTGGCCGGGCGTGCGCGATGTGGTGCCCGCATTCACCACAGTTGCCGTCCATTTCCGGCCAGAGCTGTTCCCGCGCGACAAGGGCGCGGCCTTCGCGCAGCTTTCCGCGCGCATTCGCGAGGTGCTGGTTGACGGTGTACCTGCCGTTGTTCAAACAGGCCGCGAGGTGGAGGTGCCCGCCTGTTATGGCGGCGAGTATGGCCCCGATCTTGACGATGTGGCGCGTGTCTGCGAGATCGACACTGCGGAGGTAATCCGTCTGCATTGCGCCACGCCGCTGGTGCTCTATACGTTCTTCTTCTCGCCGGGCAATCCGTTTGCCGGCCCCCTGCATCCGCGCCTGAACGTGCCGCGACGTGCCACGCCGCGCACGCTGGTGCCGGCCGGTTCGGTGGCGCTGGCCAACGGCATATCGTCGATCTATCAGAACGCGTCGCCGGGCGGATGGAACGTGATTGGGCGCACGCCCTGGAACCTGTTTCACGTCGACCGCAATCCGCCCACGCGGCTGCAGCTTGGCGACCGCCTGCGCTTCGTGCCCATTTCGCCCGCGGAATTCGACGCCATGCTGGAGCCACGGCCATGAACACGATGCGAGTGGACCGGCCCGGCATGTTGTCGGTGCTGCAGGACGACGGCCGCTACGGCTATCAGCGCTTTGGCGTGCCGGTCAACGGTGCCATGGACGAATGGTCGCACCGGCTGGCCAACGTGTTAGTGGGCAACGCCGCTGACTGCGCAGCGCTTGAGATCACGCTCAATGGCCCGACGGTGCGTTTCGCGCAGGACACTCTGATCGCCGTGACCGGTGCCGACATTGTCGTGACGGCGGCTGGCGTGCAGCTGCCCACCCACTGCGCGGTGATGGTGCGCCACGACGTGCCGATTGCGTTCGGCCACTGCCGTCGTGGGGCGAGGGCGTATCTGGCGGTACGCGGTGGCTTCTCGCCCGACGCGGTGCTGGGCAGCCGCAGTACGAACATGCGCGCCGGCTTTGGTGGCGTCGCAGGTCGCGCGTTGCGCACCGGTGACCGCGTGGCCGTAGCGTCGCCTTACCGTGAAATGCTGCCGCTGGCACGGATGATGGTGCAGAGTGCCATGGCGACCGTAGCGGCCCCGCGGCCAGCCGGCGTCGATGGCCCCGATGTGTCCGATGTGTCCGATGCGATCCGCTTCTTGCCGGGTCCGCAGTGGGACCGTTTCACGCCAGCCGCGCGCAAGGCGTTCGAGCAGGAGACCTTCACCGTATCGAGCCAGTCGGACCGTATGGGCTATCGACTGGAAGGACCGGCCCTGGCGTTGTCCGTGCCGCTGGAGATGGTGTCGGAAGCCGTCAGCTTTGGCACCGTCCAGGTGCCGCCCGGTGGCGCACCAATTGTGCTGATGGCCGACCGTCAGAGCGTCGGCGGCTATCCCAAGATCGCCTATGTCATCAGCGCCGACCTGCCGAGGCTGGCGCAGTCCATGCCCGGCACCGCGTTGCGTTTCCGGGCGGTAACGCCCGACGCCGCGCAACAGGAACTGTTAGCCATGGAAGACCGCCTGGGCGCCATTGCCTCCGAGGCAGCCCGCCTGCTCGGTCCGTCCCCCGCATGAACATCAGCAAACACGAGCCAACACGAGGAATTCATTCGATGCCGACTCTCGATATCAACTGTGACATGGGCGAAAGCTTTGGCGCCTGGCGCATGGGCGACGACGAAGCCATCCTGCGCCACGTCACGTCCGCCAATATTGCGTGCGGCTTTCATGCCGGCGACCCCGACGTGATGCTGGCCACGGTGCGCGCCGCTGCCAGCGCCGGCGTCGCCGTGGGCGCCCATCCCGGCTTGCCCGACCTGCAGGGCTTTGGCCGTCGCGCAATGGCGATGACCGCCACCGAGGTCTACGCGCTCACCGTGTACCAGGTAGGCGCCATGCTCGGCGTGACGCGCGCGGTTGGCGTGCCGCTGCACCATGTGAAGACGCATGGGGCGCTCTACAACATGACCGCGCGTGACGGCGTGCTTGCCACCGCCGTGGCTGATGCCGTGCGCGCCGTGGCGCCCAACGTCCTCATCTATGTGGCCAACGCCAATATGGCGGCAGCCGCCCACGCTGCCGGGTTGCGCATCGCCAGCGAGGTCTACGCCGACCGCTCTTACCAGGACGACGCCACGCTCACGCCGCGTTCGATGCCGCACGCGATGATCGAAGATGTCGACGCGTCGATTGCCCAGGTGCGCCGCATGGTGCTCGATGGCAGCGTGCAGGCGCTGTCCGGCAAGTCGGTGCCGATTGTGGCCGACACGCTCTGCATTCACGGCGATCAGCCCGGCGCAGTCGTATTCGCCGAACGTATCCGGCGCGCACTGGCCGCCGATGGCATCACCGTCCAACCGCTGTAACCCGCCTCTTGCCTTCACCGATAACCAGGTAATTCCATGACCTCCAAGCTGCCCCTGCCCACTGCACGTCTGCTCAAGATCGCGGCGTGCTCGATCGCCCTGACCGTCGGTATTGCCGCGGGCGCCCACGCTCAGACCCGTGGCGGTACACTGCGCGCCATCGCGCAACCCGAGCCGCCCACGCTGATGTTGGGCCTGAACCAGCAGACACCGACCCAATACGTCGCCGGCAAGATCTACGAGAGCCTGCTGACCTGGTCGCCCGACATGAAGCCCCAGCCGGGCCTGGCCAAATCGTGGACGATCTCGCCGGACGGCAAGGTCTATACATTCGAGCTGCAACCTAACGTCAAGTGGCACGACGGCAAGCCGTTCTCGGCGGACGACGTGGTGTTCTCGGTCGACAAGTTCCTGCGTACGGTGCATCCACGCGCCCGCGTGGTGATCGACCAATTCGTGCAATCGGTCAAGGCGCAGGGCCCGAACAAGGTAGTCATAACGCTCAAGGAACCGTTTGCGCCGTTCCTGAAGTCGTTCGTGAGCGACAACATGCCGATGGTGCCCAAGCACATCTATGACGGCACCGACTACGCGAAGAACCCGGCCAACCAGACGCCGGTGGGCACTGGCCCGTTCATGTTTAAGGAATGGAAGAAGGGCGCCTATATCGTGCTCACGCGCAACCCGAACTACTGGCAGAAGGGCAAGCCCTACCTCGACGAGATCGTCTTCAACGTGATTCCGGACGCGGCATCGCGCGCGGTGGCCTTCGAGCGCGGCGACGTGCAGGTGGTCAGCGCTGGCGACGTCGACAACGTGGAAATCAAGCGCCTGCGCGCGCTGCCCAACGTCGAATACACGACCAAGGGCTGGGAGATGTTCTCGAAGCTCGCCTATATCCAAATGAACCAGCGCAAGGCGCCTTTTAACAACGTAAAGGTGCGCCAGGCCGTGATGGAGGCCATCAACCGCAAGTTCGTCGTGAACAGCATCTTCTTCGGGTTGGGCAAGGTTGCCACCGGACCGATCTCGTCGACCACGCCGTTCTATGACGGCAACGTGCCGGCTTACGGATTCGATCTCAAGAAGGCCCGTGCGCTGATCAAGGAATCGGGCGTCGATCCGTCGAAGACCACGGTGCGCATCCTGTCCTACCCGTATGGCGCCACCTGGGACCGCCTGGGCGAGTACACGCGCCAGTGCCTGGAGCAACTCGGCTTCAAGGTGGAAATCGAGTCGGCCGACGCCGGCACATGGGCCAAGCGTGTGTCCGACTTCGACTTCGACCTGACCTTCAGCTTCACGTCGCAGTACGGCGACCCGGCGCTGGGTGTCTCGCGCCTCTACCTGGCCCGCAACCAGGTCAAGGGCTCGGCGTTCGTGAACAACCAGGGTTATGTGAATCCGGCCGTGGATGCGCAGTGGGACAAGGCCGCCGCAGCCACGTCCGACACCGAGCGCCAGCAGCTCTATTCGAGCATCCAGAAGACGCTGGTCCAGGAAGTGGCCAACGGCTACCTGTTCGAGATGGAATTGCCCACGCTCTACAGCGGCAAGGTGCACAACCTGATCCAGACGGCCATCGGCCTGAACGACACGTTCGCCGACGTCTACATCAGCAAGTAAATCTGCTGCAGGACGGTGCACCGCGCCTGCGGTGCACCGGATGTTCCAGTCACACAAAGGATCCGGTCACGTGGAAAAGGCACTCTCCATCCTGATCGCCAGGCTAGGCAAGGCGTTGTTTGTCGTGCTTGGCGTGGTCATCATCAATTTCATGCTCGTGCGCATGGCGCCTGGCGATCCCGCCGCGGTGCTGGCGGGTGAATCGGGATCGTCCGATCCGGCCTACGTGGAAGAACTGCGCAAGGAGTTCGGCCTCGATCAGCCGCTGCCCGTGCAGCTTGGCCGCTACCTCTGGGGTGTGGCGCACCTCGACCTCGGGTATTCGTATCGCGAACGGCTGCCCGTGCTCGACGTGATCCTCGATCGCCTGCCGGCGACGCTGCTGCTCATGTCGTGCGCGTTCGTTTTTGCGTTGGGCTTTGGTGTGCTGTTCGGCGTGATCGCATCGCGTGCCCGCTATGCCGGCCGTCGCACCTGGCTGGATAGCGCGCTCATGACCGGTTCGCTCCTCATCTACGCCACACCGCAATTCTGGCTGGCGTTGCTGGCTATCCTGTTCTTCTCGCTGCATCTTGGCTGGCTGCCGCCCTACGGCATGGAGCAGGTGGGCGGCAATCTGTCGGGCTGGGCGCGCGTCAGCGACGTGGCCCACCACCTGGTGCTGCCCACCGTGTCGCTCGGCTGCTTCTTCATGGCCGTGTATGCACGGCTGACACGGGCATCGATGCTCGAAGTGCTGGGCATGGACTTCATCAAGACGGCGCGTGCCAAGGGCGTGCCGCTTGGCGAGACCATTCGCCGTCACGCGCTGCGCAATGCCCTGCTGCCAGTGGTGACGTTCGCGGGTATCCAGTTGGGCCAGATGGCAGGCGGCGCCGTGCTGACCGAGACCGTATTCGGCTGGCCGGGCATTGGCCGACTGATGTTCGACGCGCTGATCCAACGCGACTACCAGTTGCTGCTCGGTGTGTTCCTGGTGACCTCGACGATGGTCGTCGTATTCAATCTGCTGACCGATCTGGTGTACCGCCTGATCGACCCGCGCATCGGCCGAGCCTGAGGAGTCGCAAGATGTCTTTTCTGAAACGTTTTGGCGCCAACCGTGGCGCTGCCGTGGGCCTGGTGCTGCTGCTGGTGGTGATGCTGACGGCGGCGCTGGCCTCCACGTTTTATCAAGATCCGCCCTGGATGATGGTGGCCGACCCGCTGCTGGCGCCATTCCATGACAGCGCCTATCCACTTGGCACTGACATGCTGGGGCGCGATATCGCGGCTGGTATTGCCTATGGCGCCCGTGTGTCGCTGATGATCGGCGTGATCTCGACGATGGTAGCCGTGCTGATCGGCATCGTGGTTGGCGCGCTGGCCGGTTACTACGGTGGCCGCATCGACGATGCGTTGATGCGCGGTACCGAGTTCTTCCAGACCATTCCGCAGCTTGCGATGGCCCTGGTGCTGGTGGCCATCTTCAAGCCGTCGCTCTATTCGATCGTGGGCGCCATTGCGATCGTGTCATGGCCGCCGGTGGCGCGGCTGGTGCGCTCCGAGTTCATGACGCTCAAGGAGCGCGAATTCGTCCAGGCGGCGGTGGTGATCGGGCAATCGCCCGCCCGCATCATCTTCACGCAGATCCTGCCCAACGCGGCATCCCCGGTAATCGTCACCGCGTCGCTGATGACCGCGACGGCAATCCTGACGGAGTCGGCGCTGTCGTTCCTGGGCCTGGGTGACCGTAACCTGATGAGCTGGGGCTTCATGATCGGCGCGGCGCGCACCATGCTGCGCGAAGCGCCGTGGATGAGCCTGTGGCCGGGCGTGGCCATCATGCTGACGGTGCTGGCGATCAACCTGATTGGTGAAGGGCTCAATGACGCCCTGAACCCGCAACTGCGCAAGCGAGGGAGCTGACCGATGAATGAATCCCGTAATCCCGCGCCGCTGCTGTCGATCCGCAACCTGAGTATCGCGCTGCCCAAGGGGGGCGACCGACCCCACGCCGTGCGCGACATTCAATTCGATATCGGTGCCGGCGAACTGGTCTGCATCGTTGGTGAATCCGGGTCTGGGAAGTCGATGAGCGCGAACGCGATCATGGGCCTGCTGCCCCAGTACCTGAAGCCGGAATCGGGCCAGATCCTGTTCCAGGGACGCGACCTGCTGACGCAGGACGAAGCCACGCTGCGTGGCATGCGCGGCAAGGACATGGCGATGATCTTCCAGGAACCGCTGTCCGCGCTCAATCCGCTGCATCGCGTGGGCGACCAGATCGCCGAAGTGATGCGCGTACACGGCGCGTTCGATCCCGAATCGCGCCGCGCAAGGGTGCTGGAGTTGCTGGCGTTCGTGGGTCTGCCGGATCCGCCATCGCTTTACCACGCCTATCCGTTCGCACTGTCGGGCGGCCAGCGCCAGCGCGTGATGATTGCCATGGCACTGGCGCTGGAGCCAGCGTTTTTGATTGCCGATGAGCCGACCACGGCGCTGGACGTGACTACGCAGGCGCAGATCCTGGCGCTAATCGCCCGCATTCAGAAGGAAAAGGGCATGGGCGTGATGTTCGTCACCCATGACTTTGGCGTGGTGGCCGAAATTGCCGACCGCGTGATCGTGATGGAAAAGGGCTGCATCGTCGAGCAAGGCCCGGCCGAACAGGTGCTGAACCGCCCCATGCACCCCTATACGCGCCGGCTGATTGGTAGTGTGCCGTCGCACCGGCCGCGTGCAGGCGCGCCAGACGCGGATGCCGCCGGATATCCGGTGCTGCGCGTGGAGGGCTTGCGCAAGACCTATACGACACCGGGCGGGCTGTTCCAGCGCAAGCGCGTGGTGGAAGCTGTCAAGGGCGTCAGCTTCGAGATCCGTGCGGGCGAGACGCTGGGCATCGTCGGTGAGTCCGGCTCGGGAAAGTCTACAATCGGCAAGTGCCTGCTGAAGCTGACCCACAACGATGGGGGCGTGATGGCGTTCGAAGGACGCGACATCGCGCCCCTCAGCGAACAGGCCTTCCGTCCGCTGCGCCGCCATATACAGATGATTTTCCAGGACCCCTTCGCGTCGCTGAACCCGCGCCACACGGTGGGACGAATTCTCTGCGACGGCCCCATGGCAAACGGCGTGCCAAGGGCACAGGCCGAGACCCGTGCCCGTGAGTTGCTCAAATTGGTGGAACTGGACGCCAGCGCCTTCGATCGCTATCCCAGCCAGTTTTCGGGCGGGCAGCGCCAGCGTGTCGGCATCGCGCGCGCGCTGGCCATGGAACCCCGCCTGATCGTGGCCGATGAATCAGTATCGGCACTCGACGTTTCGGTACAGGCGCAAGTGCTCAAGCTGCTGGCCGATGTGCAGAAGCGCCTGGGCATCGCGCTGATCTTTATTACGCACGATCTGCGCGTGGCTGCGCAGATCTGCGACAAGGTGCTGGTGATGCACCGGGGCAGCGTGGTGGAGCAAGGCACCCCCGCAGAAATCTTCGAAGCCCCGCGAGATGCCTATACGCGCCGGCTGATCGAGGCGATGCCGGGCAAGTCTTGGGACCCACAGGCTGTGCAGCCGCCGTCGGATGTACCCGAAGCCGAAGCGATGGAGGCATCATGAATCTGCGAGCGCAACGGGCAGAACCCGATGAGGCGTTGGCGGCCTCGCTGTTTGCCCAACTCGCGGCGCAGAGCCACGATGGTGTGGGTATGACGCGGGACAGCTATGGCGATGGCGAGAACGCAGCGCACGCACTGTTTGCCGTGACGGCCGGGCGCCACGGACTGGAAGTCCGGCGTGACGCCGCCAGCAATCTGTACCTGACCTTGCCAGGACGTGAGCGCATGGCGCCCGCCGTGATGACAGGATCGCACCTCGATTCAGTGCCGCGCGGCGGCAACTATGATGGCGCCGCCGGGGTGGTGGCTGGGCTGGCCATCCTGGCGGGATGGCGACGCGCTGGCGTCGTGCCGGAACGCGATGTGACGGTCATGGCCATCCGCGCCGAAGAAAGCGCCTGGTTTCCGGTGTCCTATGCCGGCAGCAAGGCGGCGTTCGGCTTGCTCGATGCCGCCGCACTGAACGCGCGCCGTGCCGATACCGGGCGCACGCTGGCCGATCACATGCGTGCGGCCGGCGGCGATCCTGACGTGGTGACGGCAGGTGTGGCCACGCTGACCGCCGCCGATATCGACTGCTTTGTCGAACTCCATATCGAACAGGGCCCCGTGCTGGAGGAAGGTGCCGACGTGCTGGGCGTGGTAACCGGTATTTGCGGGAGCCAGCGCTATCGGCATGCCACGATCCAGGGGCAGTACGCGCATTCGGGCGCCACGCCGCGTAGTCACCGGCACGACGCCGTAGTGGCCGCAGCGGCGCTGGTCACGGCGTTGCAACGCGCGTGGGTGGCGCTGGAGGCGGCGGGCCACGAGCTGACGGTGACGGTGGGCCAATGCATGACCGACGCGGCACAGGCCGATTTCAGCAAAGTGTCGGGACATGTCGCGTTCAGTATCGACATGCGCTCGCGCAGCCGTGAAACGCTCGATGCGATGGACGCCGCCGTGCAGGCGATACGCACAGACGTCATGCAGGCTTGCCGGGTTGAAATCGATCTTGGTCCGGTTACGGCCAGCGCGGCAGCGGCCATGGACCCGGTTTTGCAGGTGATGCTGGCCGCGGCTGCGGCAGAGGCCGGCGTGCCAGCGCGCGCCATGCCTAGCGGTGCGGGCCATGATGCCGCACTCTTTGCCGCGCAAGGCGTGCCCGCCGCGATGCTGTTCGTGCGCAACGCCCACGGTAGCCATAACCCCGACGAGTCTATGCGGCTCGATGATTTCGCGCGGGCTACGTGCGTGCTGGCCAGCGTGCTCGGCGCGCGAGCCGGTGTTTCTCTTCCCAATGCGACATGGAATTCATGCCAGTCTGTCTGATTACCCAGCCCATCCATCCTGTGGGGGCCGAACGCATGCGTGCCGCTGGCATCGACGTGCGCCATAGCACTGCCAGCAACGAGGCCGAGCGTATTGCCGAAGTCCGCGACGTGGATGCAGTGATTGTTCGCGAAGGCCTGTCGGCCGCCGTCATTGATGCCGCGCCACGCCTGGCCCTGATCAGCAACCACGGTACGGGCACCGATAAGATCGCGGTGACGCATGCCCATGCCTGCGGCATACCGGTGGTATCCACGCCGGCCGCCAACGTTCGCGCCGTAGCGGAGCACGCGATGATGCTGATGCTGGCCGTGGCGCGCAATGCGGTGCTGGCGGACGCTGCCACGCGCCGGTCCGACTGGCAGCACCGCTACACGGTGCCAATGCACTCGCTGTCCGGCAAGACACTCGGCATCGTCGGTTTTGGCCGTACGGGCCAGATCGTGGCGCAGATGGCGAGCGCCGGTTTCGGCATGCGCGTGGTGGTATGGTCGCCGCGCGTGAACGAAGCCGAGGTGGTGGCACAGCGCGCCGAGCGTGTCCCGACCTTGCAGGCGCTGCTTGAGATGTCCGATGTCGTGTCGCTGCATCGCCCGCTACGGCCCGATACCCGTCATACGATCGATGCCGCCGCGCTGGCGGTGATGAAGCCCGGCGCTATTCTGATCAATACCTCGCGTGGTGGCCTGATCGACGAACCTGCGCTGGTTGATGCCCTGCGCAACAGCAGACTATTCGGGGCGGGACTCGACGTGTTCGAGCGTGAGCCGTTACCGGTGGCGTCCGCGCTGGCGGCACTACCCAATGTCGTGCTGAGTCCACATCAGGCCGGGTCTACTCAGGAAGCGCTCGCCGCCACGGCCAGCCAATGCGCCACGCAGATCATTGACGTGCTCGCCGGCCGGCAGCCCGAGCACATGCTCGACCCGTCCGTATGGCTGCGCCGCCGGCACGCCACGACGGAACACACGACGGAGACACCGGCATGAACCCACCGGTTTGCAAGATCACGCAAGGCAAGCTGCCGCTTGTCATTTCGATTCCCCACGGCGGCGAGTTGCTGCCTGACTGGCTGGTACCACGGCTCACGCCCGTGGCTTGCGAACGCCCCGATACCGACTGGCACCTGCGCCGGTTGTATGCATTCGCGGCGGAGCAGGGCGCTTCGGTGGTCGAGGCCAACTACTCACGGTATGTCATTGACGTGAACCGGCCCGGTGACGGCAGCAGCCTCTATCCGGGACAGACCACGACCACGCTATGTCCCACGGAAACGTTCCGTGGCGAGCCGCTCTATCTGGAAGGCGCTGGACTGTCGGCCGACGAGGTCGAAGGTCGCAAGCGCAACTTCTGGCAACCGTATCATGCGGCGTTGGCGGCCGAGATCGCACGGTTGCGCGTGGAGCATGCCAATGTGCTGGTCTGGGAGGCGCATAGCATCGCGGGCGTGCTGCCCCGGTTGTTTGAAGGCAAGCTGCCTGATCTGAACATCGGTACCCACAGCGGTGCCAGCTGTGTGCCCGCCATGCGCGAGGCTGTGATCGCGGCGGCGGCCGCGAGTCCGTTCACCTCGGTGGCCGACGGACGCTTCCAGGGCGGCCATATCACCCGGCACTACGGCCAGCCCGCCCAAGGCGTGCATACCATCCAGCTTGAAATGGTGCAGGCCGTCTATATGGACGAGCGCGCGCCGTTTCCATATCTGCCGAACGCCGCGGCGCGCGTGCAGCCCGTGTTGCGCAACATGCTGGACGGCGCGCTTGCCGCCATGGCGGCGCTGTAGCCATGGTAGCGTCCGCACCGCCGCGCAGTCATGCCGTCGCACCGCTGAACCTGCGTCAGATCGAAGTGTTCCACGCCATCATGGTGGCGGGCTCGCTCAGCGAGGCCGGCCGCATGCTGTGCGTGTCGCAGCCGGCCATCAGCCGCGTATTGGCCACGATCGAGGCGCGCATGCGCTTTACGCTGTTCGACCGGGAGCGCGGCCGGTTGCGGCCAACGCCGGAAGCGCACCGGTTGTTTGCGGAGGTGCGGCCGATTCTCGATGGGGTAAGCCGATTCAACGCCGTGGCCGCCAGTCTGGCTGAGCACGGCGACGGCAAGCTGTCGATCGTATCGAGCCCCAGCTACAGCGAGTGGCTGATGCCGCGCGCCATCCAGCGCTTCCGGCATCGACATCCCTCGGTCCGCGTTCACTATCGTCCGTTGCCGTTCGACGCACTGTTGCCCTTTGTGGAGCAGGGGCACGCGGATCTTTGCATCGCCTCGATGGCGCCCCCCGAAGGCTCGCAGCTGCGTGCGCGCGAGATTGGTGAAGGCAACATCATGTGCGCCATACCGCGAGGCCACGCGCTGTCGGATTGTGACGAGCTGACGGTGGATGATTTGCGGGGATCCACGTTTATCGGCTACGGGGGCGACACGCCGTTCGGCAGGTTATCGGCGCAATTCCTGACGTCGGAGCGCGGCACGCTCGCCCCCGATATCGAAATCCGCTCGACACCCGAAGCGATGGCGCTGGTGCGCGAGGGCGTTGGCGTCGCGCTGATGGAATCGTTCGGGCACACCCCCGATGGGGCCGGCGATATCGTGCTGAAGCCCATCCGCCCCGTACTGACGCACAAGATCTACCTGATCCACGCGCGGCAACAGGCCATGTCGACACTTGCCAAGGGTTTTGTCGCGACGCTCACGCATCTGCTAGAGCGGCGCCCGGGCTGACTGTGGCAGCGGTGCGACGCACGGCCTTGTCACGGCATCAATGTTTGGCTGGCAACCATAACCCGAGGTTATAGGCGGGTCATCCTCGGGGCGCTTCCTCGCACGGAAATCTCCTTGTGAATCAACCGCATGACGCGATGGGCAGGCGTTGCGGCAGGCAGGTTCGGCGCGCAGGGCATGGACTGTCGGGACGTCGACGAGCTTTCTACACTGGCCCTGCCTTCAACGTCCGATGCTCCAAGCACCCCCCGATTCATGACCAGACTTATTACCGTAGCGGCTGCCCAACTTGGCCCGATCCAGAAACATGAAGGCCGTGATGTCGCGGTAGGCCGCATGGTGCGGTTGCTCGAACGTGCGCATCAGCGTGGCGCGCAGGTCGTGGTGTTTCCCGAACTGGCCCTCACCACATTTTTCCCGCGCTGGTATCACGAAGACCTGGACGAGGCCGACGGCTGGTATGAAACCGAACTACCATCGCCGGCGACGCAGCCGCTGTTCGACGCGATTCGCCGTTATGGCCTGACCGTCTACCTGGGCTATGCGGAAATCGCATTCGAGCCCGACGAGACGGGCGCGATGCGCAAGCGCAGGTTCAATACGTCGGTCGTAATCGCGCCGTCTGGCGAGATCGTGCTCAAGTATCGCAAGGTTCATCTGCCCGGACACGCCGAGTATGCGGCGCATCGCAAGGTGCAGCATCTGGAAAAACGCTATTTCGAGATCGGCAACCTTGGCTTTCCGGTCAAACGGGCGCCGATTGGCGACGCCGACGTAAACGTCGGCATGATGATTTGCAACGACCGGCGCTGGCCGGAATCCTGGCGGGTGCTGGGCCTGCAGCAGGTGGAACTGGTCATGCTGGGCTACAACACGCCGAGCATGAACCAGGAGAACCGCGGCTTCGAGGCGCACCACCTGCGCGTATTCCACTCGCAGCTTTCCATCCAGTCGGGCTGCTACCAGAACGCAACGTTCGCCGTGGCCGTCGCCAAGGCCGGCACAGAGGACGGCCACGAGATGTTCGGGCATTCGATCATCGTCAACCCACAGGGTGAAATCATGGCGCAGGCCACGACATGGGATGACGAACTGGTGGTCGCCGACTGCAACCTCGATCTTTGCGAACTGGGGCGCTCCACGGTGTTCAACTTTGGCTTGCACCGCCGCGTGGAAGCCTATGGCCGCATTACCGCACAGACCGCCAGCGAAGCCCCGCAGGTCTGGACGCCGGCTTCGGTCTGAAGGAGCCGCCTCATGCAAACCATCACCACCCGGACCAGGCCGGCGTTGCCAGCTTCGATTCACCACGAGATGCTTGGCGAGATGCGCCTGCCGGCATTTGCCGACGTGGAACGCGCTGCGCGAGCATTGTCCCCGCATATCGTCAGGACGCCGCTGCTGCGCAGTGCGCGGCTCGATGCACTGGCCGGCGCACCGGTCTGGATCAAGCCCGAATGCCTGCAGGTCACGGGGTCGTTCAAGGCGCGCGGTGCACTCAATGCGTTGCTCGCCATGGATGACGCGACGCGCGCGCGCGGCATCATTGCCTATTCCACCGGCAACCATGGCCAGGCGGTTGCCTGGGCCGCAAGGTTGCTCGGCGTGAACGCGACGATCGTGATGCCGGCCGATGCACCGCGCAACAAGGTGGAGCGCGCGCTGGCACAGGGCGCGCGCGTTGTGCATTACGACCGCCGTCATGAAAGCCGCGAGACCATCGGCATGCGGCTGCTTGAAGAAACCGGTGGCACGCTGGTGCCGCCAGGAGACAATCCGGATGTGCTAGCGGCACAGGGCACGCTGGCGCTGGAGGCGCTGCAGGACCTTCCACAGGCTGCACGCGACAACCTTGGCACCTTTGCCGCACCGTGCGGTGGCGGCGGCATGCTGGCCGGCTGCGGCCTGGCGATCGAGGCGATGAGCCCGCGCACGAAGCTCGTGGCGGCAGAGCCCGCGGCATTCGACGACACCGTGCGGTCGCTGTGCAGCGGCCAGCGCGAGACCAATGCGCCGGGTGCGACGTCGCTCTGCGACGCCCTGCAGGCTGTTACGCCCGCCGAACTGCCTTTCGCAATCAACTGCCGCTATCTCGATGCGGCGGTAGCGGTCGGCGACGAGCAAGTAGCCGCCGCAATCCGTTTTGCGCTGGAAGAACTGCGGCTGCTCGTGGAGCCTGGCGGCGCGGTGGCGCTAGCGGCGCTGCTGGCCGGGCGGATCGATCTGGCCGGACGCGATGCCGTCTTGGTGTTATCGGGCGGCAACGTTGACCTGCCGCTCCTACAAACGATGTTGCAGCCCACTGCAGCCGCCCCGCACGGGACTTGAGACGACCGTGCCCATGCCGGCGTGCCTGCCCGCGCGCCGGATTACTGCCAACCCCCGCTGATTCAGGAATTGTCATGGCTCTCAAGTCCAATCCGTTCCGCGCATTCGCGCGCATCGCTCTGACCGCTGCATCGCTGCTGCTGTCCACGCAGTCGTTTGCAGCCTACCCAGACCGGCCCATCACACTGATCGTGCCATTCAACGCCGGCACCACGCCCGATATCGTGTCGCGCCTGCTGGCCGACGCGGTAGGTCGTGACATCGGCCAGCAGATCGTTGTCATGAACCGTGTGGGCGCCTCGGGCATCATCGGCACGCAGGCCATTGTCAACGCACCGGCCGACGGCTATACGATTGGCTTTGCCAACGTGGCCACGCTTGCCATCAACCAGTCGCTGTACAAAAAGCTGCCCTACGACGCCGACAAGCAACTCGCCCCGGTGGCGCTGACGGGTTTCGTGCAGAACGTGCTGGCCGTGCGCAAGGACCTTGGCGTCAAGAGCGTGGCCGAACTGGTGGCCAAGGCCAAGGGCGCGCCCGGCAAGCTGGCCGTGGCTTCGGGCGGCAACGGCACCACGGGACACCTGAGCGCCGAGATGTTCAAGTCGATGGCTGGCGTGTCGATCACGCACATCCCATACAAAGGCGGCCCCGAAGCCGACCTGGCGGTGCTGCGCGGTGAGGTGGATCTGGTGTTCGAGAACATCACCTCGATCTCGCCGTACCTGAAGAATGGCAGTGTCGTGCCATTGGCCGTGACGGGCCGGCAACGTGACAGCCGTTTGCCGCAATTGCCGACGATGGCCGAGAGCGGGCTCAAGGATTATCAGGCCGTGGCATGGACCGGCTATGTCGCACCGGCCGGCACCGATCCGCAGATCCTGGACATGCTGAATCGCGCCTTCAACAAGGCTGCCAACGCCGAAGCCATCAAGGCACGGCTGGCCGACATGGCGTACGAGGTGACAACCGGACCGCGCAGCGCGCTGTTCGACCTAGCGCACAAGGAACGTCCGATTTGGGCGGGCGTCATTCGCACGTCGGGCGCCACCCTGGATTGATCGATATGGCCGATTTCGATGTGGTGCTGCGCGGCGGCACGGTGATCGACGGTACCGGTGCGCCACGCTTCGATGCCGACGTGGCCATGGACGGCAAGCGGATCGCGGCGATTGGCGACCTGTCCGGGGCACACGGCCGATGCGAGCTGGACGTACGCGGCCGCATCGTGGCGCCAGGCTTCATCGATGCGCACACGCACGACGACCGCTACCTGATGCAGGACCCGTTGATGCCCGCCAAATTGAGCCAGGGCGTGACGACGGTTGTCACCGGCAACTGCGGCATCAGCCTGGCTCCGTGGTGCGCGGCACCGGGGCAGGCCGTGCCGCCGCCGCTGGATCTGCTGGGCGACGACCCATCGGCCTTCCGCTACGCCGTGTTTGGCGAGTACCTCGATGCGCTGGAGCGCGCGGGCCCTGCAGTGAATGCAGCCTGCCTGGTGGGCCACACCACGTTGCGCGTGGCCGTGATGGATCGCCTGGACCGTGCTGCCACCGACACCGAGGTAGCAGCCATGCAGGCACTGCTGCGCGATGCGATGGTCAGTGGTGCGTGCGGTATGTCGACCGGTGCCGCCTATCCGGCCGCAATGTCGGCGCCCACCGATGAAATGACGCAAATCGCCACGGCACTTCACGGCTTTGGCGGCGTGCACGCCAGCCATATCCGCGACGAGGGCGACCGCGTATGCGAAGCCATCGACGAAGCCGTGGCCATCGGCGCGGCGGGGCAGGCGGGCACCGTGGTATCGCACCACAAGCTGATCGGACCGAAAAACCATGGCCGCTCGGTGGAAACACTCGGCCATCTTGCCCAGGCCATGCGCCATCAGTGCGTGGGGCTGGACTGCTATCCCTACCAGGCCGGCTCAACGATCCTGCGCAAGGACCGCCTGGCGGTGTCGAGCCGCGTCATCGTCACCCGTTCGCAACCGCATCCGGAATTTGCGGGACAGGATCTCGACGCGATCGCGGCAACGTTGGGGCTTACTGCCGAAGAAACTGTCGACGTGTTGCAGCCCGCTGGCGCGATCTACTTCCTGATGGATGAAGCCGATGTCCGTCGCATCCTGGCATTTCCGCAGACCATGATTGGCTCCGACGGTTTGCCGCATGATCCCGTGCCGCATCCCCGTCTTTGGGGAACGTTCCCGCGCGTGCTGGGGCATTACAGCCGCGATGTCGGATTGTTTCCGCTGGAAACGGCGGTCCACAAGATGAGCGGGCTCACGGCACGACACTTCGGGCTGACCGGCCGTGGCGTGCTGGCCGCGGGCAACTGCGCCGATGTGACGGTATTTGACCCTGCGCGCGTCACCGATACGGCAACTTTCGAGCAGCCGGTGGCACAGGCGACGGGCATCGCCCTGGTGTTCGTCAATGGAGCGATGGCCTGGCGCGACGGCGCGGCCACCGGCACGCGTGCCGGCACCGTCATCCGGCACGGCCATCGCGCATAATTTCACAATCCGCCAACCCAGCAACCTGAACAATCATGACGCAGTCCGTATTTCACCTGGCCTTCAATATCACCGATCTCGACGAGGCACGCCGCTTCTATGGCGGCGTCCTGGGCTGCAAGGAAGGCCGCAGTACCGACACCTGGGTCGATTTCGACTTCTTTGGCCACCAGATCTCGCTACACCTTGGCAAGCCGTTCGAAACGGCTCGTACCGGGCGCGTGGGAAATGCCCTCGTGCCGATGCCGCATTTCGGCATCATCCTGTTGCTGCCGGAGTGGCGCAGGCTGGCTGACCGCCTGGCCGCGGCGGGTACGGACTTTGTGCTGGCGCCCCAGGTGCGATTCGAAGGCGAGCCCGGAGAGCAGTGGACGATGTTCTTCATCGACCCATTTGGCAATCCGATTGAAGTCAAGGGATTCAAAACCTGGGAGGCGGTTTACGCGCACTAGCTTTACGTCTGATTCAGTGGGGGGCGAGCACGCTTTCGACTGCAACGGTTAATTCAGTGCCGAGCTGCGCGCCGTGCTCAATATGGCGGCCATCGGTCTGGCGGTATACACCCGCGCAGAGTGCCAGCCGTCTACGATGAAGGCAAAATAATGTGTCTTTGCTCACATTAGAGATACTTAATCGTCCGCTTTGACTGCAAGTCGTCGCGTTCGAGTCTCCGTCATAAAAACACCTTCCGACGGGCGGAGCCACAGGCGGCCGCTCGCCTCGCCCGAGAGTGTCTAGACTTGCTCAATGTCGGTGCAAACGTTCGAGAACTGGATGTGACTTCTGGGCCGTCTGCAAGCGGCCGAACTTTATTGCTCTGTCGTTGGGAGCGAGGATGCTCCGAAATGCGCCTCAGGAATCTTCGGATCGGTTCATGCCTGTGTCGGAACCTGCGCGATCTTGCAGAAAGTCGACCAATATCTTCCCGACTGGCGACAGCGTATTGAAGTCGCGCGAGCAGATGGCGAACCGACGTCGGGCCCAATCGTCCCGTAAGGGGATGGCTCGAATTCCAAGTGCGTGTGCGACGGGTTCCGCAATCTCCAGTGGGATGATGGCGATTCCCAGATCCGCGCGTACGCAGCGCAGCGCGGCATCGAATGTGGATACGACTGCACGGTAGTCGATACGTCGGCCGATAATTGCTGCATGTCGATTCAGCATTGTCTGGACGGCCGTCTGCGCCGGCATGCCGATATGCCGGTAATCCAGGGTTTGCTCGAACGAGCAATTGTCGGCTTGCGCGAGCGGATGCGAACCATGCACGATCGCAGCCAAATGGTCTGTTCGATACGGGCGAGTCTGGAATCCCTCCAAGTCTGCAGCATCCCAGCAAATCGCCAGCGGCGCGGAGCCTTCGCGCAGCGACCGCACCACGTCGATGCTCAGGCTTTCCTCGATGGTGATTCCCACATCCTGATGACCCGGGATCTGTAGGAATGCGGCGATGTCGTCCGGTAGCGATTCTGCCATAGACGAAACCGTGGCGAGCAAGCGCACCTGCCCTCGAATGCCCGAGCCAAAGTCAGCCATGTCGCGCGCCACGCGATCGGCTGCGCCCAGCATTGCGCGTGCATGAGTCAGCACAATTTCGCCGGCGGCGGTGGGTACTACACCGCGACGGCGGCGGTCCAGGAGCGTTGTGCCCACCGTCTCCTCGAGTTGAGCTAGCCGCTTGCTGATCGCGGATGCCACGATGTGTTGCTGCTCGCCGGCCCGGGCGATGTTCTGGGTTTCGCAGACGGCGACGAACAGCCGTAGGGTGGTCAGGTCGAGATCTCTCATGCCCGGATTGTAGGGCTAGGCATTCCGATATGGAACGATGGCGATGTCAAAAGACCGCTTCTTGTTGTTCTTGGAACGACATAGAGTCACGGGTATCGCGTGTCCTTTTCAGGCGCCCCCCGCCGCAAACTATGACTCCTGCCTCGCCCCATCCCCAACTGGCCATGTGGCCACCGCACGCCGTGATCCGAGAAGTCGGATTGCGTGACGGGCTGCAAAGCATCAAGACCGTCGTTCCGACGGAGCAGAAGAAGGCGTGGATCCGCGCGGCGCATGCCGCCGGCCAGCGCGAGATCGAGGTGGGCTC
>NZ_PJRP01000014.1:197221-198901 GCF_002858765.1 Cupriavidus pauculus
CCGTGATCCGAGAAGTCGGATTGCGTGACGGGCTGCAAAGCATCAAGACCGTCGTTCCGACGGAGCAGAAGAAGGCGTGGATCCGCGCGGCGCATGCCGCCGGCCAGCGCGAGATCGAGGTGGGCTCCTTCGTGCCGGCGAAGCTGCTGCCGCAACTGGCTGATACCGCTGAACTGGTGGCATTCGCCCGTACGCTGCCGGGGCTGTTCGTCTCGGTGCTGGTGCCCAACCTGCGCGGTGCGCAGGATGCCATCGCCAGCGGTGTCGACCTGATGATCGTGCCGCTGTCCGCCAGCCATGCACATAGCCTGGCCAACCTGCGCAAGACCCCCGACGACGTGGTGGCCGAGGTGGCGCGCATCCGCGCGGCGCGCGATGCCGCCGGCGCCCGGACGCTGATCGAAGGCGGCGTGGGCACAGCTTTCGGTTGCACATTGCAGGGCCACGTGGCGCCCGATGAAGTGCTGCGGTTGATGCAGGCGCTGCTCGACGCGGGTGCCGATCGCGTGAGCCTGGCCGATACGGTGGGGTATGCCGATCCGCGCGTGGTGCGCGAGCTGTTCGCGCGCGCCCAGGCCATTGCCGGTGACCGTTTCTGGTGCGGCCATTTCCACGATACGCGCGGGCTGGGTCTGGCCAATGTGCTGGCAGCCCTGCAAACCGGCGTCACGCGATTCGATGCCTGCCTGGCCGGTATCGGCGGCTGCCCGCATGCGCCCGGCGCCAGCGGCAACGTCACGACCGAGGATCTTGCCTACATGCTGGGCAGCATGGGCGTCGACACCGGCCTCGACATCGACGCGCTGCTGGCGTTGCGCGAGCAGGTGCAGAGCTGGCTGGCCGGAGAAACGCTGCACGGCACGCTCTGGCGCGCCGGGTTGCCCAGAACCTTTGCCGGCGTCCGCCACGCGGCCGCCTGATCGACACCGTGAGCCAAACCATGCAACAAGAGAACACATCGCTGCCGCTGGCCGGCATCCGCGTCGTCGAGTTCACCCATATGGTGATGGGGCCTACCTGCGGCATGATCCTGGCCGACCTGGGCGCCGAGGTCATCAAGGTGGAGCCGCCGGGCGGCGACAAGACCCGCAACCTGCCCGGCCTGGGCATCGGCTTCTTCCGCGCCTTCAACCGCAACAAGAAGAGCGTGGTGCTGGACATCACGACCGAGGAGGGGCGTACCGCGGCCGCCGACCTGGCTGGCCAGTGCGACGTGCTGCTGGAGAACTTCCGGCCCGGCCTGATGGAAAAGCTCGGCCTCGACTACGCAACCCTGTCGGAAAAGTACCCGCACCTGATCTATGTCTCGCACAAGGGCTTCCTGCCCGGGCCGTACGAAAAGCGCCTGGCACTGGATGAAGTGGTGCAGATGATGGGCGGGCTGTCGTACATGACCGGACCCAAGGGGCGCCCGCTGCGCGCGGGCACGTCGGTCAACGACATCATGGGCGGCATGTTCGGCGCCATCGGCGTGCTGGCCGCGCTTCGCGAACGCGACCATACGGGCCGCGGACAGGAAATCCAGAGCGCGCTGTTCGAGAACTGCGTGTTCCTGGCGTCGCAGCATATGCAGCAGTTTGCGATGACCGGCGAGGCGCCGCCGCCGATGCCGTCGCGCGTGTCGGCGTGGAGCGTCTACGACGTGTTCTCGCTGGCCGACGGCGAGCAGCTGTTTATCGG
>NZ_PJRP01000014.1:198911-199566 GCF_002858765.1 Cupriavidus pauculus
TGGCGTCGCAGCATATGCAGCAGTTTGCGATGACCGGCGAGGCGCCGCCGCCGATGCCGTCGCGCGTGTCGGCGTGGAGCGTCTACGACGTGTTCTCGCTGGCCGACGGCGAGCAGCTGTTTATCGGGGCGGTCAGCGACAAGCAGTTCGTCACGCTGTGCCAGGTGCTGGGCCACCCGCAAATGACCCAGCGGCCCGAGTACCGCGATAACGCCGCGCGGGTGGCGGTGCGGCCGCTGTTGCTGGAAGAACTGGGCGCCATCCTTCAGCACCATCGCGCTGATGCCCTGATGCCCCAGCTCGAAGCCGCCGGCATTCCCTACGCACCGATCGTCCGCCCGGACCAGTTGCTTGACGATCCGCACCTGAAGGAAAGTGGCGGCCTGGTGCCGATGCAGGTGGAAGATGGCTCGATCGCGCCCACCGTCCTGTTGCCGCTGCTGATGGGCGGCAGGCGTCCCGGCGTCCGGCATCCGTTGCCGAAGCCTGGCGAGCACAACGAAGAGGTGTTCGGGCGCAGGACAAGGTCCGACTGACTGCATCTGGCTGGGCCCTCAGTACCGTAGTTCCATAACAAAGCATGACGGAGACAACCATGATTTCACGCCCCCACTGGCGGGTCGCGGCGGCTGCCACGGCCTTCCTGCTCTCTACC
>NZ_PJRP01000015.1 GCF_002858765.1 Cupriavidus pauculus
ACGGGTGGCTAATATCTGAACCGTCATGGAGATGCGGGGGCGCTCTTCATGACTTGTCTACCCGTTTCCGGAATGGAAACTTGACCCGCAGCGCAACTCCGGTGCTGCGGGTTTTTTCTTTTGGGCGGCCGCCGGCCACGTGGTCGCCAGGTTGCGTTTCCGGCATTCCCATATTCCCGTCCGATCTTATGCAGAAAACGTGCTTGGATCGATGAAACCATTCGTTCCGTTCAGAAGGCCCGGCCGGTAGCCTTTCTCCCTGACAGAAACCCCGTCCGATTCAGGCGGGGGCATTCACGACAACTCTGACGGGAGCAATTGAACATGATTCGCAAGCTGGCCCTGGGCCTCGCAGTACTGTCCGCAATCGGCGCCGCACCGGCCGCCCTGGCCAATACCAACCTGCTGAACGTTTCCTATGACCCCACGCGCGAGTTGTACGTGGACGTGAACGCCGCGTTTGCCAAGGCCTACAAGGCGCAGGGCGGCGATACGGTGCAGATTCGCCAGTCGCACGGCGGTTCGGGCAAGCAGGCCCGCTCGGTGATCGACGGCCTGGACGCCGACGTGGTCACGCTGGCGCTGGGCTACGACATCGACGCCATCGCCGAGAAGGGCCTGCTGAAGCCCGACTGGCAGAAGCGCCTGCCGCACAACGCATCGCCGTACACGTCGACGATCGTCTTCCTGGTGCGCAAGGGCAACCCGAAACATATCAAGGACTGGAACGACCTGGTGAAGCCGGGCGTGCAGGTCATCACGCCGAATCCGAAGACGTCGGGCGGCGCCCGCTGGAACTACCTGGCCGCGTGGGGCTATGCGCTGCGTCAGCCGGGCGGCAATGAGGCCAAGGCGAAGGAATTCGTCGGCCAGCTGCTCAAGAACGTGCCGGTGCTGGATTCGGGCGCACGCGGCGCCACCACCACGTTTGTGGAGCGCGGCCTGGGCGATGTGCTGATCGCGTGGGAAAACGAAGCCATCCTGGCCATCAAGGAACTGGGTCCGGACAAGTTCGACATCGTGGCGCCGTCGGTCTCGATCCTGGCGGAGCCGCCGGTGGCCGTGGTGGACAAGGTGGTGGACAAGAAGGGCACGCGCAAGGCCGCCGAGGCCTACCTGCAGTTCCTGTACACCGACGAAGGCCAGGAGATCGCGGCGAAGAACTACTACCGCCCGATCTCGGAAAAGGTGGCTGCCAAGTACGCCGCCAACTTCCCGAAGGTGAAGCTGTTCACGATCGACGAAGTGTTCGGCGGCTGGGCCAAGGCCCAGAAGGCGCACTTTGCCGATGGCGGTTCGTTTGACCAGGTGTACCAGCCCGGCAAGCGGTAATCACAGTGCCGGGGCGGCACCGGCCGATTGCGCCAGCGATCGTGTCCGCCGCCCCGGTGCGCCTGACGAAGGAGCCCGAGATGTCCGCTGTTCTCGCTGTCCTGCCATCCCGCGTCGCCATGGGGCGATGTCCCGCCTGACCTGAAGTTTCTCCAACGCATGACGTTCTTGCATGCCGCGCGATGCGCCGGCAGGGCGTCGTGCCGCCATCGAATCCGAAATTCTCCCTTCAGGAACCCGATATGACATCGTTCCAACCGCTTTCCCTGCGCCGGCGCCTGCTGCTGGGCGCGCTCGTGGTGGCCACCGGCCTGTCTTACGGCCTGCTGGCCAAGCCGGCCCAGGCGCAGTCGCAGACCGTGAATCCGAAGCAGTTGCGCATCGGCTATCAGAAGTACGGCACGCTGACGCTGCTCAAGGCGCGCGGCACGCTGGAAAAGCGCCTGGCGCAGCAGGGCATCACCGTGAAGTGGACCGAATTCCCGGCCGGCCCGCAGTTGCTGGAAGGCCTGAACGTGGGCGCCATCGATTTTGGCACCGTGGGCGAGGCGCCGCCGATCTTCGCGCAGGCCGCCGGGGCGCAACTGGCCTACATCGGCAATGAGCCGCCGGCCCCTACGTCCGAAGCCATCGTCGTACCGAAGACCTCGACGCTGAAGTCCGTGGCCGACCTGCGCGGCAAGCGCGTGGCGCTGAACAAGGGCTCGAACGTCCACTACCTGCTGGTGCGCCAGCTGGAAAAGGCCGGCATCCCCTGGAGCGAGATCCAGCCCGTCTACCTGCCGCCCGCCGACGCCCGCGCGGCCTTCGAGCGCGGCGCCGTGGACGCCTGGGTGATCTGGGACCCGTTCCTGGCCGCCGCCGAAAAACAGCTCGATGCCCGCGTGCTGGCCGATGGCCGCACCGCCGACGGCAAGAACCTGGTCAGCAACCATCAGTTCTACCTGGCGTCGCGTCCCTATGCGAATGCCCGCCCCGACGTCGTGAACGTGATCCTCGACGAACTGGCGCAGCTGGGCCAGTGGGCCGAGAAAAATCCCAAGGACGCCACGCAGTTTCTGGCGAAGGAAACCGGGCTTGACCCGAGCGTGCTCGACCTTGCTGTTTCAAGATTTTCCTATGGCGCGAAGCCGGTCACGGCCAGTGTGCTGGCCGAACAGCAGCGCATTGCCGACGCCTTTGTGACGCTGAAGCTGATTCCGAAACCGATCAAGGTGGCCGATGCTGCCTGGCAACCGCCGGCCGCCACGGCGCAACGCTGAATCGGTGAATCGCTGAATAGCCGAATCGCCAAGGCGGCGCATCGCAACCGATAAAAGAGAGGCTCGACATGCAAGTTTTCTGGTTCATCCCCACCCACGGCGACAGCCGCTACCTGGGCACGTCCGAAGGGGCACGCGAAGTCAATTTCGACTACCTGAAGCAGATCGCCGTGGCCGCCGACACGCTGGGCTACGAAGGCGTGCTGATTCCCACGGGCCGCTCGTGCGAAGACCCGTGGGTGGCTGCATCGGCGCTGGCAGCCGTGACGCGCCAGCTCAAGTTCCTGGTGGCCGTGCGGCCGGGCTTGATGACGCCGACGCTGGCCGCGCGCATGGCCGCCACCTTCGACCGCGTGTCGGGCGGCCGCCTGCTCGTGAACCTGGTGACCGGCGGCGATGTGGCCGAACTGGAAGGCGACGGGCTGTTCCTCGACCACGCGGCGCGCTACGAGGCATCGTCCGAGTTCATCCGGGTCTGGCGCGACGTGCTGGCGGCCAGCCACGACAACGGCGACATCAGCTTTGAAGGCAAGCACATCACGGTGAAGGGTGCCCGCGTGCTGTACCCGCCGGTGCAGCGCCCGCATCCGCCGGTCTATTTCGGCGGATCGTCGGCGGCCGCGCACGACCTGGCCGCCGAGCAGGTGGAGGCCTACCTGACCTGGGGCGAGCCGCCGGCCGAGGTGGCGAAGAAGATCGCCGACGTGCGCGCCCGTGCCGCGAAGCATGGCCGCACGGTGCGCTTCGGCATCCGCCTGCACGTGATCGTGCGCGAAACCGAAGCGGCGGCGTGGGCCGCCGCCGACGAACTGATCAGCCGGCTCGACGACGACACCGTGGCGCGCGCCCAGGCCGTCTTCGCGAAGATGGATTCCGAAGGCCAGCGCCGCATGGCCGCGCTGCATGCGGGCGGTGCCAGGCGGACGCGCGAGGCGCTGGAAATCAGTCCGAACCTGTGGGCCGGCGTGGGTCTGGTGCGCGGTGGCGCAGGCACGGCCCTGGTGGGCGATCCGCAGACCGTAGCGGCACGCATGGAGGAATACGCGGCGCTGGGCATCGACACGTTCATTTTCTCGGGCTATCCGCACCTGGAAGAGGCGTACCGGTTTGCCGAGCTGGTTTTCCCGCTGCTGTCGCGCTCGGTGCGCGACAAGCTGCCCGGTCAGGTGCTGTCGGGCCCGTTTGGCGAAGTGATGGCCACCGGCATCGTGCCGCGGGCGTCGCAGAGCTGAGGAGAGGGCAACCATGACGACTCTTTCATCGAACAACGCGGCCGACAACGCGGCCGACAACGCCGCGAACAGGACCGCGAAGACGGCCGCGAGCAAGGCCGCTAACACCGCCGCGAACAAGGCCGCCAACACCGCCACGAAGAAAACCGTGGCGCAGGCGGTGGCGCCGTGGATCGTGCCGGTGCTGCTGATCGTGGTCTGGCAGGCCGCGTCGCAACTGGGCTGGCTCTCGAACCGGGTGTTGCCGGCACCGCTGGCCGTGGTGGAGGCGGCGTGGTCGCTGGCCGTATCCGGCGAGCTGTGGCGCCACGTCTGGGTCAGCACCTGGCGGGCGCTGATCGGCCTGGCCGTGGGCGGCGGGCTTGGCCTGGCGCTGGGCCTGCTGACCGGCACATTCCGCACGGCGGCCACGCTGCTAGACAGCACGCTGCAGATGGTGCGCAACATCCCCACGCTGGCGCTGATTCCGCTGGTGATCCTGTGGTTCGGCATCGACGAAACGGCCAAGCTGTTCCTGGTGGCGCTGGGCGTGTTCTTTCCGGTGTACCTGAACACGTACCACGGCATCCGCGCGGTGGACCCGGGCCTGGTGGAGATGGCGCGCAGCTATGGCCTGTCGGGCTGGCGCCTGTATCGCGAGGTGATCCTGCCCGGCGCGCTGCCGAACATCCTGGTGGGCGTGCGGTTTTCGCTGGGCCTGATGTGGGTGATCCTGATCGTGGCCGAGACCATTTCGGCGCAGTCGGGCATTGGCTATATGACGATGAATGCGCGCGAATTCCTGCAGACCGACGTGGTGCTGGTCGGCATCCTGCTCTACGCGCTGCTGGGCAAGCTGGCCGATGTGCTGTCGCGCGCGCTGGAGCGCTTCTGGCTGCGCTGGCATCCGGGCTACCAGACCAACTGACAAGGAGAGATCCCCATGCAAACGCTATTTCCCGTGGAACTGGCCGCGCTGGCGTGGGCCGAGCGCGATCTGGCCCGGCGCGACCTTGCGCGACGCGAGGCGGCGGCCGAACAGCGCCAGGCGCCGGCAGCCGGTGGCATTGCGCTGCGCGTGCAGCAGGTGGTCAAGCGTTACAACGGACGGGAGGTGCTGCATGGCATCGACCTGGACGTGACGCCGGGCGAGTTCGTCGCCATCGTCGGACGCAGCGGTTGCGGCAAGAGCACGCTGCTGCGGCTGGTGGCCGGGCTGGAGCCGGCCGACGACGGCGCCGTGCTGCTCGATCATCAGCAAGGGCGCCAGCTCGATCGCCAGCAAAGCCGAACCTTGCAGGACAGTATCCGCGTGATGTTCCAGGATGCACGGCTGTTGCCTTGGAAGCGTGTACTCGACAACGTTGCGCTGGGCCTGCCGCGCGACCGCCGCGCCGATGCCGCCGCCGTGCTGGCGCAGGTGGGGCTGGCCGAGCGTGCCGACGAATGGCCTGCGCGCCTGTCGGGTGGGCAGCGCCAGCGCGTGGCCCTGGCGCGTGCGCTGGTCCACCATCCGCGCCTGCTGCTGCTGGACGAGCCGCTGGGCGCGCTCGATGCGCTGACCCGCATCGACATGCAGGCGCTGATCGAATCGCTGTGGCGCCGACTCGGTTTCACGGCGCTACTCGTCACACACGATGTATCGGAGGCCATTGCGCTGGCCGATCGCGTGGTGCTGATCGAGGATGGCCACATCGCACTGGACCAGCGCGTGGCGCTTGACCGTCCGCGCCAGCGCGGAACGGCGGCGTTTGCGCAACTCGAAGACACCGTCCTGCGCCGCGTGATGCGGCAGTCATCGACAGTGTCTGCATCATCAACGAATCTTCACGCCCGGCCCGCCGAGGAGCTTCTATCATGAGCAATCAGGCGAACCGCGCGTACCGACATGGACCTCACCATGACCCACGCTTCCGCACTCGAACACTACCTTGAAACGCTCCCGCGCGAGCCCGTGCCCGGCCGCGAGCTGTGGCGCGACGCGCGCGGGCAGGTGCAGGGCCAGTACTTCAACTGCTCGCTGACCAGCGCGTTCGAGCCCCTGGTGACCCTGGCCGACCGCGAGGTGGTGGCCCACGAGGGCTCCATCCGCACCTATGCCGACGATGGCGTGGGGCTGGCCGCCTGGAAGCTGTTCGCGATGGCGGCCGACGATGCGTCGCTGGTGTCGCTGGACCGCCTGTCGCGGCTGGTGCATGCGATGAACTACTTCGCGGCGCATGGCGCGCACAAGCTCGTGCTCAACGTGCACAACCGCCTGCTGGCGGCCGTGGCCGACGACCACGGCGCGGCATTCCGGCGCGCACTGGAGTCTCTGGGCCTGCCCGTGGACCGCTTCGTGATCCAGGTGCCTGCCAGTGCCAATGACGACTTGCCACTGCTGCTGCACGTGGTGGGCAACTATCGCCGCAACGGGTTTGCCGTGAGCCTGCAGGCGTCCGACCCGGCCGAGGCCGGCGCGCTGATGGCGCATGCGTTGCCCGACTGGCTCAAGCTCGACATGCGTCGTATCTGGACCGACCGCCAGCTTGCCGGCCTGCGTGCCAGCGCCGACGGCACCGGTGTCACGCTGATCGGCCGGCGGCTGCAGAACGACGAAGCCGTGGAGCGGCTGCAGAACGCGGGCATCGCGCTGGGGCAGGGCGAGGCCGTAGCCGGCGGCCCGGTGCCGGCACGGCATTTGCGGGAACCGATCCAGAGCGGCAGTGCGTCATAGGCGGCATCGCCCTCGCAGTACCCAGGTGCAACGAGCCGGCAACTGGCCGGCAACAAGAAGCGCAACGCGCAATACCCATAAGACTTGAACAATCGCAGCTGAGAAGGAGAGCGTATGGCGGCATCGACTCTATCGGGCGGTGTCGCGCGGCTGGAAGTGCCGCGCGGCCTGCAGATTCTGACCGTACCGGGCCTGCATGGCAGCGGGCCCGCGCATTGGCAAAGCCGTTGGGAAGGGCTGTACCCGGACTGGCAGCGCATCGAGCAGCACGACTGGGGACGCCCCAGCCTGCCGCTGTGGGCCGAACGTGTCTCGGAAGGCGTGTCGCGCGCGCTGCGCGTGGCATCGCGCGGCGCGGTGCTGGTGGCGCACAGCTTCGGCTGCCTGGCCACGCTGCGCCAGGCGTCGCTGGACCCGGTCGGCATTGCCGGCGCGCTGCTGGTGGCCCCGGCCGATCCGGACAAGTTCGGCGTGGGCGCCTTGCTGCCCACCTGGCGGCTGCCATTCCCGACCGTGCTGGTGGCCAGCACCAATGACCCATGGATGTCGCAGCGCACCGCGTTCAGCTGGGGCACCCTGTGGGGCAGCGAACTGGTGGATGCGGGGGCGCTCGGCCATATCAATGCCGATTCCCGCCTCGACGAATGGCCGGCCGGCCAGGCCTTGCTCGCCACTTTGCTGCAACGGATCGACTCGAAGGGACGTATTCTGCACCTTGGAGACGGTTCGGACACCTGGGAGGCGTCCGCGGAGGTCGCCCAGACATCGCCTTATATCTAAAACGTCTAAGAAAATTCGGAAAGATTCGTTCTGTTTATAAGGGCGCATCTGCAAAATTTGTCTCGTACACCGGCGCCTTATGCGCCGGTTTCATAAGACGAGACACGCATGCCTTCCTCGATTTCCCTGGCGGACGCGCCCCCGCCGACGGCCAGTGCCGCGCCCCTGCGCGTGGCGCCGGCCCAGCGCTTTACCGTGTTGCCGGGCTTCGGGCTGTCGCTTGGCTTCACCATCTTCTACCTGACCCTGATTGTCCTGATCCCGCTGTCGGCGGTGTTCCTGAAGACTTTCACGCTGAGCTGGGATGGCTTCTGGACGACGGTAAGCAATCCGCGCGTGGTGGCGTCGCTGGAACTGAGCTTTGGCGCGTCGCTGATCGCGGCCATCATCAACACGGCGTTCGGACTGATCGTGGCCTGGGTGCTGGTGCGCTACCGCTTCTTCGGCAAGCGCTTTATCGATGCGCTGGTGGACCTGCCGTTCGCGCTGCCCACCGCCGTGGCCGGTATTGCGCTGACCGCGCTGTTTGCCGGCAATGGCTGGATCGGCCGCTGGCTGGAGCCGCACGGCATCAAGGTGGCGTTCACGCCGCTGGGCGTGGTGGTGGCGCTGACGTTCATCGGCCTGCCGTTCGTGGTGCGCACGGTGCAGCCGGTGCTGGAAGACGTGGAGCGCGAACTGGAGGAAGCGGCGGCCAGCCTGGGCGCGTCGCGCCTGCAGACGTTCGGGCGCGTGATCCTGCCGGCCATCCTGCCGGCGCTGCTGACCGGCTTTGCGCTGTCGTTCGCGCGTGCCACCGGCGAGTACGGATCGGTGGTGTTCATCTCCGGCAACATGCCGATGGTGTCCGAGATCGCGCCGCTGATGATCTATTCAAAGCTGGAGCAGTACGACTATGCCGGCGCCACGGCGGTGGCCGTGGTGATGCTGGTGATCTCGTTCGTGCTGCTGCTGTTGATCAACCTGCTGCAGGCCTGGACGCGCCGCCACCAGACCGGTGCCCGCGCTGCCGCGCTGCCTGACGGCAACCCGGAGGCAAACTGACATGGCCGGCGCTGTTTCCCGACTGGGCGGCCCGGCGGCCACCCCCCATCCGCAAGCGGCCACGGGCGAATCGCCGTGGGTGCGCTACACGCTGATCACGGTCGCGGTGCTGTTCCTGGCGCTGTTCCTGTTCGTGCCGCTGGCTTCGGTGTTCTACGAGGCGCTGCGCAAGGGCCTGGACACCTACCTGGCGGCGCTGATCGAGCCCGATGCGGTCGACGCCATCAAGCTGACGCTGACCGTGGCGGCCATCGCGGTGCCGCTGAACGTGGTGTTCGGCGTGGCGGCGGCCTGGGCCATCGCCAAGTTCGACTTCCGGGGCAAGAACCTGCTGATCACGCTGATCGACCTGCCGTTCTCGGTGTCGCCCGTGATCTCCGGCCTGATCTACGTGCTGATGTTCGGCGCGCAGGGCTGGTTCGGCCCGTGGCTGGAAGCGCACGACATCAAGATCATGTTCGCGGTGCCGGGCATCGTGCTGGCCACCATCTTCGTGACCTTCCCGTTCGTGGCGCGCGAGCTGATTCCGCTGATGCAGTCGCAGGGCAGCGAGGAGGAAGAGGCGGCCATCGTGCTGGGTGCCTCGGGCTGGCAGACGTTCTGGCACGTGACGCTGCCAAACATCCGCTGGGGCCTGCTGTACGGCGTGATCCTGTGTAACGCGCGGGCGATGGGCGAGTTCGGTGCCGTGTCGGTGGTATCGGGCCATATCCGCGGCCTGACCAACACCATGCCGCTGCACGTGGAAATTCTCTACAACGAATACAACTTCGCGGCCGCGTTCGCGGTGGCGTCCCTGCTGACGCTGCTGGCGCTGGTCACACTCGGAATCAAGACGCTGGTGGAAGTACGCGCCAGCCGTGAACACGCATCGCAAGGACAGCCATCATGAGCATTCAGGTCAGGAACGTGCAGAAGCGCTTTGGCGACTTCGTGGCGCTCAACGACGTCTCGCTGGACTTTGCCGAAGGGGAACTGACGGCGCTGCTGGGGCCGTCCGGCTGCGGCAAGACCACGCTGCTGCGCATCATCGCCGGGCTGGAACGCGCCGATGCGGGCCAGGTGGTGCTGGCCGGGCAGGACGCCTCGTCCACGCACGTGCGCCAGCGCAACGTGGGCTTCGTGTTCCAGCACTACGCGCTGTTCAAGCACATGACCGTGTTCGAGAACGTGGCCTTCGGCCTGCGCGTGAAGCCGCGCGCCGAGCGGCCGTCCGAGGCGAAGATCCGCGAAAAGGTGAAGTCGCTGCTGGAACTGGTGCAGCTCGACTGGCTGGGCGACCGCTACCCGGCGCAACTGTCGGGCGGCCAGCGCCAGCGTATCGCGCTGGCCCGCGCGCTGGCCGTGGAGCCGCGCGTGCTGCTGCTCGACGAGCCGTTCGGCGCGCTCGATGCCAAGGTGCGCAAGGAACTGCGCCGCTGGCTGCGCCGGCTGCATGACGAACTGCACGTGACCAGCGTGTTCGTGACCCACGACCAGGAAGAGGCGCTCGAAGTGGCCGACCAGGTGGTGCTGATGAACCGTGGCAGCGTGGAGCAGTTCGGCACGCCCGAGGCGGTCTACAACCATCCGGCCACGCCGTTCGTGTTCGGCTTCCTGGGCAACGTGAACCTGTTCCACGGTCGCCTGGAAGTGGGCGACAGCGGCGGTCTGCTGCATACCGGCGAGGCGGTGCTGCCCGTGGTGGGCAGCGGCCACGAGACGGCCGGCGACGCGGTGGCGTACGTCCGCCCGCACGACCTGGAACTGGAGCGCTACGCGCCGGGCAGCGACGGCATCGCCGTGACGCTGCGCCGCGCGCTGACGCTGGGCCCGGTGGCCCAGCTGGAACTGGAACGCGAGGACAACCAGGACGTGATTGAAGTAGCGCTGCCGCTGGAGCGCTTCCGCCACCAGGGCTTCCGCGAGGGCGAACTGCTGGCGGTGCGACCGCGCCAGCTGCGCGTCTTCAACCGCAACCAGACAACAACACAGGAACAAGGGGCGGCACGATGAACTTCCAGCAACTGCGATCGATTCGCGAGGCGGTGCGCCGCCAGTTCAACCTGACCGAAGTCGCCAACGCGCTGTACACGTCGCAGCCGGGCGTGTCGCGCCAGATCCGCGAGCTGGAGGAAGAACTGGGCGTGGAGATTTTCGAGCGCTACGGCAAGCGCCTGACCGGGCTGACCGAGCCGGGCCGGGAGATCGTGCGGATCGTCGAACGACTGCTGCAGGAAGCCGAGAACCTGCGCCAGGCTGGCGACGAGTTCGCGGGCCGCCATACCGGCCGCCTGACCGTGGCCACCACCCACACCCAGGCCCGCTACGCGCTGCCCAGGGTGGTGCAGAGCTTCCGGCGCGAATATCCGCACGTCACGCTGGCGCTGCAGGAAGCGTCGCCGTCGCATATCGTGGAGCTGCTGCTGACGGGCCAGGCCGACATCGGCATCGCCACCGAGGCAGTGGCCAGCGAGGCGGGGCTGACGTCGTTCGAGGCCTACAGCTGGCAGCACGTGATAGTGGTGTCGCCGGAGCATCCGCTGACGCGCCTGCCCGAGCCCACGCTCGAAGACCTGTGCAATTTCCCGATCATCACGTACGACGCCGGCTTTACCGGACGCCGCAAGATCGATGGCGCGTTTGCCGCCGCCGGGTTGCAGCCCGAGATCGTGCTGACCGCCATGGACGCCGACGTGATCAAGACCTATGCCGAACTGGAACTGGGCGTGGGCATCATCGCGTCGATGGCGTACGACTCGCGCAAGGACGCCGGGCTGACGCAGATTTCGGCCGACCACCTGTTCGAGCCCAACACCACCAGCGTGGCCGTGCGGCGCGGTGCCTATCTGCGCGGCTACGCCCATGCGTTCATCAACATGTTCGCGCCGCACCTGTCGCGCGACACCGTGTCGACCGCGATGGCCGAGGCGACGAGCCGGCTGGCGGTGGCGGCCTGAGGCCGTCTGTCGTCGGCCTGGTTGCTGCCAGGAGGGCTGCCCGGGCATCTCGGGCAGCCGCCGACCTTCCCGGCGACCTTCCCGCCGATCCGCGCCCCGATCTGCGCCCCGATCTGCCCCGGAAACACCGCCAGGCAGGCCGTCCCGCGCCCGCCTGATCCCCCCGCGTGACTTCAAACGCGCGTACGACCCGCCGGTCGAATTCCTGAACCTCTCGCGCCGTCTGCCGCCGGTTCGTCGCACGGTGCTTTTCTCCCGTCGCGCTCCAGCGTAAAGTGCCCTTCATCGTGGTGCCCGGTATGCGCCGAATGCCCGGGTCACTGCCTATGCTGCAGTGCATCACAGATTTGCACGCGGTTTGTGGAGCAGAAGGAGGGAGAGAGATATGCGCATGTCATGCGCGGTGCCGTCGCGGCTCAATATTCTTGCGCGAGACCTGCTGTTCGTGCTCTGCATGAACACCGTCATCGCGGTCAGCCTCAACTACGGCTTCCAGACCGGCGGCACGCTGGTGCAGAACTTTGTCTACAGCCAGCTGATCGGCCTGTCGATCTGGGTGCTGATCGACGTGCCGCGCGTGCTGATCTGGTGGAACGACCGGCCGCGCCGCTGGCCGTTCATGTGCCTGGCCGTGGTGGCCGTGCCGATGGGCGTGGTGCTGGGCAGCTGGTGCACGCGCGAATTGCTGAACCTGCCCGAAAAATCGGCGGCGGCCACCGGCGACATGCTGCGCATGTGTTTGATCGTCGGCATGCTGGCGTCGGCCAGCATGATCTATTTCTACTGGTCGCGCGAAAAGCTGGCCTATCTGGAACGTCAGGCGGCGCTGGACGCCCTGCAGCGCGAAGAGGCCGAAAAGCAGTTGGTCCGCGCCCAGCTGATGGCCCTGCAGGCCCAGATCGAGCCGCACTTCCTGTTCAATTCGCTGGCCAACCTGGACGGCCTGATCGCCACCGATCCGCGTGCGGCGCGCCAGTTGCTGCAGCGGCTGATCGGCTTCCTGCGCATGTCGCTGTCGCACACGCGCGCCGAGCATTGCACGCTGGCCCAGGAATTCGAGCTGCTGCGCAGCTACCTCGACATCCAGGGCATGCGCTTCGGCGCCCGGCTCGACTACGAGGTGGACCTGCCGCCGGCGCTGGCCGATGCCGAGATTCCGCCGATGCTGATCCAGCCGCTGGTGGAAAACGCCGTCACGCACGGCATCGAACCCTGTATGCGCGGCGGCAGGATCATGCTGTCCGCCCGCCAGGCCGAAGACGGTAGCCTGCAGGTGCTGATCGCCGATAGCGGCGTGGGCTTCTCCCAGAGCAGCAAGGGTGGTTCCGGTCTCGGGCTGACCCACGTACGCGAGCGGCTGGCGCGCATTTTTGGCGCGGCGGCCACGATGCAGATGGAAGAGAACACGCCGCGCGGCGTGGTGGTGCGGCTGACGCTGCCGCTCACGCGCAGCAACGAGCCCACGTTCGTACCGATGCGCGCCGCGCCGGACGCGCGCCCCGCTGCGCCCGCCACGGTCACGCCGGCCATCTCTCGTCCCTGAGCGCACCCGAACCACGCCCCCCCTCAACCGTTCCGTCCCTGACATTCGTCCCACATGTCTCCGACCCTGCTGATCGCCGACGACGAGCTGCTGCTCGCCCGCGTTCTCGAAGCCGAACTGAAAGCCCTGTGGCCGGAAGCCACGATCGTGTCCGTGGTGCATGACGGCATGGCCGCGCTCGAGGCCGCGCGCACCCACCAGCCCGATGTGGCGTTCCTGGATATCCGCATGCCGGGCATGAGCGGCATGGACGTGGCGCGCGATCTGATCGAGTTCGATCGCCCGCCGCTGGTAGTGTTTGTCACGGCCTATGACCAGTTTGCGCTGGAAGCCTTTGAACGCGCAGCGGTGGACTACGTGCTGAAGCCCGTGCAGCACGAACGGCTGGAGGCCACGGTGGGGCGCCTGAAGGCGCGCCTGAGCGCCAAGGCGGCCGAAGCGGCGGAATATGACGACGCCGATGCCGGCGACGCCGACGATGGGGGCGATGCGGATGATGGCGGGGCCGCCACCGACATCGGCACGATGGTCGACACGGACCGGCTGGCGCAACTGCTGCAGCGGCTCGAATCCCTGGAGCAGCCCGCCGCAGCCCCGCGCGGCCACTACCTGCGCTTTATCAAGGCGCTGGTGGGGCAGGAGGTGCGGATTATCCCCGTGGATGAAGTGGTGTACCTCGAAGCCACCGACAAGTACGTGAACGTGGTGTCTACCAGCGGCGAGGCGCTGATCCGCACCAGCCTGCGCGAGCTGACGCAGCAGCTGGACCCCGACCGCTTCTGGCAGATCCATCGGGGTACGGTGGTCAATATCGATTGCGTGGCCAGTGCCGTGAACCAGTCGCTGGGGCGCCTGTCGCTGAAGCTGCGCGATCGGCCGGAATCGCTGCCGGTTGCCAGGCAGTACGCGCACCTGTTCAAGCAGATGTAGGGCCGGATCCCGGCTGATACGGGGGGACGCTGGGGCGGACTGCACCACGGTGGGGAAACCCGGCACGAAGGTTTCGTCGCCGCGCGGCTTCCTCTACCATGGGCATTTCCCGTTTCCGTCAGCAAAGGATTGCGCCATGCAGCGTGTGTTTGTCTACGGCACCCTTCGTGCCGGCGAGGTCAACGATCTGAACCAGGCAGCCGTGCGGCATGGTATCGGAGCGGCGACTCTGGTCGGCACGGCCAGCATTGCCGGGCGCCTCTATGACTTCGGCACCTATCCGGGCCTGGTGCTCGACGCATCGGCCGGCCCGGTGCTTGGCGACGTGTACGACATCCCCGAAGCGTTGCTGCCGGTGCTGGACGAAATCGAGGAGGTCTACCCGGGGCAGGCCACGCTGTTTGTCCGCGAAACCCAGCCCGTGATGCTGGACGGCGCGCCGACCGATTGCCTGCTGTATCCGGTGGCCGACGCCGCGGTGGCTGGCCTGGCCCGCATCGACGGCGGCGACTGGGTGGCCTATCGCCAGGCACGCGACACCGCCGTGGCTGCCTGAAGACGAAACATTTCAAACGCCGTCACGCGGCCCGTGACGGCGTTAGCATGGCTGCGATGACATCCGACCCAGTCGGCGCACAACGCCTGCCATGACCCTGCCGCCTCCGCTCGCGCCTTCCGCAAGGGCGCCGCTTCGATTTCACGTCCAGTCCGGCCGCGTCCGCCTGACCGCCTCGGCCTGGGGCGATCCTGCGCATCCCGTGGTGGTGCTGGTGCATGGCTACCCGGACAACAGCGAGGTGTGGCACGGCGTGGCGCAGGCGCTGGCAGTGCGGTTCCATGTGATCGCCTACGACGTGCGCGGGGCAGGGCAGTCCGATGCACCGCCCGATGTAGCGGACTATCGCCTGGAACGGCTGGCCGACGATTTCATCGCCATTGTCGACGCCGTATCGGCGGATCGGCCGGTGCATCTGGTGGGCCATGACTGGGGGTCGATCCAGGGCTGGGAATTCGTGACCGATCCGCGCCTCTATGGGCGTATCGCGTCGTTCACGTCGTGTTCCGGGCCGTGCCTGGACCACGCGGCCAGCGCGCTGCGCGCCGGTGGACGCCGCAGCCTGAAGCAATGGGGCGCCACGCTGCGCCAGGCCCTGGCGTCGTGGTACATCGTGTTCTTTCATATCCCGTTGCTGCCCGAATGGAACTGGAAGCTCTGGCTCGGGCGTGGCTGGCCATTCTGGCTGCGTCGCACCGAAGGGCTGCACGTGCCGGCCAATCCCACGCAGACGGCCGACGGCATCCACGGGTTGCGGCTGTATCGCGCCAACATCCGCGCACGGCTGCGTGCGCCGCGCGAGCGCCGGGCCCATGCGCCGGTGCAGGTCATCGTGCCCACGCGCGACCGCTATGTGCGGCCGGCCGTGACCGAGGATCTCGGCCGCTGGGTGGCCCGGCTATGGCGCCGCCAGATCGACGCGCACCACTGGCTGCCGTTGTCGCATCCGCAGCGCATGGCCGCCATGGTGGGCGAGTTTGTCGACCATCTCGATGGCACGGCCGCGTCACCCGCGCTGGAGGCGGCCCGTGTCGACCCGGAGGCTGCCAAAATTTCATGATGCGGAATAATGTTTTGGTCCGCAAAAATGCAGGCCCGCACATGGGCCTTGGCATTTCTCATCCTGAAAAATGTCGTGCCGTATCGTGAAATGTCGCGTGTAACATATTGATTTATATCAATTAAAAAACTGTGGCCGGCTTACGATCAGCGCTTGTTGCAACGCGGGATGCTTCCCTACACTCTTATATAAGACACATGATCTGAGACGTGCAACGCACAGCGTCCCAGAGCCCCGCCTGGCAGCAGACGGGGAGCGGTCACCGATTTCCATGCCATCTCGAAATCGTTACCAGGAGAGTGAACATGACGACCCGCCAACAACAGATCGACGCCCTTCAGAAGGACTGGGATACCAACCCGCGCTGGAAGGGCGTGCAACGTCATTACACGGCCGAAGACGTGGTCAAGCTGCGTGGTTCGGTCCAGATCGAGCACACGCTGGCCCGCCGCGGCGCCGAGAAGCTCTGGCACCTGCTGAACACGGAGCCGTTCGTCAACACGCTGGGCGCGCTGACCGGCAATCAGGCCATGCAGCAGGTCAAGGCCGGGCTGAAGGCCATCTACCTGTCGGGCTGGCAAGTGGCCGGCGACGCCAACCTGGCCGGTGAAATGTATCCGGATCAGTCGCTGTACCCGGCCAACTCGGTGCCGATGGTCGTCAAGCGCATCAACAACACGTTCCAGCGCGCCGACCAGATCCAGTGGAGCGAAGGCAAGGGCGATACCGATTTCTTCGCGCCGATCGTCGCCGATGCCGAGGCCGGCTTTGGCGGCGTGCTGAACGCGTTTGAACTGATGAAGTCGATGATCGACGCGGGCGCGGCCGGCGTTCACTTTGAAGACCAGCTCGCTTCGGTGAAGAAATGCGGCCACATGGGTGGCAAGGTGCTGGTGCCGACCCGCGAGGCCGTGGCCAAGCTGACTGCCGCGCGCCTGGCCGCCGACGTGTCGGGCGTGCCGACCCTGGTGATCGCCCGTACCGATGCCGAGGCCGCCGACCTGGTGACGTCGGACGTGGACGAGCGCGACCAGCCGTTCCTGACCGGCGAACGCACCGTGGAAGGCTTTTTCCGATCCAAGGCAGGCATCGACCAGTCGATCGCGCGTGCCCTGGCCTACGCCGAGGTGGCCGACCTGGTGTGGTGCGAGACCGGCAAGCCCGACCTGGAGTTCGCGAAGAAGTTTGCCGAGGCGGTGCATGCCAGGTTCCCGGGCAAGATGCTGGCCTACAACTGCTCGCCGTCGTTCAACTGGAAGAAGAACCTGGACGACGCCACCATCGCCAAGTTCCAGCGCGAGCTGGGCGCCATGGGCTACAAGTTCCAGTTCATCACGCTGGCCGGCTTCCACTCGCTGAACTACTCGATGTTCAACCTGGCCCACGGCTACGCCCGCAACCAGATGTCGGCCTTCGTGGAGTTGCAGGAAGCCGAGTTCGCCGCTGCCGAGAAGGGCTTCACCGCCGTCAAGCACCAGCGCGAAGTGGGCACCGGGTACTTCGACGCCGTGACGCAGACCATCGAGGGCGGCCAGTCGTCGACGACCGCGCTCAAGGGATCGACCGAAGACGAACAGTTCTTCGACAAGAAGGTGGCCTGAGCCACCTGACCGGAAAGGGGATTCGGGGACGGCGTGCGACCATCGCGCCGTCAGTTTGGCTCCGCGCCGTGAGACCCACGGCGCGGCTTTTTTCTCGGTGTGGGACTTAGTCGGACTACTGGTTTACCGATAAACGATCACCGGAATATCCGTATGCGTGAGCACCTTTTGCGTTTCGCTGCCGAGCAGCAGCCCTGACAGGCCGCGCCGGCCGTGCGAGGCCATGAAGATCACGTCGCAGCCATGGCGTTCCGCCGCGTCGATGATGCCCAGATAGGGCACGGCGAAGGTGGTCATGTCGGCGTCGAAAGGCAGGCCGCCGGCCACGGCGGCGGACTCGATTTCCTTCAGGTACAGCCGGGCCTGGTTCTCGATGCGTTCCTTGAACGCCTGCGGGGCCTCGACCACGATCTCGCTGAAGGGCGTATACGGATATTCCTCAAGACAGACGTAGGCGGTGACGCGGGCATTGATGACCTTGGCCAGTTCCAGGCCGCCGTCTATGGCCTTCTTGGACAGCTCCGAACCGTCGGTGGGCAGCAGGATGTGCTTGAACATACCGGGACCTCCTTTCACGAGTGGGAACGGGGGCAGGCCAGCGGAGCGCCTGTCTGCATCGATTGTAGTCAGTGTGCAGTGTCCGTCATTGTGAAATATCAAGAATCTGCGATTGACAGCGTACGGACGGTGCTACGCAACGACAGCATGGACTTCGGCGGCCGCACTGCTGGGCGCCTGTTCGGCGCGGCGCCAGTAGGCCGGGTTGCCATAGGTGTTCTTGAGATGGTCGATAAACAGTCGCACGCGCAGGGGCAGGTGCTTGCGTTGCGGAAAGACGGCGTGGATGCCGATGGGCGGCGCCTGGAATTCGTCGAGCACGGTCACGAGGCGGCCGCTGACGATTTCCTGGCCGACTTCCCACCAGGAGCGCCAGGCCAGGCCGTGGCCCTGCAGGCACCAGGCGTGGAGTACGGCACCGTCGGTGCATTCCATGTTGCCGCCCACCTTGACGGTGACGGCGCGGCCGTCCTGCTGGAACACCCAGCCGCGCTGCACGTTGGCGCTGGCGCCGAAGTGCAGGCAGTTGTGGCGGGCAAGGTCTTCGGGCAGGGCGGGGGTGCCGGCGCGCGCCAGGTATTCGGGCGACGCCACGACCACGCGGCGGTTTTCGGCCAGGCGGATCGATACCAGGCTGGAGTCGGGCAGGTCGCCCAGCCGGATCGCGCAGTCGAAGCCTTCGTTGACCAGGTCGACCACGCGGTCGGACAGGTCGAGCGTAAGCGTGACGTCGGGGTGGGATTCGATGAACAGCGGCACCAGGGGTGCCACGTGCTTGCGGCCGAAGCCTGCCGGCGCGGTGACCCGCAGGTGGCCGCTGGCCTTGACCCCGCCGGCGGAGACGCTGGCTTCGGCATTGTGGAGGTCGTTGAGGATGCGCTGGCAGTCTTCCAGGAACGCGGAGCCTTCGAACGTCAGCGTGATCTTGCGGGTGGTGCGTACCAGCAATTTGACGCCGAGCCGCTCTTCCAGGGCATCGATGCGGCGGCCGATGATGGCCGGCGCCACGCCTTCGGCTGCGGCGGCGGCCGACAGGCTGCCACGTGATGCGACCGACACAAAAGTCTCCAGTTGCTTGAAGTGGTCCACGGAAGTTAGCTCGGTTGTACACGAGTCTTGATGGGGATGGCCAAGATTAGTAGTGCAAAAGTAAAAGATCAAGTGACAGCGAGCCTATTTGCCGCACTGCAGCGCAACACTAGAATTCCATGCATTCAATCGTGTACAGGTCCATTCAGTCCTTGGCGTTTTGACAGATGAACAAAATTCGCGCGGTAGTCTTCGATGCTTACGGCACGCTGTTCGACGTGTATTCGGCCACGGCGCGCGCCGAGCAACTGTTTCCGGGCAAGGGCGAGGCGCTGGCGCTGCTGTGGCGCGAGCGGCAGATCGACTACACCCGGCTGCGCTCGCTGGCCGCGCCGGACGGGGCGCGCTACAAGCCGTTCTGGGACATCACGATCGATGCGTTGCGCTATGCCGCCGAACGGCTGGAACTGAAGCTCGATGACGCCGGGCAGGCGCAGCTGCTCAAGGAATATGCGTGCCTGTCGGCGTTCCCGGAGAACCTGGCGGCACTCAAGCGGCTGCGCCGCGCCAACCTGCCGCTGGGCATCCTGTCCAACGGCAACCCGGAGATGCTCGACATCGCGGTCAAGAGCGCCGGCATGCATGGGCTGTTCGACCACGTGCTGTCGGTCGACACCGTGAAGCAGTACAAGACCGCGCCGGCCGCCTACGCGCTGGGCCCGAAGGCCTTCGACCTGCCGGCCGGCGAGATCCTGTTTGTCTCGTCGAACTGCTGGGACGCCTGCGGCGCCACGTGGTTTGGCTACACCACCTACTGGATCAACCGTGCCGGCCATCCGGCGGAGCGCCTGGACGTGGCGCCCACCGGCACCGGGCACGACATGAACGACCTGCTTGCCTTCGTTGCCGCCTCGGGCGCAGCGCTCTGACAGGCCAGGCCCCCCTTAACACACCATCGCACCTACAGGAGAAGACTGATGGCTATCACGCTGCCCGCGGGCATGAAGATTACCGGCGAGATCCTGCCGGCTTACGAAGACATCCTCACGCCGGAAGCCCTGGCCCTGGTCGACAAGCTGCACCGCGCCTTCGAGCCGCGCCGCCAGGAACTGCTGGCCGCGCGCGTGGAACGCGCAAAGCGCCTGGACGCCGGCGAAATCCCCGATTTCCTGCCGGAAACGAAGAACATCCGCGAAGGCGACTGGAAGGTAGCCCCGGTGCCGAAGGCACTGGAATGCCGCCGCGTGGAAATCACCGGTCCGGTCGAAGCCAAGATGGTCATCAACGCCTTCAATTCGGGCGCTGACAGCTACATGACCGACTTCGAGGACTCCAACACCCCGAACTGGCACAACCAGATGCAGGGTCAGGTGAACCTGAAGGCCGCCGTGCGCCGCACGCTGACGCTGGACAGCAACGGCAAGCACTACAAGCTCAACGACAAGATCGCCACGCTGCAGGTGCGTCCGCGCGGCTGGCACCTGGACGAAAAGCACGTCACGATCGACGGCAAGCGCGTCTCGGGCGGCATTTTCGACTTCGCGCTGTTCCTGTTCCACAACGCCAAGGAACAGATCGCCCGCGGCGACGGCCCGTTCTTCTACCTGCCGAAGATGGAAAGCCATCTCGAAGCGCGCCTGTGGAACGACGTCTTCGTGATGGCACAGAAGGAAGTTGGCCTGCCGCAAGGCACGGTCAAGGCCACGGTGCTGATCGAGACCATCCTGGCTGCGTTCGAGATGGAAGAAATCCTGTACGAACTGCGTGACCACAGCGCTGGCCTGAACGCCGGCCGCTGGGACTACATCTTCTCGTGCATCAAGAAGTTCAAGGTGGACAAGAACTTCTGCCTGGCCGACCGCGCCAAGGTGACGATGACCGCGCCGTTCATGCGCTCGTACGCGCTGCTGCTGCTGAAGACCTGCCACAAGCGCGGTGCGCCCGCCATCGGCGGCATGAGCGCACTGATCCCGATCAAGAACGATCCGGAAAAGAACGCCATCGCCATGGAAGGCATCATCAGCGACAAGCGTCGTGACGCCACCGACGGCTACGACGGCGGCTGGGTGGCCCACCCGGGCCTGGTCGAGCCGGCGATGAAGGAATTCGTGGCCGTGCTGGGCGACAAGCCCAACCAGTTCGAGAAGCAGCGCATGGACGTGGAAGTGAAGGGCGCCGACCTGCTGGACTTCCAGCCGGAAACGCCGATCACGGAACACGGCCTGCGCATGAACATCAACGTCGGCATCCACTACCTGGGCGCCTGGCTGGCTGGCAACGGCTGCGTACCGATCCACAACCTGATGGAAGACGCCGCCACGGCCGAGATCTCGCGTTCGCAGGTCTGGCAGTGGATCCGCTCGCCGAAGGGCAAGCTCGAGGACGGCCGCAAGGTCACCGCCGAGCTGGTGCGCGCGCTGATTCCGGAAGAACTGGCCAAGGTCAAGGAAGTGGCGGGCACGGGCCCGACCTACGACCGCGCCGCCAAGATCTTCGAGCAGATGTCGACGTCGGAAGACTTTGCCGAATTCCTGACGCTGCCGCTGTACGAGGAAGTCTGAAGTCAGCCCTGGCGATGGCAGTTTCGCCAAAACGCCAAGTCAAAACCCCACGGTGCGAGCCGTGGGGTTTTTTGTTGGGCGGGTGAGGGCGCCCGGCGTTGCGGGGCGCTCTTTTCGCACGGGGCGATTTTTATTGGGTACCCTCCGCTCCGTACCCCTGGCCCTTCCACTCGATAAAACACAGTCCGTGCCCGAATGGGTCGGACAGCATCGCCTGGCGGCCCCAGTCGAATTCCCTCGGCCAGTCCTCGATTTCGGCGCCCGCGTCGAGCGCACGCTCGATGGCCGGTTCCAGCGATTCGACCACAAAGTCCAGATGCACCGGGGTCCAGTGCCGCACATAGTCGCGCCGGGTGTCGGCCCGTGTGGTGGCGACCGTGCCAGGCGCCTTGGCCAGCAGATACACCGGCGCGCAGGCGCCGTGCAGTTCGGCCACCGTGCCGTCGAACAGCTTGCGCTTGAGCCGCAATCCCAGCCCAGCCTCATAAAAGCCGATGCCGCGTTCGAGGTCATCGACGTCGATGTTGATCAACAACTCCATGCCTGCCTCCTGAGCGTTCTCCCGATACGCGGCGCCGGGCGGCCGCTCCTGACGGCTCCTGACGCTATCTGACACCGGGCGAGCATTGTGCGCCCGGGCTCCTGACACCAGTTGTCAGGAGTGATGCGCAGTCCGCCGCCCCAACCGGTAGCACGGGGGGCGGGCAACGGCGCGCGGGAGGCCCCATAATACGGAAATCTACGATCTGGAGATTCAAGTTGCGCTTTGAACACCTGGTGGAAATCAATGACGCAGGCAACCCCACGCTGGAGCCGCTGACGCCGGACCAGCTCTGGCAAGGCCTTGTGCTGCGTGCGGAATCGCCGGAACTGTTCATGCTTGGGCTGGATAGCGCCGAGATTGTCGGCCGGGGCGATGGCTGGATCGAGCGCGTGCTGCACTTCGGCAAGGCCAGCGTGAGCGACCGCGTGGCCTACGAACCGCGCCGCGCGGTGCGGTACGAGTCGGCCCCCACGGCCGAACACGCGGGTGGCACGCTGGAAATGATCATCGAGACCCCGGCGCCTGGCGCGCTGCTGGTCCGCTTCATCTACCAGACCACCATGCCCAACGTGGACGCGAGCGGCGACAACCGCTACGCGGAGATCGTCAAGTCGGCCTATCACGAGGCCGACCTCGATACCGTCCGCAAGATTCGCGAAATCGCCGCCACGGGACGGCTCGGGTGAGCCGCCCATCCACTGCGCCGGCACGTACCGGCAGCGGGGATGCCCACGGAGGAGGAACAGGCGGGCCGCATGGGCCGGGCGAGCCGGGGGAGCCGGGGGAGCCGGACCAGCCGGACCCACCGTCGGGCCCATCGTACAGCCGGGGCGGCCCGACGCGTGCCGACCTGCGCGCCCGCTACGGCGACCGCCTGCGCTGGCTGATCCTGGTCACGCTGATGCTCGGCACGATGTCGTCGATCGTGTCGTCGACCATCGTCAATGTCGCCATTCCCGATCTGAGCCGGCATTTCTTGCTGGGCCAGGAGCGCGCCCAGTGGGTAGCCGCCAGCTTCATGATCGCCATGACGCTGTCGATGCTGCTGACCCCGTGGCTGCTCAACCGCTACGGCCTGCGCCGCACGTTCATCGGCTCGCTGATGCTGCTGGGCGTGGGCGGGCTGATCGGCGGATTCTCGCCCACGTTTGGCGTGATGCTGGCCATGCGCGTGGCCGAAGGCATTGCCGCCGGCATCATGCAGCCGCTACCCAATATCTTCATCCTGCGCGTGTTCGATGAGCGCGAGCAGGGCAAGGCGCTGTCGCTGTTCGGGTTTGGCGTGGTGCTGGCGCCGGCCATGGGGCCCAGCGTGGGCGGTTTCCTGGTCGAGCTGTTCGGCTGGCGATCCATCTTCTTCGTGGTGGTGCCGCTGACGCTGGCCGGCTTGTGGATGGCGCGGCGCTACATGGCCGTGGATTCGGCCATGATGGGCGAGCGCAAGCCGCTGGACTGGCGCGGCCTGGCCCTGGTGGGCGTGGCCACGGTGAGCCTGCTCAACGGCCTGGTGGAAATGCGCACCAACGCCGGCGAAGGCGTCGGGCTGGCGGTGTTCGGCGTGCTGATGCTGGCGGGCTTCGTCGCCTGGCAGTTGCGCGCGCCCGATCCGCTGATGAACATGCGGCTCTACAGCTATCGCCAGTTCGCGGCGGGCGCCGTGGTGGCCTTCATCTATGGCGCGGGGCTGTTCGGTTCCACCTACCTGTTGCCGGTCTACATGCAGATGGCGCTGGCCTATACGCCGTCGGCGGCGGGCCTGGTGCTGATGCCGGCCGGCATCGCGCTGGCGGTGACCATCGCCGTGGCCGGGCGCCTGACCAACCGCATCCTGCCGCACCGCCAGGTGTCGTTCGGGCTGGCGCTGCTGGCGGGATCGTTCCTGCTGATGGCTACCGGGTCGATGGCCACGCCGTACGTGCTGCTGGTGTTGTACGCGGTGATCGGCCGCATTGGCCTGGGATGCATCCTGCCCTCGCTGACGCTTGGGTCGATGCGGGGCGTTGATTTCTCGATGATTCCGCAGGGTTCCAGCTGCATCAATTTCCTGCGGCAGCTGGGCGGGGCGATTGGCGTGAGCCTGGCTGGGGTGGGCCTGCAATGGCGCCTGGCCGAGCATGGCGCGGTGCTGGGCGCGGGCGGCGATGCGGCGGCGCAGGCCGCGCGCATCCAGGCCTTCGACGAGACGTTCCTGGCCGTGGGGGTCGTGATCGCCACGGCCATGCTGGCCGCGTGGCGTATCCGCCCGCGGCCGGTGCCTGCAGGCTGACCGCCCTTAGCGGATCGCGCCCAGGGCGTCGCGGTGTTGGATCAGGAATGATTCGACACCGCACGGCTCGCGTCCGGTCAGCCGCCGAAAGTCGGGGCTGACCGCCTGCATCGCACCCTGCGCCATGCCGCGCTCCAGATAGACGAGCATGCCGGCGACCGGGTCGGGCAGGCCGCCGGCAACCAGTCCGGCGCGCAACACGTCTTCCGACACCTCTTCCACCTTGACCTCGACACCCAGGCAGGCGCCGATGGCCTGCGCGAGGGCCGTCGGTGTGACCGCCTGCGGGCCGGTGATGTCGTAGGTCGCACCCGATGCAGCAGGGTCGGCGCGCAACGCGCAGGCACCGGCCAGCGCGCAATCGGCACGGGCGACATAGGCCACGCCGGCGCTGGCGTTCAGCGTCCGCAGCACGCCCGACGCCATGGCCTGGCGAGCCGTGGCGAGCACCATCTCCATGTAGAACGCGTGGCGCAACACCGTATGGCCGATGCCGGCGGCACGCAAGGCCTGTTCGGTCGCCAGGTGGTCAGCGGCCAGCGCGGCCAGCGGCGAATCGGCGCCGGCCATGAACGAGGCATAGACGATATGCCCGACACCGGCTTCCTGCGCGGCGGCAATCGCGTGCCGATGCTGCCGCACGCGCCGAGCCCCGGCGCATTCCGCCGCCGTGCTGGTCAGCAGCATGCGGTGCGCCCCGGCAAATGCCTGCGTCAGGCCTGCGGGCTGGTCGAAATCGGCCTGGCGGACATCGACCCCCTGGTCGGCCAGATCCTGCGCCAGCGATGGCGTGCGGGTGGTGCCAATCCGTCCGGCTGGGTGGGATTCCATCAGATGGGTGGCCGCGAGGCGGCCGTAGTGCCCGGATACCCCGGTCACCAGAAGTTTCTGCGTCTGCATGACATTTCCTTGCGACATGGCGCGGCGCCAATGATCCGGCCCGGCCGGTCACTGGCACGCGTATCCGGCACGCGTGACAGGGCAGGCGTACCGGGCGGAATGGCTTGGGATCCCTAGCGGGAAGCAAGGAAGGCAGATGTCATGGTGCGCATGGTAGCGCGACTGTCACACAGCGGATACAGGTGCTTCACGCGCGTGACACATGCACGCCACAGGCTACGCGTCGAGGCGTGCTGCAACGACTCCGGTAATGCGGTGAAGGGCATCGCATTGGCACACCTGCTTCGTCGCTCGCGCTTCGTCCATCCCACTTAGCGAGCGACGAAAAATGAAACAGATGATGAAAGGCTCCCCGGCCCGCGTAGCGCACCTGCTGGCGGCGCTGGTCGGCAGCCTGGCACTGGCTGCCTGCGGCGGCGACGACAATAACGCCAGCAACCCGCCCGCCCAGACGCCGGCCACGCCTGCCACCCCCACCGCGCTCAAGACACTCGACGGCAATCCGCCGCTGGTGATCGGCCATCGCGGGCTGCCGGGCCTGTATCCCGAGGAGACGCAGGTGTCGTACGAAGGCGCCGCCGACGCGGGCGCCGATTCGCTCGAGGAAGACGTGCACCTGAGCAAGGACTGTGTACTCGTGGTGCGCCACAACCCCTGGCTCAGCGACAACACCAACATTGCCGACGTGGCCAAGACCAACGCCACCGTGGCCGCACGCAAGCGCACCGTGCCCGGCGTGCGCGTGCCGGTGTCGTGGCCGACCACGGCCACCAGCGGCCCGTCGAGCTACCTGTCCGACCTGACCAATCCGGCCGACCCCACGTCGGTGCTGCGGTCGCTGGTCGTCGATGGCGAAGACCACACCAACGACTGGTCGATCACCGATTTCACGGTGGCTGAACTGAAGCAGTGGGTGCGAGGCACGACCTACGACGCCAGGGATGTGCGCCCCACGGCACTGAACGGCCAGTTCCCGATCCTGACGCTGCAGGAGGTGTACGACATCGCGCGCGCCAAGTCCGCGGTGACGGGCAAGGCCTTCACGATCTATCCGGAAGCCAAGAACCCGTACTGGAACAACGCGCAGGCGATTGCCAACGGCTGCGGCGCGGCGGGTTCGCGTCCGCTGGAAGACGCCCTGATCCAGTTCCTGAGCGCCAACAACCTGAACAGCAAGACCGCGCCGATCTTCCTGCAGAGCTTTGATCCGGCCAGCCTCAAGTACATGCGGTCCAAGGGCGTGCAGGCGCGCATGGTGCAGCTGGTGGACGGCAACGCGGTCAACTACCAGACGGGCGAGATGATCTACCAGACCAACGACGACTACGCGTTTGTCGACGGCCGGCCGTACAGCTGGACGATTGCCGGCGACCCGCGCTGGTTTGGCGAAATGCTGACGCCTGCCGGACTGGCCGAGATCAAGACGTATGCCGACGGCATCGGCCCGTGGAAGCCGCAGGTCTTTGCCTGGAAGGTCACGCCGTGGAAGGCCACCAACGCCGACGGCACGCCCTACACGGGAACGCTCGCCGACGTGAATTCGGTGGAGCCCACCAGCCTGATCGCCGATGCGCACAAGGCCGGCCTGTTCGTGCATCCGTACACGTTCCGCAACGAGGCGCGCTACCTGCCGGGCAAGTACAAGGGCGACCCGGTGGGCGAGTATCTGGACGCGTTCCGGGCGGGTGTGGACGGCGTGTTCTCGGACTTTGCCAATACGGCCGTGGCGGCGCGGGCGCAGTACCTGAAGGAAACGGGGCGCTAGGCGCGGCCCGATGTCCCGATGACGGAAGAGACGCCCGCGCCTGCGGGCGTTTCTGTTTCCTGCTTCCGGTTTCCTATTGCAGCGTGGGCAGTTCGTTGCGCTGGTAGCAAACGCCGGCCAGGAAGCCGCTCAGCACCGACGCGGCTTCGCGGCCGCCAGCCGGGCGGGCCTGGATGGCCGACACGGCGAATTCGGTCAGCGCCACCATGGGAGCCGAGGGCGGGTTGCCGCCCTCGAAGAGCGCGCGCTTGGCGCTGTAGCCATGGGTGCGCATGTCCACCGCGGCGGACATCGCCGTCGCGGCATAGACGGTGCAGGACTTGTAGCGGACGGGATCGTAGGCCGGGGCCGCGGGCTCGGCGGGCCTGGACGCAGCACGCGGCGCGGCCATCAGCGCCGTCGACAGCATCAGCGCACAGACGCTGAACAGCACTCGGTAGGTCTTCATGTCTTCCAGAATCACGACACTGTTGCCAGATACATTGCGGATAGTCTGGTTATCGGCAGGAAAGACAAGGGGCTGAATATGCGGGGGGAGGGCGTGCGGACGGCGCCAGGCCGCCCGCAGCGGGGGTCAGCTGGCGCGGCCGGCCAGCAGGTCGCCCACCAGTTCGATGTACTTCTGTTTGGCTTCGTCCTGGGCGGTGCCCTTCAGGGCTTCCCAGGCCTCGAACTTGTAGCGGCCGACGAAATCGGTCATGCCGGGCTTGTCGCCATGGGCGTTGCCTTCCGCACCTTGCTTGTACAGCGCGTACAGGCGCAGCAGCGTCATGTTGTTGGGGCGCTCCGACAGCGTCTTGACGTCGATTTGGGCCTGGTCGAATTGGGCTTGCAGGTCGCTCATGGGGTCTCCGTGTGGCAATGCGTTGAACAGGGGCGATGATAAGCGCCGCCGGCGTCCGTTTCGGTGCAAAAAAGTCGAGGAAGCTTTCAGATTGCCCGGCTGGCGGGCGGCGCGGGGCGTGCCGTTGCCAATACTGCTTTGCCCCGCCAGCGGATACAATCGCAGCCATGTCCTGGATTCTTGCTGTCGAGACCTCCACAGAGTGGTGTTCCGTCGCACTCGGGCGCGCCGCCGCGGATGGCGCCGCCGAGTGTTTCTCCCGTCATGAGCACACCGGCGTGCGTTCGTCGTCGCGGGTGCTGCCTGCCGTCGGCGAGGTATTGGCCGAGGCCGGCATCCGCCTGGCCGACTGCGCCGCCATCGCCTTTGGCGCGGGCCCCGGCTCCTTCACCGGCCTGCGCACCGCCTGTGGCGTGGTGCAAGGCCTGGCGTTTGGCGCCGACCTCCCAGTCATTCCCGTCAACGTGCTGATGGCGTGCGCGGAAAGCGTACGCAACGCCACGCCGAACGCGCCAGGTGTGCTGGCTACATCGGCGCTGCCTGCGGGTGCGGCGGTGCTGGTCGCCATCGACGCGCGCATGGACGAAGCCTATGCCGCCACGTTCCGCTGGGACGATGCCGGGAACGAGTGGGCGATGGAAGGTGCCATGCAGGCGGGCGCGCCGGAATCGATCGCAGCGCCCGAAGGGGATTTCTGGCTGGCCGGCAACGCGCTGACCGTCTTTGGCGATCGCCTGACGGCGGCGACCCGTGCCGCGCGCACGGTGCCGGAGGCCATGCCCGACGCCCGCGCCATGGTGTCGATTGCCCAGCGAGCGCTGGCACGCGGCGAGACGATTGCCGCGGCGGACGCCATGCCGATCTATGTGCGCGACAAGGTCGCCCAGACCATTGTGGAGCGCGAGGCCGTGGCCGCCGCCAAGGCCGCCGCGCTGGCCGGGCAGGGAGCGGCCCGATGAGCGCCGCGCTGCTGCCACCCGAGCGCCCGGAACGTCCCGAGTGGCCGACCGTACCGGCCATGCCGGCGCTGGCGCCGGGCTGGGCGCTGGATCATATGAGCGCCCGCGACCTGCCGGAAGTGGCCGAGATCGAACAGCGCGCCTACAGCCATCCGTGGACGCGCGGCAACTTCGAGAATTCGCTCAAGGCGGGGCATTTCGGGCTGACGCTGCGCGATCCGTCGACAGCGCTGATTGGCTACGCGATGCTGATGCCGGTGGTCGACGAGATGCACCTGCTCAATATCACGATCGATCCGATTCACCAGCGGCAGGGCTACGGGCGCCTGCTGCTGGCCATCGCGCTGGCCACGTCGCATGGGCACCGGCTGCACACGATGCTGCTGGAGGTGCGTCCGTCGAATATCGGCGCGCTGGCGCTGTACCTGGAAGCGGGGTTTGTCGAGATCGGCCGCCGCAAGGGCTACTACCCGGCCACGGCGCTGGGGCGCGAGGACGCCCTGGTGCTGCGCCGCGTCTGGCCCGCCAGTGTTGACGGAGAACCGGCATGAACCGCCGCGCGATGTTCCTGGAGGCTTTGGGTATCCCCGCCGAGTGGGTGCCGCGCCGGGCGCCGGCCGTCGAGATGGCCGATGACGAAGCGGTAGCGGCGGAAGCTGCCGTCATCGAGACGGCCGTGGAACCGGTCGCGCAAACGGTGGCGCAAATGGTCGCGCAAACGGTCGCGCAAACGGTGACCGAAGCGGCCGTGGCACCCGTAGCGGCACGGCAGCAGGACGTCCGGGAATCCCGGTCCCTCCGGCCGTCCGAGCCGGCCAGCGTGCCTGCCGCCGATTTTCCGGCCGACATTCCGGCCGACATTCAGGCCGACGCTTCAGCCGAGATCGACCACGCCGTCGACAACGCCGTCGAACTGGCAGCGACCGTCGAGGCCTTCGACGCACCGAACCCCGACCGGCCGGTTGCGCCGGCCGTAGCGCAGCCGCTGGTCCGCCTGCCCGGGCAGGCGGACCGCGAGGCCGCCATTGCCGACATGCCCTGGCCCGCGCTGGCGGACAGCGTGGCCGGCTGTACCGCATGCGGCCTGTGCGACACCCGCACCCAAACCGTGTTCGGCGTGGGTGACACCCAGGCCGAATGGATGCTGGTGGGTGAGGCGCCGGGCGAGAACGAGGACTTGCAGGGCGAGCCGTTCGTCGGCCAGGCCGGCAAGCTGCTGGACAACATGCTGGGGGCGCTGGGCCTGGCGCGCGGACGCAACGTCTATATCGCCAACGTGCTCAAGTGCCGTCCGCCGGGCAACCGGAATCCGGAGCCCGACGAAGTGGCCCAGTGCGAGCCCTACCTGAAGCGCCAGATTGCGCTGATCAAGCCGAAGGTCATCGTGGTGCTGGGCCGCTTTGCGGCGCAGTCGCTGCTGCGGTCGACCACGCCGATCGGCAAGCTGCGCGGCACGGTGCATACCTACGAGGGCATTCCCGTGGTGGTGACCTATCACCCCGCCTACCTGCTGCGCACGCTGACCGACAAGGCGCGTGCCTGGGAAGACCTGTGTCTGGCACGCGAGGTCCACGATCGTGCGGGAGCTCAAGCCTGATCTCGCGCTGGTGACGCCGACGGGCGGCTGCGCGCCGACCGGGGCGGACGCGCCTTTGCCGCTCTGGTGCCGCGCGGCCTCGCAGCGCGCGCGCGACCTGGCGTGGTGCTCGCTGTCTCCGGCGCTGCTGTCGCATCTGCCCGATGGCTACCAGGACGGGCCTGCGCGGCTGGCCCAATGGCCGCCCGGCGCGCGGGCGGGATGGCAGGCCTGGCTGTCGCAGGCCGACCCGGCCACCTTGCCCGAAACCATCGCCGAACTGAGCCAGCATCCGGACCCGACCGGCAGCCGCAGCCTGCGCCTGGGGCGTCATGCCGAGCGGCTGCTGCATTTCGCGCTGCGGCATACGCAAGGGGTGGATCTGCTGGCCGCCAATGTCCCGATCCGCCGCGCCAACGGGCATGGCGTGCAAACGCTGGGCGAACTCGACGTGATCTGGCGCGACCCCGCCGACGCGGCCGTCGTCCACTGGGAGATGGCCGCCAAGTTCTACCTGATGGTGGAGGGCGTTGCCGGGCATCGGGCCTTTGTCGGGCCGAACCTGGTCGACCGCCTGGGTGACAAGCTCGATCACATCGTGCGGCGTCAGTTGCCGCTAGGCCTGACGGCCGAGGCCCAGGCGCTGATCGGGCATCCCGTGGATCGCAGCGAAGTCTATTTGCTGGGCTGGCTGTTCTACCGCGACGGCATCGTGCCGGCCGGTCTGGAAACCCTGGGCATTGCGCCGGATCACCTGAACGGGTGGTGGATGCCGCTCGACGCCTGGCATGCCCGGGCGACGGACCCCGCCAGAGGCCACGTGCGCTGGTGCCGGCTATCCAGGTCCGACTGGCTGTCGGGCGCCCGTGTGGCCGACGGCGCGACCGAGGCCGCGGCGGTCATGCACGACGCGCTGGCCGAACGCTTTGCCGACCCGCTGCACGCGTGGCGCCGCGAGTCACCGGTCATGGTCTGTGAACTGGTGCAGGATCAGGATGCGCCCGGCATCTGGCGCGAACGCTCGCGCGGATTCGTGGTGCCGGACGACTGGGAGGCGCGGGCCGCGCTGCGGGCCGGGGCGCCGTGAGGGGGGGGCGAGTGACGCCCTCGGGGGCGTCCTCGGAGATACCCCGCGTGTGATCAGTGGTGCTTGTCCTCGCCGATCATCGCCAGCGAGTTGTACACCTTGACGTTGTGCTTGTGCAGGCGCATCACCAGCGCCATGGTCGCCACGATGAACAGGCCCAGCGCGACGATGACAAAGCCGATCGGCACGTTCAGCTTGATCAGCAGCGCGTACAGGCACAGCATCAGCAGCACCGAAACGTTCTCGTTGAAGTTCTGCACCGCGATGGAATGGCCAGCCGAAAGCAGCACATGGCCGCGGTGCTGGAGCAGGGCGTTCATCGGCACCACGAAGTAGCCCGACATGGCCCCCACGATCATCAGGAACACGTAGGCGATGGCCATGTGGAGCGGCATCGCCATGCCCAGCACGTCGAGCGTCACGGCCGGCATGGTGTCCTTGGTGTAGAACGCCATCAGGATCACGGTGGCACCCATGGCCACGCCGAACGGCAGCACCGACAGCGACTTGCGCAGCGGAATGCGCGCGGCGGCGGCGATAGCGCCCACGGCCACGCCCACGGCCACCACGGCCTGCAGCAGCGCGCCTTGCGACAGGTTCAGCCCCAGCGACTTCTCGGCCCACTTGAGCACGATGAACTGCAGTGTGGCGCCCACGCCCCAGAACAGCGTGGTCACGGCCAGCGAGATCTGGCCCAGCTTGTCGCGCCACAGCGCAATGAAGCAGTCGCCGAATTCGGCAATCAGCTTGATGGGGTTCTTTTCCTGCTGGGGATAGCGCGCGCCGGTGTCGGGGATGAACAGGTTGAAGACCCCGGCGATGAAGTAGAACAGCATGATCACCACCATCGCCGCTTCCGCGGGGGTGTTGATGCCGGTGTCCACGTAGGGCAGGTCGAAGCGCAGCAGGATGGTCGACAGGTGAACCGAGATCAGGGCGCCGCCCACGACCGTGCCCAGGATGATCGAACCGACCGTCAGGCCTTCGATCCAGCCATTGGCCATCACCAGCTTCTCGGGGGGCAGCAGCTCGGTCAGGATGCCGTACTTGGCCGGCGAATAGGCCGCCGCGCCGAACCCGACCACGCCATAGGCCAGCAGCGGGTGCAGCCCGAACATCATGATGGCGCAGCCCACGATCTTGATGGCATTGGTGATCAGCATCACCTTGCCCTTGGGCATGGAGTCGGCAAAGGCGCCCACGAATGCCGCCAGCACCACATAGGACAGCACGAAGAACAGCTTGAGCAGCGGCGTCATCCACTGCGGGGAATGCAATTCGGTAAGAAGGGCAATGGCTGCGATGAGCAGGGCATTGTCGGCCAGCGACGAAAAGAACTGCGCGGCCATGATCGTGTAGAAACCCTTCTTCATACCTTGGACTTTGTCTCCATCGCGGGCGTCCATGTGGACGGGCAAAAACGCACTGGCCGGCAGTGCCGTCGCTTGCAGGGAACCTGTTGCACCTGTCTTGTCAAAGTGGGGCGGCGACGCTACTTTCGCGCGCCTTGCGGCTTGCCTGACCGTCATTGACATATTGCTTCTCTTTCAAAACATGGCCGGAGCGTCCGGCTTTATATCACGAATCCGCGACATTTCAGCACACCGGCGGACGCGCATTGGACAGTACATGCCCGGATGGATTCCCGGAATCGACGTGCGGATGTGGTCAAATATCGCCTGCGCAAGGTGGTGCCGGCATGTCCGCCCAGGCCGGTTCGTCCCGGAGCCTGTTACCGCACAGTGTGTGCCACCTCAACGCCCGAATCCAGTGGCCTGCCGACCGGGTCTTCCCGCATCTGGTGCAGAACATCGTTCGGCAGCCCACGCAAGCAGTCATACCCATGCCAAGACCCATTCACGCTGTCATCCACCAGCCTGCGCTGGCCAACAACCTTGAAGTGGTGCGCCGCCATGCGCCCGATTCCCGCGTCTGGGCGGTGGTCAAGGCCAACGCCTACGGCCACGGCATCCGCCGCGCCTTTGCCGGCCTGAAGGCCGCCGACGGCTTCGGCCTGCTGGACCTCAACGAAGCCGTGCTGCTGCGCGAACTGGGCTGGCAGGGTCCGATCCTGCTGCTGGAGGGATTCTTCCAGCCCCAGGATGTTCCCGTGATCGAGCAATATCGCCTGACCACTGCCATCCACTGCGAAGAGCAGCTGCGCATGCTGGAGCAGGCCCGGCCCAAGGGCCCGCTGGCCATCCAGCTCAAGCTCAACACCGGCATGAACCGGCTGGGATTCCGCCCGGCGCAGTACCGGACGGCCTGGGAGCGCGCCCGCACCATGCCCTGCGTGGGCAGTATCGTCCATATGACCCATTTCTCCGATGCCGACAGCGCGCGCGGCATCGCGCACCAGATCGAGGCGTTCGAGTCCGCCACGGCCAACCTGCCCGGCGAGGTCAGCCTGTCGAATTCGGCTGCGGTGCTCTGGCATCCGTCGGCCCATCGCAACTGGGTGCGGCCGGGCGTGATCCTCTACGGCGGCTCGCCCACGGGCCTGTGGGCCGACATCGCGGATACCGGCCTGCAGCCGGCGATGTCGCTGCACAGCGAACTGATCGGCATCCAGGACCTGCAACCGGGCGATACCGTTGGCTATGGCTCGATGTTTACGGCCGACCGGGCGATGCGTATCGGCGTGGTGGCCTGCGGCTACGCGGATGGCTACCCGCGCCACGCGTCCGGCTGGGGCGACAAGCGCGCCCCGGTGCTGGTCGATGGCGTGCGCACCGAGCTGGTGGGCCGCGTGTCGATGGACATGATCTGTGTGGACCTGACCCCGTGCCCCAAGGCCAAGGCCGGTTCGCCGGTCACGCTCTGGGGCCACGGGCTGCCGATCGACGATGTGGCCGCCGCCAGCGGCACGGTCGGCTATGAACTGATGTGCGCCCTGGCGCCGCGCGTGCCGACGACGGTGGCCATGCTGACCACGGCCGATTCGGTCGCCTGAAGACCGCCCGAGCCCACCCAGCCCTAGTCCGCCCAGTCAGAATTCTTCGATGGCCAAAACCAAGACTGTCTATACCTGTACCGAATGCGGCGGGACCTCGCCGCGTTGGGCGGGCCAATGCCCGCAATGCAACGCCTGGAACACGCTCGTCGAGACCGTGGCGGAATCAGGATCGTCGGCCGCGCGCCGCTTCCAGCCGCTGGCGGCGTCGGCCGTGGTCCGCAAGCTGAGCGACATCGAAGCCGCCGATGTGCCGCGCTTCACCACGGGCATCGATGAATTCGACCGGGTGCTCGGTGGCGGGCTGGTGTCGGGCGGGGTGGTGCTGATCGGCGGCGACCCCGGCATCGGCAAGTCGACGCTGCTGCTGCAGACGCTGGCCAACCTGTCGGCCAACCGGCGCGTGCTCTATATCAGTGGCGAGGAATCGGGCGCCCAGATCGCGCTGCGCGCGCAGCGGCTGGGGGTGGAGGCCGCCACGCTGGGCCTGCTGCCCGAGATCCAGCTCGAGAAAATCCAGGCCGCGCTGGAAGCCGACAAGCCCGAAGTGGCCGTGATCGACTCGATCCAGACGGTGTATTCAGAGGCGCTGACCTCGGCGCCGGGGTCGGTGGCCCAGGTGCGCGAGTGCGCGGCGCAGCTGACGCGCATCGCCAAGAGCAGCGACATCACCATCATCCTGGTGGGCCATGTGACCAAGGAAGGCAGCCTGGCCGGGCCGCGCGTGCTGGAGCACATTGTCGACACGGTGCTGTATTTCGAGGGCGACACCCATTCGTCGCACCGGTTGATCCGCGCGTTCAAGAACCGCTTCGGCGCGGTCAACGAACTTGGCGTTTTTGCGATGACCGAGCGCGGCCTGCGCGGCATCAGCAATCCGTCGGCGCTGTTCCTGTCGCAGCACGAGGAGCAGGTGGCAGGGTCGTGCGTGCTGGTGACGCAGGAGGGCACGCGCCCGCTGCTGGTGGAGGTGCAGGCGCTGGTCGACACGGCCAACGTGCCTAACCCGCGTCGGCTGGCGGTGGGCCTGGAGCAGAACCGGCTGGCGATGCTGCTGGCGGTGCTGCACCGGCACGCCGGCATCGCGTGCTTCGACCAGGACGTGTTCCTGAATGCGGTCGGCGGGGTCAAGATCACCGAGCCGGCCGCCGATTTGGCGGTTCTGCTATCGATTCACTCGTCGATGCGCAACAAGCCGCTGCCGCGCGGGCTGGTGGTGTTTGGCGAAGTGGGCCTGGCTGGCGAGATCCGTCCTAGCCCACGCGGGCAGGAACGGCTCAAGGAGGCCGCCAAGCTGGGCTTCACGGTGGCCGTGATCCCGAAGGCCAACGCGCCGAAGCAGCCCATCGACGGGCTGGAAGTCATTGCGGTGGACCGCCTGGAGCAGGCGATCGACCGCGTGCGGCACCTGGACTGACGCCATGACCGACGCTGCCGTGGATGCGGAAGACACAGCGTCGCGGTCCGTGGCGCGTGGCAAGCGGTCGCAGGCCGCCTACCAGGCGCTGCGCGACGACATCTTTGCATTCCGGCTGCTGCCCGGCGACCGGTTCACCGAAAACGATGTGGCCGAGCGGCTCGGCATCTCACGTACGCCGGTGCGCGAGGCGCTGCAGCGCCTGCAAGGCGATGGCCTGGTGCGGGGCTACTACCGCAACGGCTGGGAAGTGGTGCCGCTGGACCTGGGCCGCTTCGAGGCCCTGTATGAACTGCGCACGCTGCTGGAAACCCACGCCGCCACGCGGCTTTGCCAGCCGTCGCACGCGGCGCGGCGTACCGCGCTGATCGCCATGCTCGACGCTACCTGGCGCGTGCCGCAGGTCCAGCGGCTGGTCGATGGCAACGCCGTGGCGCAACTCGACGAGGCGTTTCACCTGGCCATCGTCGACGCAGCGGGCAACCCGGAAGCGGCCGCCGTGCATCAGCAGGTGACCGACCGCATCCGCATCATCCGCCGGCTCGACTTTGCGTTCGGCGAGCGGATCTCGCTGACTTACGACGAACATGGCGCAATCCTGGCCGCGCTGGCCGATGCCGATGCGGGGCGCGCGGTGGCGCTGCTGTCGACCCATATCGAGGACGGCCGCGCCGAAGTCAGCCGCCTGACGATGGCGCGGCTTGAGGAAGCCCGCACCAGCTTCGTGCCGTCGACCGAATCCGGTGCACCGGTGCGCCGCCGCCGGTTCGGCTGAGTCCTCTCGTTCTTCCGTCAGTTTCTCCGCTTGCGGCGTTCTGCCGCGGCGTTCCATCCCCCGCTTTCCCCCACGCCACGCGGCATAGGCCGCTTCACACCTGATGGTGTCTGACCATGTCTGCGCCCCCCTCGCCAGTAGGGGTGGCCATGGCATGCCTATTGCGACCGTTCCACGCAGGAAATTTATGTATACATAAATAACGGAACTGTTGTGACCTTCCATTTGAATCCGATCCGGGGCAGCCGGGGCATGGCGGTGGCGCCGCACGCGCTGGCATCGCAGAGCGCGCTGGCCGTGCTGCGCGACGGCGGCAACGCTGTCGAGGCGATGATCGCGGCGGCGGCCACCATCGCCGTGGTCTATCCGCATATGAATAGCCTGGGTGGCGACAGTTTCTGGCTGATCGCCCGCCCGGGCGAGGCCCCGCTGGCCCTGGATGCCTGCGGCGCGGCAGCAGGGGCGGCGACCATCGCGCTCTATCGCGAGGCGGGCTTTGCTTCGATTCCCACGCGCGGCGGTATGGCCGCAAACACGGTGGCCGGCACGGTGTCGGGCTGGCAGGCCGCGCTCGACTGGCAGCGCGACGCACTGGGCGGACGCCTGCCGCTGGCGCGGCTGCTGGCCGATGCCATCGACCATGCGCGCGACGGCGTGCCGGTCACCGACAGCCAGTCGGCCTGCGTCGCGGCCAAGGCCGATGAACTGAAGGATGTGCCGGGGTTTGCGCAGACCTTCCTGGTGAATGGCGCGGCGCCCGCGCCCGGCAGCCGTTTCCGCCATCCACGCCTGGCCGCCACGCTGGAGCAGCTCGCGCGCGCCGGGCTGGGGGATTTCTATCACGGCGACCTGGCCCGGATGCTGGCGCACGAACTGCAGCAGGTTGGCAGCCCGCTGACGGCCGCCGACCTGCACGCTCATCGCGCCACCTGGAAGGCGCCGCTGGCGCTGGCGCACTCGCAAGGCACGGTCTACAACATGCCGCCGCCCACCCAGGGGCTGGTGTCGCTGCTGATCCTGGGGCAGCTCGACCGGCTGCTCACGCCCGACATGGACCCACTTGGCGCGGCGTTCGTGCACGCCTGCGTGGAATCGACCAAGCAGGCGTTCCACGTGCGCGACCACCACATCACCGATCCGGCCTATATGGAGATCGATCCGCGCGACCTGCTGGCGCCGCCCTGGCTGGACGCCGCCGCGGCGCGCATCCGTGCCGACGGCGTGCTGCCGTGGGGGCAGGGCATGGGGCCGGCCGACACGGTGTGGATGGGCGTGGTGGATGCCAACGGCGTGGCCGTCAGCTTTATCCAGAGCATCTATCACGAGTTTGGCAGCGGCATCGTGCTGCCGCAGTCGGGGGTGAACTGGCAGAACCGCGGGTGCAGCTTCGCGCTGGACCCGGCCGCCCGTAACCCGCTGATGCCGGGCCGCAAGCCGTTCCACACGCTGAATCCAGCGATGGCCCGCCTCGACGATGGCCGCACGCTGGTCTACGGAAACATGGGCGGCGACGGCCAGCCGCAGTCGCAGGCAGCCGTGTTCTCGCGGATCGTCCATTTCGGCATGAACCCGCAGGCGGCCATCGACGCGCCGCGCTGGCTTCTGGGGCGCACCTGGGGCCAGACCAGCGACACCCTGAAGCTCGAGGCGCGCTTTCCGTCGACGGTGCAGCACGCGTTGCGCACGCTGGGCCACGACGTGGAGGTACTGCGCCCCTATGACGAAGCGATGGGCCACGCAGGCGCCATCGTGCTGCAGCCGAATGGCCTGTACCAGGGTGGCAGCGACCCGCGCAGCGATGGCGCGGTGGCCGCCTGGTGAGCGCGTGGTGACTGGCTGGTGAGGCGGGCGCCGGCCCGTACTGGATTCCAACAAGGCGTGGCGCCGCTTGGCCACGCGTCTCTCTCGAAGTCTGTCTGAAGGAGTGGTTCGATGCGTACCGTTGCTGATAACGCGGCCCTGGGTGTGCCGCAAGCCGTGCCGCTGGCGCGCACGCGCTGGCTGCAGTTGCTGCTGGGTCTCGCGTGCATGATGGCGATTTCCAGTCCGCAGTATGTGTGGACGCTGTTCACCAAGCCGCTGTCCGCCAAGCTGGGCGTGCCGCTGTCCGAACTGCAGGTCACGTTCTCGCTGCTGATCGTGCTGCAGACGTTCTTCTCGCCGTTCCAGGGCGCGATGATCGAACGGTTCGGCCCGCGCCGGCTGATAGCGCTGGGCACGGTGCTGGCGGGTCTGTCGTGGGTGCTGGCCGCGTCGGCGCAGAGCGTGAGCATGCTGTACCTGACCTACGGCGTGGTGGGCGGGCTCGGCACGGGCATCGTCTACGTGGGCGTGGTGGGGCAGATGGTGCGCTGGTTCCCGGATCGGCGCGGCTTTGCCGTGGGCATGGTGGCGGCCGGCTACGGCATGGGCGCCATCCTGACCACATTCCCGATTGCCGCCGCGCTGGCGGGCAAGGGGCTGGAATCCACGCTCTGGCAGTTCGGCCTGATCTTCGCGGTGATCGGCTTCCTGGCCTCGCAGGGGCTGCGTGCGCCGGCCGCCGGCGAGCAGTTGGCGGTGCGGCCCGCCTACACGCCGTCGAACGTGGCCGACGTGCCGACGCGCAAGATGCTCAAGACGCCGCTGTTCTGGCTGCTGTTCGCGATGATGACGATGATGTCGACGTCGGGCCTGATGGTCACGTCGCAGATGGCCGCTTTTGCCAAGGATTTCGGGGTGTCGAACGCCGTGGTGTTCGGCATGGCCGCGCTGCCGCTGGCGCTGACCATCGACCGCCTGACCAACGGCCTGACGCGTCCGATGTTCGGCTGGATCTCGGACCGCTGGGGTCGTGAAAATACGATGTGCTTCGCCTTTGCGCTGGAAGCGGTGGCGATGACGCTGTGGCTGCTCACGCGCGAGAACGCGGTATTGTTCGTGCTGCTGTCCGGCGTGGTGTTCCTGGGCTGGGGCGAGATCTTCTCGCTGTTCCCGTCGACGCTGACCGATACCTTCGGCACCAAATTCGCCACCACCAATTACGGCTGGCTCTATATCTCGCAGGGCATCGGCTCGATCTTTGGCGGCCCGCTGGCGGCGCTGATGCACGAGCGGATGGGTAGCTGGATGCCGGTCTTCGGCGTGGCCATCACGCTGGACATCGTCACGGCGCTGCTGGCCATTGCCGTGCTGAAGCCCTGGCGCAAGCGGTATCTGGGCGCGCCGGCGGCGGGCTGATCGATCGGGAAGGTGTCGGGAGTGGGGCGGGAATGGGTCGGGTATGGGTTGGGAATGGGTTGGGAATGGGGCGGGAGTGGGTTGGGGTGGCAGGTGCGTCAATCGGCCACAGTGCAGGTTGTGGCCGATTGCGCGGGCACCCCGGTGCCTGACCTGAAAATGGGTAATAATTCGCGTCGAAGCCATTCTTGCCCTCGACACCCATGCAAGCCAACTCTCGCGCCTATTTCCTGCTGATCGTCGTCGTCTCGTTTGCGTTGCTCGGTGCCGCGCTGTACATGCAGTACGTGGAAGGCTACCAGCCGTGCCCGCTCTGCATCATGCAGCGCTTTGCGTTCCTGGGCATCGGCCTGTTTTCGCTGCTGGCGGCCATTGCGCAGAACACGCGCACGCTGTGGCAGGGGCTGGGCATGCTGTCCGGCGTGGCCGGTATCGCGGTGGCGGGCTACCACGTGTCGCTGCTGCTGAACCCGAAGGCATCGTGCGGCATTGATCCGCTGGAAAACTGGGTCAACGCGCTGCCCACGGCCAAGCTGCTGCCGCAGGTGTTCTATTCGGACGGCCTGTGCACCGCGCCGCTGCCCCCGCTGTTCGGCCTGTCGATCCCGGCCTGGTCGCTGATCTGGCTCGTGATCCTGACGCTGACGCTGGCGGTGGGGCTGATCCGCCGCGAGAAGAACTATCGCTGAGCCGTATCCGCCAAAGAGAAAGGCCGACGCATGCGTCGGCCTTTTTTCGTTGACCTTTCAGCTCTGGCCAGGATGGGGATCAGGCGATCTGCTCGATCTGCTCCTGCAGTTCCAGCCAGCGTTCCTCCAGCTGGTCCAGCTCGCCCGTGACCTCGCCCTGGCGCTTGAGCATCTCCATCAGCTTCGTCTTGCTGGCTTCCTCATAGCTTGAAGATTCGGCCATGAAGGCGTCGATCACGGTCTTGTCGGCCTGCAGCACCGACATCCGTTTTTCCACCTTTTCCAGTTCCTTGGTCAGCGGCTTGCGCAGCACCGACAGCCGCTGCCGTTCGTCGGCCTCGGCGCGGCGTTGATCGCGGCGGTTGACCGCTGGCGTGGCCTCGGCGGCGTGGGCGGCCGTGGCGGCATTGCGCTTGGCGGCGGCCTGTTGCAGCAGCCAGTCGCGGTAGTCGTCAAGGTCGCCGTCGAACGGGCGGATCGTGCCGTCGGCCACCAGCATGAACTGGTCGGACGTGGCGCGCAGCAGGTGCCGGTCGTGCGAGACGAGGATCAGCGTGCCCTCGAACTGGGCCAGGGCCATGGTCAGCGCCTCGCGCGTGTCCAGGTCCAGGTGGTTGGTCGGTTCGTCCAGTAGCAGCAGGTTCGGCTTCTGCCAGACGATCAGCGACAGGGCCAGCCGGGCCTTCTCGCCGCCCGAGAACGGCTCGATTGGCGACGTGGCCATGTCGCCGCGGAAATTGAAGCTGCCCAGGAAGTCGCGCAGCTCCTGCTCGCGTACGTCCGGGGCCAGCCGCGCCAGGTGCTGCAGCGGTGAATCGTGGTCGCGCAGCGTCTCCAACTGGTGCTGGGCGAAGTAGCCGATGACCAGGCCCTTGCCCAGTCGCACCGTGCCGTTGAGCGCCGGCTGCGTGCCCGCCAGCGTCTTGACCAGCGTCGACTTGCCCTGGCCGTTGGCGCCGAGCAGGCCGATGCGCTGGCCGTTCTGGATCGACAGCATGAGCCGGTGCAGGATGGTGACGGGCGGATCGGCTTCGGCGTAGCCGCAGTCGACGTTGTCGAGCACCATCATCGGGTTGGGCGCCGAATCGGGCTCGCGGAACTCGAACGCGAAGCCGGCCGCCACGTGCACGGGCGCCAGCCGCTCCATCTTTTCCAGCGCCTTGACACGGCTCTGGGCCTGGCGCGCCTTGGTGGCCTTGGCCTTGAAGCGCGTGATGAACGATTCCAGGTGGGCGATTTCCTTCTGCTGGCGCGTGTAGGCGGACTGCTGCTGGGCCATCTGCTGCAGCCGCATCGTCTCGAACAGCGTGTAATTGCCGCCGTAGCGCTTGAGCTGCTGGTTCTCGATATGCACCGTGACGTTGCAGATCGCGTCCAGGAATTCGCGGTCGTGCGAAATCATCACCAGCGTGCCCGGGTAGCGGGCCAGCCAGTCTTCGAGCCAGACGATGGCGTCCAGGTCCAGGTGGTTGGTCGGTTCGTCGAGCAGCAGCAGGTCTGACGGGCACATCAGCGCCTGCGCCAGGTTCAGGCGCATGCGCCAGCCGCCCGAAAACGATGCCACCGGCTGCGACACCTGGGGCAGCGTGAAGCCCAGGCCAAGCAGCAGCGCCTCGGCGCGGGCCGCGGCGGTGTAGCCATCGGCATCGGCATAGGCGGCGTGGGCCTCGGCTTCGGCCGAGCCGTCGCCGCTGGCCTGCGCGGTGGCAATGCGCGATTCGATCTCGCGCAGGTGCGTGTCGCCGTCGATCACGTAGTCCACAGCCGTGCGATCGACGGCAGGTGTCTCTTGAGCCACATGTGCGATGCGCCACTGGGCGGGCACGATCACATCGCCGCCATCGGCATGCAGTTCGCCCCGCAGCATCGCGAACAGGGTGGACTTGCCGCTACCGTTGGCGCCAACGAGGCCCACGCGCTCGCCCGGGTTGAGCGTCACGGTGGTGTAGTCGAACAGCACCTTGGTGCCGCGCTGGAGGACAAGCTGGTCGATTCGTATCACGTGGAGGGCTTCGAGGCTGGGTAAGACTGAATAAAGCGCGATAAAGCTGGATCAGGCAGGCCGGCATTGTAGCGCGCCGGGGCCTGTTGGCCCGGGATGCGCCGCGCCGGCGTGCCTGGCGGCTTTCAGCCGCCTTGCATGTCCGCTCCCATGTATTGAGGGATTTCCCGTATTCGGTCACTTAGGCCATTGCGGGCACGCCATTTGCGTGTAAATTTATTTACATTGATTGCTGCACTGCGAAAGTGCCTTTTCATTGCCGGATCATCGCCAAAGTCGTGGGCGATGCCTCAAGGCGGTGCCAACCCCACACCCGACGTCCTGACATGCCCATCGGCCAGACGATTTCCGAACGCATCGCTCGCGCCTTGCCCACACTGACGCCTGCGCACCAGCGCATGGCGAACTACGTGCTGGACAACCTGTTTCGCGCGGCCACGATGCGGATCGACGAATTCGCCACGGCGGTGGAGGTGTCGGTAGCCACCGCCAACCGCTTTGCCAAGGCACTGGGTTTCGAGGGCTATCCGCAGTTTCGCGCCGAACTGGTGCGCGGCTTCGAGGCGACGCTGGCGCCGGTGGAGCGCCTGCGTGACGAACTGGCCCGCCCCAGCACGGTGGCCGATGTATTTGCCGCCTCGCTGGAGGACGGCGCCCGCAATCTGGAATCCACGCGCCGCAATCTCGATCCCGAATCGATCGAGCGGGCCGTCGATGCCATTCTGGAAGCCGAGCGCGTCTATGTGATGGGCTTTGGCGCCAGCGGCTATCTGGCGGGCCTGATGCAGCATGGGCTGGAGATGCACTGCCGGATGGTGACATCGGTGTCGACCGTGGGCGGCGCGTCGCACGCGGCGCGGCAGCTGTTCAAGCTGACGCCGAAGGACCTGGTGGTCTGCATCGCGTTTCCGCGCTATGTGACCGACTCGATGAAGCTGGCCCAGCGCGTGAAGGCGCACGGCGGCCGGCTGCTGGCGTTGACCGACGGCCCCACCTCGCCGCTGGCGCCGCTGGCCGACATTGCGCTGTATGCGAATGCCGGCAACCGCCTGTCCGCCAACTCCGAAGCCACGGTGCTGGCGTTGATCGAGGCGCTGTGCGGCGCGGTGTCCTACCGTTCGGTGCGCGCGGTAAAGGCGGCGGCCGAGATGACCGAATTCCTGCTGCCGTGGCTGTACGGCGCGCCCGGTGCGCGCGACGACCGCGGCGCGCAGAAATCCTCAGACTGAAGTCAAGAAGGGAAGTAGAAGGACCTATGCCTCAAGCTGTTATCGCCATCCACGGCGGCGCCGGCACGATCACCCGTGCGGCCATGGACGCCAACCGCGAACGCGAATACACCACCGCGCTGGAACAGGTGCTGCTGGCCGGCCAGCGCGTGCTGGCCGAAGGCGGCAGCGCGCTAGACGCCGTGACCGAAGCCGTGCGCCTGCTCGAAGAATGCCCGCTGTTCAATGCTGGCAAGGGCGCCGTGCTGACGCACGCGGGCACCTACGAGCTGGATGCGTCGGTCATGGATGGCGCCACGCTGAATGCTGGCGCCGTGGCCTGCGTCAAGCGCCTGCGCAATCCGGTGCTGGCCGCCCGCGCCGTGCTGGAAAAGAGCGAGCATGTGCTGTTTGCCGGCGAGGGTGCCGAGGCATTTGCCGAAGCGCAAGGGCTGGAACTGGTGGCGCCGGACTACTACTTCACCCAGGCCCGCTACGACCAGTGGCAGCGCGCCCAGGGCACCACGGGTATGGCGCTGCTGGATCACGACGCCGCTGCGCTGGCCGCCAAGGCCGCGCAGGAAAACAAGGCCGATCCGCTCGATGCGGACACGAAGTTCGGCACGGTCGGTGCCGTGGCCTGCGATGCCAACGGCAACCTGGCCGCGGCGACCTCTACCGGAGGCGTCACCAACAAGCAGGTGGGCCGCGTGGGCGATACGCCGGTGCTGGGCGCGGGCTGCTATGCCGATGACGTGGCGGCCGTATCGGCCACGGGCACCGGCGAGATGTTTATCCGCACGGCGGCCGCGTTCGATGTGTCGGCGCAGATGCGCTACGCGGGTTTGTCGCTGGAAGAATCGGCGCGCCGCGTGGTCATGGAAAAGCTGACCGCCATCCACGGCCGTGGCGGCCTGATCGCGGTGGATCGCGCGGGCAACGTGACGTTGCCGTTCAATACCGAAGGCATGTATCGCGGCCTGGCCCGCGTCGGCGAACCGGTCAACGTCTGGATTTACGGCTGATATGGTGAATACTGTTTCCAAGCAAGCGAAGTCCACCCAGGGCATTGTGCTGCCGCCCGAGCGCGTGGTGGCCGTGAATGACCTGACCGTGCGCTTTTCCACGTCCGAGCGTACCGTCGAGGCGGTGCGCAACCTGTCCTTCCACGTGGATCGTGGCGAGACGCTGGCCGTGGTGGGCGAATCGGGCTCGGGCAAATCGGTGACGTCGCTGGCGCTGATGCGTCTGGTGGAGCACGGCGGCGGCAAGATCGCCAACGGCGGCATGCTGCTGCGCCGGCGCTCGGGTGAGGTGCTGGATCTGGTCAATTCCACGGAATCGACGCTGCGCAGCGTGCGCGGCGCCGATGTGGCGATGATCTTCCAGGAGCCGATGACCTCGTTGAACCCGGTGTTCCCGGTGGGCGAGCAGATTGCCGAATCGATCCGCCTGCACCAGGGCAAGGGCAAGGCCTCGGCGCGCGCCGAGGCGCTGCGCATGCTGGAACTGGTGCGCATTCCCGAGGCACGCCGCGTGCTGGACCGCTTTCCGCACCAGCTGTCGGGCGGCATGCGCCAGCGCGTGATGATCGCCATGGCGCTGTCGTGCAAGCCGGCGCTGCTGATTGCCGACGAGCCGACCACGGCGCTGGACGTGACGATCCAGGCCGAAATCCTGCAGCTGATCCGCAACCTGCAGGCCGAGATGGACATGGGCGTTGTCTTCATCACGCACGACATGGGCGTGGTGGCCGAGGTGGCCGACCGCGTGCTGGTGATGTATCGCGGCGAGAAGGTGGAAGAGGGCACGTCCGACGACGTGTTCCACGCGCCTGCGCATCCGTACACGCGTGCGCTGCTGTCGGCCGTGCCCAAGCTCGGCGCGATGGCGGGCACGGACCTGCCGGCCCGCTTCCCGCTGGTGCAGATGAGCGACGCGGACGCCGCGGTCAAGGAGCTGCCGCAGGACACCGTGCCGGCCGACGCCGCACCGATCCTGCGCGTGCGGGACCTGGTCACGCGCTTCGACGTGCCGGGCGGCCTGTTCGGCAAGATCACCCGCCGCGTGCATGCGGTGGAACAGGTCAGCTTCGATCTCTATCCCGGCGAAACGCTGGCGCTGGTGGGCGAATCGGGCTGCGGCAAGTCCACCACGGGCCGGTCGCTGCTGCGCCTGGTCGATGCCCAGAGCGGCACGATCGAGTTCGCGGGCCAGAACATCAGCAAGATGCAGGGCCCGGCCCTGCAGGCACTGCGTCGCAACATCCAGTTCATCTTCCAGGACCCATTTGCGTCGCTCGATCCGCGCGTGCCGGTGGGCTACTCGATCATGGAACCGCTGCTGGTGCACAAGGTGGCCAGCGGCAAGGAAGCCGAGGCCCGCGTGGCCTGGCTGCTGGAAAAGGTGGGCCTGACGGCGGCGCATGCGTCGCGCTATCCGCACGAGTTCTCGGGCGGCCAGCGGCAGCGTATCTGTATCGCCCGCGCGCTGGCGCTGAACCCGAAGGTGGTGGTGGCCGACGAATCGGTGTCCGCGCTGGACGTGTCGATCCAGGCGCAGATCGTCAACCTGATGCTGGACCTGCAGCGCGAACTGGGCGTGGCCTTCCTGTTCATTTCGCATGACATGGCCGTGGTGGAGCGCGTGAGCCACCGCGTGGCGGTGATGTACCTGGGCCAGATCGTCGAGATCGGCCCGCGCCGCGCCATCTTCGAGAACCCGCAGCACCCTTATACGAAGAAGCTGATGTCGGCGGTGCCGGTTGCAGACCCCGCGCGCCGCCATCTGAAGCGCGAACCGTTGAACGACGAGATTCCGAGCCCGATCCGCATGGTCGGCGACGAGCCTGTCGTACAGCCGCTGGTGGCCGTGGCCGGCAGCGGTGCGCATGGCCACTTTGTGGCACGGCACGCCATTGGCGGCGCCTATTGACTGATTCCGTAGTACCGAAGTCGCTGTATCCCCTGTATTCCTGCTTTCCCGATAGAGGAGAAGAGATGTCCAAGGTTTCTTTCCGGCTGATGGCCGGTGCTGCCGCAGTCGGCGCCATGGGTATGCTGGCCGCCGCCCCGGCCTTTGCCGCCAAGGATGCGGTGATGGCCGTGTATTCGACGTTCACCACGCTCGATCCGTACGACGCCAACGACACGCTGTCGCAGGCCGCCACCAAGTCGTTCTACCAGGGCCTGTTCGGCTTCGACAAGGACCTGAAGCTGGTCAACGTGCTGGCCGAAAGCTATGACGTGAGCAAGGACGGCCTGGTCTACACGTTCAAGCTCAAGAAGAACATCAAGTTCCACGACGGCACCACGTTCGACGCCACGGCCGTCAAGGCCAACCTGGACCGCGTGACCGATCCGGCCAACAAGCTCAAGCGCTACACGCTGTTCAACCGCGTGGCCAAGACCGAGGTGGTCGACCCGTACACCGCCCGCGTGACGCTCAAGGAGCCGTTCTCGCCGTTCATCAACGTGCTGGCCCACCCGTCGGCTGTGATGATCAGCCCGACCGCGCTGAAGAAGTACGGCAAGGAAATTGCCTTCCACCCGGTGGGCACCGGCCCGTTCGAGTTCGTGGAATGGAAGCAGACCGACTTCCTGAAGGGCAAGAAGTTTGCCGGCTACTGGAAGACCGGCTACCCGAAGATCGACACGATCACGTGGAAGCCCGTGGTGGACAACAACACGCGCTCGGCCGTGATGCAGACGGGCGAGGCTGACTTCGCGTTCAGTATTCCGTTCGAGCAGGCTGCGCTGCTGAAGGCCAGCCCGAAGGTGGACCTGATCGACTCGCCGTCGATCATCCAGCGCTACCTGTCGCTGAACACGACGGTGAAGCCGTTCAACGATCCGAAGGTGCGCCAGGCCATCAACTACGCCATCAACAAGGAAGCGCTGGCCAAGGTGGCCTTCGCCGGCCACGCTGTGCCGGCCGATGGCGTGGTGCCGCATGGCGTGGACTACGCCGAGAAGCTGGGCCCGTGGCCGTACAACCCGGCGAAGGCGCGCGAGCTGCTGAAGGAAGCCGGCTACCCGAACGGCTTCGAGACCACGCTGTGGTCGGCCTATAACCACACCACCGCGCAGAAGGTGATCCAGTTCGTGCAGCAGCAGCTGCAGCAGGTGGGCATCAAGGCGCAGGTGTTGGCCCTGGAAGCTGGCCAGCGCGTGGAGCGCGTGGAATCGGTGCAGAAGCCGGAAGAAGCCGGCGTGCGCATGTACTACGTGGGCTGGTCGTCGTCGACCGGTGAATCGGACTGGGCGCTGCGTCCGCTGCTGGCATCGGAATCGATGCCGCCGAAGCTGCTGAACACGGCGTACTACAAGAACGACCAGGTGGATGCCGACATCGCCGGCGCGCTGCGTACGACCGATCGCGCCGAGAAGGCCAAGCTGTACAAGGATGCCCAGCAACGCATCTGGAACGACGCTCCCTGGGCCTTCCTGGTGACCGAGAAGATCCTGTACGCCCGTGCCAAGCGCCTGACCGGCGCCTACGTGATGCCCGACGGCTCGTTCAACTTCGACGAAATCGACATCAAGCAGTAAGCCTGGACGGTCTTCCGCGAGGTTTTTCCCCTTTCTCGCCTGGCGGGAGAGGGGCGGGGAGAGAGGGCAGGCGTCTCAAGATGCGGCAAGTGGCAATTTGAACCGCCATGCCGTCTCCCCCAACCCCTCTCCCACACGTGGGAGGGGGGAGCAGTGAAGTAGCAGTAGTAGATATGAAGTGGTAGCAGTCGCGGTAAGCAGTACATAACAAGCTGTTTATAAATGCGGTAAGCCGAGAGGCCGCCTGCCCGTGTATGCGGGGTGAAAGGGCGGGCGGCCACCGGTCTCAAATTTCTGGTTTTCTGGTGTCAGGATGCTGAATTACTTCCTCAAACGTTTTCTGGGCGTCATACCGACGATGCTGCTCGTGGCAGTGTTGGTATTTCTGTTCGTCCACCTGCTGCCCGGCGATCCGGCGCGGCTGGCCGCTGGCCCGGAAGCCGATCAGGCCACTGTCGAACTGGTCCGCAAGGACCTGGGGCTCGACAAGCCGATGCACGAGCAGTTCGTGCGCTTCTTTACGAATGCCCTGCAGGGAGAGTTCGGTACATCGCTGCGCTCCAAGCGCCCGGTTTCGCAGGAAATCGGCGAGCGCTTCCTGCCAACGCTGTACCTGACCGTCACGTCGATGGTCTGGGCGGTGATCTTCGGCATGACCATCGGCATCAGTTCGGCCGTATGGCGCAACAAGTGGCCTGACCGCCTGGGCATGACGCTGGCCGTGTCGGGCATCTCGTTCCCGGCCTTCGCGCTGGGCATGCTGCTGATGGAGATTTTCTCCGTGCAGCTGGGCTGGCTGCCGTCGATCGGCGCCGACAGCTGGAAGCACTACATCCTGCCGTCGCTGACGCTGGGCGCCGCCGTGGCCGCCGTGATGGCCCGATTCACGCGCGCATCGTTCATCGAGGTGCTGCAGGAAGATTTCGTGCGTACCGCCCGCGCCAAGGGCGTGCGCGAGACCGTGGTGGTGATCAAGCACGCGCTGCGCAACGCCATGATTCCGGTGGTGACGATGATGGGCCTGCAGTTCGGCTTCCTGCTGGGCGGCTCGATCCTGGTGGAGATGGTGTTCAACTGGCCGGGCCTGGGCCGTCTGCTGGTGGATGCCGTGGAAATGCGCGATTACCCCGTGATCCAGGCCGAAGTGCTGCTGTTCTCGCTGGAATTCATCCTGATCAATCTGGTGGTGGACCTGCTGTACACCGTGATCAACCCCACCATCCGTTACAAGTAAGGAGGCTGACATGACCGAGCTTTCCACGTCCGCCACCACCGCGCCGGCTTCGGCCCCCGAAGCCGTCCGTACGCCCTGGACCGAGTTCTGGCGCAAGTTCCGCAAGCAGCATCTGGCGCTGGTTGCCGGCGTCTTCGTGCTGCTGCTGGTGGTGATCGCCATCCTGGCGCCCCACATCGTGCCGTACGACCCCGAGAACTACTTCGACTACGACGCGCTGAACGCCGGCCCGTCGGCCGCCCACTGGATGGGGGTCGACTCGCTGGGCCGCGACATCTTCAGCCGCATCCTGGCCGGCACGCGAATCTCGCTGGCCGCCGGCGTGTTCTCGGTGGTCATCGGCGCCATCATCGGCACGCTGCTGGGTCTGATGGCCGGCTATTACGAAGGCTGGTGGGACCGCATCGTCACGCGCATCTGCGACGTGCTGTTTGCCTTCCCCGGCATCCTGCTGGCCATCGCCATCGTGGCCATCCTTGGCAACGGCATGGTCAACGTGATCATGGCCGTGGCCGTGTTCAGCGTGCCGGCGTTTGCCCGCCTGGTGCGCGGCAACACGCTGATGCTCAAGCGCCTGACCTATGTGGAAGCGGCCCGCAGTATCGGGGCGTCCGACTGGACCATCCTGATGCGCCATATCCTGCCGGGCACCGTGTCGTCGATCGTGGTCTATTTCTCGATGCGGATCGGTACGTCGATCATCACGGCCGCCGGCCTGTCGTTCATCGGCCTGGGCGCGCAGCCGCCCACGCCCGAGTGGGGCGCGATGCTGAGCCAGGCGCGCGCCGACATGGTGACCGCGCCGCACGTGGCCATCTTCCCGAGCCTGGCGATCTTCCTGACCGTGCTGGCGTTCAACCTGCTTGGCGACGGCCTGCGCGACGCGCTGGATCCGAAGATCGATCGTCGCTGATTCCATGGCCAACGCACCCATCGTCGGCAACCTGCCGGCCGGCCCGCGCAACGCCATTACCGACGTGGCCGGCGTTACGGTCGGCCACTGCACGCTGGCCGACGGCGCCTGCCAGACCGGCGCGACCGTCATCCTCCCGCACGCGGGGAATGTCTACACCGACAAGGTGCCCGCCGCCGCCACCGTCTTCAATGGCTTCGGCAAGAGCATCGGGCTGGTGCAGGTGGATGAACTTGGCGTGCTGGAGGCGCCCATCGCGCTGACCAATACGTTCTCGGTCGGCGCGCTGGCGCAGGCGCAGATCCGTCACGCGATTGCGTCGAATCCGGAGATCGGCCGCAAGTGGCCCACCGTCAATCCACTGGTGTTCGAGTGCAATGACGGCTATCTGAACGACATCCAGGCGATGGCCGTGCAGGGCGAGCACTACGACGCGGCGCTGGCCGCGGCGGGACTGGACGTCGCCCAAGGGGCGACGGGTGCTGGACGCGGCATGTCGTCGTTCGGTGCGAAGGGCGGCATCGGCACGGCGTCGCGCATGGCCGGCGGCTATACGGTCGGGGCGCTGGTGCTGTCGAATTTCGGCACGCCGGAATCGCTGATCCTGGCCGGACGTCCGCTGGGCGCCGCGCTCGACGCCCGGCTCAAGGCGCTGGCCGAACCCGAGAAAGGCTCGATCATCATGATCGTGGCCACCGATGCCCCGCTGGACGCACGCCAGTTGCGCCGCCTGTCGATGCGCGCCGGTACGGGGTTGGCGCGTACGGGATCGGTCTACGGCCATGGCTCGGGCGACATCGCGCTCGCATTCTCCACGGCCTATACCGTGCCGCATCTGGCTGACGCGCCAATGCCGGCCGTGTCGCTGGTACATGAATCGAAACTGGACCCGCTGTTCCGCGCGGCGGCCGATAGCGTCGAGCAGGCCATCGTCCATGCACTCTGGCACGCCGAAACCGTTCAAGGCCGCGACGGCCACACCCGCGGCGCGCTGCGTGAGCTGCTGCAAGACCTGCTGTAAAGCCTGAATCCATGAAGATCCTGATTTCCGCTGATATCGAAGGCGTTGCCGGCGTATTCCACGCCGAACAGACACGTGCCGGCAATGGCGAATACGAGCGCGCCCGCGCCTGGATGACTGCCGAAGCCAACGCCGCCGTCCAGGGCGCGTTCGCTGGCGGCGCCACCGAAGTCCTGGTCAACGATTCGCACGGCGGCTTTCGGAACCTGCTGCCCGACCAGATCGACCCCCGTGCGCAACTTGTACTGGGCAAGCCCCGCTACCTGAGCATGGTGGCCGGCGTCGAACAGGACTGCGACGGCGTGTTCATGATCGGCTACCACGGCCGCGCCCAGAGCCGCGGCGTGTTGGCCCACACGATCAACAGCGGCGCGTTCGCGCGCGTCTGGTTCAATGGACTGGAGCTGGGCGAAGCGGGCATCTACGCCGCTTTGGCCGGCGAATTCGATGTGCCCGTGCTGATGGCCAGCGGCGACGACGTCTTCATCGCCGAAACCCAACCGCTGATGCCCTGGGTACGCTACGTACAGACCAAGACCGCCGGCGGGCAGGGCAGCGGCACGACCCTGTCACCCGCCGCAGCCCGCGAAGCCATCGCCAAGGCCGCCGAGGCCGTCACCCGCCAGGCCATCGCCCACCCCGAAGCCCGCTGCTTCGAACTGTCCGGCCCGGTCACCTGCCGCCTGCAGACCCAAACCACCGCGCACGCCGACCTGTTCTGCCAATGGCCCACGTTCGAGCGTGTGGACGGCGTGACGCTGTCGTTCACGGCACCGACGGTGCAGGCAGCAGTGCGGATGCTGAATTGCTGCTCGGCGATGGCGTTTATGTTGAAGTAGGGAGGTAATGAGGAAAGTGGGACAATGGCAGCCGATTTCCCCACCTGCACTGCCTCATGACCCCAACCCTGCCCGGGAGCTGGATTCCCGTTCGCAAGGATTTTGTCGATCCGTCCGCCACCCGTTGCCACGCGCGTAGCGCCCTGGGTGGCCGGCACCATGGCTTTCCGGAGGGCCATGGCTGGATCCTGCGTGGTCCCGATGGCCATGAATACCCGTTTGGCCTGGAATGCGCGCGCGCCGCGCTGGCGGTGCCCGGCATGCTCGATCAGGTGCCCGACTACACCGAGCGCGATGCCGTCAAGCGCGTGGATGCGGCGTTTGCCGACGTGCCGCGCCGCAAGCCCACGGCGGCCGAACTGGAACTGCAGCGTCGCAACTTCGCCACGCGATATGTGGTGCTACGCATGGAAAAGGTGGCCGGCGTGCCGCGCGTGCAGCCTACCGTCCGATTTCCCGCGCTGGAAGACCTGTACCAGCAGATCGTTGCCGGGCGGCCGCTGTCGCATGCCCAGGTGCAGCGCGTGCTGGCGATCGAGCGTAGCGCCGCAACGCCGCCAAAGCTCAAGGCGCTGAACCTGCTGGATGTCTACACCGCCCACACCAAGCTGGAATGGCTGACCGCCAGTGCCAATCGCCAGGATCGCATACGTTTTCTGCGTAGCCTGCATGACTGGCTGGCCAGACATCTGGTGCTGTCCGCCGCGCAGATCGAGGCGGCCGGCATCGTCATGCATCCGCACGCGTTCCGCTCGGCGTGGCCGAAGGAAGGCGAACCCGGCGGCCCGGGCGAACTGTTCTGAGGCCATTCTGAGGCCGATCTGAGCCTCGTTCCGGGGCTGGACCGAGCCTCGTCCTGAGCCCGGGTCTGAGCCCCGTTCTGAGCCTCATTCTGGCTCCGCCCGCAGGACGCTGGTATCAGACGGCCGATTGGCGTTACATTGGGCGTACCTTCACCCGGCCCAGGCCATCTGCCCCCATGCCTGCCACCCCGATGTCGCCCGTCGCGCGCCATTTTGCGCGCAGCTACGCCGAAGCCCGCCAGAAGTTTCTTGATGCCGCCCACGGTAGTGGCGCCACGCTGACCGAATTCCCCCATCCAACCCAAATCGGCCGTGACGGCGAGACACTGGCCATGGATGTCGCATGGCTCGGGGCATCCGATGCCACGCACGTGCTGATGGTGACGTCTGGCACGCATGGCGCCGAGGGCTTCTGCGGATCTGGGGCCCAGGTGGCCATGCTGCGGGATACCGGGCTGCACGCCGATTGCCGCCAGGCTGGCTGGGCGTTGATGCTGGTGCACGCGGTGAATCCCTACGGGTTCTCGCACCTGCGCCGCGTCAACGAGGACAACGTCGACCTGAATCGCAATTTCATGGATTTCGACCGGCCGCTGCCGCTGAATCCGGCCTATGCCGAAGTGGCGCCGCTGCTGCTGCCGGCGCAATGGCCGCCGTCCTGCGACGAGCACACGGCGTTGATGAAGACCGTTGCCCAGAAGGGGATGGCCTGGTACCAGACGGCGGTCAGCGCAGGCCAGTACCAGGACGCCGCCGGCATGTTCTTTGGTGGTCAGAAGTCCACGTGGAGTAACTACACGTTGCGGCGCGTCCTGGCCCGGTTTGGGGCGGGCCGCACGGTGCTGCGCTGGATCGATGTGCACACCGGCCTGGGGCCGTGGGGCTATGGCGAACCGATCTACATGGGGCCCGACGCGGCGGAACCCCTGGCCAGGACGCGCGCAATCTGGGGCCGAAGCGTCACATCGATCTACGACGGGTCGTCGACCTCGGCCAACCTGACGGGCCTGGCCTGGCAGGCGGTGCCCCAGACCCTGCCTTCGATCAATTACGCCGGCATCGCGCTCGAATTTGGCACGCTGCCACTGGCCGAAGTGCTGGACGCGTTGCGCGGCGATCACTGGCTGCACGTGCATCCGGAAGCCGACGAAAACCAGCGCGCCCTCATCAAGCAAACGGTATGGAACGCGTTCTATGGCGATACCGACGACTGGCGCGAGGGCGTGGTTGCCCAGGTGACCGATGCTGTGCGCAAGGCCCTGGCCACTGCCGTGTAGCTCCGGCCTGTAGCCGTCGCATCTTTCACCCACCTTTCAGCGCCCATTCGCTGGCGCTGATACCCACTATTGCCGTTACCCTGTTGAAGCCACCGCCGCTGTCGCCTGACAATCGCACGCGGTGCGCGCTGTCGTTCCACGGTTGTCACGTGGTGGCGGTCGCGCGCCCAGACAGTACAGCAAAAACAAAAGGCATCGTTGCCCAGCCCCACATCCTCATCCGCCCCCGGCCGCAGCGGGCGGGCAGTTTCCGTGTGGTCCACGCCGTGGTCCGGCCAGACTGGCCGGCTGGCAGCGTTCGTCCGTCCTGAGAAATTCCCATGCCCAGCTTTAACCCATCGCGCCGTACGTTCCTGAAGACGAGCGTCGTGGCCGGGGTATCGGTTTGCATCGTGCCGCTTGCGGACAAGGCGGCGCTGGCCGCGTTGTTCGAGGACACGCACCTGACGCCGGTGCAAACCGATCCCGCCACCGGCGCGCCGCGATTCCGCATCGACGGCATCGCCAAGGTCACCGGCCAGAAGGTCTTTGCGCGCGACATTCGCGCCAAGGACATGCCGCACTGGCCTGCCCAGCAATCGCACGCGTTCATCGTGCGAGCCACCCAGGCCGACCGCGCCTTCGACGGCATCGACCTGAGCCGGCTTGGCGACGACCTGAAACCCGACGTGGTCGTGACCGCCGCCGAGCTGGAACGTGACGGCGTGAGCTTTCCGAAGTTCTATGGCGACGACATGCTGCTGCCCGTCGGCAAGACCCCGGCCTACCTGGGTCACGCGGTGGCCATCCTGATCTATCACGATTTCGCGCGCTTCCGTTTTGCCAAGGACAAGCTCAAGTTCCAGGACGGCATCGTGCGCTACGGCGCGCAGACCGGTGCGCTCGAACGCGATCCGTGGGGCACGTTCCGCTTCGTGCGCATGGGCGGCGCCACGCCGTTCGACGACGATGTGTTTTCCAGCCTCAAGAACGCGCCGGTCTTTCCGAGCGGCATGCGCAAGCACCTGCCGGTCTGGCCCGATGGCAACGACCACGGCCAGCTGGGCGAGCAGGGCATGGCCCACGCCGGCAAGATCCGCGACGAACTGGCCAGGCCGCCGGCCAACTGGCTGGTGCTCGACCGCGAGTACCACACCCAGTCCATCGACACCGCCGCGCTGGAGGCCGACAACGCCAACTGCTGGTACGACCGCGACAGCCAGACGCTGCATCTGGTCGTGCCGACCCAGTCGCCGTCCGAAGTCGGCGAATCGGCGGCAGAGCTGCTGGCGCGCTGCAAGGCGGCCTTCCCGGTCGCAAAAGTGATCCTTCATCCCACTTACACGGTGGGCTACGGGTCAAAGGACCATTACAACTTTCCGTTCTACGGCCTGGTCACGGCGCTCTACGCAGGCGGCAAGCCGGTGCGGCTGGCCAATGACCGGTACGAGCAGTTCCAGACCTCGATCAAGCGCCATGCGTTCACGATGCGTTATCGCGTCGGCGTGGACCGCGAAACGGGCCTGTTTCAGTCGTTCCAGGGCGACCTGGAATGCAATGGCGGCGGCCGCATGAATTTCTCGCCGTCCGTGGCGATGGTGGGTGCCACGGCGGCGCAGTCGATCTACTACTTCCCGAAGAACGACCTGACGGCGGTGGCCATTGCCTCGCGGGCCATCGACGCCGGCTCGGCACGCGGCTACGGCACGCTGCAGAGCATGGCCGCCACCGAAATGATGGTCGACGAGTTTGCCGAGCAGCTCAAGCTCGACCCGATCGACTTCCGCCTGAAGAACGCGCTGCGCTCGGGCATGAAGAACACCCAGGGCGCAATCCCGGCCGGTGCCATCCGCGTGGACGAGGTGCTGGAAGCCGCGCGCAAGCATCCGCTGTGGACGGGCCGCGCCGCGAAGAAGGCCGCGTACGAGGCCGCCAACCCGGGCCATCGCTATGGCGTGGGCTTTGCCTGCGTGCAGAAGGATTTCGGCACGGGCGCCGAAACCTCGTTCGCCCGCGTGGAAATCGATGCGGACGGCAAGGTTTCGCTTCACCACTCGGGGGCGGAAATCGGCACGGGCATGTCGACGTCGCAGGCCGTGGCCGTGTCGCGCTGGCTGGGGCATGCCGCCACGCAGGTCAATACGTCGGTCACGGACTGGCCTGACCTGCCCGTGGTGACCAGCGGCGACCCGTACCTGATGAGCCAGGCCGAGCAGGACAGGCTGTCGCAGAACCCGCGCTGGTCGCCCGGCTATGCGTCGCCGGCCAGCGCCACGAATTCGGCGTACTACTTCACGCACAGCACGCGCGAAGCGGCGCGCGTGGTGTTCCTGCACGGCCTGTGGCCGGCAGCGATGGCGATCTGGAGCCAGGGCATTGGCGGCGGTCAGGCCACGTCGCTGGTGGTGCGCGTGGAAGATGCGCGCTGGGTGGACGGCAAGCTCAGCGCCGGCGGCCTGCAGGCGCTGCCGTTCGCGCAGATCGTCAAGAAGGCCCACGAACTGGGCCTGGTGACGGGCGCCACGGTGCACGTGTTCAACCGCTGGCAGTGGACCGAGGCCGATTTCGTTGTCAACGGCCAGGCCGTGCGGCTGCCCGTGGACGGGCTGTCGGTGCGGCTGGGTGGTGGCAAGCCGGAAGGGAAAGGGACGACCAACGGCTACGACGTGCTGGATCGCCGCAAGGTTTACATCGCGCCGGTGCAACGCAACAACGCGGCGGTGACGTACTACAGCGCGGTCGGCACGCTGGTGGAACTGTCCGTGCACGAGGCCAGCGGCAAGGTCGGCATCCTGACGCACCACTCGATCATGGAGTGCGGCACGCAGATTTCGCCAGACCTGGTGTCTGGCCAGTTGCAGGGCGGGCTGGCCATGGGCATCGGTCACGCGCTGCACGAATACCTGCCGCTCTACGAGGACGGACCCGGCAACGGCACGTGGAATTTCAACCGCTATCACCTGCCGCGCGCCAGCGACGTGGCCGTGTGGACCCAGACCGGCACGGTGCTGCCGCCGGTCAGCGAGACCGATCCGCCCAAGGGCATTGCCGAGGTGGTGATGATTCCGGTGGTGGGCGCCATCGTCAACGGCATCGCGCATGCGATTGGCCATCGATTCACCGATCTGCCGGTGACACCCGCAAAGATTCAGGAGGTACTGGCATGATCGCCACGCAACCGTTGTCTCTGCATCTCAACGGCAAGGATGTCGGTCCGCTCGACGTGCCGGTCGGCCTGATGATGATCGACTTCCTTCACGAGTACATGAACCTGACCGGCTCGCGGCTGGGCTGCGGCCAGGGCGTCTGTCACGCCTGCGTGGCCATCCTGGACCACCCGGACGGCACCAGCGAGACGATCCGCACCTGCATCACGGGCGCGCACTTCTTCCAGGGGAAAAAGGTGCGCACCGTGGAAGCCCACGGCAAGCGCAATGCGCAGGGCGAGGTGGTAGAGGTCACCCCCGTTCAGCAGGCCTACCTGGACCACTTCAGCTTCCAGTGCGGCTACTGCACGCCGGGCTTCGTCAATGGCGCCACGGTGCTGGTGGAAAGCCTGAAGCGCAAGCCGGTGGCCGAAGCCAAGGTCGAGGCAGCCATCACCCAGGCGCTGGACGGGCATATCTGCCGATGCACGGGCTACGTGCGCTACTACGAGGCGGTCAAGGACGTGGTGATGAACACGCCCGGCTGCGTCGTGAAGGGAAAGGCGGCGTGATGGTGCATCCACGATGGGTTGCCGCGCTGGCGGCATCGGCCACGCTGGCGCTGGCCGGCTGCGGCAGGGGCACGCCCGATATTCCGCCGGCCGCCGACCAGGCGCCGACGACGAAATTGTCCGCCGCCGAACAGATCGAGCGCGGCCGCTACCTGGTGCGGGCGGCCGATTGCGCGGCGTGCCACACGGCGCCCAATGGCGCGCCGTTTGCCGGGGGCTACGAACTGGCCTCGCCGTTCGGCACGTTCTACGGCACCAACATCACGTCGGACAAGGACCACGGCATCGGCAAGTGGAGTGCCGATGACTTCTACAAGGCGCTGCACGATGGCGTGTCGCCGGACAAGCACCTGTATCCGTCCATGCCGTACACGTCGTATCGCGGCCTGTCGCGCGCCGATACCGATGCCATGTACGCGTACCTGATGCAGCAGGTGAAGCCGGCCGCCGTGCCCAACCGGCCGCACGACCTCAGCTTCCCGTACAACATCCGGCTGGCGATGATCGGCTGGAACTGGCTGTTCCTCGACGACAAGCTGCCCGATGCGTCGCAGGGCGAGTCGCCGGCGTGGATTCGCGGCCGCTACCTGAGCAATGCGCTCGGCCACTGCGCCGAATGCCATACGCCAAGGGGCAAGCTCGGGCAGATGGACGGCGCGCGGCCGCTCAAGGGCGAGGCGCTGGCGCGTATCGGCGCCCCCGATATCTCGCCGCAAGGGCTGGCTGCGCGCGGCTGGACCGATGCCGACCTGCAGACGTTCTTCCGCACGGGTATCGCCCCGCAAGGCTCGGCGTTCGGTGAGATGTACCCGGTCGTCCATCTCAGCAGCCAGTACCTGAAGCCAGCCGACGTGGCCGCCATGACCACCTACCTGCTTGGTGACAAGCCGCTGGCGCCGGTGCCGCTCAAGCCCGTCAATGCCGATGCGCAGGTAATGGCCGCGGGCCGCCAGCACTACCTGGCGGTCTGCGCCGGCTGCCATGGCCGCGAAGGCGAGGGCAAGCCGCATGTGGCGGTGGCGATGCTCGGCAATTCGTCGGTGCGTAACGCGGACCCGCGCAACCTGATCGTGTCGATGCTCGACGGCATCGAGCGGCAGGACTTTCCGGGGCTGGAGAGCATGCAGGCGATGCCGGGGTTTGCCACGCGACTCGGTGATGCGGATCTGGCCGCGCTGACCAACTACCTGCGTGCCACCTACGGCGGGCAGCCCGCCGACGTCACCGCCGACAAGGTCAAGGCGCTGCGTGCCAGCGATCCGGCGCACGGGCATTGACGGGTAGCCAGCCGGGCCGCCTCGGCGTCCAGGCTCACGCGTCGGCGTCGCTTTCCTCGATCAGCCATTGACGGAAGGCGCGCGCCGCCGCCGGTTCGGCGCGGTCGCGCGGCCAGACCACGTAGTACCCGCCGCCCAGCGACGCACTGGCGTCGCAGGCGCGCACCAGCAGGCCAGCCGCCAGGCATCGGTCGATCATATGGCGCCACGCCAGCACGATGCCCTGGCCTTCGATGGCCATCTGCACCAGCACCGGATAGGTGTTGGCCACCAGCTCGCGCTCGAAGCGCGTTTCGCGCAGGCCGTTGCGCGCGAACCAGGCCGGCCACGACATCCAGATACGCTGGGCATCCTCCAGCACCAGCAGCGATTCCCTCGGCAGATCCGATACCTTCAGCGTCCGGCCGCCCAGGTATGACGGCGCGCAGACCGGAAAGACTTCCTCGTCATAGAGCCGCTGGGCAGAAATGCCGCTGGGCGCGCCTTCACGCAGGTAATACAGCCCGACATCGAAGTCGGTGCCCGACAGCGACGCCAGGCTGTCGTTGACCACCAGCCGCACGTGGAAGTCCGGATGCCGCGCCCGGAACGCCGCCAGGCGGGGCGTGAGCCAGAGCACGGCCACGCCGGACGAGCACGCCACGGTCAGCTCGACCTGGCCCTTGCGCTTCATCACGTCCTCGGTGGCTTCGGCGCAGCGCACCAGTAGCCGCTGCACCTGTTCGGCGTACTGCTGGCCGCTGACGGTCAGCCGCAGCGCGCGCGGCTCGCGCACGAACAGCTTCTTGCCCAGGAATCGTTCCAGTTGGGCCACCTGACGGCTGATGGCACTTTGCGTGAGATGGAGTTCGGCCGCGGCCTTGGTGAAACTGCCGTGTCGCATTGCGGACTCGAACGCGACCAGACAGGGCAAAGGGGGCAGGGGGGTGATGCGCATGGGGGCTTGTCATTGGGCAGGTGACGATGCCAATGATAGTCGCAAGCCTTGTGCCAGAGGGGAGGTGGAAACGGGAGCATCCCCGTGGTGGTAGCCACGTCGGTGGTGGTCGCCCCTCTCTCAATCATGGGAGAGGGGCTGGGGAGAGGGCGGGTGTCTCAAGATGCGTGGGTCTCGATTTGAACCGCGTGGCCCTCTCCCCCGGCCCCTCTCCCGCAGGCGGGAGAGGGGAGAAAACCGCCGGGGGCTGATGCTGCCTCCCACGTTCATCTATGCGGGAGGGGCGCAAAGCGTGGGCAGATGAAGCGCCGCCTTACGCGTTGTGGATCTTGCCTGCCTGCATCACCAGTTCGATGCGCGACGCCGGGCCGGCCAGTACCTCGATGTCCTGCAGCGGGTCGCCATCGACCACCAGCACGTCGGCGATCGCGCCGGGCTTGACCACGCCCAGTTCGCCGTCGCGCTGCAGGATTTCGGCCGCGATCGACGTGGCCGAGCGCACCGCTTCGGCGTTGCCCAGCAGTTCGGCGCGGATGCGGAATTCCTCGGACTGGTACTGGTGCATCTCGCCCAGCAGGTCGGACCCGAAACCCATCGGCACGCCGGCTTCGGCGTAGATGGCCAGCGAATCGCGGCCGGCCTGGCGCACCGTCTCGATCTTGGCCACGGAGTCGGCCGGCAGGCCCAGGCGCGCGCCGTCGCGGGCCAGGGCGTCGTAGGTGATCAGCGTCGGCACCACGAAGGCGCCGTGCTCGCGCATCACGCGGGCGGCCGCCGCATCCACGAGGTTGCCGTGCTCGATGGTGCGCACGCCGCAGCGGATGGCGCGGGTGATTGCCCGGCCCGTGTAGGCGTGGGCCATCACGTAGGTTTGCGCGGCCTCGGCCTCGGCCACGATGGCGCGGATCTCGTCCTCGCTGTACTGGGTGTTGCCGATGGGGTCGGTGGGCGATGCCACGCCGCCCGACGCCATGATCTTGATCTGCGTGGCGCCTTTCTGGATTTCCTCGCGCACGGCCAGGCGCACGGCGTCCACGCCGTCGGCCACGCGGGCGATGGCACCGGCCCGGAAGGCGCAGGAGCACGGCTCCAGCGTGTCCGAGCGCGGCCGGAAGTCGCCGTGTCCGCCGGTCTGCGACAGCGCCTTGCCCGACGGGAAGATGCGCGGGCCGGGGATCAGGCCCGTGGCCACGGCCTGCGACAGGCCCCAGTCGGCGCCGCCGGCATCGCGCACCGTGGTGAAGCCGCGTTCCAGCATGCCGCGCATGATCGGCATGGCGCGGAACGCCACCAGCACGTTGGGCTGCACCGCGTTCAGGCCCAGGTTGGCCAGCGACGCCAGCACGTGCACGTGCAGGTCGATCAGGCCCGGCATCACGGTCTTGCCGGTCACGTCGATGACGCGGGCCTGGGGCGCGTGGATCGGCGTGGCGCTGACGTCGACAATGCGCTCGCCGTCGATCAGTACATCATGGCGCGGCAGCAGGGCGCCGCGAACGGGGTCGAGGACGTTGCCGCCCTGAAGCAGAATCTGGGTCATCTTGGCTTGCGTATTGACTTCTGATTACTTCGATTGCAGGTAGGCGGGTTCGCGCACCAGGCGCGTGCCGCAGAAGCTGATGGCCGCCGCGATCATCACGTAGATGGCCGGGGCCATGGTGCTGCCCGTGCTGGCGATCAGCCACGTGATGAAGAACGAGGCAAAGCCGCCGAAGATCGTCACGGCCAGGTTGTAGGCCACCGACAGTCCGGTGGACAGCACCTTGGCCGGGAACATTTCGGCAAACGCGGCCAGGATCGGGCCCGTGTAGGCGGCAATCAGCACGCCGAACACGACCTGGAACACCAGCAGCGAACCCAGGCCCGGCGCGTGGTTGATGTAGGCGAACATCGGCCAGGCCAGCACGAAGATCAGCGCGGCGGCGCCCGACAGCAGGCCGCGGCGGCCCACGCGGTCGGCCATCATGCCGACGATGGGCGCGAACACCATGATCGCCATGCCGCCGGCCATGCCGGCGACGAAGCCGGTGGACTGCGGCACCTTAAGCACCTTGACGGCGTAGGTCGGCATGTAGAACAGCAGCACGTAGGTGCACACCGTCCAGAGGATCACCATCGAGAAGCTGGCGGCGGTCTGGCGCGGGTAGTCGCGCAGCACCTCGGTCAACGGCGAGTCGGTCTTGTCGGTGGTGGCCTGGAAGGTGGGGGTCTCTTCAAGGTTGTGACGGATATAGAAGCCGACCGGGCCGATGATCATGCCGATCAGGAACGGCAGGCGCCAGCCCCAGCTGTTGAGGGCCTCGGGGCTCAGCGTGGCGGTGACGAAGGTGCCCACGGCGGCACCCAGCAGCACGGCCACGCCGATGCTGGCCTGGATCCAGCTCGAATAGTAGGCTCGCTGGCGCTCGGGTGCGTACTCGGTCAGGAAGGCGGTGGCGCCGCCCATCTCGCCGCCGGCGGAGAAACCCTGCATCAGGCGCGCGATGACGATCAGCATCGGGGCAAACACGCCGATCTGGTCGTAGGTGGGCGCGATGCCGATCAGCGTGGTGCCGGCGGCCATCAGCAGGATGGTCAGCGACAGCGCCGCCTTGCGGCCCACGCGGTCGGCGTAGACGCCCAGGATGATGCCGCCCACGGGCCGCATGAAGAAGCCCACGCCGAACGTGGCCACGGCCAGCAGCAGCGACGACAGGTCGTTTCCGGTGGGGAAGAACAGTTTGGCGATGATCACGGCGAAGAAGCTGTACACCGTGAAGTCGAACCATTCGAGGCCGTTGCCGATCACCGTGGCGATGATGGCGCGGCGGCGTTGACTGGCCCCGATCTGGGGCGCGGTCTCCGCAAAGGCGGGGGCGCTGGCTTGCATGTCTCTCTCTCCCTGTTTGGCAGAACGCTGGGAAGCCCTTTTATGACAGGCTCTGGCCGATGGTAGGGGCGTCGCGGTGAGCGGAGAAACGATATCTGCGCATGCAGGCATGACGCCAGCGCATGCGTGGCCTGCGCTGGCGTCGGGCTAGGCGGCGCCGTTGACGCGCGTCAGCGCACCCGTCACGCCATGCGCGCACAGCAATTCCAGCTGCGCGGCCACCGTATCGACAAAGACGGCCGACTGCGCCAGGTCGCCAAACACGGGGGTAAAGCCGGCGATGGTCCGCACGCGCGCCTGCTCGCGTGTGCGGGCATCGAACAGTTTTTCGGTCTGGCGGGCGGCGTCGGCCATCACGGCGGCCATCGGCTGCGCCAGCGGGTCTTCGATCGGGAAGGCATTGCCGGCTTCGTCGTAGCCGCGCAGGAAGTGCAGCCACGCGGCCACGCCCAGCGCCAGGCGCGCAAACGGCTGGCCGGCGGCGATGCGGTCGCGGATCGGCGCCAGCAGCCGCTGCGGAATCTTCTGCGATCCATCCATGGCGATCTGGCGCGTGCGATGCCCCAGCGCCGGATTGGTAAAGCGCGGCAGCAGGCTGGCGCGATAGGCGTCCACGTCGAGCCCCGGCAACGGCGGCAGCGTGGGCTGTGTTTCGCGTGCCATGGCGTCCGAGATGAACGTGTGCACGGCGGGCTGGGCGATCACGCGGTCGGTGGTGGCCCAGCCGGCCAGCACGCCCATGTACGCCATCATCGACTGGCTGCCATTGACCAGCCGGTGCTTGAGTACCTCGAACGGCCGGGCGTCGGCCACGAACTGCGCGCCGCCGGCTTCCCATTGGGGGCGGCCCGCCGCGAAGCGGTCCTCGATCACCCACTGGAAGAATGGCTCGCCCACCACGGGCCACGCGTCGTACAGGCCCAGCGCCGACGACACGTGCGCCACGTCGTCGATGGTGGTCTTGGGCACGATGCGGTCGACCATCGTGTTGGGGAAGGTGCAGCGCGCCGCCACCCAGTCATGCAGCGCCGGATCGATCTCGGCGCAGAACGCCAGCAGCACGCGGCGCAGGGTATCGCCGTTGCTGGCCAGGTTGTCGCACGACAGCAGCGTGACCGGCCCCAGGCCACGCTGCATGCGCCGCTGCAGGCCCAGCGCCAGGTAGCCGATGGCGGTCACGGGGTGCGACACGGCGGACAGGTCCTCGATGATGTCGCGGTCGGCGCGGTTCAGTTCGCCCGTGGCGGGGTCGTGGCAATAGCCTTTCTCGGTGACGGTCAGGCTGACGATGTGCGTGTCGCGGTGGGCAATGCGGTCGAGCACGATCTCCGGGTCTTCCTCGGCCACCAGCACGCCCAGCACGGCACCGATGACCTGCAGCGTTTCGGCGGTGGCGCTGCGCAAGGCCAGCGTGTACAGGCCTTCCTGCGGCTTGAGCGCGTCGCGCGTGTCGGGCCTGCGCAGCGACACGCCGATGATGCCCCAGTGCAGGCCGTCGCCGCCCATGGCCTCGATGGCGGCTTCGGTGATCTCCGCCTGGTGGCCGCGATGGAAGGCGCCAATCCCCAGGTGGACGATGCCGGCGCGCAGGTCGTCGCGCGCATAGCCGGGACGCCGCACGTCGGGCGGCAGCGCGCCGAGCCGGGCAGGATGCAGACGCGGCAACTGTTCGATATCGCTCATCGTGGTCTCCTTGTCAGGCGTTCGGGTCAACGTGCAACGGTCGATCGTCGGCGGTCACGCTACCAGTGCCACAGCGTGCCATCGTGCGCCAGCCGGTTCACCGGCAGGTAGGCGCGCTGGTACGGGTACTTCGCGGCCAGTGCCTCGTCGATGTCCACGCCGTGGCCCGGTGCATCGCCCGGGTACATCATGCCGTCCTGAAACGTGTACGCATGCGGGAATACGGCGTCGGTCTCCTCGGTGTGGCGCATGTATTCCTGGATGCCGAAGTTCGGCACCCAGATATCGAAATGCAGCGCCGCTCCCATGCAGGCCGGGGACAGGTCCGTGGCGCCATGGCAGCCCGTGCGCACCTGATGCAGCGCCGCGAAGTCGGCAATACGGCGCAAATGGGTGATGCCGCCGGCATGCACCACCGTGGCTCGAATATAGTCGATCAGCTGTTCCTCCAGCAGGGCCTTGCAGTCCCAGATGCTGTTGAAGATCTCGCCCACGGCCAGCGGCGTGACCGTGTGCTGCCGGATCAGGCGGAAGGCGCGCTGGTCTTCGGCGGGCGTGGCGTCTTCCATCCAGAACAGCCGGAACGGCTCCAGCGACTTGCCCAGCCGGCCAGCCTCGATGGGCGTCAGCCGGTGATGCACGTCGTGCAGCAGGTGGATGTCGGGGCCGACCGCCTCGCGCACCTTGTCGAACAGCTTCGGGGTGTGGTCCAGATAGCGCTCGGTGCTCCAGTCGTGTTCCGAGGGCAGGTTGGCGTCGGCCGGCTCGTAGAACAGCCGGTCGCGCGACACGCCGTAGACCTTGTTCAGCCCCGGCACGCCGGACTGCGCGCGAATCGCCTTGTAGCCCATTTCCTTGTAGCGCAGCACCTCTTCCACGGTGTGGCCGATGTCGCTGCCGTTGGCGTGCCCGTAGACCATCACCCCGGTGCGGCTCTTGCCGCCCAGCAGCTGGTACAGCGGCAGGTTGGCCGCCTTGGCCTTGATGTCCCACAGCGCCGTGTCCACGGCGGCAATCGCACTCATCGTCACCGGGCCGCGCCGCCAGTAGGCGCCACGGTACAGGTACTGCCAGATGTCCTCGATCTGGTGCGCGTCGCGGCCGATCAGGCACGGGACGACGTGGTCTTCCAGATAGCTGACCACGGCCAGCTCGCGGCCGTTGAGTGTGGCGTCGCCGATTCCGGTCAGCCCTTCGTCGGTTTCGATCTTGAGCGTGACGAAGTTGCGTCCCGGGCAGCAGACGATAACGCGTGCGTTGGTGATCTTCATGCAGGTCTCCGGCAGTGCGGTGGTGGGTTACATCACGGCGCCAAGCGCCCAGGGCACGAATTCGTTCTGGCCGTAGCCATGCTGCTCGCTGCGGGTGCGGCGGCCCGAGGCCGTTTCCAGCATCAGCCGGAAGATGGCCGCGCCCTTGTCGGCGATGGTCGATTCGCCGTCCAGGATGTCGCCGCAGTTGATGTCGATGTCCTCCGACTGGCGCTGCCACAGCGCGTTATTGGTGGACAGCTTCAGCGACGGCGACGGCGCGCAGCCATAGGCCGACCCCCGGCCCGTGGTGAAGCAGATCAGGTTGGCGCCGCCCGCCACCTGGCCCGTGGCCGATACGGGGTCGTAGCCGGGGGTGTCCATGAAGACCAGGCCGTGCGCGCGCACGGATTCGGCGAATTCGTAGACATCCACCAGGTTGGTGGTGCCGCTCTTGGCCACGGCGCCCAACGATTTTTCCAGGATGGTGGTCAGCCCTCCGGCCTTGTTGCCGGCGGACGGGTTGTTGTCCATGCTGCCGGCATTGCGCGCGGTGTAGGCCTCCCACCAGCGGATGCGGGCGATCAGGCGGTCGGCCACCGCCGGCGAGACGGCCCGGCGCGTCAGCAGGTGCTCGGCGCCGTAGATCTCGGGCGTTTCCGACAGGATCGCCGTGCCGCCCTGCGCCACGAGCAGGTCCACCGCCGCGCCCAGCGCCGGATTGGCCGTGATGCCCGAATAGCCGTCGGACCCGCCGCACTGCAGCCCCACCATCAGGTGGCTGGCCGGCACCGGCTGGCGCCTGACGCGGTTGGCGTCTTCCAGCAGCGCCTGCACCACGCCCACGCCGCGCGCCACGGTCCTGGCCGTGCCGCCGGTGTCCTGAATATTGAAGCTGTGAAAGCGCGGCCCGTCGGCCAGCGCCGACAGGCCCGGCTCGGCCAGCAGTCCATCGATCTGGTTGGTCTCGCAGCCCAGGCCCACCACCAGCACCGCCGCAAAGTTCGGATGCCTGGCGTAGCCGGCCAGTGTGCGGCGCAGCACGCGCAGGTTCTCGCCGTCGCTGTCGGTGGCGCAGCCCGCGCCGTGCGTCAGCGCCACCACGCCATCCACATTGGGATAGGGCGCCAGCGCCTCGGGGTGGATCTCGCGCCGGAAGTGGTCGGCAATGGCCCGCGCCACGGTGGCCGAACAGTTCACCGAGGTCAGGATGCCGATGTAGTTGCGCGTGGCGATGCGGCCATCGGCGCGCACGATGCCGTCGAACGTGGCCGGGGCGGTGGCCATCGCGGTGTCATGGGCGTCGCTGCCGGCCGCGTAGTCGCGCGCGAAATCGCCCATGGCCAGGTTGTGGGTATGCACATGCTGGCCGGGCGCGATGGCCTGGCGCGCGAAGCCGATGATCTGGTTGTAGCGCCGCACGGGCGCGCCTTCGGCAATGGCGCGCACGGCCACCTTGTGGCCCGGCGGCACCAGGCTGGCCACGGTGACGCCTTCCTGGTGCAGCACCGTGCCGGGCAGCAGCTGGCGGCACGCGATGACGATATCGTCGGCGGGATGGATCCGGATGACAGCCGGTGCGGACATGCGTGCGCCTCCAGTGGGTCAGTTGGACCAGCCGCCGTCGATGACCTGGGCGGTGCCGGTGGTGAAGGCCGATTCGTCCGACGCCAGATACACGGCCAGCGCGGCGATCTCGGCGGCGGTGCCGATGCGGCCCATCGGCTGGCGGGCGATGAAATCGGCTTCCACCTGGGCCAGCGAGCGGCCGCTGGCGGTGGCCTGGTTGCCGATGCGCTGGCGCAGCGATGGCGATTCCACGGTACCGGGGCAGATCGCATTGCAGCGGATGCCGCGCGTGATGTAGTCGGCGGCCACGGCCTTGGTCATGCCGATCACGGCCGCCTTGGAGGCGCCGTAGACAAAGCGGTTCGGCGCCCCCTTGATGCTGCCGGCCACCGAGGCCATGTTGATGATCGAGCCGCTGCCCGCGTCGAGCATGGCCGGCAGGAACGCGCGCATCATCCGATACATGGCGCGGACGTTCAGGTTGATCGAGAAATCGAAGGCGGCGTCGTCGCAATCCAGGATGGTGCCGTGGTGCACGAAGCCGGCCCCGTTGAACAGCACGTGGATGCGGCCGATCTCGCGCGCCGCGGCGTCGACAGCCGCGCCATCGGTCACGTCGAGCCGCAGCGTCCGGCAGCCGGGCAGGGCAGACAGCCCCGCCAGCGTTTCGGGGTTGATGTCGGCGGCGATGACCTGGGCGCCTTCGCGCAGGAACGCTTCGGCCGTGGCCCGGCCAATGCCCTGTCCGGCGGCCGTTACCAGCGCGATCTTGCCGGCGAGTCGTTGCGACATGGATGGCTCCTTATCGGTTCAAGCGGGGTTTGTGTAGTCAGTCGGGTGCGTCTTGTCAGGAGACGGTGGCACGTGCCGTGGCGCGGCGGTCGATCGCGGCCCAGTCCCAGTCGATGCCAAGCCCGGGCAAGGCGGACGGCACGGCGTGGCCATCGGCAAACGCCACGCGGCTGTGCGTGATGGCATCGAGCTGCGGGATGTATTCGACCCACGGGGCATTGGGTACCGCCGCACAGAGCGACACATGCAGCTCCATCAGGAAATGGGGGCAGATCGGCACGTTGCAGGCTTCGGCCAGGTGCGCCACCTTGAGCCACGGCGTGATGCCGCCCACGCGCGCCACATCGGCCTGCACGATGGAACAGGCGCCCTGGCGCAGGTAGTCGGCAAACTGGCCGGCGGAATAGAGCGATTCGCCCACCGCAATCGGCAGGTGGGTGGCGGCGGCCAGCCGGACGTGGCCGGACAGGTCGTCGGCGGGCAGCGGTTCCTCGAACCACGACAGGCCCAGGCCTTCGTAGTGGGACGCGCGCCGGATGGCCTCGGCCGACGTGAAGCACTGGTTGGCGTCGACCATCAGCGCGAAATGGTTGCCCACCGCTTCGCGCACGGCGTAGAGCCGGTCGATGTCGTCGGCCAGGTGCAGCTTGCCGACCTTGATCTTGGCCCCGTGGAAGCCGGCCTGCTTCGCTGCCAGCGTGGCCTGGACCAGTTCGGTACGCGACAGGTGCAGCCAGCCGCCTTCGGTGGAGTACATCGGCACGCTCTGCTGCGCGCCGCCGGCGGCCAGCCACAGCGGCTGGCCGTCGCGGCGGCAGCGCCAGTCCCACAGGGCCGTGTCGATGGCCGCCAGCGCCAGGCTGGTGGTGGCGCCCACCGACGTGGCATGGGTGCTGAAGAGCAGGTCGTGCCAGATCTGTTCGATGCGGGCCGGGTCGCGGCCGATCAGTTGCGGCGCCAGGTGGTCGCGCAGCAGCGCCATGACCGACGACCCGCCTGTGCCGATCGTATAGCTGTAGCCCGTGCCCTCGCCGCCGTCGTCGCAGCGAATGCGCACCATCGGCGTTTCCTGGGTAGCAAACGACTGGATCGCATCGGAGCGTGCAACGGGGGGAGGCAGATCGACCTGCAGCAGTTCAACGTGCGTGATCCGGGTCATTTGCTGCCTACCAGGTTGGGCAGCCACAGCGTGATCTCGGGCACGTAGGTGATGGCAATCAGCGTCAGGAACAGCGGGATCAGCCACGGCAGGATGGCCACCGTGGTGCGCTCCACCGACAGCCTGGCCACGCGCGCCAGCACGAACAGCACCATGCCCAGCGGCGGATGCAGCAGGCCGATCATCAGGTTCAGCGTCATGATCAGGCCGAAGTGGATCGGGTCGATGCCGAGCTTGAGCACGATGGGCAGCAGGATCGGCACCAGGATCGTGATGGCCGCCGTGGTGTCGATGAAGCAGCCGACGATCAGGATCAGCACGTTGGCCAGCAGCAGGAACACCCACTTGTTGTGCGTGAAGCCCAGGATGGCGTCGGTCAGCGCCTGCGCGGCCTGGCTGGTGGTCAGCAGCCAGGCGAAGATCGAGGCGGCGGTGACGATGAACAGCACCGAGGCGGTGGTTTCCACCGTGTCGAGCGTGGCTTTTGCCAGCGCCCGCATGGTCATCGAGCGGTAGCGCACCAGGCCCAGGAACAGGGCCCAGATCACGGCGGCCACGGCGGCCTCGGTGGGTGTAAACCAGCCCAGCGTCATGCCGCCGATCAGGATCACGGGCGCCATCAGCGCCATCACCGCCGAGAAGTCGAAGTACCAGTCCAGCGCCAGCAGCGCCACCAGGGCGATCATCGCCGCCATGTTGGTCGACATGCCCGCCGACACGGCCAGCCAGATGGCCATCGGGAAGGCCAGCACCACGATGATCTCCACCGTGGCCGAGCCGAGCAGTTTCCACGAGAACGCCGTGTCGCCGCCCCAGCCGCGCCGGTGCGCGATCCACGCCACGGTGGCCATCATGAACAGCGTCAGCACCAGTCCGGGCACGATGCCGGCCAGGAACAGCGAGCCAATCGACACGTTGGCCATCATGCCGTAGATCACGAACGGCAGCGACGGCGGGATGATGGGGCCCAGCGTGGCCGATGCCGCCGTCACGCCCACGGCAAACTCGGTTTCGTAGCCATGGTCCTTCATCGCCTTGATCTCGATGGTGCCCAGCCCCGCTGCGTCGGCAATGGCCGTGCCGCTCATGCCCGAGAAGATCACCGAGCCGATGATGTTGACGTGGCCCAGGCCGCCGCGCATCCAGCCCACCAGCGCCACCGCGAAGTTGTAGATGCGGCCGGTGATGCCGGCCACGTTCATCAGGTTGCCGGCCAGGATGAAGAACGGCACGGCCAGCAGCGGAAAGCTCTCCACGCCGGCAATCATGCGCTGGGCCAGGATCACGTCGGGCACGGTGCCGCTGGCCCAGATATAGAACAGCGACGCCAGCGCCATCGACACGGCCACCGGCATGCCCACCAGCATCAGCAGCAGGAACGAAGCAATCAGGATCCACATGCCGGGGCTCCTTAGTCGTCAAACGATTCAAAGGCTTCTGGGCGTTCCAGAATCGAATAGCCGTTACGCCAGTTTTGCCAGGTCACCTGGACCGAGCGCCCCGACATCAGCACAAAGCCGAGCAGCGCCGCCCAGTACACGTAGTTCTTGTTCCATTCGATGGTGGTCATCGGCTCGTCGCCCACGATGCCGATGTACTTCCAGACCAGCCATGCGGCGTAGCCCAGGAAGGCGGTGCGCAGCACGTCGACCAGCGTGGACAGCACGCGCGCCGGGCCATGCGGCAGATAGCGGTACAGCAGGTCTACCTGGATATGGCGGCTCTTGCGCACGCACATCGACGCGCCGATGAAGACCACGCCGATCAGGCAGTAGGTGGCCAGTTCCTCGGTCCAGGCCAGCGAATCGTTCATCACGTAGCGCGTGAAGAACTGCATGAAGACCAGCAGCGTCATGACCCAGAACAGGCCCATGGTGAACCAATCCTCGGCGGCGTAGCCGGAAAGATCCACCGGCTGCGCATCGGCGGCCTCGAAGGTGTGGACGATTTCCTCGACGGAAGTCATGTGCGGCGCGCCTTCGGGCGGCGGGGCTTCCGGGTCCTGCGGGGGCACGGTCTGGGAGCGCAATTCCATTGGATGTCTCCGTTCTTATGGTGGGGTTTCTCTCCTCTCCCGCTGGCGGGAGAAGGGCGGGGGAGGGGCAGGCGTTTCTGATGAGACAGGTCGCAATTTGAGCGGCCTTGCCCGCTCCCCCAACCCCTCTCCCGTGTGACGGGAGAGGGGAGCGGGATTGACGGGCCGGGCTTACTTCACCGCCTGGATCTTTTCCCAGTCCGCCTTGCGATAGCCCTGCGACTCGATGCTGACGTTCTTGAGCACGGCGTCGCGATACTCGGGGATGCTGACTTCCGTCACCGTGATGCCCTTCTGCTTGAACACGGCCACGAGTTCCTTCTCGCGCGCCACCACGTCGGCCGTGGCCTTGGTGGCGGCTTCCTGCGTCACTTCCAGGAACATCTTGCGTTCAGGCTCGGACAGCTTCTTCCAGAGCGCGCCCGAGACGATCGTGTTCAGGTGATCGACGATATGGCCGGTCAGCACGATGTACTTCTGCACCTCGAAGAACTTCTTCGCCTCGATGGTGGTCAGCGGGTTTTCCTGGGCTTCCACGGTGCCGTTCTGCAGCGCCAGGTAGACCTCGGCGAACGCAATCGGCGACGTGTTCACGCCGCAGGCGCGCGGCATGGCCAGGTACGCGGGCACGTCGGGCACGCGCATCTTGAGGCCCTTCATCTCGGTGCAGTGCGAGAACGGCTTGTTCGACGTGGACTGGCGCGTGCCGTAGTACGTGGTGGCCACGATATGGTTGCCGGTCTTCTGCTCGTAGCCGGCCGTCAGTTCCTTGTAGATGTCGCTCTTCGTGTAGGCCAGCAGGTGGTCGGGATTGCGGAAGATGTACGGGTAGTACGTCACGCCGATGCGCGGGAACGACTTGGCCGCGAAGCTGGAGCCCGAGATGATGATGTCCACCGTGCCCATCGCCAGGCCCTGGTTGATATCGTTCTCCTTGCCCAGTTGCGACGCCGGGAACACGTCGATCTGGTACTTGCCGTTGCTGCGCTTCCTGATCTCGTCGGCGGCCCAGACCGACCACTTGTGGAACGGCTCCGAGGTCTCGTAGACGTGGGCCCACTTGAGCTTGATCGGGGCGGCCTGCTGGGCCAGGGCGGGGGTGGCGAGGGTGGCGGCAAGCAGCAGGGCCGCACCGAGCATGGACGAGAACTGCCGGCGACGAAGCATCATGGGTCTCCTTTTTCGGTGAAAGATCCGCCGGTCTTATTGGGTGACCAGTCGGCATGCGAGGGCAAAACCTCACCCGGTCAACTGCACCTTGGTACTGCGGGATTTGTCGGCCGCCAGCTGGAAGGCCTGCACGGCCTGCGCCAGCGGCAACTGCGCGGACAGCAGCGGCCGCACGTCGAGCCGCCGGGTGGTCAGGTACTGCACCGCCCAGTCGCTGTTGGCCGGAAAGTGCAGCCCTTCGGCCGGCAGGGTGCCGACCTGCACGATGCGGCCGCCCCGGCGCGTGGCCGTCAGGCACGTGCCCAGCGCGGCGGCGCTGCCGGCGGCTTCCAGGCTGACGTCGGCGATGTCCTGCAGCTCGGCGGCGGGCACCTGCGTGGTCAGGATGGTGTGGTCGGCGCCCACGGTGGCGGCCACTTCCAGCGGCCGCTGCGCGATGTCGCACACGATGATCCGCGCCGCGCCGGCCAGCCGCGCGGCCATCACGGTCAGGCTGCCGATGGTGCCGCCGCCGGTGACCAGCACGGTCTTGCCGAGCAGTTCGCCGGCCCGGTTCACACCGTGCAGCGCCACCGACAACGGTTCGGCAAAGGCCAGTTCGCCCAGCGAGATGTCGGCATCGACGGGCGTCAGCTGCCTTTCGTGCATCAGGAAGTGCTGCCGGAACATGCCCTGCACGTGCGGGAACACGCTGGCGCTGCCCAGAAAGCGCATGTTGCGGCACAGGTTGTCGCGGCCGGCGCGGCAGTAGTCGCACTGGCCGCACGCATGCGACGGATTGATCGCCACCTTCATGCCGGGCGCCACGCGCGTGACGGCGCTGCCCACCGCCTCGACGATGCCGGACGCTTCATGCCCCGGCGTCAGCGGCTCCTTGATGACGAACGCGCCGACCTTGCCGTGGAAGTAATAGTGCAGGTCCGATCCGCAGATGCCGGCCGCGCCCAGGCGCACCAGCACGTCGTGTGCACCCGGCGTGGCGGGTTCCACCTCGGTAAAGCGCAGGTCTTCGCTGGCGTGGATATGGCAGGTCAGGGACATCATGACTCCTCGCTGTGGACTTTCACGTCTTTGCCATGGCCCGGCCACGCCGCGTAGAAGCGGTTGTGCGACAGTTCCAGGTGATCGCACATGGCTGCCCGTGCCGCGTCGGGCGAGCCTGAATCGATGGCCTTCACCACGGCCCGGTGCTCGGCAATGGCGGCGGTCCAGCTTTCGGCGTTCTCGAAGTGGTTGCCAAACTGCGCGAACAACGGGTTGTGGCGCTCGTCGAACAGCTCGGCCACCAGGCGCAACAGCACGGCGTTTTCCGAGACCTCGGCAATGCGCAGGTGAAACATGCGGTCGCCGCGCACGGGAATATTGCCGCCGCCGGCTTCTTCTTCCATCAGGGCGATCGATTCGGCCAGCGCTTCCAGCAATGCCGGCGTGCAATGGCGCGCCGCGCCGGCGGCCATTTCGCCTTCGATGACCTGGCGGGCGCGAATCACGTCCAGCGGCGTGGCGGCCACGATGCCGCCGGCGGTGGTGGCCGGTGGCGTGGCATCGGCGGCGCAGGCATAGATGCCCGACCCCATGCGCACTTCGACCAGGCCTTCCACCTCCAGCGCAATCAGTGCCTCGCGCACCGACGGGCGCGACACGCCCAGCTGCACGGCCAGGTCGCGCTCGGGCGGCAGCCGCGCGCCAACGGGAAATTCACCGCTTTCGATCAACCGGCGCAATTGGTCGGCAATCTGGCGGTACAGGCGACGCGGTTCGATCTGCTGAAGCGGCATGGGTATCCCGGGCAGGCAGCGGACAAATGGTCAAGCGGTCTGACCAATTTCTAGGAGACTTTGCACGGCGCTTCAAGAAAAAGTTGTGGCGCGCCGCAGCAGGGGGCGTCCGGGCGCAGGGAGGGCGGGGACGGCGGATAGCCAGGGAAGATATGACACCGCTGCATGCCAAAACTACTGCGAATGGCGCCCAACTGCGCGATTTTCGCAGATTGGCCGCTGTCCGAGCTCGCTCTGCAAGTCTCTGAATCCATTGGGGAAAGCCGGCCAGAGAGACGCCGGACGGACATCCGGTCATCATGCGGGCCCCGCATTTGCTACTAAGCTTTCTTGGGGCTGTCCTGCTTCTGGGGCAGTCTGACGTGTTCCATCTGTGAGGAGATCACGATGCAAACGAAGACGTTAATACCCGCCGTCCTGGTCACCGCTGGCTTGCTGGCCGTGCCGCTTGCGCAAGCCCAGCAGCAGCAACCGATGCCTGGCCAGACCCAGCCGTCGGGTCCGACCCCGATGCCATCCCCGGGCCAGGCAGGCGCGATGCCGCCAAACGCGACACCCATGCCGCCGGCTTCCAGCGGCAAGTCGTCGCATGGCATGTCGCACAAGGGACAAAGCTCCGGCTCGCAAGGCAGCATGTCGCAGGGCGGTATGTCCTCGGGCGGCATGTCGCAAGGCTCGATGTCGTCCGGCCAGCCGGGCTCGATGCCGATGGGCGCGCAGTCGCCTTACTCGCCCAAGAAATGGAACAAGGGCGAAAAGCTGCCGACGGAATTCCGCGACCGGCAGTACGTGATCGACAAGTACAAGGACTACAACCTGCCCGCGCCCAAGAAGGGCTATCACTGGGTAGGGGTCGGCGCCGACTACTACCAGGTGTCGTCGAACGGCACGATCTATTCGGTCGGGCCGGGAGGCTGAAGCGGGTAGGGGATCTACCAAGAAAAACGCCGCGGTTTCGCGGCGTTTTTTTGTTCGACCCGCCCCCACATGTCCAGGCAGAGGGCGGGTCCGATGTCCAGGCTCAGTGTCCTCAGTCCGGCAACGCGTCGTACGTCACCAGGAATACCTGATCGTCGCCCGCGCTGACCGACAGCCAGACGATATCCAGATCGGGGAAGGCCGCTTCCACGTTGTCGTGCTCGTTGCCGATTTCCACCACCAGCACGCCGCCGGGATTCAGGCGCTTCTTGGCGCCGGCGATGATCCGGCGCACCACGTCCATGCCATCGTCGCCGCCGGCCAGTGCCAGGCGCGGCTCGGCCAGGTACTCGGCCGGCAGTTCGCGCATCGACTGTTCGTTGACGTAGGGCGGGTTGGTCAGGATCACGTCGTAGGTGGCGGCAGACGGCAGCGGCGCGTACAGGTCGCCCTCGAACAGCGCGATGCGATCTTCCATCTTGTAGTCCGCCACGTTGCGGCGGGCCACGGCCAGTGCGTCGGACGAAATGTCCACGGCGTCGATCTTCGCATTGGGCCAGACATGGGCCGCGATGACCGGCAGGCAGCCCGAGCCGGTGCAAAGCTCCAGCACCGGACCGATCTGCTCGATATCGCCCAGCCACGGCTCCAGGCCGTCCTGTAGCAATTCGCCGATGAAGCTGCGCGGCACGATCACGCGCGAATCCACGTAGAAGCGCAGGCCGTGCATGAACGCCTCATGCGTGATGTAGGCGGCCGGCACGCGTTCGGTCACGCGGCGGTCGATCACCTTCAGCACGGCGTCGACTTCCTCGGGCAGCAGGCGCGCGTCAAGGAACGGGTCGAGCGTGTCCAGCGGCAGGCTCAGCGTGTGCAGCACCAGGTAGGCCGCTTCGTCATAGGCGTTGGCGCTGCCGTGGCCGAAAGACAGCCGGGCGGCCGTAAATCGGGAAACGGCCAGGCGCAGCAGGTCGCGGACGGTTTTCAGGGGGGATGGGGTCGGCATGGCGGTCGGTCGCTCCAATTGTCAGTCGATCAGGCGATCAGGCGTTCCAGCACGCCACGGTAAACGTTCTTGAGCGGCTCGATGAAGCGCACTTCCACGTGTTCGTCGATCTTGTGGATGCTGGCGTTCGGCGGGCCGAATTCGATGACCTGCGGGCAGATCTTGGCGATGAAGCGGCCATCGGACGTGCCGCCCGTGGTCGACAGCTCGGTCGTCACGCCGCACTCGGCGGCGATGGCGGCCGCCAGCGCTTCGGACAGATCGCCGCGCGGCGTCAGGAACGGCTCGCCGCCCAGCGTCCAGTCCAGCGTGTATTCCAGGCCGTGCTGGTCCAGGATGGCGTGCACGCGCTGCTTCAGGCCGTCCGGCGTGCTGGCGGTCGAAAAGCGGAAATTGAAGTCGATGGTCACGTGGCCCGGGATCACGTTGGTGGCGCCGGTGCCCGCATGGATATTCGACATCTGCCACGTGGTGGGCGGGAAGTACTCGTTGCCCTGGTCCCACGTCTCGGCCACCAGCGCGGTCAGCGCCGGCGCGGCCAGGTGAATCGGGTTGCGCGCCAGGTGCGGATAGGCGATATGGCCCTGCACGCCCTTGACCGTGAGCTTGCCCGACAGCGATCCGCGGCGGCCGTTCTTGACCATGTCGCCCAGCGTATCGACCGAGGTCGGCTCGCCCACCACGCAGTAGTCCAGGCGCTCGCCGCGGGCCTTCAGGGCTTCCACCACCTTCACGGTGCCGTCGTGCGCGGGGCCTTCCTCGTCGCTGGTGATCAGGAACGCGATCGAATTGGCGTGGTCGGGGTGCTGGGCGATGAATTCCTCGCACGCCACCACGAAGCCGGCAATCGACGTCTTCATGTCGGCCGCGCCACGGCCATAGAGCTTGCCGTCGCGCTGGGTGGGCTCGAACGGGTCGGACGACCACTGTTCGAGCGGGCCCGTCGGCACCACATCGGTGTGGCCGGCAAAGGCCAGCAGCTTGCCCGCCGTGCCTTGCGTGCCGCGCTTGACCGCCCACAGGTTGGTCACGCGGAAGGTGTCAGGGCCGCTGACGATGTTCTCGCAGGTAAAGCCAAGCGCGGTCAGGCGCGCTTCCAGCACGGACTGGCAGCCTTCGTCGGCGGGGGTGACCGAGCGGCGGCGCATCAGGTCTTCGGTCAGGGCAAGGGTCGGATTCATGGTGCGGGGTGGTGCGAAATTCGAGTCTTCAGAACAGCGAGGCGTACGTGTCGGCGGAAAATCCCACGCTGACATTGCCATCGCGATCCAGTACCGGGCGCTTGATCAGCGACGGGCTGGTCTGCATCAGGGCCATGGCGCCGGCTTCGCTCTCCGCCTTGGCCTTGTCGGCGTCGGACAGCGCGCGGTACGTCGTGCCTTTCTTGTTCAGCAGCGTGGCCAGCGGCACGTGCTTGAGCCAGGCGCGCAACATCTTCTCGTCGACGCCTTGCTTCTTGAAATCGTGGAATGCGTAGTCGACGCCGTTCGATTCCAGCCAGGTGCGGGCCTTCTTGACGGTGTCGCAGTTGGGAATGCCGTAGAGCAGGACGGTCATGATGCGCGGAATCGGAATGGAATTAACGGAACAGCAGGTTGATCGCGATGATCAGTCCGCCCAGGCCAAATGCCACGCCGGCCATGGCCACGGCCGTCATCAGGCGCAGCCGGCGGTCCAGGCGCGCGGCCTCGCGGCGCAGCGCCTCGATCGTGATCGCATGCTGCTCGGCCAGCATCTTGACCGCTTCGGCCTGCTGCACGGCAGCGGCTTCCAGCTCCGCGATGCGGGCGGCCGGGTCGCGCGGCGGCTCGGCGTCGGACTGCGTGCTTTCGCTTCCGTCCTTGCGCTTGCCCTTCTTGAGCTTCTCGATGGTCTTGTTGGCCTGTTCGAGGATGGTGGGCAGCAGGGATAGCACGGTACTGACGGTGGCGGGGTCGAGGGCCATGAGTCGCTTGGCAGAGAATGGCATCGGCGGGTCTGGGGCCGCCGCCGGGGCATGGCCCGGCGGCAGGGTGCGGCTGGGCGCGCGCGGGATCAGTCGCGCAGCAGGTCGTTCAGGCTGGTCTTGGCGCGGGTTTGCGCGTCCACCTTTTTCACGATCACGGCGCAGTACAGGCTGTACTTGCCATCCTTGGACGGCAGGTTGCCCGCCACCACCACCGAACCGGCCGGCACGCGGCCATAGTGGATCTCGCCCGTTTCGCGGTCGTAGATCTTGGTCGACTGGCCCAGGTACACGCCCATCGAGATCACCGAGTTTTCTTCAACGATCACGCCTTCCACGACTTCCGAACGGGCGCCGATGAAGCAGTTGTCTTCGATGATGACCGGGTTGGCCTGCAGCGGCTCCAGCACGCCGCCAATGCCCACGCCACCCGACAGGTGGACGTTCTTGCCGATCTGGGCGCACGAACCGACGGTGGCCCAGGTGTCGACCATCGTGCCTTCGTCCACGTAGGCGCCGATGTTCACGTACGACGGCATCAGCACGGCATTCCTGGCGATGAACGAACCGCGACGGGCCACGGCCGGCGGCACCACGCGGAAGCCAGCCTTTGCGAAATCGTCCTGGCTCCAGTTGGCGAACTTGGTCGGCACCTTGTCGTAGAACTGGGCAAAGCCGCCGGCGCTCATCGGCGCGTTGTCTTCCAGGCGGAACGACAGCAGCACGGCCTTCTTGACCCACTGGTTGACGATCCAGTCCTGGCCTTGCTTCTCGGCCACGCGCAGCGTGCCGGCGTCCAGTTGCGAGATCACGTTGGCCACGGCTTCGCGGATATCGTTCGGCGCGGACTTCGGCGACAGGCTGGTGCGGTCTTCCCAGGCCTGGTCGATCAGGGCTTGCAGAGCTTGCGTCATGATGGTGTTCTCAGTGGTGATTTGTGTAAGAGGCGGCGCCGGACAGCAGGTGCCCCGGCGCCAGGGCATTCGATCGGTGAAGCAGGGTGAAGCGTTGGCGCCGGTGCGGTCAGCCCAGCGACTTGCAGAATTCGACAATCCGGCGCGCGCCTTCCAGGCACTCGTCGGGCGTGGCCACCAGCGCCATGCGCACACGGTTCCTGCCCGGGTTGGCACCGTGCGCATCGCGCGCCAGGTAGCTGCCCGGCAGCACGGCCACGTTCTGCTCGGCCAGCAGGCGCACCGCGAACTCGGTGTCGCTCAGGCCCGTGCGCGACACATCGGCCCACAGGTAGAACGCCGCGTCGGGCAGCGCCACGTCCAGCACTTCGGCCAGCAGCGGCGTGACCTCGGCAAACTTGCGCACGTAGGCGGCGCGGTTGTCGCGCACGTGTGCCTCGTCGTTCCAGGCGGCCACGCTGGCGGCCTGCACGGCCGGGTTCAGCGCGGCACCGTGATAGGTCCGGTACAGCAGGAATTTCTTCAGGATCGCGGCGTCGCCGGCCACGAAGCCCGAGCGCAGGCCCGGTACGTTCGAGCGCTTGGACAGGCTCGAGAACATCACCAGGCGCTCGAAGCCGCGGCCCAGCTTGTGGGCGGCCTCCAGCGCGCCCAGCGGCGGCGCGGCTTCGTCGAAATAGATCTCGGAATAGCACTCGTCCGACGCGATCACGAATCCGTAGCGGTCCGACAGCGCGAACAGCTGCTTCCAGTCTTCCAGCGACAGCACGGCGCCGGTGGGATTGCCCGGGGAGCATACGTAGAGCAGCTGCACGTTCGGCCAGACATCGGCGTCGATCTGGTCGAACGCCGGGGCGAAGTTGCGCGCCGGGTCGCTGTTGGCGAAAACCGGGCGGGCTCCGGCCAGCAGGGCCGCGCCTTCATAGATCTGGTAGAACGGGTTCGGGCACAGCACCAGCGGATTGGGCTGGCTGGCATCGATCACGGTCTGCGCGAAGGCAAAGAGTGCCTCGCGCGACCCGCTGACCGGCAGCACCTCGGTCGCGGCATCCACCTTCGGCAGCTGGTAGCGGCGCTCCAGCCAGCCGGCGATGGTCTGGCGCAGCGCGTCGGTGCCGGCCGTGGCCGGGTAAACGGCCAGCCCGGACAGCGATGCGGTCATCGCGTCCTTGATGAACTGCGGCGTCGGATGCTTGGGTTCGCCAATGCCAAAACTGATGGCCGGCTTGTCGGCCGGTTTCACATCGGCCACCAGCACGCGCAGTTTCTCGAAAGGGTAGGTCTGGAGCAGGTCGAGGCGCGGATTCACGGTGGCAGGGCGGCGGGGCGGTTGAAACCGAGCATTATAAAGGAATGCCGGGCTCCGCCATATGCGTGCCGGGCGGCGTCTCGCGGCGCCCCGGAGCGCCGTGCCGTACACATCGATACCGCCATCAATAGAGCATCACCCGCGACACCATTGCCACGATGGGCCGCCGTACCAGGTCTTCGACGCGTGCATGCAGGTGCAGGGGACGCAGCAGCATCTTGACGGTCATTTCGAGCGGCAGGTGGCGCCTGATCACGGCGCTGCAGCGCGAGTTCAGGGCGCGGACTTCGCGATCGGGCACGTCTTCGCGGTTCTGCTCGATACGCAGCACGTTGCGCAGCGCAATTTCGGCGTCTTCGTTCTTGATCTCCAGCAACCGGCGCGCCAGGGCGGCCAGCACCTTGGCCCTGCCAAGCTGTTCGCGGCTGCTCAAGTCATTGAAATAACGGAAGAAATGCTTGTAGTGGCGCACCTCGTCATTGGCGATGCGGTGCGTCAGGTTGCGCAGCACGGGCTCGTCGCTGGCCTGTTCCAGCGCCCGGTAATAGGTAGCGGTTCCGGTTTCCACCACGCAGCGCGCGGCCATTTCCAGTGCCTGGGTGCGCTCGAAATTGTCGACGGAGCACGTCTTGCTGTACTCGTCGAAGAACCGCTGGTAGCCACGTTCCCAGTCGAATTCCGGCCAGACATGCTCGACATAGCGGCGCAGCGCCAGGCCGTGCTGCAGTTCCTCGGATTCCCAGTGCCGAGACAGCCATTCGGCGGCGTCGGGTATGTCGGCGTAGTACTGGGCCAGATTGCCGGCGTAGGTGTCAGACCCGCTCTCGATGAACGAGGCGCCGGTCAGCAGGTAGAAGAGCGTGCGGTCGTCGCGCACCTGCGCGACGTCAATGGCGTCGTAATCGATCTCCGCGACGGACCATGGCAGGTCACCCGGCATCTCGGCCGGTGGTGTTGGGGTCATGCTCAGTCCTCCAAACTGCTGCACTGCAGGCATCAAGCTTCAGACTGGCCGCGGGCGCCCTGCGGCACGGCGGCGGGCACGGGCAGAGCGGCGGGCACGGCGCTTCGGGGTGGGGCCCCGGGGTCACGCCGGCAACTCCAGAGACTAGCACTAACCCTAAGAAGTTTCCGGCGGATTTGCCAGCGTGACGTTTTCATGAAACAACGCAGGCGCCTAGAAAGTGCATGCAGCAACGCCTGCAAGCCTCGGAAATACAACGATTTTTCAAGTCGGGCAATGACCGCTTCGTGATGGGTGCAACGGTGGAGAAAGCGGCCGGTCAATGGATTGGCGATGGTATGATTAGCGCCAATCTATCGGGCACCGGGGGCAGTTTGCGGCGCAGGCGTCACGCCTTGCCGTGTGCTCTGGCGTGGGCCCGGCGTTTCCCATTTTCGTATCGCCCAAACCACACGACAACCGTGCGACTGTCCTCGATCAAACTGGCGGGCTTCAAGTCCTTCGTCGATCCCACCAATTTTCAAGTGCCTGGCCAGCTGGTCGGCATCGTAGGTCCCAACGGCTGCGGTAAATCCAACATCATCGACGCGGTGCGCTGGGTGCTTGGTGAATCACGTGCGTCGGAGCTGCGTGGCGAATCCATGCAGGACGTGATCTTCAACGGCTCCACCGCGCGCAAGCAGGCGGGCCGGGCCAGCGTGGAACTGGTGTTCGACAACGCCGAAGGCCGCGCCGCCGGCCAGTGGAGCCAGTACGCCGAAGTGGCGGTCAAGCGCGTGCTAACCCGCGACGGCACGTCTTCGTACTACATCAACAACCAGCCGGTGCGCCGCAAGGACATCCAGGACATCTTCCTGGGTACCGGCCTGGGGCCGCGCGCCTACGCCATCATCGGGCAGGGCATGATCTCGCGCATCATCGAGGCCAAGCCCGACGACATGCGGATCTTCCTGGAGGAAGCCGCAGGCGTATCGAAGTACAAGGAACGCCGCCGCGAGACCGAAAACCGGCTGGGCGACACGCGCGAAAACCTGACCCGCGTGGAAGATATCCTGCGCGAACTGGGCAACAACCTCGAAAAGCTGGAAGGCCAGGCCGAGGTGGCGCAACGCTACCGGCACCTGCAGTCCGAAGGCGAGGAAAAGCAGCACCTGCTGTGGCTGCTGCGCAAGCGCGAAGCCCAGGCCGAGCAGGAACGCCATGCCCGCGCCATCGACCAGGCGCAGATCGACCTTGAAGCCCAGACCGCGCAATTGCGCCATGTCGAGGCCGAACTCGAAACGATGCGCGCCGCGCACTATGCCGCGTCCGATGGCATGCACGTCGCGCAGGGCGCCCTGTACGAGGCCAACGCCGAAGTCAGCAAGCTCGAAGCCGAGATCCGCTATGTGGTGGAGTCGCGCAACCGGCTGCAGGCGCAGATCGCCGCGCTGACCGCCCAGCGCGAGCAGTGGCAGGGCAAGGCCGACCAGGCCAATGACGACATTGCGCAGGCCGAGGAAGACCTGGCGCTGGCCGAGGCCCGCAAGATCGAGGCCCAGGACACCGTCGCCCAGAAGAGCGACGAACTGCCAACGCTGGAAGGCCAGTGGCGCGACGCCCAGCAGAAGCTCAACGACCAGCGCAGCGGCATCATGCAGGCCGAGCAGGCGCTGAAGCTTGAAGCGGCGCACCAGCGCAACGCCAACCAGATGCTGCAGCAGCTTGAGCAACGCAAGGAACGCCTGAAGGGCGAGGAGCAGGGGCTCGATCGTCCGGACGAAGTGCGGCTCGAAGAGCTGCGCATGGACCTGGCCGAACAGGAAGCCACGCTCGAAGAGGCCCAGGCATCGCTGATGGATGCCGAGGAATCGGTGCCGCGCCTGGACACCGAGCGCCGCGCCGCGCAGGAGCGCGTGCAGAGCGAAACGGCCGCGATCGCCTCGCTGGACGCCCGCCTGGCTGCGCTGCGCCAACTGCAGGAAAGCGTGCAGACCGACGGCAAGGTCCAGCCGTGGCTGGAACGCCATGGTTTGGCCGAACTGCCACGTCTGTGGAAGAAGGTCCATATCGAGCAGGGTTGGGAAAACGCGCTCGAATCGGTGCTGCGCGAAAAGCTCGCCGCACTGGAAGTGTCGAACCTTGACTGGGTCAAGGGTTTCCTGTCCGACGCCCCGCCGTCCAAGCTCGCGTTCTACGCGCCGCCGCCTGCCGCGCGTCCGGTGGAAGCCCCGGCCGGCCTGCGTCCGCTGATGTCGCTGGTGCAGATCACCGAGCCCGGCATCCGCGCCGTGATGCAGGACTGGCTGGCCGACATCTACACGGCCACCGACATGTCGCAGGCGCTGTCGGCACGCGGCACGCTGCCCGAAGGCGCCCAGTTCGTGGTGGCCGAGGGCCATCTCGTGGGCCGCAACGCCATTCAGATCTACGCGGCCGATTCCGAGCAGGCCGGCATGCTGGCCCGCGAGCAGGAGATCGACAACCTGCAGAAGCAGTCGCGCGCGCAGATGCTGCTGTCCGACGAGGCCAGATCCAACGCCGTGCGCGCCGAGACGGCGTATACGCATGCCAGCACGACGCTGATCGAGGCGCGTGCGCGCGCCGAGCAGGCCACGCGCCGCGTGCATGCGTTGCAGATGGACGTACTGAAGCTGTCGCAGGCCATGGAGCGCTTTTCGGCGCGTAGCAACCAGATCCGCGAGGAACTGGGCGAGATCGACGCGCAGATCGACGAACAACGCGCCATCCGTGCCGAGTCCGAAGCCAGCTTCGAGCAGCACGACACCAGCCTGGCCGAGCTGCAGGCATCGCACGAAGACCAGCAGATGGCCTTCGATGGGCTGGACACCAAGCTGACCAACGCGCGCCAGCAGTTGCGCGACATGGAACGCGGCGCGCAGGAAGCGGTGTTTGCCGAGCGCAATCTGGCCGGCCGCATCGACGAACTGCGCCGCAATATCCAGATGGCCGGCGACCAGAGCGAGCGCGTGGCGGAATCGCTGGAGAACGCCCGCGCCGAGCTGGAAACGATCAACGAGCAGACCGCCAATACCGGCCTGCATGAAGCCCTGGAAGTGCGCGCCGAGAAGGAGCAGAAGCTGTCGGCCGCACGGATCGAGCTTGATGCCCTGTCGGCCCAGCTGCGCCAGTTCGACGAACAGCGCCTGGCTGCCGAACGCAGCCTGCAGCCGCTGCGCGACCGCATCACCGAATGCCAGCTCAAGGAACAGGCGGCCCGCCTGAACCAGGAGCAGTTCACCGAGCAGCTGACCACGGCCGAGGTGGACGAAGCGGCGCTGGCCGAGAAGCTGATCGGCGACCTGAAGCCGTCGTACCTGCAAGGCGAAGTGACGCGCCTGAACAATGCCATCAACGCGTTGGGTCCGGTCAACATGGCCGCGCTGGACGAACTGTCCGCCGCCCGGGAGCGCAAGACGTTCCTTGACGCGCAGTCGGCCGACCTGACCGATGCCATCAACACGCTCGAAGACGCGATCGCCAAGATCGACCAGGAAACGCGGGCGCTGCTGCAAGGCACGTTCGACCAGGTCAACCACCACTTCGGCGAGCTGTTCCCGGCGCTGTTCGGTGGCGGCCAGGCCAGGCTGATCATGACCGGCGAGGAAATTCTGGACGCCGGCGTGCAGGTGATGGCGCAGCCGCCGGGCAAGAAGAACTCGACGATTCACCTGCTGTCCGGTGGCGAAAAGGCCCTGACGGCCATTGCGCTGGTGTTCGCGATGTTCCAGCTGAACCCGGCACCGTTCTGCTTGCTGGACGAGGTGGACGCGCCGCTGGACGACGCCAACACCGAGCGCTATGCCAACATGGTGGCGCGTATGTCCGACAAGACGCAGTTCGTATTTATTTCTCACAACAAGATTGCGATGGAGATGGCCCACCAACTGATTGGCGTGACGATGCAGGAGCAGGGGGTCTCGCGGATCGTGGCGGTGGACATGGATGCAGCCGTATCGATGGCGGAGGCCGCTTAAGATGGAACTGCAGAACGCACTGATCATCGCGGGTGTTGTATTGCTGCTGTTGCTGGTGGCCTATAACCGGTGGCAGATCCACAAGGCGCGCCGCGTGCGGCCGCTGATGCCCGAGGACGACCTGCCGCCGATGCGCGAGCCGGTGGTGGGCAAGACCACGCAGCCCGAAACGCAGGCCAAGCTCAAGGAAGCGCCGCCCGAGCATGTGAACCGGCGCGAGCCGACGCTCGGCGAGGCGGGTAAGGGGCTGAAGCACGAGGCCGATACCCACGCCGATACCCAGGCCGACGTGGCGACCGCCACCGCCGCCGCGCATGCTGCCGCCAGTTCGGCCGATGCCGACGAGATCGTGGCCGACGAGGTCGCCGTGGCAGCCGCGCCGGCCGCCGGACATGCCGAAGCCCATGCAGAAGCCCACGCCGAGGCCCATGCCAATGCGCTGGCTGACGCCGCGATCGACGCCGACAACGAAGTCGTCGAGGAATCGCTCGCCAAGGCGGCTGCCCCGGTCGCCCGGGCCACCGAATCCGTGCCGGACGGCCAGCCCGCTGCGGCCGCGATCGATCCGCTGATCGACTGCATCGTGCCGATGCACCTGGAGCGCAAGGCCTCCGGTGACCGCATCCTGCCGCTGACGGGCCGTCTGCGCCGCGCGGGCACGAAGCAGGTGCACATCGAAGGGCTGCGCATCGAAGCCAATGCCTGGGAGCCAGTGACTGCCGGCCACCAGTACGAAGACCTGCAGGTGGCCGTGCAGCTGGCCAACCGCAGCGGCCCGCTCAATGCGCTGGAATTCTCCGAGTTCGTCAATGCCGTGGAGGCGCTGGCCGAGGCGCTGGATGCATCGGCCGACCTGCCCGACATGACCGAAACGGTGGCGAACGCACGCGAACTGGATGGTTTCGCGGCCGGTGCCGACGTGCAACTGGGCGTCAACGTGATTTCCGACGGCGCGCCGTGGTCAGCCGCCTATGTGCAGACCGTGGCTACGCAGGACGGCCTGGTGCTGTCGCGCGACGGTACGCGATTCATCCGCTATGAACCGGGCGCCGATGGCGTGCAGAAGCCGCTGTTCACGCTGCAGTTTGGCGACACGAACTTCCTGCGCGACGACCTGACGCTGAACGCGGGCCGTCAGATCACGCTGCTGCTGGACGTGCCGCAGGGGGCGCAGACGATCAAGCCGTTCAAGACGGTTTGCGAGTACGGCTACAGCCTGGCGCAGCGGATGGGTGCCCAGCTGGTGGACGACAATATGCGTCCGCTGACCGAAGCGTCGTTCGTAGCGATCTTCACCCAACTCGAAAAGCTCTACGAAAAGCTGGAAGCGCGCGGCATGCCGGCCGGTTCGCCGGTGGCCCAGCGCCTGTTCAGCGTATAACGACGGAGCCCCCATGACCGCCAAGCATTCAGGCGCGCGGGCTCCGGCCCCCGCGCCCGCCGGCCCTTTGCCGGCCAATGCGTCTCCCGCCGAGCGCGTGCAATGGCTGCGCGCCGAGCTGGAACGCCACAGCTATCAGTATTACGTGCTGGATGCGCCGACCGTTCCCGATGCGGATTACGACGCGCTGTTCAGCGAGCTGCAGGCGCTGGAGACCGAACATCCCGACCTGCTGACCGACGATTCGCCGACGCAGCGCGTGGGCGGGGCGCCGCTGGCCGCGTTCGATACCGTGCGTCACCGCGTGCCGATGCTGTCGCTGAACAACGGCTTCGAGGACGAAGACGTGGTCAATTTCGACCGCCGCTGCGCGCAAGGGCTGGGCAAGACCAGCGTCTCGGCGCCGGCCGATGACCTGTTCAGCGCCGCCGACGCGGCGGACAGCGCCGTCGAGTATTCGTGCGAACTGAAGTTCGATGGCCTGGCCATGTCGCTGCGCTACGAGGACGGCAAGCTTGTGCAGGCCGCCACGCGCGGCGATGGCGAGACGGGCGAGGACGTGACCGTCAATGTGCGCACGATCAAGGCCATTCCGCTGAAGCTGCGCGGCAAGGCGCCGGCCGTGCTGGAAGTGCGCGGCGAGGTGTTCATGTATCGCGCCGATTTCGACAAGCTCAACGCGCGCCAGGCCGAGGCCGACGAGAAGACCTTCGTCAATCCGCGCAATGCCGCGGCCGGTAGCCTGCGCCAGCTGGACCCCCGGATCACCGCCAAGCGCCCGCTGTCGTTCTTCGCCTATGGCATGGGCGAATTGCAGGGCGCCGACCGGCCGGCCACGCACAGCGTGATGCTGGACGGGTTTGCCACGCTGGGTCTGCCGGTTTGCGACGAGCGTCGCGTGGTGAAGGGCGCGCAGGGGCTGCTGTCGTTCTATCGCGATATCGGCGAGCGCCGCGACCAGTTGCCATACGACATCGACGGCGTGGTCTACAAGGTCAATGCCATCCCCGAACAAGAGCAGCTGGGCTTTGTCTCGCGCGCCCCGCGCTTCGCGCTGGCGCATAAGTTTCCGGCCCAGGAGATGACGACCACGGTCGAGGATATCGAGGTGCAGGTGGGCCGTACCGGCGCCATCACTCCCGTGGCGCGGCTGGCGCCGGTGTTCGTCGGCGGCGTGACCGTGACCAACGCCACGCTGCACAACGAGGACGAGATCCGCCGCAAGGATGTGCATATTGGCGATACGGTGATTGTTCGCCGTGCCGGCGACGTGATACCCGAGGTGGTGGCCGTGGTGCTGGAACGCCGGCCCGCCGACGCCCGCGCGTTTGTGATGCCGACCGCGTGCCCGGTGTGCGGGTCGCATGTGGAGAAGCTCGAGGGCGAGGCCATTGCCCGCTGCACGGGCGGACTGATCTGCGCGGCCCAGCGCAAGCAGGCGCTGATCCACTTCGCGCAACGCCGCGCGATGGATGTGGATGGCCTGGGCGACAAGATCGTCGAACAGCTGGTGGACATGGGCATCGTGCGCACGCCGGCCGATCTCTACAAGCTCGGGGTGGCCAAGCTGGCCGCGCTGGACCGCATGGCGGACAAGTCGGCCACGAACCTGGTGGCGGCCATCGACAAGTCCCGCGAGACCACGCTGAACCGGTTCATCTTTGCGCTGGGCATCCGCCACGTGGGCGAAGCCACGGCCAAGGACCTGGCCAAGCACTTTGGCAAGCTCGACAACTTGCTGGCTGCCGACGAGGCTGCGCTGCTCGAAGTCAACGACGTGGGTCCGGTGGTGGCGCAATCGATCGCCAATTTCCTGGCCGAGCCGCACAACGTCGAGGTGATCGAACAGTTGCGTGCCGCAGGCGTACACTGGGCCGAATCGGAGCCCACGGCAAGGGCGCCGCTGCCGCTGGCCGGCAAGACGGTCGTGCTGACCGGCACGTTGCCGACGCTGTCGCGCGAGGACGCCAAGGAAAAGCTGGAGGCCGCCGGTGCCAAGGTGGCCGGGTCCGTATCGAAGAAAACCGACTACGTGGTGGCCGGTGCCGAAGCGGGCAGCAAGCTGGAAAAGGCGCAGGCGCTTGGTGTGCCGGTGCTGGATGAGGACGGCATGCTCAAGCTGCTGGCCGACGCCGGGGCGGATGCCCCCGACAACGGAGAACCGCAATGATCCGCGACATTCTGAAGATGGGCGATGCGCGGCTGCTGCAGCAGGCGCGGCCCGTGACACAGTTCAACACGCCCGAACTGCGGCTGTTGATCGACGACATGTTCGACACGATGGAACACGCCAACGGTGCCGGCCTGGCCGCGCCGCAGATCGGCGTGGACCTGCAGGTGGTGATCTTCGGCTTCGATCGCAACCCGCGCTATCCCGATGCGCCGACGGTGCCCAAGACCGTGCTGATCAATCCGGTGCTGGAGCCGTTGTCCGTCGAGATGGAAGACGGCTGGGAGGGCTGCCTGTCGGTGCCGGGCCTGCGCGGCGTGGTGCCGCGTCATACCCGGCTGAAGTATTCGGGCTTCGACATGCTCGGCAATCCGATCGATCGCGTGGCCGATGGCTTCCATGCGCGGGTGGTGCAGCACGAGTGCGATCACCTGATCGGCGTGCTGTATCCGATGCGGGTCAAGGACTTCACGCGCTTCGGCTTCACGGAAGTCCTGTTCCCCGAGCTGCCCGCCAACTACGACGACTGAGCGGGCACCGGGTCGGCCTGAGCCTGGGTCCAGGCCCTTGGCCCTTGGCTCTTGGTGCTATTTATGCCGCCCCCGTGGCCAGCACCGGCTGGCCGTGGCGGGCGTGATAGATAGCGGCCGCCGCCACCAGCATCGTCATGAGGATCAGCTCCGCCGCCAGGCTCGTGAGCGTGGCATCGAGGTAGCTGCCGCCGTGATGGATCCGCTGGGCGAACACCGTGCCCAGCAGTGCCGAACCCAGCCCCAGCGACGCCTGCTGGACCGTGGCCAGCGCCGCGCTGCCGGCGCCGGCGTGATCGGGCGGAATGTCGGCCAGGCCGATGCGATAGAAGCAGCCCACCACCAGCGCATTGCCAATGCCGATCAGCATGGTCGGCGCCGCCAGCGAAAGCAGGTCGGGGTGCGGCCAGACATGGCGCAGCGTCCAGGCGAGTGCCGCCATGCCGGCCATCTGGATCAGGCAGCCGATCAGCAGCACGCGCGTACGACCCCATAGACCCACCACACGCGGGCTCAGCAGCGACGCCACCGAGAACGCCACGCCCAGCGGAATGAAGGCGTTGCCGGCCATCGTCGGTGTCATGCCGCCGCCGCCCTGCAGGGCCAGGGCCAGCACGAACATGAACCCGCTCCAGCACGCGTAGAACAGGATCGCCACCACAAAGCCGAAGCGCACGCTCGGCAGCCGCACCAGCGACGGTGGCAGCAGCGGATGCACCCCGCGCTGTTCCTGGCGCTTTTCAACCTGCCACAGCCATAGCGTCAGCGGGGCCGCCGCCGCCAGCGTGGCCAGCACGGGCCACGACCAGTGGAACATCGGGCCCATCGCCACTGGCAGCAGGACGGCCAGGATCACCATCGCCAGCAGCGCCGTGCCGGGGATATCCACGCCTGCTGGGTTGTCCCGCCGCGTTTCCGGAATGACGCGCGGCGACAGCCACAGGATGGCCGCGCACACAGGCAGGTTGATCAGGAACGCGTTGCGCCACCCCAGGCCGCCGATATCGGCATCCACCAGGAAGCCGCCCAGCACCTGCCCGATGATGAAGGCCACGCCACCCACCGAGGCAAACAGCGCCAGCGCGCGGGAGTGCGCGTGGCCGCGCAGGCCCACGTGGATGGTGGCCAGGATCTGCGGCACCAGCAGCGCGGCCGATGCACCTTGCAGCAACCGGGCGCCCAGCAGCACCGGCATCGATCCCGCCACGCCGCACAGCAGCGAGGCGATACCGAACAGCACAACGCCAGCATTGAACACGCGGCGGCGCCCGAAGTTGTCGCCCAGCCGGCCGCCCATGGCCAGGCAGACGGCGAACGCCACGCCATAGACGGCCACCATCAGCTCCAGCTCGGCCGGAGACGCGCCCAGCGAATGCTCGATGGGGTGCAGGGCGACGTTGACGATGGAGAAATCGATCTGCGGCAGCAACTGGCCGGCCAGCAGCACGTACAGGCCGGTGCGGCCGAGCGCGGGCGCGGCATCCGGTGCGGAAGTTGGGGTGGAAAGTGGGGTAGAGGGTGCGGGGGCTTTCATGGAATGCTGACCTCGACAAGGCGTGAGGCTGGGAGTATGGTCATGCAATCAGACTGGTACAAGAGTCCAGTTAGACTGGTATAAACAGTGTCAGGCTACACAGGAGTGCAGCATTATGAACGCGCGTCAGGAACCGAGTGCGCTATGGAGCCGGGGAGCAGACCAGGGGACAGGCCGAGGCGCAGGCCTGGAGCCGGACAACGAACCGGGTGAGTCCGCCGGCCACGCCGGCACCGGCAGGGAGGTTGAACTGGGCGCCTTCCTGCGGGCCCGCCGCGAAAACCTGGACCCGGCGCGGATCGGGTTGTCGCGCGCCGGCCGAAGCCGCACGCCGGGCCTGCGGCGCGAGGAAGTGGCCGCGATGGCCGATATCGGCATCACCTGGTACACCAAGCTGGAGCAGGGCAGGCCAATCCGTGTGTCGCCGAAGGTGCTCAATGCGGTAGCCGCCGCGCTGCAGTGCTCGCCCACCGAGACCGAGCATCTGTTTACGCTGGCCGGCCTGCAACGGCCGGCGGCGCTGGCCGGCACCTCGGTTTGCGAAACGGTGTCGGTCACCACGCAGCGCATGCTTGACCAGCTCGACCCGATTCCGGCGCTGGTGCAGAACGCCCGCTTCGACATCGTGGCGCACAACGACGCCTATTGCCGGTTGCTTGGCATGAATGTCCCGAGCCTGCCGCCCGAAGATCGCAATTGCATCTACCTGGCGCTGACGCACCCGGGCTGGCGCAAGGCCGTGCCCGATTGGGAAGGCATGGTCTGCAACATGGTGGCGATGTATCGCGCGGCGATGGCCGAGCACGTCGACGATCCGCTATGGGAGGCGCAGCTGGCGCGCTATATGGCCGTGTCCGAGAAATTCGAGCAGCTCTGGCAGCGATACCAGGTGCGCGGCATCCAGAACCACGTCAAGCGTTTCACAAATCCGGAAACCGGGGATTTCCAGCTGACCCAGACCAATTTCTGGACGGCGCCGCGCAATGGCGCGCGGCTGCTGGTGTATGTGCCGGCCGACGAACAGGCCGAAGCGGCCCTGCGAAAGCTGCCGCCGGTGCGTGTGTGAGGTGTTTTTCCCCTCTCCCACCTGTGGGAGAGGAGAAAGGGCAGGCGGCTCACATTACGACTGGTCGTAATCGGAACGCTGTGCCCTCTCCCTGAACCCCTCCCCCGCGCCGCGGTGTTCAGACCGGGGACATCGCTGACACATGTGCGAGGACATGGTTGACACATTCTAGGTCGGGGCCGTCGAGACCTGAGTGCCCTGCGGGGCGCTCAGGTCGATCTGTCCGATCCGGATGGCGCCAAACCAGAGGGCATAGATGCCATCGTGCCGTGTTTCGCGCAGGGCAATGCGTTGGCCAATGAAGGCCTTGCCAATCTTCACGCGTCGGTGCCCGATCATGATCCGGGCCGCGCTGTCTACCTTGTAGATCCGGTCGCCCGGCAGGTATTCGGGTTCGGGCAGGCTTTCGGGATACGGCACCGGACTGACCTGGTAGCGCGTAGCCGGCACCGCCATTCCCAGCGCCTCGTGCGGGCGCTCATGGTTGTAGATGGCCCGATACCGGTCAAATGCGCGTTGCGCGTCGGTGTTGTCCGCGAAGCGGCGGTACTGCAGCAATTCCGCATTGAGCGTGCGATGGAACCGCTCGTCCTTGCCCTGGGTCTGCGGGTGATAGGGCCGCGAGTGGCTGACCCGGATTCCCAGCCTGAGCAGCCATACCGTCAGCCGCGTATATCCCAGCCCCTCCTCGTCGCCACCCCATGGCGATCCGTTGTCCATGGTCATGCGCCGCGGCAAGCCATAGCGCCGAAAGACCGCTGCCAGGCACTGCTGGACCGTCGTCCCACGTTCGTCATCGCACGCATCCAGGCACAGGACATAGCGCGAATGGTCGTCGAGCAGCGTCAGCGGATGACACAGACCGCGCTCATTGCGCACATAGCCCTTGAAGTCCATCTGCAGCAGTTCGTTGGGGCCGGCATGTTCGAAGCGGTGCCACGCGCAGTGCTGGCCCGTGGCGTGTTCGGGGATCAATCCGTGGCGATGAAGGATGGAGGTAACCGTGCTCGGTGCCGGTGGATCGGCAAGGCCAAGATCGGCCAGGCGCCGGCTGATCTTGCGTCCGCCCCACGCAGGATGCTGCTCGCGCAGCTGGACCACCTGCCTCTCGATCCCGGCCCCCGTACGCTTTGCTGCGGACGCCTGGAGCGATCGCGCAGACCATCCGTGCCTTCACTCGAATGGCGTGCAAGCCATTTATAGGCAGTTTGCGGACTGACGTGAAAGCGCCGGCACAGCTCGCGACGATTGCAGCCGGGCTGGGTGGCCAACGCAATGAATTCCAGACGCAGGCTCATAGTGTCTCGTGTGTTCCAAGGCATGGTTTGAACCTCCGGACGGCAAACCGTCCGGAAGTGTCAACCATGTCCTCGCACACCTGTCACCTATGTGTCCGGTCTGAACACGCGGGAGAGGGGGGCGGGTCGTGATGATTCGCGCCGCCTCAGAATTTCTCGAACTGGCCCAGGAAGCGCCACTGGCCCGGCGGCAGGTCGCCCAGCGAGATACGGCCCATGCGCACGCGCTTGAGGCCCACCACCTTCAGTCCCACCTGTTCGCACATCCGGCGGATCTGACGCTTGCGGCCTTCGCGCAGCACAAAGCGCAGTTGCTCCTCGTTCTGCCAGCTTACCTTGGCGGGCTTCAGCGCCACGCCGTCCAGCGACAGGCCAAAGCGCAGGCGCTCCAGCTGGTCTTCGGGAAAGACGGCGCTGATGTTGCGGTCAACCAGCCCTTGCGGCGATTCCCACTCCACGCGCACCAGGTATTCCTTCTCGACGGTCGAGTCTTCGCCGATCAGGGCGCGCGCGACGCGGCCGTCCTGCGTCAGCACCAGCAGACCGGTGGAATCGATATCGAGCCGGCCCGCCGGGGCCAGGTTCTTGTGCTGCCACGGCGCAAAACGCTTGCGCGTGGGGTCTGCTTCCCACTGGTTCTCGGCCGTGAACAGCGCGGCGGCGGGCTCGTAGCCGTCTTCGGCCTGGCCGGAGACATAGCCGACGGGCTTGTTCAGCAGCACCGTCACGCGCTCGCCTTGCTCTGAGCGCGCTTCCTGGCGGATTTCGATCTCGGCGTCGGGGCGAATGCGGGTGCCCAGTTCCGTCACGGGCTTGCCGTCGACCAGCACCCAGCCCAGCGGGATCCATTCGTCGGCTTCACGACGCGAGCACAGGCCCAACTCCGACATGCGCTTGGACAGGCGGACCAGGCCATCTTCACGCGGCTCGGCCGGGGCTTGCGGCGCCGGGCGTTCGCTGCGTTCGGCGCGTACCGGACGCGCGCGGTCCGACGTATCGCTGAAGCGGCGTGCCGGCGCATTGCCACGGCGCGGCGCGCTGTCGTCACGGCGCGGACGATCCGTGCGTCCATCATCGCCAAAACGGCGCGGACGGTCGGCGCCTTCGCCTTCAAAGCGGCGCGGCCGGTCGGAACCCTGGCCTTCAAAGCGACGCGGACGATCAGCGCCTTCGCCTTCAAAACGGCGGGGACGGTCGGAACCTTGGCCTTCAAAGCGACGCGGACGATCGGAACCTTCGCCTTCAAAACGGCGGGGGCGGTCGGAGCCTTGGCCTTCAAAGCGACGCGGACGATCGGAACCTTCGCCTTCAAAGCGACGCGGACGGTCAGAGCCTTGGCCCTCGAAGCGACGCGGACGGTCGGCGCCTTCGCCTTCAAAGCGACGCGGGCGATCAGCGCCTTGGCCCTCGAAGCGACGCGGGCGGTCGGCGCCTTCGCCCTCGAAGCGGCGCGGACGGTCGGAACCTTGGCCCTCGAAGCGACGCGGACGATCAGAGCCTTCGCCCTCGAAGCGACGCGGACGGTCGGAACCTTGGCCTTCAAAGCGGCGCGGACGATCAGCGCCTTCGCCTTCAAAGCGACGCGGACGGTCAGATCCTTGGCCCTCAAAGCGACGCGGGCGGTCGGCGCCTTCGCCTTCAAAGCGACGCGGGCGGTCGGAGCCTTGGCCTTCAAAACGGCGTGGGCGGTCGGAGCCTTGGCCTTCAAAGCGGCGCGGACGATCAGCGCCTTCGCCTTCAAAGCGACGCGGGCGGTCGGAGCCTTGGCCCTCGAAGCGGCGCGGACGGTCGGTGCCTTGGCCTTCAAAACGACGCGGACGATCGGCGCCTTGGCCTTCAAAACGACGCGGACGATCGGCGCCTTGGCCTTCAAAACGACGCGGACGATCGGCGCCTTCGCCTTCAAAGCGACGCGGGCGGTCAGACCCCTGGCCTTCAAAGCGACGCGGACGGTCAGAGCCTTGGCCCTCGAAACGGCGCGGCGCACCTTCGGCCGGCGCGGTCTTGCGCTTGTCCCGCTTGTCCTTGTCGGTCGCGCGGTCCTTGGCCTGCTTGATGCCGGTGACCACTTCCTGCACGCGCTTGCGGTTCAGGTCCGACACGCGCACCGGGCGGCTCGCCTTGCGCGGTGCGTCCGTCGTGGAGGTCTTGATGCCCAGCGTCTTGCGGCCGGGCTTGTTGCTGTCTGTCATATCTTTCCAAGCGCTCGCGCGCCGGCCATCGGAGGATCAGATGGCCAGTGCGTCGAGCAAATCCTGTTCCACTTGAATCTGCAATCGGTTGTCGGCGGCCAGCGGCGAGCCGTCGACCAGGAACACGTCTTCCACGCGTTCGCCGAGCGTGTTGATGCGCGCCGAATGCACGGACACGCGATATTTGGCCAGTACGCGGGCCAGCGCGTAAAGCAGGCCGGTGCGGTCGTTGGCCGACACCGACAGCAGGTAGTACTGGCCGCGTTCGTCGGGACGCAAGTCCACTCGCGGCTTGATCGGGAAGCTGCGCGACTGGCGCGACAGCCGGCCCTGCGTCGGATCGGGCAGGGGGCATTCCAGCCGCACGCGCTCGGCCAGTTCATGCTCCACCAGCGCGAGGATGTCGCGGTAGTCGCCGTCCAGGCCGGGGTCGGTGATCTGGAAGGTGTCCAGCGCGTAGCCGTCGCGCGTGGTCTCGATCTTGGCGTCCTGGATCGAGAACGCCTTGCGCTCGAAATAGCCACAGATGCGCGCAAAGAGGTCGGGCTGGTCCTTCACGTACACCACCACCTGCAGCCCTTCGCCGGCGGGCGATACGCGTGCCTTGACCACCGGGTCGACGCTGTTCACCTTGTTGAACAGGTGTCGCGTCACCCAGGCGATGTCGCGCGCATCGTGCCGCATGAAGAACGACATGTCCAGCCGGCTCCAGAGCGGCTTGGCCAGTTCGGGGTCGAAGGCCTTCAGGCGCAGCTGCGCGATGGTGTCGTCGCGCTTCTGTGCCCAGAGCGAATGCTGGTCGATCCTGGCGCCGCCCAGCACGCGCAGCGTGATGCGGTACAGGTCTTCCAGCAGCTTGCCCTTCCAAGCATTCCACACCTTGGGGCTGGTGCCGCGGATATCGGCGACGGTCAGCAGGTAGAGCGCCGTCAGGTAGCGCTCGTTGCCCACTACCTGGGCGAACGCGTTCACTACGTCGGGGTCGGTCAGGTCCTGCTTCTGTGCCACATGGCTCATCGTGAGGTGGTTTTCCACGAGCCAGGCGATCAGGTCGGTGTCTTCGCGCGCAATGCCATGCTGCTTGCAGAAGCGGCGCGCGTCGACGGTGCCAAGCTTCGAGTGATCGCCGCCGCGGCCCTTGGCGATATCGTGGAACAGCGCCGCCACCCACAGTACCCACGGGCGGTCGAAGCCGGCCATCAGCTGGCTGCAGAACGGAAATTCGTGCGTGTGCTCGACAATCGCGAAGCGGCGCATGTTGCGCACCACCATCAGGATGTGCTGGTCCACGGTGTACACGTGGAACAGGTCGTGCTGCATCTGGCCGACGATGCGGCGGAAGTTGATCAGGTAGCGCCCCAGCACGCTGGTCTGGTTCATCAGCCGCAGCGCGTGCGTGATGCCCTGCGGCTCCTGCACGATGGCCAGGAACAGCTTGCGGTTGACGGGGTCGTTGCGCCAGCTGGCATCCATCACCGTGCGCGCGTTGTACAGCCCGCGCAGCGTGCGCGGCGACAGGCCCTTCACGCCCGGGGTGCGCTCGTACAGCAGGAACGTTTCCAGGATCGCGTGCGGGTTCCGCTCGTACAGGTCGTCGCTGGTGATTTCCAGCATGCCCTGGCGCTCCACGAAGCTATCGTTGATCACGCGCGTGACCTTGGACTCGCTCGGGAACAGCATCGCCTCGATGTTCAGCAGCAGCACGCTGTTCAGCTGCGTGACCGCCTTGGCCGCCCAGTAGTAGCGGCGCATCAGCTGCTCGCTGGCGCGCTTGTGCGTGGTCTGGCGATAGCCGAACGACTCGGCCAGCGCGGTCTGCAGGTCGAACACCAGCACGTCCTGCCGGCGGCCCGCCAGCAGGTGCAGGCGGGCACGGATGGTGCGCAGCAGACGTTCGTTGCGGCTCAGTTCCTGCGACTCGCGCTCGGTCAGCAGGCCGCGTTCAAACAGTTCCTTCCAGCTGTCGCCCAGGCCGGCCGCCTTGGTCATCCACAGGATCACCTGCAGGTCGCGCAGGCCGCCGGGGCTTTCCTTGCAGTTCGGCTCCAGCGCGTAGGGCGTGTCCTGGTACTTGGCATGGCGCTGGCGCAATTCCAGCAGCTTGGCCTGGAAGAAGTCGGCCGCATCCATGTCGGCCTGGTAGCGTTCCTGCAGCGACTGCAGCAGTGTCTTGCTGCCGGTCAGCAGGCGCGCCTCGAGCAGCGCCGTGCGGATGGTGATGTCGGCCGCCGACTCGCGGATGCAGTCGTCCACGGTACGCACCGACGAGCCGATTTCCAGCCCCAGGTCCCAGCACAGGCCGATGAAGCGCTCCAGCCTGGCGGCCGTGTCGCTGTCGGGCTCGCCGGGCAGCAACAGCAGCACGTCGACATCGGAATACGGAAACAGCTCGCCACGGCCATACCCGCCCACGGCGACCAGCGCGGCGGAGGCGGGCAGTTCCAGGGCGGTCCAGGCCTCGATCAGCGCGGCGTCGACGGCGCGACGCAGCTTCGTCACCAGTGGCGTGACCAGATTGTTGGCGTCGAACTCGGCAAACAGCGCCTGCTTGTCGGCCTTGAGCCTGTCGCGAATGCGCTGGCAGAGCAGAAGTTCCGGCGTGGTGTCCATGGGCGGCGGTTCGAGGGTAGGCGTGGGCACGGCTGGAAGAAGAAAGGGCGCCTTGGTGGGCGCCCTGGCGTTCGGTGCGGGTTCAGGCCGCCACGGTGTCGGTGATGAACGCGGGCGGCACGGGCGAACCTTCCGACAGCGTCAGCACTTCGTAGCCGGTGTCCGTCACCAGCACCGTGTGTTCCCATTGGGCCGACAGGCTGCGATCGCGCGTCTTGACCGTCCAGTGGTCGGGCATCGTACGGATATCGCGCTTGCCGGCGTTGATCATCGGCTCGACCGTGAAGATCATGCCGGACTTGATTTCCATGCCGGTGCCCGGACGGCCGTAATGCAGGATCTGCGGATCCGAGTGGAACACCTTGCCGATGCCGTGGCCGCAGTATTCGCGCACCACGGTGTAGCCCGCGCCTTCGGCATGGGTCTGGATGGCGTGGCCGATGTCACCCAGACGTGCGCCATTGCGCACTTGTTGGATGCCCTTCCACATGCATTCATAGGTAATCTGCGCCAGGCGCTTGGCCAGGATCGATGCCTCGCCCACCACGAACATGCGGCTGGTGTCGCCGTAATAGCCTTCCTTCGTGATGACTGTGATGTCCAGGTTGATCACGTCGCCGCCCTTGAGCACGCGGTCGCCCGGGATGCCGTGGCAGATCACGTCGTTGACCGACGTGCAGATGGCGCCAGGGAAGGGCGGGTAGCCCGGCGGCGCGTAGTTCAGCGGGGCCGGCACGGTTCCTTGTACATCACGCATGTAGGCGTGGCAGAGGCGGTCCAGTTCTCCGGTCGTGACGCCAACCTTGACGAAGGGGGTGATGTAGTCGAGGACTTCGGAGGCAAGGCGGCAAGCCACGCGCATTTGGGCGATGTCTTCGGCGGTATTGATATGGATGCTCATGCTGCTTCGCCTGAAATGTGATGGCCCAGCCGCAGCTGCGCCTTTACTGTTCGCAAAGCGGGATTATCTCACCTTCGTGACGAGAAAGCAGGGAAATACGGGGGGAGGCTGGCCCGGCGGACGCGGATCGGCCGTTCGCGTGCGGTTGCGAAGGGGCTTGAGGGAAGGGCTGCTTTGTTGCTACAATCGCGGGCTGACTTGCTGACGGTCCGGAAACGAACTGCTGCGGGTTGGAAATTATCGCTGTTTTTAGTAAATCGCTGGTCCGCCCATCCGGGGTGTTCCTTTTCAGGAATGTCGGGGCGGACTTCAGACCCTAACCCTTTTGGAGTAACTCACATGTCCGTGACCATGCGCGAAATGCTGGAAGCCGGTTGCCACTTTGGCCACCAGACCCGCTTCTGGAACCCGAAGATGGCCCCCTTCATCTTCGGTCATCGCAACAAGATCCACATTATCAACCTCGAAAAGACCCTGCCGATGTTCCAGGACGCGCTGAAGTACGTGCGTCAGCTGGCAGCAAACCGCGGCACCGTGCTTTTCGTGGGTACCAAGCGTCAGTCGCGCGAGATCCTGGCTGAGGAAGCCGGCCGCGCTGGCATGCCGTACGTCGACGCCCGCTGGCTCGGCGGCATGATGACGAACTTCAAGACCGTCAAGATCTCGATCAAGCGCCTGAAGGACATGGAAGCCGCCAAGGAAGCCGGCGCGCTGGAAACCATGAGCAAGAAGGAAGCGCTGATGTTCGAGCGCGAGATGGAAAAGCTGGAAAAGTCCATCGGCGGCATCAAGGACATGGGCGGCGTTCCTGACGCCATCTTCGTGGTGGACGTCGGCTACCACAAGATTGCCGTGACCGAAGCCAACAAGCTGGGCATCCCCGTGATCGGCGTGGTTGACACGAACCACACGCCGGAAGGCATCGACTACGTGATCCCGGGCAACGACGACTCGAGCAAGGCTGTTGCCCTGTACGTGCGCGGCGTGGCCGACGCCATCCTGGAAGGCCGTGCGAATGCGGTGCAGGAAGTGGTGGAAGCCGTTCGCGGCGGCGACGACGAATTCGTCGAAGTCCAGGAAGGCTGATTGCCTGCTGGCGCTTGAGGCCGGGATACACCGGCCACTGGCGCCCGCCTTGCGGCAACCAAGAAAAGGGGGCACTTCTGGCGCCCCCTTTTTGCAAACAGATTCAGTTGTCATCCGCCGTGGATATGATTCGCCGCGGATGAGGACAACCAATCAAGGAGTGACAAATGGCGGCAATTACCGCAAGCATGGTTGCAGAACTGCGCGCGAAGACCGACGCGCCGATGATGGAATGCAAGAAGGCCCTGACGGAAGCCGATGGCGACCTGGACAAGGCTGAAGAACTGCTGCGCGTCAAGCTGGGCAACAAGGCCAGCAAGGCCGCGTCGCGCGTGACCGCCGAAGGCATCGTGGCCACGTACATCGACGGCACGACGGGCTCGCTGGTTGAACTGAACTGCGAAACCGACTTCGTGTCGAAGAACGACGATTTCCTGGGCTTCGCTGCCAAGATCGCCGAACTGATCGCCAAGCAGGCGCCGGTCGATGTGGCTGCCCTGTTGGCCCTGGAAATGGACGGTTCGACGGTTGATGCCGTGCGCTCGGCCCTGATCGGCAAGATCGGCGAGAACATGACGATCCGCCGCTTCGTGCGCTACGCCAACGGTGGCAAGCTGGCTTCGTACCTGCACGGCACGCGTATCGGCGTGATGGTCGAGTTCGACGGCGACGAAACCGCCGCCAAGGACGTCGCCATGCACGTGGCCGCCATGAAGCCGGTGTCGCTGTCGTCGGAACAGGTGCCGGCCGAGCTGATCGCCAAGGAGCGCAGCATCGCCGAGCAGAAGGCTGCCGAATCGGGCAAGCCGGCTGAAATCGCCGCCAAGATGGTGGAAGGTTCGGTCCAGAAGTACCTGAAGGAAGTGTCGCTGCTGAACCAGCCGTTCGTGAAGAACGACAAGCAGACCGTCGAGCAGATGCTGAAGGCCGTGAACACCAGCGTGAAGGGTTTCACCCTGTACGTGGTGGGCGAAGGCATCGAGAAGAAGCAGGACGACTTCGCTGCTGAAGTGGCCGCCCAGGTGGCTGCCGCCCAGAAGGGCTGATGTCCGGGTGGCCGGACGGGTTTCCCTGGTGGGATGCCCGGTCAGCCACCGTATAATGCCGAGGGGCGCCGAAAGGTGCCCCTCTTCACAAGTACGGTTGTCACGTGCGCCGTGCCAGTCAGTTTTCGCAGTCACCTGCAATATGCGCGCCTTTAGTGGGGCGATGCCGGCAGATGACGGCGAAAACCGGCTTTCCAGCTGTCAAGTAATCCAAATTCATGCGCGGCCGGTGCGCAGTTGCGTTGTGCCGCCCGCGCCCATCCATCCGTTCAAACGAGCGACTAGAACCTGCCCGAGGGTGAACATGCCAGCCTACAAGCGCGTCCTTCTGAAACTGTCCGGCGAAGCCCTTATGGGCGACGATGCTTTCGGCATCAACCGGGCGACTATCGAAGGCATGGTCAATGACATTGCCGAAATCGTGAAACTGGGCGTCCAGGTGGCGGTTGTCATCGGTGGCGGCAACATTTTCCGCGGTGTTGCCGGCGGTGCGGCCGGTATGGACCGCGCCACGGCCGATTACATGGGCATGCTGGCCACGATGATGAATGCGCTGGCACTGCAGGACGCCATGCGCCACGCCAATATCGAAGGCCGCGTGCAATCCGCGCTGCGTATGGACCAGGTGGTGGAGCCGTATATCCGCCCGCGTGCCATCCGCCAGCTCGAGGAAGGCAAGGTCGTGATCTTTGCCGCCGGCACCGGCAACCCCTTCTTCACCACCGATACGGCCGCCGCGCTGCGCGGTTCGGAAATCGGCGCGGAAATCGTGCTCAAGGCCACCAAGGTGGACGGCGTGTACACGGCCGACCCCAAGAAGGACCCCAGCGCCACCCGCTACACGACGATCACGTTCGACGAAGCCATTTCCCGCAACCTCCAGGTCATGGACGCCACCGCGTTCGCCCTGTGCCGCGACCAGAAACTGCCGATCAAGGTGTTTTCGATCGTCAAGCCGGGTGCCCTGAAGCGTGTGATCCTGGGCGAGGACGAAGGTACGCTAGTGCACGTTTAAGCAGTCCGGACCGCATCAAAATGCTGATTCGGTCTGGCCTGAGAGTAGAATGTTCCATTTTCGATCCCGCTAGGCGGGATCCTGTCTGGCTGTTTTCCGGAGGTAATCATGACCGTCGCCGACACTAAGAAGAGCGCCGAGCAGAAGATGCAGAAGTCGATCGAAGCCTTCAGGGCCGATCTGGCGAAAATTCGCACTGGCCGTGCGCACACTGGCCTGCTCGACCACGTTCAGGTGGATTACTACGGCTCGCCGGTGCCGATCAGCCAAGTGGCCAACGTTGGCCTGGGCGATGCCCGCACGATTACCGTGCAACCGTGGGAAAAGAAGATGGTGCAGGCCGTGGAAAAGGCAATCCGCGATGCCGACCTGGGCCTGAACCCCGCAACGATGGGCGACGTGATCCGCGTGCCGATGCCTCCGCTGACCGAAGAGCGCCGCAAGGAGCTGATCAAGGTGGTGAAGGGCGAGGCCGAGGGTGCCAAGGTGGCCGTGCGCAACCTGCGCCGCGATGCCAACGAGCAGTTCAAGAAGCTCGTCAAGGACAAGACCATCTCGGAAGATGACGAGCGCCGCGGCACGGACGACGTCCAGAAGCTGACGGACAAGTATGTCGGCGAGATCGACAGGCTCGTCGCCGAGAAAGAGAAGGAGATCTTGACGGTGTAAGGCCGTCCCGGCGGCTCGTCCGCCGGGGTTGTCCCAGACCGTCCGCGAATCCATGCAGCATATCAGTTCGACGCTCGGCGTTCCCGATACCACCTATGTGCCACGACACGTTGCCATCATCATGGATGGCAACGGCCGCTGGGCGACAAAGCGTCACCTGCCGCGCGTGGCCGGCCACACGCGGGGTCTGGATACCGTGCGCGAGATCGTGCAGGCCTGTGCCGCACGGGGCGTGCAGTACCTGACCTTGTTCGCGTTCAGCTCCGAGAACTGGCGCCGGCCCGCGGACGAAGTATCGTTCCTGATGCGCCTGTTCATGACCGCCCTGCGCCGCGAGGTGGTGCGGATGCACGCCAACAACATCCGCCTGCGCGTGGTGGGCGACCTGGCGCGCTTCAGCCCCCGTATCCAGCAGATGATCAAGGACGCCGAGGCGCGTACGGCCGGCAACACGGGTCTGACGGTGACCATTGCCGCCAACTACGGTGGCCGATGGGATCTGCTGCAGGCCATGCGCAAGATGCTGGCGCGCTCGCCCATGCTCGACGGGGAGTCGATCGACGAGTCGCTGCTGGCCCCGCACCTGGCAATGGCCTATGCGCCGGAGCCGGACCTGTTCATCCGCACCGGCGGTGAGCAGCGCATCAGCAATTTCCTGCTTTGGCAGCTCGCCTATACGGAGCTGTATTTCACCGATACGTTCTGGCCCGATTTTGACGCCGCGGAGCTCGACAAGGCCTTTGCGTCGTACCGCCAGCGCGAGCGCCGGTTTGGCAGGACCAGTGCCCAGGTTGTGGCGCCGGGCCTGTCCGGAACGGCCTGAGGCCGGTCGTACCTTCATACCTACGGGAATCGCAGCCGCATGCTTCTGACCCGCGTTATCACCGCCGTATGCCTGTTGCTGTTGATCCTGCCGATCCTGTTCCTGGCGCCGCCCACGGCGCTGGCGGTGCTGGTGGCGGTCATCGTGCTGCTGGGTGGATGGGAGTTCGGCCGCCTGATCGGCCTGCCGCGTCCGTGGCCTTATGTCTATGCCGTGGCATGCCTGGTGGCGCTGCTGGCCTGGCATCTCGCTCCATCCGGATTCGCCATCGACTGGCTGCTTGAGGCTTCGCTTGTGGCCTGGGGCGTGGCGCTGGTATTGCTGGCGCGCGGTGTACGGAAGGCAACCCCCGGGTTTACCGTGCTGGGTGTCGTGCTTGGGCTGATCATGCTGCCGGCCTTCGGTCATGCGGTCATGGCACTGCGCGTGGCCGGAGTAGGCGTGCTGCTGACCGCCGCCGTGCTGGTCTGGGCGGCCGACATCGGTGCCTATTTCGTCGGCAAGGCCATCGGCAAGCGCAAGCTGGCACCGACCATCAGCCCGGGCAAGTCCTGGGAGGGCGCGATCGGCGGCTGGTTGCTGGCGATGATCGTCGCGCTTGGCCTGGCGGTCAGCCATGCCTTCGCGCCCACCTGGTATTCGCTGATCGCCGACAAGGTGGGTCTGGGCGTGCTGGCCATGCTGACGACGCTGCTGGTCGCGGCCAGCGTGGTCGGTGATCTGTTCGAGTCCCTGCTCAAGCGTCAGGTCGGCATCAAGGACAGCAGCCGGCTGTTGCCTGGCCACGGCGGCATTCTCGATCGCATCGACGCGCTGATCCCGGTATTCCCGCTGGCAGCACTGCTGTTGTCCTGGGTCTGATCACAACTGAATTCGTCTGGTTATATGCAACGCATTACGATTCTGGGCGCCACGGGTTCCATCGGCGAAAGCACGCTGGACGTGGTGCGCCGTCATCCCGACCGCTACACGGTGCATGCGCTGAGCGCCCATCGTCAGGTGGACAAGCTGGCCGCGGCCTGCGTCGAATTCCGCCCCGCGCGGGCGGTAGTGGGTTCGGCCGAGGCGGCGCGCGAGCTCGAAGGCAAGCTGCGTGCGGCGGGCCTGGCGACCGAAGTCAGCTACGGCCCCGAAGCACTCGAATCGATCGCCGCGGATACGCAGACCGATGCCGTGATGGCTGCCATCGTCGGCGCGGCGGGCCTGCGCTCGTCGCTGGCGGCCGCGCGTGCCGGCAAGCGCGTGCTGCTGGCCAACAAGGAATCGCTGGTGATGTCGGGCAGCATCTTCATGGATGCGGTGCACCATCACGGCGCCACGCTGCTGCCGATCGACAGCGAACACAACGCAATCTTCCAGTGTCTGCCGACCAGTGACCCGCGCTATGGCGCGGGGGTGTCGAAGGTGCTGCTGACGGCGTCGGGCGGCCCGTTCCGCACCCGCGATCCGTCGACGTTGCACGACATCACGCCGGATCAGGCCTGTGCGCACCCGAAGTGGGTGATGGGTCGCAAGATCTCGGTGGATTCGGCCACGATGATGAACAAGGGGCTCGAGGTCATCGAGGCCCACTGGCTATTTGGCGCCCCGGCCGACAAGATCGAGGTGCTGATCCACCCGCAGAGCATTGTCCATTCGATGGTGGCCTATGCCGACGGGTCGGTACTGGCGCAGCTCGGCAACCCCGACATGCGTACGCCCATCGCCTATGGCATGGCCTATCCAGAGCGGATCGACTCCGGTGTCACGCCGCTGGATCTGACCGTGTCGGGTGGCCTCCATTTTGAGACGCCGGACCTTGAACGCTTCCCGTGCCTGGGATTAGCCTTTGATGCATTGCGTGCCGAAGGTGTGGCGCCGGCGGTGCTGAATGCTGCAAACGAGGTAGCGGTGGAGGCGTTCCTGGCCGGTAGTATCCGGTTCACGGACATCGCGCGCGTGGTGGCCGGTGTCCTGGAGCAACCCGCCGAAGGTGAGGCCGGGTCGCTCGACGGCGTGCTCGCCGCAGATGCCGCGGCGCGCAAGGCCGCCCAGGCGCTGCTGAAACAACTGGCCGGCCGCTGATCGACGTCACGATCGCGGCGAGGCCCGGATCTGGAAAGAGGTGATTTGCCATGCAAACCGTTATCGCGTTCGTTGTCGCCCTCTGCGTCCTGATCTTCGTTCACGAGATGGGGCATTACCTGGCCGCGCGTGCGTGCGGGGTCAAGGTCTTGCGGTTTTCGATCGGCTTCGGCCGCCCGTTGGCCCGCTGGGTCAGCAAGGGGCGCGACCGCACCGAGTGGACGCTGGCTGCCATCCCGCTCGGCGGTTACGTCAAGATGCTGGACGAGCGGGAGCGTGATCCCGAGACCGATCCGGCCATCGACGCCGCCGACCTGCCGCGCGCGTTCAACCGCCAGCCGGTGGGCAAGCGCTTCGTCATCGTGGCGGCAGGTCCGCTTGCCAATTTCGCGCTGGCCATCGCCTTGTACCTGGTGCTGTTTGCCGGTGGCATGCGCGAGCCCGCGCCGGTGCTGGCAACGCCAGCGGTCAATACCGTGGCGGCGCAGGCCGGGGTGCGCGACGGGGACCGTGTCCTGTCGCTGAGCGCGAATGGCCAGACCGAGGCCGTCCGATCCTGGAATGACCTGCGCATGGCGGTGTTTGCCCAGGGGTTCGGCGACACGAGGGCGGTCATGCACGTCCGTGGTGCAGATGGCGCCGAACGCGACATCGCGCTGGGCCGGCTGCCTGACACGGGCGGTAATCCCGATCAGGATCCCCTGGCCACGCTGGGTCTGGCGCTCAAGGGCGGTCCGGTCACCATTACAGAAATCGTCGCCGATTCCGCGGCGCAACGGGCGGACCTGCGCGCTGGCGACAAGGTGGTGGCGTGGCAGGGGCAGCCGCTGACCCAGGCCGGCGAACTGATCCGCGGGGTCAGGGCGCGGCCGGGCCAGGATGTCACGCTGGGGATCGAACGCGCCGGCCAGCGCCTGGACGTGACCGTCAAGCTCGACGCTGCGCCGGGCGGCAAGTCTGGCGCCGAGGGCGAGCCGACGCCGATGGTGGGCAAGCTGGGTGCCGCGCTGAACCAGGCCGTGCAGACCGAAATTGTGCGTTACCCATTTACCCAGGCGCTGGCCCGTGCGGCGGATCAGGTCTGGAGCACCAGCACGCTGTCATTGAAGCTGCTCGGCAAGATGCTCGTGGGCCAGGCATCGCTGCAGAACCTGAGCGGTCCGCTGACCGTGGCGGACTATGCCGGGCGGGCAGCCAACATGGGCTGGCAGCCGTTCATCAGCTTCCTCGCGCTGGTCAGCGTCAGCCTCGGTGTACTGAATTTGTTACCTATTCCGGTGCTGGATGGGGGGCATTTGCTGTATTATTGCGTGGAATTTTTGACTGGCAGGCCTGTACCAGACCACTGGCAAGCGATGCTGCAGAAGGTCGGCATCGCATGCATCTTGCTCCTGACCTCACTCGCTTTGTTCAATGACGTCAGCCGACTGTTTCTTGCGCGCGGCTAGTTTCGCGCAGCTGGAAACGCCAGTCGGACGGGGGCGGTCGTATCCCGGGGGGATTTTCCCCGTCGGGAGGGATCAGTCGTGCCGGTATTGTCAGGCGTAGCTGCAATCGGCGCTGGAGCCAACACCCTGCATGAAATCGATGAGGAAGAGGGGATCGACTTTGATCAGAAATAAGCGCATCTCGCTGGGCTTGCTGACGAGTGCCATTATTGCGGCGTGGAGCCCGGCGGGCTGGGCCGCAGATCCGTTTGTGGTCAAGGATATTCGCGTTGAAGGCCTGCAGCGCGTGGAACCGGGTACCGTCTTTGGCTACCTGCCCGTGCGTGTCGGCGAAACCTTCACCGATGACAAGGGCGCCGACGCCATCCGTGCGCTCTACAATACCGGGTTTTTCAAGGACGTGCAGATCCGCGCCGAAGATGGCGTGCTGGTGGTGCAGGTCGAGGAACGACCCGCGATTTCCCAGCTTGAGTTCGTCGGTATCAAGGAATTCGACAAGGACACGCTGCGCCGCTCCCTGCGGGCGGTGGGCGTGGCCGAAGCGCGCTACTACGACAAGGCGCTGATCGACAAGGCCGAGCAGGAACTGAAGCGCCAGTACGTGGCCCGTGGCTACTACGCCGCCGAAGTCCAGACCACCGTGACGCCAGTGGACCGCAACCGCGTGTCCGTGGTGTTCAACGTGGAAGAGGGCCCGGTTGCCAAGATCCGGCAGATCAATATCGTCGGCAACAAGGCGTTCAAGGAAGGCACGCTGCGCGACGAGATGCAGCTCTCCACGCCGAACTGGCTGTCGTGGTACACCAAGAACGATCTCTATTCCAAGCAGAAGCTCACCGCCGACCTGGAAGCGCTGCGCTCGTTCTACCTGAATCGCGGCTACCTGGAATTCCAGATCGAGTCGACGCAGGTATCGATCACGCCTGACAAGAAGGATATCTACCTGACGCTGAATATCGCCGAGGGCGAGCAGTTCAAGGTGTCCGAGATCCATCTGGCTGGCGAACTGCTGGGCAAGCAGGAAGAAATGCAGAAGCTGCTGCAGCTGAAGAAGGGCGATATTTTCTCGTCCGAAAAGCTGACGGCCAGCACCAAGGCCATCACCGACCTGCTCGGCACGTACGGCTATGCGTTCACCACGATCAACCCGCAACCGCAGATCGACAAGGAAAAGCGTGAAGTGGCGCTGACCCTGATGGTCGACCCGGGCCGCCGCGTCTATGTGCGCCGCGTGAACGTCGTGGGCAACAGCAAGACGCGCGACGAAGTGGTGCGCCGCGAAATGCGCCAGATGGAAAGCTCGTGGTTCGACAGCGAGAAGCTCCAGCAGTCGCAGGCGCGTATCAACCGCACCGGCTACTTCACGGATACGAACATCACGACCGAGGACGTGGCCGGCGCGCCCGATCAGGTGGATGTGAACGTAAATGTGACGGAAAAGCCGACTGGCCAGATCAGCCTGGGTCTCGGTTTCTCGTCGACCGACAAGCTCGTGCTGCAAGCCGGCCTGCGCCAGGACAACGTGTTCGGCTCCGGTACCAGCCTTGGCCTGGATGTGAATACGGCCAAGTCGTTCCGGACCATCGCGCTGACGCAGTACGATCCGTACTTCACGGTGGACGGCATCAGCCGTTCGACCGATATCTACTATCGTACGTCCCGCCCGCTGTATTACACGGGCGACCAGGACTACAAGATCGTGTCGGCCGGCGGCGGCTTCAAGTTCGGCGTGCCGTTCTCTGAGAACGACACGGTGTTCTTCGGCATTGGCTACGAGCGGACGCAGGTCTATACCTCGATCAACACGCCGAGCCAGTACACGGCCTGGCTGCAGAAAATCGGCAAGACCAGCGGCGACCCGATCAACAACTTCCCGTTCACGATCGGCTGGGCACGCGACCGCCGGGACAGTGCGCTGATTCCGACCAAGGGTCCGTACACCCAGGCCAACCTGGAAATCGGCGTGCCGGGCGGCGATACGCAGTACTATCGCGCCAGCTTCCAGCAGCAGTATTTCTACCCGTTGTCGAAGGCCTTCACGCTGGCGTTCAACGGTGAGGTGGCCTACGGCCACGGCTACGGCAATACGCCGTTCCCGGTGTTCAAGTACTTCTATGCCGGTGGTATCGGTTCGGTCCGTGGTTACCAGACCAGCACGCTCGGTCCGAAGGACCAGAACGGCAACCCGGTGGGTGGTGCCTCGAAGATGATCGGTAACGTGGAATTCGTGTTCCCGCTGCCGGGTTCGGGTGTCGACCGCACGCTGCGTCTGTTCACGTTCTTCGACTTCGGTAACGTCTATCAGGAAGGCGCGCCGATCACGGTTAGCGACCTGAAGTACTCGACCGGCTTCGGTATGTCGTGGCTGTCGCCGATCGGCCCGCTGAAGGTCAGCATGGGCTTCCCGCTGAAGAAGGACGAGAACGACAAGGTTCAGCGGTTCCAGTTCCAGATTGGTACCGCGTTCTGATCCCCAAAAGGATTTGTTTGATGAAACTCCACACTCCACTGATCAAATCCCTGAGCGCGGCCGCGCTGGCCGCTGCGGCCCTTTGCGCGGCGGCCCCGGCGATGGCTCAGGAGGCGCGCATTGCCGCGGTGAATTCGGAGCGCATTCTGCGTGACTCGCAGCCGGCCAAGGCTGCGCAGGTCAAGCTTGAGCAGGAATTCTCCAAGCGCGACCGCGAACTTCAGGATATGGCCCAGAAAATCAAGGCCATGGCTGACAAGCTCGACAAGGACACGGCCGTGCTGGCCGACGCCGACCGCCAGCGCCGTCAGCGCGAAGTGGCCGACCTCGATCGCGAGTTCCAGCGCAAGCAGCGCGAGTTCCGCGAAGACCTGAACCAGCGTCGTAACGAAGAACTGGCCCAGGTGCTGGAGCGCGCCAACCGCGTGATCCGTCAACTGGCCGAGCAGCGCAAGTACGACCTGATCGTGCAGGAAGCGGTCTACGTCAATCCGCGCATCGACATCACGGACGACGTGATGAAGGCGCTGAACGCCGGCTCGGGCAAGTAAGCGGCGGGCGCTCGTGCGCCGCTTTTCGCTTTTTATCAAGGAAGTACCGCCATGCAGACACCCACACTGGGTCAGCTCGCCACCGAGAACGGCGCGCAGGTTGTGGGTGATCCCGACCTGGCCGTAGGCGGTCTGGCACCGCTAGACCAGGCCGGTCCCGGCGATCTGTCGTTTCTTTCCAATCCGCTCTACCTGCCCCAGGCGTTGGCCTCGAAAGCCGGTGCCGTGATTGTGTCGCCGGCAGACCTGGAGCGCATCCGTGCGGACGGGCAGGCCGATGGCCGTAACTGGCTGGTGGCGCGCAATCCGTACGTCTGCTTCGCCCGTGTGGCGCAGCGCTTCGATCGCGTCGCCAATGCCGATCCGCGCGTTGGCATCGATCCGCGCGCCACGGTGGCACCCGACGCAATCGTGCCGGCGTCCTGCTTTGTCGGCCCGAACGTGGTCATCGAGGCCGGCGCGCGTCTTGGCGAGCGGGTCCGAGTCCTGGCAAATGCCTTTATCGGCGCAGGCGCGCAGATCGGCGAAGATACGCTCATCTACGCCAATGTTTCTGTCTATCATCGTTGCGTGGTGGGTGCGCGGAATATCCTGCACAGCGGGGCGGTGATCGGTGCCGATGGTTTTGGCTTTGCGCCCGATATCGGGCCGGCCGGCGTCGAGTACGTCAAGATTCCGCAGGTAGGTCGTGCGGTGCTGGGCAACGATGTGGAGATTGGCGCCAATACCTGCGTGGACCGCGGGGCGATGGCCGACACCATCATCGAGGACGGCTGCAAGATCGACAATCAGGTGCAGATCGCCCATAACGTCCATGTGGGTGCCCATACCGTGATTGCCGGCACGGCCGCGGTGTCGGGCAGCACGAAGATCGGCAAATTCTGCGTGATTGGAGGCGCGGCCAATTTTTCCGGCCATTTGAATATCGCCGACCGGACCACAGTGTCTGGCGGTACCTCGATTACCAAATCGATTACAAAACCCGGTGGGCATTTCACCAGCGTGTTCCCGTTCACGTCGCATGGCGAATGGGAACGCAACGCGGCCATCGTGCGCGGCCTGTCGAAGCTGCGCGAACGAGTGGTGCAGCTGGAACGCCGGCTGCGCGGCGCATCCGCCGGGGTCAATAGCAAACAAGACGAAGAGAAATCATCATGACAGCCTCCGATATCGACATCCGCAAGATCCTGAAGCTGCTGCCGCATCGGTATCCGATCCTGCTGGTTGACCGCGTGCTCGAGTTTGAACCGCAGAAGCGGATCAAGACCCTGAAGAACGTGACGATCAACGAGCCGTACTTCATGGGCCACTTCCCGGAACAACCGGTGATGCCGGGTGTCATGATTCTTGAAGCGCTGGCGCAATCGGCCGGCCTGCTGACCTTTGGCGCCGACATGGAGCGCAAGGAAGGCGCGCTGTACTACTTCGTCGGCATCGACGGCGCCCGCTTCAAGCGCGTGGTGTATCCCGGCGATCAGTTGCACCTGAACGTGACCGTGGAGCGCTACATTCGCGGTATCTGGAAGTTCAAGGCCAGCGCCACCGTTGATGGCGAGGTTGCCTGCGAAGCCGAGCTGATGTGCACGGTCAAGCAGGCCGAGGCCTGATTTTCCCGATACCGAGCAGAACCGAAAGCACAGGACAGTACGTATGACGCAAATCCATCCCACCGCACTGATCGACCCGAAGGCCGAACTCGCCGCCGACGTTGAAGTTGGCCCGTTCTCGATCGTCGGTCCGAACGTGCGGATTGGCAGTGGCACGCGGATCGGCTCGCATACCACGGTCGAGGGGCATACCACGATTGGCGAAGGAAACCGCATCGGGCCTTATGCTTCGGTGGGCGGGGTGCCGCAGGACATGAAGTATGCCAACGAGCCCACCCGGCTCGAGATCGGCGATCGCAACACGATTCGCGAATTCACCACGATCCACACGGGTACCGTGCAGGATCGCGGCCTGACCAGCATCGGCAGCGATAACTGGATCATGGCGTACGTGCATATCGCGCACGACTGCAGCGTGGGTAATCACACGGTGTTTTCGAGCAATGCGCAGATTGCCGGCCACGTGGAGGTGGGCGACTGGGCGATTCTCGGCGGTATGAGCGGCGTGCATCAGTTCGTTCGTATCGGCGCGCATGCCATGCTGGGCGGGGCTTCGGCACTGGTCCAGGATGTGCCCCCGTTCGTGATCGCCGCCAGCGACAAGAGCGGCAACAAGGCGACGCCGCACGGCATCAACGTCGAGGGTCTGCGTCGTCGCGGCTTCGACGCGGCCCAGATCGCGGCGCTGCGTCAGGCTTACAAGCTGCTGTACAAGTCGGACCTGAGCTTCGACGATGCCCGCAACGAGATTTCGGCCATGCTTGGCCAGTCGGATGCCACCACGGCGACGCCGCTGAAGGCCTTCGTCGAGTTCCTCGCCGCGACCCAACGCGGCATCGTGCGCTAGACGTCAGTCGGACATGGTCGAGGCAGCCATGCAGGCCGTGCTATCCGCTGACGCGGAGGCTCATGTAAACAAGCGTGGCACGATTGCCATGGTCGCTGGAGAAGCATCCGGCGACCTGCTGGCTTCGCTGTTGCTGGAGGGACTGCACGCGCGGCTAGGCGAGTCCGTGAACTATGCCGGGATTGGCGGCCGTCGGATGATGGCGCAGGGTTTCGTCTCGCATTGGCCGATGGAAACGCTCTCCGTCAACGGCTATGTGGAAGTCCTGGGATCGTTGCGAGAAATCCTGGCCACGCGCCGCGCCATCCGCGACCAGCTGCTGGCTCAGCCGCCGCTTTGCTTCATCGGTGTCGACGCCCCGGATTTCAATTTCGGACTTGAAGTGCCGCTGCGGCGCGCGGGCATACCCGTGGTGCACTTTGTCAGCCCGTCAATCTGGGCGTGGCGGGGCGGACGCATTCGTACCATTGCCCGCGCGGTCGACCATATTCTCTGTCTGTTCCCGTTCGAGCCGGAGATCTACGCCAAGGCAGGTATTCCGGCCACATACGTGGGACACCCGCTTGCCGACGTAATCCCGATGGTGCCCGACGTGGCAGGGGCTCGCGCAAAACTTGGCCTGCCGGAGGGCAAGCGCATCGTGGCGGTGCTGCCGGGCAGCCGACAGTCAGAGGTGCGTAATCTAGGCGGCACATTTTTCGAGGCCATGGCGCGCATGCATCGCATGGACGCCAACCTTGCATTCGTGTTGCCAGCGGCCAGCCCGGCACTGCACGCGATTGTCGAGGAGCTGTACGCACAACATCCGGAAATTGACCTGACAATTGTGGATAGTCAATCACATCTGGCGATGGAGGCGGCCGATGTGATCTTGTTGGCCAGTGGCACGGCCACGCTCGAAGCCGCGCTGTACAAGAAGCCGATGGTGATCTCGTACAAGGTGCCCTGGCTGACGGCGCAAATCATGAAGCGGCAGGGATATCTGCCGTACGTGGGACTGCCTAATATTCTGTCTGGGCGCTTCGTGGTGCCGGAGTTGCTGCAGGACGACGCCACGCCGGAAGCGCTGGCGCGTGAAACGCTGCTGCAACTCAATGACGAAGGCAACATTGCCTTCCTGCGCGAACACTTCACGACCATGCATGAAACGCTGAAGCGCGATACGTCACGGCTGGCAGCCGGTGTCGTGGCGGATCTGCTCCACACTCGAGGAGCCGTGTGATGCCGCGCGTCAAGGCTGTCAATGTCGGCCAGATGGGGCTCGAGCTGGCCCAAACGGTCGCCGTAGTCCAGCGCCTTTGTGGCGTGGACGAAGCGGGCCGTGGCCCGCTGGCGGGACCCGTGTATGCAGCCGCTGTCGTGTTGAATCCAGACCGCCAGATCCGTGGGCTTGCCGACTCGAAGATTCTGACCGCGGCAAAGCGGGAAGCCCTGTTCGATCGGATTTGCGAGCGCGCGCTTGGCTGGCACATCTCCTTTGCGACAGTCGAGGAGATCGATTCGATCAATATCCTTCATGCCTCGATGCTGGCCATGCAGCGAGCCGTCCAGGGGCTGGCTGCCACGGGTGTGATTCCAGACCTTGTACAGGTCGACGGCAATCGCTGCCCGCAAGTGGCCTATCCTGTCGAAGCCATCGTCAAGGGTGACGCCAAGGTACGTGCCATTTCGGCTGCGTCGATCCTGGCAAAGGTGGCGCGCGACCGGAATCTTGTTGAGTTGCACGCGGCATACCCCGAATACGGCTTTGATTCGCATTTTGGCTATCCCACGCCGCAACATTTTGCGGCGCTGGATCGGCATGGCCCCACGCCGCATCATCGGCGGTCGTTCGCCCCGGTCCGTTTGGCGCTGGAGCGCGTCAATGCTCTGGCTCAGGCCCAGGAAACCCCGCCTTTCTAAGACACGTCCTTGAAGCACGTCACTTCGCGCGATAACGCGCTGTTCAAGCACCTGAAGGCCTTGATCGGGTCTACGCATCAACGTCGCAAGGCCGGGCAGTCGGTGCTGGACGGTGTGCATCTGGCTCAGGCCTACATTGCCGCATTGGGCCAACCGGTATCTTGCGTAGTCGGCGAGCGCCACTATGATCATGCCGAAGTCAGGTCGTTGCTGGACCAGATCGAACCGGAGCGCGTGGTCGTGCTGGCCGATACGCTGTTCAGCCAGATCAGCAATGTGGCGAACGGTATTGACCTGCTGTTCGTGATCGACACGCCTGCGGGTCATCTGCCCGCGCAGATTAAGACGGATTGCATCATCCTTGACGGCGTCCAGGATGCCGGCAATGTTGGCTCGATCCTGCGCAGTGCCGCGGCTGCTGGTATCGCCCACGCATTCCTGATCACAGGATGTGCGTTCGCCTGGTCCGTCAAGACACTGCGTGCCGGCATGGGCGCGAACTTTCATCTCAATATCGTCGAGCACTGCACGCTCGATATGCTTGCCCCCCGGCTGGCCGTGCCGCTGCTTGCAACGTCCTCGCATGCCGACGCCACCGTGTTTGATACCGACCTGACCCAGCCGGTAGGCTGGGTAGTCGGCAACGAAGGGGCAGGCGTCAGCCCCGAATGGATGGCACGTGTCTCGCGCAAGGTGAGCATTCCGCAACCTGGCGGCCTGGAGTCGCTAAACGTAGCAGCCGCGACAGCCATCTGTCTGTTTGAAGCGGTGCGCCAGCGGCGAGCGGGTTGAGCGAGGTCCGTTAGCGAGGGCGGCTGCCCCGTGCTTGGTCAGATGCTGCCGCACCGGAAGGTGCCTTTTGTTCGACCAGCGTTTGCAGGACGTCCGTAACCTGGGCAAAGTTCTCGTTGATTTGATCGAAGTTTTTTTCGATCTGATCGAATTTCCTGTCGAACCTTGCCTCAAGTTTGTTGAAGCGTTCGTCCATCTTGTCGAATCGCTCGTCCACTTTTTCAAATCGCTGGTCTACCTTGGCGAAGCCCTCGTCAACCTTCGCTTCAAGCCTGTCGATCCGGCGGTCGACGCCGTCGAATCGCTTGTCTGCTGCCTGGAATTGGCGGTCCATCACGCCAAGCCGTTCATCCACCGCATCGAACCGGTAGTAGATATTCTCGTTCGTCTTGTCAGATTGACGCCCGGAATACTCGAGGATGGCGAAGATGCCGCCGAGGGCGATGAAAACGGCGGTGAAGATGGTGGCGGCGATGCGCCAGTCGTGGTGCGGTTTGGCGCGATGCTGCGGTGCGGGGCCGGCATGCCCCGATCCAGGGTGATCTGAAAACTGGTCTGCTGTCATGGCGATGGACATGGTTCATGAATGAAAACGTCGATGACGTCATCTTTCACCTCCAGCCATCACCTGCCAAGAAGACGATTCTCAAAAATCGCGCGCTTCAATAGTTGTCGCGGTCGACCTTGATTTCCTGGAGGATCGTCGTCGCGATTTCCTCGATCGATTTGTGCGTGGACGACAACCACTTGATGCCTTCGCGGCGCATCATCGCTTCGGCCTCGTTGACCTCGTAGCGACAGTTCTCTACCGCCGCGTACTTGCTGCCCGGACGGCGTTCGTTACGGATTTCCGTCAGCCGCTGGGGATCGATCGACAGCCCGAATATCTTGGGCTTGAACGCATAGAGCGCCGACGGCAGGCGGCCACGCTCGAAATCGTCGGGAATCAACGGATAGTTGGCAGCCTTGAGGCCGTATTGCATGGCCAGATACAGGCTGGTCGGCGTCTTGCCGCTACGCGACACGCCAACCAGGATCACGTCGGCGTCCTGGAGGTTCTTGTGTGACTGCCCGTCATCATGAGCCAGCGAGAAGTTAATCGCCTCGATCCGGTTCTTGTAAGCCTCGGTATCCGCGTTCTGGTGGAAACGGCCGATCGCGTGCGTGGACTTCAGCCCGAGTTCTTTCTCCAGCGGCTCGATGAACGTCTGGAACATGTCCAGGATCATGCCCTTGGCACGGCGCATCGCCTTGTTGGACTCGGCGTTGACAAGCGTGGTGAAGACGATGGGCGGCACGCCCTCGTTGTAGAACGCCTCGTTGATCTTGCTGACGGCCACATGTGCCTTTTCGGGCGTGTCCACGAACGGCATGCGTACCTTGCGGAAGCGCATCTCGAACTGGGCCAGGATCGAATGGCTGAATGTCTCGGCCGTGATGCCTGTGCCATCCGACACAATAAAAACCGTACGGACGGCAGGGCGATCGGCGGCAGCCGTCTCAGCCGCAGGCTGGGAGCCGGCCGGGGATGAAGAAGACTGGGAAGTCATGGCTGGCGCAGGTTGCGACGCGTCAGGCGCTTCGGGCAAGGACATGTCTGAACAATTATTTTTGGAGCAGCCGCTGAGCGAAAGTGCGGTGCGGCACGGTAGAATAGCGGCGATCTTTTGGCTAAGCAATTCCGCCAATCCCGGTCAGGCAACGATATGCAGCCGGATTGTCGACAATGTGCATTGCAGCATCGGAAGTATCCGATGTCACACGGAATTGCTCAGCCAAGCGATCCGCCGGGGCCAGAACTCCAACAACATACCGGTCGGTGCAAAAGATTTCTTACTTTGTTTTGAGGCTTTTATGACCAACCAGGTAGATAACGGCGCCTACGTGCTGCCGTTTGAAGAACTGCGCATGCAGGACGTGGAAACCGTCGGCGGCAAGAATTCGTCGCTTGGCGAGATGATCTCGCAGCTGGCCGGTGCCGGCGTGCGCGTTCCCGGCGGTTTTGCCACCACCGCGCTGGCATTCCGCGACTTCCTCGAACACAACAACCTGACCGCCCGCATTTCCGAACGCCTGAAGACGCTCGACGTCGATGACGTGAAGGCCCTGGCCGAGGCCGGTGGCGAGATTCGCAGCTGGGTGGCCTCGGCCCCGTTCCAGCCGCGACTCGAAGCAGAAGTCCGTGAGCACTATGCACGCGTGTCGGCGCGCGAAGGCGCCGAGGCATCGTTCGCCGTGCGTTCGTCGGCCACTGCCGAAGATCTGCCCGACGCTTCGTTCGCAGGTCAGCAGGAGTCGTACCTCAACGTCAGCGGCATCGACGACGTGCTCGACAAGATCAAGCACGTGTTCGCGTCGCTGTACAACGACCGCGCCATTTCGTACCGCGTGCACAAGGGCTTCGCCCATGACGTGGTGGCCCTGTCGGCGGGTGTGCAGCGCATGGTCCGTTCGGACCTGGCCGCATCGGGCGTGATGTTCACGATCGATACGGAGTCGGGCTTCCCGGACGTGGTGTTCATCACGTCGAGCTACGGCCTGGGCGAAACGGTGGTGCAGGGCGCCGTGAACCCGGACGAGTTCTACGTCTTCAAGCCGACGCTGCAGGCCGGCAAGTATCCGATCATCCGTCGTTCGATCGGCTCGAAGCTGATCAAGATGGAATTCACGAAGCCGGGCGAAGCCGGTCGCGTGAAGACCGTGGATGTACCGCCAGAACTGCGCAACCGTTATTCGATCAGCGATGACGATGTGAACGAGCTGGCCCGCTACGCGATGATCATCGAGAAGCACTATGGCCGCCCGATGGACATCGAGTGGGGCAAGGACGGCAAGGACGGCAAGATCTACATCCTCCAGGCACGTCCGGAGACCGTGAAGAGCCAGTCAGCCGGCAAGGCCGAGCAGCGCTTCAAGCTGAAGGGTACGTCGGCAGTGCTGACCAGCGGACGTGCGATCGGCCAGAAAATCGGTACCGGTCCGGTTCGTGTGATCAACGATCCGTCCGAGATGGAACGTGTGCAGCCGGGCGACGTCCTGGTGGCCGACATGACCGACCCGAACTGGGAGCCGGTGATGAAGCGCGCCGCGGCCATCGTCACGAATCGTGGCGGCCGTACTTGCCACGCCGCGATCATCGCGCGTGAACTGGGCGTGCCGGCAGTGGTCGGGTGCGGCGATGCCACCGACCTGCTGAAGGACGGCACGCTGGTGACGGTGTCGTGCGCCGAGGGCGACGAAGGTCGTATCTACGACGGTCTGCTGGAAACCGAAGTCACCGAGGTCATGCGCGGCGAAATGCCGGAGATCGAGACCAAGATCATGATGAACGTCGGCAATCCGCAGCTGGCGTTTGATTTCGCGCAGATCCCGAACCACGGTGTTGGCCTGGCTCGCCTGGAATTCATCATCAACAACAACATCGGCGTTCACCCGAAGGCGATTCTGGACTATCCGCAGGTCGATGCCGATCTGAAGAAGGCCGTGGAGTCGGTGGCCCGTGGCCACGCCAGCCCGCGTGCGTTCTACGTCGACAAGCTGGCCGAGGGCATTGCCACGATCGGCGCCGCGTTCTATCCGAAGCCGGTGATCGTGCGTCTGTCCGACTTCAAGTCGAACGAGTACAAGAAGCTGATCGGTGGTTCGCGCTACGAGCCGGACGAAGAAAACCCGATGCTGGGCTTCCGTGGTGCTTCGCGCTACATCGCCGACGACTTCTCCGAAGCGTTCGAGATGGAATGCAAGGCCATGAAGCGCGTGCGCGACGAGATGGGCCTGACCAACGTCGAAATCATGGTGCCGTTCGTGCGGACGCTGGGCCAGGCCGAGCGTGTGATCGAACTGCTGGCCAAGCACGGCCTGAAGCGCGGCGAGAATGGTCTGCGCATCATCATGATGTGCGAAGTCCCGTCGAACGCGATTCTGGCCGAAGAGTTCCTGCAGTTCTTCGACGGTTTCTCCATCGGCTCGAACGATCTGACGCAGCTGACGCTGGGCCTGGACCGCGATTCGGGCATGGAATTGCTGGCCAAGGATTTCGACGAGCGCGATCCGGCCGTGATTTTCATGTTGCAGCGCGCCATTTCCACGGCGCTGCGCCTGGACAAGTACGTCGGCATTTGCGGCCAAGGTCCTTCCGACCATCCGGACTTTGCGGCCTGGCTGGCCAAGGAAGGCATCAAGTCGATCTCGCTGAATCCTGATTCGGTCGTGCAAACCTGGCAGCAACTGGCTTCCTAAGGCATTTCGCGTCACAATAGCGACGTACCCGAACTAACGGTGTCCGGCCTGATTGGCTGGCGCGCCGTGTGGCACCGGCCCTGCGGTCAGGTGTTCCAACTGCCCCCGCAGACGCCGTAGGCGTTTGGCGGGGGTTTTGTTTTTTCGGGCTGGTGTTTTCCTGGCTGGAAAGGAACGGGATGACGTCGTACTACTTTTGGTTTGCTGCGTCCGTGGTGCTGGTGATCGCGGAAATGGCCTCCGGCACGTTTTATCTCCTGATGGTCGCCTGCGGCGTGACAGCCGGGGGCATTGCGGCGCTGCTCGGTGCCGAGGTGCCCATGCAGACGGTTACGGCGGCACTGGTCGCCATCGTGGCCATCGTGGCGCTGCGCCGTACGCGGTTCGGCAGGCTGCGTCGCACGGATGCCGCGACCGATCCCGATGTGAATCTCGATATCGGACAGGAAGTCGAAGTGTCCACCTGGGATGCCTTCCGGCGCGCCCGCGTGCCTTATCGCGGCGCCGACTGGAACGTGGAACTGGCCCCTGGGACCGATCCGGCGCCCGGTCGCTACAGGATTGTCGAAGTCCGTGGCGCTACGCTTATTGTGTCGGCGCGCTAGCCTGACGCTTGTTTCCGCCTTGCAATTTTTTCTCTTTGACGGGAGTCGTACATGCTTGCCTATCAGCTCGGTCTGTTTCCGCTGATTCTGCTCATCGCCGCCATCGTACTGATTGCGAAGTCCATCAAGATCGTGCCGCAGCAGCACGCCTGGGTGCTGGAGCGGCTGGGGCGATACCATGCGACGCTGACGCCAGGGCTGTCGATTGTCGTGCCGTTTATCGACCGCGTGGCCTACAAGCACATTCTTAAGGAAATTCCGCTCGATGTGCCGAGCCAGGTGTGTATCACCAAGGACAACACGCAGCTGCAGGTCGACGGCGTGCTGTACTTCCAGGTGACCGATCCGATGAAGGCGTCGTACGGATCGAGTAATTTCGTGGTGGCCATCACGCAGTTGTCGCAGACCACGCTGCGGTCGGTCATCGGCAAGCTCGAACTGGACAAGACGTTCGAGGAGCGCGAATTCATCAATCACAGCGTGGTCAACGCCCTCGACGAGGCCGCGGCCAACTGGGGCGTGAAGGTGCTGCGCTACGAGATCAAGGACCTGACGCCGCCGAAGGAAATCCTGCACGCGATGCAGGCCCAGATCACGGCGGAGCGCGAAAAGCGGGCGCTGATTGCTGCGTCTGAAGGCAAGCGGCAGGAGCAGATCAACCTGGCATCCGGGGCGCGCGAAGCGGCCATCCAGAAGTCCGAAGGTGAAAGGCAGGCGGCCATCAACAAGGCGCAGGGCGAGGCCTCCGCGATTCTGGCGGTGGCTGAAGCCAATGCGCAGGCAATCGAGAAGATCGGCCACGCTATTCGCGGAGAGGGCGGCGCGGAGGCCGTCAACCTGAAGGTGGCCGAGGAATACGTGGCGGCCTTCGGCAACCTCGCCAAGCAGGGCAATACGCTGATCGTGCCGGGCAACCTTGGCGAGATGAGCTCGATGATTGCCTCGGCGCTGCAGATTGTGAAAGGTCAGAAGGCCGAGAAGGTGCTTTGACGCCGGCTGGCGTCGCTGGAAACGAGAACGGAGGCCGAGGCCTCCGTTTTTATTCCTTCTCGCTTTTCATCAGGCGCGCCTTTTCGCGCTGCCAGTCGCGGTTCTTTTCGGTCTCGCGCTTGTCGAACTGCTTCTTGCCCTTGCCCAGGCCAATCTCGCACTTCACGCGGCCGCGTGTGTAGTGCAGGTTCAGCGGCACAAGCGTGTAGCCACGCTGTTCCACCTTGCCGATCAACTTCTTGATCTCGTCGGCCTTGAGCAACAGCTTCCGGGTACGCACCGGGTCTGGCGTGATGTGCGTGGAGGCGCTTTGCAGCGGGCTGATGTGGGCGCCAATCAGGAACATCTCGGCGTTGCGCACCACCACGTAGCCTTCCTTGATCTGTACGCGGTTCGCCCGGATCGCCTTGACTTCCCAGCCTTCCAGCACGATCCCGGCTTCATAGCGCTCTTCGATGAAGTAGTCGAAAAAAGCCTTCTTGTTGTCAGCGATCGTCATGCGGGAGGTGATTTCCTAAATATGGGCCGGCGCGGCCTGGCAGGGCGGCGGCGGTGAGGGTGCGCAGCAACATGACTGCGGCCGAGCGTGCCAGGGCGTGCCGTGTTCGCGGCTGTCGGCTAAAATCCTGATTTTAGCAAACCGCTCCGGCCCGGCCCAGCCCCGAGGCGCCCGCAATCTGTATACATGGCAGACGTCCATAAATCCGTCCTGCTCGGCTTTTCGGCCGAACAGATGTACGACCTGGTCACGCGCGTGGAGGACTATCCCAAGTTCCTGCCATGGTGCGGTGGCGTCGAGGTCTTTGAGCAGACCGATACGCTGCTCGATGCCAAGATCAATATCCATTTCAGTGGCATCAAGCAGTACTTTCACACACGCAATACCCAGGAACGTCCGACACGCATCGATATGACGTTCGCTGACGGTCCTTTCAAGACCTTCAACGGGTCCTGGCGGTTCACACCCCTGCGTGCCGATGCCTGCAAGATCGAATTTCACCTGCACTACGAGTTTTCGAGTGTCATTCTCGAAAAAATCATCGGTCCGGCGTTCAGCGTGATCGCCAATACGTTTGTCGATGCCTTTGTCAAACGGGCCGAGGTGGTCTATGCCAAGCAAAACTGAGGTTGCGGCTACCGTGCACGTTTCGGTCTGCTATGCCCGTCCGGATGCCGTTTTCCTGAAGGAAGTCGCCGTCCCGGCGGGCACGACCATCGTCGGCGCGATCCAGTCCAGCGGGTTGACCGAGACGCACCGGGAAGTCGACCCCACCACGATGCGGGTGGGCATCTACGGCAAGCTCAAGACGCTGGAAACCGTGGTGCGCGAGGGTGACCGGGTTGAGGTCTACCGCATTCTGACGGCCGATCCGAAGACGGCGCGGCGCAAGCGCGTGCAGAAAACCCGGTCGTCCGGGTTGCGCGAGGGCCAGAAATGGCTGCGTCGTGGGGGCGGGCAGGGCGCCTGAGCCTCAGCCATCGATTGCCGCCCAACGGCGGCAATCCTGCTGTCAAGGCGTCAGCGTGTCAGCTGGCGCACTGCTGGTTGATCGAATCGTTCGTGCGCGCCAGTTCGGCCGCGCGCTCGTCGTCGTTCAGCCGAACCGGCGCGCCGTCGGCAGCCGAGCGGGACACGCGCACGCCAGCGCTCAGGCCGGTGGCGTAGTTGCGCAGCTGCTGGCACCGGTCGTCGCGGGCCAACTGGTCGCGTTCCTTGGTGGCGGCATCGAGGTCGGCCTTGATCCGCGCGTCGCGGCGCTCGCGGAACGCGTCGTCGGCGTCGACGGGCTTGTCGGCCTTGGCCTTGGCGCTGACGGTCTGCATGCGTGGGCCATTCGCCGGGGTGGCCTTGGTATCTGCCTTCCCGTCTGCCTTGGCGGTTTCCGACTCCAGCGGGCGGTAGGCGCCGGCCATGCGGCCCGGTGCGGCCAGGATGGCGCGTTCCGGGACGGAGGGCGGCGGAGGGGTATCGCTGTAGACCGTGCGACCGTTGGCTTCCTTCCATTGCCACTGGGAGAAGGCGGTGCCGGGGATGGCCAGGCTTGCGGCAATGAGCAGGTACAGCGCGGACGATCGTTTCATGGCGAATTCGTGAGCGGGTCGAGCGGTTGTCTGGGCACTAGACGCTAGTGGGGTTGACTTTCGATGTGACCCCCACAGCATTGGGCGCTAGTCTACTGAGACTTGTCCGTCGCATGCAAGCGTACGGACCAGGCCACGCCGGCCATCAGCAACACAATTGCGGCAATTTCCAGCGGTCTTGGCCAGCGGTGATCGAACACAAACCCGTATGCCAGCGCGAACAGCGTCTCGAAGACGATCATCTGACCAGACAACGTCAGCGGCAATCGGCGGCTGGAAATGTTCCAGAGATTGTTGCCAATAAGCGACGCTCCGAGCGCAACCGCCGTATTGACCGTCCAGAACCACTGCCAGTCCCGTGCGTTGCCGGGGGCCGTCAGCGTGTCGCCGAATGCGAGCCAGCCGGCAATCGCCAGGATCAGCGACACCAGTCCGGTGGACAGCCCATAGAGCGCCGACCACTCGTTGCCACTGAAGTGCGGGTGGCGCTGCAGGTAGCGTGCATTGTCCACGGCGTAGAGCGTCCAGCAGACCAGTGCCCCGGCTGCACAGAGCACGCCGGCAATTTTCTGCCACACGGGACGGATCATCGCGTCCGACACGGCCGCGCCATGTGCGCCGCCACCGCCGCCGAACAGGTCGACGTTGATGCAGGCGATGCCTGCCGCCACCACCAGCAGCGGCAACACCAGTCGGCGCAGCGGGACGGCGCCATGGTCACGCCGGCCCATCAACGTGACCGAGATCGGCAGGATGCCGATGATCAGCGACGTGGGCCCCACGCCGGCCAGTTGCACGCCGAACGCCAGCAGCACGTAATAGAGCAGGTTGCCGGTAAAGGCCTGCCGGAGCAGGGCTACGCAATCGGCGCGCGTCAGCTTGCGGGCAATGCGGCGCATCAGCGGCAGGGCGGCGATCAGCGCCACCACGCCGTACGCCAGGTATCGGCCGATTGCCAATTCCCACGGGGAAAACACCGGCAGCAGCTTGGGCGCGATAAACACCATCCCCCAGAAAGCGCCTGCCAGCAGGCCGCACAGTACGCCGATTCCCATAGTCTCCAGATGCCTTGCTTGAAAAAGGTGGCCGAGAATAGCAAACGGCTTGCAACAACGCATCAGCAAATCCTGCATTCCTGTATAATCTGCTTTTGCGCCTAGAGGATTCGCTATGCGTCTTGTCCAGAAAGCACTCACATTCGATGACGTGCTGCTCGTCCCGGCCTATTCGGCCGTCCTGCCCCGGGATGTTTCCCTCCGCACCCGACTGACCCGTTCGATCGAACTCAATATTCCGCTGCTGTCCGCTGCCATGGATACGGTGACGGAAGCGCGCCTGGCGATTGCCATGGCGCAGGCCGGCGGTATCGGTATTGTTCACAAGAACCTGAAGCCCGCCGACCAGGCCCGTGAAGTGGCGCGCGTGAAGCGCTACGAATCGGGTGTGCTGCGTGACCCGATCACCATTTCGCCGGACATGAAGGTTCGCGATGTGATTGCGCTGTCGCAACAGCACGGCATTTCGGGTTTCCCGGTACTCGAAGGAAAGATCGTCGTCGGCATCATCACGAACCGCGACTTGCGTTTCGAGGAAGAACTGGACGCACCCGTGCGTGCCAAGATGACGCCGCGCGAAAAGCTCGTGACCGTGGCCGAAGGCGCGCCGCTGGAAGAAGCCAAGCGCCTGATGAACCGCCACCGCCTGGAGCGTGTGCTGGTGGTCAACAGTGCGTTCGAGCTGCGCGGCCTGATCACCGTGAAGGACATCCAGAAGGCCGTGGACAACCCGCTGGCCAGCAAGGATGCACACGGCCAACTGCGCGTAGGCGCGGCAGTGGGCGTGGGTCCGGACAATGATGAACGCGTGGAACTGCTGGTCAAGGCCGGCGTCGACGTGATCGTGGTGGATACCGCGCACGGCCACAGCCAGGGTGTGCTGGACCGCGTGCGCTGGGTCAAGCAGAACTTCCCGCAGGTGCAGGTGGTGGGTGGCAATATCGCCACCGGCGCCGCCGCGCTGGCGCTGGTCGAGCATGGCGCCGACGGCGTCAAGGTCGGTATCGGCCCGGGTTCGATCTGCACGACGCGTATCGTGGCAGGCGTGGGTGTGCCGCAGATCACCGCCGTATCGAACGTGGCCGAGGCGCTCAAGGGCACGGGCGTGCCGCTGATCGCCGATGGCGGCGTCCGCTACTCGGGCGACGTGGCCAAGGCCCTGGCGGCCGGTGCCCACACCGTGATGATGGGCGGCATGTTCTCGGGTACTGAGGAAGCGCCGGGCGAGGTGTTCCTGTTCCAGGGCCGCTCGTTCAAGAGCTACCGTGGCATGGGTTCGGTCGGTGCGATGAAGGACGGCGCCGCTGACCGCTACTTCCAGGAAGACAACACCGCCAACGTCGACAAGCTGGTGCCGGAAGGCATCGAGGGCCGCGTCGCGTACAAGGGGCCGGTGCAGGCGATCATCCATCAGCTGACCGGCGGTATCCGCGCGTCGATGGGGTATTGCGGCGCCAGCTCGATTCCGCAGTGGCACGAATCGGCCGAGTTCGTGCAGATCACCGCAGCGGGCATGCGCGAGTCGCATGTCCACGACGTGCAGATCACCAAGGAAGCGCCGAACTACCATATCGATTGATGTCGATCTGGCCTGCCCTGACGGGCACCACGGCCGCGCCGGTTCTGTCGAGGTTGACGGGGCCCGCGCGGCCGCGCCGTAATAAGGAGCGCCCATGAAGGTATTGCTGCGAGCCGTGCTGTTTTTCGATGCATTGCTCGACTTGCTGCTTGGCCTGCTGCTGCTGATGTCGCCGTTCACCACGCTGTATGCCGCGCTGCAACTGCCGGCGCCCGTGCCGGCCCTGTTCGGCCAGCTGCTGGGCGTGGTCACGCTTGGCATGTCGTGGCTGCTGTTCACGGCCACGTTCAACGGCCACATGACGGTGCCCGTGGCGCGCGTCGCAGGGTTGATCAACCTGGCCAGCGCGATACTGGTGGCCGCATGGACGTTGTTCCTGGACATGCCCGTCCAGCCGGCCGGCAAGGTCTGGCTGCTGACGCTGGCGGCCATGCTGCTGTTTTTCGCCATCGTGCAGATCCCGTCGGCCAAGAAGGTGCGACTGCGCGAACGGGCGCTGGCCGAGCAGGCCAGGACCGACCGCGAAGCACGCGCGGCCGGCGTTCAATATCCGACTGACGTTACCGACGTGACCGATGTTGCCGACGGCGGCATTGGCCGCCCGGCGCGACCGGCGACGTCCCCCGCATCCCCCGCATCCCCCGAATACCGGCGCGAGCCGGTCATCACGCCGCCGCCCGGCTATGGCCCGGGCACCGAGGTCATGACCGAACCCGATCCGGACGCACTGCCCACTGCCAATCATGCACGACAAAATCCTCATTCTTGATTTCGGTTCGCAAGTCACGCAGCTGATCGCCCGCCGCGTTCGCGAAGCGCACGTCTACTGCGAAATCCATCCGAACGACGTCACCGACGAATTCGTCCGCGAGTTCGCGCCGAAGGGCGTGATCCTGTCGGGCAGCCACGCCAGCACCTACGAAGACCACCAGCTGCGCGCGCCGCAGGCCGTGTGGGACCTGGGCGTGCCGGTGCTTGGCATCTGCTACGGCATGCAGACCATGGCCGTGCAACTGGGCGGCAAGGTGGAATGGAGCGATTCGCGCGAGTTCGGCTACGCAGAAGTCCGCGCCCATGGCCACACGAACCTGCTCAAGGGCATCGAGGATTTCAACACGCCGGAAGGCCACGGCATGCTGAAGGTCTGGATGAGCCACGGCGACAAGGTGACGGCGCTGCCCGACGGCTTCAAGCTGATGGCTTCGACGCCGAGCTGCCCGATCGCCGGCATGGCCGACGAGGCCCGTGGCTACTACGCCGTGCAGTTCCACCCGGAAGTCACGCATACGGCGAAGGGTCGCGAGATGCTCGAGCGCTTCGTGCTGCAGATCTGCAGCACGAAGGCGGACTGGGTGATGGGCGACCACATTGCCGAGGCCGTGGCCAAGATCCGCGAGCAGGTGGGCGATGAAGAGGTGATCCTGGGCCTGTCCGGCGGTGTCGATTCGTCGGTGGCCGCCGCGCTGATCCATCGCGCCATTGGCGACCAGCTGACCTGTGTGTTCGTCGATCACGGCCTGCTGCGCCTGGACGAAGGCAAGATGGTGATGGACATGTTCGCCGGCCGGCTGCACGCCAAGGTGATCCACGTGGATGCCTCGGATCAGTTCCTGGGGCACCTGACCGGCGTGACCGATCCGGAGCAGAAGCGCAAGATCATCGGCCGCGAGTTTGTGGAAGTATTCCAGGCCGAAGCGAAGAAGCTGAGCAATGCCAAGTGGCTGGCGCAGGGCACGATCTACCCGGACGTGGTGGAATCGGGCGGCACCAAGACCAAGAAAGCGACGACGATCAAGAGCCACCACAACGTGGGCGGCCTGCCGGAGACGCTGGGCCTGAAGCTGCTGGAACCGCTGCGCGACCTGTTCAAGGACGAAGTGCGCGAACTGGGCGTGGCGCTGGGCTTGCCGCCGGAAATGGTCTACCGCCACCCGTTCCCGGGCCCGGGCCTGGGTGTACGTATCCTGGGCGAGGTCAAGCGCGACTATGCGGATCTGCTGCGCCGCGCCGACGCGATCTTCATCGAAGAACTGCGCAAGACCATCGCTACCGAGCAGGATGCCGCCGCCGGCATGTGCGAGGCGCACCAGGTGGGCAAGAGCTGGTACGACCTGACCAGCCAGGCCTTTGCCGTGTTCCTGCCCGTGAAGTCGGTTGGCGTGATGGGCGATGGCCGCACGTACGACTACGTGGTGGCGCTGCGCGCCGTGCAAACCACGGACTTCATGACCGCGCACTGGGCGCACCTGCCGTACGCGCTGCTGGGCCGCTGCTCGAACCGCATCATCAACGAGGTGCGCGGGCTGAATCGCGTGGTGTACGACGTTTCGGGCAAGCCGCCTGCAACGATCGAGTGGGAATAATCCCCGGGGCCTGAGCCATCCGGCGCCTTGCAGGGCCGGATGCGCGGGTTCCGATCTCGGGTTGGGCGGATATCTGCGGATATCCGCCTCCCAGACCTCGCTTCACACGGCCTCCACGGCCACTTTCCTCCGCTGCCTTCGTTCGCCACCTTCTCCGGCAGCCATCTTCGCCAGCCTTACACCGCCGTCGACCGCTCCTCGGTCCGCGCGATTTCGAGTCGGTTTCCCCCCAGCGCCTTGGCCCGGTACAACGCCTTGTCCGCCGCAACGAGTGCATCACTAAGCACACGTGTGCCATGCTCGAACTGTGCCAGCCCGATGCTGACCGTCGCCGGGATGCCAACGCCGCCGATTCGGGCCGCGATATTTTCAGCAAACTGGGCCGCCACGGTCTCGCCAAGTGTCCTGGCACGGTGCGCATCCGCGCCATAGAGCAACGCGGCGAATTCCTCGCCGCCGATGCGGGCGAGCAGGGTTTCAGGGCCCATTGCGCTGCGGGCGATCTCCGCGAATGACTTCAATACCTCGTCACCGGCCTGATGGCCGTAGCGGTCGTTGATGGCCTTGAATTGATCCAGGTCGAAAGCGAGCACGGCTATCGGTCCGCGCAGGTCTTCGGCATCGAGAATGCGCTTGCCCTGCTCAAAAAACCAACGCCGGTTGCCCAGGCGGGTCAGGTAATCGGTCTGGGATTCCTTCAGCAGTTGGGTATGGCTGTCCTCGCGGATCAGCTTCAGGATCGTCATCGGCAGGATCACTGAATACAGCACGCCCTCGTACATGGTGATCTTGCTGGCAATGGACTGCATGGCTGGCCCGTATGCCGTCACGAGCCAGGGCAAGGCAAAAGCCCGCGCGGCATAGAGCAGGGCGTGGACACCCGTTACGACCACGACGATGTGCCGCGCGAAGAACGGCTTCAGCGCGTCACAGCGCAGCATTTCGCGCGCCGTCATGGCGCTGATGACAGCAATCGGGAAGGCGCTGATGTAATTCCAGACAGCATCGATCCATCGTGTGCCCGAAACTGCCCACAGGATTGCCGTGCCGACCAGCACGACCACCACGGTGACGCGGTAGCGCCGTCCGCTGAGGGCCGCGACGCCGTTCAGGATCAGCAGGTAGCCGCAGAGCATGAGCAGGTTGGCAAGTGCTGAACCAAGCACACCTGGCATGGCCCGCCGAAAGAGCACCGCCACGCAGCCGACGGCGAGCGTCGTGAATCCTGCCGTCAGAATCCGCAGGGCCTGGCTGTGCCGGGGGTTGGCCAGATGCTCCCAGAACATCATGCCCGCGCTGGCGAGCAGCGTTCCAATCGCTAGAAGGTAAAGGGTGAGGAGATCGACGTACATCCAGATTTAAAGACATTGCGCCGATGGTGTGCGCCGGCTGTCGAATTCTACGTTGGAATTACGGCAGGCCGCGGATGCTTCCTGAGATCTCCCGGCCGAGTTTTGGCGTTTCGGCGCCGCCTGCCTGCCATTTGGTGTGGATGCAGTCCCTGGATGCTGGCGCGGCATCGTCGTTCGTTTGAATCGGCACCATCCCGGTGGGGCCTTGACGCATGCCAATGCGACTGCCCTGTGTGGCCCTGACGATGGCCGGCATTTGACGACAGCCATCCCATGACCCATTACGACTTCATCGCGGACATCGCAGAGCCCGAAGCGCGTGCCCGTGCCATCGAAGGTCTGACGCGCCTGCGCCAGGCCCTTGCGACCGACATCCCCGCCCGGACGGCCACCGATACGCTACTGCTGGCCACCTGGAACATCCGCGAGTTCGACAGCGGCAAGTATGGCTACCGCTCGGACGAGTCCTACCTTTATATCGCCGAGATCCTGAGCCGCTTTGACCTGATCGCCATCCAGGAAGTCAGGGATGGCCTGTACCCGTTGCAGCGGCTGCAGCGCATGCTTGGGCCGTGGTGGGGGTATCTGGTGACCGATGTCACGCTGGGCACGTCCGGCAACGCCGAGCGCATGGCCTATCTGTACGACCGGCGCAAGGTGCGCTTCACCGGGCTGGCTGCCGAACTGGTGCTGCCCCGTGCGGGCAGGTCAGGGCCGGCACCGGTGCAACTGGCGCGCTCGCCGTATCTGGCGGGATTCCAGGCCGGATGGGCCTACCTGACGCTGGCCACCGTCCATATCTACTACGGCACCGGCAAGCCCGACGACGCGCGGCGGCTGGCGGAGATCACGGCCTTCGGCCAGACCATCGCCAAGGCGGCGGGCAAACTGTCGGCCGCACCGCAGCCGGCGCCCGGTGTGAAGGCCGACGCGGGCAACCTGATCCTGCTGGGCGACTTCAATATCTTCAACTGGCACGACGTGACGATGGAAGCGATCACGCGGGCGGGGTTTGTCGTGCCGGAGGCGCTGCAGTCCGTACCCGGGTCGAATGTGGACAAGAACCGGCACTACGACCAGATCGCCTATTTGCGACGCCTGTCGTGCATGGCGCCGACCGGCCGGGCTGGCGTATTCGATGTGTACGAGCATGTCTACCGCCTGGCCGACGCCGATGCCTACGCATCGGAACGGCAGGCCCGGCCCGGGCGCAGCTTCAAGGACTGGCGTACCTATCGCATCAGCGACCACCTGCCAATGTGGATCGAGTTCCGCATCGACGATGCCGACGCATGGCTGGCAAGGCTCGGACGCTAGCCCAGCAGACCCGGCGGTTCCGGTCTATGCTCTCGCCTGCGACACCGGCAGGTGCCAGCCCGCAGCGCACCCTGCGCCACGCGCCGCCGGACCACGCACTTGTCACGCCCACCCACGACATCCCACGACCCATCCAAGGAGCCCCCATGGCCCTCTCGATGTACGACGTATCGATCCCGGTGTTTATCCGGGCCCTGACCAACCTGTCCGCGATCCTCGAAAAAGGCGCGGCGCATGCCAAGGCCCAGGGCATGGACGCCGCCGAGCTGCTTCAGACCCGTCTGATTGCCGACATGGACGCGCTGCCCGCACAGGTGCAACGGGCCAGCGACTCGGCCAAGGGCTGCGCGGCGCGGCTGGCAGGTATCGACATCCCGTCGTATCCGGACAACGAGACCACGTTCCCGGAACTGCAGGAACGTATCGCCAAGACGGTGGGCTTCCTGAAGTCGATCCGTCCCGAGCAGCTTGAAGGCAGCGAGACGCGCGTGGTGGAGCTGAAACTGCGCGCTGGCCCGGTGACGTTCGACGGCAAGAGCTACACGCTGGGGTTTGCGCTGCCGAACTTCTACTTCCACGTGACCACGGCCTACGACCTGCTGCGCCACAAGGGCGTGCAGATCGGCAAGATGGATTTCCTGGGCGCGCCGCGCTAAACCGAAACCCCAAAAGGAAAAACGGGCCCGCGGGCCCGTTTTCCTTTGGAGGCGCGTGCGCGCGATCGAGGTCAGTGCTGCAGGGCCCCGGCGGGCATGCCGCCAGCCCGTACGTCGATGCCTGCGGCACGGTCGAGCCGGCCGCTCAGTTCGGTCAAAGCCCAGGCCACCAGCACCACCAGTGCGCCGATCCACGGAGTATGCATCAGGCCGAAGTGTTCGACGATCAGCCCGCCGGCCCATGCCGCGCCAGCAATGCCCAGGTTGAAGGCGGCGATATTGAGTCCCGACGCCACGTCCACGGCCTGCGGCGTGTGATGTTCGGCCTGTTTGACCACGTACACCTGCAGGCCCGGCACGTTGCCGAAGGCGACGGCGCCCCAGGCCAGCACTGTGGCCAGCACCAGCCAGCGATGCGGCGCGGTGAAGGTCAGCACGAACAGCACGACGGCCAGTAGTAGAAATACGATACGCAGCGCGGCAATCGGGCCGTGGCGATCGGCCAGGCGGCCGCCCCAGATATTGCCGATGGCGACCGATACGCCATAAACCAGCATCACCAGGCCAACGGCGCCGGCGCTGAAGCCCGACACATCCTGCAGGATCGACGCCAGGAACGTGAACGGGATGAACGATCCGCCGTAGCCGATGGCGGTCTTGGCATAGACCAGCAGCAGGCGGGGTTCGGCCAGCACACGTGCCTGTTGCAGCAACGTCGCTGGCGCGGCGTGGCGGATCGTCGACGGCACGAACAGCAGGCTGCCGATGAACGCGATCACGCCGAGTGCGGAGACGGCCAGGAAGGTCTCGCGCCATCCGAAGTGCTGGCCGATGAACGTGCCCAGCGGCACGCCGGTAACGAGCGCGACAGTCAGCCCCGTAAACATGATGGCGATGGCGCTGGCTGCCTTTTCGCGGGGCACCAGGCTGGTGGCGATGGTCGATCCGATCGAGAAGAACACGCCGTGCGCCAGGCCGGTGAGCACGCGCGCGGCCACCAGCGATTCATAGCTTGGCGCCTGCCAGGCCAGCAGGTTGCCGGCCGTGAACAGCGCCATCAGCGACAGCAGCAGCGCCTTGCGCGGCAGGCGGCCGGTCAGCGCCGTCAGCACCGGGGCGCCCACGGCCACCCCCAGCGCATAGAGGCTGACCAGCAGGCCGGCCGAGGGCACGCTGATGTGCAGGTCGGCGGCGATCGTGGGAATCAGGCCGACGATCACGAATTCGGTGGTTCCGATGGCAAAGGCACTGATCGTCAGTGCCAGCAGGGCAATGGGCATGGCAAGCTCCGGTATTCAAGGTCGGAGCGCAGTGTGCCAGCGCCTTTCTTGCCGAAAAAGCCGTCGATCGGCAGAAGATATTTGATCTGAAATCAAGAAATGCTCGCCAGGGGGTGCCAGACGGCCATTAATTCGGCCCATTGCGATGGACTTAGCAGAAACCCTAGGTTCTTGATACAATCGCCGGTTGCTCGCGCCACGGCTATTGCCTAATTTTTGAGCAGGAACTCCACACGCACTCCAACCGTCGCATACGCATGACATACGCCGTCAAGGAAATCTTCTATACGCTGCAGGGCGAGGGCGCCAACGCCGGCCGTGCGGCGGTGTTCTGCCGATTCTCGGGTTGCAACCTGTGGACCGGCCGCGAGGAAGATCGCGCCCGCGCCGTGTGCCAGTTCTGCGATACCGATTTCGTGGGTACCGACGGTACGCGCGGCGGCAAATACAAGACCGCGCAGGAGCTGGCGGCCGTGGTGGCGTCCGAATGGCCGCAGGGCGCCGGCGGCCAGCCGCTGGTGGTCTGCACGGGCGGCGAGCCGCTGCTGCAGCTTGACGCGCCGCTGATCGACGCGCTGCATGCGCAGGGCTTCGAGATCGCCATCGAGACCAATGGCACGATCGAAGTGCCCGAGGGCATCGACTGGGTCTGCGTGAGCCCGAAGATGGGTTCGGAACTGGTCGTGAAGAAGGGCGACGAACTCAAGGTGGTGATGCCGCAGGCGGGTCAGGACTTCGCGGCATACGAGCAACTGGATTTCCGCTATTTCCTGGTGCAGGCCATGGATGGCCCGCTGGCGCGGCAGAATACGGCCGCCGCGGTCGACTTCTGCCAGCGTCATCCGCGCTGGCGCCTGTCGCTGCAGACCCACAAGCTGCTGGGCATTCGCTGACACATGAGCAAACAAGTATCCATCACACGCCGGCTCGAATTCGATGCCGGCCATCGCATCCCGAGCCACGGCGGCCAGTGCCGCAACATCCACGGCCATCGCTATCGGCTGGACCTGACGCTGTCTGGCGAGGTGCTGCGCCAGGAAGGCGCGTCCGATGACGGCATGATCCTGGACTTTGGCGACATCAAGACGCTGGCCAACGAGCATCTGGTGTCGAAGTGGGACCATGCGTTCCTGATCTATCGTGGCGACACCGCGCTGCTGAACTTCCTGCAGTCGATGGACAACCACAAGACCGTGGTCATCGACAGCATCCCGACCGTCGAGAACCTGGCACAGGAAGCGTTCGACATCCTGGCGCCCGTGTTCAAGGACTGCTTCGGCCACCACCTGCAACTGACGAAGCTGGTGCTGTTCGAGACGCCGAACTGCTGGGCCGAGGTCAGCGCGCCGTTCTCGCTGCCGGCCCAGGACTGATCTGTCCATGTCCGGCGCGCCCCAGTTCCAGGACGAAGCCACGCGCGACCGTTTCTACATGACGGTGGCGCTGGAAGAAGCGCGCCTGGCCGAGGCGGCCGGCGAGGTGCCGGTGGGTGCCGTGGTGGTGTGGAACGACCAGATCATCGCGCGCGGCCACAACCTGCCGATTCGTTCGGTCGACCCGTCCGCCCACGCCGAAATGCAGGCGCTGCGCGCCGCCGCCAAGGTGCTGGGCAACTACCGCATGCCCGAGTGCGAGCTGTACGTGACGCTGGAGCCTTGCGCGATGTGCAGCGGCGCCATCCTCCATGCGCGGCTCAAGCACGTGGTGTTTGGCGCCACCGATCCCAAGACCGGTGCAGCGGGCAGTGTCGTGGATCTGTTCGCGCAGGCCACGCTGAACCACCAGACCACGCTGGCGCGCGGTGTGATGGCTGACGAATGCGGTCAGATGCTGCGCGATTTCTTTGGCGCGCGGCGCCGTGCGCAGAAGGCCGCCCAGCAAGCCGCCCAGCAAGCCGCCCAGCAGTCCGCCGAGCAAGCGGCGCGGGCTGGCGGCGAAGCACAGGTCGATCAGGGGCAGGCTGCGCCGCCCTCGCCATCCTCGCCAACGGCAGCCGATTAGGCGAGAATTCCTGCTTCCGAGCGTCGTACCGTCAACATCCGAAGCATGCGCCAACCCATCGAAGTTCGACTGATCGCCTCTTCCGGCTACCCGCACGACGTGGCCATTGCCGCGCGCGGCTGCGCCTGGCTCAAGCACCACGGCTACCACGTCAATAATCCGGACATCCTCGCGCGCCGCTACCTGCGCTTTGGCGGCACGGATGCAGAGCGGCTGGCTGACCTGCATGCCATCGGCACTGGCGCGCCCGGCGAACTGACCCTGGCCGTGCGCGGTGGCTACGGCCTGGCGCGGCTGCTGGCCAGCATCGATTTCGCGCGCATTGCGGAACAGGCGCGCGCCAGCGGCACGCCGATCATCGGTCACAGCGATTTCACCGCATTCCAGCTGGCCTACCTGGCCGCGACGGGCGGTGTGACGTTTGCCGGGCCGATGCTGCTGGCCGACTTCGGCGAGGAACACGTCGATCCGTTCATGTGGACGCACTTCGAGGCCATCCTGCGCGACCCGGCATACCGGATCGAGGTGGCCGCACCGCAAGCGGCGGCTGCGGGTACGGTGGAAGGCACGCTGTGGGGCGGCAACCTGGCCATGCTGTGCAGCCTGCTGGGCACGCCCTACATGCCGAAGGTGCCGGGCGGCATCCTGTTCCTGGAAGACATCAACGAACCGCCATACCGCGTGGAGCGCATGCTGCTGCAACTGCTGCAGGCCGGCGTGCTGGCGGGGCAGCAGGCCATCGTGATGGGCGACTTCTCGAACTACCGCACCACCGACTACGACAACGGCTACAACATGGATGCCGTGTTCGACTATCTGCGCGAACAGCTCGATATTCCGGTGCTGACCGGCCTGCCGTTCGGGCACTGCCCACGCAAGCTGACGCTGCCGGTGGGCGCCCAGGCGCGGCTGGAGGCCAGCGGCGACGGCTTCACCCTGGCATTGACGGGATACCCGACGCTGTAACAGCGCCCAGCCTGTGGGCCGTCGGGGCCGCACCCGTGGCCGATGGCTGACGAATGCCCTCCGTAAGTGGTAAAATCACGGGTTATTTCCTCATTTTCGCTGCGCCGGGCACGCCAATCGGGTGCGTGCCGCCAGAAACCGGCTGCCAGCAGGTGATGCCCACAGGGCACACCCACATTCCAGACAAGGTTCAGACGTGCTTTCTACCGCAAACATCACCATGCAGTTCGGCCCCAAGCCGTTGTTCGAGAACATCTCGGTCAAGTTCGGCGAGGGCAACCGCTACGGCCTGATTGGCGCGAACGGATGCGGCAAGTCCACCTTCATGAAGATCCTGGGCAGCGACCTGGAGCAGTCGGGGGGTACGGTCATGCTGGAGCCGGGCATCCGCCTGGGCAAGCTGCGCCAGGACCAGTTCGCGTATGAAGACAACCGCGTGCTCGACGTGGTGATGATGGGCCACGTGGAAATGTGGGCCGCCGCCAGCGAGCGCGATGCCATCTATGCCAACCCCGAGGCCACCGACGAAGACTACATGCGCGCCGCCGAACTGGAAGCCAAGTACGCCGAGTACGACGGCTACACGGCCGAGGCGCGTGCCGGCGAACTGCTGCTGGGCGTGGGCATCCCGACCGACCAGCACCAGGGTCCGATGAGCGACATCGCCCCGGGCTGGAAGCTGCGCGTGCTGCTGGCCCAGGCGCTGTTCTCGAACCCGGATGTCCTGCTGCTCGACGAACCGACCAACAACCTGGACATCAACACGATCCGCTGGCTGGAAGACGTGCTCAACGAGCGCAACTCCACCATGATCATCATTTCCCACGATCGCCACTTCCTGAATTCGGTGTGCACGCACATGGCCGACATGGATTACGGCACGCTGAAGGTCTACCCGGGCAACTACGACGACTACATGCAGGCGTCGATGCAGGCCCGCGAGCGCCAGGTGGCCGCCAACGCGCGCGCCAAGGAACGCATCACCGAACTGCAGGACTTCGTGCGCCGCTTCTCGGCCAACAAGTCGAAGGCCCGCCAGGCCACGTCGCGCGCGAAGCAGATCGAAAAGATCAAGGTCGAGGACATCAAGCCGTCGTCGCGCCAGAATCCGTTCGTGCGCTTCGAGTTCGAGAAGAAGCTGCACAACCTGGCCGTCGAAGTCGAGGACATCACCAAGACGTACGACCGCAAGATCATCAACAACCTGTCGATGGCCGTCCAGGCCGGCGAGCGTGTGGCCATCATCGGCGAGAACGGCGCGGGCAAGACCACGCTGCTGCGCAGCCTGCTGAACACCATTGTGGAAACGGGCGTGCAGCGCGGGGTGGAAGTGGACCGCGGCGCGGTCAAGTGGGCCGAGAACGCCAACGTCGGCTACATGCCGCAGGACACGTACGAGGAATTCCCGAACGACGTGAACGTGATGGACTGGATGAGCCAGTGGACCCAGGCCGGTGACGACGACCAGTCGCTGCGCGGCACGCTGGGCCGCCTGCTGTTCTCGGCCGACGACATCAAGAAGAACGTCAAGGTGCTGTCCGGCGGCGAGAAGGGCCGCATGATCTGGGGCAAGCTGATGCTGGGCCGCCACAACGTGCTGGCCATGGACGAGCCGACCAACCACATGGACATGGAGTCGATCGAATCGCTGCAGATCGCGCTGGACAAGTTCCCCGGCACGCTGATCTTCGTGTCGCATGACCGCGAACTGATCAACGGCCTGGCCACGCGCGTGATCGAAGTGCGTCCCGACGGTACGATCACCGATTACCTGGGTACGTACGACGAGTACCTGCAGTCGCAAGGCATCGAGGCGTAATTTCCGCGGCTTCGCCGCATCGTCATTTCGCCAGAAAAGCCGGCCCGCCATCAGGCGCGCCGGCTTTTTTCATGTCTGGGGCGAATTTCGGGGAAGGGCGCCCGCGCTTCCGTGGTCAGAAACTTTTTCCCCTTTACTCCTTGCGGGTCAGGTGGCGAACACTGTATATTTATACAGTAGTTGTCGCCCCCCGGAAAAAGCTGACTCCTGTGGTCAGGCCCGTGCGGCGCCTGCGCTTTCTCTCCCTCCAAGCTCGAAAGGCAATCATGTTCGTGGACCGCACCGAAATCATCAACGCCGCCAAGGCACTGCGCGCCAGTCAGGAAGAATCCAGGTACAGCAAGCTCGTCGCGCTCGCGAACAAGCAACTCAAGGCCATGCAAGCGGCGATCCAGAAGGGCAAGGAAGAATTCGAGACCAAGCTGGTACTCGACATCAACGAAGAGAATCCGCAAGCGGCGCTGGAACCGCGCGCGCAGCGACTGGCCGACGACCTTCGAGCGCAGGGCTACACCGCGACGGTGACCACGTTTGCGGAGGTCAGCACCGACCGCCAGAACTGGACGCCGAACATCACGGTCGCCATCGGTCTGGGCGACATGGTTGCCGACGTTGACAACGCGAACGCGGAAATCACGGCGGCCGACGAGACGGAAGCCGAGCTGGCTGGGGAAGCTGCCACGGAAATGGCCTGACAGGACCGGGGCAGTCCGCAAGTAGCCCGGCGTATCCGCGCGGCCCGCTGCAGCGGGCCGCGCATGGGATCGCAGTGCGACGGTTGCCGCCGGATTCCTCACGCAGGCGCCGGTAGTGACGCCTGTGGTCGACAACTCAGCGTGGCACTGCCCGTCAACCTGGCTTCGAGGCGTCAGATGGCAGGGCAGGGCTCAGGGCATTGCGCATCGGTCGGAACGCTGCGCGTACTTCTTCGCTGAACAGGGCCGGTTCCTCCCAGGCGGCAAAGTGACCGCCTTTCTGTACGCGGTTGTAGTAGACGAGCTTGGGATAAGTCTGCTCCAGCCAATGTTTGGGCGGTCGATAGACTTCGCCGGGGAAAATGGTGACTGCCACTGGCACCGTGATGGGTGCGCTCTTGGCGCCTGCAACACTCGTTTCCCAATAGATTCGTCCGCTGGATGCCCCGGTATTCGTGAGCCAGTAGAACGTGATGTTGTCCAACAGGGCGTCTCGCCCCAGTGCCCGTTCCGGGTCTCCCCGTGTTAAAACCCAGTCTGCCTGCTTGTCGTAAATCCATGCGGCCAGCGCCACGGGCGAGTCGGACTGGCCGAACCCAATGGTCTGGGGCCGTGTTTGCATGATGGCCGCGTAGCCGAACCCCTTGTTCAGAAAATCCCTGGCCTCGTCGAGGACAAGCTTTTCTTCAGCCGTAAGATTCGCTGGCGCGGGGCTCCCGGTCTTCAATGCCATGGCTATGGGGGCCGGCAACGTGGTGCCGCGTTCGATCCGGTTGACGTGAATACCCAGCAATCCTTCAGGCGCAAGTCTTCCCATGGCATCGGAGATGATGGCGCCCCAGTCCCCGCCCTGGGATACATAGCGGTGGTAGCCCAGACGTTTCATCAGCGTATCCCAGGCACGTGCAATCCGTTCCGGATTCCACCCCCCGTCCACCGGCTTCTGCGAGAAGCCGAAGCCGGGGATGGATGGCAATACCAGATGAAAGGCATCGTCAGCCGTACCGCCGTGGGCCGTAGGGTCGGTAAGCGGGCCGATGGTACCCAGCAGTTCAAAAATCGATCCGGGCCACCCGTGCGTCATCACGAGCGGCAAGGCATTGGCATGCCGAGAACGTACGTGGACGAAATGAATGTCCACGCCATCGATTCTTGTGACGAACTGCGGGTAGCCGTTCAGCCGCGACTCGGCCTTGCGCCAGTTGTAGCTGGTGGCCCAATAGCGCGTCAGCGACTGCATCCTTTCCAACTGGACGCCCTGTGACCGATCGGCGACCGGCCCGGCGTCGGGCCATCGCGTGGCGGCCAAGCGTCGCTTCAGATCGTTGAGCGCCGTTTGGGGGAAATTCGCCCGAAACGGACGAATATTGTCCTGAGTCGCGTCGAGGGCTGCCTGGGCAGACGCGGCGATAGCCGTGGCGCCAGGCATCATCGCCAGGGCGCCCGATGCCATGCCACCGAGCAGCAGCCTGCGTCGAGCGCGATCCGGTGTGCCGACAAGTTCGTCGGCGGTGGGGGAGTCGTAGGAAGTCATTTCTGGATCCTTCAAGAGATGCGTCTCGCGCCGATTACTTCGCTGGCGTCACCAGCGGCGCGTCTTTCTGGACGATGTACGTGGCAAGCTCCGAGGCTTTCCCTTTGCCAACGTTGCGTGCGGAATGCGGCATCCCTGCCGGGATGAACAATGCGTCCCCGGCCTGCAGCGTTACGGGCGCCTGGTTGCCGAGCTGGTATTCCAGCGTGCCCGCCAACACATAGGCGATTTCCTCGCCGGGATGCACATGCTTCGGCGCAAATGCACCTACATCGAAGTCGACCTTGACTTGCACGCCCTGATGGCCAGGCAGGACGAGGTCGCGCTGGATCAGATCGGTTCGATGGATCCCAGGCGCTTGCGCCAGCCCGGTTGCCGTGTGCAGCGCGCCGGACGCCGCAAGCAATGCTGCAAAGAGAAGCCGTGTCGTTGTCATGTCGCGTCCTCAGAGGATATGGATCTGGACGTCGACATTGCCGCGTGTTGCCTTCGAGTACGGGCAGATCTCATGCGCCCGGCCGGCAAGCGTACGCGCCAAGGCGGGGTCGACGCCGGGGAGGCTGACATGCAGCCGTGCAGCCAAATGGAATGCGTCACCGGCCTGAACCAGGTCGATGTGCGCTTCCACCGCTGCGTCGGCTGGCAGGGCGACGTCTGCCACGAGTGCCGCCTTGCCCATTGCGCTCAGGAAACACGCTGACCAACCTGCGCCAAGAAGCTGTTCGGGATTGGTACCCGCGCCATGGCTGCCGAACTTCGACAGCGCTACGGCAAGCCGGCCGTCCGAGCTTGTTGCGCTGCCATTGCGCCCGCCCGTGACGCGCGTGGTACCGGTATAGATAACTTTATCGTTGGAGGTGCTCATGATGGTTTGCAGGGAGTGGATGGGAATCCGCCACGGGGTTTCTGAAATCGCGCCGATGTGGCGAGGCCGGCGCGACTCGGTTTCATGCGTTCAAGGCAATGCCGCGCGGATTTCGCGCACGGCGTGCTGTGGGTGCTGCAAGTGCGGGTAATGACCGGTTTGCGCAAGCAATTCAATCGGCGCACCGAGTCGCCGCGCGAATTCGATGCCCATTTCCTTGTGGATGTAGAGGTCCTGGTCGCCCCAGATGACCTTGATCGGCGTTTTCAGCTTGTCGAGCCTCGCCTCGAAGGCGTCCTGGTCGCGCGTGAAGTGCGAGTAATAGTGATAGAACGCATCTGCCGAAGTCAGCGCGCCGTTTTGCCACCCGCGCGCCAGGTCGGCCCTGTACGTGGCAGACAACTCGTAGCGCAGCGCAGGGGCGAGACCGCGCGTGAAGGCGTTCTCAAGGATTTCATCGCGCGTGGTGTTGAAGGCGTCGCGCACCGCCTTTGCGGACTTTGGGTCCTTCAACGCCTGGAGCCGCTCCTGCATGAACTGGGGGCGATCGAAGGGGGCAAAGTCTCCAACAATGATGGATTTGGCGACGCCAGGGTCGTCCAAGGCGGCGATCAGCGCAGGCAGTGCGCCGATATCGGTGGCGTAGATCACCAGCTTGCTTTTGTCGATGCCCGCACGATCGATATAGGCCTTGAGCACCTTCGCGTAGTCCGCGGGCGCGTATGCAAACCGGTCGGGTGTCGGACGTGATGACTCGCCATATCCGGGCCAGTCGAAGGCGTGAACTTCATATTCCGCACCGAGTGTCTGGGCAATGCTGTCCCAGGCATGCAGCGTTTCGGGGAAGCCATGCAAAAGCAATACCGTCCCTTTGGCATGGTCGTTGTGCGTGACCATCCTCCGAAGCTGCATATCGTCATGGATAGCCAGATGACTGATGTCTGGTCCGGGCGCATCCGCATGCGCCGGCGACGCGAGCGCGGCAGCAAGTGTCATCCCGACGGCGGCGGCCGTACGTGTCACAGAGGCAAGCGCGCTGCGCAGGGTTGCCTGATGTTGCATGTTCATATCTTTCACCTCGACTTTCATCTCGACGAACGGACCGGGACAGAACGGGTTGCATATCGGTCGGTGTCGTTATGTTGCATATGCAGCATTGAAGAAAAACGATGTATCTCGCGTATGGCGTCGAGGAGCCAGAAACGTATCGATGTGTATCTGAGGCTAGTTGAGTTACCGTGGGTTACAAGACAGGAGCGGCTGCGCCGGACCTCAGTCTCGCCCTCGGTGATCGGCAGCATTCAGCAGCGAACTGCTCTAGACTTACGCGTGTTCGACAACTAAGTGAATGCTGAAATGAGTTCCGCCACGCGACCTTCGATGGCCCAGGAGATACTCAGGACCTGCCTGATCACGCGGACACGGCAAATCTCCAGGGTGCTGACCGCGATTTACGATGACGCGCTACGCCCCTTCGGCATCAATGCCCCGCAACTGACGCTTCTGGTTCTGGTACATGAACTTGGACCCATCAGCCGTGCAGACCTGGGGCGGCGAAACCATCACGACCGGTCCACGATGACACGCAACCTGCAACCGCTACTTGCGCAGGGATGGGTGACGGAGAGCTTTCCAGAGGAAGATGGGCGGAGCCGGCCGCTTTGCATCACAAAGGCCGGAACGTCGCTGTTGGGGCGTGCAGGACCGGCATGGGCGCGCGCGCAGGCGGCCGCCAAGTCGGTCGTCGGCGAGGATGGCGCGGATTCGATCATGCAGATCGCTGCCGGGCTGGGTAACAGTTCGCCTTGACCTGCCAGTCACCAGCCGACGAACCCCCTTTTTTCACAGCCGATGCCAACGGGCCGGTCGCCACTTCACGCTCGCCTCACCGTCCCTTCACCGACCGCCACGACACTGGCCGCTCCATTCGCCTCCGGAGCCTGCCATGCATCGCCGCCGCCAGATTGACATCCCTGCTTTCCTCAGCCGGCTCCGCCGGTTGCTGGCCGTACCTGAAGGTTCGACCACTGCCCAGCGCGATGGCGGATAATACGCACCGCCCATCCTGCCGCGCCCGCCCATGAAACAACCGTCCATCCTGGTGGTGGAAGACGAATCCGCCATCGCCGATACCATCCTGTACGCGCTGCGTACGGATGGCATGCAGGCCGAGCATTGCATGCTGGGCGGCGACGCGCTGGCCCGGTTGCGCATGCAGCGGCCCGATCTGGTGGTGCTCGATATCGGCCTGCCGGACATCAACGGGTTTGAGGTCTGCCGCACGCTGCGGACGTTTTCCGATGTGCCCGTGATCTTCCTGACCGCGCGCCATGAGGAAATCGACCGCATCGTGGGGCTGGAGATTGGCGCCGACGACTATGTGGTCAAGCCGTTCTCGCCCCGGGAACTGGCGGCCAGGGTGCGCGTGATCCTGCGTCGCGCCCGGCCACAGGCCGAACCGGCAGCCCCGGCGGCGGTGCCGACGGCAACCACGGCCGGGCGACCGACAGGCTTCCAGCACGACGCGGAAGGCGCGCGGGTGGCCTACCGAGGCCAGTGGCTGGATCTCACGCGATACGAATACCGGCTGCTGGCGTTGCTGGTGCAGCATCCGGGCCGCATCTATGGCCGGGCCCAGTTGATGGACCTGGTCTGGCATGACGCGCTCGACACGGTCGATCGCACCGTCGATACCCATATCAAGACCCTGCGCGCCAAACTGCGCGACGTGGACCCGGCAGGCGATCCGATCCGCACCCATCGTGGCATGGGCTATTCGCTGGAAGCGCCTGACGCTTCCAGCGTCCCCCACGCACCCCACGCCTGAACCGACCGATCCCGCCCATGCACATCGGCCTGCGCATTTTTTTCGGCTTTTTCCTGGTGGTCGGCCTGGCGACGTTCCTGACGCTGCGGGTGTTCGTGCAGGAGGTCAAGCCGGGGGTGCGCCAAGCCATGGAAGACACGCTGGTGGACACCGCCCATGTGCTGGCCGTGCTGGCGGCCGACGACCTGAAGGCCGGCCAGATTGCCGACGGGGCCTTCGCCCGGCGCCTGGCCCAACTGCGCGAACAGCCGGTGGATGCCAGCGTCTGGGGCACGCACAAGGACGCGGTGGGCTACCGCATCTACGTCACCGATGACCACGGCATCGTACGCTTCGACACGGCGGGCCAGGCGGTCGGTGCCGACTATTCGCGCTGGAACGACGTCTACCTGACCCTGCAGGGCAAGTATGGCGCCCGCAGTACCCGTTCGGACCCCGCCGACGAGAGCAGTTCGGTGATGTACGTGGCCGCGCCGATCCGCGACGGCTCGCGCATCATCGGCGCGCTGACCGTGGCCAAGCCGAACCAGACCGTGGCACCGTTCATCGCGCGCAGCCAGGGGGTGATCCTGACCTACGGCCTGCTGCTGATCGGCGGTGCGGCGGCAATTGGCGTGCTGTGTACGCTCTGGCTCGTGATCGGCCTGCGCAAGCTGCAGCGCTATGCCCGTGCGGTGGCCGCCGGCGAACGTGCCGAGATGCCGCTGCGGGGCGCCAGCGAACTTGCCGAGCTGGGCCGGGCCGTGGAGACCATGCGTCTGCGGCTGGAAGACAAGCAGTACGTGGAACACTACATCCACACGCTGACCCACGAGATGAAGAGTCCGCTCGCGGCCATCGGCGGCGCGGCCGAGCTGCTGGAGGAAGACATGCCGGCCGCCGACCGCCAGCGCTTTCTCGGCAATATCCGGGGACAGACGCAACGGCTGGACCTGCTGATCCGCAAACTGCTGACGCTGGCCGAAGTCGAACAGCGCCAGCACCTGGAAAAGCGCGAGCCGGTCCTGCTGGCGGAGGAGATCGGGCAGATCGTGCAGTCGCTGGAGCCGAGGGCGCGCCAGCGGGGCGTGCAACTGCGCTGGCAGCCGCCCGACGCGCTGCCGGCGATCAACGGCGACGTGTTCCTGTTGCGCCAGGCCATCGTCAATCTGCTGGAGAACGCGCTCGATTTCGCGCCGGCGGGTTCCGTCATCGACGTATCCCTGGCGCACTCGACGGGGCCCGATCAGGTCGTGCTCAGGATTGACGATCGTGGGCCGGGCATCCCGGACTTTGCGATGCCCCGGCTGTTCGAGCGCTTCTACTCGTTGCCGCGCCCGGATGGTCGAGAGCGTGGCACTGGCCTGGGCCTGTGCCTGGTGCGCGAGGTGGCGCTGCTGCACCAGGGGACGATTGCCGTGGCCAACCGCGAAGATGGCGGGACACGCGCGGAACTGGTGCTGCCGGTGGTGGCCTGAGGTCGCGCAGGGCGGCGGCCAGATGCGGTAGCCTGATGCGGCAGCCTTCGCGGCCAGTCCGGGCAACTTCACGCACTTCACACACTTCACGCCGGCGTCTCGCTGGCTCCTTGCCGGCCCCATCCTGCGCTCACGCACGGTGGCTAGTCTTGCGGCATCTCCACTCGCAAGACTCCCATGAACAAGGCCCTGTTTTACCGAATCGCGATCATTGCCGGCGTCATCCTGCTGTTGTGGGTTGCGCTGCAGATGGTGCTTGGCATCGTGCGCGAACGCAGCCAGTACCGCGACGCCGCCGAACAAAGCATCTGGCAGAGCTATGCCGGCCCCCAGACCCTGACGGGCCCCATCATCGTCGTGCCGTACAAGGAGGTGGTGGCCGTGGCAGTGGCCGGCAACGCGCCGCAGCAGAATCGGGAGGAAAGCCGGCGGCTGCTGGTGTTTCCGAAGACGCTGCAGGTGCGTGCCGACGTGACGCCCGGCGAGCGCTATCGCGGCATCCACAAGACCATCGTCCATGAGACCGCCACGCAATGGCAGGGCACGATCGTGTTGCCAGACCTGAAGTCGGACGAAGACCTGTCGAAGTCAGTCGGCCATGTCCGCTTCGAGATGGGCCAGCCGTATGTGGTGCTGGGGGTGGGCGACATGCGCGGCCTGGTGTCGCAGCCCGTCATGCAACTCGACGGCAAGCCGGTGCGGCTTCAGCAGGGCGCCTGGTTCGAGAGCCTGCCGCAAGGCCTGCACGCGCGGATCGACGTGGGCGGTGCCGCGGGCAAGCCGCTCGATGCCCGTACCGTGCCGTTCAGCCTGACGCTGGCGGTACTGGGCGCGCGGTCGATGGCGCTGGTGCCGGTGGCCGATCACAACCAGTTCACGATGCGCTCCCCGTGGCCGCATCCGAGCTTCGACGGCAATTTCCTGCCGCGCCAGCGTACGGTGACCGACAAGGGATTTACCGCGGAATGGGCCGTCACGGCCTTCAATACCAGCGTGCGCGACCAGCTGGCCGGCAACCCGGGGCCTGGCAACCGGATGTCGCTGCAGGCGGCGTCCGTCACGCTGATGGAGCCCGTGAACGTCTACGTCAAGGCCGAGCGGGCCGTGAAATATGGCTTGCTGTTCGTGCTGCTGACCTTTGCCGGGCTGTATATGTTCGAGCTGGTCAAGGCGCTGCGCATCCACCCCATCCAGTACCTGCTGGCGGGGCTGGCCCTGGCGATGTTCTTCCTGCTGCTGGCCAGCCTGTCGGAGCACGCGCCATTCCTGGTGGCCTACCTGGCGGCCAGCACGGCCTGCATCGGACTGCTGGGCTTTTATCTCACCTTCGTGCTGCGCAGTTGGCAACGCGGCGCGGGCTTTGCGGGGCTGCTGACCGCACTGTATGGGGCGCTGTATGGGCTGCTGGTGTCCGAGGACAACGCACTGGTGCTGGGCTCGCTGCTGCTGTTCGTGATGCTGGCCGGCATCATGGCCATCACGCGCAAGGTGGACTGGTATTCGGTGGGCAGTACGGCGCCGGCACCGCAGGAGGATGCCGGGGCGTAGGCGAGCCGTGCAAGGGGGCGCGCCAGCCCCCTTTTTCGGGGTGTCGATATTACTGGGCTGTGCCAGCCGGAAATCTTGCAGCGCAGCCCAGACCGCACGTACGGCGGCGGCCTATCGCGCCGGCGCTACGCCCATCTCCGCCAGCAGGTCGTCGAGCTGGTCGATGATCGCGTGCGCGGTGATGTCGCCCTTGGATTTCTGCAGCGCGGTGCCCAGCGTGTCGCGCAGGGCCGCCAGTTCGACCACGGTCGAGGCCTTTTCTACCTTCACCTGCAGCACGTAGCCGCGCAGGCCCAGGTGGTTGCCGATGACGTCGGTATAGAAGTGGTAAAGCCGCTTGTAGCCGTCGGCGCCGGCCGGGGCGCTGGCGGCCACGGGCGCCATGGCCGGCGCGATGGTGGTGTCAGCCAGCATGTCGCGCTCTTCCACGCGGTCGTCGATGCCCTTGCCACCCGCCGAATTGAAGCCCGAATACGCGGCGAACAGATTGGTGTCGGCGGGTTTGCGGGCGCCTGCCTGCCGGGTGGGCCGCGCGGACGAAGACGCCGACGCCCCGGACGAAGGCGATGCCTGTCCGGACAGGTCGGGCAGTGGCTCGATCAGCCCCAGCGCCAGCAGGGTGTCGAAGGCCTCCTCGGCCACGCCCAGCCCACCAACTTGCGCCAACAGCGCCGATTTGGCGCGTTCTCCGTTCACGATCAGCAATAGCGCGCGCATTTTCTGGTCCAGCTTGCGTGCGCGGGTGCGGATTTCCTCCTGACCAGCCTCCGTCTTGTGATAGATCGGGTCGACCATGTCTCGCTCCTTTTGTTATGGATCGGCCGCCCGCGGCGAGGCCCTCGGATCGAGTGTCTGCGCGGCCGATTATCGCCATCTTGTTGTCCGGACCGGCGCGCGGCGTTGAAAATCCGAATCCGCAAACCGGCCTACAATGTGGTGCTCCATAAAAGTAACAAAAATTTTGCAATTGCCGATCCACCTGATGAGGGCTGTGGCCATGCAACAACGAGACAAACTGTTTATCAACGGCAAGTGGGTGGCACCCCACGGCACCGGCAGCATCGAAGTGATCCATTCCGCCACCGAGGCGGTCATGGGCAAGATTCCCGAGGGTCACGCCCGTGACGCCGAGGACGCCATCTCGGCCGCCCGTGCGGCATTCGATGGCTGGGCCGCCACGCCGCCCGCCGAGCGCGCCCGCTACATCCGCAAGATTGCCGAAGGCCTGAAGGACCGCACCGAGGAACTGGCCCAGCTGATCGCCGGCGAAGTGGGCATGCCGATCAAGCTGGCGCGCGCCATCCAGGTGGGTGGGCCGGTATACAACTGGGGCCAGGCCGCCGCGCTGCTGGAGGGCTTCACCTTCGAGGAGCAGGTGGGTAATTCGCTGGTCGTGCGCGAGCCCGTGGGCGTGGTGGCGGCCATCACCCCGTGGAACTACCCATTGAACCAGATCACCCTCAAGGTAGCGCCGGCGCTGGCGGCGGGCTGCACCGTGGTGCTCAAGCCGTCGGAAGTGGCCCCGCTCAATGCCTTCGTGCTGGCCGAGGTGATCGAGGCGGCCGGGCTGCCCCCTGGCGTGTTCAACCTGGTGACGGGCTACGGGCCGGTGGTGGGCGAGGTGCTGGCCAGCCATCCGGACGTCGACATGGTGTCGTTTACCGGTTCCACCCGGGCCGGCAAGCGGGTGTCCGAACTGGCCGCGCACACGGTGAAGCGCGTGGCGCTGGAACTGGGCGGCAAGTCGGCGTCGGTGATCCTGGACGACGCGGACCTGGCGGTGGCCGTCAAGGGCACCATCAGCGCCTGCTTCCTGAATTCCGGCCAGACGTGCTCGGCGCATACCCGCATGCTGGTGCCGCGCAGCCGCTATGACGAAATCAAGGCCATCGCCGCCAAGGTCGTGGAAGGCTTTGCCGTGGGCGACCCGCTGGCCGATACCACGCGCATGGGACCGCTGATTTCCGCTGTGCAGAAGGAGCGCGTCACCGGCTACATCCGTCGCGGGCTGGAAGAGGGCGCCGAACTGGTGGCCGGCGGCCCCGATACCCCGGCCGGCTTCGACCGCGGTTTCTTCGTCAAGCCGACCGTGCTGGGTAATGTCGACCCGAAGGCGACCGTCGCCCAGGAAGAAATTTTCGGGCCGGTGCTGTCGGTGATCTGCTACGACACCGAGGACGACGCGATCCGCATCGCCAACGACAGCGTCTATGGCCTGGGCGGCGGTGTCTGGTCTGGCGACGAAACGCGTGCCATCAAGGTGGCGCGGCGCATCCGCACCGGCCAGGTGGATATCAATGGCGGCCCGTTCAACATGAATGCGCCGTTCGGGGGCTTCAAGCAGTCGGGCAACGGCCGCGAAGGCGGCAAGTTCGGGCTGGAGGAATTCCTCGAATACAAGTCGCTGCAACTGAAGAAGCCCGCCTGACGGGTCTTCCGACCGACGCCAACCGCAATGCCCGGCGAGTCCGGGCATTCTTGTCTGCGCGGAAATCTGCGATGCTTGCGTCTTTCCACGGGGAGATACGTCGAATGCGCTGGTTCAAACGGCTGGGCTGGATACTGTCGGGCGTGCTGCTGATCGGGCTGACGGGCGCCATCGGCGGCTATATCTGGTATCGCCAGGCCTCGCAGCCCGATACCGCCGGCACGATGCGCCTGCCCGCACTGCGCGACCGCGTGGTGGTGGTACGTGATCGCAACGCCGTACCCCATATCCAGGCCGGCAACGCGCTGGATGCCTACTATGCGCTGGGCTACGTCCATGCCCAGGACCGGCTCTGGCAGATGCAGATGAACAAGCGCATCGTGGCTGGCCGGCTGGCCGAGATCCTGGGCCCGAGCGCGCTCGACACCGACCGCTTCCTGCGCACCATGGGCGTGCGGCGCAATGCCGAAGCCGTGCTGGCCCAGACGCCCCCTGAGACACGCGCGGTGCTGCAAGCCTATGCCGACGGCGTCAATGCCTATATCGATACCCGCAAGGCGGCGCTGCCCCCCGAATTCCTGATCCTCGGCACCAGGCCCGAGCACTGGGAGCCCGCCGACACGCTGGGCTGGCAGACCATGATGGCCTGGGACCTGGGCGGCAACTGGCGGCAGGAAGTGCTGCGCATGAGCCTGGCCCAGCAACTGCCCACGGCACGCATCGCCGAAATCCTGGCGCCGTATCCCGGTGACAAGCCGCTGCGGACGATGGACTACGCCAGCTTCTATCGCAAGCTGGCCCCCGTGGCCACGGCCATGGCGCAGCTGTCCGAACGCGCGCCGGCTGGCTATGTCGACGGCATGGGGTCGAACAACTGGGTGGTGTCGGGCGCGCACACGCGCAGCGGCAAGCCGCTGCTGGCCAATGACCCGCACCTGGGGCTGCAGGCGCCCGGACTCTGGTACTTCGCGCACCTGCAGGCCCCGGGGCTGGACCTGACCGGCGCCACGCTGCCCGGCGCGCCGCTGGTGGTGCTGGGCCACAACAAGCGGATCGCCTGGGGGTTCACCAATACCGCGCCCGATGTGCAGGACCTGTATATCGAACGGATCGACCCGGCCAATCCGAATCGCTACCAGACCCCCGACGGCTGGGCCGAATTCGAGACGCGCCAGGAGGTCATCAGGATCAAGGGGCAGCCCGACCTGACGCTCAATGTCCGGACAACGCGACATGGCCCGGTGATGTCGGACGTGGCCGAGCCGATCAGCACGGCGGCCAAGCCGCTGGGCGCACAGTATGTGGTGTCGTTCCAGTGGACGGCGCTGCGGCCGGACGACCGGACCTTCCAGGCCAGCCTGAAGATGGGCATGGCCACGGACTGGAAGAGTTTCGTCGGCGCGCTGCGCGAATTTCACTCGCCGCAGCAGAACATCGTTTACGCCGACGTGGACGGCAATATCGGCTATATCGCGCCGGGACTGGTGCCGATCCGCCGGGCCGACAACGACCTGATGGGGCTGGCGCCCGCGCCGGGCTGGGACGCGCGCTACGACTGGCAGGGCTTCATTCCGTTCGATGAGCTGCCGCGGCGCTTCAATCCGCCGTCGGGGACGATCGTGACGGCCAACCAGAAGATCGTCGACAACGACTACCCGTTCTATATCACCAGCGAATGGAGCGTGCCGTATCGCGCCCAGCGCATCCAGACGCTGCTGGACGCCGAGCCGCGCCACACGCCGGAGACCTTCGGCAAGATCCAGAAGGATGTGGTGTCGCTGGCCGTGCGCGATGCCTTGCCGCTGCTGCTGGCTGCCCCCGTGGCCAGCGACGCCGCGCGCCCGGAACGCGAGCGTCGGCTGTTCGACGCGCTGCGCAAGTGGGATGGCACGATGGACGCCGACCGGACCGAGCCGCTGGTGGTGACGGCCTGGCTGCGCGAGCTGTCGCGCCTGCTGTTCGAGGACAAGGTCGGGGACCCCATGTTCAACAGCCTGTGGGACCAGCGCAACGTGCAATTGCCGATGCTCAATGCGATGCGCGATCCGAAGGGGCTCGGGGCGTTCTGGTGTGACAACGCGCGTACCACCGCGCGCGAGACCTGCGCCGCGACGATCGGCCTGGCCTGGCAGCGCGCCATCGCGGACCTGGACCAGCGCTACGGCGACGACCCGGCCAAATGGCGCTGGGGCAAGGCCCATGCGGCGCGCTCGGAGCACAAGCCGTTCGGCAAGGTGCCGTATCTGGCCGGCCTGTTCAATATCCGCGTGCGCACCGGCGGCGACACCTACACCGTGGACGTGGGCCGGCACAGCCTGCGCGACGAAGCGGCGCCGTTCGAGAATACCCATGCGGCCAGCCTGCGCGCGATCTACGACCTGTCTGACTTGTCCGATTCGCGCTTCATGTCGTCGACCGGGCAATCGGGCAATGCGCTGTCGCCGCACTACCGGGACTGGACCGACAAATGGGCGGCGGTGCAGTACATCACGATTGGTGGGCACCGGCGCAATCCCGGGGGCGACAGCTTCGACACGCTGGTCTTGCAGCCGGTGAAAGACAAGCCATGATGCAGTGCGGTATCGTATGGGACCGCATTCATATCCCAGCCACAATTTCCAGCAGGAGTGTCAGTCGATGAGCGAACCCAGGCGCCAGTTACGGACCGATGTCATCCAGCACGTAGCCTTCGAGCATGCGGGCGTGATTGCCGATGTGGCACGCGACCGCGGCCATGACATCCGCATCTACCAGGCGGGCGTGGACGACCTCACGCTGGTGCAGACCGACCCGGCCGACCTGCTGGTGGTGCTGGGTGGCCCCATCGGTGTCTACGAGACCGAAGCCTACCCATGGCTGGAGGCCGAGATCGGCGTGATCCGCCAACGCCTGGAAGACGAACTGCCGATCATTGGCGCCTGCCTGGGCGCGCAGCTGATTGCCGCCGCCTCGGGCGCGCGGGTCTATCCGGGTACGCGCGAGATTGGCTGGGGCCAGATCCAGCCGACCGACGCCGGCCGCCGTTCGCCGCTGGCGGTGCTGGCCAACGCCGACTGGGAAGTCCTGCACTGGCACGGCGATACCTTCGACCTGCCGGAGGGCGCCGAACGGCTGGCATCCACTGCCGCCACGCCGAACCAGGCGTACGCCATCGGCAGGCACGTGCTGGCGCTGCAATTCCATCCCGAAGTGAAGGCCGGCGATATCGAGACCTGGCTGATCGGCCATACCGTGGAGCTGGCCAAGGCCGGTGTCGACCCGCGCACGATCCGCCGCCGTACGGCCGAGATTGGCGCCACCGTAGCCAGTGCCGGCGAGCTGATGTTTGCCCGATGGATGGAGGAAGCGGGGCTGTGAGCAGGGGTAGTACCGACAATATCGACGTCCGGATCGATGTGCTGCTGGCAGGCCGGGTGCGGCCGTTCGGCCCCAAGGGCGTGCCGAGTGGCATTGCCAAGGCGGCGGTCGACGGGCCGGTGCGCGTCACCACCATCGGGCTCGACATCGACGAGCAGGGCGATCCGAAACACCACGGCGGCCCCGAGAAGGCACTCCACCACTATCCGCGCGACCACTATGCGGGCTGGCGCGAGGAACTGGCGGGGCACGGCGGCAATGGCGACTTGCTCCAGCACGCCGGCGCGTTTGGCGAAAACCTGAGCACGACGGGTTTGACCGAGGCCGATGTCTGTATCGGCGACCGCTTCCGGCTGGGCACGGCACTGGTCGAGGTCTCGCAGGCCCGCCAGCCGTGCTGGAAGCTCAATCATCGCTTCGGGTTTGCGGGCATGTCGCGCGCCGTGCAAGGCAGTGGCCGCACGGGCTGGTACTACCGCGTGATCGAGGAGGGCGAGGTGTCCGCTGGCGATCACCTGGTGCTGGTGGCGCGGCCGTATCCCGACTGGAACCTGCAGCGGCTGCTGCACGTGCTCTACGTGGATCGGCTCAACCTGGCGGCGCTTGCCGCGATGGCGGAACTGCCTGTGCTGGCTGAAAGCTGGCGCAAGCTGGCCCGCCAGCGCGTGGCGAACCATGTCGTCGAGGATATGGAGAAACGGCTGGCTGGAGGGTGAGGCCGGCTCCATGATCGTTCCCTCAGCCAGCATTGGTACGTAGTGCGTGGCGACCTAGCGGCGACGCCTTGCGTCGTCGTCGGAACTGGCGTCGTCCTGGTCCAGGGGCTCTATGAGCTTGAAACCCGCCCGTTGCTTGACCAGCGCGGAGGGTGCCGTGATGGCTGATGTGAAGACATCGGTCACACCCCTGCCGTGGAGATGGTTCAGATACGCCTGCAATCCGTGACTCGCGGCGCCGCGTACGGCGCTGTCACGATAGAGGACATTTTGCGGCGCGCTGACGACCGTACCCACATCCGCCTTGGTGGGGTCGTCCTCGTCGATGCTGCCCAGCAGGACGGAGACGGGAAAGCCCCGGTACAGCACCACTACATAGATCGCAGGTTCGCCTTCCGCAATGGACGTGACCATGCTGTCGGCCATCCTTCGGCCGGTATGCGCCAGGGAAACCTGGCCCGGTGACAGGGCGTTGTCGCCGGCGAAGCGGCGATAGTCGTCGCGCCAGCCCTGCAGCACGCTCGACAGGCGGAGCATGATCGGAATGTTGTCCCAGCTATGGATCTCGTACGTGAACGGATTCCGTGCGTCCTGCTCCCAGCGCCCGTTCCTCAAAACCCGGGGCGTTACGGTTTGCGGCTGGTAGGTGCGCAAGTCAATCTGATATCGACCCAGTGGCGCGCTCTGCGCTTCAGCGAGCGTCGCCGGGGCCGCATCGGACAGCACGAGTTGACCGTTGCCCGCAGCGTGCATGCGGGCTGCAGCCACCTCCATGTCCATCGTGCCGTTGCGTGATACCTGGAAGACCTGGTCGGCAGCGCGATACGCAGCCATCGCGGTCTGCCGGCGATTGTCACGCGTCGTCGTGCGATCCCGCTCCTGTACGGCGGCGATCAGTTGATTTTCGACCTCCGGGTTCGATGTTGCATAGCCAGTGGTGCCGTGGGTCAGGATGCTCGACATGACCTGCTCGAACCTGTCCGAATCCCACTGGGGGCCGAACAGCGTCTGGAACAGCGCAATGATCGTCATCGTCCGGCTGATGCAATCGGCTGGATCGTCCACGCCCCGTCGCATGCGTGGTGTGGCGATGTGCTCGATTTCCGCGCGGCAGACGCGGGCAGCCGCATAGACGGCCATGGGATTGCGACCCATGGCCGTATAGGACACGAGCCTGGTTTCCGGCGCTGCGGTTCTGGGCTTCCCGGATATCACGGCGTTGAAGCCCGTATACGCCGCAGCCCCTGCCGAGTAACGAATGGCATCCCGATCCTGGCCCGCCGGACTCAAGGATGGGGCGCTGCACTGACCCAGGAAGTAGGTGGCGACGGCGAGCATCTCGCTGTGCCAGCAACGGGTCGGCGGTTGCAGCCGCGCTTCCGGCTTTACCAGGGCGAATGACAGGCCCGCAATCCGGATCGCCTCGCTGCTTTCGTTATCGATCGCCAGTGTCGTGCCGAGCGGGGCGGCAGGCCGTGGCACGGTGGCAATGGGAGATGTACCCACCACTTTCCGCATCCGGTCCGAGGAGACAAGCTGGACATCCAGGTGCTCGGGGTCATCGTAGGCCAGCGCGATGGAAACGAATGCCGTGTCAGCATCGAGGTCGAACTTGGCGACGGGACGAAACGTGTACGCATCCTCGATATCCGCAGTACGCGCGGTGAAGTTGATGCGCAGTGCGTTGCCGACATAGACGTAAAAGTCTTGCCGAGAGCTGGTTTCGACGGTCATTACCACCTGACTCAAAGGGTGGCGCTTGCCGTCAGGGGTTTTGGCGGATTCCCGTTCGAGGATATCGGCAAGGTTGTAGCCCTCCGAAAACCCAACGGGACAATCGACGCTGCAATTCAGACGCGTTCTGACGACCTGAAGCGACCGCGCCTTGTCGTTGAACGCCTCGAAAAAGTTGACACCGGAATACCGGCTGTACGATTCGCCTCTGCCGAGCTGGTCCGAGAACGCATAGAAGGCGAGATCCTTCGCCATCAGCAACGACGATGCGTTTCTGTCGACGCTGTCGGACAGCGTCCACTCCAGCGCGCCCGGCGCGAAGCAGTTTTCCCGGCCCTGGAACTTGGCGTCCTTGTAGACGCACGCCCTTGGCACCGCCAGGAACGTGCTGAAGGTCATGGCGGAAGTGCCAAACGTCTGCGGATAGTCTCCGGTGAAGCGCCGCACCTGACCTGCGAATTTCGCGCCGGTGGAGACAACAAGCTCGGTATCCCAAGCGAGCTTGACCGACTTGAAGGCAAAGCCATCCGGCACATCGACCCGCGCGTCGATGTCGAAGCAGCGCTTTTCGCCCTGGTAATCCGTGTCTGTGTAGACGCATGCCTGGCCGGCCAGGGCTTGCCCGCTGGCAGCCACCGACAGCCAGAACAGCAAGGACCCGAGGTGGCGAGCCCAGCCGGTGCGCCATGGTCGGCGCTGCAATGCACGTGTTGCCATGCTCAATCTCCCGATGCAGCGGAACTTTCCGCTCGCGCATTCTGGGGAGATCAGAAATGGCCGATCTTGGCGCGCATCAACTTGTCAAAACTATCGTGAAAGTGCGACAGAAAAAGCGCAAGTCGCGTCCACTCGGCTATTCCTGGCGGAATCGCCACGCCGTGGCTTCGCGCGTGATCCGTTCCCAGATCACCTGCTTTTCTTCCTCGCTATAGAACACCCAGTTGCTGACTTCGGCGGCGGTGCGGCCGCAACCCTGGCAAATCTCGTCGAACAGGGTCGAGCAGATGCCGATACAGGGGCTGTCCGGGCGGTCGCTCAGGCGCGTCTGGGCCTCGTCCTGGGCGGAAGTGGCTGGCGGAGTGAACGAATCGGGGGTATTGGCGGACATGAAGCGGGGGCTGCGGAAAGAGGCCGTGTATCGGCCGGTCGCACATTATAAACGCCCCGCACCGGCGCTTTCGGCACTTGGGAATTACCCCTGAAGTCATTGTGGACCGCTTGACTGGCACCTACCCTTGACGGGTCATGATTCCAGTCCAGCTGATGCCAGGGAGGCGCTCAATGTCCACAAGGTCTGTCGATCCCCGTAATGCCGCCATGCTCGAATCGGTGCTGGGCGGATCGCCCGTGGCGCGCTCGCTCGGGATTCGCTTCGATGTGGTGGCGCCCGATCACGTGGAGCTGCTGCTGCCATTCAGCATGAACCACATCACGGTGGGCGACATGGTCCACGGCGGCGTCATCGCCACGCTGATCGATGTGGCCGGCGCGGCGGCGGCCTTCAGCGCGGTGGATCTGGAGGTGGTGAAGGGTGGGGCGACCGGATCGCTGTCGATCCAGTTTCTGGCGCCGGCAAAGTCCGCGACGCTGCGTGCCGTGGCCGACGTGGTACGCCGGGGCAAGCGCCAGGTGGTGACCGAGGTGTCGGTCTATGCCGAGCGCGAAGGAGAGGCCGTGCTCGCCGCCAAGGCGCTGATGAGCACGGCGCTGCTGTAAGGCAAGGCCCCGGGGTGCCGGGGCCCGCGTCAAGCGATCAATACTTCCAGAAAATCTGCTGCAGGGCCTTCGGGTCGTTGGTCTTGGTCAGTGCCAGCGCCATCAGGATGCGCGCCTTCTGCGGCAGCTGGTCGTCGGTGACGATCCAGTTGTACTTGTCGTCCGGCTGCTCGGCATTGCGCACCACGATGCCGCTGCCCGTGCGCGAGGCCCGCACTATCTGCACGCCCTTGGCCTGCGCGGCCTTGAGCGGCTCCACCATGTAATCGCCCACGCTGCCGTTGCCGGTAGCGGCGTAGACGATGGCCTTGGCGCCGTTCTTCACGGCCGCGTCGATGCTGGCCGGATTCACGTTGCCGTAGGCGTAGACCACGGCCACTTCGGGCAGCTTGTCGATCTTGTCGATATCGAATTCGGTCTGCAGCGTGTGCGGGCGGGCCAGCGTACGGTAGTACAGCGTGCGGCCTTCCACCACGTAGCCCAGCGGGCCGAACGGCGAGCGGAACGTTTCGGTCTTGAACGTGTTGGTCTTGGTCACGTCGCGGCCGGTGTGGATTTCATCGTTGAGCACCACCAGCGCGCCCTTGCCCTTCGAGGCCGGGCTCGATGCCACCAGCACCGCGTCGTACAGGTTCAGCGCGCCGTCGGCGCCCAGCGCCGTGCCGGGGCGCATCGAGCCCACCACCACCACGGGTTTGTCGCTCTTGAGCGTCAGGTTCAGGAAGTACGCGGTTTCCTCGATCGTGTCGGTGCCGTGCGTGATGACGACGCCGTCCACGTCAGGCTGCTTGAGCAGTTCCGACACGCGCTTGGCCAGCTTCAGCAGGCGCTCGTTGTTGAAGCTCTCGGAACCGATCTGGAAGATCTGCTCGCCCTTGACGTTGGCGACCTTCGAGATTTCCGGCACCGAGGCAATGATCTTGTCCACGGGCACCACGGCGGACTGGTAGGCCGCGGTGTTGGTGGCCGATGCCCCCGCGCCGGCGATGGTGCCGCCGGTGCCGATGATGACGATGTTGGCCTTGCGCGCTTCAGCCGTGGTGCCGGCAGGCGCGGTGGCGCTGGCCGAAGGGGCCAGTTGCGCGTGCGCGGTGCCGGTCAGCAGCGCGGCCGACAGCAGCAGGGTGGCAAGGGTGGTGAGCTTGGCAGGTCGTTGCATGATTCTCCTCTTGTCGGCGCGGTGCGTGATTCTTGTGGAAACAGCATAGGCCGCTTTTGATTGGTTCGTGGAGCCGTCGCGATCCGCAATGGTTCGTCAACGGAGCGAGAACTATAACCACGCCCCGATGTTGCGTCGACAACTTCAACAGAATCCTTGCAACCCGGAAACGTATGCCAGATAAGACAAAGCGGCATGCTTCGATGAGGAAGCATGCCGCCCGGTGATGACAATTTCAGAGAAGTCCGAGACCGGCCCAGGCCAGTCTCACTGAAGGCGTGATCGGCTAGAACGCGTCTCCCGGCACGCGCACCCAGCCTTCCATCAGCACGCGTGCGCTGCGGCTCATGATGGCCTTCTGCACGGTCCACTGGCCGTCGACCAGCGCGGCCTGTGCGCCCACACGCAGCGTGCCCGACGGATGGCCGAAGCGCACAGCCTCGCGCTCGCCGCCGCCGGCCGCCAGGTTCACCAGCGTGCCCGGCACAGCCGCTGCCGTGCCAATGGCCACCGCCGCCGTGCCCATCATCGCGTGGTGCAGCTTGCCCATCGACAGCGCGCGCACCAGCAGGTCCACGCCGCTGGCCTCCACCGTCTTGCCGCTCGACGCGGTATAGGTGGTGGGGCGGGCCACGAACGCCACCTTGGGCGTGTGCTGGCGCTTCTTGGCTTCGTCGATATCCTGGATCAGGCCCATGCGTTTGGCGCCGTAGGCCCGGATTGTCTCGAACATCGCCAGCGCCTTCGGATCGCCGTTGATGGCCTCCTGCAGTTCGGTGCCCGTGTAGCCGATGGCCTCGGCCTCGACAAAGATCGTCGGGATGCCGGCGTTGATCATCGTGGCCTTGAGCGTGCCCACGCCGGGCACTTCCAGGTCGTCGACCAGGTTGCCGGTCGGAAACATCGCGCCGCCGCCGTCGTCGCCTTCCTCGGCGGCAGGGTCCATGAATTCGAGCTGGACTTCGGCCGCCGGGAAGGTCACGCCATCCAGCTCGAAATCGCCGGTTTCCTGCACCGCGCCGTTGGTGATCGGCACGTGCGCGATGATCGTCTTGCCGATATTGGCCTGCCAGATCTTCACGGTCACGGTGCCGTTTTCAGGAATCCGCGATGCCTCGATAAAGCCGTTGCTGATCGCGAACGGCCCCACGGCCGCCGACAGGTTGCCGCAGTTGCCGCTCCAGTCCACAAACGGCTGGTCGATCGACACCTGGCCGAACAGGTAGTCCACGTCGTGGTCAGGACGCGAACTCTTGGCGATGATCACCGTCTTGCTGGTGCTCGACGTGGCCGCGCCCATGCCGTCGATCTGCTTGCCGTACGGATCGGGGCTGCCGATCACGCGCATCAGCAGGCGGTCGCGGGCTTCGCCTGGCTTCTGCGCCGATTCGGGCAGATCCTGCAGCCGGAAAAACACACCCTTGCTGGTGCCGCCACGCAGGTACGTGGCGGGAATCTTGATTTGAGGTACGTGAGCCATCGTAATTTTCCTAATCACCGGTCAGGCTGCGGCGCGCGACGATTCCAGGAAGTCCTGGGCAAAGCGCTGCAGCACGCCACCGGCTTCATAGATCGACACTTCCTCGTCGCTGTCCAGCCGGCACAGCACCGGCACTTCCACGCGGTCGCCGTTCTTGCGATGGATGACCAGCGTCAGTTCGGCGCGCGGGCGGCGCTGGCCGACCACGTCGAACGTCTCGGTGCCGTCGATGCCCAGCGTCAGGCGGTTGGTGCCGGGCAGGAATTCCACCGGCAGCACGCCCATGCCGATCAGGTTGGTGCGGTGGATGCGCTCGAAGCCTTCGGCGACGATGGCTTCCACGCCGGCCAATCGCACGCCCTTGGCAGCCCAGTCGCGCGACGAGCCCTGGCCATAGTCGGCCCCGGCCACCACGATCAGCGGCTGCTTGCGGTCCATGTAGGTCTCGATGGCCTCCCACATGCGCACGACCTTGCCCTCGGGCTCGATGCGTGCCAGCGATCCCTTCTTGACCGCGCCGTCGACCACGGCCATCTCGTTGAGCAGCGTCGGGTTGGCAAACGTGGCGCGCTGGGCGGTCAGGTGGTCACCACGGTGCGTGGCGTACGAGTTGAAGTCTTCTTCCGGCAGGCCCATCTTCGCCAGGTACTCGCCGGCCGCGCTGTTGAGCATGATGGCGTTCGACGGCGACAGGTGGTCGGTCGTGATGTTGTCGCCCAGCACCGCCAGCGCGCGCATGCCGCGCAGCGTGCGCTCGCCGGCCAGCGCGCCTTCCCAGTACGGCGGACGGCGGATGTACGTGCTCTGCGGGCGCCAGTCGTACAGCGGGTCGATCGACGTGTCGTTCTCGGCGTGCAGCGCGAACATCGGCTCGTAGACCTTGCGGAACTGCTCGGGCTTCACGCTCTGCTTCACGATCGCGTCGATTTCCTCGTCGCTCGGCCAGATGTCCTTCAGGTACACCGGCTTGCCGTTGGCATCCGTGCCCAGGGAATCCTGCTCGATATCGAAGCGGATCGTGCCGGCGATGGCGTAGGCCACCACTAGCGGGGGCGACGCCAGGAACGCCTGCTTGGCGTACGGGTGGATGCGGCCGTCGAAATTGCGGTTGCCGGACAGCACGGCCGTGGCGTAGAGGTCGCGGTCGATGATTTCCTGCTGGATCTTCGGGTCGAGCGCGCCCGACATGCCGTTGCAGGTCGTGCAGGCGAACGCCACGATGCCGAAGCCGAGCTTTTCCAGGTCGGGCAGCAGGTTGGCTTCTTCCAGGTAAAGCTCCACCGCCTTCGATCCCGGCGCCAGCGACGACTTGACCCACGGCTTGCGCGTCAGGCCACGTGCATTGGCGTTGCGGGCCAGCAGCGCCGCGGCAATCACGTTGCGCGGGTTGCTGGTGTTGGTGCAGCTCGTGATGGCGGCGATGATCACCGCGCCGTCGGGCATCTGGCCCGGCGTTTCTTCCCACTTGCCGGCGATGCCGCGCGCGGCCAGGTCGGACGTGGGCAGGCGCTTGTGCGGGTTCGACGGTCCGGCCATGTTGCGGACCACGGTGGACAGATCGAAATGGAGCACGCGCTCGTATTCGGCCGTCTTCAGCGCATCGGCCCACAGGCCGGTGGCCCTGGCGTAGGTTTCCACCAGCTGCACCTGGGCTTCGTCGCGGCCGGTCAGGCGCAGGTATTCGGTGGTCTGCCCGTCGATGAAGAACATCGCGGCGGTGGCGCCGTACTCGGGCGCCATGTTCGAGATCGTGGCGCGGTCGCCGAGCGTCAGGCTCGACGCGCCTTCGCCACGGAATTCCAGATAGGCGCCGACGACCTTTTCCTTGCGCAGGAATTCGGTCAGGGCCAGCACGATGTCGGTGGCGGTGATACCGGGCTGGCGGCGGCCGGTCAGTTCCACGCCGACGATGTCCGGCAGGCGCATCCACGACGCGCGGCCCAGCATCACGTTCTCGGCTTCCAGGCCGCCCACGCCGATGGCGATCACGCCCAGCGCGTCCACGTGCGGCGTGTGGCTGTCGGTGCCCACGCAGGTATCGGGGTAGGCCACGCCGTGGTCGGCATGGATCACGGGCGACATCTTCTCCAGATTGATCTGGTGCATGATGCCGTTGCCCGGCGGGATCACGTCGACGTTGCGGAACGCCTTCTTGGTCCAGTTGATGAAATCGAAGCGGTCTTCGTTGCGGCGATCCTCGATGGCGCGGTTCTTGGTGAACGCGTCGGGATCAAAGCCGCCACATTCCACGGCCAGCGAGTGGTCGACGATCAGCTGCACCGGCACCACCGGGTTGACCTTGGCCGGGTCGCCGCCCTGGTCGGCGATGGCATCGCGCAGGCCGGCCAGGTCTACCAGCGCGGTCTGGCCCAGGATGTCGTGGCAGACCACGCGAGCCGGGAACCACGGGAAATCGAGGTCACGCTTGCGTTCGATGAGCTGCTTGAGCGAATCGGTCAGCGTGGCGGGGTCGCAGCGGCGCACCAGGTTTTCAGCCAGCACGCGCGACGTGTACGGCAGTTTGTCCCAGGCGCCCGGGGAGATGTCATTGACGGCGGCGCGGGCGTCGAAGTAATCGAGCTTTGTCCCGGGCAGCGGCTTGCGGTAGGCAGTGTTCATGGCGACGTGAGGACTTTGCGTGCCTGCCACCGCCCGGCAGGTAGCCGGGCCGGGTGGCGGCACTGTTGTTGTTGCGGTAAATCAGGCGCGCTTTTCGATCGGCACGAACTTCAGGTTTTCCGGGCCGGTGTAGTTGGCCGTCGGACGGATGATCTTGTTGTCGACCCGTTGCTCGATCACGTGCGCGGCCCAGCCCGACGTGCGGGCGATCACGAACAGCGGCGTGAACATCGCGGTGGGCACCCCCATCATGTGGTAGCTCACGGCGCTGAACCAGTCCAGGTTCGGGAACATCTTCTTGGCGTCGGCCATGACCGTTTCCAGGCGCTCGGCGATGTTGAACATCTTCGTCGAGCCGGCGTCCTTCGACAGCTTGCGCGCCACTTCCTTGATCACCTCGTTGCGCGGGTCGGAGATCGTGTACACCGGGTGGCCAAAACCGATGACCACTTCCTTGTTTTCCACGCGGCGACGGATGTCGGCTTCCGCCTCGTCCGGGGTGTCGTAGCGCTTCTGGATCTCGAACGCCACTTCATTGGCGCCGCCGTGCTTCGGGCCGCGCAGTGCGCCGATGCCGCCGCAGATGGCCGAGTACATGTCGGAACCGGTGCCGGCCACCACGCGGCAGGCAAACGTCGACGCGTTGAACTCGTGCTCTGCGTACAGGATCAGCGACGTCTGCATCGCGCGTTCCCACAGCTTGCTGGGGGCTTCGCCGTGCAGCAGGTGCAGGAAGTGCGCGGCAATCGATTCGTCGTCGGTTTCCACCTCGATGCGGCGGCCGTTGTGGCTGTAGTGATACCAGTACAGCAGCATCGACCCCAGGCTGGCCATCAGGCGGTCGGCGATGTCGCGCGCGCCCGGCGTGTTGTGGTCGTCCTTTTCCGGCAGCACGGTGCCCAGCACCGACACGCCCGTGCGCATCACGTCCATCGGGTGGGCGCTGGCCGGCACCCATTCCAGGGCGGCCTTCACGTTGGCGGGCAGGCCGCGCAGGGCCTTCAGCTTGGTCTTGTAGGCGGCCAGTTCGGCCTTGCTCGGCAGCTTGCCGTGCACCAGCAGGTGGGCGATTTCCTCGAATTCGCAGGTTTCTGCGATGTCGAGGATGTCGTAGCCGCGATAGTGGAGATCGTTCCCGCTACGGCCAACGGTGCACAGGGCGGTGTTGCCAGCGGCAACGCCCGACAGGGCGACGGATTTCTTGGGCTTCGGCGTGGCCAGCGGTTGGGCTTCGGACATCTGGGTCTCCTTGATTCGATTTCGAGTGTTTGGGGTGCGTGCAGCCATGGTGGGGTGTCCTATTGCAGCGCAAAAGACCGCATCGCACAAAATAACGTGAACGTGTGCGTGATCGTTACCGGGCCTTGCCTTGGGCGAACAGTGCATCGAGCTTCTGCTCGTAGGCATGGTAGTCGATCCGCTCGTAGAGTTCGGCACGCGTTTGCATGGTGTCCACCACGTTTTTCTGCGTGCCGTCGCGGCGGATGGCCGCGAAGACGTTCTCGGCGGCCTTGTTGGCGGCGCGGAACGCCGACAGCGGGTACAGCGCCATGGCCACGCCCACGCCGCGCAGGTCGTCGAGCGTGAAGTACGGGGTGGCGCCGAACTCGGTCAGGTTGGCCAGCACGGGCACCTTCACGGCGTCGACGAACTTGGCATACATGTCCAGGTCGGTCATGGCTTCCGGGAAGATGGCGTCGGCGCCGGCTTCGGCGCAGGCCACGGCGCGCTCGATGGCGGCGTCCAGGCCTTCGACGGCCAGCGCGTCGGTGCGGGCCATGATGACGAAGTTCTCATCGGTACGGGCGTCGACGGCGGCCTTGATGCGGTCCACCATCTCGTCGCGGCCGACGATTTCCTTGTTCGGGCGATGGCCGCAGCGCTTGGCGCCGACCTGGTCCTCGATGTGCATGGCGGCGGCGCCAAACTTGATCAGCGAACGCGTGGTACGTGCCACGTTGAAGGCCGACGAGCCGAAGCCGGTGTCGACGTCCACCAGCAGTGGCGTGTCGCAGACATCGGTGATGCGGCGGATATCGGTCAGCACATCGTCCAGGTTCGAGATGCCCAGGTCGGGCAGGCCCAGCGAGCCCGCGGCCACGCCGCCGCCCGACAGGTAGATCGCGCGATACCCGGCGCGCTTGGCCAGCAGCGCATGGTTGGCGTTGATCGTGCCCGGAATCTGCAGCGGGGTTTCGTCGATCAGGGCCTGGCGGAAGCGGGCACCCGCGGAGCGGGCAAGTTCGTTGGCGGAAAAAGTCATGGCGTGGAATCTCTTGTTGGTTCAATCCTGCTTCGGGGGCAGGGCGGCTCTTTAGCGCAAGGGGTGTGCCAGCGGGCCGGCGCCGGCGGCTGGCGCGGCCCGTGCGTCATTCCGGTAGGCAGAAACCCTTATGGGTCAGTGGGTTAGGTGATGTTTGCGCACAGCGGACGGTCCCGTGAAAGGTTGTCGGCATCACAAATCCGTTGGCGTGAATTTCAGGTGTGCACGGTTTGCATTTCAAAGTTGAAATGCACGGGGCATGCGCGCACAATCGGCAGGTCGTTCCACCGTGTCTCGCTGCCATGTCGTCGCTACCCACCCCGATTCCGCTCAATCCGGCTTCCCCGGCCGTTCCCGGCGCCCGCCCACGCATCTGGGCGATGGGGATCAGCCGGCTGTCGCGTGCCTTCGCCGACCTGATTCCGGCTTACGCCGCCCGCGCGGAATTTCGCATCGTCGGGCGGGCGTTCGAGTCGGCGGCCAGTGCCATCAACCGCGAAGCGCGCGAGAACCGCGTCGATGTGGTGGTGGCCGGGGGCTCCAACGGCGCCTATCTGCGCCAGCACGTGGACGTGCCGGTAGTGCTGGTCAAGGTCACCGGCTTCGACGTCATGAGCGCGCTGGCCACGGCGCGGCGCATATCGCCCAAGGTGGCGCTGGTCACGCATGCGTCCACGTACGCCGAGGTGGACGAGTTCGTGGGCGCCTTCGGGCTCGATATTCCCCGCTACACCTACCTGACCGAAGACGACGCCACGGCGCGCGTGCGCGCGCTGAAGGAAGAGGGCATCCGCGTGGTGGTGGGGCCCGGCATGGTGACCGACCTGGCCGACAAGTACGGGCTGATGGGCGTGTTCCTGTATTCGGGCAACGCAGTGCGGCTGGCGCTGGAAGATGCGATCGAGGCCGCGCGGCTGCGCCGTATCGAATCCACGCGGCGCGACTACGTCAATGCCATCCTGGCCCATCTGAACGAAGGGGTGGCGGCCGTGGACGCCGAAGGGCGCGTCCAGGCGTTCAATCCGGCGATGGAGCGCTTCCTGGGTACGCCCGCCGGCGCGGCCGTAGGGCGCAAGCTGTCCACGCTGGCGCCCGGCCTGTCGCTCGACGGCGTGATGCAGAGCGGCGCGCGCGAACTCGAAGCGATCCATCGGCTGGGCGACCGGATGGTGGTGGTGAACCGGATTCCGATCGTCGGCGAGGCCGGTTCGTCCGGCGCGGTGCTGACGATCCAGGACGCCAACGCGATTCATCGTGCCGACCGTAACCTGCGCTCGCGCACGCGGGCCCGGGCGGCGGGCGTGCGCTACAGCCTGGACGATCTGGCCGGCGATTCCCCCGCCATGAGCGACCTGCGGGCGTTGGCGCGGCGCTATGCGGTGGTCGATTCGACCGTGCTGGTCAGCGGGGAAAGCGGCACCGGCAAGGAGGTGCTGGCGCAGGGCATGCACGATGCCAGCCCGCGTCGCGCGTTCCCGTTTGTCGCGGTCAACTGCGCGGCGTTTCCCGAGGCCCTGCTTGAATCCGAACTGTTCGGCTACGAAGAGGGGGCGTTCACCGGGGCGCGGCGCGGCGGCAAGGCAGGCCTGTTCGAGTCAGCCCACAACGGCACGCTGTTCCTGGACGAGGTGGGCGACATGCCGCCGGCCCTGCAAACACGACTGCTGCGCGTGCTGCAGGAAAAACAGGTGCTGCCGATTGGCGGCCTCGAAGCGGTGCCGGTCAACGTACGCGTGATCGCCGCCACGCACCGCGACCTGGCCGCACTGGTGCGCGAAGGAACCTTCCGCCAGGACCTGTACTACCGGCTCAATATCCTGCGGATCGAAATGCCGCCGCTGCGCGATCGCGCCGCCGACCTGCCGGCGCTGGCCGCGCTGCTGTACCGACGTGCCCAGGAGCGGCTCGGTATCGACACGCCGCAGCTGTTGCCCGATCTGGTGCGCGCCCGACTGGCCCGCTATATCTGGCCGGGCAATATCCGCGAACTGGAAAACGTGACAGAACGCATCGCCGTGCTCGTCGCCGGAACGGACCTCGCCCCCGCCGCCCTGCAGCGCGAACTGCAGGCCGCCGTCCCGGAACTGTTCTCCGGACACGACATGGCCGTCCTGCAGCCCCCCGCCACGGAAGCTCCCGAACCAGGTGGAGCAGGGGTATTGGGCGCGGCAGGTGTCCAGTCGCTGGCGGGTGTGGCCAAGGCGAGCCAGGCCGAACATATCCGCCGCGTGCTGGCGGAATGCGGCGGCAACCGCGCCGCCGCCTGCGCGCAACTGGGCATCAGCGCCACCACGCTCTGGCGGCGGTTGCGGGAAGGGTGAAGGACGTCTGGTTTGCTTATTAACGCAATTAACGGCCAAGATGTCTTGCCAGACAACCGTGGCCGTACCGGCCGAAAAGCGCTGCCAGAAGACGGACAAGAAGTGACGAAAAAGGATTCGATATGGCGCCGGATGGGGTGGTCGACGCGCGATACACGGCGTCGCGGCGATTGGCGCCTTTATTCGCCGCAGAAAATGCGGCGAACAAGCTTGACGGCTCGCCAGCCCTCAAACGTCATCCGCCAGCCGGACACCCGTGAACTGCCAGCGCTGGTGCGGGTAGAAGAAGTTGCGGTAGGTGGCGCGGATATGCGATTCGGGGGTGACGCACGACCCGCCACGCAACACCATCTGGCTGCTCATGAACTTGCCGTTGTACTCGCCCACGGCGCCGGCGCTTGGCCGGAAGCCCGGATAGGGCAGGAAGGCGCTGGCCGTCCACTCCCAGACATCGCCGAACATCTGCCGCAGGACGTTCGATGTGTTCTGGCGGTCCGGCAGCGGCCGCAGTGAGCGGCCTTCGATGAAATTGCCGGTCGCCGCCAGGTTGCGGGCCGCGTGTTCCCATTCGGCCTCGGTGGGCAGGCGGCGCTCGGCCCAGCGTGCGAAGGCGTCGGCTTCAAAGAAGCTCACATGGGTGACCGGGCTTTCCGGGTCCACGGGCTGCATGCCGCGCAGCGTCATATGCCACCAGGTACCCTCGCGATCTTCCCAGTACAGCGGTGCCTCGATGCGGTGGTCGCAGACCCAGCGCCAGCCATCGGACAGCCACAGTCCGGCGGTCTGGTAGCCGCCGTCCTCGATGAACTCGAACCACTGGCGGTTGCTCACCGGGTGCGAGCACAGCACGTACGGCTGCAGGAGCGTCTGGTGGCGCGGCGTTTCGCAGTCGAACGCAAAGCCGTCGTCGCCATGGCCGATCGTAACGATGCCGCCCGGCAGCGCGATCCAGTCGGGCGCGGGGCGCGGGTCGGCCACGACCGGCACCGTCATGGCGGGCGCGTAGGCTGGCCGCAGCGGATTCTGGGCGAACAGGTGCAGGATGTCGGTCAGCAGCAGTTCCTGGTGCTGCTGTTCGTGATGCAGGCCCAGCGTGATCAGCGCGGCTTCGTCGTCGGTCTGGGCGGACATCAGCAGCGTGAACATGCTGTCGTCCACGGCCTCGCGGTAGGCCAGCACCTCGTCCAGCGACGGCCGCGTCAGCAGCCCGCGCCGTGGCCGGGGATGGCGCGCGCCAACCGCTTCGTAATAGGAATTGAACAGGTAGCGATACTGCGGGTCCACCGGCTCGTAGTCGGGAATGCGCGCGCCGAGCACGAACTCCTCGAAGAACCATGTCGTATGGGCCAGATGCCATTTGGCGGGGCTGGCGTCGTCCATCGACTGCACGGTGGCGTCAGCATCGGACAGGTCAGCCACCAGCGCCTCGGTCGCGGCGCGCACATGGCGATACTGGCTCAGCAGCGCGGGTTCGTGCGGAGGATGACTGGCGTTGGCAGGCAGCAGGGCTGAGGCGGCGGTCATGCAGGCTCCCGGATGGCGGACGCAGGTTCTGGCAGGTTGTCCAGAAAGTCGAATCATCATAGACCCATCCTCGCCGGGGGGCGAGCCGGGTGACTTCCACGATCCATGTAGGCCAATGCCTACAGTCCACGTGCGCAGGCCGGGGCGCAAAAAAAAGACAGGTATCCCGGTTTGGGGATACCTGTCTCAGGCAGCAACCGGCGCCAAGGGGAGCGGCACCGGGTGCTTCACGGAGGCGGGGATACGGCTCCAGTCGAAAACCAGCTGGAAACCGTCAGCCGGCTCAGGCGGCAGCGCGCAGCGCGTCGTTCAGGGCGGCGATTTCGGTCTTGGCCGTGGTCAGGCCGGCCTCGCGGGCTTCCGGACCCATGGCCAGGCCGTGGGCGCGGACAAACGAGATATCGGTAATGCCCAGGAAGCGCAGCACCACGTCGACGGTCACTTCATGCAGATCCAGCGCCGCGCCGTCCTGGCGCACGCCGCCGCGCGACGACACCACGATGGCCTTCTTGCCCTTGGCCAGGCCTTCCGGACCGTTCTCGGTGTAGCGGAACGTGCGGCCGGCTTGTGCGATGCGGTCGATCCAGGCCTTGAGCTGGCTCGGGATGCCGAAGTTGTATTGCGGTGCGCCAATCACGAGCACGTCGGCGGCCATGAATTCGGCCAGGTATGCCTCGGTGATGTCCAGTTCGGCCTGCTGGGCGGCATTCAGTCCGTCCTTCGGGCCGCCCAGCACGGGCAGCAGATGGTTGCCGAGGTGGGCAGGGGCTTCGCGGTCCAGGTCGCGCACGGTGACCTTGGCGCTGGGGTTCTTGGCGACGAGGTCCGCCACGATGCCGGCGGTCAGGTTGCGCGAGACGGAGTTGTCGCCCAGTACGCTCGAATCGATCTTCAGGATGTTCATTGTCTGGCTCCACTAAGTTCGGTTGGGATGGCTGAAAGATATAGGCTGGCCATTGATGCCGGTAGTGAGGCAAAATGCAAATGATTGTTCTATGGATGCAACGGAGCGCTGACCATGCAGGATCTCAACGATTTGTCGCTGTTTGCCCAGGTGGTGCAGCACGGCAGTTTTTCCGCCGCCAGCCGCGCCACGGGGGTGCCCAAGTCGCGCCTGTCCCGCCGTATCGCGCAACTGGAGCGCGACCTGGGTGTGCAGCTGCTGCGCCGGACCACGCGTCAGGTGCGCGTAACGCCACTCGGTGAGTCCTACTATGCGCATTGCCGCGACATGCTCCAGGCCGCCGAAGCCGCGCGTGAAGTGATCGAACAGTCGCGCGAACAGCCGGGCGGCTGCCTGCGGGTCAGTTGTCCCGTGGCGATCGTGCAGATCCTGCTGGCACCCAATATCGGCCATTTCATGCGCGCCAACCCCGGTATCCAACTGGAGATCGAAGCCACCAACCGCCGGGTCGACGTGATCGGGGAGGGCTATGACCTGGCCCTGCGCGTGCGCAATGTGCTCGACGATTCCAGCCTGGCGGTGCGTACCTTTGGCAAGAGCGACCTGAAGCTCGTGGCCAGCCCCGCGCTGCTGGACAGCATCGGCCGGCCGCGCACGCCGCAGGCGCTGGAAGGCATGCCGGGGGTGGGGCAGAAACCGCACGAAGGGCGCCATGTCTGGACGCTGTTCGACAAGGCCGGCGAGCCCGTCAATATTGGCTACGATCCGCGCCTGGTTTCCGACGAGTTCGCGATCCTGCGCGAGGCGGCGATTGCCGGCGTGGGCGTGGCCATGCTGCCGCGCATGTACTGCCGCGACGATATCGAGCGCGGCGACCTCGAAGTGGTGCTGCCCCAGTGGGACCTGCCGATGGGCGTGCTGCACGCGGTGTTTCCGTCCCGGCAGGGCGTTACGCCGGCGCTGCGCCGTTTCCTCGATTTCCTGGCCGAAGTCCTGCCGGAACACGCGCGCAAGGTCGGCATGATGATGACGGCCGGCGTGCCGATGCATGCTGCGCCGCCCACCGAGCCACCCCCCGCGCGATCTGGCGCGCAGAAGGCAGACGCGGATTGAATCGACGCCGGCGCATGCACGGCGACGCTGCGCCTTTACCTTCACGCTGGCACGATCTAAGGTAGTTGTGCAGGTCACATGCGCCTGCATCAAACTGCAAGGAGCCACCGCGATGGGTCGCACGCAAGGAACGCAGGATCTGGGCAAGGCCATTCTCCGTATCGTGCTGGGCGTGCTCATCCTGTTGCACGGCATCTCGAAGCTGATGGCCGGCCCGGGCTTTGTCACGCAGGTGGTGACGCAAGCCGGCCTGCCGGCCGCGCTGGCCTACGGCGTCTATATCGGCGAGATCGTTGCGCCCATCCTGCTGATCATCGGGCTCTGGACGCGCCTGGCCGGCGTCATCGTCGTTCTCAACATGCTGTTTGCGTTCGCGCTGGTCCATGCAAAGCAACTGGGCGAGATGGCCCCCACGGGCGGCTGGGCGCTCGAACTGCAGGGGATGTACCTGGCGGCGGCGCTGGTCGTGGCCCTGCTGGGGGCAGGCCGGCTGAGCGTGGGCGGTGTCGACGGCAAGTGGAACTAGCAAGAACTAGCCCGAACTAGCAAGCCGGAACGCTCGACCCGGCGGAACCCAGGGAGACTGCCATGGCAGGCCTGATGATGTCTCGCGTACCGGCTGCCCTCGGCGCGGCGCTGGCCGCTGCGCTGGCAGGTTGCGCCACCGGCCCCGATATCCGTACCGACTACAACCACAGCACCGATTTTTCCCAGTACCGCACCTTTGCCTTCCTGCCGCGCCTGGGCACGGACCGGCAGGGCTATGAAAGCCTGACAACGCAGTATCTGAAGGATGCGGTGACGAAGGAGATGACGGCGCGTGGCTATGAATATGCGCCGCGCCAGCCCGACCTGCTGGTCAACTTCAACATGCAGTTCCAGCAGAAGATCGTCAGCAACCCGGCGCCGATGCCGCCGCCGGGCTATATGGGCTACTACGCCTACCGGGGCGGCCTCTATGCGCCGTGGCCTGGCTACGGCTTCTACAGCGATACCTATACGTATACCGAGGGCACCCTGAACATCGATCTGGTCGACGCCAGAAAGAACCAGCTCGTATGGGAAGGGGTGGCCCAGGGCGATGCCAGCGAGCCGGAGCGGCAGACCAGCCAGCTGATGATCGAGCAGGTGGTGGGGCTGATCTTCGCGAAGTATCCATTCCGTGCCGGCATCGGGGCGCCGAGTCAATAAGGCGTGGCAAAGTCGTAAGTTTTTCCGCGCCGGCCCCGTCCCGCCCAGCCAGACCCGCTACAATCGCTGCCCGTGGTTTTGAACGTGTCATATCTAAAATGGGTCTGGGCTGGTTCGGATTGTCGACCTTCTGGCTGTTGCCGCTTGTCTGGCGAACGGTAGGCCGTGTGCTTGCCGGCGATCGCCGCCTGTTCGGCCGTGGCTCGCTGCGTATATGGATGGGTACGGCGCTGGTGCTGGGCGCCAGTGCCACGCTGGAAGCGCTGACTGGCGGCGAGGGCGAAGGCGCCACGGCCGGTGGCGCCTTGGGGCATGCGCTGGCTGGTACGGTGTCCGGCATGCTGGGCTGGACCGGCGCGCTGCTGATGATGCTGGCCGTGCTGGGGCTGGCCGCGCCGATGGTGTTTGGCGAAACCTGGCGCAGCCTGTTCCTGCTGCGCCGCCCGCGTGCGGAAGCCGACGAGGCGCCGGCTCCGGCGCCCGCTCGCACCGAATCGCGCGTGGAAACGCGCTCCGATTTCCGCACGGACTCGCGCTCCGATTTCCGCAACGATTTCCGAAACGATTTCCGAAACGATACGCGCGCCGAGGCTGCGCCCTCGCAGGCCGCGTCGCGCGATGGCACCGACCGCTGGGAAACGACGTCGATGCCGGGGCAGAGCCGGCAGGCGCCGCGCCACAAGGGTATCGAAGCCGTATCCGCACGCCGCCAGCCGGCCTGGCAACCGCCGCCGCGCACGCGCCAGTCGCCCCCGCAACCGGGCGAGATCTGGCTGCATCAGGCTGGCGCGCCCGGCGCCGTGAAGAGCGAGCCGGTGGCCGAAGCGGCCCGTCCGGCGTCCAGGCCCGAAGCGGCCACGCCACCCGCGAAGCCCACGCAACCGAAGCCGCAGCCGAAGCCGCAACCCCGGCCCGAAGCCAAGCCCGCCGCGCCGCAGGCCACCGTGGTCAGCAGCCCGTTCCGCAACCCGCAGTTGGGCCTGCGTTCGGCCATCACGACGTTGCCTGATGCGATGGCAAAGTCCGCAGCGGTGGCGGCAAGCGGCGCTGCGGCCGTGGCGGCACAGGCCGACTCGGATGTGGCCGTTGTCGAAGCCCCGCCCGTGACCGATTCGGCGGCCAACACGCTGCCCGATTCGCTGACCAACACGCTGACCAACACGCTGCCCGATTCGCTGGCCGATTCGCTGACGGACACGCAAGCTGTCTCGCGCGCCGCCGAGATCGCGGCCGACATCGCCATGATCGCCGCTGCCGCCGACGTGGCGGACGATTCCGCCACCCCCGCGCAGGCAGACGAGCCGGTCACGCTGGCGTCGATTCGCGATGAAGCGATGACGCTGCTGGCCGAACTGCGCGCGCTGGCAGGCAAGCCGATCGAGGCGCCCGCTGTCCCAGTGCCGGCGGACGCCGAACCGCTGGAGACGGTGGTAGACCCGGCGCCGATCCAGCAAGCCGTCGCGCCGATGGCGGCCGTTGAGGCTGTGGAGGCTGTGGCGGCCGTCACGGTCGACCAGACCGTCGAAGTCGAAGTCGAAGCCGAAGCCGAAGCCGAAGCCGATCCGGCTGCAGCGATGTTCGACGCCGTGTCGACCATCGATTCCCCCGAGCCCGTCGAACGGATCGCGCCGGCTTTGTCCGTCGAGACAGCCGAGACCTTCGCGCTGCCATCCGTAGCGCCGGAAGCCCCGGTGCCGTCGGCATCGGAAGCCATCGATGCCGCCGTCGCCGCGTCGATCTCGGAGGCTGAGGCCGAAGCCGAGGCGGACGCCGACATCGAATGGACCGCTGAAACCCTGGTGGCAGCAAACGCCGCCGCCGATCCGCTGGCCGACATCGACGCCACGGCACCTATCGAGGCAACCGATCCGGTGCCAGCGGCCGGCGTCGCCATGACGGAAGAGCCCGCGCCGGTGGAGGATGCAAACGCCTTCGTCCAGCCCACGCCAAAGCCGCGCATCGTGCTGCCGGCCGTGGTCGGCAATACCGTGGCGCTTGCCCCGGCAGCGCCCGTTGCCGCTAAGGCGGCATTTGTAGTGGCGCCTGCGCCGCTTCCGACGCCTCCGGCCCCCCGCGTGGCGGTCGACTACCGCCTGCCGGGTACCGATCTGCTGGAAGCCGCCGCAGCGGCCGGCGAGAGCGCCGAGCAGATTTCGGAAGAGCGCCTGCAGCAGACCAGCGAACTGATCGCACAGCGGCTGGCCGAATTCAAGGTGCCGGTGTCGGTGGTGGGTGCCAGTGCCGGTCCGGTCATTACCCGTTTCGAGGTCGATCCGGCCGTCGGCGTGCGCGGCGCGCAGGTGGTGGGGCTGATGAAAGACCTGGCGCGTGCGCTGGGCGTGACGTCGATCCGCGTGGTCGAGACCATCCCGGGCAAGACCTGCATGGGGCTGGAACTGCCCAATGCGAAGCGCGAGATGATCCGGTTGTCCGAGATCGTCAGCGGCAGCGCGTTCGATGCCCATGCATCGAAGCTGGTGCTGGCGATGGGCAAGGACATCACGGGCAACCCCGTGGTGACGGACCTGGCCCGTGCGCCGCACCTGCTGGTGGCCGGCACGACCGGCTCGGGCAAGTCGGTGGCGGTCAACGCCATGATCCTGTCGATGCTCTACAAGGCCACGCCGGAAGACGTGCGCCTGATCATGATCGACCCGAAGATGCTGGAACTGTCGGTCTACGAGGGCATTCCGCACCTGCTGGCGCCGGTGGTGACCGACATGAAGCAGGCTGCGCACGCGCTGAACTGGTGCGTGGGCGAGATGGAAAAGCGCTACCGGCTGATGTCGGCGCTGGGCGTGCGCAATCTGGCCGGCTACAACCAGAAGATCCGCGCGGCCGAAGCCGCCGAACAGAAGGTGCCGAATCCGTTCTCGCTGACCCCCGACGCGCCGGAGCCGCTGTCCACGCTGCCGCTGATCGTGGTGGTGATCGACGAACTGGCCGACCTGATGATGGTGGCGGGCAAGAAGATCGAGGAACTGATCGCCCGCCTGGCACAGAAGGCGCGCGCGGCGGGCATCCACCTGATCCTGGCCACGCAGCGGCCGTCGGTGGACGTGATCACGGGCCTGATCAAGGCGAACATCCCCACGCGCGTGGCATTCCAGGTGTCGTCCAAGATCGACTCGCGCACCATCCTGGACCAGATGGGCGCCGAAAGCCTGCTGGGGCAGGGCGACATGCTGTTCCTGCCACCGGGCACCGGGTATCCGCAGCGCGTGCATGGCGCCTTCGTGGCGGACGAGGAAGTGCACCGCGTGGTGGAGCACTGGAAGCAGTTCGGCGAGCCGGACTATGACGAAGCCATCCTGGCCGGCGATGCGCCGGAAGGCGCTGCCGACCTGTTCGGCGAAGGCGGCAGCGATGGCGAGGCGGACCCGCTCTACGACGAGGCCGCGCAATTCGTGCTGACGTCGCGCCGGGCGTCGATCTCGGCCGTGCAGCGGCAATTGCGCATCGGCTACAACCGTGCGGCGCGCCTGATCGAGCAGATGGAAGCCGCCGGACTGGTGTCGCCGATGGGCCGCAACGGCACCCGCGAGGTCATTGCGCCCGGCGGCCCGGGCGACTGAACGGCACACGCCGGAAGAGGTCATCGCCATGCGCGCCATCCAGGGCAACCTGCTGCACGACATTCCGGTCCACGCCGATGGCGAGGTCTTTACGGACCTGCTGTCCTGGCAGGCCACGGGCCGGGTCCGCATCGAGCGGATCGTCTCGAACGGCCAGGCCAGCCCGCCGGATTTCTGGTACGACAGCGCCGACGACGAGTGGGTGCTGGTGATCACCGGCAGCGCCAAGGTGGAAATCGACGATGGCACCACCCACATGCTGGGCGCGGGAGACTGGCTCCAGCTGCCCGCCCGGTGCCGCCATCGCGTGGCCTGGACCGACGCGGCGCAGCCCACGGTCTGGCTGGCCATCCACGTGACGCCCGAAGCCACGTAGCTTCCCGTTCCCGCACGCGGGATGGGGTTCGAGACGCTGCTTGCCGGGTTGTGCCGTTTGAACCGCGTGCCGGCCCCCCGGCACCTCTCTCCGACGTGGGAGAGGGGCGCAAATCAGCGACAGCTTGTATGGCCCTCGTATGGCTTTATGATGTCGGGACAAATCCCCCGGAGACTCCGGCTTGTCCCCCATGCCCCGGCTGCTCGTCGTCTGGTTCTCGCTTGCCTGCCTGTTCGGCCCGGCCGCCCACGCTGCCCAGCCCGACACCCTGCGCATTGGCTCCAAGCGCTTCACCGAGTCGTTCATCCTTGGCGAAATCCTGACCCAGGCCGCTGCCGCCCATGCCGGCGCGCGCCACCTGCCGGGCCTTGGCAATACCGCCATCGTGTTCGAGGCGCTCAAGGCCGGCAATATCGATGCGTATCCCGACTACACCGGCACGCTGGCCAGCGAGGTGCTGAAGCTGCCCGGCCACGCCACACTGGAACAGATCAACGCCGCACTGGCGCCAATGGGGCTGGGCGCGGCCATTCCGCTGGGATTCGAGAATACCTACGCCATCGCGGTAGCCGACGCCCGCGCGGGCAGCCTGCGTACGCTGGCCGACCTGGCGCGTCAGCCGACCATGCGGTTGGGCCTGTCGCACGAATTCCTGGGGCGTGCCGATGGCTGGCCGGCACTGGTACGGGCCTATGGCCTGCCGCAGAAGCCGGTCGGCATCGATCACGGCATTGCCTACGAGGCCCTGCGCGACGGCCAGATCGACGGCACCGACATCTACTCGACCGACGCCAAGATCCACAAATTCCATCTGCGGGTGCTGGAAGACAACCTGCACGTGTTTCCCGGCTACGCGGCCGTGATCGTCTATCGGCTGGACGTGCCGCAGCGCTTTCCGGCCGCCTGGCAGGCGTTGCAGCAACTGGCAGGTCGGATCACGGTGACCGACATGATCGACATGAACGCGGCGGCGGAGATCGGCAGGGAATCGTTCGCCGCCATCGCGCGGCGGTTTCTTGCGGGGCGGCCGGCCGGTGCGGCAAGCTCGGCAAGTACGGCGGGCGCGGCGAGTGCGGCGGCTGGCGGCGCAGCCAGCGGCAGCGGCCGGCGGCTGATCGACGTGCTGACCGGTGCCGATACGTGGCGGCTGACGCTGCGCCACCTGGCGCTGGTGGGCGGCGCGGTGGGCGCGGCCACGCTCTTGGGAGTGCCCCTGGGTATCGTGGCGGCGCGCCGGCGCCGGCTTGGTCAGGTGCTGCTGGCACTGGTGGGCATGCTGCAGACGGTGCCGTCGCTGGCGCTGCTGGCCATGCTGATTCCGCTGCTCGGGCAGATCGGGGTCTGGCCGGCGATGATCGCGCTGTTCCTGTACGCGCTGCTGCCTATCGTGCGCAATGCCTGCACGGGCCTGCAGGGAATTTCCCAAGGCATGCGCGATGCCGCGCGGGCGCTTGGGTTCCGGCCGATGCAGGTGCTGCGCCACGTGGAAATTCCGCTGGCCATGCCGGTGGTGCTGGCCGGGGTAAAGACCGCCGCCATCATCAGCGTCGGCACGGCCACGATTGCCGCCTTCGTGGGGGCTGGCGGCTATGGCGAGCGCATCGTCACCGGCCTTGCGCTCAATGATTCGACACTGCTGCTGGCGGGCGCCATCCCGGCCGCGCTACTGGCGCTGCTGGTACAGGGCGCGTTCGGCGGCGTGGAATGGTGGACGCGCCGGCGGCGCTTGTCCTGAGGCCAACCGATCTGTGATGCCCATGCGTGGATTGAAGATATGCCGATACTGGCTGCTGGCGATGGCCCTGGCACCGATGGCTGGCGTGGTATTTGGCGCCCCGCCAGCGCCGGCTGACCAGATTGCGCGCGGGCGCTATCTGGCCCGCATCGCCAACTGCGTGGCGTGCCACACGGCCGAAGGGGGCGCGCCCATGGCCGGCGGCCTGGCGCTGCAGACCGGCGTCGGCACGGTGTACTCGACCAACATCACGCCCGATGCCGACACCGGGCTCGGGCGCTATTCGCTCGACGATTTCGATCGTGCCGTGCGCCACGGCCAGGCGCGCGGCGGCAAGCGGCTGTATCCGGCCATGCCCTATACGTCGTACGCGAAGATGACGCGCGACGACGTGGCTGCCCTCTACGCCTGGATGCGCAGCGACGTGAAGCCCGTGCGCCAGGCCAATCGGGAGACAACACTGCGGTGGCCCTACAGCCAGCGCTGGCTGCTGGTGCCTTGGAACTGGCTGAACCTGCCTGGCGAGCCGGTGCGTGCCGACGCAAAACAGGGCCAGGCGTGGCAGCGCGGCGCCTACATCGTGCAGGCCGTGGCCCATTGCGGCGCCTGCCATACGCCGCGCGGCATGCTGTATGGCGAAAAGGGCATCGACGAACGCAGCCGCCACTTTCTGTCCGGCGCGACCGTCGAGGGCTGGTCGGCCACCAATCTCACCGGCGACACGTTGACCGGCCTTGGCGCGTGGTCGAAAGCAGACCTGGCGGAGTACCTGCACACGGGCCGCAATGCCCACGCCACGTCGTTCGGGCCCATGTCGACGGTCATCGCCACGTCCACGCAGTTCATGAGCGCCACCGATCTTGACGCCGTGGCCACCTATCTGAAGTCGATCGCCGGCGCCCGGGGCGAGACGCAGCCGTTCCGCTACGACGCGTCGGCGCAGCAGCAGCTCGATCAAGGCCGCTTCGATACGCCAGGCGCGCGCCAGTACGCCACGTTCTGCATGCCTTGCCACCAAAGCACCGGCAAGGGCTTTGCGCGCGTGTTTCCGCCGCTGGCCGGCAATCCGACCGTCGTCGATCCGAATCCGGCATCGCTGGTCAACCTGCTGCTCGATGGCGCCGTGACGGCACGCGTCGACACGGCGCCCACCGATTACCACATGCCCGGCTACGGCTGGACCCTGGAAGACCAGGAACTGGCCAATCTGCTGACGTTCATCCGGGGCAGCTGGGGCAATCGCGCCGCGCCGGTGACCCAGGAAGCCGTGGCCGAGCGACGCCGCGCAATGGGCGTGCGCACCCCTGAAACCCCATGACGCCATGACCATTACCCGCAGAGACTTTCTGAACGGCACCGCCCTGACCGTGGCGGCGGGCCTGGCGCCCGGGCAGCTGCTGGCGGCCCCCGGGGCGGCCACGGGCAGCTACCCGCCCGCGTTGACGGGGCTGCGCGGCAACCATGCCGGCACCTATACGCTGGCGCACAGCCTGGCGCGCGAAGGCGCCACCTATCCGGGCGTGCTGGCCAAGGAAGCGTATGACCTGGTCGTGGTGGGCGGGGGCATCAGCGGCCTGGCGGCGGCGTGGTTCTATCAGCGCCGATTCGGCGCCAAGCGGCGCATCCTGATCCTCGACAATCACGACGACTTCGGCGGCCATGCCAAGCGTAACGAGTTCACCGTGCGTGGCCGCACGCTGGTCACGTACGGTGGCAGCGCGGAAATGCCGCCTTCGGCCAACGACAACGCCGCCGTGCGTAGCTTGCTGGCCGGGTTGGGGCTGGCGCCTACCGCACAGGCGCGGGCCTTGCCCGGTGAAGACTATGAGCGCCGCGGCCTGGGGCGAGCCGTGTTCTTCGATGCCGGGCATTTCGGCCGCGATCAATGGCTGGCCGGCGATCCGTATGCGGCCATCGTCGATGCACGCCTGCGTGGCGCGGCTGCATCGACCAACGCGGCCGATCAGATCGACATACTGCGCGGTTTTCTGGCGAAAGCGCCATTGCCGGCCGCCGACCGCGATGCGCTGGCGCGGCTGGCGCAGGGATCCACCGATTTTCTGGCGGGCATGCCCGCCGAGACCCGGCGCGGGTATCTGCAGTCCACCCGCTACGCAGCGTTCTTGCGCGACAAGGCTGGGCTGGGGCTGGCCGGACTACGGTTCTTGCGCAGTCGCAGCCAGGACGCCTACGCGCTCGATGCGGATGGCATCACGGTGGCGCAGGCCATCGCCATCGGGCTGCCGGCCGGGGCTGGCATGCCCGACCCGAGTGTGGATGCCAGGCTGGGCAAGTCGCCGGCATCGCGCCAGTGGTTTGCAGATGGCAACGCCACGCTGGCCCGTGCGCTGGTGGCGCAACTGGTGCCCAATGTGTCGCCGGTCGGCGGTGTTGCGGGAACCAGCCGCTTTGACTACGGCAAGCTCGACCAGGACGGCAGCGCCGTGCGCATCCGGCTGAACAGCACCGCGATCGCGGTCGAGCCCGATGTGCGCATCACGCGCGTGACCTACGGCTGGCAGGGCAACCTGCAACGGGTGGAGGCGCAGCACGTGATCGTGGCCGGGTACGGCATGATGGTGCCGTTCATCGTGCCGACCCTGCCGGCGCCGGCCAAGGCAGCGCTGCGCGCGGACGTCAAGGCGCCGCTGGTCTACACGAAGGTGGCGCTCGACAACTGGCGCGCATTCGACGCGTTGAAGGCGTGGCGCGTCCATGCGCCGACCATGGCGTATTCCGATCTCTGGCTGGAGCCCACGGCGGGCGGGCGGGACGATCCGGTGGTGCTGCACATGCTGTATGTGCCGACGGTGCCCGACAGCGGCATGCAGGCGCGCGAGCGCTTCCGGGCGGGACGGGCGTTCCTGCTGGGCACGCCCTTCGATGTGCTGGAACGGGATATCCGCGCGCAGCTGGATCGCATGCTGGCGCCGGGTGGCTTTCAATCGGGACGCGATATCCGCGGTATCACCGTCAACCGCTGGGCGCACGGCTACAGCTACATGCCTTCCACGCTGGTGCCAGACGACGCGGGCCTGCAAGGCGCGCTGGAGCAGGCTGGGCTGGGCGTTGGCAACGTCCGTATTGCTGGCGCCGATGTGGCCGGAAGTCCTTCGGTCACCGCTGCCATCGACCAGGCGCTGCGCGCGGTGTCGTCGCTGCGGGCCGACAGTTGACCGGTGGCAGCGGGTTGCTGGCACCTGGCCGGCCTCAAGTCGCGCGCGCGGTATTCGCCTGCAGGTACTGCTGACCGGCGGATTCAGCCGCCATTGACGAACTTGTAGAGCAGCCGGCGAAATTCCTCGAACTCCTCAACAGTAAATCCCTGCAGGCGCTGATTCAATACCTCTGGTGCAATAGTCGGGATTTCCGAGGCGATACTCCGGCCTTTCGCGGTCAGGGTCAAATTCACCACGCGGCGGTCGTCAATGCTGCGGCTGCGTTCGAGCAGGCCCTTTTCTTCGAGTTTGTCCAGCATGCGGGTCATCAGGCCGCTATCGATGCCGAGGAGCTTGCTGATCTCGAACGGGGTACTGGCCATCCCCCGGGTGAGTGAAAGCAGAATACCCATCTGTTGGCCATTGATGTCCAGCGGGCGCAGCGCCGAGTCCATTTCCATCAGAAGGCTGTTGCGCGCCTTGTTCAGATGGAAGCCAATGCTTTGCGTCAGTTGGAAATTGTCAGGTGTGTAGTGCTTCACGACGGTTTCCTTTGCGTTGCACTGATCGAAAGTTGATCGGTCAGCAACCGATCCACGCCCCGAGCGAATGCTGTGTTGCTGGCATTCGTCGGAGCGTAGTCTGGCAAAACCGATGAGGAATGGGAATTCAATTTTATTGTGTCTCGAATTAGATGAAATGAAATGCGTGAAACTGTACCGGAGAGATTTTCACTGATGCAATTGGAGGAAATTGGATAATCCCCCGTACGGGTTATCGAATGACTCGACATTATGTCAATGTGTGACGCCAGTAATGCTTTCGCCTGCAATATCACGGCGTTACCCTGCGAAAGTACTTAAGGCGGGATGCGAGAAAGTTCATCACGGCGCGGTGCGCATCTGGTGGGGCACTCCGGTACATTGCCCGGCAGGGGCTTGATATGTCACACAGGCCCATGTCGAACGATGCTTTGGAGTTCACCCAATGCGAGTGCCAGTTGCACGAAACCCCGGACGAAAACCCGCACGAAAATCACTACAAAAATTCGTAGGTGAGGTGGTCGGCGGTCTCTGCATCGCGGCAGGCCGGGGTGGCGGCGGTGGTGGTGGACCCCACGCCGGCGCGGCTGCTGGGCATGCTGGTGCAGTGGCAGCATTCGTTTGCCGGGCAGAGCAGCCGGCCCGACGTGCAGTCGCTGACGGCCCAGCCGTTCATGATCTTCAACCTGCCGCACGGTTGGTATGTGCGGTCCACGGGCACCTGGACCTTCGATCTGCAGCATGGCACGTACTACGTGCCGGTCGGCCTGGGCGCGGGCAAGGCGTGGAAAGACGGTCACACCATCTTCAACGCGTTTATCGAGCCGCAGTATTCCGTGCTGCATGAGGGCAGCGGCGTTCCGCAATGGACGATATTCGCCGGTCTGAACATGACCTTCGGCAAATGAAACGCACCTGGGCAGTGCTCGCGGTGATGGCATCGGCGTGGCTGGGCGGCGCGCCGGCACCGGTACGTGCCGAGCCCGAGCCGCCCGCTGGCGAAGCCGCGGCGCCGGCGCCAGCATCGGCGCCGGCCGACAAGGCCACCGCACCCAAGCCGAAGCTGTCGCTATTCGACCCCCAGGACGGGATGTTCGACATGAGCGACTTCCTGCTTCACCACAAGGGCGCGTTGCCGGTGCCGACGATCATCACCGAGCCGGCCGTGGGCTACGGCTTCGGGCTGGCGCTGGCATTCTTTTCGGAGTCGATGGCGGATGCCGCGGCCGAGGCCCGGGCGTCGGGCAAGGGGCCGGCGCCGCCCAATATCACGGCCGTCGGCGGGGCCTACACCGAAAACGGCACCTGGGCGGCCGGCGCCGCGCATTTCCACACATGGGGCGGGGACCGCATCCGCTATCTGGGCGCGATCGGCAAGGTCAACGCCAACCTTGAATACTTCGGCCTGCAGAACCAGCCGCGCACCTATTCGCTGGATGGCTTTGCGGTGGTGCAGCAGGTGCTGTTCCGCGTCGCCGATTCCCATTGGTATATCGGGCCGCGCTACGTCTATGCGGATACCACGGCCACCTTCAAGTTTGGCGCTTCGGCCAATGAACTGGCGCCCGTGGACAAGAGCCAGCGCATCGGCAAGGGCGGCCTGGTCGTCGACTACGATTCGCGCGACAACATCTTCTTCCCGAACAAGGGCAGCTACGCGGAATTCGAGGCCCAGTTCGCGCGTGGCGGCCTGGGCAGTACGCAGGACTTCAACATGTTCAATGCGCGCGGCTTCACGTGGCTGCCGCTGGCGCGCACGTGGATTCTGGGGCTGCGGGGCGACACCAAGTTTTCGTCCGGAGACGTGCCGTTCTACGCGCAGCCGTACGTGGACCTGCGCGGCGTGCAGAAGGGCCGCTACCAGGACCGCAACGCGCTGGTGGCCGAGGCCGAGCTGCGCTGGGACGTGACGCCGCGCTGGTCGGTGCTGGCGTTTTCGGGCATGGGCAAGGCCTACGGCCGCTGGAACGATTTCTCGGACGCCTCTACGGTTGTCAGCGTCGGCGGTGGGTTCCGCTACATGATCGCGCGCAAGCTGGGGCTGTCGATGGGGATCGACGTGGCCCACAGCAAGAACCAGAACGCGTTCTACCTGCAGGTGGGCAGCGCCTGGCACTAGGCGCTGCCGTTCCGTTCAGGCGTTATCGCGTCAGACCACGGCCGGGAAGTCCAGCGTGGTGTCGTTGACGCGGTTGATCATATTGGTGAACAGGATCGCGCTGATGGCCTGGATGGCCTCGACGACCTGCGCATCCGTGTAGCCGGCTGCGCGCACCGCTTCCACGCTGGCCGCCGGCACGGTGCCGCTGGTGCCCACCAGTTCCACGGCGAAGCGCGTCAGCGCATCGATCTTCGCGTCTTCCGGAAATCTGCCCCGCCGCAACTGCTGCGTCTGCTCCACGCTGAAACCGGCCATCTTCGTGGCGGTCAGCGTATGGGCGGCCAGACAATAATCACAACCGCTGTGTTCGCTGACCGAGAGGTTGATCGCTTCCAGTTCCTTGGCAGACAGGCTGCCTTGCTTCAGCACGGCGTTGGTCTGCAGCGCCTGGGCCAGCACGGCCGGCGCGTTGCTGCCGATGGTGGCGTAGGCGTTCGGCACCTTGCCGACAGCCTTGCGAATGGCGCCGAACAGTTCGGCGGTCTGGCCCGTGGCGTCCTGGGCGGCGATCGTATGCAGGCGGGTGGTCATGATGTGGCTCCTTGAGACTTGGTTGGGTATCGATTCAGGGTTCGGGCGCCGCATCTGCCTTGCATCCGGCTGGGTTGCAGCGCTGCCTTGGACTCAATGGTAGGTGCGGCTGCGATCCGGATGGATTAGAATCCACTCAACTTTTTGCTTGATCGTCTCACGGCCCCCAACATCCCCATGGACAGCCTTAGCGAACTGGTGCGCCTGCTGGCGCCATCCGGCACCGTCGACCTGCATTGCCGGGTGGCCGGCGCCTGGTCCGCCCACAACGCGCAGGCCGCGCCAGGGCACGTGCCGTATCACGCCATCCTGGATGGCCAGGCCGATGTGTCGATGGGTGCCGAGCCGGTGCGCGTGGCGGCGGGCGATGTGCTGCTGTTCCCGCACGGCGCGGCGCATACGCTGTCTGGCGTGCACGGTGGCAGGACCCGCGCGGCGGATGCCCGCCCGGTTTCGTCCCCCGATTCGCACCCCGATTCTCACCCCGATTCGTCCCCCGATTCGTCCGCTGAACCCGGATCGGAATCGCGCCATTTCAACGGCGTGGTGACCGAGGTCACGGTGCCGGGCGCGGCCGAGCCGCTCGACATCCTCTGCGGCACCTTCGTGCTCGGCAGTTCGGCCGGCGTGCTGCTGCGCGCGCTGCCCGAGATGCTGTGCGTCAAGACCGGCGGCAACGGCGATGCCGGCCTGGGCTGGCTGCGTGGGTTGATCGGCATGATGCACGTGGAGGCCGACGCGCCGGCGCCCGGCAGCGCGGCGATCATCGCTGACCTGTCCACCGCGCTGTTCACGGTGCTGCTGCGCACGCTGATTGCGCAGGGCGCGGTATCGCACGGCGTGATGGCGCTGATGGCCGACGCGCGCATGGCACGGGCGGTGGACGCCGTCGTCCGCCATCCAGAGCGGCCGTGGACCGTCGATAGCCTGGCGGAAGTCTGCAACATGTCGCGGGCCACGCTGGCCCGGCGCTTTGCCCAGCTTGGCATCACGCCGCTGGAACTGGTGACCACGCTGCGCATGGAGCGCGCCGCTCGGCTGCTGCGGCGGGACGGCCTGTCGGCGGCGGCGGTGGCCGAACAGTGCGGCTACGCATCGCAGGCCGCGTTCGGCCGGGTATTCACCCAGCATTACGGCGTGGGCCCGGGCGCCTATCGCCGCCAGCAACGCGAACTTCGCAGCGCACGCGCGACGGCCCAGTTGTCGGGGGATGCCGCATGAGCACCGGCGGCACCACAAGAACGTCCGGCCGGGCCGGCGACAACTGGGACGACTATCGCTACTTCCTGGCCGTGGCACGCGGCGGCACGTTGTCGGCCGCCGCCGCGCAGCTTGGCACCGAGCACACCACCGTCGCGCGGCACATCCAGGCGCTGGAGCGGGTGCTGAACACGCGGTTGTTCCACAAGAGCCATGTCGGCTACGCGCTGACGGCTGCCGGCGAACGGCTGCTGGCCACGGCGGAGGCCATCGAGAGCGCGCTGCTGGCATCGAAGGCGGCTGCGGCGGGCGAGCAGGATATCGCCGGCATCGTGCGGGTGGGCGCGCCTGACGGCTTCGGCAGCATGTTCCTGGCGCCGCGCATCCATACGCTGACGGCCCAGCATCCCCGGCTGGAGGTGGAGATCTTTGCCGCCGCGCGCCTGTTCAGCCTGACCCGGCGCGAGGCCGATATCGCCATCGGCCTTTCGGGTGCCGATCACCTGCGCGTGGCGTCGCGCCGCCTGACCGACTACCGGATGTACGTCTACGGCGCAAAGTCGTACCTGAAGCGGGCCGCGAAGATCCATACGAAGCAGGACCTGCTGGCGCATCCGTTCGTCGGCTACGTGGAGGAACACCTGTTTTCGCCGGAACTGAGCTTTGCCGGCGCCACCGGCGTCGATTACCACGCCCGCGTGCGCAGCACCAACCTGCTGACCCAGGTACACGCGACGCTGGCGGGGCAGTGCCTGTGCATCATTCCGGCCTATGTCGCGGCGGCGTTTCCGCAGCTGGTGCCCGTGCTGCCAGATCAGGTGGAGGTGACCCGCACCTTCCACATGCATGTCCACGAGGATCACTGGAAGGCGGCCCACGTCCGCGCCGTGGCCAACTTCATTGCCGAGCAGGTCGATGCCAGCGTCTCGCTGTTCATGACCGGCGAGTGAGTGGGAGCAGGGCGCCGGTTGTGCATTTATGCACAACCGATGCGGATTTTAGGCCTGTCGTTGTGCGGAAACCGGGCGAATAATGGTGGCGTTTTCATCACTGGTCGTTCCACCGTGCCTGTCGCCCCCGCTGCTGCCTCCGCCACCCCTGGCGACGTTTCCTCGCCGTCCCCATCCGGTTCTCTCCGCCGCCTGCTGCGCACAGCCGCGCAGGTGGCCGGCTTGCTGTCGATCTGGTTCGCCGCCGACTGGCTGACCCGCACGCTGGGCTGGTCGATGTCGCCCGGTGTGGTCGGGCTGCTGGCAGTGCTGGGCCTGCTGCTGTCCGGCAAGGCCGACGTGGGCTGGGTCAAGGACGGCGCCGACTGGCTGCTGGGCGAACTGGTGCTGTTCTTCATCCCGTGCGTGGTGGCCGTGGTCAACTACCTGCCGCTGTTCCGTTCGGAGGGCGTGCAACTGACCATCGCCGTCGCGGTGGGCACGATCCTGGTCATGGCCGCCACCGCGCTGGCCGTGCATGCGGGCTGCCGCCTCGAACGGACAATCCGGCGGCTGCGTGGGCAGCCCGACGAGGCCTGACGCCATGATGTCGTTCCTCTGCCTGGCCTGGACCCTCGCGCTCTATTTCGCCATCAAGCCGCTGTATCGCCGGAACCCCAGAATCTGGTACTCGCCAGCCATCGTCGTGCCGTTGCTGTCCATCGCCGTGCTGCTGATGGCCGACATTCCGTACGCGGCCTACGTGGCCGACACGCGCTGGATGGTCTGGCTGCTGGGGCCCGCCACGATCGCCTTCGCCGTGCCGATCTACGAACACCGCGGCATCGTGCGGCGCCACTGGCTGGCGCTGGCGCTGGGGGTGGTGGCTGGCATGCTCGTGGCGATGGTCAGCGCACGTCTGCTGGCCGAAGCATTCCACTTCAGCAACGAGGTGTCGCGCAGCCTGATGGCCCGATCGGTATCCACGCCGTTCGCGGTCGCCGTGGTGTCGCATACCGGCGGATCGGCCGATCTGGTATCGCTGTTCACCGTCATGACGGGGCTGGTGGGCATGCTCGTGGGCGACGCCGTGCTGGCGCTGCTCAGGCTGCGCTCGCCGGTGGCGCAGGGCGCCTCGCTGGGCGCGGCCGCGCATGGCTTCGGCACCGCGCGGGCTCGCCAGCGTCACACCGAGGAAGGCGTGGTGGCCAGCCTGACCATGGTGCTGGCCGGGGTGCTGATGGTGATCGCCGGTCCGGCGCTGACCGGATGGATCACGGCCGTGGTCGGCTGACATCGGTGGGATAGCGACAGACGGCGACAGGTAGCCACGCCGCGGCAGGCAGCGGCGTAGGACGCGTCTGACACCGCACACCGGCCGTGCTGACTGGCAGGCTCCGTGTCTCGCGGACTAGACTGGCTGGACGATGACCTGTGCCTTCTTGCGGGAGGATGTCGCCATGGCCGCACGTTCCATCGCTTCGCTATCGATCAGCTTCGGGCTGGTTTCCATCCCCGTGAAGGTCTATTCGGCCACTGAAAGCAAGTCGGCCATCAGCTTCAACATGCTGCACAAGGGCTGCGGGTCGCGGCTGCGGCAGCAGTACATCTGCCTGAAGGAAGACGTGGTGGTGGACCGCGCCGACATGGTCAAGGGCTACGAATTCGAGAAGGACCGCTATGTGACCTTTACGCCCGACGAGCTGAAGGCGCTTGAGGATGCCGCCGAGCAGACCATCGACATCGTGTCGTTCATGCCGGTAGGCGCCATCGACCCGATCTACTACGACAAGGCCTATTACCTGGGCCCGGACAAGCGCGGCGGCAAGCCGTACAACCTGCTGGCCGAGGCCATGCGCGAAACCGGCACCTGCGCGCTGGCCAAGTGGGCCTGGAAGGGCAAGCAGTACATGGTGCAGATCCGCGTGGGCGAAGACGGCCTGATCCTGCAGCAACTGCTCTATGCCGACGAAGTGCGCGACATGTCCGACCTGCACGTGGAGCGCACCGACGTGGCGCCTGCCGAACTCAAGCTGGCCCAGCAACTGATCGAGCAGAACGCGGTGGACGGCTACGACGCCAGCGCCTATGTGGACGAGGAAAAACAGCGCATCCTGGAGCAGATCGACAAGAAGATCGCCGGCAAGAAGATCACGGTGGCGGCCGAAACACCGGCGCCGGCCGGTGGCGAGGTGATCGACCTGATGGAGGCGCTGCGCAAGAGCATCGGCAACAACAAGCGCCAGCCGGCAGCGAAGACGGCCGGCAAGGCCGCCGCAGTCAAGGCGGCGGCCCCCGAGGCCCCGGCGCGCAAGACGGCCCGGCGGGCCACGGCGGCTCCGGCCGAAGCGCCGAAGCGCGCAGCGCGCAAGTAGGGCGCCTGGGGCGGCGATGCAAGCCTATTCGATGCGCGACGTGCAGGCCCTGCTGGGCATCTCGCGCAGCGTCATCACGGCGTTGATGACGGCCGGCGTGATCTCGCCCCGACGCGGGGCGCGCCAGGAATACCGGTTCAGCTTCCAGGATGTGGTGCTGCTGCGCACGGCGCAATCGCTGCGCGAGGCGGGCGTGCCGACGCGCCATGTCACGCGGTCGCTGCGGCACCTGCAGGGGCTGGGTGAGGAAGGCCGGCCACCCACCGGCCTGCGCGTGACGGCGGTGGGTGGCGATGTCGCCGTGCAGGACCGACGCGGCCGCTGGCACGTGGAATCCGGCCAGTTCGTGCTGGACCTGGACGACGCCGACCACCAGCGGACCGGCGGCGCCGAGGTCGTGGAAATGCGCCGCCGCACTACAGAGCAGGGGCGGGAGGGGCGCCAGGGACCGCCTCCGGCACAGGACGAAATCGGCCCGTCGGATTGGTTCGAGCGTGGCGTGGCGCTGGAGCGCGTGGCGCCGGGTGATGCCGAGGCCGCGTACCGCCATGCCGTGGCGCAGGCGCCTGACTACCTCGATGCGTGGCTCAACCTGGGATGCCTGCTCTGCGACCAGGGCCGGCTGGCCGAAGCGGCTGCCGAGTACCGCTCGGCGCTAAGTTATCTGCCATATCAACCGTTAATCCATTTCAATCTTGGCGTGGCACTCGAGGATGCCGGTGCCAGGCGTGAGGCGCTGGAAAGCTATCACGCCTGCATCGAACTGGCCCCCGATTTTGCCGACGCCCATTACAACGCCGCGCGACTGCACGAGGCGCTCGGCGACCCGCATCGGGCTATCCGGCACTACAACCAGTACCGTAAGCTCGAGCCGGTGGTCTAGCCGGCACACTGCCGTGGTCACATCCTCCGTGTAGGCGCGCCGCTGACAGCATTCACACGCCCATCCGCCCCACAATCGGCGGAATCGGGCACACGATAACTACGAGGGGACCTTGGCTTTGAAATTCTGGCAGGAGCGCTTTGGCGGCTGGCACGTGTCGCCGCTGACGCTGCTGGGGTGGCTATGTACCTGCCTGTGCTTTGTGGCGGTGGCGGTCTGGCTTGGCCGGCAGCATGCCGATCACCTCGTGACGCAGCGCGAGGCCAGCATCGGCGCCGAGATCGTGGCTACCCTGGAACGCGTGGTGGAGACCGTCGAGGCGCAAGGCCACCAGTACGTGGCACCGCTGGCGGGCAAGCCGTGCGCGGCAGCCAACCGGGCGCTTGCCACCTCGCACAGCTTCATTCCCTACATCCGCACTGCCGCCCTGGTCGAGCGGGGCGTCATCTATTGCTCGGGCACGCGTGGCCCGGTCAATGTGTCGCTGAGCTACTACTTTGCCGATCCGCAGCCGGGCGTGGCCCATCGGCTGATGCTCGTGCAGGGCACGCCGTTCCGCGAGTACGCGCCGGCGCTGGCGATGTTCCTGCCGCAGCCGGGCCAGCCCGACCGGGGCAGCTTCCTGCTGATCGAGGGACGTTATGTCACCGACGCGCTGTCGCACGGGTTGGGGTTCGGCGCGTCGGAAGTCGTGCTGACGGTGGGCCAGGCGTCGATCTATCACGATGGGACATATCTGCCTGCGCCAGTCGCCATGGCCGGCGGCATGGCCACGCTGTCGAAGGCGTGGCCGCTCCAGGTCAACGTGATGGCATCGTTCGAGTATGTCACGGCGATGCACCGCAAGTACGACCTGCTGTACGGCGCCATCGGCCTGCTGGCCGGGCTGCTGGTGGTGGCGGTGTTCCTGCTGGTGGCCGCGCCGCGCCGGCTGCTGTTGCAAGCCGTGCGGCAGGCGCTGAAGCGTGGCGAATTCCATCTGGTGTACCAGCCGATCGTCGAGGTGCACGCGCGGCAGTGGATCGGGGCCGAGGCGCTGCTGCGCTGGCAGCATCCGCGCTGGGGCAGCATTCCGCCGGGGTCGTATATCGAGACGGTGGAGTCGACGCCGCTGATCGACGACATCACGCATTTCGTGCTGCGCCGCGTGGTGGAGGACATCAACCGCTATGGTCCGTCGGCGCCGCTGCACGTGGCGGTCAACGCGGCGCCGCTAAGCCTGCGGCGGCGTACCTTCCTGGGTGATCTGGATACCCTGCAGCGCGCCATGCCGGACGGTTCGGGGCTGGTGCTGGAAATCACCGAGCGCCACCTGCTGGCGGATAGCGGCGCCACGCGCGATGCGTTCGACCGGCTTCACCAGGCCGGCATCCGCCTGGCCGTGGACGACTTCGGCACCCGCAACAGCAACCTGGACCTGATCAAGAGCTTTCCGTTCGACTACCTGAAGATCGACCGCCAGTTCACGCAGGATGTGGACGCCAATGCGCAGGCGCTGCTGCGCAGCATCGTCAGCATGGCGCATCACTTTCATCTGGTGGTGATTGCCGAGGGGATCGAGACCGAGGCACAGCACGCGCTGATCGTCGAAGCCGGCGTGGACTGGGCGCAGGGCTACCTCTATCAGCGGCCCGCCGCGCCGGCCAGCATCCTGGCGCGCCGCGGCATCTGGGTCAACGAACGTGACGACGTCAGCGAAACGGAAGCGGTGTAGGGGAGGCATGCCGGGGGCGTCCTT
>NZ_PJRP01000016.1 GCF_002858765.1 Cupriavidus pauculus
AACATCGGTGACTCCTGAAGTCGTAGTGAGGGTCCCAATGTCACTCATTCCGAAATGCGCAGGTAGCTGGCAGAATGGCATATCGCTTATGCCATTCGGGAATGACGGACGCTGGGGCGCACGCTTGATCCGCTGACGCAGGATGTCTGCGCGTTCTACAACGACCATGCGTTGTACGACGACTTCGGCGGCGTGGTGGTCGAACTGGACGAAGGCCAGCGCATCGCCAACGCGCTGGGCCCGAACAAGGCGGCCATCCTGCAGAACCATGGCCTGCTGACGGTGGGCAAGACCGTGGACGAGGCCGCCTGGTGGTTTATCACGATGGAGCGGTCGTGCCAGGTGCAGATTCTGGCGGAGTCCGCAGCGGCCCGGACGGGCCAGGCACCGAAGCTGATTGGCGATGCGGCGGCCCGCCAGGCCTATTCGATCGTCGGTACGGCGCAGGCCGGCTGGTTCCAGTTCCAGCCGTTATACGCACGTATCGTTAAAGAACAGCCGGATCTGCTCGATTAAGAAGGAGTCGATCTCCCGGATCTCATTCCTGAAAGGCCAAGATGCCAGACATCATCCTTCATCAATACGCAACATCGCCGTTTTCCGAGAAAGTACGGCTTGTGCTGGGCGCCAAGGGCTTGTCCTGGTGCGCGGTGGAAATTCCGCCGATCATGCCCAAGCCCGATGTCACGGCGCTGACCGGCGGCTACCGCCGCACGCCGGTCATGCAGATTGGCGCCGATATCTATTGCGATACGGCGCTGATCTGCGCGGTGCTGGACCGCATGACGCCCAATCCGCCGCTGTATCCGACGGCCCAGGCCGCGCAGTCGCGCATCATGGCCGCCTGGATTGACAGCGCGCTGTTTACGGCCACGGTGACTTACGCGATGCAGCCGGCCGGGGTGCAGGCGATGCTGTCGCATCTGTCGCCCGGACAGATCCAGGCCTTCATGGCCGACCGCAAGGCCATGCGCGGCGACTCCAACGCGCTGCGCATGCCGTTGCCCGAGGCGGCGGCGATGCTGCACGAGACCTTCGCGCGGCTGCAGGAGCAGCTTTCCACCGGCTTGCAGCATGTGGCCGGCCCGGAACTGTCGATCGCCGATTTCTCGCTGTTTCACTGCATCTGGTTTATCCGGCGCGCCCCGGCGCTGGCGGCATTGCTCGACGGGTATCCGCTGGTCAAGACGTGGTTCGCGCGCATGCAGGCGTATGGCCACGGCAAGCTGCGCGTGATTCCTGCCGAGTCAGCCATTGCCGATGCCTGCGATCACGACCCGCTGCCACACGACACGACCATCCTGCCTGGCGCCGGCTTCTCGGCCGGTGACGCAGTGACCGTCACCCCTAGCGACTACGCCAGGGATCCGGTGGCCGGCGTGCTGCTGACGCTGACCGAGCACGTGGTCACGATTCGCCGGCAGGACCCGCGTGCGGGCGCGGTCAACGTGCATTTCCCGCGCCAGGGCTACCACGTCCAGGCCGCAGGTTGAGTCGCTGATTGTGCTGTGTTTTCCCGTCTCCCACTTGTGGGAGACGGGAGCAAACCGACAAGAATCCGAAAACGGAGGAGACACCCATGAAGCAGTTTGAAGGCAAGGTCGCCGTCATCACTGGCGGCGCATCGGGATTCGGCAAGGAGTTTGCGCGGATTGGTGCCCAGATGGGTATGAAGCTCGTGCTGGCCGATGTCCAGGAAGACGCGCTCGACGCCGCCGTGGCTGAGTTCAAGGCGCAAGGGGCCCAGGTCATCGGGCTGCGCACGGATGTATCGAAAGCCGAACAGGTTCAGGCATTGGCCGATGCGGCCATGACGGCCTTCGGCGAGGTCAATCTGGTCTTTAACAACGCCGGCGTCGGCGCGGGCGGCCTGCTGTGGGAAAACTCCGAGAAAGACTGGGAGTGGGTGCTGGGCGTCAACCTGTACGGCGTGATCCACGGCGTGCGCATCTTCACGCCGCTGATGCTGGAAGCCGCGAAGAAGGACCCGGGCTTCCAGGGCCATATCGTCAACACGGCGTCGATGGCGGGCCTGCTGAACCCGCCGGCGATGGGCGTCTACAACGTGTCCAAGCACGCGGTGGTGTCGCTCTCCGAAACGCTTTACCAGGACCTGAGCCTGGTCACCGAACAGGTGCGCTGCTCGGTACTGTGCCCATACTTCGTGCCGACCGGCATCAGCCAGTCGCAGCGCAACCGGCCTGCCGGGCTGGCCAACGATGCACCGCCCACGCGCTCGCAGATGGTGTCGCAGGCGCTGTCGGACAAGGCGGTCAATTCGGGCAAGGTCACGGCGGCGGACGTGGCACAGATGACGTTCGACGCCATTCGCGACGAAAGCTTCTATATTTATTCCCACCCGCAGGCCCTGGCCACGGTGCAGCACCGCATGGAGGACATCGTCAACCAGCGCAATCCTGGCGATCCGTTCGGCGACAAGCCCGAAGTCCGTGCCGGTCTGGTTGCCGCGCTGCGCGGCTGACCTGGCCACTTTCTTGCATCGTCGATCGGGAGACCTGTGATGGCAGAAATGGCCAGGGAGACAACGATGACCGCACCCGCCGTGATTCATCATTTGCAGTTCGCCAACCTGCCCAACGGCACGCGGCTGCATTACGGCAGTGCGGGCGAGCAGGGCAAGCCGCTGATTCTGTTCGTGCACGGCTTTCCCGAGTTCTGGTACGCGTGGGAGCGCCAACTGGCGGAATTCGGCCAGACCCACTTTGCGGTGGCGCCCGATCTGCGCGGCTTCAATTTGTCGAGCAAGCCGGCGTCGCCGGACGCCTACAAGCCGAAGCTGCTGGTTGAAGACCTGGTGCAGCTGATCCGGGTGCTGGGTTACGAGCGCTGCACGATCGTGGCGCACGACTGGGGCGGGGCGGTCTGCTGGAACCTGGTGGCGCAGTTTCCGGAGCTGGTCGAGCGCTTTGTCATCATCAACTCGCCGCATCCGTACCTGTTCGCCCGGGCGCTGTCGGCCGACCCGGCGCAGCAGCAGGCGTCGGCCTACATGAACTGGCTGCGCAAGCCCGGTTCGGAGCAGGCGCTGGCGGCCAACGACTTTGCCTTGCTGGAGAAGATGCTGACGGGCGATGCGGGCGCCGTGCCGGCCTGGTTCGCGGGCGAGACCCGCGCGAAGTACCACGCGGCATGGTCGGCGCCGGGCGATGAGGATTCGCACCCGCTGACCGGTGGCGTCAACTACTACCGGGCCACGCCGATGCATCCGCCGGCGCCGGGCGAGACCGCGCCCGACATCTCGCGGCTGGACCCCGCGATGTTCGTGATCCGGGTGCCAACGCTGGTGATCTGGGGCGAAAACGACCGCGCGCTGCCCAAGTCGCTGGTCGACGGGCTCGAAGACTTCGTCCCGGACCTGCGCCTGGAGCGCATTCCCGAAGGCACGCACTGGGTCATCCACGAGCAGCCCGAGCGGATCAACCTGCTGATCCGCAGCGCGCTGCCGTGACGGCTCGCGGCAAGGGAAGCAGGGCGCTGGCGGCGGGTGTCGCCAGCGCGCCGCCCATTATTTAAGCCGTTCGCGATACAGCTTGAAGTTCTCGTCGTCGAAGCAGACGAAGGTCACCTGCTCGATCGACGGGGCGCGGCCCAATGCCTCGCGCACCGCCGCGATGGCGATGTCGACGGCCCGCTCGCGCGGGAAACCGTAGATGCCCGTGCTGATGTTCGGAAACGCCACCGTGCGCAGGTTATGGTCCCCTGCCAGCCGGATGCTGTTGCGGTAGGCGCCGGCCAGCAGACCTTCTTCGTTCTGCGCGCCGCCCTGCCAGACTGGCCCCACGGCATGGATGACATAAGGGGCCGGCAACAGCCCGCCCGTGGTAATCACTGCCTCGCCAGTCGGACAGCCCCCCTGGGCGTCGCGAATCGCCCGGCATGCGGCCCCGATGGCCGGCCCGCCCGCGCCGTGAATGGCGCCGTCCACGCCGCCTCCGCCTAGCAGCCCGCTATTGGCCGCGTTGACGATCGCATCGACTTCCATCCGGGTGATATCCCCATGCACAACCTGCAAGTGTTCGCCTGTCATGGTGTCTCCTGATTAATAGGGGTGCCGTGCTGGCGTTGCACGCCCTACAAGCATAGGCGCCGAACGTGCGCCCGGCAGCATCGCAAGCATGGCCGGTGATCGCGCAAAAGGTGCTTCAAGCGTTGTCTTGAGGGTTATTTCGTAATGCTGCATGCCGGAAAGGCTGGCATGATACGGAAATCGAACGACCGTTCACAATTTGTCATTTTGTGAACCTGTGATCCTGGTGTGCCCCCGGTCGGTATCGGTCTAACATGGCCGATTGTCCGATTTCGACTGTCCTTATGTCCGCTCAGCTTTCTCCGTCCGTTCCCGGCTTGCCCGCCCAGCCGCTCGACCCCCAGGTCGCGCAGCTGCTGGAACTGATTGCGCGGGCCAAGCGTCCGGCCATCCATACGATGGACCCGGCGGACGCCAAGATCGGCTACGAAAAAAGCGCGCCGATCCTGGACCTGTCGCCGGCAGCGGTACACAGCGTCGAGGATTTCGCGGTCACGGCCCGCGATGGCCACGCCATTCCCGTGCGACTCTATGCGCCGCGCGAAGCCAGCTGGGCCGATCCGTTGTCGCTGCTGGTCTACTTCCACGGCGGCGGGTTCACCGTCGGCAGCATCAACTCCCATGACGCGCTGTGCCGGGTGTTCTGCAACGGCGCCGATTGCCTGGTGCTGTCGGTCGACTATCGGCTCGGCCCCGTCTGGAAATTCCCGACCGCCGCCAACGACGCCTTCGATGTCCTCCATTGGGTGTTCGACGAAGCGGCCCGGCTTGGCGCCGATCCCGCCCGGATCGCCGTGGGCGGCGACAGCGCGGGCGGCACGCTGGCGGCGGCGTGTGCTGTCGAGGCGCGTGATACCGGCCTGAAACCGGTGCTGCAGATGCTGATCTATCCGGGCACCAGCGCGCGTCAGGACACCCCGTCGCACCACGCGCTGGCCGACGGCTACCTGCTGACAGCCGACATGATCCAGTGGTTCTTTGGCCAGTACCTGGACCAGGATGCCAGCCGCGACGACTGGCGCTTTGCGCCGCTCGACGGTGGCGGGCAGGGGGCCGACGTCCGGGGCGTATGCCCGGCCTGGATTGCCGTGGCCGGCTACGATCCGCTGCACGACGAAGGCGTGGCCTACGCAGCCAAGCTCCAGGCGGCGGGTGTAGTGGCCGCGCTGGCCGACTACCCGACGATGATTCACGATTTCTTCAAGATGGGACGCTTTATCCATGCGGTGGCCGGCGCCCATGCCGACGCCATCGCGGCCTTGCAGGAGGCGTTCCAGAGATAGGCCATCAAGTCGACCATCAACGAATTTCGGCCTGACCCTACCCATAACAACCGGGGCGGGCCCGCAACTGTTTCACGGTTTATCGAAGTCGCAACAGTGCATTTTTTGCAGCAGAAGGAGACAACACTCATGCAACGCCGCCACTTTATGGCCCAGGTGGGCCTGATCGCCGCTTCGGCCGCAGTTGGACTGGCCGCCATGCCGGCACACGCCCAGGCGGACAAATTCCCGAATCGCCCGATTCGCCTGATCATTGGCTACACCGCCGGGGGTTCCACGGACATTCCTTTCCGCGTGCTGGCGGACAACGCCTCGAAGATCCTGGGCCAGCCCGTGATCGTCGAGAACAAGCCCGGTGCCGGCGGCGTACTGCCCGCCCAACTGATGCAGTCGACGGCGCCGGACGGCTACACGCTGGCCCAGGTGGCCATGCCCGTGTACCGCCTGCCGTACACCACCAAGATCAACTGGGACCCGGTCAAGGACCTGAGCTACATCATCAACCTGGCCGGCTATTCGTTTGGCCTGGTGGTGCCCGCCGATTCGCCGATCAAGACGATGCAGGACTACATCGCCTACGCCAAGGCCAATCCGGGCAAGCTGACCTACGGTTCGCCGGGGTCGATGACCACGCTGCACCTGACCATGGAAGATCTGGCCATGCGCCAGGGTGTGCAGTTCTCGCACATCCCGTACAAGGGCAATTCGGAATCGATGCAGGCGCTGCTGGGCGGCCACGTGATGTCGGTGGCCGACACGCCGGCCTGGGCCCAGTACGTGGAATCGGGCAAGCTGCGCCTGCTGTCCACCTGGGGCGACAAGCGCTCGGCGCGCTTCCCGAACGTGCCGACGCTGAAGGAACTGGGCATGGGTATCGTGCAGACCTCGCCGTTCGGCCTGGTGGCGCCCAAGGGCACCGATCCGGCCATCGTCAAGAAGCTGCATGACGCGTTCAAGCAGGCCATGGAGATGCCGAACTACCGCGAATCGCTGGCCAAGTTCGACATGGAGCCGTACTACATGAGCACCACCCAGTACGCGGCGTTTGCGGCGGACACGGTCAAGCGCGAGCGCGCGATCATCGAGAAGCTGGGACTGAACAAGCCGCAATAAGCCTGTCACCGGACGGGGCGTTCCACGGAGCGCCCCGTTTTTCATTGGGAGCGCCAGTCCGATGGCCAAAGAGGATTTCCGCCACAGCATGCCGCTGCGCGTGCGCTGGGCCGAAGTCGATCCGCAGTCGATCGTCTTCAACGCCCACTATCTGACCTACTGCGACATCTGCGTGACCGAATACTGGCGCGCGGTGGGCATCCGCTACCCCGAAGACGTCCTGCACGCGCATGGCGTGGACATCTTCGTGGTCAAGTCCACGCTGGAGTACCACGCATCGGCGCGTTTCGACGACATGCTGGACATCCGCGGCCGCATGGCGCGGCTGGGGCGCTCCAGCATGCTGTTCCGCGTGGAGATGTATCGCGGCGACGAACACCTGATTACCGGCGAGATTGTCTACGTGTGCGCGGACCCGAAGACGCAGAAGTCCGCGCCGATCCCCGCGCAGGTGCGCGAGACGATCGACGCCTGGGAGGTGGTCAAGCCGGCTGCCTGATCGATCGACACGGGGTTGCGTCGGGCGCCCCCTGAAAGCGGGGTGTTGCTGGTGGGCGACATTTATGCCCCGATACCGGGACTGGCGCGCTCACCGACGCGATGTTGCGGGCCGCCGGACGCAGACTTTGCATCCGGCTCGGTAAAATGCGATGCGCATTGCGCCGTGCAGACCATGCCGGCTGCAAAAGGGGCGCCGCCAGTTGCGATCTGGCGAGCGTGTCCGGGCGCGTTCCGCAAACGACAAAAATATCGACGGGGAAGGTCAAGCATATGGCCAATTTCTGGGGGCGGCGCCTGGCGTCGCGCTGTGTTGTCATGGCCTTGGCGAGTGCCACGCTCGCGACTGCCGCACATGCGATGGACGCGGCCGATCTCTATGATCGGCGGGCGCCCAGCATCTGGGTTGTCAAGGTATTCGATGGCCAAAAGAAGCAGACGGGCGTAGGCAGCGCCGTCGCCACGGGCAAGGACGAACTGACCACCAATTGCCACGTGCTGCGCAATGCCAAGTCGGTATCGGTCGTGCATACGGGCAAGACGTTGCCGGCCACCCTGCGCCATGCCGATCCCGAGCGCGACTTGTGCATCCTGGTGGCACCTGGCATCAACGCGCCCGTGGTGCCCATTGCGCCGATTTCGTCGATTCGTGTCGGCCAGCGTGTCTATGCCATTGGCGCGCCCCGAGGCCTGGAGCTGACCCTCAGCGATGGCCTCATTGCCTCGCTGCATCGCAACGAAACGGGCGAACTGACACAGATTCAGATTAGCGTGCCGGTTTCGCCCGGCTCCAGTGGCGGCGGGCTGTTCGATACCGACGGCCGGCTGATTGGCGTCCCGTACATGACGCTGCGCGAGGCGCAGAACGTCAACTTTGCGATTCCGTCGACGTGGATTGCCGAAGTGCCGGCACGCTCGGCCGTCGCGGTTGCGAACTATCGCGCTGAAGTGGCGGCACGCAATGCCGCCACCGCTGCGGCTGTGGCGACGGCTGGCACCCTGGCTGCCCGGGGGCCGCAACTGGGCCGCAAGCTCAATGGCGCCGAGATTCGCGAGCACTATCGCACGCATACCCATTTCTTTGGCCGCGATCCGTCCGACGTGCAATACACGTTCGACTTCGACGGGGGCGGCAAGATGGGGGTCAAGCACGTGTGGACGCGCGGCAATGCGTACTCGGACGGCAGCTTCACCGTTGCAGAGGATTCCGACCAGGTCTGCCTGACGATGAACAACCCGCGTTTTATCGCCATGACAAGCTGCTACGAGCTCTATGACAACGCGGGCAAGTTCACGTTGAAGTCGGTGTCGCGCGAATACGCGCTGACGTATCCGGATGCCGAGCAGGCAGTACAGCAGCTGAACTGACGGGAGCCGACGCATCATGAACCGTATCTTGCGCCGTGCGCTGGGGGTGGCGTCGCTCGCCCTGACCGTTGCGTTGACGGCCTGCGCGCCGGCCACTGTCAGCTCCACCAATCGCGCACGCGACTACGTGGCCAAGCCCGGCCGGCTCTACGTCATCTATCTGACCAACCTGGCCTGGGGCCAGGATTTTGTCACCGCCTTTCGCGACAAGTTTCGCGAGATCGCCGCACGGTGCGGCACGACGGTGGAATTCGAGTCCTACACGGGACTGGAACTGGAAGAGCGCGGCATGCTGGTTCGCGCTGCAGAATTTGGCGCGGATACGATCCTCAGCATCAGCCACGGTGGTGGCGTCATCATGATGCCGGAAGGGCGCCGGGTCTCCGTTCACTACGCGACGACGCTGCAGGACATGCGCGAAAGCCGCGTCGTCTGGCGCGGAAAGTTCGATTTTGGCCGCGGCGGCACGCTGATTCCGATCGAGGAGCGCGCCCAGGTATTCGCCATCGAACTGACCAACAGCCTGAAGCAGGACCAACTGCTGCGAGGCTGTACGCAGATCGCCATCGGATCGAACAATCGACTGGCGCAGGCGGCGCCCGGCACGCCTACGGCACCCAAGGCCGCATCCCAGTCGCCCGCCGTTGCGGCAGCCCCGGCGCCGGCCGACAAGCGTCCGGCTGCGGCAACCTCGTCGGCACAGTCGGCTGCTCCCTCGGGCAACGCCGCGAAGGCGCCGGCAAGGCGCGATGGCGATGTCGTGCCGCCCGCCACTGCCGGTCAGGTGAAGATGAGCGAACTCGATGCGCTGCTGGTACCCGAACCGGTCACCCGCAGGATGCCGGCTGGCGCCACGCTTCCCGCCAGCCCGGTCAAGGCGGGGATGGGCGAACTTGAATCGCTGCTGCCGGCGCAATAACTGGCGCAGCCGGCCGAGCCACCGGCAGTGACCGCGCGACATCGGCCATACACCGATGTCGCGCGGCGCAACCGGTTCAGAGCGTCAGGCCCGCATCCTCCGCGTAGGCGCGGATCACCGAATCGAAGTCGGCGTCGCTGACAAATCCCAGTTCCAGCGCGCGGGAAGGGTCCCACGCGGCCGGCCAGGTGCCGACGATCTTCTCGACGCGCTCCTCACGCTCCCAGGTCACGCGGTTGGCCACCGCATCGCCGGCCACGCGGCGCAGGGCGTCCACCATCTGCGCCGCCGTCACCGACAGCCCCGGCAGGTTCACCACGCGGCGATTGCCGAAGCGGGCGCCGTCCAGTTCGATGCCATTGACCAGCGCCTGGATCGCGCCGCGCGGGGACAGCAGCCACAGCGCGGTGTCCGGGTGCACCGGGCAGTTGGCGGCCACGCCCGACAACGGTTCGCGGATGATGCCGCTGGCGAACGACGACGCGGCGGCATTGGGCTTGCCCGGCCGCACGCTGATCGTCGGCAGGCGCAGCACGCGGCCATCCACGAAACCCTTGCGGCTGTAGTCGGACAGCAGCAGTTCGCCGATGGCCTTCTGCGCGCCGTACGAAGACTGCGGATTCAGCGCGGTATCGTCCTGCACCACGGGCGGCAGCTTGCCGCCATAGACGGCAACCGAGCTTGTGAACACCACGCGCGGCACGTGGCCGACCTGGCGGCACTTTTCCAGCAGCGCCCGCGAGGCGTCCAGGTTCACGCGCATGCCTAGGTCGAAATCGGCCTCGGCCTGCCCGCTGACCACGGCGGCCAGGTGAAAGATGGCGCCGGTGTCGCGGTCGATGGCCTGCGCGAGCACGGCCGGATCGGACAGGTCGCCGGTCACCACGCGCACGCGCGCATCGTCGATCTGCGGCGCCACCACGTCGAGCAGCGTGAGCTTGTCGATCGTGACGGCGCGGCCGTCCAGGTTCAGCGTGCCGCGCTTGAGCAGCAGGCGGGCCAGTTGCAGGCCCAGGAAACCGGCGCCGCCGGTAATCAGTACGTTCATGGTTGCAACAATCCGGTGGGTTTGCGGAGGATCAACGCTTCAGGTACGGCTTGAGCCAGCCCAGGCCCTCGGACGTGCCGGCGCGCGGGCGGTACTCGCAGCCGATCCAGCCCGTGTAGCCGAGCCGGTCGATCGCGTCGAACAGGTACGGGTAGTTCAGCTCGCCGATGTCCGGCTCGTGCCGTTCGGGCACGCCGGCAATCTGGATATGGCCGATTCCGGCAAAGTCGCGCTCCAGCTTCTTCGCGATGTCGCCTTCCACGATCTGGCAGTGGTAGCAGTCGAACTGCACCTTCAGGTTGGCGGCGCCCACCTGCTGGCAGATGGCCTGGCCGTCGTCCTGGCGATTCAGGAAGTAGCCCGGCATGTCGCGCGTGTTGATCGGCTCGATCAGCACCGTGATACCGTGCGCAGCCGCCGACGCTGCGGCGTAGGCCAGGTTTTCCAGATAGACGGCGCGGCAGCGGGCGCGGTCGGCGTCGGCCGGCACGAGGCCAGCCATCACGTGCACCCGGTCGTTGCCGATCACGGCCGCGTATTCCAGCGCCTTGGCAAACGCATTGCGGAACTCGGTCTCGCGGCCGGGCAGCGCGGCGATGCCACGCTCGCCGGCGGCCCAGTCGCCCGGCGGCGCGTTGAACAGGGCCTGGGTCAGGCCATGCGCGTCCAGCCGCTGGCGGATCTCGGCGGCCGGATGGTCGTATGGGAACAGGTACTCCACGGCCTGGAAGCCGTCCTTTGCCGCTGCGGCAAAGCGGTCCAGGAAGTCGTGTTCCGTGTACATCATCGAGAGGTTCGCGGCAAAGCGCGGCATGTCAGGTCTCCTGGAAATTCAGATTCGATCAGCGGTTGACCAGCTTGGCCGGGGTCAGCCACACCAGCAGGGCGCCCACGATCAGGATGGCCGACAGCACATACATCGGCAATTGCGTGCTCTGTGTCAGGTCCTTGAGCGCGCCGACCATGTACGGCGACACAAAGCCTGCCAGGTTGCCCACCGAGTTGACCACGGCGATGCCCGATGCGGCGGCAATGCCGCTCAGGAACGACGTCGGCAGCGACCAGAACAGCGGTGCGCAGGTCAGCACGCCGGCGGCGGCCAGCGACAGCGCGGCGATGGCCACGGTCGTATTGTGGGTGAACGACGCCGCAATCGCAAAGCCCGTGGCGCCCATCAGTGCCGGCACGATCAGGTGCCAGCGGCGTTCGCGACGGGCGTCGGCGCTGTGGCCCAGGATGTTCATGACGACGATCGCGCAGACGAACGGGATGGCGGAAAGCAGGCCGATGTTGAGGTTGCCGGTCACGCCGCTGGCCTTGACCAGCGTCGGCATCCAGAACGTCAGCGCGTACTGGCCGGTCACGAAACAGAAGTAGATCAGGCACATCCACCAGACGCGGCGGTCGCTGAACACGGCGCCCAGCGAATGCATGTCGCGCTGACCGTTGGCTGCGGCGGCGGCCGATGCGGCGCGCTCGTCCTCTTCGATATTGCGCTTGAGCACGCGCTTTTCGTCATTGCTGAGCCACGGCGCCTTGTCGATGCCGTCGCGCAGCACGAAGATCGTCACGATGCCGATGGCAAACGCGGGCAGCGCCTCGATGAAGAACATCCATTGCCAGCCGGCCCAGCCGTGGGTGTCGTGGAACGCGTCCATGATCCAGCCCGACAGCGGGTTGCCGAACATGCCGGCCACCGGAATGCCCGACATGAACAGCGCGATCATCTTGGCGCGGCGGTGCGACGGATACCAGTACGTCAGGTACAGGATCACGCCCGGATAGAAGCCCGCCTCGGCCAGGCCCAGCAGGAAACGCATGGCATAGAACTGCGTGGGCGTCTGCACGAACACGAACGCGGCCGAGATGATGCCCCACGTGATCATGATCCGCGCAATCCAGATGCGCGCGCCGATGCGGTGCATCAGCAGGTTGCTGGGCACCTCGAACAGGAAGTAGCCGATGAAGAACAGGCCGGCGCCCAGACCGAACACGGTCTCGGAGAACTGCAGGTCCTGCGCCATCTGCAGCTTGGCGAAGCCCACGTTGACGCGATCGAGGTAGGCGATCACGTAGCACAGCATCAGGAACGGCATGATGCGCCAGAACACCTTGTTGTAGGCGCTCTTTTCGGTGGCGGCGTCGGCGTTCAGCCGTGCGTCGGCGGCAGGGGTCCCCACCGCGGGGTTGGATGCGGTCATTTTTGGTCAGTCTCCACGTGTATTGAAAATTCAGCCGGTTTGCCCCCTCTCCCGCACGGCGGGGGAGGGTTGGGGAGAGGGCAGGGGCGTTTGTTTTGTGGCGTCGCCTGGGGGATGCGCTGGCCCTCTCCCCCGGCCCCCCTCCCGCCAGGCGGGAGAGGGGAGAAACAATCAGCCGGTAGGTATTACAGGTTCACCACCTCGCCTTGAACGTGTCGCGCAGTTCCGCCAGCGCGGCTTCATCGAGCGGGGCCGGCTTGTCTCCGAGCATCATCCAGAGCTTCGCGGTTTCTTCCAGCTCCTCCAGCGCCCAGGCGGCGCGCGACACGCTGTCTTCCCACACCACCGGGCCCAGGCGTGCCAGCAGCACGCCGCGCACCTCGTTGGCCAGTTGCGCCACGCGGGCGGCCACGGCCGGATCGCCGGGGCGGTGGTACGGAATCAGCGGGATATGGCCGACCTTCATCACGTAGTACGGCGTGATCGGCGGCAGCACGTCGTCGGGCTGCCAGACGCCGGCCAGCGTCAGGGCCACCAGGTGGGTCGAATGGGTGTGCACCACGCCGTGGGCGTTCGGGTTGTTGTCGTAGACACAGCGGTGCAGGGCCAGCGTCTTCGACGGCTTGTCGCCCGACACCCATGTGCCGTCGGTGGCCACCTTGGCCACCTTGGCCGGATCGAGCGTGCCCAGGCAGGCATCGGTGGGCGTGATCAGCCAGCCGTCTTCCAGGCGCGCGCTGATATTGCCGGCCGTGCCGACCGTGTAGCCGCGCTGGAACAGGCTGGCGCCGACGCGGCAGATCTCTTCGCGCAGTGCGCTTTCGTGCTGGCTCATCGCGCGGCTCCCAACGCCTGCAGCGCTTCGTCGAAGAAGTTCTCCGCGCCGAAGTTGCCCGATTTCAGGGCCAGCGCCAGCGGTTCGGCGTCCAGCGTGACCGCGGCCGGCACGCCCGGTGCAATCTGGCGGCCGATGCGCAGCGACTGCACGCCCAGCGCCTGCACCACGGCGCCCGACGTTTCGCCGCCGGCCACCACAAAGCGGCGCGTGCCGCGTGCCTTCAGGGTGGCGGCGATGCAGGCCAGCGCGTGCTCCACCAGTTCGCCAGCGCGTGCCACGCCCAGTTCGGCCTGCACGGCCTTGACCTGCTCGGGTTGCGCGGTGGCGTAGATCAGCACCGGTTCGTCATGGTCGCGTGCGAAGGCCAGGGCCTCGTCGGCCACGGCCTCGCCACGCGCCAGGCGCAGCGGGTCGATCCGCAGGGCGGGGCGCTTCTGGGCAATCCAGTGCGCCACCTGGCCGTTCGTGGCGCGCGATGCGCTGCCTGCCAGCACCACGCCATGGCCGTTGACGGCGGGCACGTCGGCCGCGTCGGTGCGCGCCGGCAGCAATCCGGCCCGGCGGAAATTCTCCGGCAGGCCCAGCGCGATGCCCGAGCCGCCGGTAATCAGCGGCAGCGCCGCGCAGCCTTCGCCCAGCGCGAACAGGTTGGCGTCGGAGATCGCATCGGCAATCGCCAGCTTTACGCCTTCGGCGCGCAGCGCGTCGATGCGGGTGCGCACGGCATCGGCACCCTTGCTCACGGTGTCATAACGCAGCAGCCCCACCTTGGCCTGGCTCTGGCGCTGCAGCACGCGCACCAGGTTGGCATCGGTCATCGGCGTCAGCGGATGATGCTCCATGCCCGATTCGTTGAGCAGGGCATCGGCCACGAACAGGTGACCCCGGAAGATCGTGCGGCCGTTCTCGGGGAAGGCCGGGCAGGCGATCGTGAAATCGCTGCCCAGCGCGTCGAGCAGGGCCTCGGCCACCGGGCCGATATTGCCGGCCTCGGTGGAATCGAACGTCGAGCAGTACTTGAACACGAACTGGCGGCAGCCCTGTTCGCGCAGCCAGGCCAGTGCAGCCAGCGACTGTGCCACCGCGTCGGCTGCCGGAATCGTGCGCGACTTCAACGCGACGACGATGGCGTCGGCTTCCACGGCCGACGTGGGCACGCCGATCGTCTGAACGGTGCGCATGCCGTTGCGCACCAGCGTGTTGGCCAGGTCGGTGGCGCCGGTGAAATCGTCGGCGATGCAGCCCAATAGCGGGCCATTCGCACGATTTGGGTGATTCGGGCGGTCGGTCGTCATCGCCTTACTCCTTCGTCTTGCCGGCCGGCAGTTCGATGCCCGGGAAGATCTTGATGACGGCCGAATCGTCCTCGCCGCCATGGCCGGCGGTGGATGCCATCATGAACATCTGGTGCGCGGCAGCCGACAGCGGCAGCGGAAATTTGCTGGTGCGCGCGGTGTCGAGCACCATGCCCAGGTCCTTGACGAAGATGTCGACGGCCGACAGCGGCGTGTAGTCGCCCGCCAGGATGTGCGGCACGCGGTTTTCAAACATCCACGAATTGCCGGCGCTGTGCGTGATGACGTCGTAGAGCGCGTCCGGGTCCACGCCTTCGCGCAGGCCCAGGGCCATGGCTTCGGCCGCGGCGGCGATATGCACGCCAGCCAGCAGCTGGTTGATGATCTTGACCTTCGAGCCCGCGCCGTGGGCATCGCCCAGGCGGTAGACCTTGCCGGCGATGGCGCCCAGCACGTCTTCGGCCAGCGCGTAGGCTTCGGCCGGGCCGGACGTCATCATCGTCATTTCGCCAGTGGCGGCGCGGGCGGCGCCGCCCGAGACCGGCGCGTCGATCAGCAGCAGGTCCTTTTCGGCCAGGCGCTTGCCCAGCGCTTCGGCAAAGCCGGGCGGCACGGTAGCGCTGGCAATCACGAGCTTGCCGGCGGCCATGGCCGGCACGGCACCCTGTTCGCCGAACAGCACCGATTCGGTCTGCGCGGCGTTGACCACCAGCGTGATCACCACGTCGCAGCGCTCGCCCAGTTCGGCCGGGCTGCCGCAGGGCACGCCGCCGGCGTCGGCAAAGCGGCGCAGCACTTCATCGCGCAGATCGAACGCATGGACCTTGAAGCCGGCGCGCAGCAGCGACTGCGCTACGCCATAGCCCATCGCGCCCAAGCCGATGACACCAATATTCCTGGACATGGAAATCTCCTGAAAGCGGATTAATGCGACGGGCCTTGCGGCAGGTCGCCGGCGGCAGCATCGTCGTCGCCCAATTGCGACAGGCGGCGCGCCGCGTTGTACATGTGGTTCTGCGCGGCATTGCGCGCGGCATCGGGGTCGCCCGCGCGGATGGCGGCGACGATGGCCTGGTGTTCCTCGCGCACCTGGCGCGAGAAGTCCTCGCGGCGCGCCTCGTTGGTACGCGTGACGCGCGTGGCGGTTTCCAGGTACTGGCTCAGGAACGCCAGGGTCTTGAGGAAGTAGGGGTTGCCGGTGGCTTCGGCGATGGCGCGGTGGAAGCCCACGTCGGCGTCCACCCCGTCGCCGCCGCCGGCCACTTCGGCATCCAGCCGGGCCAGCGCGGCGTCGATGCTGGCCATGGCCGCGTCGGTGCGGCGGCGGGCCGCCTGCGCGGCCACCTCGGCTTCGATGGAACGTCGCAGTTCCACGATCTGCAGCACCGATTCCAGCGTGCCGACGTCGGTGTAGTCGATGCGCAGCGGCCGGATGCCGGCCTGCTCTGTGACGAATACGCCGCTGCCCTGGCGCGATTCCACCAGCCCTTCGTACTTGAGCCGCGCAATGGCCTCGCGGATCACGGTGCGGCTGACGCCGAATTCCTCGGACAGCACGGCTTCGGTGGGCAGCTTGGCGCCACGCGGAAACACACCGCCTTCGATCTTTTCGAGTAGCTGTTCGGCCACGCTGTCGGTCAGCGCACGGGCTGGAATCTTCTGGAACATCGTCGTCACGTCATCGGGTAGTCAGGTCATCATACAAATTTCACACAGCGATGGCAGGGGGGAAATCCCTAGGACGGTGCGGGCAGTGGCCGATAATCGCACGGCTCCGCTGCGCCGCCTTGACCGCCATCACCTGCCCGGCGGCGTATCATTGCGCCTTTCTCAGACTTTCCGCCCTCGAACATCATGTCCGTCATCACCGATTCCGTACTGGTCTGCGCCTGGGATGAAGCCCGCGAACGTGCGCGCGCCATCCGCTACAGCGTGTTTGTAGAGGAGCAGGGCGTGCCGGTGGAACTGGAGTGGGACGACATGGACGCGCCAAGCTGGCACGCGCTGGCGTTTGCCCAGGACGGCACGCCGGTGGCCACGGGCCGGCTGCTGCCGGATGGCCATATTGGCCGCATGGCGGTGCTGAAGGTGGCGCGCGGCACGGGCGTGGGCGCGAAGGTGCTCGATGCACTGATGGCCAAGGCCGCCGAACTGGGCTACCCGGAGCTGATCCTCAACGCCCAGACCCACGCGGCGCCGTTCTACGCGCGCGTGGGTTTCGAGCAGGTGGGGGCGGAATTCGAGGAAGCCGGCATTCCCCACATCGAGATGCGCAAGCGCATCGGCTGAAATCCGGCCGGCTCCCGGTCTTCAGCTACGCGCCGAATTCGCCCAGCAGGGCCTCGCGGTCCTGGTCGAGCCGGGGCGCCGGTCGTACCGCGCCGGTCTGCCAGGCGTCGCCCATCTTGATCGGATTGCCCGCCACACGTAGCGACTTGTCGGCGCCGATGCCAACATCGAGCAGCATCTGCCGGGCCTCGACGTGGGCGTTGTCCATGATCTGCGGCACGCCGTTCAGCGGGCCATGCGGCACGCCGGCGGCCTCCAGGATGGCTTCCCATTCGGCAGTCGGCGCGTCGCGCAGGCGTGCCTCCAGGCATTGCTTCAGGTCCGCATGGTGCTCGTTGCGGGCCGGGACCGACGCGAACCGTGGATCGTCGGCCCATTCCGGCCGCCCCAGCGCCCCGCAGAGCCGTTCAAAGAGGGCGTCGTTGCCCACGGCGATGACGACAAAGCCGTCCTGCGTGGCAAACATGTCGAACGGCGTAATCGACGGGTGCCGCGTGCCGAGCGGCTTCGGCACGTTGCCGGTGGCCGAAAAACGCGCGATGGGGTTTTCCAGCAGCGCCACCTGGCAATCGAGCATCGAGATGTCGACCCGCTCGCCCAGCCCGGTGCCGGCGCGCCGCAGCAGCGCGGCCTGGATGCCGATGGTGGCATACAGTCCCGCGCCGATATCGCCAATCGACACCCCCACGCGCGCCGGATTGCCATCGGGCTCGCCGGTCACGCTCATCAGGCCGCCCATGGCCTGCACCACCATGTCGTAGGCGGGCCGGTTGCGGTAGGGGCCGGTCTGGCCGAAACCGGAGATCGACGCATAGACCAGGCGCGGATAGCGGGCGCGCAGCATCTCCCAGGTGTAGCCAAGCTTGTCCATCACGCCGGCGCGGAAGTTCTCCACCAGCACGTCGGCGCCTTCCAGCATCCGTTCCAGTACCGCGCGGTCCGACGCGTCCTTGAGATCGAGCGCGATCGACGACTTGTTGCGGTTCACCGACGCAAAGTAGGCCGACTCGCCGTCGACAAACGGCCCCACCTGGCGCGAATCGTCGCCCCGGCCGGGATTCTCGATCTTGATGACGCGGGCGCCCAGGTCGGCCAGCATCATCGTGCAGTAGGGGCCAGCCAGCACGCGTGTCAGGTCGACGACCGTGATGCCGTGCAGGGGGCCGTTTGGCGGGGTCATGTTGTCCTCCTTCATGTGCGATGTGCGGGTCGGCATCAGTCGATCTTCGCGCCGCTCGACTGCGCCAGGTCGACGCCGATCTTGCCTTCGCGGGCCGCGAAATCTCGGAATTCGGCCACCGATGCCGACACCGACACCTCGTCGCCCTGCGCCAGGAACCGCTTGCGCAGTTCGGGGTCGGCCATGACCCGGGCGGTGGCCGCGAACAGCTTGTCGATGATCTCGGGCGGCGTCTTCGCGGGGGCGAACAGCCCGTACCAGGCCGACAGGTCGTAGCCCTTGACCCCGCTTTCGGCGATGGTCGGCAACTGCGGGTTGGCGTTGGAGCGCTGGGCCGACGTGACGGCGATCGGCACCACCTTGTGGGTGTCGATCATCGGCTTGACCGACGGCGCCGTGCCAAAGGTCAGCTGCACGTCGCCGGCGGCCACGGCCTGGGCCGACGGCGCGCCGCCTTTGTATGGCACGTGCGTCATGCGCACGCCGGCCAGCTTGGTGAAGTAGACGCCGGCCAGGTGCGTGATCACGCCATTGCCCGACGACGAATAGTTGATGGCGCCCGGATGCGCCTTGGCCTGGGCGATCAGGTCCTGCACGTTCTTGATGCCGCTGTCCTTGTTGACGGCCAGGATCAGCGGGGCGGCCGACAGCTTGGTGATCGGCGCGAAATCGGATGGCTCGTAGCGGATGTTCTTGTACAGCACCTTGTCGCCGCCCATCAGGCTGGCCGTGGCGATATAGAGCGTGTAGCCGTCGGGCGCCGACTTGGCGACGTATTCGGCGGCGATTGTCGTGCCGGCGCCGGGCCGGTTGTCGACCACCACCGGTTGTCCAAGCTCGCGGCTCAGCGCATCGCCATAGAGCCGCGCCGTGTTGTCCGCGCCGCCGCCGGCCGGAAAGCCGATCACGAGCCGGATCGGCTTGTTGGGGTAGGCCGCCTGCGCCGAGGCGGCAACGGGCAGCGCCGCGAACAGCGTGCCGAAGAGGGCGAGCGCGGCGCGATGGGTCAGGGTGGTTGTCATGATGATGTCTCCTCCGTAGCTGTTTCGCCACTTGAGTGAATGGACGCGGCGATGCCAGGCTGGCTATCGGCCGCGGAACGCAGGGGTTCGTTTCTCCTTCCATGCCGCCGCGCCCTCGCGCAGGTCTTCCGAGGATTCGGAGCGGTGTATGTCGTGTTGCAGCGCGTCGGCATCGAGCCGGCCGCAGGCAATGTCGTTGAGGTGGCGCTTCATGCCGATCAGTGCGATCGGTGCCATGCCGGCCAACTGGGTGCTCAGCGCCGCCACGCGCGTGGCCAGCGCGTCGGCGGGCACCACTTCGGTCAGAAAGCCGATGCGCAGCATCTCGTCGGCTTCGATGCGGTCGGCGGTCAGGAACAGCCGCTTGGCGGCGTTCAGGCCCAGGCGCGATACGTAGCGTTCCATGCCGCCGCGATAGAAATGCAGGCCCAGCCGGGCGGCCGGCATGAACATGTCGCAGCCCGGCACGCCGACGCGGAAATCGCACGCCAGGCACAGGTCGGTGGCGCCGCCGTAGACGCCGCCCTGGATGGCGGCAATCGTGACAGGCCGCGCCGCCTCGATCACGTCGATCACGTCGCCGAAATTGGCCGCGCCTTCCTCGGCCTTGCCGCCCAGCGAGCCGATGTCATAGCCGCTGCAGAAGTACTTGCCCTCGGCCACGAAGCGCAGCACCAGCACGTCGGGCATGGCATTGACGGCGGCCACATGGTCGCGCAGGGCGATCAGGTCGGCCGGGCTGAGCCGGTTGGCCACTTTTGGGCGGCGCAGCGTTATCGTGGCGACGCGGTCTTCGATGGTCAGGGAGGGTGAGGTATCATCCATTCCGTTATATCTCCAAGCCGATTTGATATATCAAAAAAGGCTACAGATATTTTTATAAGGCAGCCAGAGGGTATACCCATGCAATCGCTACAAGATCGGATTCGGGAAAGCGTGATCGCCGCCATTCAGGCGGGAGCGCTGCGGCCCGGGGCGCAGATCGACGAGAAGATGCTGGCCGAGCAGTTCGACAGCTCGCGCACCCCGGTGCGCGAGGCGCTGCTGATGCTGGCCGCCCAGGGGCTGGTGTCGATCGCGCCGCGCGCCGGCATGTTCGTCCACAAGCCCAGTGCGGCAGAGCTGGTGGCGATGTTCGAGACGCTGGCGGAAATGGAGGGGGTGGTGGCGCGGCTGGCTACCCGGCGCATATCGGCCGAAGGGCGCAAGGCGCTGGTCGATTCGCACGAGGCCGCCGGTGTCCCGGCGCGGGCACGCGATGCGGCGGCGTACGCCGAGGCGAACCGCGCCTTCCACGAGGTGTTGTACCAGGCGGCGGCCAACCCGTTTTTGTCGGAGCAGATCGTCCAGTTGCGGCGCCGTCTGGCGATTTACTGGCAGCGCAAGGACCTGATCAACGAGGCGCGCGTGGCCACGTCGTATCGCGAGCACGGCCACGTGGTCGAGGCCATTCTGAGTGGCCAGGCCGACGCCGCGGCCGAGGCCATGCGTACGCATATCTCGGCGGGCGGCAAGGCGCTGGCGGATCTGGTGCTGCTGGCCGACGCGGCGTCGGCGTAGAACCGGGCCAGGGCGGCCCGGCTGCGATGATTATCGCGGGGCTTGAACGGTCCCGGTATCGCGTGCCACCTTCAGGCGGCCCTGGTACGACACCTCGCCGGTCTGGCCATCCGCGTCGAAGCTGCGTTCGACAAAATCGAAACGGCCATCGTGCCGCACGCGCAGCACGGTGCTGGCGCGCGTGCCATAGCTGGGCGAACGGATAAACGCCGACGACAGCAGCTTTTCCCATTCCGGTGCCACGCCGGTACTCGGCAGTTCCCAGTCGGGCGCCTGCTTTTCATCGGCCAGCAGCTGCAGGTAGGGCTCGGCGTCCGATCCAAAGTGGCCGCGATCGGCGGCCAGCACCTCGCACATGGCACCCACGCGGCTGCGCACCTTGGGCCAGGGCGTATCGAGCAGCGCGTTGGACAGGCCATACAGCCCCGGCTTGAGCTTCTGCGGCTGGCGCGACTTGGACCGGTTGCTGTACCACCACAGATCATGCAGGTCGCTGGCCAGCAGGTTGAAGCCGTTGTACGCGCCGGGCGCGCGGGCCAGGTCGTGCAGATACTCGTCGGCTGTCTGGTTGCCGCGCAGGAAATGCGACACCAGTTCGCCGCGCGAGCGGGCATCGGTACGTTTTTCGGAAGGGGCGCGGTAATTGGTCAGCGCCGCAAAGCGGGCGCGCGAATCGTCGGGCCATTCGGGCGATTCGGCGTTGGCAACGCCCATCCACGTACCGGCATCGCCAATCACCTCCGCCAGGTCGCGGCCACCCAGCACTTCGTGGGCATCGTGCCACCAGTGCGCGGCCGCCGCGGGGCGGGCATAGAATTCGTCGCGGTTGCCAGCTACCACCAGGGCATAGTCCGGGTGCGATTGCCAGGCCACCAGTATCAGACACATGGGGGGCTTCCTTTCTACTGCGTGCTACGCATGCGTTGCGCGGTCAGAGCACGTCCAGATCGATGAACCGCTCGGCCATCCGCTCGCCGCTGATCCACTGGGTCAGCCCGCTCTGCCGCCACAGCCCGTCGAGCGTGGCATCGAACGCGGGCGGCACATCGGCGTAACACTCCATCCACGTTTGCAGGCCCGCGCGGGTCTCGGGCCTGCGCATCAGCGTACCACCAATCCCGGTTGCCTCGGCCACCGTTTCCATCCAGCGGTGCCAGTGCGGCAGCGCGTCGGCGGCGTGCGCATCGGGTACCTTGAAGTAGACGTAGAGATGATCGCTCATGGCAGAGTTCCCGTGGCGTTCAGCCGGCCGCTTCGGCCTCGTTCGGCAGCGGCACTTCGTACGGCAGCGCACGCGTGACCAGTGCCGATCCATTGGCGGCGCCCAGGTGCAGCGCACCGGCGGCGGCGTCGATCTTCAGTTCGGCCAAGGCGCTCCAGCCGCCCAGCGGCGACACGGCGGCGTTGACGATCATGCCGCACGGCTGCCCGGGGTCTTCCGGGCGGAAGATCTCGGTGGCGGCGGCCGGCGCGGCGCCTTCGCCCTGCACGCGCCACATGCGGCGCTTGAGCGTGCCGCGATACTGGCTGCGCGCCACCACTTCCTGGCCGGGATAGCAGCCCTTGCGGAAATTGACGCCGCCCACCAGCTCGAAGTTGATCATCTGCGGCACGAACTGCTCTTGCGTGGCGGCGGTGATGCGCGGGATGCCCGCGCCGACATCGAGCCAGTCCCAGAACGCCGGGTCGGCCGCCGCCAGCGTGGCGCCCAGCGCCTGCTGCAGCGCATCGGCGCGGTCTGCGGCGGCCACGATCTGCCAGCGCGCCTCGCCTTCGGCATCGGCCAGCCGGATCACCGTCACGCCATCGGCGTGGGCCACGGCCAGCGGGCCCTGCGGCGCGGGCAGCCCGGCCTGGCGCAGGGCGCTTTCGGCGCTGGCGCCAGCCACGCCCAGCACGCGGTGCGTGGCGGACAGGTCAGACAGTTTGGCCTTGGCGCGCAGCACGAACATGCTCAGGCGCTTCTGGATGGTCGGCTGGATATCGGCCGACAGCTGCAGCACGATACCTTCGGCGTCGCGCCACATCAGGAAGCTGGCCATCAGCCGGCCCTTGGGCGAGCAGTAGCCGCCCAGCCGCGCGGCGTCGGCGGTCAGGTCTTCCACGGCATTGGTCAGCTGGGTGTGCAGGAAGGCAGCGGCGTCGTCGCCGGCCACGCGGATCAGGCCCAGGCCGGCGGGCGCGGTCACGATACCGGCGGCGGGCAGGGCGGCGAAGCTGTCGGCGAGGGACGGGAATTCAGTGGCGGACATGCGGACGGTCCTGAAAATCGAATGAACGGGTGAATTGGGGGCGCAAGTGCAGAACACAACGTACGGCGACGCAGGCGTGTTCGGCGGCACGCGATCGACACTGCGGGCCATTGCGTGCCACCAAGTAACGCTCGGTGACACATTGGCCACAAGGCTCCCGGTATTATATGGGCCTGTCGCCATTCCGACCGGCCGCTCCAATGATCCCGACCCGCCGGCGGGGGCATGGCGGCCGGTGCTTATTCTTACTCCATGAAACGTCTGTTCCTGCGCCTGGTCGGGGTATTGCTGGTCTTTGCCATGGCCGCCGCCGGCGGCTTTGCCTGGTGGGCTCGCCAACCGCTGAGCCTGTCCGCATCGCCCGTCGAAGTCATCATCAAGCCGAATTCCGGCGTGGCCAGCGTGGGCCGCCAGATCCAGCGCGGCGGCGTGGGCATGGACCCGCGCCTGTTCCAGCTGCTGGCCCGCGTCACCGGCCACGCCACCGAACTCAAGGCTGGCGGCTACCAGTTCGAGACCGGCGTGACGCCGCTCGATGTGATCGAAAAGCTCGCCAAGGGCGAGGTCACGCACTATGTGGTTACCGTGATCGAGGGCTGGGAATTCCGCAAGATGCGCGCGGCGGTGGACGCCAATCCGGCGCTGAAGCACGACACGCAGAACCTGTCCGATGCCGACCTGATGAAGGCCATCGGTGCCGCCGAGGCGTCGCCGGAAGGCATGTTCTTTCCCGATACCTACCTGTTCGCACGCGGCAGCAGCGACGTCGAACTCTACAGGCACGCCTATCGGGCCATGCAGAAGCGCCTGACCGACGCCTGGAACGCGCGCTCGCCCGACCTGCCGTACAAGACGCCGTACGAGGCCCTGGTCATGGCGTCGATCGTCGAGAAGGAAACGGGCCAGGCAGCCGAGCGGCCCCTGATTGCCGCCGTGTTCGTGAACCGGCTGCGCAAGAACATGATGCTGCAGACCGATCCGACCGTGATCTACGGCATCGGCCCGACGTTCGACGGCAACCTGCGCAAGAAGGATCTGCTGACCGACACCCCGTACAATACGTACACCCGGACCGGCCTGCCGCCGACCCCGATCGCGCTGCCAGGCCTGGCCTCGCTGGCGGCGGCCACCACGCCGGCGCCGTCCGATGCGCTGTACTTCGTGGCCCGAGGCGACGGCAGCAGCCATTTTTCCAGCTCACTCCCCGAACACAATCGCGCGGTCGACAAGTACCAGCGCGGAAAGCCCTGAACTCATGCGCGGCAGATTCATCACCTTTGAAGGCATCGACGGCGCCGGCAAGAGCACCCATATCGAATGGGTAGCCGCGCGCCTGCGCGAACGCGCAACCGTTGTGACCACCCGTGAACCGGGCGGCACGCCGCTGGGCGAAGACCTGCGCGGCCTGCTGCTGCACCGCAAGATGGGCCTGGAGACCGAGGCGCTGCTGATGTTCGCGGCACGCCGCGAGCACATTGCCGAGGTCATCGAGCCGGCGCTGGCACGCGGCGACTGGGTCATCTCCGACCGCTTTACCGATGCGACCTTTGCCTATCAGGGCGGCGGCCGTGGCCTGCCGCGCGAGCGGCTCGAAGTGCTGGAACAGTGGGTGCAGGGCGATCTGCAGCCCGACCTGACGCTGCTGTTCGACGTGCCGCTGGAGACGGCGGCCCAGCGCCTGGCCAATGCCCGGGAGCCCGACAAGTTCGAGGCGGAATCGCGCGCGTTCTTCGAGCGGACCCGCGCCGAATACCTGCGCCGGGCCGCCGAAGCACCGGGGCGGTTCCGCGTGATCGACGCCACCCGCTCGATCGAAGACATTCGCGTGACGCTTGAGGAAATTCTTTCAAGCTTCTGATTTATTGGATATATAAGCGCGCCATGATGTCGACGGGCAAGGCTCGGACAATACATGAGACGATCGCGCCAACTGATTGATCTGACATGCTTTATCCCTGGCAACGAGAAGACTGGCAACGGCTGGCCGCGCTACGCGACCGGCTGCCGCACGCGCTGCTGCTGCACGGGCAGCAAGGCATCGGCAAGCGCGACCTGGCGCTGCATTTCGCCCAGGGCCTGCTGTGCGAATCCCCCCTGGCCGATGGTCAGCCCTGCAATACCTGCGGCGCGTGCCACTGGTTCAGCCAGGGCAACCACCCCGATTTCACCGTGGTGCGCCCAGAGGCGCTGGAAGCCGGCACGGGCGATGCCGATGGCGACGGCGAAGGCAGCGGCGGCGGCAGCAAGAAGAAGGCACCCAGCAAGATCATCCGCATGGAACAGGTGCGGGGGTTGATCGAGGCCGTGGGCGTGGGCACCCATCGCGCGGGCCTGCGCGTGGTGGTGGTCTACCCGCTCGATGCACTGCAGACCGAGGGCGCCAACGCGCTGCTCAAGACGCTGGAAGAGCCGCCGGCGTCCACCGTGTTCCTGCTGGTGACCGATCGGATCGACCGCGTGCTGCCGACGATCCTGTCGCGCTGCCGCCAGTTTTCGGTGGCGCGCCCGACCCATGCGGCCGCGCTGGAATGGCTGCGCAGCCAGGGCGTGGCCGATGTCGAGGCCCAGCTGGCGCTGTCGGGCGGTGCGCCGCTGACCGCGCTGCATGCCGCCGAGGCCGAAGAGCAGCCGCTGCAGCGTTTGCTGGTGGGTCAGTTGGGCGCGGGCGCCGCGTTCGATCCGCTGGCGGCGGCCGAGCAACTGCAGAAGCTGCCGGTGCCGGCCGTGCTGGGCGTACTGCAGCGCTGGACCTACGACCTGCTGACGCTGTGCCTGGGCACGGGTGCCGTGCGTTATTTCCCGAAGGAGCAGGCCGCGCTGGGACGTTGCGCGGGCGCCACCGACGCCCATCGACTGCAGGGGTTTGCGGCCCGGCTGGTCAATCATCGGCGCAGCGAGAACCATCCTCTGGCGGCGCGACTGGTCATGGAGTCCGTTTTCCTCGATTACCGGCAATTGTTCCGCTGAAAGCGACAAAAGGGCCCAGACGACGCCAAAAGCATAGGCATCGATGGGCACACGTGGTAAAAATCGAGCCACGCAGTTTCTATATTTCATAGCCCGCACAAGCGGGCAAAGCACAGCAGGGGTCAACCATGAATGCACCAGTCACGATACCGCCGCGGCCAGCCGCAGCGGCCGCGCCCGTCAATCCGGCGGGGCCCGCCACGGGCGGCGCGCCGCAGCGGCCGAATGTGCTGTCGCTGTCGATCAAGGATCAGGCCGGGCTCTACGCCGCCTATATGCCGTTCCTGGCGCGCGGCGGGATCTTCGTGCCGTCGAACCGGCCTTTCCGGTTGGGCGAGCAGGTCTTCCTGGTGCTTTCCTTGCTGGACCGGCCGCAGAAATACCAGGTGCAGGGCACCGTGGCCTGGATCACCCCGGCCGGTACCCCGATGAAGACCCCTGGCGTGGGCGTGCACCTGCCGGACGACGACAATGGCCGCATGCTCAAGCGTGCGGTGGAAGAACTGCTGGGCAAGACCATCGAATCCGGACGGCCCACGCAGACCCTGTAACTTCAAGTGGAATGCGAGGGAAACTTCGCAAGTATTTGTTTTTATGAGTCATAGCGGTTTCAAGGTGCGTCTGGCGACGCGTGACGACCTGGCTGGTATCGTCGAGATCTACAACAGCACGGTGCCGTCGCGCATGGTGACGGCCGATACGGAGCCGGTCTCCGTGGCGTCGCGCGAGGCGTGGTTCGCGGCGCACCAGCCCGAGCGCCGCCCGCTGTGGGTGTGCGAGGCCGCCGATGGCCGCATGGCCGGGTGGGTCAGTTTCTCGGACTTCTACGGTCGTCCCGCGTACGGCGCCACCGCCGAAGTCTCGATCTACCTGCACGAGGACTTCCGTGGCCAGGGCCTGGGCCGCTTCCTGCTTGACGAAGCCATTGCGCACGCGCCCCGGGTGGGCGTCGACACGCTGCTGGGCTTTATCTTCGGCCATAACGCTCCGAGCCTGGCCCTGTTCGAGCGCCATGGCTTCTCCCGCTGGGGCGACCTGCCGCGCGTGGCCGTGCTCGATGGCATCGAGCGCGATCTCGTGATCCTGGGCCGCCGCCTCGGCTGAGCGCGGAGTACGCACCATGTTTGTCGATTCCCATTGCCATATCGATTTTCCGGAGCTGGCGCAGCGACTGCCCCAACTGCTGGAAAACATGAAGACCAACCAGGTCACGCATGCGCTGTGCATTGCCGTGACGCTGGAGGACTTTCCGCGCGTGCTGGCGCTGGCCGAACAGCATCCCAACCTCTACGCGTCGGTGGGCGTGCATCCCGACTACGAGGAAGACGCCGAGGAGCCGACGCTGGAGCGCCTGGTGACGCTGTCCGCCCATCCGCGCGTGGTGGGCACCGGCGAGACCGGCCTGGACTACTACCGGCTCAATGGCCGCAGCGTCGACGACATGGAATGGCAGCGGGAGCGTTTCCGCACCCATATCCGCGCCGCCCGCCAGACCGGCAAGCCGCTGATCATCCATACGCGCGCGTCGGCCGACGACACGATCCGGTTGATGCGCGAAGAAAATGCGCGCGAGGCCGGCGGTGTCATGCACTGCTTTACCGAGACCTGGGACATTGCCAAGCAGGCGCTCGACGAGGGCTTCCATATCTCGTTCTCGGGCATCGTCACGTTCAAGAGCGCGGCCGACCTGCAGGAAACCGCGAAGAAGGTGCCGCTGGACCGCATGCTGATCGAGACCGATTCGCCGTACCTGGCGCCGGTGCCGTATCGTGGCAAGACCAACGAGCCGGCCTGGGTACGCCATGTGGGCGAGTTCATTGCCAAGCTGCGCGATGTGCCCGTGGAGGCGGTAGCGGAGCAGACGACGGAAAACTTCTTCCGTCTTTTCAAGCACATAGACAGGAATGCTCATGCTTGATATCAAGATTCGACGTATGGCATCGACGATGGCCCTGGTGGGCCTGACCGCGATGTCGGGCTGCGCGCTGGTGCAGGCTGCACCGGCCGACGACATGCGCAAGGCCGTGGAATTCGACGACGGCAACACCGTGCAGAAGCTGCTGGCCAAGGGCGTGGACCCCAATCTGGTGGACAACCGCGGCAACCCGATGCTGGTGGTGGCGCTGCGCGAAAAGTCGAAGAAGGCGGCCACGGCCCTGATCAAGGCCAAGAACATCGATTTCGACAAGACCAACCCGGCCGGCGAGAACGCGCTGATGATGGCGGCGCTCAATGGCGACCTCGACATGATCAAGCTGATGGTCGACGGCGAGGAGGCCGAGGTCAACAAGAAGGGCTGGGCGCCGCTGCACTATGCCGCGACGAACGGGCACAACGACGTGGTCAAGTACCTGGCGGACCATGCCGCCTATCTGGATGCCGAAAGCCCGAACGGCACCACGCCGTTGATGATGGCGGCGCGCGGAGGGCACATCGAGACGGTCAAGCTGTTGCTGGACGAGGGCGCGGACATGCGTCTGAAGAACCAGCAGGGCATGACGGTGATCGACTTTGCCGAGCAGTACAACCAGAAGGAAATCGCGGACGGCCTGAAGTCGCGCTGGCAGAAGCTGTACGGCAATGTGCCGGCACCGGCACCCAAGCCGAAGCCATACGTGGCGCCGAACAGCCAGCCGCAGCCCAAGGCCTACTGAGGTCTTTCCCGAGCTTTCCCGGTCGTTTCCCTGAGCCGGCGCTTCCGGCCCTGGCTCAGGGAAATTCGCGTTCGGAGATCGTCACCGAGCGCGACATGCCGCCCGGCACCGCGGACAGCTTGAAGACATTGCGATTGGCACTGGTGCCGGCCGCCTCGCGGATTTCCGATAGATCGAAGCGCTCGGAGCGGAAGATCTCGCCGGAATCGAGGCTCTGGTAGCGCAGGTCGTAGGCGCCAGGCGAAATATTCTCCATCGTGAACGACGATCCGCTGCGCACGAAGCTGGTGCGCACGGGCAGCGGCGCATTGCCGTCGACGGCTACCAGTTTCAGCAGCACGTCGGACGCGCTTCCCGAATTGTCGACCGTCAGCGTCGACAACCCATTCCCGTTGAGTACCGGATAGCCGGGCAGATACCCCGAATGATCGGGCCAGGGCATGCCGCGCGGTGTCATCGGCGGCCGGGTGTAGCCGCGCTCGCGGGCGACCAGCTGTACGCCCGGTGACACCGACCTGGCCAGCGCCTGCGCGGCGCTGGCTGGGGCCGGCCGCGCTTCGGCGCTGCCGGCCGAAACGTCGCCGGTGCCGGACCAGTCGCCCAGCATGATGATGATGATGGCGCCGATGGCTGCGTAGAGTGCGATCGATCCGTACGTCGGCAGGGGCACTGCGGGGCCGTCGGCGGCGCGCTCGCGGGCGGCGCGCCGGGTGCGCTCCTGGCGGTCCGGACGGGCCTTGCGCGAACGGAAAGGCGGCGCATCGGTAGGTTCCGGCTCGGCGGCACGTGCCTGCTGCGCCGGTCGGGAAGCCGCCTGGCGCGCGGCCTGCTGGCGTTGCGCGGCCTGGCGCTGGGCCTGGGCCGCCGCCGCCCGCTGGGCCTGCGCCTGCCGCTGCATCCGGTCGGTCTCGCGCTTTTCCTCGGCGACGATCCACTGGTCGTGCTCGGCCCGCCGTTCGGGGTCACGCAGCACTTCATAGGCGGCGTTCAGCAGTCGCATGATGCGATTGGCTTCCTCGCTGTCGGCGTGCCGGTCGGGATGATATTTCTGGCTCAAGGACTTGTAGGCGGCCCGAATCACTTCGGTCGGTGCGTCGCGTGAAACCTTGAGGTTGTCGTAATGGGTGTGCATCAAGCAGAAAGACGCAATGGCGGTAGTCGACCACAGATAACGGCAAGTCGCCGCGAATATCAAGCCTGAACGCGCAGGTCAAGCCTGGCGCCGACAAGTTTCGCGCAATCGCGGGATGGGGTCTGCGGGGTGGCGAACAAACCGCCATGGGCGGGGGCGGTGGCTACGGAGATCGCCGTTCCCGTCCGGCGCCGGGGCGGCGAGGGACGGGAAAACGGGGCGAGGGGCGGTCGGTAAGCTGGGCGGCCAGCGAGGCGTCGGGGCCCGGCCAGCGGAACCGTCAGAGCGCGGCGGCCAGGCGTGCGATGCCGGCCTGGATGCCGTCCACGCCCATGCCGCCATAGCCCAGAACGATGCCGGGACGTGCGGGGCGCGCCCCATACATGTCCGAGAGGCCGGAGACGCCTACGCCCGCCTGGGCCGCGCGGGCGACAAAGTCGCGTTCATGAAGGGCGGCGTGCTGGCCTTCGCCATGGGCCAGCCAGGCCGCCACGTGCAGTCCAGCCGCCGAGGGCAGCGGCGTGAGGCGGCCCGCCAGGTGGCGCTGCAGGCCATCGAGCAGCGCCGCGCGCCGGGCCGCGTATTCCTTGTGCATGCGGCGCAGATGCTTGCCGAAGTACCCGTCGTGCATGAACTTGGCCAGCGCCGTCTGCGTCATCGTGCAGCTGTGCCAGTCCACCACCTGCTTGGCCTTGCACAGGGCGCCGGCCAGCGGGCGGGGCGGAATCACATAGCCGACCCGCAGTTCCGGGAAAATCGTCTTCGAGAACGTGCCCACATAGGCCACCACGTCCGCGTTATCGAGCCCCTTGAGCGATTCCATCGGGCGGCCTTCAAAGCGGAATTCGCCGTCGTAGTCGTCCTCGATCACCAGCGCGCCATGGCGCTGTGCCCAGTCGAGCAGCGCCAGGCGCCGCTCCAGCGTCATCGGCATGCCCAGCGGAAACTGGTGCGCCGGCGTGACATAGACCGCCCGCACATGGTCGGGCAGCGCATCGACGATCAGCCCGTCGGCGTCGACCGGCACCGAGACCACCCGCGCACCCAGCGCCGCGAAGATGGCGCGGGCGCGGGGATAGCCGGGATCTTCCATGGCCACCACGTCGCCCGGGCGCAGCGCCGCCCGCCCCAGCAGGTTGATGGCCTGCTGGGCGCCCTGCGTCACCACCACGTCCTGCCAGTTGCCAACCACCGCGCGGCTGACCGCCAGATAGCGCGAGATGGCCAGCCGCAGGTCCTGTTCGCCGGCCGGGTCGTGATACGGGCTGCGGCCGCGCGCCTGCACGCGCAGCGCGTGATGGATGCAGCGGCGCCATTGGTCGAACGGAAACAGCGTCTTGTCGGTGGCGCCGCTGGCGAAGTCGTAGGCCGGCGGGGGGGCGGTGCGGACGGGCGCGGACGCTTCGGGTAGCTGGTCCCAGACCGGATTGGACGGCTGCAGCGCCGGCATCTGTGTCGCGGCCGGGGCCGGCGCGAGCCGCGTCATCTCATCGGCCACGAAGGTGCCGTCGCCGGTGCGCGTACGCAGGTAGCCCTCGGCGATCAGGCGCTCGAACACGTCGAGCGTGGTCTTGCGCGACACGCCCAGCCGGGTGGCCAGCTCGCGTGTGGAGGGCAGCCGCTCGCCCGGCGCCAGCCGGCCTTCGAGCACGCCGGCGCGCAGCTGGCGATAGATCTGGCCGGCCAGGCCGTGACGGCCTTCAAGGGTCAAATGCACATTCATGGGATTGGGGCGTCTTTTCGGGACCGACTGGTATCCGCTTGTGTCGTCAATGCAGTGAATTCTAGGAACCGCCGCGCCGGCTGACAGTTGGACCTAAGGATGATTGCAACGATTTTATTTAAGTTGTATTTGAAATGCAACTTTGTAGGTGGTCACCCGAAATTCCGGAAAAGTGGCTATGTGCCGCGTGCGGGCTTCGGTCGTACGCTGCGCAGCAAAACGCACGTTCGGTGCCCGCTCAGGCCCGATGCCGTCCGCGTTTGAAGTTGTTCCGATGCTGTTCCGCCCCCGATGTCCGCCTCGTTCGCGAGCCTGCCATGAACACCGTAGCCATCCTGTTGTCGGCGTTTCTGCTATCCGTTTTCGCCCTTGGGGCGTTTATCTGGTGCATGCAGAAGGGCCTTTTCGATACCTCGCCAGCCGCCGCGCGGGTGATCTTCGGCGATGCCGAAACCGGTCACCCCGAAGACCCGGCCGCCGCGCAGCCCGGCCTGGCCGATCCGTCGCGCGAGGCGGCCGACCGATCATCGGCACCCGTCGTCTTCCTGTTCCTGTGCTGCGCCATGGTCTGGCTGGTGGTGGCTTCGGCCGCCGGGCTGACGGCATCGATCAAGCTGCACGAGCCTGATCTGCTGGCGTCGATCCCCTGGCTGTCTTTCGGCCGCATCCGCACGATCCACCTGAACGCGGTGGCCTATGGCTGGGCGCCGATGGCCGGGCTGGGCATCGCCTTGTTCCTGCTGCCGCGGCTGCTCAAGACCGAACTGGTGGGCGCGCGCTGGGCGGTGCTGGGCGCCGCGCTGTGGAATGCCGGGCTGATTGCCGGCATCGGCAGCATCGGGGCCGGCATTTCCGATGGGCTGGAATGGCTGGAGATTCCGTGGCAGGTGGACATCCTGTTCGTGATCGGCGGCGCGTTCGTGGGTTTTCCGCTGATCCTGACGCTGGTGCACCGCAAGGTGGATCACCTGTACGTGTCGGTCTGGTACATGGGCTGCGCGCTGTTCTGGTTCCCGGTGCTGTTCCTGGTGGCCAACTTTCCGGGCCTGCACTTCGGCGTGGAACAGGCCACCATGAACTGGTGGTTCGGCCATAACGTGCTGGGCCTGTTTTACACGCCGCTGGCGCTGGCATCGATCTACTACTTCCTGCCCAAGGTCATTGGCCAGCCGGTGCGCTCGTACGGGTTGTCGCTGCTGGGTTTCTGGGCGCTGGCGTTCTTCTATGGCCAGGTGGGCGGCCATCACCTGGTGGGCGGCCCGGTGCCGGGCTGGCTGATCACGCTGTCCGTCGTGCAGAGCATGATGATGCTGATCCCGGTGATCGCGTTCTCGATCAACCAGCATCAGACGCTGCGCGGCAACTTCCGGCGGCTCATCGATTCGCCGACGCTGCGCTTTGTGACCTTCGGCGGGATGATGTACACGCTCAGCTCGATCCAGGGGTCGTTCGAGGCGCTGCGGGCCGTCAACCGCGTGGCGCACTTCACGCACTACACGGTGGCGCATGCCCACCTGGGGCTCTACGGGTTCGTCAGCTTCGCGTTCTTTGGCGCCATCTATTTCATCGTGCCGCGCATCACGGGGCGGGAATGGCCGTACCGCTGGCTGATCTACTTCCACTTCTGGCTGGCCGTGGGTGGCATCGGCGTCTACTTCGTGAGCCTGACCATTGGCGGCTGGCTGCAGGGCCTGGCCATGCTCGATGCCGCGCGGCCGTTCATGGATTCGGTGACGCTGACCGTGCCGTACCTCAAGGCCCGGTCGCTCGGCGGCATGATGATGCTGACCAGCCATCTGTGCTTCGTGGCCAATTTCGTCTGCGTGATCGTGGGCCTGGGGCCCAACCGCGACCGCCCGGCGCTGTTCCATCAGGGCCGCAAGCCGGCACAGGGAGTCTGAACCGTGAACAACGAAAGCGTCCTGTTGGCGGGCGGCATGACGATGCTGGCGCTGGCGACCAGCGCACTGGTGGTGGTGCCGTACCTGCAGCTTCACGACGTCAAGCCGACCGAAGGCGTGAAGCCCTACACCGCGTCGCAGCTGCGCGGCCGCGAAGTCTATATCGCCAACGGCTGCATCTACTGCCATTCGCAGCAGCCGCGCGACAGCAGCTTCGCCCCCGATGCCAAACGCGGGTGGGGCCGGGCGGCCGTGGCCGGCGACTACTACTACGACAAGCCCCATCTGCTGGGCACCATGCGCACCGGCCCCGACCTGATGAATATCGGCGTGCGGCAGCCCAGCGCGGACTGGCATCTGGGCCACCTTTACCAGCCGCGCGCCTATGTCAGCGGCAGCATCATGCCAAGCTACCCGTACCTGTTCGATGTCAAGGACGCGCCGGAGCCCGGCGAAAAGGCCGTGCCGCTGCCGCCGGGCTATGCCCCGATCGGCAAGGTGGTGGTGCCCACGGGCGCCGCGCTCGACCTGGTGGCCTACCTGCAGTCGCTGAACCGCACCGGGGCCGTGCTGCCGGCGCCCGACAGCGCGGGCAAGCCGTAGCACACCCGGAGACAGACATGAGCGACATGAACGACAGGACCGATCCTGCCGAATTTCCGGACATGCCCCAAGACAAGGCGCGCGAAGACCTGCAGGCCACCGCCGCCCGCGCCCGCGAGTTCGAGGACCCGCACGAGAACCGCATGCCGATTCCGCGCTATGTGCTGGCGATGGTGGCGGTGCTGGTGGCATGGGGCGCGTGGTATATCGCCACGGCGCCGATCGACCAGCCATCCGCCCTGGGCGACCGTCGCACGGTGGCCGACCTGCAAGGCAAGCCAAAGGGCGCAGGCAGTGCGGTGGATGGCGCCGCCGTCTACCAGAGCCGCTGCGTGGCCTGCCATCAGGCCACCGGACAGGGTTTGCCGGGCGTATTCCCGCCGCTGGCCGGTTCCGAATGGGTGGCCGGCAAGGACGCCACGATGGCGCAGATCGTGCTGCGCGGCGTGACCGGCAAGCTGACGGTCAAGGGCACGGCCTACAACGGCGCCATGCCGGCGTTTGCCGACCAGCTCAACGACGCGGAAATCGCCGCCGTGCTGACCCACGTGCGCAGCCAGTGGGGCAACAGCGCCCCGGCGGTCAGCGCGGAAACCGTGGCGGCGGCCCGGGCCGACACCGCCGCGATGAAAGCCCCGTTCGATGGCGACGCCGCACTTGGCACGCCGGGCGGCTAGCGGCGGCCCACGGCTGCTGCCGTGGCTGGTACTGGCCGTAGCGCTGGCGCTGGGCGCGGCGGCGATCCACGGGATGACCTACGGCTTTGCCGCCTGGACGCTGGACCAGCGCCGCGAGGTTCGCATCGCCCAGCACACGCTGCGCCTGCCCGCCATCGACGTGCGAGGCCAGGACGGCCAGCGGCTGCGGCTGTTTGCCGGGCCGGCCAGCGGATCGGGCGATGCACGTGCCGGTGGCACGCCCGGCGTCTACATCGTCGATTTCATCTACACGCGCTGTCCGACGGTGTGCCGGGCGCTGGGCGCGGAGTTCGCGCAGCTTTCCCTTCAACTGGACGCCGACGGCATGGCAGGGCAGATCGGCCTGGTGTCGCTGTCCTTTGATCCGCGCGACACCGCCGGCGATCTGCAGGGCTACGCCAACACCTACCGCGCCCGTGCCCCGCGCTGGCTGGTGGCGGCGGCCGTGTCAGCGGCGGACATGGATCGGCTGCTGCGCCAGGCCGACGTGATCGCCATCCCCGACCGCCTGGGCGGCTTCGAGCACAACGGCGGGCTCCATGTCGTCGATGCGCGCGGGCAGGTGCTGGCTGTCTTTGCCCTGGACGATTTCCGCCAGGCCTATGCGTTCGCGCTGGCCCATGAGCGGGGGAGCCGGCCATGACGCGTTGGCGCCCGAGGGCGCGTGCCCCCCTTTCTACGCTGACCCGCCTGGCCTGTTTGCTGTGCCTGCTGCCTGCGCTGCCGCCGCTGCGCGGCTGGCTGGAATCGTCGATGGCCATGTTGATGCCGGGCCTGCTGCCGTGCCTGTTCGCGGCGGGCTGCCTCGCGCCCAGATTGCTGGCGCCGCGCCGCCGCGCCCGCGCGCTGGCGTGGCTCCGGCCCTATGCCTTGGCGCTGCTGGTGGTGGCGTCGGTGGCGGCCGGCGTCTGGATGCTGCCGATCGCCATCGACCTGTCTCGCATGTCCTGGCAGTTGGGGGTGGTGCGCGATGTGTCGGTCTGCGTGGCGGGGCTGGCCGGTGTCACGGCCCTGCGCATCGCGCCGTGGCCGCTTGTGTTGTTTTTTGGCGGCAACATGGTCTGGATGGGCCTGACTTTTGGCATGCTGTTCGTCGACGCGCAAACGCGGCTGTGTGCCAACTACCTGCTGGGTGACCAGCGCGTGGCGGGCATCGGGTTGATCGTCGGTGCCATCGGCTTCGGCACGTGGCTGCTGGCGTGGGCGGCGTGGGTGGCGCTGGCGGGGACGGAAGCCGCCGGATCGGCGCGCCAGCAGAAAAGACTAAAGAAATCCTGCAGCCTGCCGATAATGGCGGCCAATGATAAGAATCAGAGCGAGGGGCCGGCCTGACCAGAGCCCCGCTTGAACGGGTACGCGAGGCACGGGCTTCGTACGCCATTTATAGGGGCGAGTGCATGCTGAGAAGAATCAAGGCGGAACAGCTGCAGATTGGCATGTTCGTGGCAAGGCTGGGCGGACCGTGGATCAACCACCCGTTCTGGCGATCGCGCTTTCTGGTCACCAGCGACGAGCAGGTAGAGCAGATCCAGTCCGCCAGTGTGCAGGACGTCTGGATCGACATCCTCAAGGGCCGGAACCTGCCAACACCGGCGACGCCGGAGATGATGGAGGCCGACGACGCCAGCGACGATCCCGAGTCGAGTTTCGAGGACGAGCTGGAGCGTGCGCGCGAACTGATCAAGACCGGCCGCGCGCTGGTCGGCAACCTGTTCAACGACGTTCGCATGGGCCGCGCGCTAGAAACCACCGGCGCGCTGCTGCTGGTGGATTCGGCGTCGACATCGCTGTCGCGCCATTCCCAGGCGTTGCTGGCCATGGCCCGGCTCAAGGTCAAGGACGACTACACGTACCTGCATTCGTTCTCGGTCTGCGCGCTGATGATCGCCGTGGGCCGCAACCTCAAGCTGCCCGATGGCGAGGTGCGCGAACTCGGGCTGGCGGGGCTGGTGCACGATATCGGCAAGCTGACGCTGCCCGAGTCTCTGCTGATGAAGGGCGGCGACCTGTCGCCGTCGGAAGAAGAGCAGATGCGTCGCCATCCGTCGGCCGGCTACCGGATCCTGAACGAGGCGCGGCTCTATACCAACATTCCGCTCGATGTCTGCGTGCACCACCATGAACGGGTGGACGGGCGCGGCTACCCGTTCGGGCTGCTGGAGCACGAGATCAGCGTCCACGCCAAGATCGCGGCCATCTGCGACACCTACGATTCGCTGACCTCGCCGCGCCCGAACCATCTGGCGTGGTCGCCGGCGCGCGCCATGGAGTACATCGCGGTGCGCGTGGACACGCTGTTCGACCGCCGCGTGTTCAAGGCATTTACGCGCACCATCGGCATCTACCCGCTGGGCACCGTGCTGCGGCTGCGCTCGGGCCGGCTGGCGGTGGTCTGTGGCCAGAACGACGGCGAGCCGTTGCGGCCGCGCGTGATGGTGTTCTACTCGGTGACCGATGCCAAGCCGTTGCCGCCCGAGGTGCTGGACCTGACCCAGGGCGACGACACCGTGATCGCGTTCGAGGACGCCCGCCAGTGGGGCTTCAGCGACGACCAGCTCATGGCGATGTACGCGCCGCACGCGAAGTAGGGGTGCGAAGAGCGAAGTAGGGCGCGCGAAGTACGGCGCGCAACGTAGGGCACGGGGCGCGGCGGCGCGCGGAGGGGGCTCAGTCCTGCAGCACCCACTGCGACTGCCGCAGCGCGTCGGTAACGAAGTCGTTGAACGCGCGCACTCGTGCGCTGTGGCGCAGGTCCGGATGGGTCAGCAGCCATAGCGGGGTGTCGAGCGCGGGGTCGGGCTCGGCCAGCCGCGTCAGCGACCCATCGGCATCGCCCAGCATGCAAAGCAGCATGCCGGCGCCCATGCCAAGCCGCACGGCCTGCGCCATGGCCACGAGGCTGTCCGCGCGCACGGCGCAGCGGTCGGCGGGCACATGGGCCAGCGCCCAGCGGGCCTGCGCAAGATGCGCGAGGCTGTCGTCCGGCACTACCCACCAGTGGCCGGGCCAGTGCGCCTGGGCGGGCGCTTCCATTCGATCCAGATAATCGCGCGACGCATAGGGCGCCGTCTGCAGCCGTCCCACGTGCCGGCCAAGCAGGTGTTCGGGCGGCGCCGAAGCGGGGCGCACGGCCACGTCGGCCTCGCGGCGGGTCAGGCTCAGGAAGTTGTTGTGGATCACCACCTGCAGCTCGATACGGGGATGCCGGGCTCGGAAATCGGCCAGGATCGGCATCAGCAGGCCATAGGCCAGCGTATCGGTGGTGGTCACGCGCAGCGGGCCGCTCAGTTCGGTGTCGCGTCCGGCCAGCCCACGCTGGGCGGCGTCGATCTGTTCGCCCACGCCATCGAGCTGGCCGGCCAGCGTCTCACCGGCCGGCGTCATCACATAGCCGCCCAGATCGCGCGAGAACAGCCGCGTGCCAAGGTCTTCCTCCAGCTTGTTCAGCCGCCGCAGCACGGTCGAATGATTGACCCGCAGCGCCCGCGCCGCCGCTGCCAGCGACCCGTGCCGGCTCACAGCCAGGAAGACGCGCAGGTCATCCCAATCTGCCTCCTGCATTTTTGCATTGCCTTTCCGCGATTTGTGCGAATGATTATGCCGATCTGCAGAGCCTACAGTGTGGCTCCAGGAAGGGCAACCCGGGTTGCCGGATGCGCCGGCCGGGGAACGCCCCTTCGGCGGACAAAGGAGAACACCATGGCATGGACGCTGCTGGTTGTGGCGGGACTGATCGAGATCGTGATGGCGCTGGCCCTGAAATACACCGATGGCTGGACGCGACCGGGGCCGACGCTGCTGGGCATTGGCGCCGCGCTGGCCAGCATCTACCTGCTCAGCGCGGCGCTGCGGCACCTGCCCGTGGGCACCGCCTACGCCGTCTGGACCGGCATCGGGGCCATCGGCGTGACACTGGTGGGCATCGTGTTCCTGGGCGAAAGCGCATCGCCGGCGCGGTTGGCGCTGATCGCGCTGATTTTTGTCGGCATCGGCGGCCTGAAGCTGGTGCCGGCCTGAGAGAAGTCTGAATTTGCATGGTCAGGCATGCAAAGTGTGGCGTTGGGGCGCATGGCTAGTAGACTTGTCGCCTGTTCCGAACCGATTGCCTTGCATTGCCTTGATGACATTTGACGCCCTGCTGGACCTGTTCCAGCAACGCATTCCCGCCCATCCGTGGGCGCAGATCTCGCTTTATGTGCTGGCGCTGATGGTGATTGCCGCCATTGCGCAGTGGCTGGTGGCCCGTGTGGTGGGCCGTGTGGTGTACCGCGTGCTGAGCCTGTCGGGCAACCGCGAATGGGCGGCCGCGCTGATGCGCCATCGCACCTACCGCCGGCTTGGCTACGCGGTGTTCCTGGCCGTGATCACCGTGGGGATCAGCCAGGTGCCGGACCTGGGCAAGTTCTCGACCCTGATCGAGCGGTTGGCGCATGCCGGCACGTGGGTGAGCGTATTCCTGATGCTGTCCGGCGTGCTGGGCGCCTGGCAGACCGTCTTCGCCAACAGCCGCCGCGCGCAGACGCGGTCGATCAAGGGCTATGTGCAGATTGCCCAGCTGGCACTGTGGCTGGTGTGCGGCGTGCTGGTGCTGTCGATCCTGATCGACCGCTCGCCACTGTGGATGCTGTCCGGTATCGGTGCGCTGTCGGCGGTGCTGCTGCTGGTGTTCAAGGACACGCTGCTGTCGCTGGTGGCCAGCACGCAGCTGACGTCGAACGACATGCTGCGCATCGGCGACTGGATCGAGATGCCGCAGTCCAACGCCGACGGTTTCGTCATGGACATCGCGCTCCACACGGTGAAGGTCAAGAACTGGGACAACACCGTGACCACGGTGCCGACCTACAAGCTGTTCTCGGAGAGCTACCGCAACTACCGGCACATGTTCGAGTCCGGCGCGCGGCGCATCAAGCGCACGCTGCGGATCGACGCCTCGTCGGTGCGCTTTCTGGACGATGCCGAAGTCAAGGCGCTGATGCGTTTCCGGCTGCTGCACGACTACCTGGAGGTCAAGCAGCAGGAGGTCGAGCAGACCAACCGGGCGCTGCAGGGCCAGGACAACGATCCGGTGAACCGCCGCCGGCTGACCAACCTGGGCACGTTCCGCGCCTACGGCATCGCGTTCCTGCGCGCGCATCCCGATATCCACCACGACCTGCTGCTGAACCTGCGCATGATGGAGCCCGATTCGCAGGGTATCCCGATCGAGGTTTACTGCTTCAGCACGCGTACGGGCTGGATGGATTACGAGCGCATCCAGGGCGACATCTTCGACCACCTGTTTGCGATCCTGCCGGAGCTTGGGTTGCGCCTGTACCAGGCGCCGTCGGGGGCCGACCTGAGCGGCCTGCACGATTCGCCGCGCGGCGCGCATGCGGCGCTGGCCGTGGCGGCGTCCGACCCGGGCGCGCGCGAGCCGATGGCGGCGCAGACGGATCGGGCAGGCCGGGTGATGTGAAACGTTGCGCCCCATTCCCGCTGGGCGGGAGAGGGGCGCAATACGTCAAGCCTTGCGCGGCTTGACCTTGCTGGCGGCTTCCTTGGCGCGATTGCGGGCGGTATCGATATCGCCGGCGTAGGCCAGCGCCACGCCCATGCGGCGCTTGGTGAACGACTCGGGCTTGCCGAACAGGCGCAGTTCGGTTTGCGGCACGCGCAGCGCCTCGTCCACGCCGTCGAACACGATGCCTTCGGCGTCGACCCCACCGTAGATCACGGCGCTGGCGCCGGGCGCGCGCAGGCTGGTGTCAACCGGCAGGCCCAGGATGGCCCGGGCGTGCAGCTCGAATTCGTTCTGGTACTGCGAGATCATCGTCACCATGCCGGTGTCGTGCGGACGCGGGCTGACTTCGCTGAACCAGACCTGGTCGCCCTTGACGAACAGTTCCACGCCGAACAGGCCCTGGCCACCCAGGTCGGCCGTCACCGCGCGGGCGATGTGCTGGGCCGTTTCCAGCGCCTTCGGGTGCATCGGGTGCGGCTGCCAGCTTTCCACGTAGTCGCCCGCCACCTGTACGTGGCCGATCGGCTCGCAGAATTGCGTTTCCACCTGGCCATTGGCGCCCACGGCGCGCACGGTCAGCAGCGTGATCTCGTAGTCGAAATCGATAAAGCCTTCCACGATGATGCGGCCGTGGCTGACGCGGCCACCGGCCATGGCGTAGTCCCACGCCGCCTTGACGCCTTCGGGGCCGTCGATCTTGCTCTGGCCCTTGCCCGAGCTGCTCATGACCGGCTTGACCACGCACGGGTAGCCGATGCCGCCGTCGATGGCAGCCTGCAGTTCTTCCAGCGAATCGCAGAACTTGTACGGGCTGGTGGGCAGGCCCAGCGTTTCGGCGGCCAGGCGGCGGATGCCCTCGCGGTCCATCGTCAGGCGCGCGGCGCGGGCGGTCGGGATCACGCGAACCACGCCGGCCGCTTCCAGGGCTTCGAGCATCGGGGTGGCGATGGCTTCGATCTCGGGCACCACCAGGTCGGGGCGCTCGGCTTCGATCAGCGCCTTGAGCTGGTCGCCATCGCTCATCGTGATGGTGCGCGCGTGGTGCGCCACCTGCTGGCCAGGCGCGTTCTCGTAGCGGTCCACGGCGATGGTCTCCACGCCCAGCCGCTGCAGCGCGATCAGCACTTCCTTGCCAAGCTCGCCGGAGCCCAGCAGCATGACTTTGGTGGCGGACGGGGAGAGGGGAGTTCCAAGGGTGGTCATGGCGGGGGCTCGGCGGGAAGGAAAAACCGGGATTGTAGCAAGGAGCCCTGGTTTTCTCGCCTCCGCCGCGTGCGGGAGAGGGGCGGGGGAGAGAGCCTGCCTGTCAAGATGCGACAAGTGGCGATTTGGACCGCTGCGTCCTCTCCCCCAACCCCTCTCCCGCCAGCAGCAGAGGGGAGCCGGCCCTGGGTGCTTCGGCGGTCAGTACGCGATCTTCGCGCTCAGGCTGATGGCGCGCGGGTCGGCCGGCTGGGCGTAGTTTTCGTACTGGAAGGCCCAGTAGCGCTTGTTGGTCAGGTTGGTCAGCGCCGCACGCAGCGTCAGTTCCTTGCCGGACACACGCGTGTTGTACGTGGCGCCGAGGTTGAACACCGTGTAGCCACCCAGGTTCAGGCTGTTGGCGGCGTCGGCCTTCATCGGGCCGGTGTACTTGCCATCCACGCCCACCTTCAGGCCGGGCACGAACGGCACGCGGTACGCCACGCGGCCGGTCAGCATGAAGTTCGGGGCGCCCGCCACGCGCTTGCCGATATTGGTATCGCCCTCGGTGTACTCAGGGTGCAGGAACATCGTGCTGCCGCCCACTTCCCACTGCGAGCCGATTCGCGACGAGCCGGCCAGTTCCAGGCCCTGGTAGACCGACTTGCCGTCCTGGACGAAGGTCGGCAGCACGCCCGGGCCGTTGTCGCGCGCAAATTCGCTGCGGCGCTCGATGCGGAACAGCGCCGCCGTACCCGTCCAGACGCCCTGGTCGGTCTTGGCACCCACTTCGTACTGGCGGCTCTTGGCCGGCGTCAGGCCCTGGCCGGCGTTCAGGTAGTTGGTTGCCACCACGCCGCCACCGTCGAACGATTCGACATAGCTGGCGTACAGCGTCGTGCTCGGCATCGGCTTGAACATGATCGCCGCCGTGGGCGTCAGCAGGCCGTTCTTGCTGAAGTTCGTGTCACCCGAGCCGGTGCCGGTATAGGTGTTCTGGTCGTAGTTGGTCACGCGCAGACCGCCCAGCACCGACCACTTGTCGGTCAGGTGCATCGTGTCGCTGACGAACGCGGCCTTCTGGGTGGTATCGCCGGCGCGGTACTTCTGGAAGACCGTGTCGCTGTAGTGCACGCCCGTGTACGGACCAAACAGGTTGCCGGAGGCGAGTGACGGATCATTGAAGAAGTTGCTGGAATAGCGGTCGATCTGCTTCTGCCAGCTCAGGCCGGCCACCAGTTCGTGGCGGAACGGGCCGGTGCTGAACTTGCCCTCGACCATCGTCGTCCAGTTGCTGAACTGCTGGTTCTCGGCGCCGTCGTAGCGCGAGCTGCTGTAGTTGCCGGCGGCATCCGCCAGGAAGAACGTGCTTTCGTTACGGCTGCGTGCCTGCTTGCTGAAGCTGTAGGTCGTGCTGACCGTCCAGTCCTGGTTCAGGTTGTAGCGCAGGCCGGTCTGGTAGACCTGGAGATTGGAATAGAAATGCGTGTCCGGGCCGGCGTACAGGCCACCACGGCCGCTGATCACGCTGGGCATCTGGCCGGTCAGGCCGCCGAGATAGAACGACGGCGTGGCGCCCCAGGTGTTGCGGTCCTGGTAAATGCTGTCGAAGGTCCAGGTCAGGTCGCGCGTGATACGGGCATCCAGGCCCAGCGACACCGAGTTCCGGTTGATGCCCACGGCATTGGCCGGCTTGCCTTCTTCGTGCGTCACGTTCAGGCGATAGCCGAACATGTTGTCCGGACCGGCGCGACCGCCCAGGTCCACGTGCTCGGTCCATACGTGCGACGACCGGTAGCCCAGTTCCACGCTGGCCGTGAACTGGTCGGTCGGCTTCTTCGTCACGTAGTTGACCGTGCCGCCGGGGTTGCCAAAGCCGTACATGAAGCCGGACGCGCCCTTGAGCAGTTCCACCTGTTCAAGCTGTTCGTAGGGCAGCGTAATGCCGTAGGCGATGAACGGCATGCCGTTGATCTTGTACGCGTTGCGCCAGTCCAGTTGCAGGCCGCGCACGGTCGTGTACGACGCCCATGCGTTGTTGCCGTTGCTGTTGTCCGAGACCGAGGCGTCATTGAAGAACACGTCGCCCACCTTGGTCACCTGGCGGTCGGCCAGGTCTTCGCCGCTGACAACCGTGGTGGAAAACGGCGTGTCCAGTTGCGAACGGCTGCCCAGCGCGCCGCCGGAGGCCTTTTTCTGCAGTTGGGGGCCGACTTCGATGTCCTGCGCGGCGCTCACCGTGACCGACGGCAGGGCCTGGCCTGAAGGCGCCGTCTGGGCCAGGGCGGTTCCGCAGAGCGGAAAGCCCGCCAGGACAGCCACGCGGGCGAAGGCGGCGAGAGGTCGGATGCGCGAGGGGGCGGACTGGCGGCGGAATGCCGGCGACGGGCAGGACGTCATGATGCGGTTTTTGGCTCGTAAATGAAAACGTAAACCGTAATGCGAACAACTCGCATTACGGTATCAAGGGGCGAATGATGCCCAGTGAGCCGTTGAACCGTCAAGGGAAAGCCGTGGTCCAGCCACGGCCTTTGTCATATTTCCAACACGTCTGGGGATGGATGCAATCCGGACAAGACAGGCGCGCCGGTCTGCTGGCCGTGGGGTGGCCTGGCCGCGCTCAGCGCAATCCGAGCAGGTCTTCGAGCGTGCGGGCCAGGGCGACCAGGCGTGGCCCGACGCGCTTCTGCACGGCCTCGAACGTGCCCGGCCGCGCCGGCACGCCGCCGTTGACGACGAACCATTGCGAGTCCACCGGCCTGCATAGCGGAACGGCGAAGCCGAACACGTCGTGCCGCCATTCGGCCCGGTTCGAGCAATAGCCGAGCGCTTCCAGGTCCTGCCGCGCCTGCGCCAGTGCCGGTTCGGCGCGGCGCCAGGCATCGGGCGACGCCAGCCGCAGGCGGTTCAGCACCGGATCGCGCAGTTCGGCCGGTACCCGGCACAGCCATGCCTTGCCGATGGCGGTGGTCAGCATCGGCAGCGCCGCGCCGATGTCGGGCGGCATCACCAGGTTGTCGGTCGAGCGCGCGGTTTCCACGTAGATCATCTGGGTGCGGTCGCGGATGCCCAGCGACACGGCGCCGCCGATGTCGTCGGCCAGCGCCTTCATCAGCGGCCGCGCCACCTGGCGGATCTGCATGCTGGCCAGCAGCGGGTAGCCCGGCGCCAGCACCGGCGCGCCCAGGCGGTATTTGCCCAGCGCCGCCTCATGGCGCAGGTAGCCCAGCACGGCCAGGGTGTGCGTGAGCCGGGCCACCGTGGACTTCGACAGCCCGGTGCGCTGCACGAAATCGCGGTTGCCCAGCAGCGCCTCGCCGGGCCGGTAGGCCAGCAGGATGTCGATGCCGTTGGCCAGCGTGCGGGCGAACTGGCGATCGGCGCCGTCGTCGCTTGCGGCTGGACGCGGCGGGGGGTGGGCGCTCTGGGTGCTTTGGGCGGTCTGTGCGCTGCGGGCAGAGGTGTCGGCGCTCTGGGCGTCGCCAGGGATGTCACGTGTCATGCCAATAGCGCCTCCACGTCGGCCACCAGTTCCAGCAGGCGCGGCCCCATCTCGCGTTCCAGCCTGCCCGGCGTCATGCGCGTGGCGGGCACGCCGCAGTTGAACACCAGCGTTTCGCCGTCGATGGGCTGCCGCATGGGCACGGCCACGGCGTGGACGTCGGGCAGCCAGTCGCCGGCCGAGCGCGTAAAGCCGAGCGCTGCCAGATCGTCGACGGCCGCCGCAACGGCGTCCGCATGGCGCCGCCAGTCATCGGGCTCGGTCTCGCGCAGGCCGGCCAGCACGGTGGCACGCAGGTCGGCGGGGGCCTGGGCCAGCCAGGCGCGCCCGATGGCCGAAGCCAGCATCGGCAGCGACGCGCCGATATCGGGCCGGAAAGCGATGGCGTCGTGGCCACGGCTGGTTTCGACATAGACCATGCGCAGGCGGTCGCGCAGGCCCAGCGACACGGACCCGCCCATGCGGTCGGCCAGCGCCTTCATCAACGGCCGGGCCACCTGGCGCACGCGCAGGCTGGCCAGCAGCGGATACCCGAGCGAGAGCGCCGTCGACCCCAGCCGGTAGCGGCGCAGCCGGTCGTCGTAGAGCAACAGGCCGCGCGCGGCAAGGGTGTAGGTCAGCCGGCTGATGGTGGCCTTGGACAACCCCGTGCGCTCGGCCAGTTCCTTGTTGCTGAGCACTGTCTCGCCCACCCGGAAGCACTGCAGCAGCGCCAGGCCGTGCGCCAGCGTGGTGGCGAAGGCCGGATCGGGATGGTGGAGGGGGGATTTGGGCGCGGGCATCGGTTGTCATCCTACCGAAGCCAGTATGGCCCGGTACCCTCAGACGTTCAAGATAGCGAAACAATAGTGCCGGCATATCGAAGCCGGGCGTACGCTGGGGTCCATCACAAGACAGAAGATCGATGGAGCGAGACGATGATTCGTGATCCGGACGTATTCCAGCCATTCCTGCAGTCGCTGCGCCGCTTCGTGCGCGAGCGGCTGGTGCCGCGCGAAGCCGAGGTGGCCGCGCGCGACCTGGTACCCGAAGACCTGGTCAACGCCATGGCCGCGCAGGGCATGTTCGGCTATTCGATTCCGGAGGAGTACGGCGGCGCCGGCATGACCACCGAGGAACTGGTGCTGGCCGCGATGGAACTGTCGCAGTGTTCGGTGGCGTTCCGCGCCCGCGTGGGCACCAATACCGGCATCGGCTCCGAGGCGCTGGTGGCCGACGGCACGCCCGAACAGAAGGCGCGCTACCTGCCGCTGCTGGCCAGCGGTGAGCTGACCGGGTCCTTTGCGCTGACCGAGCCCGATGCAGGCTCCGACGCCACGGCGCTCAAGACCACGGCGGTGCGCGACGGCGACCACTACATCCTGAACGGCACCAAGTGCTTCATCACCAATGCGCCCATTGCCGGGCTGTTCACGGTCATGGCGCGCACCGATCCGGACAAGGCCGGCGCGGGCGGCATCTCGGCGTTCATCGTGCCGCGCGGCACGCCCGGGCTGACCACCGGGCAGCCGTACCAGAAGATGGGCCAGGCCGGATCGCCGGTGTCCGAAGTCCATTTCAACGATTGCCGCGTGCCGGCCGCCAACCTGGTCGGCGGCGAGGAAGGTCAGGGCTTCAAGACGGCGATGAAGGTGCTGAACAAGCAGCGCATCCACCTGGCCGCGCTGTGTACCGGGCCGGCCATCCGCATGCTCGACGACGCCGTGCGGTTTGTCACCGAGCGCAAGCAGTTCGGGCAGTTGCTGGCCGACTTCCAGCTGGTGCAGGCCATGATTGCCGACTGCCAGACCGAGATCCACGCGGCCCGCGCGCTGATCCTGGATACCGCCCGCAAGCGCGACGACGGGCAGGATGTGACGATGGAAGCGTCGATCTGCAAGTATTTTGCGTCCGAGATGTGCGGTCGCGTGGCGGACCGCTGCGTGCAGCTGTTCGGCGGCTACGGCTACATCGCCGACTACGGCATCGAGCGCTTCTACCGCGATGTGCGCCTGTTCCGGCTGTACGAAGGCACCAGCCAGATCCACCAGCTCAATATTGCCAAACGCACCTTCGCGCAGGCCGGCAGCCGCTGAGCGGCCAGTCACCACAAGGCGGCCAGCCACAGAGCGGCCCACCATGACAAAGACGGAGACAACATGTTCAAGCCCATCCTGATTGCCGCCGGCCTGGCGTGCGGCATGGCCCTGATGCCGGTGATGCCGGCCCACGCGGCCGAGGCCGACGCCAAATATCCCAGCAAGGTCATCCGCCTGGTGGTGCCGTTTGCGCCGGGCGGCTCCACCGACATCGTGGCGCGGCTGATTTCCGAGCCGCTGCGCGAGGAACTGGGCCAGACCGTGATCGTCGACAACCGTCCTGGCGCGGGCGGCAATATCGGCGGCGATATCGTGGCCAAGGCCGCGCCGGACGGCTACACGCTGCTGATGTCCGCCGCCGGACAGATCGCCATCAACCCGAGCCTGTACGCGAAGATGAGCTACGAGCCCGCGCGCGACCTGGCGGCCGTGACGATGATCGCCCGCGACCACAACATGATGGCGGTCAACGCGTCGCTGCCGGTCAAGAACGTCAAGGAGTTCGTCGCCTACGCAAAGGCGCATCCGAACCAGATCACCTTCGGCTCGCCCGGCAACGGCAGCCCGGCGCAGCTGGCGGGCGAACTGCTGAACCAGACCGCCGGCCTGAAGATGCAGCACGTGCCCTACAAGGGCAGCGGCCCGGCCGTGGCTGACCTGATCGCCGGCCACATCACGCTGATGATCGACAACATGCCGGCCATCTGGCCGCACGTGCAGTCGGGCAAGCTGCGGGCGCTGGCGGTGACCAGCGAAAAGCGCGCGTCGGGTGCGCCCGACGTGCCCACCGCCGAGGAAGCGGGGCTCAAGGGTTACGTGGTGACGGCGTGGAAGGGGCTGATGGTGCCGGCCCATACGCCGCGCCCGATCATCGATCGCCTGAACCAGGCCATGGTCAAGGTGCTGGCGCGGCCCGAGATCGCAAGCGGCTGATCGAGCAGGGCGCCGAGCCGGTGGGCAATTCGCCGGAACAGTTCGCCCAGCAGATCAAGACCGATACCGCCTGGTGGGCGGCGCTGGTGAAATCCACCGGGACGACGCTGGATTGACCATGACGCACGCATCCACGCACACATCTACGCACGCATCGACGCACGCTTCCACAGACGCAGGCCGGGGCCCGCTGGCCGGCCTCCGCATTCTCGACATGGCCACGGTGCTGGCTGGGCCGTTTTCCAGCACGCTGTGCGCCGACATGGGCGCCGAGGTGGTCAAGCTCGAACTGCCCGACGGCAGCGACCCGCTGCGCGGCCTGGCACCGGTCAAGGGCGACCTGGCGCTGTACTGGAAGGTCACGAACCGGGGCAAGCGCGGCATCACGCTCGATGTGCGCAAGCCGGCCGGCCGTGAACTGTTCCTGAAACTGCTGCCCGAATTCGACGTGCTCGTCGAGAACTTCCGCACCGGCACGCTCGACCGCTGGGGCCTGGACCTGGCCACGCTGCATCGGGCCAATCCCCGGCTGACGGTGCTGCGCCTGACCGGCTTCGGCCAGACCGGCCCCTACGCCCAGCGCGCCGGGTTTGCGCGGATCTTCGAGGCCATGAGCGGGGTCACGAACCTGACCGGCGAACCCGGCGGCGCGCCGCTGCACATGAACTATCCGATGGGCGACATGGTGGCCGGCCTGTTTGGCGCGTTTGCCATTGCCAGCGCCGTGGCCGAGCGCCGGCGTCCGGGCAACGAGACGATGCCGGGCCAGGAGATCGACCTGGCCGCCACCGAGGCGCTGTTCCGCGTGCTGGAGCCGCTGGCGGTCGAATACGAGCAACTGGGCCAGGTGCGCGAGCGCGCCGGCAACCGGGCCACCTACACGGCGCCGTCGAACATGTACGCGACGGCGGACGGCCAGTGGGTGTCGCTGGTGGCCTCGTCGGGACCGATCTTCCGGCGGCTGTGCCAGGCCATCGACCAGCCGGCCATGGCCGACGACGCGCGCTTTGCCACCAATCCGTCGCGCGTGACGCATCTGGACGCCCTGGACACCGCCATCAAGGACTGGTTCGCGGCGCATGCCTACGCGGATGTGGCGCAGGCGCTGGCCGCGCACGAGGTTCCGTTCAGCAAGATTTTCTCGATTGCCGATATCGTCGACGATCCGCACTTCCAGGCCCGCCAGGCCATCGTGCGGCTGCCCGACCCGGATCTGGGCTCGATCCCGGCGCCGTGCGTGGTGCCACGGTTTTCCGGGCATGCGCCGGCCCCGGCGCGCAGCGGGCCGGACGTGGGCGAACACAATGCGGAGGTCTACGGCGCGCTGGGGCTGACCGCCGACGATATCGACGGCCTGAAGCGCGAAGGCGTGGTCTGAGGGCGGTTGCCGGGGGGACGATCGACGATCAGGCGTCGATCACCCGCCGCGCGAACCGTTCCAGGTAGTCCATCAGCAGGTCGGCGCCGCGCGCGGCTTCGGCCTCGTTGCCGCTGGCGATGGCGCTGGCCATCGCGTGGTGCGCCTGGGCGCCCTCGGCGATCTCGCCTTCGTGCTGGTAGGCATACCAGAAGCGGCGGCACTGCACGATCAGTGGGATCACGGCCTTCACGGCCGAGCGGTTGCGGCAGGCGGCATGGTTGACGTGGTCCAGCGCCTGGTCGGCGGCCATGTACTCGTCCAGATTGCCGCGCTGGGCGGCCTTGACCATCTTCTGCGCGCTGGCCAGCAGCGCCTTGCGCTGGGGGTCGGTGGCGCGCCGCGCGGCGCTGGCGGCGATCAGCCGTTCCAGCACGCGGCGGGTGGCAATCACGTCCAGGTGGTCCATCACGTCGATGGTCGACACCATCAGGCCGCGACGCGGCTGCTGCACGATCAGGCCCATCGACACCATGCGCATCAGCGCCTCGCGCACCGGCGTGCGGCCCAGTTCGGTCATTTCGGCCAGTTCGGCCTCCACCACGGGGCTGCCAGGCGCGATCTCCAGCTTCGAGATCATGGTCTCGATGCGGTCGTAGGCGATATCGGCGGCGCGCCGCTTGCCGGTTTCCGGCGCGTGTGCGGTCGTGGTCGAACCCTGGGAACTGGAAACGTTAGGCATCTCGTGGAAGCAAGCGGGGCCCGCCAGCCGGCAGGGCTGGCGGTGGCCGTCATTATGCCGCAGGCGGGCGGTGCGTCAGAGCGTGGCGCCGATCTTGCGCAGTTCGGGGATGGCCGGGGCCTTGGCCACCCAGAGTTCGTCGAACTTCTTGATGACCGGCTGCGGGTCGTAGCTGGACGCGCTCTTGAACGCCACCGACGACTGCCTGAGCTTGTCCACCAGGCCGGCCTCGGTGGTCACGATGTCGTGGATCTGCGCGGTCAGCGCCTGGTTCACCAGTTGGCGCACCAGGTCGCGGTCCTTGGCATCGAGCCCGGCCCAGATGCGGCCCGACACCAGTGGCGCGAACGGCATGAACAGCGCGTTCATCGGCAGCAGCGCCTTCGAGATCTTGTCGTAGCGCTGGTTCCAGGACAGTTCGATGTCGGCTTCCAGCCCGTCCACCTGGCCGTTGGTCATGGCGTCGAACACGGCCGGGGTGGGGATGGGCGTGGGCGCGGCACCCAGCATCGAGTAGAAGTCGCGGTAGACCGGCGTGGGGTTGATCCGCAGCTTCATGCCCTTGAGGTCGTCGGGCGAGCCGATGTCCTTGGTGGCAAACACCACGCGCATGCCGGTGATGCCCCAGCCCAGGCCGATGGTGCCGGTTTCGCGCGGCAGGGCTTCGAGCAGCTTCAGCGCGGCCGGCGTGCGCACCAGCTTGGCCACGCTGGCCGTGGAGCGCACCAGGTACGGGGCGTTGATGGCGGCCACGCTCGATACGCGCGACCCCAGTTCGGCGGCCTGGATCCAGCCCATGTCGAGCGCGCCCGACTGCAGCTGCTGCATCATGGCCGATTCGTTGCCAAGCTGGCCAGAGTGAAACACCGTGACGCTGAGCCGGCCGTCGGTTTCCTTCTTCAGCGATTCGCCGAATGCCACGGCGGCGCGGTTCCACGAATGGCCGGCCGGGGTAATCAGGCCGAGGCGGAATTCCTTGGTGGTGGCGGCGCGCGTGGTGGACGTGATCACCAGCGGCGCGGCGGCCGTGGCCAGCGCGGTGGTCTTCAGAAAGCGGCGGCGGGTGAAGTGGGACATGGCAGGCTCCTGTACGGTCGGGGGGTTGGCGATGAGCGGTAAGCGGTAAGCGGTAAGCGATTGGGAATGTGCTACTTCAGCAGGCCGATGGACAGACTGGGGAACAGCGACAGCAGCAGCAGTCCCACGCAGCTGATCAGGAAGAAGGGCAGGGTGACCATGAACATCTTGCCGGGCTTGGCCCCGGTGACGGCCGACGCCACGAAGAAGCTCAGCCCCACCGGCGGCGACATCAGCCCCAGCACCAGGTTGATCACGATGACCACGCCAAAGTGACGCGGATCGATGTGGTAGACCTCGGTGGCCACGGGCAGCAGGATCGGCACGGTCATGATCAGGCCCGGAATGCCGTCGATGACGGTGCCGATGATCAGCAGGATGACGTTGGCCAGCAGCAGGAAGGCAATCGGGCTGTGCGCCACGGTCTGGATCCAGGTGGCCACCATCTGCGGGATCTTCCCGTAGATCAGCAGCCACGAGAACACGGCGGCGGCGGCCACCAGGAACAGCACGATGGCCGAGTAGATGGCCGAGCGCAGCAGGATGGCCGGCAGCGTGCGCATGTCGAATTCCTTCGTCACGTAGCGCCCGACCAGCGCGGCGGCCAGCGCGCCCACGGCGGCGGCCTCGGTGGGATTGGCCAGGCCGGCCAGGATCGAGCCCACGATCACGATCGGGATCAGCAGCGTCGGGCTGGCCTGCAGCACGGTCGTCGCGCGCTCGCGCAGCGTCTGGCGGGCGCTGCGCGGGTAGTTGTAGAACAGGCCCATGATGGCGATGATCACGAAGAACAGCAGCGTCAGCAGCACGCCGGGCAGGATGCCGGCGATCAGCATGTCGCCCACGGCCACCTGGGCCAGCACGCTGTAGACCACGAACATCACCGACGGCGGGATGATGGGCCCGAGCATGCCGCCGTAGACGGTCAGGCCCGCCGCGAAGGTCTTGTCGTAGCCCTGTTTTTCCATCTCCGGCACCATGACCTGCGCCATGATGGCCACCTGCGCGGTGGCCGAGCCGATGATCGACGACACCAGCATGTTGGCCAGGATGTTGACGTAGGCCAGCCCGCCCTTGACCGAGCCGACGAACGCCATCGACAGGTCCACCAGCCGGCGCGTGATGCCGCCGCTGTTCATGATCTCGCCAATCAGGATGAACAGCGGGATGGCGATCAGGCCGTAGCTGTCCACGCCGGCGAACATCTGCGTGGGAAACGACTGCAGCAGCACGGTGTCGCCGGTGCTGAAGATGAAGGCCAGGCCGGACAGGCACAGGCAGATGCCGATGGGCACGCCCGCCAGCATCACGGCGCAGAAGAAAAGGGTGGTGGTCATGACTCAGTTCACCGATTCGGCCGTGCCGACATGGAACTCGGGGTACGCCCGGCGGGGCGCCAGGTCCAGGTCTTCGAGCAGGTTGGCCAGCGCGTGCAGGCTCAGCGTGCAGGCGAACAGCGGCATGATCAGCTGCAGCACCCACATCGGCCATTCCAGCGTCTGCGTGTGCTCGGTGTAGAGGAAGTTGAACGACTGGGCCGCGTATTCCCTGGCGTCGAAGTTGAAATTGACGATGCCGACCGGGTCCATCCACAGCCAGCACATGGCGATCATGGCCAGGCCGAACACCAGCACGCCGCCCGTGGCGATGACCTTGGCGGCGCGGGCCAGCTTCTGCGGCAGTTGTTCGGTCAGCAGCCCCACCGCGAAATCCAGGCGCAGGCGCGTCATGACCGAGGCGCCGACGAAGGTCAGCCATACCACCGAGTAGACCGAGGCCTCGTCCACCCAGTAGAGCGGCAGGCCGGCATAGCGCGTCGCCACGTTCAGCAGGATCAGCAGCACCAGCAGGGTCATCAGCCCGCCAAGCGCCAGGCGCTCCACGGCGAGCACGGCGTCGGAGGCGCGCAGCACCCAGCGCACCGGGCGCGCCACGGGTGGGCTGGCGGACGCTGTGTCCGCCGTGATCGAGGAGAAGTCGGGCATGGCTGTAAAGCTCCTGTGCGTGGATATCGGCCGGGCCGGATCGAGCAAGTTGGATGCCAGTCGGCGCGCCATGGCGCCGGGCTGGCATCGCCTGCGTCGGTCCAGGCTGCGTCAGGCCACCGACTGGTACTGGGCGGGCCGCGTGGCCAGCGCCTGACGCACCACGCGTTCGACGAAGGCGCGTTCCTCGCCGATCAGCGGCAGGCGCGGGCGGCGCATGTGCTCGGTGCCCACGCCCACGATGACGTCGATCAGCTTCAGGTTCTGCACGAGCTTGTTCGACACGTCGAGATGCAGCATCGGCGTCATCCAGCGGTAGAGCTTCAGTGCCTCGGCAAAATTGCCTGCGCGCATGAGATCGAACAGCGCCACGGTCTCGCGCGGGAAGGCGCAGCCCACGCCGGCCAGCAGGCCGTCGCAGCCGACGGCCAGCCCTTCGTAGGCCAGGTCGTCCACGCCCATGAAGATCTGGTAGCGGTCGCCCACGGCGTTGCGCAGGTCGGTCACGCGGCGGATGTCGCCCGTGCTTTCCTTGACCGCGGCAATCCACTTGCAGTCGGCCAGTTCGGCCATGTGCTCGGGCTTGAGGTCCACCCGGTAGGCCACCGGGTTGTTGTAGACCATCACCGGCTTCTGGGCCGCTTCGGCCATGGCGCGGACGTTCTGCATGGCCTCGCGGGCGTCGGCCACGTAGATCACCGACGGCATGACCATGAAACCGGCCACGCCCAGCTTGTTGGCGCCGTCGATATAGCGCAGCGCGTCGCGTGTGCTGGTCTCGGACACGTTGGCCAGCACGGGAATGCGGCCGTCGGCGGCTTCCAGCGCAATGCGCGCCACGTCGAGTTTTTCTTCCAGCGACAGCGTGCTGGCCTCGCCCAGCGATCCGCACGTGACCAGCCCATGGATGCCGTTGCGGATCTGGAAGTCGATATGGCGGATGGTGCCTTCGGCATCGATGCGCTCGTCGGCGTGGAATTTGGTCGTGACGGCCGGGAAGATGCCGGTCCAGCGCGGATTGCTCATGAAGAACTCCTCGGTTGGGAAGGTGACGCCGCGTAGCTGGCGGTCTGTCGAACGCACCGGCACGCCGCATGAAAATATCTTGTAAATATATTAAGGATATTTTTGAAGAATAATCCAGCACGAACCATGCCAGTGGAAACCCGGATAGGCGGCGTGCCGGAAAACGGCGTCAGGTGGGGGTTTGGGGCAGGGCGTGCGTTGCGGGCCGCCTGTCAGGGCGCAGCGGCAGGGAGCATCCCGGGGCATGGATGCACGCAGGGGTGCACGGTGGGCGGGGGCATGCACCGATACGGTTACCGGGATGGCGGGGCGCGATCAGACGCGCATTTCCCAGCGCAAGGTTCGGTACGTGACGGGTCGATCCCTAGCCGATCCCTCGCCCATGCCGGGCCGGCTGCGAGCCCCTGCCAGATGACGGGCCAGGTGTCAGGCCAGATGTCAGGCCGGATTGAACGCGCCCGTTTTCACCGCGCCATCGCGCTCGTAGCGAGTGACCAATACACCCGTGGGCAAGGTCGTCGACGCGGCCAGGCGGAAAGCCGAGGGCAGGGCGTTGCCGTCGAACAGCCGCTTGCCCCGGCCGAGCACGACCGGATAGACCAGCAGCCGCAGGGTGTCCACCAGATCGGTAGCCAGTAGCTGCTGCATCAGGTCGCTGCTGCCAAGGATCAGCAGATCGGGCCCGGCAGCACGCTTGAGGTCGCGTAGCGCCGTGACGACGTCGGTGCCCAGGGCCTGGCTGTGCTGCCATGCCAGCGTCGTGGGGTGGTGGGTGGCAACGTGTTTGACGGTGCCGTTGAACTGGTCGGCGATGCCGCGATGCGGCGCGCCTTGCGACACGTGAGGCCAGTAGCCCGCGAAGATGTCGTAGGTGCGGCGGCCCAGCACCAGCTCGAACGGCTGCGCCAGCGCCCCGCCCATGACTTCGCCGGACCCATCGGCATACGGCACGATCCAGCCGCCGTGGGCAAAGCCATCGCTGGTGTCTTCGTCCGGGCCGCCCGGCGCCTGCATGACGCCGTCCAGGCTGAGGAATGCGGCAAAGGTGAGTTGTCTCATGGCGGGGGGCTCGGTTGGCGCGGCGGGGCCGAAGATGCCATGGTAGGCGCCAGCCGACGATATGGCGACGTGTAGGGCGACAAGCGTGGCGACACGTATGGCGACACGCCTGGCGGCCCTTATGGCAACCCGCATGCGCGCAAAAAAAACGCCGCGCCCAGGGAAGGCGCGGCCGTCAGAAGCACCCGCAACCGGGATATGTCCGGGTGCGTAGCCAATCTAGCGGAACGAACATGTGACTGATTATGTCCGTATAGGCGACTTTCTGGACACACACGCCGGGCGCAACTCCGGTAACCTTTGGCGCGTCAGAGGGGATGGTTCACACCATGATGTGAGCCAAAAACAGATCAGGAGATCGCGATGGTACGCAATGCCTTACGCGACGCGGAGATGCTGGAGCAGTACGTCAACTATCTGCAGACCAGAGTCGCCAAGCAGCAGGCTGTCGTCGCACAGCTCAGGGAATGCGGGCTGGACCCGCACGAAGACCAGGTCGTCCTGGACAATCTGGAAGGCGCCACCGAAGCGTTGGCGCAGCAGCTCAACCAGCTCAGGGCCCAGCCGGCCCAGCCCGGCGTGGCCGAACGGCGTACGGCAACGCTACACCACGCGGTGGCCTGAGGCGCGGCAGCGCGCCACGCCCATCCCCTTGCCCTTGCCACGCGCGGCCTGTGGCTACTGCGTCGGGACAATCGCCGTTTCGATGGCGTCCATCAGTTCCTGCAGCCGCAGCGGTTTGCCGCAGACCGCGTCGAAGCCCGATTCCATGGCGGCGCGGCGGTCCTGCTGGCGCGTGAACGCGGTCAGGGCCACGGCGGGCACGCGCTGTAGCGCCTCCACGGCTTCGCGTACGCGGATCTCGCGGATCAGGTCGTTGCCGTCGCGGCCGGGCAGGCCAATATCGCTGATCAGCAGGTCCGGCGTGACACGCGCCACTTCGTCCAGCGCCTCGTCGCAATCGCGCGCCGTGCGCACCCGAGCGCCGTAGTCCGTCAGGATCGCGGCCAGCGCGGCCGCCGCGTCGGCGTCATCCTCCACCACCAGTACGTCCAGCGCCGTCAGCGGCACCGATTGCTGCAGCGCCGGCACGTCTTCGCTGGCTGGGGGCGCTTCCGGCGCGCCCACATCGGCCAGCGGAATCACCACCTCGAAGGTCGCGCCCAGGCCCACGCCGGCGCTGAACGCCTGCACCGTGCCGCCGTGCATTTCGCAGAGATGCTTGACGATGGCCAGCCCCAGGCCCAGGCCGCCGTGCTTGCGGCGGTTGGTGTCCTCGCTCTGGGTAAAGCGGTCGAACAGCAGCGGCACGAATTCGGCCGGAATGCCCCGTCCGTTGTCGATCACGCGCACGCGCAGGTAGTCGGTGTCGGACGACACGTCGATCAGCACCGTGCCGTCCTGCGGCGAGAACTTGATCGCGTTGGACACCAGGTTCCACAGGATCTGCTGGAACCGGGCCGCGTCGAGCCATGCAGACTCCGCCGTGGCCGGTGCCAGGTGCAGTTCCAGCGTGACCTGCCGCTCGGCGGCCTGCGCCTGCATGGTGTCCAGCGCGCCGCGTACCACCTCGGCCACGTTGGCGCGCTCGCGTTCCAGCTTCATCTTGCCCACGTTGAGCATCGACACGTCGACCAGATCGGCCACCAGCCGGCGCTGGATCGCCACGTTGCGTTCCACGGCGGCCAGCCCGCGCCGGCCTTCCTCGGAATCGATGTGGCGGGCCAGCACGTGGGTCCACACCGAGATCACGTTGAGCGGGTTGCGCAGCTCGTGCGACAGGATGGCGATGAAGTCGTCCTTCATGCGGTTCAGCCGCTCCACGGCGGCACGCGCGGCCTGCTCGCGCTCGATCAATTGCTCGCGCTGGCGCTCCAGGTTGATGTGGTCGGTGATGTTCGACACCACGGCCACCTTGACGCCTGTTTCCAGCACCGCCGAGATGCTCCACTCCAGGTGCATGGTCTCGCCATTGGCATCCTCCAGCGGGAACGTGCCCTGCCAGCCGTCCACCCGTCCGTGGCCGGTGGCTTCGACGATCTGGTCGCGGTACGCCGGCGGCGCGAAGGCGGCCACGGGCTGGCCCAGCAGGTCGCCCTCGGTGCGCTTGAGCAGCGTCAGCATGGCCGGATTCACGTCGACAAAGCGCCCGGCCAGGTCCAGCGTGCAGATGCCGCCGATGGCCTGGTGGTAGATCGCGCGGAAGCGGGCCTCGCTCTCGCGCATCGACCGCTCGGCCGCACTGGCGCGCAGCAGCGACGCAATGGTAGCCACAAGCACGCCAGGCTCGGCCGGGTGGACCAGGTAGGCGCTGGCCCCGGCATCGAGGCCGCGCACCTTGTCGTAGTCGGCCACGTAGGTCGCTGACAGATGCACCACGGGCACGGTGGCGGTTTCGGGTCGGCCGCGCAGGATGCGGCAGACCTGGAAGCCATCGATATCGGGCAGGTTGACGTCCAGCACCACGGCCGACACGCTGGTGTCGGCCAGCTGCAGGGCCTCCTGTCCGCTTTCGGCCTCGGCCGTGCGGTAGCCCGCCGCGGTCAGCACGCGTACCGTGGCGTAGCGCGTCACCGGGTTGTCGTCGACCACCAGCACCAGCGGGTCCGAAGCGCCGGACTGGGGTGCATTGCGGTTTTCATCCGGCATGGTCGTCTCCGGAGGCAGTTGCCGGTCCGGCCGGGCGCTCGGAAGCCCGCGCGGTGGCCGGCGTGGGGTAAGTCGTGGGCAGTGTCACGTAGAAGCGCGACCCGACGCCGACGTCGCTCTCGAAGCCCACGTGGCCGCCCAGCAGTTCGGCCAGCCGCTTCGACAGCGCCAGGCCCAGGCCCGAGCCCCGATAGCGCCGCTGCAGCGGCGAATCGATCTGCACGAAGTCCTGGAATACCTCGCCGTGCGACTCGGGCGGGATGCCGATGCCGGTGTCGCGCACGGAAAACGTGATCGTGTCCGGGGTGTCGCAGGTGGCCGACACACGCACTTCGCCGCTGGGCGTGAACTTCAGCGCGTTGGAGATGTAGTTGCGCAGGATCTGCGACAGCTTGCGGTTGTCGCTGAACAGCTTCGGCACGTCGTGCGGCGCCTCGAAGATCAGCGACACGTCGGGGTTGGTCAGCACCGGCTTGAACATGCCGCGCAGCGCGTCGAACAGCGCCACCATGTCGAACCAGGCGGGCGACACCTCGACACGACCGGCTTCCAGCCGGGCCAGGTCCAGCAGGTCGCCCACCATCTCGGCAAACTCGGCGGCGGTGTCGCGCACGAAGCCGACCTGTCTTTCCTGCTCGGGCGTGAGCGGGCCGTCCACGCGGTCCATCAGCAGCCGCGTGATGCTCTGGATGGACACGATCGGCGTCCGGAACTCGTGGCTCATATAGGCCAGGAAGCGGCTCTTGAGCTCGGTGGCGTGGCGCAGCTGCTCGGCCTGAATGTCCAGTTCGGAGTAAAGCGCCAAAACGCCGCGGTTGGTTTCCTCGATTTCGGCGCGCAGCGCTTCCACTTCCTGCGTGCGGGCGTCGAGCGCGGCGCGCAGCGCGGCCACGGTGTCGGGCGGAGCGGGTGGGGTGGATGGCTTGGGTTGGTCGGGCATGGCGTTGTCCGGGATCGCGTCCTGGGCAGTCATCTCAAATCTCCGCACGGCGTATCACCACCACGGTGGCGTCGTCGCGTCCACGGCTGAATTTCCAGAGGACAAAGGCGGCCACGATGGCCGGGTCGCGCTGCAGCACGGTGGCATCGTCGAACTGCCAGCGCGACTGGATGCCGTCCGAATGCAGGATCACCAGCGCATGCGCGGGCCAGTCCATCTCCTGCTCCTGCACCGAGCGCATCTGGATGCCCGCCGTGCCGTTCTGGCTGACCAGCGTGCGGTCGCCGATGCCGGAAATCACGCGGCCCAGGATGTTGCCCGCGCCGGCAAAGCGGATACGCTGGCTGCCGCCATCGATGCGATAGGCCCCGATGGCAGCGCCACGGGTGCCGCGCAGCGCCACGTGGGCGCGTTCGACGTACTGCCCGGGGCTGGCGCCGTGCTTAGGGTCGAACACCGTCAACGCCGCCGTGGCCGCGTCGGCGGCATCGGGGCCGTGCCCCAGGCCATCCACCACCACCGCGTCGGCGCGATGATCGTGTACGGCCACGCCCCAGCCATCGCCGCTGACCTGCTCGCCAGGCGCGGCCAGGCAGATCGCACCCACCGCGAAGCCGCCAATCAGGCGGCGCGGCTTGCCGGCCGCGTCGCGGTCGCGGTAGAAGCGGGCCAGGATCAGGCTGCCGATGCCGACCTGGGTGTGGACGTCGAAGTCGTCGGCCAGGCGGCTCACGGCGCCCAGGCCCTGGCCGGCGCTGCCGGCCGTGGAGTAACCGTCCTGCATGCAGGCCTGCAGGTTGGCCATGCCGGGGCCGTCGTCGATCGACATCAGTTCGATGGCCAGGCTGCCGTCCACCTCGCGCGCGGCCAGCAGCAGCCGCCCGCCGTGTGCGTGGCGCACAAGGTTGTTGCCCAGTTCGTTGACGGCCACCGCCAGGCGGCCGCACTGGGTGGCATCGAACCCCAGCCGGGCAGACATCTCGGCGGCGTGGCGCCGGGCTTCGCCCACGCGGCTGGGATCGCCCATCGGCACCGCGTGGTGCGGCCCGTGGTTCTTACTTCCACCGAGTGACGCTGACACAGGTTCCCTCGCCAACTTGCGTGCGGATCTCGAACTCGTTCACCAGGCGGCGCGTGCCCGACAGGCCCATGCCCAGGCCGCTGCCGGTGGTCCAGCCGTCGACCAGCGCCTGATCGACATCGGGAATGCCGGGCCCGTGGTCCTCGAAGTGCAGGCGCAACCCGCGCCGGATGCCTTCGTTCAGCGTTTCCCAGCGCATTTCGCCGCCGCCGCCGTACACCATCGTGTTGCGCGCCAGTTCGCTGGCCGCCGTAATCATCTTAGTCTGCTCCACCAGCGAAAACTTCAGCTGGGCCGTCAGTGTGCGCACCACGGCGCGTGCCTGCACGATGTCGCGCTCGTCGCGGATCTGGGCGCTGCCCGTCGGGGCCAGTTCGGTCGTCACGTCAGACCACCCGCGCGGCGTCGAGCATTGCCATGCCACGTTCCACGTTGAGCGCCGTTTTCACCCCGCCCAGGGACAGGCCCAGCTCCACCAGCGTGATGGCCACGGCGGGGCGGATACCCACCACCACGGTCGTGGCGCCCAGGATGCGGCTGATGTCGGAGATGCTGACCAGCATGCGGCCGATGAAGGAATCGACCATTTCCAGCGCCGAGACGTCGATCAGCACGCCATGCGCGCCCGTTTTTTCGACCATCGTGGCCAGGTCTTCCTGCAGTAACAGGGCGGTCTGGTCCTGCATGTCGATCTGGATGGTGACAAGCAGATGCTTGCCCATCCGCAGGATTGGAATCCGTTCCATGGCTGGCTCGCGAGGTTCAGTTGGCGCCGCGGGACACCGTGTGCCCCGTCATGCGCATGGCCGCGGCCAGTGCGTCGGCCAGTGTCGACTTGGTGATGATGCCCTGCAGGTCGATGCCCAGATGCACGATGGTCTGCGCAATCTGCGGCCGGATGCCGCTGATGATGCTTTCGGCGCCCATCAGGCGGATGGCGGTCACGGTCTTCATCAGATGCTGCGCCACCAGCGTGTCCACGGTGGGCACGCCGGTGATGTCGATGATGACCAGTTCGGAGCCGGTTTCCACCAGCCGCTCGAGCAGCGATTCCATGACCATCTGCGCGCGGCTGCTGTCCAGCGTGCCGATCACGGGCACGGCCAGCACGCCGTCCCACAGCTTGATGACGGGCGTGGACAGTTCCATCAGTTCGTGCTGTTGGCGCACGATGATCTCCTCGCGCGTCTTCTGGTACGTGGAAACGGTCCACTGGGCCATGCGGTCGACGATGGCCGAGGTGGTCCAGATCACGTCGATCTGGCCGTCCACGCCGCCGGTCTGGCGCTGCAGCACGTCGAAGATCGGCCGTTTCAGTGCCAGGATGAAGCCGCTGGTCACGTCGGCCGTTTCGCCCTGCGCGGCCCGGTTGCGCGACAAATGCGCGAGCGTGTCGCGCAACGCGCTCCACGGGCCGGTGTTGAAGTTGCCGGCGTCGCCATCGGCGCGCAGGCCCGCTTCTAGGCCCTGCAGGATGGATGGCCTGCTGTTCGGCCGCCACGTTCTGCGTCAGGCCGCGGCCTTCGGCATAGTTGTGGTATTCCGTCATCCAGCCGCGCAGGATGCTTTCGTGTTCAGCGCGCAGGAGATCGGCAAGTCGCTGGTTTTCGGTGCGCATGGGCGTCGCTCTGATGGGTTGGGGTGGCCAGCCGCAGGACCGGCGGAATAGTGATCCAACCCATTCTAGGAGAGATTGATAGCTCACACTATCGGCGTCCGGCTGATTGACGGGACAACAAAAATCGGCTCCGCCGGATGCGGTTCGATGGAAACGCCTTATCGGTAACACCCCGGGGCAATGTGAGAATGCGCCGACACGGGAACGGGATCGCCCCGGCTGACGGCGGCCGGCGCTGGAGCCTAGTCTGGAGCATCGGACGACGGAGGGTGACCGTGAACTGGCTTGATGCGCTGCAATGGCCCGCCATGGCTGTGACCGTGCTGGCCACCTGGCTGGTGGGCAGCGAATCGCCGCGCCGCCGCAAGGCGGGGTTCTGGTGCTTCCTGGCCAGCAACGCGATGTGGGTGGGCTGGGGATGGTACACGGGCGCCTGGGCGCTGGTGGTGCTGCAGTTTGCCCTGGCCCTGCTCAATATTCGCGGCCAGGCCAAGGCCGACCGCGCGCAGCATGGCGGCGGCTCCCGCCAGAAGGGCGCGCCCGGCTGAATCGGGATGGATATCAGGATGGATAGCGCATCGGACCTGATCGTGGCCACGCCGCAAGGGCTGTACTGCCCGCCCGGCGACTTTTATATCGACCCCTGGCGCCCGGTGGCGCGGGCGGTCATCACGCACGCCCATGCGGACCACGCCCGCCCCGGCAACGGCCAGTACCTCTGCGCCGATTCTGGGCGGGGCGTGCTGCGGGCCCGCCTGCCGGGGATATCGCTCGACACGCTGCCATACGGCCAGCGCATGACGCACCACGGGGTGACGCTGAGCCTGCATCCGGCCGGCCACGTGCTGGGGTCGGCGCAGGTGCGGCTGGAACACGGCGGCCAGGTCTGGGTGGCTTCGGGCGACTACAAGGTCGAGCCGGAAGGCACCTGCGCGTCGTTCGAGCCGGTGCGCTGTGACACGTTCATCACCGAAAGCACGTTCGGCCTGCCGATCTACCGCTGGCCGCGCGAGGGTGCGCTGATGGCGGAGATCTTCGACTGGTGGCAGGCCAATGCGGCCGCGGGTCGGGCCAGCGTGCTGTACTGCTACGCGTTCGGCAAGGCCCAGCGCATCCTGAACGGCTTGATGCGCCATGCCGGCGCGGCGCTGGCGATGCCCGGCCCGATCGTCGCCCATGGCGCGATGACCGCGCTGAATCAGGCCTACGCGGCGGCGGGCGTGGCCTTGCCTCCGACCATGACCACGGCCGACCTGCCCGCGCGGAGCCCGGCCCTGCGCCGGGCGCTGGTACTGGCGCCGCCATCGGCGCAGCGGTCTACCTGGCTGCGGCGGTTTGGCGAGGCGTCCGACGCGTTCGCCAGCGGGTGGATGCAGTTGCGTGGCACGCGCCGGCGGCGCGGCGTGGATCGCGGCTTTGCGCTATCAGACCACGCGGACTGGCCCGGACTGCTGTCGGCCATCGTCGCCACGGGCGCCCGGCGCGTGATCGTCACCCACGGCAACGTGCCCGTGATGGTGCGCTACCTGTGCGAGCAGGGGCTCGACGCGCAGGGATTTCGCACCGAGTTCGGCGATGACGACGACGCCACGGGCGCCGCCGCCGAGTCGGCGTCCGACGTGGCGGTGGCCGACGCACCCGCCGATGCACCCACAGGCGCTCCCACAGGCGCTCCCACCGGGGAGGGCGCCGAATGAAAGCGTTCGCCGACCTTTACAGCGAACTCGACGGCACCACGTCGAGCAAGGCCAAGCTGGCGGCGCTGGCCCGCTACTTCGGCAGCGCCGCGCCGGCCGACGCCGCGTGGGCGGTCTACTTTCTGTCGGGCGGCAAGCCGCGCCAGATCGTGCCGGTGGCCGCGCTGCGCGCGCTGGCGCAGCGGGCGGCCAGCCTGCCCGAATGGCTGTTCGAGGAAAGCTACCAGGCCGTGGGCGACCTGGCCGAAACCATCGCCTTGCTGCTGCCTGACGCCGACCATGTCGACGCCGCCGGGCTGGCCGAGTGGGTCGAACAGCGCGTGCTGCCCTTGCGCGACCTGGCGCGCGGCCAGCCGCCCGAGGTGCTGAACGACGCGCTGGACGCGCTGTGGCGGCCACTAGATGCGCGCGGCCGGCTGGTGCTGTTCAAGCTCATCACGGGCAGCTTCCGGGTGGGGGTGTCGAAGCTGCTGGTCACGCGGGCGCTGGGCGAGGTGGCCGGTATCGATCCGAAACGCGTGGCCGAGCGCCTGGTCGGCTATACCGACATCCGCGCGCTGTCCACGCCCGAGCGCTTCCTGGCCCTGATCGCGCCGGAACGCACCGAAGGCGAGGGTGGGGGCAGCGGTCCGGCGCGCGGCGGCCAGCCTTACCCGTTCTTTCTGGCCCACCCGCTGCAGGCCCCAGTCGAGGAATTCGACGCCGTGCTCGGTGCCCCGGCGCGCTGGCAGGTGGAGTGGAAATGGGACGGTATCCGCGCCCAGTTGGTGCGCCGCGACGGCCAGGCCTGGCTATGGTCGCGCGGCGAGGAACTGATCACCGAGCGCTTTCCGGAACTGGCCGAGGTCGCGCAGCGGCTGCCGGACGGTACCGTGCTCGACGGCGAGATCATCGTCTGGATTGACGGCCGCGTGCAGCCGTTTGCCTTGCTGCAGCAGCGCATCGGCCGCAAGTCCGTCAGCGCGAAGCTGCTGCGCGAGGCGCCGGCCATCCTGATGGCGTATGACCTGCTGGAATGGCAGGGCCAGGACTGGCGCCCCCGTCCGCAGGCCGAACGCCGCGCCCAACTGGCGCGGGTGGTTGCCGACCATATCCACCCGGCGCTGGAACTGAGCCCGCTCGTGGAGGCCGACGACTGGCCGCACTTTGCCCGGCTGCGCGACACATCGCGCGCCCAGGGCGTGGAAGGCTTCATGCTCAAGGCAGCCGACGCGGCCTACGGGGCGGGGCGCACGCGCGACGTGGGCATCTGGTGGAAATGGAAGATCGACCCGTACACGGTGGATGCCGTGCTGGTCTACGCGCAGCGCGGCCACGGACGCCGCGCCAGCCTCTATACCGATTTCACGTTCGCGGTCTGGAATGCGCCGCCCGGCACGCCCGACCGCGCGCTGGTGCCGTTCGCCAAGGCCTATTCGGGGCTGACCGACGCAGAAATGCGCGCGGTCGACGCCATCGTGCGACGGACCACGGTGGAGCAGTTCGGCCCGGTGCGCAGCGTTAGGCCAACCCAGGTGTTCGAGTTGGGCTTCGAGGGCATCGGCCGCAGCGGGCGCCACAAGAGCGGCATTGCGGTGCGCTTTCCGCGCATGCTGCGCTGGCGTACCGACAAGCCGGTGGATGAAGCCGACACGCTCGATACGCTCGAAGCGATGCTGCCGGCGGCGCCGGCCAGCGATGCCGCATGAGTGCCGAAGACGCACCGTTCGTCCAGGCCCCGCCGGTGGCGGAATCGCTGCCGGCGCTGTTCGCGGCGCGGCACTGGCAACCGTTCGCGTTCCAGCGCGCCGTGTGGCAGGCCATCGGGGAGGGCAAGAGCGGGTTGCTGCACGCCACCACAGGCACCGGCAAGACCTATGCGGCGTGGCTGGGCGCGCTGCTGGCGTACGCGGTGCCGCCCAAGCGTGCTGGCGCGCTGCCGCCGCCGCTGACCGTGCTGTGGCTGACGCCGATGCGGGCGCTGGCCGCCGATACCACGCGCGCGCTGCAGGCGCCGCTGGCGGAACTGGGACTGGACTGGACCGTGGCGCTGCGCACCGGCGACACCGGCAGCAGCGAGCGCGCGGCCCAGGCCCGGCGCCTGCCGACCGCGCTGGTCACCACGCCCGAAAGCCTGTCGCTGCTGCTGACCCGTGCCGATGCCCGCGAGGCACTTGGCCGCGTGCGCCTGGTCGTGGTCGACGAATGGCATGAGCTGATCGGTAGCAAGCGCGGCGTGCAGGTGCAACTGGCGCTGGCGCGGCTGCACCAGTGGCAGCCGGACCTGTGCGTCTGGGGCCTGTCGGCCACGCTGGCCAACCTCGATCTTGCGCGCGACGTGCTGCTGGCTGGCATCCCCGAGCATCGGCGTGTGCTGGTACACGGTCATACGCCCAAGACGCTGATCGTCGATACGCTGCTGCCCGATGCCGCCGGGCGCTTTCCGTGGGCCGGCCATCTGGGCCTGTCGATGCTGCCGCACGTGCTGCGTGAACTGGAGACCAGCAGCACGTCGCTGGTCTTTCTGAACACGCGTTCGCAGGCCGAAATCTGGTATCAGGCCATGCTCGATGCGCGGCCGGACTGGGCCGGGCAGATCGCGCTGCACCACGGTTCGCTGGACCGCGCCGTGCGTGAATGGGTCGAACTGAACCTCAAGAATGGTGCGCTGCGTGCCGTGGTTTGCACATCGAGCCTGGACCTGGGCGTGGACTTTCTGCCCGTGGAGAGGGTGCTCCAGATCGGCTCGCCCAAGGGCGTGGCGCGGCTGCTGCAGCGGGCCGGGCGGTCGGGGCATGCGCCGGGCCGCGCGTCGCGCGTGACCGTGGTGCCCACGCACAGCCTGGAACTGGTGGAATCGGTGGCGGCGCGCCTGGCAATCCAGGCCGGGCGTATCGAGGCGCGCGAATCGCCCGACAAGCCGCTCGACGTGCTGGCGCAGCATCTGGTGACCGTGGCGCTGGGCGGCGGCTTCCAGGCCGACGAACTGCTGGCCGAGGTGCGCCAGGCCTGGGCCTATCGCAACCTGACCGGCGACGAATGGCACTGGTGCCTGGACTTCGTGCGGCAGGGCGGGCCCACGCTGTCGGCGTATCCGGACTACCGCCGCGCGATGCCCGACGACGCGGGCGTCTGGCGTGTGCCCGATGCCCGACTGGCGCGGCGGCATCGCATGAGCGTGGGCACCATCGTCAGCGATGCATCGATGCAGGTGCGCTTCTGGACGCGCGCCGGCAGCGGCGGCGCGTCGCTGGGCACGGTGGAAGAGGGCTTTATCGCGCGCCTCGCGCCGGGCGACTGCTTCCTGTTCGGCGGCCGCCTGCTGGAACTGGTGCGCGTGCAGGAGATGACGGCCTATGTGCGGCGCGCCACGGGCAAGCGGCCGTCGGTGCCGCGCTGGAACGGCGGCAAGATGCCGCTGTCGACCGAACTGGCCGACGCCGTGGTGGGCACGCTCGACGCCGTGCAGGCGGGCCGGCTTGACCCGGCCAGCACGCCGGAACTGCCCCTGATCGCCCCGATCGTGGCGTTGCAGGCGCGCTGGTCGGCGCTGCCGTCGCCGGACACCCTGCTGGCGGAAAGCCTGCATTCGCGCGAAGGCTGGCACCTGTTCCTGTATCCGTTCGCGGGGCGCTCGGTGCATCTGGGGCTGGGCAGCCTGCTGGCGTGGCGGCTGGGCCAGAAGGTGCCCGCCACGTTTTCGGTGGCGGTGAACGACTACGGGCTGGAACTGCTGGCGTCGGCGCCGGTGGACTGGGCGCAGTGGCTGCCGCAGGTGCTGGCCGAAGAACGCCAGCGCGACCTGGCCGCCGATGTGCTGGGCAGCCTCAACGCCGGGGAACTGTCGCTGCGGCGGTTCCGCGAGATCGCACGCGTGGCCGGCCTGATCTTCCAGGGCTATCCCGGCGCGCATCACAGCGCGCGGCAACTGCAGGCATCGTCGAGCCTGTTCTACGAGGTCTTCCGCAAGCACGATCCGGACAACCTGCTGCTGGGGCAGGCCGAGCGCGAGGTGCTGATGCAGGAACTGGACGCGCACCGGCTGGCCGATACGCTGCAACGGATGGCAATGCGGCGGCTCGATCTTCGCGCGCTGCAACGGCCGTCGCCGCTGGCCTTTCCGTTGATCGTGGAGTTCCTGCGCGAAAAGCTCAGCACCGAGAAGCTGGCCGACCGCATCGCGCGGATGCTGGCGGAGCTGGAACAGGCGGCCGCGCAGCCCGATAGCGGCACCGGCGGCACGGGTGGCACGGGCGACACCTACCGAGGGCCGATGCACGATACCCCGCCCGCCGTGGACGCGGCGCGCGTGGCCGAACTGGCGCGCTTCGGCATGGCCGACCACGCCGGGCCGGCGGGCCCGCGCAAACCCCGGCGGCCGCGCAAGCCGTCGAAACCGCTTCCGCTGTTATGACCTCGGCAGACATGACGCCCGGCCAGATGGGCGGGCAGGCGGTGACGCTGGCCGGCGAGACACTCTGGCTGCTGCCCGAGCATGCGGTCTGGTGGCCGGCTGCGGCAATGCTGATGGCAGCCGACGTCCATATCGGCAAGGCGGCGGCGTTTCGGGCGCTGGGGCAGCCTGTGCCGCATGGCACCACGGCCGACAACCTGGCCCGGTTGCTGGACCTGGCGCGGCGCTATCCGGCGCGGGAACTGGTGTTTCTGGGCGATTTCCTGCACGCGCGGGCCGCGCGCACGGCGGCGGTGCTGCTGGCCCTGCATGACTGGCGCCGCGCCATGCCGTCGCGCGTGCGTTGCACGCTCGTGCGGGGCAATCATGATACGCACGCCGGCGATCCGCCGCCCGAACTGGGCTTTACCGTGGTGACCGAACCGCTGGTGGCGCCGCCGTTCGCGCTGTGCCATGAACCGGGCGCGCGTGCCGAGGGCTACGCGCTGGCCGGGCACCTGCATCCCGCCTGCGTGCTGCGCGGCACGGGCGCCGATGCGCTGCGGCTGCCGTGCTTCGTGGTGGGCGGGCGGGGGATGATCCTGCCGGCGTTCGGCGCGTTCATCGGGCACGCCACGGTGCGGGCGGGCGAGGGTGAGCGGCTCTATCCGGTCGGGGATGGGCGGGTGTGGGCGCTGCCGGGCGGATGACGGCGCGCGCCGGGTGCGCTCGCCCTCTCCCCCGACTCCTCTCCCGCTGGGTCCGCGATGTCCCCGGTCTGAACAGGCGGGAGAGGGGGAGAGCAACATCGGCATGCAAGACGTTTATGTGTTTGCGCGCCTCTCCCGCGTGCGGGGGGAGGGGCTGGGGGAGAGGGCAGGTCTGTCCGTTACCGCTGCGCGCGCGTCAGTCTCCGGCAATCACCTTCAGCAGCACGTCGAGTTCCACCGGCTTGACCAGATGCACGTTGAAGCCCGCGGCGGCGGTCTGTTCGCGGTCCGACGCCTGGCCGAAGCCGGTCAGTGCCACGTAGCGGGTGCCGGACAGCGCCGGCATGCCGCGCAGCGCGTGGATGACCGCGAAGCCGTCCATACCGGGCATGGCCAGGTCGATCAGGGCCACGTCGGGCCGCACCCGCGCGGCGGCGTGGATGGCCTCCATGCCGTCGTAGGCAATCGTCACTTGATGGCCCGACATTTCCAGCAGGATCGACATGCTGTCGGCCGCGTCGCGGTTGTCGTCCACGAGCAGCACACGGCGCTCGTGGCCGTCGCCATGGCGCGTGCCGCCGCTGCTGCTGGGCGTGTCGGCGGTTGCCGCCAGTGGCAGTTGCACGGTGAACGTGGCACCCAGACCTGGGCCTTCGCTGGTGGCGGCGATCGACCCGCCGTGCATTTCCACCAGCGAACGGCACAGCGACAGGCCGATGCCCAGCCCGCCTTGCGCGGTACTGCCGGGCCGGTCTTCCTGCGCGAACAGGTTGAAGATCGACTCCAGCGATTCGCGCGCAATGCCGCGCCCATGGTCGATGACCTGGATCACCTGCGTACGGTGGCGGACCGATGCGGAGATGGCAATCTGCGCGCCCGGCGACGAGAATTTCGATGCGTTGAGCAGCAGGTTCTGCATGACCTGGCTCAGCCGGGTGCGGTCGGCGTGAAGCGGCAGCGGCATGGTGTCGGTGGTCACGGTCACGGTCTGCGACTTCGCCGCCAGTGCCGGGTCGGCAGCCTCGATGCCCAGCGCGATGATGTCGCGGGTGTCGAGCGGCTCCAGCCGCAGTTCGATCTTGCCGGCGGCGATGCGGCCCACGTCGAGCAGGTCGTCCACGAGCCGTGTCAGGTGCGACATCTGTCGCTCGACCAGGCCAACGCTCTTCTGCATGGCCTGCGGGTCTTCGGGACGCATCTGCATCACGGTCAGCGCGTTGCGGATCGGTGCCAGGGGGTTGCGCAGTTCATGGGAAAGTGTCGCCAGGAATTCGTTCATGCGCCGTTCCGATTGCTCCAGTTCCTCAAGCCGTTTGCGCTCGCTCATGTCGCGCGTGACCTTGGCAAATCCGCGCAGGGCGCGCGTTTCGTCGTAGACCGCGGTGATGGTCACGTTGGCCCAGAATAGCGAGCCGTCCTTGCGCACGCGCCAGCCTTCGTCCTCCACCCGGCCCATCTCGCGGGCGATGACCAGTTCGCGGCCCGGCTTGTCGGCGGCCACGTCGTCCGGCGGGTAGAACACCGAGAAGTGCTGGCCGATGATTTCGTCGCGGCGGTAGCCCTTGATGTACGACGCGCCGGCGTTCCAGCTCATGACATGACCGGTCGGGTCGAGCATGAAGATCGCGTAGTCCTTGACGCTGTCGACCAGCAGCCGGAAGGTTTCCTCGCTCTGGCGCAGTTCCTCGGCGGTGGCGCGCTGCGCGGTCATGTCGCGTGTGACCTTGCCGAAGCCGATCAGCTTGCCGTGTTCGTCGTGCAGGGCGGTGATGATCACGTTGGCCCAGAACTGCGTGCCATCCTTGCGCACGCGCCAGCCTTCGTCCTCGAAGCGGCCCAGCCGGGCGGCGGCCTCCAGTTCCGTGTCAGGCCAGTGGCGCGCCTTGGCCTCTTCGGTATAGAAGCGCGAAAAATGCTGGCCGACGATTTCGTCGCGACTGTAGCCCTTGATGCGGGCGGCGCCGGCATTCCAGCTCATGACGTGTCCGGTGGCGTCGAGCCGGAAGATGGCGTAGTCGTAGATCGACTCGATCAGGGTGCGATAGGAGGCGTCGTCGCCGGTGTCGCGGTGCGGCACCGGCACGGGGGCGGAGCGGGACATGATCGGAGGGGCTGGCATGTCTCTGGTTTCGTAGTCTGAAAGGATAACCCGAGACAGGGCATTCCCCGGAGGCCGTCGCAAATGTGTTGCAAATCAGCCGTCTAGCGCGTGGCCAGGTTGATTCTCACCCTTTTGGAGGTCGACCGTGCGCCGGCGCGCGAGCCGGACGCGGCGCCGCCGCCAGACGCGGGGCAGCCCGGGCCGCCAGTCGGATAAAAGCTGACAGACCGGCGGCCGCCGTTGGGTTAGACTCAAAAGATTCCTGCCCGATGCTTCCCGCCGCGTCATGCGGGCGCTGGAGATCGAGTGCCTGGATCCAAGGAGACGTCCCGCATGTATGCAGAGTCTGCGCTTGACCGCCGTACCAACGAACTTGATAACAACGCGGCCGCAGGCGGATCCGCGTCGGCGGCGCCGCCAACGTTGCCCGAAGCGCCGCCGCGCGACCTGCGCCGCGTGCCGATTCACCCCGATCACTGGTATCCGCTGGCCTGGTCGCGCGAGGTCAAGGCCGGCCGCGCGCACGGCGTAAAGTTTGCCGGTGACCCCATCGTGCTGGTGCGCACCGCCACCGGCAAGATATTCGCGCTGGAAGACCGCTGCGCGCACCGGCAGGTGCCGCTGAACGCCGGCGTAGTGGAGGGGGAATCCATCCGCTGCTGCTACCACGGCTGGACCTACGACTGCTCGGGCCGCTGCGTCGACGTGCCGTACCTGGGCAAGGAACGGCTGCCCAACGGCGTGCGCGCGTATCCGTGCCAGGAGCGGGCGGGGCTGATCTTCGTGTTCCCGGGCGATCCGGGGCTGGCCGACCAGAAGCCGCTGCCCGAGTTTGCCTCGGTAGCCGACCCCAAGTACAAGACCCGCCGCCTGGGGCGCGAGGTCAAGTGCCACTACTCGTTCATGCACGAGAACCTGATGGACATGAACCATCAGTTCCTGCACCGCAAGCAGATGGGCATGATGCGGGCGCGTTCCCTTGGCCGGCGCCGGGGCGACGACTTTGTCGAGGTCGATTATGTGTTCGAACGCGAGGGCGGCAAGCAGCCCGTGGGCGAGGCGCTGGTGTTCGGCAAGGACGGCGGCCAGAACAACAAGGATGTGATGACGGTGCGCACCGGCTATCCCTACCAGACGCTGCGGATCGTCTCGGGGTCCGGCACGCTGGTGATGGACCTGTGGATCGCCTATGTGCCGCTGGATGCCGCGCAGCGTACCAACCGTACGTTCGGCATGTTGTCGATCCGGCGTCCCGGTGTGCCGCTGCTGCTGGACGCGGCGTGGCCGCTGCTGGTCTGGTTTACCGAGCGGATCTTCAAGGAAGACCGCGAGATCGTGGAGATGGAGCAGGCCGCCCACGACCGTCAGGGCGAGGACTGGAACCACGAGGTATTCCCGGTCATCAAGGAACTGCGCGACCTGCTGCGCCAATGCGGCGGACGTACCGTGATCCCGATCCAGCCCGTGCCGGCCGTGCAGGGCTGAGCCAAGTGTTCCGGGTGCCCTGGACGCCCGAGCGTCCCGGGCACCCCAGACCGGGTCAGGCCTGCGCAGCCTGGGTCAGTGTCGGATAGTCGGTGTAGCCCTGGGCCGGCTCGCCCGGGCTGCCGTACAGCGTGGCGGGGTCTACCGCGTTCAGCGCGGCGCGCTGCTTCAGGCGGTCCACCAGATCCGGGTTGGCGATGTAGGCGCGGCCAAATGCCACCGCGTCGGCATTGCCGCTGTCCAGCGCCGCCTGGGCGGCGTCCTGATCGAACCCGTCATTGGCGATGATCGCGCCGCCAAACGCCTGTTTGATCTGCGGCAGCAACGCGCCTTCGCCCGGCGATTCCCGTACGAACAGAAAACCCAGCCCGCGCTGACCCAGCGCCTGGGCCACGTAGCCGAACGTCTGCGCCGGCTGGCTTTCGCTCATCGAATGGCTGGGCGAACGCGGGGCCAAGTGGACACCCACGCGGTTGGAGCTCCAGACCGCCGTGACGGCTTCAGCCACTTCCAGCAGGATGCGGGCGCGGTTCTCGACCGATCCGCCGTAGGCATCGGTGCGGGTGTTGGTGCCGTCCTGCAGGAACTGGTCCAGCAGGTAGCCGTTGGCGGCGTGGATCGTCACGCCGTCGAAGCCGGCGGCCTTGGCATTGGCTGCGGCGCGCCCGAAATCGGCCACGACTTCGGCGATTTCGTCCACGGTCAGCGCGCGCGGCACCACGAACGGACGCTGCGGACGCAGCAGGCTGACGTTGCCGCCGGCCGCGATGGCGCTGGGCGCCACCGGCGTACGGCCATCGAGCAGGCTCGGGTCCGAAATACGGCCCACATGCCACAACTGGGCCACGATCCGGCCACCGGCACGGTGTACGGCATCGGTCACCTGTTTCCAGCCGGCAACCTGTTCGTCGGACCACAGGCCCGGCACGTTCTGATAACCCACGCCATCGGGCGAAACCGGCACCCCTTCGGAAATCAGCAGGCCGGCGCTGGCGCGCTGGGCGTAGTACTCGGCCATCAGCGCGTTAGGAATGTGCACCGGGTCGGCCGCACGCAGACGCGTCAGCGGCGCCATCACGATACGGTTGGGCAGGTGCAGGTCACCAATCTGGAGCGGATCGAAAAGGGTAGTCATAAGCTTATGCGGCTGGGCTATAAAGCTATCAAAATGAAAGTATCGAAAGGATAGCAGCGCGCGGTAAGATCGCTATCGTTGTTTTTGTACATGTCCATTGTTCACGCTGGAACAATCAGGGGAGGGGGCATGATGCATGTCACGCAAGCTGCGCTCCGGCAAGTGGGTCGGCCACTGATGGTGATGCTGGCGCTGCTGCTGAGCGCCTGTGCCGGCTTGCCGCAACGACCGCCGCTGGCGCCCGAGATGGCGCTGCTGGACACCGGCGATACCGTGCTGGCGCGCGGCTTGGCGCCCAGGCTGGCCGCGCACCCGGGCCAGTCGGCTTTCTATCCGCTGCTGTCGGGCACCGATGCGCTGGCCATGCGGATCGCCCTGGTGCGCACCGCGCAACGCAGCCTGGATGTGCAGTACTACATCTTCGATGCCGACAACACGGGCCTGACGCTGCTGGCCGAGATCATGGCCGCTGCCGACCGGGGCGTGCACGTGCGAGTGCTGCTGGATGATATCCACCTGGCGCGGCAGGACCAGGCGCTGTCTGCCGTCGATGCCCATCCCAATGTGGAAGTCAGGGTGTTCAACCCGTTCGCCAGCCGCAATGTGCGGCTGTTTGAATACGTCACCGATTTCCGGCGCATCAATCGGCGCATGCATAACAAATCGCTGACGGCCGACAACCAGCTGACCATCGTTGGCGGCCGGAATATCGGCGACCAGTACTACGGCGCCGCAGACACCGATTTCACGGACCTGGATCTGTTGGCCGCCGGTCCGGTGGTGCGCGAGGTGTCAGGTGTGTTCGACGATTTCTGGAACAGCGAGGCGGTGTACCCGCTCTCGACGCTGGCCAAGCCGTTGAGCGGCGACGAGGCGACCACCCAGCAGCAAAAGCTGCGCAGTTACCTGGACGAGCACGCCGTCAGCATGCGCGCGACGCCCTACGGCCAGTCGCTGCTGGAAACCGGCATCGTGCAGCTCTTGCGCGACGACCAGTTGCCGGAGTACTGGGGCAAGGCGACCGTGATTGCCGATCGCGCGGCCAAGGTGCTGCTGCCGCCCGAGGACGACTCGACCCACGCCATCCCCAAGCTGGTGAAGTTCATGGAGGGAGCGCAGCACGATCTGACGCTGATCTCGCCGTACTTCGTACCGCCGGATTCGGCCATGACATGGCTGACCGACATGCAGAAACGCGGCGTGCAGGTGCGCATCCTGACCAATTCCTATGGCGCCACCGATGTCTCGGCGGTCCACGCCGGCTATGCGCCGAAGCGCGAGGCGCTGCTCAAGGCCGGCGTCATCCTGTATGAACTGAAGCCCACTGCCTATGCCGAACTGGCCAAGCAGAAGCGGCATCGTGGTCCGGGCGGCAGCAGCCGTGCGAGCCTGCACGCCAAGACCTATATGGTGGACCGTCGCGAACTGTTTATCGGATCGCTGAACCTGGACCCGCGCTCGGCGCGGCTCAACACGGAGATGGGGATCATCGTCGACAGCAAGGAACTGTGCGACATGCTGGCGCAGGGCGTTGACGACGCGCTGTTGGACGCGGCCTACCAGGTGGTGCTCAGCGACGACGGAGAATCGCTGCAGTGGGTGACGCGCGAGGGCGGGGTGGTGCGCACCTACACCAGCGAACCGGATATGAACAGCTGGGACAAGTTCAAGCAGGGCGTGCTGCGGATGCTGCCGGTGGAGGAGCAGCTGTAATGGGCGAATCGTCGCCCGGCTTGCTCCTCCGTCCCATTGCGTTCAGCACGAACATCGGCACACCGACCCGCTTGAATCAAGCCTGCTCTTCGACGTCGCGCTGTCTCTCGCTGTTCGAGATAGCCTGCAAGGGCAGAATACCAGGCGACAACTCAGCACTTGACCGGCGTCGACTGCTCCACCGCGTGCTTGTGCAACGCTGGCGGCTTGGCGTTGCCCCCGTTCTTCTCAAGGAATTTGCACGCGTTGATGATGTCGTTGGCCAATAGTCCTGCAACGTTGTGATTAACGTGCGGACGCACGACCACGCGCAGGCTCGTGACGGATTCAGCGTTCGGCGGCATCGTATAGGCCGACAGCACCCAACCCTTTTCACGGACCTTGTTCGATACGTCGAACTCGTTGAAATTCGTGTACTGCTTGTTGAGCGTTACGGCTACCACCGGAATTCTCTGGGTGGTATTCATAATGGCAAAATACCCGCTCTCGACCAGACGCTGACGTAGATAGATGGCGTTATCCAGCGTGTGTTGCATCACGCGTTTGTAGCCATCGTATCCGAGTCGCAGAAACTGGTAATACTGCACCGCGACCTGAAAGGCATTTCTGCTGAAGTTCAGCGTGGCCGTTGGCATTTCGCCGCCAAGGTAATTCACGTAGAAAACCAGCTCCTCGTTGAATATCTTGCGCTCGCGAAACACGACCCATCCCAGGCCGGGAGGCGTCAAGCCGTACTTGTGACCGGAAGCATTAATCGACTGCACACGCGGCAGACGAAAATCCCATTCGTAATCCGGATACAGGAAGGGATTGACGAATCCGCCCGACGCGCCATCGATGTGCATTGGGATGGACACACCGGTGCGCTTTTCGTAGGCGTCCAGCCAGTCATGGATCCCCTGAATGTCGTCATCCTCACCGGTGAATGTCTGTCCGGCAATCGCGACGACGCAGATGGTATTTTCGTCGACATAGTTGTCGAGTTCTTCCGCCGTCAGGCAGTAATTCCCCGGCTTGAGCGGCACGATTCGCGGCTCGACATCGAAGTAGCGCATAAACTTCTTCCAGACAATTTGCACGTTCCCGCCGGTCACCATGTTTGGCCGCGTGGCGTCCTTGCCCGCCGCGCGACGCTTTTCGCGCCAGTTCCATTTGTGTGCCAGGCCCGCCAGCATGCAGGCCTCCGAGGAACCAACGGTGCAGGTCCCATAGGGCTCGAGGCCCTTTGGCCCATTCCACAACTCGTGGAGCCACCGGACCATGCGGGCCTCCATGGCGAAGAGCCGCGGATACATGTCATGGTCGATGTAATTCTTGAAGATATTTCGTGAAGCAACTTCCCGGGCCTCCGGTTCGGCAAAAGTGGTCACGAACGACGACATGTTGAGCATCGGATTCGTGTCGGTCCACTCGTCGCTGATCACAATCGCTGCCGCTGCATTGGCAGAAATGCCCTCGCGCGGAAAGATGTCTTCGGATACCTCGTAATTGAACTGGTCATAAGGCGTGACCTTCTGCTCTGACATGTCGCTCATGGTTCCCTCACGGATGGGTACATCGATGAAGAAGGCTTGGCATTCCGACGCGAAGTGCTTTACTGCGATGCAGAGGGCACTTCACGCAAATGCCAGGCAGGAAGAAATGTTCTTTCGGGAAATAGGCGGCCCAGCTCCGAATGAAGCTGCTTTCGCCCGGAGTATAGGTAGTTGCACCTTCATCATTCATTGGACCTTGGACCAGTAGTCCTTTGGGCCAATTGAGCGAGAGGTCATGGCGGCATACGTTGACCATCGGATATTCGCAAGCCGTGCGAGCGGCGGCGCAATGAACCGGCGGCATCGGACGCAATCCGTAGCGCCATCGCCGATGCGAATACCGCAACCGCCCCCGGTTGCTGTGGTGTCAGAATCTTCAAGGGGCCGGCCATGGACACTGAATCGGCGTCGGAACAACGAGAGTCCCGCACGGCGGTTGTCGGATCGCGGCATAGCTGGTTCCCACCCGCGCAATGGCTGAAAAACTACCGGTTTCCCTGGCTGGCGCGCGACGTTGTGGCTGGCGTCACCCTGGCGGCATACGGCATCCCCGTGTCGCTCGCATACGCGTCTCTGGCTGGCCTTCCGCCCCAGTACGGCATCTATTGCTACCTTGCCGGGGGCCTGTGCTACGCCGTCTTCGGCTCGTCGCGGCTGCTTGCCATTGGCCCGACTTCGGCCATCTCGATGCTGGTGGGCGTCAGCGTAGCGGGCATGGCCGACGGCGACCCCGTCCGCTGGGCGGCGATTGCATCCCTGACTGCGCTACTTGTGTCAGCCATGTGCCTGGTCGCATGGCTCTTCCGGCTGAGTTCGCTTGTGAATTTCATTAGCGAGACGATCCTTCTCGGATTCAAGGCAGGCGCGGCGCTCACCATTGCCCTGACCCAGCTACCCAAACTGTTCGGCGTCAAAGGTGGCGGGGAGTTCTTTTTCGAGCGGATCGCCATCCTTGCGCAGCAAGTGCCTCAAGCGAATCTTGCGGTACTGGGGTTCGGACTCCTGGCGATCATGGTGTTGCTGCTGGGCGAGAAATTCCTGCCCGGGCGCCCGGTCGCACTTGGCGTCGTGGTGGTTTCCATCGCGCTTCTGTCGACCACTTCGCTCGCTGCGTTCGGCTTCAAGGTCGTGGGGGCGCTGCCGCAGGGTCTACCGGAGTTCCGGCTGCCGACGTTGCGGCCGCGCGATGTCGAAGGCGTGGTCGCACTCGCTTTCGCCTGCCTGTTGCTGTCCTACGTGGAAAGCGTGTCGGCCGCGCGAGCCATCGCGCAGGCCCACGGGGATGAGATCGATCCTCGGCAGGAACTTCTTGCGTTGGGCGCCGCGAACCTCGGGACCGGACTTTTCCAGGGCTATCCCGTGGCGGGCGGGTTGTCGCAATCGTCCGTCAACGACCAGGCGGGCGCGAAGACGCCCCTGGCGCTTGTGTTTGCGTCGGTCACCATTGGCCTGTGTCTGATGTTCCTGACCGGCTTGCTGGCCAACCTTCCCAATGTGGTCTTGGCCGCGATCGTGCTGGTGGCCGTCAAGGGACTCGTCAACGTCCGGGAATTGCGCCACGTCTGGAAGGTCAGCAAGTTCGAGTTTGCCGTATCCATGGTGGCGTTTGCCGCCGTGCTGCTGCTGGGCATCCTCAAGGGCGTCATCGTTGCCGTGCTTGTGTCGATGCTGCTGATCATTCGCCGATCTGCGCATCCCCATGTTGCCCGCCTGGGGCGGATCCCGGGTACCGACGTGTTTTCGGACATCGAGCGGCATCCGGACAACGAGCCCATCCCCGGGGTATTGATCTTCCGGCCGGAGGCCGCCTTGCTTTACTTCAATGCCGAGCACGTGCGTGCCAGCGTCCGGAAAATGATGTCTGACTGTGCAGCGCCGCCGCAGTTGGTGCTCTGTGACTTGTCCGTGTGTGCCGTCGTGGATCTTGCCGGCGCGCGCATGCTTGCCGCGCTGTGCAAGGAACTACAGGCAACGGGCATCCGCCTGCGCCTGGTTGCCCCGCACGCCAGCGCCCGCGACATGCTTCGCGCCGAAGGACTTGAACAACAGGTAGGCGATTTTGGGCGCGGCACGTCGGTGGCCGCCGCCGTGGAAGCGTTTCGGATCAAGCCATCGATCTCCAGTGTGCCCGCCCGGCCCCGGCCCGAGTGACGATCGGGTAGTCCCGGCAATCCCAGGCGACTGGCGTGGTCGTTCCGCGACGGCCGCATGTTCGTGGCGGCGTCACCCCTCGATCGTGGGGTCAAGGTTTCTTCCCTGACTGCCGATGATGTAGATAGCGGCATGGAGTCGTATGCGGAGACCAACGTCCCCGCGGGTCAGCCCCTCGCAATGCGGTTCGGGGTGACAAATCCGCACAACCTCTACAATCGACTGGGCGCCCGATTGCGCTACAGTCACGACATTCGCATCAGAATATCTGGAGCTGAAATGCTGAGATTCGCGGCGATCATCTTGCTTTCGACGTTGGGATCCGCCCCAGCAAATGCCGCCTCGCAAGCGGACAGCCGACCGCAAGTCCTGAGTACCCAACGCGGGCTCACCGACGGCAAACGCGAAGCGACGGTGTTGCACACCGAGCCGCTCGCGCGAGGGGGTGTCATCACAACGCCCCCCTACGATCAGCAGATCAACGGCGCGGCACAGTACCCGCTAATCATCGCCCCCTACATCCAGGTACCTGGCTATACGCCGCAACCCAATCCTCCCCGCCCCGCGCCGCACTTTCGATAGAGGGTGGGAAACAGGGCGGCAATGGCACGGCGACGGACTTTGTGAGCGCGCTGGACGCGAACGGCAAGGTGCGTATCGCCGTCAGGCTGTCTGACGGTTCGGTGTGGGTCTACGACCAGACTTGACGTGGGGGATTCCGGATCCGGCGGGACCGAATCCGTAAAACATGCCGAGGCTGACCAGATAGTCAGCCTCGGCACCGCCGATCAGCGACGCAGCAGTTCGCGGAAGCCGGCGATCAGCCGATGCATGTCGGCCGCTGTCAGTGCGCCCATGGTCGAGATCCGGAACAGTTGCGACGACAGGCCGCCCTGGCCGGCATAGATCACGAAGCCGCGCGCCTTGAGCCCATCGTGCAGTTGCTCGTACGTGACGCCCTGCGGCAGCTTGTACGCGCGCAGCACCACCGACGACTGTGTCGCCGGCCACAATGCCTCGATGCCCAGGGCCGCCAGGCCGCTGCGGACTTCCTCGGCCAGCGCGGCGTAGCGCTGGTGGCGCGCCTGCCAGCCGCCTTCGCCGCTGTGTTCGCGCAGCGCTTCCACCAGCGCATAGAACGCGTGGACGGACGGCGTGAACGGCGTGTTGCGCTGGTCCTGCTGCTTCGCGTACCGGGCGATATCGAGGTAGTAGGTGCGGCTCACCGCATGGGCCAGCGCCGCACGGCGCACGATCACGAAGGCCGCGCCGGGCACGCCGTGCAGGCACTTGTTGGCCGTGGCCGCCACGGCGTCGATGTTGCCGCCGAAGTCGATGGCCTCGGCGCCGAAGCTGCTGACCGTATCGGCCAGCAGGCGCACGCCGCGCGCCTGGCACAGCGCGTCGATGGCCGGCAGGTCGTTCAGGCGGCCCGTGGTGGTCTCGTGCTGGATCACGGCCAGGTGGGTGATCGCCTTGTCAGCCGCCAGCGCCGCGTCGATACGCGCCAGGTCCGGGGCTTCCATCCACTCGTGCTTCACCACCGTGTGCGGGATCTGGTACTGCGTGGCGATCTGGGCGATGCGCTCGCCATAGACGCCGTTCTGCACGATCAGCAGCTTGCCTTGCGCCGGCACCAGTCCGGCGATCATGCTTTCCAGCGCCGCGGTGCCGGAGCCGGTCATCAGCACGGCCGTCCAGGTGGCCGGGTCGAGCCCGTAGATGTCGAGCAGCCGTTGGCGCGCTTCGTCCTGCAGGTCGAAGAACTCGCTTTCGCGGTGGCACAGGTCCGTTTGCAGCAGGCTCTTGCGGACGCGTTCGGACAGCGTGACGGGGCCGGGATTCAGAAGCAGCATGCGTTTTCTCAAGCGGGTTGGAGTCAGGCCTTGGATCAGGCGTGATTGGCGTTGCCCTGGTCGGCGCCAATCTGGCGGCCCAGGCGGGTGGACACCTGCACAGGCGTCACCGACGGGCGCGGCAGGTCGTCCGGCGAGCCGGGGCGCGTCTGCAGGCACACGAAGTTCGGGCCAGCCGTCGCCGTGGCCGCGCGGGCCAGGACGTCGTCGAGCATGGCGAGGTTGTCGCCCTCGATGGCCGACGCGTAGCCACACGCCGCCGCCACACCGGCAAACGACACGTTGTGCGACACCGTGGCTTGGCCGCCCGTGGAATCGTGGGCGTTGTTGTCCAGCAGCACGTGCGTCAGGTTGGCCGGGCCATAGGCGCCCAGCGTGGCGAACACGCCCATGCGCATCAGCGCGGCGCCGTCGCCATCGATCGCCACCACCTTCAGGTCCGGGCGCGCCAGCGCCAGGCCCAACGCGAACGGCGTCAGGCAACCCATCGAGCCCACCATGTAGAGCTGGTTCAGCCGGTCGTCCAGCGCGTACAGCTCGCGGCCGCAGAAGCCGGTGGATGCCAGGACCACGGTCGAATCGACCGGCGTATGAGCAATCACGCGCTGCAGTGCTTCCGTGCGGCTCGGCAGCGTGGCCGCGCCGGTGCGGGACACCTCCGGCAACGCCTTGTCACGCGCGATCGGGCCCTTTTGCGACTTGAGCGGGTAGGGCGCGACGCTGCCCTTCTGCATGATCAGCGCGTACGGGCGGCCCGTGGCGTCCATATGGGCGATGGCCCGATCCAGTGCCGGGCCCACGGCCTCCGGCTCGGTCGGGAACAGCTCCCACGGGACGTCCATCGTGTCGAGCATCTGCGGCGTCACCGGGCCCATTAGCGCGTGCTGCGGTTCGTCCGATGCGCCGCCGGGCTGGCCACGCCACGTCACGATCAGCAGCTGCGGCAGGCGGAACGTCCAAGTCAGCGACGTGAGCGGACTCACCGCGTTGCCCAGGCCCGAGTTCTGCATCATCGTGATGCCGCGCACGCCGTTGCGCGCGCCCTGCGTCACCCCGGCGACAAACGCCACGGCGTCGCCTTCGTTGGCGGCCGACACATAGTGCAGCGACGGGTCCTGTACCACGTAGTTGATGAACGGCGTCAGGTACGAGCAGGGCACGCCCGCATACCATTCAAAACCGCGCTCGCGCGCGGCCTCCACGAACTGGACCGCCTCGATCATTGAGCGGCCTCGCCGTTGCCCACCGCGAACGGCGTCTGGCCGTGCGCGAAATCGCCGGCGCGGCGGAAGTCTTCCAGGTCGTTCACACCACGCCAGTGGCCGTGCACGTACTTGACTTCCACCTGCTCGCCGGCGGCGACCAGCGCGTTGAGCAGGTCCGGCAGGTCGAGCTTGTCGAAGTCCGGGCGCTGGCGCAGTTCGCCCAGCAGCTTCTGCAGGCGCGCGCGGCCTTCGCCACGGACGTTCATCAGGCCGATCCAGCGGCCATGCGGGGCGTGGCCGGCCGGCACGTCGTCCGAGATTTTCTTCAGCAGCACCTTCTGGCCGAACAGGTCGCGATCGTCCGATGCCGAGCACCAGGCAAAGTCACGCACGCTCTGGTTCGACGGCGCCGATTCCGACGAATCGATCACCACGCTGAACGGCGCATCGGTATCCACCAGATCGCGCAGGATGTAGCTGCGGAACAGCAGGTCGCCATAGGCCACAACGGTGTCGTTCTGCAGCGTGTCGGCGGCAGCGGCCAGCGACGCCAGTTCGCCGGTTTCGGCGTAGCGGTCGTTGCGCACTAGGTTGATACCGGCCGCATCGATGGCCTCGGCCTTGTAGCCCCCCACCACCGTGATGTCGTTGATGCCCTGGTTCTTGAAGCCGTCCACCAGCCAGCGCAGCAGCGGCTTGCCGGCCACCGGCAGCATCACCTTCGGCTTGTCCTCGGTCAGTGCCTCCAGGCCCTTGCCACGGCCCGCGGCCAGCACCACGGCCGAACCCGGCGCCTGGCCGCCGGTCAGGTAGATCTTCTCGGCGGCCGAGTATTCGTCGGCATCCTGCAGGCGGAAGATCTCGTTGACGGTGGCGATGCGGTCTTCCACATTGACCAGCGTCTCGTTCTCGTAGATGTCCTTCGCCACGGCCTGCATGCCCGACGCGGCCACGCGGATCAGGTGGTTGGCCCAGATGATCAGGCTGATGCCTGCGCGGCGGTACACGTCGGTCGGCGTGCTGTAGTACTTGGTCGGCACGATCACCAGCGGGGCGCGGTTGCCCCATTCGCGCGCGAACGCGACGATCTCGTCGGCCTTCGACAGCTTGCTGTGGATCAGGATGGCATCTGCGCCAGCCTGGCGGTACGCCTCGGCGCGGCGCAGCGCCTCTTCCATGCCCCAGCCCGCGATCAGCGCTTCCACACGCGCCACGATCGAGAAGTTGTCATCGGCCTGCGAATCCTTGCCGGCCTTGATCTTGCCGCAGAACTCGTCCATATCGGCCAGCGGCTGCTGCTCGCCACCGATGAAGCTGTTGGTCTTCGGGAAGATCTTGTCCTCGATGCAGACGCCGGCAATGCCGCGCTGTTCGAGCTTGCGCACCAGGCGGCGCACGTTGTTGAAGTTGCCGTAGCCGGTGTCGCCATCCAGCAGGATGGGCAGGTCGCTGGCGTCGGCCATGAATTCCAGGTTGTCCACCACCTGGGTCCAGCTGGCCTCGTTGTTGTCGCGCACGCCGAACTGGGCCGAAATGGCCAGGCCCGAGGCCCAGATGCCCTTGAAGCCGGCCTCGCGCACGATGCGCGCGGACAGGCCGTTATGGGCTTCCATGATGAATTCGAGCTCGTTCGAGAGCAGCATCTGGCGCAGCCGCGCGGCGCGCGAGAGGGGTACCGAAGTACCGGAGGTGGCGAGCAGGTTCGGGTCGATGGCGTTCATTGGGCGATTCCTACGGGCAGAAGTTGGGGCAGGACTTCTTCGGCGGCGCGCGAAACGTCGCCGGGAAAATCGATTTCGATCCAGGGGGCGCCGGTCACGTCGGCGGTGTCGAATACGTGGGACTGTTCCAGCAGCAGGTCGCGGACGGCTTCCTCGTGCGGCATGTTGGCGCGACCGGAGTCGACGTAGCCCTTGACGATTTCGGCCAGGCGGCGGGCGCAGTCTTCCTTGAAGCGGAAGAAGCCCACCGACTCTCCGATGGTGTCGTACTGCAGGTCGGCCATGAGCTGCTTGCGCAGTTCCACGGGCACGCCGTCCTTCACGCACAGCTTCACGGGCTCGTCGCCGGCTTCAAAGTCGCGGTCGATCAGCAGGCGGTTCACGGTGTCGCCGGCCACCAGCTTGGTCATGATGCGCTCGTCGTAGAGCACGTCGGCGTCCATCAGCAGCACGTCGCCGCCGCGCGTCATGGCGTCGGCCACGGTATGCACGGTCAGCACGCTGCCCAGGTCGTAGCGCGGGTTGATCACCACTTCCAGGTCGCGGCCGATACGGGCCAGCTCTTCCTTGACCTGGTCCGGCTCGAAGCCGAGCGCCAGCACCACTTCGGTCACGCCGGCGGCGTCGAGCAGGCGCAGGTGACGTTCGAGCAGCGTGAGCCCGTCAAAGCGCAACAGGCATTTCGGGAACTGCTTGCCCGGCTGTTGCTGAAGTCGCAGGCCAAGGCCCGCGGCAAGAATGATTGCTCGCATCACGTTGTTCTCATGAGTAATGAATGGGCCGCGCTAGCCCCGATCAGCCGACAGGGCGTGCGCGGCGCGACGGCGCTGGAACTTCCGTTCGCTGAAATGCAGATACACCAGTCCGGGAATGCCGAGCACCAGCTCGCGCACGCGCTTGGCCAGCGACAGCGCCAGCGCGGCGTCGGGCGGCAGGCCCACCAGCGGCGCCAGCAGCAGGTATCCGCCTTCCTGCGCACCGAGCGACCCCGGAATGGCAAACGCGGCACCCCGGATGGCCTGGCCCACGCTTTCGAGCAGCAGTGCCTCGTGCCAGTTCACCGGGTGCCCCAGGAAATGCAGGATCAGCCAGACCTCGCCGGTGCCGGCGATCCAGCCCAGCAGGTTAAGCCCGAAGCTGGCCGCGACCTTTTTGCGGTCGCGATAGAGTTCCCGAATCGCACTGTCCACGGCATCGGCACGCAGGGCCAGCCCGGCCCAGCGGCCCGGCTTGGCGTCGCTGCCGTGTCCGCCCTCGGCATCGGCGCCATCGGTGGACTCGGCGCGCTTGCCGAACAGTTTCTGCCCGATGCGCATCATGCGGCCGAACATGCCGCGCCGCTGCAGCTCGCAGAACGCCAGCACGCAGGCGCCCAGCACCACGGTGACGGCGATGATCGGCGTGCGGTACTCGGACATGTCGTCGTTGGCGCCGAACACGGCAATGCCCAGCAGCGCGAACAGCATCTGCGAGAGCGCCTGGGTGGTGGTACTGACCGTGATGGCGGCCGCCGCGTCGCGCATGCGCGCGCCGCGATGTGACAGGTAGCGCACCATCAGCACCGGGCCGCCGATCTGGCCGGCCGGCAGCAGGCTGTTGACCGATTCCCCGGTCCAGCGCGCCTTGAGTGCACTGCAGAACGATCCGTGCCGGGTCTTGCGATCCAGCAGCACGGCGATGGCGCCGGCATCGAGCGCCAGTGGCACCAGATGGAACGCGGCCACCACGGCCAGCCCCCAGCCGGCCGACATCAGCGTGGTGGTCACCGCGCCAAAGCCCTGCCAGGCCAGCAGCCCGACAAACAGCGCCGCGCCTACCGACAGAAGAATGAAAGCTGCACGATTCACGCCGCTGACTACCCCGCTTACTTCCCGCCCAGCAGGCGTCGGAACACCTGGCGGAACCCGAAGTAGGCCACGGCATCCTTCATGTTGGAGATGAAACGCAGCCACGGGCGCATGCCCGGATCGGTCACATATTCAAACGTCAGCGACACGCGGATCTCGTTCGGACCAGCCGGCGTGATGCGGTGGCGCAGCTTGTCGCCGTCGAACAGCACGATGCCGCCCGGCGGGATCTGCACCGAACCCGGTTCGTCCGCGACGTCGGGGTTGCGCGTATGCAGTTCGTAGTCGAGCCGGCAGGTCGATTCGTCCAGCACGCCGATCAGCAGCGTGTAGCGGCGGCCATCGTAATAGGACGTGTCGTAGTGCCAGCCGATATGGTCGCCCTGGCGCGTGTAGTAATAGAGCGCGTAGGCGTGGGGGTCGGTTTCCGGGCAAACCTGGAGCTTGTCGCCCGTCACGTCTTCCAGCCAGCCGATCAGCGCCTTCGAGCGGTACAGCTCGGCGATGAACGGCGCCTTTTCGTCGATGGTGTGGCGGCTGACGCTGCCACCCTGCTTGTGGCCGGGCAGGTAGTTGCGGTTCAGGCCGGACTGCAGCGAGCGGGCCAGCGCCTCCAGTTGCGCGGTTTCGTCCGGGCCCAGGAACTGGTCCAGGTACAGGAAGGCGCCCTGGCGGTCGAAGTCCTGGCGCAGGGCAGGGGTGTTCAGTTGCGACACCACGCCGGCCACGGCGGCGTCCGGGCGGCGCGCGGCCGGACGCACGACCACGGGTTCGGCTTCGCGCGCCAACTGCGGCGCAATGGCGATGTCGCCGGTAACTTGCTCTGGCATGGGCTGCCTCAGTGTTCGGTGGAGGTTGCGACTGGCTGGGGGCGCCGCATGACTCGCCAGTAATCGATGATGACCAACACGGCAAAAAGCGGTGCGCCGATCGAGGCGGCGGTCAGGAAGGGACCGATGCCATTGGTCAGCGTCACCAGCGGCAGCAGGTACAGCACGTCTTCGGTTTCGAAGCCGCCCGCCGACGCCTGCTTGGTGCCACTTTTGCCAACCCGCGATTCTATACGCATGCGCAGGAAGAAGATCAGCGCCACGGCAAGGCCCGCGATCGTGCCGCGCAGCACCGGCCCGAACGCCTCGGGCGCGCCGCCCGGAGCGGTCGTATTGGCTACGGCCATGCCGAAGCCCACGAACAGCAGCACGGTAATCAGCGCATCGCTGGCCAGGTCGTAAAAATGGCCAATCTTGCTCGATTTGCCACTAATTCGCGCCAACTCGCCGTCGGTGTGGTCGACAAAATTCGACAGCACGACCAGCAGCGCCCCCCAGTTGCTCCACGTGTAGCCGCCTTGCGCAATGCAGGCGATGCCGGCGACGCCAATCAGCAGCCGCAGCGTGGTCAGGTGGTTCGGGGTGACACGGGTGTTCTTGAGGGGCCGCACCAAATGGCGGGCAAGGCGGGCATCCCAGGTGGACGGCAAGGGCGGTTCATCCGGGTATTTAGGGGATTTCTGGTTCATCCGTCAAAACTGATCTGGAGGGGCGGCTCCGGCACTTCGGCGCGCCAGGCGATGCGGAACACTACGCCTACGACGCCCGAAAGACAAGTTCGCCAGAATACGCCCTTTCCCGCACCCGTGCAGCAAGGTCGCCCAGCATTGTTGCGCGGGCGGCCGGCAGGGCGCCTCGGAAGGCCCTTCGCCAGCCTGTTACCAGACCCCGAAGAACACCCCGGCCTGTTTGTATACGTTGGTCTTGGCCGCCACTTCGGCGTTGCTGACCGTGACGCGCGGCTTCAGCGAGCAGAACCAGTCCAGCAACTGGCCGCGCATGCGGCTGCGCACGGCCTCGTGGCCCGGATCAGCGCCGAGATCGACGAATTCGGACGGATCGTTCGCCAGATCGAACAATTGCGGGCGAAATCCCTGCCAGTACACGTACTTCCAGCGCGCATCACGCACCATCCACGCCCGGCATTCGCCCGGCTGCCGGCCCAGCGCCACGCGGGCGCCACGATAGCCGAAGTCGAGTTCCGATACCACGAAATCGCGCCAGGAGGCGGTTTCGCCACCGCGTCCGCGCGTCAGGTCCAGCAGCGAGCGGCCTTCCACCCGGTGGTCGAAGGCCGGCAGGCCAAGGCCATCGAGCACCGTCGGCACCACATCGACGGCCGACACCATGCGGGCGTCGGCCACCCCGCGCGTGGCGTTGGCCTCGGGCGACGGGTCATAGACGATCAGCGGAATGTTCTGGACCGTGTCGTAAAACTGCTCCTTCTCGCCCAGCCAGTGGTCGCCCAGGAAGTCGCCGTGGTCGGCCGTGAAGACCACGAGCGTGTCGTTCCAGCGGCCGGTGCGCGCCAGCAGTTCCCAAAGCTGGCCGAGCCGGTCGTCGATCTGCTGGATCAGGCCCTGGTAGGCCGGTCGCACGGTGTCCGACACCTCCTTGCGCATGAAATTGACGCATTCCTCTTGGGTGCGGTACGCGTCGACCACCGGATGGGGGTCGTCGAGTTCGGCGTCGTCGCGCTGCAGCGGCAGGCAGTCGTCGAGCGAATAGGCGTTGTGGTACGGCGCCGGGGCCAGGTAGGGCCAGTGCGGCTTGACCAGGGACAAGTGCAGCACCCACGGATCGTCGCCCCGGTCGGCGATATAGTCCATCGCGCGGTCGACGGTATAGGCCGTTTCCGAATGCGGCTCGGCCACGCGCGCCGGCAGGCCTGCGTTGCGCATCTGCCAGCCCGAGACGATCTCGCCGTTCGGCGCCTGGGCGCTGATGACATAGTCGGTCCACGGATCGCGGCTGTCGTAGCCCTGGGCGCGGAGCCAGTTGGCGTAGGCGCTGTGCGGCTCGGCGTGGTGGCCATCGTGGCGGTCCACCTCGATGAAGTGGCCGTTGCGCAGCAGGGTTTCCAGTTCCGTGCCGCCGTCCAGATGCAGCCGCTTCAGGTTGGCGTTGTCGGGCATCACATGGGTCTTGCCGGCCAGGGCCAGCGCGCGGCCGCTGTCCTTCAGGTATTCGCCCAGCGTGATTTCGCCGACGGACAGCGGTACGCGGTTCCAGGTGGCGCCGTGGCTGCTGACGTAGCGGCCCGTGTAGAAACTCATGCGGCTCGGCCCGCAGACGCCAGACGTCACAAAGGCGTTGTCGAAGCGCACGCCGCGCGCCGCCAGCGCGTCGATATTGCGGGTGCGCAGCGTGGGATGGCCATAGCAGCCCAGGTGGTCGCGACGCAACTGGTCGCACATGATGAACAGCACATTGCGGATGGACATCGTCGTTTCCTTGGTTTTCTTAGTCACCGACAAAGCCAGACGCCTTGACCACCGGCTCCCAGCGCTGGTTGTCCATCACCAGGACCTTGGCCCACGTGCTGGCGTTGCCCGGCTGCGGCTCCAGTCCCAGTTTCAGAAATTTCTCCTGGACATCTGGCGATTCCACGGCGCGCACGACGGCGGCGCTGAGCCGGTCGATCACGGCGCGCGACGCGCCAGCCGAGGGCGCCAGAAAGCCATAGCGGCCCACGCCCGCGATGTCCTTGTAGCCCAGTTCGGTGAACGTCGGCACATCGGGCAGCACGGCCGAGCGCTGGATGCCAGAGGTGGCCAGCACGCGGATCTTGCCGGCGCGGTGCATTTCGGTCAGGTCGGCCAGTGTATCGACCGAAGCTGGCACCTGGCCGCCCGCCAGCGCCGTCATCAGCGGTGCGGAGCCGTTGAACGGCACATGCAGCATCGGCACGCCAACCTGCTTTCCGATCATCAGGCCGAAGAAATGGGGAATGCTGCCCGGTGCGGGCGACGCGTAGGCACCGTGCGTGGCGTCGGCCTTGAGCCAGGTGACATAGTCCTTGAAGGTCTTTGCCGGTGTGCCGGGCCCCGCCGCCAGCGCCAGCTGGAAGTTGGCCACCTGCGCCACGGGTACGAAATCGCGCGCCACGTCGTAGTTGAGCTTGCGGTAGGCCAGCGGCGCGATCGTCATCACGGCCGAATTGGCCAGGATCAGCGTGTTGCCGTCGCCGGGCAGCGATTTCGCGTAGTCCATCACCAGCCGGCCGCCTGCGCCGGGCTTGTTCTCGACGACAACCGTCTGCTTGAGTTCTTCACGGAGCTTGTCGCCCACCAGTCGCGCCGCCAGGTCGGCGGTGCCACCGGCCGGGTAGCCCACCAGAATGCGCAGCGGTTTGTCGCTCTGGGCGAAGGTGGGGCTGCAGACGAGTGTGGCGGCCAGGCAGGCCAGGGTGCCGAGCGCCATGCGGCCGGCGGGTCGCGCGATTCGGGCGGGGCGGCTGGAGCAGGTGGGGCGGATCACGCGATGTCTCCTAGGACGAAGTTTCGATTGTTATCAGTGTGTCCGGCACGCTAGCATCGGACCTGTTAGTTAACAAAATCAACTATTCATGCCGCAAGCCAATCCGGAAGGCGCCTTGGGGACACTGCAGGCGCCCGCTCGCCTGGTGGATTTCGTCAATTACCGGCTCTATCACCTGAGCCGCGTGGCCATGTCGGCCAGCGGCCTGCACCTGCGCGCGGCGGCCGGGGTCAGCCGGCGCGAATGGCGCATGCTGGCGTTCCTGGGCGAGCAGCCGGGCACCCGACTGACCGAACTGGCCGCCAGCGCGGGACTGGACAAGGTGCTGGCCAGCCGCGCCGTGCATGCGCTGATGGAAAGAGGCCTGGTGCGCAAGACCGCGCAGGCGGCAGACCGGCGCGCGGCGGCGTTCACGCTGACCGAAGCGGGCGAATCGGTCTACGCCGCCGCGTTTGCCCGGGCGCGCGATTTCAACCGCGAGCTGGCCGGCTGCCTGGACGCCGCAGAGGCCGAGGTGTTCTCGCGCTGCCTGGACAAATTGCACGCACGGGCCGTGGCGATGCGGATGGCCGCAGAGCCCTTGGCCGACAAGGGCGACGATGCCGCTACGCCGGCGTTCGACGATCCGCTGAGCGTCTGGCATCGCCGGTAATGTTTAGATCGTCTGCCGAAAAGTTTGAATATCCAGCGCGGCGAGGGGCGGGCGAGCATAGGGCTTTCCCTCCAGGATGATTCCGTCGCCATGGCCTGCCTCCGTTCGACACTGACCCGCCCCCTGATTGCCGCCGCCGTCCTTGCCGCCTGCGTCGCCGCGCCGATGGCACCGGCTGCTGCCGAGCCCGCGACGGCAGCCACGGCCAAGCTGCCCTCGGGCCCCGTTGCCGGCGCCAATATGCCCAAGTCCTATATCAAGACCGTGGCCAAGGCGGCGTACATCTGGGGCTGGCCCATGGTGAATATCCACAACCGGCACCTGGTGTTCTCGAAGGTGCCCGAGAACGGCCTGGGCGATGGCGTGCTGCCGGTGGCCCCATTGAACCGGCTGACCATGCTGGTCGACTATATCGAGCCCGAGGAACGTGCCGTGGCCACGCCGAACCAGGATGTGGCCTACGGCTTCGGCATCTTCTCGCTGGAAAAGGAGCCGGCCGTGTTCCAGGTGCCGGACTTCGGCAACCGCTTCTGGGTGTACCAGCTTGGCGACCAGCGCACCGATACGCTTGGCGGCGCGGGCAGGATGTACGCTCCAAGCCGGGTTTCTACATGGTGGTGGGGCCGAACTGGAAGGGCAAGACCCCCAAGGGTATCCGGGGGGTGTACCGCTCGCCGACCAACATCGCCTACATCATCCCGCGTGCGTTCCTGGACGATACCGCGCAGGACCGCCAGGCCATCCGGCCGCTGCTGAGCCAGGTGATGGCCTATCCGCTCAGCGAGTACGACGGCAAGATGAAGACGAAGGATTGGACGAAGCTGCCCAGGCTGTCGGACCCGGCAGGCGGCAAGCAGGGTAGCGGCGGCGAGACGCAGTGGGTCAAGCCGGAGGCCTTCTTCAAGGAACTGCCCGTCATCCTGAAGGAAGTGCCGCCGCAGCGGGGCGAAGAAGCACTGTATGGCTGGTTCCAGTCGCTGGTCGATGCCGCCGCCAAGGACCCGGCCGTTGCCGACGCGCTGGCGCAGGCCGCCATCGAGGCCGACAAGGAGATGATGCCGGAGATGCACCGGTATGCGAATGCCGGCGTGACGGTGGGCAATGGCTGGGTGGCGCCAATGAACGGCGCCGAGTTCGGCACTGACTACTACAGCCGCGCCGCGGCCGCCAAGGCCAACATCTTCGTCAACCCGCGCCGCGAGTCGGCGTACTTTGGCCAGGAATTCGACGCGGGCAAGGCGCGGCTCAATGGCGCCAACGCGTACACGATCACGTTCCCCAAGGACGGTTTGCCGCCCGTCAACGGCTTCTGGTCCCTGACGCTCTACGATGGCGCCCACTTTTTCGCGCCGAACGAGATCAAGCGCTATTCGCTGGGCACCAAGAACAAGGATCTGGTCTTCAACCCGGACGGCTCCCTGACGATCTACGTACAGACCAGCAAGCCGGCCGCCGACAAGGTGGCCAACTGGCTACCCGCGCCAAGCGGCGACTTCGAGCTGTTCATTCGCGCCTACTGGCCCAAGGCGGCCATCATGGAAAACCGCTGGGCGCCGCCGCCGGTAGAGAAGGTGGGCGCGGCCGCCAGCGGGGCCAGCGCGGTTAGCGGGAACTGACGACTGCGGGCGCCGCGTAGCCGTCGTCCAGCGTCTTCAGGAAGGCCACCACATCGCGGATTTCGGCATCGTTCAGCGCCGGCCGTGCGCCTGGCTGGCGGTCAAAAGGCGGATCGAAGTGGTCGACGTAGCGGCGCATGGCAGGGGGCAGGTCGTCATACAGGACGGTCTGCCCCTTGTTGTTCCGGCTGTACCACTTCGCCGGCTTCAGGTCGCGCTCGACGTAGAAGCGCACCGCATCTTCCAGGCTGTGAAAGCGCCCGTTGTGGAACCAGGCACCGCGCCTGGCCGTATTGCGCAGCGTCGGCGTCTTGAACATGCCGCAGTAGTCGGCGCGCTGGATCTGGTCGGTCCGGCGGGGGCCGCACAGTCCAAGGTCGAAGTACGCCGGATCGGCATTGGCAGCGATGCCGGGATTGCGCGGCACGCCCAGGGCGGCGAACTGGAAATCGGTGAACAGTGGATGCGAGCCATCGGCGCGCTTGTCCATCAGATGGCAGGCCGCGCAGTTGCCCTTGGCCGGGTCGGCGAACAGCTTCAGCCCGCGCAGTTCGGCGGCGCTGAGCGCGGCTTTGCCATCGAGGTAGGCGTCGAACTTGCTGTCGAAGCGGCGGAAGCTGGGATCATCAAGCTCGAAGCGCTCCAGCGCGCGCGTGGCGGCGTCGAAGGCACGATCCGTATCGTCGAACACGGCCTGGCCGAAGGCGGCGCGAAAGTCGTCGGCGTAGGCCGCGCGGGCCAGCCTGGCCACCACGTCGGCACGGCTGCCGTTGGCCATTTCGTCGGGATCGAGCAGCGGGGCGCCGGCCTGATCGTGCAGGCTGTTGAAGCGACCGTCCCACATCAGGCCGCCCTTGGGCGGGTTGTCGGTCTCGGTCAGGCGCTCGCTGACGCTGGCGGCCTGCACGTGCGTCCAGATCGGCGTGGCGTTGAGCGTATAGGCCAGCCCCGGCGTGGCACGCTTGCCCTGGCGATCGCCCTGCGGGCCGCCCAGTTGTACCGCCAGCCTGTTGGGCGGCCCGTAGCCGTGGTCGGGGTCGTGACAACTCGCGCACGACTGGCGGCCCGATGCCGACAGCGTGGTATCGAAGAACATGGCCTTGCCCAGGCGCGCCAGCGTGGCGGCATCGGGCGTGGGCAAGGTGGCGGGCACGCCGGGGGCATGCGCGTCCTGCTTCGGCTGGCAGCCGGCCAGCAGGCCCAGGGCGAGCAGCGCGGCGGCCAGGATCGGCGCACGGCGGGGCGCAAGCCAGGGCGCAAGCAGGGACGCAAGTGCGGAATTCGGAGTCATGTCGGCAACGCGGATCGCCGCGGGGCAAGCCCGCGGCGGCATCGGGGAAATCGGGTATCAGGCATCAGGCCGCCCGCACATCGCAGACAGGCGGCCGGGCCTCGATCAGAGGTTGGTGAAGATGTCGGCGCCGAACGGGACCAGGCCTTCCTGGCTGGCGTAGCCCAGGTATTCCTTGATGCCGAAGATGTCTTCCAGCGTCTTCAGCATCGCGTAGTGGTTGTACGCGGTGGTGGACACCGTGCCCGGCTTGATGAACGGCGACAGCAGCACGGCGCCGGTGCGGTCGCCGCCGTAGCTTTGCGTCACCAGGTTGATGTCGTACGGGTAGTGCGACACCGATGCCGGGAAGCTCTGCGTCACCGGGAAGGTCGACGCCGGCACGTTCGGGCCGGCCTGCTGGCCGCAGCACGTATTGCCCGAGAACGTCATCGTCAGGGACGGCGGCGTGGTCGACGTGTCGAGCGCCTGCGTGGCGTACGAGCTTTCATCGAAGTTGATGATGATCAGGCCGTCCTGCTGATACGCCGGCGACGCCATGATCAACGGCACCCACTTCTTCAGGAACGCGTCGGCCGATTCCAGGCCGCCCGGATCGCCGTTCACGCATTTGGACGATGCGCTGCCGCCGTCGTGGCCGTCGTTGCAGAGGTTGGGCGTGATGAACGTGAAATTGGGCGTGGCGTCGATCGACTTCAGGTCATCGGTCAGCTTGGTCAGGTTGACGACGTTGGTCGCGCAATCTGGCGAATCGGTGATCGAGTGGAAGTACATGAACGGGTTGTGGCGCGTCGCGTACTGGTCAGCCGGCAGGCCACCGGCGGTGGCGGCCTGGGCCGATTGCGTGCCGTCCGTGGTGTTCAGCGTGGGGTGGCCGCAGGCAGCGCTTTCGCGCGACGGATCGTTGCCCATGTCTTCCATGTACCCGCGCCACGTCAGGTTGGCGGACTTGAGCTGGTCGGGCAGGGTCTTGACCGATGCCGGGTAGACGCAGCCGGTGCCGATGGCCTGGCCATGGTCGCCCATGCCGGACAGCGTGAAGTCCTTGTAGACCATGCAGTCCATCTGCGTGTCGGCGGTGACCGACTGGCCGCTGATCATGGCGATGTAGTTGCCCAGGCTCACGTGCGTGGTGCCGAAGTACTGCTGCAGATGCGCGCCCTGGCTGACCAGCGTCTTCGACAGGTAAGGGGCCTTGGAGGTGTCGGCGAACGTGGTGGCGTAGTTCTCGTTCTCCAGCGTGATCACGAACACGTGGCGAACCGACTGGATCGTCTTGGGCGCCGGGGTGGTCACGGCCGGGGTGGTGGTGGCTGCGGACTTGCTGTCGTCGGAGCCGCAGCCGGCCACGGCCAGCGCCGCGCCTGCCGCAACCAGCGCGGCCAGCCAGCGCGAGCGGGGGTGCTTGAACATGTAGATTTCCTTGTTGTTGTGGGTGGGCGCGCGCAGCCGCCCAATGGCTCTTGGACGGCGCGGCAATCGCGCGGCCCAGATATAAACAAACTTGTATGTTTGTTTTATGACAAGCCGAAAGACGGTTGACCCCGCAACTCGGCGCAATGACGTTGTCGTTACAATCCGTGGCATGCCCACCCAAGCCGAACGAAGCGCGTCCACAAGACAGGCGCTGATCGATGCCGCCACCACATTGCTGATCGAGCAAGGCTATGCCGCCTTCGGCGAGGCCCGCGTCTGCGAAATTGCCGGCATCAGCCGGGGATCGCTGCGGCACCAGTTTCCGGAAGGGCGCTACGACCTGCTGCCGGCCATGGTGGCCAGCCTGCTCGACACCGAAGCGAACAAGCTGACAATGCTCGGGCCGATGGCACCGCGCGTGCGGCTGCATCTGATGCTCCACACCCTGGTTCACCGGCGCCAGCGCCATACCTCGCTGGCCATCCTCGAAGTCTGGATGGCCTCGCGCGGCGACCGGCGGCTGGCCGACGCGGTAGGCCCGTTGCTGGCCCAGGTGCCAGTTCAGTTGTTCGGCTATGACCCCGCGACCTCGCCCGACCCAGAACTGCTGGCCCTGCGGCTGTTCCTGCACGGCGCCACGCTGCACAGCTTTTCGACAGACTACGACCCCGACAAGCTGGCGGATTCGGTGCAATGGCTGATCGACCAGTTGAAGCCTTGTCCGGAATTGGCCGAAGTCATGGCGCGCATCCCCACGCTGCGGCCGTAGCACGCCAAGCCGCGTCGGCCTTCCCGCAGACTCATTACTAAAGTTCTTGCTTAACTGTCGCGCGTCTCTATACTAAAGGACATGCTTAACTATTTCGATCCTCTCGACGCCACCTTCCAGGCCCTGGCCGACACCACGCGGCGCACGATGCTCGCGCAACTGGCACGCGGGCCGCTGTCGGTGTCGGACCTGGCCAAGCCGCTGGCGATGTCGTTGCCGGCGGTGATGCAGCACCTGTCGGTGCTGGAACAGGCTGGCCTGGTCAGCACCGAGAAGGTCGGGCGGGTACGCACCTGCCGCATGGCGCCCAATGCGCTGAGCGAGGCAGAGCAGTGGATCAGCGCCCGCCGCGCCGAGTGGGAAGGCCATTTCGACCGCCTGGGCGAATACCTGGAAACCATGAAGAAGGAGGCAGCATCCGATGGCACCCGCGACCGCAACGAAGACTGATACGGCTCAGTCAACCCAACCGTCCGCCGAACCGTCCGGCCAATCATCCGGCCAGTCGTCAGGGCAATCGCCCGCGCCGCACCGGCTGACCGTCTCGCGCGCATTCAATGCCCCGCGCGACCTGGTCTTCAAGGCCTGGAGCACGGCCGGGCACCTGATGCACTGGTTCTGCCCGCAGGGCTTCACCGTGCCGGCCTGCGAGATCGAATTCCGCCCGGGCGGCAAGTTCGACCTGTGCATGCGGTCGCAAGGCGGCGAGTTCGAGCACTGGATCCGGGGTCACTTCGTCGAGGTCATGCCGCACTCGCGGCTGGTGATCGACATGACGGTGGTCACCGTCGACGGCAAGCCGCTGTTCAACGCACTGACGGCGGTCGGTTTTGAAACCGTCTGCGGCGGCACCGAGATGACGGTCACGCAGGACTACACCTGGCTCGACCCATCGGCCGGGGAGTTCACGCGTGGCGCCGAGGAAGGCTGGAAGCAGACGCTGGACCGCCTGGAGCAGGAAGTGGCGCGCATCGTCGCCGAAGCGCCACCGCGCTCGGTGGCCCATGGCACGTTCTCCATTTCGCGGACTTACGATGCCCCGCCGGCCCTGGTGTTCCGCGCGCTCAGCGACCCGGCGGCCAAGGCCCAGTGGTTCCAGGGCGGCCCGGGCTACCAGACCGTGTCGCGCGCCATGGACGTGCGGCCCGGTGGCCGCGAGCATCTGCAAGGCAAATGGGAGAACGGCCTGGTGTCGACGTTCGACGCCGTGTACTTCGACGTGATTCCGAACGAGCGGCTGGTCTACAGCTACGAGATGCACATGGGCGAACGCAAGATTTCGGTGTCGCTGGCCGTCTTCGAGCTGAAGGCCGTGGGGCAGGGCACGCAACTGACGCTGACCGAGCATGGCGCCTTCCTGGACGGCTACGACGATGCGGGGTCGCGCGAGCATGGCTCGGGGCTGCTGCTCGACGCGATCGGGGAATGGGTCAGGCAGGCACGCTGAAGCGCGCGAGGCAGGCCGAATGGCGCGCCAGCGGATCGACAAGGGCAGCAGGCCTTGCGCTAGACCTGGCGTCTAAACCTTCCGCAGGCTGCGCCATTCGGCCCATTGCCACGACAGCAGGGCCGGTACGCCGAACGCCAGTTCCCGTGCGCGTTTCAGCAGGGCCAGCGCCAGCGACGTCTGCGGCGCGATGCCCAGGCCGGTGCCCAGCACCACGAGCACGGCTTCCTGCACGCCCAGGCCGGCGGGAATGAAGAACGCCATCTGGCGGGCGGCCAGCGTCAGCGCCTCGATAGCCAGCGCCGCACCAAAGCTCACGGGATGGCCCAGCAGCGACAGGCCCCACCAGACTTCCAGCGTGCCCACGGCCAGGCCGGCAAGCTGCCAGGCCAGCGTGCTGCACAGCGTGCGTCCGCGCCGGCACAGCGCCCGAATCTGCGCGTCCAGCCGCTTGCCATCGATGTGTGACACCAGGCGGTGCTCATGACCCAGGATGCGGCGCGCGACCGCTTCGAGCCGTGCGAACCACGCGCCGTGCCGCAACGCCCAGGCAAACAGCGCGGGCACCGGCAGCGACAGGAGCAGTCCGATCCCGATCAGTACGCCGTGTTCGGTAAGGGGTGTCGTGGAGAACAGCAGCAGCACGCCGGCCAGCGCGAACAGGTAGTGCGCGAACATCGTCACCATGACCTCGATCACCACGCTGGCCGTGACGGCGCTGCCGTCGGGCACGCGGCGCCACGCCAGGCGGATGCCGACGATCTCGCCGCCGATGCCCGCGCTTGGCAGCAGCCGCGTGACGGCCTCGCGCACGGTGGCAACCCATAGCAGGAAATTCGTACCGGCCCGGGCGGCGGGATCGGCCGGGGCCAGCAGTACGCGCCATCCGCGTGCGTCGAGCCACAAGGCGGCCAGGTGGATCGGCACCAGCCACAGCAATGGCCAGCCGGCGCGCACCAGCATGTCCCCAACTTCGGAAAAGTCCGCCCGGGACACCACGGCGGCGAGGATCAGCAGTCCGGCCAGCGCCCCCGGCAACGCCACGCGTTTCAGTGTCATGCTGCGAGCAGGTCTGCAAAGCCGCCGCGCCGGGGGGCGACGCGTTCGGCGGCTGCGCGCACGCGGGGCGACAACAGCGCCGCCAGTTCGTCGGTATGCCGATAGCCCGCCATCGATGCGCCGATCCGTGCGCCCGAGCTGACAGCCGGATGGCAATAGATCTCCACCACGCCGTGCGGCAGCCGATCGAGCGCCGCAAGCATCGCGGCTTCGTCCATCGCCCCGCTGGACGACAACCCGCACACGAAATCGTTGTGCGCAATGCCGGCGCGGTCCAGCCGCCGATGCAGCAAGGCCAGCCACGGGCGCAGGAACAGGGGCCCGTTGGCTTCGCGCGGCAGCCGCATGGCGCGTAGCCCGTAGTCGCGGCCGATGCGCAGGATCAGCCCCAGCACGGTGGGATGCAGATGAAAGTGCTTGTGCGCGTTCACGTGGTCAAGCGGCAGGCCGGTACGCGCGAAGGCCTCGAACTGGGCGCGGATCTCGGCGGCCAGCTGGGTGCGCAGCGCCGGGTACAGGGCCAGGCGCACCCCATCGCGCACCATGGCATCCCCAAAACGGCCATCGATATCGACCAGGTCGGGAATCGATTCCCACGGCAGGGTGGACCAGCCATCGGCCAGCACCAGGTGCAGGCCCACGTGCAGCGCGGGCAGCCGGTGCGCACGCGAGACGGCATCGGCCGTGGCCGGCGCCCCGACCATCAGGCTGGCGGCATTGAGAATGCCCTCGCAATGCGCGCGTTCCACGGCCTCGTTGACGTCCGCATGCAGGCCGAAGTCGTCGGCCGTCACGATCAGCATCCGGCGGCGGGCCATGGTCTCAGGCCTCGTGCGAGTGCAGGAACCGGAAAAACTCCACGCCTTCGCGCAGGCGCCGGCGCGTCATGCTCCAGCTGCCCATCATCTCCCTGACGATCTCCCAGATCTTGCCCGGCCGGAAATAGAAGCGCCGGTAGAACGTTTCCACACCGTGATAGATCTCTTCTCGGCTCAGGTGCGGATAGCTGATGGCGGCCAGCTGCACGCCCTGGTCGTTCACCAGGTGGATGACCTTGTTGTCCTCGAGCCAGCCGTTGTCCACGGCCTGCCGGTACAGCGCGGTGCCAGGATACGGCGCGGCCAGCGACACCTGGATCGTATGGGGATTGAGGTCCTTGGCGTAGGAGATGGTCTTTTCGATGGTTTCGCGTGTCTCGCCGGGCAGCCCCAGAATGAACGTGCCGTGGATCTGGATGCCAAGCTTGCGGCAGTCTTCGGTGAAGCGCCGGGCGATGTCGGTACGTAGCCCTTTCTTGATATTCAGAAGAATCTGATCGTCGCCGGATTCGTAGCCCACCAGCAGCAGCCGAAGGCCGTTGTCCTTCATGATCTTGAGCGTGCTGTAAGGCACATTGGCCTTGGCGTTGCACGACCAGGGCAGGCCGAGCTGGCCCAGGCCCCGGGCAATCTCTTCCACGCGCGGCCTGAAATCGGTGAACGTGTCATCGTCGAACATGATCTCGCGCACTTCGGGCATGTTCTCCTTGATCCACCTGACCTCCTCGATCACGCTTTGCGCCGACCTTGTACGGTACCGATGCCCGCCCACGGTCTGGGGCCACAGGCAGAACGTACAGCGCGACCGGCAGCCGCGCCCGGTGTAGATCGATACATACGGATGCAGCAGGTAGCCGATGAAGTAGTTCCGGATCTTCAGGTCGCGCTTGTAGACCGGGGCGACGAATGGCAGTTCGTCCATATTTTCGATCATCGGGCGCGGCGGGTTGTGCTCGATCGATCCGTCCGGCAAGCGGTAGCTGAGCCCGGCGATGTCTGGCAGCGGCTTGCCGGCTGCCACGTCCTGGCAGGTGTAGTCGAACTCTTCGCGGCACACGAAATCGATGGCGGTGGTGGCCGACAGCGTGCCACCGGGGTCCACGGCGGCCTTTGCGCCCACCATGCCGATCATCAGGCCGGGGCGCCGCGCCTTGAGCTGCTCGGCGAACCTGGCGTCGGTGGGAAACGACGGCGTGCTGGTATGGATGATGACCAGGTCATAGTCGACGGCGATGTTCAGGGTTTGCTGGACACCGAGGCCATCGGCCGGCGCATCGAGCACGCGGCTGTTTGGCACCAGCGCGGCCGGTTGCGCCAGCCATGTGGGATACCAGAACGACTTGATCTCGCGCCGGGCCTGGTAGCGCGACCCGGCGCCGCCATCGAACCCGTCGTAGGAGGGGGCCTGCAGGAATAGCGTTTTCATCGGGTTTTATCCTGGAGAGGCGGATGGGGGGACACCGTCAGGGCGTCGCCCATGGCGTGCGGCATCGGTCGTACCCGGCAGATCGGGGCTATCGGCGGTGGCCATCACATGGCCGCGCCAATGCACGTGCCCATTGCCCAGCGCGGCCGCCCATTCGAGCAGTAGCAGGGCATCGCGCAGCGGGGCCATCAGGGCCTTGCCAGGGCTGCCCGCCGCCGCGCATCGGGCCAGCGCACCGGCCATGGCGATGACAATCACCACCGGCAGAGGGGCCAGCAGGCAGCCCAGCAACAGCATCGGCCAGGTGAACGTCAGGAACATGAAGTAGAAACCGGGGGCGCTCAGCGACCGGATCGTGCGCAGCCACCGCAGTTCGTGACGCCACAGCGCAGGCAGGCTGCTTTCGACGACATCGGTCTCCACTACCACCTCGGACAGCACGGTCTGCCAGCCCGACTGGCGCGTGAGTTCGCCGAGCCAGAAGTCGTCCGCCAGGCGGTTGGCCAGCGCCGGGAAGCCGCCGATGGCGTTCAGCGTGTCGCGCCGCAGGGCTAGGGTCGCGCCGAAGCCGAAGCGTCGCGATCCGCCGGCATGGGCCACGCGCACCGACGGCGCAAACCAGTCGTCGATGAACGCGGCGCCCAGCCGGGACCAGAAGTTGTCGACCGAGCGGCCGCGATACAGGCAGGTGACCACGCCGACGTGGGGATCTTCGAGCGGGCCGGCCAGACGCTCCAGATAATCGGGCGGCACCGCGATGTCGCTGTCGGCAATCACCAGGTGGGCGTGGCGGGCGGCCCGGTAGAGGTTGATCAGGTTGCTGACCTTTGGATTGCGCCCGTGGACACGCGAATCGACGACCAGCGCGATGTCGCAATCCGGAAACTCGGCCTGCAGCCGATGCACGACGCCGATGGCCGGGTCGTCGTCGGCACAGACGCCAAAGACCAGCTGGAAGCATGGGTGTTGCTGGCGGCAGAGTCCGGCCAGGTTTTCGTACAGGCGTGGCTCGGCGCCGCACAGCGGCTTGAGCACCGAGACTGGCGCGAAGCGGCGGGGCAGGGCGCACGGCTCGGGGTGGCGCCGCCCAAGGCTTGCCGCGACGATCGCGTACACCGTGGTGGCGTCGACCAGCAATCGGCCCGCGGTAGCTGTCCAGACGGCGCTCATGGCTTGTCCCCTCGCATGCGAGATGATCTCGACCCGTTCCTGCCGCGAGGCCATCAGGCATGCTGCCGCCCGTCCTGCGGTCGGCGCCATCTGGCCATCGCCTTGCGGAAGCCACTGTGTCACCGGACCGTTAAGAGGACATTAACCCTCCGCAAAATTCTGTGTGGTCGGGCGCGCGTTCGCCGGGCAATGCAAATCATTGTCGACAGCGTTCTCAAAGTGGCGTCGACGCCCGCCGCGCTACCCGGCGTGGCGGGCAGGCTTCGCGAGAGAAATCGCGTGTAACTCAGCCTTCAATAATCGGCAACACGAAGTCATCCACCTGGCTGAGAGGGTTTGCCCGAGCCGTTGCCTATGCTTCCCAACGGGTAGCGATGGCTGTTTGCCAAACGTCCGGCGGCGCGGCCTCGCGGGGCCCGGGTGTGCGCGACGCGTACGGCTGGTCAGGCGGCTTGCCAGCGGCTGCGCAGTGGCTTGATTGCACTGAATCGGGAGCTTGCGATGCCAGAAACCCTGCCGGGATCGATCGATGTGATCATCGATATCAACCACGACAACCACTTCGATGCCGTCAAGGCCAAAAATGCGGGGGTCAGGGCGGTCATCCACAAGGCCAGCGAGGGCGCCACCTTCCAGGACCCGCTCTACCGCCAGCGTCGCCAGCAGGCCCTGGCCGCCGGACTGCTGTGGGGCGCCTACCACTTCTCCAGCGCCCGCCAGGCATCCGATCAGGCCGAGAACTTCCTGGCGGCCACGCAGGTGGGCGATGCGACGGTGGACAACAGCGCCACGCTGTTCTGTCTGGATTTCGAGCCCAGTTCGAGCGGGCCGGACATGACGCTGGCACAGGCCCATGACTTCGTGACCCGCGTCCGGGACAAGACCGGCCGCTGGCCAATGATCTACGGCGGCAACATGCTGCGCGACGCCGTGCAGGCACATGGCGCCGACCCCATCCTCAAGAATTGCCCGCTCTGGTACGCGCGGTACAGAAGCCAGCCAGTGGGGATTCCCGTTGACACCTGGCCGCACTTCACGCTCTGGCAATACACCGACGGCAAGCTCGGGCCCGCGCCGCACGCATTTGCCGGACTGGCCGCCACCGATCGCGACTGCTACGTGGGGGACGAAGCTGGCCTGAAGAAGGCATGGCCGTTTGCCGATTATTTCAAAACGGCACCGGGCGCGAATGACCAGAATGGTTAGCGGCTGCGTGCTGCGGTCGGCCCGGGTCGCCTGCGGTCTGGCGCTGCTGGCGCTCTGCGCCTGCGCGCCCAACAGCGCCTATCGCACCCATCTGGTGGATCTCGGCAAGGACCAAAGCTGCCAGCGCCCAGGCATCGGCACGACGGGTGCCGCGCCGCTGCCGGAGATATGTGCCCAGGTTTCGCCGGAAGCGGTGAAAGACCTCTACGAACTGCATTTCGTCGAGTTCGACGACCAGGGCTGGCTGTTTCCCGATGCGGTACCGACGCCGGTGGTTGCCGACGCGCTGTCGCTCGCCCCGACGGACCAGATCGAGCATCTGATGACGCGGCTGCGCTTTCTGCTGGATCAGCACCAGGACCTGAGCATCGTGGTGTTCGTGCACGGCTGGAAGCACAACGCGCAAGCCGATGACGCCAATGTGCAGGAATTCCGTGCCTTGCTGGAAGCGGCCGGCGCCGAGGAGCGCGACCGCGCAGGGCCCGGCGGCAAGCCGAGAACGGTGGTGGGTGTCTATGTGGGGTGGCGGGGCAAGTCCTGGGCGATCCCGGATCCCGTGCTGAGCCTGACGTTCTGGGCGCGCAAGGAGGCCGCGCGGCGCGTGTCGATTGGGTCAGCGCGCGAGCTGTTCGCGCGATTGCGGTCGCTGCGGACGTACTACAACCAGCTGCCGCCCGACGCGGCCCCGGGCGCGGCCCCCGCCCCAGCGGCGGCGGTCAGGCCGCCTGTGCTCGAACAGACCGGCGCATCATCCGAGCACGGCCCCCAGCGCCCGCGTATCCGCACGCTGATGATCGGCCATAGCTTCGGCGGCCTGATCCTGTACGCGGCGATGTCGGGGTCGCTGATCGAATCGCTCACCGCCCAGCGCGACCTGGGCCGCCCCGGTGCCAAGCCGGCCCCGCCGGAGCGGCCGGCGGACATGATCCTGCTGATCAATCCCGCCTTCGAGGCGTCGCGCTACGAGGCGCTCTACCATGTCTCCCGGCGCTACGCGCCGCCCACCTTCCAGCCGCCGTTGCTGGTGTCGGTCACCTCGACCAAGGACTGGGCCACGGGCATCGCGTTTCCGATCGGGCGTTCCGTCAATACGCTGTTCGAGCGCGATACCACGCCGGAGCAGGGCACGGCCATGAAGAAGACGCCGGGTCATATCGACCACTACCTGACCCACCGGCTACGTGCCCACCCGCCCGGCCCGGCGCCGGCTGCAGCAGGCACCGGGCAAGCCGGCACCCCGGCCCAGGCGGACAACGCGCAGTGCCCGGGCTGGAAGTCGGAGGCCGAACTGAAGGTGCTGCATGGCGATGCCCTGGGCCAGGCGGTGCGCCTGAACAAGCAGCTCGAAGCGGAAAACGCCGCCGCGTTCTTTCAGCAGAATCTGGGGCCGGACCATCTGCTGAAGCCCGGCTGGACGCGGACGTTCTGCGGCGACAGCTACCTGACGATGGCCCAGGACAGTGGCGGGGCCATGCTGCCCAATGCGATGGTCTGGAACATCCAGGTGGACGGCGATGTCATCCGGAACCACGACGACGTGATGAACCCGGTGTTCCGGGCGTTCATGCGGCAGCTATACGCGGATGTGTCCACGCATCCGTGAACGGTGAAGGTGTCCTCCACGGGGGACTGCCGTATCGCGCAATAGAAAAAGCCGACGCCCCTTGCGGGGCGTCGGCTTTCGGCCTGGGGCCTCGCCAGGACTCGGGATACCCCGATGCCCTGGCGGCGGCGCCAGATCAGAACAGGGCTTCGGTGATATCGACGCTCTCGCGCGGGAAGATGTTCTGCCACACCACGGGCTTCTTGTCGGAGATCAGCGGCAGGGCGCCGCGCCAGTCCTGGGTCAGCGGGGCGGTTTCATAGCCCACGCGCAGCTTGTCGATGGCCTCGCGATACTGCGCCACGGTCTTCCAGTTGCTGCCCGATGCGCGCTGCAGGAAGGCCTTCAGCTTTTCAGGCGGATTCGCCACCTTGCACTCGAACGGCACGTTGACCGCCACCGACTTCTTCGGCACCCCTTCGGTGACCGTCTCGGCCTTGCCCGTCGTGCAGACGGTGCGCTTCTGGGCATCGTGCAGGCTCTGCATGAACTGAATGACGGTCGGCTCCAGCGCCGTCTTGTCTGCCTGGGGCAGCTTCAGCTGTTCCAGGAAGACCGGTGCCAGTTCCTTGGCGTAATCCTTGTCGGCTTCCAGCGTCTCCGGAATATTGATGAAGTCGCCCGAGGCCTTGCTGGCGACGCGCACCGGGCGCGTGTAGTCGTTCAGCGACTTCATGGCTGCCGGGTCTGCCAGGATCAGCGTGCGCAGGAACAGGTCCGTGACGGCTTCCGGCGATTGCGCCGGGGCTGCCGCGTGCGCGGTGCTTGCTGCGGCCATGGCGGCAACCGTCAGGATTCGGAGGGTAATCGCTTTCATTTGCTGCTTTCCTTCGGTGTTTTGTCACCCTGTGAGGGTGTGTTGCTACGGATCCGGCCATCGCTTCAGCCCTTGCCGCGCGCGCGTGCGGAACGGGTTCGGTGATGGCCGTAAATGAATTTTAAGGCGCTTTATATGTGATGTATATGCCTTAATATGCCTAATATGCTACATTTATCGCCGCTGTTCCGGCCTTCGATCTGACCGGGGGCTGCTAGGCTTTCTCCGCTTTCACACTGGGTGTTTTTTCCGATGTTCCGTATCAAGGCGAGCCGCTTCGCCAAATCCGTCACCGTCACCGCCACCACCACCTCCACCACCATCACCACGTGTGCCGCGCTGCTCGCGCTGGCCACCACGGCCCCTGTCCATGCGGACACCGCGCCGGCGCCCAGCAAGAAGCCCGCGCCTGTTGCCAGCACGGCTGCCCAATATCTGCCTGCCGCCGCGGACTTCATCGGCAAGTGGAAGCTCTACGGGGCGGCCGTCCGCGCCCCTTCGGATCTCCCGGCGCCGGCCACGCCCGAGCAGACCGCCGAAGCCACCGCACGGCAGCGGACCCTGATCACCTTCTATCGCGCTTTCGACTACCTCGAAATTCGTGAGGATGGCCATTTCAACTTTCACCAACCCGGTGAACAGCCGGGCGACGCTTGCGCGTGGTGCGGAAAGTGGTCGTTCCACGACGGTTCGTTGTGGCTTGACCTGCCGACGGCGCCGCGACTGGACATCTACGCGCCCGACGGCAAGATGCAGATGACGTACGGCGCCGAGGTTGGCGAATCGGCGATGTTCCGCTGGCAGGTGGTTGGCTGGGCGAAGGTGCGCTAGTCACAGCACCAGCAAGCGCAAAAAAGCAGGATGCAAAAAAAGCGACGAGGTTTCCCTCGTCGCTTTTTCTTTAAGACCAGCGCCGGCGATGGGGCGCCGGCCGGGCCGGTTGACCGATCAGATCACGCCCTGCGCCAGCATGGCATCGGCCACCTTGACGAAGCCGGCGATGTTGGCGCCTTCCACGTAGTTGATATAGCCGTCGTCCTTCTGGCCGTAGTGGATGCAGTTGCCGTGGATGTCCTTCATGATGGCATGCAGCTTCTCGTCGATTTCGGCGTGGTGCCAGGCCATGCGCATCGCGTTCTGCGACATTTCCAGGCCCGACGTGGCCACGCCGCCCGCATTGCTGGCCTTGCCCGGAGCGTACAGGATGCGCGCGGCCACGAAGCGGTCCACGGCATCCAGCGTCGACGGCATGTTGGCGCCCTCGGCCACGCAGAACACGCCGTTCGACAGCAGGCGCTCGGCGTCGTGACCGTCCAGTTCATTCTGGGTGGCGCACGGCAGCGCCACGTCGGCGGGCACATGCCACGGCGTCTTGCCGGCCTCGAAGCGCAGATCGTGCTGCGGGGCGAAGTCGGCCAGGCGGCCGCGCGTTTCGTTCTTGAACGTCATCAGCGCCGCCAGCTGTTCGCTGTCCATGCCCTGCGGAAAGTGCAGCACGCCGCCGGAGTCCGACACCGTCAGCACCTTGGCGCCCAGTTCGATGGCCTTCTCGGCCGCGTATTGCGCCACGTTGCCCGAGCCGGACAGCAGCACGCGCAGGCCGTTGAAATCGCGGCCGCGCCGATGCAGCATTTCCTGCGCGAAGTACACGGTGCCGTAGCCGGTGGCCTCGGGGCGCATCAGGCTGCCGCCAAAGGCCAGGCCCTTGCCCGTGAACACGCAGGCCGAATGGTTCGACAGCTTCTTCATCATGCCGGCCATGAAGCCCACCTCGCGGGCGCCCACGCCGATGTCGCCGGCCGGCACGTCGGTATCGGGCCCGAGGTGGCGGTGCAGTTCGGCGATCAGCGCCTGGCAGAAGCGCATCACCTCGGCGTCAGACTTGCCCTTGGGATCGAAGTCCGATCCGCCCTTGCCACCCCCCATCGGCAGCGTGGTCAGCGCGTTCTTGAAGGTCTGCTCGAAGCCCAGGAACTTCAGCACCGACAGGTTCACGGTCGGATGAAAACGCATGCCGCCCTTGTACGGGCCGATGGCCGAGCTGTGCTGCACGCGGAACGCACGATTTACCTGTACCTGATTGCGGTCGTCGGTCCAGGCCACACGGAACTGGATCACGCGTTCGGGCTCCACCAGTCGCTCCAGCAGCGCCTGTTCGCGGTAGCGCGTATGGCGCTCGACGAACGGCCACAAGGTCATCATGACCTCCTTCACGGCCTGGAAAAACTCGGGCTGGTTGGGGTCACGCCGGGCAACGCCGGCCAGGAAGGAATCGAGGGAAGGCAAAGTCACGATGTCTCAGTATTGTCGTCGGTGCGTGGTGTGGCGCCGGCGCCTGGCCGCAGAGGCTGGCGACGGGCCGTCCTGGAGTGGCGCGTCGGGTGGGCGCCGTGGCATGAAGTCCTGGTGGGCAACCCGCGCCGGCAGGGCGCGGGATGGGCAGATGCCGTAATGTCCGGACAATGATGCGGGTGGCAGCATGTCTCGAACAGGCACGAAGCTTAGCACCAGAATGGGGCAGACCCCATCGAAAACGTGAGGTCACCGCCATGCGGTGGCGCGTTGCCAGCCGTTCCCACAGGCGAAAAGTGGACGAGCCGTGGCAGGGCGGAAAGGGTGGAAATCGGCGCCCGGACGCCGTGCTAGCATGAACGCCTTCGCCGCCGCACCCCCATCGCAACCCATCCAATGACTACGCTCTACGCGACGCTTGGCATCCAGTCCGATGCCACCCTGGAAGAGATCAAGCTCGCCTATCGCCGCGCCGCGATGAAGTGGCATCCGGACCGCAATCCGGGCCGCGAGGCCGATGCCCATGCGGCTTTCCAGCAGATTCGCGACGCCTATTCGATCCTGTCCGACGCCGAGCAACGCCAGGTCTACGACGAGGTCTTTGAACGGGAAATGCGCCGCTGGGAGACCGAGCACACCGCCGAGATGGCGGCCGAGGCCGCGCAGGAACGCGAGGCCCAGGAGGCGGCCAGGCGTGTTGCGCAGGATCACTACGAAAAGATGGTGGCTGTCGCCATGCGCTTTGCCGACGACGGACATGGCCGCGACGTGCTGTTTGGCGTCCTGCTGGGCCAGGAATGCGAGCCGGGCCTTGCCGGCCGGATCGCCGACAGCGTCTGGGCGCTGCACGAATCGCGCAAGACCGTCGTCGAGCCAGAGCCCACAGACGCCACCGTGCAGCCGGATACCGGCACCGCTCGTGCAGATAAGCATGCCAGCGCGTTCGAGTCGTTCTGGGAAGGCCTGTTCAAGTTCCGCTGAACATAAAAAAACCGCATCCCCAAGGACGCGGTACAAGTCTCATCTCGCAGAGAACAAAGCAGAAAAGAGGCAGGGAGCAGGCAGATCAGGCGCTGTGTGCCGGCGGTGCCGACACGCCGGTGCGGTCCAGGCCAGCCGTGGTGCGGGCGCCATCGGTGTACGGGTCCGGCTTGCGCGTGCCGTAGGCACCCTGACTGTAGACATCGCGCTTTTCCAGGACGTTGGCGCCTTCGGTAAAGACGTCGCGGGGGCCGTTGTGCATCGTGTAGCCATAGCGGTCGGCATCGACGCCGCGGTCTTGCATGCCGTGGCCGGATTGCGCGGCGGCCAGCGTGCAGGCGCAGAGCATCGTGGTGGCAAGCAGGGATTTGATCGTGTAGTTGTGCATTTCTAGTCTTCAACAGATTGGGTGGACGGCGCGTCTGGCGGGGTGGGGGGGAGGACGCGCCGTCCGGAACGCCTTGTGGGCGATGCCGCGTCGGAGTGGTGCGGCACGGAACAAAGTGTAGGTCGCCCAATGCATTCCTGTGATGATTTAAAAAATCATTCGTCAGTCGGTTTCTTCATGTGTGTGCAACGTGACGCCAAGCACCACGAGCGCGCACTGAACGTCGGCCGCCAGGGCGCGATCGTGCAGCGGGGCCAGTTGCACGAGTGACGCTTCGATCCACGCATGCAGGGCGGCCGGCGGCGCCACCGCGTGGCCAGCCTGCATCCGCGCCCGGAAATGGCGGGCCACGATACCCAGCACACGGCGCACCGGCTTGCGGGCCGCGATGGGCAGGGACGGCAGCGCGCGCTGCAAGCTCAGCGTGCAATAGCCGATCTGCAGTTCGGTAAAGCCGTCCGATGCCAGCCGGCCACCGCCCGCGCCGAGCCGTGGCATCAGTTGCCCCAGCCGGTCCAGCATCCGGGCGCCCACGCGCGTATGGGCGTCGGCGCCCCGCCACGTCGCGGCCCGCGCCAGATCCAGCCAGCTTGCGCGGATCAACCGCTGCGCGGCCACGTGTGCGCCAAAGGGTCGCGCCAGCATGGTCCACAGCGGTGCAAACAGCATCGCGGCGGCATTTGCCAGGTTGGTATTGAACAGGCCGATGAAGTTGGCGTCGTAGACGGTCTGCACATTGGCAAATGACGCGGTATTGACAGACAGCAGCATGGCGATCAGGTTGAAGCCGGGCCGCTGGACCAGCACCCCGATGCCCAGATAAGGTACCGACAGCATGCCGGCCAGCGTCTCGAACGTCTGCGCGTGTGGCACCACCATGAACAGGTAGAACGACGAAATCAGCAGGCAGATCGCGGCCCAGCGGATGAACGATCGCGCCACGGGACGCGGCTCGTCGATCGTGGCGAAGAAGCAGCAGGCGATGGCCGACACGGCTACCGGGCCGCCACCATCCTCCCAGCCGGAAAAGATCCACAGCAGGCCGGCACAGAACACGGCAAGCCCGGCGGACACCGCGCCGAAGACCAGCATGGCGTGGTCGTGGTGAAGCGTGTCGCCGTCGGGCTCGCGCTCGGTTTCGCCGCTAGGGGGTTCGGTCCTCGATGGATGGCCCTGCGGCGCGTCTGGGCGGTCGACAATCCGTTGCTGCAGGTCGGCGCAGGCCCGCAACAGGATCGCGTACCGGGTGTTCAGCAAGGCGGCGGCCTGTTCCAGCGCTGGGCGCGGCAGGCGCGGCGCCCGGGCATCTGGCGTTTCGCGCAGCGCCTGCAGCACGCTTTCCAGGCCGGACAGCACCGGCATCAGCCGCGACATGCGGCCACGCAGCGCGCGCGCGTGATCCACGGCCTGACGGCTTTCGATATCGAACGACAGGTGCACGATCAGTTGATCCAGCGCCAGCATGTCGGCGGCCAGGCGATGCCGGCTTGCAACCGCGCGGGGGTTGGCGGCGGCGATATCGCGGGCCCAGGCCGCCGCGTCGTCCAGCCAGATGCGCGCCCGTTCGCGCAGCGCGGGCGCCACCTTGGCCGGAAACACGATGGCGCCGACCAGACTCGCGCAGACAATGCCGATCACGATTTCATCGATGCGGGCCACGGCGATATCGAAGATGTCGGCTGGTTGCATGACGGCGGGCAGCGCGACGATCGGCAGGGTATAGGCCGCCAGCAGGAACACATAGCTGCGCGGCGAGCGCTGCAACTGCGACAGGTAGACCAGCGCCATGATCCACAGCGCAATGGCGCCCATCAGCACGATCGGCATGTTCACCAACTGCGGCACCGTAATCACGGCCGCCATCGCGCCAAGTATCGTGCCGGCCACGCGATAGGCGGCCTTCGAGCGCGTGGCGCCCGTGAGCGGGTTCGAGACGAAGTAGACGGTGGCCATGGCCCAGTATGGGCGCGGCAGGCCGAACGACAGTGCGATGTAGAGCGCCAGCATCGCGGCAGCGAATGCCTTCAGCGAAAACAGCCACTGTCGGGCATGCGGCCAGCTAGCCATGATTGTGATGCGCCGGTGGTCCGGCAATTGGGGGCGTAGGACGGGCAGTGTAGTCGCCCTGCAACGATTCCATCCATGATTTAAAATTCGCAGCTTCAGTCGGAATATTCATAAAAGGCCTGCCATGCCCATCGACATCCGCGCGCTGCGCTACTTCGTCGAGACCGCGCGTCTGAAAAGCTTCACCCAAGCGGCATCGTCGCTCTACGTCACGCAATCGACCATCAGCAAGATGGTCAAGCAGCTGGAAGACGAAGTGGGCCAGCCACTGCTGATTCGAGAGGGCAAGTCGGTGCGGCTGACCGATGTGGGCCGGGTGGTGTACGACCGGGGCCAGGAGGCGCTGGGCGTGGTGCACCGGCTCACACTGGAAGTGGCGGATCTGTCATCGCTGGGGCGCGGCCAGCTGACCGTGGGTATTCCGCCGATGGTCAACCTGTTCTTCTCGCCGGCGGTCAGTGCCTTTCGCAAGCGATATCCCAACCTGCAATTGACGCTGTCCGAGCACGGCGGGCAGGTCGTCGAACAGCAAGTGGCGAATGGCGAACTTGAGGTGGGTGCCACGGTGTTGCCCGGCGATACCGGCCTGGCGCTGGAGACGCGCCAGTTCGCAAAATATCCAATTTGGGCGGTCGGCCCCCATCGCGCTGCCTGGGCCAGCGGCCGCACGGTGACGCTGGAGGCGCTGCGCGACGAACCGCTGGTGATGCTGACCGACGAGTTCTCGCTGACGCGCAAGCTGCGGCAGGCCTTTCTGGAAGCCCGCATCGAGCCGCAAGTGGTGGCGCAGAGCGGCCACTGGGATTTCCTGGCGTCGATGGCCGCCGCCGGCCTTGGCACCACCTTCCTGCCCGAGCCGCTGCTCAAGCGCCTGGAAACCCGCGACAAGCTCGCCGTGGCCCGCCTGACCGAACCGACCATGGACTGGGCCCTGGCCCATATCTGGTCACCGGGGCGCTACCTCTCGCACGCGGCCAGGGCGTGGCTGGAGGTGTGCGAGGAGGTGATGGGGTAACTCGCCGGGCGGGCACCATGCTGTCAGACCCAGCCCGATAGTCCGCCTGCCGCGCACCCACTAGGCTTCAGTCATGAGCCGCATGGGAGTCCTAGCGATGCAGCACGGGGTGGCAGCAAGACGATCGGTCCTGAGCTTCGTACGATTGCTACGGGACACGGTCTCGGCATGGCTGGACGACTATGCGCCCAGCATGGGTGCCGCGCTGGCGTACTACACGTTGTTCTCGGTGGCGCCGTTGCTGCTGATCGTGATTGCCATTGCCGGGCTGGTGTACGGCGACGAGGCGGCGCGCGGCGCGGTGGTCGAGCAGATCGGCGGCCTGGTGGGCGTGGAGGGCGCCAAGGCCATCGAGAGCATGCTGGTGTCGCTCAGTTCGCCCGCCAAGGGTTCGGTCACGGCGGTGCTCAGTACCGTGACCCTGTTCGTGGGCGCCACCACGGTCTTTGCCGAACTGCAGGATGCGCTGGACCGCATCTGGCGCGTGCCCGAGCGCAAGAAGCCGTCGGGCATATGGGAACTGCTGCGTGGGCGCGTGCTGTCGTTCGGCATGATCCTGGGGATCGGCTTCCTGCTGATCGTGTCGCTCGTGGCCAGCGCGGCGCTGGCCGCCATCGGCCGGTACTGGTCGCCGATGCTGGGCGAGGGCGAGGTGCTTGGCCACGTGCTCGACATGGGCCTGAGCTTTGTACTGGTGACGGTGGTGTTCGCGATGATCTACAAGATCATGCCGCACGCCGCCGTGCGGTGGCCCGACGTCTGGCTGGGCTCCGTCGTCACGTCGGTGCTGTTCACGGTGGGCAAGCTGCTGATCGGCCTGTATATCGGCAAGACGGGCGTGGCCACCGGCTACGGTGCGGCCGGTTCGCTGGTCGTGGTGCTGGTCTGGGTGTACTACTCCGCGCAGATATTCCTGCTGGGGGCGGAATTCACATGGCTCTATGCCAACCGCTACGGGTCGCAGCGCGCCAGGCCTGTATCGCGCGAAGGCCAGGCGCCCAAACGCCACGGCGAGGCGCCGCCGTGACGATCCTCGGCAGGGGGCGCCGCCGCTTTGCTGCGGGGCTTAGCGTGCCCGCAGCGCGTCCACGATATTGAGCCGCGACGCCCGCAGCGCCGGCAGGAACCCACCGATCAGGCCCATCGCCATCGAGAACAGCAGCGTCTTGACGATGATGGCCGGCGTCAGCACGAAGCGGAACGACAGGTCGGCAAAGGTCTGGAAGTTCGTCGTGGAGAACGATGCGAACTGCATCAGCGACGCGCAGAGCAGGCCGGCGATGCCGCCCACCAGCCCCAGCAGCACGGCCTCGATCAGGAAGGCCATCAGCACGTTGGTGCGCTGGAAGCCCAGTGCGCGCAGCGTGCCGATCTCGCCCACGCGGTTGGCCACCGACGCGTACATCGTGATCATGGCGCCGATCATGGCCGCCACCGAGAAGATGGTTGTCAGCGTAAGCCCCAGGATGTTGATGAACGCCGACAGCGCCTTGGACTGGTCGCTGTAGAACTGCTGCTCGCGCTTGGCCTCGTTGGCCAGCCGCGGGTCGACGTCGATGTCGGCGCGGAACTTGTCGAAGGCGTCGGTATTGGCCAGCCGCAGCACCATCGACGAATAGCTGGTGCGGCGGAACGACTGCATGAGCTGGTCCACGTCGCCCCAGATCTCGGAATCGAAACCGCTGCCGCCGGCATCGAAATGGCCCACCACGGTCCAGTCGCGCTGCGCAAAGCGCAGGTGATCGCCAATGCGCACGTTGCCGTAGCCGTTGGCGATGCTGCTGCCGACGATGATTTCCGACGAGCCGGGCTTGAACACGCGCCCCTCGGTCAGCCGCACCTGCGGCCGCAGCGGTACGCCCAGCGGCGATACACCCCGGATCACCACGTTTGACGGCGTGGTGTAGCCGGTCTTGGTCAGCGAAATCAGCACCACGGCTTCGCGCGAGGCCATCGGGCGGCCCTCGGGCGTCATGGCGATGGATGGATACATCTCCAGCGCGGCGGCCTGGTCGCGCGTGATGCCGCTCTGGATTTCGGTTTCGGCGCCCTTGCGGATCACCACGACGTTGTCGCGCTCGCCCGTGGTCACCAGCGTCTTCTTCAGCCCGGCATCCAGCATCAGCATCGTCGCGAACACAAAGACCACCAGCGCCAGGCCGCCAGCCGTCAGCGCCGTGGTCAGGCGCCGGGCCCAAACGTTGCGGGCGATGTAGTGGAGCGGGATGACCATCTGCGTGCGATCCCGTCAGCCGATGGCCCGCAGGCCCTCGACGATACGCACGCGGGCGGCCTGCACGGCCGGCACGATGGCCGCCGCCAGCCCCACGACCAGCGCGCAGCCGGCCTGCATCGCCATGGTCTCGTGCGACACGGTGAACACCGGGAACACGCCGCCTACCGCCTGCTTGAAGAAGCGGGCCGCCGGTGGCGTCAGTAACATGCCCAGCGCCCCGCCAAACGCGCTGATGATCATCGATTCGCCAAAAACCAGCATGGACAGGAAGCCCGGCCCGAAGCCCAGCGCCTTCAGCGTGGCGTACTCGGTAATGCGCTCGCGCGCGCTCATGGCCATGGCGTTGGCCATCACGGCCATCACGATGACGATCACCACGTAGGACACCACCCGGATCGCCGCGATGATCTGGTTCGACATCGCCACAAAGCCAAGCTGGAAGGCCTGCTCGGTCTCGGTGAGCGTCTCGGCCAGCGAATTCTTGAACACGTTGTCGACGTTCCGCGAGATCGCGGCGGCATTGTCCGGGTTGTCGACGCCCAGGATGAAGACGCCCACCTGGTCGGCCTGCTTGGCATTCTTCTTGCGCACGGTTTCGTTCAGGTAGTCCCAGTGGAACACCATCTGGCGCGTGATCGTGGTTTCGTCACGGCCTTCCATGATGCCGCGCACCACGAAATCCCACGTGCCGGCGTAGATCGTGCCCTTGATCGGGATGACGTCGCCAATCTTGAAGCCGTACAGGTCGGCCAGTTGCCGGCCCACCAGTGCGCCCCGGCGGTCGCGCTGGTAGTCGGCGCGCTGTTCGGGCGGGATGATGAACTCGGGATACAGGTCGAGATAGTTGTCGGAGACGGCGAACTGGGCGAAGAAGTTCTTCGGGTCGCGGTAGACGCCGCCGAACCAGTTCGAGCGCGCCACCTGGGTCACGCCATCCACGCCCTTGATGCGGTATTCGTAGTTGAGCGGCAGCGCGAACGTCAGCGAGATGGCGTTGCGGGTCACCAGCCGCGCATTGGATGCCGCCGACGCGCCCGCGTACCAGGCATCGACCACGGTCTGCAGCAGGCCGTAGGCCAGCACGGCGATCACCAGGCCCAGCACGGTCAGCGCCGTGCGCAGCTTGTGGCGCATGGCGTTGCGGGCGATCAGCTTGGGCAGGTACATGGTAGTGTGTGGCTCAGCCGCGCTGCTCGTTCTGGAGCAGTTCGCCTTTTTCCAGGTGGACCAGCGACTTGGCGGCCTCGGCGGCATGGGCGTCGTGCGTGACCATGATGATGGTCTTGCCCAGGTCGGTATTGAGCCGCTGCAACATGGCCAGGATGTCCGAGGCCGAATTGCGATCCAGGTCGCCCGTGGGCTCGTCGGCCACGATCAGCGTCGGATCGGTAATCAGCGCACGGGCAATGGCCACGCGCTGCTGCTGCCCGCCGGAAAGCTCGGTCGGATAGTGGTCCATGCGGTCGGCCAGGCCGACCATGCCCAGCACCATTTCCACGCGCTCGCGCCGATCGGCGCGGCCCAGCCGCGTCAGCATCAGCGGCAGTTCCACGTTCTCGTAGGCGGTCAGCACCGGCATGAGGTTGTAGAACTGGAAGATGAAGCCCACGTGCGCCGCGCGCCAGTCGGCCAGCGAGGCCTCGGGCAGCTCGGAAATATCGACGCCGCCCACCAGCAGTTCGCCGCTGTCGGGCCGGTCGATGCCGGCAATCAGGTTCAGCAGCGTGCTCTTGCCGGAGCCCGATGGGCCCATCAGCGCGATAAAGTCACCGGCCGCGATGTCCAGCGAGATGTCCGACAGCACCGGCACGGTCTGGGCGCCACGCCGGTACGACTTGGCCAGATGGCGGATCGACACAAGAGGCGTGGGCGAGGCGGCGGAGGCGGCAGGGGCGAGCGGGGCGGTCATGTCTTACTTCTTGGTGACGGTGACCTTCGCGCCGTCCGAAAGCTTGTCGCCCGGTGCCAGCACCACGGTCTCGCCGGACTTCACGCCCTGGACGGCCAGCAGTTCGCCGATCTTGGTGCCCCGGGTCACCGGCACCTGCCTGACCTTGCCGTCGGCCACGACGAACACCACGGCCTTGCCGTCGCGGTCCACCACGGCCGATGGTTGCACGGCGGTCAGCGGCTTGCTGTCTTCGGGCGGCACCGGCTTGGACAGGAAGGCGATCTTGGCGCTCATGTCGGGCAGCACCCGCTGGTCGCGGTCGACAAAGCGGATCTTGACCAGCACCGTGGCCTTGGACCGATCCACGGTCGGCACGATGCGCGACACGCGCCCGGCCATGCGCAGGTTGGGCAGCGCATCGAGCAGGATCTCGCTGGGCTGCTCCACCGTGATCCTGGCGATGTTCGATTCGGCGACGTCGGCTTCCACTTCCAGCGTGTCCATGTCGGCGATCGTCACGATCGCGCCCTTGGTGTCGGCGGCGGCGGAGAACGGCGTGATGTTGTCGCCGACGTTGGCATGCTTGATCAGCACCACCCCATCGAACGGGGCGCGGATCACGGTCTGCTCGACGGCTACCTCTGCCGCGCGGGCGTTGGCCTTGGCCGACGTGATCGATGCCTGGGCATTGCTGACCGAGGCGCGCGCCTTGTTGTAGCGGGCCAGGTCGGCGTCGTACTGCTGCTTCGAGATGGCCTTCGGTTCCAGCAGCATCTCCGAACGCTTCAGGTTGACCTCGGCATCGCGCAGTTCGGCCTGCTGCAACTGCAGGTTGGCCTCGGCAACCTGCACCTGCGCGCGCGCCTGGGCGGCCGACGCCTCCACGTCGCGGCTTTCCACGCGGGCGATGATCTCGTCCTTCTTGACGCGCGAGCCTTCCAGCACGCCCAGCCATTCCAGCCGGCCCTGGGCCTTCGACGCCACGGCCGCCTTGCGCTGCGGCACCACGTAGCCCGTGGCGTTCAGCAGGGTGTAGTTCTGGGAAGGGTAGGCCGCCGTGATCGTGGTGGTCTCCACCGGCTGCGGGCCTGCCAGCCGGGCTCCCACGCCGATCACTACCAGCAGGATCACCGCGATGATCACGTGGCGCACCCAGCGGCGGCGCCGGCGCGGCGCGGGCGCCATGGCACTGCGATCGATTTTGAGCTTGCTCAGGTCTTGATCAGCCAATTTGGGAACCGTTTCGTTGCGGTATGCAGAAAAAGGCTCCCAGTATAGCGACTGTGCAAGGCAGCAAAGCGCCCGAAAGAACGTCCACCGGCCGCTGTTACAGGAGCTTGCCCGGATTCATGATGCCGCTGGGGTCGAACACCTGCTTGATGGCGCGCATCAGCCGCAGTTCCAGCGGATCTTTCAGGGCCAGGAATGCATCGCGCTTGAGCTGGCCGATGCCGTGCTCGGCGCTGATGCTGCCGTTGTAGCGCGCCACTTCCTCCATGACTTCGTCGCTGACGGCCTTGCCGTCGCCGAGCGCCCATTTCGGGTCGGCGCCCAGCGGGCGCGACAGGTTGTAATGCAGGTTGCCGTCCCCGAAATGGCCAAAGATGAACGGCCGGATGCCCGGATACCGCGCAAGCAGGCGGGCTTCCATCGACGCCATGAACGCCGGAATGCTCTCGATCGGCAGCGACACATCGTGCTTCAGGTGCAGGCCGTCGGCGCGCTGGGCCTCGGAGATTTCCTCGCGCAGGCGCCACAGGCCCTGCAACTGGGCCAGCGATGCGGAGACGGCGGCGTCCAGGCACAGGCCCTGTTCCAGCGCGTCGCCGATGACCGATTCCAGCAGCGCGTTCAGCACGTCCTCCGACGCCGTATCGGCAATTTCCAGCAGGACATAGGCCGGATGGCGCTCGGCAAAGGGCGCCTGCACGTTTTCGGCGTGGGTCAGCACCAGGTCCAGGCAATCGCCGGTGAAGAACTCGTAGGCCTGCAGTCGGGCGCCGCAGCGGGCGAACAGCAGCGAATACAGTTGCAGCGCCTGCTTCGACGATTCCACGGCGGCCAGCACCACGGCGCGCGAATCGGCACGCGGCGACAGGCGCAGCGCGGCGGCCGTGATGATGCCGAGCGTGCCTTCCGATCCGATCAGCAACTGCTTGAGGTCGTAGCCAGTGTTGTCCTTGCGCAGCGTGCGCAGGCCGTGAAAGACCTCGCCGTTGGGCAGCACCGCTTCCACGCCCAGCACCAGTTCGCGCGTCATGCCATAGCGCACCACGTTGACGCCACCGGCGTTGGTGGCCAGGTTGCCGCCGATCTGGCACGAATCCTCGGCCGCCAGCGACAGCGGAAACAGGCGGTCGTTTTCCTCGGCGGCGCGGCGCAGGTTGCCCAGGATGCAGCCCGCTTCGGCCACCATCGTGTTGGCGATGGTGTCGATCGAGCGGATCTTGTCCATGCGGTCCAGGCTGATCACCACGTTGGCAGGACTGTTGCCCGGCGCGGCGCCGCCGCACAGGCCGGTGTTGCCGCCGCGCGGCACCACGGGCACGGCGGCCTGCTGGCACAGCGCCAGCGCCTGCGCCACCTGTTCGGTCGAGCGGGGCCGGACCACGGCCTGCGCGTGGCCCTTGTACAGGCCGCGCCAGTCAGACAGCCAGGGCGCCACATCGTCGGGCGCGGTGGCGACCACCTCTGGGCCAAGGGCTTCGGTCAGGCGTTGGGCAAATGCGGTATCGAGCATGATCGGCTATGGGAAACAAAAATGGAGGAATTACGATGGGCGCAGCGGCAGGCCGAGGCGGCCAGCGGCGTTACGCAGGTGTTCGGCGGCGCGCTGGCGGGCCAGTTCGGCATCGCGCGCGCGGATGGCATCGAAAATCGCCACGTGTTCGCCATGCACCTGCTGCGGCAGGCCGGCCTGCCGGCTGGAATTGACGCGGGCGGTGCGCACGGCGTGATGCAGTTGCAGGTTCATGTACTGCAGCAGCTGCAGGTAATACGGGTTGTGCGTGGCGGTGGCGATGGCGATATGGAACTGGATGTCCGGCTCCACGCCATGGTCGGGATCGTCGATGTGTGCGGCGATGGTCTGGAGCAGGGCGGCCATGCGTGTCACGTCCGCCTCGGTGCGATGGTGTGCGGCCATGGCGGCCGCCGCGCTTTCCAGGTCGATCCGCAGCTCGAAAATCGCCGCCAGGTCGTTGGCGTCGGCACTGCCGGCCAGGCGGAAGCCGTTGTCGCTGACGCGCGACCGCACGGTGCTGCCCAGGCCCTGGCGGCTTTCGATCATCCCGTGCGAACGCAGGTGTTCCGTGACTTCGCGGATCACCGCCGCGCTGACGCCATAGCGTTCCGAAAGCTGCTTGCCCGTGGGCAACCGCGCACCGACGGGAAATGTCCCGTCGGCAATTTCGCCGCGCAATTGCTGGATGACGCGCTCGGTCAGGGTGATGGGCCTTGTCTGCATAGGCCAGCACCTTACGCTTTTCTGGTTATATGAAAACTAGGTAATAACCCTTAACAAACCACGAGCTAGGCGTCTTTTTTCAGCCGGTAAGCCAGCTGCGGCCGGGTAATTCCCAGCATGCGCGCCGCCGACGACAGGTTGCCGCGCGTGGTCGTCATCGCCAGTTCCATCAGCCGGGCCTCGATCTGCGGCAGCGATACCTGCTGGTTCAGCAGCTTTTCGATCAGCGCATCGGCGTCTTCGCCGGTTTCCGGGCCGCCGGCGCCGGCCTGCTGGCTGGCGAACAGGTGTGGCACGTCGATCATGCCGGTGGCAGGCGCCAGCAGCACGCCGCGTTCGATCATGTTTTCAAGCTCGCGGATATTGCCGGGCCACGGATATTGCACCAGTGCGTCGCGCGCCCGCCCCGTCAGGCCGCGCACCTGCTTCTGGTACAGCGCGTTGCAGCGCGTAATGAACGCCTGCGCCAGTTCGGGAATATCCTCCCGGCGTTCGCGCAGTGCCGGAATGGCGATGGGATAGGTGCTGATCCGGTAGAACAGGTCCGCGCGGAACTGGCCCAGCTTGATGGCCTGCGCCAGGTTCACGTTGGTGGCGGCGATCAACCGCACGTTGACCTTGCGGGCTTCCACGCCGCCCAGGCGCTCCACCTCGTTGTTCTGCAGCACGCGCAGCAGCTTCACCTGGGCGGCGGGGGGCAGGTCACCGATCTCGTCCAGAAACAGCGTGCCGCCGTGGGCGCGCTCGAAGCGGCCCGGCCGCGACTGCTGGGCGCCGGTGTAGGCACCTTTCTCGACGCCAAACAGCTCCGATTCCACCAGTTCGTGCGGGATCGCCGCGCAATTGACCGCGATGAAGGGCTGCTCGCTGCGTGGGCCGTTGTCATGCAGCCAACGCGCGAACATCTCCTTGCCGGCGCCGGTCTCGCCCGTCAGCAGCACGGTGATATGGCTGTCGGCTGCGGCGGACAGCAGGGCAAAGGCCTCGCGGAAGGCCGGCGACTGGCCGATCAGGTTGCCCTGGTTGGCACCGCACAGCGTTTCGCGCAGCGTGCTGACTTCCTGCTGCAGCGAGAGCAGGTCGCTGATCACGGAATCGGGCTCGAAGTACTTCAGGTATTCGCCATCGTCCCATTCCTCGGCGGGCTTGCCGACGATGCGGCACTGGGTGTCGCCGCGCCGCGCGCATTCGGTCTCCTTGTAGATGACCAGCCGGTCCATGAAGGTGCTGGAGTAGCCCGAGGCATAGCCCAGCTGCACCCAGCAGCCGGCTTCCTCGCGGCTCAGCGCCTCGTTGAACGGCGCCTCGCCTTCCCACGAATCCTTCCAGAGGAATTCGCCGTAGAAGTGGCCGGTGTCGCGGTCTACCTCCAGCCGCACCGGTTCCACGCGCGTCACGCCTTCGAGCATATGCAGCTGCGGGCCCCACAGGAACGCCTCGTGCGGCGAACTGGCCAGCTCTTCCTTGCGCTCGCGCTTGACCATTTCGGCGTCGCGCATGCCCTGCGCGTAGCCCATGCGGATCAGCAGGCCCTTGCCGCGCTCCAGCCCCAGCGTGTCGAGGATCTCCCGGCGCAGGTAGCTCAGTGCTTCGGTATGCATCAGCACCATGCGCGATTCGCCAAGGCGGATCTGCGCGGCGCGGGCGTCGATGGTCAGCAGCGATGCCAGATCGAACGGCGGGGCGCCGGGCGGTTGGGTTGAAGCCTTTGCGGGGGCTTGTCCTGGCGGCTGCCCGGATACCTTGGGCGGTGTTTTGGGGGGCGTTGTCATCCTCGTCACTCCAGATTCCTGCGGGCGTTTTCTGGCGAAACGCCTCGTCTTTCCGCGAAGCCTAGCACGGCCTCCGCCGATCCCCGATAGGGGCCGACACGCCCCGTGGGGCCCCTGGTGCAACGCAGCAAACGCGCATTTGATCATTTGATGAAATCGGCCCTGATCCCCTCATCAAATGATCAAGCCGCCTGGCGCGTGGCAGAACCGCCAATTTCCCGCAATCCCTTGTGCCACAACGTTTTGCGCGGCCTGGCACGCGGCTCGCTTTAAGCCTTGCACCCGATTCCACAAAAAAGTACGCACCGCCCGGTGTGTGCAAGGCAACAGGAGCGAGACATGCCACTTCCCACCCCAGACCAGCGCTATGTGCGCGTGGTGGAGCGCGACGAGCGCTGGGTCGAATTCGAGTTCTCGATTGGCGATCCGGCGATCTTCGTGGAACTGGTGATGCCGCCGGCGCAGTTCCAGTCGTTCTGCCGCGACCAGCACGCCCAGTTGCTGAACTGACCGGACCTCGCCAGACAACGACAGACAACGCCAGACAACACCCACAAGGAGACAGCCATGCAAATCGACATCCGGACCGACGCCAGCGTCAGTCCGATCCGGCAGACATTTGCCCATATCGCCCGGCGGCTGGGCGCGGACAAGCCCGCCACGCGCTACCAGGAGGCCATGTTCGACCTGCAGCCGGTCACGAGCTTTCACTATCGCCCGCTCTGGCAGCCGCAGTACGAGCTTTACGACGCGCGCCGTACCCGCGTGGTGATGCAGGACTGGTACGCGCTGAAGGACCCGCGCCAGTACTACTACGGCACCTATGTCAACGCCCGTGCCCGCCAGCAGGACACGATGGAAAAGAACCTGGAGTTCGTCGACAAGCGCGGCCTGCTGGCCACGCTGCCGGCCGACCTGCGCGAGCTGCTGACCGCAGGCGTAGTGCCGCTGCGCCACCTGGAATGGGCCGCCAACATGAACAACGCGGCCATCACCGCGTATGGCTTTGGGTCCGCGATCACGCAGGCTGCCATGTTCCACACGATGGATCGCCTGGGCATCGCGCAGTACCTGACGCGCATCGGGCTGTTGATCGGCGACAAGGACGCCGTGGACCAGGCCAAGGCCGCCTGGATGGAAGACATGACCTGGCAGCCGCTGCGCCATGCGACCGAAGACCTGCTGGTCCGCGACGACTGGTTCGAGCTGCACGTGGCCCAGAACCTGGTGCTGGACGGGCTGGTGTATCCGCTGGTCTACCAGCAGTTCGACCGCCAGCGCATGGCCGCCAGCCCGGCGTTCTCGCTGGTGACCGACTTCATGACGGCCTGGTATGGCGAATCGGCACGGTGGGTCGACGCCACGGTGAAGACGGCCGCGCAGGAAAGCCCGGACAACGCCGCCGCGATCGGCGAATTTGCCTACGGCTGGCTGGAACGCTTCACGCACGCGCTGCGACCGCTGGCCATGCGGCTGTTTGCTGCCGACGCCGATGCCGCGCTGGCGCTGGCCGTGGACGGGCTGCGCCAGCGCCTGGCGGGGCTGGGACTGACACAACCTCAGGGAGACCCGTCATGAGCGACGCCCCCGTATTCATCGCACTGCAGGCCATCGACGACATGCGCCCGGTGATCGAAGCCATCGAGGCCGACAACCCGCACGCCACCGTCACCCGCTACCCGGCCATGGTCAAGATCGATGCACCGGGCCGGCTGTCCATCCTGCGCGCCAGCGTCGAGGAACGCATCGGCCGCACCTGGGACGTGCAGGAACTGCAGCTCGGCCTGATCTCGCTGGCCGGCCATATCGATGAAACCGAAGACGCATTCGTACTGGCGTGGCAGTAAAGCCCGCGCCAGACCCACAGCACACAGGAGACAGGCAAATGACCACCGCAACCGCCACCGCCATGGCCGCCCGCGAGGCCACCCGGCCGAAGCTGTCGCTCAAGGACAAGTACGCCGTACTGACCCGCGACCTGGGCTGGGACACCACCTACCAGCCCATGGACAAGGTCTTTCCGCACGACAAGTTTGAAGGCATCGTGATCCATGACTGGGACGGCTGGGAAGACCCGTTCCGCCTGACCATGGACGCCTACTGGAAATTCCAGTCGGAGAAGGAACGCAAGCTGTACGCGATCATCGACGCCTTCCAGCAGAACAACGGCCAGCTCAACATCAGCGACGCCCGCTACGTCAACGCGCTGAAGCTGTTCCTGACCGGCGTGTCGCCGCTGGAGTACGCGGCGCATCGTGGTTTCGCCATGACCGGGCGTAGCCTGCGCGGCGTGGGCGCACGCGTGGCCTGCCAGATGCAGTCGATCGACGAACTGCGCCATTGCCAGACCCAGATTCACACGATCAGTCACTACAACAAGTTCTTCAACGGCTTTGCCGACTGGCGCCACCTGCATGACCGGCTCTGGTACCTGTCGGTGCCCAAGTCGTATTTCGAGGACGCCATGACGGCGGGGCCGTTCGAGTTCATCACGGCGATCTCGTTCTCGTTCGAGTACGTGCTGACGAACCTGCTGTTCATGCCGTTCATGTCGGGCGCGGCCTACAACGGCGACATGGCCACGGTGACGTTTGGCTTCTCGGCCCAGTCTGACGAGTCGCGCCACATGACGCTGGGGCTGGAAGTGGTCAAGTCCATGCTCGAACAGGACCCCGCCAACCTGCCGATCATCCAGAAGTGGATCGACAAGTGGTTCTGGCGCGGCTACCGGCTGCTGACGCTGGTGGCGATGATGATGGACTACATGTGCCCGAAGCGCGTGATGAGCTGGAAGGAGGCGTGGGAGATCTATTTCGAGCAGAACGGCGGCGCGCTGTTCAAGGACCTGGCGCGCTATGGCGTCCGCATGCCGAAGTACCACGAGCAGGCCGCGAAGGAGAAGGACCACCTGTCGCATATCGCCTGGGGCATCTTCTACAACTTCAACCACGCGGCCGGCATCCACACCTGGGTGCCCGAGCCGAACGAAATGGACTGGCTGGCGCAGAAGTACCCCGACAGCTTCGACGAACACTACCGGCCGCGCTTCGACTACTGGAAGCAGCAGCACGACGCCGGCCAGCGCTGGACCAATCCCGGCCTGCCGATGCTGTGCCAGATCTGCCAGATTCCGATGGCGTTCACCGAGCCGGACGACCCCACGCAGGTCTGCTACCGCCACGCCGAACACAACGGCGAGCACTACCACTTCTGCTCGGACGGCTGCCGCGACGTGTTCCTGAGCGAGCCCGAGAAGTACGTCCAGTCGTGGCTGCCGGTGCACCAGATCTTCCAGGGCAACTGCGGCGGCACCACGCTGCCCGAGGTGCTGGACTGGTATCACCTGCAGCCCGAGGACCGCGGCGACTATGCCGATTCGCAGGACCGGGCGAACTGGCAGCGGTGGACCGGCCACGAGTAAGACACCCCAGCACAGACAGACGCACAGACGCACAGACAGAAGCAGAAGGAGACAGATCATGCCAGTCATCGCATTGGCGCCCGGCTATACGGGCGACGTTCGCGACCGCGTGGAGAACTTCCACGGCAACCAGCTGGTGTATTTCGGATGGGACCAGCATCGGCTGTTCTGCAGCCCGTTCACGCTGCCGCTGCCGCCCGACATGCCGTTCGGCGCGCTGGTCGACAACGTGCTGGTGCCGCTGCTTGGGGCCCATCCCGAAGGCGCGGCCATCGACTGGGCCCGCGTGGAATGGCTGCGCGGCGACGCGCCGTTCACGCCCGACGAACAGGCCAGCCTGACGGACAACGGCCTGGGCCACAAGTCGCTGCTGCGGCTGCGCACCCCGGGGCTGACCGGCATTGCCGGCTCGTTCAACTGACTGCAAGGAGGTTGCCATGCGCTACCAGTTGACCATCGAACCGCTGGGCCAGTCCATCGACGTGGACGAGGGCCAGACCCTGCTGGACGCCTGCCTGCGCGCCGGCGTATGGCTGCCGCACGCTTGCGGCCACGGCCTGTGCGGTACCTGCAAGGTGCAGACGCTGGACGGCGAGATCGACCACGGCGAGGCGTCGCCGTTCGCGCTGATGGATTTCGAGCGCGAGGAGGCCAAGTGCCTGGCCTGCTGCGCCACGCCGCTGTCCGACATGACCATCGAGGCCGATATCGAGCCCGAACCCGATCATCTGGGGCTGCCGCTGATGGACTTCACGGCCGAAGTCACGCGCATCGAGGCGCTGACGCCAACCATCAAGGGCGTGTTCCTGCGGGTGGAAGGCGCCGACGCGCTGCGCTTCCAGCCTGGCCAATACGTGAACCTGTGGGTGGGCATGGAAGCCGCGCCACGCGCGTTTTCGATCGCGTCGGCGCCGTCGTCGGATGAGATCGAACTGAATGTCCGCCTGGTGCCGGGCGGCAGCGCGACGTCGTATATCCACGAAAAACTGGCGGTCGGCGAGCGGCTGCAGCTGTCCGGGCCGCTGGGCCGCTTCTTTGTGCGCAAGCGCGACCCGCGTCCGCTGGTGTTCATGGCGGGCGGCTCGGGGTTGTCGAGTCCGCGCTCGATGGTGCTGGACCTGCTGGCGTCGGGCGATACGCGCCAGATCGTGCTGGTACACGGCGCCCGCACGGCCGACGAGCTGTACTACCGCGACGCGTTCGAGGCGCTGACGGCCGAGTACGACCACTTCACCTATGTGCCGGTGCTGTCGGCCGAGCCGCAGGACAGCGCCTGGGATGGCGAGCGGGGCTATGTGCATGACGTGGCATCCAGCCATTTCGGGCACGACTTCCGCGGCTGGCGCGCCTACCTGTGCGGGCCGCCGCCGATGATCGAGGCCTGCATCGCCACGCTGATGCAGTGCCGGCTGTTCGAGAAGGACATCTTCACCGAGAAATTCCTGTCGGCGGCAGACGCCAGCCAGGCTACCCGCAGTCCGCTGTTCCGTTCGCTGTAGCGACTGACTAGCGACCAAACCCCGAAAAACGACCCCATCAAGGAGACAACCATGGACAAGATCCAGATCGACGCCGTGCTCAACCGCATCGAGGAGACCACGGGCCAGCACGCCAACCCGCGCATCGCCGCCATCGTCCACCGCATGGTGCGCGACCTGTTCTACATGATCGAAGACCTGGACGTGCAGCCCGAGGAATTCTGGTCGGGCCTGAATTTTCTGGCCCAGGCCGGCCGCGCCGGCGAGCTTGGGCTGATCGCGCCCGGGCTGGGATTCGACCACTTCCTGGACCTGCGCATGGACGAGGCCGAAGCCCGTGCCGGCATCGAAGGCGGTACGCCGCGGACCATCGAGGGGCCGCTCTACGTGGCCGGCGCGCCGGTGGCGCAGGGCGAGGCCCGCCTGGATGACGGCACCGACGAAGGCGAGGTACTGGTGATGGAAGGGCAAGTCAGGGACGCCGGCGGCCAGCCGCTGCCGAATGCCGTGGTGGAGGTCTGGCACGCCAACTCGCTGGGCAACTACTCGTACTTCGACCCGACGCAGAGCGCGTTCAACCTGCGCCGCAGCATCGTGACCGACGCTGATGGGCGCTACCGCCTCCGCAGCATCATGCCGGTGGGCTACAGCGTGCCGCCGGGGGGCAGCACCGACCGCCTGCTGAAGGAACTGGACCGCCACGGCACGCGCCCGGCACACATCCATTTCTTCGTGTCGGCGCCGGGGCATCGCAAACTGACCACGCAGATCAATATCGACGGCGATCCGTTCCTGTGGGATGACTTCGCGTTTGCCACGCGCGAGGGTCTGGTGCCGCCGGTGATGCGCGTCGATGATCCGGCCGCCATGCGGGCGGTAGGCACGGACAAGCCGTTTGCGATGATCCGCTTCGACTTCACGCTGCACGCGGACAGCGCCAAGGCCCCGCAGGCGGAGGTGGCGCGGCAGCGGGCGGTTGCGGCGTAAGGCTGCGTGTGTTTTCGCCCCTCTCCCATTCATGGGAGAGGGGCGGGGGAGAGGGCAGGTGGTTCAAGTTGCGACGGGTGGCAGTTTGAACCGATCCCCCGACCCCTCTCCCGCCATGCGGGAGAGCGGAGACGACGTGAAGCAATTGGGATTTACATCCCCGGCGGCGGGTTCAGCGGGATCTGGTTGCGCAGGCTCAGGTTCATCACGTTCCAGGCGCGGATGGCGGCCACGGTGTAGCAGAGCTGGGCGATCTCTTCCTCGGTGAAGTGCTCGCGCAGTGCCGGATAGGCGCCGTCGGTGTCGTCGCGATGGGGCAGGGCGTTCATGGCCTCGGCCCAGCCCAGCGCGGCGCGCTCGCGGGCGTCGAAGAACGGTGCCTCGCGCCAGCCGGCGATCGCGTTCAGGTGGCGCGGATCCACACCCTGCTTGATCAGGTCGCGCCAGTGCATGTCGATGCAAAGGCCGCAGCCGTTGAGTTGCGACACGCGAAGCTGGACCATTTCGACCAGGCGTTCGCCGAGCGAGCTTGTCTTGCACGATTGCGACAGCGCAATCAGGGCCTTCTGGCTGGTCTGGGCAAGGGGGAAGAAGTTGAGACGTGCAGACATGCGGTTCTCCAATTCGTCAGATTTCGTCGGATTCAGGAAGACGGACGCGCCAATTCGCATCCGTTTGTCCATAAGACGCGTGGCGAAACGCGGTTGTGACAGGTTTGCGGAAATTTTTTCTTCCGGCGTGCCTTCGAGCCTGCTTTCGGGCGATCAGAGCTTGCCTTCGATGGCCTTCCGTTCGCGCCACATTTCCTGCACGAACGGGTCGGTGATGCCATAGAGGCCGTGGCCCTTGCGCATGATCAGGTTGGTGGCCATCAGTTCGTTGACCACCGGTTGCGCCTCTTCTACCTTGACCTCGCGGCCAATCGCCTTCGAGTAGGCCGCCGCCGCCTCGGCCGAAAACAGCCCACGGGCGTCGCCCTCGGCGGAGGCGATTCGGTCGAAGACGGCCGTGGCCAGGCCGCCCAGCTGTTCCAGCTTCATCAGTTCGAGATCGGCCGCCGCCGAGCGCAGCGTATTGGCGATCATCGGCAGGTGCTCGTCGGGATTGCTGCCGGGCGGCAGGTGGAAATGCAGCTGGCGCAGCGCCTTGATCATTTCCTCGGGACGGTTCCCCAGCGTCTGGAAGGCCTTGACGGCCACGTCCAGCGACGGCTGGGCGGTAAAGCCTTCGGCGGACAGCCGTTCCAGCAGGTAGGCCACGTATTCCTTGTCCAGCACCGGATAGGCCACCGACGTGGCGCCGGTGAACGCCTGGTTGCGGCGCGCCGTCAGTTCGCCGACCAGGGCCCGATGCGACCCCGTGCCGACAAACAGGAAGTGGCCGGGCGTGTCGGGCCGGGGGTTGATGGCGTCGCGGGCGGCCTTCAGCGCCAGCAGCATCTGGTTGCCTTCCTCGGACGTGATCGCGTGCTGGACTTCATCGACGATCAGCACCACGTCGGTCCGGCCCTGGTCCACCACCTCGCTCAGCGCCTGCGCCAGCGTGGCGCCGCCGGGTTCGCCCAGCGAAGCCAGCTTGAAACCGAACTTGAAGCCGAGTGCGCCAATGTCGGCGCCGGCCAGCCGACGGAGCTTGCGCGCGGCGCTGGCCGGCAGCGATTCCAGTTCGGCCAGCTTTTCGCGGATCGCATCGCGGATCAGGGCGGCCGGGCTGCGCTGGGGATCGCTCCACAAGTCCACGTAGATCACGATCGCGCCCAGGTCTTCCAGCGCGGGGATCAGGTCATTGAGCAGGAATGTGGTCTTGCCGATGCGCCGCAGGCCGGACAGGAACAGCCCGGATCGTAGCCCTTCGTCCAGAACGCTGGGGTGCAGCAACTGCTGCGCCATCTGGCGGGCGAGCGCTGGGCGCTTGTAGACGTAGCTCATCGCGGGTTTAGCCTGAATTATTGAATTCCAATAATTATAGGATTCCTATAAATCAAAGTAAAAGCCCGTGTGATCGGGTTGCCTCCCTAAAAGTGACCAAAGCGACATCTGAAAGGTATATGACGATGGCAGAATGGCGTTTTGCTGACCTCCCGGGGCCTCCCATGCAACTGTCGCCAGCCATTCCGATCCTGCGCATCTTCTCCGTCGACAAGGCGAAAGAGTTCTATCTCGACTTCCTGGGCTTCACGCTGGACTGGGAACACCGGTTTGGCGACGACTTCCCGCTTTATGCGCAGGTCTCGCGGTCCGGGTTGAGGCTGCACCTCAGCGAACACTACGGTGATGCCACTCCGGGCTCCGCCATCTTCGTGCCCGTCGACGACGTGGACGCGCTCCACCGGGAACTGACCGCCCGGCAGTACCGCTACGCCAAGCCCGGCGTGGAAGACGCGGGCTGGGGCCGCCAGTTGCAGGTCAAGGACCCGTTCGGCAACCGGCTCTGCTTCTGCCAGCAGACGGCGTAGCCCTCCCCCTCAATCTGCATCCAGCGGCATCCATCGGCATCAATCGGCAGGCAGGATCGACGGATTCCACACCGCCTCCCAGAGGTTGCCGTCCGGGTCCTGGAAATAGCCGGCGTAGCCGCCATAGAACGTGTCCTGGGCTGGCTTGACGATGGTGCCGCCCGCGCCGGCCACCTGCGCCATCACCTGGTCTACCTCGTCCTTGCTGGTCACGTTGTGGCCGATCGAGAAGCCCGTGGGGCAGGGCGCGCTGGGGGCCAGCCCGGTATCCCAGGCCAGGTTGTCACGTGCCCAGAGCGCCAGCTTCAGGCCGGCCTGCAGGTCGAAGAAGGCAACGGCGCCGTGCTCGAATTCCTTGCCGACGATGCCCGGCGTGGCCAGGCCAAGGCCGTCGCGATAAAAGGCCACCGCGCGTTCGAGGTCGGTCACGCCCAGCGTCAGCACCGAGATACGGGGTTTCATGGGGTCTCCTTCATGGGGTCTTTCGTGGCGGACGGCACGGCGGCGGCATCGTCCAGGCGTACGTCGCGCAGCGCGGCGGTTGCCTGGACGATGGCGCGCGACAGCCGCGCGATCTCGTTCAGATGCTCGATCATGTCGTTGGCCAGGCGGAAGTTGGCCACGTCGTCGGGGCTGCGCAGATGCAGTTCGGCCATGATGCCCTGCCGGGCGGCGCCGGCCATGGCTTCCAGCGCAGGCTTGGCCGCCACGATGCGGGCCACGGCGTCGATGTCGGGGTGAATCACCGTGTTCACCGCGCTTTCCAGCTGGGCGATGACGGCCGTGGCAAACGTCAGGGTGTCGGCATTGCGCAGACGGTCCAGGCGGTCGGTGGCGGCCCCTTGCGACAGCCGGCGCTGGCTCAGCGCCAGCATGCTCGTGGTGGCCACCTCGCGGATGGCATCCAGCGTGGCCGCAATACGTGTCAGATCCACCATCTGGTGGCTTTCATCCTCGCTGTCGTTGCCATCGGATAGCTGGCCGATATAGCCGAGGATGGCCGTGCTCAGCGATTCGGCGGCCTTGTCCTGCCCGGCAATGTCCACCACGTCCTGCGCCGTGCCGCGCACGGCGATATCGGCACCGCGTTCCACCAGCCCCTGCACCTGCTTGCCCAGGCTGGCCAGTTCCAGTTGCACGCGGGCGATGCCCAGCGCGGGCATGTCGAGCAGCGTGTCATCCAGATAGCGCGGCACGCCCGGGTCGTGCAGGGTCTTGCGGGTGGCCGGCGCGATGCGCTGGGCCAGCCGGCCGATGGGCCCCGTGAACCAGATCAGGATGGCCGTGCTGAACACGCTGAAGATGGTGTGGGCATTGGCGGCCTGGCGCGGCGTTTCGGCGGCCAGCCGCGCGGCGCCGGTCAGTTCGGGCGCGCTGGGCGACACCATCCGCACCAGATCCGCGAACTGCGGAATGACGAACGCAAAGAACAGCACGCCCAGCACGTTGAACAGCAGGTGGACGATACCCACCTGCGTGGCTTCGGCGTTCTTGCCGATGGCCGCCAGCAGCGCCGTGCCGCAGGTGCCGACGTTGGCGCCCAGGATCAGCGCGATGCCCGATTCCAGCGGAATCAGCCCCTGGCTGCCCAGGGCGATCACGATGGCCAGCGTCGCGGCGGAGCTCTGCACGATGGCCGTGAATATCGCGCCGATCACGATGCCCAGCAGCGGGTTGCGCATGTCCTGCATCGCCGCGATGAACGGCTCGAAATTGCGCAGCGGCCGGGTGGCGTTGCCCATGAACTCGATGCCCAGGAACAGCAGCCCCAGCCCCAGCAGCACGCCGCCCAGCTGGCGCAGCAGTTCCCGCCTGGCAAAGCCATGCAGCAGGAAGCCCAGCGCCAGCAGGAACGGCGTGATCGCGGAAATATTGAAGGCGATGATCTGGACGGTCAGCGTGGAGCCGATATTGGCGCCCATGATGACCGGGATGGACTGGGCCAGCGTCATCAGTCCGGCCGAGACAAAGCCGACCAGCAGGACGGTGGTGATGGTGGACGAATTGAGCAGCGCGGTGATGCCTGCCCCGGCCAGCACGCCGCGCCAGCGGCTGGCCGTCAACGTGCCAAGCAGCGATTGCAGCCGCGCCCCGGCAATGGCCTTGAGGCCGCCGGTCATGCAATCGAGTCCGTACAGGAACAGGGCCAGCCCACCTACCAGCAGGCCGACGACTTCAAGCAGGTTCAGCGACGCACCGGGCTGCATGGCGATATACCTATCAGGGCGGCGAAGCGGCCATTGTAGGCCGACTCGCGGGCCACCAGGAGGCCACTAAGGAGGCCGCCATCGGCCAATCGGGCAGCCTTGGCGCGAACCGGGCCGAACCGCGCCAGCCAGCCGGGGTCGGCGGGTCGATCCACCCTCGGCCAGGGCCATCGTCGCGGCTACAATGCGGTCCTCGCCTCAGCCCTCCGGTCCGCCCCATGCCTCCCGCCGCCTGCCTGTTCCGCTGCCTTGCCACCCGTCCTCCGGTGCGTGTCGGATTGTCCGCGCTGGCGATTGCCACGCTTTCCGCGCTTTCCACGTTTGCACAGGCCGCGCCGGCCGGCGCCGATGCCATCCGCCAGGCCGTCGATGCCGCGGTGCAGCCGGTGATGGCCCAGTACAAGGTGCCGGGCATGGCCGTGGCGATTACCGCAGGCGGCCAGCATCGGGTCTTCAACTATGGCGTGGCATCGCGGCAGGGCAGCCAGCCCGTTACCGACGACACGCTTTTCGAGATCGGATCGGTCAGCAAGACGTTTACCGCGACACTGGCGGCCTGGGCGCAGGCGCGCGGCGCGCTCTCGCTCGATGACAAGGCCACGCGCTACCTGCCGACGCTGGCCGGCAGCGCGTTCGATCGCATCAGCCTGCTGGAACTGGGCACCTATACGGCGGGCGGCCTGCCGCTGCAGGTGCCGGACGCCGTCAACACCATGCCGCAGATGATCGAATGGCTGCGGAACTGGCAGCCCGACGCCGCGCCGGGCACGCAACGGCGGTACTCGAACGTCAGCATCGGCCTGTTCGGCTTTGCGGCGGCCCAGGCGCTGGATACGTCGTTTGAACGCGCCATGGCACGGCAACTGCTGCCGAAGCTGGGTCTGGCCCATAGCTGGGTGCAGGTGCCCCGCGCCCAGATGGTTCACTATGCCTGGGGCTACAAGGACGACAAGCCCGTGCGGGCATCGGCGGGCGTATTCGACGGCCAGGCCTACGGCATCAAGACCACCGCCGCCGACATGATCCGCTACGTCGAACTCAATATCGACGGGCGGACCCTCTCCGACCCGGCACTGCGCCAGGCACTGGCCACCACGCATACGGGCTACTTCCGGGTGGGCGGGATGACGCAGGGGCTGGGATGGGAGCGCTACAACTGGCCCGTGACGCTGGACGCGCTGCAGGCCGGCAACGATGCCGGCATGGTCCGCGATGCCCAGGCCGTGCAACGCATCGACCCGCCGCAACCGGCGCCGGCCGACGTGCTGATCAACAAGACCGGCTCGACCAACGGTTTTGGCGCCTATGTGGCATTCGTGCCGGGCCGGCAGATCGGTGTGGTGATGCTGGCCAACCGCAATCTGCCGATCCCCGCGCGCGTGCAGGCGGCCTACGCGATCCTGCAGGCGCTCGATGCGGGCGGGACAGGAGCAGGGACCGGGTCATCGGCGCCTGCCCGGTAGGTGACGGCTGGCCGGCTAGAGCGGTATCCCCAGCAGCATCACGCTGGTCGTGGTGCGGCTGAGCCCGGCCAGGCGCTGCAACCCTTCGGCCAGCCGGTTCCCGAATCGCGGCAGCACCCGGGCGCGAACCTGTATCTCGCGCGCGAGCCGGCGCGTGACGCGCACGGGCAGGCGCAGGCCGCGTGGAATGGCGTTGTGGCAGAAGGCCACCTTGCGCACGTAATGGTCGACCTCCCAGAACCAGGTGGTCCCGCACGGAAAGTACCCGGCGTCGCCCACGTTGAGCGTATGCGTGGCGCCATGGCGGTCCGTCACCCGCACGCTGCCTTCCAGGATGACCACCACCTCGTCGAATTCGTAATACCAGTCGAACGTGCTGCGCGTGCAAGCCCAGACCATGGTCCAGGCCGCGCCGTCCACCGTGGACGAGAGTTCCTGACAGCGCATCAGCGGCTTGCCACTGCGAATGGCGCTGGGCGAGATCGGGCACGGCTCGTCCGGCGGGGTATGGATGCTGCCGAACCGGCTTGCCTGGTCAAGGACTCGCGGGGAATCGGGCATGTCGAACGTCTCCTCGTCTTTTTGGCGATTTGACGATGCTTGCCGAATGCCGGCATCCACAATATGCGCCATCGCACATTTGAGACATTTGGCACCCCCGCCAAAAAAAAGAACCCGCCTGACGCAAATCAGGCGGGTTTGCAGGGGGAGGTTAAACAGGACGGGTCAAGGTCCTGCGATGAAGCTTAGAGTGAGGCACACGCAGCGGCTGTAGGCGTTTGTCTGATTTTGTATTTCTAGCATTTTGAGGGCAGCTTTACCGCTGGAATGCAGCGCGTGCATGGGGGGACGGCGGGTGGGTGATTCATGGCGCGCCCGCTGGCATCTCTCCCTTTCCTGGGGGTGCACTGGCAATTTGTCCAGCCGCGCGCTACGATGCGTTTTTATGCAACCAGTTGCATAAAAACGGCGCGTGCCACACATCGAAGGTTGCACGATTCCGTTCTTCTCACCTCAAGGAGACCTGCATGGACGTTCAAGGCCTGACCCCCGCCGCACAGCAGACGCTGGCGGCCTGGCACGCACTGCTGGCGCGCAATGCCATGGAAGAGTTGGACCCGCTGCTGTCCGACCAGATCACGTTCCGCTCGCCTGTGGCGCATACGCCATATCCGGGCCGGGCCGCCATCAAGCTGGTGCTGAAGACGGTCAACACGGTATTCCGCAACTTCACCTATCACCGCATGTTCGCCACGGACGATGGCAAGAGCGCGGTACTGGAATTCAGTGCGGAGATCGACGGCAAGGCGCTGAAAGGCATCGACATGCTGCGCTTTGACGATGCCGGCAAGATCGAGGAGTTCGAGGTGATGGTGCGGCCGATGTCCGGCCTGCATGCGCTGGCCGAAGCCATGGGCGCCAAACTCGCCAGCCAGAAGTCCGTGCTGTCTGGCGCGGATCAGGCCTAGCGGCCCGATGGGATCACTGCCACCGGCGTTGCCGGTAGCGGGGATCAGGGGGATGGCATATCGCGTGGCATATCGCGTGGCATATCGCGAAGGTCGAGCGTGACCACGCGCAGCGTGGCGTCGTCCGGGCAGACGGTATCGGCAAAGCCCAGGCGATGCGCCAGCCCCCGCATGCCGCGATTGGCGGACAACACGTAGCCTTCCATCGTGCCGAACCCGGCGGCCCGCGCCTGCCCGATCAGCGTCCGCATGAGCAGGCTGCCGAGCCCGGTGGACTGCCAGCCGTCGAGCACGGTCACGGCGAATTCGCAGGCATCGCGGCCCGGCAGTGCCACGTACCGCGCGCCGCCGACGAGGTGGCCGCTTTCGGCGGTGCCGGCCACGGCGGCCAGCGTGCAATCCTGCCCGGGCACCGGGTGAACCACGTCGTCGAGCAATGCCTCTGGCAGGTCGTGCATCGCGGCCATGAAGCGCGTGTAGCGCGAGTCGTCGGAAAGCAGCGAGAACGCTTCGAGAATGCCCGCCTTGTCGTCTTCGCGGATCTTGCGCAGCACTACCGGCTGGCCGTTGCGCAAGGTGGCGTGAAAGGGCAGTTGGGGCAGTTGGGGCAGTGGGGTCAGCCGGGGCAGGGAATCGGTCGTCGGATTGGCGTCGGTCGGCATGGCGTGGCCCGCAGGTGTGGGGTGGGAAGACGGTGATGTCATGGTAGGCAACCCCGGGTGAAGTCGCCAAGGGTGCCAGGCCCGTCGGCGTGACGGCATCGCCGCCGGTTCTTGCAGTATGCTCGCGTCAGATCAAGCCATTCCTTCGAGCCACTCTGCAAAGGAGCATCCGATGACCGTAGTCGTGCTGGCGATCGATGGGTCCCACCACAGCCACACTGCCACCGCCTGGGTGGCCTCCACCGGGGCGCTGGCGGCGCCGCGCATCGTCCATCTGGTCCATGTCTCGCCGGTGCTGGGGCGCACCGGGTTTGGCACGGTCGACTTCGAGCAGGAAAACCGCCAGCAGGCGCGCCAGGCGTTTGAAGCCGCGCGCCGCGTCCTGGATGGCCGCGTCGATGCCATCCACGAGCACTGGCTGCGCGGCGGCGCCGTGGAGTCCATCGTGGGCTTTGCCGCCGAACAGGGCGCCGATCTGCTGGTGGTGGGCGCCAAGGGCGTGGGCCCGCTCAAGGCGGCGCTGACCGGTTCCGTGGTGTCGAAGGTGGTGGCGCAGTCGGCGGTGCCAACCGTCGTCATCAATTCGCCCGACCCGGACGCGGCCTAGACCGAATTTCTGCCCCCAACTCAGGCCGTGGCGGTGCGCTGCGCGGTACGCCCCGCCAGTAGCCGGTGGATCTGGGCCACCACGGCCGCGCCTTCGCCCACGGCCGAGGCCACGCGCTTGGTCGATCCCGAGCGCACGTCGCCAATCGCAAACACGCCTTCCACGCTGGTCTGCAGCGGGCGGACTGGCGGGCCGGCCCCGTCTGACGGCCCGGCCCCGGGGATGTCTGCGTCCGTCAGCACAAAGCCCTTGTCGTCGAGTGCCACCCCGCAGTCGCGCAGCCACGCGGTATTGGGATCGGCGCCGATGAACACGAACAGGTGCTGCGCCGTCATGGTGCCCTCGATGCCGCCCGCGCCACGGTAGCGCACGCGCTCCAGCCCCGCGCCACCTTCCAGCGCCAGCAACGCCATCCCCGTGTGCAGCGTCACGTTCGGCAGGGCCCGCACGCGCTCGATCAGGTAGCGCGACATGCTGTGCTCCAGGCTGGCCCCGCGCACGAACATGTGCACGTGATCGACATGCGAGGCCAGGAACACGGCGGCCTGGCCGGCCGAATTGCCGCCCCCCACCAGCAGCACCGGCCCCTTGCGGCACAGCTTGGCCTCGATCGGTGTCGCCCAGTAGTACACGCCGCACGATTCAAACCGGGCCAGGTCATCGACGGCGGGCCGCCGGTATTCGGCGCCCGTGGCAATGACCACGGTACGGGCTGGGATGCGCGTCTCGTCGGTCAGTTCCACGACCAGGGGCGAACGCTCGCAGTGCAGGGCCCGGACCTCGCACGGGATGCCGAAGATCGCGCCAAACTTCTGCGCCTGCACGTAGGCCCGGCTGACCAGTGCCTGGCCCGAAATACCGGTGGGAAAGCCGAAGAAGTTCTCGATCCGTGCGCTGGAGCCGGCCTGGCCGCCCGGGGCGCGGCAGTCGAGCACGGCCACCGACAGCCCTTCGGACGCAGCATAGACGCCGGCCGCCAGCCCGGCGGGGCCCGCGCCGACAATCACCACGTCGTAGACAAACGTCGGATCGAAGTCGGGGATCAGACCCAGGCACGACGCCAGGTGCCGCTCGTCGGGGTTGCGCAGCACCGTGCCGTTGGGGCAGATCACCAGCGGAAAGTCTTCTGGCTGGGGCGTCAGCCGTTCGAGCAGCGCAATGGCCTCGGGGTCCTCGCCGGCGTCGATCACCAGGCTCGGAAAGACGTTGCGGCGCAGGAAGTTCTGCAACGCCACCAGCCGCGCATGACCGGCCGGCCCCAGCAGCACCACGCCATGGCCGCGTTCGATGACCAGTACCCGGCGCAGGATCAGCGCACGCATGATGGTCTCGCCGATATCGGCTTCACGGATCATCAGCGCGCTCAGCTCTTCGGGGCGCAGCAGCACCGCTTCGACCGGCGCCACCACATGGGCGTCGACCACGGCCGGCTTGTTCGACAACTGGGTCACGTCGGAAGTGAATTCGCCGCGCTTGGTGTAGGTGTGGATGCTGCGCGCATGGCCCAGGCCGTCGCGGCCGATGATCTCCACCTGGCCGGACAGCAACACGAATACCCCCGGACACAGGCTGCCCGCCCGGTACAGCATGTCGCCCTGCGTAAAGTGGACCAGGCTGCCATGGCGCCGCACGCGCTCGATCTGGGCCTCGGCCAGCACCGGAAACATCTGCGCATGGCGCGGATGCGGCGGTTCCGCGTCCGCGTCGGTGTCGGCAGCGGCTACGTGCGCGGGTTCGGGGGGCAGGGCGGGCGGGTCACTATCCGGCGATGATTCAGGGCGCATCGTCGACACTCCTTCATGCGTCCGGGGCCAATCGGGCGGACGAACTACGAATATAGGCGATGCCGCCAGAGGCCAATGCGCCCGCGCCGATGCCCCATGCTGAATGCCGGCGCCGCTCAGAGCATCGACTTGCCCTGTGCCAGGATCTTGTCGCAGACCTGCTTGGTCACCTCGGCCTTCAGCCCGCTGGCGCTCAGATCCATGTGCTTGCCGCCCCCCGTGGACAGGATGCCGCGCGAGCCGTCGCTGTAGCCGCTGTCCGAGGTGCCACCCGACACCGAGCCCAGCAGCTTGTCCTTCACGGCCGACGTGGCGGCGTCGGGGTTCAGGTAGTTGTTCTTCATGCAGAACTCGATGACGCCCGCCGCGTTGCCGGCTGAACTGGAACCCAGGGACGAAATGCTGCCCAGGCCGCCAAGGTTGCCCAGCGCGCCAGCCGCGCCAGTGGCGCCCTGGCTGGAGCCGGAACCGCCCAGCGGCGATGACTTGAGCATGTCGCCCAACTGGGCGTTGGCGATGCCGGACACGGCCAGCAGCAAGGCGGGCAGGGTCAGCCAGGCCGTGCGGCGCACGGCGGTGGGCAGCGCGGAGAGCTTCGAGAAACGGGGGATGGCCATGAGGGGACTCCTTTTGCAGTCGGGCCGGAAATGGCGTTTTCCACTATACGCGGCCGCCCCGGCATGCCGTGTGACCGTCGCCCTGAACGTTTTCTGCGCGCCCATGAAAACTTCCAACCGCCCGCATTGGCGGAATCCCTGAGCCGAATCTCCTTGACTTACCCCGGGGGGGCGCCTTGAATACGCAAACTGAACAGTGATTAGTTTGGACGGGGGGGAGACAGCGTGGAGACAGCGCAAGCAGGCGTGCAGAAACAGGCACAGGAAGGCCGGGACAGCCAGGCGCGGCAGACGTCCGAGAGCATCTGGTCGAACGGCAACTTTGCGCCGGTGGCGCAAGAAATCGAGGCCGCAGGGCTGAAGGTGCGGGGTGTGCTGCCCAGGGAATTGACCGGCACCTTGTATCGGAATGGTCCGAATCCCCATTTCCCCACGCCGGCCACCCACTGGTTCGGCGGCGACGGCATGATCCACGCCATTGCGCTGGCCGATGGCACCGCCGCCTATCGCAACCGCTGGGTCCGCACGCCGAAGTGGCGTGACGAAGACCGGGCGGGCCGGGCGCTGTTTCGATCGTTTGCGGGAAAGCTGCCCGATGCGCCCGAATGGGTGGGCGACGACCGGGGCGTGGCCAACACCAATATCGTGTGGCACGGGCAGCGGCTGCTGGCGCTGGAAGAGGCGCACCGGCCTACGCGCATGGTGCCCGGCACGCTGGAAACGCTTGGCTACGCCGACTACGGCCCGTTGCAGGGCCCCTTCACGGCGCATCCGAAGATCGATCCGCTGACCGGCGAAATGTTCTTCTTCGGCTACAACGCCGATGGCCCGCTGACTGCCGCCATGACGACCGGCACCATCGGCCCCGATGCGCGCCTGACCCGCCATCTGAAGTTCGCCACGCCGTACTGCAGCATGGTGCATGACTTCATGATGACCACGCGCCACCTGCTGTTTCCGGTCCTGCCGCTGACGGGCAGCCGCGACCGTCTGGAGAAGGGCCTGCCGCCCTATGCCTTCGAGGCAGACCGGCCGGCGATGATCGGCATCATGCGGCGCGATGCACCGTCCGCCGCGCTGCGCTGGTTCCAGGGGTCGCCGTGCTATGTGTTCCACGCCATGAATGCGTGGGAAGAGGGCGACACGCTCCACGCCGATGTCATGGTCTACGACGAGGCGCCGCTGTTTCCGCGTCCCGATGGCTCGCCGGGCGACCGGTCGCGCCAGTTGGCCTACCTGACGCGCTGGACCTTCAACCTGGCCGATGGCCGCGACACCTTCACCAGCCGGCGCCTGTGCGACCTGCCGGGCGAGTTTCCGCGTATCGACGACCGCCTTGCGGGTCGCCAGCACCGGCACGGCTGGTTTGCCGCCTCGGTGCCGGGGGAAGCCGCGAGCCAGGGCCAATCGGACCAGGGCGAGCGGCAGGGCATCGTGCATCTCGACGCCCTGACTGGTGCCCAGGCCACGCTGTGGCTGCCGCCGGGCGACGCCACCTCGGAGCCGGTGTTCGCGCCGCGCGGCCGCGCGGAGGGCGATGGCTGGCTGCTGGCCGTGGTGTGGCGCGCGGCGTCGAATACCAGCGAACTGCTGGTGCTCGACGCGCTGGATGTCGAGGCCGGCCCGGTAGCCACGGTGGAATTGCCGCAGCGCGTGCCCTTCGGCTTTCACGGCAACTGGGTGGAAGGGGTGGGCGCATGAGCCGGATCCTGCGGGTGGCGTGGCCCGTCATGCTCGACACGCTGGGCGTGCTGGTCTTTGCCGTGCTGATGGCGCTGAACGTGGACGTCCGCATCGCCACGCTGGCGGGCCTGGTCGTGGCACTGGCCGTGGTCGGCCGGGAAATTGCCCATCGGCGCCGCGTGGCGGTGCTGCAGTGGATCAGCCTGGCGTCGGTGGTGGTGTCGTCGATCGCCACGTGGGTCACGTCCGATCCGCGCTTCGTGATGGCCAAGCCGAGCATCCTGTTTCTGGTCATCGGCGTTGTCATGCTGCGCGGCGGCTGGATGAACCGCTACGTGCCGCCGGGCATCGCGCCGCGCGTACAGCCCGAGATGACGTTCTTCGGCTATGCCTGGGCGGTGCTGATGATGGTGTCTGCCGCGCTGAACGCGGTGGTGGCGATCTGGCACCCGGCGTCGTGGCCGGCCTTTATCGCGATCTATCCGGCGGTGTCCAAGGGCGTGCTGTTCTGCGTGCAGTACGGCGTGGTGAAGGCCGCGCTGCGCCGGCGCCCGGCCCCGGCATCGAGCGACGAAGCCGCGCTGGACGGCCAGGCGGCGCTGTAGCCGCCAGATCCGCCAGATCCGCGACAGGCGCGGTAGCATGGAACCCCTTGATCCACGGCAGCAGCTTGGCATGTCCCAGGAATTCACGGCGGCCCGTCCGCCCCGGCCCGGCAAGACGCCCACCGGCGCGGCCACCAAGCCCGAAGGCCAGTGGCACCACGGCGACCTGCGCGCGTCGCTGATCGCCTGGGGCCTGCATCTGATCGATACCGAAGGCGTTGCCGCCATGAGCATGCGCACGGCGGCCAGGCTGGCCGGGGTGTCGGCCGGCGCGCCATCGCACCACTTTCAGGACCGCAACGGCCTGCTGGCGGCAATCGCCGCGCAGGCGTTCCGCGAACTCAAGCACTTCAAAAGCGAGCGCGCCGCGCGGCTGCCCAACATCACCCCGGCCGACCGCCTGCGCGGACTGCTGGTGGGCTATGCGGAATTCGCCCATCGCTATCCGGCACGCTTTCACCTGATGTTCGGCCCCGGCGTGGAGCGCCGCAGCGAGTACCCCGAGCTGACACAGGCCGCCGGCGATTCGTTCTCGCGCGTCCGCGAAGCCGTGACCGCGTGCCTGGACGGCAGGGCGCCCACGCACCTGTCCGAAGACCAACTGGCCTTCGCGGTCTGGATCGCCGCCCACGGGCTGGCCACGGCAACCGCCAGCAACGCGCGCATCTCGGCGGTATCGGCGGAACCGCTCGATATCGACCAGATGGCCAACGTGGTGGCGGAGTTCTGTTTGCAGGCGTTAAGGGCGTGCACCGGCTGAGCCCCCGGCGGGCAAGGCAAATAGAAAAGGGCGCCGATACCCACATCGGCGCCCTTGATGCTACGGCGTGCCTCGGCGCTACATCACTTGCGCAGGTCGAAGCGGTCCAGGTCCATCACCTTGGCCCAGGCGGCGACAAAGTCCGTGTAGAACCTGTCGGCGCCGTCGGCACTGGCGTACACCTCTGACAGCGCACGCAGTTGCGCGTGCGAGCCGAACACCAGGTCGACGCGCGAGCCCGTCCACTTGACCGCGCCGGTCTTTCGATCGGCACCCTCGAACACGTCGCGCGACAGCGGCGTCCACTCCAGGCTCATGTCGAGCAGGTTGCGGAAGAAGTCGTTGCTCAGCGTCTCGGGCCGGTCCGTCAGCACCCCGTGCGCATCCTTGCCGGCATGCACGTTCAGCACGCGCAGGCCGCCAATCAGCACCGTCATCTCGGGCGCGGTCAGCGTCAGCAACTGTGCCTTGTCGATCATCATGTGCTCGGCCGGCACGCGCACGCGCGGGTTGATGTAGTTGCGGAACGCGTCGGCGGTCTGCTCCATGGCGTCCATCGACTTCACGTCGGTCTGGTCCTGCGACGCATCCATGCGGCCCGGCGAGAACGGCACGGTCAGCGTCTTGCCGGCCTTCTCGGCAGCCTTTTCGATGGCGGCGCCACCCGCCAGCACGATCAGGTCGGCCAGCGACACCTTCTTGCCGCCCGATGCCGCACCATTGAACTCCTTCTGGATGCCTTCCAGCTTTGACAGCACCTTGCCAAGCTGGTCGGGCTCGTTGATCGCCCAGTCCTTCTGCGGGGTCAGGCGAATACGCGCACCGTTGGCGCCGCCGCGCTTGTCAGAGCCGCGGAACGTCGAGGCCGCCGCCCACGCCGTTTTCACAAGCTCCGCAACCGACAGCCCCGACGCCAGCACCTTCTGCTTGAGCGCCGCGATGTCCTTGTCGTCCACCAGCGGATGGTCTGCCTTCGGGATCGGGTCTTGCCAGAGCAGTTCCTCGGTCGGTACTTCAGGGCCCAGGTAGCGCACCACGGGGCCCATGTCGCGGTGGGTCAGCTTGAACCAGGCGCGGGCGAAGGCATCGGCAAAGGCCTTGGGATCGTCCTTGAAGCGGCGCGAGATCTTCTCGTAGATCGGATCGAAGCGCAGCGACAGGTCGGTGGTCAGCATGGTCGGCTTGAGCTTCTTCGACGGATCGTGCGCGTGCGGCACCGTCTCGGGTGCATCCTTGGCCACCCACTGGTTGGCGCCAGCCGGGCTCTTGGTCAACTCGTATTCAAAGTTGAACAGGTTTTCCCAGAAGCCCTGGCCCCATTGGGTGGGCGTGCTGCTCCACGTCACTTCCAGGCCGCTGGTGATGGTGTCGGCGCCCTTGCCGGTGCCGTACTTGTTCTGCCAGCCCAGGCCCTGCAGCTCCACCGCGGCGGCTTCGGGTTCCGGTCCCACGTTGCTGGCCGGGCCGGCGCCGTGTGTCTTGCCGAAGGTGTGGCCGCCGGCAATCAGCGCCACGGTTTCCTCGTCGTCCATGGCCATGCGGCCGAACGTGTCGCGGATGTCGTAGGCGGCGGCCAGCGGATCGGGATTGCCGTCCGGGCCTTCCGGATTCACGTAGATCAGGCCCATCTGCACGGCGCCCAGCGGATTTTCCAGATTGCGGCCGGGGTCGGTACGGCTGACTTCCTCGCCGTGCTTTTCGACGTCGGCCACCAGCACGCCGCCATCGTCCTGCCTGCCCGCCGCGCCCTTGCCGTAGCGGACATCGCCGCCGAGCCAGGTCTTTTCATTGCCCCAGTAGACGTCCTGGTCCGGTTCCCAGGTGTCTTCGCGGCCCGCGCCAAAGCCGAAGGTCTTGAAGCCCATGGTTTCCAGCGCAACGTTGCCGGCCAGGATCATCAGGTCGGCCCAGGAAATCTTCTGGCCGTACTTCTGCTTGACGGGCCATAGCAGCCGGCGCGCCTTGTCCAGGCTGACGTTGTCGGGCCAGCTGTTGAGCGGCGCAAAGCGCTGCTGGCCGCGTCCACCGCCCCCACGGCCGTCGCCGATGCGGTAGGTGCCGGCGCTGTGCCAGGCCATGCGGATGAACAGCGGGCCGTAGTGGCCAAAGTCGGCGGGCCACCAGTCTTGCGAATCGGTCATCACCTTCGCCAGATCCTGCTTCAGCGCGGCGTAGTCGAGGCTCTTGAAGGCCGCGGCGTAGTCGAATCCCTTGTCCAGCGGGTTGGATTTGTCCGAATGCTGGGCCAGCAATTCGAGCCGCAGCTGTTTCGGCCACCAGTCCGCATTGGTCGTGCCGCCGCCGGCGGCATGGTTGAAGGGACACTTTTCGTTAGACATGCTCTCTCCTTTGGGGGATCCAAACGGTAGTTCTAGTCTGTCTTCACGCGTCAACACTTCCACGAGGCTCTGCCTCGGCAGATCCTGTCGCACGAGAAATATAGGCGAGAGCGCATGTCAACAACATGAGAGGTTTGCAATCGGCGCGATAGAACATCGCTATGGCATCGCGCTGAGATCGCCATCTCATCCGCGCCATGGCGGTAGGGGTTAGCACCGACCATTTGCCGCGCGGCGCGTGACCTATAGTTCCGGTACTCCAGACCACTGCGGCGCATGACGCCGGGAGGCTGCAATCATGACCATGGCGACAAAGCTGGCGCGATGCCTGAGCAGGACGGAGAGCCGGTTCGAGACCGTGCGCCGTCCCGGACAGCCTGGGGCGCCGGCCCCCAGCATCCCCGCCGACCGGCTGGCCCGCACGGTGCTGCTCGAGGACGACAAGGGCTACCTTGCCGCCGTGATCCCGGCCAGCCATCACCTGAAACTGGCCGAACTACGCGAGCAGACCGGCCGCAAGCTGGCCTACGCGCATGCAGACGGCGTGCGCGAGGTGTTCCGCGACTGCGACCTGCAAGCGCTGCCGCCGGTGGGCATGGCCTATGGCACGCTGACCTGGATCGACGACTGCCTGCTGACCCACGACGACGTCTACTTCGAGGCCGGCGACCGCGAAGCACTGGTCCATATGAACGTCGACGATTTCACGCAGCTGATGACCGAGGCTCACCGCGGCCATTTCGCGCACCGGGTGATGTAGGCAGGGCACGCATCCCCCCCTCGCAGTCGAACACGTGACGCACTGGGCGCCTGCCGGAGCCAATGGGGCCCGGCCGGGCGCGCGCGTGCGCTAGAACGCGAGGGTCAGGACGGCGATCACCACCTGGTCGTGGGACGCCGGATTGAACCAGTAGAGGCCACCTGTGACCTTGCCGACCGTGACCTGCAGCAGGCCACCGCGCTGGAATTCGCGGTCGCCGCCGTAGATCCGCGTCCGCTGGGCAACCAGACCCACCCGCAGCCATTGGACGGGCCGGAATCCGAGTTCGCTCCATGCGTACGTGTAGGGCGTCGTGGTGCCGGTTCCGGGCAGGTACTCGGCTTCGATGTAGTAGTCGAACTTGCTTACCGCCAGGCTGGCTTCCACCCCGGCGATGGGTCCGTGCGCGCTGCCCACCACGACGCCGACGATGGGCGTGACCTTGTACTGGAAAGTCTCCCCACCCGAAAACGACCAGCCGACAAAGCCCGACTGGGCATGCATGGCCTCGTAGTTGACGCGCGCTTCAAGATGCAGTTGGCCATGGTCGGCCGCGAAGATGCCCGATCCGTAGCTGTCTTCGTGACGCGGCATGTTCCAGTAGCCGGTGGCCAGGAAACTCCAGGCGGGCGGGGGGGCGTCGGCGGGGGCCGGCGGGGTGACGGCAACCTCCTGGGCCTGGACGCCCTGCGAGGCCAGCCAGATCGCGACTGCCACCAGGGGCGCGCGCACGTCAGCCTCCCAGCGCGATGACGGCCATGGTGACGGCCACGCCGAGCGCCATCATCCAGAACCCGGCGCGCCATGGATTGATGCCGCCGTAGTGCCCCAGCGCCGCCCCGCCCACGAACAGCATGACCAGCGTCAGCGCCCTGGACACCACCAGGGCCGTGGGCACGTCGTGCAGCAGCACGAATGGCAGCGCGACGGGAAACGTCGACAGCACCACGATGAAGAAGATCCGGATCGCGGCAAGGAAGTCGCCCCCATGCAGCGTCGGGCGGGCGGGTACCGTGGCGCCGGAAACCAGGCGCAGCCGCACGGGTTCCAGATCCTCGTTGGCGATGTGGGGGTTCATGGCGGGCGGCAGTGCGTCGCGGATCGCCGCGATGCCCGACGCCGCGTCGCCATGCTTGGCCGTCGACGCAAGCTTCTGCAGCATGCCGCGCCCGGCCAGCGTCCGCACCAGATACATGATCGCGTCGACGAGCCCCCAGGCGAGATTGCAGCCCAGGGCGGTGCGCAGCATGGTCTGGCCGGCATCCGCCCCGGCCGTGGCGGACGACACCGCGCCCACGAACGTCAGCGCCATGTACAGCCCGAAACACATCTCGGATACGCGATCCACCACGTCAAGGGCCGGGGCACGATCCTGGACGCTATCGCTGTGCGACGGATTGATGGCCGACATGCAGGTTCCTCCCCGTGCGCCAGCAAATGGTCTGGTCAAGGTAGGCCGATCCGTGCGGCGCTGCCATTGGACCAACGGCCTATCGTGGTGCGGGAGCGTCGTCGGGAATGGGGGGCGGCGGGGGCGAAGTCTGGCCGCTTAGGGCTGGAAGACCGTAGATTCTGCCGGTGTGAGTCGCTTCAAACTGGGCGAGCGCGTGAATTCGCCCCTTTCCGACGCATGAACCAGGCGGCGGCGTCGTCGCCGCCAGGAGCCGTCCCGCAGGACGGCTCCCTTTGCTGGCGCGCCATGGCTTGCGCGTAGTTTCGTGCGCGTGGCAGATGCCGCCTTGCGGCGGCTCGCCTCGCTACTGGCAGCTTGTGCCAGGTGCGGCGGCAATCACCAGCCGCAGGTTCTTCGTCAAGGCGTCGTCGTCGGCGCCCACCGTATTGTTGGTGAACGTGCAGCCGTACTTGGCATTGGCCACCACCGCCGGCGTCAGCACATCGTCGCCGGCGGGCCGGGTACCGGTCTGCTCCCACGCCACCATGTCGTCGAAGGCCTTGGTCTGCTCCGCCACCGTGAAGTCGCAATGCGCTATGCCGCGGATCGCGCGTTGCACCAGCCAGGACGCGGTACCGTTCGCATCGGCGCGGCGCTTGTAGATCTGCTCCATGCTGAACGGCACGTACATGTCGCCCAGCGTATGCAGCGTCAGCACCGGCACGCCGATCTTCGCGGCGTTCTGCGGAATCCAGCGCAGGCCGTCGCGGCGCAGGCGGTTCGCATCGGTCACCGCATGCACGCGGAAGATCGACGCATTGAACGCCTGTTCTTCGGCGGACTGGGCCGGGTCATTGTCGAACTGGTAGAGCAGGGCGGTGGTATCCACCACGTTCTGGGTCAGGATGCCATTGACCGTGCCGTCCGAGCCGAACGTGCCCCACACCGCGTCCTGGTAGGCCTTCGACGCCGGGCTTTGCCCGAAGCCCAGCTCGAACAGCGGACGCTCGCCACCGGTCAGGTTTTTGACGACGGCCTTGAGCTTGTCGCCCGCGGCGGTCGTGGCCGATGGGTAGGTGGTGAACAACGCCGACATCAGCGGCGTCACGATCTGCGCCCAGTTCGCGACCGGCCACGACGTGGCGGGCATGCCGGCCAACTGCTGCGCGGCGGTCTGATAGCCACCGAAGTAATTGAACAGTTCGGTGTCGCCCAGCACGCCGCACATCGGCACCGAGCCGTGGTACGACACCTTGTGCACGGCCGTCTGGATATTCTCGGCATCCACGGCGGCGGCCGCGATGTGGCCGCCCATCGAATGGCCAACGATGTACGTGCGCGTGGGCGCGGTCAGCGTGCGGCCGTTCTGCTTGGCAATGTCGGTGAACGCCAGCGCCAGCGCGTTGGTGTCCTCCACGCCGGCGCGCACGTCGTAATAGTTGGTGGAATACGTGGAAGCGGCCCAGGCGTAGCCGGCGTCCAGCAGATGCCGGCGGATGGCCGGAATGGTGATGGCGAGCGCGGAGCCCATCCCCGCATAGCCATGCGCGTACATCACGAGCTTGCCATTCCAGGCCGCTGGCACTTCTACGACATAACCGGCCTTGCTGAGCACACCGGACCAGCGGTCAGAGGCGGGCGCGCCGGCCAGCGGCGCCAGTTTGGCAGCCAGCGCGGCGGTGTCGACGGTGTAGGTGCGGTCGTCCTGCGGGCGAACGTCCTCCGGTTGAACCGTCGGCGCAGCGGGAGTGGATGCGGTGGGGGTCGATCCGTTGTCGTCGCCGCCGCCACAGCCGTACAACAGCAAGCCGGCAGCAAGCGCCAGACCGGCGCTCTGGAATACGCGATGCATGATGTCTCCTCTGTTTCGTTATCGTGAGTGTGGGAGTGCGTCGGCACGCGCCTTCAACAGCAGTCATCTTTTCAATGCAAATTCTTCCCCCGCGTGACAACGCCCGGCCAATGTAACCGTGACGATACGTGACGCCAATATTCGTAGATATTCAAACGGGTGATTGACCGACCGGTTATGCACCGCAACATGCGGGTTTTCCATGGCGCCCTCCCGTTAATGTTGCCGCGATATTGACGTGGGATCGAATATGAGTAGGAGGGAGTTGCCACAACACCCCACTTCAAGCCCCCGGTATCCAATCGGAATCTGCTAAGCTCGCCGCGAACTTCAGGTGGGCAACTGATTATTTTTGCCCCTGATCGGTAATGCCGAAACCGGTATGGAGAAAATCATTCATGAGCCCACAACAGTTATGGTTTCGCTCGACGCTGTTCGAGATCGAACCGGGCGAGGACAAGGAAACGAACCCCTATTGTTACGGGCGGCAATTCTCCCGCTGGCTGCACGATCGGCTTGCCACAGAAGGGCGGATGATTGAGGAAATTGTCCCGGAGGATTGGGGGTGGTGTCTGGTCGTTCAGAGAAAACCCTACCTGCTATGGGTCGGCTGCGGAAGCGTCCATGATTTCGACACGAAACAGTCGTCCGACGCTGTGCCTGTCGGCAGTGACGTTGTGTGGTCGTGCATGGTAGTGGCCGAGCAGTCGCTGTTCGGCAAGCTTCTCAGGGGAAACAATACGGTCTCAGGCGTGGACGCGTTATTCCGGCAAGTGAAACACATCGTCGAGCGCGACGCGTCCAACACGCTGGTATCCGAGCCGTAAAATCATTCCCGCGGATTTCGGTGATTCGGGCCCTGACACCAGGATCAAAAATGGGAAGCCGCGGAAGGGTGTGCAGGGCGGGGCGTCGAATTTCATAAGACCCGACGCCGTGATTCGGCTAGGCGCCGTGCTCCAGATAATGGGCCTGGAGACGTGGCACATCTACTGACAGGGCTTCGCGCAGGAAGCGGGCGGTGCTGCCCCATTCCTGCTCGATGGCTTGCAACGACGCCTTCAGGTAGCCGGCACGAACTTCCAGCAATGGCATGGCGACATCCGGGGCAATATCGAGCGATGCAAGCCGGACCATCAGACCCTGAATCAGCCGCTGGTTCCAGTGGTTTGATTCCAGGTAGTTGGCCATTATCGTGGCCGGCGCCACGTCGAGCGCGGACAGCAGGAGCATGGTGGCAAAGCCAGCCCGGTCTTTGCCGGTGCTGCAGTGGTACAGCATGGTCGGACCTTTTTCCGCCGCTTTCAGAAACGCGGCAAAGGCCGCCCGGTGCTTTGTTGGGAAATCGCAATACACCTGCAACATGAATTCGTCCATGTCCTGTCGCGTGGCGCCTTGAAGGCGCGGCACCAGTTCCTTGATGCTCATGCTGCCTTCCAGTACCGGCAGCGCCAGCCAGTTGAAGGCGTCGGCGAAACCGGACTCGTCGGGCGATTTTTCCTCGGGCGAACGGAAATCGACGACGACGTCGAGGCCCAGGCCCCGCAGCGATTGAAGGTCGGCCGGGCTGGCCATCCCCGGATTTCCACTGCGAAACAATCGGCCCATGCGAACCAGCCTGCCGTCGCGGCTGTGCAAGCCGCCGAGGTCGCGCAGGTTATAGACGTTTTCCAGCGGCATCGCGGTGCCGGTAAGAACCGTCTCCCACGCGGAACTGACCTGCGAAAACGCCGGCGCTGCGGCTCCTGAAAGAAGTGATGCGATCTGACTGGTCATATCTACGATTGAAATCTTTGAAAACGCGGACGCCGGCGAAACCCGGCTCGGCGCGCAAACCAGTATCGGCAGCGGAGCCGTCAGTCATTTGACATTTCGGGACGGGCGTTTGACGGCTCGGGACAGTGCGGGAAACCCCGGGGCGCAGTCGTTCCCATGGCACGCGAAATGCGTAGGTCCGGTTGCGAGGGGGCGATGCGCAGGCGTACAAGCCCTCTCTCATGGGCCTTGTCGAAACGAAACGGTTATGTCTACGCGCGATGGCAATCTGTGGAAGCGGTTTCTGAACATCGCCAAGCCATACTGGCTGTCACGGGACAAGTGGAAGGCCTGGGCGTTGTTGGCGATACTCGTGTGCCTGCTGTTTGGGCAGACCTGGACCAATGTGCTCTTCAACCGGCAAACGGGTGAGTTTGCCTCGGCGCTGGCCGCCAAGGACGGCGACCGGTTCTGGTACGCCATCCGGATATTTGTCTACGTGCTGATTGCGGCGGTACCGGTCTACGCCTTCTACTACTACACACGTCACAAGCTGTTCATCCAGTGGCGAGCCTGGATGACGCACGATTATCTGGAGAAGTATTTCGGCGGCGGCGCCTTTTATACGCTGAATGCGAATACGGCCATCGATAACCCGGACCAGCGCATTTCGGAAGACATCAGTACCTTCACGCAGCAGTCGTTGTACTTTCTGCTCCTGATGCTGGGAGCGGTGCTGCAGTTGATTGGGTTTAGCCGGGTACTGTGGTCGATCTCTCGAGAATTGGTGGTTTTTCTCGTGCTCTATGCCATCTGTGGCACGGTGATCTCGGTGCTGTGCTTCGGGAAGGTGCTGATCGGGCTGAACTTCTACCAACTGAAGTGCGAAGCCGACTTCCGCTTCAGCCTGATCCGGGTGCGCGAGCACGCTGAGTCGATTACCTTCCATCGCGGCGAGCAGCATGAATCCAATCACGTACGCGGCCGATTTCAGCACGTATTCGCCAACTTCAACCGGTTGATCCGCTGGCAGTTGAATCTCTATTTCTTCCAGTACGCCTATTCGTTCCTGACCCTGATGCTCCCCAGCGTGATCGTCGCCAATCGCGTACTGGATGGCGAACTCGAAGTTGGCAGCGCAATCCAGGCCGCAGGTGCATTCGCGGCCGTGCTGGCGGCACTGACAGTCATCGTCGATAACTTTGAAAGCCTGAGCCGCTTCCTGGCAGGCGTGGACCGGCTGACCACTTTTGCTTCTTCGCTGGCATCCACGCGTGGTTCACCGCAAGCCTGGCAGCCAGATCGAACATCGTCGCGGCAACACGCTGTCACTGGAGCATCTGACCCTGCATACGCCCGACTACCAGCGGACGTTGCTGAATGACCTCACGGTAACCGTGGCGCAAGGCCAAAACCTGCTGATCGTGGGGCCCAGTGGTGGTGGCAAGAGTTCGTTGCTGCGCGCCATTACTGGCCTGTGGCATTGCGGGAGCGGTCGAATCGTACGCCCTGCGGCGGAGCAGATGCTGATCGTGCCGCAGCATCCCTATATGGCGGTCGGCAACCTTCGCTGTCAGTTGCTTTATCCCAATTGCGACGGACGCCGCATACCTGATGGCGAGCTACTGAAGCTGCTCGATATGGTCAACCTGCCCGACATGGTGGAACGCTTCGGCGGGCTGGATGCAGAACTGGACTGGGGCAAGGTCCTGTCGCTCGGCGAGCAACAACGCCTGGCATTTGCTCGCATGCTGCTGGCTCGTCCTCGCTACGCATTGCTTGATGAAGCGACCAGCGCGCTGGACATCGGCAATGAGACCCGCCTCTACAGCCAACTGGTCACCGGCCCCACCACGCTAGTCAGCGTCAGTCACCGCCCAACCCTGCTGCATTACCACATCCAGGTGCTGGAGTTGCGCGGCAATGGAGACTGGCAGCTTCACCCCACGCACGACTACCAGTTCGCCTGAAAGCCGCGAGAAGGGAAGGCCTTCCCATTGGCACGCCTCAGGCGACCTGCCGCTACGCTGCGGCAGCCTGCTCGCGCATGCGACGGGCTTCGTCGCGCAAAAACTGCTGGTAATCGTCCAGATCGCCGTCGAAGGGCTCGACGCCGCCCTTGGTAACCAGCCAGAACTCGTCACATACGGCGCGCAGCAGGGCGCGGTCGTGACTGACCAACATCACGGTGCCTTCAAATTCGTTGAGCGCCATGCCCAGCGCTTCGCGTGTGGCCAGGTCGAGGTGGTTGGTCGGCTCGTCGAGCAGCAGCAGGTTAGGGCGCTGCCACACGATCATGCACAGCACGAGCCGCGCCTTTTCGCCGCCGCTCATCGTGCTCACCGCCTGATGGACCATGTCGCCGCTGAAGTTGAAGGTGCCAAGGAAGGTGCGAAGCGATTGCTCGGTTCCACTCTGGCCGGGCGCGCGCATGTGAGCCGGCGTGTCCTTGGCAAGGCGGATCATGTGTTCCATCGGCGTGTCGAGCGGGCGCAGCACGTCAAGTTCCTGCTGGGCGAAGTAGCCGATATTCAGGCCCTTGCCTTCGCTGATTTCGCCGGCAATCGGCGCCAGCGCATGCGCCACCGTCTTCACCAGCGTGGACTTGCCCTGGCCGTTGGCACCGAGAATGCCGATGCGCTGCCCGGCCAGCACGGAACGGTTGATGCCGCGTACGATGACCGTAGGCGGCGTGCCCGGCTCTGCGCCGGCCGGCGCCGGGTAGCCGAAGCTGGTGTCCAGCATCGACAGCAGCGGGTTCGGGACGTTGAGCGGCTCCTTGAACTCGAAGTTGAACTCGGCGTCGGCAAGCACCGGTGCGATCTTCTCCATGCGTTCGAGCGCCTTGACACGGCTCTGTGCCTGCTTCGCCTTCGAGGCCTTGGCCTTGAAACGGTCGATGAATTTCTGCAGGTGGGCGATCTTGTCCGCCTGCTTGGCTACCGCGGCCTGCTGCAATACGAGCTGTTCGGCTCGCATGTCTTCAAATTTGCTGTAGTTGCCGCCATAGCGCACGAGCTGGGCGTTGTCGACGTGCACCGTGACCTGCGTCACCGCGTCGAGAAACTCGCGGTCGTGGCTGATCACTACCAGGGTTCCCTGATAGCGCTTGAGCCAGGCTTCCAGCCAGACCAGCGCGTCGAGGTCCAGGTGGTTCGTCGGCTCGTCGAGAAGCAGCAGGTCGGACGGGCACATGAGCGCGCGCGCCAGTTGCAGCCGCATGCGCCAGCCGCCGGAGAAACTGTTGACCGGGTGACTAAGCTGCGCAGCGCTGAAGCCAAGGCCCAGGATCAGCGCTTGGGCACGAGCAGGGGCGTCGTGTGCGCCGGCATCGTGCAGGGCCATGTAGGCGTGCGCCATGCGCATGCCGTCGTCGCTGGCCTCGGCGGCAGCGACTTCGGTCTGCGCGGCCAACAACACGGTGTCACCCTCGACCACGAAGTCGGTCGCGCTTTGCTCGGTCTCCGGCATATCCTGCGCGACCTGACCCATCTTCCATGCGGCGGGAATCGAGAACTCGCCGCTATCTTCGTGCAGCGTGCCGTTGAGAAGGGCGAAGAACGACGACTTGCCGGCGCCATTGCGGCCGACGAGACCGATCTTTTCGCCGGGATTGAAGGTGACGGATGCGCGGTCAAGTACGACATTGACGCCACGGCGCAGCGTGACATTACGGACGGAAATCATAGGGAGCTACTTCGGAGAGGATTGGCATGATAGCCGACCGCGCGTGCGGGACTGTCACTTTTCTGGCCGGACTGAGCGTTTCGGCGGCGGGGCCGGCGAACATGCCGGTAAATGATGGCTTCTGGCCGGCAAGATCCGACAACCTCCCGATATGCCCGGATCGACGCGTCAGTGGGCCAGAGGACGCACCTCCCAGCCACCGGAACGCCTGCGAGGCCGGCGACGAGCCTGTGCAGAACGCTGATTCGTCCGTTGCATTCCCTTTCCGGGCCCACGTCTCCTGCCGGAACGTGGGCTTTTCACGTTCCGGGCCCGTTCGGGTTCAGCGGGGACCTGGCGCCGGCACAACCGGATTCGCGCCAACCTGCACACGCACCTACAACACGTGTTTGTTTTTATGCGCATAATCTATCTTATGTTAAATTTTCGATTCGCCAATCCAAGGCATTGTGACGAGCGCCGGCCCCGCGTACATGGTGCATGGCACGCCGTTCGAGCGCGACCGCATCCAGGCGGGCCTGGGCGCGAAACTCCCGGACCACGACGCTAACCTTTGGCCTCGACTACAACATGATGTTCGGGATGAGCGGCCTGCAGCAAGGCGCATGGTTGACGTTCACCGCCCCGTTCTGAGTTTCGTCCCCGTGTCCGTCCGGATCGGGCGTGGGTTTTGAAGACGGTAAGCGCTGCTGCGGTGCAGCGCTTGCCGTGGGATCCACAGGTTTCCGCCTGAGCACTCCCAGTCACCCGGCACCTGACCGCTCCCAAAAAGTGCTGGCTGCGCTTGAATCGAAGCATGGCGCGGCTAGAATCAACTTCATGCGCGAAGGCCAACCCTCTCCACCGGCGCCGCCTCGGAAAAAGCCGGGAGCTCGACGTCGTGGCTCAGGCCCGCGCGTCGCGCAGGACCCTGCGCCGGATCCCTCTGCGCCCGCTGCACCGTCCGCGCCATTTCTGCTGGCCACCAAGATCATTCCGCCGCGCCTGCCGTCTGGATTGATTGGTCGCCCGCGCCTGCTGGATCTGCTTGGCCAGGGGCGCGACAAGCGTCTCACCGTCATCAAGGCCCCCGCCGGATTTGGCAAGACGTCGCTGATCATCGCCTGGCTGGACCAGCTTCGGATGGACGGCGCCCGCGTGGCCTGGCTGTCGGTGGACCAAGAGGATGACGAGCCCGCCCATTTTCTGGGCCATCTGGCGCAATCGCTCCATCGTGCGTGCGGCGAAGAAGGCACTCCGCCTGGATGGGCCGGCGATGTGTCGCTGCTGGTGCCGCGCGCGGTGGTTGCCACGCTGGTCAATGCGCTGGCCGAGGTCGACGACGAACTGTTCCTGTTTGTCGACGATTACCACCTGATCGGCACCGCGTCGATTCACGAAGCTGTAGCGCTGCTGCTGACCCACGCGCCGTCGAACTTCCATCTCGTGCTGGGCACGCGCACGGCCCCGCCCTTGCCGCTAGCCCGGCTGCGGGCCGGAAATGCGTTGCTCGAAGTCGACGCGACGATGCTGCGCTTCAGTGCTGACGAAACCCGGCGCTTTGTGCAGCGCGAATGCGCGGGCGGCCTGCCCCAGCCATACGTCGATGCCTTGCACGCGTCGACCGAAGGCTGGGCGGCCGCGTTGCGCCTGTCCGCCCCGATGCTGGCGCGCGGCCAGGCCGGCACATGGGTGGCGCCGTCGGGCACGGCTCGCCCCATCGCGGCCTATCTCGAAGAGATGCTGGCCTGCCAGACCCCGGAACTGGTCGATTTCATGGTGCGCACCGCCATCCTGGATCGGCTTTCCGCGCCGCTGTGCGTGGCCGTCACCGGTGCGGCAGACAGCCAGGCTATGCTCGACGCGCTGGCCACGCGCCAGTTGCTGCTCGATCCGCTCGATGTCGAGGGCCGATGGTTTCGCTATCACCAGTTGCTGCGCGACTACCTGCGCCAGCGGCTTGAGACCTCCCCTGCCATCGATGTTGCCGACCTGCACCGGCGCGGGTCGCGCTGGTATGCCGCCCAGGCGCTCTGGACGGACGCCGTCTGGCACGCCTTGGAGGCAGGCGACGCCACCGATGCCGTCGCCCTGATTGGTCAATGTGCGATGTCGCTGGTACGCAAGGGCGATCTGATGACGCTGCTTGGCTGGCAGCGGCACTTGCCGCCGGACATCATGCGCGGCCAGGTGGACGTGCGCCTGGCGCTGGCGCGGGGCATGGCGCTGGCCATGCGCTTTGAAGAAGCGTCCACCATGGTCGAAACCATCGAGCACGATGCCGCACAAGGGCCGGTGGCCGATCGCGAACGCTACCTGTGGGAATGCCGGGCGATACGCGCCCTGCTCACGGCCCTGCGTGACGATGCCCAAGGCGCGCTGCGGCTTGCCGAAGACTGCCTGAGCCGCCCGCTGTCGGACGATCCGTGGATGATCAACGTGCTCAGCAACGTCGCGCGGTTCGCGCATTGGAAATCCGGCGATCTCGAACGGCTGTACGCAACGCCCTGGATTCCTTACTCGCCCGACGAAAACCGGCGCTACCCGCTGTCTTCGGTCTACAGACTTTGCCTGCTGGGCCTGGCGGAGCTGCAGCAAATGCGCTTCGACCTGGCCGAACGGCACTTTCTGCAGGCGATGCGCTTTGCTGAAGAGCACGCCGGCCCCGCTTCGACGGCCGCCGCGCTGTGCGCACCCGCGCTGGCGCAGTTGCGCTACGAACAGGACCGGCTCGAAGAGGCCGAAACGCTGTTGGTGGAACGCATGCCGGTCATCGACGTGGCGGTACTGCTGGACAGCGTACTGGTGGCCTACACGCTGCTGGTCCGGATTGCAGCGGCGCGCGGGCACCTCGACCAGGCCCACGGATGGGTCGAGCAGGCGTTGACGATTGGCCATCAGCGCGGCTGGCACCGGCTGGTGGCCGCGATCCTGTTCGAGCGTGTCAGGCTGCTGATTGCCGAAGGCCGTGCCCGGGAGGCCGCGGCTTGCGTCGAACAGATCGACCGATTGGTGAACACCGTCGACGCACCCGATTGCGAGGCCTGCGCCAGCGAACTGGACCGTTATCGGACCCTGGGCGCCGCCTGCCTGGCCATTGCCGGGGCGCGGCCCGACGATGCCGTGCGCCTGCTGGATGCCCTGCTCCAGCGCTTGCCGCAGGGGCGGCCTAACTATCTCGCGCTGCGCGCTCGCACCATGCTGGCGCTGGCCTGCCAGGCCAGTGGGGAACCTGCCCGCGCCGTCGAGGAGTGCAGCCGGGTGGTGGCCACGATCGAATCGGCGCGTGCCTACCGAACGATTCTCGACCAGGGGCCTGGCGTCAGGGCCTTGCTGGAACTGGTTCGGAAGGCTACTGCCGCCAGCGGTGGCCATGGGCAACGCCTGGCCTGCATCGACGAACTGCTCGAACGTTGCAACGAGCGCTACCAGATGCGACAAAAGGCGTCGTCTGCGTCGGTGCGCGACGCGCTTAGCGCCCGCGAAGGCGGCATCCTGGCGCTGATCGCGGCCGGCCAGTCGAACAAGGAAATCGCGCGGACGCTCGGCATCGCGCCCGAGACGGTGAAGACCCATATCAAGAGCATCTTCGTCAAGCTGGCGGTGGAAAAACGCGCGCACGCCGTCGCCCGTGCGCAAGCGCTGGGGCTGGTCGCCGCGCCCTGACGGCGCCGCCGGCGTCACTTTCGCTTGCCGTAGCCCCCCTCCCCCAAACGCGCTCCCCCGATGCGGTCCCCTCTTTGGGGGATACGGCCGTCCCTGCCTCGCAGCCAACATGGCATCCATACAAAGCGCCGCCTGAATCCCGCCCGGGGTGACGGCTCCGGCGCACCACAGACTTCCCCCTTTCGTCTGGAATTCGCAGGAGACACCCATGCTGGACGCGATGCATGACACCGCCCCCAACGCCTACGCCTATCCGCTGCTGATCAAGCAACTGCTGCATACGCCACTGGGCCAGAACCCCGATCAGGAAATCGTCTATCGCGGCACGCACCGCCAGACGTACCGCACCATGCGCGATCGCATCGGACGCCTGGCCAATGGCCTGGCCCGCCTGGGCGTGGAGCACGGCGCCACCGTGGCCGTGATGGACTGGGACAGTCATCGCTACCTGGAGTGCTACTTCGCAGTGCCGATGATGGGCGCTGTGCTGCAGACGGTGAACGTGCGGCTGTCGCCGGACGAGATTGCCTACACGATCAACCACGCCGGCGCCGAGGTGCTGCTGGTGCATACCGACTTCCTGCCCGTGCTGGAATCGATTCGGGACCAGCTCGACACCGTACGCGTCTTTGTGTTGCTCGACGACCAGGACGGCGCGCCGGCATCGCTGACCATCCCGTTCAGCGCCGAGTATGAAGACCTGCTAGCGGCGAATGCCGTGGCATACGACTTCCCCGATTTCGACGAGAACACGCGCGCCACCACCTTCTATACGACCGGCACCACGGGCCTGCCGAAGGGCGTGCATTTCTCGCACCGCCAGCTTGTGCTGCACACCATCACGTCGATGGCCGGCCTGGCGAGCCCGATGTCCGGGCAGCGGTTCCATCGCGGCGACGTCTACATGCCCGTCACGCCGATGTTCCACGTACATGCCTGGGGCATGCCTTACGTGGCCACCGTACTGGGCGTCAAGCAGGTGTACCCGGGCCGCTACGTACCCGACCATCTGGTCAATCTCGTGCGCGACGAAGGCGTGACCTTCTCGCACTGCGTCGCCACCATCCTGCACATGCTGCTGAACTGCGAGGCCGCCAAGACCGCCGACTTCAGCCGCTGGAAGATCATCATCGGCGGCGGCGCCCTGCCCCACGGCCTGGCGCGCGCCGCGCTGGAGCGTGGCATCGACGTCTTCGCGGGCTACGGCATGTCCGAGACCTGCCCGTTGCTGAGCCTGGCCCAGATTCCCGAGAACGCGCAGCCGCGCGACATCGACGATGAAATTCGTCTGCGCTGCAAGACCGGTCGTCCGGTGCCGCTGGTGGACCTGCGCATCGTCGACGACGCCATGAACGACGTGACGCACGACGGCAAGGCCAGTGGCGAGATTGTGGTGCGGGCGCCGTGGCTGACGCAGGGGTATCGCGGCAATGCCGAGGCGTCGGAGGCGCTCTGGCAAGGCGGCTACCTGCACACGCAGGACATCGCAAACATGGACGCCACGGGGAATATCCAGATCACCGACCGCATCAAGGACGTCATCAAGTCCGGCGGCGAGTGGGTGTCGTCGCTCGAGATCGAAAGCCTGATCTCGCAGCACCCGCGTGTGTCCGAAGTGGCCGTGATCGGCATCAAGGACGAGAAATGGGGCGAGCGCCCGGTGGCGCTGGTGGTGCTCAAGCCCGGCGAAGCGGTCACGACCATCGAGGAAGACATCCGCGACCACGTGATGACCTTCACCACCAAGGGCCGGATCTCGAAGTACGCGGTGCCGCAGACGGTGCGGATCGTCGACACCCTGGAAAAGACCAGCATCGGCAAGCTCAACAAGAAGCTGATGCGCGAGCGCTTTATCGCTTGAGTGCCCGAACGATTGAACGAATTGAACGAATTGAACGATTGAAAGAATGCGAGGAGACAACACCATGACCATTGCTGGCTACAGCATGAACACCCTGGGCGAATTCGTCGGCCGCGAGCTTGGCGTATCGGGCTGGCTGGTCGTCGACCAGGCCCGCGTCGATGCCTTTGCCGACTGCACCGGCGACCGCCAGTGGATCCACGTCGACGTGGATCGCGCGCAGCGCGAGAGCCCGTTCGGCGGCACCATCGCGCACGGCTACCTGAGCCTGTCGCTGCTGGCCTCGCTGTCGATGGAAGTGGGCGTAGTGCCCCACGATGCCAGTGCCGGCCTGAACTACGGGCTCGACAAGGTGCGCTTCCTGGCGCCGGTCAAGGCCGGTGCGCGGGTGCGCAACCGCGTGACGCTGGCCGCGGTGGAAGACAAGGGCGACGGCCGGGTGATCGCCCGGATGATCAATACGCTGGAAATCGAAGGCGAGACCAAGCCGGCACTGCTGGCGGAATCGCTGGCCATGCTGATGGCGGCGCGCTGAGGCCGTGGGCCAAAGCCGAACAGATACGGTGTGAGGACAGTAAAAAACATGCAAGCCAATGTGGAATCCCCCGTGCGCGCCCTGGCCGCGCCGGAAGTCGTGAACGAAGACACCGGCCACGCCGCAGCGAGCCGGCCGAAGCTGAACCCTTTCATCGGGCTGCGCCCCTGTGACGTGCTGGACACGGTGCGTCAGGTTGGCGCGCAGACCGTGCGCCAGCCGGGGCTGCTGGTCGAGCAAAGCGCCGCGCTGACGCGCGAGCTGGTGGCGGCGCTGGCCGGCACGGGCGGCGCCGCGCCGCAGAAGGGCGACAAGCGCTTTATTGACAGCGCCTGGCAGAGCAACCCGTTCTATCGGGTGGCGATGCAGAGCTATCTGTCGTGGTGCAACGCGCTGGGCGGCTTTGTCGACCGGTCCGCGCTGGACGACCGCAGCAAGGAGCGCGCGCAGTTCGTGCTGCAACTGATCACCGACGCGCTGGCGCCCACCAACACGCTGCTCGGCAATCCGGCCGCGCTGCGCAAGATCATCGAATCGGGCGGCGCCAGCCTGGTCTCGGGCATCAAGAACGCCGTGATGGACGCCGTGCGCAACCAGGGCATGCCGTCGCAGGTCGATACGTCGGCCTTCGAGGTGGGCAAGAACCTGGCCACGTCGCCCGGTGCTGTGGTCTTCCGCAACGAGGTGCTGGAGCTGATCCAGTACACGCCGGCCACTGCCAAGGTGCATGGCCGCCCGCAGCTGATCGTGCCGCCGCAGATCAACAAGTACTACGTGTTCGACCTGTCGAAGGGCAAGAGCATCGTCGACTACCTGCTGCAGAGCGAATTCCAGGTGTTTGCCGTGAGCTGGCGCAATCCGACCATCGAGCATCGCGACTGGGACATGGACACCTATGTGTCCGCGCTGATCGAGGCCATCCACGCGGTGCGCGAGATCACCGGCAGCGACGACGTGAACCTGCACGGCGCCTGTTCCGGCGCCATGACCATGTCGGCGCTGATGGGCCACCTGGAGGCACGCGGCGAACGGCTGGTCAACGCCGCCACCCTGATGGTTGCCGTGCTGGACAGCAGCGCCGAATCGCAGATCGGCCTGTTTGCCACGCCCGAGAGCATCTCGGCGGCCAAGCAGAACAGCATCATGAAGGGCGTGCTGGAAGGCAACGAGATGGGTCGGGTGTTCGCGTGGATGCGGCCGAACGACCTTGTGTGGAACTACTGGATCAACAACTACCTGCTGGGCAACGCGCCGCCGGTGTTCGACATCCTCTACTGGAACAACGACACCACCCGCCTGCCGGGCAAGTTCCACGGCCAGTTGCTCGACATCTTCGCCGGCAACGTGTTCGCTCGCCCTGGCGCGCTGACCGTGCTGGGCACGCCGGTGGATCTGTCCAAGGTGGCGTGCGATACGTACGTGGTGGGCGGCATCACCGATCACATCACCCCGTGGAAGGGCGTCTACAACACGGCACGCATGTTCGGCGGCAACTCGCGCTTCGTGCTGAGTTCCAGCGGCCATATCCAGAGCCTGATCAACCCGCCGGGCAATCCGAAGGCCAAGTTCTTCGTCAATGCCGACGCGGCCCTGCCGGAAGATGCGGAAGCCTGGCTGGGCGGTGCCACCGCGCAGGCGGATTCGTGGTGGGACAACTGGCGCGTCTGGCTGGCGGAGCGATCCGGCGACCGGCGCGATGCGCCGGCCCAGGTGGGCAGTGCCAGCCACCCCGCCCTGTGCGATGCGCCGGGCACCTACGTCACGGGCGCCTGATCGGTCGCGATCGTCGTATCCGAGCGTTTCTTTTCTCAACAGCACCATTAGCATGAAGACCATGGAAACTACTGCATCGAAGTCATCGGCCGCCGGCCTGTTTTCCGCCTACTCCAACGCACTGCAGCGCCTGCGCCTGCCCGGTTTCGACCTGGGCGCCATTGCCGAAGCGCGTCGCAAGGACCTGGCCGCGTTGGCCACCATCAATCTCGCGCTGCTCGACGGCGTGCAGGCGTTCAGCCAGAAGCAGGCGGAAGTCGTGCGCGGCACGCTGTCCGGCCTGGAGAGCCGCCTGCTGCAGTCTGGCGTGGCGGGCAACGGCGTCGCCGCCGCCACGGGCGCTGTGGAACTGACGCAGGGCGCGCTGCAGAAGTCGCTGGCCAACCTGCGCGATCTGGCCGACATCGCCCAGAAGACGCAAGCTGACAGCGTGTCGGCAGCCAGCAAGCGAATCGCCGAGAATGTGGAGGAACTGAAGGCGCTGTTCAAGCCCGCGCAGTGATCGCGGATCATCATGAAATGCCGGCGGGCGCCTTGCGGGGCGCCCGCGACAAGGACAACCAGATGAATCAGGCAGCGTGCCAAGCCGAAACCGGCGGCAAACTGGACATTCGCACTATTGACCTGGACGGCTGGACGCTGCGCGTTGGCATCCGCCGCGGCACCACCGGCAGCCCGCCCCTGCTGCTGTTCAACGGTATCGGCGCCAATCTGGAGCTGGTCGAGCCGCTCATCGCGGCGCTGGGCGACGTGGAAGTCGTCATCTTCGATATTCCCGGTGTGGGCGGTTCGCCCACGCCGGTCATGCCGTATCGATTTTCCACCTTGAGCCTGCTGGCTGACAAACTGCTGGCCCACCTGGGCTATACCGGACAGGTGGACGTGCTGGGCGTCTCCTGGGGCGGCGCGCTGGCCCAGGAGTTCGCGCATCTGTATCCCCGGCGTTGCCGGCGGCTGATCCTGGCCGCCACGTCGCCCGGTGTGATCATGGTGCCGGCCAGGCCGTCGGTGCTGGCCAGGATGATCGGGCCGCGCCGCTATACCGATCCCGCCTATCTGGAAAAGATCGGCGGCGATCTGTACGGCGGTGCCTATCGGCATGACATCGGGCTGCTGCGCGAGCACAGCCGTCATATCGAGCCGCCGCGCGGACGCGGATACGTCTACCAGCTGCTGGCCGCCTGGGGCTGGAGCAGCCTGCCGTGGCTGGCTGGCCTGCGCCAGCCCACGCTGGTCATGCATGGCAACGACGACCCGATCGTGCCGCTGGCCAACGCCAAGATCCTGGCCGCGCGCATCCGTCAGGCGAAGCTGCATGTGATCGACGATGGCCACCTGTTCCTGGTGTCGCGGGCGACCGAGGTGGCACCGGTGATCCGCGGGTTCCTGCGGCAGGAACTGCAGTGAGCCGCGCATGAGCGACCGCGCCGGACTTCCCCCCACACGGTCGGAGACGTCCGGCGCCCTGCCTGCCGCTGCAGACCAGCCTGGCCAGCGCGGCGACCGCGACCTGCGCCGCATGCGCACCATCGCCACCGGCATCCTGCTGGCGATGCTGGCGCTGCTGGTGGCCAGCGTGCTGGGCCAGCCGCACTATCCATGGCTGGCCTGGGTGCGGGCCTTCGCCGAGGCCGGCACGGTCGGCGCCGTGGCCGACTGGTACGCGGTAGTCGCCCTGTTCCGGCATCCTTTTGGCCTGCCGGTACCCCATACGGCGGTGATTCCGCGCAACCAGCAACGCATTGCCGAAAGCCTGGGCACCTTCGTGGAGCGCAATTTCCTGGCGCCCGACGTGATCGTCGGCCGGCTGCGCTCGTACAACACCGCGCAGGCAGTGGCCGCCTGGCTGGTGACGCCCGGCAATAGCCGCGCGCTGGCCGATCCGGCCGTGGACGCGCTGCCCGCCCTGCTGCGCGTGTTTGACGATGACGAGGTGGCCCGCCTGATCCAGCGCGGGGCACTGCCGGGCCTGCGCACGCTCGATGTCTCGGGCATCGCCGGCCATCTGCTGCAGATCCTCACTGACACCCAACGGCACCAGCCGCTGCTGGAGCGTGCCCTGACCGCGCTGGAACAATGGCTGGCCGAGAACGCCGGCCTGCTGCAGGCCAAGTTCAGCGAGGCGTCGCGCTACACGCCGGTGCGGCTCGATGCGTACATCGTCAACAAGTTCGTGGAAGGCGTGATCGCGCTGCTGCATGAGGTGCGTACCGAGCCGGAGCATCCGCTGCGCCAGCAATTCGACGAGGCCTTGCAGGCAATGATCGACAGGCTGCGCACGTCGGAACGCTACCGGCGCATCGGGCGGCTGTGGATGCGCGACTTCCTGCGCCATCTGGAGCGCGAAGACAGCTACCGTGCGCTGTGGCAGCGCCTGCGCGACTGGATCAGCGCCGACGCCGCGCGCCACGACTCGCTGGCGCGGGCCATGCTGGCCGACCTGCTGGCCTCGCTCGGCGCCAGCGTGCGCGACGACGCCGCCTTGCAGGGCAAGCTCAACGCCTGGTGGCTGCACTGCGTGCAGCGCACGGTGAGCCGCTTTCGGCATCTGGTGCCGATGCTGATTGCGGAGGTGGTCAAGGGCTGGGACGCCAACGAAATCAGCCGGAAGATCGAGCTGGAAATTGGCAGTGACCTGCAATACATCCGCATCAACGGCACCTTCGTCGGCGGCATGGTCGGCGTGCTGCTGCACGCGGCGATGCTGCTGATCGCGCCCTGATCCAGCGGAGCGAAAAGGGCCCGTGGCTGTTGCGGCGCGTCATGGCCGGCGGGCCTGTCGGCATCCGGGAAAGCCCCATACCGCATATTGGTAATACCACTTTACCTGTCCAATACCCTGACCTAGACTCGGTTCAACTCGGCATGCGTGCGGCGCGGAATGAGATCGCGGGCATCCGGATCTGCACCCCCTACAAGAAGCAGAACGCAGGAGACCCGAGTGAACGACGACAATCCGCCGGGGCCGCCCAAACGGCGCAGCCAGTCATGGTTTGGCCGACTGGATCGCGATGGCTTCATCTATCGGTCCTGGCTGAAGAACCGCGGCATTCCCCATGACCAGTTCGATGGCCGGCCGGTCATCGGCATCTGCAATACCTACTCCGAACTGACCCCCTGCAACTCGCATTTCCGGACGCTGGCCGACCAGGTCAAGACCGGGGTGTGGGAAGCGGGCGGCTTTCCGCTTGAATTCCCCGTGATGTCGCTCGGGGAAACCATGCTGCGCCCCACCGCGATGCTGTTCCGCAACCTGGCCAGCATGGACGTGGAGGAGTCGATTCGCGGCAACCCCATCGACGGTGTGGTGCTGCTGATGGGCTGCGACAAGACCACCCCGGCACTGATGATGGGGGCGGCCTCGGTCGACCTGCCCACCATCGGCATCTCGGGCGGCCCGATGCTCAGCGGCAAGTTCCGCGGACAGGAACTGGGCTCCGGCACCGACGTCTGGAAGATGTCCGAGGAAGTGCGCGCCGGGCACATGTCGCAGGAGGATTTCTTCGAGGCCGAAGGCTGCATGCACCGGTCGCACGGCCATTGCATGACGATGGGCACGGCATCCACCATGGCCTGCATGGTCGAATCGCTGGGCATGGCCCTGCCGGGCAACGCGGCAATTCCCGCCGTGGACGGGCGCCGCAACATCCTGGCGCGTGCGTCGGGCCGGCGCATCGTCCAGATGGTCAAGGACAACCTGGTCATGTCGAAGGTGCTGACGCGCGAGGCCTTCGAGAATGCGATCAAGGTCAACGCCGCCATCGGCGGGTCGACCAACGCGGTGATCCACCTGCTGGCCATCGCCGGCCGTATCGGCGTGAAGCTGAACCTGGACGACTGGGATGCGCTGGGCCACGCCCTGCCCTGCCTGGTCGACCTGCAGCCGTCGGGCCGGCATCTGATGGAAGACTTCTACTACGCCGGCGGCCTGCCCGCCGTGATACGCGAACTGGGGCCGCTGCTGAACCGCGACGCGCTGACGGTCAACGGCAACACGCTCTGGGACAACTGCAAGGACGCGCCGAACTGGAACCGCGAGGTCATCCACGCCTTCGACGCCCCCTTCAAGCCCCACGCCGGCATTGCGGTGCTGCGCGGCAACCTGAGCCCCGATGGCGCGGTGATCAAGCCATCGGCGGCCACGCCGGCATTGCTCAAGCACACCGGCCGCGCGGTCGTGTTCGAGGACAGCGAGGACATGCACCGGCGGCTCGACGACGAATCGCTGGACGTCGACGAACACTGCGTGCTGGTGCTGAAGAACTGCGGCCCACGCGGCTATCCGGGCATGGCCGAGGCCGGCAACATGCCGCTGCCACCCAAGGTGCTGCGCAAGGGCATCACCGACATGGTGCGGATCTCGGACGCCCGCATGAGCGGCACCGCCTATGGCACCGTGGTGCTGCACGTCACGCCCGAGGCCGCCGCCGGCGGGCCGCTGGCGCTGGTGCAGAACGGCGACATGGTCGAGCTTGACGTGGAAGCCCGCAAGCTGCATCTGCACGTGTCCGACGAGGAACTGGCGAGACGGCGCGCGGCCTGGCAGCCGCCGGCGCCGCCCATGGAGCGCGGCTGGACGCGGCTGTACTTCGAGCACGTGCAACAGGCCAATCTGGGCGCCGACATGGATTTCCTGGTCGGCAAGAGCGGCGCGGCCGTGCCGAAAGACAACCACTGACGCACCACCCCTGGCGCGGCCGCCATGCAGGGCGGCGCGGCGCCGGACAAGGAGACGCAACGCATGGCATCGGTTCAGATCCGCGATGTGCAGAAGTCCTTTGGCGGGACGCAGGTCATACGGGGCGTCAGCATCGACATCCCCGATGGCGAGTTCACGGTGCTGGTGGGGCCGTCCGGCTGCGGCAAGTCCACGCTGCTGCGCATGCTGGCCGGGCTGGAGGAAATTTCCGGCGGCGAGATCGCCATCGGCGACCGCGTGGTGAACCGTCTGCCGCCCAAGGAACGCGACATCGCCATGGTGTTCCAGAACTACGCGCTCTATCCCCACATGTCGGTCTACGACAACATGGCGTTCTCGCTGAAGCTGGCGGGCGTGGCCAAACAGACCATCAAGGACAAGGTGGACAAGGCGTCGGGCATCCTGGGCCTGGGCGCGCTGCTGGACCGCTACCCGCGCCAGCTTTCCGGCGGCCAGCGCCAGCGCGTGGCCATGGGCCGCGCCATCGTGCGCGATCCGCAGGTGTTCCTGTTCGACGAGCCGCTGTCCAACCTCGATGCCAAGCTGCGCGTGCAGATGCGCGCCGAGATCAAGGAACTGCACCAGCGGCTGCGCACCACATCGGTCTACGTCACGCACGACCAGATCGAAGCCATGACGATGGCCGACCAGATCGTGGTGATGCGCGATGGCCGCGTGGAGCAGCGCGGGCGGCCGCTGGCGCTCTACGACCATCCCGACAACCTCTTCGTGGCCGGCTTTATCGGATCGCCGGCGATGAACTTCGTGCCCGGCGTGCTGCGCCGCCAGAACGGCGAGGCACGGGTCGAATTTCCGGACGGCACCCTGCTGCCAGCCCCCGCGCGCCTGCAGGACGGCGCCGGCACCGACGGCCAGCGCGTGATCTACGGCGTGCGGCCCGAGCACCTGGCCTACGGCGCGCCGGGCCAGGGCTTTCCGACCACGGTCGCGGTGGTGGAGCCCACCGGCGCCAATACCGAGGTGTACTCGCGCTTCGGTGAGACCGATTTCATTTCAGTGTTCCGCGAACGCCACGACTTTGCTGCTGGCCAGGCGCTGCATCTGGTGCCCGACCATCACCACACGCACCTGTTCGACGCCGAATCGGGACAGGCGCTGCCCCGCCAGACCGCACGGCAATAACCACCCTTGGCATGACCATGGAGGAGACACAGCAATGAGCCATTCCGGAAACTTCACAAGGCGCGATTTCCTGGTATCGACGGCGGCCGTGGCTGCCACCTCGGCGCTGGGTACCACCAATGCGTACGCCGCCACCCAGTTGCAGTACAAGCCCGAGGCCGGCGCCAAGCTGCGGGTGCTGCGCTGGAAGCGGTTCGTGCAGGGCGATGAAGACCTGTGGAACGCCAACGCGAAGAAGTTCAGCGAGCTGACCGGGGTTGAAGTCCGTGTCGACAACGAAGGCTGGGAAGACGTGCGCCCCAAGGCCGCCGTGGCAGCCAGCGTGGGCACGGGGCCGGACATCGTGCTGGGCTGGTTCGACGATCCGCAGCAGTACCCCGACAAGCTCGTCGACGTGACCGACGTGGCCACCTACCTGGGCAACAAGCACGGCGGCTGGTACGACGTCTGCAAGAAGTACGGCATCCACAACGGCAAGTGGATCGCGGTGCCGCTGGGCGTGGTGGGCAACGCGCTGGTCTACCGCGAAAGCCATGTCAAGGCGGCCGGCTTCGACACCATTCCCAAGGACACGGCGGGCTTTCTGAAGCTGTGCCAGGCGCTGAAGGCCAAGGGCACGCCCCCCGGCTTTGCGCTGGGCAAGGCCGTGGGCGACGGCAACAACTGGGCGCACTGGCTGCTCTGGTCGCACGGCGGCATGCTGGTGGATACCAAGGGCAAGGTGGTGGTGAACTCGCCCGAGACCTGGGCCGCGCTGGAATACGCCAGGCAGCTCTATCCCACGTTCGTGCCGGGCACGCTGTCCTGGCAGGACCCGTCGAACAACAAGGCGTTCCTGGACGGCCAGGTCAGCCTGACGGCCAACGGCATCTCGGTCTACTACGCGGCCAAGAACTCGAAGGAGCCCAAGCTGCAGGAGATGGCGAAGGACATCCAGCACGCGCATTTCCCGATCGGCAAGAGCGGCAAGCCGACCGAGCTGATGCAGATCACGCAGATGATGATCTTCAAGTACTGCAAGTATCCGAACGCGGCCAAGGCCTTCCTGCAGTTCATGATGGAGCCCGAGCAGTACAACCCGTGGATGGAGGCCGCCATCGGCTACGTGAGCCAGCCGCTCAAGGAGTACGAGGCGAACCCGATCTGGACGGCCGACCCGAAGCACACCGTGTACCGCGATGCAGCGTCGCTGATGCTCGACAACGGCCACGCCGGCCCGCTGGGCACGGCATCGGCGGCGGCCATGGCTGACTACATCGTGCTCGACATGGTGGCCGAGGCGGCCAGCGGATCGAAGACGCCTAAGGAAGCCGCGGCCCGTGCGGCACAGCGCGCCGAGCGCTACTACAAGGCCTGACGCGATGCAGAATACCGCTGCGACGCCGCCTGCCTCGCAGCGGCCCCCTGCCCAGCCGGCCCGGCGATCGGTGCTGTCCCGGCTGTCCGACAACCGCCATGCGCTGGGGCTGCTGTTCATGGTGCCCACGGCGCTGCTGTTGCTGGTCTTCCTGACCTATCCGCTGGGGCTCGGTGTCTGGCTGGGCTTTACCGATGCCAAGATCGGCCGGCCCGGCGCATGGATCGGCTTCGACAACTTCAGCTACCTGGCCAGCGATTCGGTCACCCAGCTGGCGCTCTTCAACACCATCTTCTACACGGTGATCGCCAGCCTGCTGAAGTTTGCGCTGGGGCTCTGGCTGGCGCTGCTGCTGAACCGCAACCTGCCGTTCAAGTCGTTCTTCCGGGCCGTGGTGCTGCTGCCGTGGATCGTTCCCACGGCCCTGTCGGCGCTGGCGTTCTGGTGGATCTACGATGCGCAGTTCTCGGTCATCAGCTGGACGCTGGTCAAGCTGGGGCTGATCGACCGCTATATCGACTTCCTGGGCGACCCGTGGCTGGCGCGGTTTTCGACCATCGCGGCCAATGTCTGGCGCGGCATCCCGTTCGTGGCCATCTCGCTGCTGGCCGGGCTGCAGACCATTTCGCCCACGCTGTACGAGGCGGCTTCGATCGATGGCGTCACGCCCTGGCAGCAGTTCCGCTACGTGACCCTGCCGCTGCTGACCCCGATCATCGCCGTGGTGATGACGTTCTCTGTGCTCTTCACCTTTACCGATTTCCAGCTGATCTACGTGCTGACGCGCGGCGGTCCGCTCAATGCCACGCACCTGATGGCCACCCTGTCGTTCCAGCGCGCCATTCCGGGCGGATCGCTGGGCGAAGGCGCGGCGCTGGCCACGATGATGGTGCCCTTCCTGCTGGCCGCCATCCTGTTCTCGTATTTCGGCCTGCAGCGGCGCGCGTGGCAACAGGGAGGCGACAAATGAAAGCGAAGGCGGAGGAGAACGAATCGCAAGGCATGGAGTATCTGCAATCCGTGCCACGCCGCTGGGTGACGCTGTATATCCCGATCGGGGTGTTCCTGTTCGTGCTGCTGTTTCCGTTCTACTGGATGGGCATCACGGCCTTCAAGCCCGATGGCGAACTGCTGATGCAAAGCGCCAACCCGTTCTTCGTGATGGCGCCGACGCTGGCTCATTTCAAGAAACTACTATTCGACACGCCCTACCCGGCCTGGCTGCTCAATACGGTCATTGTCTCGACGGTATCCACGTTTGCGTCGCTGGCGGCAAGCGTGCTGGCGGCCTACGCCATCGAGCGGCTGCGGTTCCAGGGCGCCAAGCAGGTGGGGCTGGCGATTTTCCTGGCCTACCTGATTCCGCCCTCGATCCTGTTTATCCCGCTGGCGTCGATCGTCTTCCAGCTCGGTTTGTTCGATACGCGCTGGGCCCTGATCCTGACCTACCCCACCTTCCTGATCCCGTTTTGCACCTGGCTGCTGATGGGGTATTTCCGCTCGATCCCGTACGAACTGGAGGAATGCGCGTTGATCGACGGCGCCACGCGCTGGGAAATCCTGGTCAAGATTATCTTGCCGCTGGCCGTGCCGGGACTGATTTCGGCAGGGATATTCGCCTTCACGCTGTCGTGGAACGAGTTTATCTACGCCCTGACATTTATCTCGTCGTCGGAGGTAAAAACCGTGCCGGTGGGCATCGTGACCGAACTGGTGGAAGGCGACGTCTACCACTGGGGCGCGCTGATGGCCGGCGCCCTGCTGGGCTCGCTGCCGGTTGCCGTGGTCTATTCGTTCTTCGTCGAGTATTACGTTTCTGGCATGACCGGGGCGGTCAAGGAATAACCTGGCCGGCCTTGATCCGGCCCTGAACCCGCCAATTCAGCGCGGCAGGCTGGCGGCCACGATTTGCGTGGCGTCGGCCACATCGCCGGTATCGAGTGTGACGCAACGCGTCCTCAGCAGCTTGGCAATCCGCCACCACTGCACAGTTTCCACGCAGGAATGCCCGGGGCAAAACAGTTCCGCATGCACCGGCGCACGATTAATCAGCGATCGGACGATACGCAGCGTATAACCCTCGTCCAGCAACTGGACGAGGCGTTTTTGTTGGGGGACAGTGCCATGAAAAATGCGGTCAGAAAGATGCGGGCAACGTGCGGGATGCCGTTGCCCGCACGTGAAATCGCTTGCGGGTTGAAAGCGATTTCGCACTAACGGCCGATTATGCCGATTGATGAAACAAGCGACACTGCACAGAATCCGCACATTCCGGACATTTTCGTGATCACGGCAGCACTCAATGCCGTGTCAGACAAAGTCCCTATTCCGCTTGCGGCACCAGATGTGGCGTCTGCGTCCTGCCCAGGAACGCGAAAGCAATCTGGATCAGCCCCATGGTGAGCCCGAGAGCGGCGCCGACCTTCCAGGCCAGCGCGTAGTCATGCATCAGGTCATATAGCCAGCCGCCGCCAAAGGCGCCGATAAAGCTGCCGATCTGGTGACTGAAAAACGCCACGCCGGCAATCATGGCCTGCCAGCGCAGGCCAAAGGTCTGGGCAATCCAGCCCTGCACCAGCGGCGACACCCCAAGCCACAGAAAGCCCATGATGGCGGAAAACACCATCGTGCTTTCCGGCGTTGGTGAGACATGGAAGAACCAGACGAATCCGATCGACCGGCAAATATAGATACCACCGAGCAGCAACAACTTGTTGACCCGCCCCCCGGCCCATCCGAAAAACAGGCTGCCCAGCACGTTGAATCCGCCAATCAGCCCTAGCGCCTTGGCCGACAGCATCGGGTCCATGCCGCAAATATCGAGATAGGCCGGCAGATGGGTGGTCAGGAATACCAGTTGCATCCCGCAGACGGTGTAGGCCAGCGCCATGACCACGAACGGCGGGTGCCGCAGCGCCGTCATCAGCGCCTGCCGGCCGCTCTGCTCGGCCTGCGCACGGGTCGGCATCTGCCGCACCTGGTCTACCCGGCCGCCCACCCAGGCGGCTGGCACCATGATCAGCGCCAGGACCACGAACGACGCCAGGCCCATGCGCCAGCCCCACGCGCCCGAAATGCTCTGGCCGAGCGGCGCCGCGATCATCGCGCCCAGCGAGCCCGACGCCGAGACGCAGCCCAGCACCAGGCTGCGCACCTGCGCACTGACCGCGCTCGACGCGGCAGCCATGGCCATGGCCGTGCCAGTACTGGCCATCGCCATGCCGATCAGCAGGCCGCCGCCCAGCACCACCATCCACATATCGTGGGCCGTGGCCAGCAGCACCAGGCCGACCAGATACAACAGCGAGCCGCCGACCATCAGCGGCCGGAATCCGCTCCTGACCGCCAGCGCCCCGGCAAACGGCTGCAGCAAGCCCCAAGTGAGGTTCTGCACCGCCACGGCGATCGTGAAATCGCCGACGGAAATCCCGATGTCGCGCGTCAGCGGCGGTACGAAGATTCCAAGGCTCTGCCGCAAGCCCATGGCCAGCGACAGCATGACGGAAGCGCCGATCAGGATCGGCAGGACGGGGCGCAGCGAGGACAGACGAGACATGCGTGGGCTCTTTCTTGTTATCAGGCGGCATGCCGGAGGTGCTGCCGCCAGAACCATTTTCGTTGAATCGTCAAGGGTTTTGAATGCTCGGGAACACTGAGACGGCACTGCCCTGCAGAAGCTGGCGCGGCCGGCAGCGCCAGCGGCGGCGCGCCTGGGCCACATTGGGCAACCGTGCCGCATTGCCACAGCCGATTCCCGTGCTGCCTGGCGGCGGTATGCCCTGCCCTGACCCAAACCATCCCCTTCCCCATCGCTCACATTGCGACGTCAACATCATTCATTGCGATAAGTTTTCTTATCGCAATGACACTGTGGCACTCTGAAACCATCCACCGGGAAATCGTCGCTGACGCTGCACCTGGGCGCGGCCTCCCCGCGCCGCACTTCACGCCGCACCTCACGCCTGGATCGACATCACCCCCTAATTCCATCACATGATGATGTATTCACGGCCGTGCGCCACGGGCTCGAATGGCCCGTCAGCGCCTTGGCGCCTGGGGAAATCCGCCCCAGTCACACTCTGATACACAGTCGTACATCCCTGCTTCGTTGCACTGCGGCAAACTTTCATCGTCGATGAGCAACACGAAGGCTTTGTACTTCTCACCGAGCAAAAACTTCCGCGCGGTGCCATTGCTTGAAAGATCTACCTGCTCGTTGAGACGTCGGCTTAATTTCCCGTTAAGGCGCGCCCCATTTGAATCAGCGGCTTACTACTTCGCCGCGTTGCCGTGCCGCTGCAATCGTGAGATGTAAGTGGACCGATATACAGCCCTTACACATTCTTACAGCAAGCAAAGTCCAAACTGACTAACTTTGAATCGCTCCAGCGTTGCATCGCATCAATACGGCGATGTTGTGCTGTGAGCTTCCATGGCGCGTCGCGTCTCGTAGTGTCTGTCTCCATATGACCCGTTCTGGGCGTATGTCGGCAGTTCAATGGATCGGCACACACGGTCCACTTGCCTGTCCCGGCGGCGTAGCAACGGCCCGGGGCAAACGGCACATAAAAATTGTTGGGGGACGTACAGCACTGGACCAACCGAACGGGCTTGCGCTCGGGCGGCGGGACAGTGCTTGTCTGCGAAATTTATTACCGCGATCGACGTTGGCGATCGCGGGTGGCCACCTTTTATCCGGGAGCTCGCATGGACAACAATTCCGACCGAAAGCCGACCGTGCCAACGCGGCTACCGCCCGCGTCGCCACAGCAGCCGCAACAGCCCCCGCCCCGCGACGCTGTCGCGAAGCAAAGCAGCCCGCTGAGCCTGCGGCCTGTATGGCAGGCCATCCCGCGCCTGGCCAGCTATGGCATGGTGGGCTTCATCATCTGGATCATCCTCTCCGTGATGTTTCCGTACATCTTCGTGCGCTCGTCGGAACGCGCGATCGTCAACAGCCCGGTCAGCCTGATTACCACCCCGGTGGAAGGCGTGGTCACGAAGCAGCTGGTGCCGGTGGGCACCGCCTTCAAGACGGGCCAGTCGCTGATGACGCTGCAGAATCCGAACATGGACCGCGCGCTGCTGCTGGAACTGACCGGCAAGAAGCTCGACAACGACAAGCGTCTCGAAGCCGCGAAGTCGAAACTGGAGGTCAACCAGGCGCGACTGGCTTCCACCAGTGGCGATGTCAAGCGCTACACCTCGGCGGCCCAGCAGCAGAACGAGGCGCGGGTGCGCGGCATGGAAGCACGCGTGAGCGCCGCGCAGCAGCAGATCGATGCGCAGGTCAACGTCGTGACCCGTAACGAGGCCATGCAACAGGCCGGCGCCGTCAGCCAGGCCTTTACCGACCAGTCGCGCAACCAGCTTGCCGTGCTGGGCGGCCAGCGGGACGCCCTCGAAGCGGAACTGAACAGCGCGCGCAGTAGCAGTGCCGCCACGCGCAACCGCGTCTACGCCTCCAGCAACGACAGTGCCGTGGGCGCCCTGTCCCAGCGGTCGGACGAACTGAAGTCCGAGATCGTCCAGCTACAGGCCGAAATCAAGCAGCTGACGGACTACGGCACCGAAGTCGACAAGCTGGTGGATACCGAGCAGCAACGTCTGGACCGCGTGTCGAACCTCGACATCAAGGCCTACGCCGGCGGCATCGTCGAAGACGTACTGGCGCCGCCCGGCACGCATGTGGCGGCGGGCGCCACGCTGATGCGCGCCACCAACTGCACGACGCCCAGCGTGGTGGCCGTGTTCCCGCGCAGCCTGAGCAAGGACCTGCTGCCGGGCGCCCCGGTCACGGTGATGGTCGACGGCGTGGCCACGCCGCTGCCCGGCAAGGTCGCCGAAATCCTGCCGCGTGCGCCGGATGGCGACCAGGCGCGCTATTTCGTGCCATTCCCGCCCATCGAGAAAAACGAGTTGTATCTGATTGCAAAGCTGAACAAGCCGCTGCCTGACCTGCCCGGCGCAGGCAAGACGGACCGCTGCGCACTCGGCCACTGGGCCAAGGTCAGCCTTGACCGCCCGTGGTTTCGCCGGCTGATCTGATCGGAGCCGATCGCACAGTCATGTACCCAACGCCCGCAGGAAGGAGACTACCGTGCAGCGTACTACCGCAGGAATGCCATACCGGGCCGCCCGCAAGCGGCTGATCGAAGCGCTGATGACCACCGTCCTCACCACGCCGCTGGCGCTGTCTGCCGCGCCGGCGGCGTCGGGCGATGCCGCCCGCGACCAGATGCGCGATGCCGGCTGCCAGACGCTGACGCAACGCGTGGCCGCCATCCCGGGCAACGGGCCAGTCATGCTGGCCAGCTACGAACCCGCGCCGGGCGGCGAGCCGCTGCCCGGCCCGCTCAAGGAATCGGCCTTTGTCTACGACAACGCGCTGGCCGGCATCGCGCTGATCGCCTGCGGCCAGAAGGATGCCGCCCGTCGCATTGCCGATGGGGTCGTGGCTGGCGTCACGCGCGACCGTCACTATCACGACGGCCGCATCCGCAACGCGTATCGCGCGGGCGCGATGCCCGCCGACGGCCCTGTGCCGATGCCAGGCTGGTGGGACGCCAAGGCCAACAAGTGGTTTGAAGACCGCTACCAGGTGGGCACCGCTACCGGCAACGTGGCATGGGCAGCGCTGTTGCTGCTGGCCGCCTACGACGCCACGCGCGCGCCGCGCTACCTGGACACGGCCAAGACGATGATGGGCTGGGTCGACAGGGAGACGTACAACGCCGACGCCCCCGCCGCCTTTATCGGCGGGTACTTCGGCCACGAGCCGTCGCCGCAACGCCAGGGCTGGAAGTCCACCGAGCACAACGTCGACACGTACGCGGTGTTCCGCTGGCTGTCCCGCTACGACAGCGACCCGCGCTGGCGTACCGGTGCCGAACGCTCGCGCAAGTTTGTCGAAACGATGTGGCAGCCCGGCGAAGGCCGCTTTGCGATCGGCACGCGTGACGACGGCCGCTCGCTCAATGGCGGCCCGTCGGCGCTGGATGCCTCGCTCTGGCCGCTGATTGCCATGCCCGATGCGGCCGGCACCTGGCAGCGCGCGCTGGCCTGGGCGCAGGCCAAGCACGGCGTCAAGGGTGGCTACGGCTTCAACGCCAACCCTGACGGCATCTGGACCGAAGGCACCGGGCAAGCCGCGCTGGTGCTGCGCGCCACGGGCCGCGACAGCGAAGCCGCGCCGTTGTGGCCGTTGCTGGTGTCGCAGCGCGCACCGTCGGGCTACCTGTTCGCCACGCCCGAGCAGCGTGTGCGCACGGGCCTGCAGATTGGCCCCGACTCAAAGACCGACGATTTCTTCTACTTTCACCTGCCCCACCTGGGCGCCACGGCCTGGGCCGTGCTGGCCGCCACGGGCTGGAATCCGTTCCAGCCGGGCGGTTGCCGGGGCGCGAGCTGTGCCACGGCAACCGCGGCCGCAGGCCCACCTGATCATCCCCCCAAGGAGTAACGATGCCCGCCGCGAGTTTTGCAAGTTTCCTCGATAGCAGCATGCTCGTGCAGATCAATGCGGGCGCGCTGCTGGTGACCGTGCTGTGTCTGCGCGGCAACCGGCAACGCGCCGCGGACCGTTGGCTATTTGGCCTGGCGGCGTCGGTCCTGCTGATCGTGTACTACATCTGGCGCGTCACCGAGACGCTGCCGGATTGGCGCATGGAGTTTCCGAGCATCTGGGCCCACGCGTTCCTGGGCTTCGAGACGTTGACGATCCTGTACACGCTGATCTCGATCGTCACGCTGACCCGTACCACCGACCATTCCGCCGACGCCGATGCGGGCGAGCAGCGCCTGCGCGGCGACCGCGATGCGCCGGGCGTCGACATCTTCATCGCCACCTACAACGAGGGCCTGGACGTCCTGGAAAAGACCATCATCGCGGCCAAGGCCATCGACTACCCGAACTTCCGCGTCTGGGTGCTCGACGACACCCGCCGCGACTGGCTCCGGGCCTTTTGCCGCCAGGTTGGCGTGAACTACGTGACCCGGCCCGACAACACCCACGCCAAGGCCGGCAACCTGAACAACGGGCTGTTCCACAGCGCCCAGGGCGACGGCGGCGCGCCTTACATCATGGTGCTCGATGCCGATTTCGCGCCCAACCGCAACATCCTGCTGCGCATCGTCGGCCTGTTCGACGACCCGCGCGTGGGCGTGGTGCAGACGCCCCAGTTCTATTACAACGCCGACCCGATCCAGTACAACCTGCGCTCCACCGAATGCTGGGTGGACGAACAGCGCGCGTTCTTCGACGTGATGCAGCCGGCCAAGGACGCGTGGGACACCGCGTTCTGCATCGGCACGTCGTTCGTGGTGCGGCGCGAGGCGCTGGGCCATATCGGCGGATTCCCCACGGGTACGGTGACCGAGGACATCCACCTGACCTACAAGCTGATGCCGTTCGGCTATGTCACGCGCTGGCTCAACGAACGGCTCAGCGTGGGCCTGTCGGCCGAAGGCCTGCCCGAGTACATCAGCCAGCGCAGCCGCTGGGGGCTGGGCACCATCCAGGTGGCCCTGACCGCCGACGGGCCGATGCGCGGCCGCGGCTACACGCTGCGCCAGCGCCTGCACTATGTGCACGGCCTGCTGCACTGGCTCAGCCGCCCGTTCACGCTGATGCTGCTGGCGGGGCCGCTGCTCTACTGGTTCTTCAACGTGCCCACGCTCTATGGCGACCCGATGCAGTTCCTGGCCTACGGCGTGCCGGCCCTGCTGCTGTACTGGGCCTACAGCATCTGGATTACCGATTCGCGGGCCATGCCGGTCTTTACCGAGGTCACGCAGATCGTGGCGGCCATGGCTGTCACGGCCACGCTGGCCAGCGCCATGTTCAAGCCGTTCGGACGGCCGTTCAAGGTGACGAACAAGGGGCTGGACCGCTCGAAGCTGACCGTCCATGGCAAGTTCGCGGTGCTCTACGGCGCGCTGTTCTTCCTGTCCGCCATGGGCCTGGCGCGCGCCGTGGCGGCCGACGGCAATGCGCCGGGCACCATCTTCAACGTCGCCTGGACGCTGGTGTCGATGGTGCTGTACCTGGCATCGCTGCTGGTCTGCTTTGAACTGCCGCGTCCGCGCAAGGAGGAGCGCTTTCCGTTCCGCGTGGCCGGGCGCCTGCAGTTCTACGGCACCGACGGGATATCGCGCGAGGTCGATGGCGTGACGCGCGATCTGTCCTGCAATGGCGTGGCGCTCGAATCGCATAGCGGCACGCGGGTGGAACCCGGTGCCGTGGGGGCCTTCTGGCTCGCGCCCCTGGGGTGGGTGCCGTGCCGCGTGGCACGCACCGACGGCCAGTTGATCGGCATCTCGCTGGTTCCTGACATGGCGGCGCGGCACCGGCTGATCCGGCTGCTGTTCAGCGAGCCGCCACACAACATCGCGCGTCGCGGGCTGCCTGGCACGGCCATCGTGCAACTGCTGCGCCGCGCGTTCACAGGTTGATTCACACATGAAGACGATAACAATGCGCCTTTCCCCCGCACGCCTGCCGTCTCTGCGCTGGAGCGCGGGCGTCCTGTTGCCCCTGGCACTGGCCGCCTGCACGCTCGAACCCAAGTACGAACGCCCGGATTCGCCCGTGCCCAACGCCTGGCCCGACGGCGCGGCCTACCAGACCACCCAGGGCGCCAACGGCGTGCCGCAATCCCAGGTGCAGGCCGTCAACCTTGGCTGGCAGGACTTTTTCACCGATGCGCGCCTGCGCCGGCTGATCGAACTCGGCCTGGCCAACAACCGCGACCTGCGCGTGGCCACCCTGTCGATGGACGAGGCCCGCGCGTACTACCGCATCCGGCGCGCGGCGCAGTTCCCCGCCGTCGATGCCAACCTGGGATTCAGCAGTACCCGCCTGACCGGCGATCTGCGCCCACCGGGCCAGGACCCGGTCATCAACGCCTGGGGCGCCGGCGTGGGCTTTTCGTCGTTCGAGCTCGACGTGTTCGGCCGCATCCGCAGCCTCAAGCACGAAGCGCTGGAGCAGTACCTGTCCATCGAGGAGGTGCGGCGCAGCACGCATATCAGCCTGGTTGGCGAAATTGCCAATGCGTACCTGACCTGGCAGGCCGACCAGCAACTGCTGAAGCTGTCGCAGGACACCCTCAAGATCCAGGAAGACGCCTCGGAGATGGTGCGCAAGAGCAAGGCGGCGGGCGGCATGGCCGCGATCGACCAGCACCGCACGCAGACCCAGGTGGAAACCGCCCGCGTTGACGTGGAGCAGTTCACCCGCCAGGTGGCGCAGGACGAAAACGCGCTGTCGCTGCTGATCGGCGGCCCGATCCCGACCGACCTGCCGGCGGCACAGCCGTTCGGCGATAACTCGTTCGTGGCCGAACTGCCGGCCGGCCTGCCGTCGCAGCTGCTGGAGCAACGGCCAGACATCATGGCCGCCGAGCACCGGCTGAAGGCCGCCAACGCCAATATCGGGGCCGCACGCGCGGCGTTCTTCCCACGGATTTCGCTGACCGCGGGGATCGGCCTGGCCAGCACCACGCTGGCCGGGCTGTTTACGGGCGGTGCGGCCTGGGCCGTTGCGCCGCAGATCACGTTGCCGATCTTCAATGCGGGCGCCAACCAGGCCAACCTCGACGCGTCGAAGGTTCGCAAGGACATCAACGTGGCGCAGTACGAGCGCACCATCCAGGGCGCCTTCCGTGAAGTGGCCGATGGCCTGGCCGCCCGTGGCACGTACGACCGGCAGACCGCCGCGCAGCAGTCGCTGCAGAAGGAACTGGCCGAGACGCGCCGCCTGTCCGAGATGCGCTTCAAGAACGGCGTGGACGACTATTTCCCGGTCTTCGACGCCCAGCGCCAGCAGTACGAGGCGCAGAAGAAGCTGGTGACGATCCAGCTCGCGCGGTTGACCAGCCGGGCGCAGCTGTACAAGGCGCTGGGCGGCGGCTGGTCGCAGCAGACCGTGACCGACCAGGCGCCGGTGGCCGGCAAGCCGGCCCCGGTGCGGGCGGTTGCACCGCAGGCGGCTCGCCCCGCGCAGACCACTCCTGCGGCTCCAACCGCCCCTGCGGCTCCTGTCTCGACATCTGCCGTCCCCTCGACGGCCAGTACGCTGGTCGCGCCGGCCCGCGCGCCACAGGCCGCGGCACCAGCGCCGGCCCCTGCGGCACCTGCCGCCCGCGTCGCCCCGGCTCCGCAGCCGGCCCCGGTCCCTGCAACGGCGGCCGTGCAGTCCCGTCCCGCGCAGCCGCCCGCGACACCCGTCGCACAGGCCGCGCCCGCTCCGCAACCCCAGCCGCAACGCAAGACGCCGGATCCGGATATCCCTGCCGATCTGCGGGCGGCGCCAGACGTCACCGCGACGCCCACTTCGCCGGGACCGGCAGCCGCGCTGGCAGGTTCGGGATCGTAGTAGACCAGGCCGGTTGCCTCCCCTCTCCCATTGATGGGAGAGGCGCCGGGAGAGAGGGGAGACGGTCCAACTTCCAGTCGTCGGATCTTGCACCGCTCGCCCTCTCCCCCAACCCCTCTCCCGCGCGCGGGAGAGGGGAGTGTAGTGGTCAAGTTTTTTCAGACAGGTATTAGGGTGGTCTGTTGGAACTTGTCCTCGTAGTCTGTTGGCGACGTGTAGCCCAGTGTCGAATGCAAGCGCACCGGGTTGTAGAAGCCCACGATGTAC
>NZ_PJRP01000017.1:0-33005 GCF_002858765.1 Cupriavidus pauculus
ATGCCGTAAGTGTCGCTGGAGTCTGGCAATTTTCCAGCGCCAGCCTCCGACGGGCGCGGCGCATGTGGCAGTTGGAGCGTGACTTTGACGCCATACCGGAACTGGCCGCTCTGGTAGCCGACCTACTGGAAGAAATGGATGATCTGCAAGCGCAGCTGCGCTGTACCAGTCGGGGCTGATCGCAACATGGATGCGCAAAGCCTGGGGCCGTTGAACCTGGGTCAACCGTCTTCGGCTAGTTTGTGACCCTCCCCCTGATCCCGATGAGCATAAACGCTATAAGGGGCGGCTTGCCGGTTGCGGCATGACGCGCAGCATGATGAAGCCGAGCGACGTGAGCGAGCGGTATCACTCCCGCCAGAGGCTATGGCGGAACTGCTTGCAGTCAGAGAGGATGCAGCCGGCCCCGCCATCGATGGAATGGTGGAGGAGTCGCTTCATGCTAGGATCCTTTCATCAAGCCAGAGGAGTTGAAAATGCCAAAATCCTTCTCGATACATTCGCCGCAGCCGTCCGACGATGGGGAGCAGGTGTACTTCACCATCGAGGCGAATGGAGCCAAAAGTAGGGGCCATATTTCGCGCTCGGCGCTTGATGAACTGGCCGGTGGCCATATTGGCGACCTCGGGGAGGTCTTCGACAAGCATCGGGATCAGATCAAGGAAGCGGCGCACCTTAAGTGGTTGGTGAATCCTTCGCTCGACCCCATCGTGCTCAGCAGCGACGATTTTTGAGTCGCTCAATCTAGCGCCAAATATATGTCGAGCTCCGTCACTTGAAAAGCGCCTCGTTCGACTCAAAAGCGCGCGGTAAAGCACCCCAATAGCAGACGCGTTTGAGACCCGGGTCCGGGGGAGGGCTGTTCGGCATCGAGTGGCTGGAGCCGCACGCGCGGAGCCGCCGCGGCACAATCCGTACCGGCCCGGCCACTCAGAGTGTCCTCCTGCAGCGCCGCCTCGATGCCAATGCCTCGGACCTGATGCGCGCCTACCGCGCCAGCGCGGCGGAACTGCAGAGCGGGCGCAGTGTGGAGCCCGCCGCAGCCTCACGCTTTCGTTCGTCCAAGATGCGGCACGAGATCGCCGTGCTCGTCAACGCCAACCCCGCCCGAGTCGGATAGCATCGTCTTGATCACTTCCTTCTCGGCGGTCTTGCAGCCGACGATCATATTGATCTCGTCCTGCTACAAGCGTGCGGCGGCCTTGATTAGCCGCTGTCGTGGCAACGTAGCCCCTAACAACGCGCCAAGGAACCAGCCACAGATGCCGAAGGCAATGAAGCCCAGGCCATAGGTGGTCAGGTTACTCAGGGGGCAGAATGGTCGCCGTAATAGCCTCCGAGTACGAGACCGAGCATCGCAAACGCGGTATAGCCGACGATCGAGCCTTCCTGCCGGAACGTGGTGTGCGTGGTGTCTGCGCCCGGAAAACTCTCGACCGGCCTTAGGCCCTGGCCAAGGAACCAGGGGCCGGTCACATAGGCCCGCTCGCGCACGAGAGGAAGCAGCCTTATCCAGGCATTCCGGGCGGAAGTGGCATTCTTGAAGCGGAGACAGAGCAGAGTACGCATGACGTATCTCGACTATATCGATCCCACCGATGGCGGCTACGCGTCCCGGTATGACCTCTGTCCGCCGACTGGCTGCGGCCGGTGCAGTCGGGTCTGTTCAAGGCGAACGGCTATGTCATCAAGAGCCGGCTCCAACTGTTTTCCAACTTCACCTATGCGCTGGACAACCCGGAACATGGCGACCAGTTCCTGCAGTTCGAGAATCGCGTCACGGCGGGCGTCAATGCGTCGCGGCTCTGGTTCGGCAAGCTGGGCCAGCGCGACACCGAGACCGAGATCGGTGCGCAGGTCCGCTATGACCGTCTGGACCCCATCACACTGGCCAACTCGGGTCGGAAGCCCGACAGATCTACGAAACGGTACGTACCGACACGGTCAACGAAACCAGCGCCGCTACGTGCGTAATACCACCGAGTGGCTGCCGTGGCTGCGCACCATCGCCGGTCTGCGCGCGGACCAGTTCTGGTATGGCGTATCGAGCGGCAACCCCGCCAACTCGGGGAGCGGTACTGACCACATCGCCAGCCCCAAGTTCGGCGTCGCCATGTCGCCGGCCGACCAGGCCGAGGTTTTTCTGAACTGGGGTCGCGGCGATCACAGTAACGACGTATGCCGCGCGACCATCACGATCGATCCTTCCACAGGCGAGCCGGCGCAGAAGGTCAGCGTGCTGGTGCCGGCAGCGGGCTATGAGATCGACGTTCGCACCAGGCGGCTGGCCCCTGGCCTGCAGTTGTCGGCTTCACTCTGACAACTCGACATTGGCTCGGAACTGGTCTTCTCTGGCGACAGCGGGACCACCGAGCCAAGCCGGCCGAGCCGCCGTCGGGGGATCGAGCTGGCTGGCTACTATGCACCGCCCGACGGCCCGCTCGCCGGCTTGATCCTCGATGCGGATGCTGCCTTCTCTCGCGATCGCTTCCGGGATCATGAGAACAGCGGTGACTACATCCCGGAGTCCACCCAGACCACGGCCTCGGCGGGCGTCTCGTACAACACCGGACGATGGTCGGTTGGTGCGCGGGCACGCTATTTCGGCCCGCGTCCGCTCGTTGAGGACAACAGCGTGCGGGTCCGCTTCCTCGTTCCTGGTGAACCTGAAGATGGGCTATCGCGTGCTCAAGGACGTGCGGATCTTTGCCGAAGTGCTGAACGTGTTCGGCAAGCGGGTCAACGACATCGACTACTACTATGCGTCGCTGCTGAAAGGCAAGACATCCCCTTTAAACGCCGATGGCTCGCCAGCCGGAATCAACGACCACCATATCCATCCGGCCGAGCCGAGGACATTCCGGGTGGGCGTTTTGTTGAATTTCTGACCGTCGGCGCTTCTCGATGCGGTTCGAAAGTAAGTCGAACGTCCGGAGTTGGCCGACAGGCAGTCATTGCGAAGTTGGCCAACCAATGGCTTCAAATGGCCGGTCTCGGCCCTCGGCCAACCCGGGCAGGCGCTTGCCGGCGCCAGAACTGAACTAATCCAGCGGTGACGGCAACGAACTTCCGTCTTCGGCAGTCCTTCAGATTTTCCCATACCGGCCGTTCAATATAGGGCCACCGGTGTTGGTAGGATGACGCCTGTGCTCCACACTCCTATCACTGTTCGGATGCCAATGAAATTCGAGATTGAGGGTAAGGTCGGTACATCAACACCCACGCCGTCGCAGATCAGCCGTGCAATAAATTCGTTGCGTAGCTATGGACCGTCTTCATACGCCTCTCTGACGGACGAGAGCGGCAATTATGTTCAGGTTGCTGGGGGTGGAATTACCTGCTTGGTCGAACACTTTGACGCTAGGACAGGGACACGCTCAAGAGCGTTCCACGGCAAGCCCAATCCCGTATTCCCGGACGGGACCATATCGGTGTTTCGCGCGGGAAAGATTCCAATGCGCTCCGATGAATGGTTCATGTCGACGCAGGTCATCGACATATTTTCCGCGTTCCTGAACAAGGCTTCATTCCCTGCCTATGTTGGGTGGCGACGCGCACCGGGCTTCTGAGCGGCGTGGCCGCGGTTCATCCCAAAGCATGCGGATAATGTTGGCAAAATCTACTGCCAGTGATTGTTGACGATCTGGGTGACCCTATTGAACGCCTCAAACTGGCCGATCTCAGTCCGCTGCGAATCTAGGCGCCGGGCTCACAGACACCAGGGGGCAGGAGGCGACCCGGAGCGGTCCGTCGGTCTCGCCGATAGCGGACATTCGGAAAACACCGCCCCATAGCACCACCGCACCATGACCCTCCACACGATCGAGCATCGGCCCAACCGTGCCGTCATCACCTATGGCACCTTTGACCTGTTCCACATTGGCCACGTCAGATTGCTCGAACGCATCCGCCAGCTTGGGACCACGGTGATCGTGGCCGTGGCTACCGACGAGCTTGCTGCCGAAAAGGGGGAGCGGACGGTTGTCAGCTATCGGCATCGCGCCGACATTGTCCGGAATTTCAAGGGAGTTGACTTCGTGATCCCCGAGACAAGCTGGGATCAGAAGGCCAAGGACATCGCGGCCTACGATATCGATGTCCTGGCCATGGGAAGCAAGTGGCGCGGTCGGTTGGGCCATGTGGCGCACCTTTGCGACGTCCAGTTTCTGCAGGAAGAGCGCGGTGTGTCCGAAGACGCGCTGATGGTGCGCGACGCCCGTCATTTCCATAACGCGGCGCTCTCCCTTGCGATCAGCATGCGTGACGCCAGGCTCGCCCGGCGTCACGCGCGTCGTCAGCTGTTGGTCAGCCGGCCGACGCTGCGGATCAATTGCGTGACGCGGGTCAGATAGCCATCGAACGCCTGGTTGGCCTGGGCCTGTGAGCTGATCGGCGCCTCGATCTTGCGGCCTTCGGCTTCCAGCTTCGCGCGAATCTCCGGATTGACCAGTGCCTCGCCGATCGCCTTGCGTAGCACGGCCACGCGATCCTCGGGGGTGCCACGCTTCACGAAGTAGCCGCCGGCGATCGCATATTCGAAGTCAGGCACCTGCCGGCTCTGAGAAATCAGCGGGATGTGCTTGAGCGGCGCAGGCACCGACTTCGAAAAGCAGGTCAGGATCTTGAGGCGTCCCTGTCCTGCCATGGCGTCAAAGCTCGTCTGATATGGCAGGATCGCAAAATCCACCTCGCCTCCCGCCAGGCCCTGCAGTGCCGGAGCGCCACCCTTGTAGGGAACATGCAGGAACGGCGCGCCGATACGGGTGCCCAGCGCATCGCCCATCAGGTGATACATCGAATCGACGCCCACGGTGGCATAGGTCATCGGCTTGCCCTTGTTCCGTTTGGCCAGATCCAGGAACTTGTCGAAGGTATCGGCGGGCAGGCCATTGCGCACCATCAGCACGATCAGGGTTTCGGTGATCGGCGCGGCGAGCGAGAAATCCTGCGGTTTGTACCGCGCGGCAGGATTCAGCATCGGTGCCAGGAACACCTCGTTGATCGATCCGTGGAAGAACGTGTAGCCATCCGCCGGCGCGGACAGCACCTTGTTCGCGCCGATCAGGCCGGTGCCGCCGCCGTAGTTTTCCACCACGACCTGCTGCTTCACGCTGCGGCCGATCGACTCCCCGAAAATCCGGGCGCCCGTGTCGCTGGCGCCCCCTGCCGGATACGGCACCACCAATGCCAGCGGACGGCTCGGGAACGCCTCGGCCGCCCAGGCTGGCAAGCCAGCAAGCATCGATGCGCCGGCGGTCAGGCCTGCGTGTTGAAGGAAGCGGCGGCGTGGCTGCGACGTCATGATGGTCTCCTTGTTGTCGTTCGGTTCAGGCGAGGTAGCTGGTGGCCAGTGCGGCCCAGAATGCCGCGCCGATTGGCAGGGCGCGGTCATTGAAGTCGTAAAGCGGGTTATGGACCATGCAGCCGCCGTCCTCGCCGAGGCCATTCCCCAGGCGTACATAGGCGCCGGGCCGGTGCTCCAGCATGTAGGCAAAGTCCTCGCTGCCCATTACGGGGCCACGCGCCACGACGTTGTCCTCGCCCAGCAACTGGATGGCGACATCCCGCGCCCTGGCGGTCTGGGCGCCATGGTTGACCAGCACCGGATACTTGCGCTCGTAGAGCACGTCCGCCTTGAGCTGGTAGCTCTGCGCCTGCGCCTGGATGAACTCGCGCAAGCGGCGCTCCACATGGTCGCGCACCTGGGGGTCGAGGGTTCTGACGCCAATCTTGATCGTGGCGCTCTCCGGCACGACGTTATAGGTAGCGCCTGCCTGGATCGAGCCGACCGTGATGACCGCAGACTTGAGCGCGTCGACCTCCCGGCTCACGATGGATTGCAGGCCGAGCACCATGCTGGCGGCGCCCTGCATCACGTCGATGCCATGGTGCGGCATGGCACCGTGGGCGGAGCGGCCAGTCAGCGTGACCGTTGCACGATCGAAGGAAGCCATCGCCGGGCCGGCAATCATGCCGATCTGGCCAACGGGCAGGCCGGGAGCGTTGTGCAGGGCGTAGATTTCATCACACGGGAACAGGTCGAATAGCCCCTCCTCCACCATGCGCAGCGCCCCGCCCTCGTTCTCTTCGGCTGGCTGGAAGATCAGGTTCAGCGTGCCGCTGAATTCTGCGGATTCCGCCAGATAGCGTGCGGCGCACAGCAAGATGGCCGTGTGCCCATCGTGACCACACGCATGCATCTTGCCGGGCAGCGTGCTGGCGTACTCCAGACCGGTCTTCTCCTGGATCGGCAGCGCATCCATATCCGCACGAATGCCCAGGGACTTGCTGCCATGCCCTTTTTTCAGCGTACCGACCACGCCCGTCGTGCCCAGTCCACGATGAACCTTGTAGCCCCACGCGGACAACTGCTCCGCCACGAGGTCGCTGGTGCGGCGTTCCTCGAAAGCCAGTTCTGGGTGGGCGTGGATCTGGTGGCGGATCGCCACGAATTCGGGGGCAATCGTCTGAATGGACCCCCGAAGGGCGGCGCTGGAGTCTTGTCTCATGGTGTTGTGGGCGTCGGCAGGATGAAAGCATTATCTGCAGACTCAACCGTTGTATCCATGACAACTCACGTTCATGATCGTTGTAAAATTCGCAACGGTTGAATTGCCCTCAACAATGCCGAGAGACCATGGAAGACGTACTCGATCGAAAGCGAGCCCTTTGCCTCCTGCAGATCATCGAAACGGGCTCCGTACGTGGTGCGGCGGACGCACTCTCCGTGGACCCATCGATGGTGAGCCGCGCCGTGGCCAGGCTCGAACAGGACGTCGGACTTACCCTACTGGAGCGCAGGGGGCGGGGTGTGGTAGTGACCGACGCGGGCCGGATGCTGGCCCTGTTCGCGCGCCGCCAGCAGGATCTGCACGACACCTTCCAGGCGGAGATAGACAGCCTGAGGAATGCGCAGCAAGGTCACATCGAGCTGGTGTTTGGAGAGGGCTTTGTCGACATGGTCCTGCAACCGGTGCTGAGCGATTTCATACTCGGCCGGCCCGGTGTCACCTATAACCTGCGCGTTGCGGGAACGGAGGAATCGGTGCGATTGCTGCTGGAGGACATGGCGCATATCGGCCTGGTGTTCCAGCCACCGAACGATGACCGGTTACGGTCTCACTATTCGAGGCTGTCGCCCATCCGTGTCTATGTCCGCAACGATCATCCGCTCGCCAAGCGCCGCAAGGCGCTGAGCCTGGCGGAACTGGTGCCCTATCAGGGCGCGGCGCTTGTCGGATCGTTCGGGGTGCGCAAGCACGTCCAGGCGGCGGAACTGGACGAGCAAGTCACCTTGAAACCCATGGCGGAGACTAATTCGTTCCGCGTGCTGTGGGAGTTTGCGGCGCTGGGCCTTGGCTACATCATGACCCCGCGCTCGCTGCCATTGAAGGGCACCCAGTATGCAGATCTGGTGCCGATTCCGCTGGCGAATCCCATCCTGAACAACAGTCGCCTCCACGTGATGACGCGCGCCGGGCGTCCGCTGTCTCCCATTGCGCAGAGCATGCTCGCGCACGTGGTCAAGCGAATGCCGGCGGCGTTGGGCCCCGGGCCCTGATCGGCGAAGGTCGGCGAGGACCGGCGAGGGGCGCCGGCGCGTACGAACGGGCCGGCGCTTGTCAGACTGGGGTCAGAAGCCCACCGCCTGCCCGTCGCGGCGGGAATCGGATGCCGCAATGTAGCCATCCTGCGCCTTGTAGATCAGTTGCGTCGAGCCGAACTCCAGGCTGTCGCGCGGCGCCACTTCCACGTGGTGACCGCGCTCACGCAGCACCGCCACCACGTCGGCGGGCAAATGGGCTTCGACGTTGACCACGGGGCCGTGTTCCACACGGGAGCGCGGTGCATCGCTCATGGCCTGCGGGTTCTGGCCGAATGCGGCAAGGCGCGCCATCATTTGTACGTGCCCCTGCGCCTGCATCGATCCGGAGAATCGCTACACCGGCAGCGGCCGGCAGGAGCCGACCGTAGCGGTCAGTCAGCGCGACGGGCGTGGCATCAGCGCACGTGCGTTGACCATAGAATGTCAAACTCGGCTGCGGTAATCATGGCGCCAACGAATTCGGGATCGGAACTGATTTCCGAGAGCGACGGAACGGGCACTAGGCCTAGTTCAGTTCCATACGCTGTATGGCCGGCGCAGGCATAGCCGACCCGCCCATCCCTAAAAAACTCGAGCTTTCGGGTTTCCATACGATTCTCGTCAAGCTCCGAGACGAGACGCGTAGGTTCCGCTTCAAAATGATGAAGCCACTGAACATCAATGAATTCGAATCGCATGGGTTCAGAGCCCTTTCGTTCGAGCGTGGTGGAGGTCAAATTGTCAACGAATTGAATCCCCATGTCGACCGACCGTTCCTGGCAGGCAAGCGCCCGATCGCCGCCGCCGCGGCGGAAGCCGGCCCTTCTCGATTTTCCACTCGCGCGCGGGATGACCGATTTCCGACGGACCTTTACAGCTTTGCGCGCGTGCCTAAGAACGCGAGGTACTTCCTGTCCTCGTTCTCAAAGATCTCATCGCCAGCGCCCATGTACGCGCGCATGAGTTCGTCGGCTGCCGCATCAAGATTGCCAGCGTCATAGGCCAGTTGCCCGAGGCGCATGTGAATGAACGGATTACCTAATCCGCCTGGGCAGGTGAGCGCAAAGGAAAGCGCTTCCTTGCTGGAAGTTGCATAGCCCCCCAAGAAGCAAACTTCGCCGATGGCGGCGAGAATCCAGGTGGACGCGTTCCAATTGGTCTTCGGGTCTGGAACCAACTCCCATGCCTGGTTGTAGGCTGCAACGGCAGCTTCATACTGAGCACTGTCCGCCAACGCATCACCCTTGGAGCAATGCGTCTTGATCAACCGGTGAATAGACTCCTCGAGTTCCATTAACTTGGGTGCTATGGGCGGGCGTTGGTTGGAGACGCCATTCTAGCCATGTTTAGGATCGACTCGCGCGGGGCTTCAACAGTGTTTCTCTTGCTTAGAACGGCGCTTGATGGTTGTACGGCCCCCGAAGCACAGCACTGAGCGAGATTGCACACATTCCAAGCCCAATTCTCAACGACCGCTTCTGGCCGTCTCGGCCATGCACGCCAAAGGAAAGTGTCTCCCCGGGACATCAAGCCGCATGGAGCCATTCACGCATGATTTCCGAAACGATCGAGGTGAGCCGCAAATGGTTCCAGCACGGCGCCATGCTCCCCATCGGCCAGGCCGGCGGGTGTAGTCGCATCGATGCCATGTGCGAGAAGCAGCTTCACCATGTCGGCCGGCAGGATCAGACCGTCGCGTGTCAGCGCATTGGCCATGGCCTTGAGCGTGGCCGCATGGTGACGGAGCAGCTCGCCCGCGCGTTCGTATTGTTCGCGCAGTAAAGCTTCCATTGCCGCGTTGCTTGGACCCACGTCGGTGTTCAGGTGTTCGTTTGGATCGCTTGTCACGTCGGTACGGCTGATGCGATCACCGAAGCCATGGTGGCGCAAATGCCGTGACGCAGCTTCCGTAGCCTGCTTGTAGTCCTGTTCGGCGCCCGTGGTGCAGGCCAGTTCGCCGAACACGAGGGCTTCGGCGGCGCGCCCGGCCAGCCCGACGCAAATCATGTCGATGCTGTTCTGGCGTGTGGTGGCTTGCAATGTGCAGAAGCTGTTGTAGCCACCTTTAAACGATGCGATGTTGATCTTGATTTCCTGGGGCACGCGTCCAAACAGCAGGCTGTAGATCAGTCCATGCCCCGCCTCATGTACCGCGAGTAGCGCGCGGAAGTCGCGATTGGCGCGTTGCTTGATGCGGTTGAGTTCCAGCGGCACGGCAAACTGGCGGCGTACTGTTCCGCTGGGAGTGGATGCACTTACCACCAGATGGCGGCGATCATCTGACACGGTGACGGGTAGTTCCGTCTGCGCCGCCACGCCTTCGTTGATCGCCCAGAGCGCGGCGTCAATCAGGCTTGCGCTCAGGATGGCATGAACCGACGAGAACAGCGGACGCGTGCCCTGCGCGGGAAAGACCGCATTGTCATAGATCTCGACAAGCACATCATCGTCCACGCGGAAGCGCAGCCCGACATTGCTGGCAATGCCGTCGATGTATCGTTGTACCGATTCGCGGATCAACAACTCGTAGGTAGCGCGGCTGAACGATGGATAGATGACGTGGTGATTCCCCAGCCGCGCGATCTGTTCGGGCCGAAAGCGGTTGGACAGCGCCTTCTTGACGTCGATGATCGACAGTTGCGATGTGAGCTGGTGGAAGATGTCGGCATCTGTATCGCAGTCTTCCACGCGTTGCGCGGTCTGGTCGTACATCTCGTCGAGATTGCCGCAGACGAAGATCAGCAGGCGACTATAGTCGGTCTCCCACGATTGCTGCGAGCGCTGGAAGTCCTGCAGCAATTCATGGACGCGTGCGGCGGGCCATTCCATGATCTCCAGTAGTGGCGCCTTGAGCTTGAGCGTCTGCCGGAGATCCTGTGCATCCCATGCATCGAGTCGAAAGCGCGACGGCGCCCGCGCAGGAGGCGATCCATCGTCGTCCTCGTCATCATGAGCACTACGTTCCTCGCTATGGCGCATGTCGGCCACCTTGCGTTCCACATCCTGCAACGTGCCCAGCGCTGGCGGAAGGCGCCCGTCGGAGAGCAACACCCACACGTCCTGATAGCGCATCACCTTCATGTCCTTGCCGCGCTCGTCGACCGTGCGGAAGCGCTGGAATTCATCGAGTACGAGAATTCCAGGCTCGCCTTCAGGGATGTCCGAACTTCCCAGCATGCCCGAGATAGTCGTGCTCCGACTTCCTGAGCCATTACTGAAGCCGTCCATCTGCACTTCGACAAACCGGTCGTAGAACCCCAGCAATTGCGCGAGGCGGCGCGTGAGCTGGGTTTTTCCGGTGCCGGTGAGGCCCCAAAGACAAACGATTACCGGACGCGTGATGATCTGCGGCAGCACGTACCATGCGCGCACGCCGTCGATGACCCGATCGATGACATCATCGATGCCATGCAGTTCACGTTTCAATTGAGCGGCTGCATCTGCCAGGCGCTGCTGGCGTTTGGCCATGCCTGCTTCCAGCGGCAATGCTTCCTGTGTCCGGCCTTCGTCGAAGGTCGGGGATTCCATCGTGGCACTCATGTGCGGTTCCTGAAAACAAAAAAGCCCCGGCAGCGATGGGCCGGGGCTTTGCAGGGCGCGCTCCCACGAGGGGGCGGCTGCATCTGCGCCAGGCCGAATCGGAAGCACACACGATCCAGCCGGGACGCGGAACCGAGTGTTCAGTGGATGAGAGGGAAGACGTAAAGCATGGGGGCTCTCCTTGGGAGCGGTGGCGCATGCAAGGTTGCTCGTTGCATGCGCATGACTAATGCTGGCAGCTATTGTGATGCTGTCCGGGTTCTGCTTGCAACCCCCTGAACATTGGGAGTTGCGGCAATCCAACTGTTAGCGCGAACGCCCCCGGGGATGGGATATCCGGCGGCGGAGTGGTCGACTATATCGTCGAGCCCGCCGGATTCCGACCTGTGCTCCACCAGAACGTAACAACCCAGCTTGCTGCCGTGTAGTTTCTGAGAATCACCTTGGGCTGCGCAAGTTCTTCCCTATATGCCAGGCGATACTGCGCCAGGTAGCCGAAGGGTACGATCAGGCATTGATTCAGTAGCTTGCTGTCCAGCGCTCGGGCAAGCTCCACCTGGGATTTTCGGGTTTTGGCTTGTACCAAGGCATCGATCAATTGATCGACTTCGCGTAGCACGCCGTTGCGCAGATGCCAGCCTGCTTGTGCCAGCAGTTTTCTGGCATCGGCGATGGCTTGGTCGTGTGTTCCCTCAAAGAGCCGCGGGGCGGATTGCGAGAACTCCCGGGCATTGGCGTTTGCAGCGAGTTCACTATTGGGAAACCAGCTGGTTGTGCGCCGATACATCGTCCCATATCGGGACTCGAAGTCGAACGCCAGGGCGATTGCCTTGCGCACACGTACGCCACGGAACGGCGCGGTGATCCTCGCCGTTCTTATACTGCCGCTATTCCCGTGACAACTGAAGGACGTTGGCGCCAATCAGCGGATCGATGGCGCGCTCGAGTTGCTGGCCGTGCACGGCGATGGTTACTTCCAGCGATCCCGTGCCGACCTCCATCGCCAGGATGTGGCCGCCGTAGGTGTCGAACTTCCCGTCGCCGGCCACACCGTGGATATGGATCGACGGCTTGCCTTCCTTCCAGGCCACGCTGCCGACCACGCTGGCCATTTCCACGTTGCGATAGGTCTTGGGGTTGAACTGCTGCTTGCCGGCGTCCCAGAAACCGAACGTCACGTTGGCGAAGCCGATGGCCGACAGGCTTGCGCTTGGAATCTTCTCGCACTCGGCAAAGGCAGCCAGGCGGTCCAGCACGTTGTCGCCCATGCGCAGTACCAGCAGGTAGCCGGTGGGCGCCTTGATATAGCGCCGGACGTCCGGGTAGTTTTGGTTCTCCGGTTCCACGCGCAGCATGCCGTTGCAGCCGGTCGATGCCGCGGGCTGGGCCTGGGCGCTAGCCGGTTGAGCGACGGCGAGGGCGGTCGTGGCGGCCATGGCCAGCAGGGCGGAAGCCAGCGATGAGCGGGCAGGGGTGGGGTACATGTCTATCTCCTCGTTGTAATGGGTGAAGGGTCAGGGCTCAGTGCAGCCAGGCGGCCGGCACCAGGATCAGTTGCGGGAACAGCACGAACAGGAACATCAGCGCGGTCAGGCTGAGCAGGAAGGGCCAGACGCCGCCGATCACACTGTCGAGGCTGCAATGCGAGGTGCCGGCCACCACGTTCAGCACGGTGCCGACTGGCGGCGTCAGCAGGCCGATGGCGTTGTTGAGCACGAACATCACGCCAAAGTAGACCGGGTCGATGCCCGCTTTGGTGATCACCGGCATCAGGATCGGCGTCATGATCAGCACCGTGGGCATCAGGTCCAGGGCCGTGCCCACCACGATCACCAGCAGCATGATGATGAACATCAGCAGGATCTTGTTGCCGATGAACGGCTCCAGCAGCGCGGTCACCTGCGCGGGGATGTTGGCGATGGTGATCAGCCACGCCGACACCAGCGCGCAGGCCACCAGGAACAGTACCGTGCTGGAAGTCTTGGCGGCCGTGACGATCAGGTCGGGCACCTTGCGCATCGACAGCTCGCCGTAGACCAGGCGGCCCACCACCATCGCGTACACCACGGCTACCACGGCCGCCTCGGTCGGCGTGAACGCGCCGATCTTCATGCCGCCGATGATCACTACCGGCAGCACCAGCGCCCAGATGCCCTCGCGCAGCGCGCGCAGCAGCCGGCGCGCCGAGAAGGCTTCCACGGGGGCCAGGTCTTCCTTGCGGGCGCAGACGTACCACGTGGCGGCCAGAGTCAGCGCCATCATCGCGCCCGGTGCGATGCCGGCCAGGAACAGCTTGGTGGTCGAGATCTGCGCCACCACCCCGAACACGACGATGGCGATGGAAGGCGGAATCACGGGCGCGATGATGCCGCCGGCCGCGATCAGCCCCGCCGCGCGTGGCACGTTGTAGCCGGCGTTGCGCATCATCGGGATCAGCAGCGCCGCCACGGCGGCGGTATCGGCCACGGCCGACCCCGAGATGCTGGCCACGACCGTGGCCGCGATGATCGCGACGTAGCCCAGGCCGCCACGCACATGGCCCACGGCGGCGTCGGCCACCTTGACGATGCGCCGCGACAGGCCGCCCGCGTTCATCAGCTCGCCGGCCAGCATGAAGAACGGCACCGCCATCAGCGGGTAGTTGTTGACGCCCTCGAGCATCGTCTGGGCCAGGATCTGCGTATCGAAGTTGCCCAGGTGCAGCATCAACGCCACGCCCGAGGCCAGCAGGGCAAAGGCAATCGGCATGCCGAGGCCCATGGCGCCCAGCAGGGAGGCGGCGATGCACTGGGTGACGGGACCAGTGGGGTCATCGCGGGCACGCCTATAGTAGAAAGCGCTTCGGCCGTCTACACGGTCACAGCAGAGACCATGTAGCGTTCGAAATCGATGCCGCAATCGCCGTGGACGAGAATCTAGCGCGCAACAACTTGCGGACCATGATCCTGACGGCCGACGAGTTCATCCGCCGTCCTGTTGCACGTGCTTCCCGTCGGCTTCAAGCGCATCCGCAGCTACGGCGGGCTCGCCAACTGCCGCCGGGCGGCGCGCCTCGCCACCTGCCGACGGCTGCTCGGTGTCGAGCCGCCCGCCGCTACGTCGCCCGCCCTCAGCGAAGACTATCGTGACCGTTACCAGCGGCTCACCGGCAGGTCACTGCGCGATTGCCCCGTCTGCGGCAAGGGCCACACGGTCCGCATCGAAGGCGGTGTGGCAGGCATCCTGCCGCGGGCGCCACCTGATCCCAGCCATGGACACTGAGCGGCATCAGCACCAGCCCCCAGCACGTTGGTCTTCCCCATACGGCCGACGCGAAAGGACTCGTGCTGCGCCGTATTCGCAACATCGGAATGTCGCGAAACTCCGCGCTATCCACCCGCTGACCCTCGCATTCTCACTGTTCTCGCGCGACCGGCTCTGTCAGACCGCCCGCTTCCGGCGGGTGATGGCCACGCGCCGGGTATCGCAAATCACCGCACCGTTCATTCAATGCCCATAGACGCCAGCGCCTGAGGAGCGGTTTAGCACAACCGATTTTTTATTTACCGCTCGTGGACCGATCTCGCCGGCTCGATTCATGCGTCTGAGGCCGCGATCGCTAAACAAAAAATCCTCTGCACTATGTAAACCTCTGCATAGCGGCCAGAAGCTGACGGTCACCACCTCCGCGCTCCGGCCATTCAGATGACTGCTTCACGGTTGTAACCTGCCAAACAGCCTATTCGAGCAAATCGGCCGGGGCGAACGCTAGGTGCCAACGTGCCACGGGGAAATAGCGGTAGCCCGCGTAGGCAATGCAGGAATGGCGGAGGACCCGCTTTCGCGGCGCTTACATTTTAGAACGCGCGACACTCAGACTTCAAAACGATCTACTTGCGTTGCTCTCGTCATCTTATATAGTGACACGGGCCGAGATTCACCTCCAGCGTTGGAGAGCGAGTTTTCACTTCCACCGACCGAAGGACAGACGGCTAGCTTTTGGTGTCCGTGAGAAGCAACGCGAGCTACGTGCATTGCAAGCACCATCACCGGCCGCGCGGCCGGTGCGGCAATGCTAGCTGCCGAGGACGGCGGGACAACACTCGCCGAGGATAACGGTACTACAACCGCATGGAGTGGGGGTAGGCATGACGCGCTCAGGCAGGCAGGAAGGTCATATCGATCCACGCAACCCGCTCCTCGGCGCGGCCGCTGCCGAGGGACGAATCACCGAAGTTGTGCGCGATACCGCAACGCACCCCGCGAGGCCGAAGCCGACATCGCGCCCACCTCCAACCGCAGTGAAATTGCGCTTCGACCAGGCGGCCGGATGGCCTCCGATCCTCCAGGGTGATGCAAAGAACTGCAGCATCAAGCATGCCGCGACTGGGATCGGTTTCGATTCCGTCGCCCAGCGGACCAGTCGAGACGTGGCGCTCCGCAATGGGGACGTCCGTTCTCTGCTGAAGGGACGATGGGAGACGTTGGGTGCTTACCTGGTCTCGAACCGGGACGTGCGGCGTGAGGTCGATCTTCGCATCCTGGTCTGCTTCTTCAACTACACGCGCAACCAGTTGATTGAAGTCACCGTGGATGACGGCACAGTGAGCAAGATTCGCGTGGGCGAGTCCTTCCAGCACCCTGAAGCGCCGATCGAAATGGCCCAGGCCATCGGCCTCGCGCGTGCTCATCCGAAAATTCGCGGCTGCGTGGCACATCTCGAAGCGCACGCGATCCTGAGCGTGCCGATGGATGCATCGGCGCCGAGCTACCGGCATCGCTGCCTGCTGGTGATCTTTACCGAGCTAAATGACCCCCACCGTGAGGTGCCGGCGAAGTTCTCCGCGCTCGTGGATCTTTGCGACCAGACTGTCGTCGCGTTCGGCGAATGCGCCTGCTGTGATGAAAAAGACGATCGCAGTCACGCGTCACACCACGACTGAAGAACGCATATGGAACAGAGCAATGGTCATGTTGTGTGGGGACGATGGGCTCTCGACTATGCCGTGCTGGGCAAGGAGGGGCTGAGCCTGCTCAACGGCTTCTTTGCCGGGCGACGAATATTCTGGAAGCTGAGTCTGCCCGTCATCCGTGTGAAGTACACGCAGGATGAGGACTTCTGGCACAACCCTATCCTAAAGAACGGCTGCGGACCCTACAACGACCAAATCACCTGGGATCCGGTGGATTTCGGCGAAGACCTCAATCCCATCAGCGGGCCGCATCATCTGGTCAAGATCAGAAACTGCGGCGACAGCTACGTTTGCGTCCGCTCAACGACGTTCGACAACAAGACGTGGCTTGAGCTCGGCGTCTATGCGCGCATCGGGGCGTACCACATCTACCAGTCCTGGTATCTGAATGACGACGGCGTGATCCTACCCCGCGTCTTCAGCAAGGGGCTGTCGTGTAATCTCAATCACTGGCACCACCCGTACTGGCGATTCGATTTCGACCTAGATGGCCAATCGAACCAGCGGGTCAACGTCTTCGATGGCAACCAGTTCCGTGGCTTCGTGACGCTCGAAGGCAAGTTCTCCAACTCTTCATTCGGTGACTGCCGCTGCAACGTCCAGAATCTTTCCACGGGGCTCAAGGCGTGGATTATTCCGCCAGCGCTCGATGGAGACCATGGTGTCGTTGGCCCGACTGCCTTCTCCAACCTTGATTTTAACGTGCGAAAGTATCGCGCGGAGGAAGATCGCGACTGGCCGCACGCGACCAACCAAGACATCAGCTTTTCGAAGCATGAGAACCCGGACGGTGGCGATATTGTCTTCTGGCAGATCTGCCATCTCTTCCACCAGGCGTCCGAGGGTGCAGACCACTGGCACGAAGTCGGTCCCACGATAGTCATCGAAATGCCCGACCTCCTGCCGATTCGTGAGGGCCAGTGCCGCAGCATCTTCATTACCGGTCGCATCGATATCAAGGACTTCAAACTCGTCGGTCACGATTTCTGGGGCCACTATGACTTCAGCGCCCATCTTCAGGTGAGCCCGAACGCGCCTCACGCGGAAGCGTACATACAGCGCGGTCCGACGGGCGATTGCACCGCCGACCTGATCATCCGTGTGGACTGGGTTCCCGATAACTCCATCGCTGTGAGCTTTACGGCCAGCCTGTACGATGGAGTCGAACGGGTGGCTTCCTTCAGCAATCAGTTCAACGTTCTGCGTGACTCTTCTCTTGGTTGGCAGGGGTTGCACCTCGTCGATCATCATCGAGGTGACCCGGACACCGCGGACTTCAGTTTTACGGTTGCGAATGGGCCTTGTGCCGCCGGCGACTGGTCCGGCATCGGCGACACCTGGCGTCCCATCGGCGGATTCTTTCCTTCGGGCTGCGCTGTGAGTTCAGTCGCGCGCCTACCAAATCACCTGGATCTCTTCATCACCGGCAATGATGGACGCGTCTTTACGAGTTGGTGGCACGAGGGATTTGACTGGTCTGGCGTGAACGACAACTGGGCGCCCATCGGTGGTTTCTTTCCGCCGGGAAATCCGGTCAGCGCTGTGGCACGCATGCCAAATCACCTCGATCTCTTCATTGTCGGAAATGACGGACGCGTCTATACGAGTTGGTGGCACGAAGGCAATCCATGGTCGGGCGTGAACGACAACTGGCGTTCCATCGGCGGCATTTTCCCGCCGCGCGCCAGAGTATCCGCGGTTGCCAGGATGCCGAATCATCTCGACCTATTCATCGTCGGCAACGACGGTCGCGTCTATACAAGTTGGTGGCACGAAGGCAGTGACTGGACAGGCGTGCATGACAACTGGATGTCCATTGGCGGATTCTTCCCAGCGGGAAGCACCGTCACCGCGGTAGCACGCATGCCGAATCACCTCGACTTGTTCGTTGTCGGCAACGACGGGCGCGTGTACACGAGCTGGTGGCACGAAGGCAGCGCGTGGTCCGGCATTAACGACAACTGGCGACCGATCGGCGGATTCTTCCCTGTGCGCGCGCAGGTGACAGCGGTTGCACGCACGCCCGATCATCTGGACCTTTTCGTGACAGGAAACGACGGCCGCATATATACGAGCTGGTGGCACCGAGGCGGCGACTGGTCCGGCATCAACGACAACTGGCGACCGATCGGTGGATTCTTCCCACCAGGCGCTCCGTTGAGTGTGTTGGCGAGGATGCCCAATCACCTTGACGTCTTCGTTACGGGCAACGACGGACGTGTCTACACGAGTTGGTGGCATGAAGGTACGGACTGGTCCGGCGTCGCAGACAACTGGCGTTCGATTGGCGGAATCTTTCCGGCTGGCGCATCGTTGTCCACCGTTTGCCGCACCTCACACAACCTAGATGTCTTCGTGTGCGGCAACGACGGGCGGGTTTACACGAGCTGGTGGTCCGAGCCATAAACACTCTTCAGGCTCTGTTGACGGTCAAATGGATCGCCGAGCACGATGGTTGGCCTGGCTTAAACTCGAACGTCCGCTTCTTGGCCTCGAGTTCCAGCCATACGAAGGACGGCAAAGGGTCGCTATGTAAACCTCTCCATAGAGCAGAGGGTTTTTTGATTAGCGGTCGCGGCCGCAGGCGTGGGAGGGGACGGCCACCATCTCTGCACGCGTAAGGTAGTTCAGCATCGGCCGTTCGAAGCGCTTCATCGGTACCGACAGTGCGCGCTCGACATCGTGCAACGATGCCACGTCACGGCGGCCGGCGAACTTCAGGAACGCGCGCAGCGCTGTGAGCCGCAAGTTGCGGCTGCGAACTGAGTTCTTCCGATTCTGTTCCAGATGATGGGGTAATCGTACTTTCCGTGCAAAATCTGGCGGTGAGCTAAGAATTGTCGTATCGTCAGACTGTGTCGGACCAGCGGCGTCTTGAGCCAGTCGAGAACGGTCATGCCGGCGGTGTCGTGTTGGCTCGATAGTGCTGCGTCGGCGCGCCTCGGCCAGCGCTCGCGTCACAGCTTGCCGGACCCACACCGATATTCGAACATGTCCGCCGCCTTCCTCGGATGCCGACAAGTCGTTGGGGAGCGTGAAGTGGACGTGCACCCCGTGCGGCCCGCAAAAAGTTGTGTCGTCAACTAACGGAAACACTCTCGCGTGTTCCCGAGCAGCGGAATGCTGCTAACCAGAATTTTTCTCGCAAAAAAAGAGAGAGGGTGCCGCTATTGTTGGCAGCGGGGAACCGGAACGACGTTATGTCGGGACGGCAAGCGTTGCATTAGTCCCGCATCGCGGCGTTTTTTCGCCTAGGCTGTATCGGTGCATGCGGCCGGCCCGTGCAGTCCTCGGTCGGCTACCCTTGCCGGGAGTCGAGGATGCCAATCTATCTGGCCGAAGCATACGCCACCAAGTCGCTGGCCCGGGCCGCTGTGCTCGTCGAGCCGACTTCGTCCGATCCATTGGAGCAGCAAATCCAGACCTGGGTGCTGCGTGGCAACCTGGCTTACTTCGCCGGCCGTTACGCCGAAGCACTGTCGGATTACCTCACCGCGTGGGCGCAGTTGCCCATGCTGGTCCTGCCCGTCTTCCCACCTGATATTGGCAAGCTCGATCCCCTGGTGCTGACCAAGATCGATCTTGTCGATCCGCTGCTGCAGGCAACTGCCGCGTTGCATCGCCTTCGACCGGTACTTGGTGGTTCGACGGCCATCATGCCGGCCATCGAACCACCCGGCGAACTGGCCGACCTGACCGAACGATTCGGCGGTGAGGCCGGCAAGGCGCGCCGCGCGCAGTCGCTGAGCCTGACGCTGCTGCAGCAAGGCGAATACGACCTGGCCAACCGGTACGCCGACGAAGCCCGCCAATCGGGAGACGAGGCGGAGCAGGCCGACGCCGAGGCAATCCGCGCCGCCATTGCGCTTGCCAGCGGTGACGCCGAGAGCGCTCAGGGAGGATTTTCCAGCGCGGCGGAGCGATACAAGGCGCTGGCTCGGCCTGACCTGCAGGCGTCGATGGAGCACAACATCGGCGTCATCGGCAGCCTTGCCGGCGACGCCGAGAGTGCAGCCGTGCGCTTCGGTGCCGCGATTAACCGGATGCCCGCAGCCATCGGCTGGAGCGTGACGCAGGCCCTGAATCCAGGGAGTGCCAGCGTGACACGTCCGGCCGGCAACATGGGTCTGCCGCTGCTTCTGCGTTGCGGCGCTGATTGGTTGCCCGTGCCCATTCGTACGATCTCGCCCGTTGTTCGCATCGACGTGGCTCGCAAGGGCGGGGCAATCACCGTCGATCTGTCCAACGACGCGGCTGCCGGACTGGAAGCTGCATTCTTCAAGCCGCGTATCGATACTGCGCGTCTGTCGGATCTCGGCATCGATCTGGCGGATCCCGTGCAGTTTGTCACGTACCTCACTCAGGTTCGTGGCTTCACGTTGCCGCTGGCGCTTGGCGACACCTATCACGCCCTCGGACGCTTTGACCTCGCCGCCCAGTATTACCTGATGGCGCGTGAATACCGCTATCTGAACCTTAACATCGAGCGCCCGATGCTGTGGGCGCGGCTGGCGCGCACCTACCTCGCCGAGGGGGACCGTCTCTATCGTCAGCAGGATCCCGACGGCGCGCAGCAATGCTACGAGCGCATCGTCAAGATGGCCGACGAGGGCTATACGGTCGACAGCCCGCTTTACACCGGCGCCTTTGCACCGCTCATCGACGAGACGCTTGCGCTGCTCAACGCCCCTGACCCGCTTGCGTTTGACATCGTGGACTACACGCGGCGCCTGCTGGTGTTGCAGGCGTTGGCCAACCTGCAGCAGATCGCGCAAGGGATCAACTACCTTGGTTTCTCGGAGGCTCTGGTTCCTATCCATCCATGGCGCTACCTGCAGAATCAGGCGCGCTATTTCACCAACCAGGCTATCCAGGCCGAGCGAGCGTTCCTGACCTTCAAGGGAACGGCCGAGAAGGAGGCGTTCACGCGCCTGACGCTGGAGCAATCGGTGGACGCGCAGAAGTCAGCGGTCAATGTGGAGAAGCAAAAAGTCAAGCTCGCACAGGAGCAGGAGAAGGTTGCCAACGAAACGGCCGATGTCGCGGCGCGTCGCATCGATCAGGCGCAGGCGTCGCGAGACGACTACGCCGATGTGTCAGCGCAGACGGCGTTCTACGACGAAATCAGTGCGCTGTACGCCGCGCCCGACGGCGGCGTGCACATCGATCCCGACTATGCGGCGCAGCTTGGCATCTCGCTTACCTACGTGCACGAGCGCTACACGGGCATTACCGGAACGTCTGATTTCTACTACACCCAGGACGTGAGCAAGTCCGACATTCTGCGCACCATGAACCGCAGCCGCAGCAAGGCCACGCGCGATCTGGAACTGCGCGACATGGACAGAAAGATCGAGCAGCTTGGCGATGACCTGTCGATCGCGCAGGCACAGAAGAAGGCGGCGAGGCAAGGTGTGACTGCGGCGAGGGCGCAGCAACAGTTGGCGCAGTTGCGGGCCGATCAGGCGAGGAGCCAACTCGAGGCGTTCGAAGATCAGGAACTGACGCCAGAACTATGGGACAACCTCGCCGAAGCGCAGCGCGATCTGAGCCGCCGCTATCTCGATCGGGCCATCGGTGCTGCATTCTTGATGGAGCGTGCGTACGAGTTTGAATACGACACGACGGTCAATCGCATCCGCTTCGACTACACACGCAGCGACCTTGGCGGGCTGATGGCCGGTGACCTGCTGCTATCGGACATCGATCAATTCAGCTATGACCGGTTGCTGGAAACCGACAAGAAGGCGCCTATCAAGGTAAGCCTGGCGCTGGCTGACCGCTATCCCTTCCAGTTCCGGCGTGATTTCCGCAAGAGCGGGCGCCTTGACTTCCAGACCGCGCTGGACGATTTCGATCGATGGAACCCGGGCACCTGCTGTCGCAAGCTCCGGCGCGTGGAGGTCGTGATCGAAGGGCTGGTGGGTGCCGACGGCCTGCACGGAACCCTGACCAACAGCGGCATCTCGGTGGACCGCCGCCGTGACGGTACGATTTTCACACGCGTACAGAAGCCCGAAACGATGATCCTGTCGCGTTTCGACCTGCGTGGCGATGGATTCGTCTTTGCAGCCACGGAAGAGCAGGTACTCGCCGTGTTCGAGAACAGCGGTGTGGCCGGCGGCTGGGTGCTCGATCTGCCGCCGGACCTCAACGACGTGGATTACGAAACTATCACCAATGTCCACCTCGTGCTGTATTACGACGCTTACTACAGCGTGCAGGCCGCGAATGTCGTGCGGGCGGAACTGGCGGCAGCAGGACGGGAAGAGCAGATGCTGGGGTTGTCCCTGCGCTTTCAATTCCCGGATGCCTTCTTTAACTTCCAGGCAACGGGCGAGCTGCCTTTTACCCTTGACAATGCCTTCCTGCCGTTCCATCAGACAGCCCCGTCGGTGCTGGACGTCGTCGTGCACCTGGAGACGGTGGACGGCACGTCGCCGGCTGGTCTGGTGGTGGACGTGTCCGTGGATGGCTCAACCTTCACCGCTACCACTGGCGCCAATGGCATGGCGGGCTCGCTCGATGCCGCGCCCGGCGCGGCCGGCGGGCTTGAGGGACTGCGTGGCAGGCCGCTCGCGGGCGAGTGGGCCGTGCACATCGATCGCGCCGCGAACGAGGCCGCCTTCGCGGCCGGCTTTAGCTGGGCGAAAGTGCGCAACATGGCCGTCTTCGCCAACTACGCCTATACGCCGCGCGGCAAGGCGCTTGGACAGCGGCGCTTTGATGCCGATCCACTTGCCGCGTTCGAGCGAATCGACGATCCGTCCGCGACGAACGACGGTCCCGCGGTCTGGGGATACGACGCCGCCACACATGCCGTCATGCAGCAGTCCGCTCTCCACGCGGGCGCCTGGCTCGACGCCGGCCCCGCCAAGCCCGGTGCCATGCTCCTGGCCAGGACCGATGCCGACTGGCCCCTGCGGCGCGACGTGGTGCTGCGAACGCGGCTGGCATCGGACCGCGATGGCATCGGTGTGGTCTTCCGCTACCAGGACCCCGACAACTATTACTACTTCCTGATGGACGCTGCACATGGCCTGCGCCGCTTCGGACGTAAGGTGGCGGGCGTATTTGCCGACCTTGATGTGCCCGCCGTGGATACCACTGCCGCCTATACGACGGGGCGTACTTATCTGCTGAGTGTGGCAGCCATAGACAACGTGCTGATTGCGGCGCTCGATGGGGTTGTTGTGCTCCGCGGCCGCGATGGGGCGCTCGGCACTGCCGGACGGATCGGGCTGCTCGCGTGGAACAATCCGACTGCGCGGTTCTTTGATCTGCTGGTCCGGGACGCTTGAACCGTCTTTAGCCTTCGTCCATGTCACGCACCTCCGGAATCTCGCCACAGGCTGTCAGCCTGCCCAAGGGGGGCGGCGACGTCAGAGGCCTGGGTGGCACGTTTCTCCCTGACTGCAATCGCGGCACCGGCAGCTACGTGATTGACCTGCGCTTGCCACCGGGACCGGGGGGCATACGCCCGTCGCTGACGCTGGCCTACAGCTCGGCGGCCGGCAATGGCGCATTCGGGCTGGGCTGGGATGTGGCGGTGCCCACCCTCTATCGCGACGCGGAACGGCACTTTGTCCGCTATGACGATACCGACGGCTTCCGGCTCGCAGGCCAGGGCGAACTTGTTCTGATGGGCGACGGTAGCTTCCGGCCCAAGTATGACACGCTATTTGCACGCATCACGCGCGGGGAGCACTGGGAAGTCTTGCCGAAGGAGGGCGGGGTGCAGCGCTTCGGCCTGAATGCCGACGGACAGCTGGGTGACCCCGACGATCCCAACCGCGTATTGGCGTGGTTGCTGCAGGAAGTCGAGGACCGCAATGGCAACGCCATTCGCTTTCGATATCTGTCCGACGGCAACAACCGCTATCTGCGGGAAGCCGCGTGGGGGCCATATCGCCTGGCGTTTGTCTACGGACCCCGTCCCGACATTTTCAGCACGGCCCGCCATGGATTTACGCTGACGACGGCGCTGCGCTGCGTAGCCATCGAGCTTCACTGTGACAGGTTGCTCGGCCAAACGCTCATCCGCCGCTATACGCTGGACTACCTCCAGCCAGACGAGACACCGTTATCCCTGTTGCGGGAGGTGCGCCTGAGTGGCCACCGGGGCCAGGGTGCGGAGGCGAACGATGCCATGCCTCCGCTGACCTTTGGCTACAGCACATGGCAACCCGACGCCTTCCGATGCCGGCCGCTGGCCAACCCCGACGGCGCGCCGCTGCCCAATCTGGGGGCCAGCACCACCGATCTCGTTGACTGCACCGGCGATGGGCTGCCAGACTTCGTGCAGATCGACGGGGAGCGGCACGTTTACTGGGCCAATCGCGGCGACGGCACCATTGACGCCCCCAGGCAGATCCGAAGCCTGCCGGACGGTGCACACCTCGGCAATCCGGGGATAGGATTCGGCGACCTGGACGGGGAGGGCGCTGCCGGGCTGCTCATGTGTGAAGGCCCTTACGCCGGCTATTTCCCACGCACGGGTCCAGCAACATGGGGGCCGCTGCGGCGATTTCCCAGTGCGCCGGCTACGAGCCTTCGCGATCCTTCCACGCGCATGGTCGACCTGGACGCCGATGGCCGCATGGATCTGCTGCGGACCACCGATAGCGCATTCCTGCTGTATCTGAACCGGGGCGCGAACGGGTGGGAAGCGCTGCCACCGATTCCCCGCGTGCACGATTTCGAGACCTTCCCCGACATCTCGCTGTCCGATTCCCGTGTGCAGTTGGCGGACATGACCGGAGACGGACTGCCAGACATCGTGTTGATTCGTCCGGGGGAAGTTTGCTATTGGCCGTATGAGGGGCTGGGCCGATGGGGCCGGCGTCGCGTGCTCGCAGGGGCACCGGCCTTCGCACGGCCCGGTGCGCCGCGTGCCGTCTTCCTCAGCGACGTGAACGGCGACGGTGTGGCGGACCTGGTGGTGGTCGAAGCCGACGCCGTCACGATCTGGATCAACCGCTGCGGCGTCGGGTTCGCGCCGCCGGTACGGCTCACCAACACACCCGCCATGGCGGGTGCCGACATACGCGTAGCCGACATGCTGGGTAACGGCACCGGGGGCGTCCTCTGGAGCTATGCAAGTGAAGTCAGGCCCCGCGCGCGCTGCTTCTTCCTGGATCTGGCCGGCGAGGCCAAACCATACCTCCTGACCGTGGTCGACAACGGCTTCGGCAAGCGCACCACTATCCGCTATGAAACGTCCAGTCGCTACGCCGGCCGCGACCGGCGCGAGGGCCGGCCGTGGACAACCAGTCTGCCGTTTCCTGTGCAGGTGGTGGCGGAGATCAGACAGGATGATGCGGCGTCGTTACTTTCCTTGCGGCAGACGCTGGCCTATCACGACGGCCTGTACGACGGGCGAGAGCGGCGCTTTGCGGGCTTCGCACGGGTAGACATGACGGAGTGGGGCGAGGCAAGCGCGCCGCCACTCCTGTCCGCCATGCGTTTTGCCGCGCAGCCCACCGCCGGGGTGGGCGACGACGACCGCGCGATGGCCGTCGCGCAATGGGGCCGGCTGCTCGAAACCGCGCAGGGTCCCCCGGACGGACGGCCTCTGCGGCGGGCGACCGGCACGTGGACTGCAACCCTGGCCGCGCATGGTGAGGACGGCACACCGGTGGTCACCGTTGCGCGCACCGCCTTGCGAACCGAACAATTCGATAGTGCAAGCGAGGGTACGGAGGCCGACGAGGCCGTGGTCGTCGAGCATGCATTCGGCTTTGACGACGCCGGCAACGTGACGTCGCAACGCCTCCAGGCACACGGGCCGGCGCCGCTTGTCGTCACCAGCAAGGTGGAATACGCCCGCGCTGCCAACGGGCGACTCACGTCACTGCCTTCGCGTGTGGTCGAGCGCGACGCGAATGACATGATGCTGCGGGAGCGCCGGCTCTATTACGATGGCAATGCCTTCACCGGACTGCCGCTCGGGCAGGCGGGCGTGGGAAACCTGATGCGACAGAGCGTGCGCGTCATTGATGCCGAGGGGTTCGCCGCGCACTACGGCGCCGAGGGCCTGGATGCGGCGACGCTGGGTTATCGCCCTGAGCCCGATGCCCCAGACTCGTGGTGGCGCGACGAGATTCGCTATGCCTACGATGCCTTGGGCAACATCGCGCAATCCCGCGATCCCCTCGGTAACGAAAGCACGATCGAGCGCGACGCCGAAAGCCTGTTTCCCGTGCGTGTTGTCAACGCGGCTGGCCATGCCACCACGCTCCACTGGGACGATGCGGCGCTACAGCCAGACATCGTCACCGATCCCAACGGGGCGGTGGTCCGATTCGGCTTCGACGCGCTCGGCAGGGTCACCCGACTGATGCTGCCTCGCGTAGTGGCTGGCCCTGGACCCGAACCCGAACCCGACCCAGAGGCGGATCCTGATGAAAGCGTGGCCTACCACCTCGACGCCACGCCGCCCTACGTCGAACTCACCCAGAAGACGGACGATGGGCTGCCAGCTGCGGTGCGTCGCATGTATTACGACGGCAGTGGCCAGGTGTTGCAGACACGGATGCTGATCGGCGACGACGTTGACCCGGAATCGGTACTGGTTTCCGCAGCACGCACGGTCAACGCACGAGGCTGGCTTGGCACCCTCGGCGAGCCGGCCTTCAGCCAGGGACTGGACTATGCGCCGGCGCCACCGACTGTCGTCACGGCGCTGCACTACGATGCCCTGGGCCACACGCTCGGGGCAGACCTGCCAGGTGGACGCACCACGCGCACCGTCTTCAAGCCGTTGAGCACGACCCTGTACGACGCCAACGACACCGATGCCTCGCCGGAGAACATCGCACGCGGCTTCTTTGACACCCCCACGACGCATGACCTCGACGGGCTCGGCCGGCTTGCGGCTGTCACGGAGCGGCACGACGGGGTTTCGACACGTCATGCCTTCCGCCACGACGAGACTGGACAGTTGCGCGAGATCAGTGGCCCGGATGGCGGTCTTCTGCTGAGCCGCCGTCTGGATCTTGCGGGGCAGTTGCTGGATCTCAACCATCGCGATGGCGGGCGCCGCCTGTTCTTCCACGATGCCGCTGGCCGACTCGTACGCACCGTCGATGCAGCCGGGCAGCGCATTACCCATGCCTGGGATGCGCTCGGCCGGCTGATGGAGACGAGCGTGGACGGCAACGTCTTCCAGCGATTCGTGTACGACCAGGCTGGCACGCCGTATGCCATTGGCCGCATGACGGAGGCGGCTGACGAGTCGGGAGCCTGGCGTTTTGCTTACGACGCGCGGGGACGGATGACGCACCGGACGCTGACCGCGAACGGTCGGAGCTGGACGCTGGCGCAGCAGCACCTGGCCAACGGCCAGGTGTCAAGCACAACGTACCCCGACGGCGCGACGCTGGCGTTCCGCTATGACCGGGCCGGGCGCCTGACAAGCGTGCCTGGAGTGCTGGATGCCATCGCCTATGACGCCCTGGGTCGCCGCACACTGATGCAGTATGCCAATGGCGTACAGACGCGGATCGAATACGATCCCGAGAGCCGCTTCCTCGCGCGCTTGCGCGTGGTGGACGCCAATGCGGCAGTCTTGCAAGACACCACCTACACCCGGGACAACGTCGGCAACGTGCTGGCCCAAGCGGACGGCCGCCCAGCGGGGCCGGGGGCACCCCATCCGCGTCGCTTCACGCTGGATGGGCGGTACCGGCTCGTCGCGGTCGACGGCGGCGGCTCCGCGGCTGTGCCCGCATACACCCGGCTTTACGCCTACGACGCTGCCAACAACGTGACGCGCTTTCCGACGCATGGCGCGGCACCCGTGGTCTGCGACCCGCCTGACAGTAACCGCATCGCCGGCATTCTTGACGGCGGCAACCTGGTCCGCCTCTACGAACACGATGCCAACGGCAATGTGACACGGCTACCTGGCAGGAAACTGGACTTTGATGGATTGGGCCGAATGACGTCGGCGCGCCGCGATGACGGCGCTTCTGTGACGTACCGGTACAGCGCCAGCGGTGAGAGGACGTGGCGCGAAACGAGCATTGCCGGCACGGTACGGCGGACCCTGTTCCTGGGCGGCTACGAGGAGGACGATGATGGCACGGTCCGGCGCTACTTGTCAGCCGCCGGGATGCCGGTCGCGGTCGATCGTGGCGGTGCACGTACGTGGCTGCATGCCAACGAGCTCGGCCATATCACGCTCCTGACCGACGCTGCCGGTGTACTGTCAGGCAGTCGCCATCTTCAACCCTTTGGTGAGGAGGCCGGGCAGGGCGCTGCCGGCGCGACCGTGCCCTACGCTTTCGGTGCCCAGATGCTCGACAACGTGTTGGATGACGTAAGCGGCCTGTACCACTTCGGAGCACGCTACTACGCGCCCGAGATCGGCCGCTTCGTGAGTCCCGACCCGCTGTACATGCTCTCCCCCGAGCTAGCACTCTACACGCCAGGGCTCCTGAATCCGTATGCGTATGGGCTCAACAACCCTATGGTCTATGCGGACCCCTCAGGGCTTTCACCGGTCGGAGCGGCGCTGGGCGGTCTGGTGGGCGGTGCGCTGGGTGCGCTGGTCTTCGTTGTGAGCGGTGGGAATCCGATTGCCGCCGGACTCGTGGGCGGCTTTGCAGGCGGTGCCGTAGCGGGTGCGATCGATGGTGGAGTGAAGGGCGCCGTGGTGGGCGGTCTGCTAGGCGCGTTGACCGGCGCCGTTGGCGGTGCGGCGTTATGGGGATTGTCTGCGGTTGGCGGCTGGATATTTGGGCATGTCGGGCGCTTTGCCGTGAATGTCATCATGTCGACGCTCGGATCAGCCATGACGGTCGCCACCGGTGCTTTTCAGGTGCTGCAGAACGGAAATTGGGACATCCTGGCTGGGGCGGGAGGGGCATTGGTGGGGACGATCATCGGAAATGCAATCGGCAATGCTCTCATGAAAATGAGCAACAATTGGGTTGACCCGAACCACTCGCCACGTGTGAAGCAGAACCAGGCAGAAGTGCAGGCGGCGGTCAACAATCAGGCCAACTTCGACAAAGTAAACTACGTAAGCAGCTTCGATCGAAACACCACCAATTTGGGCTCTCACACCACAGGTGTCATCACCATGGAGCACGAGACCATCGGCAACTCGTGGTTGGAGTATCGAAGCACCCAGGCGCATGAGCTGTACCACGAATATCAGGAACAGACCTTCAGCGAGCCGGGTTTCGCAGACTTCCATGCAGCGTATGGCGCGGAGAAGTCGTACGCCAGCAACCGGTTTGAGAACGCGGCATTCGATTTCGAGATGCGTTTCATGCGTTATGCACCGTATCCGTTTGCTACCTATACCTACGCGTTTGGCCCGAGTTCCGTGGTGCTGTCGCAGCCGCCCGGATGGGACAACCGAAAGAGAGGCGGCGATGGATGGAAGGACCTATTCGGACGCTTAGGTTTATAGCGACTGTTCCAGCACTCACGATTTCAAGAGCGCCGGCCGAGAGCGTCCAAAGGCGACGCTGGTGCACGACGGCCGACGCTGGCTGGCAAAGATGCAGGATCGCGGCGATCCGCAGCCCGCCTGATAAATGCATCATAGCCACCTCGCGTGCGGCAGCCGAGGAGGCCTTAAGAAATCTGAGGCTTCATTCTGGCTTCCCCATCAGCGCATAATGACGGAGCATCCCCGCCGGTTTCTGACAAGCCCGCGTCGCAACGCCACTCACAAAGTACGGAGATTTCGACGGGGGCGCCCCGTGAGGTAGGATTCCAACGGACCGATTGGCAGCAATCGAGGCGATCGACGCTGAGGTGGCGGATGTCCGCTCCTGGGCCGGTCTCTGTCGTCTCAGTTCGGCGTGGCGTTCGGAAACTTTCGGAGCCGGTTGAAGGCTGTACGCAGCTTTACAAGCGAGTCGGGAAGTTTGGGCACGGCGATATGCTAAAGGCACTTGCTCGCTACGGCACGGTATGGAATCAGGACGAAGGCAACGACAGCAGTGACAGCAGTGACGGCAGCGATGACAGCATAGACTGAGCGGGTGGACGCAATCCGCTGGATCCAGACGCAGATGGACGACTACAATCCCCAGCCTTGCATCACATAAACGCCAATGGGCAAGTTCGAACGACACGCAAGAGACGGGTCTTACTGTCCACGGGATTAGGAGGCGTCTGCACGTGCAGTAGCTTCAAAGAAGGAGAATGAATTGGCCCCAGAGCAAGCGGTTGAACCCGGTGTCGCGAGCAATGCGACGGATGGACCTGGTCAGATGGAGCTTCCCATCGCTGAGGGGGTGCACGATGAGGATCCCGTCACTCCTGAAACCAGCGATGCATGCGTCGGTAGTGGCGGTAGTGGCAGCGTTGACTCTCAGTCCCAACGCTTGGACTTCTGGTCGACAAGCCGGGATAGCAGCCCGACGGCGACCGTGTCATATCGGCGCCGGCGGCGTTACACGGCCCCGGACGCCTCAACGGAAGACGTGGCACCAGAAGAATCGATGGAAACTACCAACTCGGAAACGTTGACTGAATCCGACGCGCAGAAAGCGCCCATTGAAGCCATACCCTCGGAAGCGACTGAAGCCGTGGTCGAAACTCCGGTTGAAGTCCTGGCCACGACCGAACCGACGGAAATTTCCGTCCGGGACGAATTTGTCGAGTCGGCCGCCGCGGTTGCGCCGAGCAACGCCCCTGCTCCGGAAGGCGCGCCTGAAGAGACGCGGGCCCCGAAGCCCGGCCGGAAGCCGAAAACCCTAGCCGACGTTGCTGCTCCGGAAGCCACGACTCAAGACAGCCCAACCCCGAAACGTGGTCGGAAGCCGAAAGCCCTCATCGAAACTGCCACTCCGGAAGCTTCGCTGGAAGAGAGGCGGACCCCGAAGCGCGGTCGGAACCCGAAAATCCTGGTTGAAGCTGCTGGTGCGGAAGCCACGACGCAAGAAACCCGAACCCGGAAGCGCGGGCCGAAGCAGATAACACTGCTTGGGGTGGAGGCCGCCCCGGAAGCTCGGGCCCAGAAAACGCAAACTGGTAAGTCGAGACAGAAGGAAAAAGCGCCTTTTGCGACCCAAAGCCCGACCAAATCCGCACTGCTCGCTCAACTAGCATCTGTCAATGCGCAACTTGAGCGGTTGCGTGTCACGGAAGTACCAAAGGTCGTGGAGGAGATTCAGCAGTTAATGCAGGAGTACGAGCTCAGCATTGAGGACATTGCGGGCAAGCCCAGTGTTGGGCCCGCTGCCCGCGCTGCTCCAACCAAGACGAAGGCCGCGGCGCCTCCGAAGTATCGCAACCCCAAGACGGGCCAGACTTGGTCGGGGCGTGGTAGGGCTCCCGCGTGGATTGGCAAGAAGCCCGAGCGTTTCCTAATCGATCGCTTGTCCTGAAATCGCCGTTGTGGCGGCACAGTAACCGCTCGAGCGCAGCGAGCTAACGGCTCGTCGACGATTGGAAGGATCAATGTGGCGGACGCCGGCGAGCCAAATCGCGACCTGGGTCTGCCACCGCGTGGGTGACTGAAATCCATGAGCTGGTCGCGCTGCCGAGTGCACCGGCAGTGGCACGCACTCACCCGATCAGCGCGAAGCGCCCTCCGGCACTTCGCCCGTCAGCGTCAGCACAATCACATCACTCGCCACCGGCAGCGGCACAGGCGTGGGCACGTTCTGGCGCAATGTGAGCGTGAGCCGGTGCGGCAGGAGCCCGGCGCGCACCACCCGCTCGCAGCCAGGCGAGACCTCCTCGATATGCCCGGTCGAATTCTCGATGACGATCCGCACCAGCGTGCCGTCTGCTGTCTCGGCAATCTTGGTAACGCGCAACGACCGGCGGTCCCGTTGGACTTCCTCCAGAAACTGAATCTGGGCGGGCCCTGCCCGGCCGCACCGCCGGATCCCGACCTTGGAGACGCTCAGATCCTGCGGCATGTCGAGCGTGACGTCCGACGCTTCCAACGGGAAGCGCAGGGGCGCGCCTACCAGCACGGGCTGGCTGTTGACGGTCCAATCGACGACCAACGTCGCGGCGGCGCACACCGAAGCCGACAGCGACACCGATACCACGAGTGTCGCCATTGTGGCGACACGGAACATGTACTTCATAGCGGGTGTATTGCTTTTACTTGCGCCCCGAAACCCCGGGGCAGGCTCGGGCGAGATCCCCGCACGGGATCGTGTGCCTGACCCAGACTCGCTGAGAGCGTAGCAAGCGAAAGTCGGCGCGCCAAGCGATGGGACAGCTATAAGGGCACACGCTGCAAAAGTGGCCCTAGCTCGAAACATGATTCTAAACTACGCACCGTATTTAATATAAACGATAGCACCGGGCGATCCCAATTGCGTTCGGCTTTGGAGCGCCGATGGTCGCGCTCGTGGGAGCCAACATTGGCGCCGGGCAGATCGACCGCGCGCGGCGCATCGCACTCAGCGGTGGATTCATTGCTTTCTCATTGGCCGAGCTGGTTGGTTTAGCTGCTGCACTTTGGCCCACCGCGTGGTTGGGGCTTTTCGGAGCCGACGAACAATTGTTAGAAGCAGGCGTCGCCTACTTGCATATGGTCGGTCCGTTCTACGGGTTCTTCGCCCTTGGCTTCTCGCTCTACTTTGCATCTCAAGGAGCAGGTCGACTCAAGTGGCCGCTGGTGGCCGGAGCGCTGCGCCTCAGCTTGTTCGCTGGTGTTGGCGGCCTTGCATTGCCTTTGGGTGCAACCTTGCAACAGTACTTTGCCTTTGGCGGCCTTGCGATGCTTGTCTACGGTAGTTTCATTCTGTGGGCGGTTGCCCGCGGAGATTGGGGCCGCGGGGGTGCCGGGAACTGAAAAAATGCCCCCCGTTTATGAACTGCACCCCAAAAGTTGGACATAGATCCAACCTTTGGGGTGTTTTTCATGACGAAGTACGACGAGGCGCTCAAGCGTCAGGTGGTTAGGGAACATTTGTCGGGGACGATATCGACCACGGCTT
>NZ_PJRP01000017.1:33015-57114 GCF_002858765.1 Cupriavidus pauculus
TGAACTGCACCCCAAAAGTTGGACATAGATCCAACCTTTGGGGTGTTTTTCATGACGAAGTACGACGAGGCGCTCAAGCGTCAGGTGGTTAGGGAACATTTGTCGGGGACGATATCGACCACGGCTTTGAGCGAGAAGCATGGGATAGACAGGTCTATAGTTCGTCGCTGGATCAGTGCCTGGGAGCATCATGGAGAAGCCGGGCTGCGCAAGAAGCATGAAGCCTTTGGTGCCGAGTTCAAGCTAGCGGTGCTGCATCATATGTGGCGCCACGAGTTGTCTTATGCGCAGACCAGTGCTGTCTTCGACTTGCGCGATACCGGCGGAGTCAGCCGGTGGGAACGCCAGTATCATGAGGGCGGTATCGATGCCCTCAAGCCGCGCCGCAAAGGCCGGCCACCCAACATGTCCCAGCCCAAGCAGGATCCCCAACTCACTCCGGAGCCGGCTCAAAACGAGCGCTCGCGCGAGGATTTGCTCAAGGAGAATGAGTATCTGCGCGCGGAGGTGGCGTACCTAAAAAAGTTGGATGCCCTGCTCCGGGCCAAGGAGCAAGCGGCGCCAAAGAAAAAGCGCAAGTCGTGAACGCCTTGCGCGAGCATCACCCGCTGCCAATCCTGCTCAAGATCGCCGCTCTGGCGCGCAGCACGTTCTACTACCAACTCACGGCAAGCAAGGCCGGAGATCGTCACGGGGAACTCAAGGAGCGCATCCAACGTGTGTATGCCGAGCACAAGGGCCGATATGGCTACCGCCGGATTACGGCAACGCTGCGTCAGACGGGGACGTTGATCAATCACAAAACCGTGCAACGGCTGATGTCGGTGTTGTGGTTGAAGTCGCTCGTGCGGCCCAAGAAGTACCGCTCGTACCGAGGTCAGGTGGGGCGAGTCGCCCCTAATCTGCTTCAGCGCGAGTTCGAGGCGAGCAAACCGAATGAGAAATGGGTGACGGACGTGACCGAGTTCAACGTAGGCGGCAAGAAGCTGTATCTCTCGCCCGTCCTGGACCTATACAACGGGGAGATCATCGCTTGGCAAACCAGTGAGCGGCCCGACTTCGCATTGATCCGGGAGATGCTCGACAAGGCATTGCGGAAGCTGCGACCCGGCGAAGCCCCTTTGCTCCATTCGGATCAGGGCTGGGCCTATCAAATGGCGGCGTATCGCCGAAAGCTGGCCGCACGAGGCTTGCAACAGAGCATGTCTCGCAAGGGAAACTGCCTGGACAACGCGGCCATGGAAAGCTTCTTCGGCACGCTCAAGTCAGAATGCTTCCGGCTTGAGCGTTTCGCCGATATCGACCAACTGCGCAAAGGCATAGCCGAATACATCCGGTACTACAATCACGACCGCATCAAGCTCAAACTAAAAGGGCTGAGCCCCGTGCAATACAGGACTCAGCCCTTCGCGGCCTAACTTACCCGTCCAACTTTACGGGGTCAGTTCATTATCAGGGGGCGTTCATGCGGTACTAGCGTTTCACTTCAGGCCGGAAGGAAGGCTGAATTTGAAAAGTTCTACCGGAAAACGAATTGTCGACTGACCATGATTGAAGGGCGCTGCGCCATCGATCTGCGGTACGGGCAAGTAGATATGTCCTTTGCCGTCGAGGAACGGCGCGTCAACCCAGCGCAGACGATGGTCACGTAGCAGCATGGAAACAGTCCCATCCGGTGCGCGCCGCATCAGGGAGTTGTCGGCCAAGGGGGTGTAATACAGGCTTCCATCCGCACCCATGGCCGTGCCGCCTACAGGCGGATTGTCGAACCACGTGCTGACGTGCTTCGCCAGCGTGTTGTCGTCGAGCGTATCGTCGTCCAGGTAGCGTGTTTCGATCTGCGACAGTGGACCCGACAGTGGGCCGAAGTAGAAGGTACGACCATCCGGGCTCAGTTCGAGCGGGTCGGCATTGACTTTCAACGGACCATCATCCGAGCCGGTCAGGACCTTGCCATTTACGACGATCATGTCGTGCGCACGTGCGCGTGCGAATGGCATGCCGTCAAAGCGGCGCCGCACGTTGCCATTGTCCAAGTTGAGCACGAGAACCGCACCTTCTCCTGCGTCGGTGATGTACGCGTGACGTCCGTTGATTCGAATATCGTCGATATAGGTATGGGCGCGAATCACATCTTTGGGAAATGCATACACACGCACCACAGTATCGGTGCGGGGGTCAATGTGTACGATCTTCGGGCCGCCTGCGACCGGTGTGCCGCCAAAGTCTGGCGAGCCGGTATCGACGATCCACAAGTCGCCGCGCGTATCAGCGTGAATGGCGTTCACGCTGACGAATGCTCGTGTCGCATCATTGCCAGCCTTCCATCTGTTCCAGCCAGCGTCTGGATACGGTGTCAATGAGCCGTTCTCCTCGGCGATTGCCACCGCGGGGCCGGTGTTTCCGGTCCATAGCGGTGAGCTGACGATGAACCTGCCGCGTGCGTCGACCACGACGGCGTTCCAAGGCATCTGAGTATTCTTCCGCGCGGCTACGACTTCATCGGTTTGCACTGCCGACGCGGCGGTAGAGGCGGACGCTGTATTCGCGGTTGATGACATAGCACTGAATATCGCAACTGCAATCAAGGTCAAGGGTCGTTTTTTGAAGAGGTGCAGCACGTTGTTCTCCAACAGGGAATGAATAGATGGCATGCCGGCTCATGCCTCGATGCAGCGTTACGGAGTCGTAGACAGGCTTCAGCGATCAGGGACCGTCGGCTGGGAATGCGAATGGATTGATTCCTGTCCGCAGGAAGCCCATTCTTTCCGCTTCGTAGTCAAGATGGAGCGAAGCCAGGTCATCTGCAACCGGGTCAGCGCGCGCATCGAAGTCCGCGACGCAAACCTTTAGGTAGCCGTGACAATCCCTGCAGGTCTCCAGCTTGACGACCGCACGAGCCTCGTCCACTGACCAATACTCCACTTCATCGGCACCACCGCAGCAACTGCACACGGCGCGTACCAGATGCCATCGTGTCTCGCAGAGTGGGCAATGTAGATAGCGCAAGCCGCCGCGCTTGCCGCCAAGAATGATGCTGGCCGAAGGCGCACTTCCGCACGTTGGGCAGTCGAAGCGCGTCTGCGCGGGTCCCCAAGGGTCGTGCAGGGACGCCACGTGTGCTGCAACATGCGACCACTGTAGAGACAGCGCAGCCCAAAGGAAGACAGACTCACGTTGCCCCACGTTTCCGAATCGACCCTGTAGCAACGAAAGCGCTTGATGTGCCAGCCGCGCGCGCTCGTTCGTCGCAAGCGGCGCCGCGGCAGGCATAGCCTGCACCAGTTTGGTCAATGCTTCCTGCCAGCAGGATTGCGCGAGCAACTCATTGGGCGATAGCGCATCAGCGCGGGTGATGCATGGCGCCGCGTTCGCATGGGGTAAGCTGACGAAAATTTCCTGCTGCGCCGTACAAACTTCCGCTGCAAACTCCAGATAGGCAGCCTCGGGATGGCCAACGGCAAGCTCACGCAGTCTTTCGGCCCGTCTGCCATAGAGAGACAGGGGATCGGGTCTTATCACATGCTCAATCAGCAGAGCTGCCGAGCGCTCACCTGCCGGAACGATATCGATGGTGGTCATTGATGTTTCGTCCGGGAGTCCTGCGATTGCTGTTCCAGTCTCACTTCCTCGTACCAGCGATCATGGTGTTGTCTTGCCCAGGTGCGACTCACATGACCGGTGAGCATCGAGGTGATGGAGCCGCGTACCCAGATGGCCAAATGAATATGTCCCAGAATGAGCAGGATGAGTCCAACGCCGGCCAGCGCATGCCCGAGCAGCGCAAGACGAACGACAGGAATGGGAAAGAACGTTGCGAAGTAGGCTCGCCAGATCACGAGTCCCGTCAAGAGAAGTGCGCAGATTAGGGCCATGATCAGCCAGAACAGCACCTTCTGACCCGCGTTGTATTTGCCGATCTGCAGCGGTTTTCCATGCCGATTTCTTAGTACGTCTCCTGCATTGCGAAGCCAGATCCGATCCGTTGCGACAAACATATTGTGTTTCGCAAAGCGGATGAACATGAACGTCAGCAACAAAAATACGGCAATGCCGAAGAACGGGTGCAAGACGCGCGCAAGCTGCGGTGTTCCCAGTACAGAACTCAGCCATGACAAGCTGGGAAAGAACCAGGAAAGGCCGGAGCAAGCTGCCTCAAAAAAGCAGAATGCGAGTACCCAATGGCAGGCGCGCTCGATGAACCCCGTGCGAAGAATCTTGTTTGCAATTTTCATGAAGGGACTCCCTCGTTTAATCTTCATCGCCTTCGGTTGTGGTGTTCGGTCCCACACCTACGTAGTGCAGAAACGAGCCGGCGAGTGTCGCGACAAAAGCCGCCGCAGCCAGCGGCTTCATCAGCCCCTTCCAGCCACGCACGACAGCACTGATGCGAGGATCCGTCGGCAGGCCACGATAGAGGTGAGGCCGGTCGGCATGGTGCAGGACGTACATGACGTGGGTGCCGCCCACGCCGGCCGGATCGTAGATGCCGGCGTGTTCATAGCCGCGCGTATTGAGCTCTGCCACACGCTTGCTGGCCTGTTCAGTCATCTCTTCCTTGGTGCCGAAGGAAATGGCACCGGTGGGGCAGGACTTCACGCATGCCGGCTCCTGCCCAACTGCCACGCGATCCGAGCACAACGTGCATTTGTACGCGCGGTTGTCCTCCTCGCTAATGCGGGGGACGTCGAAAGGACAACCTGCCACGCAATAGCCGCACCCAATGCAATGTTCGGACTGAAAGTCCACGATGCCGTTGGCGTATTGGATGATCGCGCCTGGACTCGGACACGCTTTCAGACAACCCGGGTCCTCGCAATGCATGCAGCCGTCCTTGCGGATCAGCCACTCGAGCCTGCCGGATTCATTCTCATACTCGTCAAAACGCATGAGAGTCCAGGTCTTCGGCGAGAGATCGCGGGGATTGTCGTAGACGCCGACATTCGTACCCACCTCGTCGCGCAGATCGTTCCATTCGGAGCAAGCGACCTGGCACGCCTTGCAGCCTATGCAAATGGAAACATCTATGAGCTTTGCGACTTCAAGCTGATGGTCCCGCACTCGCGGTGCAGAGGTGGCGGAGTTGGTCGCAGAACGACGGATGATGTCTTGTGGTTGAATCGACATGACGCCGCTCCTAGATCTTCTCGATGTTGACGAGAAATGCCTTGTACTCGGGGGTCTGTGTGTTGGCGTCCCCGACGGCGGGGCTTAGGGCGTTAGCGAGGTATCCCTTCTTGGTGGCACCCTCGAACCCCCAAACGCATGGCACGCCGATGGTGTCCAGCGGTTCGCCCATGACCTCCAGCGTGCGGATTCGCTTGGTGACCACAGCGCGAGCCTTGATGTACCCTCGATTGGAGGAAACCTTGACCATGTCTCCGGCAACGATGCCCTTCCGCTGTGCAAGCTGTTCGCCTACTTCAACGAACTGCTCGGGCTGCAAAATCGCGTTCAGCCGCGAGTGCTTGGTCCAGTGCCGGAATAGCTCGGTGATCCCGTAGGTGGTAGCCACGTAGGGGAACTGGCGGCGATCGCCCATACGTGCCGAATCGTTATGCAAGACACGTGTGGACGGATTCTGCTTGACTGTCGGATGCAACGGATTTGCAGCGATCGGGCTCTCGACCGGTTCGTAGTGTTCCGGGAAAGGCCCTTCCACCAGGCTGCTTCCGGAGAACAGTCGACCTACACCTTCAGCAAGCATGATGAACGGACCGGCAGCGCTACCCGGCGGCACGGTCACCGGGAAGTCGGGCTCGTCAAAGCCAGTCCAGCGCTGACCATTCCATTCGATCAGCTTGCGCTTGGGATCCCAGGGCTTTCCATCGAAGTCCAGTGACGCACGGTTGTACAGCACGCGGCGATTCTGCGGCCAGGCCCAAGCCCATCCCGGCGTGCAACCGAGTCCGGACGGGTCGGAGTTGTCTCGGCGAGCCATTTGGTTGCCGCTCTGCGTCCAAGACCCTGCGAAGATCCAGTTAAGGCTGGCGGTTGTGCCGTCATCGCGCAGAAGAGAATAGTCGGACAGCAGTTCGCCTTTTCGGGCCACGAGTCTTCCACTTGCATCGTGGAGATCCGCCAGCGCATAACCATTTGTCTCTCGCGAGATCTCTTCAGGCGTCGGATCCTCTGGAACGACGTAGTTCCAGGACATATTCAGCACGGGATCGGGATTTGCGCCGCCTTCCTTTTCGTATAGTTCGCGCAGTTTCATGAACAACCCGCCTATGATCGCTGCGTCTTGCTTGGCCTCATGGGGCGGACTGGCCCCCGCCCAGTGCCACTGAAGCCAACGGGCGGAATTGACGATGGAGCCGTTCTCCTCTGCAAAGCAGGATGAAGGCAGACGAAAAACCTCAGTCTGAATTCGGGATGAATCGACGTCATGCTGCTCGCCATGATTCTTCCAGAAGGTCGACGTTTCAGTGCCAAGCGGGTCGATGACGACGAGAAACTTGAGACGCGAAAGTGCCTGCTGGATCTTGTTCTTGTCTGGCAATGCAGCCAGGGGATTGAATCCCTGGACAATGTAGCCATTGACCTTCCCTTCGTACATCATGTCGGCGTACGCGAGCACGTCGTAGCTCTTGTCCCATTTGGGCAGCCAGTCAAAACCCCAGTTATTGGCGCGCGTGGCCTTGTCTCCCCAAAAGGTCTTCATCAGGCTGACGAAATACGCCGGCGTATTTCGGAACCCATTGACCTGATCGGGAAGCAGTTCGCGCGGTGTGCTTTGTGCAAGATACTGGTCGAGCGTGGTTTGCTTTTCCGATGGCAAGTCCATGTAGCCAGGCAGTCTCAGCGACAGCAACCCGAGGTCCGTGTAGCCTTGGATATTCGAGTGGCCCCGGAGAGCATTGACGCCGCCACCCGGCATACCAATATTGCCGAGAAGCAACTGGATGATTGCCGCGCCACGGATGATTTGCGAGCCGGATGAGTGCTGCGTCCAGCCTAGCGCGTACAGGAAGGTTGCGGTCTTGTCCCGCGCGCTGGTTTCGGCCAGCACCTCGCAGATGTAGCGAAAGTCGTCCTGAGGCACGCCGCAAAGGCGCGCCACAAGGGCGGGTGTATAGCGCGAGACGTGCTGACGTAGCAGGTTGATCACGCAGCGCGGATGCTGGAGCGTCGGGTCCTGGCGAGCGTGTCCCTGCGCATCGAGTTCGTAGTTCCAGCTCGAACGGTCGTAGGTACGCTGGCTGGGATCGTATCCGCTGAACAGGCCATCGTCGAAAGCATAATCGTCGCGCACAATCAAACTGGCGTTGGTGTACGTCTTGACGTATTCATGCTGGATCCTGTCGTGCTGCAACAGCTAGTTGACCACACCCATCAGAAACGCGATATCCGAGCCGGCGCGAATCGGGGTGTAGAAATCGGCGACCGACGCGCTGCGATTGAAGCGGGGATCGATGACGATGACCTTGGCCCCATTCCTGATCTTGGCCTCGACCACCCATTTGAATCCAACTGGATGTGCGTCGGCGGGATTCCCGCCCATGATGATGACAACGTTGGCGTTCCGGATATCCACCCAGTTGTTCGTCATCGAACCTCGGCCAAAGGATGGTCCGAGTGCCGCTGGCGTTGGGGAGTGGCAGACCCGAGCCTGGCTGTCCATGCCGAGGATACCTAGGGCACGCGTAAACTTCTGATCCAGGACACCAGTCTCGTTGCTCGCTGCGGAAGAGCACAGCATGCCAGTGGTAAGCCAGCGATTGACGAGGACACCTGCGTCGTTGCGTTCGACGAAATGCTTGTCTCGATCATCCTTCATGAGTCGGGCAATGCGCGTGAAGGCATCGTCCCAACTGATGCGTTGCCATTCGTTCGAGCCAGGCGCCCGATACTCGGGATACTTGAGCCTGCTATCGCTATGGATGAAGTCCAGGAGACCTGCACCCTTGGGGCAGAGGGAACCTCGGCTGACCGGATGATCAGGATCGCCTTCAATATGAAAGATGCTCGCCTTCGCGTTCTTTGCGCCGTCGCCGAGGCTGTACATCAGCAGGCCACACCCAACCGAACAGTAGGTGCAGTTGTTGCGAGTCTCTTTGGCGCGAAGCAGCTTGTACTGTCTGGACTGCACCGCGTACGCCATGGTGGGAGTGAAACCCAGCGCCAGTGCAGTCGCTCCTGCCGCCCCCGCACCACACAGCTTCATGAACTGCCTTCTTCCGGGATTCAAAACCAACTCCTTGAACAATGGATGTCGCCTGGCTCGAAACGAGATAGGGGCGTCGATCGGATCGGGATGTGATCGCTATCGCGAGTGTTGGTGATGTCGCTGCAATACTTGTCGCGCAGAGTCCGCAATCATGACGACGGCACCCGACAGCATCAGCACATCTTTCAGCACCAATCGCCCTGCTCCGGACAAGTATGGGAAGCCATAGTTCGCATCCCCCAGGTTGGCGACCCATGCTTCGGGTGTTGTGATCAGGAAGGACAGTGTGACGATCGGCGTCAGGAACGCGAGAATCGCGCCAATCAGGCCGATAGTGGGCGAGAACAAGTACGAGAGGACCAGCAGGCCAATGATGATCTCCACCGTACCAAGCCCATTGGAAAACGCATACGTGTGGTTGGCTACCTGCCACGCGCGCTGCGCAAGATCGAGTTGGCCTTCATGCGTCAGGTGAGCGTGGTATGCCTCGGGGTGAGCATAGAAGAAGGACAGGAATGGGCTGTTTGCGACGAACGGCGTAATGCTGTCCGCTTCGTACGGCACGAACTTCAGCGCGCCGATCCACAAGAAGACGATCGCCACACCGATGCGGATCATCGGAATGCCGATGTAATCGAGCCGACTCGCAACGACAAGCAAATTGCGGAAATTCATTCTAGGGGTTCCTTATTGAGAATGTGCGAAGCAGTGGCACTTCACGATGTCATATCAAGGATGGCGACGATGCTCGTCGCCGAGATCACATCACGGGCCTGAGTCTGCTGATCCCCAGCTTTGCGATGCCGGAAAGGGCTTTCGCCAGTTGTGTGAAAGCTGGGGACTTGGCGTGCGCCTCAAGGTCGGACTCACTGTGCCAACGTGCGCCCGCCTGCGAACTGAGTGTTCGGTGGATATAGGCAATGCAGGTTGCAGCGTTACTTCACCGGAGGGAAGTCCAGAGTCGTGTCGTTGACACGATTGAAGATGTTGGTCGTCAGGATTGTGGTGACTGCGAAGATGGCTTCCGTCACCTGCACATCGCTATATCCCGCCTGGCGGACGCTATCCAACGTGATCTGCGGCACCGTTCCCGATGTGCGTACCAGCGTCAGCGCAAACTTGACGAGGGCATCGATCTTTGCATCGGCGCTCAGACCACCGGCGCGTAGCTCGCGCATCTGCTCGGCGGTATAGCCTGCCATCTTGCCCGTCAGCGTATGTGCAGCGAGGCAATAGTCGCAGCCGCTGTTTTCGCTGATGGCAAGATTGATCGCTTCCAGTTCCTTCGCCGACAGTGCGCCGCTTGATTTCAGGGCCGCGTTGGCGGTCAGCAACGATTGGAGCGCGACGGGCGATTGCGAGCCGATGGTCGCGTACGCATTCGGCACTTTGCCAAGGCCGCGCTTGATGCTGGTGAAAAGCTCTGCGGTCAGGCCGGTAGCGGATGCAACATCGATCGTGGACATGCGAGTCATCTTTTGGTCCTTTTCTAAAAAGAGTTTCACTGTTCATCTGAGTTGCGTCGGAAAAATCAGTCAGATTGAAGGAACGCCGCCGCTCATATGCAACTGCTGCAACCCTAATGGAAACAAGCATTCGTTGGGAGAGCCTTCGGCAAACATAGCTTTCGGTCAGGCGTGACAATCCATCCGGGCGTATCAACTTGCTCGTTGATAGAATTTTTGATTAGACGCCGTGACGCGACTATCGCGAGGAAGCCGGATAGGGGAGAGACGTGAGCCGAAGAACAGGATTCTTTGTCGCGATGGGATGGATACTGATGACGTTCATGCTCGCGGCGATGGCCGCGGCGGCATCACCATGGCTGGCCCCGTGACCGCGCGCGATAAAGAGTCTCAGGCGAACTTCGGCGGTGCTTTATGACGTCGAGTCACTTCTGTCTTGTGCTTGACGATTCGGAGCGGTGCGACGGATGAAGTCGAATAAAAACCGTCATTCTTCAACAATTCCGATGACAAATGACGGTTCTCAACGGCTTGAATTCCGTTATCGCCTGCGTGTGGCGGGCGTAGGGGCCGCGGCCGGATTTATCGCTGCAGCAGCGCGGGATTCAGCGTCCTGCAGATCGGCGGGATACGCGCTGCTATCACGATGAGGGTCATAGCCCGCAGCCTCGATCTTCACGAGCTCCTTTTGCACTTGCTCGCGCGTGACCGGGATCGACTCCTTTTCGGTTTGTGCAATGGCGACCAGGGCAGTCGTCATGGCGATGCCGAAGATCACGCCGCGGATAATGGGATGTGCTTTCACGGAATCCTCCTGTGGTTTGGGAGAGATGAAGATAGATCCCAAATGACAGGAATGCATAGAGGCCCATTCCGAAAAACAATATCCAACGAAAGCGTATGGACTCGATCGAAAATCTTCGATAAAAGCGGTCAATGCGACGTTGGAAAATTCAATCGTTCTGCAAACGGGGCGAGCCTGTTGTCCCGGCTGGCGCTAATATTCGTGCCTGTCGCCACCGGCCTTGTGAAAGGTTTGCTGCGATAGCGCTCAAGACGGAGGCGAAGAAGGTCCACAAAGGGAGCGGTAAAGTCTGGCGACCGTCCCGCTCCAGCTTGTTAGGCGGCAACGGGGGTCCTGGCATCCCGGCGCAATTCCTGAGGGCTTACGCCATAGGTGCTGACGAAGACCTCGCGGAGGTGGCTGCGATCACGAAATCCGGTTTCTCGCGCGATGACTTCCAGGGGGTGGCGGCCGCGCTCGATCATGGTGCGTGCCGTTTCGATGCGTAGCTGTTTCACCGCCTTTGCAGGGGATTGGCCCGTTTCAGACTGGAAGATGCGCAGGAACTGCCGCGTACTGAGATGCGCGGCGCGTGCCAGTTCTTCTACCCGCAGTGGTCGCGCCAGGTTCTGGCGCGCGTATTCGAGCGCAGTCTGGATGCGGTCGGATTTCGGCGCGAGCTTCAGCATCTCGGACTGTTGGGACTGGCCGCCGGCTCGGCGCTGGTTCATCACCATGACGCGCGCGACTTTGGTCGCCACTTCATTGCCCAGGTCTTTCTCGACCAGACCGAGCGCAAGGTCCATGGCAGCGGTCAAGCCTGCCGACGTCCAGATGGATCCGTCCACGACGAAGATGTGGTCGGGTTCGATCTGTGCGCTGGGGCAGCGTGCCTGCAGCGCATCGGCGTAGGCCCAATGGGTTGTCGCGCGCTTGCCGTCTAGCAGGCCGGCGTCTGCCAGTACGAATGCACCGGTACAAAGCCCGGCGGTCCGGCGCGAACGTTCCGACGCCGCGCGGACAAAAGCCAGTTCCGCAGCGGTGCTGGAGCGCTGGGTCGGATCGACGATGCCACTGATCATCCAGGTGTCGGCGTCGGTGCTTTTGTGAATGGGTTCAGTCCTGACGGAGACACCTAGCGACGCCTGCACGTCTCCCCCCGACAGTGAGTAGTTGGTCACGGCGTAGACGCGCTCGCGGGCCACGACGTTGGCGAACTCGAACACGGATTGTGTCCCGATTGCCATGACCTGAAATCCGTCCGTCAGAAAATACCCGATTCGATGCATCCGCTCCACCGTACTGCTGCCCGAAAAGCCGGATTATAGAGGGTGCGCGAAATATATGCCGACCGGAAGAAAATCGGCATGGGTCCATTGTGGCGTTCGCCGTACTGGACGCCTCAGCCTCTTCAGGCTGGGGTGCAGGTGGCGTCCAACTCTGTGCGCCGTTCGTCTTCAGACCGTGGAAGGGGGCCGGGTGTCTGGCAGCCTTCCAGCGCCGATGACAGCCAGTCGACGAAGACGCGTAGCGCCATCGATTCACGCGTCCTGCATGCATAGACGGCATGGATCGGTCTGGCTTGCGGGCGGCAATGCGCGAGCACTTCCGTGAGCCGTCCGCTGGCGATATACGGCGTTGCCACGGTATCCCAAACCTGAATGACCCCGCCATTCTGCAAGCCATATTGAAGAAGCAGGTCCACGTCGTCGAAGGCGATGGATTCGGGCAAGGGGTACCGGGTGCTGCGGCCGTCCAGCGCGAAGCCGAATTCCCATGGTCGGCCGTCGCCCTGGTGGGAAGCGTGTGCCGTGCGATGTGCTGACAAGCTCTGCACCGTATCGGGGTATCCATGCCGCGAAACATAGAGGCGGCTTGCCACCGTGATCAATTGGTAAGTGCCAACCTGACGGCTGAAATGGTACGAATCCTCCAGTTCGCCCAGCCGAACCGCGCAATCAATGCCATCGCGGATCAGGTTCGAGGAATGCCGTGGCGTGGAAATCTGCAGGCTGACATTCGGATACTGGAGACGGAATCGGGCTATGTGGGGCATCAACTGGCGCGCAATGTCGCCCGGCAACTCCACGCGTAACCTGCCGCTCGCCTGCTCCGCAGCCGATCCGACCTTGGATTTGAGGTCGGTGATGTCGAGCAGTATCTTGAGGCAATGCTCGTAGAAGGTCATGCCGGCGGCCGTCGGCCGAACCTGGCGCGTCGTACGGTGAAGCAGTTTTACTTGCAGATGGAGTTCAAGCTGCTGGATCAGCAAGCTTGCGGACGCCTTTGGAATGCCCAGAAGATTGGATGCGCGCGTGAAATTCTCGCATTCGACGATCCGCGCAAAAACCTCCATCGCTTGTAGCATGCGTTCCATGGACCTTACCTCGTGTGTCACCTTTTGATGATTGTTCGAGTGTATGGGCGGCCGCACCGATGCAACAGTCGCAATTGGCGCATGGTGCGCGACACGTTCGTATAGTTCCCCTACTTTGGCGAGGCTGCTGTATCAGGGGGCAGTGTTCAAAACGCGAGACAGCCAGCCGACCAGGTCGTCGGGGTCCACCGGTTTGTCGAGCATGCAGACTGCGCCATGCTGCCTGGCCTCTTCACGGCAATGCGCAGTGGCATGGGCGGTAACGAAGATGCATGGCGTTTGAAGGCCTGTGGCGCGGAGTCTGCGCAGCAGTTCGATGCCGGAGATGTCATCCAGCGCGATATCGCAGATCAGGCAGTCGTAGGAAGTGTTGCTCGGGTGGGCCATGAAGCCTTCCGCGGAGGAGAAGAAGGCTGCGCCCCAGCCAAGTGAACGAATCAGCGCGCCAGTGGATCTACGAACCGATGGTTCGTCATCGATGACACAAACAATCTTGACAGGCACGGGCATCAGCGTTGGAACGGGCAAAACATAGGGGAAGCGCCTTGCAAGAGCGGGCGCTTGACGGGACATTAGCGCAATCGGGATACGGGGACACTTATACGGAGGTATCGCCTTGCATACGCCATGGCACATCGGGTTTGTACTGAAGGGTAAGGCGAGATGGGGCTTGGCGACGGCGGGAGATCCGCGGTCGCCGGCGCCCAGAGCTATACGTTTGTATAATCGCCGCCACATTTGCCGCTTGGTATTGCTACCATGGCAACAGCATGATTTGCCGTCATAACACTCCTCTATATGAGCCATCCCGATACCGACGCTTTTGCGCTTCGCTGTAAATTCGAATCGGATGGCGGTGAGTGCCCGGAATCCACCAGCCAACTCGTGGACGAGACCTTTCGTTTCGCGCCGATTCCCATCCTCGTGGAAGACTGGTCCGGTATCCGGCAGTGGGTAGATGACCGCAAGGCCGAGGGCGTCACGGATCTGGACGCCTATCTGGATGACCACCCCACAGCGATCCAACAGTTGCGCGACCGTTATCACCACTTCGTGGATGCCAACGATGCTGCATTGAAGTTGTTCGATGCCGCATCGCGCGAAACATTCTTCGCCGCGGCAAAGGCGTTGCTGCCGGCCAGTCGCCCCAGCAATTCAAAGGTACTCAAGGCGATCTTCGATGGCGAGACCGCTTGCCAGGGCGAACGTACCCTCACATCGCTGACGGGCGGGAAGATTCCCATCGTGTGGCGCTGTTCGTTGCCAGCAGACCCCGCGCGCTATGCGCGGCTGCACTTCTATGCGTTCGATATCTCCGAATATCAAGAGAACATCAACCGACTGCAGGTCATGCGTGCGGATGTGGCGCGCGCGGGGCGTATTGCACTGGTGGGGCAACTGGCCGCATCCATCACGCACGAGATCAGCCAGCCATTGTCTGCAACACGAACATCGATCGAAGCCGCTGCACGATGGTTGGATCGTGAAGGACCTGATGTTATGGAGGCCATGGCATCCGTACGCGACGCAGGACGCTGGGCGCGGGATGCTACCGACATCTGCCACAGGCTGCGCGGATTCATGATGCACACGCCCGTACAGGCGCGGCTGCAGTCCGCAGCCGATGTCGTGGCATCGGCGATCTACCTGATTTCGCCGGAAGCGGCAGCCAGAGCAATCGAGGTGGAAACGTCGGTTGACGCGGGGCTGCGCGTGTTCGTCGATCGTGTTCAACTCCAGCAGGTGCTGGGCAATCTTCTGCTGAACGGCATTCATGCCATCGATGCCACATCGGACGCGCGGGCACGCAAGCTTACCGTGGGCGTCGAACAGGAGGGTGATGTCAGCCTGCTGTTCAAGGTGACGGACACCGGTCATGGCATCGATGCCCCGTCGCTCGAGACACTGTTCCAGCCGTTCTCCACATCAAAAGAAGAAGGTATGGGGGTGGGACTCTCGATCTCCAGATCCATCATCGAAGCGCACGGCGGGCGCATCTGGGCCGAATCGGCCGACGGGATGGGCGCGACGTTCTGTTTTACCCTGCCGGGCGCAAAAGCCTTCGCAGGATAGTCAATCGCGGATGCGCTCCTGGTGACGCTGTAGCGCCCGCACCGAGACGATAGCCCCGAGAGCCGCGGCCGAAATAGTCCAGGCTGCGGCCATCCGGCTTCCCGCCCATGCATTCCACGTGGTAACCAACGCCGGAGCCGTTCCGCCGAAAACCGCGACACCCACGGCATAGATAAAGGAAAGCGATGTGGCGCGCGACGTGCTGCGAACTGTCGATAGCAGCAGGACGACCGTTGGCCCGGCGGCCAGGCAACTCGCGGCCGTCACCGCGACGATGCCAGCCACAAAGAAGCGGTTACCCATGCCATGAACTGCGGCGAGATAGGTCGGCACCACGGCCACGATCGAGAGTAGTCGCGCCCAGATCACGACGACGGCATGTCCGAGACGGTCGGCAAGCAATCCGCCGACGATGGATGCCGCAGAGGTGATCGCGCCCAGGGCGATGGTCACGAGAAACGATTCCTGCAGCGTTGGCATGGTTCCCGCCATTTCGAAAGGGGCGGTGAAGGTGGCGACATAGGTTGGCACGGTGCCGCCTGCGATCAACAGAGTCCCAAGTGCAAGGACTTTCCAGCCTTGCAGGCGCCCCGCGTCGTTATCCGGAGCCACGGGCGGTGGCTTGTCGTGAGCCAACAGGCGCCGCCGCAGCAGCACCTGGACGGGAATCATCAGGACAGCCAGAAGAAAAGGGACTCGCCATCCCCATGCAGCAAGCTGCGCGGTGGTGAGCAGGTCATTGAGCAGAAACCCGCAAACGCCGATAGCCAGCAACGCAAGTCCCTGCCCGGCGAGCAGCCACCCGCAGTAGAGCCCCCGCCGCGCTGGCGCACACTGTTCGATCAGGTACGCACCTGCCGCGCCAATTTCTCCACCAATGGCGAACCCCTGAAGCATCCGGCAAGCCAGCAGCAAAAGCGGTGCTGCGACGCCCAGGACGTCGTAGCCTGGCATGATCGCCATGCCAAGTGTGCCAGCGGCTACCAGTGTGATGTTGAGCACCAGCGCGGGCTTGCGTCCCACGCGATCGGCATAGGCGCCCAGTACCAGCGCGCCGATCGGACGCATGAGAAACCCCGTGGCAAAGGTGCCGAACGCGGCCAGTGACGCGATACCGGAGTCGCCGTGCGGGAAGAACGTCGCGCCAATGAAGCGGGCGAACGTGGCATAGGCGAAATACTCGAAGAACTCCAGCGCATTGGCGAGGACCACTGTCACCAGTGCGCGGGGTTTCAATGTCATTGTCTCGGACAAGGCGCGGTGCTAGCGAGTCATCGGTTCGATGCCAAGCATCTGCGCCTTGCGAACCAGATCGGCAACGGAGCTCGATTTCATTTTCTTCATGGCGGTGCCGCGATGGACCTTGACGGTGATTTCGCTGATCCCGATGCCGGCTGCAATCTGCTTGTTCAATGCGCCGCCGACCACGTAGGCCAGCACCTCGCGCTCGCGCGAGGTCAGTGACTCGTATAGCTCGGTGAGGTTGCTGCGCTGGTAATCGGCTTCAAGCCGTTTCTTGTCCTGCGCCAGCGCGGCCGTGACGGCGTCGATAACATCCTGCTCGGACAAGGGCTTGAGCAGAAAGTCAGTGGCACCGGCCTTCATTGCCTTGATACAGATGCTCACGTCTGCAAATCCCGTCATGAAAATGATGGGCATCTGCTGGTTGGCCTTCTCCTGTTGCTGGAAAAACAGGCCGCTTTCACCGCGCAGGCGAACATCGAGCAGCATGCAACTGGGTCCGACATTCTTCTCAGATGCCTTGAATGCTGCCGTACCCTCGAAGCTACGGACCGTAAATCCCACGGAACGCAGGAGATTCTTCAATGACGAGCGGGTGGCTTCCTCGTCGTCGATGATGTAGACGACTGAAGTCGCCTCCTGTCTTTGGGCATTACTGGGCATGCTTCATTTCACGAGTTCGGAAAGACTATCGAGTCGTGATGGCGGAGATGTCTTTCCAAGCGTCACGGTCGCGGCGATTGTCGCATAACCGTACTGCGGAGGTTTGGCGAAAGTCGCCACGAAAACACGTGTCGAACCGCGTCGCGCAACGTCTCCGGTGAATGATTGTTCGGTTTGGACGGAAGTACTGTTCATGCGTCCACGCTTTATCAGGACTGGCTTTGCGGCTAACTTTCACATCGAAGCAGCGCCAGAAAATGACGCTGCGCCCGGGTGAGCACGACGCCGCTTCATGGGTTTCGATGTCCGAAAATCCCACGATAAATGTCGTTTCCCATTGATGGGAAAACGGCAATCATGGGGGGTCGGCATCCGTGCCTCACATTGCATCGATGGTCATGCAAGGTTGGACTGAATGAATGTTTCAATCGCCGAAGCCTCGGCAAGTCTTAACGCGAGAACCCGATTCGTTGACGTACCGGGGCGGCGTCTCGCCTATCGCACGATCGGCAGCGGCAAGCCGGTTGTTCTCTGCGTACGATTCCGTGGCACCATGGACGCCTGGGACCCGCTGTTCCTCGATAGCCTGGCGAGCCAAGGCTTCCAGGTGACGGTGTTCGACTACAGCGGGTTGGGGCAATCAACAGGCGATGCCACCTATCAGCCGGCGGCGCTGGCCCGTGATGCGATGGATCTGATCACTGCGCTCGACCTGGGCAGCGTCATTCTTGGCGGTTGGTCGGTGGGTGGCATTGCCGCGCAACTCGTGATGACGATGGCGCCGCAGCTCGTCAGCCACACGGTGCTGATCGGCACCACGCCGCCGGGCAATCTTGTCAAGTCCGGCGAAGCGCTGTTCTACACGCTGGCGAAGCGCGAGAACGACTTCGATGATTTTGTCAGCCTGTTCTTCGAGCCAACTTCGGCCGAGAGCACGGATGCTGCCAGGCGGTCAGCCGATCGGCTTGCTGCACGCAAGCTCGACGTCAGTCCGGAAGTGCCGTGGCAGTGGGCCGGGACCCAGCTTGGCGATGGACCAAAGAATCCGGTCTTTCCAGTGGATGCAGTGCTTCAGGCGCTCAAGTCCACGCGCATCCCTATCCTGCATATCGGTGGCGATCACGACATCGTGTTCCCGGTCGAGAACTGGTACGCGCTCAACAACCAGCTTCCGACCTTGCATCTTGTGACCTTTCCGCGCGCCGGGCACGGGCCACAACTCCAGTATCCCCAGGCATCCGCGCGACATATCGCGGCGTTCGTCGACGCCCACGCATAGCGGAATCCAGTTGGTATTCGGCGCGTCAGCCGCGCCACTCAAGTACTTCGAGAGCCCAGCCTCGAAGGGGATTGTCTCGCCCTCCAAGTAGCAAACCAAGCAGAAGGTAAATCATGTCTGACCTGATCCATTTCGCCATCGATGCCGCAGGCGGTCTCGAACGCTTCCAGAGTTTCAAGCGCATCTCCGCGCGTCTGCACCACACCGGCATCCTGTGGAATCTGAAACAGCGCGACGGAGTGCTGACGGATTCGCGCGTGACCGTGGACCTGCACGCACAGCGGGTCTCGCATGAGCCGTTCGCACCGACCACCGATCATTCCGTCTTTACGCCGGATCGTGTCGAGATCCGGCAAGCGGACGGCACGCTCGTCGAATCGCTCGATCGTCCCCGCACGTCGTTCGAAGGTTTCGAACTCGAAACACCGTGGTCGAATCCGCAACTGGCGTACTTCGCAGGCTACACGATGTGGACGTACCTGACGTCGCCGTTCGTGCTGCGCCATCCCGGCGTTGTGGCCACCGAGATCGAGCCGTGGGTGGTCGATGGCCTGTCCTGGCGCCGCCTGCGCGTGACGTTCCCGGATTCGGTGGCGACCCATAGCGCGGAGCAAACCTATTACTTCGACGCGGACGGACTGCTGCGCCGTCATGACTACGAAGTGGACATCCAGGGCCGCAATGCGGCCGCACGTTACCTCAGCGACTACGTCGAGGTGCAAGGCATCCGCATGCCCACCCGCATGCGCATCTATCCGCGTACGCCAGAAAACCTTGCGATGCCGGAGCCGTTGATCGTAGGCGTGGACCTTTCCGACTTCCACTTCGAGTGAGGCCATGACGATGACTGCAAATCAAACCTATCGCGCTGCCGTAGTCGTGGCGCCTGGTAAGTTGTCGATGATCGATCGGCTGATCGAGGAACCTGGGTTCGGACAAGTCCGCATTCGCGTGGAGGCCTGTGGCGTCTGCCACTCGGACAGTGCGACGGTTGCGCGGGCTCCGGCCAATCCGGAGCACGGGCTGACTCCCGGTCATGAAGTCGTGGGCCGCATCGAAGCGGTCGGCAACGGCGTCGAGGGCTGGCATGTAGGCCAGCGCGTGGGCGTGGGCTTTCTGGCCGGCGAAGACCGGACTTGTCCGTCGTGCCGCCAGGGCGACGTGGTGAATTGCCAGAGTCCGGTGATCACGGGCATGACGACCAACGGCGGCTATGCCGAAAGCATGCTGGCAGAAGCGCGCGGCCTCGTGCGCGTGCCGGATGAACTCGATGCCGCTGAAGCGGCGCCGCTGCTGTGCGCTGGCCTGACTACGTTCAACGCCTTGCGCAATGCGAATGCACGGGCTGGCGATGTGGTGGTGGTGCATGGCCTTGGCGGCCTGGGTCACCTCGCCGTGCAGTTCGCGCGCAAGATGGGTTTCCATACGGTGGCGATTGCGCGGGGCGCAGACAAGGCGGAACTCGCGGCTCAACTCGGCGCGCATCGCTACATCGATTCCGAAAGCGAGGATGCGGTGGGGGTACTGCGCAGCCTGGGCGGTGCGAAGGTGGTATTGGCGACGGCACCGACCGGCGCCGGCATGTCTTCTCTCGTTCCGGGATTGGCGGCTCGTGGCCAGTTGATCGTCGTGGCCGTGCCGGGAGATCCTCTCTCGTTGACCGCTACGGACCTCGTGTTCGGTGCGCGTGCCGTGGTGGGTGCCCTGACCGGAACGGTCTACGACAACGAGCAGACATTGGCCTTTGCCAATCTGCAGGACATTCGCCCCTTGATCGAAACGTTCCCGCTGGAACAGGCCCAGGTGGCGTACGATCGAATGATGCGTGCCGATGTGCGGTTCCGCGCGGTGCTGGTCATGCCGGCCTACGACGGCCCCTCTGCCGCTTGAAGGAGGCAACGATGACACTCATGACTTCCTCGAATGCCTCGACCCAGTATGTCGAAGCGGGTGGCGTGCGCTATGCGTATCGCCGCTTTGGCAACGCCAATGGCGGGCTGCCGCTGCTTTGCCTGCAGCATTTCACGGGTACCCTCGACAACTGGGACCCGGCCATCGTCGATGCGCTGTCCACGGACCGGGAAATCATCCTGTTCGAGAACGCAGGTGTAGGTCGCTCGGGTGGCGCTGTCCCTGCATCGATCACAGCGATGGCGGAGCATGTGCTGCAGTTCGTCGGTGCCGTCGCACTGTCGAAGTTCCACATCCTGGGCTACTCGCTCGGTGGATTCCTGGCGCAGGAGATTGCCATCGCAAAGCCTGATCTGGTTGAGCGAATGGTGCTTTCCGGTAGCGCGCCCGAAGGCGGGAAGGGAGCCGGCATGGATCGACCGGAACTGATCGCCATCTATACGGATGCTGAGATGCCGATGCAGGAGAAGCTCAAGCGGCTTTTCTTCCCGGAGACGCCCGAGGGCGAGCAAGCTGCACAAGCCTTCGTGGATCGTCTGGCATCGCGCATCGGCGAACCCGACCTACCGGCCAATGCCGAAGTCGCGCCGGCGCAGCTTGGCGCAATGATAGCCTGGGCGAACTGGCCGGGCGATGTGGCGCGCAAGCTGGCAACGATTCCGCATCCAGTGCTAGTCACCAATGGCGACAACGACACCATGATTCCCACGCGAAACAGCTTCATGCTCGCGGAGGGTTTGCCGAATGCCACATTGATCATCTATCCGAACGCTGGTCACGGCGCGCTGTTCCAGTATGCGTCCACGTACGTCGCACACGTGCGCGAGTTCCTGCGTGGCGCCTGAGCGCGCTGCATTTCCCTATCGAGGAGTCAAGCAGAATGAAAGCGATTGTTTACGACAAGGCCGGCCTGCCGATCGATGATCCGCGCGCCCTGTACGAAATGGAACTGCCCCGACCGGAACCGCAAGCGCGTGACCTACTGGTCAGGATCGAGGCAATTGCCGTGAATCCGGTAGACAGCAAGCTGCGTCTCGGCGTGCAACCGAATGGCCCGCGCGTTCTGGGCTGGGATGCGGTAGGCACCGTGGAAGCGGTCGGCGAGGCCGTGGAGCTGTTCAAGGTGGGCGACAAGGTCTGGTACGCGGGCGATATCACGCGACAAGGCAGCTACGCGGAGTACGGACTCGTGGACGAACGCATTGCCGGCCATTGCCCCAAGTCGTTGAAGACTGCCGATGCGGCAGCCCTGCCGTTGACGAGCATTACCGCCTGGGAACTGCTGTTCGATCGTCTGCGCATTCCGGAGGGCGGCGGCCACGGACAAAGCCTGCTGGTGATCGGCGCCAGCGGCGGCGTGGGCTCCATCCTGGTCCAGTTGGCACGCAAGTTGACGGGTCTGACTGTGATCGGCACGGCGTCGCGACCCGAAAGCCGGAAGTGGGTGACGGATCTAGGTGCGCACCTCGTGATCGACCACAGCCAGCCCCTGCAGCCGCAACTGACGGCGGGGGGCATCCACCAGGTGGACCACGTCATCAGCCTGACGCATACGGAAAGCTACTACGCGCAGATCGTGGAACTGCTCAAGCCGCAAGGCCAGTTGGCGCTGATCGACGATCCTGCCACGCTGGACGCGATGCCTCTCAAGCGCAAGTCGATATCGTTGCACTGGGAGTTCATGTTCACGCGCTCGATGTACCGCGCGGCGGACATGGTCGAACAGCACAAACTGCTCGACCGTGTGGCTGCATTGCTCGATGAAGGAGTACTCAAGACTACGGTCGGCGAACACTTTGGCGACATCACGGTCGACAACCTGCGTCGCGCGCATGCAGTGCTGGAGAGCAGCAAGGCCGTAGGAAAAATTGTCCTTGCACGTAGCTGAACCAGGCGAGTTGAGCGCGTCCGCCGGGCCGGGCGCGCAGTCCTTCATGGACCGGCTGGCCGCACTGGGCGCGCGATGATTGTCAAGGTGCTTGGTGGGCCATGGAGGCAATCTCGCATACGGGCCAGACCTCCGCGGCAGGGCACGTCTGCAGTGCGCTTGTGCAGGGCGTCGGGGCCCGACGCTTACGAACCTTGAATTGGCAAGATGATGTCGACGATAGTACAGAAAAGCCTTTCGGTGACGCACGTCAGCGAGGTCTTCGAGATTGCGCCGGATGCGTTCTGCCGGCAGTTCGAGCAACAACTTGGAAAGCTGGATCATGGCGCGTTGGAGTTGATGTATCACGATCCGGCCGCCGCTGAAGCGCGGATGGCGGAGATGGAAGGTCCACACGGACTGATGCTGTTCGACAAGCTGGATCACGGCCTCCTGTTCGCACTGGGCGGCGAGCCACGCGTTTCCATCCGCTATCACATCGGCAATCCCCTCGTGGCGTGGCGCATGACGCGGCATGACATGCGTGCCGCGTTGTACGCGCCGCTGACTTTGCTCGTCTTTGGCACTGGTGACCATCTCACGCAGGTCGAGTACGACCTGCCGTCATCGCTCTTTGGTCAGTTCGGTGATGCTGTCGGCACCGTTGGCAAGTTCCTCGATGAAAAGCTGCGGGCGATCTTCAGCGCATTGGTCAGCCAAGAGGCACCATGACTTCGCCGACGACGAAAGGGTTCTCGATTCCGGCTTCCGCTATGGGCATTGTGCTCGGCATGGCCGGTCTGTCGAACTGTTGGCGAGTTGCCCACACGTTGTGGGGCGTCAGGGCAGCGGTATCCGATGTGCTGTTTGCAGTCACGACGCTTATCTGGTCGGTGCTCGTGCTCTCATTCGTCGCAAAATGGCTGACGCACCGCGATGAGGCCCTTGCCGAAGCGCGGCATCCGGTAGCCTGCTGCTTTATCGGTCTGATACCGGTGGCGACGCTGCTGGTCGCGGTCTGGCTGCACGGCTTCGCTCCGGCGATTGGGACGACCTTGATCGTCATCGGTGTGATTGCCCAACTAGCCTTCTCCACGTTTCGCAGCGGCGGCATGATGCGCGGCGGCCGCAAGCTTGGGGACACTACCGCGGTCATGTATTTGCCGACGGTGGCGGGCAACTTTGTCTCCGCGATGGCCACGGCTTCGCTTGGTTGGATGGATCTGGCCAAACTGTTCTTCGGGGCAGGGCTGTTTTCATGGTTCGCCCTAGAGTCGATTATCACCTATCGCCTTTATCTGGGCGACGAACTGGCGCCTGCGGTTCGGCCGACGCTGGGCATCCAGCTTGCGCCGCCAGTGGTCGGCGCGACGGCATATCTTGCGGTGACGGGCGGCAGGCTTGACTGGCCTTTCCATGCGATGGTCGGCTACGGATTGCTGCAACTGCTGTTCCTGTTCCGGCTCTCACGTTGGTTTCTGGTATCTGGCGCGACACCAGGGTTCTGGGCGTTCAGCTTTGGGATCACAGCGTTGGGGATTTCGTGCATGCGTGCAGCGACCTTTGCGCCGGATTCCCTGTTCGCGAGCATTGCATTGCCGGTGTTTATCTTTGTCAATGTGGGAATCGGCTCGTTGGTCTTGTTGACGCTGGGGCTGCTGTTGAGAGGGCGCCTGTTCCGTCGAGCTGGTTGACCGATGTGAAGAAGGGATGGGCACCGCTGAGACGGTAGAAATTGTGTAGGTGCGACACGCTGCACGATCACCCGTTCCACGTGCCTGTTCGTGTGTAAAAGATGGCATTCCTTTCCATCCCAATGAGGGACATTGGAAGGAAGCTTGTTGGTAGAACCGAAAAAATGCACGCGCAATGCTCCAGAGGCAGGGCCGCGCATCAAGAAACTCTTATGAAAAAGCTCACGACCGCTTTCGGCGCGCCCGTCGTCGACAACAACAACATCCAGACGGCCGGCCCGCGCGGCCCGGCCCTGCTGCAGGACGTCTGGTTCCTGGAAAAGCTCGCCCACTTCGACCGCGAAGTCATCCCCGAGCGCCGCATGCACGCCAAGGGTTCGGGTGCCTATGGCACGTTCACCGTCACGCACGACATCACCAAGTACACACGCGCCAACCTGTTCTCTGAGATCGGCAAGAAGACCGATCTCTTCCTGCGTTTCTCGTCGGTGGCCGGCGAACGCGGCGCCGCCGATGCCGAGCGCGACATTCGCGGCTTCGCCATCAAGTTCTATACCGAGGAAGGCAACTGGG
>NZ_PJRP01000017.1:57124-118751 GCF_002858765.1 Cupriavidus pauculus
GAGATCGGCAAGAAGACCGATCTCTTCCTGCGTTTCTCGTCGGTGGCCGGCGAACGCGGCGCCGCCGATGCCGAGCGCGACATTCGCGGCTTCGCCATCAAGTTCTATACCGAGGAAGGCAACTGGGATCTGGTGGGCAACAACACGCCGGTCTTCTTCCTGCGCGATCCGCTCAAGTTCCCCGACCTGAACCATGCTGTCAAGCGCGACCCGCGCACGGGCATGCGCAGCGCCGAGAACAACTGGGATTTCTGGACCAGCCTGCCCGAGTCGTTCCACCAGGTCACCATCACCATGAGCGAGCGGGGCATCCCGCGTAGCTGGCGCCATATGCACGGCTTCGGCAGCCATACGTACAGCTTCATCAGCAAGGACATGCAGCGCCATTGGGTGAAGTTCCACTTCGTGACCCAGCAGGGCGTGCAGAACCTGACCGATGCCGAAGCCGCCGAGGTGACCGGCCGCGACCGCGAATACCATCAGCGCGACCTGTACGAAGCCATCGAGCGCAACGAATTCCCGCGCTGGAAGCTGTTCGTGCAGATCATGCCCGAGGCCGACGCCGCCAAGTATCGCCACAACCCGTTCGACCTGACCAAGATCTGGTCGAAGAAGGACTACCCGCTGATCGAAGTGGGCGTGATGGAACTGAACCGTAATCCGGAGAACCATTTCGCCGAGGTGGAACAGGCCGCGTTCGCGCCGTCGACGATTGTGCCGGGCGTCGGCTTTTCGCCGGACAAGATGCTGCATGGCCGCCTGTTCTCGTACGGCGATGCCGAGCGCTACCGCCTGGGCGTGAACCACCACCTCATTCCGGTGAACTCGCCGAAGGCCGCCCGATACGTCAACAGCTATCACCGCGACGGCCGAGGCCGCACGGACGGCAACGGGGCCGGCACCATTGCCTACGAGCCGAACACCCGTGGCGAGTGGGCCGAGCAGCCCGATTTCCGTGAGCCGCCGCTGTCGGTCGACGGTGCCGCCGACCACTGGAACCACCGCGTGGACGACGACTACTTCTCGCAGGCGGGCGACCTGTTCCGCCTGATGTCGCCGGCCCAGCAGCAGACGCTGTTCGACAACACGGCCCGCGCGATCAAGGGCGTGTCGAAGCCCGTCCAGCGCAAGCACATCGACCACTGCACGCAGGCCGATGCGTCCTACGGCGCCGGTGTCGCGGCCGCCATCGAGAAGATCGAAGCGAAGTAATTATCCCTGGATGACCCGCGATCGTTGTATGAACTGGAGCTGCGCGCCGGGAGCCCGGCGCGCAGGCTCCTCCCGTCAGAATCGACGCGATGCGTTCCGTTCGTTGGTGCATTGGCCCACATTTTTTCTGAGATAACCGTCCAATAATCGCTATGACAAACTTCTTCTCACTACGAAAAATTCTGCTCCCCAGCTTTCTGGCCGTAGGCGCGTTGACCTTGCCGGCGCAAAAGGCAATAGCGCAACAGATTAAGAACCCGGACCCCTATACACAGGGTGCGCGAATCGGGAAAGCGGACCCGTACACCGATGGCGCAAAGTCGGAGAAGTTCGATACATACACGGACGGCGCACATTCGACGGCGGGCTCCCACTTGGTCGATGACAAGGCAAAAGCCTATACGCGAGGGGAAAATAACGGCGCCCGTGATCCGTACACGGATGGCGCCAAGGTTGGCAAGCCTGACCCGTACACCGACGGTTCGCGCAAGACGCAAAAGTAAGGGCCGGTTACGGCGTAATCAAATAACTTGAATCAAGTTTTGCAGGAAAAGCTCATGTCGAACATCGTCCCTCAACAAAACGCTGAACAACTGGACGCGTCGCGCCGCAAGCTGCTGGTCGGCAGCACGGTGGGCGCCGCCGCCGCATCGCTGGCTTCGATCGCCGCGCTGACGCCGGCCGCCGCAGAAGCCGCGCCGGCCGCTGGCCGCCAGTCGAAGCAGGGTCACTACGTGACCACCAAGGACGGCACGCGCATCTTCTACAAGGATTGGGGTTCGGGCCGTCCGGTGGTGTTCTCGCACGGCTGGCCGCTCGACGCCGACGCCTGGGACGCCCAGATGCTGTTCCTGGTGCAGAAGGGCTTCCGTGTGATCGCCCACGACCGCCGCGGCCATGGCCGCTCGGACCAGCCGGCCCAGGGCAACGACATGAACACCTACGCCGATGACCTGGCCGCCGTGCTCGACGCGCTGGACATCAAGGGCGCCACGCTGGTGGGTCACTCCACCGGCGGCGGCGAAGTGGCCCGCTACATCGGCCGCCACGGCACCAAGCGCGTGGCCAAGGCCGTGCTGATCGGCGCCGTGCCGCCGACCATGGCCAAGAGCGCCGCCTACCCGAACGGCCTGCCGATGGAAGTGTTCGACAACATCCGCAAGGGCGTTGCCGAGAACCGCTCGCAGTTCTACAAGGACCTGGCCGTGCCGTTCTTCGGCTTCAACCGTCCGAACGCCAAGACGTCGCAAGGCACCATCGACGCCTTCTGGGCGCAGGGCATGGCCGGCGGCATCCTGGGCCAGTACCTGTGCATCAAGGAGTTCTCGGAAGTGGACTACACCGAGGACCTGAAGAAGATCGACGTCCCCACGCTGATCCTGCACGGCGACGACGACCAGATCGTGCCGATCGACAACGCCGCCAAGCTGTCGGCCAAGATCGTCAAGAACGCCAAGCTGAAGGTCTACCCGGGCGCCTCGCACGGCATGTGCGTGGTCAACGCCGACCAGGTCAATGCCGATCTGCTGGCCTTCCTGAACGCCTGACGCCCGCAGATGCACTAACGCCATGTGCGAAACGAAACGGTCGTGCTCGGCAGGCCCGCGACCGCTTCTCTAGTTTCATCTTCTTCGCCGAGTTGGACCGTCAATAGTAGTGGGAACGCGATCGTAAGGTCGCGTGACCGGTGTCTCCCGGGCATCGGACTTTTTTTGCCCTTCCGAGCGATCGAGCGAGCGACACCACTAGGTTCACCAACGGTCATTGAGCTCGCATACTGGCGATGTCCCTTTATGGCCGATAATAGACGTGCGTCTGCACGTACGTATGCAAGCAAACGGCCCGCCGGTGGCCGGCGATTGTCCTCGGCTGTGAGGCGTGGGCTTTAATGTGTCGAGGGCGCGAGCCATAGGCGATCCGATGAATGCAGACCGGCCACCGTCAAAGGGAACTCGCCACGTCGGCGACGAGGGTCCGCAGCCAGATGTGCGCCGGGTCCTGCCGATAGCGCACGTGCCATGCCATGTGCAGCGGAAAGGTTCCGAGGTCGACCGGCGCGGGCACGACTTTCAGGCGCGGGTCGTGGGCCAGGCGTCGGCAAATCAGTTTGGGGAGCGTCGCGCAGTAGTCGGTGGCCGCGACAATCTCGGAGATGGTCGCGAAGTGCGTGACCGACACCACCACTTCACGCTTGAGCCCCTGACGGTCCAAGGCCTGGAAGAGGCCGGCGCGCAGGCGGCCCGGGGGCAGCACATTGACGTGCTTCAGTCGCTCGTATTGTGTCTTCGTGATCCGGCTGTCGATCGTCGGATGATCGGCACGCACCACGCAGGCCAGGCCGTCGTCCGCAATGTGTTGGACGACGAGATTGTCAGGCGTATCGCTGAGCCGGCCCAGCACCATCGCGGTGGGGCCTGAAGTCACGCCCGTCTCGGCAAGGTCGGTGCCGAAGGGCAGTAAACGCAGTTGAATACCTGGCGCGAGTGCGCCCAGCCGGGCGACCAGCGCGGGCACCAGCACGAACTCCACGTAGCTGTTCGGCGCGATCGTGATGACCTGATCGGCGCGCGATGGGTCGAAGGCCCGTTGTCCGAGTACCACCGTATCCATCGCAGCCAGCGCCTGGGTCAGGGCCGGTGCGAGCTGCTCGGCCTTCGCGGTGGGCCGCATGCCATAGCGTTCACGGATGAACAGCGGGTCCTGCAACACGATGCGCAGGCGCGACAGTGCGTTCGAAAGCGCCGCCTGCGTCATACCCAGGCGGTCGGCAGCACGGGTCACGCTGCGTTCCTCCATCAGCGCCACAAATATCGGCAGCAGGTTCAGGTCGTACCGCATCGACACATATATCGCAGGCAATAAAACTGGATTATAGGAAATAAATTGGATGAATCACTTGTCGGCGCCCATTATTCGCTCATCCCACTACCGAACCGGAGAGCACCATGACCCTCAAGAACCTCATCCCTGGCCGCCTGGGCTTTGGCACCGCCCCACTCGGCAACATGTTCCGCGCCATTCCCGAAGCCGAGGCGCAGGCAACTGTCGATGCCGCTTGGCAGGACGGCATCCGCTTCTTTGACACCGCGCCGTTCTACGGCGCCGGCCTGGCGGAGGCGCGCTTGGGCGACGTGCTGGCCGGCCGTGACCGCGACAGCATCGTGCTGGCCACCAAGGTCGGCCGTCTGGTCCTGGACGAGGTCGAGGATGTCGCCGCCCGAGACCTTGGCGAGAAGGGCGACGTGTTCCGGCACGGCCGCGCCAACCGGATCGTCAACGACTATTCCGAGGCGGCGACGCTGCGCTCGATCGAGGACAGCCTGCAGCGCCTGAAGACTGATCGGCTTGACATCGTATGGGTGCACGACGTTGCGCAGGACTTCTATGGTGACGAGTGGCTTGGCATGTTCGAGACCGCAAGAAAGGGGGCCTTCAAGGCGCTGGACCGCCTGCGTGACGAAGGCGTGATCCGCGCCTGGGGACTGGGCGTGAACCGGGTCGAGCCCATCGAACTGCTGCTTGACCTGCAGGGCCCGCAGCCGGACGGCTTCCTGCTCGCCGGCCGCTACACGCTGCTGGACCATTCGCGGGCCTTGCAGCGCGTGATGCCACAGGTGGCCAACCGCGGTCTGGGCATCGTGGTCGGCGGGCCCTACAGTTCAGGCGCGCTGGTCGGCGGCCCCAACTTCGAGTACGCCCCGGCGACGCCGGTGATCCTGGAGCGGGTGCAGGCGATCAAGACGATTGCCGATCGCCACAGCGTGACGATGAAGGCCGCAGGCCTGCAGTTCTCGCTGGCCCATCCGGCAGTGGCAGCCGTGATCCCTGGTGCCAGCCGGCCGGAACGCATCGCCGAAGATCGCGCTGCCTTGGAGGCGCAGGTGCCGGTCGACTTCTGGCGCGAACTGCGCCAGGCCGGACTGGTGCATCCGGACGCACCGCTGCCGCATGGCATCTGAAACACGTCTCGCATCACCACTCAGGAAGACCGTCATGCTCAATCAGGTTTCCGAAACTCCGCGCGCCTCGACAGGGACGTACCCCACCGAAGTACCCCAGGTCAGCCGCAGGACATTGACGCTGCTGGCATTGGCGCTCGGCACCTTCTCGATCGGTACGTCCGAATTCGCCAGCATGGGCCTGCTCCAGCAGTTTGCTGCGGGCCTGGAACTTGACCTGACCACCGCCACGCACGCCATCGAGGCCTACGCCCTGGGCGTGGTGCTCGGCGGTCCCGCTGTCACGATCCTGGCCGCCAAGCTGAACCGCAAGCACCTGTTACTGGCCTTGATGGGCGTCTTCGTGCTGGGCAATGTGCTGTCGGCGGTGGCGACCGGGCTGGTCAGCTTCACGCTGGCGCGCTTCCTGAGCGGTATTCCACAAGGGGCCTACTTTGGCGCCGGTGCCGTGGTGGCCTCCTACATCGTCGGGCCGGGGCAGGGTGGGCGCGCCTTTGCGCTGGTGATGACGGGCCTGACCGTCGCCACCATAGTGGGGTCGCCGCTGGCCACGCTGATGGGCCAGACGCTCGGCTGGCGCAATGCCTATCTTGCCGTGTCGGCACTGGGCCTGTTGTCGCTGCTGGCGCTATGGGCGTGGGTGCCCCGATCCAGCGCACTGAACGGTGGGCCGGTGCTGCAGGAGCTTCGGGCCCTGAACCGTCCTGCCGTCTGGGCAATGGTGGCCGTGGCCGCCCTGGGCGTGGCCAGCATCTTCGCCGTCTACACGTTCATTGGCCCCCTCGTTACCGACGGCGCGCTGCTCGGCGAGCGCTGGATTCCGGTTGCGCTGGGCATCTTCGGCGTCGGCATGACGGCGGGCAACGTCGTCGGCGGCTGGCTGGCCGACCGTCACCCCACGCGGGGCCTGGTAGCCGGTTTTGGCAGCGCGTTGGTCGCCATGGCCCTCCTGGCGATGGGCGGTCGGAACGCTGGTGTCCTCATGGCCGGGCTGTTTGCCGTGGGCGCAACGATGATGGTTGCGATCCCAACCATCCAGGTCCGGCTGACGCAGGCCGCGCCAGATGCACCGACGCTGATGGGGGCCATGAATCTGGCTGCCCTTAACGTGGCGAACGCCGTTGGCGCCTGGACGGGCGGGCAGGCCATCGCGCATGGCCACGGGCTGCTGTCTGCAGTGTGGGCCGGCTTTGCGCTGACCTTGGCCGGTCTCGTGCTGTTCGTGCAGATCTCACGCGATCCCGCCAGCGTTGACCAGGCGAATGAGGCCTGCCCGGTTTAGGGCATGGCGATGATCCGACTGGCCTGTCTTCTGGTGGTCGCTGCGATGATTGGTCGCGGCCAGAACAGAAACTCACCTGGTTGCATGCAGCATCGCGCCGCGACGTCGCTAACGAGGCGAGCGGCGCGGCTAGGCGAATACCTCCGCTTCGTCAAGGGTGCGCCCGGCAGCGTCCTTGGCAGCCACTATCGGCGTGCCGGAAAGCGGCCATTCGATGGCAATACGTCCGTCGTTCCAATGCAGTGAGCGTTCGTGCTCCGGGTGCCAGGTGTCCGTGGTCTTGTAGAGGAATTCCGCGTAGTCCGACAGCACGAGAAACCCGTGCGCAAATCCTTCCGGAATCCATAGCTGGCGCTTGTTTTCGGCGGACAACACCTCGCCGACCCACTTGCAGAATGTTGGCGAACTGCTGCGCAGGTCCACGGCCACGTCAAATACCGCACCCGCCACGACGCGCACGAGCTTGGCCTGGGGATGTCGAATCTGGTAGTGCAGCCCGCGGAGCACGTTCCGGGACGACCGGGAGTGATTGTCCTGGACGAAATTGCGTTTCACCCCGGTGGCGGCTTCAAACTCGATTCCGTTGAAGCTCTCGAAGAAGAATCCCCGCTCGTCGCCAAACACTTTGGGTTCGACGATCAGCACATCGGGGATCCGGGTAGGAACAAGATTCATGGTCATGGCGCACCTCTAGGAGGAGTTTCGGACAGTATTTGCTTCATGACGAGGCTTAATCCGTCCCGCCAGTGCGGTAGGTGCAGGCCGAACGTCTCGCGCAGTTTTGCCGTGGCAAGCCGAGAATTCGCGGGGCGACGGGCCGGCAACGGATAGTCGGCTGCGTCAATCGGCTGGATGTCCTGGGGTTGGACTTTAAGTACTACCCCGCGCTCGGCAGCCTGCCTCAGCACTTCCGAGGCATAGGCATGCCAGTTCGTGTCTCCGCCAGCGGCAAGGTGATAGAGACCCGCCGGGAACACGGCACGGTCGCCGAAGATCCAGTGTCGGGCCACGATGTGCGCGGTGACATCGGCCACGAGGCCAGCAGGTGTCGGAGCGCCAAACTGGTCCGAAACGATGCGCAGGGTGTCGCGGTCACGACCCAGTTTCAGCATGGTTTTCGCGAAGTTGCTGCCATACGCGCCGAAGACCCAGCTTGTGCGCAAAACAAGCGCTGTCGCCTTCGTTGCGAGCACCGCTTCTTCGCCGGCCAGCTTGCTTTCTCCGTAGACCGATAAAGGATTGGGTGCATCCGTTTCGGAGTACGGGCCATCCGCTGTGCCATCGAACACGTAGTCGGTGGAATAGTGCACGAGCAGGGCGTCCAGAACGCTCGCCTCCTCGGCGAGGATACCGGGTGCATCGCCATTGACGGCGAATGCAAGTGCGGCGTCTTTTTCCGCCTTGTCGACTGCCGTATAGGCCGCAGCATTGACGATAACGTTGGGCGCGATGTCCCGCACAAGCTCGCGCAATCGGGCGGTATCGGTCAGGTCGCATGCCGCGTGGTCCAGCGCGATCACGTGGCCAAGCGGGGCAAGGCTGCGGCACAGTTCGAAGCCAATCTGGCCGTTGCAGCCCGTCACGAGCAGCGTGGGCACGCTGAGGTTGTCACGCGGCATATTGCGTTTGCACCCATTTGCGGTACTCGCCCGACATGACGTCACGTACCCATGGCTGGTTGTTGAGGTACCAGGCGACTGTCTTGGCCAGGCCGGTTTTGAAGGTTTCGGAGGGGCGCCAGCCTAGTTCGCTTTCGAGCTTGCGGGCATCGATTGCGTAGCGGCGGTCGTGGCCGGGCCGGTCCTTCACGAAACGGATCTGTTCGCGATAGGAGCCGGCGGTGCGCGGTTGCAGCGCGTCGAGCTGGTCGCACAGCGCGTGGACGACTTCGAGGTTCGTTTTCTCGTTCCAGCCGCCTACGTTGTAGGTGTCGCCGACTCGTCCGCGCGTCAGCACTTCGCGGATCGCGGCGCAGTGGTCGCCGACATAGAGCCAGTCGCGCACATTTGCGCCGTCACCGTACACCGGCAGCGGCTGTCCCGCCAGCGCGTTGGCGATCACCAGCGGCACCAGTTTTTCCGGAAACTGGTACGGACCGTAGTTGTTCGAGCAGTTTGTCGTGAGGACGGGCAGCCCATAGGTGTGGTGCCAGGCGCGCACGAGATGGTCGGAAGCCGCCTTCGACGCCGAGTAGGGGCTGTTTGGCGCGTAGCTGGTGGTCTCCGAGAACGGGGCGTCAGCGGGCCCCAGGGAGCCGAACACCTCGTCGGTGGAGACGTGCAGGAAGCGGAAGCCCGCCTGTTCGGCGTCGGGCAATCCGCACCAATAGCCGCGCACGGCTTCCAGCAGCGTATAGGTGCCGCCGATATTGGTATCGATGAAGGCCACCGGCCCCAGTATGGACCGGTCGACATGGCTTTCTGCCGCAAAGTGGATGACCGCGCGCGGGCGGTACCGGGCAAGCAGGCTGTCCATCGCCGCCCGATCGCCGATGTCGGCCTGGACGAAGATGTGGCGCGCGTCGCCATCGAGTTCGTCCAGGCTGCGCCGGTTTCCGGCGTAGGTGAGCTTGTCGACGTTGATGATACGGTCGGCCTCGGCGGGACCGGCGGCCGGACGGCGCAGCCAGTCGAGCACGAAGTTGGTGCCGATGAAGCCGGCGCCACCGGTGACGAGTATGGATGACATGTGACCCCCTCGCGCCGGTCAGCGGCCGACGATGCGTCGCGCCAACGCCTTGGCGTAAGGCGGGGTAATTCCAGTCAGGATGTCCCGTGCAGTCAGTGGAAAGTCGGTGCCGGGTGCCGCCTGGAAGCGCGTCGTGTGAACGTCGGCCACCTCGTCCTCGGGGCGGCCGTTCGAATAGTAGTAGAGCGCGATCGAACGCCGCGAGACGCCTTGCGGGCAGGCCAGCGGCACGGGGTGCCCGTGCCAGGAACATTCGTTCGTACTGAAGACGACCAGCCGGTTGCCAATCGGCGCGATCTTGCGCACGCAATGCTGCACGCTCTCGTCCCACAGTTGCAGGTGGCCGGCCCAGCTATCCTCCCAGGTGTCGTTGAGGTAGAGCAGTACGTTCACCCGTCGGTCGAGCTTCCATTCAAGGTGGTAGTTGTAGTCGATATGCAGGCCCAGGTGGCCGCCGGGCAGCGTCTGGTGCAGCCCGCCGCCATGCAGGTGAGGATCGGGCACCAGCCCGCGCACGCCGGTCAGCGTCTCCAGAAAGCGAACGAAGCCAGGGCCGTTCAGTTCGACGATCAAGGCGCGCAGCGCGGGCGGGATGGCATAGAAGTCCTGGATCTGGAGCTTGAGGTTCTCGGTAGCCGACTGATACTTGAACCAGGCGCCCTCCTTCCGGCTCGGGAACGCATCGCTGGCTTCGTGGTAGATGTCCGGGTCAAGGAAGTCGTCGATACAGGCATGCGGGAAGGGCGGAGCGGTCTTGTACGGCTCGGCGAGTTCGCGCGCCATCCAGTCGAGTTTGGCCAGGTCAAGCAAGTCGTTACGCATGCTCAGCACTCCTCAGGTTGCGGTTGGATCCGACCCTGGGCTCGCCGGCCCCTGGTTCCGATACTCCGTGGGCGACAATGCAAACCGTTTGCGGAAGATCTTGCCGAGCCGGTCGCCGTTGCCCATGCCGCAGCGCCGGGCCACCTTGTCCACCGGCAGCGTTGTCTTGACCAGCAACTGGCAAATCATGTCGAGCCGCGTCTGCAACAGGTATTCCGACGGCGTCATGCCGATCGTGAACTTGAAGCGGCGCAGATAGTTACGCTCGCTCATCGCGGCAAAGCGCGCGGCGTCGGCAACCGAAATGGGCTCCATGTAGTGTTCGGCGATCCAGCGCGCTGAGGCCAGGATCTTGTTTGCTGTGGCGGTCGACAGATCTGGCGTGTCGTCGATGTCGTAGGGCTCGATCTCGGGCATCGTCTCGCGGCGTGGATCGAGTTGCCGGGCCACCTCGCCGGCCACCTCGGGGCCCAGGTCTGCCTCGATCTGGGCGAGCGCCATGTCGATGGCCGATGGCATGATTTCGGGCGCATGGTCGGCGCCCCCCCGGCACCAGAAGACCGACGCGGCCGCCCCAGCACCCCCTTCCTGGCCGCTTGCCCCCTCGGCACGCGACACGCGTGGTGCCAGCATCTCGCGGCCCCGCGTGCTGCGCTCCAGCGTCGATGCGCTGACTTCCATGATGGCGCTGGTCACGCGGGCATCGCGCTCGCTTGCTGGCTCGCGCTCGCTGCAGGCGATGAACACGGCGCCAAAGCCTCGCTGACCCGCCGCATCGAGACCCTGTGTCCAGATGCGCACCGACGAGGAGCACGCGATGTTGCCGCCGCGATACGACAGCAATGACAACTGATAGAACGGTCGGCCGTTACGTTGCAGTTCAAGCTCGTTAGCCACGCGGAAGGCCTCCGCAATGATGCCTGCGGTCAGGAGCGAGCATCCATCGAACAACAGCAGACCAATGCGTTGCGTCTGGGCGTTTCCGCCGATGAGAAAAGGCCCCGGGGGCCGAGTCGGCGCAGGCATCTCGACAAGGTGATCCATGGCGTGTCCACCCCTTGCGAAGGCGATTCAAAAACGAATCTATTGCATTGCATCATATGCAATTTGCGGCGATGCACAATGGTGCCTGGCTGAATTTTCCGTGATGTTGGCTGATCGACGCGGGTGTCATTGAAAATCAGTGAAAATATGCGCCAAGCGCCGCAGCACGATTATCAAAAATGAATCAGATATGGTAATTGTTACGCCACGTCTGACCGTTTCTGTATGTGTATATGATAAAAGTATCAAGAAAATCAGCGACTTCCCCGTCATTGTGCAATGCGGATGATGCGTGGCCATATTGCGGGGCATTCGCGCACCGTGGACGGGAACCGTGCACACATATATGCAAGACGAGCCGATGACATAATGACTTTGTATCAACAAAAATACGTTTTGAAGTGTATTTTCAAGTTGCATCGGTCAAATCTTCTGCATTATCGGCCATCGGGGAAATGATGCATTCTTGCGCATCTATGCTTCAGTGCAGCAAAACGGTTCATGCCGTATGCGCTGCCCGAACAGGAGCCCAGGATGCCTATCACTGCCCCCGCCGATCTTCCTTCCCACGCCCCCGTCACGTCCGACGACGTCCAGAGCGCGCTGCGGATCCGACCCGTGGTACTGGCGGGGGGCTCAGGTACACGGCTTTGGCCGCTGTCCCGCAAGCACTGTCCGAAGCAGCTGATCGATGTGATCGGGCGCGACTCCCTCTTGCAGTCCACGGTGCGGCGCATGGCGGTGCTACGCGACGACGGTCGTCATGCCCCCGCCGCCGCGATCATCGTGTGCGGCGAGCCACATCGGTTCATGACGGCGCAGCAGCTTGCGGCGTCCGGCACCGAAGCGCAGATCGTGGTCGAGCCCGCCGGGCGCAACACGGCGCCGGCCCTGACACTGGCTGCGCTGCTGGCGACGGCGCAGGGGGAAGACGGCATCCTCGTGGTCATGCCAGCCGACCATGTCATTGCCGATACGGAGGCATTCGGCTACGCCATTGCACATGCCGCCCGGTTCGCGGAGCACGGCGCCATCGTGACGCTTGGCGTGCCGCCCACCCGCGCGGACACCGGCTACGGCTACATCCGCATCGGCGCGGCGCTGGGCGACGCGGCGCGCACCATCGACAGTTTTGTCGAAAAGCCTGCCGCCGAGCTTGCGCAGCAGTACGTGGCGTCTGGCGAGTACTGGTGGAACAGCGGCATCTTCGTCGTACGCGCCAGCACCTGGCTGGCGACGCTGCAGCGCCTGCAGCCAGACATGCATGCGGCGTGCTCAGGTGCCTTCGCGCAGGGCCGTCAGGACGGCCCGTACTTCTACCCCGATGCCACGGCGTTCGCGGCAATCCCGTCTGACTCGATCGACTACGCCGTCATGGAGCACCTGGCGCGCACCGACGGCGTGCAGGGCGTGGTGATGCCGTTGGTGGCAGGCTGGTCGGACCTGGGCTCGTGGGACGCAGTGTGGGATGCCATCGACAAGGACGACGACGGCAATGCCGCGCGCGGCCGCGTGATGTACGAAGGCGCCACCTCGTGCTATGTCCACGCTGACGGCCGGCTGGTGGCGTGCGTGGGCACCACGAACCTGATCGTCGTGGAAACGCCCGATGCCGTGTTGGTAGTGGATCGCTCCCAGGTGCAGGGCGTCAAGGGGCTGGTGGAGCGGCTTGCCAGGCAGCAGGGCAGCGAGGCCGAGAACCATCGCAAGGTGCAGCGGCCGTGGGGCTGCTACGACTCGCTTGATCAGGGCGAGCGCTTTCAGGTCAAGCACATCGTCGTGCACCCAGGAGCATCGCTGTCGCTGCAGCTACACCACCACCGCGCCGAACACTGGACCGTCGTGCGGGGCACGGCGCGCGTCACGCGTGGCGAAGAGCAGTTCCTGTTGAGCGAGAACGAGTCGACCTATATCCCGATTGGCGTCACGCACCGGCTGGAAAACCCCGGGAAGCTGCCGCTCGAAGTCATTGAGGTGCAATCGGGGGCCTACCTGGGCGAGGACGACATCGTCCGCATCGCCGATACCTACGGGCGCTGCGCCTGAGTCGCGCGCCATCGGTCACCCTTTGGCTCACGGGAGAAGGCGTCATGCGTTTCATCAAATCATTGCTTGCCAGATCGGGCATCCTGCCCACGCGCTTTACCGCCGCGTCGTCGGCCTTGTCGCCGGGCCTGGCCGATGGCTTGGCGCCCTCGCACCACGCCGGCCAGCGTTACGCCGGCGCTTACGGTCAGGCCGCCAAGCGCGCGTTCGATGTTGGCGCGGCGCTGGTGCTGTTGCTCCTGCTGTCGCCGCTGATGCTGACGGTGGCCCTGCTCGTGATGCGCGACGGTGGCCCGTGCGTGTTCGGTCATACCCGGGTCGGGATGGGCGGCCGCAAGTTCTCTTGCCTCAAATTTCGCTCGATGGTGCGCGATGCCGATGCGGTGCTCAAGGAACTGCTCGCCAGTGATCCGGTGGCACGCGCCGAATGGGAGAAGGATTTCAAGCTGCGCAACGATGTGCGCGTCACGGCGCTGGGGCGCTTTATCCGCAAGACCAGCATCGACGAGTTGCCGCAGCTATGGAACGTGGTGCGCGGCGACATGAGCCTGGTGGGGCCGCGCCCGGTAGTGGAAAAGGAGCTCGAACGCTACGGCGAATCGGCGTCGTACTACCTGCGCGTACTGCCCGGCATCACCGGGCTCTGGCAGGTCAGCGGACGCAACGATGCCGACTACGACAAGCGTGTGACGCTTGATGTGGCCTACGTCCGCAACTGGACCTTTGCCGGCGATATCGTGATCCTGTTCAAAACAATTGGCGTGGTGATCCATGGTCGCGGCGCATACTGACCTGCCCTGGCGTAAGCGCCTGGCGGCCGTCCTGCTCTGGGGCGTGGTCCTGCACTTCCTGGGCGGCTGCGCCATGGCGCCTGGCATGACGTACAAGGCCACCACGACGGCGCCGCAGCCGGGCGAGGAATCGGCGCAGCCGGGCGCGCCGGCATCCAGTCTGCCGCCGATACAGGGCGTGCAGTCCGTGTCGCGCGACAGCCTGGTCGAGATCGACAGCGCGCTGCTTGCGTCGCAGCGTGCGGCACAACCCGACGGTGTGGCGCCCGCGGTGCGCGCGCTGTTCGACAAGCCGCGGCCCTACGTCCTGGGCCCCGGCGATGTGCTCAGCATCGTGGTTTGGGGGCATCCCGAACTGAACCTGCCTGCGCTGCAGGTGACTAGCGGCGTCGATACGTCGGGGTCGAATGCCGTGGTCACGGGGTACACCGTCGACGCGCGCGGCAATGTTCAGTACGCGTTTGTCGGCATGGTGCCGGTTGCGGGGCTGACCGAGGCCGAAGCGCGCGACCGGCTCACGCAGCGGCTGGCCGAGTACGTGCGCAATCCACAGGTGACGCTGCGCATCCAGGCGTATCGCAGCAAGCGCGTGTACATGGACGGCGCCGTGCAACAGGCGGGCCTGCAGATCATCAACGACGTGCCGATGACGCTGCCCGAGGCCATCAACCGCGCCGGCGGGTTCAGCGCGGCGGCGGATCGCTCCTGGATTGCCGTCACGCGCGGTGAGCAAACGGCGCGCGTGAGTCTGCCCGACCTGATCGCGAAAGGCGCGAATCCGTCTGACATCCTGCTGCGCGATGGCGACCTCGTGCGTGTCTATGCCGCGAACGACAGCAAGGTCTATGTGATTGGCGAGGTGGCACGCAACGCCGCGCTGACGATGAACAATGGAAAGTTGAGCCTGAATCAGGCGCTGGGCGACGCGGGCGGCGTGAGCCAGTATTCGGGCGATGCGCAGCAAGTGTATGTGGTGCGCGGCAACGGCGGCACTCAGCCCCGGGTCTTCCATCTGGATGCCAGCACGCCTTCGGCGATGGCGCTGGCTGACGGTTTTGCGCTGCAGGCGAACGACGTGGTGTTCGTCGACACGTCGTCGCTCGTGCGCTGGAGCCGGGTGGTCAACCTGCTCCTGCCGACCGCGCAGACCGCGACGGCAAGCCGGGCGTTGGCGCCGTAGGCCTTTCGAGTTCCTGGAGACACGCGGTCATGAACACTTCGTACCTGGCAAATCCGGCATATGAGACTGCGTCCCGCCCGGCGGCGCGCGCCATGAACCCGCTGACGACGCTGTCGGCAAGCCGGTGGCTGATCGTGTGCACGACATCGGCCTGTCTGCTGGCTGGGATTGCCTATGCCGTGTTCACGCGCCCGGTCTACCGCTCGGACATGCTGATCCAGGTAGAGCCGAGCACCATCGAAAACCGTTCCACGTCAGGGGACCCGAAGCTCACGCCCGAGATAAAGCCCGACACTACGTCCGAGATCCAGGTCATCAGTTCGCGCATGGTAGTTTCCCGTGCGGTAGAAGCGCTCCGGCTCCATCTCGACGTCACGCCGCGCTACCTGCCGGTGATCGGCTGGTGGCTGGCCGAGCGTGCCCAAGGCTACTCGCGCCCGATTGGCGGCCACGTCTATGGCAAGGAACGTATCGACGTCACGACCTTCGACGTGCCCGCGGCCTATCAGGGCCAGCCATTCACGCTCACGCTGGGCGAGCATGGCGCCTTCACCTTGGAGTTGTCGTCGACGTTCGGCACCCCGGTGGTGTCGCTGCAAGGCCGCGTCGGCATGCTGCTGCGAGCCGACACGCCGCGCGGGCCGCTGGCGCTGCTGGTACGCGCTGCGGATGGGCAGCCCGGCGCCAGCTTTACCCTGAAGCGCTATTCGGAGACCGCCACCACTGAATGGCTGCAGAAAACGCTGGCGATTGGTGAACGCGGCAAGCAGTCGAACATCATCGGCATATCGCTGGACAGTGTCGATCCGGTCCAGGCGTCGCGCATCCTCAACGAGATCGGCCGGGAGTATGTCGACCAAAATGTGCGCCGCCGCTCCGAGGAAGCGGACAAGTCGATCCGCTTCCTGGACGAGCAGCTGCCGCAACTGAAGAAGCAGCTGGGGGAATCCGAAAGCCGCTACAACGCCTTTCGCGCCCAGCAGGGTACGGTCGATACCAGCCAAGAGGCCCGGGCGCTGCTGCAGCAAAGCGTGGAGGCCGAGACCCGGCTTGTGGACCTGCGCCAGAAGCGCCAGGAACTGCTGACGCAGTACACCGAGAAGCACCCGGCTTTGCTGGCCATTGACGGCCAGTTGCGCGAGGCGCAGGCCGCGTTCTCCGTCGTACAGGGGCGAACGCGCCAGTTGCCACTGATCGAGCAGAAGGTCCTGCAACTGCAACGCGACATGCAGGTGGATACGGAGCTGTACACGAACCGGCTGAACGCTCGCCAGCAACTGACGCTGGTGCGCGCCGGCAAGGTGGCGAACGTGCGGCTTATCGATCCGGCCACGCCGCCCGAGACACCGATCAAGCCCCGGCGCGGCGTGGCCGTGGCGGGGTCCCTGCTGACGGGGCTGCTGGCGGGCATCGTGCTGGCGATGGCGCGTCGCCGTATCGTGGGCACGGTGCAGGATCGTGAGGAGATCGAGATCGCCACGGGCATTCCCGTCTATGCGACGGTGCCGCGCAGCCGCCTGACGGGGCCGCTGGGCACGGCGCGGACCCACCTGCGCGGCGGCCACGCGCAACTGCCCGATGCGGCCATCGAAAGCCTGCGCGCGGTGCGGACGACCCTGCATTTTGCGCTCAGCGATGCCCCCAACCGCGTGGTGCTGATCACGGGGCCCACCGCGGGGGTGGGCAAGTCGTTCGTGGCAGCGAACCTGGCGACGCTGGCCGGCGAGTCGAAGCGGCGCGTGCTGCTGATCGATGCTGACCTGCGTAATGGCGTGCTGCACAAGCGATTCCGGGTCGATCGCGGACCCGGCCTGGCCGAAGTGCTGACCGGCGCCTACGAAGCCGATGACGCGATCCGGCGTGACGTGGCGCATGGCCTGGACTTCCTGCCGACTGGCGCGCTCACCGCTGGTCCAAGTGAATTGCTGCTGCAGCCCGAGTTGTCGGCACTGGTTCAGCGGGTGGCCGCGCAATATGACATGGTGGTGCTCGACGGCCCGCCGCTGCTGCCCGTTGCCGATGCGTTGGTCCTTGGGCGTCTCGCCGGCACGGTGTTCATGGTGGCGCGCCACCGGGTGACCACGGTCGAACAGATCGATGAAAGCACACGGCGGCTGGCCCAGGCCAGTGTCACGGTGCGCGGGGTGATCTTTAACGACTTCACCGGCGCGCTGCATCGCTACAGCTACGCCTACGGCGCTACCGAAGGCCATCCTGGCACGTCAGCCTGACACGGAGAACCGACATGGCGCATCTGCACCACAAGCGCATCACGCTGGTAACCGTCACCTACGGCGACCGCCTGCACTACTGTGCCGAATTGCTGCGGCGCAGCCTCGGGCACGAAGGCGTGTCGCACGCCATCGTCGTCAGCAACAACGCCTGCGCCGATCTGTCACCGCTGGAGGTTGCCTGGGGCAAGCGCGTCACCATCGTGCGGCTCGCCGCGAACACGGGTTCGGCCAACGGTTATGCGGTGGGCATTGCCCGGGCGCTGGAACGCGATAGCACCGACTACATCTGGCTGATGGACGACGACAACGCGCCATGCGAGGGCGCGCTTGACGTGCTCTGCCATCAACTGGACCTGCTCACGCGCAAGCAGGGCCGGCGCCGCGCGGCGGTGCTCGGGTTCCGTCCTGATCACCAGGGCGACATCGCGGCGGGCGTGCCGGTGGGCCTGGCGATGCCGCCGCGCTCGAGCTACTTCGGCTTTCACGTGGGGCGCATCCCATACAAGATCTGGCGGCGTACGCCGTGGGGCAGGCCACGGTCCGATGCGATTCCCGATGTGGTGCATCTGCCGTTCGCGCCGTACGGCGGCCTGCTGGGACATCGCGAGATGTACGTAGACCTGGGGCTGCCGGAGCCCGAGCTGGTGCTGTACGCCGACGATACCGAGTACACGTGGCGGCTGACGGCGCGTGGCGGATGTATCGCGTTGGTCACGGCCGCGCGTCTCGAAGACCTGGAAGGCTCCTGGAACGTCAAGCGCAACTGGAAGAACCACTTCGAATGCATGTTGCTGAGCGGTTCGGATTTCCGCGCCTACTACAGCAGCCGCAACCAGGCATGGTTCGACCGCAACCACTGGTCCACATCCGGACTGATGTACCGGCTCAACCGCTTCGTGTTCCTGCGGCTGCTGCGCCTGTATGGCAGACGCCGCAACGCCGGCGCGCGGCTGCAGCTGCTTGAGCGCGCGATTGCTGATGGCGAGGCCAGCCGGCTGGGTTTCCACGCCGACTACTCGCTGTAGCGCCCACTTTTCACGGAGGCCACCATGCCGGACCCTATTGCATCGCCCGCGCTCACCGTCGTGATTGCCAACTACAACTATGCGCAGTACGTTGCGGGCGCCATTGATTCGGCGCTGGGACAGTTCACACCCGTGCATGTCATGGTGGTCGACGACGGCTCCACCGATGGCTCTCGCGCGATCATTGAGGGCTATGGCGCGCGCGTGGAAGCCGTGTTCCAGCGAAACGGCGGGCAGGTAGCCGCGTACAACCATGCGCTCGAACGTGTCCGCACACCGTATGTGCTATTTCTGGATGCCGACGACACGTTGTATCCCGAAGCCGCTGCCACGGTCCTGGCGACTTTCGATAAGGGCGACCCGGTCAAGGTGCAGTACCGGCTCGACGTCATGACGGCCGATGGCGCGCCCACCGGCGTCCAGGTGCCGCAGTCGATCCGCGCAGACGGTTGCGGGCGGATGTTGCGAGCCGGATGGCTGTATCCGTCGCCACCCGGCTCGGGCAATGCGTATCGCGTGGATGCGCTACGCCGCATCTTCCCGGTGCCGGTGGGTGCAGACAACATGCATGGCGCGGATTTCTACGCCATCTACGGCGTGGCGCTGCTGGGCGACGTCGGTGCGGTCGAGGCGGCGCTGGGCGGCTACCGGGTGCACCGGCCCACGCACGGCGACGCACCGGGCAGCGACCTGTCGCTCGCCAATGCCGAGGACGCGATGACCGGCGCCCTGCAGTCGGCACGGCGCTGGCAGATCCTGCGCGGCCTTGCCAAGGATCGGCTCGGCGTCGACCTGCCGCCGGGCGTGCTCGATTTCTCCGTGGAGAAAGCCCGGTTCGCGCAGCACGTGTATGGCGCGACGTTGGCGCGTCGGTGGCACTGGTTCCAGCATGAATCGGGACGGTATTTCCACACCATCGTCGCCAATCCGTTCTGGAGCCTGCGCAAGAAGGTGGCCGTGGGTTGCCTGACCACGCTTTGCCTGTTACCGGTGGGGCCCTTCAGCAACCGTGTGGTGCGATACATCGCCAACCCGCTCGCGCGGGCCAGCCACTAGGAGCGCACGCGATGCCAAAGACCATTGCCATCAATGGGCGCTTCCTGGGGCGGCGCGCGACCGGTGTCGACCGTTTCGCGCACGAGGTAGTGCGCGCCATCGACCGGCTGGTGGCCGACAACGATCACACCACGGTCGGCCTGTCGTTCGAGCTGCTCGTGCCGCCAGGCGTGGAAGTGGATCCGGGCGAGTTCCCGCACGTGCATGTGCGTACGGTGGGGCATGCCATCGGGCGCCGTAGCGGGCAGCTTTGGGAGCAGGTCAGCCTGCCGCTGGCGGCGCGCGGGGCGCTGTTGCTGAACCTGTGCAACGCGGCGCCATTGCTGTATCGGAACCAGGTGACCGTCATGCACGATGCGGCGCCGGTGCGCGTGCCGCAGGCGTATTCGCGTGCGTTCCGTTCGTGGTATCGCGTCATGGCGCCGTGCGTCGGGCGTGTGGCACGCAGGGTGCTGACCGTATCGGAATTTTCGCGCCGGGAAATTGTGGACGCGTATCGCATCCCGGGGCGGAAGATCGGCGTGCTGCCGCTCAGTGGCGATCATATGTTGCGCTTGCCGGAGGTGTCCGGTATTCGGCGCAAGTACGGGCTGTCGGATCGGCCCTATGTGCTGGCCGTCAGCAGCGCCAGCTATCACAAGAACTTCCGGCTGGTGGTGGAGGCCGTGAGCATGCTGCATGGCGCCGACTATGACGTGGTGATCGTTGGCGGTTCGGCAAACGTGTTCCGGTCGCTCAACAATGAGGACGCGGCGCCGGTCATGCGACTTGGCTATGTCGACGATGCTGACCTGAAGGCGCTGTTCCGCAATGCTGCCTGTTTTGTCTTCCCTTCGTTATATGAAGGCTACGGCTTGCCGCCCGTGGAGGCCATGACGCTGGGCTGCCCCGTGCTGGCGTCGAACCTGCCCTCGGTGCGCGAGGCGTGTGGCACTGCTGCGCTCTATTTCCGGCCTACCAGCCCGGCCGAGTTCGGCGAGTTGCTTACGTATGTGATGCGGGACGGCACGTTGCGCGATGCGATGCGGCAGCGCGGCTACGCCCATGTGCAACGGTACTCCTGGCGCGACACCGCCGCGCGGCTACTTGGCGAGATATCTCCATGCCTTCCACAACGATGAACCCACGACACGACACCGATGACGCCGCCTTCGGCAAGGTCGCCGTCGTCCACGAATGGCTCGCCACGTATGCCGGTTCCGAACGGGTACTTGAACAGATCCTGAAGATATGGCCCCAGGCCGACCTGTTCAGCGTGGTCGACTTCTTTCCGGATGCACAACGTGGGGTGCTGCAGGGCAAGCATGCGACGACCACCTTTATCCAGAAGCTGCCCCGCGCCCGCAAGTCGTTCCGGTCGTACCTGCCGCTGATGCCATTGGCCGTGGAGCAACTGGACCTGTCCGCCTACGACCTCGTGATCTCGTCGAGCCACGCTGTTGCCAAGGGGGTGATCACCGGGCCGGGGCAGTTGCATGTCAGCTATGTCCATTCCCCGATCCGCTATGCATGGGACTTGCAGCATCAATACCTGAGCGAGTCGAAGCTGACGCGCGGCCTGAAAAGCTGGCTGGCGCGGGCAATCCTGCACTACATGCGGATGTGGGACCATCGCACCGCGCATGGCGTGGACGTGTTCGTCGCCAACTCCGCCTATGTGGGGCGGCGCATCCGTAAGGTCTATGGGCGCGATGCGGCCGTGATATATCCGCCCGTCGATATCGACCAGTTCAGTCTTTGCGAGCAGCGCGAGGACTTCTTCCTGACCGCATCGCGGCTGGTGCCCTACAAGCGGGTGAGCCTGATCGTCGAGGCATTCGCGGCGATGCCGGACAAGCAACTGGTGGTGATCGGCGACGGCCCGGACCTGGAGCGCATCCGCGAAATGGCGACCCCTAACGTTCGCATCCTGGGATACCAGCCTGCCGATGTGTTGGTGGCGCACATGCAGCGCGCAAAGGCCTTTGTGTTTGCGGCGGAAGAGGATTTCGGGATCGTCGCCGTGGAGGCCCAGGCCTGCGGGACGCCGGTGATTGCGCTGGGACAGGGCGGGGCCCGCGAGACGGTGATCGACAGCCGTGATCGCGATTTGCGCACCGGCGTGTTCTTTCCGCGCCAGACCGTCGAGGATATCGTTCGCGCGGTATGCCGGTTTGAAGAAAGCGGACCATTCCTGCCAGCGGCATGCCGCCGCAATGCGCTGCAGTTCTCGCCCGAGAGGTTTCGGCGGGAATTCCGGGCGCTGGTGCATGCGGCCATGATGCGGGATGCAGTCGCCGCGCCGCCTGCGGTACCTTCGGCACCGGGACTGCCGGTGGCCGAACCGCTGGTGGTGGCCTCGAACTGAGCGCGCCGATGACGATGCCTGGCGCCTGTAACGCGTACGACGGCTACTGGTGGGACGATCCCGCGCGGCTGCTCCTGTGCTTTATCCTGCCACTGTATGGGCTTGTGTCGGTGGAACTGCTGGGCGACCAGAAGTCCATCGACCATATCTACTTCAGCGGCACCTATGCGATGGCCGGCGCGCTGTTCCTGCTTGCGATTGCGGCGGGTGCGCTCGGAGAGCGTGTGCTGGCCCCGCGCGACGTCGACGCGCCGGTGGTGCTGTCTGCGCCGGTGCTCGATGCGCTGTTCTGGCTGGCCTGCATCGGCTACGTGGTGATGATGGGCGGCGTGATCGCCCGGCCGGCGATGCTGCTTTCGTATTTGAACGGGGCTGCCAGTACCTACGACGTGCTGGAACTGAAAGGGCGCGTGGTGGGCATCAGCACGCTGACCCAGGCTTCGGTGGCCTACGTGCCTCTGTACTTCGTCATCTTCCGCACCGCGCCTCGCGGTCTGAACCGCTACCAGGCCTACCTGGGCGTGCTGTTTGTGCTGACGTTATTGCGCAGCTTCATTTTTGCCGAGCGGCTGGCGCTGGTGGAAGTGGTGTTGCCCTGGGCCCTGATGATGGCGCGCTTCCGCTTGCGGCCGCCGCGCGGGTCGCTGCGCGCGGCGCTGCTGGCACTCGGGCCGTTTGCCGCCATCCCGCCGCTGATCGGATTCTTCATCGCGAACGAATACAACCGGTCGTGGGAAACGTACTACGTCAACATCTACGACAACATCTTCGACTTCGCGCTGGAACGGCTGGGTCTGTACTACTCGACGGCCATCAACAACGGTTCGGGCTTGCTGACGATCATGGGATGGGGCACCGGGGCGCCGACGTTCACCTTCGACTGGCTGATCCGGTTTCCGATCATCGGCGAGAGCTTCCGTCCGCTGGTCGGCGCGGACGATGGATACAGCATGTTCCTCAACACCTTCGGTGATCCGGAGTTCAACAACCCGTCGGGCATCTTCGTGCATTTCTACGAGTGGGGCGGGTTCGCGCTGCTGGAAGCCGCGCTGATGGGGTGGCTGCTGGGGCGCAGCTACGCGGGATGGCGCGCCGGCCACGGATTTTGGTGCTGTGCCCATGCTGTACTGCTGGTGTCGCTGATGGAGATTTTGCGCGTGCCGAACCTGTTCAGCGGCCGCAACTTCGTGCCGTTGGCGCTGCTGTGGCTGGTGTTCCGGTGCCTGGGGCGGCCGGCTGCCAGCGCGGCACCTGCGGGCGTGCGCTCGCTTTACGGCCGCTCGAACCTGCCGACCGCCGGTCCACGCTGAACCCAAAGCCCACGCTCGATGCCGCCATCCATACGCTCCACTGCCACCTATCTGCTGCTGATCCAGGGCGGCAACTACCTGTTTCCCTTGATGCTGTTGCCGTTTCTCGGTCACAAGCTCGGCGTGCGCGAGTTCGGTGTGCTGGCCTACTGCCAAGCGCTGGCGCAGTACCTGATCCTGCTGACCGACTACGGCCACAATCTGTCGGCGACACGGCTGGTATCGCTCAGGCGCGATGATCCCGCCGCTGTCGCGGCGGTGTTTTCGGCCACGATGGCGACCAAGCTGCTGCTCACGCTGGGCGCAGCGTTGCTGCTGGCTGGCGCGTTGTGGTGGGCGCCGGACCTGCGCGAACATCGGGCTATCCTAGCCGCGGCGTTCGTGGGCGTGGTGGCCAACGCCGTGACGCCGATCTGGCTCTACCAGGGCCTGGAACGGATGAGGGTGCTGGTATTGCCGAATTTCGCGTCCAAGGCCATCAGTCTGGCCTGCGTGGTGGCATGGGTGAGATCGCCCGGCGACGCTGCACTGGCCGCGCTGGGCATCAGCGTCGGCACGCTGATCCTGGCCGTCGCGGCGCTTTGGGGCGTATGGCACAGGCGACTGGCGACGCTGGTCAGGGTCCCGGCGGAAGCGGCCATGGCCTCGTTGCGCGAGGGATTTCCGATGTTCCTGTCGCTGGTGCTGGTCAGCTTCTACGTGAACTTCAACGCGATTCTGCTGAACCATTTCCACGGTCCGGTAGCGGTGGGGCAGTTCTCGATGGCCGACAAGATCCGCATTGCCGGGCAGACGATCTTTACGGTCATCGGCACGGCGTTCTATCCGCGCATCAGTCAATACAACGTCACCGATCCGCCGGCGGCGCGTGCGCTGATGCGTCGCGCGATGGTAGTTGTCTTTGCCTGTTCGGGCGTGATGTTCGTCGCGGTGGAGCTGTTTGCCGGCGTCGGCATCCGCATGTGGCTGGGTGAGCCGTTCCACGACACCATCCTACTGCTGCGGCTGGAGGGCGTGCTGCTGCCACTGACTAGCGTGGCATTCATCTTCGGAAATCTCGGCCTGATGGCGTCCGGGCGGCACCGCGCCGTGCGAAATATCTATGCCACCGTGACAGTCATGCACCTGATTTACGCGGTGCCTTTCGTGATGTACATGGGCGCCAGGGGCACGGTGATATCGGTGTTGATCACCGAGGCCGCTGGCGCCATCGCCTTCTATCTTTGCTACCGGCGCGAGACCACGGCTGGCGCCCCGGCGCCCACGCCGGTTGCACAGGAATCCCCCACTGCCAAGGAGATGCAAGCATGACGCGCAAAGGCATCATTCTCGCCGGAGGCTCCGGCACGCGGCTCTATCCCGTCACGCACTGCGTCTCCAAGCAGCTGCTGCCGGTCTATGACAAGCCCATGATCTACTACCCGCTCTCCACGCTGATGGTGGCCGGCATCCGCGATGTGCTGGTCATTTCGACGCCGCAGGACACTCCACGTTTTTCGGCCTTGCTCGGCGATGGCCGGCAGTGGGGGCTGAACCTGCAGTACGCGGAGCAGCCGTCGCCGGACGGCCTGGCACAGGCGTTCATCATCGGCCGTGACTTCGTGGGGCGCGATCCGTCGACGCTGATCCTGGGCGACAACATCTACTATGGGCATGACCTGGCCCGCATGCTGGCCCGCTCCAGCCGTCGCGAGGACGGCGCCACCGTGTTCGCGTATCACGTGGACGATCCCGAGCGCTATGGCGTGGTGGAATTCGATGAAGACTTTCGTGCGCTGTCCATCGAGGAAAAGCCGGTGCAGCCCCGATCGAACTATGCTGTGACGGGGCTTTACTTCTATGACAACCGCGTTTGCGATATTGCCGCCGACATTCGGCCGTCGGCACGTGGCGAACTGGAAATCACCGAAGTCAACGCCCGCTACCTGGATGCCGGCAAGCTGGCCGTCGACATCATGGGGCGCGGCTTCGCGTGGTTCGATACCGGTACGCACGATTCGCTGATCGACGCCGCGCAGATGGTGGCGACCCTGCAGAAGCGGCAGGGCCTGATGGTGGCGTGTCCCGAGGAAATCGCCTACCGACGTCGCTGGATCGACGAGGAGCAGGTAGCGCGATTGGCAGCGCCGCTTGGCAAGAGCCACTACGGCAAGTACCTGCAGCGGCTGCTGGCAGAATCGCCGCGCGTCAGGTGAGCCGGGATGGGGAGCCAGTGTCGCAACGGTGTGCGTTGCCAGGCCCGCAGGGGCTTGGCAGGGATTACCGCGCGCGCCGCAGATAAGTCCGTACTTGAGGGAGGCGGCTCGCGTCCGCGCCGGCGGCCTGGATCGATCCCGCGCCGGAGCATCCAGACGGTGGCGGCAGGGGTGCGCCATCGAGCGTATTGGTGCCGCAGGTGAACTGGTCCGCCGTGCAATTGCGATACTGCAGCGCGATGGCCGCGCCGCCGATGGCCGCGAAGCGGTTGTTGCTGATGTCGGCCTGGCAGATATTGCCCTGCGCGCGATAGCCGTCAAAGCGCGTGCGCGAGACCTGATTGCCGGTTACCTGCACGCGTGTCACGCTGCCGCTGCCGGTATTGATATCGATGGCTGCATGTCCCGTTGCCATGCGGTTGTTGCCGGGCTCCGTGGCGTTCTGGTCGTCGGCTATCATATTGCTTGCGATCAGCACGTTGGTGGTGTCGGCGGTGCGATAGCCGTCTTCCTGCGCGACCATTACGGCGGCGGCTTTCTGCACGCCCTGGATCCAATTTCCGGCAACTGTGACATCGGCACCTCCGACGACTGCCACGCCGCGTCCCCAGGCATTGCCAGCCAGGTAATTGCTTGTGACATAGATGTTCCGGGTCTGCGCGTTGTCGCGCTGGTAGCTGACGATGCCCACCATGTCGTCGCCGGTGGCGGTGACGGACGAATTCTGCACGAGCACGTCCTGCGAGCCTCCTGTGATGTGGATGCCATCGGCCAGCGTGCCACTGATCTTGTCGCCAACAAGGGCGATGTCAACCCCGCGCGACACGAAGATGCCGGCGCTGGCGCCGCCTTCGATGGTCACATCCAGCACCTGTATGCCCGTGCCATCGACAATCACCTTGGCCGACGTGGCGGATTCGAGCCGCTGCGTGCCTGTTCCCTTGAGCGTCACGCCCACCAGCGTCGAATTCGCCCCGGTGATCTGGATGGCCTGCTGGTCCGGATTCAAGGCAATCAGCGTGGCGTCGTAGCCGGAAACCGCGACCTGTTCGCGGCGCACCGCCAGCACCCGGCCGACCATATAGCTGCCGGGCGCGAGCACGAGCCGTTGTCCCGGTTGGAGGTTGTCGAGCGCGGCCTGCAGGACATCAGCCTGGTCGATGCCGCTGGCGCCTGGCTGCACGATGACATCGGCTGGCGCGCCAGTCGCCGGGGATACCGGCACCGGCATTTGTGGCCAATGCGCTAGCAGGGCGATCCCGCCGGCGACTCCGGCAACGATCGCGGCGGCAATGCCCAGCCGGCGGCGCATGGGGCGGTTGCCGGGTTTCATCTGCGGCCACCTGGCATCGCCGCTACTGCTTGGGTGACCGCTTCGCAAGGATGTTTCATCGCTGCTACCTTTTGCCTGGCCGGGGCGCTGTGCTGCCCGGGTTCAAAGCAGCATACCGGCCTGCCGCAGCGCGCAGGTGGTGCGACAGGCGCCCGAGGGCATGTTGTCCGAAAAGGGCGATAGGTTGGCGGAAATTAGAGGCGGTACCCGACCCATCTCCGCCAGTCAGCGACTTCGCTTCGAGTGGCAGGGAACCGTCTCAGTGCGGTCGTTCGAAAGCAATCGAACCGTAGCTCATGCGGGGGGGGGGCGGGTCCCAGCAATGCCGACACCACCAGGGCGACGCTGAATGCGGCAAAGGTCGTCGGCGTGGAGACGCCGAAATCCTTGGCCATCGGCGTTGCGTGCATCTGACCCAGTAGCTCGCATTTCCGCCGCTGATCCCTGGCTGGCTGATTTCGATGCTGCTGTCGGTCTCGACGGGGTCGGCGACTGTGGGCATCGTCGGCGCTGCGGGCCTGCTAGCGCCGCTGGCCGGCAGCGATCCGAGCCTAAACCTGCCGTTGCTGGCATTGTCAATCGGTTGCGGATCGCTGTTCTTCAACTATGCCAATCACGCTGGGTTCTGGATGGTCAAGGAATCGTTGGGCATGAGCATGAGCGAAGCGACCAGGACCACCTCGGTGGTCCAGTCGATCGGTGCGGTGGTAGGACTGATCATGGTGCTGATCTTCAATGCGGCGTTTCCGGTGCATTGACTCTTCAAGGCATCGATCGGCGTTTCCTACAACCGAGCGCTGGCTGAGGGGGCCCGTGGCCGTTCGTGGTCGCTGTGGAGGGTCTTGAGGACGCCCGACCCGAGCACTAGCGCCTCGTCGAAATGTGTCGCAAGCCCGAAGCTGAGCAGAAACATACAAACGTAGAACGTGGCTTCGAATCGTCGGGACAAGGCCAGGAAAGGCTCGGCGAGGAGCCGGCGACAGAAGGGGCGCGTCATTATTAGGGAAACGCCAATGCCGATGACGCCGCCGCCCAATAAATCGGTCGGATGGTGCAGGCCCACGTACACCCGCGACAAGCAGATGAATACCAGCGTGTAGAGCAGTGCCGCAATGCCGAGCCGCCTCGAAGCTACCCAGATGCCCGTGGCAATGGCGAACCAAAGCGTGGCGTGGTCGCTGGGAAAAGCGCTCCACGTACGGATCCGGTCCTCGGACGACATAAGGAAGTGCAGGCCGAGCTGCGGATTGGCGAACGGCCGGAGGCGGAACGGCACCCAATGGGCGAGGAGACGGCCGATCGCCAACGCGCACAGCCCTGCCATTACGGTCGCGATGATGATCTCCCGGTTCCTGTCGCGCCGGGCGGGGTCCGACTCATGGAACCAGAGCCACCAGAGGATAGCGACGAGCGGCACGCCGCGCAGCAGGTAGAACTGCGTGGTCGCCATGGCCAGCCGATCGAACAGTTCCGAGCGGAACGCAAGGTGGTTCAGCGCGTGCAACAGGCTGGCGTCAAATGAATTCATGGCGGTTCTCGGCTGCGCTTGAGATGGTCCAGTTCTATGGGGCCGAAGTATAGGGTCGCAGCCGCCCCTCCGATGCCTGGCCGGGGGGGGGGCGCATGTGGGTATCCCCACACTGGTTAATCAGCGGTTAATCTTCGAATGATGTGAAAATAGACGAGAGCCTACGTACAGCTCCGAGGTGTAGCCTGTTCGCGCTGGGCGCGGCTTTTGCTCGGCACAGGATCCCGAGACTCGCCATGCATGTCAACCCAGCCTTTAGCCCAGAGCAGCCCTACATTTGCAGCTTCTTCCATAGATGGATAGCAGGCGATCTCTTCCGACTCGATGATGCGACGGCTGTCTTTGTCTACGCCCCAAGACGCCACAAAGAATCCGCTGCCGAAGGCCCAGGCGAATCCTCTGACGATGTAGCCCCTGTAGCTCTCTGCTCGCACGGCGACCTCCATTGATGTGCAGGCATTCTAAAGGACGAGGGTTAAGTAAACATTCGGCAATGTTGCCTACCGCTCGCCGAGGATGACATCGAGAAGCATTCGTTTACGTATTTGGGGTATGAGGTCGATAGGAACTCCCGGCCGAAGCCGGCACGCGCAGTGCCGGTCTTCGCCATTACCTGCCATCTGCTGGGCTCGGTGGAATGACCCATAAAGACGATATGATGACTATCGACGAGCTCGAGATGCCAGCCCGACGGTAGCTGCGATTTGGCGTTCGTCTGACATCGCCGACCTGAATGGATTGCTAGATTTCTAGATTTGGGACAGCCTGACAAAGGTACCCTGGGATCTGGCAATCATGTTCGGTGACGTTCTGCGCGCTACTAACCAGCCAACGCTCGCATTTATTATTCTTGCCTTAAGCATGCCGGCGTGCGTGGCAGCAGCCGACCGGGATCCGACTGCCAGTCTCGAGCGTTTCGGGACGGTAGCAGGCAGGCGTGGGCAACGAGCAGACCCGGTTCATCAACGTTGACATGGTGCGGCGGGCACTGATGACCGCCGGCAGGGGCATAGACGATCACGCGTACGGGTAACGCGCGACTCGACAGGAGTGGTCCGCGACGCGGTGCGCCATGTTTCAAGACCGTTCCAGACTGGTGGCGATGCCTGCCTCCCCCAATATACTGGGTGGCGCGATGATTGCGCCGAGAGGACGCCCCATTGGTAATGCCGCCATCCATGTTGGCCCAGACAGGATCCAGTTCGAGGCCATGCATGCCGTGAGCCACAGTCCTGACGGACGCCTTGTCGCCCGTAGATGACTGCAATCGGTCCCAGTTGAGTCGCTCAATTGTCGACATCCATTGGCAGCTCATGGCCGGGAAGAGCCTGATCGAGTCGGCAGCCGACCTGCTGGAGGCGACCGGCTGTAGCCGACCCTAAGCCGCCGATCGGATCGCGTCAAAGCGGACACTCCAGGAGGCATCGCTAGTCATCTGGCCTTGCCGTCAGCTATTCCTGACGACATCCCTACTCGACAAACAACGAACCGCCGTCACGTCGCGTTTCTTCAATCAAGCTGCTGAAGGCCTCATAGACGTCCTCTCCATCAAGATTCTTCAGAGATAGCCTCTGGGCGGCCCACTCGCGCGCGAGGTCCCCGAGTTCTTCTTCTTTCCATACTGCACCGAGTCGGAAACGCTGAACAAGACTGGGATCCCGGAGTGCTCGAATAAGCGAATCGAAGACTAGTTCGTCACCGAGTACCCAACCTTCCTCGGTGCCGTCCGGCTTAGTTCGCCCGACATACACCGAGTAGTGCCTCAGTGCCTCACGATGAAGCCGACCGCCGTTCTTCTGTAGTCGGGCAATAACCGCAGGCTCGACGACTGCGTTAGGTGAAACTGCAAGTACGAACTCCAACCCCTTCGAGACAGCCATGTACTGGGCGAGTCGTATCTCATAGGTTTCGCGCACGCGAGGACTCGCCTTGCTGAGAATTACGCGCGTTCCGCTTACGTAGCTCGGTTGAATGCCTCGCGGTATTTGGCTGGACTTCTCGTTCATAAGAGAAGTGCGATTGTCGAACTGTACGCAGTGCCTATCCAGGTTCCGCGTAGACTGTTGGGGGCCGCATGCGATCGAGAGTGAGGCGGCGCAACAGCCAACAGTAAGGACACATATCGCGAGTGGGTTCATTCTTTGACTACAGAAACGTTGATGTGAGGGTGCAAACTCCCTCTTTGGTCGATGCTTGCAATACGAGCGAAGAGAGAGTAGCAAATTGCTCCCTTAGCCGAGTGTTTCTTGACGTGGGGCGTTGCGAAGCAGCGACATCCCCTGCCGAAGTTCATCGGAATAGAACGGTGGGTCGCAAGGTCAAATAATGTTTGGGTGCCATAGCACTGGCCGCTTCTGGCTGCGGACTCGGCCGACCGGCTCGTCGCCATCATGGCCGGCAGTCTCTGGTCGACCCTGAACGGACGGTCGAATGTCCAGATAGCAGCCGTTCGACCAGCAGAGACCTATCGTGACAAGGAGGTTTCGTAGCTCCAACCTCGCGCCTGTGTCAGGCGAGCATCGTATCGTCGCTGCCTGTCATGCAACTGCATGCTCAAAGCCGCTTTACCCATAATTTCAAGAACCCGCCAATTGGCATCGTCACCTTTCTCGAATGCGGCCTCGAGCACATCCAGCGCTAACTCGAGTTCGTTGTGGCTTAAGTACTCTTCGAACTCCTTAATCTCGTCAACGCAGACTCCCTCCGCAGCTTCGGAAAGGTTGGCTCTCGCTTCGCGCAGATAGGTGGAAGTCCTGGCCCAGTCAAAGGGGGTGTTGAGTCGCATCATCCGCAAGCTTTGGCAAGTGGATCGGGTGTACGAACTGAGACGGCACCGCTTGTGTGAGCCAAACACCGTTCTGTGATTGGAAGAAGGCGTGACCCAACTCGTACATCTTCGCGGAATCCACTCTCAACACTATAGGACTGCCGTGCCGACGCCCAACGGCAAGCGCAGTAGCGATGTCTGCCGACAGATGTACGTGCTGCCTGCTCTGCGGTTTCAGGCCCTGCTCCGCAATGGCAGGAACGAACCTGCTTGCCGTGCCGTGAAAAAGTTGGGCAGGCGGCTTTAGCGCTTTGAGACCAAGATTCACATCAACTGAGTGTCCTTGGTTGGCTCGGATCATCAGCCCGTCGCCGCTGATGGCAAACCGTCTCTTGTCGCTGGTCGCCACGATCTTTTCAAGCATCGCACGATCAATTCGCTTTCCGTGCGCGTTGGCTTGCCGGAGAAGCAACTCGACATTTGCCCAACCGGCTTCATTCAGCGAAAGACCTATCGTTTCCGGAGCGTGTCTGAGCACCAAACTAAGGAATTTGCTGATGGATGTCAGGTCTTCGCTCAATTCGCCCACTCCTGATGCTCCGGAAGCATGCATGTCTCGATCCAGTTCTCCATGTCGGTGTAGAAAACGGTGATGGGCCAGGGCAAGCGCTCGCGCGACTTCGACCAAGTTAGATGAACCACCGCAACCCGACCACTTCCATCGAGAATTTCAAACAAAGCGTCGTCGCCCAAGCCCCTTCCGATAAGCCTTGCAGGCAGCTCGAACAATTCGTGCCCCGGAGGAACCTCTAGCGCGAGCTGTCGCGCGAAGGTTTCGTGAAACTGATTGTCCATATTTTCAGTGGACCACCATGGTTCAAGCCACTCCATGCATATACCTTTCACAAGCGGCCATTCTTGGCTAATGGCGAACTCGAACGTTCAATTGTAGCCGGGTGCAACGATGCGTGTCGACGGAACATAGGCGGTCTCCAACTCATCACTGCCACTCGATGTTTCCCGAACCGTTCGGTCGCAGCTTTCAATCCATACGCAGGCGGACGTCGTCCGCTTCCGACCTAGCAATGGTGATGCAAAAATGAAGATGATCTGTTGTCTCAGGATTTTCTTGCGACCACTCCAGAGCTGCGGCCTGAATTGTTCGACGACAAAAATCGGCCGCATCCTGCGTCGATAGATGCCCGAGACTCGCGGTCCCCTGCGGTGCATTCCTGTGTCCGACCCGTCCATCTTAGGCTCGGATCCATCCTTCCCAGCCTAGGATCTGCACTTTCTTGCGGGCACCGTAACTAACTGCCTCGACGGCTGCATTAAGCGGCAAGACGATCTCAATTTGAGATATCGATTGTTGTGCGAGTTCAGGTGGAAGTAGCGTCAACTGGGACATCGGACTTTATTGCGATCGAGAACGTCGGATTGCGTGCAATCTAGGTGAGCATGTTGAGTGGCTGTTGCTGGCCGATGACCGCCGGCCGGTGCCGCCTCAAATGGCAGCCTCCGACCCTTAGCGGCCTGTCAGAGCTTCCGATAACGGACGTTGAGGTTAGTAGCGCTCAATGAATTCTTCGCTTGATGCTCAGATATCGAACCGAGTCCGTCTTGTTGAATTCAACTGTAAGTACGGCGGCGCCATCAAGCACAGAATACTTGCGACCTGTGCTGTCTTCGGACTCTGGAGTACCGAGCAATGCATGTATCTCAGCACGCCCCATGTCGGCCTGTATGCCGAATGGAAGGTCGTCCGAGAAAGCAGCATGAGTGTTAGTGGGGCGCACGAAGATCTGCACGTCTAAGAGGTCGTCGTTATCAAGAAGAAGGTCAATCCCTCTTGTCGAGGAGCCCACATAGCGCCTAAAGGGCGGTGCCTCATACACATCAAGCAGTTCGTGCTTAGTGATAAACGCACTCACTGAGATGGAGTCACTTCTTTTCGCGATGATCGCAAAGAGTTCATCGAAGAAATTCATTCAGGCTGCTCCAACATTCTGGCTCAACGAGTCCGGAAAAATCGCAGTACGCAAGGCAGTGTAGCTCCGGGCGAAACTGCACACAATGCAACCAAGATCCTCAATGGCTGTTTGTGGCCGATCGCGACCCTCGGCCTACCTGAGCAAGGGCTGGCCCCCGTAGCAGTTGTCGCCCCGAAGCTTCGGGCAATACTGGATCGTTATCCATTTTCAGCGGACAGCAGCCTTCGCCTGACCAAGAGCAGCAGAATGCCGGAGGCCCCATCGGGGTCTATTGTGTAGTCACCCGGATGCCATTCTATAACGCCAAAATATGACGGCACGCTCGACGCTAGCAGACTGCACAACCCATCAGCCTCGGGTCGCCACAATCCAACTTCGTTTCGAAGCTTTACTCCGAGTATCGGGCTAAGCCTTATCAGGTTCTCCTCAGCTTTCGCTACAAGCATCCTCTGATCGGTGTCGCTCAGCACACTGAGTGCTAGGGTGACGACAGCCTCAATATTGTTGGGAAGCAATGCTGCACCTTCGTTGTCAAATAGGTAGTTAGCTTAAGCGTCAAGCGTCATTTGTCGTGCGGTAAACAACTACGACATTCACGCCACCGCTCGCAATTGAGAAAGCTGGCAGAGGTCGTTCCCGTCAGTTGGACGGGAGGGCAGTATCTACGAAGATTGACACAAGTTAGGTGGCCCTGACAAATGGCCGCTTGTGGCCGACTGCGGAAATCCGTCGCGGGCCGACGATCCGCCGGCCCTTGTGCACTGTGGGATTTCCGTCGTCGACCCGGAGGAGACAGTCACACTCCCGAAAGCTGCCGTTCCATTTAGCTCTGTATGTGCCGCCCAGTATTGACGGCGTACAGCCCGCTATTTACGATCCGTTTTGATTTGCTCACCGGGACAAAATAATGAACGATGAAGCACCAGAACTGGTGATTGCACTGGCCAGACACGTCGTAGGTAAGATGCAAAGCACCTTTCCGGGTTGGAACGAGGTCTATATCCGCTTTGACGCGCCCAGCGATTCGCAGTGCGGCGTGCGAGCGTCCTACGCTATGGCGAGCAGCGTCGTGCTAATCGATACGATGAAGCACCGCGAATTCATTGACGACATCATGCGTATCGGGTCACAACTGCGCGAAGCGCTATCGAACAACGGCAGAAAATTCTGCGTTGGTCTCCTTCGTGCTAATTCTCGGTTCAGCTATCGGATGGACTACGAGTGGAACGACCCCACAAGGTGGAACATCACTAAGCTCAATGGGGCATCGGGCCTTCCGGAGGAATTGGATATGCTCGCCCCTCTGGACTAACGTCCGCTCGTGGCCGGCAATCGCTAGGCCACGCTGGTCGCCGTCCGACCCATTGTACTCATTCGATTTGCCGAATTCAGCGCCCGAAAGCGGACGTCACGCTATCTACGTTTGGCGGCGCGTTGCATAGCGTCCACCGCAGCCCAAAATGACGGTGAAGCGCTTTTGTCCAACGGGCCGGAATCGATCAGCGTTCTCGAAATGGTTGCGATCTCGCGCTCTTGCGCGACCTCAGTTGCAAGTGCGCTGGCACCTTCCATTCGAACAGCGATCTTCTCGAGCCAATCCGAGCTCCACCCCGCGTCGTGGGTGTGCCGCCTGATTTCCTGCGCGCCTTGCGCGAGAAGTGTCCCGTATATGGTCATCCAGCGATCCTCGTCTTTGAGTATATGCCACCAACTGTCGTCGGTGTGACAGGTGGCCTTCGCTGGTTTAACAATTTTCATGATCTCCAGCCTGCCCGAAATTTACCACCCGTGAGCGACCGCAATTGGCCGGTATGAGCCGGTGCTTACGGTAGTGTCAATGTTATGAGTGCCAATTTGCCACCTGAATACTCGTAGTGGATCCACAGGCCGTCATGTTCGAATCGAATCCACGCGGAGTCACCCTTTGACTGCGACGTTTTGATGCCGGCGCTCGTCGCGTGAGCCTTGGCTTCAGCGAAGTCGTGGAAGCAGGGAGCTCCTATGGCATCCGTATTGATTGCAGAAAATCCGGAGCGAGGTCGAATGTAGCACCAGATAACCGAGAGAACTTGTCTCTCGTCGAAGCGAAACTCAAAGCCCGCTGACTCCGCAGACGAACTGTAGCTATCAGCGGCGTTTTCGTGCAAGCGGTCGAAGTCATAGATAACGTCCATGTCAAAGTGCTCCAGCTCTTCGATGACGAAGTCGCTCTTCAGATGTTTGCCTAGATAGCTAGCTAGTTGCATGTGGGTGCCTGACTTCTGATTTTGCGGCCGGACGTTGGGCTAGGACAGCTTCCTGTCGTCGCGAACCTTGAGATTGTGTGCAATTTAGAGATGCATGTCGAGCGGCTGCTTCTGGCCGATCCCGGTCCTCGGCACATACGTCCGTGGCCGGGGCGCTCGCTGAGACCCGCTTCGGGGCGTCGCCGGTTTCCGTTTGGGCGCGTGCGGCGGTGAGGGAAAACACTTCCCCCCACCGGGCGATGTCGGAGCGGTATTCGAGGAAGTAGACTCCACGAACGAGACGTCCCGAAGGGAGCCTATGTCGTCGACGAACAACGAGCGCCCGGTCACGCGCCGACTGACGGTCTACGCCTTAGCGGCCCTCGCCATCCAGATCCTTGTCCTGGGGATATGGATCGTCCGTTTCTACATCCTCGAAGATCACGCATCCCCGATGGTCGGTTTCGACTTTGCCATTTTCTGGTCTGCGGCAAAGGTGGCTATGGCGCATGGGGCCGTCTCCGTCTTTTCGCCGCAGTGGATGCAGCCGATGGAGCTCGCGCTGGGGATCGACAGTTATTCACCCTGGCCGTATCCCCCGACATTTCTGCTGGCAGTCTTGCCGTTCGGGCGGTTGCCCTTTGGCATTGCGCTGTCCATTTACTCCTTGCTCGGCTTACTGGCCTATGGGGTGGTGCTCGCGCGCTTCTGCCGCGGGATCGACCACGCCTATCTGCCGCTGCTGCTGGCATTCCCCGGTGTCGCCATTGCTATCGGGCTTGGACAGAACTCCCTGTTCACGATTGCGGCTGCCGGAGCGGCACTGGCGATGATCGAGGTTGAGACCGCTCTTGCGGGAGTATGCATCGCCATGCTCGCCGTCAAGCCGCAATTTGGCATCCTGTTCCCCCTGGCTCTCGTCTGTGCCAGGCAATGGAAGACGTTCGGCGTTTCCACACTTTGCACCCTTGCAATTGTCGGGGCTAGCCTTGTGGTATTCGGCGTAGATGCCTGGCGGGCATTTGCGGAATTCCTACCGCAATTCAGCACGCTGGCGGTAGAGCAGGGTGGCATCATGATGTGGCCAGGTATGCCAACTGCCTTCGCGCTTGGCCGTAGTGCCGGCTTGTCAGTCAGTGCTTCTTACCTGTTGCACGGCGTGGTTGCGGCACCCGCAGTCCTTGCGATGGCTTACCTGTGGATGAGGCGGGCCAGATTCGAACTTCGGGCGGCCTCGTTCATTATCGCCACGTTGCTGATGCAGCCCTACATCATGTTCTATGACCTGGTGTGGCTGATCGTGCCGCTCGTCCTGCTCATGCGTGACGCCAGAGCGCATGCGCTGAGGCGCATGGAGTGGATTGTCATCGCTGCAGCGTGGGTGGCGCCAGCACAAGCAGTCCTCTCAGCATACCTTCACCAATACCTGAACATTCTCCCCGCCGTGATGATCGCCTTGCTCGTGATCGTGGTCCGGCGGCATCTGGCGACGGTACCCGACATCACAAACGCTTACGTCGCGACATCGCGGCGCAGTTGTTGAGTTGGCCATGCATATGGCACAACGCGACCGCCAACATCTGTCCTGGGCACCCTATGAACGTCGGCGCATGGCCGGCTAGTGCCAGACGTATCGCCCGAGAGCGGCCACTGATAGCGGCATGCATGCGACGATCTTGCCGAAAAAGCGCGGCCCTGTCGCTAACGGGTATCAGCGATGTAGCCGCGTTTTTCGACGAAACTGGACTCTTGCTGATCAAGCCGCTGAAATTCCGGCAAGGCCTGCGGTGACGCAAAGTGTCAGATTTAATACGGACTTTGAGCCGAAGTGACGCTTTTATTGAGCTAGGAGTGGAAGCAACACTGTTACTTAAACCATTATAATTCAACTATGTTTTAGCAGATGATGATGGCACAGGCAGTGTCCCCTCGATGATCTTCAAGGCGTGCTCAAGCGCTTTGCGCGGCGGGCATTTTGGGCACTCATCCAAGGTCGTCGCCATGCTCTGCAATGCGATCTCGCGACACTGTGCTTGCATTTGAACGACGTCAACATTGTGGCAATGACTGAGAGAGGCGAGGCGCTCCAGTTCAAGCTGATCCAGCCATTTTTCCGTACCCCTCGGGTCGGTCTTTTGCATCGCCAGCGCGGGCACCTCTTGCGGAAACCATACCTGAGTGGTGAGTACGTCGTACACGGGGGAGAGCCGCGGGCGCATGACATCGTCATAGACCAAACCAAAGTTTTTTAGATGTGCATCGCCGTTGCGTAGTGCGTCGTTCATCATGACCAGTTTCAGCATGGCCACGAGATCTGTCGCCTGGTCGTCTGGATGTACGAAAAAGCGGATCATATCAAACAGGTGTTCAATCGATCCGTTATATTTCCCACTACGAAACAAGCCCGACAGCGCACATGCATCTTCGAATCCGCGACGTGATCCGTCAGGGACGATATCAAATCGACTCATCGTCAGTGATGTGCGATCCGGGCTTAATTCAATCGCAGGAACGTCTAGTCCCGCTGCCGAGCATGCTTTCAAGCATGCATACTCAACCAAACTCGCGCCAACAAAATGGGGCGAGTCGAATTTAACGATGGAGCCGTGCGCGGCGACAGTCCCGGGGCGAGTCTTTTCCGTCTGGAATGTCGACATCTTGGGCATGACGCCAGACACGCCACACATCTCCGGAGATGTCTTCAGAATTTCGATCAGCCGCTGTGCCGCACCCTCAGTTCTGGCGGCATCCAGAATGTTTTGTTGAAGTGTGGCGTCTGGGTCCAGCGGGCCGCCGAAGGTAGTGCGGCCGATAGTGTGACGACCGACAAGACGGAGCAGCGACATATCGTTATCAACGTCGATATGCTTGGCGAAGCGGGTTCTAATGGCTTCCAGCACGATGCCTTCGGGCAGAGATATCTGAAAGGGTGGGGGCACCCCGTTGAAACCAAGATACTCTTCTGCTGGCGCGCTCGGCGGCATCAGTAACGAGACTGTCATTTGATCCGGGACATCCGGAAGGTAACGGAAATCAATCAGGCCTGTCTCGATGTCTTCACTGAGCAAGCCGACAGGATAGTCCGAAACGAAAACCTCGAGTTCGCTACTCATTGAGATACTTTGTGCAAGGGATTCGTCTGGAGCATTGCCTGGCGCTCCCGCTCCGCTCGCATCATTTCCCTGAGCGTGGGGCGACGCCTTACGTTGCTTTCCGGGTAGGAAACTGGGGCGGCAATGGACGCCGATCCCACGCGCTGCCGGCTGGGTAATTTCGCCTGGAGCATTGCCTGGCGCTCCCGCTCCGCTCGCATCATTTCCCTGAGCATGGGGCGACGTGGTGGCGTGACGATCGCCGGGTCTGGTTGAGGGTTAAGGTTCACGCCGACCGCAGCCGCCATCAGGAGCAGATTCAACGTCGAGACGCTTTGGCCGCTCTCGATTGCAATGACGGTTGCCCGAGACACGCCCACTTTCTGGGCGATGTCGGATTGCTTGCTACCTTGTCGCTCGCGCGCGGAGCGCAAGGCTTCCCCGATTTTGCGGCGCATTGCGTCCGCTTTATCATCTAGCTCTCGTCGATGGTCCATTTGCCCCCCTTAACCGGGTTGGATTCAGCAAATCTGATGTCAACAATAATTGACATCATAGTCCATGTCAATTTTTTTTGACTTCCGAAACTGAGTTCGCAATTCGAGGCGGGGGCGGCCTAGTGTTGACACCGGCAGGCCGTGGAGCGCTACGTGATGAGTGTCGGCACTGGACACGGGAAAGCCATGATGGAGAAGGCGCGGGAGCAACTAGGCGTCGGTGCACCAGGAGTCTCGTGGAAATTTGAAAGTTCTCCGGATTTGGGAGTATGAGGATTTGTCCGCTATTGGCCGCCTTGGGGCAGCGCAGCCGGCAATTCGCTCGCCGGAAACCGGTCGTTGAGCCGGGGCGAACGACACCTCGGCTATTCGAATTGGATGGCAAGGTCGACCGCTTCTGGCCGAGAACTGCCTTTGGTTCCCTGAGCTTGTATAGAGCAGGGCGTCTCTAAACGTCGCGTCCGATGGCCGCAGGGGGTTGCGATATCAGCGTAACGGTCCAACGCATACCCTCTTGTCCAGTTGGCGGGACCAGTCGTTAAGCGCATGCGGTTGCCGATTGTCAGCTGCAGTTCGGCAGCGACAGCCCATGGCAGGTGTTCGGCGATCCGATTGAAGGAGGGATCAGCGATTCGCGCCAGCAAGCGGCGCAGGTAGCGCTCTGGATTGAAGCCACATCGCTTCGCTATGCCGGCGTGTACATGCCTGCAGCCCTCTCGCCTTTCCCTGACCTCCGATGCCCCGCGCCGCAAGCCAGGTGCTACCGACGCGCTCCTTTTTCCATCCAGTCGGGGCGCGTCATCGGAGGGATCAGTTCATGCAGGCGGGACAGGACGAGCCTCGCCGCGCGCGACAGCGGATGATGCTGCGTGAGACCGAGGCTGATTGAGCGCGGCAGCTTCGGATTGACGATCTCTGCGGCGGCCAGTCGTCCGGCGCTGACCTCGTCGTCGACCGCCAGTTGGGGCAAGATCGTCAGGGCGTGACCGGACAGCGCCACTTCCTTCATCGTATTCAGGGATTCAACCTCGATCGCCACGTCCAGCGTCACGCCCTGCTGGCGCGCATGCTGGTCCAGAATCAGTCGTAACCCGTTGGGCGCCGGCGGTAGCACCAGCGGCACGCCATCCAGGTCCTTGAAATCCACCACCGGCCGCTTGGCCAGCGGATGGTCCGGCGCACCGACCAGATAGTTCGCCACCGTCGCCAGGACATCCTCGTTCTGGCGCGGGCTGGGGCCATAGCGGTTGATGACGGCGAGATCGAGGTGGCCCGAATCGAGCTGTTCGTCGAGCTGGCCACTGAATCCCTCCACCACACGTAGACGGACGCCCGGCGCGGTCTCACGCAGATCGGCAAATAGCCTGGGAATCAACCGCCGTGTCATCGATGGCAGGACGCCGATCCTGACCATCCCCGCCGGCACGCCCGCTGCATTGCGGATCTCGTCATGCAGCCGCGCCGACTGGGCGAGCAGCAACTCGATCTCCGGAAAGATCCGCTTGCCGAATTCGGACAGGACCATGCCGCGCCCGGTGCGCTCGAACAGGCGGTCGCCCCATTCCGATTCGATCTGTCCGATGCTGCGGCTGACCAGCGATTGCGCGGTGCCGAGCGCACGCGCCGCGCGCGAGAGCGACCCGAGCTTGGCCACCAGGGCCACGGTTTCCAGTTGCTTCAGGTTCACTTTTCCGATCCATGCAAAAAATGGAAATCAGGTATCTCAGAATATACACTTTTGCGCTAGCTGAAGTCTCCATACACTGCAGACATCCTTCCAGGCAGAGAAGGGTCGCGAACAATATGGAGACAACATGGCAAGTTTTTCCACGACCAAGCCCCTTGCAGCGCGCAAGATAGGGCTGACGGCGCGCCGGTGGCTGGCCGCCCTGGTGCTGATCACGGCGCCGCTAACGCTCTGCGGCGTCGCTAGCGCGGCCGCCAGCTACCCCACCAAACCTATCCGTCTGATCGTGCCGTTTCCGGCGGGTGGCCCCACGGACGGCATGGCACGGCTGATCGGCCAGCACCTGTCTCAGCAACTGGGACAGCCGGTGGTGGTCGACAACCGGGGCGGCGCGGGCGGCACCATCGCCACCGAGGCCGTGGCCGCAGCCACCCCCGACGGCTATACGCTGCTGTTTTCCACGACGGGGACCATGGCGATCAACCCGTCGCTCTACCATTCGCTGAAGGTCGATCCGGTCAAGGCATTCGATGCGGTGGGCTCGGTCGCCTCGACCACCAATGTGCTCGTGGTGCCGAACGGTCTGCCGGCCGGCAATGTCAAGGAGCTCGTGGCGCTGGCAAAGCAGAAGCCCGGTGCGCTGACGTTCGGGTCTGCCGGTAACGGCAGCTCAAATCATCTGTCGGGCGAGTTGTTCAAGTCGATGGCGGGCATCGACATCGTCCACGTGCCGTACAAGGGCTCGGCAGCGGCCTTCACCGATTTGCTTGGCGGACGCATCTCGATGATGTTCGACACGGTGTCGAGCCAGGTGCAGTACATCGGCAGCGGCAAGGTCAAGGCGCTGGGCGTCACGGGCGCAGCGCGATCCGACGCATTGCCGAAGGTGCCGACGATTGCCGAGTCTGGCCTGCCCGGGTTTGACGTGACGATCTGGTTCGGCCTGTCCGCGCCCAAGGGCACCCCGCCCGACGCGGTGCATCGGCTCAATGGCGAATTGCAGAAGGTGCTGGCGCAGGCGGACGTGAAAAAGCAGCTTGCCGCGCTGGGCGCCAGCCCGCTGCCGGGCACCCCTGCTGATTTCGACAAACTGATCCAGCGTGACGTGGCCAAGTGGGCGCCGGTGGTGAAGGCTTCGGGAGCGACCCTTGACTGAGACGTTCAACGCCCTGTTCGCTCCGGCCTCGGTGGCCGTCATCGGCGCCTCGGACAATCCCAATAAGGTCGGTGGTCGCCCGATCCACTATATGCGCACGTTCGGCTATACGGGCGAAGTCTTTCCCGTGAACCCGGGGCGAGCGACTATTCAGGGCTATCGCGCCTATCCGACACTCGGCGATATCGGCAAGACACCGGACGCCGTGGTGATTGCGGTGTCGGGTGACGCCACACTGGAGCAGGTGCGCGTTTGCGCCGATGCCGGCGTGCAGGCCGCTGTGATCATGGCCTCCGGGTTTGCGGAAACGGGAGAGGCCGGACGGCTACGCCAGCAGCAACTGGTGGATGTGGCCCACGCGGGCGGCATGCGCCTGGTAGGGCCCAATGCGCAGGGCACGGCCAATTTCGCCAGCGGTGCGGTGCTGAACTTCTCCACCATGTTCATGGAGGTGGCGCCGAAGGATGGGCCTATCGCAATCATCAGCCAGAGCGGTGCGGCCAGCGTCATGCCCTACGCGCTGCTGCGGCAGGCCGGGCTGGGCGTGCGCTATCTGGTGGCCACCGGTAATGATGCCGATCTCGATGCCTGCGCCATGACGGCGGCCGTGGCCGAGGACCCGGAAGTCCGGCTGATCCTGGTGTACCTGGAATCGGTCACCGACCCGCAAGCGCTGGCGCGGGCCGCAACCCTGGCGCGCAGCCGGGGCGCCAGCATCATTGCGATCAAGGCGGGCAACAGTCAGCGCGGCGCGCGCGCGGCGGCGTCGCATACCGGCGCACTGGTCGGCAACGACGCGGCCATTGATGCCTTCCTGGCTCGCCACGGCATCTGGCGCGCCCGCGATATCGGCGAACTGGTGCGTGCCGTGCCGTTGTACCTGCAAAACCGCGCGCCGGGGCAGGGGCGTACCGTCGTAATGAGCCATAGCGGCGCCGTGGGCGTCATGGCGGCCGACCTGGCCGAGCGCCATGACCTGCCGCTGACGGAACTGCAGCCGCCCACGCTGGACCGGCTCGGCGCGATCCTCCCGGAGTTTGGCACTGCCAGCAATCCGCTCGACATGACCGCCGCGCTGATGGGCAAGGGTGACATGTTCCCCCGCGTGCTGGATGCGCTGGGCGAGGATCAGCAGGCCGACATGGTCATGGTCGGGATTCCGGTAGCCGGGCCCGGCTACGACGTGGAGGCACTGGCGCGCGATGCGGCCGCGTTCACCCGCCGGCTTGGCAAGCCGCTGGTGGCCAGCGCGCCCCAGCAAAGCGTGCGCGATGTCTTCTTGCGTCATGGCGTGCCGACCTTCATCACGGAAGGCGATGCCATTGCTGCGCTGGCCCAGTACGCCGCACACGCCCGCATCGAGGTGTCGGCAGGCGTGCTCGCATCACCCGAATCGCCCACACCAGTCGTGCTCGATGGCAGCGGACTGCAGGACGAAGCCCGCAGCCTGTCTCTACTGGCGGAGGCCGGTGTCCCCGTGGTGCCGTATCGCTTTTGCAGCAGCGCCGATGAAGCAGTGGCGGCGTTTACGGCGCTTGGCGGTGGCATGGTCGTGGTCAAGGGGTGTGCCGCAGCGGTGCCGCACAAGAGCGAGCACGGACTGGTTCATCTGCGGCTGAGCGACGCCGCAAGCGTCGCCAGCGTGGCGCAGGACTGCCTGTCCAAGCTGCGCAATCTCGGCGTGCAGGCGGCACGGGTAGTGGTGGCCGCGATGGTGAAGGGGCGTCACGAGTTTGCACTGGGCGTGTCGGTTGATCCCGTGTTCGGCCCGCTGGTGATGATCGGCGAGGGCGGCACGTTGCTGGAACTTCGCCGCGACATCGTATCGCTGCTGGCGCCCTTTGGCGAGGCGGAGGTGAAGGCGGCCTGCGCCCGGCTGCGGCTGGCCCCACTGTTCGACGGCTATCGCGATATCCCGGCGCTCGATCTCGACGCGCTGGCCGCGGCGGCCGTGGCGCTCGGCAACTGGGCGCTGCGCCATCGGGAGGCACTGAAATCAGTGGACATTAATCCGCTGATAGCGATGGCGGCCGGCGAGGGGGTGGTGGCCGTGGATGCGGTGGTAGAACTGCAAGGAACCTGATATGGAACCCGTGCTTGTGGAATGCGATGGCAGCGTGGCCATCGTCACGCTGAATCGTCCTGAGCGGATGAACGCCGTCAACGATGCGCTGCGCGGCATGCTGATCGATACGCTGGCCCGGCTCAACGCCGACCCCGCCGTGCGCGCGGTGGTGCTGGCCGGGGCGGGCGACCGCGCCTTCTGTGCGGGCCAGGATCTCGACGAGGCGGCGGCGGTGACCTGGCAGCAGATCGTCCCCTGGCTGAACCGTCAGCGCGCCATGTACCAGGCCGTGCGCGATCTCGACAAGCCCTGCGTGGCGGTGGTACGTGGCGTGGCAGCCGGGGCGGGCTTCCAGCTCGCGCTGTGCGCCGATTGGCGCCTGACCACGCCGGCAAGTCGCTGGGGCCAGCCTGAGGTCAAGGCGGGGCTTGCCAGCATCGTCGGCTCCTACCTGATGACGCTGCACGTGGGGCATACCCACAACGTGCAAATGTCGCTGTCGGGCGAACTGATCTCGGGGCAGCGCGCCTACGAGATTGGCTTGGTGAGCGGCTTGCATACGGAGGCGGAGCTGCCGGAGGCGGCGCTGACGCGCGCCCGCACGCTCGCGGCCTTGCCGCCTACATCGGTACGCCTGTCCAAGCAGCGCTTGCGCGCGATGACGCAACCGGGCTTCGACGACGCATGCGTGGCGGGTATCCGCGCGCAGCTCGAATGCTATGCCGATGGCGAGCCGCAGCGCGTGATGGCCGAATTTCTCAGCAAACGGAATGCAAGGGAGTCGCAATGATCCAGTGGAACGAACACTTCATTAACGGCGCACGATGTCAGGTCGGCAACGGACGCATGGTGCGGATTCACGATGCCGCGACCGAAGCGCCGCTGGGCGAAGTCCATCTGGGTAGCGCAGGTGATGTCGACGATGCCGTGGCGGCCGCCCGGCAGGCTTTGCCGGCGTGGCAGCGGATTGGCACCCAGGCTCGGGCGTCAATGCTGTACGCACTGGCCGACGCGCTGGAGAGCATGGGCCAGGCGCTTGCGCGAGACATCTCGCGCGAAGTCGGCATGCCGCTGAAGTTGTCGCAACGCATCCAGGTGGATGCGCCGGTTGCTGCATGGCGGGCGACAGCCGCGCTCGCGGACACCTTTACGTTTGTCAGAGAGATGGGTAATTCGCGGGTAACGATGGTGCCGGTAGGTGTGGTCGCGGCGATCACGCCGTGGAACTATCCGCTGCACCAGATCACGGGCAAGCTGGCGCCAGCGTTGCTGGCCGGCTGCACCGTCGTGCTGAAGCCATCGGAGCTGGCACCCGCCGCGTCGGCTTGCTTGATGGCAGCCTGCGAACAGGCGGGCCTGCCGCCGGGTGTGGTCAATATCGTGCAAGGCGATGCTGAGGTGGGTCACTCACTGGTGACTCATCCCGATGTACAGATGGTGTCGTTTACCGGCTCGACGGCAGTGGGGCGCAAGGTGGCGGCACTGGCGGCGGGCGAAATGAAACGGGTGTCGATGGAATTGGGCGGGAAATCGGCTGCAGTGGTGCTGCCTGGCGCGGATCTGAGTCGTGCGGTCAAGGCCACGGTGGCCTCCTGCTTTCTTAACTCCGGACAGACGTGTAGCGCCATCACACGGCTGATCGTGTCGCGGGAAGACTACCCGAAATGCCGCGAGCTTGTCGCCGAGGCTGTGGCGGCAATGCCGATGGGCGATCCGGCCGATGCATCAACACGCATCGGGCCGCTGCTGTCGGCATTGCAACGCGAACGCGTGCTGTCCCACATCGCTGATGCCGAGCAGGCCGGCTTCGACCGCATCGCGGGCGGCCTGGACGCGGTGGTGCCTGCACGCGGCTACTTCGTTGCGCCTACGGTTTACGGCAATGTGTCGGCAGAAAGCCGGCTCGCCAACGAAGAAGTCTTTGGCCCCGTGCTGGCGGTGCTCTGTTACGACGCGGTGGAGGAGGCCATCGCGCTGGCCAATGGCACCCGCTATGGATTGGCTGCTGCGGTTTGGGCCGCCGACGAATTCGGCGGGGAGGTCGTGGCCAATGCGCTGCGCGCCGGACAAGTCGATGTCAATGGCGCCCGGTTTAATGCGGCGGCACCGTTTGGTGGCTTTGGCATGTCTGGCGTGGGTCGCGAAGGGGGCATCTACGGACTCGAAGAGTTCCTGGAGCCACGTGCTGTCCAACTGCCGCGCTCATCCGATTGATCTTCAGGATATTCAGTATGTACCGAGAAATTTCAGTGACCCGGTCGGAGCGCAATCCGCACGTTGTTATCGTGACGATGAACCGCCCGGACAAACTCAACGCTCTGACTAAGGTCATGGAAGCCGAACTGCGCGAGGCGATGGAAGCCGCTGACCGCGACGACACCATCCGCGTGGTGGTGCTGACCGGCGCCGGCAAGGGCTTCTGTGCGGGCATGGACATCAACGAGCTTGAAATTCTGCCGCCAGGCGACATCCGGGCGGCCCAGTGGATGCGCCCTTACGACATGAACCGCCGGGCCGACTATCAGACCCGCTACGGCTACTTTCCCGCAATGCGCAAGCCCGTGATCTCAGCCATCAATGGCGCGGCAGCAGGTCTAGGACTCGTCTTTGCGCTGTACAGCGACATGCGCTTTGCCAGCAGCAAGGCCGCTTTTAGCACCGCTTTCGCGCGACGCGGCCTGATTGCGGAGCATGGTATCTCATGGCTGCTGCCACGCGTGGTGGGCCCAGGGCATGCGGCCGATCTGCTCTACTCCGCGCGCAAGGTGCTGGCCGACGAGGCGCTGCAAATGCGGCTGGTGGACCGCGTATGCGAGCCCGACGATCTCATGGCCTACACGCTGGAATACGCGGCCGACCTGGCGGAGAATGTCTCGCCGCGCTCGATTCGTGTCATGAAGCGCCAACTCTGGGAGCAGCCGTTCCAGACGCTGGCCGACGCCACGCAAATGGCCAATGCCGAGATGTTTGAGAGTATCCAGAGCGAGGATTTCACCGAAGGTGTGGCCCATTTCATCGAACGCCGCCAGGCACGGTTCAGTGGGCGGTGACGGTGAATCTCCTCAACCAACCTGGCTGCCCGCTAGGGGCGGGGCCCTGGCAGGCCCCGTCTTGCGCTGGCGTGCCTACGGTACAACCGGCGTGATCTTGCGGATCTCGTGGTTGCGTGTATCGGCCACGTAGACGTTGCCGCTGGCATCGACCGCCACGCCGAGCGGGAGGTTGAACGATGCGGCGGTGCCAATGCCGTCGGCTGCCCCGCCCGACCCGGAGCCGGCCAAGGTGCTCACCACCCCCGCCGGCGTGATTTTTCGGATCGCATGGCTGCCTTGATCGGCGACGTAGACGTTGGCGCTGGCGTCGACCGCTACGCCGAACGGGGAGCTGAACGAGGCGGCGGTGCCGATGCCGTCGGCCGAGCCGGACGAACCGGAGCCGGCCAAGGTGCTCACCACCCCGGTCGGCGTGATCTTGCGGATCGCATGGCTGCCTTGATCGACGACGTAGACGTTGCCGCTGGCGTCGACCGCGATGCCGGACGGGGCGTTGAACGAGGCGGCGGTGCCGATGCCGTCGGTCGAGCCGAGCGACCCGGAGCCGGCCAAGGTGCTCACCACCCCCGTCGGCGTGATCTTGCGGATCAATTGGTTGCCTTGATCTGCCACGTAGACGTTACCGCTGGCGTCGACCGCCACGCCGAACGGGGTGCTGAACGAGGCGGCGGTGCCGGTGCCGTCGGCCGAGCCGGACGACCCGGAGCCGGCCAAGGTGCTCACCACACCGGTTGACGTGATTTTGCGGATCTCGTGATTGAATGTGTCGGCCACGTAGACGGTGCCGCTGGCGTCGACCGCCACGCCGTACGGGTAGCTGAACGAGGCGGCGGCACCGGTGCCGTCGGCCGAGCCGGACGACCCGGAGCCGGCCAAGGTGCTTACCACCCCTGTCGGCGTGATTTTACGGATCAAGTTGTTGCCTTGATCGGCCACGTAGACGTTGCCGCTGGCGTCGACCGCCACGCCGAACGGGAAGTAAAACGAGGCGGCGGCACCGATGCCGTTGGCCGCGCCGGACGACCCGGAGCCGGCCAAGGTCGAGACCTTCGCGTTGGCGGTCGTGCAGGCAACGCCCACATTCGACACATTTGCCGTGGCGGTACCGGTGCCATTGGCCACCGTGCAGTATTGCCACAGCGGTTGTGTGCCGACCGTGACCACATACGCGTTGCTGGGCGCGACCGGCATGACAAAGGTGAAGGGCCCCGGGGCGCCCAGCGTCAGGGAATCGGCGCCGTTGTTCAGCAGCGTCAGCTTTTCGGAGGCGGGCAGGCCGGTCACCGTGCCGCCGATGGTATAGCTGGCCACGACTGCGGGAGTCCCAGTTTCCGGCGCGCCTGAATCATTGCCACCACAGGCGGCGAGGAGCAGTGAGAGGATCGTGGCAGCCAGGGGGCGCAGGGAAGACGTCGTGGGTATGATCATGGTCAGCGGTTCGATGTGGATTGGGAGTTGTGCAATGGGTCCGGTTGGGCGCGCCTATGCTTGGGGTTGTCGCTGCCGTGTCCGCCGCCTCACCTGCTGCTACCCACCACGCACGGATGGCGTATAGATTCAATCCCGACCCCTATAGGTTTTTGCTTAGTTTGGGTCGAAACCTATATAACCTTGGCGATTCAGGCCATCCTTCAATCAAGGAGGGGCCTTTACCCTGCCCTCGCCGTCGGAGAGGCATAGGTATCCGTCGCACCAAGAACTTTGTCAGCGATGGAGGAGCCCATCGTCAGCCAATGCGACGTTGGTGAATATCAGACGTAATCCCGCGTAAAACGGCAGAAAGCCACTGGGGCTGAACCCCTCGAACGAGGGGCGAGGTATGGGCGGTTGGGAGGACCCGCTTGCGGACGCTCGTTGCTTTCGCTCATTTGGACCGCCACCGTAAACGTCCGCTCATGGCCGAGACCCGCCTTCGAAACGCACCGTACCCGCATTGCGCGCCGCGCTGAAGATCGCCGGCGCGAAGCGCGAGTCGAGCGCCGGATCAGCAATGGAGATTGCCGCGCCACAACTCCCGTCCGGGTATTGAACGTTCGCGCCGTCCAGCCCCAGCTTTGCGAACATGCCAGCGCAGTTCTTCGCATTGCCCGAGAGAATCACGTTCGCCATGCGCGCGCCGCTCGTCCCTCCCGCCTCAATGCGCAATCCCTCACTCCGGTTCGCGGTGACTGTGCTGTTGGCCAGTTGGACATTCTGCGCGTAAATGGACGCTCCCCCCGCAGTGGCAATATTGCGCGCGACCAGCGCGTTGCCGAAGCGCGGCCCACCAAGGCAATCCCGGGGCCACGTGCGGCGGTCCGAACCGCCGCACGTCTTTCAATGCACGGGAATCATCGCATTGAATATCAGTACCATAATCAATCCTACGACCGCAACGATTGACTGGACCACCGAGATGGTCTTGGTCGCTTCGCTCATGGTCATGCCGAACGATTCCTTGACCATCCAGAACCCCGCGTGATTGGCGTAGTTGAAGAACAGCGATCCGCAGCCGATCGACAATGCCAGCAACGGCAGGTTGAGGTTCGGATCGCTGCCAGCCAGCGGCGCCAGCAGGCCCGCCGCGCCGACGATGCCCACGGTGGCCGACCCGGTCGAGACCGATAGCAGCATCGCGATCAGCCAGCCTAGGACCAGTGGCGGAAATGCGAGCTGCTGCGTCAGATGCACGATGGCATCACCCACCTTGGCGCTGGTGAGCATTTGCTGGAACGCGCCGCCGCCTGCGATGATCATGATGATCGAGGCAATGGGCTTGAGGCTGTTGCCCAGCGCGCTCCGCAGTTTCTCCGCATCACCGCCTCGGGAAATCACCAGCGCCACGATCGCGAACAGCACGCCCAACAACATGGCGATCAACGGGTTGCCGAGAAAACTTGCCACGTGCAGCGCGGCACTTCCCTTGGGCAGCAACGTCTCGGCAATGGCATGCACAAGCATCAGGATCGCGGGCAGCAATGCTGCCAGCACGCCGGTCGCGACGCCAGGCTGCCGGCCGGCCTCGGGTTGCTCCGCGAGGGTGAACTGGTCCAGCAGGGCTTGATCGGGCCGCGTGCTCATGCGGGGTGACATGAAGGCGCCGTAGAGTGGGCCGCCAAGAATCATTGCGGGAATCGCCGCGAGAAAGCCGTACAGCATCGTGGGGCCCACGGACGTCTTCAGACTGGCGATCGCTGTTAGCGGACCCGGGTGGGGCGGTACCATGCCATGCATCGCGGCCAGCGCGGAAATGACCGGGACGCCCACATAGACATAGGCCGAACCCTTGAAGCGGCCCTTGTCCTCGAGTTTGCGGGCAACACTGAAGATCAACGGCAGCATCACCACTAGTCCGACTTCGAAGAACATCGGAATCCCGACCACAAAGGCAACCAGCGTCATCGCCCACGGGATCATCCGATCGGAGGCACGCTTCAGAATCGCATCGGCAATCTGCTCGGTGGTCCCCGCATCGGCAAGGATCTTGCCGAGCATCGCACCGAGCGCAATCACGACACCGACCGCGCCGAGCGTTTTGCCTGCACCATCGACCAGATGCTTGACGATGCTTTCCGGGGCCATGCCAGTCGCGAAACCAACGCCAACGGAAACGATGAGGAGCGCCAATAGCGGATGCATTCTAATCCGCGACACGATTAGGGCGACGAGCGCGAGCACGCTGACGAGGGCGGTCAGCAAGAGTTGTAGATCCAGGGACGTCATGAGGTTTAAAGGCGAGACCGCAAAGGTATCCATTATCGTTCCATTGTCATTCGCGAGGAACGTTCGCCTCATAGGACGCCCAAACAAGCCGTCGCCGTGGATCTGATGAACCGCATGACGGTCTACGCGTCCGCCTGGTCGGTTGTGTGAAGTTCACCACGGCCGCCGACCAATTGGACATTTCCACCACGATGGTCAGCAACCATATTCGCGGGCTGGTTCACTTCTACCGCGGCTGCCAGTGTTTCTCGCACGCCTGGACCACGTTCAGTGCCATAGACGCTCAAGCACTAGAGCAATTGCTCTACCGTGCTTTAACACGGGTCCATTGCGCTGCCTTGCAGTACGCAGCGGCCGGAATCATCGTGTTGGTGCAGCTTTTCCCGGCTTGCAGTGCCATGCCGGCAGGGTGTTGCACCGGGATGACGCCGTCCCATGTCGCGATGGCATACCTTTCGACTTCCTGCTATTTGCAGACAACTTTGTCCGAAACCTAGAATCCTCGCGCCGCACCGCATTTCTTGCGAATTCGGTGATTTACCCACGGCACCGCAGTCATTCAACTTGATCGACACAGGGGAGCTAGATGAAGAACAAGAAGGGAAAGTTGGCAGCGACGTCGGCAGTCGCGGCAATCGTGATTTTCGGGGGTTGTGGAGGAAGCGAATCCGATGCGGTCGCGACGACCGCGCCCGCAGCGGAGCCGTTGGCTGTTGAACTGCTGATCCAGGGCGGGATGATCTATGACGGCGATTCGGACCAGCCTGTGGTGGGTGATGTGGGCATCGTGGGCGACCGCATTGCGTTCGTGGGGACGACGCAACGGAAGGTGGTGGCGGCGCGCACGGTCAGCGCGCAGGGGATGGTGGTGGCGCCAGGGTTTATCGACGCCCACTCGCACGTAGACACCGATGTGTTCTCCACCGACGCCGCCAAGCGCCTCAACGCGCCGTTCACCACGCAGGGCGTGACCACTGCGGTGATCGGCAACGATGGCTACGGCGGCTACGATATTGCCGCGCAGGCCGCCAAGCTGCGTGCGGCGCCGCCGGGCACCAACATCGCGATGTATGTGGGATTCGGCCCAGTGCGGCAAAGCCAGTTGGCCGATGATAACGTGGCGCCCACGGCAGCGCAGCTCGAGATCATGAAGGGACACGTGGCCGATGCGATGTGCCAAGGCGCGCTGGGCTTGTCGGCGGGGCTCTACTACACGCCGCAGAACTTCTCGACGACCGAAGAGGTGATTGAGGTGGCGAAGGTGGCCGCACGGTTCGGTGGGCTGTACGACACCCACATGCGCGATGAAGGCTCCAGCAACATCGGCCTGAAGGCGGCCGTGGCCGAAGCGCTGCGCATCGGCGCCGAGGCCGGCATGCCTGTCAACATCTCGCATATCAAGGCGCTGGGCGTGGACGTTCAGGGGCAGGCGCCGGATATCATCAAGCTGATCCAGGCCGAGCAGGCCAAGGGCCGCAAGATCACGGCAGACCAGTACCCGTGGCTCGCGTCAAGCACGTATTTCTCAGCGGCCGTGATCCCATTCTGGGCGCTGGCCGGTGGACGCACCGCGATGCTCGCCCGCTTCAACGATGCAACCGTGCTGACCCAGCTCAAGACCGATATCGCGGAGAATATCCGCGTGCGCGGCGGTGCGGCGGCCCTGCTGTTCGCGGCGGGCAATCCGGCGTACGTCGGCAAGACGCTGGCGGATGTGGCAACGACCGCTGGCGTGGCGCCGGTGGACGCGGTGATGACGGTCCTGCGCGGCTCAGAAATGTTGGTGGCCAACTTCAACCAGAGCGACGCTGACGTGCGGACCTTCATGGTGCAACCGTGGGTCATCACCTCATCGGATTCCTCGACCGGCCATCCGCGCGCCTATGGATCGTTTGCGCAGAAGTACGCCGAGTATGTGGTCAGGCAGAAGACCATCACGCTAGCCCAGTTCGTCCACAGCAGTTCGGCGCTCACCGCCGACACGCTGGGGCTGACAGGGCGTGGGCGGTTGAAGGCGGATTACTTTGCCGATGTGGTAGTGCTCGACCCGGCGAAGTACAAGGCCATGGCCACCTACACCTCACCGGCGCAGTTGTCGGTGGGCGTGGTAATGACGTTAGTCAACGGCCAGCCGACGGTGGAGAACGGCGCAACGACCGGCAAGGCTTCGGGACGCCCGCTGCTGCGCACGGTGGATGCGAAGCTATGTCCGGCGGCTTGATCGGCAGTTAAGTAAAACGAGATGGGGCCGGCGACGCGATGGGCGTGCCGGCCTTCTCTATGGCGGCGCACGCGAGGGGTCAAACGTCTTTTCATGGTCTGCGAGTTCAAGCGGTCGATGCAACAGCTTGTTGGAATCGCAGCGACCGTCGCGGGACGGCTGATCGGCGCGTTTCGGGAAGTCGTGTCTCAATAAGCCATTGGGTAAGTGTCAGGGCGCGGCCTTTGGCGTGGCATGGCGCACCAGAAATTGGTCCAACCGAGCAGCAAAGGCCTTGCTGTCTTGTGGCCCATACGGCGCAGGCCCTCCGGTGTCAATGCCACAGGCCCGTAGTTGGTCCATGACCTCACGCATCGTCAGGCGCTCCTGGATATTTTCTAGGCTGAACCAGTTCCCTCGGGGATCCAGCACTTGGGCCCCCTTCGCCAAGGCAGCAGAGGCCAGCGGGATGTCGGCGGTAATCACGAGGTCACCGGCGTTGGCCAACTCCACGATACGGTCATCGGCGCTGTCAAATCCCGCTGGCACCTGCACGAGTTTGATGTGACGGGAGGGCGGCGTACGGAGGTATTGGTTCGCCACAAGTGTCACGCATACGCTGACGCGCTGCGCGGCCCGATACAACATGTCCTTGACGACAACGGGGCAGGCATCGGCGTCAACTAGTATTTGCATCGCAAGGGTTCCAGGTGAGAAAGGCAGGGTGCACCATGATAATGCCTTCAAGGCACGATTACCTGGCGGTTGCGCTATCCCGTTTATTGGCCGGCGCGTGGCGGGGAAACTTGGGACGCTCGGAACTCGCTACCGACTTGTATGACGAAACGCCTTTCGGAGGCGCCACGCTCAGTGACGAGAACGGCGCACGGAGAAAATAAGGGCCCAGCCATCGTGGCAGTGGCCCAAGGGTCGACGTCGGAAGCCAGTGTCCATATATCGTCGACTGTTGTTGGCCGACCTCGGAAGTTCGATCGGAACTGAGCCCTCAGCGGCAGTGCCCCGAAACCGCTTCGATGGCACGACGAGTCAGTCGCCTCGGGATGCAAAGCTTGCTGCGGTCTTGCGGAGTCGCTGGGACCTCGCTGTTGCAGACAACTCTCGCAGCGTATCGCTCAACGAAACGCCGTCAACCTCCCGTATGCCTGCATTGATCAGCCGCCCAACCATGAGAATGCCGAATTCGCTGGGCTGCCGAGCAAGGGAGCGAAGTAGCTCCGGCTCATAGTTTCGCAACGACTCAAGTCCGTGGAGAACGGTCCATGCCACGCCGGAGCCGTCTTCCTCTGGGTAGCGCTCAAATACGCTCAGAAGCTGGGGTATTGCTTGCTCGGGATACCCTGCCTGCCAGAGTTCGGCAACGAGCGAATCCAAGGGAAGCCAGTTGTCGTCTTTGGGTAAAAAGGCGGCGATGTCATCAGCGATTTCGACGGTAGTCCGAGGCATAGCGAGAGAGGCGTTCGGTCGTTCAGGCGCGAAAGCCGGAGTTTATCCCGACCGCCCGTTGGCCGTCCTCAGTCGTCCCCCTCCGCGACACGTGCCAACTGCCACCCACTCTATCCAATCATTGTCCTTACAAACTTGGAAGCGAGTTCCGCGTTACGATTCAGGATTCAACTACCATATGATGTCGATTCATGACTTCCACGAAGGACGATCAAGTCGGCGCCTGTGTCTATATTCTGCATATGTTGTTACAGCGACTGGAGTCCCAGCGGCCGGGGATGCTGCTGCAGATGACAGAAGGCATTTCGGCAGACCAGGCAGCGGCGTCCGCGACCGAAAGCGGGAAGAGACTTGATTCGGTCTTTTCGGAGGCATTGCGGATGGTCAATCTGGCGCAAGCGCAATTGCAAGGCGCTAATCGACGTGACACAGAAGACGATCGCTAGCGGCTGATCTCGGCCTTGGCGATATTCCCGGAGGAAGCCATACCTCTTGCTCAACCGATTTGCGTCCAGCCCCATGCAAAACGACAACCCCAGTGCTTGCCCGATATCATCGATGCTCATGAGCCGTCGCGCGTTTCTGGCATTGGGTGCGGCGGCGGGAGTTGCTGCTTGCACCTCCGGGCGCATGGGAAGCGACACGCCTTGGCATGCCTCTGCCGGCGCCGTGACCATCGACATGCATAGCCATGCGGGACGGTTGACGATGTCGCGTGATCCGGCTCTGGGGGGTAACCGTCCGTTCCTGCCTGTCGGTGCGCAGATGCGGGCGGGCGGCATGAACGTGGTCTGCTTTGCCGTGGTCATGGATACGCCTGTCACGCGTGTCTCGTCCGATCGCAAGCGTTTCGAAGCGTGGCGTCAGCCGGAGCCTGGCGAGTTGTACCGGATGTCGCAGCAGGCATTCGAGCGTGCGAAGGCACTCGTTCAGCATGAAGGGCTCGACGTTATCACGCAGGGCAGCGCGTTGCGGTCTGCGGATGTCGCTGCGCCACGCGCCATCATCGCGTCGGAAGGTGCCGATTTTATTGAGGGTCGGCTGGATCGCGTTGATGAAGCCTTCCATCAGCACCAGTTGCGGCAGTTGCAACTGACCCACTATCGGGTCAACGAAGTCGGTGACATCCAGACGGAAACGCCCGTTCATGGCGGCTTGACCGATTTCGGTGCGGATGTAATTCGCCGTTGCAATACGCTGGGCATCGTCATCGATGTGGCGCACGGCACGTACGATCTGGTGAAGCGCGCTGCGTCGGTGACGACCAAGCCGTTGGTGCTGTCGCATACGGCGCTGGCCACGCATCCAGGCACGCGCAGTCGTCTGATCACGCCCGATCATGCGCGTGTTGTCGCGTCTAGCGGCGGGGTCATCGGCATCTGGCCGAACGCCGGTACGTTTCGCGATCTGCAGGACATGGCCAACGGCTTCAAACGCTTGGCCGATATTGTGGGTGTAGATCACGTGGGACTCGGCACGGACATGCTCGGCTTTATTTCCCCACCGGTATTCCAAAGTTACGAGCAATTGCCGACGCTGGGCAACGCCTTGCTCAAGGCAGGCTTCTCGCAATCAGAAACCGAGCAGATGCTCGGCGGCAATTATCGGCGCGTGTTCGAGACTTCAGTCTCGGGCTGAGTTTTTCAGTGCTACGCCAGCGCGGATGCCAAGTTCATTGCGGTTGGTCTAGAAATCGACCCATGGCCGCTTGACTAACTCTCCCGGCAGGTCCGCCAGCATGGTTCGGATGGTGTTTTGCGTGCGACCTGTCGATCCCGTATCCGAAATCGACAGGCGTGGATATGCGGACGCACCGCGCGCAGACAGCGCTTGATCACGACGGCCTCGTTCTTGACGATCATCGACTGGCAGATTCGCATTCCAAAACGCGGGGCTGACTCCCCGCCGTTTATCTATTCGCCGCTGCTTTAGACAGACCTGTCCTCCAGGCCTTCTGCGCCAGTCGGTGCTGACTGCTGTTGGACAGCTTCCCGCTTTCGGTTGATGTGGTAGGGCGTCAGCACTGCATGGGCCACCATGTCCAGCGCTGGGCGTGTATCGCCGTTCTTGTCAGTCCATACCTTCGGTGTGAGCGTGCCAGACAGGGCAACTGAATCTCCGTCATCCAGCGCGAGCAGGGCTGCCCGTACTTCGTCGCTAAACGCAATGACGTTGACGAACAGCGATTCGCCGTCGCCAGCGGGGGCGAGCACCTTCGTTGTGACATAGGCCTTGCCGCCTTGCCCTTGGCGCTCTGCGGACTTTCCGTAAACCTTTCCACCAATCAGACCATCAATCATTCTTCACCTCGCTGTCCCGGGCGACTACCGCCCAGGTTTCAATTGAACCTTAACCGCAACCGCCGGTGCATGGGGCAGTTGTCGATTATCACGCCCCGCAACGGGGTGGGTGCACCCGATTTCCGCGGCAGACTACCATGCTCAAAGGATTTCCCGGGGTCCGATGTCGATGACCCATTCGGCCTGCGCCACCACGCGCATATCGTGTTCGACCACAACCACGGTGTTGCCAGCGTCCACCAGCGTCTGCAACTGCGCGAGCAGGCGGTGCACATCGGCCGGATTCAAGCCATTTGGTGGCTCGTCGAGCACGTACAGCGTGGCGCCGCGCTGCGCGCGCTGCAACTCGGTGGCCAGCTTGATACGCTGCGCCTCGCCCCCCGATAGTCCATCGGCGCAAAACCAGGACCACAGCACGCAAACACCTCCGCCGGAGCCTGTCGATGCCGCTAGAGGCGCCGGCCACGACAATGGTGGTGGGTCCGCTTCTCAGCATTTGCCGCGCCATGGGTGGTCAGAACGGGTAGAGAGCCCCATGGATAGTTCGGACCCGTGCGGTGATTCTTCAGGCAACACAACGGCCAACGACTATTTTCCGAATTAATTCGATATACGTATTGAGGCGGCTATTTATACGTATAGATTATCGTGTGATATTGCGATTCAAAGTAATATGATGATTAAGGCGAAAACTCTGTGTGGGAATATGGTCGGCGCAGATTATAGGCGAACGACGAAACCATGACATGAGGAGATAGCAGGTATGAAGGTGCTTCCGTAGCCGGCGATACCTTTGGTTTCTATACTCACGTCCTCGTTAGCCATCCGGTCATTGTAGCAACAGCCTGTATGACTCATGCTTCACGCGTAGCAGGGAGAGCTTTGTGCAAAACCCGGTAGCGCGAGTTGTTACGTTGAACATTACGCCCGCCTACTGAACATCATGTCTCTCAAAAGAACTATTTGCGCACTTGCGTTGGCTGGTTTGTCCATCTCTGCCTTTGCAGGACCGGATTGGACCGTCATCGAACGAGCTCGTGTGGCCGGAAAACGGCCACACAACGAAGAGGCTCCTTCCGCGGCAATGCGAACAAAGAATAACCAGAAAGCGGCCTTGGGAAACACAACCGACTCCTTACGTCAGTTGAAGTCGAGCGAGGCAAAGGGTGGCCAGGACGATGAGCGTTCCCATTGAACCCCGCCTCAAGGAGCCCGAGAACGCTAGGCGGTGAACGGATGCAGGATGAAGCGCGACTGTTCGGTTGGCGTCCACGTTATGAAATCACATGATCGTCTCCTCCGCACCTTTCTTCGGATTGCCGACCTAACGTCGTTGTCTAGGGCCGCGCACGAGCTTGGTCAGACACAGTCGGGGGTTAGCAAGCAGTTGGCCACGCTTGAGGCCGAGATCGGGCAGCCGCTGTTCATACGGAACGGGCGCGGTGTTACGTTGACGGACGTCGGCGTGGCATTGCAGCAGGCGATCGAAGTGCCATATCGCGCAATTGATCACGCGCTGGAGGCCATACGGTACGAACACGGCGCGGGGCACGCTACCCTCCGTATTGCCTTCGTCCATACCGTAAATGACTATTTTCTTCCCGATGCTGTAGCTGGCTTCGTGGCCAAATATCCCGACGTCAGCCTGTCTTTGATCGCCCGGAGTTCTTCGGACGTGGTGATGCTTGTTGAAGGAGGAAGGGCTGATCTCGGCATCGTCTATGACACTGCGGTGGATACCGCCGCACTATCATCGCATCCGCTTTTTGAAGACAGCATGTGCTTGGTGACGGTGCGAAAGACGGAGGCGAAAACGTCAGAGGTGGGGATCGATTTGCGCGGGCGCATGCTGCGCCTGGTCGGATTCCCACGCGGCTTCGCGCTGCGCCGCATGGTAGAAAGCGCCGGGCTCAAGCCCTTGTATGTCGCAGAGGCAGAGTCGGTGGATTCTATTCTTAAGCTTGTGTCTATGGGGGTGGGCGATAGTATTTTGCCGTCGCGGTTACCGGACAAGCTGTTAAACGAGCACGGTTTGAGGAAAATAAGAATCGACAGTCCCCATCTTCGTCGGCGCATGGTTGCTATAAAGCACGTCGCACGCAAGACACTGCCTATTGTTGATGCCCTGTTTAATTCTGTGTTACAAGTCGCGAGCACACTGCGGTAGAAGCGACGATCATCGGATTAACACTCGAAGCCTCTACCACGAAGATGTCCATTCATTCTCCCGACGTGCGGACGCTGCCCGTCCACATCGATTCCTTTCATCCCGATCACTTCGACATTAGCAGCAGTCTGGCTTATCTGCTGGCGCGTGCCAAGAACTCGTTGTTTCAGAGCATTGAGCAGGAGGTTGGCTCTTTGCACTTAACGCACACACAGGCGAGTTGCCTGATGATGCTGGCTTATGGCGGCGATACTACTACTGCAAGTGATATCGCTCGCAACTTGAACACCGATGCGGGGTCGGTGACACGCTTGCTGAACCGTATGGAGAAGCGTGGGCTCGTTGTCAGAAATCGTCGGGACATTGATCGGCGCGTAGTAGATCTTTCACTAACCGAAAAAGGCCATGCGATGGCCAAAATGTTGCCAAAGATATTCAGCGACGTCCTGCGAAAGCACTTCAACGGATTTCGGGCGGACGAGATTTCTACGTTTCGAAGGATGCTGTTGTTCGTGGCGGCGGAATGCAAGACAGAAGAAATCGCTGCGGAAGAGTAGTTCGTTGTCGGCGCTCCATGCGTAAGTTGATGAAAATGAACAACGGCTACCGTAAGAGACGACGTAGACTCCCGACCGAGGAGGCGGTGCTTTCACTTGTGACGCCGTTGCCTCGACGACCTCGCGAGCCCCAAGCAAGGCGCGCGGAGTTTGTGGTGCCTTAAGTAGTGTGTACCGAGGGGTGACGACGGTTTCGTTCAATCAAATGCACGATGGCTACCAGCAATTGATTTGCGGGAGTCGGGACGCCCGATTTTTTTCCACGCTGCACAACGACGCCGTTCAAGGCCGCGATTTCGCTGGGCTTTCCTCGTGCGAAATCCTGGGCCATCGAAGAGTATTGACCCGGCGGTATTGTCCGTCGAACCCTCTCCAACTGACTCTCTAGGTCGTAATCGATGTTGATGCCTTCTGCCTTGGCAACGGCAAGACACTCGGCGATAACGTTCTTCATCGCCTCATCGGCCGAAGGAAATCCGCGAATATTTTTATACGGAAGCCCAACTATTGCAGAAATGGCGTTGTAGGAGCAGTTGAGGATTAGCTTGTCCCAGAGCGGGCCATCGACGTTTGCATATACCACGGTTGGAACAGCGGCTTGCGAGAACATGCTGGCAACGATCGAACTATTCGACCCGCTTCCAATCGCCAGGTCGCCACGGCCATGATGCATGAGATGCCCTTCACCTACCATTTCACAGGCCACATATACTGCAGCGGGGATGACGTGAGACTTGAAAACTTCCGCAAGCGTGTTAGCGTTATCGATCCCATTTTGCAGTGATACGACGATTGTCTGGTCCGTAAGGTAGGGGCGAATCTCCTTCGCGGTGCTTTTGGAATCCATTGACTTCACGCAGACCAACACAACGTCTGCCCCGACAATGTCTCGCATGTCAGTGCTGGCGCCTAGGGGAACACTTTTGAACGTTGTGGCCGATTCGAAGTGCAAGCCCCTATTTTTAATAGCGGAAATATGCGGATCTCTGCCAACGAGTAGAACATCTTGCCCGGCTTCGGCCAGCCTTGCGCCAAAAAAACAACCAACTGCACCGGCACCTACAACTGCAACTTTCATTTTTCGATACCTATTCACAACTAAGGTGTTGCGACGACACGCGTTGTTCCCTTTTGGTGCAAGGGTTAACGACTTCACTGGCTTTCCGATATGGCACCGAGGCGAGGGAAAACTAATATTGCAGGTTGCAATATAGTCCTTGCGGAAAGAGCGAATGCAAGGACATATCAGGTGTGACTGGAAGGAATGCCCGCCGGCATTTGAAGCTGCTATCTTTACGCCTTTGCGAAGCGTCCCGTCGTGCCCGCCTGCTTACCCGCCGGCCCCGGTTCGCCAAGTTCGTGTCGTCATCCTTCGGCCGTCTCCCTCCACGTCATCCGTGTTGCGCGCTTCGCATGTGAATGTATCCATGCGAGTCTTTTCATGTCCACCTCCAGCAGTACTGCCGGGGCACTGGGCGCGCAAGGCGGCCACGCCGCCCGCCCCCTGACCGGCCAGGATTACAAGACGCTTGCCCTCGCTGCACTGGGCGGCGCGCTTGAGTTCTACGATTTTATTATTTTTGTCTTTTTCGCCAAGGTTATTGGCCAGCTGTTCTTCCCGGCTTCGGTGCCGGACTGGCTGCGGCTGCTGCAAACCTTCGGCATTTTCGCGGCCGGATATCTGGCGCGCCCGCTGGGCGGCATCATCATGGCGCACTTCGGCGACCTGCTGGGCCGCAAGAAGATGTTCACGCTGTCGATCTTGCTGATGTCGGTGCCGACGCTGCTGATGGGCCTGCTGCCCACCTACGCGACCATCGGCCTGCTGGCCCCGATGCTGCTGCTGGTGCTGCGCATCCTGCAAGGCGCCGCTGTCGGCGGCGAAGTGCCAGGTGCCTGGGTATTCGTGTCCGAACACGTGCCCAAGCGTCACATCGGCTATGCCTGCGGCACGCTCACGGCGGGCCTGACGGCCGGCATCCTGCTGGGGTCCCTGGTGGCCACCAGCATCAACGCGATCTTCGACCCGCAGGAACTGCTGGCCCATGGCTGGCGCGTACCGTTCGTGTTGGGCGGCATCTTCGGCGTGGGTTCGATGTACCTGCGCCGCTGGCTGCACGAAACGCCGGTGTTCGCCGAACTGCAGCAGCGCAAGGCGCTGGCCGCCGAAATGCCGCTGAAGGCCGTGGTGCGCGATCATCGCGGCGCCGTGCTGATCTCGGTGCTGCTGACGTGGATGCTGTCGGCCGGCATCGTGGTCGTGATCCTGCTGACGCCCACCTACCTGCAGACGCTGTTCGGCTTCGACGCCCGCACGGCGCTGGTCGCCAACAGCGCGGCCACGCTGTGCCTGTCGATCGGCTGCGTGGTGGCTGGCGTGCTGGCCGACCGCATTGGCGCCCGCCTGACGCTGACCGTCGGCGGGGCGCTGCTGGCGGCCACGGCCTACCTGCTGTACACCACCATCGGCACGCGCCCTGACCTGCTGCTGCCGCTGTACGCGCTGGCTGGCTTCTTCGTCGGCACGATCGGCGCCGTGCCGTATGTGCTGGTGCATGCCTTCCCGGCGCAGGTGCGTTTCTCGGGCCTGTCCTTCTCGTACAACGTGTCGTACGCGATTTTCGGCGGCCTGACGCCGGTCATCGTCTCGCT
>NZ_PJRP01000017.1:118761-176789 GCF_002858765.1 Cupriavidus pauculus
CGATCGGCGCCGTGCCGTATGTGCTGGTGCATGCCTTCCCGGCGCAGGTGCGTTTCTCGGGCCTGTCCTTCTCGTACAACGTGTCGTACGCGATTTTCGGCGGCCTGACGCCGGTCATCGTCTCGCTCATGCTGAAGACTGACAAGCTGGCCCCGGCGCACTATGTGGTGGCTATCTGCTTGATTGGCATTCTCACGGCGCTTTTTGTGCGAAAGCGGGAAGGCTGAATCATCCGGAGCTACTGAAAGCAAAGGGACCGGCGGCTGATCGCCGGTTCGATCTCAGCTTTGAATGATGGGGAAGATGTTGGGTTATCTGAACAACCGGTTCGACGTCAGTCCCACGCGCAACGACGTCTTCACAGGCGGTTTTGCGGTGGATGTCTCAGATTTGGGATTCCAGGCGAGCCTTGAAGGGAAGTGATCTGGCGGTTCAGGCACGCGCCGTAGGCGACAGGTCCGTTAGACCTACTCGAAATGCAAGCAAGCTCCATAGTTCGTCGCGTCTCGTTGTCGTAGCCACTTAGATTTGGAATACCTGGCGAGGCTTGCAGCGAAGCGATCTGGCGGTTCAGGCACGCACCGTACGCAACAGGACCGTTTGACCTCTCCGAGATGCAGGCGAGCTCCATGGTTCGTCGCGTTTCGTTGTCGTAGCCGCTTAGGTTAGGGATGCTTGTCGACAAGTTCGTCTGCGTGCGATTCGGGTACCTCGGCGAGTCGTTACCACCCGAGCCCGCGCTCGCGCCCGAGTCGGTTGCGTTGCCTACGCCGCCACCGCTCTTACTGCAGACAGCCTTCAGCATATGGGCGCCAAGCGTTCCGGGTATCGTCGGGTTCGGTTCCCTATACAGACTTCCGGAGTCGACAACCTTACCTTTCCAATTGTAGAGAGCCCTGTAAGTGTCGAGTGTTGTCAGGTTGGTGCAGTCGAACGTTGTTCGAACAATGACGCTTCCGTACTTATCTCCTTTTTCGCCTTTGAACTTGACAAAAGCCACGCGCTTATCGCCATTGACAACGAATTGTTCGTTATTTATCAAAACGGATTGGTCATTGCTGACCGGCACCCATTCGGCGTGTACGACGAGAGGGGCCGAAAGAACGCCGGCTGCTAGGAGAGCCGTGATGATTTTGTTCATGATGGGTGCTTCGTTACCAAGGTTGAATTCTTGCCGCCTTCTCTCGGCGTGGCTGTGAATTGGTCGCCACGCGGGTTGGGTCGGTTGAGCATCCACGTACCGACAACATCCAGCGAGCTCTATACGAAGGTAGGCGGATCGCGGGGCTGTGGTTTTGCCTCAGCCGTCCCTCAATTTGCATTTGATGCCATGAGGAGATAGGTGCACATTGATATCCGGATCGAGCGAATATCAAGCAGGCACGAAGGGAGATCCAGAGGCTGCCGATACCGCGACGCGGTGCGTGGTGCCGTCGAACGGCCGGTACTCGATGCCTTGCCCATCCGACTCGATATCGATATAGCCTGCCGGCATGCCCGGCGCGCCGCCGAAGGCCAGCAGCCCACTGCCGTTACCGGCGTCGAACAGGGCGATCGCCGCACTGCCCCGCGTATAGACCTGGGATGGCGTTGTGGAGGCGGCGGGGGTGGACGACACGTCGTTCTCGGATGGAAAGGATATTGGGAAAGCCGGGGAAATATCCACGACGAGATTCCATACGAATATGACGCAAACGCGAGCTAGGGTTGACACCAATTTCTTGGCGTCTGCCCGGTTGCCTGCGGTCCGAACCATGTTGCGGCGTCAACTTAGAGTGGTAGGTCGGCTTACGGAGCAGCGAGAGTACGCCGCGACGGATATGTGTCGGTTTGGTAAAAAAACTTCGGTGCGGCCGAATGGCTGCAAGGTGCCCCTATGCTGCCGTCCGATTGCGATATGAAGCACCTCCGGACCGACGCAGCGGGGCGCTCATGGGCAAGAAAATACTAGTCAACGGCATGACTGCGTTGTGTTGCGCAGTACCGCTCAGCAGATTCTCCATTGCCGCGAAAATGTAACGGTATCTGCTAGTTAGCGGTCGGCCTCGCATGTTATGCGGCCAAGGCATGCAATAACCGAGAGCGATCGCTCTGGAATCCCGAGGGATCGGCCCCTAGCACCGTTCGACAATATGGACCGCCGTGGCGATACCACGTCTAGCGCATCAAGTCAGCTCTACTATCAACTCGATTTCTAGGCAGGCATTTAACGGGAGCTGAGTGACACCGAAGGCGCTACGTGCGTGTTTTCCGCTCGTTCCAAACACATCAACGAAGAATTCGGATGCGCCGTTGGTAACGAGGTGCTGTTCCGTGAAATCGCTCGCAGAGTTGACCAAGCTCGTCAGCTTGACTATGCGCTTGATCGTGTTCAGATCCTTGATATGGGTATGAAGGGTCGCCAGAAGATCAATCGCAACGGCCCGCGCAGCGGCGTGACCTTCTTGGGTCGAGAGCGATTCGCCGAGCCGACCCGTCCATATTTTTCCATCCTGTTTGGCTAGATGGCCGGATAAATATGCAAGCTGGCCGCACTGCGCGCACATTGTGTAGGCCGCTGCGGGCGAGGCAGCATTTGGCAGTACCACCCCAAGTTCTTCAAGGCGAGCGTAGATATTCGACCGATCCATATTGATCCTTCCCTTGAAAGCCAAACTGACTTATTTGACTCGGCTTCGCCCGATCGAAGCTTCGAGGCATCGAGCCTGCAGTGTATGAGCGCCGAGTTTGGACAATCTCGGTTTCTCTTGGGAAGGCTACCCGCTACCTGCAAGGCTCGTTTCCGTTCGTTGGGAGAGATGTCGGAAACGCACTGCCTAGCACTTCGCAAAGACACCGTAGTGCCGCACTATCAAACCGCTTTTTCGACGGTGTTCGGGGATGTTTGTAAGCGGGCGTACATGGATGGCGTTTCGATACGTAGCGCCACAAGTCAGGACCGACGTTGCTACGCGAGGGATACGTTCGGGAGATTTAATAGGACCCATGGGCCGGGCTGACAACAGGTGCTCGGACATGACAACTTAACACTGGGATCTACAATCATGACTCGCATTCAAATTTCTTCCGTAGCTGCTTCCGTCATCGTCTCTGGAATCGTTTGGGGTCTCTCCGTGGCATTTCCAGCTGCAGTTCAGGCAGCGGAGCCCCAGCGGGGATTGACCCGTGCGGAAGTGCGCGCGGACCTCGAAGCTTGGCAGCGTGCTGGCTTAGCTGAGTATTTCCGCGGAGACGGTGGACCGGATTTCTCCAATCGAGAATTTCAGCGACGTCTGGAAGCCTATCAGGCCACTAGAGCAGGCGCGAACTGACACGCAAGCCACGAATGAATGCCGGGGCCATCCGCCGCCCTGGCCCCGGCATTCATTCGTGGTCGGTTCATACGCTGGAAATGCGCATGCCGCAGTCTGACAGTGCTGCCGCACGTTTCCGCATCAGTGGCAGCGTCCTTGGTTCACCTACTCACTTTCTAAGGCCTTCCTGGCTGTTTTTTCCGTGAGATTCTATGTTGTGAACGCTCCATCAATCGAGAGAATAGCCTCATTCTGGTGGGTTCTACAATCAGTTAAGTCATTGAATAATAAGTAATATAATCAGTCGATTGCGTTCACTGCCAACTCCTAGTATGATCATTTAACTCATGTAGTGTTCCCTGTATGAAATTACGGACACAGGAACGAAGGAGATTCTGTCCTGGTGTCATAGGATTGATATGTCCAGAGTAGTGACAAGAGCCGTGCGTGGCACCGGGGTCCGCGAGGCTGCGGCACAAGCAACGCGAGACAAGATTCTTCGCGCGGCTACGAAGGTCTTTGCACGCTATGGCTATGACGGCGGCAGTGTGCAGAAGATTTCCAGGCTGGCAAATTCCTATGACCGGATGATCTATTACTACTTCGGGAGCAAGGAGGGTCTGTTTGTAGCCGTGCTCGGATCCATTTACCGGCGTATGGACGAGGCAGAGGCGAAGGTCTCACCAGATCCTTCGGATCCAGTGGAGGCATTAAAGGTCCTCATCCGGTTCAAACTGGACTACTACCGGCGCAATCCCGACTTCGTCAATCTGCTCAATACGGAGAATCTCCACAAGGGGAAGCATGTCTCCGGTTCTGTACCTCGCGGCGAGTTTTCTTATCGCGCGGTGCGCATCGTCGAAGGAATCGTGACCAGCGGGATTGAACGCGGACTGTTTCGTCCGACCCTGACAGCGTGCGACGTTTTCTTGTTGATCGCATCGCCGGCGTATTTTTATTCTTCAAACCGGTACACGTTGTCGGCCTTCCTGGGCGAGGACCTCGACGCTCCGGATGCAGTTGAGCATTGGGAATCGTTTGTCATCGACAGCGTGTTGCGTACTGTCCGCGTCGATCTCCCGAGTTCGAGCGCTGCTGCGTAGTCCAGCGTTTTTCGGCGTTCCGCCTATCCTCACAGTCGCCGGTATTACTATACTGTTGCATCAGCGTCTGATCTGGCTGCGTGTACTTCCCGCTCAATATCATGTCTGTTGTTAGTCTAGCCCCATTACCAGATTCGCACGCCTTAGTGCAAGGCACTGTCCACATTGTCGATGATGACGATTTGGTGCGCAGCTCTCTTGGCTGCTTATTCGAATCGATTGCGTTGGCAGTCAGGCCTTTCCCTTCGGTCGAGGAGTATTTGCGCGCACCACAGGTTGATGGGCCGTCTTGCCTGGTGTTGGATGTCAGACTTCGTGGCTTAAGTGGACTGGCATTTCAACGGTCGCTGGTAGAGAAGGGAGTGCCGCACATTCCTATTGTCTTTATCAGTGGACACGCTGACATAGCGATGACGGTAAAGGCGATGAAGGCTGGAGCGGTAGATTTTCTTGCCAAGCCGTTCCGAGACCAAGACATGATCGATGCTGTAGTTGCTGCACTCGAGCGCGATGCTACGCGGATTGAGACCGAGCAGTCTCTTCGCGAATTGCGGGCAAATTGGGAGACGCTGACCGAGCGCGAGCGCGAGGTGTTGCGACTTCTTGTTCGCGGTTTAATGAACAAACAGATCGCGGGCGCGATGGGCGTGGCCGAAATTACGGCGAAGATCTATCGTGGCCAGGCAATGAGGAAAATGAACGCGCGCAGCGTAGTAGAAATTGTCCGTATGCTGCAGGCGTTGGCGATCGAGGGTTGAGTTCGGTCGTTTTCGATCGGTTTGGATGCCGAGTCTGCATCCAGGCCTGTCTTGCCATGGTCCATCGTCACTGCCAAAAAGGAACACTTGCTCCTGCAGTAATGGTAGTGGCAAGAGGCGCTTGTAGAAGCCTTACGGCGCAGGTCGAGGTATGGAGACCATCGTAGCTACCACGGGTAGCGTAAGTGTCGCCCGGGTGCCCCCTTCGGAGCGGTGAACCAGTTCGAGTCGGCCTTGGTGCGTCTCAACGATAGATTTGCATATCGCAAGGCCCATCCCCATCCCGTTTTGCTTGGTAGTGAATAGCGGCTCGAATAGGCAGTGTTCTAGCGCGGGGTCGAAACCCTCGCCATTGTCGTCGATGTGGATATGCAACAAATCATCGATTGCTTCTCCGCTAAGTACGACCAGCCTCGTGTTTTCCGGTTGATCCGCCATCGATTCAGCGCCGTTGATAATTAGGTTGATCAACGCTTGCTGCAACTGCATGCGTTCACCATGCACTGGTGTCGGTCCGGAGAGTTGAATCAGCTGAAAACTGACTTTCATCGCATCAAGCGTGCTAGTCAAGATGGTCGCGACTTCAGTCAAGACTTCGTCGAGATCAAATGTAGTGAAGACTGGCTCTGCCTGTCGCGCGTTTGCACGCAGCCCGCTGATGATTGTCCTTGCGCGACTAGCGCATGCGGAAATGTGTGCAAACATCTCGCGTGCCGCGTCTACATTTGGTGTGTTGCTGTCCAACCACCGCAAGCCGGCTCGCGCAGATGAGTCTAGTGCGGTGACTGGCTGTGCCACCTCGTGGACGATAGAAGCCACCAATTCGCCGAGGCCTTTAAGTCGCGTGGCACGTTCGAGTTCCGAGAGCGTCTGTCGCATCTTTTCCTCTGTGCAACTTAGCTGTTCTAACTGCGCAGATAGCGCGTCGTGCAAACGAGCATGTTCTAGGGCGAGCCCAGCCTGCAGTGCAATAATCTCGACCACGGCCGTTCTTGATGGAGTAAACAGGCCGGCAATGCTCTGGTGTTCCAAATACATTGCGCCGACCAATTTGCCATTACAGCGCATGGGCACGCAAAGCACTGAGCGTGGCTGACAACAACGCACATAATCGTCGATTTGCCATTTGGGGGCACTCCAGGCATCGTGCAGAACGAGACCGTTGCGCTGGTTTTCGGCATGGCACAGGATTGATGTGGGAAGCATATCCGGTGCCGGCGGATCGTCATTGTCCCAAGGCTTACCGCAAGTTTGAGGCGAACCCGATGGTCGCGCGCTAGCTGCAGCCTCCCAGTGTCCGTTGTGTCTCACTGCCAAAAGGCCCCAAGTTGCTTCCGTCCTTTCCATAGCTGCATGCAGCAGAGTTCGCACGCGCGTGTTAGGTGTGACCTCGGCGGCCATGGTTTGGGACATCTGCCGCAACGCATGCATGTCTAGCGAAGGCATCTGCGTCTCTCGGCCGAACGTTGTGTGCGGAGGCGCTGCGCCATAAACGCCGACTGACGGATCGGTGTCCCGCACCAACGTAGTTTCGCGGATAGCGCCGAGTTTGTTGTTCATCTCTTAGTTCTCAAGCCAATACAGCAGCCCTGTTTCTGACCCTTTGGTGCGCGTTTTATTTAGTGTGCACTCCATGAATGAATTTAGCACATCATGAGCGCAGGTGAGAACAAATTTACGGTGCTAGAGTTTGGGGCAGAGACCATATAGGTTATTGAATATTAACGACTTAGGTATAGGATTGATGCCCGAATAGTCGCGTTGTATCATCCGTCGCGTCGTGTAGCACTCCCTGTACCAAGGTATGCCTTGCGATCTCGTGTAGCACTCCCTGTATGAATCCGCGCCTACGGTGACCGCGATTTGCTTACGCGACGTTGGGAGGCGCGGACCATGCCGTAGACCCGAAGAGTTCTCTGCCTACCCCCAGATATTTGACGATGACAACAACAAATAAAATCAATCGCGCCATGCGTATGGGGGGAATGCTCCCAGGCTGGTATACGGAATTGAGCCGCGATGGCAAGCGTGCATTCAATGCGTCGTTCGCAGGTTGGGCTACCGACGCGTTCGATTTCATGGTTTTCAGCTTCGTGATGGCTTCGCTGATCGAACTCTGGGGGCTTGATCGCAGCAAGGCGGGACTTCTCAGCACCGTGACGTTGATATTCTCGTCAATCGGTGGCTGGATCGCCGGGACGCTGGCGGACCGCTACGGACGGGTGAGGGTGCTTCAGTGGACAATCCTCTGGTTCTCCTTCAGCACGTTAGCAATCGGGTTCGCGCAAGATTTCGAACAGATATTCGTGCTGCGGGCCCTCCAGGGGCTTGGATTTGGTGGCGAATGGGCTGTAGGAGCGGTTCTTGTTGGCGAAATCGTTGCGCCACAACATCGCGGGAAAGCGGTGGGACTGGTGCAGAGCGGTTGGGCGATCGGTTGGGGCGCAGCAGCTATCCTCTATAGCATCGCTTTTTCGGTGCTACCTGAATCGGTAGCTTGGCGCAGTCTGTTTTGGGTGGGCATACTGCCAGCGCTCCTGGTCCTGTACGTGCGGAAGCACGTATCAGAACCACAAGTATTTCTGGCTGATACTTCCAAGCGGAGTATTGAAAGGCCCACTATTTGGGTGATTTTTTCCCCGCTGATGTTGCGCAGAACAGTGCTGGCGGCGCTCCTATGCACGGGCATACAAGGAGGCTTCTACGCGATGTCGACATGGCTGCCAGCGTATCTGCGGATCGAACGCCACCTGTCGGTATTTAATACTGGCGCCTATCTGTTCGTGATTATCGCTGGGTCATTCTGCGGCTATGTCGCGGGCGCTTACCTCGCCGACTATTGGGGGCGTCGGCGAAACTTCATACTGTTCTCGCTACTATCGATGACATCGGTATGCCTATACTTGACCGTACCCTTCTCGGATCAGCAGATGCTCTGGTTGGGATTTCCACTCGGCTTCTCTTCCTGCGGAATCTTCAGCGGCGTAGGTGCATACCTGACGGAGCTGTACCCGTCAGAGTGTCGCGCTAACGGGCAGAGCTTCACATACAATTTCGGGCGAGGTATCGGCGCTCTGTTCCCGAGTTTGGTAGGGATGCTCAGTCACACCACATCTCTTGCTACGGCTATCTCCATTTTTTCCGGCGCTGCCTACGGAATAGTGCTCTTGATGGTGCTGCTGCTCCCCGAGACGAAGGGGGCTTCGTTAGGCAGCCAATCACTAACTAACGATTAGATTCATATACCTTTGTATATTCTGAACCATGTTCATCCACGAAACTCCCACCAACGAGGCTGAGTTTTTGCTGCGCAAGCCAGTGGAAGGGATTGTCTATGTGGTGGATGATGACGAACTGGTGCGCGGATCACTCGCTGATTTGTTCAAGTCGGTAGATTTGGAGGTCAGGGCGTTCGACACTATCGACGATTACGCGCGGGTACCGAAGCCCGATTGTCCAGCTTGCCTGGTACTAGACGTCCGTGTACGCGGAGGGAACGGTATCTTGTTTCAAAAATCGCTGGCAGACACGAGGCAATCGCACATGCCCATCGTCTTTATCAGCGGCTACGGCGATGTTCCTATGACCGTGAAGGCGATGAAGGCTGGGGCAATCGACTTCTTGGCAAAGCCTTTTCGGGACCAAGATCTCGTCGACGCAGTGCTCTCTGGTCTCGAGCTGGATCGACAGCGCCTAGCAGTAGAGAGGACCCGTTTGGGATTTCGTGAAGCCTGGCGCTTGTTGACCAACCGGGAGAGAGAGGTGTTAGTGCACGTTGCAGACGGTCGGTCCAATAGGGAGGTTGCCGAAATGATGGGCGTAGCTGAGCTCACGACCAAGTTGTACCGTGGAAGTGCCATGCGCAAAATGAAGGTACGGTCAGTGGCTGAGCTTCTGCGGATGATGGACGTGGTTCGCGACTGACACTAAGCGTAGTAACAAAGAAGTGCTCCGACCTGAGGCTATTTCAAGGTGTGGAAAGAAGGCCCTGCGAGCGAGTTCGCAGGGCTCTTCAAATTTTGAAATCAACTGACGAGGTTGGCTGTCATCGCGCTGAAGGGTAGCTAATTTCCTCGGCTTTTATGATGGCGCTCCTGGGATAGAAAAGCAGAAGGTCGTACCGTTTTCGTTCGAACGGGAGACATCAATTTCGCCTCCGTGCGCCTCTATAACGGACCGGCAAATCGACAAGCCCATACCCATTCCATAACCTTTTGTGGTGGCAAGCGAATCAAAGATCTGTCCGTAGATCTTCTCCGCTATTCCCCCGCCGGTGTCGCTCACCGATACCCAAACCATGTTGCCCTCACCGATGTGCGTTTGGATTTCAATGCACTTCTCGCGTCCTCGAACCTCACTCATCGCCTCCAGTGCGTTGGTCACGAGATTCACGATGACCTGCTGCAGAAGAATGCGATCGGCAAGAACCAACTGGGAGCCAGGCTCAAAGCTTGTGGAAATTGAGACTTCTTCAGCATCAATTTTTTCTTGTAAAACGCTGAATACCTCCAGTATCGCCGCCTGGATGTCAACCGGCGCGATATTCGGACGGGAATCTTTGACCATCGACCTTATGCTGTGGATGATGCTCCGCGCACGCTCACTACTCTCGGAGATCTTTTCGAGCGCCTCTACTGCTTCCTCTAATTGAGGAAGCTCACGATTCAGCCACCGAATAGCCGTGCGAGCGTATGTGCCCAAGGCAGTAATCGGCTGGCTGAGTTCGTGCACGATAAAAGCGGCGAGTTCGCCAAGTTCTGTCAACCTCGCGGCCTGGGCTAGCTTGGTCTGCGTTTCACGGACACGACGCTCAGCTTCAGCTCGCCGCCTATGTTCCGCTTCGACACTTGCGTAGAGCTTCGCGTTCTCCACAGACACAGTCGCTTGGGATGCGAGGACTTCGAGCGTCCGGACACGAGTTCCGTTGAAGGCGCCAGCGATAAGAGCATTCTCAAGGTATAGCAATCCGGTCAGTACGCCTTGCTTAACAAGGGGTACACACAGGATGGACCGTGAGCTATGCGCCCTCACATATCCGTCATACCCATACTCCGGGTCTTGTCGCGCATCTTCAATGACAACCGACCCCTTGCTACGCAGCGTCAGATAGGCGATCGGCGCAGCAATTAAATCAGAAGACAGCGGCTGACGCGAGAGGTCCATCTCGAGATGGCCACGAACTACCTTTGCCTGCGCAGCAATATGCAAAGCACTGTCTTCAAGGAAACAGAGGACCGCGCGTTCAGCGCCTGCATATTGAAGTGCACTCTCGAGAATAACCTTGATGACTTGCGGCAGGGATATTTCGCCAGACAAGGCGCGCACCGATCTGAGCACGACCTCCGCTTCGAATCGATCTTCGCTCCACGTGTGCGCACTTCCGAGCTCGTGGAAATCGGAGCTTCGGCCAGTCCGCAGCGAGGGGAATTCCGATTCGAGCTGTTTTACCTTTGCGTCGGCTCCCCAGGTTGCGTAGGCGGTTCTGGCTTGCTCCAAATATCCCTGCTGTGCAGAACGGAGGCCGCAACGCCCCGCGGTTCGTGAGGCTAGCTCTCTGGCTACACTCTGGAGGTGCATGTCATGCGACTGGTCCGCCAAGGCTATAGCTTCCTCGTAGAGGGCCAGACTGTTACCCCCCTCGCTCATTAGGACAGAAAGCTCTGCTACCAGTAGTCTTTCGCGGGAAAGGAAATTGTCCGGACAGGATTTCGCCCAACACTGCATTGTCTGGATGCGATCCATTGCTTCTTGGATATGTGTTCCGCGTTCTCCCGGCGCAGAAGCTCTTGCCATCGCAATACGTAGCAGTCCGCTGTAGAAGACAAAGTCCGCATTCTCGAGGAATGCAGGCGATGCCCAAGCCGCGTCTAGAGCGTGCCCCTCAGCAGACACTGCATCAGCTAGATCTCCCTCCCCAAAGAAAGGATGCCTGTAGGCGGTATGTCCAGAACGCGAACGCTGCAATATGCCTTTGATACTCACCGCTAATGCAGTCAGCAAGGAGTTCGGCATAGTCGACGCTCGAGTCGGGCAGGCTAATGTCCACGGGCATACCTCTGAGCTTACGTATGAACCAAGCCTGTGCCATGAATGCGTCAATGACGAGCGCGAATCTGGCCTCTCGTGCGAGCTTAAGACCATCCTCTGCCACCTTCTGCGCTTCCGATAGCGATCCTCCGCTGAAAAGAAGGTTGGTGACAATGTGCCGTCGAGAATAAACTGCGAACGTCAAGTCGCCCTGGCGGCCGGTAAGCTCGGCCGCCTCCTCGAGATGCTGCTTTGCCTCTGCCGCAGGGCCCGTCCAGGGAAGACTCAGCGACCCGAAGCACATCTGGACGCGTCCTTCGTAGAGGTTAAGGCCGCGCTCCTTGGGCAGGCGCATGGCTACCCTGCCAAATATTGCGGTAGTCGTATAGTCGCCGAATTTGGCTCCTGCTACGAAACTTAGGCAAATATAGGCGTAACTGGATGCATCGCAAAGCCCGTACTCAAGACTCAGATTGATCATTCGAAGTATGAGAACTTCGACCAATTCCTTGCTTGTGAACTGTACCGCTGGAATGAGATCCGTCATGACGTCCATCGCGTTCCGTACGCGATCGTCGTTCATAAATGGTAACGCCAAGAGCTCGTCTGCGGTGCGGCCTGCGTATAGTTCCAAAAAACGACGATACTCAAGCTCGAGGCTGCCCGGTTCGATTTCCCTGGACAGTGCGATGCCCGTCTCTTCGGCTAGATAGCGATAGCCGATGTCAAGTGCCTGCTCCGTTTGGCCCAGAGCCACATACATAGCCAGGCGTAGCCGAACAAGTTCGGCGCGGTGCTCAGATTCAAGAAGTTGTGTGCGGATGGCAGCCAATCGCTCTGAAGCCGGCGCGACACGCATACATGCGAATTCGCATTCCCCAAGCCTTAGTTCAATGAGCGATAGCAAGTCTCCATCAAGGTTGACCCTGTCCTCGAGAAACCTGCGGGCATCGATAAGATAGGAGATCGCCGATTCATATGCGGTGGCCTCCTTGGCTTTCAATGCTGCCTCAAAAATGATGGACGCGAACTGCCGTCGGCGAGGATCAGCAGCCGGGAGGGTTGCCCGGGCAAGATGTTTCGCGATGACGAAGGCGCTGGTTTTCAGTTCGTTCTTAACGACGTGATTCCGAAGATTGACACCTACTTCGACATGTTTCTGGTCTCGCTGTAGTTCACTCAGGGTCAGATAGACGGAGTCCCGAACTCGATCGTGTGCAAAAGCATATTGTCCGTCCCTCAGTTCAATGAGTTGTTCGTCCAATGCGTCTTGCAGCGCCAGTGCAACCAAGTTCTCAGGCACAGACATCGCCGCAGCCACAGTATCAACCGATGAAGGCTCGGCGAGGATGGCCAAATACTGTATTGCCACCAACGAATTTTCAGGCAACGTCGCCACTCGCGCAGACAGAAGCTCGACGACGTTGGACTTATTCGACCTTGCCTCGACATCTGTTAGGGATGCGTTCCATTTGCCCGCACTCTCGTCATAGACCATTACGTCATCTGCGATGAGAGAGCGTACTAGCTGGATGGTGTGAAGTGGGTTCCCGCCAGCGGTACGGAGAAGCGCGCTCACCAGGGTGTCGGAACTGTCAGTGCTATCAGCTAGGACGGCGCTTAGAAGGCTGCCCACTTCCCGCTCAGAAAGGGGGCCGAGCGGCACCCTTTCGACTGCGTTGGTTGAAAGAAACGGTTGTACGTGGGGACCTTGGTGCTCAATTTGTCTGTCGCGCATCGCTGCGACCACGACAACGTGGCGGCAAAGGACACTACGCATAACGTATGCAACAACCTCCAGTGTGGCTTCGTCGATCCATTGCAAATCATCGAAAAACAAAAGGAGCGGGCGGTCGGGCGTGCCGAATGCACTGAGCAGCCTCGCGATCGCCTCTAGGAATCGCGACCGTTCTGCTTGCGGCGATATCGCTGGCTTGTGTGCCTGTTCCCCAAGGAGGCCCGTTAGTCCGGGAAAGATGGTCGTGATGATCGACGATTCCTCCGCTAACGAATCCCGGAGGCGCCGCTGGAGTTGCTCGTATTGGGACGGGGGGTAGGCGAGCGCCGCTCTTGACAGCGTATTCAACGCTCGGAAGAGGCTGGCATAGGGGGTGAAACCGTCTTCGAGTTCGCATTTGCCGTGAGCGAACTCGAAGCTCTTCCCATCGGAGTCTTTTCGGAGATGGTTGATGAGAGTGGTCTTGCCGATGCCAGCTGGACCTTCTACCAACCACAAGCTCCGCTTTTTCTCGCTGCCGCTATCGTGGATGGCACGTCGTAGGAGGTCTATTTCAAGCCGGCGGCCAACTAGGAGGGCTTCCGACTGAAATAGTCCGAGAGGACGTCGTCTCGAGATTGATGGGCTAGATTTTGCTTGATATAGCGACCTCAGTGTAACGAGTTCAGCTACAACGTCGGCGGCGGTCTGGTAGCGTTCATTTGGCTCCTTCGCGAGTAGTCGGCAAACCAGGTCGACGATCGGCCCACCGACTTGGTGCCTAAGATTTTGCAGCGCGTCGTCGTCGGGGCGACGGGCGACATGAGCATGAACAAGCTCCCAAGGCGCGAGTCCGGGAAACACGACCTCGCCGGTCAGCATGTGAAAATAGATGCAGCCCAATGAATATAGATCTGAACGTTCGTCCGGAATCCGATTGACCCGACCCGTCGATTCCGGTGCTACATAGTGCAAGTACTCTCGATCAATCTCGTATTCGGCGCCGTCGGCTGTTGCGAGAGCCAGAATGCGGCCTTGCGCACGGAAGCCTGTCAGGTTTGTGCGATGGTCTGCAGGTTGGACCAAGATGTTTGACGGCGTGAGTCCGCCATGAACCAAGCCGACCTTATGCGCAGACGACAAGGACATCGCCACTTGAAGTGCATGCCGAAGGAACTCGTCCGGTGTCATTGCCTCGGAGACCAATTCAGACAACAGTCTGCCGCCAGGATCATCTAGCAAGAGGGCGGGGTTCTGATTGTGAACGGCATACCGCAAAGGACGGAGGGCAAAACCACCAACAAGCTTATCTCTGATGCTGTACTCGTAGCGCAACTGCTCCCGAATCGCATCCGAAACGGGCGCGAGCGGGATGGCGGCGATGAGCGTCGACTGCAGAAACTGTGCACGATAGAGCTCGACTGGACCCTTGCGAAGCAGCGTGAGCCTCGCGCCAGCCAAGCTGTCCTTTTCATCGATATAGTTTTTCAGAATCCTCTCCAACGGTGGATTGCCTGGCGTTCCAAGCAGGCTGCCCTCGATCGTCCACTTGACGGCGCAAATGCCTGCCGACCTCGGCGCGTGTGTCGTGCCGAATCGGCTGCTGCGAAGAGTCGTTCGGATCGTAGTACTTTGCCATACATTCTTTCGAGTAACGGTCCTCGAGTCACAGTATTGAGTCAGCGGTAGATGGCGGTATCGGGCGCGAGCATCTGCCCAATGTTCTGAGTGCGAACATTGACCGCCCTCCGATGTCCTCGCTGACCGGGATGCGGACTGGAAACCCATCAATTGGTTATTGACAGATCGGTCCATAATAAGCTAATCTGGTGTCCATGGTGAGACCACGAGAATTCGATCGCGATGCGGCTCTGGAAAGAGCAACCGGCATCTTCTGGGCTAAGGGCTTTGCTTCGACGTCAACAGAAGATTTGCTGGCGGCCATGAATATCGGCCGCCAGAGCATGTACAACGCGTTTGGCGATAAGCGGTCACTCTATATGGAGGTGCTGCAGACCTACCATCAGAAAATGGTCAGTGTGCATCTGAAGCGGCTCAATGGCGAAGCGTCTCCACTAGAGGGAATCCGCGCTTTGCTGCGAGGACTCGCGCCGTCCGATGATGAGCAGCGTGCGCTGGGGTGTCTTGGTGTCGGCGCGGTAGGCGAGTTTGGTACCTCCGACCCGGAGTTGCTGCGCCTCGCTCATGCAGTATCGCAAGCGGTGGGCAAGCGAATTGCCGAGCGGATTGTCGAGGGCCAGGCGGCAGGAGTCATCGATTCCGACGTTCAGCCGGCGACAGCGGCAGCTTTCGTCCTCACCACGATGACCGGCCTCCAATTGGCTGCCCGCGCAGGTGCGACGATGGTGGACTTGCACAGGCAAGCAGATTTCGTAGTTGGTCGCCTGAAGGCGGCATAGACGCTCCCGTACGTGTCATTTTCCGAAGACCTCGTACGGGGTCTTTTTTTGACGAGTTATGGACTGAACGATCAATAAAGGAAAGAGCATGCAAAAAGAAAACTTTTCTCCCAAGACTGCTTTGGTGTTTGGTGGCTCGCGAGGTATCGGCGCTGCCGCAGTCGATCGCCTCGCACAAGAAGGTTTCAACGTCGCGTTTACCTTTGCAGCAAGCACGGACAAGGCAAATGCACTGGCGGAACGCATTGCGTCACAAGGTGTAGGGTCTCTCGCCATCAAAGCGGACAGTGCTGATCCGGTTGCGATCCGCCAGGCGGTAAAGGACGCCACGGCCCGTTTTGGGAACCTCGATGCCGTGGTGGTTAACGCAGGAATCTTGCGGGCAGGTACTGTTGATGCGGTGAGCCTCGAAGACCTTGACCAGATGCTGAATGTGAACGTCCGTGGAGTCTTCCTCTCCATCCAGGCGACAGTGCCTCATCTGAATGACGGCGCTCGTATTGTCACGATCGGTAGCAACGTTGCGCTTCATACTCGCACGCCCGGATTTAGTGTCTATCAACTGACGAAAACCGCAGTTGCAGGCATGGTCAAGGGCGTGGCGCTCGATCTCGCATCGCGAGGCATCACAGTCAACAATATCCAGCCAGGCCCTACCGAAACTGACATGACTGCGGGATCGACGGAAGTCCTCGCAGGAATGAACCCGCTTAAGCGCGTTGGGCACCCGTCTGAGATAGCAGGCCTGATCGCCTACCTCGTAGGTGATGATGCACGCTATATAACAGGCGCGAGCATCACGATTGACGGTGGATTTACGCTGTAAGCGTGACCGTCATTGACCTGAGAGGGGAGACGGCTAGAACTGTCTCCCTAAAATGGGTGGATGTCATTCACCGGGCGGCCGGTGCCGCGTTTTCTTGCCGCAAGTTTGGGTGACGAGAGCCGGTCGGCGAATGTTCGTCTTAACTATGTATTGCCCTGTCCCATTGTGCCAGCGCGAAGCGCTTCGAGCGAACTTTTGCTGCGACGAACTCGTGGATAGCAACATGCTCGCATCTCAGGATGATTGATGGCCACAACCGTCGCGATACTGGGTCTCGGGACGATGGGTTCGGCAATTGCCGTGTCTCTCGTAAGCATGGGGCCACGCCTCGTCGTTTGGAACCGCACGCAGGCGAAGACTCGTCCATTTCGAGCGCGCGGTGTCAGAGTAGCACGGACCGTCCAAGAAGCAGTGAACGCTTCTGACGTTGTATTAATCGTGACCTCCAATGTCATGGATCTAGACTTGCAGATCGGTGGAATTAGCGTTGATGTTCGACGAAAACAGTTCGTCAACCTCACGACTTCGATGCCGCATGAGCTGCGAGCCTTGAAGGCTCATATCGAAGCGGCGGGAGGTGCTTTCCTAAATGGGGTTGTTCAATGCTCGGCTCAAGAAATCGGATCCGCGGGCGCAGCGATAACGTTCTCGGGCGACCTCTCTGTATGGGAGTCACGCAGAACAATCCTTAAGAACCTGGCTCCCAACGCTACATACATCGCAGGACGTTACTGATTGTGTATGAGCAATGCCAGTGACGGGGGCCAGGGGCGACGGTAGTTATCCCTCCTAATCGAGGGCTCAATCTGGCGAGGACGAACGGCAGAAATGCGACAGGAGAGGGTTGACGCCCATGTCGCACCGAGCGTGGAATTCGGCCAATTGGCCAGGTCGTATTGCAGGCCCTCTGCATATTCTTGCGTTATTTTTCGAACATTATAGAAACAGAGAAGAGCAATGAAAGCGGTTGTCATGAAGGATGTTGGCGATGTCGATGTACTTGAGTACGTTGATCGCCGGGATCCGAATCCCGGGCCAGGCGAGGTGCTCGTCGGTGTTGAGGCTGCGGGCGTGAACTTCATGGATATCGGCGTTCGGCAAGGTATGGCTTGGACGGGGGTGTCCAATCCGAAGATTCTCGGCGTCGAAGGGGCGGGGCTTGTACTGGCAGTCGGGGACGGCGTGCGAGACTTTGTTGTCGGGAATCGCGTGGCCTGGGTCTACGCACCGGGCAGCTACGCCGAGATGATTACGATGCCGGCCGAGTCCCTCGTTCCGCTGCCCCACGATATCGACTTTCGCACTGCGGCGTCGTTGATGATGAATGGGCTGACTGCAAGCCACTTCGCGACGGAGTTCTATCCGGTGCAGCAGGGGGACATCGCACTGGTGCATGCGGCGGCCGGTGGCGTTGGCTCACTATTGACGCAAATCATCAAGCTGCGCGGGGGGCGGGTAATTGGCCGCGTTTCATCGGAGTCCAAGCGAAGCGTGGCGACAGAGGCCGGCGTGGATGACCTGCTGGTCGACAGGGACGGAGGGTTCGCTGGCGCCGTCATGCGACTGACCAACGGCGAAGGTGTGCACGTCGTCTATGATGGGTCGGGGCCGGCTTCGTTCCAGGCATCTCTGAATTCTCTGCGGCACGCTGGAACCTTTTGCTGGTTTGGCCCGGTGCTAGAGGAGTCCAGGGCGGTCGAACTATTCAGTCTCCCGAAGAGTATCAAGATCGGTTTTGCCGTGTATTCCGACCACGTTCGCACAGCTGAACTGTTGCGTAAGCGAACGGCGAAGCTGTTCGACTGGGTACGTCAAGGAAAGCTGAAGGTGTTCAATGGTGGTGTGTACGCGCTGGCCGATGCGGCAACGGCCCATGCCGATATGTGGAGCCGGAAGACGTCGGGCAAGCTGTTGCTCGTCCCATAAGTGGCGTCCCGCCGGGTGGCTCGGGGCAGTTCTGCTGGTGTAATGCTAACCAACGCCGAAAGGGAAGAAGTGCGTGCAGGCCTTCGGTCACAGATTCGGAGGCACGCGGTACGCGCCGATAAGTTGGATTGGTCTAGGCGATGCCCGCATGACACTGGGAATCATCGCGACTGACGAGTGACAGCAATTACCTGGGCAATGTAGGCGGTAAGGCCGAAGCGATGTCGATTAATGAGCAGGCATACCCCCTGAAATGTCACTCCAGTGCCTCTGCCTTGAAATCCGTTATATCGATCTCTATCCCACTTAGGAGAAAATATGACGACCGTTAGTAGCACATCATCTGCGCCTGTTACATCCGAATCGGCACAGCAGCCGACAAAGACGATGAGCAGCGACATTCGGGAGGGCCACTTGAAATCGGCGATCCCACTGTCGGAAGTGTGGGCACCACAATTTCTTGTGAAGGGTGATCTAGACGGCAACCTGCAACTGAGCCAAGACGAATTTGTTAGCCTTCTCGGCCAAGCTAGCATTGAGAAGGATAAGGCGTTGGCCCTGTTTAAGGACTTTGGCGGGACAGAAAAGCAAGGCATCAACGTGGATCAGTTCGTCGAGGGAATCAAGAAAGCAAACGCGCGCGGTGAAACGGTATTTAACCAAATGACAAATGCCTTGTTTTACGGAAAAGACGGAAAGCCTGGGACTGAAGGCTTGGAGGAATTTCTGAGGGCTGGCTACTCGTTCGCCGAGAGCTACTGGACCAGCCATCGGCGATAGGAAGAGTGGAGGGCGCGCAGTCACACATGTTGAGTGTTCGCCCTCAACCCATTGTCAATGTCGGCCCAGACGTGTCCGTTTGCGCGAGAACCGTTCTGTTGAGAGTGGGCGGCGGTGCTGGCCAGGAAGGACGGAGTTCCGCTGGTTTGGGGATAGGCGCGCAGTTCTGTGCGATATGTCAGGCCTTGCAAGAAGGCACTATGGCTCAGATGGCGCGGCAATTTGGCGGAAAATAGAAGTTTCCTAGCCATGCGTAGGAAGCTGACGTGATCCAAGGCGCAGGGCCTTCAAAGGTCGAAACCTGACATCAAAAATGGAGCCCGAAGATGGACCTGCTATAAGGGCGAATAACCTCCCAAACTGCCGGGAGTGTGCCGGTGGACCTCCCAGCGGCGTGGAATTGCTGACGGCGCGCCTGATGATGAGCGAGGCGCCGCAGCGGAGGGTTGCCTATGGTTGACCGGCCTGACACCGATGGATGTCATGCGTGACGAACGGCGCGGTGTGCGTCGGCATGGCCAGCCACTCGGGGTGCGCCAATGTGCCTCGGATGTCGTCCAGGCCACTACGCCAGTGTTCGCGCATGGTCAGCGGGCCGAACTGGAAGTCCTTGGCGCTGCCTTCGAATGACTTGTCGCGATAAATCAGCTGGATGACGTTGCGCCGGGCATCGCAGGCATTTTCGGCTGCGCGCTGGTAGGCCTCGGTCTTTTGCTGTGCCGCCGGGACGAGGGCCAATACATCGCTGAGCAGGCGGCGGAAATTCTGCTGCTCGTTCATGTAATCGGTGATGAAGCGCGTGCGGCTGGAATACTGGATGTCTTTCTGGCGCGTGGCCACGGCCTGAAGCGTTTCCGGCAGGGCACCCTGCGCGCTCCACAGGTCCACCTGGAAGATTAGGGCGTTGCGGCGGGGTTGTTCACGCAGCAGCTTAGATAGCGGCGTGTTCGATACCAGGCCGCCATCCCAGTAGTATTCGCCATCGATCTCCACGGCGGGAAAGCCAGGCGGCAAGGCGCCGGAAGCCATGAAGTGTTCGGCGCGCAGCGTGGTGCGGGTGTTGTCGAAGTAGACGAAGTTGCCGGTGCGCACATTCACCGCGCCTACTGATACGCGCATCGTCTCGTGGCGGTTGATGCGGTCGAAATCGGCAAATCGCTCCAGCGTGGCCTTCAGCGGCCGCGTGTCGTAATAGCTTGCGCTATGTGCGCCCTCGGGCTGCACGAAGCCGCCCGGCCACAGGCGCGGCGAGAAGAAGCCGTTCTGTCCTTCCACCAGTGCGCGAGCGGCCTCGATACCGTCGAACCAGATGCGCATCGCATCGGGCCAATGTCGTGCACTGTCGGCAAGCACCTCATACGGGAACAGGCTGGGCAGCCATGGCTGGCGGCAGATGTGCTGCCAGAATGCGCGTAGGCGCTCCACGCGGTGTTCGGGGGCGTTGCCGGCAATGATCGCGGCATTGAGTGCGCCAATCGAGATGCCTGCCACCCAGTTCGGCTCGATCCCGGCTTCCGCCAGGCCTTCGTAGACGCCGGCCTGATAGGCACCCAGTGCGCCGCCGCCCTGCAGCACCAGTGCCTTGACGGCGTAGCCGCTATCGATGGCGGGGCGCGCCGTCGCGGCACCTGAGGTGCCCTGCAAGTCCGGTGTTTCCTGATACATGTCTGCTCCTGCCTGGTCGGATTTCACGTGGCGCCCGCCGGCAATGCGCCGGGGGCGGCATGGGGCACGCGGTTATTGCATGAACCAGCCGTGGCTCACTACGAACGACTGGCCCGTGAGCGCGGTGGATGGGAACGCGCACAGGAACAGAGCGGTTTGCGCCACGTCGTCGACGGTGGTAAACACGCCATCGACGGTGCCGCCCAGCATCACGCGGCGTACCACTTCTTCCTCGCTGATACCGAGTTCGCGGGCCTGCTCGGGAATCTGCTTGTCCACCAGCGGCGTACGCACGAAGCCGGGGCAGATCACGTGCGAGCGTACGTTGTGCTCGCCGCCTTCCTTGGCCACCACGCGCGCCAGGCCTAGCAGGCCGTGCTTGGCGGCCACATAGGCACACTTGAGCGGCGACGCTTCGTGCGAATGCACGGAACCCATGTAGATCACCGTGCCGCCCGTCTTGGCGCGGTACATGTGGCGAAGTGCCGCGCGTGTGGTCAGGAACGCGCCATCCAGATGGATGGACTGCATGCGCTTCCAGTCGGCAAACTTGTACTCGTGCACCGGCGCGACGATCTGGATGCCGGCGTTGGAGATCAGAATGTCGACGCCGCCGAAACGCTCCGCCACGGCATCGGTGGCGCGATCTACCGCGTCCTCGTCTGTGACGTCCATGGCCACGCCCATGGCGATGCCGCCTTCAGCCTCAATCGCACGCGCCACCATGACGGCGGCCTCTTCGTTGAGATCGGCCACGGCCACGGCCGCACCTTCCCGTGCGAGCAGTTGCGCGATAGCCTTGCCAATGCCGCTGGCGGCGCCGGTGACGATGGCCGATTTGCCTTGAAGTTTCATGATGATTCTCCGGAAATGGGATAAGGGTTACGGCTGCAGGTAGTCGAAGACAACTTCGCCAAGGCCAAGCGTCAGGTCGGCCACATAGTGCTTGGCGCCTAGGACGTCCAGCACGGGCAGCGAGGCCACCGGTGCCAGGGCATGCGGAAACAGCGAGAGCGCGGCAGGGCCGCTCCACGCGCCCTTGACCTCAACATCCTTGAGGAAGTAGCAGACCAACTCGCACACGCGCGCGGTGCCATCGACATGCGGCAGGATCTTGAGCAGGTAATTGGGGGTGCCGGCCAGCGCATCGCGTACCTGGGCATGGGGGATGCACTGGTGCTTGTAGCCCATGGTGCCCGTGGCCACGCGTACGGGGCCGTAGTCGAGCGTGCCCAGCAACGTGTCCTTCTCGACGGACAGGTGCGGCGTCGCCAGCTTCTTCGGAAACCCCCAGATCTCGCGACCGCCCGCCAACGGCGGATGGTCGTCCAGAAACATCGAATGTGTGTAGTTGCCCGGCCGCCCCTGATATGTCACCGGAATGACCTGGCCGGACTCCGTGTAATCGCCGAAACCCGTGGAGTCTGGCATGCGGATGAATTCGTAATGCACCACCGGGTCCGCAATTTCCAGCGGCTCCGGCACCACGGCGCGCAGCAGTTCGGGGTCGGTGCGATAGGAGATGACGAAGTACTCCCGATGCAGGAACCGGTACGGTCCCATCGGGTAGGCGGGGCTGGTCAGCGGCGTGGCGTACGCGCGCGCCCGGATTGTCTGGACATCCATGCGGCGAGCTCCTGGATTGATGCTGTGTCGCGATGCCGTTGTCCCCATGACAGCGGGTCAGCGCGGACTGGAATCATTCTGGAAGGCCAGGCGGGGTCCGCCTATAACACGTGGGTATCGGGACGGGAATCCTTACGTATGATCCGATGGCGAGCGAGTGGATCATCGACGGCTTGCCGCCCATTTTCGTTGCATGCGCGAGAGCGTAGGGGACAGCAAAGACCAACCTAGGGGCGAAAAAAAACCACGGCGGTTGCCGTGGCTGTCATTTGGGGGAAAGCGCGTGTTGGCGGTCTGGCGGCCGAAATGCCGGGATTTCTGGCAGATGCCGTGCCTCACTGTGATGTGCGGTGATACCTCGCAACATATTTCGCCTGCGCAATGATATTGCCGTGCATCTGATAGGCGACAAGCGCGGGACTCGAAGCCGGTTTGACGCCTATGCTGGCGACGGAAAGCGCGGAAACGGTGAAGACGTAGCGATGAGATTCCCCTGCAGGCGGGCAAGGCCCGCCGTACGTCGAGTTTCCAAAGTCTGTCAGCGTCTCGATGGCGCCGGCTGGCATTAGCGTGGCATTTCCTGACGCCCCTTTTTCGATCGATGTGACCGACGGCGCGATGTTGACGACGCTCCAGTGCGTCCATCCCAGGCCCCCAGTGGGCGCATCGGGGTCGTGGACGGTCAACACGATGCTCTTCGTTCCAGGCGGAACGTGTGACCATGAAATACGGGGCGACACATTGTCGCCATGGCAGCCAAAATCGTTGTAAACCTGCGCGTTCGCAAAATTGCCGTTCCGATCGAGATTTTCTACCTTGACCGTGAACGACTGGGAGAAGGCGACAGCGGGCACGAGGGCAAGAAGTGCCGTGGCCACAATTCTGTTTCGCGGAAGATTGTCCGATCGCATGATGTGTTCCTTTGAGAAGGTCAGTATGCCGTGGATACCCATAGATCCGTGCTTGGGCCGCCAACATCCGGAGCCCATGGCGAAGCTGATCTTAGGTAAGGACATTGCGCGCGAACAGGGCTGATCGGTTGCTCACAGTGTTGTCGGCCCGGCAACAATTTGAGGGGACCGGCGCTGGTGGACGACCGGGCAGGGGTGATGGCGTCGGACGGATTCGCGCCAGTTACAGCACCACGTCTTGCGCGACCGGGGCATCGGGAATGTCGCACGGCTCGCCCATCAGGTCCATCAGTTCGCGTTCGATCTTGCGGCTGATGTACGCCATCGGCACATCATTGGCATTGCCATCGAACGGATTCTCCGTGCTTTCGCCTACTTGCTCCAGCGCCAGGTACATCCACGAGATCATCGTGCTGAAAGGAATCACCAGCCAGATCATGTGGCCATGCATCATGCCGGACACACTGGCATTGAGCTTCTCGAACTCCATGAGAATGCCAAACGGCAGCAGCAGGCAGAATGTGCGGACGAACAGCTTGTTGATGACCGCATATTGCCGGGGATACGGATAGTCCTTGATGCGCTCCGCCCGGCCCTGCTGGTTGAAGAAGCCCCGGATCGTTCCGCCCAGCTCCATATAGAATCCGTTGGCGATCTCGCCGGCTTCGAGCACCCGCTTGATCGTTGCAGACTGAATGCCAAGCAGTCGGGTGGCCTTGCACGGGGACTGCATGACGGCATCGATCTCGGCTGGCGTCAGATAGCGCGCCAGCACCTGCGGCAAAGGCGTCTCCCATTCGGGGATCTGGTAATACTTGCGGAATTCGACGTTTGATTGCTTGCCCGCGTTCTCCCATATCCGCGGTGTACGCAGCTGATAGCGTAGCGCCGTCAGCCACGCGCAATGCCGCAGAATCAGCTCGCGGCCTGCCGGATGCCCGGTCAGGAAGTCGCGGCTCATCACCCCAAGGCACCGGCTGCCGTTGAGTATCTCGGTCCAGATTTGCTGTGCCTCCAGCGCGCGGCTATAGGTTTGCACATTCCTGAAGCCCACGATGAATGACGTGGCCGTACCCAGCAGCACCACTACCGGGATCGGTATCGTCAGCCACTTCAGCCCGAGACACTGATAGAGCAGGACGGGCAGCGTGGCACATGCCAGCGAGGCGTAAATCTGCCGCCTCGACCAGAACGTAAGCTCGGATATTGAGTACGATTTCCCCAGATGCATGCGCGGCTCTCACGGCGATGTGGCAGGGCCGGGAGCACTGCCGATTCTTTTGGCAGCCAATGATGCCAGAAACGGCCACTGCGCAGCGGCTTCAGGACTGCGCTGTGGTCACCATCGCCCGCAACGACAAGCCGATCAGATCGCCAGCCGAAGGGCCGGCGTGGAATTGCAGCGCGATGCCGAACGTCAACTCCATGACGAGGGCACCGAGTTCCAATGGGGTCGCCGGTGCGCGCCCGGCTGGAAAGATCTTCGTGACTACCATCCCGACCTGCGTCCATTGGTGGGTGAACATTTCAGTATGACGCCTGGTGAGCGCCGCATCCTGCTTGGCGTGCCGGATCAGGTCAAGAATCAATGAGCGCGGACCCGGTTCGCGCGATGTCTCCGTCGCCCATCGGCAAATGGCTGCAATCAGCTTCTCAGGATCTTCAATGCCGAGCACTGCGCGCTCCAACTCCGCAACGTCGTGGAAGCTGGCGTCCTCCACGTACTGAAGAAAGATGTCTTCCTTCGACGTGAAATTCGAGTAGAACGCTCCCTTGGTGTACCCCGCCTCTTCTACGATTCTGTCAATCGAGGCACCGCCCAGTCCTTCCCGAGCGAATACTTTGCCGGCCGCAGCCAGCAGCTTCTCACGCGTCAATGCGCGACTTTCCTGTCTCGTCAAACGTGCCATCGATACTGAACTCCTGGACTTGCGATTGCATGCGATGCCATAGGCGGTCGCGACACCTTCTACACGGCCGCGCAGCGCCATAGCGGCGGACGCCGTTGCTGGCCAGGCGCAAACCATCGTGAAGCAAACGACCACGACTGCAGAAAGGATGACAAACAATCAACTGGACAAACCAGTAAATGAGATACAGAATGGTATTCGGATACCAAATAGTATGTCAAATGTAGCGATGAAACCACCTGAATGCGCCTCGCATCCACCCAACGCCCGGACGCGGGCCGTGTATGTCGTCGACGATGATGAGTCCATGCGCCAGGCGCTCGCGCGCCTGCTGCGATCGGAAGGCCTGCATGTGGAGACGTTCGAGTCGACGCAGGAATTTTCTTCCTTCCCGAAGTACGACGCCCCCAGTTGCCTGATCCTCGACGTCCGGTTGCGTGGCGAAAGCGGGCTTGCGTTCCAGGAACACATCGCCAGAAGCGGTGGACACATGCCTATCGTGTTCATCACCGGCTATGGCGACATCGCCATGACCGCCAGGGCCATGAAGGCCGGTGCGGTCGACTTTCTGGCCAAGCCGTTCCGCGACCAGGACATGTTGGATGCCGTGGCGACTGCGCTGGCGCGCGACATCGATCGCCTGGCCGCCGAGCAATCGAACGCAAGCGTGCGGATTGCATACGCATCGCTTACGCCCCGGGAGCGCGATGTCATGAATCGGGTCGCCGTCGGTCAGATGAACAAGCAGATCGCCGCAGATCTTGGCATCAGCCTCGTCACCGTCAAATGTCATCGCGGCCAGGTCATGCGCAAGATGGGTGCGCGGTCGGTGGCGGAACTGGTAAGGAAGGCGGAATCGCTGAACCTGTCTTTGCGTTCTCCGGCGTAGGCCACGCGGCATCCGGATGCCGGTCTCCTTTTGCCACACATAGTCGCGCCCCGCAGGAAGCCAATCATTCGCGTTTCGAGAAAATCGAGGACCGTACCGTATTGGCTCGCGCAGTCCGACGACGCCTCGCTTGTTGCTGCCGGCGACTGCATCAGCGCTATCCCCGTATACGCAGGTATTACGTTCCAGTGCCAAAGTCGCAGCTGCTGCCAGCTTCGCGAAGTATGGTGGATTGGCGCCGCGCCGGTCATAGTAAGCGTACGCGGAGTTGAGGGGTCGCAGAGGGCGGCCAGGCAGCGCTCCCCGGCATTGGCCATTACCGGCCCGGAGTCATCGATGACACAACTGGATGTTCCTCAACGTGCGTTTCGTGCCGGAGTGCCGAACTGCATGGATTCCTTAGCAAGTTGTCTGGCGGCAAACTACGCGGGCATCCTGGCGTTCATTGCGGTAGCCACGGAAGGTAGTTTTATTCGCGCTGGAGAGCGGCTCGGCATTGGGCGCTCCGCGGTTTCCCGTAGCATTCAGCGCCTGGAGGATTCGCTTAGCACACGACTCTTCCGACGAACCACTCGCAATACGAGCCTGACAACCGAAGGTGAACGCTTCTTCCAGCTTTGCAGCATCGGCGTGAGCCATATCGTGGGCGCGGTCAACGACATGCTGGAACTGCGCGATGGCCCACCGCGCGGCCAGTTACGTGTGGCGTCGAGCGCAGGATTCGGCCGTAACGTAGTGGCACCGTTGCTGCTGAAGTTCTCCGATGCCTACCCCGACATTGCCGTCGAACTTGTGCTGGACGACAAGCCTGCAGACTTCGGCGCAGGGAACTTCGATGTGGCATTCCGTGATGGTTACCTCGAAGACTCCAGCATCATCGCCAAACAATTGGTGCCGATGGTACGCATGGTCTGTGCCTCTCCAGCCTATGTGCAAGGCCGCGGCTTGCCCGCCAGCCCCGAAGCGCTGACGCAGCATGACTGCATCAATCTGCGGCTTTCCAACGGGCGTTTGCAACCGTGGGAATTCCACATGATGGGGCGAACGATCTCGCAATTGCCGGCGTCACGGCTGACCTTCAACGATGCGGACCTCGTGCTGCACGCCGTGCTCGATGGCCGGGGCATTGCGCAGATGCCGATCCACCAGGTCTGGCGCCATGTCGCGCGCGGCGAGCTCCGTGCCGCATTGGCGCCGTACGCACCGCAGGATGGCGGCCACCACATCTGCTATCCATCCCGCCAGCACCTGCCCGTCCGCAGTCGCGCGTTCATCGACTTCATGACAGAGGCGATCCGCGAGCTTGACCTCACGGGGCGACGCGATGCATCGCGGGCGATGGCGTAGCGATGACGCATCGCCTGGCGTGGTTTAGCATTAGGTAGGAAAATCGCGGCGTTGGTCCTACTGTGTGGCCAACGCTTCCATCAGCACTTGTCGTTCGACAATGCCTAGATAAGCCCCATCCGCCGTCATGACCACCGGATCCGCAGGGTGGTGGTTCGCTGCCGATGACAGCAACCGCGCCACCTCTGTCACGTCCGCATCGACACCTAGTACGCGGGCTCGATGCGAAATGAACTGCAGGCAGGACTGTCGATCAATCCACGCGCTGTAGCACGGCAGTCCCACAACGTCTGCGACGAGGTCGCGGCAAATGATGCCGAGGGGTGTGTCGCCGTTTAGTACAACAATAGCCTGAGTGGATGGGTGTCTCGAAAGGATACCCAACACGTCGCCCAGGCTCGCCGTATGTTGCACGCCCGGGATGCACCGGGTGATGCGCTTCAGCAGAGGCAAGGCTGTCATTGTTGGGCTCCCAAAAGTTTTTACCGTGGCATCGCCAAGACGTGCGGCTAAACCGCTGGGAAGTGTCGTCGCGATAAAGCAGTCAGGTAGCGAGTGTATTAAGCCGTGGCATCTGTCACAAGACGACTGCCTGAGCAACACCGTTTCCAAAAAGAGCGCCAATTGACGCAACGGGTTGCCGTGTATCGGGAAGCAAGGCACTAATGGCATTGTCTGTTAAGATCGCCGGCGTCGCAGAACGAAACGGTTTCGTGCGCAGCCGGTGGCCGGCACGGCGCGAAGGCACCAATGCCCGACAGACACTCTCACGCGCACCGACCGCCGTTCGACTCTTAATCGCTTTGAAAGCGTTCGCGGTACTCAGCAGGGGACACGCGCATTTGCCGCATAAATGCGCGCCGCAAACCGTTGGGATCGTTGAAGCCCGTTACGGCAGCCACCCTTTTTAGCGGGCTGCGGGAATCTTCCAGCAAGCGCCGTGCGGCCTCCACCCGGGCACGCTCCACAAACTCGGCAGGCGTGACCTTCGATTCGCGCTTGAAAATGCGCGCGAAATTGCGGGTGCTCATTCCCGCCCGTGCCGCGAGCTCCTCTACCGAAAGTGGTTGGCTAAGGTTTTCCAGAATCCAGTCCTGCACGTCCCGGATTCCGCCTTTCTGCGCGACCTGTGCGGCCAGGTGCGTGCTGAACTGGGACTGCCCTCCGGGACGTTTGAGAAACATGACGAACTCGCGCGCTACCTTCAGTGCAAGAGGGCGGCCGAAGTCCTCTTCGACCATCGCCAGAGCCAGATCAAGGCCGGCAGTGACGCCGGCGGAGGTATAAAGATTGCCGTCCTTCACATAAATCTGATCGGGTTCCACGTGAACGGAAGGGAAGCGCTCAGACAGGCGAGACGTCTCGTTCCAGTGGGTGGTCACGCGCTTGCCATCGAGCAGGCCTGCATTCGCCAGCAGCATGGCCCCGGAGCACACCGAGGCGAGCCGGCGCACTGTCCCGGAATACCGATGCAGCCACTCCCGGATGGCCGGGTCTTCCTCGATCAGCTTCACCGAAGAACTGCCGGCAATGAGCAGCGTGTCGATGTCGGCGCTGCTCGTTCGCAGCGTGGCGTCCGGGGTGATTCGCATGCCGTTGGATGCCACGAGGGGGCCCTCCACCGCGGAAACGATCTCGAACGTATAGGCGGCCCGATCGCCTAGTTGGCGTGCGGCCTCAGCGAAAACGTCGATCGGTCCGACGAGATCCAGCATTTGCACCTTGGGAAAGGCCAGTACAGCAATTTTCATGGGTAAAGCTCATGGGCGGGGTGGGCAGGCACGCCGATCCGGCTATTGTCGATGGCCGGATTCTATGCAGAGTTTAGGCTTCTGCCAGTTGGAATGGCAGGGGATGCCGTCACGTTGGCCGAAATCTTCCGCACATTGATGTGGACTTTTGCTCACCTGATGCGAGGCGCCGTAATTCATACGGCGGTTGCGGCCAACATCGCAGCAAGCGCGGCCACCGCGCGAAAATTCCAGGCGGCGCCGTCTTAAGCTGGCGGCATGAAATACAGCATCCTTGCACTGACATGGCTGGTGGCCGGCTGCATGACGCAAGTCACGCTTGTCGACCCTTCCGGAAAATCCAGCTACTTCCAGCTCAATCCCGCGGTGCGCACCGTATCCGGCGCGATAGACGGCAAGCGTTATGCCGGCAGCTATGTCTTGAACCAGTCGACATGGCACCCCGTGTTTGCGGACGCGAGGGACAGATTGCACCAGCCGGCCGCGTGGACATCATCAGGCTCTTCGGGGCGGGCCCTGCTCTTTGCCACCGACGGTTCCAACCTGCATTGCGACTTCGCGTACCAGGGCCTGACCGTACTGGGCCGATGCCAGGCCAGCAGTGGCGTGCCCTACGTGCTGACGAGCGACAAGTCGCCCTAACTATTGGGCGCCGAAGCGGCAAGCGCCGGATCTGTCCGGAAATGGAAGCAGGTTGGCAGATACGCGATGTTGCGCATCGTTATCATGCCCCGGTCGATTCGCGTCAATCCTGGCGTGAGTCGACCACGCCAGCGCAGCGGGCAACCTGATGCTCCGTCAGGTGTGGCTGCTTTCGTTCCCATCGGAAGCAGTGACGGCCCGCCATGCACTTTGCGGGGCTCGGCTGGCGTGCTCCGACCCTTGCTTCCTCTGGGCAGTCCGGCGACGGATTGCCCATTTTTTTCTGCGTGGATGTGGCAAGCATTGCCAACGAAAATGCCGCGCAGCGCGCCTCCCTTCCCGCTGTCCTTCACCTCAAGGCGATTGGCTGAAATTGACACCTTGGCGATCTTTCGGTCCGCCTGTTGGGCTTCCATAATCGGTTCACCAGGCAGCGATCTTCGCAACGCCTATCGGCACACCAGACACATTCGGGTGCCGAACGAAGTCAAGCACATTGAGGACATCATGAGCACTGTCTCTACCGCCGCGACCCATTCTTCGGTTCCGCGCAGTTCGATCAAGCATCTTCCCGTCAATCTCTTCGGCGCCGTGATGGGCCTGTCCGGCCTCTCGCTTGCGTGGCGCGGCGCGCACGACCTGTTCGGCGTTGACCCGGTCATTGCACACGGTGTCGGAGTCATCGCCGTCGTCACGTTCGTGGCGTTGGCGGCCGGATACCTGGCCAAGTGGTTGCGCTATCCGGAAGCGGTCAAGGCCGAGTTCATGCATCCGATTGCAGGCAACTTCTTTGGAACGATCACCATCGCCATCCTGCTGCTGTCGTCAATTGTGGGCGAGTACAGCGAATCGTTTGGCCAGATCGTCTGGACGATTGGCACCGTTCTGACCATCGCCCTGACCTTCGTGATTGCCGGCCGGTTGTTCCGCGGCAAGGAAGACCCCGCACACGCCGCGCCTGCCTGGCTGATTCCCGGTGTCGCGACGCTGGATATTGCTGTGGCCGGTGGCACGATGCCGATGGCGTGGGCCCACGAAGTCACCATGTTCTCGATCGCGGTGGGCACCATGATGGCGCTGGTCTTCTTCACGATGATCTTCTCGCGTGTCGTGCACCACGAACCGCTGCCCAACGGCATGGTGCCGTCGCTGATCATCATGATCGCACCGTTCGAGGTGGGCTTCCTGGCCTATGTCAATGTCACGCAGCACGTGGACATGTTCGCCGGCCTGTTGTTCTACTTTGGCCTGTTCCTGTTCATCTCGCTGTCGTTCAAGGTGTTCCGCCGCTCGATTCCGTTTGCCGCTTCCTGGTGGGCGATCAGCTTCCCGATGGCTGCGCTTGTGAATGCTGCCCTGAAGTACGCCATGTATGCCAACACCTGGGTGCTGAACCTCCTGGCGGCCCTCCTGCTGTTCCTGCTTAGCGTCGCGATCCTGGTGCTTCTGGTTCGCACGCTTCACCGCCTCGTTACGCACCGTCTGCTGGTTGGCTGATCCCCTTGCCGTCCACGTCAGGCCCCTTCGGGGGCCTTTACTTTTGTTTGAAAGTCTGGAGATTGAATTGAACTTGTCATGGATGTTGCTCGGCATTGCCGGATTGCTTGAGATTGCATTCGCGTTCGGGATGAAGTGGTCTGTCGGTTTCAGCCGCCCAGGCCCTAGCCTCTACGCGATTGTCACAGGCATCTCCAGCATCTTTCTGCTGACGCTGTCGTTGCGTGTCTTGCCGGTGGGTACCGCCTATGCAGTCTGGACCGGAATCGGTGCCGCGGGCACTGCGATGGTCGGTATGCTCTTTCTCGGAGAATCTACGTCAATCGCCCGGATCGCGTGCATTGGCCTGATCCTTTGTGGCGTCATCGGGCTGAAGCTCGCATCGCCGGCTGTGCACTGAGCCAAACCGGCCAACTGATGGAAGCAAGCGGCTGCATCCGGTGCGGCCGCTTGCGCGACGCATCAGTGATAGCCAACGTTCCCGGCCGTTGGTACGTCTGACGGGTCACTGCGCGCATCGAAGCCGCCTTCACTGTGTGCAACGACAGCGGTTGCCAGCGCGTTACCCAGGACATTGGTGGCGGTGCGCCCCATGTCCAGCACGTGGTCGATACCGAGCACCAGAAGAATGCCAGCTTCCGGCAGGCCAAACATCGGCAACACGGCTGCCACAACCACCAGCGACGCGCGCGGGACACCGGCGATACCCTTGCTTGTCACCAGCAACACCAGCAGCATCGTCACCTGCTGCATCAGCGACAGCTCAATGCCGTAGACCTGCCCCACGAACAGCGCCGCGAACGATGTGTACATGATCGATCCGTCCAGGTTAAACGAGTAGCCAAGCGGCAGGACGAAGCTGACGATGCGCTCGCGGATACCGAATCGTGTGAGCTGGGCCATGACCTTTGGATAGGCAGACTCGCTGCTGGCCGTCGCAAATCCGAGTAGCAACGGCTCCCGGATTTCGCGTAGCAGTGCAAACACCCTGCGTCCCAGGAAGGCATAGCCCGCACCGATCATCAGGGCCCACAGGATTGCCAGCGAAAGGTAGACGCTGCCGAGCAGCTTGCCGTAGACCAGCAGCACGCCCAACCCTTGCGTGGCAATGACGGCCGATACCGCTCCGAATACGCCAGCCGGCGCAAACATCATGACCGCGCCGGTCAGTTTCAACATGACCTGGCCAAGCCCTTCCACGGATTGCAGCAGCGGTTGCCCGGCACCCTCCTTGAGGCGCCCCAGCGCAATACCAAAGAACAGCGAGAACACGACGATCTGCAGGATCTCGTTGGCCGCCATGGCTTCGACGATGCTCTTGGGAAATACGTGGGCAATGAAGTCGCGCAAGTTAAGCGAACTGGTCTTGAGGCTGGTGACGGCATCCGCAGCGGGTAGCGGCAGATGCATTCCCTTGCCAGGCAACGTGAGGTTGGCCATGGCCAGACCGAGCAGCAGCGAGACGATCGAGGCGGCGACAAACCAGCCCATCGCCTTTAACCCCACGCGTCCCACGGCGTTTCCGTCACCCATGCCAGCGATGCCACCGACCAGCGTGGCAAAGACCAGCGGTGCGATGATCATCTTGATAAGCCGGAGGAACACATCGCTGAGAATAGCGAGGTAGCCGCCGAGGCTTGCGGCAGCTTCGGGACCGTATGCGTAATGAGCGATTGCACCCACCACAATGCCGGCGACCATTGCCACGAAGATGTAGATGGGGAGTCGATGCTGTGTCATGGCTGCGTCGGCTCCGAGAGAAACTCGGCGATCGGCGCGTGCGGATCGATCTCAAAGACCTTGTCATCCAGAACCAGGCTTGGCAGTCGCTTGACCCCGGCTGCTTGCGCCTGGGTTGCACGTTCTCGTTCCCTGCTCAAGTCGATGACGCGTAAATCGTGCCGATCGGCGTCGATCAGGCGGGTCACTGCGTCGACGACAGACAGGCAGATGTTGCAGCCGTCGTGATACAGCGTGACTACTTTACTCATGATGCACTCCAGTGAATCGAATCGATGTCCCCCTCGGGATCGAAGGGGTCAACATCGGAAATCGATTATCGGAGTCGATACTTGCGCGCAGTACGTCGGCGGAGCGTCGGACTCTGCCAATCTTCCGTCAGCTACGGCCGTGCAGCGCGACCGAGGAAAGCATCGAGCGCGGCGAAGTACGCCTGGGAAGCTTCTGCACCAGGGAAGTGGCCAGCTTGCGGCAGCTCCACGTACTCACAATGGGGGATGCGCTGCGCGCAGGCGCGTCCTTCCTCGGGAGGATTCAGCGCGTCGTGACTGCCGCAAATCACCAGGCTTTGCGCGGTGACGCGCGGCAGGTCATCGCGAAAATCGAAGCCAGCCAGCGCATTGGAGGCAGCATGCATGGCTCTTTCATCGAGAAAGCATGACAGTTCTGTGGCAATCACCTGCTCGCGTACGCTTGCGGGTGTCTGCGGCGCGAACGCCTTGTTGAGCAGGAATATCTGCCTGTCCCGGTGTGAAAGGTGGGAGATGTCGTCGGCATGTGCCGCCAACAGGCGCGCCGATGAAGATGTGGTCCCGTGGCACTTCGGAACAACCAGCACCAGTTTCGCTACGAGCGACGGAAAGTGAGACGCCAGGCCCTGGACGATGTAGCTACCCATGGACGCGCCCAGCAAGGCGACAGGCTTGTCGCCGAGTATTTCCACCAGCGCGCGCAGATCCGCAACATGATCGTCGAGCGCGAAGCTCGCCGGGCGCGTCGATTTCCCATGACCGCGAGCATCGTAAGTGATGACTCGAAATCCAGGAGAGAAATGCGCGACTTCGGCGTCCCACACGCGAAGGTTGGCGCCGAGTCCGTGCACGAGCACGAGCGGCGTTCCGGCACCGTGCTCCTCCAGATTCAGCTCGATACCGTTGATAAGCATGTTTTGTACTCCCTGACGCGTATCAGTTGCTATCCCACGACTTCGAAGTCGAAGTTCTTCGCCAGTTCCGGAAGCAGGATTTCGTGGATGACCTCATGCACGCAACTCGCGCGCGGTGCTGCTCCGTACATGTGCCCATCGATCCTGATTCGTGCCCGCTCTCCACATGCCCCGACTTCATCAATCTGCAGTTCCAGCGCCATCGCGGCCAGGCATCCCGAGGCCAGCGCCGCGTGCCCGTCTGCGATCAGCTGGTCATAGCGCAATGAATAAGGATTGTGCAGATCGTTCCAGATCTGGAGCATGCCATTCCAGGCGCCTTCCAGTGTGCGAGGGTCCTTCAGTGCCAGCAAAACCGACTGACGCGGCGTGCCTTCTGTACTCACGTCTTCTCCCCGTTTTCCCTGTTCGCTCCGTGCTGACAGGGAGAATCGAACAATCCTGCGTCGCTGGCTTGCGCGTCGCGATACCGGAGACCCATCAGTTCCAGGGTTGCCCGGACCAGGCCGAGATGCCTGGCGCAATCGGCAGCCTTGAGCCGCCAGCGCAATGACGACGCCCCGCAGCCTGCAACGGACGGCGGTTCGAGAATCGACGTGGATGGCAGCAACGTCTCCAGGCTTACTTTCGCGCGGATAAAACGCGTGAAGACGTCATCGGGAACATTGAAGCCGCACGCAATCTCGAGGATGGCGGTGCCAGCCAGGCCATCGTCAATGCGACGGACGTCAACGATGGTCATCTAGGCCTCCAGGTGGCGTGAACCGAGCATCCAGCCCAAGAAAACACAGTGTCGATTCCATAGCCGTGGCGCAAGGCAAGGCGATATCAGTCAGTACGTCAAATGAGGCAAGGCATGTATCGGGAGTGTCCGACGTCGGCACAGGTGCGACGGCGAACATGTTGTCTGCGACCATCGTCAACGCCAGCAGGGCGACGATTGGCTCGGCACCGCCGCGCCATGCACCGGTCACGTTGCAATGGATACGGCGATGTTCACCGACGCGCGGGGCGATCGATATGATGATGCGTGCCACGATAGGTCAGGAAGAGAAACACTCACGGATGAACACCGCAGCCTGACGAATCGCGTCAGCGGCCTGCGGCAATTGCGTATGCCACATATGCCACGCATGGAACATGGACGGCCACACCTTCAGCGTTGTTTCGACGCCAACGTTGGCTGCGTTCGCGGCGATCCGCGTGGCATCGTCCAACAACACCTCGTTACCGCCAACGTGAATTAGCAGAGGCGGCAGACCAGACAGGTCGCCGAACAACGGGGACGCGAGCGGATGCCGCGGATCCTGGTGTTCCTGCAGATAGGCATGGGCAAAGTTCTGCAGGCCAGCCAAGGTGATGACCGGATCGGATGCGGCGCGCGAGCGGATCGAATCCCCGCTGAGACTCAGATCGGTCCAAGGCGAGATCAGGAAAGCACCCCGCGGCAGTGGCAATCCGTGGTGCACGCACATCATCATCAGCGCGATGGCCATGCCTCCGCCTGCGGAGTCACCGGCGATCACGATGGACGGGTCCTCTCCAAGACGCGTGAGCAGCCATTTGTAGGCATTCAATGCGTCGTGGAGGCCGTGCGGGAAGGGATGCTCCGGCGCACGGCGGTAGTCCACGGCGAACACTTCGCGCTGTGTTTCCAATGCCAGTGCGGCAGTGAGGGTTCGGTACTGTGCCGGACTGTGCATGACGTATCCGCCTCCATGCAGGTACAGGACGGCTTGGTTCCGACGTGCACCGGGGAAGGTGGTCCACAAACCTGGAACTTCGTCACCTTCAACAAAACGTACCCCATCCGGAACCGCGAGCGCATCGTACAGCGAATCAAAATGCTGGCGCATCTCCAGGACGCTACTGTTCTCGTCAAGTCGCGCGCTGTGTTGCCGTATCTGCGCGACGATGTCTTCAAGCTGGTTCGATGCCATGGCACTGCTCTCCATCGGGTTCTAACAGGTTGGATGATAGGCAGCACCATCACCGCGCATCAGACAGGACCGTGAAAGTCTCGGCCAACAGCCGGCCGGCTGTCCGAATTTGCGAGAAGGTTGGCGCAACATCGTACCCGGTGCCGACCTAGACTGCGTGTGCCTTATCTCAGCAGCGGCGCGACGGATGTGCCGCACGCCGATTCCTCCCTGTCAAGAACGCATGAAGAAGATCCTTGTTCTCTACTACTCCACGTACGGCCATGTCGAAGCCATGGCCTCCGCCGTGGCCCGTGGTGCATCGTCGGTGCCCGGCATCGAAGTGACCATCAAACGCGTTCCGGAGACGGTTTCGCGAGACATCGCCATACGCAAAGGCTTCAAGCTGGATCAGCCTGCTCCCGTCGCGGTGCCGGACGAACTCGCTAACTACGACGCCATTATTTTCGGCACGCCAACCCGTTTTGGAAACATGGCGGCACAGATGCGGCATTTTCTCGACATGACTGGAACGCTTTGGATGCAGCACGCCCTGGTCGGAAAGTTTGCGAGCGTCTTTACTTCGACGGGAACCGGCGGCGGTCAGGAAACGACCATCACGTCGTTCTGGCACAACCTTGCCCATCACGGCATGGTGATAGTGGGATTGCCCTATACCGCACCAGAATTGCGTGAAGTGGGCGATGCACGAGGCGGATCGCCTTATGGCGCAGCCACCATTGCAGGTCTTCGCGGCGAGCGCACACCAAGCGAGCAGGAGCTTGCTCTCGGCGAGTTTCAGGGAAGGCATGTCGCGAGCCTGATGGCTCGCCAAGCCGACGCGCAATAGTTCGCCTGACGCGGACTGCTTGATGCGCATGGTCTCGCTTCCGTGTTCCCCCCAATCAGCTCTCCAGACGTTTCTGCGTCGGGCCGGGCTCTTCTCACATGCAGTTGCGCGTCTTTCAACTCAAACTTGCTTTATGAAGTCCATTTTCACCCCATTCTTCACCTCATTCGCGGCATTCGCCATGACGTGCGCCGCATCCGCCCAAGATCTCCGGTCGCTTGCGCCATCCGTCCCAGCGGGCGATACCACTACCGTCACGATTGGCATTGGCGGAGGCATTGCCCCTCGATACTTCGGCAGCGATAGCTATCGCCATGTGGTCGCACCCGACTTCGCCGTTGCGAGCGCCGCGGGCTACTTCGCTTCGTTGTGGGACGGCGTCGGCTATCGCTTTTCCTCTGCGTCGGGCGTCTCCGGTTCCGTTGCGTTGGGCTACGACTTCGGCCGAACCGAGCACAATCGCGCCGGATTGCCGGGCTCGGATCACCTACGAGGAATGGGAAACATCGATGGCTCGGCACGAACCCGCTTGACGCTGGGTTACGCGCTGACGCCGCGCCTTTCCCTGAGCGGTACGGTGGATGTTCCGCTGGCCCACGGGCGCGGGATGTTTGGTCGGGCATCGGCGCAGTACCTGCTGCTCGCCGCGGCGCAGGATGATGTGGCGATTCAGGCGGGCCTGATCATTGGCAGCGGGCAATACAACCGGACGTACTTCGGTGTGAGTGATGCTCAATCGTCTCGCTCCGGTTTTGCGCCCTATTCGCTCGATGGCGGCCCGTTCGCCACCGAAGCCGCGATTGCCTGGCAGCACCGCTTTGATCGTCACTGGATGGTGATGAACACACTGAGCGTGTCGTCGCTGGTCGGGAAGGCCGCACGCAGTCCGATCGTCGAGCGTCGCATGTCGGTGATGGCGCTCTCGGGCGTTCGCTACACATTCTGAGCGGTGAGTTGGCATGCCGTTGGGCCGAGAATGCGTTCTCCTTGGCGCAAACTGTCCTGCCATTCTCCTTCTACGCCGTGGCTCCGGATGCTAGATTTTTAGCAAGCCCGCCGCGGGTCATGACAATACCGAAGGATAGCCATCATGGAACTGATCGATACCGACGAACACTCTCGCTTCCTCTCTATGCTGGAGCGACACGGTCTTCCCACTAATGACTTCATTCTGTCGGAAGTGGACACCACCGACCCCAAGACGGATGAAATCTTTGCGCTGCAAGGTTGGCTGAGCATCCGTCGACTGTCCAACAACCTGCAACGCGAATACCTCATCGGCGATGAGTCCGACTGGTTGGAGCACTTCAGTCGGGATGTACACGCTGGCGTATTCGGTTCATACGTATCCGGGCGCAGGCTGCATGGCTGAATCGACGCTGTCGATCTCACCGCACTGTTGAAGTGAATAGGGCTCCATGCCGGGCAGGCATGGAGCCCTTCTTCATAAGACGCTCGTCCATCCCGGTCGCAGGTCACGCGGAGGTCTTCTGCAGGCCATCTGGCGCCACGTCGTAGCCTGCCTTTTGCGTGACGATTCTGACGTGTACGCCTGGACCAGGCCCTTGCCACATCTCACTCCCGACCCTGTGGCCCTTTATCAGAAACACCACGCGCTGTGCGCGGACGGATTGCAGCGCGGTGGAAACGACAGTCGGTACCTGGGTCACGTCTGCTGCCTCGCGGATGGCGACATCCGCCGTCGTGATCGACATCGCTGCGAACGATTCCGACGAATGGAACATGATGGTCCGCTGCGCCTGTGAGGCATCCTGCCCGGTCACGATGAAGCCCGCGTCCATGTAGTCGTCGGTCGGATACTGTGTCATGCCGGATCGGGCTTCACCGAGATGGACCCGGCGTTCGGTGCCGGCCGACACGTGTCTGAGCACATCGTCCGCAACGCCTCCGCCGACATCCACGAATTCGCCATCACGCAGCGCCATTGCAACTTGCTGGGCCATCTGGTCCGGCGTCCAGGACATAACGTTCTCACGAAAGGATGTTTTGGCAATCTACCCAAGACAGTGAGATTGCTTGCGCCGGACTTGCCACACCGGCCACCAATCCCATCGCGTCGGCAGACAACCTTGACGTCTCGGGGCGACGTTTGGCCTTAACCGCGCCGAATTTGGCCGGTATTAGGATGTGGCTGGCATTGGCGCGCCAGATGGGCGTTGCTAGATTGAATGCATCCCGGAAGCAATACATCGAAGCCATGCCGCCCATTTCCTTCCCGTCGACCGATTTGTCGCTGCAAGAGGCCAGGTGCCTCGCGCTAGGCATCTTGGCTACGCGCATTGGCAGAGCGGAAGCATTGCTTGTCTTCCTGGTCGATGACTGGCTCGCCAGTCCTGATCCCAGCACATTCGAGACGGCCTGGAACAACATGCTCGACGACCATGGGATCGCGAATGCTGACCGATGGATGGCATCCATGATGCCCTCGGGGACAAAAGTTCCGAGGGCACCAGCACTCCCTGCGCCACCGCGTGCTGGCATCGAGACGTGGCAGAAGGGCCGGCTTCTCACCTGGCGAGGCTATTCGGACATCGTGCTTTGTAGCGTCACCACAACTCTGGCGGCGATCATTGCTGGCATGGGCGTGGCAGCATGGATGCCCGATACGCTGACGCGGACCGCGATTGCTACCGTGTTCTCGATGGGCGCGGCCTGGATTGCGGACAGATGGCTTTGCCGCACCCTTAGCCGGCGGGCTACGTCACGTTCTCGTGCCCTCACGGAGGCGCGTGAACGCCTTATCAATCATTGTCGTCGCACACTGGCATCGGTCCACGCACGATTCCAGTCCTGGTCCTATCACTTTGAACGCTGTATGCCACTCACCACTATTAATGAAGACGCACCCTCCTCGCATTGTGAGCATCGGGCGTGTTTGTGGAAAGACGATCTGGCGTCCGTCCTGCTTGCGGAAGTTGCTTTGGGGTGGGACGGCACGACGGCGCCGCGCAGTGCCAGCGACGCATGCAATCTCCTGGGGGCAGGTGGCGCGACGAGTATTCGCGGGAGGCTGAAGGCGCCAGGCACTGCTTGGTGTCAACCATCAGAGGAAGACGTGGAGAACACTATCAGAACCATCGAGATGGCTTGCATGGAAGAGATGCGCCAGAGCACTGCGCAGCCGGAACGCAGCGGAAGATTTGCCAGCTTCATAAACCTCGCCATGTCGCCATTCGCGGGCCTTCTTGAGGTGCTGGCCGGGAAGCCGCGCGCCGTGGCGCGCAGCCTGTTCATGGGATCTCGCTATCTCGGCTGGAACACACCCGAAGCGCAGTGGCTGCGGCACGCCAGTCTCCTGGCCAAGGGCTCCGGCTTGCTATTGATCGTAGCGCCCCTTGTCGCCACCGCAATTGATGTCTACGTCCGTACGAGAGCCCATCGATTCGCGCGTGCGAATTTCGCACGGGCGCGTCGCATGAGAATCGCGTTGCGCGCGGTGATTCGAAGTACCGTTTTCACCCGCGAGCGCCAGGAGGAGCCAAACTCGAGGAGTTGATGCGCTTGGCCACGAACCGGCTTTGGCGTTCGACCAGCGTTGCGATCGGGCTGTCGGCGTCGCCAGCTTTAAGGCATGGATTCGCTGTTCCGAGAGGCGTCGGGGACCGAAGCTTTCAGTTTTGGCCACCGTCATCTGGTCGTTGAGATCTGAAGGATGGTCGGCTGATGGAACAGGCCGGCCTTGGAAGGCCCGGTTTCCGGTCGCGACCTATACCCCACTAAAGTTGGGTTGAGGATGTCATGGGAACAGCCGTTCTGCAAGCGACAGTGCCTAATCTTGCTCGTCAACTACGCGGCAGGGGCAGACAAAAACCAAGCAAAACCTATTGCCGAGGCCGTAGGGAAAATGGGGATACGAATGGCGTTCATCGGCAACATGAAGATTGGCAAGCGGCTGGCTCTTGGCTTCTCCCTGATTCTGGCATTTTCCATTGCAATTACCGCAATCGCCATCTGGCGGCTGGACAACGTCGCAGCCGCGACGCGCGAGATGATGAAGGTGCCGCTTCTCAAAGAGAGACTGATTGGCGACTGGTATGCCAATCTGGCATCGGGCATCCGACGCACTAGCGCAATCGCGAAGAGTAGTGATCCTGCGCTGGGCCCTTATTTCGCCGAAGAAGCAGCGGCGTCGTCCAAGAGTTCAGGCGAACTTCAGAAAAGAGTGGAGGCCCTGATTTCCACGGAAGAAGAAAGGGCGCTGTTCGGCAAGATCGGCGAGTCGCGGAAGGCCTACTTGAGTTCTCGCGATGAGATTAACAAGGCTAAGGCGGCCGGTAATGTCGATGAAGCCACACGTATTCTGGACAAGGTGTTCACCCCGGCAGCGAACGCCTATCAGGGCACCATGCGCGAGCTGGTTGAAGTGCAGCGACGCACCATTGACGATACCGCCAAGGACATTGATGGCGTTGCGGCTAAAAGCCGCGCTCTACTGCTCCTGCTCGAAGGACTCATTCTGATTCTTGGGATCATCTGTGCGTACTTCCTGACTCGCAGCATCAGCCGTCCGCTGGCACAGGCTGTCAGCGTGTCGCGTCGCGTGGCCGATGGTGACTTGTCCAGCGAGATAGTGGTGACATCCAGTGACGAGACTGGTGAGCTGTTGCAAGCGCTGAAAGACATGAATGACAAGCTCGGAGGCACGGTCGGAAATATCCGATCGGCCAGTGTGGCGGTCGCCAGCGCCGCCGGGCAAATTGCATCCGGCAATTTGGATCTGTCTTCTCGCACCGAGGAGCAGGCTGCTTCGATTGAGCAGACTGCGGCCAGTATGGTCGAGCTGACGGAAACGGTGAATCAGAATGCCGACCATGCGCGTCAGGCGACTTCCCTCGCGGGAAGTGCCAGAGAGATGACGGAGTCCGGGCGCTCCGATGTGGCCGCGATGGTGCAGACGGTTGGTGAGGTGAACGCCGAGTCGAAGAAGATCGCAGAGATCACCGGCATGATTGAAGGAATCGCATTTCAGACGAACATCCTGGCGCTCAATGCTGCAGTTGAGGCGGCACGTGCTGGTGAGCAAGGACGAGGCTTCGCGGTTGTCGCTGGCGAGGTACGATCGCTGGCGCAAAGGGCGTCTGGCGCCGCTAAGGAAATCAAGGAGCTGATCGAGACGTCAACTGTGAAGGTGCAAGTTGGCGCTCAGCAGGCCGAGGGTGTGAGTGCCGCGATGGAACGGATTAGTACGGCAATCGAGCGCGTCTCGGACATTATCGGCGAGATTTCTGCGGCATCTGACGAGCAGAGCAAGAACCTTGAACAGGTGAGTCTTGCCATTGCCCAGATTGACCAAGCCACTCAGCAAAATGCAGCGCTGGTCGAGGAGTCCTCCGCAGCAGCACAGGCTCTGCGCGAGCAGGCAGTCGGTATGAAGGACGAGGTGATGTACTTCAAGACCGCAGGCCAATTCGCGTAAGGGCGAAGCCTGCGTGCTCTGCACGCCTGCGGCTTGCGCGTGCTGTACAAGCCCATCGCGGCCGAGCGCCTGCGCGAACTGATCACAGAAGTGGGTAGCACGGGCGACCGGCAACCCTCGACCGACCACGCGCTCGCCTGAGCGCGTCGCCAGCCGGTTCAACCGGCCGGGCGCCTGCCTGCTCGCCGTCCCTTCTGTACGGCCATCGCGCGCCCTGCCGCGTTGGATGTTGCCAAAACGGCGACCTGAACCACCTGGAAGTCCCTGAAAGCGCCTTGCGAGGCGCTTTTTTTTGCCTCTACGCCACCACTTCCCGGCTTTTACCTCCTGTCCCACCGCGTTTTTGTACGCCTGTGTATCCGGGCAGGCCGGTGATACGCGTCCAGACAGAACCGGCGGCAAGTCGCTACGGGCGCGATACGTGGGCCGACTTAAATACGTTCCATGGCAGCGCGACGCAAGACCGGAAACGACGGCGCGAACGCTGACACGGCATCACAAGACTGCAAACCGCTCACGTATCCAAAGGAAACCGATCATGTCCAAGACTCTTACCGCCCGCCTGGTTCTCGCCGTTGCCCTGGTTGCCGCCGCTGCCGGCGCACAAGCCTCTGTCCTGAGCGCCCGCGACGCGTACACCGATGGTGCCCGCACGGCCACGGAAGCCCGCGACCCGTACACCGAAGGCGCCCGTTCGGCTGACCCGTTCCTCGACGGTGCCCGCTCGGTGCAGGAGCCACGCAGCCCGTACACCGATGGCGCCCGCACGGTGGCGGGTCTGGACCGCACGGGCGTCTCGGCCCCGCCGGCCCGTTCGGCCGATCCGTATCTGGATGGCGCCTACGCCTGAGCCGACCCGGCCGCCCCGCGCGGAGCGGCAGATGAAAAAGGCTGCCGGCGTTCCTGAGAGAAGACTCTACGGGCCGACCAGGCACGATGGCGTCTCGTCATCCATGACGACTGAGCGCATGAGCGACCGGCCTTGATGAAAGGGGAGGTCGGCCGAATCGATTTCGGGCGATGAAAACTCATCGTTGTTGTGTGCGATTCCTTCGCTCTTTGCGACCGCTACAAGAACGCACACCGCCTTCGTTTCATTTCTGAAACGTTGACTTTCTGATTCTTGCGTTTCTAAAAAGAAATGTTGACGTTACTCTTTCGGCGCAAACAACGATGAATGATTCCTCAAGCCATGAGCCAGATCAGCAGCATCACGCAGAACCATTCAACGCCGAGCTACACCTCCATTCCTCCGCAGTCTGAGCAGGTGACTCCGCAGAGCGCAGAAGCTAATGCCGATGGACAAGAACATGGCATAGAAGGCACCGCCTCGCCGTCTGACACCAAGGGACATGAGGCCGGAACCAGCAGCGAAAAGAAGTCGCACCTATCGGAGTCTGCCAAATCAATCAAGGATCAGATCGAGCAGATGCAAAAGCAGCTCGCCGAACTGCGGGAACATCTGCAGTCCGTGCAGTCGGAGCAGCGAAATGAGCGCGAGAAGGCAGCAATGATGGCTGCTATGGAAACCCAGATGGCGATGCTGCAATCTTCTATCATGGTTGCGACCATGAAGCTCGCGGAAGCGATGGCGAACGAAGGGAGCGATATTCTGGACAGCACAGGCGGATACCTTCCGCCTCGCAGGTAAAGCAACAGCATCGAGCGTTGAGTAGCGCCCTGCGCGGGTTCTGCCTGGTGGTAGGGCGTGATGATATCCACGGTGCGCAAGGGCAATGAGGAAGCTACCTGATTTCGAAGGATTGGCGATGTTTGCCAAAGTGGCAGAGGAGGGCTCGTTTGCCGCAGCGGCAAGAGTCATGGACGTCTCTGTACCAACGGTGTCCCGAGCGATAAGCAGACTGGAGGGCCGACTTGGGGGCAGGCTGCTGAATAGGACCTCACGGCAGCTATCGCTTACCGAGTTCGGACATCAGATCGCCAGCAAAGCCGCGGAAATCTATCGGCAGGCTGAAGAGGCAGAGCATGAAGCCCTGGAACTTTCCGAGAATCCCCGCGGACGGGTTCGGATTGCCATCCCGATGTCCTTCGGTCTTCGATGGGTGGCTCCATTGCTTCCCAAGCTGATGGACAGGTATCCAGAGCTGTCGCTGGATCTACATCTTTCCGACGCAACGGTGGATATTGTGGCCGAGGGGTTTGACGCTGCGTTGCGGATTGCTTCGCTGCCTGATTCTTCCCTGGTTGCCCGCAAAATTTGCTCGGTGACACAATATCTCGTGGCGTCTCCAGCCTATCTTGAGGCGCATGGACGCCCAGCCCATCCCCGTGAGTTGGCAGGCCGAAAGTGCCTCAGTTATGCGTTTCGGGCACGCCCCCAAATCTGGCAGTTCACGCACGACAGTGGATATCAAGAGGAAGTGGTGCCTTCCGGGCCCCTTCGCGTCACAAACTCCGATGCGATGATTCCCATTTTGCTGGAGGGCATCGCCATCGCAGAGTTGCCCGAATTCATCGCAGGGGAGTACCTGGCGAACGGGCGCCTTGAACGGATTCTCCCAGACTGGAACATGACGCGGGGCGGACTCTATTTTGTCACGCCATCTGCGCGGAGCAAGCCGGCCAAGATTCGTGCGGTATCTGACTTTTTTGCAGAAAATCTGTCCGATCCGTTATGGCAGTGGCCCCGGCAGTAAATCAATGCAGCTAGGAGATGACGCCGGGAAAGGCGTTCAGCCTTGCTCCCGGCGAGCCTTAAAAAGAAGGGGTGCTTATTTGTGACTGCCCCAGTCACTGTGTAGTCGCAACGTTCTTCGCCTGCTGCTCTGCGAGGCGCGCTTCGGCAGCTTGCAGGTCTGCGGGGTAGTTGCCTTCACGATGCGGATCGTAGCCCAGCGTCTCGAGCGCAGACAGTTCGCGCCGCACCTGTTCCCGGGTCGATACCTGATTGCTGTTCGCTGTATGAGCCTGACAGATTGAAAGGCTGGCGGCGAGGAGGCCAAGGGTGGCGAAAACGTTGCGCAAGGTGTTATTCGTCTTCATGATTGACTCCAGTTATGGATTGGGATCGCAGCACATCGGACTTGACGTGCCTAACACGTAGACGCTGATTCCTGTCGATTTATTCCAGGGATTTGCCTCTGATGACGCCTAAAGGAACGGGCCATGCCCAGCACGGACTTGTCTGCGAAAGCGGGATGGGTTCCCTCAACACGGGTGCGTACGCATCTCGCAATGTCTTCCGGTGTGCGAGATACATGTCCACCCGCGCTGCCACCGGAGGATGGGCGACGAGATATGCGTCGATGTCCTTGCATCGCTCGCCATCGAGCGTGTTGTCCACATACGCGAGACGCTCTTCCTCCTGGATCGGACGACTCTCGTTCATTTCACCCTCCGCAATGCCGCAACGCCGCAATTGGCCCGGCATCCTGACGGGTGCCTCTGACCAGCCGAATCAACCGGTCCCGTGCGCGGGACAGCCGAGACATCACCGTGCCAATTGGAATGTCGAGAGTCTTCGCCACCTCGGCGTACGACATGTCCTCCAACGAGATAAGCAGGAGCACGCTGCGCTGCTCGGGAGAAATGGTGTCCACGGCATCGATCAGATCCTGATAGATCAGACCATCCTCTTGCGTTGCGCACGTCGAGAGAGACTCCGCGACGTCTTCGATGGCGACCTGCCTGTTGCCGGCGCTGGTGTTTTTTCGAAAGGCACTCATGACCAGGTTGTGGAGTATTGCGAATACCCAGCTCCTGGTGTCTGCCGATAAGCGTCGGTCGTCCCAGTGGGTGATCACTCGTTCGAGGCAGTCTTGTACGAGGTCGGCAGCGGCGCCGCGCTCCTTCATCAGCGCTCGGGCGTATCGGCGCAATGCAGGAATCATTGGCTCGACTTGTTGGAGCATCTCGTTCACGGCGAATCCGGAGTGGCCTGCTTCTCAGATACGGCCGCCCCTAAGGTGCGGCCGTATGGTCTCACTTACGCTGTACCTGAACGGGGGCGGCGGCTTTGCCCTCTACGGACGGGGCAATCACCAGGAAGCGCTTAGCGCCCGGCGCGCTATCCGTCTGCACCACCTGGCGGATGGGGAGGTAGACGCGTCAGCCCGTTGGAATATTCCCAACCGCCCAATCAAATTTTGGATCAGGAGCGCTGCCAGCCCACAAAGCCAACTCGCTGACGAGAGTGGCTAATGGCAACGTAAATGTGAGCGAAACGGAAAGGCTACGTACCGTATTTCCATACATCCGACGGATGTGTCCGAGATCCGTCCCGAACGGCGAGCGACCGGCGGCAGTGGCATCGGTCGCTTGCCGCCTTCCGTCAGATTTGCGCTTGGCCACCGTCCGCGAACAGTTCGGCGCCGTTCACGAAGCTCGAATCATCCGAGGCCAGGAAGAGGGCGGCACCGGCAATTTCGTCGGGCTCTCCAACGCGTCCCATCGGGATGCGTGAAGCGAGATAGTCCAGCAGGCCCTGCTGTTGCGTGGCGTCCGGTCCGGCCAGTTCCACGAGGCCGGGAGTACGAGTCGCGCCCGGGCTGAGGGTGTTGACACGAATGCCGCGGTCCTTCAGGTCAAGAATCCAGCTACGCGCGAAAGCCCGGATGGCGGCCTTCGAGGCGGAATAGACGCTGAAGGCCGCGGTCCCTTCAATAGTCGTGGTGGAACCGGCGAGAATCACCGAGGCACCCTTTGCAAGCAGCGGCAGCGCTTTCTGCACGGTGAATAGCGTGCCCTTGACGTTGCGGTCGAAGGTGTCGTGGTAGTGCGCCTCGGTGATATCGCCAAGCGGCAGCATCGTGCCGCCGCCTGCATTGGCGAACAGCACATCGAGCCGGCCCTTTTCGGCGCGGATCTGCTTGTAGAGCTGATCCAGCTCTTCGGGCTTCGACGAGTCCACGCGCACACCGGTGGCGTTGCCAATGGTTGCGACAGCGGCGTCGAGCTCGGCCTGACGGCGGCCAGTGACATATACATGGGCGCCTTCCGCGGCGAAGCGTTTGGCCGTGGCCAGTCCGATGCCGCTCGTGCCACCGGTAACGAGGGCGATCTTGTTGTCGAGTCTGCGGGTCATGGTGATTCTCCTTGCCTGGTTTCGGTTGATTGCGAGTCGCGAGAGGCGATGGAGGAAGCATATCGACGGTCGCTTCTTTTCGAAATAGAATTGATCGAAAACCATCGTTGCAAAAATGAAATGATCAAGTTTCCGGATTTCGAAGGGTTGGCCATGTTTGCCAAGGTGGCGGAGGAAGGGTCATTTGCCGCGGCGGCGCGCGCCATGGGTGTGTCCGTGCCGACGGTGTCGCGTGGCGTTGCCAGGCTGGAGGAGCGGCTTGGCGCGCGGCTTTTCAACCGTACCTCGCGACAACTGGCGTTGACGGAATTCGGCGCGACGATTGCCGAGAAAGCGGGCGAGATCTATCGCCAGGCGGAAGAGGCCGAGAATGTGGCCAGGGAGATGTCGGTCAAGCCTCGGGGTCTCGTGCGGCTTGCAGTGCCGATGTCCTTCGGACTTCGCTGGGTTGCGCCACTGCTACCGGGGTTCTTCCAGGCCTATCCCGAGGTTTCGATTGACCTGCACCTGTCCGATGCCACCGTGGACATCGTCGCCCAGGGGTTCGACGCGGCGTTGCGGATTGCCGCGTTGCCGGACTCGTCGCTGATCGCCAGGCAACTTTGCCCGGTCTCCCAGATCGTTGTAGCGTCACCCGCCTACCTCGAGCGCTGCGGACGCCCGGACCACCCGCGCGATCTTGTCGGCAGACCGTGCCTTTCCTATGCCTACCGGGCGCGCAGCGATGTATGGCGATTCGTCAATGACGCGGGAGAGGAGCACCCGGTGACGCCGGTCGGTCCGCTGCGCGTGACCAACTCGGAGGCGCTGCTGCCCATGCTGCTGGCGGGGCAGGCCATCGCCGAACTGCCGGATTTCATGGCCGGCGAGTATCTGGCCGATGGGAGGCTGGAGCCGATCCTGAAGGGCTGGCATCTCACGCGAGGTGGCTTGTATTTTGTGACACCCTCGGCGCGAGCCCGACCGGCAAAGATCACCGTTCTGGTGGACTATTTTGCCAAACACTTGTCGTTGCCCAATTGGGCGCCGCAGCGCGATGCGGAGCGGCTGGCGCGAGGGTGAAGTACTTTTTTGATGAGAGGCGGTACAGTTCCAACGCTTGATGAGAGCCGCGTGCGAAGGCTCGCTTGTTATCGGCGGTCGCAGAACGACCCACTCCGGTCAGATAAACTTCTCCGAACCGGTCGGTCAGTCAAATCCGGGTTTTGCGAATTGGAGTGCCGATAAGCGGCCGTTGGCGTCCTCACCCCATCGGCCAAGAGCAGCCGTTCGACGCGACGAGCTAAAGCGTTGAAAATGAGCGTTCCAGTGCCCTCAGGTGCACACGCACACTTGTGCGCTCCCGAACGAACAACGACACAGCATGAAGATCTATGCCAAATTTTTTGTGGGAACCACTAGATTTTCTTGACGCTCTTGATATCGTTCCAATCGAGGAAGAGAATGGTATTTCGTATCAGTATCTCGTTTCGAGAGAGACACTATTCCTGAGCCATAACAATATGGCCACTTAACTGCGACGTGGAGCTATTGCTCAAGAGCGAAGGGATAACAGAGCCTCGAGTGCGGCTCAGCTTGTTGGACTGTACGGGGGCTCGCATCGTTCGAGACGACCAAATGAGCAATATATCGAATTTTCTGCAGCAAAACCGTTCGACGGGCGTTACGACCATGCAGATGCGCCGCCCTATGAATTCCGATTGCAAGTCCGGCCTTTTATCCAAGTCACGACTTTTTCGTACCCCGTCTAAAAGAATTTGATCATGGGTCGACCGACTGCATCATCGCATTGAATCCACGCCCCCGAATCTGGATTCTGATTCGCATGCAACCAGCAGCCGGTAAGTTAGACCTGTCTCATTCGAGTTGCGAAAGGAGCCTCCCAGGAAGACGCTCGCGCACCGCATCGATCGTTGCCTCGGCGTCCCCGAACAACGTTGTATTGAGTTCGAGTTTTGCGCCGTCCATGCCAAGAAAATGGTACGAACTGCCCCGGAACGACACGCGGTGTATTTGATCCCAGCCAAGATAAGAATGCTCACAAAGCTTACCGTTGGACAGGACGAATGATTGCCGCACCCCATCGTCACTCACCACAATGGAGCAGAGCGAATATAGTCGCGCGAGCAGCCACGCAAAGACAGCGATGATCGTGCCGCAACTGATTACCGCAACCGGCACATTGCCATTTTGCTGGCTGACTTGCCCCTGCACGGCCCAAATCATCAGCGTGATCACAAGCAGGCATAATCCGCACATAAGCAACCTGAGCCAGGCACGCACATACACCGGAGAGGACTGACCGTCACGAGAAGTACTGTTCATTACGCTACCCTAGCATTGACTACTTGGTCGGTGACGCATGCCGAAGAGGGGTGTCATCACAGCGCCACAACCCAGCGCTTCGCTAAAACCAGCGCGGATGTTTCTCGAAGCGCTTCATCTCCATTCGCACGATGCATTGCAGCCCTTCGATATGTCCGCCTGCTGCCAGTGGTCGGCTTGGCATGCCTCGACCCAAATCTGCGAGAGAGTGTTTAGGTCCTCGGAATTATGGGATAACTGATTCAATACAACCGAATAGAACGTCCATGGCTTATCCCAATCCCGGAACGCGTTTGCTACCTCAATAAGATCGGATCTAGCCATGATGCGAAAACTCGAACAATGAGGAGTTAAGATATCACGTCGGATGTCTGCTTTTGGGCGAGCCGACAGACCGCTATGGGTCGGACTGCGTCAGTCCGCTCATCAATCCCATCGCCGGAAAGCGGCCAGTGGACTTCAGTCGCCCAGAAGCGGCCAGTCAGCAGTGCGTACTCCCGACCCTAAGCGGAAGTAGCCGATTCGAAATCCGCCGACGTAAAGCGGCCATCCCAGCTTGTACGCCACACGGGTCAACTTCCCCACGTGCGAGCGGTCGACTACGCGTCACCACCGCTCGCGGTGAAAGACCGAAGCGTATCCTCTCGGGGCAGTTCTGAGGGCGCATCACCGGCGAGTCCGTAGACTTCGATGCCACTTAGCAAACCAGCGCTCTCATAAATGAAGATTCCTGCTGGCGCATCGTCCGGGCCAAAGAGGAAGTCCCCGAGAACATGCACCCCCGGCGGTGCAGGCTGGTTGCCCTTGATCTGAAAATTGATGCTTGCACAACCGCAGGGGCAGCGCCACGGAGTGACTTCCGCCACCGCGAGTTGTTCGAGAAACTTTCGCGCGTCAGTTTCGCCGTGTTCCAGCATCCAGCGAGCGAGCGACATCTCGGAAGCCAACAGTGGACGGTTTACTTCGAGAGGATTCATGGTTTGAGTACTCGAACGGATGCAAGTCAGTTTAGCAGGCGTGAGCTGGGTAGCCACCTTCGACGGGGACACTGAAAGCGGCCACTCGCAAACGACTCAAACTGGCCGGGTTGAGGCAGCGCCACCGACAATTCGCTCGCCTGAAATCGGTCGTTGAGAGACGACGGACGAGATCTCCGCTATTCGAATTGGATAGCGAGGTTGAGCGACCGCTTGTGGCTGCCGGGAAGGGCCCTTCGATTCACCACGCCGCCCCGCTCCGGAGCTTGCCCAATGGGAACCTGGCGTTTGGCTTCGACGATAAGCCCGAACCACTTCCGCGGCTGGCGCTGATCGCCGGCCTGCCGTCCGCGAGCCATCCCTTTGTACCCACATACTGTGAGACGGGGCGCGTTTTTTACTCGCTAACTGTGAGATTTCGACCCAGGTAGTTTGCGACGGTGCTCAGCAACTCCGTGGTCTGTCTAGGTTGGGCTTCCCATTAACTTTGAGATGGGACAACTGTGCTTGGCACCTTGCTCGGTCCCGATGAAAAGCTCGGGGGGGGGCCATCTGTCAGCGTTTCCCGCCGAGGTATTGACCCGGTCCATCAAGCGGCTCTAGCCGGCACGGCCCGCTATGGGGCCGCTTTCGGCAGATCGGCGACAGCTCGCCGCCGAGAATTCGCCGGTCCGTCCCGGGCGATCGGGTTCTTCCCGGCCAGGAGCGGACAGTAGCAAGTTAGCGTTTCGGCAATGTGCTTAGTTCAATGCGGGATGCGGGCGATGACCTTGATTTCAAAGTCGAAGCCCGCAAGCCAGTTGACGCCGACCGCGGTCCAATTGGGGTAAGGCGCATCGGGGAAGACTTCATCCTTGACAGCCAGCACGGTATCGAACTGAACTTTCGGATCGGTATGAAAAGTGGTGACATCTACAATATCCTCGAATCCGCAGCCGCCAGCCTTGAGGGTCGCTTCGAGATTAGCGAAAGCCAAGCGCACCTGGGCCTCGAACTCCGGCTCCGGCGAGCCGTCGCTGCGACTGCCCACCTGGCCTGACACGAACAGAAGCTGGTCTGACTGGATGGCGGCGGAGTACTTGTGGGTGGCATACAGGTCCTGACGACCGGCGGGAAACACTGCGTTGCGGGGGCTCATTCGAGGCTCCGTGGGTGGGTTGGAGCCCTCACTGTAGCTGTCGACGGTTGCCGGATAAAGCTGCCGTCCCGTGCATCACTATTTGCAGATTCCGAACAATTTCAGGAACGTACCAGTGGACAGACTCGATGGAATGCAAGCGTTCATACGGGTAGCAGAAACAGGAAGCTTCACGAAAGCGGCCGACATCCTGGGAATGAGCAGGGCTACCGTAACGCAGTTGATCCAGCAGCTGGAAGCACGTTTGCAGACCAAGCTCCTGAATCGCACGACTCGCCGGGTGAATGTCACGACCGATGGCGCCGCATACTATGAACGGCTGGTGCGGCTGCTGACGGACCTTGACGACATCGAGGGCAGTCTCCCAAGCAGGTCCACGGCCCCCCGGGGCCGCTTGCGCGTGGATGTGCCGAGTCCCCTGGCCAACGTCATACTGGTCCCGGCGCTGCCCGCGTTCCATGAACGCTTTCCGGACATTCAAATCGAGATGGGAGCCAGCGACCGCAAGGTCAACCTGATTGACGAAAATGTCGATTGCGTCGTGCGTGGCGGCGAGATGCAGGACGGCTGGCTCGTAGCCCGCCATGTGGGTGACCTGAAGCTGGGTGTCTATGCAGCGCCAGCCTACCTGAGCCGCGCAGGCATTCCCATGCATCCTGATCAGTTGCGCGAACCCGGGCACCACATCGTCAGATATGGCTGGGACAGCAACCTGTCCTACGCCATGCGTAGGGGAAGCGAAGTGGTGAACCTGGGCGGTCGTCATATACTCGCGATCGATGACGGAAACGCGTACCTCACTGCCGGCTTGGCCGGCATGGGCGTGCTGTGGTTACCCGAGTACATGGCCAAGCCGCATATCGCCGGCGGAGCACTGACACCCCTATTCGAGGACTGGCAAATGGATGCGATCCCGCTCCACTTGGCCTACCCGCCCAACCGTTACATCGGCAAGCCGTTACGCGTGTTTATCGATTGGATTGTCGAGTTGATGTCCGTACATGGGCCGCGCACCGATAGACATAGGAAAACTCGACCTGCCGACTGAGAGCCTCGCCGCTGCGCTCAATTCAGGCGCACGTTTGCACTTCTGATGATCTTGCCCCACTTTGCGACGTCCGATTGCATCAACGTGGCCAATTGCTTCGGCGTGCTGGCTTCCAGGATGACACCCTGGTCGGCCAGCCGCGCGGCAAGATCCGGGGAGGCAACGGCCTTTTGCACCTGTGTGTTGAGCAACCCGACAATCTCGGCCGGTGTGCCTGCGGGGGCCAGTAACGCGAACCAGTTCTTCATGTCGAACCCGGGAAGTCCGGCTTCGGCCAGTGTCGGAATGTCCGGGCTCATGGGCAGGCGCTTGGCCCCCACGACACCAAGCGCTTTGAGCTTGCCGCTCTTCACCAGCGGCATGGAAGACGGCACGCTATCAAAGAACACCGAGACATTGCCGGCAAGGAGATCGGGCATGACGTTATTGCTGCCCTTATAAGGGACATGCAGCATGTCGGCGCCAGTGGACAACTTGAACATTTCCAGTTCCAGGTGAGACAGAGTGCCGTTTCCCTGTGAAGCGGCGCTGAGCTGTCCGGGCTTGGACTTGGCCAGAGCGACCAGTTCCTTAACCGAATTCGCTGGAATCGAAGGGCTCACGACCAGCATATGGGGCACATGGCCCACAAGCGAGATCGGCGTGAAGCTCTTCAAAGTATCGAAGCCGAGTTTGGTGTATAGGTTGGATGCGATGGCAAGCGAGCCTGACGCCAACAATAGCGTGTAGCCATCCGGCGCCGCCTTCGCAACGATGTCCGATCCAATGGTGCTGCCTGCACCAGGCCGGTTCTCGACCACCACCGGCTGCCCAAGTCCTTCGGACAGCTTCTGCGCAATTGCCCTGCCCAGCACATCAGTGGCACCGGCCGGCGGAAAAGGTACCACCAGCCTGATCGTCTTGGATGGATATGTCTGCGCCAGTGCGCAGCCAGTGCCAAATGCCAGTACGCCAACCGACAGCGCCAAGGCTGCCAAACGCGCAATCTTTTTCTTCATCAAACGCTCCCCGAAAGATCAGACGCCAATGAGTCTGTAATCAATATGCAGTGGCGGATCAGGGAGCAATGTCCGTGCCAGCTTTAACCGTTAGCCTAAAGTTGCGTTGACCGGTTCAATCCCCAGCCGGCCTCGGCCCTCGGTCCAACTGGGCGGTGGTTTGCAGGCGCCGAAGGCGACTTCCGATCCCAAGCGGAACATCGATTCCCCAAGGTGAACGGCGGAATAGTGTCCAACTTCGGACTCTCGATTTCGTACGAGTTTGCGGGTCCTTTTTCACGAGTCCCAAGAGATAGCGTCCCAATCGTCCTTCGAGAGCATCAATGGTTGGTCATCCCGCACCAGCCTGCGATGCAAGCTGAGTTTGCGCGAATAACTTCCCTCGGGCTGCGGTTGTACAGGTGCGAGCACGCAATGGCGGACGCACTCCGCGTTCCGGTGCTGCCCTCGTGGCCTCCTGCCAGCGGCTGGCGGCTTGCTGCATGAACCCCTGACGGAGTCCCCATCATGATTTCCAGCTTCCCGAGATCGGAAAAGCGCCTACCGCGCCTGTACCTTGCCAGCCCGCTTTTCATACTGGCTGCAGTGGCATTGACCGGCTGCGCGAGCCCGAATTGGCGATCCGTGGTGCCAGGCGAGAACGCGGCCGAGCTTCGGGCCACGCTCGGCGCGCCGCGTGAGATCTACCTACTTCCCGATGGCTCCCGGCGCTGGTTCTATCCGGCGCCTGGGCAGACCAGGTGGGCCGCCGACATCGATCACAGCGGGCTGGTCGTCAGCGTCCGGCAGATGCTGAGCGCGGAGGAGTTCGGTCGGGCCAGGATTGGCGAATGGACCACGCGCGATGTCCTGACTCGCTTTGGGACGCCTGACGAGACGAGTCACTTTCCGCTCATGCACCGTGAGGTCTGGAGCTACCGGTTTGCGCAGGACAGCATGGCGTTTGCGACCATGCACTTCTACTTTGATCCTGCCGGCGTCCTGCGCCTCACTCAGGTCATTCCCGACTTCCTGATGGACGCGTAGGCAGCGCCTATACGCGGTATGCGCCTCTTGTTGGTGTGGTGAACATCGAGGTGAGTGGCGTATACCGTTTGGTGTCGCGTTCTATTCCCGGGATCGCGAACTCGGATGAGATTCGCAATCCCGGGAATAAATCTCGGTGTCAGCCGGTTCTACACAGGCCAGGAACAGGAGAGCACCGTGATCGCAACCGATAAGTCCAGCCGCTTCGAGGAGGTGGCGTTGCCGCATATCGATGCTGCCTACAATCTGGCGCGCTGGCTGAGCGGCAGCGCAAGCGATGCGGACGACATCGTGCAGGACGCCTACCTGCGGGCATTTCGTTTCTTTGACAGTTTCCACGGCGATAGCGCGCGCGCGTGGCTCCTGGCTATTGTCAGGAACACGTGGTTCACCGAATGGCGCAGACGGCGCGAGGCCGCCGATAGCACATCCTACGACGACACGCTGCATGGCGATGAGCGACTGCCGGGATGGATCGACGATGTTGGCTGCAACCCGGAAGTGCTCGCCATGCGCAATGACGATGTGCATCTGGTTCACCGTGCGCTCGAGCGGCTGCCATCCTTCTATCGCGAAGTGCTTGTCCTACGCGAGCTTGAGGATATGAGCTATCGCGATATTGGCATCGTTGTCGACATTCCGATCGGTACCGTAATGTCGCGTCTGGCGCGCGCACGTCATCTGCTCTGTGCAGCGGTACGCGCCGAGCAGGCCAGGATGCGCGACAGTGCCGCCGACAATGCGCCTCGCTATGCGCCGGTGCAGGATCTTTCGATGGGAGCGAATCATGAATGACGGAGCAATGGAAAAGTCGTTGCATGACATGCTGCGCGACGGGTCGCTCTATCACCGAGCGCCGCCGCATTTGCTGGCGCGCGTGCGGACCGGACTGCCGCGTGAGCCGCAGCCTCGCATGGCTCGCTATACATGGCTCGCGTTGTCCTCGGGCGGCGCGCTCGCGTGGGCAGGCGGCGGTCTCGCGGGGATCGTGTTCTCGGCCATGGTCTTCGGCGCATTCACCCTGGTGCGGCCGCCGCAAGGCGATGCACTGGAGCAGGCCATCGTATCGAGCCACGTCCGCGCGCTGCTGTCGCAGCACTCGATCGATGTCGTTTCCACCGACCAGCACACAGTCAAGCCTTGGTTCAATGGGCGGCTCAACTATGCGCCGCCGGTCACTGATCTCGAAGCGAAGGGCTATCCGTTGGCTGGGGGGCGGGTGGACTATATCGACCGCCGCATCGTTGGCGTACTGATCTACCGCTACCAGAAACATCCAATCGATCTCTATATCCTGCCGGCGACAAACGGTGCATCGGCGCCGGAAAGCCACGCCACCGACGGCTACGCGATTGCGCGTTGGCGCCAGGACGGTATGGACTTCTGGGCCATCACCGATGCGGAGCCTGCGCACCTGCACGCCTTTGTGCAAGCGTTCCGGGCTTCCCAAGTCGAGAGGGAATAAACCACGCGTCGCCAGCGTTTTACTGGTGCACGGCACGTTGTTTCACAAGAACCCTGGATCACCACTGAGGCAACGCGTCGGGCAGACCAAGTCCCAGCCTCTGCAGCAGCACGCGTTGTGCCTGGGAATCTGAGCTTAGCCCTATCTGGAGATTGTCATGAAAATTCTGATTCCACTCGCCGCCGCCGGCCTAGCCGCCTTCGCAGCGCAATCTTACGCCTTCGCTGGCCGCACCGAAACGACAACCTGCGCCGACTGCTATACCCACGTTGCCGCGACCCGCGATCCGTTCACCGACGGTGCGAGGACCGGCAAGTTCGATGTCTTCGCGGACGGCGAGAAGGTCACGGACGCCCGCGATCCGTACACGGATGGCGCTCACGCCTGAATCGTGCCGTTGGCATGCCGCCGCACAGCAACCGCTGTTGTCGGTTCCTGTGCGGCGCGCCTCTGGCCCGGCACCATGGTCGGCAGTCAGGAGAAGCGCCGTCATTTGCGCACCAGCGTCTCTATCGAGAATGCGGTACGGTACGCGGAGGATTACGTTGCGGCGAAACACCGGGTACCTGGATGTATGGTGAGAGGATAAACGGGTACTGTGCAGGTCCGTTGACCGGCTGGGCATAGGGAGCGCATCGGACGTGGGCAGTGCGCACTTGCAATGTCGCGTACTGGCTGGGGATTCAACCGGTTAACGGGCTAGCAGCTGAGATGGCGGGCAGTCTCTGACCGACCCTTAGCAGCCTATCGTGACATGCATCTCGATCGACGTCACAAAGCTCCGCAACGGTCTTTCGATAAAGAGCTTTGGGCGTGTCAATTTGGTTGCCAAGGAAATGACGGCATGGGAATCGCGTAAAGTTCGCTCTCAGTGTCCGTTCAACCTTCTATTCGTCCGAAATCAAGAGCTGCACGGTATTCGTTAAAGCTGGGAGCGTTCCATATGTGGCGCGTCGCGACGCGTGCCAGGCTAAGGTTTGCAACGCTAAGGGTAGAGCCCAATCGAGTCGGTAGCCGGCCTAGCTCTAGCCGACCCAAAGCGGCCGTGGATTTTCTCAATTAAGCCGATTAATCGTTATCGAACACTCTATTTTCGAGCATGAATATCTCGATTCAAACGTGGCCCGTTCCCTCGGAGAGCAGCGCTGCAGAATCTTCGAACCATTCGAGAAAATGCTGAATAGCCGTTGTGACATCAAGTAACGAGGTCTGCAACGACATAACCTCGCATACATCGGATGTACGAACAAGAATCTTTACTTGGCGGGACGGTGGACGAAAAATGAAGGACTTGGCATCACGGTCGAACTGTTCCCCCCAATTCGTCAGAAAACTAAAGCGCCCGTAGATGCGCCGGTCGCGCTGGCACTCATCAACAGTGCGGGTGTCATCGATTAGTTGCTCGCCTCGAGCACCGTACAACAACATATCCACTCGGTCGGCTAGTTGTAGATCGCTCAGACCGCTAAGGTCTTCTAGCCAGAGTTCTGGAAGTGACTGCAGTAGTTCCTTGAATCCAAGATACGCTGGAAACAGCGCGCACCTCGGATCCGAGAAATCCCCGAACTGGACGCCTTTGCACCATACGCGCATTCGGCCGTAGACGCCGGAAGGTGGTGTCGGATCGGGCTCAATCATGACCTCGATTGCAAAGTCCAGCCTGCTGCCGAATATCATCTTCAAGAGAGATTGCCGCTAATCGATAGAGTATATCCGGGCGAACCGGACTGTCTGTTATTGGCCGAAACGAGCTCGATCGAGTCGGCGGCCGTCCCGCCGACGGCGACGGGTCGTCGCCGTCCCTGGGG
>NZ_PJRP01000018.1:0-18502 GCF_002858765.1 Cupriavidus pauculus
TTCATCGTGACTCCTGTCATCAGATCTATGTGAGGCGCCGGGGCAACCCGACGGCACAGCGCCAATGTGGCATCGCGCCTGCGGATTTGCAAGGGGGCTTTGTCCAGACAATAACCCTTGTTATTAGTTGTTTTCCGAAAACGCAAACATTTGACGAAGGGTTTGCGCCGCCGTTCCCACATTTCACGAATGTAATGTGATTTGTAAATAACAAAAAAAGAGGCGGCAGCGCACACCGCAGGTATCGTCGAGGCCATTGGCACGCGCGCTCGAATCCGCCATGCGGTCGTGCTAGAATTGCACGTTTAATCCATTTGTAACCCCTTCATTTTTCGGAGTTTTTCATGGCGATCGAACGCACCCTGTCGATTATCAAGCCGGATGCCGTGGCCAAGAACGTTATCGGCCAGATCTACGCCCGTTTCGAGGCCGCTGGCCTGAAGATCGTTGCTGCCAAGATGGTTCATCTGTCGCGCGGCGAAGCCGAGCAGTTCTACGCTGTTCACAAGGCACGTCCGTTCTTCAAGGATCTGGTGGACTTCATGGTTTCGGGCCCGGTCATCATCCAGGCCCTGGAAGGCGAAAACGCCATCGCCAAGCACCGCGACCTGATGGGCGCCACCGATCCGAAGAAGGCTGAAAAGGGCACGATCCGCGCCGATTTCGCCGACAGCATCGACGCCAACGCCGTGCACGGCTCGGACGCTGCTGAAACGGCTGCCGTGGAAGTGGCTTTCTTCTTCCCGGGCATGAACGTTTACAGCCGTTGATTGTCTTCTGACACTCACGACTGAACCCCTGTAGTCAAGTTGGAACTGCCGTCATGAACGATCTCGTCAACCTGCTCGACCTCGACGCGGACGCGCTCACCGCCTATTGCGGCGAGCTCGGCGAGAAGCCGTTCCGTGCGCGGCAGCTGCAACGCTGGATCCACCAGTTTGGTGCCAGCCGCTTCGACGCCATGTCGGATCTCGCCAAGTCGCTGCGCGAAAAGCTCGCGACGCGGGCCGAGATCCGCTCGCCCGCCGTCATCACCGACAACCTGTCGACTGACGGCACGCGCAAATGGCTGATCGATGTCGGCGCCGGCAACGCGGTGGAGACGGTGTACATCCCCGAGGACACGCGCGGTACGCTGTGCGTGTCGTCGCAGGCGGGGTGCGCCGTCAACTGCCGGTTCTGTTCCACCGGCAAGCAGGGTTTTTCCCGCAACCTGACGACCGGCGAGATCATTGGCCAGCTCTGGATGGCCGAATTCGCCATGCGGGCCCAGCTGGGCCGTGGTCCCAAGGACGACCGCGTCATCTCCAACGTGGTGATGATGGGCATGGGCGAGCCGCTGCTGAACTACGATGCCGTCGTGCCGGCCATGCGCCTGATGCTCGACGACAATGCGTACGGGTTGTCGCGCCGCCGCGTGACGCTGTCCACGTCCGGCGTGGTGCCGATGATGGACCGCCTGTCCAAGGACCTGCCCGTGGCGCTGGCCGTGTCGCTGCACGGATCGAATGACGCCCTGCGCGACATGCTCGTGCCGCTGAACCGCAAGTACCCGCTGGCCGACCTGATGGCGGCATGCCGCCGCTACCTGGAATTCGCGCCGCGCGATTTCATTACGTTTGAATACTGCATGCTCGACGGCGTCAACGACACCGTCGAGAATGCGCGGGAACTGCTGAAGCTTGTGGCCGACGTGCCTTGCAAGTTCAACCTGATCCCGTTCAACCCGTTCCCGGAATCGGGGCTGAAGCGCTCGAACAACGAGCAGATCCGCCGCTTCGCCCAGGTGTTGATGGACGCGGGTATCGTCACGACGATCCGCAAGACCCGGGGCGACGACATCGACGCAGCCTGCGGGCAGTTGGCCGGCGAGGTCATGGATCGTACCCGTCTGGCCGAGCGCGGCAAGTTCGGCAAGATCACGCCATTGGTGCCGGTGGTTGCCGGTACCGCTCGGGAGGCCCGTCCTGCATGACCCGTCTGCTTGTCGCTGCCCTGTCAGGGCTGTTGATGCTGTCCGCCTGCACGCTGCCCGCCGGGCCCACGCAGGACATCAAGACCGCTTCCGACCAGACTGCCGCTGACAAGCGTGCGGCGCTCCGGCTGCGCCTGGCCACGCAATACCTTGAGGCCCGCCAGTATCCGGTGGCGCTCGACGAGGTCAAGCAGGCCATCAATATCGATCCGTCGAACGTCGACGCCTATCACGTGCGTGCCTTGATCTACATGGGCATGAACGAGAACGCACTGGCGGAAGACAGCTTCCGTACCGCCCTGAACATGCGGGCGAACGATCCGGACGTACTGAACAACTATGGCTGGTTCCTGTGCCAGACCAACCGCTACGCCGAGGGCAAGGCCACGTTGCAGCGCGCGGTGCAGACGCCGTCGGCCAACGGGCCGATCAAGCCGCTGACGAACCTTGGCATTTGCGAAATGCGCAACGGCAATCTCGCCGAGGCGGAAAAAAATCTGCAAACGGCCTACGGATATGACCGCAATGATCCGTCAGTGCTCATGAATCTCGCGCAATTGAATTTCCAGCGCGGGGACATGGGACAAGCCCGGCAGTTTGCTGGCCGCGTCAACGCGAGCCGCTTTGCCAGCGCGCCATCCCTCTGGCTGGGTGCGCGCATTGCCCACCGCCAGGGCGATACCCAGACGCAGGGCGCGATGATCGCGGAACTGCGTAACCGTTTCCCCGATTCGCGCGAGCTGACCGCATACGAGAGAGGAGCTTGGGATGAATGAAGAAGAGCGCGCCGGTAGCCAGGCCGCAACGCAAGTTGCCGGCGGCGCGACAGACTCCGACCGCGAGGCAGTGGCCCGCGAGATCGGGGCGCAACTGAAAGAGGCGCGCGAGGCGCAACGCCTGTCGCTGGAGGATGTCGGCGCACGCCTGAAGGTGGCGCCGAACAAGCTTGTGGCGATCGAGGCAGGCGATGTGTCGAGCCTGATGGACGTGACGTTTGCCAAGGGCGTGATGCGCGCCTATGCGCGCACGCTCCAGATCGATATCGACGGTCTGCTTGGCCAGTACCACGCGCGGGCGCAGGCCACGCCGGTGACTGGCATCACGCGCCGCCATGAAGGCGCGCTGAACCAGACGTTCGACGACCGCAAGCGCTTTGGCAGCAAGAGCACCGGCGGCGCCGGTGGCCGCTGGATCTGGCTGGTTTGCGTGCTGGCGCTGGTGGCAGTTGGCGTTTATTTTGGCTACGACCATGCCAAGGCGTGGTTCGACGCGCACAGCAAGGCGACGGCGGAAGCGCCTGCCAACGACAAGCCGGCCGAGAAGGCTGCGGAAGAAGGTGCCACGCAAAGCAACGGCGATGGCACCGTGACGGCGGCATTGCCGCCGGTGATGGCGGGCAACGATTCGCCGGCACCGTCCGAGGCGGCTCCGGCCGAGCCGGCGGGCAAGGCGGAACCGGCGGAGCCGGCAGTCAAGGCCGCTCCGGCTCCCGCCCCGGCGGCGGCTGCACCGACCCCCGCACCGACCCCGGTCGCTACCACGACGGCGGGCATGCCGCTGGCAACGGGCGGCGCCGTGAACCTGACGCAGGAAGCTCCCGCCAAGCCGGTGGCGCCTGCCGTTGCCGCTCCCGTATCTGCCGCCGCCGCTGCATCGCCTGCGGCGTCTGGCGATAGCGCAGTGCAGATCCGCTTTGCGTCCGACACCTGGTACGAGGTGCGCGACCGCACCGGCAAGGTGATCCTGGGCGGCACGGCCAAGGGCGGCGACGCCGTGGCCGGCAGCGGCGCGGGCGGTCCATACAAGGTCATCCTCGGCAACGTGAAGGGTGTGGAGTCGCTGGCGCACAATGGCGCGCCGGTGAACTTCAAGTCTGCCGACCGGAACAATGTGGCGCGCCTGACCCTGCAGTAATGCGGCCGGGCAGCGCAATCAGCCATGCCATTTGAAGGTGGTAAAGCAATGCAACAGAAGGCTTCCCAACCGGTGATTCCGGGTCCGCTGCCGCGTCGCGTGTCGCGCCAGGCCAGCGTCGTGTGGGGCGACAATATCGTAACGATCGGCGGCGGCGCGCCGGTGCGCGTGCAGTCGATGACCAATACGGACACCGTCGACGCGATCGGCACGGCCATTCAGATCAAGGATCTGGCGCGTGCAGGCTCGGAGATTGTCCGGATTACGGTCAACACGCCGGAAGCCGCGGCGGCCGTGCCGGCCGTCCGCGAGCAACTGGACCGCATGGGCGTCAATGTGCCGCTGGTGGGCGACTTCCACTACAACGGCCATACGCTGCTGCACGACTATCCCGAGTGCGCACAGGCGCTGTCGAAGTATCGGATCAACCCCGGCAACGTGGGCAAGGGCGCCAAGCGCGACAAGCAGTTCGCCGAGATGATCGAGATGGCGTGCCGCTACAACAAGCCGGTGCGCATTGGCGTGAACTGGGGCAGCCTGGATCAGGACCTGCTCGCGCGCGTCATGGACGAGAATGCCAGGCGCGCCGAGCCGTGGCCCGCGCAGAGCGTGATGGTGGAAGCACTGATCACGTCGGCGATCGAATCCGCGCAGAAGGCCGAGGAGATCGGCCTGGCGGGCAACCAGATCATCCTGTCGTGCAAGGTTTCGCAGGTGCAGGAGCTGGTGGCGGTGTACCGCGAGCTGTCGCGCCGCTGCGAGTATGCGTTGCACCTGGGCTTGACCGAGGCCGGCATGGGCAGCAAGGGCATTGTGGCCTCGACGGCGGCGCTGTCGGTGCTGCTGCAGGAAGGCATCGGCGACACGATCCGCATTTCGCTGACGCCGGAGCCGGGCGCCGCGCGCGAGAAGGAAGTCTACGTCGGCCAGGAAATCCTGCAGACGATGGGCCTGCGCAACTTCACCCCGATGGTGATTGCATGCCCGGGTTGCGGTCGTACCACGAGCACGACGTTCCAGGAACTGGCGGCCAGCATCCAGGGTTACCTGCGCGAGCAGATGCCGGTCTGGAAGAACGACTTCCCGGGCGTGGAAGAGATGGATGTGGCCGTGATGGGCTGCATCGTGAACGGCCCCGGCGAAAGCAAGCATGCCAATATCGGCATCTCGCTGCCCGGCTCGGGCGAATCGCCGGCGGCGCCGGTGTTCGTCGACGGCGTGAAGGTCAAGACGCTGCGCGGCGAGAACATTGCCCAGGAATTCCAGGCGATCGTGGACGAATACGTCCGCTCGCACTACGGCCCGAACGCCAAGCAGGCAAAACAGGAAGCGGTGGCCTGAGCGCAGCGGCGCCAGGTCAGCACCCGCAGCACCGGTATCACGAAGAGAACAATGAGCGAAGACAAGACGAAGGCCGACAAGGCACTGCAGGGCGTGAAGGGCATGAACGACATGCTGCCCGCCGACGCCCCGCTGTGGGAATTGTTTGAGAACGCCGCGCGCAGCATGCTGCGGGCCTATGGCTATCAGCAGATCCGCACGCCGATCGTCGAACATACGCAGCTCTTCGTGCGCAGCATCGGCGAGGTGACCGATATCGTCGAGAAGGAAATGTATTCCTTCACCGATGCCCTGAATGGCGAAAACCTGACGCTGCGCCCGGAAGGCACCGCAGCGGCCGTGCGCGCGACGATCGAGCACAACCTGCTGTACGACGGCCCGAAGCGCCTGTGGTACACCGGTCCGATGTTCCGTCATGAAAGGCCGCAACGGGGCCGCTATCGCCAGTTCCACCAGCTTGGCGCCGAGGCGCTGGGCTTTGCCGGCCCGGACGTGGATGCGGAAATCATCCTGATGTGCCAGCGCCTGTGGGATGACCTGGGTCTGGTTGGGGTCCGCCTGGAGCTGAACTCGCTGGGCCAGGCACACGAGCGCGCCGCCCACCGCGAGGAACTGATCAAGTACCTGGAAGGCTTCAAGGACATCCTCGACGAGGACGGCAAGCGCCGCCTGTACACCAACCCGCTGCGCGTGCTGGACACCAAGAATCCGGCGCTGCAGGAAATGGCGGCCAACGCGCCGAAGCTGATCGACTTCCTGGGCGAGGAATCGCTGGCCCACTTCGAGGGCGTGCAGCGGATCCTGAAGGCGAACAACATCCCCTTCAAGATCAATCCGCGCCTGGTGCGTGGCCTGGACTACTACAACCTGACTGTGTTCGAGTGGATCACCGACAAGCTCGGCGCGCAGGGCACGATCGCCGGCGGTGGCCGCTACGATCCGCTGATCCAGCAGATGGGCGGCAAGTCGGCGCCGGCCTGCGGCTGGGCAATGGGCATCGAGCGCATCATCGAACTGCTGCGCGAGGAAAAGCTGGTGCCGGAATCGCAGGGCTGCGACGTGTACATGGTCCACCAGGGCCAGGCCGCCAGCGAGCAGGCAATGATTGCCGGCGAGCGGCTGCGCGATGCGGGCCTGGACGTGGTCTTCCACGCCACGCCGGATGGCAAGAGCGGCAGCTTCAAGTCGCAGATGAAGCGCGCCGACGCAAGTGGCGCATCCTTTGCCGTTATCATTGGCGACGACGAAATCGCCGCCGGCACGGTGCAGGTCAAGCAGCTGCGCAGCGGCAATGCGGCCGAAGGTGGTCCGCAGACCAGCGTGCCGGCCGAGAATGTCGTCGACTTCATCATCGACAGGATGGTCGACGAAATCGAATCGGACGACGAGGACGACGCGCAATAAGCACGCCGTCGGAATCGCGCCGCACGGCCGCTGTCCTGCCAGGAAGCGGCCGTGTCAATTTCAACCAACGCGGGTAACTGCCTCGACATGGCTTACGATCTAGAAGAACAGGAACAGCTTGAGAGCCTCAAGGCCTGGTGGAAACAGTACGGCAATACCGTCACCTGGGCGCTGATTGTCGCCCTGCTGGCGTTCGCGGGCTGGTCTGGCTGGAACTACTGGCAACGCAAGCAGGCCGGCGACGCGGCAGTGCTGTACGAGCAGGTGACCAAGGCCGCCGAGGCGCGCGACGCCGACCGCGTCAAGCGTGCGGCCACCGACCTGGAAGACAAGTTCGGCCGCACCGCCTATGGCCCGATGAGCGCGTTGACCGCGGCCAAGGTGCTGTACGACGCGGGCGACCTGGCCGGTGCCAAGACGCAGCTGCAGTGGGCCATCGATCATGGCGGTGAAGACTATGCGCCGCTGGCGCGCGTACGGCTGGCCGGTGTGCTGCTGGACGAGAAGGCCTACGACCAGGGCCTGGCGCTGCTGAAGGATGCGCCCGCGCAGTACGAGGCGCTGTTCGCCGATCGCCGCGGCGATCTGCTGGCTGCGCAGGACAAGCGCGACGAGGCGCGTACCGCCTACCGCCGCGCGCTGGAAAAGCTCGGCGCGACCGAGGGCGGCATGCGCCAGATCATCCAGTTCAAGCTCGACGCGCTGGGCACCGCGTGAGCGGACGGCGGACCCTTTTTAAAAATTCAGGATCGCATCCTATGACGTCATTGCTTCGCACAGCCGCAACCCGTACGCTCGTGGCCGGCACCTGCCTGGGCCTGCTGGCGGGCTGCTCGCTGTTCAGCAAGGAAAACAAGCACCCGCCCACCGAACTGAAGCCGATCTCGGCCACGCTGTCGGTCAAGCAGGCCTGGAAGGCTGACGTGGGCAAGAGCGGCCCGTACGTCATGGCGCCCGTTGTGGCTGGCGATGCGGTGTTCGTGTCGGGCAAGAGCGGCGCGCTGATGGCCATCAACGCCACCAACGGCCAGACGCTCTGGAAGGCGAAGACCGACCTGGACCTGACCTCGGGCCCGGGCTCGGACGGCGACACGACGGCCGTGGCCGGCGAGAAGGGCGCCATCTACGCGTTCGACAAGAGCGGCAAGCAGATCTGGAAAAAGCAGGTCAACGGCGAAGTTCTGTCGGCACCGCTGGTCGGCAACGGCCTGGTGGTCGTGCGTACGACCGACACCCGCATCATCGGCCTGGACGCCGGCACTGGCGACCGCCGCTGGATCTACCAGCGCTCGCAGGCGCCGCTGAACCTGCGCGCGGCGATGGGGATGGTGTACGCCGGTGACGGCATCGTCACGGGCTTCCCGGGCGGCAAGCTTGGCGTGCTGGCGCCGGGCAATGGCGTGCTGCGTTGGGAGAGCACGGTGTCGTATCCGAAGGGTGTGTCGGAGATCGAGCGCCTGAACGATGTGACAGGCATGCCGGCCGTTCTGGGCCGTCAGGTCTGCGCAACCACGTTCCAGGGGCGTATTTCCTGCCTGGAACTGGCCAACGGCCAGCCGCAGTGGGGCAAGGACTTCTCGTCGCCGATGGGTTTGGCGCAGGATGACAGTTCGCTGTTCGCCAGCGACGAAACCTCGGCGGTGTTCTCGTTCGATCGCCAGAACGGCAACGAGCGCTGGAAGAATATGGACCTGCGTTACCGCAGCCTGGGCGCACCGGCGTCCATCGGCCGGTCGGTGGTCGTTGGCGACTACGAAGGATTTGTCCACTTCCTGTCGCGGGAGGATGGCACCGTCCTGGCGCGCATGAAGACGGACGGCAGCGCGATCAGCGCGGCACCGGTGATTGCCGGCCAGACGCTGGTGGTGCAGACCCGCGACGGCGACGTCTACGGCTTCGTACCGAACTGATTGCCAGGGGCGCCGACGATGGCGCCAGAACGAAAGCGTGCCAGCGCACGCAAGCCCGCCCATGCCCCTGTCGCGTGGGCGGTGCCAATCCGGTAGCATGATCCCTGGTCGTGCCAAAACATAGCGGGATGGAACTGCGGTTCCGTCTCCGCTCCGACAGGAAAAGCGGCCAGCCGTGGACAAGCACGGCGGTTGTCGGATCAACATGACTCCGGAATTGCGGGGGACGGCGCGTGCCGGCCCCTGTTTCCGTTTATTGAATGAAACCAGTTATCGCACTCGTCGGCCGTCCCAATGTGGGCAAGTCGACGCTATTCAATCGCATGACCCGCTCGCGCGACGCACTTGTCGCCGACCTGCCGGGCCTGACACGGGACCGCCACTATGGCGAGGGCCGTATCGGCGATCGTCCGTTCATCGTGATCGACACCGGCGGCTTCGAGCCCGTGGCCAAGGATGGCATTGTTGCCGAGATGGCCAAGCAGACGCGTCAGGCCGTGGTGGAAGCGGACGTCGTGATCTTCCTGGTGGACGGCCGCCTGGGGCTCGCGCCGCAGGATCGCGTGATCGCCGACTACCTGCGCAAGACCGGCCGCCGCATCATGCTGGCCGTCAACAAGGCCGAGGGTATGAACTACACCTCGGTGGCGACCGATTTTTATGAGCTGGGCATGGGAGATCCGTATGCGATCTCGTCCACGCACGGCGACGGCGTGAGCGACCTCGTCGACGAGGCGCTGGAACTGGCCGTGCAGGAACGCCCGGAACTGGCCGAGCAGGACGACGGCAATCAGCGCGGTACCAAGATCGCCATCGTGGGTCGGCCGAACGTGGGCAAGTCCACGCTGGTCAACACGCTGATCGGCGAAGAGCGCGTGATCGCGTTCGATATGCCGGGGACCACGCGCGATGCGATCTACGTGGAGTTCGAGCGTGGTGGCAGGCCCTACACGCTGATCGACACCGCAGGCCTGCGCAAGCGCGGGAAGGTGTTCGAGGCCATCGAGAAGTTCTCGGTGGTCAAGACGCTGCAGTCGATTGCCGATGCCAACGTGGTGGTGCTGCTGCTCGATGCCCAGCAGGACATTTCCGAGCAGGATGCCCATATCGCGGGCTTTATCGTGGAGTCGGGCCGCGCGCTGGTGGTGGGCGTGAACAAGTGGGATGGCCTCGATGGCCACGCTCGCGACCGCATCAAGCACGACCTGGAGCGCAAGCTGCAGTTTCTGAGCTTTGCGAACGTTCACTACGTGTCGGCCAAGGAACGTACCGGAATTGGTGCATTGCTGCGCTCCGTGGACGACGCGTACGCCGCTGCGATGGTCAAGCTGCCGACGCCGCAACTCACGCGAGTGCTGCAGGAAGCGGTGGAATTCCAGCAGCCGAAGCGCGCGGGGGTATCGCGCCCCAAGATGCGCTACGCGCACCAGGGCGGTTCCAATCCGCCGATCGTGGTCATCCACGGCAACGGGCTGCAGAACGTGACGGCCGCGTACAAGCGTTACCTCGAGAACCGCTTCCGCACGGCGTTCAAGCTCAAGGGCACGCCGTTGCGCATCGAATTCCGTACGAACAAAAACCCTTACGCCGAATCGAAGGATTGAGCCCAAAAGGTGCCGTTCCTCGTCCGAAGTTTCGTTTGCGTTCGTTTGGAACTGCGGCTAAATTCACGAGTAGCAGGGGAAGCCCTGCTGCGTTGATGCCAGCTTGGTACCGTTTTGATCTTTTTTCTGGCGCGTTTTTGCGCCAACTGACTTGAACCGGGGACTTTCGTCCCCATGATCCATCACTAAATCTATAATTTTGGAGTGTGCCATGAGCAACAAAGGGCAATTGCTACAAGACCCGTTCCTTAACGCGCTGCGCAAAGAGCACGTGCCGGTTTCCATCTACCTCGTCAATGGCATCAAGCTGCAAGGCAATATCGAGTCGTTCGACCAGTATGTCGTCCTGCTGCGGAACACCGTGACGCAAATGGTGTACAAGCATGCGATTTCTACCGTCGTGCCGGCGCGCGCGGTCAATTTCCGTGTGGATGATTCCCCCGAGGGCTGATTTTTCCTCGTTTGTGGACGGCCGCATCCGCATGCGGCCGTCACGCTGCACGTTCCCGCCCCAGCTGTTCTCCGGCCTGCGCCGTCAGCGCTGCCCCGACCGGGCGGCACCTTCCGAATCCGGTTCCCGATCCAGTCTGCGTCCGTCACCGAGCCCCATGGCAATGGTGTGCGACAGCTTGTCGCAGCACGGCCGGTCATTGTCCTGACAATCGGATCCAACCTCGTTTTCCAACCTATTTTTCCGGCGCTTGGCGTCCACCCGCTTGCAACCCAGAGCTACCTCCCAGACCGATCCTTCGCGCGCGATCCTCGTCGGCGTGGATTTCGGCAAGCATGACTTCCAGGAAAGCCTTTCCGAACTGGCGCTGCTGACCTCCACGGCCGGCTCGGTGCCCGTACACACGCTGACCGGCAAGCGTTCGCGCCCCGACCCGGCGCTGTTCATCGGTTCGGGCAAGGCGGAAGAGCTCAAGGAGGCAGCGGACGCCCTGGATGCCGATGTGGTGGTGTTTAACCACGCGCTGAGCCCGGCCCAGCAACGTAACCTGGAGCGCTTTCTCGGGCGGCACGTGATCGACCGTACCGGCCTGATCCTCGATATCTTCGGCCAGCGTGCGCAAAGCCACGTGGGCAAGGTGCAGGTGGAACTGGCCCAGGTGCAATACCAGGCGTCGCGCCTGGTGCGGGCGTGGAGCCACCTTGAACGCCAGAAGGGCGGTATTGGCATGCGCGGCGGCCCCGGCGAACGTCAGCTCGAACTGGACCGCCGGATGCTTGATGATCGCGCCAAGCGGCTCAAGACCGATCTGGCGCGGCTGCAGCGTCAGCACCATACGCAGCGCCGTGCCCGCGCGCGTAACGATACGCTGAGCATTTCGCTGGTCGGCTATACCAACGCGGGCAAGTCGACGCTGTTCAACGCGCTGACCAAGGCGCGCGCGTACGCGGCCGATCAATTGTTCGCCACCCTCGATACCACGTCGCGCCGGCTGTTTCTGGACGGATTCGGCAACGTGGTGCTGTCCGATACGGTCGGCTTCATCCGCGACCTGCCGACGCAACTCGTGGCGGCGTTCCGTGCCACGCTGGACGAAACCGTTCATGCCGACCTGCTGTTGCACGTGGTGGACGCGTCGAGCCCGGTGCGCCACGAGCAGATCGAGCAGGTGAACCGTGTGCTGGCGGAAATCAACGCCTCGGACATCCCGCAGATTGTGGTGATGAACAAGATCGATGCGGCGCCGGAACTGCTGGAGCAGGGCGCCCGCATCGAGCGCAACGAGGATGGCGTGCCGACGCGCGTCTTCATTTCGGCGCGCGACGGGGTGGGTCTCGATGCCCTGCGTGAAGCCGTGGTCGAAGTCGCCCAGTGGCTGGCGTCGCGGCCGGATGCGCCCGCCCCGTTCGATCCGCGTCTGGACGGCATTCCGCCTCCGGCCGAAGACGATGACTGGGACGCCGGAGACCCCCGCGAGGGCGCCGAAAACGGCCCGGATCGGGGTGCCGATCACCCAGACTGATAGCCGTTCGCTGCGAATGGCGGCCCGATTGGGGGAATTTGAGCAAAAGTGATCGAGATGGCTGCTAGAATCCCCCTGTTCCAACTTTCCCGGACCCGTGCCCTACATGCCCCTGTTCCCTCGGAATCCTGACTCGCACTTCGTGCCAGGCAGCCGCGCCGCGCGGTTTGCTCGCTGGCCGCGCCTGCGCGCCATCTTCTCGTTGAACGACCCACGCTGGGGTCGTAACGGACAGGACGATGAAGACAACAAGGACAAAGGTCGCCAGCAGAACCAGCGTCCGCAGGACGGCCCGCCCGACCTGGACGAGCTGTGGCGCGACTTCAACCGCCGCCTGAACGGCCTGCTGGGCCGCAAGGACAATGGCGGTGGCGGCCAGGGCAATGGCTTCGGCTCGCGCCCATCGGGCAAGGGCTCGAATGTCGGGCTCGCCGTGATCGTCGCGGCCGTGGTCGGCATCTGGCTGGCCAGTGGCTTCTTCATGGTGCAGGAAGGCCAGACCGCCGTAATCCTGCAGTTCGGCAAGTTCAAGTACACCACGGGTCCCGGTATCAACTGGCGTGCGCCGTGGCCGATCCAGTCGGCCGAGGTGGTGAACCTGTCGGGAGTGCGTTCGGTGGAGGTTGGCCGCGCCACGTCGATCAAGGACAGCAACCTCAAGGACTCGTCGATGCTGACGCAGGACGAGAACATCATCGACGTCCGCTTCACGGTGCAGTACGACATCCAGGACGCCAGCGAATTCCTGTTCTACAACAAGACCGACCGCGGTGGCGATGAAGAACTGGTGACGCAGGCCGCCGAGACGTCGGTGCGCGAGATCGTGGGCCGCAACAAGATGGATGCGGTGCTCTACGAGAACCGCGAGCAGATCGCCCAGGGCCTGGCCAAGTCGATCCAGTCGATCCTGACCGCTTACAAGACCGGTATCCGTGTGATCTCGGTCAACGTGCAGAGCGTGCAACCGCCCGAGCAGGTGCAGGCCGCGTTCGATGATGTGAACAAGGCAAGCCAGGATCGCGAACGTGCGATCAGCGAAGGCCAGGCGTACGCCAACGACATCCTGCCGCGTGCCCGGGGCACGGCGGCGCGCCTGAAGGAAGAATCGGAAGCCTACCGTGCCCGCGTGGTGGCGCAGGCCGAAGGTGACGCCGCGCGCTTCCGCTCGGTGCAGACCGAATATGCCAAGGCGCCGCAAGTCACGCGCGACCGTATCTATCTGGAGACCATGCAGCAGATTTATAGCAACACGAACAAGATCCTCGTGGACGCCAAGGCGGGCAACAACCTGCTGTACCTGCCGCTGGACAAGCTGATGTCGCAGCTGCCGTCGCAAGCCACGGCGCCGGCATCGGCGGCAGGCGCGAGCACGCCGGCCACGACCGACACGCCCACGCCGGACATCCGTTCGCGTGAGTCGATGCGCAACCGCGACCGCGACGTTCGCTAAGGAGACCCGTCATGAACCGACTGATTTCCTTCGCCATTGGCCTGTTTATCCTGCTGGCCGTCGTGTCGTCGATGCTCTTCGTGGTCGATCAGCGTCAATATGCCGTGGTCTTCGCCTTCGGCGAGATCAAGCAGGTGGTGCGCGAGCCCGGCCTGCATTTCAAGCTGCCGCCGCCGCTGCAGAACGTGGTCTTCATGGACCGTCGCCTGCAGACGATCGACGTGGCCGCCAGCGAGCGTTTCCTGACCGCCGAGAAGAAGTCGATGGTGGTGGACTGGTTCGTCAAATGGCGAATTACCGATCCCCGCAAGTTCTTCGTGGCATTTGCCGGTAACGTCCGTGGCGCGCAAGACCGCATGACGCAGCGTATCGACGCCGTGGCGCGCGAGGAATTTGGCAAGCGCACCGTCGCCGACGTGGTGGCGGGCGAGCGCGACAAGGTCATGCAGAACATCCGCCTGGGCATGGCCGAATATGCGCAGTCCGTGGGTGTCGAAATCCTCGATGTGCGTCTGAAGCGCGTGGATCTGCTGCCCGCGATCAGCGAGTCGGTCTATCGCCGCATGGAAGCCGAGCGCAAGCGCGTGGCCAACGAACTGCGTTCGACTGGCGCCGCCGAAGGTGAGAAAATCCGTGCCGATGCCGACCGTCAGCGCGAGGTGGTGCTGGCCGAGGCCTATCGCGATGCCCAGATCGTCAAGGGCGAGGGCGATGCCAAGTCGTCGCAGCTCTACGCCGATGCCTTTGGCAAGGACCCGAGCTTCGCCCAGTTCTGGCGCAGCATGGAGGCCTACCGCAACACATTCCGCGACAAGGGCAATGTGATGGTGCTGGAGCCGAATTCGGACTTCTTCCGCTATATGCGTTCGGCGGGTGGCAACGCGGCGCCGGCTTCCGGTAGCGGCGGCAAGAAGTAGCGCGCACAGCGCGCACCGGGCATCCCGCTCAAATCGGGGGCCCTGAAACGCAACATTCGACAGAACCCCGGTCCGCCGGGGTTTTGTCCGGCTGGAGGGGCGTGCGCCCCGCCAGCCCGGATTTTGATAGAAGAGACCCCATGTCCAACCGCTGGCTCCTGCCCGAAAACATTGCCGACGTCCTGCCGTCGGAAGCGCGCAAGATCGAAGAACTGCGCCGCCGCATGCTGGACCTGTTCCGCACCTATGGCTACGAGCTGGTCATGCCCCCGATGCTCGAGTACCTGGAGTCGCTGCTGACCGGTACCGGCCATGATCTGGACCTGCGCACACTGAAACTGGTGGATCAGCTGTCGGGTCGTACGATGGGCCTGCGCGCCGACATTACGCCGCAAGTGGCACGTATCGATGCGCATTTGCTGAACCGCCCGGGCGTGACGCGCCTGTGCTATGCCGGCAATGTGCTGCACGCGCGCCCAGCCGGTTTCCATGCCACGCGTGAGCCGATCCAGATTGGCGCCGAGATCTACGGTCATGCTGGTCTGGAAGCCGACGTCGAGATCCAGGAACTGATGCTGGCCGCGCTGCAGGCTGCCGGCCTGGCCGATATCCGCCTGGATCTGTGCCACGCGGGCATTCTCGAGGCACTCCTGTCGGCATTGCCTTCGGGGCGTAACATCGAAGATGCGCTGTTTGCTGCACTTGAAACCAAGGATGTCTCGGCCCTGCGTGAGTTGACCCAGGGGCTCCCCGATACGGAGCGCAACGCGCTGTTGGCGTTGCCGACGCTGTACGGTGGCGTAGAGGTAATCGAACGCGCGCGCGCCACACTGCCGGCCAGCCCCGCCATTGGCCGTGCCCTCGACGAGCTGTCAGCGTTGGCCAGTCAGGTAAGCGGCGCCAGCGTGAACATCGACCTGTCGGATTTGCGCGGTTACCACTATCACAGCGGCGTGATGTTCACGGCCTACGTTGCGGGTTTGCCGAACTACGTGGCCCGTGGGGGCCGCTATGACAAGGTGGGCGAGGCGTTCGGTCGTGCGCGACCGGCCACCGGTTTTTCGCTCGACCTGCGCGAAGTGGCAGCCCTGTCGCCCGTGGAAGTTCGTGCGCAGGCCATCTTCGCCCCGTGGGATGCAGACCCTGCGCTGCGCGCGACGATTGCCACGCTGCGTGCGACTGGCGAGATCGTGATCCAGTCGCTGCCGGGCCATACGCACGAACTCGATGAATTCAAGTGCGACCGCCAGCTACTGCGCCAGGGCGATGCCTGGGTCGTAGTGCCGCGTTGATTCGCTGATTTCTGGCGCCGGCCGTTTCGTGCCGGTGCTTTCCACCTGCTCTCAAATGACGTTTGCTGCCCGCGGTGGCCTATGATCGCCCGGAATGGATGGCAAACGTCTGTTCCGCGGACTCGTGAAAACCCGGAACCGTCGAACAACGAGAGTAGAATACGTTTTTAACCTTCTGACCAATTCAACATGTCCGCATCCGCAGTAGGCCAGGGACGCAATGTCGTCGTGATCGGAACCCAGTGGGGTGACGAAGGCAAAGGGAAAATCGTCGATTGGCTTACCGATCATGCAAAAGGCGTGGTGCGGTTCCAGGGCGGCCACAACGCTGGCCACACGCTCATCATCGGCGGCAAGAAGACCATTCTGCGACTGATTCCGTCAGGGATCATGCGCGAAAGCACCATTTGCTACATCGGCAATGGTGTGGTGCTTTCTCCCGAAGCGCTGTTCCGTGAAATCGAAGAGCTCGAGGGCGCCGGCCTGCAGGTGCAGAACCGCCTGCGCATCTCCGAAGCTACCACGCTGATCCTGCCGTACCACGTGGCCATCGACAAGGCGCGCGAAGCCCGCCGTGGTGCCGCCAAGATCGGTACGACCGGCCGTGGCATCGGCCCGGCCTACGAAGACAAGGTGGCTCGCCGCGCGCTGCGCGTGCAGGACCTGTTCGACCCGAAGCATTTCGCCGAGCGTCTGCGCGAGAACGTGGATTTCCACAACTTCATGCTGACCCAGTACCTGGGCGCCGAAGCCGTGGACTACCAGCAGATCCTGGACGAGATGCTGGCCTACGCGCCGCGTCTGAAGCCGATGGTGGCCGATGTGTCGGCCGAGCTGTACGCCGTGAACGCGGCGGGCGGCAACCTGATGTTCGAGGGCGCGCAAGGCACGCTGCTGGACGTCGACCATGGCACGTACCCGTTCGTGACGTCGAGCAACTGCGTGGCCGGTGCGGCCGCTGCCGGTGCTGGCGTGGGCCCGGGTCGTCTGAACTACATCCTGGGCATTACCAAGGCGTATTGCACGCGCGTGGGTGCGGGTCCGTTCCCGAGCGAGCTGTACGACAACGACAACCCGGCCCGTCAGGACGCCGTGGGTGTGCGCCTGGCCAACGTCGGCAAGGAATTCGGCTCGGTCACCGGCCGTCCGCGCCGCACTGGCTGGCTCGATGCCGCCGCGCTGAAGCGCTCGGTGCAGATCAATGGCGTGTCGGGCCTGTGCCTGACCAAGCTCGACGTGCTCGACGGCCTGGAAACGATCAACCTGTGCGTGGGCTATGAGCTCGACGGCAAGCGCGTCGATATTCTGCCGCGCGGCTCGGATGCGGTGGCGAACTGCAAGCCGATCTACGAAGAGTACCCGGGCTGGAACGAATCGACGTTTGGCGTGAAGACCTGGGATGCGCTGCCGGAGCAGGCGCGCGTGTACCTGAAGCGGGTCGAGGACGTGGTCGGCATTCCGATCGACATGATCTCGACCGGTCCGGACCGCGACGAGACGATCCTGCTGCGCCATCCGTATCAGGTCGCCTGACGCGACGGAAATATCCGTGAGCATGACCGCGGCGCCATGAGTGCCGCGGCCTCACAAAAGCCATTCGGCCCGCGATATGCGGGCCGATGCTTTATCCACTGGCCAATGATCCGGCCATTAGAAGAAAAGACGCCATGAACCTGCCAACCAATGACGAAGAGAACCTGTGGGTCTCCTGGGATGAGTATCACCGCCTGGTCGCACGTCTGGCGCTGAACGTGCATGAGTCGGGCTGGAAGTTCGACAAGATCCTGTGCCTGGCCCGTGGCGGCCTGCGCGTGGGCGACCAGATGTCGCGCATTTTCGATGTGCCGCTGGCCATCCTGGCCACGAGTTCGTACCGCGAAGCCGCTGGCACGCAGCAGGGCGATCTGGATATCGCGCAGTACATCACGATGACCCGTGGCGAACTGTCGGGCAAGATCCTGCTCGTGGACGACCTGGTCGATTCCGGTGTCACGCTGGAACGCGTGGGCCGTCATCTGAAGGAACGCTATCCGGCTGTGACCGACGTGCGCTCGGCCGTGCTCTGGTATAAGGCCTGCTCGAAGGTGGAGCCTGACTATCACGTGACGTTCCTGCCGTCGAACCCGTGGATCCATCAGCCGTTCGAGGAATACGACACGCTGCGCCCGCATAACCTGGCCGCCTGGCTCAAGCGCGGCAAGCGCGCCAGCCTGCTGGACGACGACAGCGCGGCATAAGCGCTTCGTTTTCTCCCCACGCCCAAACGCGGGGGTGGGGAGCCCACTACTGGTCGGCGATCAGTACCCGACCGTGAACCGTTCCCGAACATGCTTCGGCTGCTCGATTTCGTCGAGCATGGCGATGGCATAGTCTTCCATCGAGATCCAGCTCTTGCCGTCGGCGGCGGTGAGCAGATCTTCGTTCCCCAGACGGAATTTTCCAGTTCGCTCGCCCGGCGTGAACAGTGCCGATGGCGACAGGAACGTCCATGCCAAGGCCGTTTCGCCACGCAGGGCGTTGAGGAAGTCACGGCCAGCCGATGCCTCGGCCTTGTAGGCGTCCGGGAAATTTGGCGTATCGACGAGCTGCACGCCGGGTGCCACGTAAAGGCTGCCTGCGCCGCCCACTACCAGCAGGCGCTCGACGCCGGCGGCTTTGACCGCCGCCACGATCTGCGCTGCGCTGGTCTGCAGGAAGCGCACGGTGCTGATCACCACATCGC
>NZ_PJRP01000018.1:18512-144212 GCF_002858765.1 Cupriavidus pauculus
GGTGCCACGTAAAGGCTGCCTGCGCCGCCCACTACCAGCAGGCGCTCGACGCCGGCGGCTTTGACCGCCGCCACGATCTGCGCTGCGCTGGTCTGCAGGAAGCGCACGGTGCTGATCACCACATCGCTGCCGCGCAGTGCGTGGGCCAGGGCAGACGTCTCCGCTACGTCCACATCGCGTGCCGTCACGCCTTCCCGGGCGGGCAGCTTCGACGCCTGGCGGGCGAGGGCGGTCACGGTGTGGCCACGGCGCAGGGCTTCATCGGTCAGGCGGCTGCCCACGTTGCCCGTGGCGCCAATGATGGCGATCTTCATGATGGATTCCTTTCGACTAAGAGCGATATGAAACCATGGTGGTTACATATCGAGATAAAAAAATCAGCGCTTGCGGCGCCGGGCGGCATGCTCAACCTCGTGGAGCATGCTGGCAATCGTGATTTCCGCGAGCGATGCATCCATAGCGGCCTGCGCGCGATCTGCCACGGTCTGCAGGGCACCGGTGATCTCGCGCCCCACCATGCATGCCGGATTCGGCGCGCTCTGGTGCAGCGTGATCAGCGCCGTGGTCTCGGTGGCACGAAAGACGTCAAGCAGCGTGATGTCCGACGCGGACCGCGCCAGCATCGCGCCACCGGTGCTGCCCATCGTCGTCGTCACGAAGCCGGCTTCGGTCAGCGTGCCGATCATGCGGCGGATCAGCGCAGGGTTGGTGCCCACGCTGCCGGCAATCATCGACGACGGCACCGGCCCCTCAGCCTGCGCAAGCAGGGTAAGAATGTGGACGGCGACGGCAAACCGGCTGCTGGTGCTCATGCGGAAATCTCAATGTGAAACTATCATAGTTACAGATTGGTCAGCCGTCAACAACCGCGTTAACAACCGAGTTGAATGGATAGGCTGCTGTATTTTTCGCGATGGATATTGCGAAGATGGCGAGATAATGCCGGAATCGGCACTGAAACTGATACACTCATCCACGGCTCAAAGTCAGAAAAGGGCCACGGACAAGGCAACAAGGCAAGAGGGAGAGAATTTGAAGGATTCAGCAGCACAAAACAAAAAACCCGCAACTCACGTTGCGGGTTCCTTGCTGAATCTTGGTGCCCAGGAGAGGACTCGAACCTCCACAGTGTTGCCACCGCTAGGACCTGAACCTAGTGCGTCTACCAATTCCGCCACCTGGGCAGGTGTCGAAACAACCGAAGCGGCCATTATAGCGACCGTCAAACGTTTGTCAAATAGTTTCGAGAAAAATTGAATCAGAACAACTATCCGATCCCTAGCCGGGAAGAAATCCTCGGCGTACTGAGAACTTCGGGGTCGCCCCTGTCGGCCGGCGACATCGCCAAGGCCCTGGCCGTCACGCGCAAGGAGCATGACGGTTTTCAGAAACGCCTCGCCGCGATGGAACGCGACGGCCAGATCGAACTGAATCGCAAGGGCCGCTACGAACTGGCCCATCAACCAAACTTCGTCGTCGGCCGCGTACAGGGCCATCGCGATGGCTTTGGCTTCCTGATTCGCGACGATGGCGAAGACGACATCTTCCTGCCCGAGCGCGAACTGCAGAAGGCGATGCACAACGACCGTGCCCAGGTGCGCGTGGTGGGCTACGACCGCCGCGGGCGCCCGGAAGGGCAGATCGTCGAGATCGTCGAGCGCGCCAACCGCTTTGTCATTGGCCGCCTGCTGTCCGAAAACGGCGTGCTGGTGGTGGCGCCGGAAGACAAGCGCATCGGCCAGGACATCCTGATCCCGCCCAAGTCGCAAGGCAAGGCGCGCGTGGGGCAGGTGGTCAGCGTCGAACTGGTGGAATGGCCGGATCGCTACGTGCAGCCCGTGGGCCGCGTGGTCGAAGTGCTGGGCGACATCGACGATCCTGGCATGGAAATCGAGATCGCCGTGCGCAAGTACGGCGTGCCGCACGAGTTCTCCGCGGCTGCCGCCAAGGAAGCGCAGGCGCTGCCTGACGAAGTGCGCCAGGCCGACCTGGACCACCGCATCGACCTGCGCGACGTGCCGCTGGTGACGATCGATGGCGAGGATGCACGCGACTTCGACGACGCCGTCTACTGCGAGCCGGTCAAGATCGGCCGCGCCAAGGGCTGGCGCCTGATCGTGGCCATCGCCGACGTGTCGCACTACGTGCGGCCCGGTACGCCGCTCGACGCCGATGCGCTTGACCGGGCCACCTCGGTGTACTTCCCGCGCCGGGTGATCCCGATGCTGCCGGAAAAGCTGTCGAACGGCCTCTGCTCGCTGAATCCGAACGTCGACCGCCTGTGCATGGTCTGCGATGCCGTGATCACGGCCAAGGGCGAGCTCAAGGGCTACCAGTTCTATCCGGCCGTGATGCACTCGGCGGCGCGGCTGACCTATAACGAGGTCTGGGCTGTCCTGTCGAACACCAAGGGCCCCGAGGCGCACAAGCGCGCCGAGCTGGTGCCGCACCTGCAGAACCTGTACGAACTGTTCCAGGTCCTGCTGAAGGCGCGCCGCGAGCGGGGTGCGATCGACTTCGACACGACCGAGACGTACATCGTCTGCAATGCGCAGGGCAAGATCGAACAGATCCTGCCGCGCACCCGCAACGACGCGCACCGGCTGATCGAGGAATGCATGCTGACGGCCAATGTCTGCGCAGCCGACTTCCTCGAACGCTTCAAGCATCCGGCGCTGTACCGGATTCACGCGGGTCCGAGCGAGGAAAAGCTCAAGAACCTGCGCGAATTCCTGAAGACGGCCGGCCTGTCGCTGGGCGGCGGCGACAAGCCGCAGGCGTTGGATTACGCCGAGGTGATGGACAAGATCAAGTCGCGCCCCGATGCGCCGATGCTGCAGACGATGCTGCTGCGCTCGATGCAGCAGGCCGTGTACAGCCCCGACAACATCGGCCATTTTGGCTTGGCCTACGAGGCCTACGCGCACTTCACGAGCCCGATCCGGCGCTACCCGGACTTGCTCGTGCACCGCTCGATCAAGGCCATCCTGGCGCATACCAAGTACCGGCCGGTCTTTATCCCGGGTACCGAACTCAACACGCAGATCTCGCCCAAGGCGCGCCGCATGCAGGCCGCCGACGCCGAGAAGCGGGCCGCGAACGCCGCAGCCCGCGCCAAGCGCGACGAGGGCGTCTGGGATGAACTGGGCCTGCACTGCTCGGCCAATGAACGCCGTGCGGACGAAGCGTCGCGCGACGTCGAGGCCTGGCTGAAGTGCTACTTCATGCGCGACAAGCTCGGCAGCGACTTCGCCGGGACGATCAGCGCGGTCACGTCGTTCGGCATCTTCGTGCAGCTCGACGAGCTCTACGTGGAAGGGCTGGTCCATGTCACCGAGCTGGGCAGCGACTACTTCCAGTATGACGAGGCACGCAACGAACTGCGTGGCGAGCGCACCGGCATCCGCTACCGGCTGACCGATCGCGTGCGGGTGCAGGTCTCGCGCGTGGACCTGGATGCCCGCAAGATCGACTTCCGCCTGGTGCAGGAGCCGTCGGCCAAGACGCTGCGTGGCCGTGCCGGGGCACCCGAGCAACCGCGCGTGCCGGCCGCCCACGCCGTGCCGGCGCGCAAGAAGGGCCGGCAACTGGCAGCCCTGCTCGGCGGCACCTCGAAGCCGGAGGAATCGTTCGACGAAACGCTTGACCGTGTGATCGAAGAGCAACCGGTCTTCGAGGCCGTGATCACGCCCGTCAAGCCGCGTGAAGCGAATGTCGGTCATGCGTCGCATGCGGGCCGCAAGACGCCGGCGGGCAAGCAGGCCAAGCGGGCGGCCAAGCCCAAGCCTCCGCACCTGCAAACGGCCAAGAAATCCGCTGCCAAGCGGGCGCCCAAGCCGGCCGGCAAAACGAGCCGTACCGCGCGCAAGCGGTAAGCAAATCGGCATTGTCGTGAGGCCATGGCGGGTACAATGCGCGCCATGGCCAAACACAAACTCCTGATCGGCTTTCACGCCGTCAACGCACGCCTGCGTCAGAATGCGCAGAGCGTTTCCGACATCTATATCGAAGCGAACCGCAAGGACCGCCGCATGCTGGACTTCGTCCGGCTGGCCGAAAGCCTTGGCGTGACGCTGCATCCGGTGGATGCCGACCGCCTGCGCGGTATGGCCGGCACCGACCGCCACCAGGGTGTGGTGGCGCGTGCCGAAGATGTCTCGCTTGCCCTCAATCTCGACGAACTGCTGGACAGCATCGAAGGCACGCCGCTGCTGCTGGTGCTGGACGGCGTCACCGATCCGCACAACCTCGGCGCTTGCCTGCGCGTGGCCGACGGTGCCGGTGCCCATGCGGTCATCGCGCCGAAGGACCGCAGTGTCGGACTCAATACCACTGTGGCGAAGGTGGCCAGTGGCGCCGCCGAAACCGTTCCCTATATCACCGTGACCAACCTGGCGCGCACGCTGCGCGAACTGCAGGAGCGCGGCATCTGGGTGATCGGCACGGCTGACGGCACCGACAAGTCGCTCTACGACATGGACCTGAAGGGTCCGACGGCCATCGTGATGGGGGCCGAAGGCGAGGGTATGCGCCGCCTGACGCGTGAGACCTGCGACGAACTGGTGGGCATTCCGATGGCGGGCGGCGTGGAAAGCCTTAACGTTTCCGTGGCCAGCGGCGTGTGCCTGTACGAGGCGGTGCGCCAGCGCCGGGGCTGAGCATGATCGTCGATGCCGCCGCGCTGGAGCAGGCACGCCAGTGGGTCGACGCCGCGCAGAACATCTTCGTGCTGACCGGCGCGGGCATCTCGGCGGAATCCGGCGTGCCGACCTTCCGCGATGCCCTGACCGGACTCTGGGCGCGCTTCGATCCCGAGGAGTTGGCGACCGAGGAAGCATTTCGGCGCCAGCCGACGCTGGTGTGGCAGTGGTACGAGCACCGGCGCGAACTGGTGTCGGCGGCCAGGCCGAATCCCGCCCACTATGCGCTGGCGGCGCTGGCCAGCCAGAAATCACTGACGCTGGTGACGCAGAATATCGACGGTCTGCATCAGCAGGCCGGCAGCGAGCACGTGGTGGAATTGCACGGCAACCTGTTCGCCAATAAGTGGCTGGATGGCTGCGGCCGCTGCGACACGGTGCCCGCCGTGCCGGGCGAGCCACCGCATTGCGCGCTGTGCGGGGCGATGATGCGCCCCGGCGTGGTGTGGTTTGGCGAGGATTTGCCGCGCGTGGCGCGCTATCGCGCCGATCACGCGGCGCAGAACTGCGACCTCTGTCTGGTCGTGGGCACGTCCGGGCTGGTTTATCCGGCGGCCGCATTGCCGGGCCTGGCGAAGGAACACGGCGCCCGCGTGCTGCTGGTCAATCCAGAGCCGTCGGCCCTGGATGCTACGGCGGACCTGGTGCTGTCCGCGGCGGCAGGGCAGTGCCTGCCAATGCTGTGGCCCCAAGGCACGGCCTGAGCGCCTGACGGTTTTCTCCCGCCCACCCTTTGTGCTCCTCGGGCTGCTGTCCCGCCTGTCCCGCCGATTGAAGCGAGACAGGTGTGTCAGGGCGTGAGCCTCGGGCAGGCGGCCGCCAGGCTCAGCCGGCCAGTTCCGCCACGAGCTTTTCGAGCTTCACGGCGTCCGCCGCGAACAGGCGGATGCCTTCCGAAAGCTTCTCGGTGGCCATCGCATCCTCGTTCAGTTGCCAACGGAACGCGGCCTCGTCGGCGGCGATGCGCGCGATGTTGCCGGCCTGGGCCTGCTCCACCGACAGCTTGCGCTCCACCGTGGCCTGGCCGCCTGCCAATTGCTCCAGCAGTTCCGGGCTGATGGTCAGCAGGTCTGAGCCCGCCAGCGCCAGGATCTGGCCAGTGCCGCGGAAGCTGGCACCCATCACCTCGGTGTCGTAACCGAATTTCTTGTAGTAGTCGTAGATCTGGCGCACCGAGCGCACGCCGGGATCGTTGTCGCCTGCGTTGGCGTCTGCATCCCACTTGTCGCCCGCCTGCTTCTTGAACCAGTCCAGAATGCGCCCGACGAACGGCGAGATCAGCTGCGCGCCAGCTTCGGCGCAGGCCACGGCCTGTACCAGCGAGAACAGCAGCGTCATGTTGCAGCGGATGCCCTCGCGCTGCAGGACGGCGGCAGCCTGGATACCTTCCCATGTCGAGGCGATCTTGATCAGGACGCGCTCGCGGGCCACGCCACGCTGCTCGTACAGGCCAATCAGATGACGCGCCTTGTCGACGGTGGCCTGCGTGTCGAACGACAGGCGCGCGTCAACTTCCGTGGATACCCGGCCCGGCACGATAGCCAGGATCTCGCAGCCGAACGCGATCAGCAGCTGGTCCATGACCGCGTCGACGCCCGCGCTGCCGTGATGGTCGCGCGTGGCCTGCTCCAGCAGCGGCCGGTACTCGGGCTTCTGCACGGCCTTGAGGATCAGCGACGGGTTGGTGGTCGCGTCCTGCGGCGTGTACTGCTTCATCAGCTGGAAGTCGCCGGTATCGGCCACTACCGTGGTGAACTGCTTCAGTTGTTCGAGCGCGTTCATGATCTGGTTCCGTCTGGAAGAAGTCTGGGGCGGTGGTTCGCCGGGAATGGGTCATTGTAACGGCGCGGCGTGAGGGGGCAAGGCGATGTGGCCGGCAGATGCCGCGGCGCGGGGCGGCAATCGCCGGGCGCGTGCCGCGATCCGCTACACTACGCCCTTTCCCAACGCAATTCTGGCTGTTGTCATGACTCAGGATGAACTCAAGGCGCAGGTCGCGCAAGCTGCCGCGGACTATGTGAAGCAGGAAGTGCCCGAAGGTGCCGTTCTCGGCGTGGGCACGGGCTCGACCGCCAATCTCTTCATCGACGCCGTTGCGGCGTTCAAGGAGCGCTTCAGCGGCGCCGTTTCCAGCTCGGAAGCGTCCACGCGCCGTCTGCAGCAGCATGGCTTCACCGTGCTGGATCTCAACGATGTCGACACCATCCCCGTCTATGTCGACGGTGCCGACGAGATCGACGCTTCGGGCGCGATGATCAAGGGTGGCGGCGGCGCACTGACGCGCGAGAAGATCGTGGCGTCGGTAGCCGAGCGCTTCGTCTGCATCGCCGATGGCAGCAAGCTGGTGCCGGTCATGGGCACGTTCCCGCTGCCGGTCGAGGTGATTCCGATGGCACGCGCCGCGGTAGCCCGCCAGTTGGCTGCGCTCGGCGGCCAACCGCGTCTGCGCATGACCAAGGAAGGCGGCATCTACAAGACCGACAACGGCAATGTGATTCTCGATGTGGTCGGCCTGAAGATCGAAGACCCGAAGGCCCTTGAGCAGCGCATCAACCATCTGCCCGGCGTGGTGACGGTGGGCCTGTTCGCGCTGCGTGGCGCCAACGTGCTGCTGCTCGGCACCGAGCAGGGCGTCCAGCGCACCGACTACTGAGCGCTGCAGGCCGGGCGGTCAGGCCGGCGGTCAGCCCGCGAGCCCATGCTCGACGGCGTAGACCGCCACCTGCACGCGGCTGGCCAGGTTGAGCTTCTTCAGGATGTTCTGCACGTGAATCTTCACGGTGCTTTCGGCCACGCCCAGTTCGCGGGCGATTTCCTTGTTGCTTTCGCCGCGCACCAGCCCCTGCACGATGTCGCGCTCGCGGACGGTTAGCGGGGCGCTCCGCTGGCTACCCTCATGGCCGCGTGCCGCGCCGGGCTGGGCGTTCGGCGCGCGAAACTGCTGCACCAGCTTCGCGGTCATGCCTTCCGATATCACGGGTTCGCCGGCCGCTGCGCGCCGGATGGCGCTGGTCAGGGCTTCGGTCTCGATGTTCTTGAGCAGATAGCCGCGCGCGCCGCTGCGTAGCGCCGTGGCCAGTTCTTCCGCCTCTTCCGATACGGTCAGCACGACCACGGCGCTGTCGGGCAGGTCTTCCACCAGCAGATGCAGGGCTTCGAGTCCGGACAGCCCCGGCATGTTCAGATCCAGCAGGATCACGTCGGGCCGATGCTGCTTGGCCCGCTTGATACCCTCCACACCGTCGGCGGCTTCGTCGACGATCTCGAAATCCGGTTGCCGCTGCAGCAGGGCGCGAATGCCCGAGCGGAACAGCGTGTGGTCGTCGATCAACAGGATGCGGATGGTCATGGTGCGGGTTCCTCAGGCCGGTGCGGTGACCGGTGCAGTAGCCGGTGTAACGTGCGTTACCGGGGGTGTCGAGACGGTCGATGCTTCCGGGCCGGCATCGGGAGCCTGATCGCCGCGTGGCAGCGTCAGTTCGATCCGCACCCCAAGGCCCGGACGGGCGTCGATTGCAAGCTGCGCGCCAAGCCGGGCGGCGCGCTCGCGCATGATGTGCAGGCCGATATGGCTGGCGTCGTGCTCGTTCAGGCGGCCCGCGTCGAAGCCGTCGCCATCGTCCTGCACCACAAGCCGGAACAGCCGGTCGTGCCGGATCGAGATCGCCACGTGCTCGGCCATGGCGTGCTTGCGCACGTTCGACAAGGCTTCCTGCAGGATGAACAGCACCTGCAACTGGTCTTCGGGCTGCAGCGGCAGGCCCTTGTCATCGATGGTCAGCGAGGCCTCGGTGCGGCATTGGCGCCGGAAGCGCGCCACGGTTTCTTCCACGGCGGGGCGCAGGTCGCCGGTGGTCAGCCGCGACCGGAAGTTGTGCAGCAACTCGCGCACGTCCTGGTAGCTCTCTTCCACGCCATGGCGCAGCAGTGGGATGATCTCCTGGACCTCGCCATCGGCATGCCGGTCCACGGCATCCTCCAGCAACTGCACCTGCAGATTCAGGAAGTTCAGCCCCTGCGCAATGCTGTCGTGCAGCCCTTGCGCCACGAGGTTGCGTTCCTCCACCACGGCAAGCTGGCGCGCACTGGCCGACAGGCGAATGTGATCCAGCGCGGTGGCCAGATGCTGCGCCATCGTCTCGAGCAATTGCCGGTCCGATGGCGGCAATTCGCGCGCCACCCGGAAGTGCAGCGTCACAGTGCCGACCTGCCCGCGCAGCGTGTCCAGCCGGAACGCGGCCATCGACAGAAAGCCTTCGCGCCGGCATGGCGATGGCACGGCAGGCGGCATCGGGGCAAGCGCCGGGGACATGGCCCGGCGCAGGTCGGCCACCGTGACGATGCCCGCCTGCGTGGCGTGCCCGCAGTGGCAGGCATCGATATCCGCGCAGTGATCGTTGTCGGCCAGCGTCATCGACAGGCCGACCGATGCCACCCGGTGAAGCTTGCCCTGGCGGGCGTCGTACACGCGCACGGACCCGCCATCGGCGCCGAACTGCTGCATCACGCGCTCCAGAAAGCCGTGCGCCAGGCTTTCGGAATCGCCGGCCTGGTTCAGAAAGGCGGCCATGTCATACAGCGCCTCGAGGTCGCGATTCTGGCGCGCCAGTTCAGCCGTCTTGCTGGTCACCCGCGCGGCCAGGTCATGGTAGAGATCCTGCAGTTCGGCGGCCATCCGGTTGAAGCCCGACGTCAGCGTGCCGAACTCGTCGCGGGTTTCCACCGGCAGGCGCAGCGAGAATTCGCGTGCCGCCATGCGGCGCAGGCCGTCCTGCAGGCGCAGGACAGGCAGGATGATCCAGAGGTAGAGCAGGTAGATGACGGCCACGGTGCCCACGCAGGCCATGACAGCCAGGCCTACCTGCGACAGGCGCAGCATGTCGGTCTTGCGTGCGCTGTTGTTCTCGATTTGACGGACCAGCCGGTCGGCCCGATCGACAAATCCCGGCAGCGCCCGGACGTACTGGCTGGAATTGCCGGTCAGCGCCAGCGGCTTGAGCTGCTGCGACCAGTCGGCCAGCACGGCGTCGAGTTGGGCGTGGATGGCGGGTTCGTCAGGCAGGAACAACGGCCGCGCCGGATTGCCCTTGCGCAGTTGCGCCAGCGTATTGTCGAGCGTGGTGATTTGCTCGGCCAGGGTATTGGGTTTGCCGGATGCCGACAGCGATAGCTCGATGGCGACGCGATTGGCGCGCATGCGCAGGCTGCCGGCATCATTGATCGCCGCGCCCGCGCCTTCGAGCTTCCACGACAGGTAGAGCGTGCCGGCGATCATCGTCAGCACGGCCAGCAACGACACCAGCGACAGCAGGATGATGCGCGTGGACAGCCGGTAGCGCGGCGGCGTCAGCCGGACCGTGTCCGGGACGTGGCCGGTCTCTGGCAACGGATGCGGCGCGGCGGCGGCAGAAGCAGAGGCTTCCGTGGTGTTGTCTAGGGGTGTTGGATTCGTGGGGCCTAGCATGGGATCGGGCTGGCACAAGGGGGCGGGCGCAACCTTGGTCCTGATTTTCGGCGTGATGGGGCATGTGATTTCTGCGCCAGATCAAGGAACGTGCAATCTGTGGTTTGATTGTGGCGCGGACGCGAACGGGCTTGAACGACCGCCGGCCCGAGGCGGACAATGTGCCGTTTTCGGTATTCATCCGACGGAAAATTGGAATCACGCCAGTGAAAGCGGCAAACCTCGACTATGCCCGGGCACCACGACCGGCCGTGGTGTTCGGCTGTCTGATGCCCGCCCCATGGCTTGGCGCTGCTGCCGGATTGCTGCTGGCCTGCGGGCCCCCCGATGGCCTGCCGCACCGCTTTGCGCCGCTGGCGCTGGCATCGGTGCACGTGCTGGCACTTGCCATGCTGTTGCCAGTGATGCTGGGCGCACTCTTTCAGATGATGCCGGTGATCGCGCGGGTGCCGGTGCCCCAGGTGCGGTGGGTGGCGCCGTTCGTGGCGTTGGTGGGCGCGGGCACTGCCGTAGCGCTGGCAACTGGCTTCGTAGGCGCGCACGCCACTGGCTTTCGCTGGGCGGCGATGCTTGGCCTGTTTCCGCTGCTGGTTGCGGTCCTTCTGCTGGTGGCCGGACGCCGCGTGGCCCGCGTCGACGCCACCACGCGCACGCTGGCCCGGATCGGGGCGCCCTTGCTGGCAACCATTGCCGCAGGCATCGGACTGGCCGGCATGCTCGGCGGAGGGTGGACGCTGCCGCTGCCCCCTTGGCTCCCCACGACGCTGCCTACGCTGCTGTCGCTGCATGTGGCGTGGGGCCTCGGCGGCTGGCTTTGCGCCCTGGTCACAGGGGTGTCGACCACCGTGCTGCCGATGTTCTGGCAGGCTCGACAGCTACCCGATGCCTTGCAGCGCTGCCTGCCGATCGCGCACTGGCTCCTGCTGCTCGCGTTCAGCGTTGTCGCGGTCGCCTTTCCGCATCACGCTTTTTCATCGTTCGCGCTGTTGCCGTGGCTCGGCTTCGTCGTGCTGCTGGGCGGATGGATGCTGGCCGCCGTGCTGCGCGCGCGCCGTCGCCATGATCCCCACTGGCTGCTCTGGACTGCGGCCATTGCCAGTATGGTGGCGGCGGCGATCCTGACAGCCATCCAGCTGTTCCAGCCTGCCAATACGCCGATGGCGCTGCCCTGGTGGATTGGCGTGCTGGCGCTGGTTGGCGGCGGTGTCCTGCCGGTCACGGCGATGCTCGGCAAGATCGTGCCATTTCTGGTGTGGTTGCATCTGCGTCGCCTGCTGCAGCCGCGTGCGCGGGTGCCTGTGATGCAGGACATTATTTCGCCAGTCCGCCAGCGCCAGCAGGCCTTGTTGCTGATGGCAGCATTCGTGACGCTGCTGGCGCTTCCGCTGGCGCCGGTGTGGCTCGCGCGCGTGGGCGGTCTGCTATTTGCGGCCTCGAATGCGTGGCTGGGCTATCAGTTGCTGACGGCATTGCGCTGCATGTTCCGCATGCGCAAGCAGGGCGGCTTGCCGCCCCGCGTACCGCGAGATTGAAAAGAGAGGGGAAGGGGGAAAGCGGACGCTTCGCCTTCAAACCGCGGCAACGATGGCCCGCGCCGGCGCTGGTGCCAGCGCAGCGGGCTTCTCGCCGGTCAGCAGATAGTGCATCAGTTCGGCCACGGGCCGGATCGCCTCGCCAAACGGCAGCTTGCCCTTGCCACGGAAGAACAGCCCGCGCTCCACATCGCCGCGCACGGCTTGCGCAAGCTTCAGGTCGATGCAGAACTGGCCGATCTTGGCCACGCCGTCACGCAGCCCGCAGGCCTGCAGGCAGTCGAAGCCCTCCAGGCAGTCTCGCGGCTTGGCGCGGCGTTGCAGCCGGCTTTCGCTCGACAGATAGCGCGAGAGCCAGGGCGTCAGCACAGCACGCGCCGGAAGCCCGGCCACGCTGGTGAATTCGCGCAAGGTTTCCGGGGTGGCCGTGACCAGTACCTGCTTGAAATCCGGATGGGCATCGCATTCCTCGGTCACGGCGAATGCGGTGCCGAGTTGCACGGCCGACGCGCCTTCACCCAGCCAGTGGCGCACCTTCTCGTGCGTATTGATGCCGCCAGCCAGGATCAGCGGGATGCTGTCCCAGGCCAGGCCCAGCGTCTGGAACAGTTCGCGACATTCGGTCAGCACGCGGGCGAACGAGAAACGCTCGTTGCCAAGATCCTCGATGGTGCCGGCGCCCAGATGGCCGCCGGCGTGCGCGGGATGCTCGATCACGATGGCGTCGGGCAGGCGGCCCTTCTTCATCCAGCGGCGGAGGACCAGGCCAATGCCGCGCGTTTCGGACAGGATCGGTATCAGGGCGACCTTCGGATGGTCGGCGGCCAGTTCGGGCAGGTCGAGCGGCAGGCCGGCACCCATGACGATGGCATCGGCGCCGCTTTCGCAAGCCTGCCGCACCAGCTGGGCGTGGGAGCCCACGGCCTTCATGACGTTCACCGCGATCAGGCCGCGGCCTGCCGACAGCGTCCGCGCGGCCCGGATTTCGCGATCGAGTGCCACGCGGTTTGCCGCCTCGATTTTTTCCTTGTCCCGCGTCCCGCGTGTTTGTGCCATCAGGTCTTCGTGATGATGGCGCAGGTCGATGCTGGCAATCGTGCCGACACCATTGTTGGCGGCCACGGTGCCAGCCAGGCGATGGGCGGAGATGCCGATGCCCATGCCGCCCTGGACGAGCGGCAGCAGTCGCCGTCCAGCGAGTTTCAGCCAGTGTTCTGTCATGAGTCCATTCCGGATAGTGTTTGCTCAACGACGGCCCAGGTGGCCGCCTCTTCATCGTCGGTGCATGCGCCGTGCTGGCGCTTGGTCGCCCCCAACCGGTTCAGGACCAGGTGACGGGTCGGGGTGACGCCCGCCGACGCCAGGCATGCCTTGACGCAGGCCAGCGGACAGCCGTCGAGCGCCAGGATCGGCCGCCCGGACCGCGCCACACGTGTCAGCGCCGGCACGCCGCCGCCAACGCCGCTGATGCAGGACATCTCCGCCCGGCCACTGCGGTCCAGGCGCACGGCGAACTGGTTGGCGAGCTGGGCGACACTGGAGCAGCCGGAGCAGGCGTACACCAGTGGCAGGACAGAAGAGGGCGAAGAGGGCGACAGACTCATTGCATCAGGGTCAAACGGTGGTGACGGTATTGCGGACGTCGCATACGGGGGCGTCGGGGAGCGGGCAAACCAGTGGCAGGAAGCTGTCGGCGCGGTCCGAGTAAGCGAGTAGCGCGCCGGCGGCAATATCGAAATACCAGCCATGCAATGTCAGTTCGCCGCGCTCGCACGCTGCGCGCACGAACGGGAACGACTCGAGGTTGCGCAGCGACACCAGGATCGATGCCTGTTCACAGGCATGCTGACGTTGCTCGGCGCTAGCGCCTGGCATGGTCTGCTCCACCAGTTGGCGGGCGGGTGCCGCAATGCGCACCCATGGACCAATGAAATCCTGGCCGGCCCGCGCCGGTGCCGTGTCGCCCTCAGCCTCGGGCCGCGCCAACAATGCGCGAATTCCTCCGCATCCGCTATGACCCATGACAATAATTCTTGCTACGCGGAGTTGCTCTACCGCAAATTGGATGGCCGCCGATACGCCATGGAGCCTTCCAGTCTCCATTTCGCTACAAGGCGGTACCAGATTTGCGACATTTCTGACAGTGAAGAGATCGCCCGGATCGCTGCCGAGCAGCAGTCCGGGGTCCACGCGGGAATCGCTGCATCCAATCAGCAATGTCTGAGGATGCTGGCCGACGCGCAGGGCATCGAACAGCGCCGGTGCATCCTCGAAGTAGTGCTGCTGGAAACGCTCGAACCCTTTCAGCAGGCGCTCGATCGTATGCATGGCGACTCCTTACCGGCTACGCACCAGCTGCCACGCGCGTCCCAGATAGCCCACCGATGCAAAGCCGCTCCACACGTGCACCAGGCGGGTGAACGGGAAGATGGCGAACAGCGAGATGCCCATGAACAGATGCGCCTTGAAGACCAGCGGTGCATCGGCCACGTAGCTTGCGGCATCGCCGCGCAGCGTGACGATGTGCTGCGCCCAGGTCATCAGCTGGACCATCATGTGGCCGTCCATGTGGCTGGCCGACGCGAAGATCGTCGACAGCCCCAGCACCAGCGTGACCAGCAGCCACAGCAGCAGCACCTTGTCACCCGTACGGGTGACGGCGGACACGCGGGCGTTCGTCAGGCGGCGGTGCAGCAGGATCAGCAGCCCGGCCAGGCACATGGTGCCCATGACGCCGCCGGCGGTCATGGCCACGGCCTGCTTGAAGCTGTGCGAGACGCCCAGCGCATCCCATACCGCCACCGGCGTGAGCAGGCCGGCCATGTGGCCGAAGAACAGGCCGAGGATGCCCACATGGAACAGGATGTTGCCCATGCGCAGGTTGCCGCGGTACAGCACTTGCGAACTGTCGGACTTCCACGTGTACTGCTCGCGCTCGAAGCGCGCCAGGCTGCCGAACAAGAAGACGGCGGCGGCGATATACGGGTAGATCCCGAACAGGAATTGGTGGACCAGGTTCATGGTGAGGGTCCTCGGTTAGCAGGGGTTGATGGCTGACGGCATGCCGCGCGCGGCGGCCGCGGCGTCGCGTTTGTAGAAGTGCACCGTCTCGACGTCGGGTTTGCGGGTCAGCAGTGGCTCCACGCCGTCCGCGCCGGGGCCGAAGGTCTCCAGCGCTTCATCCATGTCGCGCACGGGCGGCTCTTCCTGCGGCTGCGGCTGGACGTCCGTCAGCGTGCGCAACGTCAGGAACGCAGCGGCATACGGGCTTTCGCTGCGGGCCAGGCGGTCACCGATGGCGGCCATCACGTGGATGGCATCGCCCAGCAGTGCCTCGGCGCGCGCTTCCTTGCCGTCCATGACCAGGGCGCCCAGGTATTCGAGGAACAGCGGCACATAGTCGGGCAGCTCGGCGGTGGTCAGGTCGAAGCCGTCGCGCCGGTATTCCTCCAGCAGGTCCACCATCGCCTGGCCGCGATCGCGGCTTTCGCCGTGCACATGCTCGAACAGGTGCAGCGACTGGGCCGGGTTGCGGTCGAACGTGGCCACGTAGTTTTCCTGCAGCCGGATCAGCGGCTCGCGGCGCAGCACTTCGGTCAGCGGCGCCAGCATGTCGCGCGCCTGCGGCCATTCGGCCAACGCCGCGTCAATGTCGGCCATGCCGTCGACCAGCGCCTGGTCCGGATAGCTGAGCATGGCGCTCAGCACTTGATGGATTGTCATAGCGTTCTCCGGATACGGTCAGGTGGCCAGCGCCTTGCGCGAGCGCGGCAGGTCGGCGTAGGCCACTTCGGGCTGCGGCTTCTTGCGGCCGAACAGCGTGCCTTCCGATGTACCGCCCGAGCAGCCGTTGCCGAAGCTGAAGCCGCAGCTGCCTTTCTCGTCGAAGCTGTCCTCGGACATTTCCTTGTGCGACGACGGCACGACGAAGCGGTCCTCGTAGTTGGCGATGGCCATGGTCTGGTACATGTCCTCGACCTGGGCAGGCGTCAGGCCTACCTGTTCGAGCACGGCCAGGTCCTCGATGCCATCCACGTTCTGGCCGCGCTTGTAGGCGCGCATGGCCAGCATCTTTTCCAGCGCGCCAAGCACCGGGATGACGTCGCCGGCGGTCAGCAGGTTGGCCAGGTACTTCACGGGGATGCGCAGGCTCTTGACGTCGGGGATCACGCCGTTCATGCCCATGAAGCCGGCTTCGGCAGCCGACTGGATCGGGGAGAGCGGCGGGATGTACCAGACCATCGGCAGCGTGCGGTATTCCGGATGCAGCGGGAAGGCCACCTTCCATTCGACGGCCATCTTGTAGACCGGCGACTTGCGCGCGGCGTCGATCCAGCTCTGGGCAATGCCCTGGCGCAGCGCTTCGGCCTGCACGGCCGGATCGTTCGGGTCCAGGAAGATGTCGAGCTGCGACTGGTACAGGTCCCGCTCATCGGCCACCGAGGCAGCCTGTTCGATGCGGTCGGCGTCGTACAGCATCACGCCCAGATAGCGGATGCGGCCCACGCAGGTTTCGGAGCAGACCGTCGGCTGGCCGGCCTCGATGCGCGGATAGCAGAACACGCACTTCTCGGCCTTGCCGCTTTGCCAGTTGAAGTAGATCTTCTTGTACGGGCAGCCCGAGATGCACATACGCCAGCCGCGGCACTTGTCCTGGTCCACCAGCACGATGCCGTCTTCCTCGCGCTTGTAGACCGAGCCCGACGGGCACGATGCCACGCAGGTCGGGTTCAGGCAGTGCTCGCACAGGCGGGGCAGGTACATCATGAACGTGTTCTCGAAGGTCGAGTACATGTCCTTCTGGATCTCGTCGAACAGCTTGTCGCGGCTGCGCGAATCGAACTCGCCGCCCAGGTCGTCCTCCCAGTTCGGGCCCCATTCGATCTTCTCCATCTTCTTGCCGGTAATGGCCGAGACGGGGCGCGCCGTCGGCGGGGTCTCCACCAGCGGGGCCTTCTGCAGGTGCTCGTAGTCGTAGGTGAACGGCTCGTAGTATTCGTCGATCTGCGGCAGGTTCGGGTTGGCGAACATGTTCGACAGGATCTTGCCGCGGCCACCCTGGCGCGGGGTCAGGCTGCCGTCGGCATTCCGCTTCCAGCCGCCGTTCCACTTGTCCTGGTTTTCCCATTCCTTCGGAAAGCCGATGCCGGGCTTGGTCTCGACGTTGTTGAACCAGGCGTATTCAACGCCTTCGCGGCTGGTCCAGACGTTCTTGCAGGTCACGGAGCAGGTATGGCAGCCGATGCACTTGTCGAGGTTCAGCACCATGGCCACTTGAGCGCGGATCTTCATTGCCATGCTCCTTCAGTCTTTTCTGCCTTGTTTTGGGGGGAGGGATCTTCTTTGCGCGGACCTTCCAGCCAGTCCACCTTGTTCATCTTGCGAAGGATCACGAATTCGTCGCGATTGCTGCCAACCGTGCCGTAGTAGTTGAAGCCATAGGCCAGCTGCGCATAGCCGCCGATCATGTGCGTGGGTTTGGTCACGGTGCGCGTGACCGAGTTATGGATGCCGCCGCGCATGCCGCTGGTTTCCGCGCCTGGCACATTGACGATTTTTTCCTGTGCGTGATACATCAGGCACATGCCCTGGGGCACGCGCTGCGACACCACCACCCGGGCGGTCAGCGTGCCGTTGACGTTGAACACCTCCACCCAGTCGTTGTCGCGGATGCCGTTGGCCTTGGCCTCGGCTTCCGAGATCCAGACGTGCGGGCCGCCGCGCGACAGCGTGAGCATGCGCAGGTTGTCCGAATAGGTGGAGTGGATGCCCCACTTCTGGTGCGGCGTGATCCAGTTCAGCACCAGTTCCGGGTTGCCGTTCGGCTTGCGGCCCAGCATCGGGCTCACGGTCTTGGTGTCGATGGCCGGCTTGTAGACGCACGCGCCTTCGCCGAAATCCAGCATCCAGCGATGGTCCTGGTAGAACTGCTGGCGGCCGGTCAGCGTGCGCCATGGAATCAGTTCGTGGACGTTGGTGTAGCCGGCGTTGTAGCTGACTTCCTCGGATTCCAGACCGGACCACGTGGGCGCAGAGATGATCTTGCGCGGCTGGGCCTGCACGTCGCGGAAGCGGATCTTGTCGTGCTCGCGGCCCACGGCCAGGTGCGTATGGTCGCGTCCGGTGATCTTCGACAGCGCGTCCCAGGCCTTGACGGCCACGTGGCCGTTGGTTTCCGGGGCAAAGGTCAGAATCATCTCGGCAGCGTCGATGGCCGTTTCCAGCCGCGGACGGCCGTAGCTGACGCCCGGCTCGGTCACGGTCTTGGTCAGGTGGCCGATTTCGCGGACTTCGTGCTTCGTATCCCAGTTGATGCCCTTGCCACCGTTGCCCATCTTGTCCAGCAGCGGTCCGATCGACGTGAACTTCTTGTAGATGTCGGCGTAGTTGCGTTCCACCACCGTCATCGACGGCGCGGTCTTGCCCGGGATCAGGTCGCACTCGCCATGCTTCCAGTCCTTTGGCTCGAACGGCTGGCCGAGTTCGCCCGGGGTGTCGTGCAGCAGCGGCGTGCAGACAAGATCCTCGCGCGTGCCCAGGTACGGGCCGGCAATCTCGGTGAACTTCTTCGCGATGGCCTTGTAGATTTCCCAGTCGGTCTTGCTTTCCCACAGCGGCTGCACGGCTTCGGACAGCGGGTGGATGAACGGGTGCATGTCCGACGTGTTCAGGTCGTCCTTTTCGTACCAGGTAGCCGTGGGCAGCACGATGTCGCCGTACAGGCACGTGGTGCTCATGCGGAAGTCGAGTACGGTCAGCAGGTCGAGCTTGCCCTCGGCGGCCGGGCGCACCTTCACTTCGCTCGGCTTGATGGCGTCGTTCTCGTCGCCGAACACGGCGTTCTGCGTGCCGAGCAGGTACTTGAGGAAATACTCGTGGCCCTTGCCCGAGCTACCCAGGATGTTCGAGCGCCAGACGAACATGTTGCGCGGGAAGTTGGCCGGATTGTCTGGGTCGTCGCAGGCGAACTGCAGCGCGCCGGACTTGAGCTGTTCGACGGTGTGCGCGACGGGGTCCTTGCCGGCCGCGCGGGCGTCGGCCACCACGTCCAGCGGGTTGCGCCCAAGCTGCGGCGCCGACGGCAGCCAGCCCATGCGCTCGGACTTGGCGTTCAGGTCCAGCAGCGACAGGTTGTCGTAGCGGCTGTGGTCGGCCGTCGGCGCCAGGATTTCGTCGACGCCGAGCTTTTCGTGGCGCCACTGGCTCGTGTGGTTGTAGAAGAACGACGTGCCGTTCATGTGGCGCGGCGGGCGCGACCAGTCGGAACCAAAGGCCAGCGGCGCCCAGCCGAATTGCGGACGCAGCTTTTCCTGGCCGACATAGTGGGCCCAGCCGCCACCGCTTTGGCCCACGCAGCCGCACATCATCAGCAGGTTGATGATGCCGCGGTAGATCATGTCGTTGTGGTACCAGTGGTTCAGCGCCGCGCCGACGATCACCATGCTCTTGCCGTGCGTGCGATCGGCGTTGTCGGCGAACTCGCGTGCCACCTGGATCACGAGATGGCGCGGCACGGAGGTGTGCTTTTCCTGCCAGGCCGGCGTGTAAGGCACGTCGTCGTCGAACGAGGCAGCCACGTTGGAGCCGCCCAGGCCCTGGTCGACGCCGTAGTTGGCCAGCTGCAGGTCGTAGACGGTGGCCACGCGCACCACGGTGCCGTCGGCCAGCGTCAGCCGGCGCACCGGCACGCGGCGGCGCAGTAGCGCGTCGTGCTCGCCGCCGAAGTAGGGGAAGCCCACTTCGGCCACTTCATCTTCATGGCCGATCAGCGACAGGCGCGGGTCGATGTCCCGGCCGCTGCCGCCATCCTTCATTTCCAGGTTCCAGCGGCCCACCTTGGCGCCGTCGTCATGGGCGGCCTCGCCCCAGCGGAAGCCGATGGAGCCGTTCGGCGCCACGATCTCGCCGGTGGCCTGGTCGATGACCAGCGTCTTCCATTCCGGATGGTTGGCCTGGTCCAGGTTGCCGTCCAGATGGGAGGCACGCAGGAAGTGGTCGGGCACCAGCGTGCCGTCCTGGTCGCGCAGCAGCACCAGCATCGGCATGTCGGTGTACTGCTTCACATAATCGCGGAAATACGATGACTTGCCGGTGGTGTGGAATTCCTTCAGCACCACGTGGCCCATGGCCATCGCCAGCGCGGCATCGGTGCCTTGCTTCGGGGCCAGCCAGATGTCGCCGAACTTCACCATTTCGCCGAAATCCGATGACACGGCCACGGTCTTGGTGCCCTTGTAGCGAACCTCTGTATAGAAGTGCGCGTCAGGGGTACGCGTCTGCGGCACGTTCGAGCCCCAGACCATCAGGTAGGTGCTGTTGTACCAGTCGGCCGACTCGGGCACGTCGGTCTGCTCGCCCCAGATCTGCGGGCTGGCGGGCGGCAGATCGCAGTACCAGTCATAGAACGACAGGCAGGCACCGCCGATCAGGCTCAGGTAGCGCGCACCGGCCGCGTACGACACCATCGACATGGCCGGAATTGGCGAAAATCCGACGACACGATCGGGACCGTATTCCTTGACCGTGTAGGCGTTGGCGGCCGCGATCATCTCCGCAGCCGTATCCCAGTCCGCCCGCACGAAGCCGCCCTGGCCGCGCACGCTCTTGTAGCGCGCGGCCTTTACCGGGTCCTGGCTGATCGATGCCCAGGCGGCGATGGGGTCCATGGTCTTGCGGGCCTCGCGCCACATCTCCATCAGGCGGCCGCGAATCATCGGATACTTCACGCGCTGCGCCGAGTACACATACCAGCTATAGGACGCGCCGCGCGGGCAGCCTCGCGGCTCGTGGTTGGGCAGGTCGGGGCGGGTGCGCGGGTAGTCGGTCTGCTGCGTTTCCCAGGTGATCAGGCCATTCTTGACGTACACCTTCCACGAGCACGAGCCCGTGCAGTTCACGCCGTGCGTCGATCGCACGATCTTGTCGTGCTGCCAACGGCTGCGATAGCTGTTTTCCCATGTGCGGTCTTCGTTGACCACCGCACCATGCCCGTCCGCGTACGTGGACTTCACGCGCGACAGGAACTTCAGTCGATCCAGAAAATGAGACATTTCTTATGTTCTCCGCTTGCTTTTGTGGGTGATGCCCGCCTCAGCAGGGCATGGGGGCGTTACGGCGTGCGTAGTACCACCAGGTCACGAGTACACAACTCAGATAGAAGACGATGAAGCAGTAGAGCGCGGCGTCGGGCGAGCCAGTCATTTCGAGCGACGTGCCGAAGCTCTTGGGAATAAAGAAACCGCCATAGGCACCGATCGCGCCAGAGAAGCCCAGCACGGCGGCCGATTCCTTGCCGGCGTCCTGCAGGGCCTGCCTCTGCGCGGGCTCGCCCTTGCCGGCGGCGTCGCGCTGGCGCTCGGTCAGGAAGATCACCGGGATCATGCGGAACGTGGAGCCGTTGCCGACGCCGGTCAGGGCGAACAGCACGATGAACGCGGCCAGGAACGCCTGGAAGTTGCCGGCCTGCCCGTCATGGGGCAGGGCGGACAGCACGGCGAAGACGGCGGCGATCATGCCGATGAAGGTCCAGAGCGTGACGCGGGCACCGCCGAGCTTGTCCGAGATCCAGCCGCCAACGGGGCGGGTCAGGGCGCCGACCAGCGGCCCCAGGAAGGCATAGGCCGTGGGGTTGATGCCGGGGAACTGCGACTTGGTCAGCAGCGCCAGGCCGGCCGAGAAGCCGATGAACGAGCCGAACGTGCCGATGTAGAGCCAGCACATCAGCCAGTTGTGCTTGCGCTGGAAGATCACGGCCTGCTCCGCGAACGACGCGCGCGCATCGGCAATGTCGTTCATGCCAAACCACGCGGCCACCGAAGCCACCACGATGAACGGCACCCAGATGAAGCCGGCGTTCTGCAGCCAGAGGCTTTGCGCGGCGCCGTTGGCCTGGTAGCTCTGCGCGTCGCCGCCCAGCGCGCCGAACACGGCGACCGACACCACCAGCGGCGTGACGAACTGCACCACGGACACGCCGAGGTTGCCGATGCCGGCATTGAGGCCGGTGGCCAGGCCCTTCTTCGCCTTCGGGAAGAAGAAGCTGATATTGGCCATCGACGAACTGAAGTTGGCGCCGCCCAGGCCGCACAGCAGGGCCAGGACCAGCAGCGTCGGGTAGCTGGTGGACGGGTCGCGCAGCGCGAAGCCCATGCCCAGCGCCGGAATCAGCAGCAGCGCGGTGGAGATGGCCGTGAAGCGGCGGCCGCCGAACACCGGCACCAGGAACGAATAGAAGATGCGCAGCGTGGCGCCGGACAGGGCCGGCAGCGCCGTCAGCCAGAACAGCTGGTTCTTGGTGAACTGGAAGCCGGCACGGTCAAGGTTGACGGCCACCACGCTCCAGAGCATCCAGACCACGAAGGCCAGCATCAGGGCCGGAATCGAGATCCAGAGGTTGCGGTAGGCGATGCGTTCGCCCCGGTCGCGCCAGAACGTGGCGTTCTCGGGCTCCCAGCGGGTCAGTACGGTACTGGTCATGATGTGCGAGAGAAGGAAATCGGTGAAAAAGCGGGGTCAGGCAGCCTGCGCGGACTTGTCCAGGACGGCGGACGCCTCGGGCCGGGGCCGGGCGCGCAACTGCTCCGCGCGATGGCTGTAGTGCATCCAGACCAGGCTCACGCAGACCGTGCCGTACATCAACATGAAGCAGCTGCTGCGGATGCCGGTCAGGTCGGCCAGCGCGCCGAACAGGATCGGCAGGATGAAGCCGCCCAGGCCGCCAGCCAGGCCCACCACGCCGGACACCGCGCCGATGTTGTGCGTGAAGTCGTTGGAGATGAACTTGAAGACCGAGGCCTTGCCGATGGCGAAGGCGATACCGACCACGAACATCAGGATCGTGAACACGGTGGGCGTCAGGGCGATATGGAAGCTCTGCGGGCCGCTGACCGTGTGGATCACGAAGTCGGTCTTCGGGTAGCTCAGCAGGAAGAAGCCCACCCAGCTGACCCACATCACCCACCACGTGGTGCGATGGGCGCCGTAGCGGTCCGAGATCCAGCCGCCGATCGCGCGCAGCACGCCGCCGGGCAGCGAGAAGCAGGCAGCCAGGAAGGCGGCGGTCTTGATGTCGAAGCCGTACTCGCCGATGTAGTACTTGGTCATCCACAGCGACAGGCCCACGTAGCCGCCGAACACCACCGAGTAATACTGCGAGTAGCGCCACACGCGCGGGTCGCGCATCACGGCCAGCTGGGCCCGGAAGCTCGTGGCCGACGTCGCGCGGTGCGCCGGGTTGCTGCGCGAGAACAGGAGGAAGACGATGGCGGTGACCAGCATCGCCACCGAGTAGACCCGGGGCACGATTTCCCAGGTGCCGGCGGCCAGGATCAGCGCCGGGGCCACGAACTTGGTCAGCGCGGCGCCCGAGTTACCGGCCCCGAAGATGCCCATCGCCAGCCCCTGGCGCGAGCGCGGGAACCAGCGTGCCACGTACGGGGTGCCCACCGAGAACGATCCGCCGGCCAGCCCCACGAACAGCCCCAGCACCAGCAGTTGCCACAGCGTATGGACATAGGAAATCAGCCAGATCGGGATGACCGTCAGCAGCATCAGCACGAAGAACACCATGCGGCCGCCGTAGCGGTCGGTCCAGATGCCCAGCGGCACGCGGATCAGCGAGCCGCTGAGCACGGGCGTGGCGGCCAGCAGGCCGAATTCCGTGTCGTTGAGGCCGAGTTCGTTCTTGAGCGGGATGCCGAGCACCGCGAACATCATCCAGACGGCAAAGCAGATGGTGAACGCGAACGTGCTGGACCAGAGGGTGGTCCAGGCGCCAGGCGGCACGGTTTCTGGGGTTTGGGAGGAAGGGGTGGCGGTTGCCATGGCCGGGTTCCGGAGTCACTTTGGAGAGTGATGCCAGAGTAGGCCTGCGGGTCTACGCGGAACATTCGCCGGCCGGTTAGCCGGGAGAGGGCGAGGCTATGCCGAGCGTACTAGTTCTTTCGGCATATGCCCGCCGCAAAGCCGCGCTGGGCAACGGTTGCGGCGGGTATGGCGCCGATGGCCGGTGTGGCGGCAAATAGGCTTGCCGCGACATCATCATGACCTTGATCAAATCGAGTGCATAAAGCAGAAGCGGGTGCCGAAGCACCCGCTTTGTCATGGCGTGGGACCGCTAGCGAACGAGCCTGGCCGCGCCACGGCTGCCGCACCAGGCTGCCACGCGGCGTCGCGGCCTGCGTACCATGGTGGCGGGCTGACGCTCGGCGTACAGGCTTTCCGTGAACGGAATCGGCGCACTCATATAGGCGTTGAGCTTGTCGCGCACGAACGACGTGTCGTCGCCCACGCTGGCGATGATGCCCGTCGTGGCGCCGCCGCCCAGCAGCAGCGTGAAGATGCCGCGATACGGAAAGTCGGCGTAGGCCGGCCCGCTCACATCGAAGGGTTCCGAGCGCTTGAACATGTCTTCAGCGGTGGCGCCCATGGCCCAGTGGAACGCAGCGGGGAATTTCAGCGCGACGATCTTGGGATTGATGTTGTGATAATCCGACCCAATCGCCGAATCGCCAAAGATGTAGGTGCCGCCTGTGCCCCAGTTCTGCGTGTCGAAGTCGTCGTTGACGGGGTCGGACACCAGCGGCGCGTGGCTGGCCGGAATCTGCCAGGGCATGATCGGAAACCTGAGGTCGCGGCTCAGCTCGGCGCAGAAGTCGAAGAAGCGCCCCCACTCGTGGGTCCAGTAGCAATAGCCATTGGCATAGCTGCGGATGGTGAAGTCGTCGGCCTCATAGCGGTCCACGGCCAGGAAGTCGGGCGCGTTGGGGCCCTCGTGGACGCGCATGGCACGGATGAATTCGGCCGTTGCCCGCGCGTTCTGGACCGGCTCGTCCCCGGACGCATAGATCCATTCCGACGCCCCGACCCCCCACAGGTTGACCTGCCAGCCGAAGGTGACCGCCGGCGCCACGGTGCGGATCAGCCAGTTGACGGCGGCGATGTAGCCGCGGATGTTCTCCTCGATGTCTTCGGGAATCGCGGCCTGGACATTCCAGTGGTCGAGCGCCATCCGCAGCGGCTCGCGTACCGGCATGGCGTACCCCGGACCGAATCCGCCTTGCTGGCAGGCCCCGAGGAAATCGGGGTTGATGACATAGCCGGCGGGCACGGGATGGCTGGCGTCGGTGTGGTCCTTTGCCAGGTTCAGCGAGAGGATCAGGTTGGCCAGGCTGTGGGCCAGCCCCTGCTTGTTCGCCAGTTGCGTCGGCGTGTCGCCCAGCGACAGGTTGCAGGTATAGGAAACCAGCACCGGCAGCACCTGGTGGCCGCCACCGATCTGCTGCTCGACATCGCGCGCCAGCAGCACGGTGGCGGTGGTCTGGTTGTCGGCGGTCAGGTAGGTATTGGCATCGCCGGCGCCATCGAACCCCGCGTACTTGAACACCGACGACGCCCGCGCTGCCACGAAGTCGGCAGCGTTGCCCGGTGTCAGGTCGGCGCAGCCCCCGAAGCTCAGGAAGTCAGGAAAGCCCCGCACGTTCAGGTTCGCGCCCTGGGCCACCGCGATCAGCAGCCGTGACGCGCCGCTGGGCGCCACGCGCAGGTCGTCGGGGGCCTGCACGTGGTAGACCTGACCGTCGAGCAGGAAGTCCGCCACCTCGACCGTATAGGTTTGGGGCTGCACGGGCACGGCCAGCTCGTACGTGTGCGTGCCCGCCTCGATGCGGATTTCCTGCCGATAGATCATGTTGCCTGCCACCAGCCGCACTTCCAGCGGGACGCTGACGCTGACGTCCGACGCGATTTCCACCGGCAGCGCGACGAAGCCGCCGGTGTCGACAGCCGTGGCTTGCATGTCGCCGGACGAGAACAGCACGTTCTGTACGGTGGCGTCGAGGTCGCGATACTTGGCGGGAAACGTGTACCGGACGTTGTTCAGCGCGTATGGCGCCACGCTGATGTCGACGACGCCCGCGCGCGGCAGTCCGCCCAGCGGCATGATGCCGCCCGGCGGCAGCAGAAATTCCGCCAGCAGGTCGCCCGTGTTGCGCACGACCACGCTGACGTCGAGTTCCTCGTCAAGCAGTGGCTGGATGCGCTCGATCGCCACATTGAGGCGTGCGTAGTACTGGGCATCCGAATAGCTCACCACCACCGCGCTGGTGCTGCCCGGCGTGAGCGTGACCGTGGCGGGGTGCACCGCGGCGTCGGCCGCCACCGTGTAGGCGGCATTGGCCAGGGGGTCGACGCTGACCGTGTAGGTGCCAGTGGGCAGCGCCACCGGCGTGGTGGCGCCGGGTGCCACCGTTTCGACGTGGACCTGCGACCCCTGGGTGAACGTGATGGTCTGTGCCGCAGAGTACAGTTCGGCGTCTGGCGGGGATCCTGCCTGGACAAACACGGTGCCACGGGTGTCGGGCAGCGCGTCGGCTTCCAGGGCGAAAGACGCCAGACAGGCAGCCGCTTCGGGGCCGGTCAGATCACCGTTGATGCCGATCTTGATCGTGTCCTCGGCGGCGAACGTGTAGGGCGCCTCGAAGTCGATCGTGGCCTCGACGTCCCAGGTCGTGCTGTCGATCCTGGCGTTTTCGGTGTGGGTCGTCGTGGCCTGCCAGCGCCAGAGCTGGATATTGAAGTCGGCGGGTTGCACGGCGGCCGGGGACCGGAATTTGAGGCCCAGGAAATGATCGATGCCGACTGCCGAACCATTGGCATGGCGGATGTTCGCGATCGTGATCACGCCATACCACTGCGATGCCCCGCTTTCCACCTTGATATCGAAAAGGATTGCCATGACTGCTGCCTCCGCACGGTTGTGAACGCCGCGCGCCATGCGCCGGCGTCAGCGCAGAATAGAAGGCAAGGTATCGGGCTGAGAATGGATTTGCCGCACGGCACGTCCGGTCCCGATGGGTCCGGCGCGGCGTGCGGCAATGTGTCCCCTGGTGCTGACGATCAGGGAGAGGCGGGGGTGGCGGAGGCTCGGGCCCGGCGCGTGCGCGGGCCCCGCAGGCTTACGCCGAAGGCGGCGGCACGTAGCCGGCGGCCTGGTCGGCGCCTTCGCCGAAGAAATACTTCTCGGTCTGCTTGAGCAGGTACTGGCGCGCACGGACGTCGGCCATGTTCAGGCGGTTCTCGTTGATCAGCATGGTCTGATGCTTGAGCCAGCCAGCCCAGGCTTCCTTCGACACGCTCTGCCAGATCTTCTTGCCGAGGTCGCCCGGCAGCGGCGGGAAGTCGAGGCCTTCGGCTTCCTTGTTCAGTTTGACGCAATGGACCATGCGGGCCATGAGGGACTCCTTTTTCGTGTGGCCGCTATTGTAGCCAAGCTGGGCTGGCAGGGCGGGGCAGGTGGCCCATGCCCCTGCGGCGGCTGTTGTCTTTGCGGATGTTGCGGGGTTACAGCTTCTTCATCAGCACCATCGACTTGCGCTGCCAGTTGTAGAGCTTGCGCTTGTCTTCCGGCAGGTCGTCCACGGTGGCGTGCACGAAACCTCGCTTCAGGAACCAGTGCTCGGTGCGCGTGGTGAGCACGAACAGGCGATCCAGTCCCAGCGTGCGGGCGCGGCGTTCGATCCGCTTGAGCAGGCGCTCGCCGTCGCCGGTGCCCTGGGCCTCGGCCGACACGGTCAGGCAGGCCATCTCGCCCATGTTTTCGCGCGGGAAGGCATACAGCGCGGCGCAGCCGAACAGCACGTTGTCGTGCTCGATCACCGAGAACTTGTCGATGTCGCGCTCGATCAGGTGACGTCCGCGTGGCACGAGCGTGCCGTCGGCCTCCAGCGGCGCGATCAGCTGCAGGATGCCGCCCACGTCGTCGAGCGTGGCCTCGCGCAGGCTTTCCAGGTCGGAATCGGACACCATCGTGCCCACGCCATCGTGCAGGAACAGTTCCAGCAGCACCGAGCCGTCCATGGCGAACGGGATCAGGTGGGCACGGGGCACACCGCCCTTGAGCGCCTTGACCAGGTGTTCCAGGTAATAGGCCACGTCGGGCGGCAGGTGGTGGTTCTGCAGCCGCTCCACGGCGGTGCGCAGCGACATTTCCTTCATCAGCTTGCCCACGGCGTCGGGCACGCCCGGCACCTCGGTGATGAAGATCAGCTTGTCGGCCTTGAGCGCGCTGGCCGTGGCGCTGGCCACGTCTTCCATTGACAGGTTGAACGCCTGTCCGGTGGGCGAGAAGCCCAGCGGCGACAGCAGCACGACCTTGCCGTGCGACAGCGACATGCGCATCGACTCGTCGTCCATCTTGCGCACCAGCCCCGTGTGCTGGTAATCCACGCCATTGACGATACCGACCGGCCGCGCCGTGATGAAGTTGCCCGACACCACCGAAAGCTGGGCGCCGGCCATCGGGGTATTGGGCAGGCCCTGGCTGAAGGCCGCCTCGATGTCCAGGCGCAGTTCGCCGGCCGCTTCCTTGGCGCATTCGAGCGCGGCGTTGTCGGTAATCCGCACGCCATCGGCAAACTGGGACTGCACGTTGCGCAGGCCCAGTTGCTCTTCCACCTGCGGGCGCGAGCCGAAGACCAGCACCACGTGCATGCCCATGGCGTGCAGCAGCGCCACGTCGTTGACCAGTGCGTTGAGCACGCCGGCCTTGACCAGTTCGCCGCTGAAGGCGATCACGAAGGTCTTGCCGCGGAACGTGTGGATATACGGGGCGACGGCGCGCAGCCAGTCGACGAACTGCTGCTGGTCGGGGCCGCTGGTCTCGGCCAGATCGGCGCCGGCTGTGGCCGACGGGATAGGCGTGGCGGGCTCGGCAGTGGTCATCGGGACGGTCGACGGATCGGCGGGCGAGGGCGAGTCGGCAGGATCGGGGTCCTGCTGCGGGGAGTCGGTTCTGGCGTTCATGCGGCGGATTATAATCCCGGCCAATGTCAGCACAACGCCCCGCCAAGCCCGCCCCGGCCAACCCCGCCGAAGCTACCTCCTCCCAGGCCAGCCAGAACCCCGCTCCGCGTGACGCAGGCGGCGGTGCGCGCCCGCCAAAACAGGCGCGCCCGCAGCCGCAGCAGCCGCGCCCGGAGGGTGCGCCGCGCTCGCGGCGCCCCGAGGATGGGAAGTCCGCGCCCCGGCCGGATGGCGGTCAGCGTCCACCGCGACCGGAGGGCCAGCCGCGTCCGCCGCGCCCTGAGGGTGGCCAGCGCCCGCCGCGCCCCGAGGGCGGTCAACCCGCGCCCCGGCCGGAAGGCGGTCAGCGTCCGCCGCGACCGGAAGGCCAGCCGCGTCCGACGCGCCCTGAGGGTGGCCAGCGTCCGCCGCATCCTGAAGGTAGCCAGCGTCCCGCCCGGCCGGAAGGTGGCGACCGTGCGCCGCGCCCAGAGGGTGCCCCGCGTCCGTCTCGCCCGGAAGGCGCCCAGCGCCCGCCGCGTCCGCCCCAGCCGGTGCGGCTGGCCAATCCGCTGCCCGAAATCACGTTCCCCGAGGCCCTGCCGGTATCGGCCCGCCGCGACGAGATCGCGCAGGCGCTGCTGGCCAACCAGGTAGTGATCGTGTCCGGCGAAACCGGCTCGGGCAAGACCACGCAACTGCCCAAGATCGCGCTGTCGGTCGGGCGTGGCCCGGCCCGCGAGGGCAAGCCCGGCGGCGGCCTGATTGGCCACACGCAGCCGCGCCGGATTGCCGCCACGTCCACGGCCAAGCGCATCGCGCAGGAACTGGGCACGCCGGTGGGCGAGCACGTGGGCTACCAGGTGCGTTTCAACGACGCCATGTCGGCGGGCGCGTCGGTCAAGCTGATGACCGACGGTATCCTGCTGGCCGAGACCCAGAATGATCCGCTGCTGCGCGCGTACGACACGATCATCATCGACGAGGCGCACGAACGCAGCCTCAATATCGACTTCCTGATTGGCTACCTGCGCGAGATCCTGCCCAGGCGGCCGGATCTGAAGGTCATCATCACGTCGGCCACCATCGACGCAAAGCGCTTTGCCGAGCATTTCGCGCGCGATGGCAAGCCGGCGCCGGTGATCGAGGTCAGCGGCCGCCTGTATCCGGTGGAAGTGCGCTACCGCCCGATCCAGGAAGACAAGCCGGCGCCGGGCCAGACGGCCGCGCCGCGCTCGGAAAAGGCGAAGGAACGCGACCTGTACGACGGTATCGTCGATGCCGTGGACGAACTGTGCCGGCTGGGCTCGGGCGACGTGCTGGTCTTCCTGCCCGGCGAGCGCGAGATCCGCGAGGCCGCCGAGGCGCTGCGCAAGCATCATCCGCCGCATACCGAGATCCTGCCGCTGTTCGCGCGGCTGTCCGTGCAGGAGCAGGAGCGCGTGTTCCGGCCGTCCAACGCCCGCCGCATCGTGCTGGCCACCAACGTGGCCGAAACGTCGCTCACGGTGCCGGGCATCCGCTACGTGGTGGATACCGGCCTGGCGCGCGTGAAGCGCTATTCGTACCGCAACAAGGTGGAGCAGCTGCAGATCGAGTCGATCTCGCAGGCGGCCGCCAATCAGCGTGCCGGCCGTTGCGGCCGGGTAGCCGACGGCGTCTGCATCCGGCTGTACGAGGAAAGCGACTTCCAGGGTCGGCCGCGCTTTACCGACCCGGAAATCCTGCGCTCGTCGCTGGCGGCGGTCATCCTGCGGATGAAGGCGCTGCGCCTGACCGATATCGAGGCCTTCCCGTTCATCGAACCGCCGCTGGGCCGGGCCGTGGCCGATGGCTACCAGCTGCTGCAGGAACTGGGCGCGTTCGACGAGGACAACCAGCTGACCGGGACCGGCCGCCAACTGGCGAAACTGCCACTTGATCCGCGTGTGGCCCGGATGATCCTGGCCGCCCGCGACCACCACTGCCTGAAGGAAGTGCTGATCATCGCCAGTGCGCTGTCGGTGCAGGACCCGCGCGAGCGTCCGCAGGAGGCGCAGGAAGCCGCCGACCAGGCCCATCGCAAGTTCATGGACGAGAAGTCCGAGTTCCTGGGGTGGGTCAAGCTGTGGAAATGGTTCGAGGAAGCCGTCGCGCACAAGAAGACCAACCGCCAGTTGCAGGACCAGTGCCGCAGCAACTTCCTGTCCCATGTGCGCCTGCGCGAATGGCGCGATGTGCATTCGCAGCTGCACACCACGGTCAGCGAGCAGGGCTGGCGCCTGAACGAGTCCGAGCCGACCTTCGAGCAGCTTCATAAGGCGCTGCTGACGGGCCTGCTGGGCAACGTGGGCCTGAAGCTCGACGAGGCCGACGGCAAGGGGCGCGAGTACCTGGGCGCGCGGGGCATCAAGTTCCACCTGTGGCCGGGATCGCTGATCGCTCGCAAGGTGGGCCGCTGGATCATCGCCGCCGAACTGGTGGAAACCAGCCGGCTGTATGCGCGCACGCTGGCCCGGGTGGAGCCCGAGTGGGTGGAGCAGGTGGGCCGGCACCTGCTCAAGGTGAGCTGGAGCGAGCCGCACTGGGAAAAGAAGGCCGGCCAGGTGCTGGCGCTGGAGCGCGGCACGCTGTATGGCCTGCCGGTCTATCAGCACCGGCGCGTGGATTTCGGGCCGATGAACCCGGCCGAGGCGCGCGAGCTGTTTATCCGCAGCGCGCTGGTGGAGGGCGAATTCGACACGCGGCTGCCGTTCTTCGCCCACAACCAGCGGCTGGTGCGCGAGATCGAGAACCTGGAGCACAAGTCGCGCCGGCAGGACGTGCTGGTGGACGATGTGCTGATCTATGCGTTCTACGACAAGGCCATCCCGGCGGACATCCACAACCAGGTGGCTTTCGAGAAGTGGTACCAGGCCGAATCGGCCCAGGACCGCAAGCTGCTGTACCTGAACCGCGACGAACTGATGCGGCACGAGGCGGCCGGCATCACGACCGACCTGTTTCCGAAGATCCTGCCGGTGGCCGGCGTCGATATGGGATTGTCGTACCACTTCGAGCCGGGCAGCCACCGCGACGGCGTGACGCTGACCGTGCCGCTGTATGCGCTGAACCAGGTCAGGCCCGAGCGCGCCGACTGGCTGGTGCCGGGCATGATCAAGGAAAAGGTGCACCTGCTGCTGAAGTCGCTGCCGCAGAAGCTGCGCCGCCATTGCGTGCCGCTGCCCGATTACGCGGCCGGGTTTGTTGACCGCCAGCCGTTTGGCGAGGGCGACCTGCTCGATGTGCTGATCGCGGACGTGCGCGAACAGACCGGCACCATGATCCGGCGCGCCGACTTCAAGCTGGAAACGCTGCCGGCGCACCATTCGATGAACTTCAAGGTGATCGACGAGCACGGTCGCCAGCTGGACATGGGCCGCAATTTGGCGCAATTGCGTGGCGAACTGGGTGGCCAGGCGCAGCAATCGTTCCAGAACATCGCGGCGCGCGATGTGCCGGCCGCCGAAGCCGGGCAGTACGAGAACCTGACATCGTGGTCGTTCGGCGAATTGCCCGAGCTGCTGGAAATCCGCAAGGGCAACCAGACGCTGTTTGGCTACCCGGCGCTGGTGGATCGCGGCGACCATTGCGACGTGGAGGTATTCGACGACCCCCAGGAAGCGGCGCGCATCCACCATGCAGGCCTGCGCCGGCTGTTCGCGCTGCAGTTGCGCGAGCAGGTCAAGTTCATCGAGAAGAACATCCCGAACCTGCAGCAGATGGCCATGCAGTACATGGCGCTGGGCACGCAGGAGGAGTTGCGTAACCAGATCGTGCTGATGGCGCTGGAGCGCGCCTGCCTGCAGGCGCCGCTGCCGCGCAACGAGGCCGAATTCAATGCGCGCAAGGAGGAAGGCCGGGCGCGGCTGTCGCTGCTGGCCCAGGAAATCGCGCGGCTGGTGGGCACGATCCTGGCCGAATTTGCGTCGCTGCCCCGCAAGCTGCTGCAGGCCAAGCCGTTCGGTTCGGCCTTCCAGGACATGGAGGCCCAACTCGCACGGCTGATGAACAAGTCGTTTGTGATCGATACGCCATACACGCAGCTGACCCACTATCCCCGCTACCTGAAGGGCATGGCGATGCGGGTGGACAAGCTCAAGGGCGATCCGGGCCGCGACAGCCAGCGCATTCAGGAAATGTCGCCGCTGGTGCAGCAATGGCAGCGGGCCGAGAAGCAGTTGCGCAGCCAGGGCAGGGGCGCCGCCGACGCGCGGCTGGACGAATTCCGATGGATGCTGGAAGAACTGCGCGTGGCGCTGTTCGCGCAGGAGTTGCGCACGCCTCAGCCGATCTCGGTCAAGCGGCTGCAGAAGGTCTGGGAGTCGATCCAGCGCTGACCGGAAAAGCCCGGCATTGCGGACGGTAGCGATGGAAAGTGCCGCTCACATGTATCCAAATGTAAGTTGCGCTTAAGATTCCGTTCTGCTCGTCATCGCAACCGTCGGGCGAAACGTTAGAATGCGCGATTCGTGTAGAAATGGCGGTCTTATGCTTGCATTGCGTCGTGTTGTGGCTGGGGTGGTATCGGTCGGCGCCCTGGCCTTGGCAATGGTCTCCGCGCCCGTCCGGGCGGAGGTGGTGACGATCCTGAACTCCGGTGACGCCAGCGTCACGTTGATCGACAAGGACACCCAGAAGGTTCTGGAGACGTTCCCGATCGGCAAGGAGCCGCACCACCTGATTGCCACGCCCGACGAGAAGTCGCTGATCGTGGCCAATGCCGTCGGCAACGACCTGGTCTTCCTGGACCCGGTAACCGGCAAGGTGCAGCAGCGCGTGCCGGGCATCGACGATCCGTACCAGGTGGGCTTCTCGCCCGACCAGAAGTGGTTCATCGCCACCGGCAACCGGCTGGACCGCGTGGACGTCTACCGCTGGGACGGCCATCAGCTCAAGATCGCCAAGCAGTTTCCGCTGGCCAAGACGCCCAGCCACATCGCCTTCACGGCCGACAGCAAGATCGCCTTTATCACGCTGCAGGATTCCAACCAGATCGCCGCCATCGACCTGACCACGCTCAACGTGATGTGGGTCATGGAAGCGGGCTCGGCGCCGGCTGGCGTCTGGGTCACGCCGGACCAGAAGTACCTGCTGGTGGGCATGACGGGTGCCGACTACGTGGCCGTGATCGACTGGCGCACGCGCACCGTGGTCAAGCAGATCCAGACCGGCAAGGGCGCGCACAACTTCCGCGCCGTGGGTGACAAGCGTCACCTGTTCCTGACCAATCGCGTACAGGGGTCGATCAGCATCATCGACCAGCAGACGCTGTCGAAGGTGGGCGACATCACGGGCCTGCTGCCCGGCCCCGACGACATGGAACTGACCGCCGACGGCAAGACGCTGTGGGTGACGTTCCGCTGGGCGCGCTCGGTGGGCCTGATCGACGTGGCCAGCCGCAAGATGGTGAAGACGATCCGCGTGGGCAAGTCGCCGCACGGCATCTATTTCAAGACGCGCGCGCCGCTGTATTGATACAACCAGGCTGAGGACAACATGCGCCGCATGATTTCGCGCATTGCCGCGCTGGTGCTGGCACCGGTGGCGGCCTCCGTGGCCGGCGTGGCGCTGGCCGCCGGGGCGGGCCAGGCGGCTGGCGCTTGCCGCGCCGGCACGCTGTACCTGACTTTCGACACCGGCAGCATGAGCCAGGCGGAGCTGATCGCCCGCACCCTGCGCCGCCACCATATCCGCGCCACGTTCTTCCTGGCCAGCGAACCGACTGTCAACAAGGACAATTCGCTGGATCCGACGTGGGCGCCGTACTGGAAATCGCTGGCCGCCGACGGCCATGCCTTCGGCACCCATACGTTCGACCACGTGTATCTGCGCGGCGTGCGTGGCGGCAAGGTCACGATGCGCCCGCAGTTTGGCGCGCAGGGCGGCCGCGATGTGGTCATGGACGAGGCGTCGTTCTGCACCGAACTGCGCCGCAGTGCGCAGGCGCTCCAGTCGATGACGGGCCAGCCGATGGTGCCGCTGTGGCGCGCGCCGGGTGGCCGGACCGCGCCCCAGACCCTGGCCTGGGCCGAGCAGTGTGGCTTCAAGCATGTGGGCTGGGCCCCGGCCGGATTCCTGGGCGACGAGCTGTCGTCGGAGAAATTCCCGAACCAGGCGCTGCTGGACAAGGCACTGCGTGACCTGCGCGATGGCGATATTACGATGGCCCACCTGGGCATCTGGTCGCGCAAGGACCCGTGGGCGCCCGCCGTTCTCGATCCGCTGCTGACGGGGCTGGAACAGAAGGGATTCTGTTTTGCCACCTTGCGCGAACATCCGCTATACAAGAATTGGATCGCGCAGCACGGCGCGGTGGACGCCGGTGCGCAACCAATTTCCGGGTCGAAACGGTAATGTGGGACGCCTTCACTAACTGGCTCAATCTCTGGGTCGGCCAGATCGAGGCCACGGTCTTCCAGGACATGATCCTGCCCGTGGTCTACAACCTCGGCTATGGCGGCTATGCAGAGGACGCCTTCACCGGCACCGAATGGCTGCTGGTGGGCGTGGTGCAGATCGCCGTAATGGTCCTGATCCTGGGGCCGCTCGAAAAGCTGCGTCCGGTGGAGGCGGTGACCGATCGCCGCGCCATCCGGACCGACATGTTCTATACGGTGATCCACCGCCTGGGCCTGTTCCGGCTGGCCATGTTCTTCCTGCTGGCGCCGCTGATGGACGGCCTGGAAGGCCACCTGCGCCTGCTGGGCTGGCAGCGGATCAATGTGGAAGACTGGTGGCCGGCCGTGACGTCGGTGCCGCTGGTCAGCTTCTTCGTCTACCTGCTGCTGTTCGACCTGCTCGACTACTGGTATCACCGGCTGTCGCATACCTACCGCTGGTGGTGGAGCCTGCACGCGGTGCATCACAGCCAGCAGCAGATGACGTTGTGGAGCGACAACCGCAACCATCTGCTGGACGACATCCTGCGCGACGCCGTATTCGCCACAGCCGCGCTGGCGGTGGGCGTGGAGCCGTCGCAGTACGTGCTGCTGGTGGCGCTGTCGCAACTGCTGCAGAGTCTGCAGCACGCCAACCTGAAGCTGCACTTCGGCTGGCTGGGCGAGCGATTGCTGGTCTCGCCGCGCTTTCATCGCACGCACCATGCCGTCGGGCTGGGCCACGAGCGCGCGGGCAGCGATGGCAAGCCGGTGCGGCTGGGCGGCTGCAACTACGGCGTGATCTTCCCGTGGTGGGACATGCTGTTCCGCACGGCCGTCTTCACCAACGTCTACTATCCCACCGGCATCCGCGACCAGCTGCCGCCGCCCACGGGGCGCGGGCGCAACTATGGTGGCGGCTTCCTGTCCCAGCAATGGCTGGGCATCAAGCGGCTTTTGCGTCTGGGGTGATGGGAACGCCCCCTGGGCTGTGCTAGGCTCTGGTGGCTTTTCTGAACACTCTTTTTCGCAGATCGCTGCATGAACGATATTCTTCGCGCGTTTGGGCGCGCTGTGGTCAGCCAGTTGCATCCGCGCATGCTGATGCTGACCGTCATCCCGTTCGTCCTGGCCACGGCCCTGTGGGGCGGCCTGATCTGGTGGGGCTGGGACCCGATCATGGGCACCGCCCGTACGCTGCTGGAAGGCTCGGTGTTCACGAGCTGGATCTATGCCGTGCTCGACTGGCTGGGCCTGCAGTCGCTGCGCAGCGTGGTGGCGCCGCTGTTCGTGCTGACGCTGGTGATTCCGCTGGTCATCGCTTCGATGCTGATCTTCATCAGCCTGTTCTCGGTGCCGGCCGTGGTGAAACACCTGGAGCGCGCCTACCCGGACCTGCAGAAGGCCCACGGCGGCAGCATCGCCGGCAGCGTGTTCCAGGCGCTTGGCAATACCGTGGTCTTCCTGCTGCTGGTGGTGGTCACGCTGCCGCTATGGCTGATTCCGCCGTTTTTCGCGCTGATTCCGCCGGTGCTCTGGGGCTGGCTGACCTACCGCGTGATGACGTACGACGCGCTGTCCGAGCACGCCACGGCCGAGGAGCGCAAGACGCTCATGAAGCGCCACCGCATCCCGCTGCTGACCATCGGCGTGGTGGTGGGCCTGCTGGGCTCCGCGCCCACCTTGCTGTGGGTGTGGTCGGCTGTCATCATCTTCCTGTTTCCGGTCGTGCTGGCCGGCACGCTATGGCTCTATGTGCTGATCTTCATCTTTTCGGCGCTGTGGTTCGGCCATTTCTGCCTGCGGGCGCTGGCAGACCTGCGTGCCGAACGGGCCGCTGCGGCACCGCCGCCGCCGCCGGGCGACGTAATCGACCTGGCGCCGTCGGACGTGCGCCAGATCGGGCAGTCGTGAGTCTTCCATCCTGAGTCTTCAACCAAGAGGGGCATCATGGGTTTCGGTTTGATTGTCATCGGCGACGAGATCCTTTCCGGACGGCGCGAGGACAAGCACATGCGCCGCGCCATCGAACTGCTGGGCGAGCGCGGACTGGCGCTGGACTGGGCCGAGTACGTGGGCGACGAACGCGGCCGTATTACCGCCACGTTGCAGCGTACGTTCGCGGGGTCGGATGTGGTGTTCTGCACGGGCGGCATCGGCGCCACGCCAGACGACCATACGCGCCAGTGCGCGGCGGCGGCGCTGGGTGTGGAACTGGCACTGCACCCGGATGCGCGCGAGCAGATCGCGCTGCGCATCGCAGAAACGGCCAACGGCGATCCGGTCAAGGCCGATCTGAATACGCCCGAGAACCAGCACCGGTTCAAGATGGGCGAGTTTCCGGTGGGCGCACGCATCATTCCGAACAGCTACAACCGGATTCCGGGCTTTTCGGTGGCCGATCACCATTTCATGCCCGGTTTCCCGGTGATGGCGTGGCCGATGATGGAGTGGGTGCTCGACCACGACTACACGCACCTGTTCCATCTGGACGCGGAGCAGTCGCGGGCGTTCTACGTCTTCGAGGCGCCGGAGTCGACGCTGACGCCGCTGATGGAGCAGGTGGAAGCCACGTTCCCGGGCATCCGCGTCTTCAGCCTGCCGTCGGTGGGCGATGTCACCCGTGGCGACCGCCTGGCGCGCCGCCATATCGACCTGGGCGTGAAGGGGGCGGCCGACCTGGTGGCGCCAGCCTACGCGATGCTGCTCGAAGGCGTCCGCGCGATGGGATTCGAGATCGTCGAGCAGTAGGGCGGGGCGACGCAGGGCAAAAAAAAAGCGCATCACGGTGGTGATGCGCTTTTTTGTTTGCGGGCCGTACTCAGCGGCCGTACCGAGGTATCGAACTCAGGCGCCGTGCCACGGCAAGCCGCGGAAGCACCAGCCTTCCACGGTCTTGCGGTGGTGATCGTCGTCGCGCGCACCCTCGAAGCCTTCCAGCACGTCCATGGCCAGCGTGTAACCGGCCTCGGTAGCCACGCGCGCCGCATGCTTGGATCGCGCGGCGCTGCGGCACAGGAACAGCACCGGGGCGTCCTGCGGCACGCGAGCCTTCAGCTCGGCCACGAAATTCGGGTTCTGGGTGCCGCCCGGGTAGGTCGACCATTCGACATGCGCGAACTGTTCGTCGGGCAGCGCCACGCCGCCCACCCAGTCCAGTTCGGCCTGCGTGCGCACGTCGACCAGCACGGCCTTCGGGTCGGCCTGCAGCAGCGCGTAGGCTTCCTGCGGGGAAAGGGCGCCGTAATAGGCAAACTGGCCCTGTTGCTGGCGTGCCTGGGCGGCCTGGAGGAGGGTGTCTCGGGTAGTCATTCTGTGTGACGGAGTCAATAAGAAAGCGGTCAAAACGGGCGCGATCGGGCAGCTTGGCAGTGCGATGGCAAGAAAGCCCAATCTTTACTGGGAGTCAGCCCGAATCGGCGCTATTCTAGCGCCCGGCCGTTGCGAGCGGCCCGAAAAATGGTGGCAATCCCGATGCGCTGTTTTGGTGCCGAACTGGTGCGTTTTCCCTTGTTTGGCACTCAAACGGTGCTGCAACTTGAATGATGCACCAGAATGGTGTTTCATGAGTGTCGAGTCTGGCGATCCGCGGCGGTAAAGCGTGGCGGGCTCAGGCCGGCAGCCAGGATTGCATGCAATCTGCACCCCCCGTCGCGGTGCGGTCTGACAGGCAGATGCACGTTTTTCGGGAAGTCTGTGCGATTGGCGCCCCGCTGGGGACAGGCGTTGGCACGCTTTCTGCTAACATCCCTCGTCCCTTTTGGGGCGGCCAGATCGGCAGGTCCGGAGGTCGCACCAACAATGGCTTTCTCAGACACAGCCTCGAATTTCCAGGAGATAGGCATGGCGCAGAGCGTTGCAGATGTGATGAAGCTCGTGAAGGAAAACGACGTCAAGTTCGTCGATTTCCGCTTCACGGATACCAAGGGCAAGGAACAGCACGTGTCGGTGCCGACGTCGCACTTCGACGAGGACAAGTTCGAGAGCGGCCACGCCTTTGACGGTTCGTCCATCGCGGGCTGGAAGGGTATCGAAGCCTCGGACATGCTGCTGATGCCGGATTCGGGTACCGCCTACATCGACCCGTTCTATGAAGAACCGACCCTGGTCCTGACCTGCGACGTGATCGAACCGTCGGATGGCAAGGGCTACGACCGCGACCCGCGCTCGATCGCCAAGCGCGCCGAAGCCTACCTGAAGAGCACCGGCCTGGGCGACACCGCCTTCTTCGGTCCGGAACCCGAGTTCTTCATTTTCGACGGCGTGACCTGGAACATCGACATGCAGGGCTGCTCGGTGAAGATCCATTCGGAAGAAGCACCGTGGTCGTCGGGCAAGGAATTCGAGCACGGCAACAGCGGTCACCGTCCGGGCAAGAAGGGCGGCTACTTCCCGGTTGCCCCGATCGACACGTTCCAGGACATGCGTTCGGAAATGTGCCTGATTCTGGAATCGCTGGGCATCCCCGTTGAAGTGCACCACCACGAAGTGGCTGGCCAGGGCCAGAACGAAATCGGCACGCGCTTCAGCACGCTGGTGCAACGCGCCGACTGGACGCAGCTGCAGAAGTACGTGATCCAGAACGTGGCGCACACCTATGGCAAGACCGCCACGTTCATGCCGAAGCCGGTCGTGGGCGACAACGGTTCGGGCATGCACGTTCACCAGTCCGTGTGGAAGGATGGCCAGAACCTGTTCGCAGGCAACGGCTACGCCGGCCTGTCGGAATTCGCGCTGTACTACATCGGCGGCATCATCAAGCACGCCCGCGCCCTGAACGCCATCACCAACCCGGGCACGAACTCGTACAAGCGCCTGGTGCCGGGCTTTGAAGCCCCGGTGAAGCTGGCCTACTCGGCCCGCAACCGTTCGGCCTCGATCCGTATTCCGTACGTTGCGAACCCGAAGGGTCGCCGTATCGAAACGCGTTTCCCGGATCCGCTGATGAACCCGTACCTGGGCTTCTCGGCGCTGCTGATGGCCGGCCTGGACGGCGTGATGAACAAGATCCACCCGGGCGAAGCTGCGGACAAGAACCTGTACGACCTGCCGCCGGAAGAAGACGCAAAGATCCCGACCGTCTGCTCGAGCCTCGACCAGTCGCTGGAGTACCTGGACAACGACCGCGAGTTCCTGACGCGCGGCGGTGTGTTCTCGAACTCGATGATCGATGCCTACATCGAACTGAAGATGGAAGAAGTCACGCGTTTCCGCATGACGACTCACCCGATCGAGTTCGACATGTACTACTCGCTGTAAAGCGAATAGTGGGTTGCCAGGTTGTGACCGGGCAACAGTTGCACCAGGAAGGGGCGGCTTCGGCTGTCCCTTTTTGTTTTGCGGCGACGTTGCTCGCTAGAATGGGGCTCTTTTCCCAACCTTCATGTCGATGTTCATGAACGCCATTCCGAACAAGATTTTCAGCATGGCCGGCAGCGCGCTGCCGCACCAAATGCGTGTGGGTTTCCCCATTCTGGTGACGATGGCCGCCGTGGCGCTGGCCGTCTGGGCCGCGCCGGCCGCGGCGCAGTCATCGGACGTGTACATGTGCAAGGGCCCCAATGGGGTGCCCGAGTACCGCAATGGCACGGCCGGCGGCAAGGACTGCAAGAAGCTCAACCTGCCCGACGTGACGACGGTGCCTGGCTCGCGCAGTGGCGGCGGGGTCAGTTCGGGTGGCAAGCCGGCGGTAGCGTCGCCGGCGGCGTTCCCGCGCGTGGACAGCGCGACGCAGAAGACCCGCGACGGCGAGCGCCGCGCGGTGCTGGAGCAGGAACTGCAATCCGAGGAAGCCAGGCTGGCCGGGCTGCGCGCCGAGTACAACAACGGCGAACCCGAGCGCCAGGGCGGCGAACGTAATTATCAAAAGTATCTGGATCGCACGGCAAGGCTGCGCGATGACGTGACTCGCAGTGAAGCCAATGTGTCATCGCTTCGGCGGGAATTGTCGAATTTGAAGGATTGAAACCGATGCGTCGCCTGATTCGCGGAGTTTCGCGCAAGGTCACCGGAGCGGACCGCAAGCCGGACGCTGCCGACCCGGATGCCCTGGAAGCGCGCGATGCCGATATCCTGCCATTGGGCGATTTCGCATTGCATCCCGGCCTCGATGTGGTGGCTAACCCCGTGCTGCTGGTGCGCCAGCCCGGGCTGAAGGTGGTCTACGCCAATCCGGCTGCCGAGGCCAGTTTCGCCATGTCGCGCAAGGCCATGGTGGAACTGACGCTGCCCGACCTGTTCGGGGCGTCGGAAGAGCTCGACACGATGATCGAATCGGTCATGGCCCGGCAGGTGGATGTGCGCCGGCAGGACCTGGTGCTGCGGCCGCCCCTGCAGGAGCCGCTGCACGCCCATGTGGTGGTGGGCGGCATCGAAGGCTTTTCGAGCACCGCCCTGGTCGAGGTTCTGCTGAACGAGCAGAAGGTGCGCAGCGACCGCGAGGAGCGCCTGATCGACCTGACGTCAGCCAACAAGGAGCTGATCCGCAACCTGGCGCACGAGATCAAGAACCCACTGGGCGGCATCCGCGGGGCAGCGCAGTTGCTGGAATTCGAGCTGCCCGAGCGTGCGCTGCGCGAGTACACGCAGGTCATCATCAAGGAGTCGGACCGCCTGCAGACGCTGGTGGACCGCCTGCTGGAGCCTCACCGCCATCCGCACATCGTCTCCGAACTCAATATCCACGAGGTGCTGGAGCGCGTGCGCTCGGTGGTACTGGCCGAATTCCCGAACGGGCTCGATATCGTGCGGGATTACGATGCCAGCCTGCCGGAACTGCGCGGCGACATGGAGCAGCTGATCCAGGCCGTGCTGAACATCGTCCACAACGCGGCGCAGGCGCTGCACGAGCGCATCGCGCGGGGCGATGCGCAGATCGTGTTGCGGACCCGGGTGGCCCGCCAGGTCACGATTGCCAAGCGTTTGTACAAGCTGGCATTGGACTTGCATGTGATAGATAACGGCCCGGGCATCCCCGAGGACATTCGCGAACGCATCTTCTATCCGCTGGTGTCGGGAAGGGATGGCGGTAGCGGTCTCGGTCTCACACTCGCTCAAACCTTCGTGCAGCAGCACGAGGGCTTGATCGAATGCGAGAGCCGGCCGGGCTGTACCGACTTCCGTATCCTGCTGCCACTGCACTGACCGTCGATCGATATATTGACGCGTCCGGCGCGGCGATCCAGTGGGCCGTACGGGAGACCACATGACACCGAGCAGACAAGCGACGCACATGAAGCCGATCTGGATAGTCGACGACGATCAATCAATCCGCTGGGTCCTGGAAAAGGCCCTTGCCCGTGAAAGCCTGCTCTCCCGCAGTTTTACCAATGTGCGCGACGTGCTCGCGGCGTTGGAAGAGGACGAGCCGCAAGTCCTGATTTCCGATATCCGCATGCCTGGCGGGTCGGGGCTGGACCTGCTGCAGGCGATCAAGGCGCGGCACCCCGGGCTGCCGGTCATCGTGATGACCGCGTACTCGGACCTGGACAGCGCCGTGGCCGCCTTCCAGGGCGGTGCGTTCGAGTACCTGGCCAAGCCGTTCGATGTCGACAAGGCTGTCGAACTGATCCGCCGCGCGCTGGAGGAAAGCCTGCGCGAGGAGGAAATGGACGATCGGCTAGTCGATGCGCCCGAGATCCTGGGCCAGGCGCCGGCCATGCAGGACGTGTTCCGCGCCATCGGCCGGCTGTCGCAATCGAACGTGACCGTGATGATTACCGGCGAGTCCGGTACCGGCAAGGAACTGGTGGCGCGTGCCTTGCACAAGCACAGCCCGCGCGCCAACGGCCCGTTCATCGCGCTGAACACGGCGGCGATTCCGAAAGACCTGCTGGAATCGGAACTGTTCGGCCATGAGCGCGGCGCGTTCACGGGCGCGCAGACCATGCGCCGCGGCCGCTTCGAGCAGGCCGAAGGCGGTACGCTGTTCCTTGATGAAATCGGCGATATGCCATTCGATCTGCAGACGCGGCTGCTGCGCGTGCTGTCGGACGGCAATTTCTATCGCGTGGGCGGGCACAATCCGCTGCGCGCCAACGTGCGGGTCATCGCCGCCACCCACCAGAACCTGGAAACGCGGGTCAAGGAAGGGCTGTTCCGCGAGGACTTGTTTCACCGGCTGAACGTCATCCGGCTGCGGCTGCCGCCGCTGCGCGAGCGGCCCGAGGACATCACGCTGCTGGCGCGCCACTTCCTGCAGAAGAGCGCCAAGGAACTGGGCGTCGAGCCCAAGCGCATGTCGGACGAGGCGTTGACCTATGTCAGCACGCTGCCGTTCCCGGGCAACGTGCGCCAGCTTGAAAACCTGTGCAACTGGCTGACCGTGATGGCGCCGGCGCAGACCATCGAGGTCAAGGATCTGCCCCGCGAGATGATCGATGCGGGGCATGGCGAAAGCCCGTCGGCGTCGCGTCCGCTGGCGGCCGAGATGCGTCCTGCCGGTGACTACGAAGCGCTGGAATCGTCCGATTACAGCATGGGCGCCCCGGGCGGCGATGGCGACACCCTGGTGGCAACGCGTCCGCCGATGGTGGCGACGTCGTCGACGATGGCGCCGGCTTACGCCGCACCGGCTGTCACGCAGAGCTGGGAAAGCCTGCTGGCCGGCGAGGCGAAGTCGATGCTGGAGTCAGGCCAGCCGGAAGTCATGGATGCCCTGACGCGCCGGTTCGAGAAGGCCGTGCTGGAAGCCGCGCTCGGTGTCACGCGCGGACGCCGTGTGGAAGCGGCCACCCGACTCGGAATTGGCCGAAATACGATTACGCGGAAGCTCCAGGAACTCGGTTTCGACTGAAGTCCGGCCGCAGTTCCAGCGTAAGCAAGAAGGGAGGCCTTGTCAGGCCTCCCTTTTTCGATGTGGAACGCGGTTATGGACTGACCGGCTCGGGCACCTTGTCCACGCGGAACGCGGGAAGCCATACGTCGGGTCCGGGCGCGACCAGGATCTTGCCGCGTGCCGATACCCGTTTGCCGGCCAGCGTGCGGGCCTGAGGGATTGTCATGCCGCGCAGTTCCCAAAAGTCCAATTCGTCCGTTTCCAGCATGATCGTCGGGAACGGGTCATTGCCCCGGATCTGGATCTCTCCGACCAGCGTCTGCGGCGGCTCGACGGCCGGGTCCGTGGCGCATGCCGTGATGCCCAGCGCGGCAAAGAGTGTGGCAAGGCGTGTGGCAAGGGTTGCGGCGAAGCGTGCTTTCACCATCGGCTCCACAAGAGCGGGGCGCCCGCGCGCCCCGATAGGTCCCTTATTGAATCACGACGGACAACGTGGTGCCAGCCGGAACACTCACCGTCTCGTCGTACGTCCCACTGACGGCAGTACGCACCACCGGAAGGCTCCCGTAGGCTTCAAGTGCGACGGCAACGGATTGGATCAGTGTGCGGGTCGGCAGATGTGCCTGTGGGTTGATCAGCGGCAATGTGAAGCCGCCTTCCGTTCGCGCCGGAAAGCCAAATCCATCGGGGCTTGGGGCGGTCATCAGCGACCCGGCCGTCGCCGCAAAGCGGCGCAATTGTTCTCCGAAACCGGATGTTGGCGCGCTTGCGCGGATGGCGGAATCGAGAACCTCGATCGAGTCGGTGCTGCTGAAATCGTTCAGCAGGTTCTTGTAGAAATCGAGTCCGAACTGCCGCGTCAGGAAGCCGCCGAGCGATCCGGAGACCGCATAGCTGTCGCAAGACTCGGACGCGGTTTTGAATGCGATCAGGCTGCAGTTATAGGAGCCGGCCCCGTAGCCAATGTAGTCAGGAAAGCGCACGTCACGGATGGCGTTGTAGTTCGGGTCGATGGAATGGCCGACGAAGTTTTCCATCATCATGGCCGAGGCTTCCTCCAGCCACTGACCGAACAAGTACGAGGGGCCCTTGACCACGCCTCGACGGTAGAAGCTCTGCAGGTGCATCGCTTCATGGGCCATCGTTGAAATCATTTCCCTCTGGCCTTCGGGGCCGCCAAGATAGAGCGACTCGGCATCCAGGTACAGCGAAACCGATTCGTTGCTGTAGGGGTTGGTCTCCGGATTCCGGCTTAAGGCGTTTCGTCCATAGAAGTACCCGAGCAAGCCCAACGGTCGCCCATCGTTGTTGAAATTCAGGATCACGATGTCAAGAGGCTGTCCCGTAGCAGGAATCAGATTTGAATACTCATGCGGCCCCCATAGCGGGCCACCGACGGCAGTGACCATGTCGTAGAGTCGTCCGGCTGGCGTGAAGCTGTCTGCAAGGAGCGCCACAATCTCAGTGCTCACCCTGTCGGATGCGTTTTCCGAATCCTCCACCCAGAAATTGACGGCGGTGCCGTCGGTGGTTGCGCGCTGCAGCACTAGCGTGGCCGAACGCTCGGAATTGTCGGCGTGGTACCAGGTTCTGGTGGTGTTCACAGCCGAAAGGCCCTGATTTTGCCTTGCCGCGTAGTTCGGCATGTCGCCGCGCCTTCCGGCAAGCGCCACCCAGCCCTCGCGATTGAAGTCCGAAATCTCCTGCTTGACGGCCTGCGTACCATCATCGTTCCAGCGCAGCGCGTTTGCCGCTGTGGTGGTGGTCGCCCGGGGCGTCGTCAGCGAGATCGTCGGCATGATCCTCGGGGTGGCGGTCTGGTTGGTAAAGACCAGCGTCACGTCCTGCCCGTTCAGACCCTCGATGCGGATCGGTACCTCGGCGGATGTCGTGGAGGCGTTGATGGCTTGCCACACGCCCACGCCGTTCCCGGTGTAGGTGTTTGCGTTGACGGCGCCGCAATCGTTGCAGGCCGGCGACACAGTGGTGGGTGGCTCTGGCAGTGCGGGCGCGGGCGGCGATGTTTCGGGCGTGGGAGCAGGTGCTGCGACCGTTGTTGGAGCGACGGACTGCTCGCCATCGCCGCCGCCACAGGCGCTTAGCGTGGTGACGGCCAGTACCGCTGCCGCTGCGAACTTCGGATGCGAAAAGATGCGCGACGTGTACGTCATGAAGATTCCCCCTCAAATGTCGGTCATTGACGCTGGGCGCCATTGCGGCGCAGCCGTGCTTATACCGGCGTGGGTGGCGGATTCGCCGCCCACGCGAGGGGAAATCGAGATCAGTTGATGGCCATCATGCCAACTGTTTCAGCTTTAAGACCCTTTCCGCCATTTCCGCAAATCCTTCTCCACCGGCCGCGTCGGTGATGTAGGCGGGCTTCACTGGTAGTTTGTCCAGAATGTCGCGCACGTTCGCCACGCCTACCGACAGCGGGAAGTGGCCGAACATCGCCACGTCATTGGCCGAATCGCCAATGAACAGCCACTCGTCGCGCTGGGCGTCGATATCGTCCCCGAGCAATTCCTCTACACAGAGCCGGCTCATCGACAGCTTGTCGTGATGGCCGAACCAGCCATTGACGTGGATCGAACTGACGGTGGCCGTCATGCCGGCGCCGCGCATGATTGCCACGATGCGGTCGACGGCGGTCTGGGGCAACGGCGCCACGTCTTCGGCATGGTCGATCGCCAGGTCGGCGGCGTGCCATGCCTGGTCCGAAGCCAGCGCGCAGCCCGGTACTTCGCGCAGGATTTCCTGCCCCAACGCATGAATGCGGAAAAGGTTTGCTTCACGCGTGGCGGCATCGTCCAGGAAGCGGGTGATGAGCTTGTTGTCGACGAGATGCGAATAGAACGCGCCGTTTTCGCCGATGATGGCGTCGACGGGCCAGAGACGCGTCAAGATTTCCGCCCATGCGATGCAGCGTCCCGTCACAGGGATCACGTGCAGTCCCGCGCGTTTGAGCCGGTCGAGCGCGACGTAAGTGGCGGCGGGCAGGCGGCCGTCGGTGGTCAGCGTGCCATCGATATCGGTCAGGATGCCGCGGACACGGCGCAGCGCGCTGTCGGGCAGGGCAGAAAAGGAAGTCGGTACGGTCATGGCGGGGCATTGTAGCCGTGGCGAACGCCGCCTGGCGCTGCAATTGCCGGTCGTCAATATGCTGCAACATTCTCTTGCGCAAGGGCGGGTTTGCCCGGTGTTCGATGACAACGGAGCGGCGTAACATGCCTGTCACAAAAAATGCATACAGTCGGTCGCTTTTTCAAAAAAACTGTCGCACCGAATGGCCTCAGGAGAAATGCCCATGTCCTTCCCGCGCTTTGCGTTGAAATTCGCCGCCGTGGCCAGCCTGGCCTTGGCCGGCACGGCCCACGCAGCCGTAGAAATCCAGTGGTGGCACGCCATGCAGGGCGCGCTGAACGATAAGGTGAACGAGATCGCCAACAAGTTCAACGCCAGCCAGTCCGACTACAAGATCGTGCCCGTGAACAAGGGCAACTACGACGAGACGATGGCCGCCGGCATCGCGGCGTTCCGCGCGGGCGGCTCCCCGGCCATCCTGCAGGTGTTCGAGGTGGGTACTGCCACCATGATGAGCGCCAAGGGCGCCATCAAGCCGGTGTCCGTCGTCATGAAGGAAGCGGGCGAGAAGTTCGACCAGAAGGCCTATATCCCGGCCGTGGCGGGCTATTACACCTCGTCGAAGGGCGAGATGCTGTCGTTCCCGTTCAACAGCTCGACCACCGTCTTCTATTACAACAAGGACGCCTTCAAGAAGGCCGGCCTGTCGGCGCCGCCGAAGACCTGGCCCGAGGTCATGCAGTATTCGGCCAAGCTCAAGGCGGCCGGCACCAGCTGCGGGTACACCACCGACTGGCAGAGCTGGGTCCACCTGGAAAGCTTCTCGGCGTGGCACAACACGCTGTTCGCCAGCAAGAACAACGGCTTTGGCGGTACCGACGCGCGCCTGGTGTTCAACAGCCCGCTGCATGTGAAGCACATCACGAACCTGCAGGAAATGGTCAAGAAGGGCTATTTCAGCTACGGCGGCCGCAAGTCGGAGTCGCAGGCCAAGTTCTATAACGGCGAGTGCGCGATGTTCACGGGCTCGTCGGCTTCGCTGGCCAACATTCGTAAAAACGCCAAGTTCCAGTTCGGCGTATCGCAGCTGCCGTACTACGCGGACGTGCAGGGTGCGCCGCAGAACACGATCATCGGCGGCGCGTCGCTGTGGGTGATGGGCGGCAAGAAGGCCGAAGAATACAAGGGCGTGGCCAAGTTCTTCACGTTCCTGTCGCAGCCCGAGATCCAGTCGGACTGGCACCAGGCCACCGGCTACCTGCCGGTGACGATGGCCGCCTATGAGCTGACCAAGAAATCGGGTTATTACGACAAGAATCCGGGCGCCGATGTGTCGGTGGAACAGATGATCGTGAAGACCACCGACAAGTCGCGCGGCGTGCGCCTGGGCAACCTGGTGCAGATCCGCACGATCATCGACGAGGAGCTGGAATCCGTGTGGGCCGGCAAGAAGGAGCCGAAGGCAGCGCTGGACGCGGCCGTGGCGCGCGGTAACGAACAGCTGGAACGCTTCCAGAAGACCGCCAAGGAATAAGCCAACAGGCCGGGATCATCCCTGGCCGGTGCAGGACCTGAGCGGGCGGCGGCACAACCGTCGCCCGCTTGCCGTTTGTTCAGTCGTTCAGTCTCAGGGCGGAATCCATCTCATGGAAAAACGCGTCGTATTCCGGTCGCCGTGGCTGCCGTATCTGCTGGTGTTTCCGCAGATCGTCATCACGGTGGTCTTCTTCTTCCTGCCCGCGGGGCAGGCGCTGTGGCAGTCGATGCTGCAGCAGGATGCCTTCGGCATCAATCTCGATTTCGTTGGCGCCGAGAACTTTGTCACACTCTGGAACGATCCGAACTACATCGAATCGTTCCAGGTGACGGCGGTCTTTGCCATCGGCGTGACGGTGGTGGGCCTGTCGGTGGCGCTGCTGCTGGCGTACTTTGCCGACCGCGTGGTGCGTGCCGCCACCGGCTACAAGACGCTGCTGATCTGGCCGTATGCCGTGGCGCCGGCCGTGGCGGGCGTGCTCTGGATGTTCATGTTCAACCCGACGCTGGGCGTGGTGTCGTACGCGCTACGCAAGGTCGGCGTTGACTGGAACTACCTGCTCGACAGCAACCAGGCGCTGGCGCTGGTGGTGCTGGCCGCCGCCTGGAAGCAGGTCAGCTACAACTTCCTGTTCTTCCTGGCCGGGCTGCAGAGCATTCCCAAGTCGCTGATCGAAGCGGCGGCCATCGACGGCGCCGGGCCGTGGAAGCGCTTCTGGTCGATCGTGTTCCCGCTGCTGTCGCCGACCACGTTCTTCCTGCTGGTGATCAACGTGGTCTACGCGTTTTTCGACACGTTCGCGATTATCGACGCGGTCACGCACGGCGGCCCGTTCAATTCCACGAACACGCTCGTCTACAAGGTGTTCCACGATGGCTTCCGGGGCATGGATATTGGCGGTTCGGCCGCGCAGTCGGTGGTGCTGATGGTGATCGTGATCGCGCTGACCGTGGTGCAGTTCCGCTTCGTGGAACGCAAGGTCCAGTACTGACAGGAGGATAGGCAATGATAGAGCGTCGTCCTGTACTGGACTTCATTACCCACCTGGTGCTGATCCTGGGCATCGTCGTGGTGGCATTTCCGGTGTACCTGACTTTCGTGGCGTCGACGCTGACGGCCGAGCAGGTGCTGGATGCCCCCATGACGCTGATCCCGGGCAGTCACCTGATCGAAAACTATCGCACGGTACTGTTCCAGGGCGTGGGCGAATCGGCGTCGCCGGTGTCCACGATGATGAAGAACAGCCTGATCATGGCGCTGGGCATCGCGCTGGGCAAGATTGCGATCTCGATCATCTCGGCCTTCGCGGTGGTCTATTTCCGCTTTCCGCTGCGCAAGGTCTTCTTCTGGATGATCTTCATCACGCTGATGCTGCCGGTGGAAGTGCGCATCCTGCCGACCTACAAGGTGGTGTCGGACCTGGGCCTGCTGGACAGCTACTTCGGGCTGACGATTCCGATCATCGCGTCGGCCACGGCCACGTTCCTGTTCCGCCAGTTCTTCCTGACCATTCCGGACGAACTGGCCGAGGCGGCGCGCATCGACGGCGCCGGCCCGCTGCGCTTCTTCTGGGATGTGGTGCTGCCGCTGTCGCGCACCAGCATCGCGGCGCTGTTCGTGATCCAGTTCATCTACGGGTGGAACCAGTACCTGTGGCCGCTGCTGATCACCACGCAGAAATCGATGACGCCCGTGGTGGTGGGCGTGACGCAGATGATCTCCCGCTCGGGCGATGCGGCCACCGACTGGAACCTGGTGATGGCCACGGTGATGCTGGCGATGATTCCGCCGGCCGTGGTGGTCGTGTTGATGCAACGCTGGTTCGTCAAGGGCCTGGTGGAAACGGAAAAATAAGGTCAGACCATGGCAAAGCTGTCTCTTCGCAACGTACAGAAGACTTACGCCGGCGGCACCCAGGTGGTGCATGGCATCGATATGGAAATCGCCGACGGCGAGTTCATCGTGATCGTCGGGCCGTCCGGCTGCGGCAAATCCACGCTGCTGCGCATGGTGGCGGGGCTGGAAACGATCACCGGTGGCGAGGTGCATATCGGCAACAAGGTCGTGAACGACCTGGAACCGGCCGAGCGCGACATCGCGATGGTGTTCCAGAACTATGCGCTGTATCCGCACATGAGCGTCTACGACAACATGGCGTACGGGCTCAAGATCCGCGGTATGGCGAAGGCCGAGATCGAGCAGCGCGTCAAGCACGCGGCCGGCATTCTGGAACTGGCGCCGCTGCTGGAACGCAAGCCGCGCGCGCTGTCGGGCGGCCAGCGCCAGCGTGTGGCCATGGGCCGCGCCATCGTGCGCGAGCCGGCGGTGTTCCTGTTCGATGAACCGCTGTCGAACCTCGATGCCAAGCTGCGCGTGCAGATGCGGCTGGAGTTGAAGGACCTGCATCGTCGCCTGAAGACCACCAGCCTGTACGTGACCCACGACCAGGTTGAAGCCATGACGCTGGCCGACCGCATGATGGTGCTCAACGGCGGCCGCATCGAGCAGATCGGCACGCCGCTGGAAGTGTATTCGCGCCCGGCCAGCACGTTCGTGGCCAGCTTTATCGGCTCGCCGCCGATGAACCTGGTGCCGGTGGCGCGCAACGGCGCGGGGCAGGGCACCAACGGCGGCGAGGCGCAGATGCGCGTGGTGCAGAAGGAAGGCCATACCGGGACGGCCACGCTGGGCCACCTGCCGATGGGCCTGCACCTGCCGGAGCAGGCGCTGATGGGGCTGCGCCCCGAGCATATCGAGCCGTGCGCCACCCACGAGGCGATTGCCGAGGTCGACGTGCGCGTGGTGGAGGCGCTGGGCGCCGATTCGTTCGCCTACGGCACGCTGGGCGGCCAGTCGATCGTGGTGCGGCTGGACAGCCATATGCCCGTGCGCGCCGGCGACAAGCTGCCGATCACGGCATCGGCCGACCACCTGCATTTCTTCGACATGCAGGACGGCAAGCGGATCGAGGCGCTGGCATGAGCACGACCGCGATCACGCCAGCCATGAACGGCGACTGGCCGTATCCGCGCCATATCGCGCACCGTGGCGCCGGCAAGCTGGCGCCCGAGAACACGCTGGCGGCCTTTCGCCATGGCGCGTCGTTCGGCTACCGGATGTTCGAGTTCGACGTGAAGCTGTCCGGCGATGGCAAGCCCGTGCTGATGCACGACGCAACGCTGGACCGTACGACGTCCGGCCATGGGCGTGTCGACGCGCTGACGCTCGGCGAGATCGCAGCACTGGACGCCGGCAGCTGGCACAGCCCGGCCTTCGCCGGCGAGCCGGTGCCGACGCTGGCGGCCATCGCCCGCTATACGCAAGCTAACGGCTACCTGGTGAATATCGAGATCAAGCCGGTGCCGGGTGATGAATACCGCACTGGCGCTGCGGTGGCGCTTGATGCGCTTTCGTTATGGAAGGGCGCGGCGGTGCCGCCGCTGCTGTCGTCGTTTTCCGAAGTCGCGCTCGAAGCTGCGCGTCTGGCGGCGTCGGGCCTGCCACGCGCGTTGCTGCTGGACAAGCTGCCGGCCGACTGGCTTGATCGGCTGCGACGCCTGGACTGCGTGGCGCTGGACTCGAATCATCGCGAGCTCGACGCCGACGTCATCGCCGCCGCCCATGCGGCCGGTTTCAAGGTGCTGTGCTACACGGTCAATGACCCGTCCCGGGCGCAGGATCTGCTGTCCTGGGGGCTGGATGGTCTGATTACCGATGCGGTCGACCAGATCGCGCCGCAGCCGTAAGGTCCCTGGACAAACTGTCTCGATTTTGCATCACGAAAAGTCCCCACTGTTTGGGGGATAACGTGCTATGCTCCGCGAGTGAAGACTTAGGTCCTTCCCGCACAACTTGCCCTTTCGGGTCTGGCGGCGAGACCGAGACAGACGGCACCCCCGGGTGCCGTTTCGTTCAAGGTGGTAACCGCAGGACCCCCAAGAGTTGTTTGCAATCCGCTAACCGGTCAGGCCGTGTCGCGGAAGGTTGATGAACCCGCTTAACTCCGGCATTCCCGGAGAATAGTGAGCGCCCCATGATGCAGCAGTATCAAAGCAATTCGTACCTCTTCGGCGGCAACGCCCCCTATGTGGAAGAGCTGTACGAGGCCTATCTCCAGAATCCCAGCTCGGTTCCCGACAACTGGCGCGCGTATTTCGACGCGATGCAGAATGTCCCGGCTGTGGATGGTTCCAACGCCCGCGATATCCCCCACGCACCGATCGTCGCCTCGTTCGCCGAGCGCGCCAAGCAGGGCCCCATCAAGACCATTGTTGCCTCGGCCGATTCCGATATGGGTCGCAAGCGCGTCGCTGCCACGCAGCTGATCGCCGCCTACCGCAACATCGGCTCGCACTGGGCCGACCTCGATCCGCTCAAGCGCCAGGAGCGTCCGCCCCTGCCTGACCTGGATCCGGCGTTCTACGGTTTTTCCGAGGCCGACCTCGACATCGTCTTCAATGCCAGCAACACGTATTTCGGCAAGGAGTCGATGAGCCTGCGCGAGCTGCTCAACAACCTCCGTGAGACGTACTGCGGCACCATCGGCGCCGAGTTCATGTACGTGAGCGACCAGGCGCAAAAGCGCTGGTGGCAGGAGCGCCTGGAAACCACGCGTTCCAAGCCCGTGTTCACGCTGGAGAAGAAGAAGCACATCCTCGATCGCCTGACCGCGGCCGAAGGCCTGGAGCGCTTCCTCCATACCAAGTATGTCGGCCAGAAGCGCTTCTCGCTGGAAGGCGGCGAAAGCTTCATCGCCGCGATGGACGAACTGATCCAGCACTCCGGTAGCAAGGGCGTGCAGGAAATCGTGATCGGCATGGCCCACCGTGGCCGTCTGAACGTGCTGGTCAACACGCTGGGCAAGATGCCGGCCGACCTGTTCGCCGAATTCGAAGGCAAGCACGTTGACGACCTGCCGGCCGGTGACGTGAAGTACCACAAGGGCTTCTCGAGCGATGTCTCGACCGAAGGTGGCCCGGTTCACCTGTCGCTCGCGTTCAACCCGTCGCACCTGGAAATCGTCAACCCGGTGGTCGAAGGCTCGTCGAAGGCGCGCCAGGAACGCCGTGGCGACGCTGGCCACAAGGAAGTGCTGCCGGTGCAGGTGCACGGCGACGCCGCCTTTGCCGGCCAGGGCGTGGTGATGGAAACGCTGAACCTCGCGCAGACCCGCGGCTACGGCACGGGCGGCACGATGCACATCGTCATCAACAACCAGATCGGCTTCACGACTTCGGACCCGCGCGACGCGCGTTCGACGCTGTATTGCACGGACGTGGTCAAGATGATCGAGGCGCCGGTGCTGCACGTGAACGGCGACGATCCCGAAGCCGTGGTGTACGCCATGCAGCTGGCCGTTGATTTCCGCATGGAATTCAACAAGGACGTCGTGGTCGACATCATCTGCTTCCGCAAGCTGGGTCACAACGAGCAGGACACCCCTGCCATGACGCAGCCGCTGATGTACAAGAAGATTGGCCAGCACGCCGGTACGCGCAAGCTGTACGCCGACAAGCTGGTGGCGCAGAACCTGACCGGCGCCGAATTCGGCGACGAGCTGGTCAAGGGCTACCGCGCCGCCATGGACGCCGGCAAGCACACGGTTGACCCGGTCCTGTCGAACTTCAAGAACAAGTTCGCCGTGGACTGGATGCCGTTCCTGAATCGCAAGTGGACCGATGCCGCCGACACCGCCGTTCCCATGACGGAACTGAAGCGTCTGGCCGAGCGCATCACCACGATCCCGGAACAGCTCAAGCTGCACCCGCTGGTGGAAAAGGTCGTCAAGGACCGTTCCAACATGGGCAAGGGCGAGCAGATGCTGGACTGGGGCATGGGTGAACACCTGGCCTTCGCCTCGCTGGTGGCTTCGGGCTACCCGGTGCGTATCACCGGCCAGGATGCCGGCCGCGGTACCTTCACGCACCGCCACGCAGTGCTGCACGACCAGGGCCGCGAGCGCTGGGATGCTGGCTCGTACGTGCCGCTGCAGAACGTGTCGGACAACCAGGCGCCGTTCATGGTGATCGACTCGGTGCTGTCCGAAGAAGCCGTGCTCGGCTTTGAATACGGCTACTCGACCGCCGAACCGAATGCGCTGGTGATCTGGGAAGCCCAGTTCGGCGACTTCGTCAACGGCGCCCAGGTGGTGATCGACCAGTTCATCTCGTCGGGTGAAGTGAAGTGGGGCCGCGCCTCGGGTCTGACGATGATGCTGCCGCACGGCTACGAAGGCCAGGGTCCGGAACACAGCTCGGCCCGTATCGAGCGTTTCCTGCAGCTCTGCGCGGACCACAACATGCAAGTGGTTCAGCCGACCACGCCGGCCCAGATCTTCCACCTGCTGCGTCGCCAGATGATCCGTCTGTTCCGCAAGCCGCTGGTGATCATGACGCCGAAGTCGCTGCTGCGCAGCAAGGACGCCGTGTCGCCGCTGTCCGATCTGGCCAAGGGCCATTTCGAGACCGTGATCCCGGATCACGAGGAACTGAACGCCAGCAAGGTCAAGCGCGTGATCATGTGCTCGGGCAAGGTCTACTACGACCTGGTCAACACCCGCAAGGAACGCGAGGCGACCGACACCGCAATCATCCGTCTGGAACAGCTGTATCCGTTCCCGCACAAGGCCGTGGCCGCCGAACTCAAGAAGTATCCGGGCGCGACCGAAATCATGTGGTGCCAGGACGAACCGCAGAACCAGGGTGCCTGGTTCTTCGTCCAGCACTACATCATGGAAAACATGACGGAAGGCCAGAAGCTCGGTTATGCCGGTCGTCCCGCCTCGGCTTCGCCGGCGGTGGGCTACTACGCAAAGCACAACGAGCAACAGAAGGCGCTGCTGGAAGCCGCGTTCTCCAAGCTCAAGGGCTTTGTTCTGACCAAGTAATTCGTTGGTACCCCGCAGTGGCGCACAGGAATGCGCACCGCGGGGCTACCTGCCTGAAACGAAACACACACGCATACATCGAGGATTTAACAAACCATGGCTATTGTTGACGTCAAGGTTCCGCAACTGTCTGAATCGGTCGCCGAAGCGACCATGCTGAACTGGAAGAAGAAGCCGGGCGAAGCCGTTGCTCAGGACGAAATCCTGATCGAAATCGAAACGGACAAGGTTGTGCTGGAAGTGCCGGCCCCGTCGGCTGGCGTGCTGTCGCAGATCGTCAAGAACGACGGCGACACCGTTGTTGCTGACGAGATCATCGCCAAGATCGACACGGAAGCCACCGCTGGCGCCGCCGCTCCGGCCGCCGCCGCCCCGGCTCCCGCTGCCGCCGCACCGGCTCCGGCCGCTGCCCCGGCTGCCGCGCCCGCTGCTGCTGGCGCCATCGCCATGCCGTCGGCTGCCAAGCTGATGGCCGAAGGCGGCCTGTCGGCCTCGCAAGTGGCTGGCACCGGCAAGGACGGCCGTATCACCAAGGGCGACGTGCTGGCCGCTGGTTCGGCCCCGGCACCGGCCGCCAAGGCTGCTCCGGCTCCGGCCGCTGCCAAGCCGGCCCTGCCGCAAGTGTCGGCCCAGGTCGACTTCGCCGCGCTGGGCGACCGCCCGGAAGAGCGCGTGCCGATGAGCCGCCTGCGCGCCCGTATCGCCGAGCGCCTGGTGCAGTCGCAATCGACCAACGCCATCCTGACCACGTTCAACGAAGTGAACATGAAGCCGGTCATGGATCTGCGTAACAAGTACAAGGATCGCTTCGAGAAGGAACACGGCGTGAAGCTGGGCTTCATGTCGTTCTTCGTGAAGGCCGCCGTCCACGCGCTGAAGAAGTACCCGATCATCAACGCTTCGGTCGACGGCAACGACATCGTCTACCACGGCTACTTCGACATCGGTATCGCCGTTGGTTCGCCGCGTGGCCTGGTGGTGCCGATCCTGCGCAACGCCGACCAGATGAGCCTGGCCGACATCGAGAAGAAGATTGCCGAATTCGGTGCCAAGGCCCGTGACGGCAAGCTGTCGCTGGACGACCTGACCGGCGGTACGTTCTCGATCTCGAACGGCGGTACGTTTGGTTCGATGCTGTCGACGCCGATTATCAACCCGCCGCAATCGGCCATCCTGGGCGTTCACGCCACCAAGGACCGCGCCGTGGTGGAAGACGGTCAGATCGTGATCCGTCCGATGAACTACCTGGCCATGTCCTATGACCACCGTATCATCGACGGCCGCGAAGCCGTGCTGGGTCTGGTGGCCATGAAGGAAGCGCTGGAAGATCCGGCCCGCCTGCTGCTGGACCTGTAATCGGTCCTGTCCCCAGACAGACACTCCGTCTTTCGTTTGTCGTCGTCCCCGCACCCCGGTGCGGGGACCCGGCGAGCGCATCGTCCGCACGATGCCGCCGGATGCCTGCCATATTGGCGCGGGCATGACGTGCCAAAGAGATATTTCCCATGAGCAAACAATTCGACGTGCTGGTGATCGGCGCCGGCCCCGGCGGCTACATCGCCGCCATTCGTGCTGCCCAGCTGGGCCTGAACGTGGCCTGCCTCGAAGGCAACGCCTATGACGATCCCAAGGGCGAAGCCCGCCTGGGCGGCACCTGCCTGAACGTGGGCTGCATCCCGTCCAAGGCGCTGCTGGCTTCCTCGGAAGAGTTCGAGAACGCCTCGCACCACCTGGCTGACCACGGCATCACCGTGGGCGACGTCAAGGTCGATGTGGCCAAGATGCTCAAGCGCAAGGACGACATCGTCGGCAAGATGACCAAGGGCATCGAGTTCCTGTTCCGCAAGAACAAGGTGACCCTGTTCAAGGGCTACGGCAAGTTCGCCGGCAAGGCTGCCGAAGGTTTCCAGGTCGAAGTGAACGGCGAAACGCTGACCGCCAAGCAGGTCATCATCGCCACGGGCTCGAAGGCCCGTCACCTGCCCGGCATCACCGTCGACAACAAGCTGATCAGCGACAACGAAGGCGCGCTGAAGTTTGAGACGGTGCCGAAGAAGCTGGGCGTGATCGGCGCCGGCGTGATCGGCCTGGAGCTCGGTTCGGTGTGGCGCCGCCTGGGTGCCGACGTGACCGTGCTCGAAGCGCTGCCCGCATTCCTGGGCGCCGCCGACGAAGGCGTGGCCAAGGAAGCCCAGAAGCTGCTGACCAAGCAGGGTCTGAAGTTCAACCTGAGCGTCAAGGTCAACGAAGTCAAGACCGGCAAGGACAACGTCACCGTTGCCTACACCGACAAGGACGGCAAGGACCAGACGCTGGAAGTCGATCGCCTGATCGTGTCGGTTGGCCGCGTGCCGAACACCGACAACCTGGGCCTGGAAGCGGTTGGCCTGGGCGTGGATCAGCGCGGTTTCATCGAAGTCGACGACCACTGCCAGACCAAGGTGCCTGGCATCTGGGCAATCGGCGACGTGGTGCGTGGCCCGATGCTGGCGCACAAGGCGGAAGACGAGGGCGTGGCCGTGGCCGAGCGCATCGTCGGCCAGAAGCCGCACGTCGACTTCAACACGGTTCCCTGGGTGATCTACACGTTCCCGGAAATCGCATGGGTCGGCAAGACCGAGCAGCAGCTCAAGGCTGAAGGCCGCGAGTACAAGTCGGGCCAGTTCCCGTTCATGGCCAACGGCCGTGCGCTGGGCATGGGCGCAGCCGACGGCTTCGTGAAGATGCTGGCCGACGCCAAGACCGATGAGATCCTGGGCGTGCACATCGTGGCAGCCAACGCTTCGGACCTGATCGCCGAAGCCGTGGTCGCCATGGAGTTCAAGGCGGCAAGCGAAGACATCGGTCGCGTCTGCCACCCGCACCCGTCGATGTCGGAAGTCATGCGTGAAGCCGCGCTGGCCGTCGACAAGCGTCAGCTGAACATGTAATACCCGTTCACCTTCGGGTGAGCACCGGCGCGCCGCAATTCCAGCGGCGCGCCGTTTTCACTTGCAGCACCCCGGTATTTCCCAGGCCCCGACATGAACGTCACCGAGTTTTACGAACACGAACTCAAGCAGCGCGGCTACCAGTCCGACGAGGCGCAATTGCGCGCCGTGGCGCGGCTGCAGCAGTGCTACGACGAGTGGGTGGCGTACAAGAGCCGCCGCAACAATGCGCTGAAGAAGCTGCTGGTTCACCCCGACGTGCCCAAGGGCGTGTACCTGTGGGGTGGGGTGGGGCGCGGCAAGTCGTTCCTGATGGACAGCTTCTTTTCCTGCGTGCCCGTGGTGCGCAAGACCCGGCTGCATTTCCACGAATTCATGCGCGAGGTGCACCGCGAGCTCGAGGAGCTGCGGGGTCGCCCCGACCCGCTCGACGAGCTGGCCAAGCGCATCGCGCGCCGCTTCCGGCTGATCTGCTTCGACGAATTCCACGTCAGCGACGTGGCGGATGCCATGATCCTGCACCGGCTGTTGCAGCAGTTGTTCGACAACGGCGTGCAGTTCGTGATGACGTCGAACTATCGCCCGGACCTGCTGTACCCCGATGGCCTGCATCGCGACCGCGTGCTGCCCGCCATCCAGCTCCTGCAGACGAAGCTCGACGTGCTGAACGTCGACGCCGGCATCGACTACCGCAAACGCGCGCTGGAGCAGGTACAGGCCTATCACACACCGCTGGGCCGCGAGGCCAGTGCCGCGCTGCGTGACGCGTTCGTGTCGATCGCGGGAACGGCGGACGAATCGCCGATTCTCCATATCGAGCATCGCGAGATCAAGGCGCTACGCAAGGCCAACGGCGTGGTCTGGTTCGATTTCGCCACGCTGTGCGGCGGACCGCGCTCGCAGAACGACTATCTGGAAATTGCCTCGCAATTCCATACCGTGATTCTGTCGGACGTGCCAAAGATGACGCCGCGGATGTCGTCGGAGGCGCGCCGGTTCACCTGGCTGATCGACGTGTTCTACGACCACAAGGTCAAGCTGCTGATTTCGGCCGAAGTGCCAGCCGACGAGCTTTACACGGAAGGGCAGATGGCCAACGAGTTCCACCGGACCGTGTCGCGGATTATCGAGATGCAGTCACGCGAATACCTGGAGTCGGAACGCCGGGTGATGGACACTTCGCTGACCTGATCGGCCTGGCGTCAAGGCATTTCGGCAAGCAGCGTTGTTTGCCGAACACCTGCGGGGGCGATTCTGAAGTCGTTCCCCCAAGTTTGATTTTTATCAAGGTAGGGCGCGCGCAAGGTACCTAGTATCCACTGGGTAATAAAAGCGCGCCATGTCGTCTCCAACTACCGCCCCCCTCGCGCCAAATCTGGCATCTGCCGCCGCATTTGCGGACCCCTCCGACGCCCGTTCTGCCGGGCGGGCATTGGCGTCTTCTTCGTCGATCCCCACAGATTCCACCGATTGCTTCCATTGCGGCCAGCCCCTGAAGGCCGGCGCACCGTTTGTCGCCCAGATTGAAGGTCAGGCACGCACCTTTTGCTGTGGCGGCTGCCAGACCCTGGCGCAGACGCTGCACGCCGCCGGGTTCGGTCATCTCTACGGCGATATCACGCGCTTTGCGCGTCCGATCGACGCCGATGCAAGGCGCGAAGCCGAGCCGGTCTGGGCGGCCTATGACACCCCCGAATTGCGCAGCCAGTTCGTGCGCCAGGCGGGCGACGGCCGCTCCGAGGTCACGCTGGCGCCGGAAAACATCCGTTGCGCTGCCTGCGCATGGCTGATCGAGCAGCACCTGGGACAGCTCGACGGGGTGGAATCGGTGGTGGCCAATGTGGCAACACGCCGCGTCGTCGTCCGCTGGCGCGATGCCTCGCAGGGCGTTGCCGACCTGCTGTCCAGCCTGGCCGACATCGGCTATGCGGCCTGGCCGTTCGAGGTGTCGCGCTCCGACCAGCAGGACCGCCGCGAACGCCGCGGCCTGCTGATGCGGATGGCCGTGGCCATGCTCGGCATGATGCAGGCGATGATGTATGCGTGGCCCCTCTACACCCACGAAGCCACGATCGATCCCGGCCAGCTGCAGCTGATGCGCTGGGCCAGCTTCGCACTGACCATCCCCGTTGTTTTCTATTCCGCCTGGCCGATCTTTGCGGGCGCCTGGCGGTCCCTGCGGCATCGCCACATGGGCATGGACGTGCCGGTGGCCATCGGCGTGGCGGCAGGATTCCTGGCCAGCGCCGTTGCCACGGCCCGTGGCGTGGGCGAAGTCTACTTCGACTCTGTGACGATGTTCGTCGCGTTCCTGTTGCTGGCGCGCTATCTGGAGTTGCGCGTGCGCCAGGCTTCGCGCAGCGGCGCGGAAATGCTGGCCCGGCAGCTGCCGGCCACCTGCGAGCGGCTGGCGCAGGCCGGAGGCGCGGGCGAGCGCGTCCCCGTGGCCAGGTTGCAGCCGGGCGACCGCATCCGCGTCAAGGCTGGCGAGATCGTGCCGGCCGACGGGGTGGTGCTGGCCGGCGCGAGCGAACTTGATGAATCGATGCTGACCGGCGAAGCGCGGCCGGTGAGGCGCGTGGCGGGGGACACCGTGCTGGCGGGCTGCTTCAACGCCGCCAGCCCGCTGGAAATCCATATCGAGCGCATCGGCGCGCAAACGCGGCTGGCGGAGATCGTGGCCGTGCTGGATCGTGCGCTGGCGGACAAGCCAAGGCTGGCGCAAGTGGCCGATCGCGTGGCCGGATGGTTCGTCGGCACCCTGTTGATCATGGCCGTGGTGACTGGCGCGGTCTGGGCGCTGTGGATCGATCCGTCGCGCGCACTGCTGGTGACGGTGGCGGTACTGGTTGTGAGTTGCCCCTGTGCGTTGTCGCTGGCCACGCCGGCCGCGCTGGCGGCGGCAGGGGCTGCATTGTCGCGGCGCGGGTTGCTGCTGACCCGCGCGCATGCGCTCGAAGCGTTGGCACGGGTGACCGACGTGGTGCTCGACAAGACCGGCACGCTGACGGAAGGGCGATTCGCACTGGTCTCCACACAGACGTTCGGGGCGCTCGACGCGCAGGCTTGCCGGCGCCTCGCGGCCGCCATGGAGCGCGGCGGCGAGCATCCGATTGCCCGGGCGCTCGCGGAATCCTGCGACCTGGCAGGCGCGGATACGGACCATCCCACGGTGAGCGATCTGCGCAATGTGCCGGGGCAGGGGCTCGATGCCTCGGTCGACGGTTGCCGGCTTCGCCTGGGACGCCGCGAGTACGCGGCTGCCCTGTCATCGAGCGCGAATACCGATGAGTGTGGGCACGAGAGCCTCCCGGGCGCCACGGAGGTGTGGCTGGGCGACGCCAGAGGCTTGCTTGCCTGTTTCCAGTTGGCCGACGTCGAGCGCGACCAGACCCGCGCACTGCTGCGCGCGCTGGGGGCGCTTGGTGTGCGCTGCCACCTGGTGTCCGGCGATGGTGTGGCGGCCGTTCGCTGGTGGGCAGACCGCTTTGGCATGCGCACGGCCTTCGGCGCCGTGACGCCGGAAGGCAAGCGCGAGTATGTGGCCGCCTTGCAGCAGCGCGGCGCGGTGGTGCTGGCGGTGGGCGACGGTATCAACGACGCCCCGGTGCTGGCGCAGGCCCAGGTGTCGATCGCCATTGGCAGCGGGGCGCCGCTGGCGCAGGCCGGGGCCGACGCCGTGCTGACCCACGGCGGCGTCGCGGAGATCGCCACCGCCATCAAGGCCGCGCGCCGCGCCCGCCGCGTGGTGCGGCAGAACCTGGGCTGGGCCTTTGCGTACAACGTGGTCGCCATCCCGCTGGCCGCGACGGGGCATGTCACGGCATGGATGGCAGGCATCGGCATGTCCGTGTCATCGCTGCTGGTGGTGGCCAATGCGTGGCGGCTGCTGCGCATCAGGGCCACGGCACGGGAAGGGGCGCCGCTGTCTGCGCCCGAATCGCTGCCACAAGGGCGCGAAGGGGAGTTGTAAATGGAAACGCTTTATCTGCTGGTGCCGATGAGCCTGGTGCTGGTGGCGTTGATCGCGGGAGTCTTGTGGTGGGCGCTGCATGCCGGTCAGTACGACGACCTGGACCGGCCGGCTGAAGCCATCCTGCTCGACAACGACAAGCCGCAGGGGCCGGAACGCGCCCGGTAGGGCGATGGGTCCCGAGCAGAACCGGTGCAAAAGACATGACCCGGCGAAAACAGTTCGTGTGTGGTGCGCAAGGATTGATCGAAGTCAACGCGACGACCGTGCTGTTTTTCTAAAGTCACACAGTCAATAGGTTTATTCTTACTTAGCTTGGGGGTCTGAATGGCTGTCACCACCGCGTCTCCACGCGTCGACACCTTCAACTACGGTGTAGTGCGGCAATTTGCCGTCATGACCGTTGTCTGGGGCATCGTCGGCATGGCCGTAGGCGTTCTGCTTGCGGCGCAATTGATCTGGCCGGATCTGAATTTCAACACGCCATGGCTGTCGTTCGGCCGGCTGCGTCCATTGCACACCAATGCGGTGATCTTCGCATTTGGCGGCAGCGCGCTGTTCGCCACGTCGTACTACGTGGTACAGCGCACCTGCCAGGCGCGCCTGTTCTGCGGGCCGCTCGCGGCGTTTACGTTCTGGGGCTGGCAGGTTGTCATCGTGGCCGCCGCGATCACGCTGCCGATGGGCATCACAAGCTCGAAGGAGTATGCCGAGCTTGAATGGCCGATCGACATCCTGATCACGCTGGTCTGGGTGGCCTACGCCATCGTCTTTTTTGGCACGATTGTCAAGCGCAAGACCCGGCACATCTACGTGGCCAACTGGTTCTTCGGCGCCTACATCCTGACCATCGCCATCCTGCATATCGTCAACAACATCGAGATGCCGGCGTCGATGTGGAAGTCGTATTCCGCCTATGCGGGTGTGCAGGACGCCATGATCCAGTGGTGGTACGGCCATAACGCGGTGGGTTTCTTCCTGACCACCAGCTTCCTGGGGATGATGTACTACTTCATCCCGAAGCAGGCCGAACGTCCGATCTATTCCTATCGTCTGTCGATCGTCCACTTCTGGGCGCTCAACTTCACCTATATGTGGGCCGGCCCGCACCATCTGCAGTACACCGCGCTGCCCGACTGGGCGCAGTCGCTGGGCATGGTGTTCTCGCTGATCCTGCTCGCGCCGTCGTGGGGCGGCATGATCAACGGCATCATGACCATGTCCGGTGCCTGGCACAAGCTGCGTACCGATCCGATCCTCAAGTTCCTGGTGGTGGCGCTGTCGTTCTACGGCATGGCTACGTTCGAGGGCTCGATGATGTCGATCAAGACCGTGAATGCGCTGTCGCACTACACGGACTGGACAATCGGCCACGTCCATTCGGGCGCGCTCGGCTGGGTCGCAATGATCTCGATCGGCTCGCTGTACTACCTGATTCCGCGCCTGTTCGGTGAAAAGCAGATGTACAGCACGCGCCTGATCGAGCTGCACTTCTGGGTGGCCACGATCGGCGTGGTGCTCTACATCGCCTCGATGTGGATCGCCGGTGTGATGGAAGGCCTGATGTGGCGCGCCACGCAGCCGGACGGCACGCTGACCTACGCGTTCGTGGAAGCGGTCAAGGCCAAGTATCCGTTCTACCTGATCCGCCTCGCGGGCGGCCTGTGCTTCCTGGGCGGCATGTTCATCATGGCCTACAACGTGTTCCGCACCATCGCTGGCAAGCCCACTGTGGATGCACCGATTCCGGCCAGCCTGCCGGCTTCCGCCCACTGACAAGCCGAGGACGCAAACAATGTCTCAGAATCAAGGATTTTTCAGGCACGAGACGCTGGAGAAGAACGTCGGCTGGCTGATCATCGCGACAATCATCGTGGTCAGCATTGCCGGTCTGGTGCAGATCGTGCCGCTGTTCTTCCAGCATTCGACCACCCAGCCGGACCCGGGCATCACGCCGTACTCGCCGCTGCGGCTGATGGGGCGTGACATCTATATCCGTGAAGGTTGCGTGGGGTGCCATTCGCAACAGGTGCGCACGCTGCAGGCCGAGACCGAGCGGTATGGCCATTTCTCCACGGCGGGCGAGTCGGTGTACGACCATCCGTTCCTGTGGGGTTCCAAGCGTACGGGCCCCGACCTGGCCCGCGTTGGCGGCCGCTACTCCGATGACTGGCAGCGCATCCACCTGCGCAATCCGCGCGACGTGGTGCCCGAATCGGTGATGCCGTCGTATCCGTGGCTCGAAAAGACGCCGCTGCCGACCGATTCGGTGCAGGCCCGCATGCGCGCGCTGCAACGCCTGGGTGTGCCCTATACCGACGCCGAAATCGCAGGCGCACCGGAAGAGCTGGTGGGCAAGACCGAGGAAGACGCCATGGTCGCGTATCTGCAGGGTCTGGGCCTGAACCGTCGCAACGTCCGTCTGGACACGGCCCCCGCAGCTGCCCCGGCAGCGCCGGCGGCCGAGACGGCCACACCGGCGAAGGAGTAACGCCATGGTGATCGTGACCTCTATCGCCACCGTCCTGTCGCTGCTGACGTTCCTGGCCATCTGCTGGTGGGCCTGGTCGGCGGGCCGCAAGGCGGCCAACGAGGAATCGGCGATGCTGCCGTTTGCCTTGCCGGACGAACATAACAATCCAAGCCGGAATTAGTAACCATGAGCGATTTCATTTCCGATTTCTGGGGCTACTACATCACGGCCATCGCGCTCATTGGCATTGTCTGGTGCGTATGGCTGCTGTTTTCGCAACGGAAGATGCCGAAGGGCGTCAGCACTACCGATGACACCGGTCACGTCTGGGACGGCGACCTGCGCGAACTGAACAACCCGCTGCCGCGTTGGTGGATGTGGATGTTCCTGCTGGCCTGCGTGTTCAGCGTGGCTTACCTGGTGCTCTATCCGGGCCTCGGCACCTACGCCGGCGTGCTCAAGTTCTCGACACAGGGTGAACTTGCCGCGCATCGGGAAGCTGCCGAGAAGACGCAGCACGAGATCTACGCCAAGTACCTGAAGATGGATGTCAAGCAGGTGGCGGCGGACCCCGATGCGCGTGAAATCGGTCAGCGCCTGTTCCTGAACTATTGCGCGCAGTGCCATGGATCGGACGCCCGCGGCAGCCGCGGTTTTCCGAACCTGACCGACAACGACTGGCTCTATGGCGGCGATCCCGAAACGATCCAGCAGACGATCACGAAGGGTCGTAATGGCGTGATGCCGCCGTTTGCCGGCACGATCGATGCCAAGCTTGCCGGTGATACGGCGCAGTATGTGCGGTCGCTGTCTGGGCTGACCTACGATCCGATCCGGGCGTCGCGCGGCGAAAGCACGTTCAAGTCCACCTGCGCGGCATGCCATGGCGCGAGCGGCAAGGGTAACCAGGCGCTGGGCGCACCGAACCTGTCCGACAACGTATGGCTGTACGGCAGTTCGGAACGCGTGATCGTCGAGGCCATCCTGAAGGGGCACAACGGCCATATGCCGGCCCACGAGGAAATCCTGACGCCTGAGCGCATTCGCATGCTGACGGCATACGTCTGGGGCCTGTCCAACACGAACACGAACGCCGCATCCGCAGGGCAATGACAAACCGTCCCCCGGTCTGGATGGTCTGCCGTCCGGCCCGGGGGCATGAGGGCTGAATAATGAGCGCGCCCCTGGAATCTCCCCCCACTACCCGCGAATCAAGCGAGGCCGCCTGGCGGCCCGCACCGCCGCCCAAGCCGGCGGCCGACGCCACTGAAGAGGCGCTGTACGAAGTCCGGCGCAAGATCTATCCGCGTTCGGTCACGGGCGCCTTTTCCAACTGGCGGGTCTGGCTGGTCATTCTCACGCAACTGGTCTACTACGGCATGCCGTGGTTGCAGTGGAACGACCGCCAGGCGGTGCTGTTCGACCTTGGCGCCCGCAAGTTCTACATCTTTGGACTTGTGCTGTGGCCGCAGGATGTGATTTACCTGGCCGTGCTGCTGGTCATCTCGGCGCTGGCACTCTTCCTGTTCACGGCCATCGCCGGGCGCCTGTTCTGCGGGTACGCGTGCCCACAGACGGTTTATACCGAGATATTCATGTGGATCGAGCGACGGGTGGAGGGCGACCGCATCGCCCGCATCCGGCTGGACGGCGACCCGTGGAGTCTGCGCAAGATTCGTCTCAAGGCGACCAAGCACTCGCTGTGGATCCTGATCGCGCTGTGGACGGGTTTCACGTTCATCGGCTATTTCGCCCCGATTCGCGAACTGGGCGGCGAGGTCCTGCACTGGACGCTGGGTCCATGGCAGGCGTTCTGGATGCTGTTCTATGCGTTCGCCACCTGGGGCAACGCCGGGTTCATGCGCGAGCAGGTGTGCAAGTACATGTGTCCGTACGCGCGCTTCCAGAGCGTGATGGTGGACCGCGATACCTACGTCGTCACCTATGACGTGGGCCGTGGCGAGCCGCGCGGCAGCCGGTCGCGCAAGGCCGATCACCATGCGGCTGGGCTGGGCGATTGCGTGAACTGCAGCATCTGCGTGCAGGTCTGTCCGACCGGTATCGATATCCGTGACGGCCTGCAGTACGAGTGCATCGGCTGCGGCGCGTGCATCGATGCCTGCGACCAGGTCATGGACAAAATGGAGTACCCGCGCGGGCTGATCCGATACACATCGGAAAACGCGATGCGCAAGAAGCTGTCAGCTACCGATGCCCGCAAGCGGCTGCTGCGCCCGCGTACGATCGTCTACACGGCAATCTGGCTGGCGTTGACGGTGGGCTTTGTCGCATCGCTGGCCATGCGCACGCCGCTGAAGGTCGACATCATTCGTGACCGAGGTGCGCTGGGGCGCGAAGTGGAAGGCCGCTGGATCGAGAACGTGTACCGCCTGCAACTGATCAACGCGACCGAGGCGCCGATGAAATTCCACGTGCAGGCACAGAGCGACGAGTTGAAGGGGCTGGTCGTGGAATACGACCACGGCGCTGAATCGCTGTCGCCTACGTCGAACCGCCTGCTACCCATCCGGATTCGCGTGCCGATCGACGACGCGAAGCAGGGTACGCACAAGATCGAGGTGACGGTTACCGCCGAGACTGAATCCGAGCGCAAGGTGGATATCCGGCAAAGCACGAGTTTCATCGTTCCTCGCAATCTGTGATGCTGTCACGGATGGTGAATCGGGACGGATGCCAATAGGAGAGCGCAATGACCCAACACCCCGCAAAGCCCTGGTACAGGGAACCATGGCCCTGGATTTTGATGAGTGGTCCGCTGCTGGCGATGATCGGTTGCGGTATCACGATCTGGCTGGCGAACACCCATGCCGATGTGCCGGTAAGCGATGCCACGCGCCACGGATTGGTGGTCGAGAAGACCGGCGCCGATCGCGCTGAACCGACCGCGAGGCGCCCATGAGACTGCGCTGGCTGATGTGGGTGCTATGGCCGGCGTTTCTGATGGGCGGTGCGGCTACGGCGGTGGTGTTCTCGGTGGTGGATCCGGGAGACCTGAACTTCTTCGGACATCCGGTAGAGGCGTCGCGGCAGGCGATCTACACCGTTGGCTTCCTGGTGGCGTGGCTGTTTTGCGCGCTGTCCAGCGGGCTTACGCTGTACACGATGCCGGTGAAGCTCAGCGACACCGATGAACTTGAATAGGCAATGCAGAGCGGGCCATGCAAACAAAAAGGCCGCGCCGGAATACTCCGGCGCGGCCTTTGTCGTGAGGTTCGGTGCGATCCTGCTTCAGCAGGACCGGCTGTACACCTGCTTGATACCTGCCATATCGACGAGCTTCACATGTCGCTGACGAATCTGGATCAGGCCTGCTTCGGCAAAGCGCGAGAACAGGCGGCTGACGGTCTCGAGTTTCAGGCCCAGGTAGCTGCCGATTTCCTCGCGGCTCATGCGCAGCACGAACTCGGTGGACGAGTAGCCGCGTGCGGACAGACGCTCGGACATGTTGACGAGGAACGCAGCCAGGCGCTCTTCGGCGCGCATCGATCCGAGCGTGATCAGCATGACCTGGTCCTGCGAGATTTCCTTGCTCATCAGGCGCAGGAACTGGCCTTGCAGGGAGGGCAGCGTGCTCGACAACGATTGCAGGTCGTCGTAGCGTACGACGCAAACTTCAGCGTCTTCCAGCGCGGTCGCGTCGGACGCGTGCTGCATCTCGCTGAGGCCATCGAGGCCGATGACTTCGCCGGGCAGATGAAAGCCGGTGATCTGGGTGCGCCCGTCTTCCATTGTGACGTGCGTCTTCAGTGTGCCGAAGCGAATGGCGTAGACCGCGTTGAGCGGTTCGCCCATGCGGTAAAGCGTTTCGCCCTTGTGAACACGCACGCGTTCCTGCACGAGCGTGTCCATCTTCGCCAGGTCTTGTTGCGACATGCCCACGGGCAGGCAAAGCTGGCCCATGGAACACGTGGAACAACGGGGCGACATCTCGGTGACGGGAATGGAAGTCAACAATTGAAGTGCTCGTTATGAATGCGCTTGCAGCGAGGGCGCGATGCAGGCATTTTACAGCGTCATGTGACGCAGAAGCGAGGAACAGTTGCCATTTGGTGTGCTTTTAAGCGTTTTTCTGATGGCCTTGCTCGGTGGTATGCATTGCGCTGCCATGTGTGGAGGAATTGCTATTGCTGCGGAGCAGAAACAGCCCAAGGATGTGGCAATTGTCATACACCGTTCCGCACGGCAATGGTGGACCGCGCTGTGCGTCATGCACGCGGGCCGCATCACGACGTACATGCTGCTTGGTGCAGTGATGGGCGCGGTGGGCGCGACGGTTTGGCGGCAGGACTATCTGCCATTGCAGCGATGGCTTTATGCAGCGGGCAGCATCATGCTTGTGGCCACCGGCGTGTGGCTGTTGCGTGGACGCGCCATGCGTTCCGACTGGATCGAACGCGTGGCGTCGATGGCCGCGGTGCATGTGGTACAGCGTGCGCGTGCCATGACCGAGCGACTGCCGATGCCGCTGCGCGGCAAGTCGCGCGCGACGCCGTTGCTGCGCCGCTATGGCATGGGTCTGGCCTGGGGGCTGGTGCCGTGCGGGATGGTCTATGGCGCACTCGCTCTGGCGCTGCTGGCGGGCAATGCCGCGTCGGGCGCGCTGGTCATGGGTGCGTTTGGCCTGGGTACGCTGCCCAACCTGCTGGTGATATCGGGGCTTTCCGGATATCTGCGGCAACTTTCCCGCAAGCCGGCGGTGCGCGTCGTGTCGGGGCTCGTGGTAATCGGTTTTGGTGTGTTGGGCGTGGCGCGGTCGATATGGCTTCCGGATACCTTGGCCCACCACGGGTTTTGCGTGGTGTTCTGAATCGGCCACAGCGGCGGGTTGCGGGCGGGGCCGGGAATGCCATACAATCGCCAGAACCACGGTATCGCGCCGCACCATGCTCGGGGCGTCGCTGGGGCCGCATCCCTGATCTGGGGAGCGTGCCCAGGGTTTTCGGCCACCCTGGTGCGTCGAAAACGTCTCCACAGTCCATCCGGTTCAAAAGATCTGGTTAAAAGACCGGCTGCGGTTGGGAAGATGGCGCCGGTCAGGGCGGGGTTGCCTGAGCCGATACCGTTTTGTTTCTTGCCGTCTTGGCCATCTGGTGGCCCAGGCGAATGTCCGCCCCGAAGGGAGAAGGCGCGACGCAAGAGGTCCGTTGACTGGTGATACTGGCCAGCGCCGGACGATCTCCTGCCGGATCGACCCGGCAATTCGATGCAAAAGAACGAGGTGCGCACGGCTGCGCTGCAATTGGCAGGCGAGCTGGCTGCGCGATGAAATGGCGGTGGCTTCGGCCTCGCTGTATCTGCAATCTCCAGTGCTCCGGGATTCGTCCGGGAACAGGTGCAAAGACAGGCTGCACGCAATCACATGAATACCCAAGAGGCGAAGATCGTCCTCGAGACCGCGCTGATCTGTGCGCAGGAACCGCTGCGCGTTGGCGATCTGCGACGGTTGTTTGCCGACGACGTCGGTGCCGACACGATCCGGGTGCTGCTCGAGGAACTGCGGCAGGACTGGCAGCCGCGCGGGGTTGAACTCGTGGCGCTGGCCAGTGGCTGGCGCTTCCAGAGCCGCCCCGAGATGCGGGAATTCCTCGATCGGCTGAATCCCGAAAAGCCGCCCAAGTACTCGCGTGCCGTCATGGAAACCCTGGCGATCATCGCGTATCGCCAGCCTGTCACCCGTGGCGATATCGAGGAAATCCGGGGCGTGACGGTCAGCACGGAGGTGGTGAAGAAACTCGAGGATCGCAGCTGGATCGAAGTTATTGGCCATCGCGATGTGCCGGGGCGCCCGGCGTTGTATGCGACGACCAAGGCGTTCCTGGATGATCTTGGCCTGCGTTCGCTGGACGAACTTCCGCCGCTGGAAGATGCCCAGGCGCAGGCGCAGGCGGCGCTGCTGGAGCAGCAGGCCATCGATTTTGAAGAAATAGCTACGGCCAACCCGCCGGCTGGCGATGAAGAGGCGTTTGCCGAATCGGCTGCGGGCGTTACAGCCGAGGCTGTCGGACAGGGCGAGGTTGCCGAGCCTGCGCAGGCAACCGGCCCGGTTGAGTCTGCCGAGCCAGCAGAGTTTGTCGTGGCCAGCGAAGCGGCAGATATGCCCGAGCCGGCCGAGGCCGGCGAAGGTGTAGCGGCAGGTGCAGAGCCAGAAGAGCGCGCTGATGCCGAATCTGTGCCGCATGACGCAGGGCATGTCGCCCTGAGCGAGGAAGTCGCCGACGGCGACGCCTCCGAAGACGATATCAGCGCCGCCCGGACGCCTGAAGATGACGGGCTGGACGACGCGCCGGTGGCTTATGCCAACGGCTTCCACATGGACACCGGGGCGCTCGAAGCAGCGCCCGCCGAGCCTGCGGCCCGGGATGGCGATACGCCGTTCCCGACCGAGGATGACGACGAGCGGGTGTCCAACTGAACAACATGCAACATCGATAGTGAGTACTTTGTCTGATTCCGCTGAGCAAGACGTCCGCCAGCCGGACGTGCCGGGTGACACCGGCGCCCCCGATACGGGAAATGACGCCGACGGCGCGCCGCGCCGCAAGGGGCTCCGCCGCGGTTTGCGCAATCTGGTGGCTTCGCGCCGCCAGTCCGCGCAGGATCGGGATGGAGGCCGTGCGGATGGCGATGCCCCGGCGCAGGCCGAGGCTGGCGATAGCGCCCAGCCGGCCGCACCGCGTGGCCGTGGCCGCCGCAAGCCGGCGCCTGCCGCTGATGCGGGCGCTCCCGAGGCACGGCAGGCCGAGGGCGGAGACGCCCAGGCCCAGCCCGGCCAGCGCAAGCGCCGCCAGCAACCGCAGCGCAAGGCGGCGCTGGTCGACGGCGACAACAAGCCGGCGGCTGAGCAGGTGGGCAAGCGCAATCGCAATGGACAGCGCAAGAATCAGGCGGGTGCTGGCAAGCAGGGCGCCCGCGGCGAACAGCAGCAGGGCGTCCGTGGCGAACAGCGTCAGGGCGGCAGGGCGGCAAGAGTGCCGCGCCCAAGGCCGCCGGCGGTGCCGAGGACCTGTTCCGCTTCGTGATCTCCGAGCAGTTCGATGAGGAAGACACGATCGTGCCGCGCACCAAGGCCAAGCCGGTGCGCGAACTGACATCGGATGACGATGCGCCGAAGCTGCACAAGGTGCTGGCCGAAGGTGGTCTGGGCTCGCGCCGCGAGATGGAAGAGCTGATCCTGCAGGGCCGGGTGTCCGTCAACGGCCTGCCTGCGCACATTGGCCAGCGTATCCTGCCGACCGACCAGGTCCGCGTGAACGGCAAGCTGATCCACCGCAAGGTATCGACCAAGCCGCCGCGCGTGCTGCTGTATCACAAGCCGTCCGGCGAGATCGTCAGCCAGTCGGATCCGGAAGGCCGTCCGACCGTGTTCGACAGCCTGCCGCGCATCAAGAACGGGAAGTGGGTGGCGGTGGGTCGCCTGGACTTCAACACCGAAGGCCTGCTGATCTTCACCACGTCTGGTGATATCGCCAACCGTTTCATGCACCCGCGCTATGGCGTGGAGCGTGAGTATGCGGTGCGTACGCTGGGCGAACTGGCGGAAGCCGATCGCCAGGCCCTGTTGCACGGCATCCAGCTTGACGATGGCGAGGCCAACTTCCTGCGCATCGCCGATGGCGGTGGCGAGGGTGTGAACCAGTGGTATCACGTGGCGCTGACAGAAGGCCGGAACCGCGAAGTGCGACGGATGTTCGAGGCCGTCGGGCTGACCGTGTCGCGCCTGATCCGTACTCGCTACGGCCAGTTCCTGCTGCCGCGTGGTCTCAAGCGCGGTCGCTGGCAAGAGCTGGAAGGCGCGGACGTGCGCAACCTGATGGCCAATATCGGCCTGAAGGCGCCGGCCAAAAGCGAACAGGGCGGCGGCAAGGGCGTGACCAAGGTGGGCGGCCGCAAGGCGCGCACCGAAGCCGCCATTGCGGGCATGCCGATGCACACGGGCATGGACGGTCTGCCGCGCTTTGAAAAAGCCAGTGGCGTTCGCGGTGGCGGTGGCAACAACGCCGGCCGCGGTCAGCCCGACCCGATGCAGACGTCGATGGGTTACATCCCGTCAGGCCCAGCACCGCTGACATCGCATACGACGAAATTCGGCGGTGGCATGGGCGGTGCCGGCGGTATGCGCGGCGCAGGCGGCATGCGTGGCGCGGCTGGCGGCAAGGGTGCCGGTGGCGGCCGTGGTGGTCGTGGTGGCGCGGGTGGCAATCTCGGCAATGCCGGGATTGCTGGAAACGCCGGCGGTAATCGCCAGCGTCGCGGTGGTGGCGGCGATGTCAACGGCAATGTGATGCCGAAGGCCGCCAAGGGCGGCGCGGGTGGCGGTGCTGGCGGTGGCGGCGGCAATCGCCGGCCACGCGGCGGTGGTCGGGGCGGCCAACGCTGATACGGAAGGGGCCGAAGCCGGAAAAGTCCGGTGATCGGCCTGTTCTGGCGCGGAGTCCAGTTGGCTTTTGCCTTTTAGACATTATCCGCGTATAATCAAAGTCTATTCAAAAGTATCATCCTCGCGAGGATGGGCGAATGATGGGCATTGCGCCCATTTTTTTTTGGTTCGCCCATTTGTGCTTGCGGCCGGATTGCGTCACACGGCGCACCCGGTTTCATGAGGATGATAGGCAGGCAGGGCTTACAGGCCGTTTCGGAACCTCGATTTCAGAACGTTGTGTTGTCCGATGTCTGCCAAGGTATTGAGAGTCACTACTTGGGAATACAGTGCATCTGGCAGATTTGATCGAAACCACCCTTAACGGCATGGGCTACGAGTTGGTTGAGCTTGAGCGTGCCCCGGCCGGACTTCTGCGTGTCTATATCGATCAGCCTGAAACCGGCATCGTCATTGAGGATTGCGAGAAGGTCAGCCGACAGCTTACGCACGTGCTGATGGTCGAGAACGTCGACTACGAGCGCCTCGAAGTGTCGTCGCCCGGCCTGGACCGTCCGCTCAAGAAGTTGGCCGACTTTGCCCGCTTCGCCGGTGAGGAAGCCAGAGTCACGCTGCGCCTGCCGGTCAACGGCCAGAAGAATTTCGTCGGCATCCTGCGTGAACCCGCAGGCGAGGCCGGAGCCGAGAAGGTCGGCCTGGAATTCGAGGGCAAGGATGGCCCGGCACTGCTGGAATTCGCCATATCCGATGTCGACAAGGCCCGTCTGGTGCCTGTGATCGACTTCAAGGGAAATCAAAGAAAAGGGAACAAGCAATGAGCCGCGAAGTTCTGTTGCTCGTCGATGCGCTAGCGCGCGAGAAGAACGTCGACAAGGATGTGGTCTACGGTGCGCTGGAGGCCGCGCTGGCCTCCGCGACCAAGAAGCGTTTCGAGGAAGACGTGGATATCCGCGTTCATATCGACCGTGAATCCGGAGAGCACGAAACGTTCCGCCGCTGGCTTGTCGTCCCCGACGAACAGGGCCTGCAGGAACCGGACAAGGAAATTCTGCTGTTCGAGGCCCGCGAGCAGAGCGCCGATATCCAGCTGGATGATTTCATCGAAGAGCAGATCGAATCGGTGGAGTTCGGCCGCATCGGCGCGCAGGCCGCCAAGCAGGTGATCCTGCAGCGTATCCGTGACGCCGAGCGCGAGCAGATCCTGAACGACTATCTGGATCGCGGTGAGAAGATCATGACCGGTACGGTCAAGCGCGCCGACAAGAAGGGCCTGATCGTTGAATCGGGCCGGGTGGAAGCGCTGCTGGCCCGCGACCAGATCATTCCGAAGGAAAACCTGCGCACCGGCGACCGTGTGCGCGCGTACATCCTGAATGTGGACCGCGCCGCGCGTGGCCCGCAGATCGAACTGTCGCGTACCGCGCCCGAGTTCCTGATCAAGCTCTTCGAGAACGAAGTGCCCGAGATGGAAGAGGGGCTGCTGGAAATCAAGGCGGCCGCCCGCGATCCGGGCGTGCGCGCCAAGATCGCCGTGGTGGCGCATGACAAGCGCATCGATCCGATCGGCACCTGCGTGGGCGTGCGTGGCACGCGCGTCACGGCAGTGCGTAACGAGATTGGCGGCGAGGCCGTAGACATCGTACTGTGGTCGGAAGACCCGGCGCAGTTCGTGATTGGCGCGCTGGCACCGGCACAGGTGCAGTCGATCGTGGTCGACGAAGAGAAACACAGCATGGACGTGGTGGTCGACGAGGAAAACCTCGCTGTCTCCATCGGCCGTAGTGGTCAGAATGTGCGCCTGGCGTCGGAACTGACCGGCTGGCAGATCAACATCATGACGCAGGAAGAATCGGCGCAGAAGCAGGCCGAGGAAAGCGAAGTGGTGCGCAAGTTGTTCATGGCCAAGCTGGACGTGGACGAGGAAGTGGCGGACATCCTGATCGAGGAAGGCTTCTCCACGCTGGAAGAAGTGGCCTACGTGCCCATCAGTGAAATGATGGAAATCGAGGCCTTCGACGAGGACACCGTCAACGAGCTGCGCAACCGCGCCCGCGATGCGCTGCTGACGATGGAACTGGCCCGGGAAGAAAAGGTGGAAGAGGTGTCGCAGGATCTGCGTTCGCTCGACGGCCTGACCCCCGAGCTGATCGGCAAATTGGCCGAAGGCAACATCCACACGCGTGACGACCTGGCCGAACTGGCCGTGGACGAGCTGGTCGAAATGGCCGGCGTTGGCGAGGATGAAGCCAAGGCGCTGATCATGAAAGCACGGGAACATTGGTTTAACTGAGGGACACGTCCGGGTTTGACGCCCGGACGCGCTTTCCGCACACGAATTGTCCCGACGTAGAAACCGAGCATTGAAAGGGTTTGAATGGCAAGCACAACAGTTGCCCAACTGGCCGCAGAACTGAGCCGCAGCCCTGCTGCACTGCTGGAACAATTGCAGGCAGCTGGGGTGGGCAAGGCGACGCCTGAAGACATCGTTAACGAATCGGACAAGACCCGACTGCTGGATTACCTGAAGCGGTCGCACGGTCAGGCTGATGACAGCGCACGCAAGAAAATTACGTTGACCAAGCGCGAAACGTCCGAAATCCGTCAATCCGACTCCACCGGCAAGACCCGCACGGTGCAGGTCGAGGTGCGCAAGAAGCGCGTGCTGATCAAGCGCGACGAAGCCGAATCGCACGACGACGGTGCCGACGACCAGGCAGCCGAAGCGGCAGCCGAGCAGGCGCGTCGCGACGAGGAACAACGCCGCGAGCAGACCGAGGCGCTGGCACGTCAGGAAGCCGAGGCCCAGGCAGCCCGCGAGGCGGCCGAGCGCGAGGAATCCGAGCGCCGCGCCAAGCAGGAAGCCCTGGAGGCCGAGCAGCGCCGCCAGGCCGAACTGCTGGCCCAGAAGGCTGCCGAGGAAGCCGCTGCCGCCCTGGCAGCCTCCGACGCCGCCGAGGAAACCGCGCGCAAGAAGGCTGAAGAAGACAAGGCACGTCTGGCTACCGAACGCGCCCAGGCGCAGAAGAACGCCGACGACGCCAAGGCTGCCGCCGACAAGGCCCGCGCCGAGCAGGACAGCGCCAAGGCTGCTGCCGACAAGGCTCGTGCCGAGCAGGACGCCGCCGCCCGCCGCCGCCGGGAAGCCGCCGAAGCCGAGGCTCGTGCCATCCAGCAGATGCTGAATGCGCCGCCCCGCGTGCTGAAGGCGCCGTCGGAGCGCAAGGCCGAGGAAAAGAAGGCCGAGCAGACCGGCACGCTGCACAAGCCGGTGAAGCCGGCTGGCACCGAAGTCAAGAAGGACGAGAAGAAGACGGCCGCCGCGCCGGCTGCCACGACGACCACTGCCACCGCTGACAAGAAGGGTGGCAAGGGCAAGACCGGCAACTGGCAGGACGATAGCCGTGGCAAGGGCAAGGGCGGTGGCCTGAAGACGCGCGGCGATTCGTCGGGCGGTACCGGCGGCTGGCGCAGTGGCTCGCGTGGCCGTGGCGGCAAGCAGCATGGTGACGACGGCCGCAGCAACTTCCAGGCGCCGACCGAACCGGTGGTGCGCGAAGTGCACGTGCCCGAGACCGTCTCCGTGGCCGATCTGGCTCACAAGATGGCTGTCAAGGCATCCGAGGTCATCAAGCAGATGATGAAGCTCGGCCAGATGGTGACGATCAACCAGGTGCTGGACCAGGAAACCGCCATGATCGTGGTGGAAGAAATGGGCCACAAGGCGTACGCCGCCAAGCTGGACGATCCGGAAGCGCTGCTGCTGGTGACGGAAGGCGAAGAGCACACCGATGCCGAACAGCTGCCGCGTCCGCCGGTGGTGACCGTGATGGGTCACGTCGACCACGGCAAGACCTCGCTGCTGGATTACATCCGCCGCACGAAGGTTGCCGCGGGCGAAGCCGGTGGCATTACGCAGCACATTGGCGCGTACCACGTCGAAACCGACCGTGGCGTGATCACGTTCCTGGATACCCCGGGTCACGAGGCCTTCACGGCCATGCGTGCCCGTGGTGCCAAGGCTACCGACATCGTCATCCTGGTGGTGGCGGCCGACGACGGCGTGATGCCGCAGACCAAGGAAGCGATTGCGCACGCCAAGGCTGCCGGTGTGCCGATCGTGGTGGCCATTACCAAGGTGGACAAGCCCGAAGCCAACCCGGACCGCGTCAAGCAGGAACTGGTGGCCGAGCAGGTCTTGCCGGAAGAGTACGGTGGCGAATCGCCGTTCGTGCCGGTGTCGGCCAAGAGCGGTCAGGGCATCGACGATCTGCTCGAGAACGTGCTGCTGCAGGCTGAAGTGCTGGAGCTGCGTGCTCCGGTGGACGCGCCGGCCAAGGGCCTGGTCGTGGAAGCCCAGCTCGACAAGGGCAAGGGCCCGATCGCGACCATCCTGGTGAGCAGCGGTACGCTCAAGCGCGGCGATGTCGTGCTGGCAGGCAGTGCCTATGGCCGCGTGCGCGCCATGCTGGACGAAAATGGCAAGCCGGCCAAGGAAGCTGGTCCGTCGATCCCGGTGGAAATCCAGGGTCTGTCGGAAGTGCCCGCCGCTGGTGAAGAAGTGCTGGTGCTGCCGGACGAGCGCAAGGCGCGTGAAATCGCACTGTTCCGTCAGGGCAAGTTCCGCGACGTGAAGCTGGCCAAGCAGCAGGCGGCCAAGCTGGAAACGATGCTCGAGCAGATGACCGAGGGCGAAGTCCAGACGCTGCCGCTGATCGTGAAGGCCGACGTGCAAGGTTCGCAGGAAGCACTGGTGCAGTCGCTGCAGAAGCTGTCGACCGCCGAAGTGCGCGTGCAGATCGTGCACGGTGGCGTGGGTGGCATCTCCGAGTCGGACGTCAACCTGGCCACGGCCTCGAAGGCTGTGATCATCGGCTTCAACGTGCGTGCCGACTCCGGTGCGCGCAAGCTGGCCGAGCACAACGGCATCGACATCCGCTACTACAACATCATTTACGATGCTGTGGACGAGATCAAGGCGGCCATGTCGGGCATGCTGGCGCCGGAGAAGCGCGAGACCACGATCGGTCAGGTGGAAGTCCGCCAGGTCTTCCGCGTGCCGAAGGTGGGTGCGGTGGCTGGCTGTATGGTCACCGACGGCCTCGTCAAGCGGAACTCGATGGTGCGCGTGCTGCGCAACAACGTGGTCATCCACTCTGGCGAACTCGACTCGCTCAAGCGTTTCAAGGACGACGTCAAGGAAGTGAAGCAGGGCTTCGAGTGCGGTCTGTCGATCAAGAACTTCAACGATGTTCAAGAAGGCGACCAGCTCGAGGTGTACGAAATCACCGAGGTGGCGCGTACGCTGTAAGGCGATACGCAAGAACGGCAGGCTCCGGCCTGCCGTTTTCACATCATCGGTAAAGCAAAAAGTTTTGCATGGCCAAGAAAGGCAATATCTCTTCCCGTAATTTGCGCCTGTCCGACCAGATCCAGAAGGAACTGGCCGAGATGATCCAGCGCGAGCTCCGCGATCCGCGCCTGGGGCTGGTTACGCTGCAGTCGGTGTCGCTGACGCCCGACTACGCGCACGCCAAGGTCTATTTCACGGTGCTCGGCGCCGAGCCCGAGGTGGCGGCCGGCATCCTCAAGGAAAAGGCGGGCTACCTGCATTCGCTGCTGTTCAAGCGCCTGCACATCCATACCGTGCCGACGCTGCACTTCCACCACGATACGTCGGTGGAGCATGCGATCGAGATGTCGAAGCTGATCAACGAAGCCAATTCGACGCGCGCCAAGGGCGACGAATAAGGCATCGGCGTCTTGCCGTTTTCTCGCGAGCCGGCCTCCGGGCCGGCGCCGCAAACCTCTTCCCCCGCAATGACCGATTCCCAAGCCAACCGTCCGCCCCGGCTGCCGCGCCGTGACGTGCATGGCGTGCTGCTGCTAGACAAGCCGCTGGGCCTGTCGTCCAACGATGCGCTGGTGCGCGCCAAGCGCCTGCTGCGCGCGAACAAGGCCGGCCATACCGGTACGCTCGATCCGCTGGCCACCGGCCTGTTGCCGCTGTGCTTTGGCGAGGCCACCAAGTTCTCGCAGGATCTGCTCGAAGCCGACAAGACCTACGAAGCCGTGGTGCGCCTGGGCGCCACCACGACCACCGGGGATGCGGAGGGCGAAATCGTCAGCGAACGTCCGGTAACCTGCGACCGTGCGGCACTGGATGCGGCGATCGTGCGTTTCACGGGCGATATCGAACAGGTGCCGCCGATGTACTCGGCGCTGAAGAAGGACGGCAAGCCGCTCTACGAATATGCGCGGGCGGGGCAGACCGTGGAGCGCGCGGCGCGCCAGGTGACCATCCACGCGATCACGCTGCTCGATGTCGATCTGGAAAATAGCCGTTTTACGATGCGTGTGACGTGCAGCAAGGGCACGTATATCCGTACGCTGGCCGAAGATATCGGCGAGGCGCTGGGCTGCGGCGCCCATCTGACGGGGCTGCGGCGCACTGGCGTGGGCGACCTGACGTTGGACGGGGCCGTGACGCTGGAGCAGATCGACGCGCATGCCGACGACGTCCGGCCCGCGCTGCTGGCGCCGGTGGACGCGTTGTTGCAGCGCTGCACGCCCGTGCATCTGGATGCGGCTTCGGCCGCCCGCTTCGTGCAGGGCCAGCGTATTGCGCGCCGCGATCTGTCCGAGGGCCAGGTACCGGAAGAGGGCGCCCTGGGCCGCGTCTATGGCGACGATGGCCGGCTGCTTGGCGTGGCGCGAATGAGGGAAGGGGCCTTGCGGCCGGAGCGGCTCGTAAAACTCTGAGTTTTTGGGCGGCGCTCAAGCCACCTCCCCAGCGGCAGGGGCCAAAGAGAAAGGGCATCGATCTGAATCGATGCCCTTTTTTCATGCCGGGTGCCGGACGGTCAGTGTGCGCCGGCCGCGTCGGCGGCACCGCCGCCTTTGGCGCGCTTGGTCAGCCAGACAAAGACGATCAGCGCGATGAACAGCACGCCCGAGATCCAGAAGATGTCGTTGGCGCCCAGCATCGACGCCTGCAACGAGATGTTCCGCTCGATCAGCCCGATGGCCTGCATCTTGGACATGCCCAAGCTCATCAGGTGGTCGAGCTGCGCCTGGTACGCCGGGTTGTACGGGTTGATCTGCTCCACCAGCTGCGCGTGATGCAGCGCCGAGCGGTTTTCCCAGACCGTGGTCGAAATCGACGCCCCGATCGCACCGAACGTGATCCGCACGAAGTTCGACAGGCCCGAGGCTGCAGGGATCTTCTCGGGCGGCTGGCCCGACAGGATGATCGACGTCAGCGGGATGAAGAACATCGCCATCGCCGCGCCCTGGATCAGCGTGGGAATCACCAGCGCGCGGGTGTCCACGCCCGTGGTGAACCCGGCCCGCATGAAGCTGACCGCGCCAAAGGTGATGAACGCCGTGGTAGCCACCCAGCGCGCGTCGACCTTCGGCAGCACGCGGCCGATGATCGGTGACAGGATGATGGCGAAGATGCCCACGGGCGCTGTCACCAGGCCGGCATCGGTGGCGGTGTAGCCGACGATGGTCTGCAGCCACAGCGGCAGGATCACGAGGTTGCCGAAGAACAGGCCGTAGGCTACCGAGATCGCCACCACCCCAGCCGCGAAGTTGCGGCCCTTGAACAGGTGGATGTCGACGATCGGATGCTTCTCGTAAAGCTCCCAGCACAGGAAAAACAGGAAGCCGACCACGGCGGTCACGCCCAACGCCACGATCACGCCCGAATGGAACCAGTCGAGTTCCTTGCCCTTGTCCAGCATCAGCTGCATCGAGCCGACCCAGATCACCAGCAGTGCCAGCCCGATGCGGTCGATCGGCAGCATCTTGGTGGGCGTTTCACGCTCGCGGTAGATCGACCAGGTGACCCAGGCCGTCACGATCCCGATCGGCACGTTGATGTAGAAGATCCACGGCCAGGTCATGTTGTCGGAGATCCAGCCGCCCAGCAGCGGCCCCATGATGGGCGCCACCAGCGTGGTCATGCCCCATAGCGCCAGGGCCATCGAACTCTTGGCGGGTGGATAGCTGGCCAGCAGCAGCGCCTGCGACAGCGGAATCATCGGGCCGGCCACGGCCCCTTGCAGCACGCGGGCGGCCAGCAGCGTTTCCAGGTTGGGCGCCACGCCGCACAGCCACGACGACACCACGAACAGCAGGATCGACAGCACGAACAGCCGCACCGCGCCAAAGCGCGTGGTCAGCCAGCCGGTGAGCGGCACCGAGATGGCGTTGGCGACGGCAAACGACGTGATGACCCAGGTGCCCTGGTTCGGCGACACACCAAGGTCGCCCGAGATGGCCGGGATCGACACGTTGGCGATCGACGAATCGAGCACGTTCATGAACGTGGCCAGCGACAGCGCGATGGTGCCCAGGATCAGCTTGCCGCCCGTGAGCGGCGGATGCGCGGCGGGGCGGGCGGGCGCCGGCTTCGGGGCCGGTGCCGCGCCGGCGTCCGGCGTTGCGGTGGTGGAATTTGCCATGGGCAGTCAGCCAGTCAGCCAGTCAGACAGGTCGGATCGGATCGATCAGGTACGGGCGGGCTTGGCCGCCGCACGTGCAGCCGCCGCGCTGGCCGCGCTTGCAGCACCCGCCGCACCCGGAGCCGGCGCGCGGCCGCCGTTGTTGACCGCGATGATGCGGGCGATCAGCGCATCGGCGTCTTCCGCCACCTTGTCGTAGACATCGGTCTGCAGCGGCTTGGCCGACTTGGCGTTGACCAGCGACGCGCCTTCTTCCTTGCGCACGTCGACCGTGACGTTCATCGACAGGCCCACGCGCAGCGGGTGGTCCTTCAGTTGCTGCGGGTCCAGGGCGATCCGCACCGGCAGGCGCTGCACCACCTTGATCCAGTTGCCGGTGGCGTTCTGCGCCGGCAGCAGCGAGAACGCGGCGCCGGTGCCGGCCGAGAAGCCTTCCACATGGCCCGTGTACTTGACCTTCGAGCCATAAAGGTCGGCTTCCAGCTCAACCGGCTGGCCGATCCGCATATGCGTGATCTGCACTTCCTTGAAGTTGGCGTCGACCCAGACCTGATCCAGCGGCACCACGGCCATCAGCGGCGTGCCGGCCGCCACGCGCTGGCCCACCTGGACCGAGCGCTTGGCCACGTAGCCCGTCACGGGCGCCGGCATCGTCGAGCGTGCGAACGCCAGATAGGCCGAGCGCAGGTTGGCGGCGGCGCGCTGCACGTTCGGGTGCTTTTCCACCGTCGTCTGGTCGGTCAGCACCTGGTTCGATGCCAGTTGTTCGCGGGCGGCAACCAGGGCCGATTCGGCGGCCTTCAGCGCGGTCTGGGCGTGGGCGATTTCCTCGCTCGACACGGCGCCCGAGCCGGCAATGGCCTGGCGGCGGCGCAGGTCGTCGCGGGCCTTGGCCACATCGGCGTCGCGCAGCGCCACCTGGGCGGACAGCGAGCCATTGTTCACGTACAGCGTGCGCACTTCGCGCACGGCCTGGGCCAGCTGGGCTTCGGCCTGCTCCATCGCCACCTGGGTGTCGGCGCGATCCAGCTGGATCAGCGGCTGGCCGGCGGTCACCAGTTGCGTATCGTCGGCGGCAATCGACACCACCGTGCCACCCACCAGCGGTGTGACCTGCACGACGTTGCCGGCGACATAGGCATCGTCGGTGTTCTCGAAATGACGGGCGTAAAGGCCCCAGTACAGGCCGTAGCCGATGCCGGCCACCACGACCGCGGCGGTCAGGGAAACGAGCAGGCGCTTGCGCTTGCCGTTGTTGTCGCCCGCGGGGGCTGCTTGCTGGTTGGTGCTCATGATTGGATCTCTCGAATCTCTGCGATGTGTCGTCGTGTCTTGTTCCGGCCGCTTCCGTCAGCCAGTGCCATCAGCCTTGCGTTGCCTGGGCCGTGCCTGCGGGCTTGCCGGATTCGCCATGGCTGGCGCCTTCGGCTTCCTGGTAGCCGCCGCCCAGCGCCTTCATCAGGCTCATCTGCAGGTCCAGCCGGCGCGCCTGCAGGTCGGTGGCCAGCCGGCGCTGCTGCAATACGTTGCTTTCGGCGTTGAGCACCGTCAGCTGCGTGCCCAGGCCTGCCTTGTAGCGCGTGGTGGACAGCGCGTAGGCGTGCTCGGCCAGGTCCAGCGCCTCGCGCTGCGTCTGGATCTGCTGGTCGACGCTGCGGATGCTGGTCACGGTGTCGGCGGTCTCGCGCAGCGCGTCGACCAGCGTCTGGTTGTAGCTGGCCGCCGCGATGTCGTACTGCGCGTACTTGCCCTTCAGGTTGGCGCGCAGGCGGCCGCCCTGGAAGATCGGCAGCGTCACCGACGGCCCCACGCCGAACGTGCGGCTCATGCTCATCAGCAGGTTCGACGGATCGAGCGAGGCCACGCCGGCAAAGGCGGTGAGCTTCACATCGGGCAGGAATTCCTTCTTCGCCACGGTGATGTCCTTGGACGAAGCCTCCACGCGCCAGCGCGCGGCCACGATGTCCGGACGACGGCCAATCAGGCCGATGGTCAGGTCGTCGGGCAGTTGCGGCGTGGCGTTGGCCAGCAGCGTGGGCTTGGCGATCTGCAGGCCGCGGTCGGGGCCCTTGCCCAGCAGCGCGGCGATCTGGTTGCGCGCCAGGGCAATTTCCTCGTCCACGCGCTGCAGGTCGGTCTGGGCGGCGGCCACGGTGCCGCGCGCCTGGGTGGTTTCCACCTGGGTGTCGAGTCCGGCGGCCAGGCGCTGGCGCGACAGGTCTGTCAGGTCGCGGCGCTGGGCGATGGCGCGCTCGGCCACGTCGCGCTGCGCGTACAGCGCGGCCAGGCGGTTGTAGCCGCGGGCCACCGACGTGGTCAGCATCAGACGCGCGGCCTGGGTCTCGGCTTCCATCGCGCGATCGTCGGACAGCGCGGCTTCCAGCGCGTCGCGGTTCTTGCCCCAGAAATCGAGGTCCCAGGACAGGCCCAGTTGCAGGCGCGACTGGTTCTGCCACGATCCGGCCAGCGGCGTGCCCGTGAACAGGTCGGTCTCCGAGAAACGCTGGCGCACCAGGCTGCCTTCAAAGTCCACGCCGGGGTAGAGCGCGGCGCGCGTGGCGTCCGCCATGGCGCGCGAGGCTTCCAGGCGGCCAAAGGCCACCTGCAGGTTCGGGTTGCCCTGGATGGCCTCGTCGACCAGCGCACGCAGCTGCGGATCGTGGAACTGGTCGACCCAGTCCTGCGACGGCCACTGGCCATGTTCGCTGGTGAAGGTTTGCGGCGACGCCAGCGTGCTGGCATCGGTCATGGCCTGCGTGCTGTGCGAATTGCCCAGCGCGGCGCATCCGGCCAGCACGGCAGCCGCCAGCACGGTCAGCGCAAGCGTGCCCGTCCGGCGAAGCTGGCCCGCGCGTCCGGCACGGTGGGAAAGAGTGTGAGCGGTGGTCATAGGGTGTGAACTGTGACGCTGTCTGGCGATTTCAGGAATGGCGTATCTGACGATTTGGAGTTCTTCTTCGGTATCGTGGATGGCTCGCCTATCCTGTGTTGCGCTCGAAGGGGCAGCCCGCCGGGTCGGGGCCGCGGTTGTTGGCGATGATCCGCAGCAGCATGTCGCGCAGCACCTCGATCTCGTCATGGCTGAAGCCCTCGAAATAGCGGCGCATGACGTTGCAGAACACGGCCGGCAGCTTCTCGACCATCGCGTTGCCGGCCGGGGTGATCGACAGGTCCACCACGCGGCGGTCGTCGTCGCGGCGCGTGCGCGCGATCAGGCCGCGCTTTTCCATGCGGCTCAGCAGGCGTGTGACCGATCCGGCATCGGTGTTCAGGTTGCGGGCCAGGTCGGTCACCGTGGTGGCCTCGCCCTTGGCCAGCATCATCAGGCAACTGGCCTGGGCGTGTGTCATGTCCAGGCCGCTGACTTCCTGCTCCACGCCTTGCGACATCGTATTCTTGGCGCGCGCGAGCAGGTAACCCACGCTCTTGCCGATTTCATAATCGGCCGGATCGAACGGGTCTTGGTCGGATAAATCGAGGGGTGCTGTAGACGTCATCTCTTGTCACTGCAATCTTTGCTTGGGCAAATATAAGCATGTGCCAAGTGATGTTCAAGTACCGAAATTCGTTATTGCGGAAAACGCAATGGCGCGTCTTGATCTATGCTGAACAGCGATAGAGTGTTCTGCGCTGCAACATGCTAGAATGTCGGGTTAATTTTTTCCGATAGCTCCGCCTTCAGGGGACGCCGAATGACCCGCGCCATCCGTAATATCGCCATCATCGCTCACGTCGATCATGGCAAGACCACTCTGGTCGACCAACTCCTGCGCCAGGCAGGCACCTTCCGCGATAACCAGCAAATCGCCGAACGGGTGATGGACTCGAATGACCTGGAAAAGGAACGCGGGATTACCATCCTCGCGAAAAACTGTGCCGTCGAGTACAACGGCACGCACATCAACATTGTTGATACCCCGGGCCACGCCGACTTCGGCGGTGAAGTGGAGCGCGTGCTGTCGATGGTCGACGGCGTGCTGCTGCTGGTGGACGCCGTGGAAGGCCCGATGCCGCAAACGCGTTTCGTGACGCGCAAGGCACTGGCCCTTGGCCTGAAGCCGATCGTCGTGATCAACAAGGTCGACCGCCCGGGCGCCCGTCCGGACTGGGTGATCAACCAGACGTTCGACCTGTTCGACAAGCTGGGTGCCAACGACGATCAGCTGGACTTCACCGTGATCTACGCCTCGGGCCTGAACGGCTATGCCGGTCTGACCGAAGACGTGCGCGACGGCGACATGAAGCCGCTGTTCGAGACCGTGCTGAACAAGGTGCCGGTGCGTAACGACGACCCGAACGGTCCGCTGCAGATGCAGATCATCTCGCTGGACTACTCGAGCTACGTCGGCAAGATCGGCGTGGGCCGTATCTCGCGTGGCCGCGCCAAGCCGCTGCAGGACGTGGTGGTCAAGTTCGGTCCGGAAGGCAACCCGATCAAGGGCCGTATCAACCAGGTGCTGAAGTTCAGCGGCCTGGAGCGCGAAATGGTGGCCGAGGCGGAAGCCGGCGACATCGTGCTGATCAACGGTATCGAGGAACTGGGCATCGGCTGCACCGTGTGCGCCCCGGAAGCCCAGGACGCGCTGCCGATGCTGAAGGTGGACGAGCCGACGCTGACGATGAACTTCTGCGTCAACACGTCGCCGCTGGCCGGCCGTGAAGGCAAGTTCGTCACCAGCCGCCAGCTGCGCGAGCGCCTGGACCGCGAACTGAAGTCGAACGTGGCGCTGCGCGTGGCCGAAACCGGCGACGACACGATCTTTGAAGTGTCGGGCCGTGGCGAACTGCACCTGACGATTCTGCTGGAAAACATGCGCCGCGAAGGCTACGAGCTGGCCGTGTCGCGTCCGCGCGTGGTGTTCAAGGACATCGACGGCGTTCGGAACGAGCCGTACGAACTGCTGACCGTGGACGTCGAAGACGGCCACCAGGGTTCGGTCATGGAAGAACTGGGCCGCCGCAAGGGCGAACTGCTCGACATGGCATCGGACGGCAAGGGCCGTACCCGTCTGGAATACCGCATTCCGGCGCGTGGCCTGATCGGCTTCCAGGGCGAATTCCTGACGCTGACCCGTGGTACGGGCCTGATCAGCCACATCTTCGACGACTACGCGCCGGTGCGCGAAGGCGGCCTGGGTGAGCGCCACAACGGCGTGCTGATCTCGCAGGACGACGGCGACGCCGTGGCCTACGCCCTGTGGAAACTGCAGGATCGCGGCCGCATGTTCGTGAAGCCGGGCGATGCGCTGTACGAAGGCATGATCATCGGTATCCACAGCCGCGACAACGACCTGGTCGTGAACCCGATCAAGGGCAAGCAGCTGACCAACGTGCGCGCGTCGGGTACCGACGAAGCGGTGCGCCTGGTGCCGCCGATCCAGATGTCGCTGGAATACGCGGTGGAATTCATCGCTGACGACGAACTGGTGGAAATCACGCCGAAGAGCATCCGTCTGCGCAAGCGTCACCTGAAGGAGCACGAGCGCAAGCGTGCTTCGCGCGACGCGAGCTGATTTCCGGCATCCGGCCTGCTGGCTGGACGGAAACGAAAACCGCGCCCTGGTGGCGCGGTTTTTTTTATGGGCTGCGGGTTGGCTCCCCTCTTGCGTTTGCGGAAGAGGGGTCGGGGGAGAGGGCGGCCGTGTCCAGATCTGGCGCGGCTGCAAGTTCACCCCGCCACTCCGGCGGTTTCCACAAGTAGCGCAGATCGCGTTCGCCCCATACGTCGGCAAACATGTCGCGCCACTCGTGGAACGTCAGCGTCAGCGGATTGTGGGTGCGAACCTGCCGCGTGATGCCGTACTGCGGCGCCTCCTGCTCGGGTACGAAGGTGCCGAACATGCGGTCCCAGATGGTCAGCACGCCGGCGTAGTTGCGGTCGATGTATTGCGGGTTCCTGGCGTGATGCACGCGGTGGACGCTTGGCGTATTGACGACCTTTTCAATGATCGGCCATCGTCGCCCCAGCCGCGTATGGACGAAGAACTGGAACGCCAGGTTCAGGCCGACGGCCAGGATCACCCAGTCTGGCGAAAATCCGATAAAGGCCAGCGGAATCCAGAAGACCCACATGCCCGAGATCGGGTAGGTGAGGCTCTGCCGGAACGCCGTCGAGAAGTTCATGCCCTCCGACGAGTGATGGGCCACGTGCGACGCCCACATCCATCGCACCCGATGGCTGGCGCGGTGGAACCAGTAATACAGAAAGTCTTGCAGCAGCAACAGCAGCGCAAACGACCACCACGTTTCCGGCACGGCGCGCAGGCCGTGCGCGTAGCACCACGTGTAGACCGTGCGGATCATCAGCCAGAGAAAGAAGGCGTCCGATGCCTGGTGCATCAGCGCCAACGTGGCATTCGACAAGGTGTCGCGCCAGCTGTAGATCGAGCGGTCGCGCTTCGACCAGTACCAGGCCTCCCACCCGATCGTCAGCACGAAGATGGGTGCGAAGGCCATCAGGATCAGGCCGGGGTCGAAACCCTCAGCGGCGGGGGCGCCAGATGTCATGGGGGATGTCATGGCGCAAGTGTGCATATTTCCGCCAGATTCGCACTGAGGATTTCCTCCATACGCCCGTCAAGTGGCGCGCGCTTAACGTCTTGCCGTGCATCACAAAAATGAAGGACTGACTATCACTGGGACGCAATCAAGTCGGTCCACGCCAATGCCGTCATTGGGGCGACGGCCATGGAGGAGTGGCCGATTTCACGTCACGGAGAGACCTGCCCCATGTTTCGCAACACTACGATTGGAGCCCGCTTGTGGCTTCTGACGATTGTCACAAACTTGTTGCTGTTGATTGTCGGTGTCGTTGGTTGGATCGGCATGTCGCGTAGTAACGACGCCACGCGCCAGATCTACCAGCAGCAATTGTCGGCCGCCACCCATCTGGCCGAAGCCCGCTCGAATCAGTTGCTGGTGCGTGTGCTGCTGGACCAGGCCGCCTTTGCCACCGAAGCCGCCGATGCCAGGGCCCGCGCTGCCACGGCGCAGGACTTCGCGCGACAGTCCGACGCCGCATGGCAGTCGTATCTGGCCATTCCGCGAACCGACGAACAGACGCGCGCCACCGAGGATGTGTCCGAAAAACGCCGCGCGCTGTTCCAGGACGGCGTGACGCCGATGATCGCGGCCCTCAACGCGGGCAATCGCGACGCGATGATGAAGGCGGTCATGGAGACCATTCCTAAACTCGATATCCAGTTCACCGCCGTCAATACGGAACTGGGGCGCCTGCAGGTGGAAAGCGCCAAGGCCGTCTACGAAAATTCGCAACATCGCTACGACCGGCTGCTGACCATTTCCATCGCCGTGCTGGTGCTTGGCCTGGTGTTCAGCACCGTGGTGGCCTGGCGCCTGCGTGCGTCGATCGTCAATCCGCTCGACTACGCCATTGCCCGCTTCGCGCGCATGGCCGACGGCGACCTGAGCATGTCGGCGATGCGCGATGGCGATGCAGTGGCCGACGAGCACGCAAGGAGCGAAACCAGCCGCATGCTCGGCATGCTGGGCCGCATGCAGGGGCGCCTGGCAGGGATGGTGGGCGAGGTGCGCAGCGGCGCCGACTCGATCGCGGCGGCCAGCCAGCAGATTGCCAGCGGCAACGCCGACCTGTCGCAGCGTACCGAGCAGCAGGCCGCCTCGCTTGAGGAGACCGCTTCGAGCATGGAGGAACTGACCAGCACCGTGCGCCATAACGCGGATAGCGCCCGCGAAGCCAGCACGCTGGCCGTGGACGCGCGCCGGCTGGCCGAAACCGGCAGCGAGGCCGTGTCGCGCGTGCAAAGCACGATGCAGCAGATCGACACCGGCGCCAACAAGGTGGTGGACATCATCGGGGTGATCGAGAAGATCGCCTTCCAGACCAATATCCTGGCGCTGAATGCGGCCGTGGAAGCCGCGCGGGCCGGCGAGCACGGGCGCGGCTTCGCGGTGGTGGCCGGCGATGTGCGCGATTTGTCGCAGCGCTGCGCGGCGGCGTCGAAGGAAATTCGCGGGCTGATCGGCGCCTCGGTGGCGAATGTGCGCGAAGGCACGTCGCTGGTGGACGATGCGGAGCGTGCCATGCAGGACATCGTCAACGCGGTGCGCCGCGTGAGCGATATCGTCGGCGGTATCAGCGCGGCGTCAGACGAGCAGTCGCGCGGCATCGAGCAGGTGAACGTGGCGGTCTCGCATATGGACGGCATGACGCAGCAGAACGCGGCGCTGGTGGAGGAAGCCGCCGCCGCAGCCGGGTCGCTCGAAGACCAGGCGCAGCGCCTGACGGGCCTGGTGTCGGCCTTCCGGCTGGCGTGATCGCCGCGGTTGGCGATTTGTTCGACAGAAGATGAGCCGATTCTGAAACGGCGTCGTCATCGAATCCGGGCAAGGTAGGTGGCGTAAAATTGCCGCCTACTGGAACGGAGACAGAAATGACGGAGTTTGTATCGACGGCGGTGCAGGGCGGTGTGGCCTATCTGACGCTGACCCGCCCGCAGGCCCTGAACGCCCTGTCGCTCGAGATGATTCGCGCGATGACGCAGGCGCTGCAGCAGTGGGAAGCCGATCCTGCCGTGCAGGCCGTGGTGGTCGCCGGTGCGGGCGGCAAGGCGTTCTGCGCGGGGGGCGACATCCGCTGGTTCCACCAGGCGTACCACGCCAACGATCCGCTGCTCGACCAGTTCTTTGTCGAGGAGTACGCGCTGAACCATCTGATCCACCGCTACAGCAAGCCCTACATCGCCCTGATGGACGGCGTGGTGATGGGCGGCGGCATGGGCATCTCGCAAGGTGCGCGGCTGCGCATCGTTACCGACCGTACCAAGATGGCGATGCCGGAGACGAACATCGGCCTGTTTCCCGATGTGGGCGGCGGCTGGTTCCTGGCGCGCACGCCGGGCCATATCGGCGAGTACCTGGGGCTGACCGGCGTGGTGATTCACGCCGCCGACGCGCTGTACGCACAGCTGGCAGATACCTACCTGCCATCGAATGCCATGGCGGAGCTGGCGGCATCGCTGCAGGCGCGTGCGTTTGACAGCGGAGACGCGGTGCTGGCCCACATCGCCACGTTCACGGACCAGCACACGGCAGGTTGCGTGCCGCAGGCCAGCCATCTGGCGCAGCATGCCGGCACGATCGACGCGCTGTTTGCCAAGGCGACGGCGCAGGAGATTCTCGACACCGTCAGCGACACGGCCGGCGACTGGGCGGCGCAAACCGCCGCCACGCTGCGCAGCCGGTCACCGCTGATGCTTTGCGTCACGCTGGAGCAGATTCGCCGGGCACGCACGATGTCGCTGGAGGACGAACTGCGCATGGAACTCGACATGATGTACGACGTGTTCCGTCACGGTGATGGCATCGAGGGCATCCGCGCACTGTTCGTCGACAAGGACCACCAGCCGAAATGGAATCCGGGCCGCCTTGACGAAGTGACGCCAGGCCGTGTGCGCGCGTTCTTCGACAGCAAGTGGCGGCGCGAGGCACATCCGCTGGCCGCGATGGGCTAGTCGTTCCGCCAAAAATCGCCGTTCTCAACGGGGGTGCGAGTGGCGGGCAGCCGTCATGCAAGTCGAGTAGAGTGTCGGCAGGGCTGGCGCCGTAGCAGGGGCCGGCCTTCGCTTCATTCCGCGAACATGTGTGAACAGTGAAAGGAACCGTAATGAGCAATCCTCGTGATGTCGCCGTACTGGTGGGAAGCCTGCGCAAGGAATCCCTGAACCTGAAGCTGGCCAAGGCGCTGGCTGCGCTGGCGCCGCCGAATCTCAAGCTTGATATTGTCGAGATCGGCCAGCTGTCTCACTACAACCAGGACGACGACGCCAATCCACCGTCGGAGTGGGTGGCCTTCCGCGATCGTATCCGCCGGGCAGACGCGGTGCTGTTCGTCACCCCCGAATACAACCGCTCGGTGCCGGGCGTGCTGAAAAACGCCATCGACGTGGGCTCGCGTCCGTACGGTGAAAGTGCGTGGGATGGCAAGCCGGGCGGCGTGATCAGCGCGTCGCCGGGCAATATCGGCGGGTTTGGCGCCAACCATCATCTGCGCCAGTCGCTGGTGTTCCTGAATATCCCGGTGCTGCAACAGCCGGAGGCCTATATCAGCGGGGTGGACAAGCTGTTCGACGAGCAGGGCGGCATCGCCAACGAGTCGACGCGGGGCTTCCTGAGCAAGTACCTGACGACCTTCGCTAGCTGGATCGACCGCAACGCCGCCCGCTGACAGCGGCAGGCCAGTTCAAGCGTCGGTAAGCCCCGTCCTACAAGGCGAAGCGGGCACGACCCGACACCGGCGCCGATCCCTCCTTTCTATAGTGAACCCATGTTCGTACACATAGACAAGGAGGAAACATCATGCCGTATATTCTCGCTTGGCTGCTCGGCGTACCGGCCTTCGTTCTGATCCTGATCTGGCTGTTCATGCACTGAGTGCGTGCTGCCTAACTTGATAAACGGCGCCCTCGGGCGCCGTTTTCGCTGGCCATCCGCTCCGCGTTGGCGGACGTGCCATATCCGCTATCCTGTCCGGGGCCTGCTCAAGGTCGCCATCTCGCGTATACTTGCGGGTCTTCCTCAGTCCGCGGTTCTCAAAACCGTACCGGACGCTCCCTCGACGCCATACCCATGACTGCAAATCCGCGCCGCATCTCGGTTGCCCCGATGATGGACTGGACCGATCGCCACTGCCGCACGTTTCACCGCTCGCTGAGCCAGCACACCTGGCTTTACACCGAGATGGTGACGACGGGCGCGCTGCTGCATGGTGACGTGGCACGGCACTTGGACTTCGACGCTGCCGAGCAGCCTGTGGCGCTGCAACTGGGCGGTAGCGAGCCGGCCGACCTTGCGCAGGCAGCAAAGCTGGGCGAGCAATGGGGCTACAAGGAAATCAATCTGAACTGCGGCTGCCCGTCGGAGCGCGTGCAGCGCGGTGCGTTCGGTGCGTGCCTGATGGCCGAGCCCCAGCTGGTTGCGGACTGCGTCAAGGCGATGCGGGATGTGGTGTCGGTGCCGGTGACCGTCAAGCATCGGATTGGCATCGATACGATCGAACACTATGATTTTGTGCGCGATTTTGTCGGGGTCATCGCCGAGGCCGGATGCGAGACATTTATTGTCCACGCCCGTAATGCCATTCTGAAAGGCCTGAGCCCGAAGGAAAATCGCGAAATCCCGCCGTTGCGTTATGAAGTCGCCTATCAATTGAAGAAGGAATTTCCGCAGCTCGAAATCCTTATTAATGGTGGCATTGTTTCGTACGGCGAAATGGAAGAGCATTTGCGGCACGTGGATGGGGTAATGATTGGCCGCCAGGCTTACCACGATCCGTATATCCTGGCCGAAATGGACAGCCGTTTCTATGGCGCCGAAACACCGGTTCCGTCGCGCGAGGATGCCGAACTGTCGATGCAGGCCTATATCGGGCAACTGGTGGAGCAAGGCGGCTACATGGGGGCTACCACCCGCCATATGCTAGGTCTGCATCGCGGCGTGTATGGTGGACGCGGCTGGCGTCGGGTGCTGTCAGACGCACGCCGCATGCACGCAGTGCGTACCCGGGCAGAGGTGGATGCGCTTTTTGAAGAGGCGCGTTCGCACCTGCGCCCGGACCTGCTCGAGGCGGCGTGATGGCTCCTCTGCGTGACAATCGCACCCGAGTCGGGCTCGAATAAAAGCTCTAATTCCGAACGATCGTTCTATGCAGGATGCCGCAAATGTATGCCCCGACGGCGTTTGCGGGCATTCGGGTGACTGGAAACCCGCATGGGCAAAGGGATTCCCCTAATTCGCCAGTGCTGGGGCATGTTCTTACACTGTGCCTGCCCTCGAATACAGGGCTTTCTTCAACTGATTTTTGAGCCCGCCGTGTGCGGGCTTTTTTCTGCCCCGTCTCGTTGGTGCCACAGCAACCGTGGGTTTGCCCGGATGGTGCACGGTGCGTTCGGGGACTACATTGAATGTGCCTTCAGGGCATTGAGATCGCTAATTTAAGAGTCCGCTTGCGAGCGGGCTCTTTTTTTATGCGCGTCTGACTTTCACACTTCTCCGGCACCGGCCGGAGTCGTTGAGATCCCAGAAAAAAAAGCAGGCGATGCTCGTCGGGAGTGATCGCCTGTCGGGAATGTCGAGGGGGTCAATGTCCCTCAGGGAAGAGTATCCAACAGCATTATTTACGGTAGAACCCTGCCGTGGTGGGGCAAGGACTCCGCTTTTTGGCGGATAGGCCGATACCTGAAATTGTGGCTATTGTTAAGACATGCTCGTGTCGAGCGGCGGGTAGGTCATGTTACGATGCGCCTCAAAATAGAACGCCGCGACAGTCGGCGTGGGACGCGCGGGCCGCACCCAGACAGGTGCGGCGCAAGTGGGGGAAAGTAGGTGGGCTGGCCGGTTCGATTGGCGCGACGGGGATTGACGTGACCAAGGAAGCGGAAGCAAGCCCAGAGGAAATGAAATGGAAGCGGAAGAACCATTCGGTGAAGTCTTCGAGGACTACCGGGTGATCTGGGTAGCCGAGCAACTGCAGGACGGCAAATGGACTGCACGCTATTGCTGGCATCCAGGCACATCCATCGACGCCGGCAAGGCATTGCAGCGCGATGTCCTGAACGGCAAGTCAAAGCGCTTGCTTGGACTTTTTCCTAGCGAGGCGGATACCATCGCCGCGATCAAGGAAGCGGTGCTGCTGGAAGCAAAGTGGGTCGGTCCGCGATGAAGTCGCGCTGCAGCCCAACCCCGAAATTTTTTGTGCGGGATACTAGCCATCGCCCGAGAATCCTTGTATAGTCTTGTTCTTCGCTGATCGACGAACGGTCAGCGAGAAATCTCTACGGTGGCTGTAGCTCAGTTGGTAGAGTCCAGGATTGTGATTCCTGTTGTCGCGGGTTCGAGTCCCGTCAGCCACCCCAGAATTCTCAAGAAACAGCCGCTTACCTAAGCGGCTGTTTTGCTTTCTGCATACCCATTTCCCTCTTTGTTCTTGCAGCATTCCCCACCGCAGGAATACGGGGATGATCGCATGCGGGTCCGCATGCTCCAGTGCATTGCGATGATTCTTCGGGCCGATTCCCGAACGGGGATATCTTCTCTCTAAACCCATCCTTTCCGATGATGCGAATGGCTCTCGCTTTTTCTATCATCCAAAGAAGCGGCCGTAACCACAAGGTCGCACTGACTCGGCATCGGAAGGGTGGGTATGAGGCTGCGCACGATTCTCAGTGCATCGCTCGGGGCGTTTCTCCCGATGGGTTGCAGCAACGGGGGTGGGGCTGGACGAGACGGGGCAAGTCCCGCCTCACCGGCGGCATCGAGGGCGCCGGAGGTGGTCGGTTACACCACATCTGACCTCGACGCGGCATATCTTGCCATTCTCGTCACGATGTGGCTCCTGACGGCCAGTGGCGTCCCACGTTTGTGGCGCGACATCCGCAGCAGCGACGAAGTGCGCCACGCATCAAGGCTGCAGCACGGCGTCATGGTTGCGATCGCGTATGCCATCGTTTGCGGCTTCTTTCACACGACGATCACCGCCGTATATCACGTGATCTTGTGGCACATCGGAGACTAACCGTAGCGCCACCACGACTTACCCTCCCATGGTCCAGCGCTTTTTCGATCTCCCCCAGTCAGAGCAGGACGATGTCGCGGCCGCGTGTGCGAAACACGGGTTCGTGCCAGAGGATTTCGAATTCGCGATGGATGGCGCGCGCCGGATCATTGCCGTCGAGCGCGTCGTCGGTGGTCAGTTCCAAAAATACAAGACAACCAATGGCCTGGGTTGGACCGCTGCCTTCGAGGCGGACCTCGATGCCGACTGGTTCGGTGCACCGCTCGCCGACTGAAAGATCAGGCGACGCCTGGTTGATCGACGAAAAAAAACCGGACCTTGGCGGGGTCGACAAGGTCCGGTCATGCGCATGACGCGAATACGCCAGTGATTCAGTGCGCGTCAGTGAGTTTAATCAGGCTTCAGTCAGTTTTAAATGAAGCCTTAATTACACGTTGTGGGTGCACAACTGCACTTTTTTGCAACGCCGGGACTCCCGGTGGCTGTGAAGCACGTTCGCGTCAGGCAGTGAGGACGGTGTCGCGGATTCAGTCGAGCAGTTTCGTGCTCGGCTCTTCGAGTTCGAGCATGCGGCAGATGGCCGCCATGTTGCCAACCATCGTGCGGCGTTGCGCGCCCTGGTAGACGCGGACGCCCTTGATTTGCCGAAACGGGACCGGCTTGACTGGGCGGCGGGAAGCGATGGGGTTCGATTGCAGCATGGCAACACCTCGTTATTTGCGACAGCAGTGGTCCGCGCCCGTCGTCCAGCAAGGACGGGGCGGCATGGGCAAAGCAAAGCGGGTGACCAGGGCAGACGGCCGTGCTGCCTAAGTCTCAGGAGTCGAGGGCGCAATCAGGCGCCCCCGATCACGCTAGAAGCCTGATGATCGGATCAGGCCGACAGCGATACCTTCCAGGGAAAACTCGTCGCGTCCAGACTGGACCACGATGTTTTGGAAATCCGGGTTCTCGGCGATCAGTTCGATCGTGTCGCCGCGTTTCTTCAGGCGTTTGACGGTGACATCCTCACCAAGGCGGGCCACAACGATCTTGCCGTTGGCGGCTTCGCTGGCCTTCTTCACGGCCAGCAGGTCGCCGTCCAGAATGCCGGCGTCGCGCATGCTCAGGCCGCGTACACGCAGCAGATAATCCGGGCGCTCATCGAACACCGATGCATCCACCTGGTATTGGCGGTCGATATGCTCGGCGGCAAGAATCGGGCTACCCGCCGCGACGCGACCGACCAGCGGCAGCGTCAACTGCAGTACGCCAGCCATTGGCAGCGTGAACTGGTCGGAGCGCTCCGAGTCGCTGCGCGCCACCTTCAGGCGGATGCCGCGCGAGGCGCCGGGGGTCAGCTCGATCACACCCTTGCGCGCCAGTGCCCGCAGATGTTCCTCCGCCGAATTGGGCGAGGAAAAGCCGAATTCCGCGGCAATCTCGGCGCGTGTGGGCGGGAAGCCCGTGTTGCGGATCGTGTCGCGGATCAGATCGAAAATCTGCTGCTGCCGGGGTGTCAGGGTCGCCATGGTTCGCCGGTCTTTCGTGCCGAAGCACTGTATGTTTAAACAGTATGCTGTGATTTTATACAGTATCGTGTGAAGTGCAAGCACAATTTGCGCAGCGGGCACGACATGGCAACGACGCTACCGATGACTTGGCGGGTTTGCCATGGGGTACGCCGGCGCGGCGCGGCAGTTACAATCGTCGCCCAGCCCCGGGTCGCGCCAGCCCGGTCAGTTCCTCAGCGAGCCTCCATTCATGTCAGCGTCCTCGTCGTCATCGTTGCCCCGTGTCGTCGTGCTTGCCACCGGCGGCACCATTGCCGGATCGTCCGGCGATCCTGCCAGCAGCGCCCAGTACCAGGCTGCCACCGTGCCGGTGTCGCAGCTGGTGCAGGCCGTTCCGGCGCTGGCCGACGTAGCGCGCGTGCACGCCGAGCAGGTGGCGCAGATCGACAGCAAGGACATGACCTTCGGGCTCTGGCAGCAACTGGCGGAGCGCGTGGCGTATTGGTCCGTCCAGCCGGACGTGGCAGGTATCGTGATCACCCATGGCACCGATACGCTTGAAGAAACGGCGATGTTTCTGCATCTGACGCAGCCGTGTCCCGTGCCGGTGGTCATCACGGCTGCCATGCGCCCTGCGACTTCGCTGTCGGCAGACGGCCCGCTGAATCTGCTGGATGCCGTACGCGTCGCGGCCTGTCCGGATGCGCGCGGTCAGGGCGTATTGGTGGTGCTGAATCAGCAGATTCATGCCGGGCGCGACGTGACCAAGGCGCATACGTCGGCCGTCGACGCGTTTGTCTCGCCGAACGCCGGTCCGCTCGGTTTCGTTCAGGACGCGTATATTCGATTCACGCGTGCGCCGGCCAGCCGCGAGACGGGGTATCTGCCAGTGCCATCGGCCTGGCCGATGGTGGAAATCGTGGTCAGCCACGCGCAGCCGGGCAGGGTGGCCGTCGATGCGCTGGTATCGGCGGGGGTGAAGGGATTGGTCGTGGCTGCCACCGGAAATGGCTCGATCCATGAAACCCTGGCGGCGGCACTGGCCGATGCAGCGAGCGCTGGCGTTGCCGTGGTGCGCAGTTCACGCACCGGCGCTGGCCATGTGTCGATCCCGGCGCGGCCTTCGCCGCAGGCGGGGATGTTCGTGTCGGCAGGCGATCACAATCCCTACAAGGCGCGGCTGCTGCTTCTGCTGGCGCTGGCAAGTGACCCAGTGATGGGGCAGGATGGCGGACGCCTGCAGTCGCTGTTCACGGCGTACTGAATCCGTTCCTGCGCCGGAGCCTTGCGGATCTACGGGGTTCCGGGCTATACTCGCGGGCTATTCAACCTTGCCGCACCGGACGTGACGCCCGGGTGGCTCATCCAAAAGGAGCGTCAATGCGTCATTACGAAATCGTATTTATCGTCCACCCGGACCAAAGCGAACAAGTGCCGGCGATGATCGAGCGTTACAAGCAGCTCGTCACGTCGCAAAATGGCCAGATCCACCGCGTGGAAGACTGGGGCCGTCGTCAAATGGCCTACATGATCCAGAAGCTGGCCAAGGCTCACTACGTTTGCCTGAACATCGAATGCGGCAAAGACACGCTGGCTGAACTGGAACACGCGTTCAAGTTCAACGATGCCGTGCTGCGTCACCTGATCGTCCAGACCAAGAAGGCTGAAACGGCTCCGTCGCCGATGATGAAGGAAGTGCAGCGCGAAGAAGCCCGCAAGGCCGCGCAAACGACCACGGAAGGTCAGGCCGCCTAAGTGCGGACTGCTGTGTCGCGGTGAACCAGCTCCGGCTAACCGCCACGCTTGCCGAGCGAGATACGCTGCGCTATACGCCGGCCGGTGTCCCTGTCGTCAACTGCATTTTGCAGCATGCCGGCGAGGTGACAGAGGCGGAAACGCCCCGGCAGGTGGAATTCGCAGTGGTGGCCATGGGCATTGGTCCCATTGGCCAGCGGCTCGAGCGCATGCCGCTCGGTACGCTGCTCGACTGCGAAGGCTTTCTGGCCCGCAAGCACCGCAACAGCAAGACACTGATCTTTCACATCACTCGATGTAAAGCATTCGAAAAGGATTGAATCATGGCATTCGTCAAACGTGACAACAAGAACAAGAAGCGCTTCCAGCAACAGAACCCGCTGTTCAAGCGCAAGCGCTTCTGCCGCTTCACCGTGGCTGGCGTCGAACAGATCGACTACAAGGATCTGGACACGCTGAAGGACTTCATCGGCGACAACGGCAAGATCACGCCGGCTCGTCTGACCGGTACCAAGGCGCACTATCAGCGTCAGCTGGATACGGCTATCAAGCGCGCCCGCTTCCTGGCGCTGATGCCGTACACCGACCTGCACAAGAACTGATAGTCCCGGGACCGCAAGGAGAAATACACGATGCAAGTCATTCTGCTGGAAAAAGTCATCAACCTGGGCAACCTGGGCGAAATCGTTCGCGTGAAGGACGGTTACGCACGTAACTTCCTGATCCCGACCAAGCGCGCTCGCCGTGCCACGCAAACCGCCATCGCCGAATTCGAGGTGAAGCGCGCCGAGCTGGAAAAGGCCGCCGCCGAGAAGCTGGCTGCTTCGCAAGCCGAAGGCGAGAAGCTGAACGGCCTGACCGTCCAGATCACGCAGAAGTCGGGCGTGGACGGCCGTCTGTTCGGTTCGGTGACCAACGCCGACATCGCTGCCGCGCTGGAAGGCCAAGGTTTCAAGGTCGAAAAGTCGCAAGTGCGTCTGCCGAACGGCCCGCTGAAGCTGGTTGGCGACTACACCGTTGGCGTGTCGCTGCACACCGACGTGCTGGTCGACATCACCGTTTCGGTGCTGGGCGAGCACGTCTAAGCGGTACGCGTCCGCGATGTGCCGGTCCGACCGGCGCGTCGGATGCACAAAAAGGCAGGGGCCACGCTCCTGCCTTTTTTGTTTTTTGCGTGGCGCCCGGCGCCGTTATAATTCCCCCCCATGAACGCGCCCGCCGCAGATCCCCAACTAGACAACCTCAAGGTTCCTCCGCACTCGATCGAGGCCGAACAATCGGTGCTTGGCGGGTTGCTGCTGGATAACGCCGCCTGGGACCGCATTGCCGACTTCCTGTCGGAAGCCGATTTCTATCGATTCGACCACCGGGTGATCTTCCAGAGCATCGCCCGCCTGATCTCCGCCACCAAGCCGGCGGACGTGATCACGGTCTTTGAAATGCTTCAAGTGGCCGGCAAGGCGGAGGAGGTGGGCGGCCTGGCCTACCTGAATTCGCTGGCGCAGAACACGCCGAGTGCGGCCAATATCCGTCGCTACGCCGAAATTGTTCGCGAACGCTCGGTGCTGCGCAAGCTCGTGACCGTTGCCGACGATATCGCTTCCGCAGCCTTTGCGCCGAAGGGGCGCGAGGTGCGCGAACTGCTCGATGAGGCCGAATCCAAGGTTTTTGCGATTGCCGAAGAGGGTTCGCGTGGCCAGAAGGGCTTCCAGGAGATCCAGCCGCTGCTGACGCAGGTGGTGGAGCGGATCGACGAGCTTTATCACCGTGATTCGACGACGGACGTGACCGGCGTGCCGACCGGCTTCATCGACCTGGATCGCATGACCAGCGGTATGCAGCCGGGCGACCTGATTATCGTCGCCGGACGCCCCTCGATGGGTAAAACCGCGTTTTCGCTGAATATTGGCGAACATGTGGCCGTGGAGCAGGGCCTGCCCGTGGCCGTGTTCTCGATGGAAATGGCCGGTGTGCAGTTGGCCATGCGTATGCTGGGTTCGGTGGGTCGTCTGGACCAGCACCGGCTGCGTACCGGCCGCCTGCTGGACGAGGACTGGCCGCGCCTGACGCACTCGATCCAGCGCATGAACGACGCGCAGCTGTTCATCGACGAGACGCCGGCGCTGAATCCGATGGAATTGCGGGCCCGTTCGCGCCGCCTGGCGCGCCAGTGCGGCCAGTTGGGCCTGATCATCATCGATTACCTGCAGCTGATGTCGGGTTCGGGCAGTGGTGAGAACCGGGCCACGGAAATTTCCGAGATCTCGCGGTCGCTGAAAGGCCTGGCCAAGGAACTCAATTGCCCGGTCATCGCGCTGTCGCAGCTGAACCGAAGCCTGGAGCAGCGTCCGAACAAGCGCCCCGTGATGTCCGACCTGCGTGAGTCAGGCGCCATCGAACAGGATGCTGACGTGATCCTGTTCATTTATCGCGACGAAGTCTACAACCCCGATTCGCAGGACAAGGGTACGTCCGAAATCATCATCGGCAAGCAGCGTAACGGCCCGATCGGCACCGTTAGGCTCACGTTCCTGGGTCAATTCACGAAGTTCGACAACTTCAGTGGCGGCCCGGCGTTCTTCGACAACGACACCTGATTGTCAGGGGTTACACCGCTGGGCGGTGCAACCCTGTAAAATATTGCGCTTTGATGACAGCCGCCCACGAGGCGGCTGTCGTGCAATGGCTGTCTCCCCCTTTGCTATACAACCGAGCGCTGCCGTGAGGCGCGCCACAAGGACATTTCATGTTCGGCCGTTTCATGCCCACCGAGGGCAAGTTCTTCGAGTACTTCAACCAGCACGCAGACTGCGCCGTCACCGCCGCGCACGAGCTGGAAGCGTTGGTCAATGACCTGCCCAACGCCGAAGGCCATGCCCGCCGCGTGCAGGCCACGGAAAAGAAGGCAGACCGTATCACGCACGACACAATCGATTTGCTGCACAAGACCTTCATCACGCCGCTGGACCGTGACGAGATCCACAAGCTCATCACGACCATGGACGATATCCTGGACCTGATGGAGGACGTGGCCGAGACGATCTCGCTGTACGACGTCACGCACCTGACCGACGAAGCCCGCCGCCTGGCCACGATCTGCGTACAGTGCTGCGAAGCCGTCAAGATCGCCGTGGGCCTGCTCGAGGACATGGGCAACGCCAGCACCATCCTGAAGACTGCCCAGCAGATCGACCAGCTCGAATCGGAAGCCGACCGCGTGATGCGCTCGGCCATGTCGAAGCTGTTCCGCGACGAGACCGACGTCAAGCGCCTGATCAAGCTGAAGGCGATCTACGAGCAGCTGGAGTCCATCACCGACAAGTGCGAGGACGTGGCGAACATCATCGAAGGCATCGTCCTGGAAAACGCCTGAGGCTCGCACTCGCATGCAAACAGTACAAATGAGCTTGTGGGTCATCGGCTTGCTGGTGGCATTGGCATTGCTGTTCGACTTCATGAACGGCTTTCACGACGCGGCCAATTCGATTGCCACGGTTGTCTCCACGGGCGTGCTGAAGCCGCACCATGCCGTGGCCATGGCGGCCATGTGCAACGTGGTGGCGATCTTCATCTTCCACCTGAAGGTGGCGGCCACGGTGGGCACGGGCACGGTCGACGTGCATATAGTGGATCACTACGTGATATTTGGCGCGCTGGTGGGTGCCATCGTCTGGAACGTGATTACCTGGCTGTACGGCATTCCGTCGTCGTCGTCGCACGCGCTGATCGGCGGCCTGGTGGGCGCTGCAGTGGCCAAGGGCGGCACGGGCGTGCTGGTGGGCAACGGCCTGCTGAAGACCGTGGCGTTCATCCTGATCTCGCCGCTGCTGGGCTTCATCCTGGGTTCGCTGATGATGGTGATCGTGGGCTGGACGTTCTTCCGCACACCGCCGTCGCGCGTGGACCGCTGGTTCCGCCGCCTGCAGCTGGTATCGGCGTCGCTCTACAGCCTGGGCCACGGCGGCAATGACGCGCAGAAGACCATCGGCATCATCTGGATGCTGCTGATCGCCAGCGGTCATGTGGCCGTGGGCGGCGCGGAGCCGCCGATGTGGGTCATCGTGAGCTGCTACGTGGCCATCGGCATGGGCACGCTGTTCGGCGGCTGGCGAATCGTGCGGACCATGGGCCAGAAGATCACCAAGCTGAAGCCGGTGGGTGGCTTCTGCGCGGAAACGGGCGGCGCGATCACGCTGTTCATTGCCTCGGCGATGGGCGTGCCGGTGTCGACCACGCATACCATTACCGGCGCCATCGTCGGCGTCGGTTCGGCGCAGAAGATGTCGGCCGTGCGTTGGGGCGTGGCGGGCAATATCGTGTGGGCGTGGGTCCTGACGATTCCGGCCTCGGCGTTCATGGCGGCGATCGCCTGGTGGATCGGCAAGCAGATCCTGTAAGCCTTACCGGACGTATCGCAGACAAAAAAGCCAGGCATCACGCCTGGCTTTTTTGCTTATTGGTTCGCGAATGCCGCGATGGGATCGTCGTCGGGCGGCGGCGCCATGGGCGCGGCGGGCACCGGCTGGGGCGGGGCGGGTGTGATCGAAGGCGGCGGTGTCAGTGACGGCGCCGGGGTCATCGGCAAGTTGCTGGCCGCCACGACGCGCCGCGCGCCGTTGTAGCGCGAGGCCCAGTAGGACTTGCCCATGTCTTCGAGCCGGACCGTGCCACCGGTGGCCGGCGCGTGGACGAAGCGGTTCTGCCCGACGTAGATGCCGACATGCGAGTTGGCGCGTCCGGTGGTATTGAAGAACACCAGGTCGCCCGATGCCACGTCGCTACGGTCAAGCGAAACGCCGCGCTGGCCCATCTGCTCGGTGGTGCGCGGCAGGTTGACGCTGGCGGCGCGCTGCACCACATAACGGACCAGGCCGCTGCAGTCGAAACCGGAATCGGGCGTGTTGCCGCCGTAGCGGTAGGGCGTGCCGACCAGTGACATCGCCTGGATCGAGATTTCTTCCAGGCCGGCGCTCGGGTCGATCATGGGCTTGCCCGGCGTGCGGGGCAGCGAAGACGTATGGCGGGCAGGGGGGGCACCGGCGCAGGCGGCCAGCAGCAGGGCGCTTGCACACAAGGCTGTCAGGGCGAGCCGGGACGAACGCCACGAGGACGGAGCCGGGCACAGCGTGACAAGCGACGGGCGCGGTGGGTGCGGTGAGGGCGGCAATAAAAGCGGGCGCTGCGGCATCCTTCTTGTCGTTCGGTTGCCGGGTCAGGCGTCCGCCCCACCGTACAGGGTGGGACTGCCAGTGAAACGACCGGATAAAACTACCAGCGCAACTGCGCGTTGCGCGTACCGGTACTGATCTTGATGGACTTTGGCTGACCCTTGTAACTGGCCTCGATATTGTAGCTGCCTTCTGGCGCACGTATGAGGCAGCGCGGGCCACCCGCGCGGAAATCGGCCACATTCTGGCCGTCGCGTGTCAGTTTTACATCAACATCGGCCAGGTATTCGCCGTCGGCACCCCGCGTGAACAGGATGCCCATGTTGAAGTTCTTTTCCTGCTCGGCCAGCCTGGCCCGTTCGTCCTCCGCAATGCCGCCGCAGACATAGCTGACGGGGCCCATGGTGCGGATTACCATCTCGTTGCCTGCGGGGGGCGCGCTGGCGTCCGCAGCCTTGGCCGGCTGCAGGGCGGCCGCCACGATTACCGTGGCGCCAATCAGCGCGGCCACGGCAATGCGCTTGCGCCGGGTGGCGCGCGCGTTCTGGGAAAACAGGGTCCTTCTGGTGGACAGGTATCTGCTGAAAGACTGTTGCCTGTTCATCGACGCCTCCGTATCGACATGAACACCCGGCCATCATAGCCGGGTCGTGCGGTGCTGGCTGTCGGCCAAACGCCGACGCTGTGGGTTGCGCCACACTACGCGATGCGGCCACGGGCGGCCATGGAACAGGCCGCCCGTGGAACTGCCGGGATTGCAGTGACTGCCGCGTTACAGTACGTCCGCCGCGTGGTCGGCCAGGCGCGAGCGTTCGCCGCGTGCCAGCGTCACGTGGCCGCTGTGGCTCCAGCCCTTGAAGCGGTCCACCACATAGGTCAGGCCGGACGAGCCTTCGGTTAGGTACGGGGTATCGATCTGCGCGATATTGCCCAGGCAGACAATCTTGGTGCCGGGGCCAGCCCGGGTGACCAGCGTCTTCATCTGCTTCGGCGTCAGATTCTGCGCTTCGTCGATGATCACGAACTTGTTGACGAAGGTACGGCCGCGCATGAAGTTCATGCTCTTGACCTTGATGCGCGAGCGGATCAGCTCCTGCGTGGCCGCGCGGCCCCATTCGCCGGCGCTGTCGTCGCTCTTCTGCAGGACTTCGAGGTTGTCGTCGAACGCACCCATCCACGGCTGCATCTTCTCTTCCTCGGTGCCCGGCAGGAAGCCGATATCTTCGCCCACGGGCACGGTGGCGCGCGTGACGATGATCTCGTTGTAGAGCTTCTGGTCCAGCACCTGCTCCAGGCCCGACGCCAGTGCCAGCAGCGTCTTGCCGGTGCCGGCCTGGCCCAGCAGCGTCACGAAATCGACGTCGGGGCTCATCAGCAGGTTCAGCGCGAAGTTCTGCTCGCGGTTACGGGCCACCACGCTCCACACGTTGTTCTTGTTGTGGGCGTAGTCCCTGAGCGTCTGCAGCAGGGCGGTCTTGCCGTTGATTTCCTTGACCTGGGCGTACAGCGGCAGGCTGCCGTCCATCGGCTCCAGGTAGACAAACTGGTTGACCAGGAACGACGGCACCAGCGGGCCGGTCAGGCGATAGAACATCGTGCCCGACTTCGGATCCTGCCAGCTTTCCACGCCCTTGCCGTGCTTGGCCCAGAAGTCATTGGGCAACTGCATCACGCCCGAGTACAGCAGGTCCTTGTCTTCCAGGACCTGGTCGTTGAAGTAGTCCTCGGCAGGCAGGCCCAGCGCACGGGCCTTGATGCGCATGTTGATGTCTTTCGACACCAGCACCACCTGGCGCTCCGGATACTGCTGCTGCAGCGCGCTGACCACGCCCAGGATCTGGTTGTCCGCCTTGCCCTGCGGCAGGCCTTCGGGCAGCTTGATGTCGTTCAGCCGGGTCTGGAAGAACAGCTTGCCGGCGGCATCGCGGTTGCCAAGCGTGGCCAGCGGCAGCCCTTCGTCGAGCACGCCGTCCGTGCCGGCCACGAGCTGGTCCAGCGTGCGGCTGACCATGCGCGCGTTGCGCGCCACTTCGCTCATGCCCTTCTTGTGGTTGTCCAGTTCCTCGAGCGTCATCATCGGCAGATAGATGTCGTGTTCCTCGAAGCGGAACAGCGAGCTCGGGTCGTGCATCAGCACGTTGGTGTCGAGCACGAACAGCTTGCTCGGGCCTGCCGTCTTGCGCGTGCGGCGCGTGGGCCCGTCGGCCGGCTTCACCAGGCTGACGGACGGCGATGCCGGCGGGGTGACGACCGGCGCCGGGGCGTCAGTCGTCTTGGCCCGGGTTGTGCTGCCGGCGCGTGCACGGGTGGCGGGCGCCTGGGTGTCGCCGGTCTCGAGCAGTGCCACACGCTCGAGGACCGGCACGGGTTTCTTACCCTGCGCGGCTTTGGCCTTGGGCAGTGTCACCGGAGCGAATTCGCTCGGGTCCAGCAGTTGGGCAGGCTTGGCGGGCATGGTAGGCAGCGGCATGCTTGGCTTTCCTTTCAGGGGAGCAAACGGGGGCGAAAAAGCTGGCGTACAGCCGGGCGTACAACCGTGAAACGGCAGAAATCGGGAAAACCGAAGTGGCGGGACGCAGGGCGTCCAGAAAGGAAACAAAAAAGCCGCCAGGCCTGGAATACAGGGGTGGCGGCTTCTCTGCGGTCCCGCGACGCGGCAGTTCCGCTACCAGCCCTGGGACTGTGCCTGTCGGGCCGGGACGTTACTGCAGCGTGGCAACTGTGATCGGAACGCATTGAGGCCCAATCTACCCGAAGGTTTTCGCTTTTGCAATCGGTCAGATTCTCGTCGCGGTTGCGCAACTGTCATCGGGCCATGCGGCGTGCGGGTTGCCATGCCGAGGATGTTCCGGTTCACATCCCCTTGACGATGTCCAGCACCTCGTCCACGTGGTTCGGCACCTTGATGCCACGCATTTCGTGGCGCAGCACGCCCTTGGCGTCGAGGATGAAGGTGCTGCGCTCGATGCCGCGCACTTCCTTGCCATACATCTTTTTCATCTTGATGACATCGAAGATGTTGCAGATGGCTTCATCCGCGTCGGAGATCAACGCGAAGGGCAGTTCCAGCTTGGCCTTGAAGTTCTCGTGCGACTTCAGGCTGTCGCGCGAAATGCCGAAGACCGCCACGCCGGCGGCCTCGAAGGCGTCGTGCTGGTCGCGGAAATTCATGGCCTCGGTGGTGCAGCCCGGCGTGTTGTCCTTCGGGTAGAAGTACAGCACCAGGGTCTTGCCGTGGTGGTCGGCGAGACGGAAATCCCCGCCGGTAGCGGGGGCCTGGAAGTCGGGAACGGCCTTGTTCAGACTGACGGTCATGCTGGTGGCTCTCCTGGATGGCGATGCATCATCGGTGACGGCGGTGGCCCATTATTGGTGTATGCGCCTGGACCTGCGCCATGGCGGGTGCAGATTGGGGCAGTCGGCCGGACTTCAAGCGTGGCGTCGGCTCAACCCGGCAAAAAAGTGGCGCATGGCGGGGCCCGCCAGCCGTGCGCATCCACCGGGCGGGCCGCGTCAGTCCTGTGCAGCGGGCTCCACCAGCAGCACCGCCGCGACCTTGCGGCCCTCGGCCATCAGGATATTGTAGGTGCGGCATGCAGCCTGAAGGTCCATGGCGTCGACGCCGATATGCAGGCGGGCCAGCGCCGCGGTCAGCCGCGGATGCGGAAAGCGCAGGCGGTTGCCCGTGCCCAGCAGCACGACTTCGGGCTTCTTGGCCAGCAGCGCCTCGAAGTGGGCGGGCTCCAGGTCCTCGAACCGGCTGACGGGCCAGGGCGCGACGGCGCCCTCGGGCATGACCAGCACCGACTGGTCGTGGCGCACCGCGTTGATTTCGACAAAACCGGGGCCGTAGCCGGTCACGGTATTCAGGTTCTGGGGTTGGTCGGCGTGGAGTTTCAAGGAGGGGGCCTCATGCCGCCCGGGGTGTCCGGAGGCCGCTCCCACGGGCGGGACGGGCGGCCGGGCCGGCCACGGGAGGGGCGGGCGGCGGGTTGGTGGCAGGATCGTGCGCGCGGCAAGCCAAAAGGCTCGCTGCAATGCAAGAATCCATGCCGAAGTCTGTCATAATCCGATATCTTATAGCTTTTGGTGCGACACGTACTTCGTGTCCGTTAGCTCGCTGTTAGGCGGGCAGGCTCTTAACTGAGCATCGACCTTAGTTGAGACAAGGAGAAGGCTTCGGCCCGAACCGTCCAATCTCAACCACTTGTTGCTTCGACAAGCCCGGCCGCAAGGCTGGTGCGAGTTCATGTGTTGTGGGAGGGCCGGCGTATCGGCTAACTCGCAGCTTGCTATTTGCTGGATGGATATCCAGCCATTGCCCAAAGGCGGGGACGTTTGCCTTTGGGCAGGTGTCTTTGCAATATGCACGCCCCCGGAGGGGTGAGTGGACATGCAGCAGCAGTTCCGCTGCGTGTTCGCTACACAGCATTTGCGCCGGCCCAATAGGGTCGGCGCTACTTCTTTGGGACACAGGCGCTCGCAAGAGCCCGTCTGTTGTCAAGCGCCTGCCAGCACGGAGGCACTGAAGTAATGAAGTGAGGTTCCCGGAGCGATAGCTCTGCGCGTTATGGTTCGGTCGAGTACACCCGCGAGGGTGCCTCGATAGAGAACCTGCTATGCGACTAGCAGTAGCCTAGGGAGACATGCGTCACTGGTAACGGTGGGGTGTGAAGCTCTCCTGACAACGTAGCCCCTGTAAGGTGCGTCCCTGTCGTGAGATAGGTTCGCAGAGACTCCGAGCAGCAATGGGGTTGAGGAGCCAGGCTGACTGGTATGGGTAATGTAAATGAACTGCTGATAAACGTCGTAAATAAGGCGGTGCCAAAGCTGCTGATAGGCACTAACCAAACGGTACGTGATCGGATGCTCCGCTCGAAAGTCGGAGTACGTCGCTAGATAGATCACCGGCGAAGAGGCAGGCCCTAAGCCAGTCGTGTAATGCGCAGGGAACGTGGTAAGCCCGTATGGCTGCCGGAGCGCTGTATGGCTCTGGCAGGCGAACCGCAAGGAACGCTGTTGGCTGTGCGGGTAGGGGAGGTTGGAAAAAGCGAATGCCGGGTTGTAATGATCCGGATAGGGGTTGAAACATTACCTCACGCGAAAGCGGGCAGACTTCCAACTGGTCTTTCGTCGCAAGACGGCTGACTGAACTCGCTTGTTTAATTTTCTTCCCTTGAGGGGTGACATGCCCCTCAAGGGGCATGTTGTCTCTGCTTTTTGGGGGAAGTCCTCAAGATAGGAGAGCAGCATGGAAGCATTGATCCGAGAGGATGAATCTGCGCCCTCCGGCATCCCGCAACGATGGGGCGACATTAGTTGGCGCCGCGTCGATCGGAATGTTCGGGCAATGCAGATTCGAATTGCGAAGGCAACACAGGAAGGGGATTGGCGCAGGGTGAAAGCCCTACAACGATCCCTGACCCGCTCGTTTTCCGCCAAGGCATCGGCGGTAAGGCGAGTGGCGATGAACCAAGGAGCGCGGACGGCGGGAGTCGACCGCGTAGAGTGGGACTCACCTGAAGCCCGATGGGCAGCCATTGGGAGGTTGAAGCGCCGGGGGTATCATCCGCTGCCGTTAAGGCGGGTGTACATCCCCAAGGCAAATGGGAAAGAGCGCCCCCTGGGCATTCCGACCATGCACGACCGGGCCATGCAGGCGCTGTATCTGCTGGCGCTGGAACCGGTGTCCGAAGGAACGAGCGACCCGAACTCCTACGGGTTTCGGACCAATCGTTCTACTGCGGATGCCATGTCCCAGCTGTTTGTTTCCCTATCCAAGAAAGCCTCGGCTCAATGGGTGCTGGAAGCAGACATCAAAGGGTGCTTTGACCATATCAGCCACGACTGGCTGGAGCGCAATGTCCCAATGGATAACGCAATCCTACGGAAGTGGTTGAAAGCTGGCGTGGTATTTCAGGGCCAGTTTCAGGCGACCGACGCTGGAACACCACAGGGGGGCATCATTTCCCCGACTTTGGCAAATGTGGCACTGAACGGGTTGGAGAAACAACTGATCGAGTCCATGCGGGCGAGACTGGGCGTTGCCAACACGAAGAAGCTGAAAGTGAACGTCGTACGGTACGCGGATGACTTTGTGATCACCGGCAACACGCCGGAAGTTTTGGAGCACGAAGTGAAGCCGTGGGTAGAACAGTTCCTTGCAACACGGGGATTGATGCTCTCCACGGAGAAAACACGAATCGTCAACATCGCTGACGGCTTTGACTTTCTAGGGTGGAATTTCCGGAAATACTCGGGAACGCTGCTCATCAAGCCGAGCAAGAAAAACGCGCGAGCGTTCTATCGCAAGGTCAAGGAGGTCATCGGGACACATAGGGGGAAACGGACGGCAGATCTAATTCGGACGTTGAACCCGATGTTGAGGGGCTGGGCGCAGTATCACAGCCCAGTGGTTGCGAAAGCGATGTTTGCCCGCATGGAGCATCTGATCTTTAGGTCTCTATGGAGGTGGGCAAAGCGGCGACACCGAAGGAAGGATACCGAGTGGGTGCGAAGGACATACTTCGCCTCAGTTGGGAGCCGGAACTGGGTGTTCGGTGCCACGATGTGGAATAGGGCAGGTGAACGCTACTGGATGGAACTGTATTCGATGCCGAGTATGCCTATCCGGAGGCACAAGAAGGTTCGCGGGGACTACCATCCCTTCGACCCAGCGCAGGAAATGTATGGCGAGACGCTGCGGCAGGAACGTATGGCAGAAAGCATGTCGTACCGAAGGCAGTGGGTTAAGCTGTTCATGTCCCAGCGGGGCTTGTGTGCGGTATGCCAGAGCAAGATTTCCAAAGAGACAGGATGGGATGACCATCACATCGAACCTCGGGTATCCGGGGGCTCGGATGCTCTAGGGAGCCGCGTTCTGGTGCACCCCGATTGTCATGTCCAAGTCCATTTCCACGGCCAAGTTGCTGTGAAGCCGGTGTATGATTCGTCCATATACTTTGTAGAGGCTTGAGCCGTATGCGGGGAAACTCGCACGTACGGTTCTTAGGGGGGAGGGGGTCAGTAATGACCTTTCTCCTACCCTCCCCTCCCGGTCTGCCACGCTCGATTTGCTGCCCAGCGACGCGCGCCACCAGACGTCCAGGACAATCCAGAAGATTCCCAAGACCGCTGCCGCAAGAGACCGGCAGCTTGCCCTGACATCGCCGAAACCGCCGTGAAACCCATCCAGAAATCGAACAAGCTCCAGAACGTTTGCTATGACATCCGCGGCCCGGTGCTGGAAAAGGCCAAGCAGATGGAGGAAGAGGGGCACAAGATCATCAAGCTGAACATCGGCAATCTGGCCGTGTTCGGATTCGATGCGCCGGAGGAAATCCAGCAGGACATGATGCGCAACCTGCCGAATTCGGCAGGATATTCCGATTCCAAGGGCATCTTCGCCGCGCGCAAGGCGATCATGCACTACACCCAGGAAAAGAAGATCCAGGGCGTGGAGCTGGACGACATCTACGTGGGCAACGGCGCGTCCGAGCTGATCGTGATGTCGATGAACGCACTGCTCAACAGCGGTGACGAAGTGCTGGTGCCGGCGCCCGACTATCCGCTCTGGACGGCCGCGGTGAGCCTCTCGGGCGGCACGCCAGTGCACTATGTGTGCGACGAGGCCAACGAGTGGATGCCCGACCTGGACGACATCCGCCGCAAGATCACGCCCAACACGCGGGCCATCGTCGTCATCAACCCGAACAACCCGACCGGCGCGCTGTATTCGGACGAACTGCTGCAGGCCATCGTCACCATCGCGCGCGAGCACGGGCTGATCATCTTTGCGGACGAGATCTACGACAAGGTCCTGTACGACGGCAACGAGCATACGTCGATCGGCTCGCTGTCCACCGACGTGCTGACCGTGACCTTCAACGGCCTGTCGAAGAACTACCGCTCGTGCGGCTACCGCGCCGGCTGGATGGTGGTGTCGGGCGACAAGCGCCCGGCGCAGGACTATATCGAAGGCCTGAACATGCTGTCGTCGATGCGCCTGTGCGCCAACGTGCCGGGCCAGTGGGCGATCCAGACCGCGCTGGGTGGCTACCAGAGCATCAACGACCTGGTGGCCGAAGGCGGCCGCCTGCGCCGGCAGCGCGACCTGGCCCACGAACTGATCTCGCAGATCCCCGGCATTACCTGCGTCAAGCCCAAGGCGGCGCTGTACCTGTTCCCGAAGCTCGACCTGTCGATGTATCCGATCCAGGACGACCAGGAATTCATCTACGAGCTGCTGCAGGAATCGAAGGTGCTGCTGGTGCAGGGCACCGGCTTCAACTGGGACGCACCGGACCATTTCCGGATCGTGTTCCTGCCGCACGAGGAAGACCTGCGCGAGGCCATCAGCCGCGTGGCGCGCTTCCTTGAGAACTATCGCAAACGTCACGGCACGGCCTGAGCCGCCGGGGCGCCCCCCATTTCCGTATCAAGCAACCCAGAGTCAGACGTCCATGAATCCCATCAAAGTCGGCCTTCTCGGCATCGGTACCGTCGGTAGCGGCACGTTCAACGTGCTCAAGCGCAATCAGGAGGAAATTCGTCGCCGTGCAGGCCGCGGCATCGAGATTGCGGTGGTGGCCGACCTCAACACCGAACGCGCCCGCGAACTGACCGGGGGTACCGTGGACGTGGTCAGCGACGCCAATGACGTCGTGACGCGCCCCGACATCGACATCGTCGTCGAACTGATCGGCGGCTACGGCATCGCGCGCGAGCTGGTGCTGAAGGCCATCGAGAACGGCAAGCACGTGGTCACCGCCAACAAGGCGCTGCTGGCCGTGCATGGCAACGAAATCTTCGAGGCCGCCCGCAAGAAGGGCGTGATCGTGGCGTTCGAGGCGGCGGTGGCCGGCGGCATCCCGATCATCAAGGCGCTGCGCGAAGGCCTGACGGCCAACCGCATCCAGTGGATTGCCGGCATCATCAACGGCACGACGAACTTCATCCTGTCCGAGATGCGCGACAAGGGCCTGGATTTCGACACCGTGCTCAAGGAAGCGCAGCAGCTGGGCTACGCCGAGGCTGATCCGACCTTCGACATCGAGGGCATCGACGCCGCGCACAAGGTGACGCTGATGAGCGCCATCGCGTTCGGCATGCCGGTGCAGTTCGACCGCGCTCACGTGGAAGGCATCACCAAGCTGGCCGCCATCGACATCAAGTACGCCGAGGAACTGGGCTACCGCATCAAGCTGCTGGGCATCACGCGCCGCCGCGACGAAGGCGTGGAACTGCGCGTGCATCCGACCCTGGTGCCGGCCTCGCGCCTGATCGCCAATGTGGAAGGCGCGATGAACGCCGTGCTGGTGCAGGGCGACGCCGTGGGCGCCACGCTGTACTACGGCAAGGGCGCCGGCGCCGAGCCGACCGCGTCGGCCGTGATCGCCGACCTGGTGGACGTGACCCGTCTGCACACGGCCGATCCGAACCATCGCGTGCCGCACCTGGCGTTCCAGCCGGACGAACTGTCCAGCGTGCCGGTGCTGCCGATCGACGAAGTCACCAGCTCGTACTACCTGCGCATGCGCGTGGCCGACCAGACCGGCGTGCTGGCCGAAATCACCCGCATCCTGGCCGAAGCCGGCATCAGCATCGACGCGATGCTGCAGAAGGAATCGCGCGAGGGCGAGCCGCAGACCGACATCATCATCCTGACGCACCTGACGCGCGAAAAGCACGTCAATGCCGCCATCCGCAGCATCGAAGGCCTGCAGACCGTGCTGTCGCCGGTCACGCGCCTGCGCATGGAAGAATTGAACTAAGACGCCGAAACTGGACGAATTGCCATGAAATACCAGTCGACGCGCGGCCATGACATGCCGCAATCGTTCTCAGAGATCCTGCTCGGAGGCCTGGCCCCGGACGGCGGGCTGTATCTGCCGAAGCAGTATCCGCAAATTACCGCCGATGAACTCGAAGCATGGCGCAAGCTGCCGTACGCCGACCTGGCGTTCGAGGTGCTGTCACGCTTCTGCGACGACATCCCGTCCGAGGACCTGCGCGCGCTGACGCGCAAGACCTACAAGGCCGAGGTGTACTGCAACGCGCGCCCCGGTTACAACACGGCCGACATCACGCCGCTGCGCACGCTGGGCGAGGAAGGTGGCACGAAGCTGCAACTGCTGGGCCTGTCCAACGGCCCGACGCTGGCCTTCAAGGACATGGCGATGCAGCTGCTGGGCAACCTGTTCGAGTACGCGCTCAAGCGTGCCGGGCTGAAGCTCAACATCCTGGGTGCCACGTCGGGCGACACCGGCAGCGCGGCCGAGTATGCGATGCGCGGCAAGGAAGGCATCCGCGTGTTCATGCTGAGCCCGCACCGCAAGATGAGCGCGTTCCAGACCGCGCAGATGTTCAGCCTGCAGGACCCGAACATCTTCAATATCGCCATCGATGGGGTGTTCGACGACGCGCAGGACATCGTCAAGGCCGTGTCGAACGACCACGCGTTCAAGGCGCGCCAGTGCATCGGCACCGTGAACTCGATCAACTGGGCGCGTGTGGTGGCCCAGGTGGTGTACTACTTCAAGGGCTGGCTGCTGGCCACCGATGGCCCCGGCCAGAAGGTGTCGTTCTGCGTGCCGTCGGGCAACTTCGGCAACGTCTGCGCCGGCCATATCGCGCGCATGATGGGCCTGCCCATCGACAAGCTGGTGGTGGCCACCAACGAGAACGACGTGCTGGACGAGTTCTTCCGCACCGGCACCTACCGCGTGCGCACGTCGGCGCAGACGTACCACACGTCGAGCCCGAGCATGGATATCTCGAAGGCGTCGAACTTCGAGCGCTTCATCTTCGACCTGCTGGGCCAGGATGGCGACAAGCTGGCCGCGATGTTCCGCGACGTGGACACCAAGGGTGGGTTCGACCTGTCCGGCACGCCGGAATTCGATCGCATCCGCCAGTTCGGCTTTGTCTCGGGCCGCAGCACGCACGACGACCGTCTGGCCACGATCCGCGACGTCAAGCAACGCTACGACGTGACGATCGACACCCATACCGCCGACGGCGTGAAAGTGGCGCGCGAGCACCTGTCGGCCGGCGTGCCGATGGTGGTGCTGGAAACCGCGCTGCCGGCCAAGTTCGCCGACACGATCCGCGAGGCGCTGGGCCATGAGCCGGAGCGTCCGGCCGCGTTCGACGGCATCGAGAAGCTGCCGCAGCGCTTCGAGGTCATGCCGGCCAACGCCGACCAGGTCAAGGCGTACATCGTGCAGCACACGGGTCTGTAATAAGGGGTATTGCCCCAGCGCCCTGTGGATCCCGCGCCAACTCGCTACAATCGGGTTTGCCGGGCCCCGCTGCCACGGCCCCCGGGCGTTTCTCCCGGGGGCTGTTTTGCTTTCTGGGGCCAACCCAGATCCCGAAGACCCACATGACCCAACCCGCAGCGCGTCCCCCGATGCTGACGATGGCCCAGGCGCTGGATGCCCTGATGGCCGGCGTTCGTCCCATCACCGAAACGGAATCCGTCGATACGCTCGATGCCAATGGCCGCGTGCTGGCGGCGCCCGTGACCAGTACGCTGCGTGTGCCGCCCGCCGACAACACGTCGATGGACGGCTACGCGATGCGCGCGGCCGACGTGCCGGCCGAAGGCACCCGCCTGCCGGTGTCGCAGCGCATTCCGGCCGGTCACGTCGGGTCCGAACTGGCACCGGGCACGGCCGCACGCATTTTCACGGGCGGCCTGATTCCGCCGGGCGCCGATGCCGTGGTCATGCAGGAGCAATGCCAGGCCGACGGCGATGCGGTCATCGTCAACCATGTGCCGGCGTCGGGCGAGTGGATTCGCCGCGCGGGCGAGGACATCGAGGCCGGCAGCCAGATCCTGCCCGTGGGCGCACGACTGTCGCCGCAGGCCCTGGGGCTGGCCGCGTCGGTGGGGCAGGCCAGGCTCGATGTGATTCGCCGCATGCGCGTGGCCGTGTTCTTTACCGGCGACGAACTGGCGATGCCGGGCGAGCCGCTCAAGCCCGGTGCCATCTACAACTCGAACCGGTTCACCTTGCGCGGCCTGCTGGAAAACCTGGGCTGCGAGGTGACCGATTTCGGCATCGTGCCCGATACCCTGGCCGCCACGCGCGACACGCTGCGGCGGGCGGCCGAAGGCAACGACCTGATCATCACGTCGGGCGGGGTGTCGGTGGGCGAGGAAGACCATATCCGTCCGGCCGTGACGGCGGAAGGGCGCCTGGACCTGTGGCAGATCGCGATCAAGCCCGGCAAGCCGCTGGCGTTTGGCCAGGTGGCCAACGGCACCGACCAGCCGACCTTCTTCATTGGCCTGCCCGGCAATCCGGTGTCGAGCTTTGTCACGTTCCTGCTGTTCGTGCGACCGTTCCTGCTGCGCCTGCAGGGCGTGGCGGACGTGACGCCGCGCCGCATTGCCCTGCGCGCCGATTTCGATCTGCCGAAAGGCGACCGCCGCAACGAATTCCTGCGCGCGCGCCTGAACGATGCGGGCGGGCTCGACCTGTTCCCGAACCAGAGTTCGGACGTGCTGACGTCCACGGTCTGGGGCGATGGCCTGATCGACAACCCGCCCAACCAGCCCATTGCGCGGGGCGACACCGTGCAGTTCATCCCGTTTGCCAGCCTGCTGGCCTAGGTTTCATGCCGATGCAACTTGAACTTCGTTATTTCGCCAGTGTGCGCGAACAGGTAGGCCAGGCCGCCGAACGCGCCGAGGTGCCCGCCGACGTCCGTACCGTAGGCGATCTGCGCGGCTGGCTGCGCGCGCGCGGCGGTGTCTGGGCCGAGGCGCTGGCCGAAGGCCGCGCGCTGCGCATGGCGGTGGACCACGCCGTGGCCCGCGCCGATACGCCGCTGGCCGATGGCTGCGAAGTGGCGTTCTTTCCGCCCGTGACGGGAGGCTGAGATGACGGTCCGCGTGCAACTGGAGGATTTCGATCTCGGTGCCGAAGTGGCTGCCCTGCGTGCCGATAACCCGGGCGTGGGCGCCGTGGCCAGCTTTATCGGCACGGTGCGCGATGTCAGCGACGGCACGCGCGTCAGCACCATGGAGCTGGAGCACTACCCGGGCATGACCGAGAAGGCGCTCGAACAGATCGAGGCCGCCGCACGCCAGCGCTGGGCGCTGCTGGGCGTGACGATCGTGCATCGGGTGGGGGTGCTGCAGCCGCTGGACCAGATCGTGCTGGTGGCGGTGGCTTCCGCGCATCGCGGCAATGCCTTTGCCGCGTGCGAATTCATCATGGACTATCTGAAGTCCGAGGCGCCGTTCTGGAAGAAGGAAGCCACGCCGGAGGGCGCGCGCTGGGTCGACGCACGGGTAACGGACGACGCGGCTTTGCGCCGCTGGGGTATCGAATCGTTCAACGCGGAAGCCGCGGGCACGCACAACAACAACGAATAAGACCGAAAGGTCCAAGCGTCAGAAAAAAGGTCGATCGATGGGTCCGATGGGATTTTTGGCGGTGGGCGCGGGCGCCGCCGTGGGGGCATGGCTGCGCTGGGCGTTCTCTGTCATGTGGAATGCCGCCAATCCGGCGCTGCCGTATGGCACGCTGGCGTCGAACCTGGTCGGCGGCTACCTGATTGGCCTGGCGGTGGCGTTTTTCGACACCCACCCGTCGCTGCCGCCGGAGTGGCGGCTGCTGGCCGTGACGGGCTTCCTGGGCGGCCTGACCACGTTTTCCACGTTTTCGAGCGAAGTGATCGGGAACCTGCTGGCCGGGGACTACCGCTGGGCGCTGGCTCACCTGGCCACCCACCTGGGCGGCTCGCTATTGCTGACCGCGCTGGGCATCTGGACGTACCGCACGCTGTCCTGATCGATCGGACTGTCCGGGAGTTCCTGCCCGGCCCCGGCGTTCTGGGGTATAGGTAACAGTCCCGATACTTTTGCTACTGTCGGTCCGGCCTGGACCGGCTACTATTTCCCGCATGGGCATTGAGGTGTGCAACGCACCTCCCGAAGTTCGCCTGTCTGCTTTCACAGTCATTAAAAGTGCAGCTACGGTCGCTTGCCGGCGCGTCGTGGTCTTCAAGAATCCGGCGTTCCACTCCGGGCCAGCAGCTCTTGCCCCAAGCAGTCCTTGTGTTATCGCGGCATACCGTTCCGTTCATTACAAGGAGACATCCCCATGCAGCATCGCCATGCCTCGCACCCCGCCAGTCCCATTCTGCGGCGCCGGTTCCGGCAAACCGCCGTCGCGGCGGCCACTGCCACCCTGTTGCTCTCGGCCTGCGGCGGAGGGGATTCACCCAGCACCCCGGGCGGCGGAGGCAGCACCACGCAGAACCCGAACAACCGTCCCGATTTCATCGTCGGGACGATCGGGATCAAGTCGTACGACGGCACGTCGGACGACCTGCTGACGGCCGGGCTGGGCAAGGACGGGCTGGCAGGCACGGCACCGGTATTCGCGGATCCTTCCGCGCCCACGGCGGTGGAACTGCGCCGCAACGCGATCTTCGTCAACTACCGCGCCATCGTGGACGTACAGGCCGCCGGCGGCTACGGCTCGCTGTACGGGCCGAACGTCGACGCGCAGGGCAATGTCACGGCCAGCCAGGGCAAGATCCCCGGCACGGAATACATTGCCTATGCCGACGACGGCACCGGCCTGAAAAACGTGACGATGATGGTGCAGGTGCCCGACTCGTTCGATAAAAGTAATCCATGCGTCATTTCAGCGACCTCATCGGGGTCGCGGGGCGTCTATGGCGGCATCGCGGTAGGCGAGTGGGGTCTCAAGCGCGGCTGCGCGGTGGCCTATACCGACAAGGGCACCGGTGCCGCGCCGCATGACCTAGACACCGACACCGTGCCGCTGATCGACGGCACGCGTGCCGACCGGCGCGGTGCGGGCAAGCTGGCCCAGTTCGCGGCCCAGCCCGGGGCGCAGTCGCTGGCAGACTTCACAACGGCCTTCCCGCACCGACTGGCCTTCAAGCACGCCCATTCGCAGCAGAATCCCGAGGCCGACTGGGGCAAGAACACGCTGCAGGCTATCCAGTTCGCCATGTTCGCCATCAATGACCGCTTTGGCACGATGGGCTCCGACGGCGTGCGCCAGAGCACGTTTTCAAAGAACAACGTGCTGGTCATCGCCTCGGCCATCTCGAATGGCGGCGGGGCGGCGGTGGCAGCGGCCGAGCAGGACACCGACGGGCTGATCGACGGCGTGGCCGTGGGCGAGCCGAACGTGGAGATGCCGCCGAGCCCGGTCATCACCGTGCGGCGCGGCGGGGCGCCCGTGGCGGCGTCCGGCAAGCATCTTTATGACTACACGACGACGGCGAACCTGTTCCAGTTTTGTGCCAGCCAGGACCCGACGCTGGCCAACGCGCCACTTGCCGCGGCGCCAGGCCAGTTCGGCATCAATCGCTGCACATCGCTGACCGGCAAGGGCAAGGTGACGGGCGCCAACGCCGGCGTGCAGGGCGCTTCCGCGCTGGCGGCCTTGCACGCAGCAGGGTGGGAGACCGAATCCGACGAACTGCATACGTCGCTCTCGTCGCTCGAAGTGGCCAGTTCGATCTCGGTCACCTACGCCAACGCCTACTCGCGCGCCAGCGTGACGGACCGCCTGTGCAACTACAGCTTTGCGGCAGTCAGCACGGCGTTGACGCCGGTGGCGATTCCGGCGGCATCGCTGGCCGGCATGTTCTCGACCGGCAATGGCATTCCGCCGACCGCGCCCATCACCCTGATCAACGACGCGAACCCCAGCGGCCCGTTCCGCGATCTGGTCTCGCAGTCGCCATCGACGAACCTGGCCGACGCCAACCTCGACGGCGCCCTGTGCCTGCGTGCCCTGCTGGACAACCAGAACGCGGCGCTGATGGCCGGCATCGGCCAGACGTACCGTAACGGCAACCTGCGCGGCAAGCCGGCGATGATCGTCCACGGCCGCAGCGATGCCTTGCTGCCGGTCAACCACACGTCGCGGCCCTACCTGGGGCTGAACAAGTCGGTGGAAGGCAGCGCCAGCAAGCTGTCGTATGTGGAGGTGACGAACGGGCAGCACTTTGACGGCTTTATCGACGTGATCGCCGGCTACGGGGCGCGATATATCCCGATGCACCTGTATCTGAACCGCGCGCTCGACGCCGTCTACGCGAACCTCAAGAACGGCACCGCGTTGCCCCCGTCACAGGTTGTGCGGACCATCCCGCGTGGCGGCAGCAATACCGCTGCGGTCGGCCCGCAGATCCTGCCGGCCAATGTGCCGCCGATCGCGGCCACCCCGGTCGCTGGCGATACGATCTCGGTCACCGGCACCACTGTCGACGTGCCGAACTAGCCGCGCGGCCTCGCGCTGGAGCCCAGGTAGCCCGCCATGCACTTGCAGTCTGTACAAGTTGTGTGGCGGGTGTCTTGAAATGTCAATCCAAAGCCCTATCTTTCGGGAGTAACGTGTCCGGCAGGGCATGCGCGAAACGGCAGCCGCCGCGCTGCAACGCCGCCGCCCCGCACCAGGACACACTCATCGACTAGAGAGAGAGGGCGCCTGATGCGAATTGACAAACTGACTACCCGGTTCCAGGAAGCGCTGGCTGAAGCGCAGACCCTGGCCCTGGGCCACGACAACCAGTACATCGAACCTCAGCACCTGTTGCGTGCGCTATTGGCGCAGGGCGACGGGTCGGCCCGCACGCTGCTGTCGCGTGCCGGCGTGAACGTGAACGGCCTGCAGACCGCGCTGGATGCGGCCATCAGCCGTCTGCCGCAGGTGCAGGGCACCAACGAGGTTCAGGTTGGCCGTGACCTCAACAACCTGCTGAACGCCACCGAGAAGGAAGCGATCAAGCGCAACGACCAGTTCATCGCCAGCGAGCTGTTCCTGCTGGCCGTGTCCGACGACAAGGGCGACACGGGCCGCATCGCGCGCGAGAACGGGCTGTCGCGCAAGTCGCTGGAAGCGGCCATCACGGCCGTACGCGGCGGCGAGAACGTGAACAGCGCCGACGCCGAATCGCAGCGCGAAGCGCTCAAGAAGTACACGGTGGACCTGACCGAGCGCGCCCGGGCGGGCAAGCTCGACCCCGTGATCGGCCGCGACGACGAAATCCGTCGCGCGATCCAGATCCTGCAGCGCCGCACCAAGAACAACCCCGTGCTGATCGGCGAACCGGGCGTGGGCAAGACCGCAATCGTCGAAGGGCTGGCGCAGCGTATCGTCAACGGCGAAGTGCCCGAGACGCTCAAGAACAAGCGCGTGCTGGTGCTGGACATGGCCGGGCTGCTGGCCGGCGCCAAGTATCGCGGCGAGTTCGAGGAACGCCTGAAGGCGGTGCTGAGCGACGTGGCCAAGGACGAAGGCCAGACCATCGTCTTCATCGACGAAATCCACACGATGGTGGGCGCGGGCAAGGCCGAGGGCGCGATCGACGCGGGCAACATGCTCAAGCCGGCGCTGGCGCGCGGCGAGCTGCATTGCATCGGCGCCACCACGCTGAACGAGTACCGCAAGTACATCGAGAAGGATGCCGCGCTGGAGCGCCGCTTCCAGAAGGTGCTGGTCGACGAGCCGAGCGTGGAATCGACCATCGCCATCCTGCGCGGCCTGCAGGAAAAGTACGAACTGCACCACGGCGTGGAGATCACCGATCCGGCCATCGTGGCCGCGGCGGAACTGTCGCACCGGTACATCACCGACCGCTTCCTGCCGGACAAGGCCATCGACCTGATCGACGAGGCGGGCGCGCGCATCAAGATGGAAATCGACTCGAAGCCCGAGGCGATGGACAAGCTCGAGCGCCGCACGATCCAGCTCAAGATCGAGCGCGAGGCGGTGAAGAAGGAAACCGACGAGGCATCGCGCAAGCGGCTGGAACTGATCGAGCAGGAAATCACGCGCCTGGAGAAGGAGTACGCGGACCTGGACGAGATCTGGCGTGCCGAGAAGGGCGCCGCCCAGGGCGCGGCCGCGCTGAAGGAAGAGATCGAGAAGATCAAGCTCGACATCTCGCGCCTGCAGCGCGAAGGCAAGCTCGACAAGGTGGCCGAACTCCAGTACGGCAAGCTGCCGGCACTGGAGGGCAAGCTGCAGGCCGCCAACAAGGCCGAGGCCGCCGAGCAGAAGCAGCCCAACAAGCTGCTGCGCACGCAGGTCGGGGCCGAGGAAATTGCCGAGGTGGTGAGCCGCGCCACGGGCATCCCCGTCGCCAAGATGATGCAGGGCGAGCGCGAGAAGCTGCTGAAGATGGAAGACCGGCTGCACCAGCGCGTGGTGGGGCAGGACGAGGCCGTGCGGCTGGTGTCCGATGCCATCCGTCGCTCGCGTGCCGGGCTGTCGGACGAGAACAAGCCGTATGGCTCGTTCCTGTTCCTGGGGCCGACCGGCGTGGGCAAGACCGAGCTGTGCAAGGCCCTGGCCGAGTTCATGTTCGATTCGGAAGAGCACCTGATCCGCATCGACATGAGCGAATTCATGGAGAAGCACAGCGTGAGCCGGCTGATCGGCGCGCCGCCGGGATACGTGGGCTATGACGAGGGCGGCTACCTGACGGAAGCCGTGCGCCGCAAGCCGTATGCGGTGATCCTGCTCGACGAGGTGGAGAAGGCCCACCCGGACGTGTTCAACGTGCTGCTGCAGGTGCTGGACGATGGACGCCTGACCGACGGCCAGGGCCGTACCGTGGACTTCAAGAACACGGTGATCGTGATGACGTCGAACCTGGGTTCGCACATCATCCAGGCCATGTCCGGCGAGCCGCAGGAAGCGGTGAAGGGCGCGGTCTGGCAGGAGGTGCGCACGCATTTCCGGCCGGAGTTCCTGAACCGGATCGACGAGGTGGTGGTGTTCCACTCGCTGGACCAGAAGAACATCGAGTCCATCGCCAAGATCCAGCTGCAGCGCCTGCAGTCGCGCCTGGCGCGCATGGACATGACGCTGGAGATCAGCGAGGGTGCCCTGGAGAAGATCGCCAGCGCGGGCTACGATCCGGTGTTTGGCGCCCGCCCGCTGAAGCGCGCGATCCAGCAGCAGATCGAGAATCCGGTGGCCCGTGCCATCCTCGAAGGCAAGTTTGCCGCCAAGGACGTGATACCGGTGGATTACGTGGACGACCACTTCACGTTCGGAAACGTCGTGCAGTAAGCCAGGCTGCCTGCGGCATCGCAACAGGAAAAAGGACCTCTCCGGAGGTCCTTTTTTTCGTGCCTGCTTTTTGCGCCACAATACCGGCTCGGCCTGACTACCACCCCCTGGAGCAATCCCATGGCTCATGGCGAGCACAAGTACCACGTCACCGTGGAATGGACTGGCAACCGCGGCACCGGCACCAGCGGCTACCGCGCCTACGGACGCGACCACACGATCCGCGCCGGCGACAAGCCCGAGATCCCCGGTTCCTCGGACCCGGCCTTCCTGGGCGATGCCACGCGCTGGAATCCGGAAGATCTGCTCGTGGCGTCGGCCAGCGCCTGCCACAAGCTCTGGTACCTGCACCTGTGCTCGGACGCCGGCATTGCCGTGCTGGCCTATGTCGACCAGGCCGAGGGCACGATGACCGATGGGCCGGCAGGCGGGCAGTTTTCGGAGATCGTGCTGCGCCCGCACGTGACGATCCGGGCCGGCGACGACGCCGAGCGGGCCGCGCACCTGCACCACGTGGCGCACGAGAAATGCTATGTCGCCAACTCGGTCAACTTCCCGATCCGGTGCGAGCCGGTGATTGCGCAGGCGGCCGCCAGCTGACCTGTATGTCGGCTGCCTCACCGAAGCGGTGCGAAAGCTGCTTGTCCATCACCCTTCCCATGTACTAGTGTGGACACATTGCTTTGCTTGACAAGCCAACAGTCAGCACAGTCATGAATATCCGCGTCGCCCTGATCAACTCCTCATAGGGCCCTTTGCCTGCGCTGGCGTGCTGCCGCGCGGGCAATCCCGCTTCCCAGCCCGTCGTCTGAATTTTCCGAGCCATCCAGCCCGGCGGGCCGCGTTCGTCCTTGCGTCCAAAAAAGCCACGGCAGACGCCCGATCACACGCCTTGCACGCCTGCCTGTCCGACATCCGCAGATCGCGCCCACCCGGCGCTTCTTTGTAGTCTGGAGGAAATATGGTGTTGCCAATACGGAAGGTCCCCCTGACCCTGGCGGCCGCGGTTGCGGGCACGCTGCTGGTCGTTTCCTGCGGTGGCAGCGATGACAATTCGACGCCCACCACGCCCGTCACGCCACAGGCCGACAACAGTTGCCAGGTGCTGGCCAGCAACGGCAGCACGGTGGTGGTCGGCTCGAACCAGCCCGGCGACCCGGCGTTGCCGGAACCGGCCACCGGCTATCGCACCGGGTTGAAGCCGATCTACGCCAAGACCTATATGGTGTCGACCTCGAATGCCTACGCCAGCGCGGCGGGCTGCGCGGTGCTCAAGAATGGTGGCTCGGCCGCGGATGCCGCGGTGGCCGTGCAAGCCGTGCTGGGCCTGACCGTGCCCGAGGCCACCGGGATGGGATCGGGCGGCTTCATGCTTTACTACGACGCCACCGCCAAGACGGTGCAGGCCTACGACGGGCGCGAGACAGCGCCTGCGGCCGCCACCGAAAACTACCTGCGGTACGTGGACGACGCCACCGACCAGACCCTGCCCAAGCCCAGTGCGCGCGCCAGCGGCCGGTCCATCGGCACCATCGGCGTGCCCAGGCTGATCGAGCGCGTGCAGAAGGAACACGGCAAGCTGGCCTGGAAGGATCTGTTTGGCGACGCCATCTCGCTGGCCAGCAACGGCTTTCCGATTGGCGGGCGGCTCGCGCAGGCCATCTCGTCGAACGCCACCAGCCTGAAGCGCGACCCCGAAGCCACCGCCTATTTCTTCAACGCGGATGGAACGGCCAAGGCGCTGGGCACGGTGCTCAAGAACCCGGCCTACGCCAACACGCTGACCGCCATGGCGGCGCAGGGCGCCGACGCGCTGTACAAGGGCGCCATCGCCAATGACATCATCGCCAAGATCGGCTCGACCGCTGCCACGGACGGCACGCCGACCACCCCGGGCAAGACCACGCTGGCCGACCTGGCCGCGTACGAGGCCAAGCTGCGTGACCCGGTCTGCGTGACGTACCGCGCGTACTGGATCTGCGGCGCACCGCCCCCGACATCGGGCGGCATCACCGTGGCCTCGGCGATGCAGATCATCGAGAACTTCGACATGGCATCGTTCAAGCCCAATCCCGTGGACGGCGAGGGCGGCAAGCCGACCGTGCAGGGCGTGCATCGGGTGAGCGAGGCCGAACGGCTGGCCTATGCCGACCGCGACAAGTACGTGGCCGATACCGATTTCGTGCCGCTGCCTGGCGGAACGTGGGACACGCTGCTGAACAAGACCTACCTGCAGACGCGTGCTGCGCTGATCGATCCGACCCGGTCGATGGGCACGGCCACGGCGGGCAACTTCGGCGCGGTGCCACTTGGCGTGGTGCCGCTGGTCGAGCACGGCACGAACCACTACTCGATCGTCGATGCGCAGGGCAACGTGGTCAGCGCGACCACGTCGGTGGAGTCGAGCATGGGGTCGTTCCACATGACCAACGGCTTCCTGCTCAACAACCAGCTGACCGACTTCTCGGCTGCGCCGACCGATACCAGTGGCAACCCGGTTGCCAACCGGGTGCAGCCGGGCAAGCGGCCGCGCAGTTCGATGGCGCCGACAATGGTGTTCCGCAAGGCGGCTGACGGGTCGATTGGCGATTTCCTGATGGCTACGGGCTCACCGGGCGGCGGCACCATTCCGCAATATGTGGTCAAGACGCTGGTGGGCGTGCTCGACTGGGGCCTGGACGCGCAGCAGTCGTCGAACCTGGTGGACTTTGGCGCCAGCAACAGCCCCACCACGACCATCGGCGGGGAGCATCCGGACATCGATACCAGCAACGCCGGCGCCAACGATCCGCTGATCAGCGGTCTCAAGGCGCTGGGGCACACGATCTCCACCTCGGCGCAGTCCAGCGGCGTCAACACGATCCTGCGCACCCAGGCCGGCGGCGCACCCGTGCTGCAGGGCGGCACCGACCCCCGGCGCGAGGGCGTTGTGCTGGGTAATACCTTTACGCCATGACTGCCAGTTGAACTACGCCGTTCGGCAGGCGCCATCCGTCGCATTGGCCTGATTTTGCAGGCAACCGCCCGCGATTGTGGGGCGGTTGACCTGCATCAACTTGCGAATGGGAACGGGTGGCTAATATCTGAACCGTCATGGAGATGCGGGGGCGCTCTTCATGACTTGTCTACCCGTTTCCGGAATGGAAACTTGACCCGCAGCGCAACGCATGGGCGTCGAGCCACGCAGCCACGGCCGCCAGCGCGGCGTCGGGCAGGGCCAGCTTCAGTTCGATCTCTTTTGCCATTGCC
>NZ_PJRP01000019.1 GCF_002858765.1 Cupriavidus pauculus
ATGCAGCGAAACGAAGCCCAGATGGCGGAATTGGTAGACGCACTAGGTTCAGGTCCTAGCGGTGGCAACACTGTGGAGGTTCGAGTCCTCTTCTGGGCACCAATATTTGAAAGCCCTGCTCAACGAGCAGGGCTTTTTCATTTCCGGCCCGGAAAGGGCAGTCCCTGCGGACTGCCCGTGGGGACTCGAAAAGCTTGCGCTTGCAAGCGCCGGCCGGGGCGACCGAGTTCTCCTCCGGGACACCAGTATTTGAAGCCCTGCCCATCGAGCGGGGCTTTTTCATTTCTCCCACGCCTTTCAATTCCGGCGATTTGGCGACCTCGTCCGACATCGTCTCTCTCATCCACGCTCTCCGCCTTTTAGCGGGCGGCACACCCCACATTCGTCTCTAACCATCACGCGACCTTTGACCTATGCTCAAGCTGATCGGGCATGGTCCACACAACGCCCGACGAGGTGGTCGCCATGTCCGTACAGCTGATGTACGGGAGAGAGGAGCGTGCCGGACGGCTGTCTGGCAGGGCGTGTTACGCCTGCCTGCATGCTGCGCACCCCAGTCTCCCCCTGTGTTTCGTACTTGCGCTGCTGGCCTGCGCCGTGGTTCATGCCGAAGAGAATACGGACGGCATGTCAGGACGTGATGCACTGCAGTTCGTGCACGATGCGCGCGCCCCGGATCCGCCGCCCGATCAGGCCCCCAGATCCACGGCGCCGAACGACGCTGCCCCATCGTTCGCGCCCCCGCGCATGGTGATCGTCGACGACGACCCCGACCTACCGATCCCCGTGCATGCCTCGCGCGGTTCGCCGGAATCGGCACCCGAATTCGAGCCCATCGCCATCAACCTGGCGAGCATCGATCGCGTGGTGGAGCGTTTCAGCAGCGCGCCGCGCGCACCGCTGGTCCACGTTGAAGATGCGACGACCGCCACCGGCCTTGTCGACAGCCGGGCGCGCAGCATGGCAGTGGCGTTTGACGCGCCGTTGTCGCGCAGCGGCACCGGGCTGACGCTGCAGTCGCGTGTGGAGATGGCCTATCGGCCCGGCATGGCGCCCGTGCAGGGCAACTGGGATGCGCCCCCGGGCGAGGCCAGTGCCACCGGGCTTGCCGTGCGGCTCTACAGTTCCAAGCCGACCCGGCTCAACGGCGTGTATCCCTTTGTCGAGGCTGACTGGTGGCAGGACAACCGCGCGAAGACGATCAACATCAACGGCACGCGTATCGACACCGATCTGCTGCGCGGCCTGTTCTCGTTCAACATCGGCGCGCATAGCAGTTCGACCACGGGCCTGAGGCTCTGGATGAAGGCGCGCGGCGGACGCAACGCAGGCGGTACGTTGGGCGCCAGGTATCGCTGGTAAGCAGGCACCGAAGCGTTACTGCGCGGCCAGTGAAATAATTTTTGCAAAACGCTTGCGGGCAAGTTGAATTGCGATACAATGCGTCCCTCGCGTGCGGCTGTAGCTCAGTTGGATAGAGTACTTGGCTACGAACCAAGGGGTCGTGGGTTCGAATCCTGCCAGCCGCGCCACCTATTAGAAGGGCCTCCAGCAATGGAGGCCCTTCGTCATTCTGGGCCGTCATCGCGCCCGCCGTGCGCTTGTCACCCAAGCCGGCCCCCAGTACAGTATCCACTGCTCGCCGGGCTTCCGGCGTGACGTCTCCCACACAATTCCCCCTGCGCCACCGGCCTCGCCAGTATCAGTGTTCGGTACCCCCCGGAGGCAGCCGCCGGAATCATTGACAGTGGCCGAGTCGCGGGCACATCATTCGTTCGGAATAGATGCGCCTCCGGAGCTACACGTGTCCCCCCCGGACCCGTTGTGCAGACGACCCGGAAGGCCGCCACTACACTGGGAAACGGGGTCATGAACCGATCGATACGCCAATTGGCAAGCGTGGTCGCGCTTGCCGTCTTCCTGTCCGCCTGCGCCTCCGCGCCACCGCCCGCGCCCGAGATTCCTGCCGCGGCGCAGCCGCCTTCCGACCAGGCGATGAAAGCGCTCTCCGCCGAGGTGTTCACCTACGGCTATCCGCTGGTGCTGATGGATGTCACGCGCGAGGTGATGACCGCCCGGACGCCGGTCAATACGTTCAACCACAGTCGCGCCTTCCCCGATGCCACCTACACCACGGTGGTGAGCCCGAACGCGGACACGCTGTACTCGACCGCCTGGGTGGACGTCGGCAAGGAACCCGTCGTCCTGTCCGTGCCCGATACGGCGGGCCGCTACTACGTGATGCAGATGCTCGATGCCTGGACCAACGTGTTCGCGTCGCCGGGCAAGCGCACGACGGGCACGCGGCGCGGCGCGTTTGCGATTGTCGGCCCCGACTGGGAAGGCACGCTGCCCAAGGGCGTGACCGAAGTCCGCGCGCCTACCAACATGGTGTGGCTGATCGGTCGTATCCAGACCAACAGCAAGGCCGACTACGCCAACGTCCACCGCCTGCAGGACCAGTTTCGTCTGGTGCCGCTGTCGGCCTGGCGCAAGGGCAGCCGTGCCACGCCGCCGGCCACGCCGCGTGTTGGGCTGATCGATACAGAAACGCCGCCCGCCGAGCAGGTGGCGGCGATGGATGCCCAGGCGTTTTTCAGCCGCATGGCCGCGCTGCTGCCGGAGAATGCGCCCGGGCCCGATGACGTGGCGATGCTCGAGAAGATGCAACGCATGGGCATCAAGGCCGGCGAGCCGTTCAAGACCACGGTGCTGGAGCCGTCCACGGCGCGCGCCGTGCAGGAGGGCGCCACGGCGGCGCTGGCCAGCATTACCGCCAACGCGCGCAAGAGCGCGGCGGGCAGCACGGGCTGGCGGCTGCAGCGCGACACGGGCGCCTACGGTGCCGATTTTGACCGCCGTGCCGTGGTCGCGATGTTCGGCCTGGGCGCCAACCTGGCGGAAGACGCGGTCTACCCCGTGGCCCGCGCCGATGCGTCGGGGCGTCCGTTCGACGGCGGCAGCCGCTACGTGCTGCATTTCGACAAGGGCCAGCTTCCGCCGGCCAGGGCCTTCTGGTCGCTGAGCGCCTATAACAACAAGCAGGCGTTCGCCAGCAATCCGCTGCAGCGCTACACGATTGGCAGCCGTGACCGACTGCGCTATAACCGCGACGGCTCGCTGGATATCTATATCCAGTACGAGCGCCCCGCGTCTAGCCAGGTGACGAACTGGCTGCCGGCGCCGCCCGATGCGTTCAGCCTGATGCTGCGTGCGTACTGGCCCGAGCAGGTTGTGCTCGACGGCAAATGGATGCCGCCTGCCGTGCAGCGCGTGAACTGATTCGCGGCGCCCGCGCGGCCGGAAAGAAAAAACCCCGCTCTGGAAGGGCTTTTTTGTTTGCGGATACGGGCGCGGGCCCGGCCTGGCGCAGCCGCCTAGAACTTGTACTTCACCCCGGCATAGAACGCCCGTCCAACCCCCGGATAGAACACGGCGGTGTTGGCCGTGCGGGCATCGGTGACGGTGCTGAAGTCGCTGATATAGCGCTTGTCGGCCAGGTTGCGGGCATCGAGGAACAGCGTCACACCGCGCTCGAATTCGTAGCTGGCCTCGATGCCGAACAGCACGTACGACGGCACCTTGAGCGTGTTGGCGTAGTCCACGTAGGCGCCGGTCGGCACCCAGTCGATCGTGCCGGCCACGCGCAGGCGGCTGTTGCGGCTGTACGCCAGCGTCGTGCGCAGCACGTGTTTCGGCACCCCGGCGATGCGGTTGTTGCCGTAGACCGGATCGTTGTCGAAGCGGAAGTCGCTGTAGTTCCAGATTTGCGACACGGTGAACTTGTCGCCCTTGCCGACGATATCGCGCAGCACCTCGGCGCTGGCGCCCAGTTCCACGCCCTGCAGCACCGTCTTGTTGGCGTTGAAGGTCGACGCCGGAATATCGGCGCTCACCGTGTATTGCAGAAGCTGGTCGCGCAGCAGCGAGCGATACGCCGTGACATCCCACCCAAAGCGGTCCCACTTGCCGCGCGTGCCCAGTTCCAGCGTCCAGCCGTGTTGGGCCGCCAGCGGCACGAACTGCTGCGTGGCGCCGATGGTCTGGCTCAGGTCGGTGAAGTCCGGTACATCGGCGCTGCGCGTGATGTCGATGAACGCCTGGATATCGGGCTTAGGTTCCCACAGCACGCCAAATTTCGGGTTGACGCCGCTGAACGTGGCGCCATCGGACTTTGCCGTCGGATTCGTCGGCAGGCCGCCGTAGTCGGTATATTCGCGCCGGTTGCGGTAGGCCTTGGCGCCGGCCATCAGTGCCACGGTGGGCAGCACGTACAGGCGGTCTTCCAGGTAGGCCTCGTAGTTATACGCATCCTGCTTCGCGTTCAGCGTCTGGGCGCCACGGTTGCCGTTGACGTTGACGTACTGGCGCGCGTCGTTGTTGCCGCCGAAGAAGCGGGCGCCGGCGATCAGCTGGTTGCGCAGGCCGCCCAGCGTGAAGTTGCCCGTGTAGCGCGGGGCGAAGCCGTAAGTCCAGCTGTCCTGGTCCACCACCTGGAAGATCGGGTGGTACAGGCTCTTGTGGATGCCCCAGGTAGTCAGGTCGATCTGGCCGCTATCCAGCTTGATGCTCGTGACGTTGGCCAGCCGCTCGGTGCGCGTATTGCGTGCCTGGTCGCCCGCCAGCGCACTGGCCGAAGCCATGCGCGGCGTGGTCAGCGCCTGGTTCAGCGTCAGCGCGCCGGGCAGCAACTGGTCGACGATATACGCGCCAAAGTAGAAGCGCGTTTCCACGGCGGGGCTGAAGCGATAGCCGACGTTGGCGTTGATCTGCTCGTACTGGCCGCGTTCGTGATTGCGCCAGCCTTCCGAGTGGCTGACCGTGGCGTTCGCCAGAAAGTCCCACTGGCCAATCTGGCGCGACACCTGGCCGCTGCCGCGTATCGTACCGAAGCTGCCGCCGTCCACGCGCACCAGGTTCGGCGCCTCGGCCGTCAGCGCGGTCGGCGTGGTGAAATTGACCGCCCCGCCCAGCGTGGTGCTGCCATAGGCCAGGCCGTTGCCGCCCTTGTAGACCTCGGCGGCCGACAGCGACAGCGGATCGATCTGGTAGAAATCACCACTACCGTCGGCAAAGTTGGTGGGCACGCCATCCTGCAGGATCTCGATGCCGCGCGTATGGTAGCCGCGCGCCACGCCGGAACCGCGAATCGACAGGCGCAGTTCCTGGCCATAGCGTTCCTGCACGTACACGCCGGGCGAGTCCTTCAGGACATCGCGCAGGTCGTAGGCATAGGTATTGGTGAACGACTGGGCGTCGACAAAGCCGACCGATCCGGCCGACTGGAACAGCGACTGCCGTTGCTGGGCCACGCCCGGCGCGGTCAGCGATCCGGCGGCGGCAGCGGTGGCGGTAACGGCGGGCAGGATCGGGACATGGGCGGCATCCGGGCTGGTGACGGTTGCCGATTGGGCGAAGGCCGCGCTGGACAGTGCGGCTGCAGGAAGCGCCGCGACGCGGCGCCAGGGTGTGGCTCGTTTCATTCCTCTTGGTCGAAGATCACGCCGGATGCCGACGCGACCTCGCACTTTTCTTGTTTGGCTCGACCGAAAGGATACGGAGCCGCACGGCGCGCCGCCATGCGACACAGCGACGCAACGTGCGCTCCAGCGCATAAGCTCAGGCGCCCAGGTTATCGCCTTACACGCTGGCCTGCCCGCCGCACGACGGTCCGCATGCCGCGCCATGCACATGCGACGCGGGGTTTGCCGTCCCTGCAGGCGGCAACACGCGCTTCCAGTTGGCGGGGGCGTGGCCGGCCAGTTTCTGGCGCAGCGCACGCGTCGCGCTGACCATGTTGGCCAGGGCCGCCTCGGTCTCTGTCCAGCCACGGGTCTTCAGGCCGCAGTCCGGGTTGACCCACAGACGGTCGGGCGGAATCACCTCGCAGGCACGCTCCAGCAGGCGCGTCATGGCATCGACGGAAGGCACGCGCGGCGAGTGGATGTCGTAGACACCCGGGCCGATCTCGTTCGGATAATCGAAGTCGCCAAACCCTTCCAGCAGTTCCATGGCCGAACGCGACGTCTCGATTGTGATCACATCGGCATCCATGGCGGCGATGGCCGGCAGGATGTCGTTGAACTCGGCATAGCACATATGGGTGTGGATCTGCGTTTCATCGCCCACGCCCGAGGCCGACAGCCGGAACGCATTGACGGCCCAGTCCAGGTAGGCCGCCCAGTCGTCGCGGCGCAGCGGCAGGCCTTCGCGCAACGCGGGCTCGTCGATCTGGATCACGCGGATGCCGGCGGCCTCCAGGTCGCAGACCTCGTCGCGGATGGCCAGCGCCAACTGGCGCGTGGTCACGGCGCGCGGCTGGTCGTCGCGCACGAACGACCACTGCAGCATCGTCACGGGGCCCGTCAGCATGCCCTTCATCGGCCTGTCGGTCAGCGACTGCGCAAAGCGCGCGGTATCCACGGTCATCGGCTCGGGACGGTACACATCGCCAAAGATCACCGGCGGCTTGACGCAGCGCGAGCCGTAGCTTTGCACCCAGCCGTTCTCGGTGAACGCATAGCCGCATAGCTGTTCGCCGAAATATTCGACCATATCGTTACGCTCGGCTTCGCCATGCACCAGCACGTCCAGGCCCAGTGCCTCCTGCTTGCGCACGGCGAGTTCGATTTCGGCGCGCATGCGGTCCAGGTAGTCCAGCGCGCCGATATCGCCGCGCTTGTAGGCGGCCCGGGTCTGGCGGATGGCAGGCGTCTGCGGAAACGAGCCGATGGTCGTGGTGGGCAGCGCGGGCAGCTTCAGCGCGTCGCGCTGGCGGACGATGCGCACATCGAACGGGCTGTCGCGATCGGCCATGTCGGCGGTCACGGCGGCCAGCCGCTTCTGCACCTGCTGGTTGACCACGCGGCGCGAGGTACGGCGCGCGGCCTGCGCGGCATCCGATGCGGCCAACTGCTCGGCCACGGCTGCTTCGCCAAGGTTCAGCGCAGTGGCCAGCGTGTGGAGTTCGTCGAGCTTCTCGGTGGCAAACGCCAGCCAGGTTTTCAGTTCCGGATCGAGGCGGGTTTCGGCATCGAGCGACACCGGCACATGCAGCAGCGAGCACGAAGGCGCCAGCCACAGGCGGTCGCCCAGTTGGGCATGCAGCGGCGCGACGGCGTCCAGCACCTTGCGCAGGTCGGCGCGCCAGATATTGCGACCATCGATCACACCGACCGACAGCACCGCGCTACTTGGTAGCACGGCCTGCCACGCGGCCAGTTGCAGGGGCGCACGCACCAGGTCGATATGAAAACCGTGAACCGGCAGGGTGGCGATTCGACCGGCATGATGGGTGGGATGAGCGGCCGCCGTGTCAAAGTACGTGGCCAGCAGCAGCTTCACGCCGGTATCGGCCAGCGCCGGGTAGGCCTGGTCATAGGCGTCCAGCCATTGCGGCGGCAAGTCCAGGCACAGCGCGGGTTCGTCGATCTGTACCCACTCGATGCCGCGCGCCTGCAGTTGCGACAGGATGCGCCGATAGGCCTGCACCACCTTCGGCAGCAGGCTCAGCCTGTCGAAGCCGGCCACGTGCGACTTGGACAGCCACAGATACGTGACCGGCCCGATCAGCACCGGCCGCGTGGACAGACCCAGCGCCAGCGCCTCATCGATCTCGTCGAAATACCAGTTGGCACCGCCGTCGAACGTGCTGTCGGCGTCAAGCTCCGGCACGATGTAGTGGTAGTTCGTATCGAACCACTTGGTCATCTCCATGGCCGGCTGGGCCGCATTGCCGCGCGCCAGTTCGTAGTACTGCGCCAGCGTCAGCGCGGCCGGATCGAAGCCGAAGCGCTTGGGCAGGGCACCCAGCAGCGTGGTCAGGCCCAGCATCTGGTCGTACCAGGCGAAGTCGCCGGCTGCCACGGTCGCCAGGCCCGCATCGGCCTGCAGTTGCCAGTGGCGGCGGCGCAGCGTGGCACCCACCTCGCGCAACGCACCTTCCGATGTTTCGCCGCGCCAGAACGCTTCCTGGGCAAATTTCAGTTCGCGTCGTGCGCCAATGCGCGGAAATCCCAAAACGTGTGTACGTGCCATGCCGTGCTCCGGTGATGTCTGATCTGGCGCACAGTGTCGATTCACGGCTAGAATGAATCAAGCGACATGTTTTAAACAAAGGATGAATTTTATTCAACTAACTAGTCAGACGCCCCTGGAGCGGCCGCGATGATTGAAGTCCGCCATTTCCGATCGCTGGTGGCCATTGCAGACGCGGGCAAGCTGGCGACGGCTGCCGAGCGGGTGCATGTCAGCCAGTCGGCGCTGTCCCATCAGATCAAGGCCATCGAGGCGCACTACGGCATGGCGCTGTTCGATCGCACGCGGCAGGGCCTGCGGTTCACGCCGGCCGGCGAGCGGCTGCTGACGCTAGCGCGCGAAACGCTGGCGTCCATCAGCGCTGCCGAGCGTGATCTGCTACGCCTGAAGAGCGACACACGCGGCGAACTGCGCGTGGTGCTGGAATGCCATACCTGCTTTGACTGGCTGATGCCCGTCATGGACGAATTCCGACGCCGCTGGCCGGAAGTGGAGATTGACCTCGTGGCTGGCTTCCATGCCGACCCGCTGGCGCTGCTGGCGCAAGGCAAGGCCGATATGGTGATCGGGTCGAAGCCCCCGGCCCGGCGCGGGCTGACCGTGGCGCCGCTGTTCCGCTTCGAGATTCTGGCGGTCATCGCCAACGAACACCGGCTGCGCAACAAGCGCCGCATCGAGGCCGCGGACCTGGCTGGCGAAACGCTGATTACGTATCCGGTGCCCGAGCAGCGGATCGACCTGATCCGCGAGGTGCTGGAGCCCGCCGGTATCCAGCTCGAACGGCGCACGGCCGAACTGACCGTGGCGGTGCTCCAGTTGGTGGCCAGCCGGCGCGGTGTGGCGGCGCTGCCGAACTGGGGCGTCAAGAACTATGTGGACCACGACTACGTGCTGGCCAAGCGCATCGGCGCCAAGGGGCTGTGGAGCGAACTCTATGCGGTGCTGCCGTCCGCCATGGCGGATCGCCCCTATGTGGACGATTTCGTCTCGATCGTGCGCGACATCTGTGCGGCCGAACTGGATGGCATCGAACTGCTCCAAGACACCGCGCGCATGGCGCAATCAGGCGGCTAGGGCCTCGGGCTCGGCCACGGATGCCTGCTCGCCGGTGAATGCCGCGTCGAGGACTTCCAGGTCCACGCCATGGACCACGCGCCGCACGAACAGCTCCAGCAATTCCACCGTATCGGCCTGGCAGACCAGCCGCGCGACGTTGGCGCGGCTGGCATCGAAAGACATCTGTTGCAGGGTCAGCCCCGTGCGGCGGGCATTGGCCAGCACCCATTCCAGGCTGCCGAAGGTGTCGCTCAGGTTGGTACGGTCGAGTTGGAGGGCGAGGTGAAGGGCTGGCATGGGCGGTTCCGGGCGGTGCGTGGCGGGGTGCGATGTGATGTGCAAGGGGTCCGGTAAATTTACCAGCCATGCCGAAAAATGGGCTTCTGAATTTTCTCCTCTCCGTAGCCAATTGGAGAATATTCCGCCATCTTGGTGTAGATTGGCGGTGAATTCATCTTTCATCCTCAATCTGCCGTGACAAACATTCCCAAGCTCGACGACATCGACCGTCGCATCCTGCGCGAACTGCGCCGCGACGGGCGCATCTCCAACGCCAAGCTGGCCGAGCGGGTGGGGCTGTCCGCCACGCCGTGCTGGAACCGGGTGAAGGTGCTGGAGGACGCGGGGGTAATTGGCGGTTATGCGGCGCTGCTGAACCAGAAGGCGCTGGGGTTGCCGGACACCGTGCTGATCGAGGTCACGCTCGACCGCCACGACGACGACATGCTGCACCGCTTTGGCGAGGCATTGGCCGAATTGCCAGAGGTGCTGGAAGCCCATTTGCTGACGGGCGAGTACGACTATCTGATCAAGGTGGCGGTGGCCGGCACCGAAGGCTACGAGGAATTCCTGCGCCACAAGCTCTACAAGCTGCCGGGCCTGCGGCACAGCCATTCCACCTTCGTGCTGCGCACGCTGAAACGCGAGCTTTCGGTAGAGCCCTGAGTCGCGCCACTCAGCGATCGGCGATCAGCGCGACGCCAGGCGCCCCAGCCGGGGTGCCAGCGCGGTGGTCACCACACCCAGCGCGATCAAACCCAGACCCATCGACAGATCTGCCGAGATGCGCTCGTGCCAGGCCACCGCGGACAGCACTAGGCCCAGCAGCGGCACGCCCAGCATGGCGATCGACGTGGCGGCCGGCGGCAGCGACTGGGTAACGTTCAGCACGACGATAAAGGTCAAAGCCGTGGCCAGCGGGCCGGTGTACAGCACGGCGGGCCAGATTTCGCCCATGGCAGCCAGATCGGGCGCGCCGTCTCGCAAAACGGCCAGCAGCACCAGCGGCACCGTCGCCACCGCGCATTCCCAGGGAATCATTTCGGCGCCCAGCCGCACATGGCGATGCGCACGCAGGTGGATGATGCTGACGGACCAGGCCAGCGACGCGCCGAGCAGCATCGTCAGACCCATCACGGTATGCAGTTCCCAGCCGCCCAGCGCAGGCGCGACGATGACCGCGATACCGGCGTAGCTGAAGCCCGTGGCCAGCCATTGCCAGCGCGACGGCCGCTCGCCCAGCACCAGCGACGACAGCGGAATCACCCAGATGGCGGTGGCATAGGCCACGACCGAGGCGCGGCCCGGCGCCACATATTGCAGCGCCCACAGGGCCAGCGCGGTAAAGGCGGCCATCTGCAGCAAGCCGACGCTGAACACCAGCGGCCACTCCTGGCGCGACGGCAGGCGCAGCCGCTTGAGCGCGCCCAGGACGATAAAGCTGATCAGGGCGGCCGAGCCGAAGCGCAGGGCGGCAAACCACAACGGGCTGACGTGCGACAGCCCGAATTTCATCACGGGCCAGTTGCCGCCCCAGATGATGACGGCGCCGATCAACGGCAGAAACGACTTGAGCGTGGCAGAGCGGGCGCTGCCGGCGGAGGAAAAGACGGACATGAAATCGGGTGGATTCGAGGCGGGCCGGTGAGTCACCGAATGAGTCGCCGTATGTCCAAAAGTCTACGATTCATCGCACCGCAGCATTGTCCGGATCACTCTGTCATTGCATTGTGATACGGCATAGAATGCCGGAAAACTCAACTTATAAAGCCGAACATGCTGGACATCGATCTCGACGCCACTGACATTCGTATCCTGGGGGAACTGCAGCGCGACGGCAGCCTGACCAATGTGGAACTGGCCAGTCGCATCAATCTGTCGCCATCGCCATGCCTGGCGCGCGTCAAGCGCCTGGAGAAAATCGGCGTGATTTCGCGCCGCGTGACGCTGCTGGATGCCCGGCGGCTGGGCCTGAAGGTGGTGGTGTTTATCTCCGTATCGCTGGACAAGCAGCGGCGCGAGACGCTCGACACCTTTGAACGAAAAATCGGCGCGCTGCCCCAGGTGATGGAGTGCTACCTGATGTCGGGCGATGCCGACTATCTGCTGCGCGTGGTGGTGCCCGATGTCGAAGCGCTGGAGCGGCTGATCATCGATCAGATCACGCGGATTCCGGGCGTGGCCAGTATCCGGTCGAGCTTCGCGCTGAAGCAGGTGCTTTACAGCACGGCCCTGCCGCTGGGGTGACAGCCGTCATCCGCACTGCCGTATCATCGCGGGTCCGCCTGCGGGCGGCCGCCACGCCAGCATCACGCCATACCGCAAACGCCCCATGAATCCGTCCGCGCTGAATCCCACTGCGATTTTCTTCGTGCAGGCCTGCCTTGTCGTCGGCGTGCCGCTGGTGTTGTGGCGTGGCCTGCGGATGGGCGGCATCGTGCCGCTGGTGGTGATGCAGATCGCCGGGGGCATCGTGCTTGGGCCGTCCGTGCTGGGCGCGTTCTGGCCCGATAGCTGGCACGCGCTGTTCGGCGCGCAGAAGCTTGCCGCGCTATCCGGGCTGCAATGGCTGGCGGTGGTGCTGTTTGCCTTCCTGTCGGGCCTGCACGTGGGTGGGCCGGAGGCCAAGGGGCTACGCCGAATCGCCTTGTGGGCCGCGCCGGGCTGTGTGGCGCTGCCTTTCGTGCTGGGTGTCGGTGCGGGCTATGTGCTTGCCGTCTGGCGCCCGGCGCTGCCAGGCGAGGCGGCCACGACGTGGCAGTTCGCCATTGCCGTGGGCGTGTCGATGGCCGTCACGGCATTGCCGGTGCTTGGCGCCATCCTGCGCGAGATGAAGCTGACCGATACCACCGCCGGACGCCTGGCGCTGGCCTGTTCGGCGTTCAGCGATGCCGCGATATGGATCGTGCTGTCATGCATCCTGGCCAGCACCGGCCAGGCCGCCGCGCAGCCGCTGCAGCTGGTCATAGGCGGCGCCATTTATCTGGCGGTGCTGTTCGCGGTGGTGCGGCCGTTGCTAGCGCGGTGGCTGCCGGTCATGCGTGGGCACGATGCGCGACTGGCGGCGGTGGTGGTGCTGATTTTCGCATCTGCGTGCACGTCGGAACTGATCGGCCTGCACTACATCCTTGGCGGCTTCCTGGCCGGCGTGGCGCTGCCGCGCCAGTTGGCCGCCGATATCGGCCGGCAACTGGAGCCCACCACGGTGGTGGTGCTGATGCCGTTCTTCTTCCTGATGACCGGCCTGCGTACCGACCTCAATACGGCCGGGATCGACGCGCTGATCGTTTTCGCGCTGACCACGGTGGTAGCCGTGGTCGGCAAGATGGCGGGCACCGCGCTGCCGGCCCGCTGGGCTGGCCTGGGCCGGCGCGATGCCTGGGCGGCCGGCGCGCTGGCGCAGACCAAGGGCCTGATGGAAGTGGTGGTGCTGGCCATCCTTCTCGAAAACCGCCTCATCAGCACGCCGGCGTTCTCCGGGCTGCTGTTGATGGCACTGGCCACCACGATCCTGGCCAAGCCATTTACGCTGGCCGCCCTGCGGATGCGCGAGGACTGACGCGGTGCCACGCCCGCCGGGCGACGCGGTTGCAACGGCGCAACAGGCACACGGCACATCGTCAACAGGTCGATTCGGCCACGTGGCGCGGTGATAGGCTTGCGGCCATTCTTTCCTCCCCCTGTATTCATGCCCGCGTTCGCACAGTTCCACGGTATCCGTCGCCTCCCGATCTTGGCGGCACTGGTGATGAGCCTGGCATCGGCCCACGCGCTGGCGGCAGATGAAGGCAAGCCACAGCTGCCTGCGCCGGTGGCCGAATCGGTGGAGATTCCCGTGTCGGGTGCGGGAGCGTTCGGTGGCACGGTCGGCATGCATACCGAAGTCTTCAAGCCGGAAGGCGCGGGACCGTTTCCGGTCGTGATTTTTTCGCACGGCCGCGCCCCGGACCGGCTGGAGCGCGCCAATCTCAAGCATCCGCTGCAGAACTGGCATATCCGCTACTGGCTGGACCACGGCGTGGCCGTGGTGGTGCCAATCCGGATCGGCTACGGCGCAACGGGCGGCCCTGACCGCGAAAACAACCATGCGAGCTTCAGCACGATGGGGCAATGCTCCAGCAAGCCGGACTACCGGGCCGTAGCGGGGGCACTCAACGACGCGACGCTGGCCACGATCCAGTGGCTACGCGCCCAAACCTGGGCCGACGCCCATCGAATCGTGCTGGAAGGGCGTTCGGTCGGCGGCTTCGCCAGCGTCGCGGCGGCGGCAACCCGGCCGCAAGGCGTGATTGGCTACATCAATTTCTCGGGCGGTGCCGGCGGTTCGCCAGAGCGGTCTCCGGGGCACAGTTGCGATCCCGACCAGCTGCGCGACTTGATGGCCGAGTTCGGCAAGACGGCAACCGTGCCTGGGCTGTGGCTCTATGCCAAAAACGACCAGTACTTCGGGGCCGAGGCGCCGCTGGGCTGGTATCAGGCCTTCGCGGCGGGTGGTAGCCCGGCCAAACTGGTCAGCGTGGAAGAGGTGCCTGGCCGCGATGGCCATCTGCTGCTGTCCTACGGGCAGCGGTTCTGGCGCAAGGATCTCGACGCGTTCCTGACGTCGCTCGGCCTCTGAGCCTCTGAGCCTCAGGGCGACAGCCGCGCCCGTACGGCGGTCTGTAGCGCGGGCAAGAGTTCGGCCTCGAACCACGGGTGCTGGCGCATCCACAGCACCACGCGCCACGATGGGTGGGGCAGAGGAAACACATTCGGGCCGAAACTTCGGAAATCGGCTACCAGTTCGCTCATGGACCGTTTGGACTGCGCCGGCTGCTTCGGCAAATAGGCCGCCTGGGCATAGGTGCCGACCAGCAAGGTCAGACGGTCGTGGGGCAGGCAGGCCAGTACCCGTTCGTGCCAGAGGGGCGCACATTCGCGCCGGGGCGGCAGGTCGCCGCTCTTGCCCTTGCCGGGGTAGCAAAACCCCATCGGCATGATGGCAATGCGCGAGGCGTCGTAGAACGCGTCCCTGGTCACGCCCATCCACGCTCGCAACCTGTCTCCGCTGGGATCATCAAACGGCACGCCGCTGGCGTGCACACGCGAACCGGGCGCCTGGCCGATGACCACGATCCGTGACGTGGCGCTGAACTGGACAACGGGTCTGGGCCCGGCGGGCAGCGCGGCGGCGCAATGGGTGCAGGCGGCAATTTCGCGCTGCAGGGTCTGTATGACACCCTGCGCGCGTCGGGGGGACTTCATGGCGGTCAGCGAGTTTCGTGGGGTATGCGTATATTACGAGGCCCGATGTATTGCGATGGAATATCACGATGACCACACAAACTGAAACCGCGATCCTGGCCGGTGGCTGCTTCTGGGGCATGCAGGACCTGCTGCGCCGCTATCCCGGGGTGCTGACGACGCGCGTCGGCTATACCGGGGGCGACGTGCCCAATGCCACCTACCGTAATCACGGCACGCATGCCGAAGGCATCGAGATCGTGTTCGATCCGACGCAGATCAGCTATCGCCAGATTCTTGAGTTCTTCTTCCAGATCCACGATCCCACGACGCGGAACCGCCAGGGCAACGATATCGGCACCAGCTACCGGTCTGCCATCTTCTACCTGGACGGCGATCAGAAGAACGTGGCCGAACAGACCGCCGCCGACGTGGACGCCTCGGGCTTGTGGCCGGGCAAGGTGGTGACGGAAATCGCCCCGGCCGGGCCGTTCTGGGAGGCCGAACCCGAGCATCAGGACTACCTGGAGCGGCTTCCGAACGGCTACACCTGCCACTTCATCCGTCCGGGCTGGAAGCTGCCGCAGCGCGGGTAAGCGGACCGGGCGTGACTCACGCGCCCCGGTTTTCCACCAGCAGGTCCAGCGGTACCGCCAGCGCGGTGGCCAGGCCGCGCAGCACATCCACACTGCCGTCGCGCTTGCGGTTTTCAATCTGGCTCAGGTAGGGCTTGCTGACGCCGGCGGCGGCGGCCAGCGCGTCCTGGGTCAGCCGGCGATGGTCGCGCCAAGCCTTGATCGGGTGGTCGCCGGCAAGCTGGGCGTCCAGCACGGCAGCCGGAACCCGGAAGCCATCGTCGTCGGCAACGGCGGCGTCGTGGATCCGGACATCTTCCATGGCTTCAAACAGGTGCTGGACACGCTCCCAGAGGTCGATCGGAACGATCGCATACTCACGGTTGCCCTCGCGCTGGATGAACTGTATCGCGGTCATTGATATGCACTCCCACGTGATTTGACGGTCAGCACGACCACCACCAATTGTCCGGCCTCGATCCGGTACAGGACGCGCCAATCGCCAACGCGCAGCCGAAAGGCGCTCCGGCCCATCAGCTTTCGTCCGTTCTGGTTTGGCGCGTAAGGGTCTGCTGCCAGCAGACCCACCTTGGCCCGGATATTGAGGGCCACGTTTCGTGGCATCGACAGCAGCTGCTGTGTCGCCTCTCTGGTGAACCGATTGCGTGCTGCATCCCGATGTTAGCGCATAGCTAATTTTATGCAAACCAAGTTTGCTCAATTCGGGGGCGACTTGAACGTGGGGATGCATTTTCGCGCAAGATGTGCCTGCCGTGACGCCCGGCTCCCGAAATCAGAATTGTCTGCTGGCTGTCAGGAAGCCTGTACGTTTATACAGTATAGTTAGGGCACTTCTACGCCCGCGCGGCGTAGTGAAAAGCTTCCAACGAACATTAAGTTCTGCATCCAACTCACTGATTCGAGGCAAGAAATTGTCAGATTCCGGTACGATCCGTATTCGCGGTGCCCGTCAGCACAATCTCAAGAACGTTGATCTCGACCTGCACACCGGGCAAATGACCGTGGTGACCGGGCCGTCGGGGTCAGGCAAGTCGAGCCTGGTGTTCGACACGCTGTACGCAGAAGGCCAGCGCCGCTACGTGGAAACCTTCAGCGCCTATGCGCGCCAGTTCCTCGACCGGATGGACCGGCCGCAGGTGGACAAGGTGGACGGGGTTCCGCCGGCGATTGCCATCGACCAGACCAACCCGGTGCGCAGTTCGCGGTCGACCGTGGGCACGATGACCGAACTCAACGACCACCTGAAGCTGCTGTACGCGCGGGCGGCGGAACTGTTCGACAAGCAGACCGCGCTGCCGGTGCGCCATGACTCGCCGGAAACCATCTACGCCGAATTGCAGGCCCGGACGGCCGCTGGGCAGCCGTTTGCCGATGCCCGGCTGGTGGTGACGTTTCCGGTGGAACTGCCGGAATCGGCCACGGAAGACGAAGTGACGCAATGGTTGTCCGTCAGCGGCTATACGCGCGTGCATGGGCAGCGCATCGTTGAATCGCCAACCGGCAAGCGCAAGGTGCTGGACGTGGTGGCAGACCGCTTCCGCATCGGGAATGTGGAAAAGGCGCGCGCCATCGAGGCCATCGAAGCCTCGCTGAAGCGCGGCGGCGGCCGGGTCAGCGTCAATGTGGTCACCGACGAGGGCGACGGTCCCGTGTGGAAGTTCTCCACGGGCCTGCACAGCCCGGAAAGCGATATCCGCTACGCGGACCCGCAACCGGCGCTGTTCTCTTTCAACTCCGCCTACGGCGCTTGCGAGACGTGTCGCGGGTTTGGCCGCGTGATCGGGGTAGACCTGGGCCTGGTGATTCCGGACGGCCGCAAGTCGCTGCGCGACGGGGCGATCAAGCCCATGCAGACGCCGGCCTGGAAGGAATGCCAGGACGACCTGATGCGCTATGCGGCCAAGGCCGGCATTCCGCGCGACCTGGCGTGGAACCAGCTCAGCGAGGCCGAACAGCACTGGGTGATCCACGGGTCGCCTGACTGGAACGGCCAGTGGAACAAGCAGTGGTACGGCGTGATGCGGTTCTTCAGCTACCTGGAGTCGAAGGCCTACAAGATGCACATCCGCGTGCTGCTGTCGAAGTACCGCAGCTACACGCCGTGCGAGACCTGCTGTGGCGCGCGGCTGAAGACCGAAGCGCTGCTGTGGCGCCTGGGCAGCAAGGACAACGCCGACGCCGTGCTGGCGCCGGCCAGCCGCTTCCTGCCCAAGGGCGTGGACTGGAACCGCCCGCAGCTGGAAAGCCTGCCGGGTTTGACCGTGCATGACCTGATGCTGATGCCGATTGCGCGCATCCGCCGCTTTTTCGACGACCTGACCCTGTCGAGCGCCTTGCTGGACGATGCGCTCAAGCTGCTGCTGGCCGAAGTCCGCACGCGCCTGAAGTACCTGTGCGACGTGGGCCTGGGCTACCTGACACTCGATCGCCAGAGCCGCACGCTGTCCGGCGGCGAGGTGCAGCGGATCAACCTGACCACCGCGCTGGGTACCTCGCTGGTCAACACGCTGTTCGTGCTGGACGAACCCAGCATCGGCCTGCATCCGCGCGACCTGAACCGCATTGTCGAGGCCATGCACCGCCTGCGCGACGCCGGCAACACGCTGGTGGTCGTGGAGCACGACCCGTCGGTGATGCTGGCGGCCGACCGCCTGATCGACATGGGTCCCGGCCCCGGCGAACGCGGCGGCTCGATCATTTTCGACGGCACCCCCGGCGCTATCCGCAAGGAGCCCACGCTGACGGGCGACTACCTGGGCGGACGCCGGCGCGTGACCGATGCCACGGACTGGCGCCTGCGGCCCGTGGATGACACCACGCCGCGCCTGAAGCTCGAAGGGGCCACCGAGCACAACCTCAAGGACGTGACCGTCGAGATCCCGCTGAACCGGCTGGTCTGCGTGACCGGCGTGTCAGGGTCCGGCAAGTCGACGCTGCTGCAGGATGTGCTGTATCCGGCCATGGCACGCCACTTCGGCAAGGCCACCGAATCGCCGGGCGCGTTCCGCGAACTGGTGGGCGCCGAGCAGGTCGATGACGTGGTCTTTGTCGACCAGTCGCCCATCGGCAAGACCGCGCGGTCCAACCCGGCCAGCTACGTGGGCGCGTTCGACGAGCTTCGCAAGCTGTTTGCCAAGGCGCCGCTGGCGCTGCAGCGCGGCTACACGGCCGGCACGTTCAGCTTCAACTCGGGCGACGGCCGCTGCCCCACCTGCGGTGGCTCGGGCTTCGAGCACGTGGAGATGCAGTTCCTCTCCGACGTCTACCTGCGCTGCCCGGACTGCGATGGCACGCGCTATCGCGCCGAAGTGCTGGAAGTGAAGATCGAGCGGGCCGCGCGCGGTCAGCCGCCGCGCACGCTGAGCGTGGCCGATGTGCTGGAACTGACCGTCAGCGAGGCCACCGCGCTGTTCGAGGGCGATGCCGCCGTGCTGCGCGTGCTGGCGCCGATTGCCGACGTGGGTCTGGAATACGTGAAGCTGGGCCAGCCGGTGCCGACGCTGTCGGGCGGCGAGGCCCAGCGCCTGAAGCTGGCTGGCTTCCTGGCCGAAACGGCGGCCGCGCAGCCGGTGAAGAACCGCAAGGCAGTGGTGCTGCCCAAGCGGCTGTTCATGTTCGACGAACCCACCACCGGGCTGCATTTCGACGACATCGCCAAGCTGATGCGCGCGTTCGGCAAGCTGCTGGACGGCGGCCATTCTCTGATCGTCATCGAGCACAACCTCGACGTGATCCGCGCCTCTGACTGGATTGTCGACCTGGGCCCCGAAGGCGGGGACGCGGGCGGCGAGGTGCTGTGCGTGGGCACGCCCGACATGGTCAAGGGCTGCACCGACTCGCATACCGGCCACGCGCTGCTGGCCTATGACAAGGCCATGGGCGAATCCGGCACGCTCGCTGCCGAGCGCGAGGAGCAGGCAAAGCACGGATTGCCGCTGCAGGCCGCCGTACAGGCCGCCCGGGCGCGCCGTGCCGTGGAGGGCGAGGGCGTGGTGCGCATCGTCAACGCGCACGAGCACAACCTGAAGGCGCTCAACGTCGACATCCCGCACGGCAAGTTCAACGTGATTACCGGCGTGTCGGGCTCGGGCAAGTCCACGCTGGCGTTCGACATCCTGTTCCACGAGGGGCAGCGCCGCTATCTGGAATCGCTGAACGCCTATGCGCGGTCGATCGTGCAGCCGGCGGGGCGGCCGGAGGTGGACGCCGTCTACGGCATTCCGCCCACCGTGGCCATCGAGCAGCGGCTGTCGCGCGGTGGCCGCAAGAGTACCGTGGCGACCACGTCCGAAGTCTGGCACTTCCTGCGCCTGCTCTACGTCAAGCTGGGCATCCAGCATTGCGTGCATGACGGGGCGCCGGTGACATCCCAGAGCCCGGCGTCGATCGCGGCCCAGCTGCTGCGCGACTATCGCGGCCAGCATGTTGGCCTGCTGGCACCGCTGGTGGTGAACCGCAAGGGCGTCTATACCGATCTGGCCAAATGGGCCAAGGCGCGTGGCAATACGCACCTGCGCGTGGATGGCGAGTTCCTGCCGGTCGACCCCTGGCCGCGCCTGGACCGCTTCCGCGAGCACACCATCGAACTGCCGGTGGGTGACATCGTCGTTTCTCCAGACAACGAGGCCGAACTGCGCGCCTTGCTGGACCAGACGCTGGAACTGGGCAAGGGCGTGATGCATTTGCTGGCGCCGCTGGACGGATTGCACGATGCCATGCACGACGGCAAGGGGTCGGGCAAGGTCGGCGAAACCAAGGTGTTTTCGACCAAGCGCGCCTGTCCGGTCTGCGGTACCAGCTATCCCGAACTGGACCCGCGCATGTTCTCGTACAACAGCAAGCACGGCTGGTGCGGCACCTGCGTCGGCACGGGCCTGGCGCTGACGGGCGAGCAACGCGCGGCGTTTGACGACACCGTGCTGGGCGGCGACGACCGTGGCCGCGAGCAGAGCCTGCCATCCGAAGAGCAGGAACCCGAAGGCGTGGCCGATACGCCATGCCCGGACTGCGGCGGCACGCGTCTGAACCACGTGGCCCGGGCGGTGACGTTCGACACGAATGCCATTACCGATGTGGCGCAATGGACGGTGTCGGACACCCGAAGCTGGGTCGATGGCCTGCGCCTGAAGGGGCGCGATGCCGAAATCGCACGCGATGTGGTGACCGAAATCTCCAGTCGCCTGCAGTTCCTGGAAGAGGTGGGCCTGGGCTACCTGAGCCTGGACCGCGCCGCCCCGAGCCTGTCTGGCGGCGAGGCGCAGCGCATCCGCCTGGCTGCGCAGCTCGGCAGCAACCTGCAGGGCGTGTGCTACGTGCTCGACGAGCCGACCATCGGCCTGCATCCGCGCGACAACCAGATCCTGCTCGATGCCTTGCGCAAGCTGGGCGACAAGGGCAACACGCTTGTTGTGGTGGAGCACGACGAGGACACCATCCGCCGGGCCGACCACATCATCGACATCGGCCCGGGGGCCGGCAAGCGCGGTGGCAACCTGGTGGCGCAGGGCGGCGTGGCCGCGCTGTCGGCCGCTGCCGATTCCACCACGGGCAGGTTCCTGGCGCACCCGATGATCCACCCGCTGCAGCCGCGCAGGCCGGTCAAGCCGGCGCGCGCCGGCAAGGAAGCGGAGCCGGCGCAATGGCTGACGGTGCAGGGCGCGCACCTGCACAACCTGCGTGACGTGACGGCGCGGATTCCATTGGGGCGGCTGGTGGCCATCACTGGCGTGTCGGGCTCGGGCAAGTCCACGCTGGCGCGCGACGTGCTGATGGCCAATCTGCTGGATGCGGTGGGTCGCTCGGTGATGTCGTCGCCGGCCACGCGCCGGGCCCGGGCCGCTGCCGAAAAGGCCGGCAAGCCCACGGCGACGAGGGCGCTTAGCGTGGAGCACGCCTGGCATGGCTGCGAAGGCATCAGCGGCTGGGAATCGATCGACCGCGTGCTGGAAGTGGACCAGACTCCGATCGGCAAGACCCCGCGGTCCTGCCCGGCGACTTATATCGGCGTCTGGGACGCGATCCGCAAGCTGTTTGCCGAGACGCTGGAAGCCAAGGCACGCGGCTACAGCGCGTCGCGGTTCTCGTTCAACACCAGCGACGGCCGCTGCCCGGCCTGCGAAGGGCAGGGCGTGCGCACCATCGGCATGAGCTTCCTGCCCGATGTGAAGGTGCCGTGCGACGTCTGCCACGGTCAGCGCTTCAACCCCGAGACGCTGGCGGTGACGTGGCGCGGCAAGAACATCGGCGACGTGCTGACGATGGAGATCGACGAGGCCGTGGAGTTCTTCTCGGCCATCACGCAGATCGCCCATCCGCTGCAGTTGATGAAGGACGTGGGCCTGGGCTACCTGACGCTGGGCCAGCCGTCGCCAACGCTGTCTGGCGGCGAGGCACAGCGGATCAAGCTGGTGACGGAGCTGTCGAAGGTACGCGACGACATCACGCGACGCGGCCAGAAGGCCCCGCACACGCTCTACGTGCTGGACGAGCCGACCGTGGGCCTGCACATGGCCGACGTGGCGCGGCTGATTCGTGTGCTGCACCGGCTCACGGACGGCGGCCACAGCGTGGTGGTGATCGAGCACGACCTGGACGTGATTGCCGAGGCGGACTGGATCATCGACCTGGGGCCGGAGGGCGGCGCCCATGGCGGCACCATCGTCGGGGCGGCTGATCCTGAAGCGCTGTCGCGCATCAAGGCCAGCCACACCGGTGCGGCATTGTTGCCGGTGCTGGCCCGTACCGCGCCGGACGCGGCGCGCGCCACGGGCTGATCAGCGCGCCCTCGGGGCCTTGGGCGGCCTGGGGGATGCCGGCGGCCGGGAAGTCGCTCCGGCCGCCCCGGTCGCAGGCGGCCTTGGCCCTGCCAGGGCCGCCGCGCAGAAATCGATCAGTTCCTCAACCGGCGGCCCGTTACGGGCCCGCTTGCTGCGCTCGCGCACCCAGTGGGCCAGCGAATACACCACCGTATCCATGAACCAGATCATGCGCAGCTTCATGACGTCGCGCGGCACGTCGGGCAGCAGCGCATAGAGGTGTTCGCGCACGCGATACAGCGCGCTCATGGCGGTCTTGTCGACCAGGCCCTTGTTGAGCAGCCCCGGGCTGAACGTGGTCTGGGCCAGCACCTGCAGGTAGTTGGTACCCCAGTCGGTGTCGAGCACCACCTCGACCAGGGGCCGGATGGTGGCTTCCACCACGCCGTGCATGTCGATCGGTCGGCCACGGGCTTCGAGTTCGTCCAGATGCCGGTGGCGAATCTCGTTCACCTGGTGCAGGCGTCGGTTCAGCAGATGACTGACCAGTGCCTCGCGCGATCCGAAATGGTAGTGCAGGGCAGAACGGTTGCGCTGGCCGCTTTCCACCACGATCTGGCGTAGCGGCACCTGTTCCACGCCCTGTTCGGCAAACAGGCGCTCGGCGATTTCCAGGATGCGCCGCGCGGTGTCAGTCAGGCCGTCAAGGGCGGCGGGAGCGGCAAGGCCGGCGGCTTGGGTCCCTTCGGCGGCGTCGGCGCCTGCCGGGCGGTCGGCATCGGCAGCGGTCTTGCGGCCGGGTGTACGGCGGGTGTCGTGTGCGGGTGGGGGTTGCTCATCCGCGATCATGGCGCGCGCTTGCTTGAGCTTCATGGCGTGGTGGCGTCGCTGGCAGGCTTGTCGTTATCAAAATGAAAGCTTCGCAAGGATACGGAAAAATCCGATGTCCGACATCCATTTGGCGTCGTATTTCCTTCATTTTGCCGCCTCTCCGGGAAAATCCTAACTAACTGAACGGGCGTATGCCGTTAGCCTGCGGTCGATGTCGATTTAATACGAGGGATTAAATTGACATGGCGCGGTCGAAGTCGACCGCAACCGGGCGCTGGACGGAGGAGACCACTGGCGCCATCAGCCACCACACTCGGAACCGTAAAACAATGAAGAAGACGCTGTTCGCCGCCATTGCCGGCGCGCTGCTTGCGCCCGCCGCTTGGGCGCAATCGTCCGTGACGCTCTATGGCGTCGTCACCACGAGCATCCAGTACGTCAACCACGTGCAGAACACCAGCAACGGGGTGCTGGCACCGGGCAGCGGCTCGGCCGTGTTCATGAATTCGTCGGGTATCGCGCAGTCGCGTTTCGGCCTGCGTGGTGTCGAAGAGCTTGGCGGTGGCCTGAAGAGCCTGTTCGTACTGGAAAACCAGTTCAATGCCGATGACGGCAAGATGGGCAACGGCGGGCTGCTGTTCGGCCGTCAGGCGTTCGTGGGCTTGCAGAACCAGTGGGGCAAGGTGACGTTCGGCCGCCAGTACACGTCGGCGTTCCTGACCATGGGCAGCTTCACGCCGGTGGCCTACGCACCGGAATTCGAGCCGGTCGTGGGGATCGCCGGCCCGAACTTCCGCGAGAACAACGTGGTGCAGTACCAGGGCACGTTCGGCCCGCTCACGGCCATGGCGCACTGGTCGTTCGGCGAGCGTGCGGGCACCTTTGCGGCGGGTTCGGCCTATGGTGTGGGCCTGTCGTATGCGAATGGCCCGCTCGGCATCGCGGCGGCCTATGACGAGGTCAAGACGCTCAACACCGCGCAGGCTGCGGGCACATCGGGATCGAACGACTATGGCCGCGACATGCGCGCGATGCTCGGTGCCAGCTACCGGCTGGGGCAGGTCAAGATGGTGGCGGGCTACCGCTGGGGTAATTCCGTGGCACCGGCCACCGGCACGCCAACCTTGCTGCCGCACCGCGACGACATGTACTGGGTCGGCGTGAACTGGGACGCCACCGCCGCGCTGCGGCTGTCGCTGGCCTACTACTACGACGACATCAAGTCCGCGCGCATCGGCGGCGTGACGACCAACCCGAAGAACCCGCAGCAGTACCTGGCACTGGCCGACTACAGCCTGTCCAAGCGGACCGATGTGTTCTTCGCGGTGAACTACGCGCGCAACGCGTCGCTGAACTGGGACAACATTTCGTATCTGCCGAACGGCCAGTCGGTGGGCTACCTGCCGTCGACGTCCCAGGTCTATTACAAGACGCCCGACGCCAGCGGCCAGCTGGGCGTTTCGCTGGGCATCCGCCACATTTTCTGATCCCGGCGCCGTACCCGGGGGATTGGAAGGCAAGCGAGGGGCCGGCGCGCACTCCACGACGCGCAGGCATTGCGGCGCCGCGACCGATGGGTTGCGGCGCCTTTTTTCATTGGCGTGGCACCCGCCAGCGCCCGTTCCCGTCGGCCTTTGGCCGATACGCGCCGAAAGGTGGGTATCATCGGGCCGATACACCGACAAACGGGACCGACATGCAACGCAAGACTTTCCGCAACATGCAATGCCCGATCGCTCGCAGCCTTGAACGCGTGGGCGAGTGGTGGAGCATTCTGATCCTGCGCGATGCGTTCTACGGCACGAAGCGCTTCGACGAATTCCAGCGCAACCTTGATATCGCGCCGAACATGCTGACGCGCCGGCTCAATGGCCTGGTCGAAGAGGGCCTGCTGGAAAAGCGCCAGTATTCGGAACGGCCGCCGCGTTACGAATACGTGCTGACCGACTGCGGACGCGATTTCCGGCCGGTGTTGCTGGCACTGCTGGCCTGGGGCAACCGCAATTTCGCGCCGGAAGGGGCCAGTGTGCAGATCGTCGACCGCGACACGGGCAAGGTTGTCGAGCCCCAGCTGGTGGATGCCGCCAACGGCGAGCCGCTGCAGATGGGCAAGCGCCACGTGGTGCGGGCAGGGCCCGCGGCGGACGATCGTACGCGCGACCGCCTGTCATCGGCGGCTTCCTACATGACCACCCCGGTCCCGGCCAAGGCCAAGGCGCCTGCCGCCTGACATCAGCAGGCGATTTGCAGGCGATTTGTTGGCGCCACAGCCGGCTGGCGCCGCCGGCCCGGGCATCCTACTCTGGTGAATTCGGACGTCTTCCTCTGCCCCTTCACTTGCCCTGCAGGAGCCTGCCATGCCCGATTTCCGCCTGCCCCTTTCTGGCGACGTCATCCAGTCGATCAATCCATGGAACTGGTTCGTGCGCACCGTCGGCGGCCAGTTTGGCCTGATCAACATCAACCTGGGACGCAGCACCAACCCCGAACTCGAGGCCCGCATCCTCGATGAAGTGGGCTCGTATGGCGCGCAGCTTGGCAAGATTGGCGATGCGCTGGGCGTGCTGCTGGCGCATGTCGACCGCAGCAAGCTGAGCGAAGTCGAGGCGTGCAAGATCAAGGAATTCGAGGCCCAGCTTGCCGAGGTCGCCAGGGTCAAGGCGCGGCGTGCGGCGCTGCCGGGGACGCCATCGGCGGGTTGATGGCTGCGGCGTCAGGTTGCTCCAAAAGCATTTCTGACATAGAGTCCAAGGGATCAGCACCCCGTCCTCCGACGGTTTTTTCGCCGACTCCGGATAGACCCGATGCCACGTTTTACACCTCCGTACCTGTTTGCAACGGCCCTGCTGGCCCTGATCCTGGCGGGCTGCGCCAGCTCGCCACTGCCGCCGCCCACGCCGCCTCGCACGACGTCGCAACCGTCGACCACCATTACGACGCCGCAAGGCGGTGTCAGCCGTGCGCAACTGGACGCAGCGGGCAATGCCTGCGAAAAACGGGTGGCCGATGCGGTCAAGACCCGCTATCCGCAGCCCGGCAGCGTCATGATGATGCCGGACCGTGAGCGCATCGCGCAGCAAACGACCAACCAGACGTCGATCAGCGGCGAAGGCACGTTCGAGCCCGACGCCAGTGAAGAGGCCATGTCCTTCCGCTACACCTGCCTCTACAACATGCGCACCCAGCGCGTGGACGACGTCCAGATGAAGTACGGGCCGCACTGAGCGCCTGACTCACATTCCCATCTGGCCGTAGCACCAGAAATTTGCACGGTGTTGGCCCGTGTTCGGCGACGAACACGGGCCAATCTTCATGGATCGAACCAATAGCTGCGCCAACAGGCGCCGCCGGCCCGCATCGCGCGCCAGCACGCGGGCGCGATTTGTCGTATCGTCTCGACTTGCGATACTTGACGGTGCAATGATTGCTGCGTCATTTGTACCGCAGCTCCCCATCCGTTCCAGCCCGCCCCCCGGATCGATATCGTGCAGAACCACGCAAGCCCGCCCGCCGAAGGCGAAACACAGGCCCCGGCCAGTTCGGCCGCAGCCGCCACCGTACCTCCCGCAGACAGCCCGATGACCGCCCGCGAAAAGCGCGGGATGGCCGCCATCATGATTGCCGTGTCGCTGGCCACGCTGGACACGGCCATCGCCAATACGGCGCTGCCCAACATCGCCGCCGACCTGAACAGCACACCGGCCGCCTCGGTGTGGATCATCAACGCCTACCAGCTGGCGATGGTGGCCACGCTGCTGCCGTTCGCCGCGCTGGGCGGGGTGCTGGGGCATCGCCGCATCTATCTGGGTGGCGTGATGGTATTCATCGTGTCGTCGGTCGTTTGCGCGATGGCGTGGTCGCTGCCGTCCCTGGCAGCGGCGCGACTGCTGCAGGGCGTGGGCGCTGCGGCCATCATGAGCGTCAACACGGCGCTGATCAGTGCGCTCTTCCCGATCCACCGGCTCGGGCGGGGCGTGGGCCTCAACGCGCTGGTCGTGGGGGTGTCGTTCGCTGTCGGGCCCACGGTGGCATCGGTCATCCTGTCGTTCGGATCGTGGCCATGGCTGTTTGCCGTCAACCTGCCGATCGGGCTGCTGGCGCTGTTCATCGCGTGGCCGTCGCTGCCACAGACCAAGCGCAGCCAGCACGGTTTCGATCCGGTCGCGGCTGTGCTCAACGGCATTACGTTCGCCGCGCTGATCTTCGCGCTGGGCGAGGGCGTGCAACGCGAGCCGGTGGAATACGTGGTGGCGGCCGCCGCCATCTTCGTGATTGCCTTCGTGCTGCTGCTGCGTCGTGAACGCGGGCATCCGGCGCCGATGCTGCCGGTGGATCTGCTCAAGCGGCCGATGTTCGCGTTGTCCACGGCCACCGCCGTCTGTTCGTTTGCCGCGCAGGGCCTGGCGTTCGTGTCGCTGCCGTTCTACTTCGAGCATGTGCTGGGCCGCAACCCGGTGGAGACCGGCTTCCTGCTGACGCCCTGGTCGGCCGTGGTGGCCGTGATGGCGCCGATCGCGGGCCGGCTGTCCGACCGCTACCCGCCGGGCCTGCTCGGCGGCATCGGCCTGGCGATCATGGCCGTGGGCATGGCGTCGCTGGCGATGATGCCGGCCGATGCCAGCGTGCTCAATATCGGCATCCGCATGGCGATTTGCGGCGCCGGATTCGGGTTCTTCCAGTCGCCCAACCTGAAGGCGCTGATGGCCAGCGCACCCCGGGAGCGCGCGGGCGGCGCCAGCGGCGTAGTCGCCACTGCGCGACTGCTGGGCCAGGCCACCGGCGCGGCCCTGGTGGCCCTGTCGTTCGGCATTGCCGGGGAACACGGGCCAACTCTGGCGCTGAGTCTGGGTGCCGGCTTCGCGGCAGCGGCGGCCGTGGCCAGCGGGCTGCGGCTCGTGACGCCGCAAAGTGCGGACAGCGCGGCAATGCAGGGCGCCCGCAAATCGTCCTAGACCGTGGATGATGGCCTGCGCAAGACCTGCGCGCAGGCCTTGTAGAAACTGCATGGCGCCGGTGCCTCCGGCGCCATTTTTCATGGTCGCGCGCTCCGGTACGAAACTTGCTGGCCTGCCTGTATCGGGGGCGATCTGCGCCCCGGCTTCACGGAGGCAAGGCAATGAACCGATCAGACGACTATGGCCGTCGCCGCAGGCCCGATCAGCAGTACGGAGGCTACGAGGAGGGCTATGGCAACGTACCTGGCGCCGATCGTCACTGGCGACACCGCGATCTGTCGGCAGGCCGCTACGGCAACGCCGCCGAACGCAATCCGTACGATGCCTATGAGAATCGCGACGCACGCGCGTGGAACGAAGATCCGCGCAACCGTGGCGCCTGGCGCCAGGGTCGAACGGCGCAGTTGAGCGGCGGATGGCGCTCACGCGGCGCCGCGGTCTACTATCCGGGCCGCTCCACATACGACGAGTCGCGCGACGAAAGCTCGCCGCATAGCCCGGGCTATGTCAGCGCCTACAGCAGCGGGTACGAGGACGGCTACGACGCTGGAGCGCGCACGTCCAATTCGCCCGTGCCGGGCCGCGACGAACGCTGGAGCGGCACGCGCAGCGGCTATGAAGGTGGCTACGAGCGGGGCGACGGCAGCCGGTTTGGGACGGGCTCCGGTTACGAGGATTACGGCGTGGAATCGGGCCGCAACTTCCGTCAGCGCCCGCGCCTGGGCGAGGCGGTTCACGGTCGCGGGCCCGAAGCCTATGGCCGGCGCGCTGCAGGCCCCAAGAACTACACGCGCTCGGACGAGCGCATCCGCGAGGAAGTCTGCGAACGCCTGACGCACGCCCCGACGCTGGACGTCAGCGATGTGACGGTGGCCGTGTCTGGCACCGTGGTCACGCTGACCGGCACCGTCGACAACCGTCGCATGAAGTACGAGATCGAGGATCTGGCCGACGATACGTACGGCGTTTCCGATGTGGTCAACCAGATTAACGTGCGTCCGTACGGCGTACTGGCTTCTGAATAGTCAAACAGTCATTGCGGCGTATCCGGACCACCCGCTGCTAGCCCCGGCCTGGCCGGGGCTTTTTGCTGTCCGCGTGGTTGGCGGGCGGGAGGTGGGACGGGGGCGGAAGGGGGACGGGAGGGGCTACAGGTCGCTGCCGCTCGGCGGATTCTCCATCCGCTTGTCGGTCTGATCGGCGCGATCCACTGGGGTATCGGCGGGCAGTTCCTCGGCGGCGCGTCGTACTTCGTCGAAAATTTCGTCTTCCGGCAGTTCCTCGTCGTCCGGCTCATGCCGCTCGCGCTGAACGTCGCCCAGTTCTCGCTCGATGTCTTCGGTTGCCTCGGAATCCAGGCGCGGGTCCAGCGTGCTGGGGATGCCTTCCGGGTCTGCGGCTTCCTTGTTCCGGCTCTTGCTGTCGGCGTCCGCCTGGCTGTGTCGGGTGGTCTTGCTCATCGTCACTCCTCTGGTCGTATTGCATCATCGGATATTCAGAACAGGCGGCAAGTTGCATGCCAATGGCGGCGTCGCCCGCTGCCGCGGTCCAGGATTCGCACGCGGCGGGCGCGGCGCCTATATTGGTCTCAGGGGACCGCCGCAGAACCAGTTCGCCAGACCTGCCCGCAAAGAGGCTGGAAGGGCAATTGCTGAAGCAAGGCAAGCATCGTGCGAGGGAGATAACGATGAACCTGACCGGCGTCCTGGCCACCCTCAGCGTGGCTTCCTCCGTGGCCGTGTCTTCCACCCCCGTGGAAAAGCAGTTGTTGGCCATCAGCCCGCACGACTTTGCCCAGCAGTTCAATGTGGTCGCCCACGACGTGGGCGCCAAGCTGACGCTGCCCGATTTCCGGGCCAAACCTGGCTGGCACCGGGCCAACACCAGCGAGGGCGTATCGGTCATGGTGCGCGCCGCGCATACCGGCTACGCCATCGACGAGGTGGTGGTGGTCTGCCGGGCCGCCGAACAGTGCATGATGACGATCTGCACCGCCGCCCGCGCAATCGATGCCACCGTGGAGCCCAACTTGCTGCAGTACTTCGTTGCCGCGCGCATTGCGGGGCAACTGGGGGAAGTGGCCCTGGTGATGTCCGGCCTGGTCTATCTGGTGGTGAATCCCGACGACGAAGACTATGTGGCCCTGGTGATCCGGCCCTATCAACCTCAGCAGGAACTCGGCGCGCGCCGTCAGGCGCTGTTGACGGCGCCGCCTCACTCGACCTGAAGGGAAGATGTCCGGGTGGCCTGCAGTGCCTTGGCACTGCTAGTGCTGCACCGGCGGCACCACGCGGCGCGCCCCGGCACCGGGCGATCTCGCCGGCGTGAATTCCATCGCGCGCTGTTCCAGCAGACGCTGCAGTTCGGTGGCACCGCGATAGTAGTGGGCCAGAAGCAGGCGCAATGCCGGATCGGGAAGCGGTTCTCGCAGCAACTCGCCATAGGCGCCCGCAGCGCGCGCAGCCTGCTGGGCGGCATGGCGCAGCAGGGGCAGTTCGCCGGATTCGGCTGGCGGCGGTACGTGTTGCGGGTCGCGGGCGCGGCCCGTCGCGCCGTCGCCCATGCCATCGCCCATGCCGTCACCGGTGGCTGCCGCGCGCGTGGCCAGCTCAACCGATGCACAGCGCTGCATATTGGCACGATGCGCCAGCACCGCCCGAATCTGCGGGTCCGATGCGGCCGCCGCCACAGCCGACAGCGCTTCTGCACACTGCATGGCGTGACGGCTAAGCCGCGCCAGCTTGGTGTTCAGTGCATCCATGTGCGTCTCCGGTTGATGCTCTAACTGTAGGTGAGCAGGGCTGGTCAGCGACCGAATTACGATGCCGGCGTGGTTAATCTTTTGCAGATCGGACTTCACTTCGTTCGATATGGCCAATATGGGGCGTACGTCGTCCTTGCCTTCGCGCCGGAATGCCCCATGCAAAAAACGCGCCGCACGCTGCCCCGGTTTGGGGGACAACGTGCGGCGCGCCGCAAACGGGTCTTCGGGGGACGCCCCGTGGAAAGGCAGACGTGTTGGCGTGACCTGACGGTTACGGCTTCTGGACCGGATCGGGCGAATCGCCCTTGGGGCCCGACGGCGAAGTCGGCGTGGCAACAGGCGATGCGTCCTGTTCGCGTGGCTTCTTGGCCCGCTGGCCGGTGTTTTTCTTTGCCTTGTGCGCCTTTTGGGCCTGCGCGTCCTTGTCCTGCTGCATGGTCGCATCGCTGCTCATCATGGCGCCGCTGCCCGAACTGCCGCGTTGCGTCGACGGGCCTTCAGGGGCCGGCGGAGCGCTGGGGTTCGGTGCGCTGGGCGAGAGCGGCGGGTCGTTCTTGGGCTGCGCCATGGCTGGCATGCAGAGCAGGGCGCTGATGGCCAGAGCGGTGGTCGTGAGCAGGCGTTTCATCGTTCGTCTCCCGAAAATTGGTGGCGGTGACTTCACGATATGACCCCGCCACCCATGCGCTCAGGGGGACACCACTGAATCGGGTGTAGGCCGTTGACTACAGCATGTGAAGGCCGTTGGCAGGATTTATATGGCCATGTAAATCGAACCGGCCGCCGGCCCTGGGCGCGATGCAGCAGGCGCCCGCCGGAGGTCGGCCCGCCCGCCTGCACCGGTGCCGGACGCAGCGGTATGGAATTTGCGTCCCCCGTCTCCGTATGACCGTATTGAACTGCAAACTGGAGACGCTCATGGACCAGGGGAACAACAGGGGCAGTGGTTCCGACGACCGCTACAGCAGCTATGGCGCAGAACGTGACGAGCGAAATGATCGAAGCGATCGGGGCGATCCGGACGAGCACCGCCCGCAAGGCAGCCGGCAGCGCCAGCAGGAGGCCTACAGCGGCGGCGACTGGCTCACACATCGTCAACAGGGCGGCAGCGACTGGCAAGCCAGTGGCCAGCAGCCCGGTGGCAACCGGTGGAGCGGGCAGGGCCCTTCGTCACAATCGTCGCAATCGTCGCAATCGCCGCGTTCTCTGGAATCGTCGCAAGGTTCCACATCGGTGTCGTCAAGCGGCTACGGTGGCTATGAGGGCCAAGGCCGGCGCTATGAGGAAGGCTACGGCGAAGGGCGCTACGGCGAATATGGCGAAGGCCGGCAAACCGGCCGCCAGCCGTTTGGCCGCGACACCGGCGAGCGCAATACCCCGCAGCGTCACGCCGAACGCGAACGGTGGGGCGACTGGCACCAGGAAGACGCCGGCAGGCGCGGCAGCGAATGGTCGAGCCAGCAAGGCAGCCAGCGCGACGAGTGGGCACAGGGCCGCGCCGGTTGGGATCAGCCAGCACGGGGTGGATCGGTGCAGCGCCAAGGTGGATGGGAACAAGGGCGCGAAGGCCGCCAGCAAGGTCGCCAGTCGCCGAGCCGCCAGTGGCAGGGCCGGGATACCGGCGGCAGCGGTTGGGAGGGCCCGACGGGGTCGGAACCCGACATGCGCACGCACTATCGCGGCGGCTATGGGGTATCCGACTATGGCAACCAGGATCAGGAACCGCCCGTGGGTCAGAGCAACCAGACCTGGCAACGCCGCGCCGCCGCCGACTGGCTGAATGAGCGCGAGCGTCGCGAGCGCCATGCGGCGGGGCAGGGTCCCATGCGTGACCGTGGCGACCGCGGCAGCACTGGCCCCGGCGGCTACGATCCCAACGAACGGGCCTACGAGCACTTCACCGGCGCCAATGAGCGGAGCGACCTGAATCGCGGCTATGGCGGGGCGGGTGGCTCCGCAGCGGCACGGCGCGCCCAGCGCACGGGCCCGAAGGGCTATCAGCGATCGGACGAACGCATCCGCGAAGACCTGTGCGAACGCCTGGCGATGAGCGGACGCGTGGATGTCCGCGAGGTGGAAGTTTCCGTAGCCAGCGGCGTGGTCACGCTGAGCGGCACCGTGCAGGACCGCCAGCAGAAATACCGCATCGAGGACATGGCCGAGGAAGTGTTCGGCGTGAAGGATGTTCACAACCAGATCCGTGTCACGCGCGAATCCGCCATGAGTGGCCGTGTTGGCGGAGGAATGGGCGGCAATACGAGCGGTATGAGCGGTCTGAGCGGCAGGGGCGCTATGGGCGACCAGGGACGCTCAGGCGGCTCGAGTCTGTCTCAAGGCTTGGGCAGCCCCGCCAGCCAGGGCGGCACGGCGCCATCCAGCGCGGCGGGCAGCACCGGTAGCCTGGGGACGGGCATCGGCAGCAATTCAGGTTCCACAGCCGGCTCCGGTTTCGGGTCCAGCGCCATGCCGGGTACCAACTCAACCACCTCGGGCAAATCGGGCGGCTGAGCGCCCACGCACCCCGTCAGCGCGCGCCCGGCACGGGCCGGCGCGCTGGCGGCTTCACCCTGCAAGCATCCATAACCACTCACTCGAACAAGGAGATGCCCCATGCCTTTCGCCTATGCAGGAACCCGCCGCCGCAGGAATCGCGACAGACGTCGCCCCAACGAATCCCCGGAAAATAGCGCCAACCCACAGAATCGCGAAGGCGCACCCGAGGCCCGCGAAGAACGCGATCCATTGGCCACCCGCCGGGCCTCCAGCGAGGAAAATCCCACGGCCCGTGAAGGCCAGCGGGCTACCACCCGGCAAGACGACAGTTCGGCTGGCATCGGAAGCCAGGACCTGCAGGACCCCGACAGCCGAGACCCGGACGCGCCGCCCGTCGATAACCGCTCGTAATCTGGCCATTTGATGACAGGAGGCCCGATCATGCGACATCAGAAACATCTGATTGCGATCCGTACCCGCCACGCGCTTTGCGCCATCGCCTGCCTGTCGCTTGGCGGGCTGGCATGGGGCCAGACACCGTCCCTGACGCCGAAGGTGGACAACCGGGCGCCGGGTACGGCCGCGTCCGATGTGGCGCCCGGGGCGCGCGAGTGGGGGTTGTCAAAGGATAGCCGTCGCTCCTATGGTGGCGGCCCGGCCCTCAACCAGGGTGCCTCGTCCGCGCAGACCTACGACTACCCGGCCTCGGCACCGAAGACTGCGCCGCCGAAACGACCGTAACGGGGCCGATCGACACGCGTTGCTGGTCGACGTGCATTACCGATGCACGTCGATGGCATCCAGCGACCAGTAGCGTTCCGGTGCGCACACATCGGCGAGCTGGGCCGGCGAGAACAGGGCCAACTGGCTTTCGTAAGCCTGCACGGCCCGCGCCTTCTGCGCCGTGAAGACGCTGATCGGCATGTGAACCGGCGATGCCAGCAGTCCCTCCTGCCACCATCCGACCATGCGGCTTTGCGTCGCACCGGGCATGCGGCGGTAGATTGCTTCCTCGTAAAAAATCCAGCGGAATGGGGCAACGTGGCCGTCGTGATCGCCATGCGGTACCGTTTCAGGCAGATCCGCAAACGCGGCTTCGCGCACCAGCATGCAGGCGGCATTGACCAGCATGTGATCTGCATGCCGCAGGCCCATCGGCGCCACCACGGTGCCCCCTGGCTGCAGCGCCAGCAGGCGGCCCAGCCGCAGCGCAATGCTCACGGCGTCGTAGCGCTGGCCATATTGCTGCTCCAGGAAGTCGAGCCAGACGGGGTCTGCGCCCAGTGTCGACAGCGCGCGGGCATCTTCATGTCGTCGGGCTTCCATGGCGGCCCGGGCCGACGCAAAACCGGCGGCGCTGTCATGCGCCGGCGCGGTCAGTTCCGGGCCTGGCAAACCAGCGAAGACTGTGATGACGAGCGCCTGCCGGCTGGCGGCCAGCAGGCTGCCGCAGCTGAAGACGGCATCTTCGAGGTGCGGCGAAATTATCGTCAGCGGATGTGGAATTTCCATGTTTTTGCAATGCCGACCGGTGTTGGGGATGCCCAGCCGGTGAGGGGCCGGGCTTACCAGTGGCAGTGCAAGGGACATGCCGGATCGCCAAACGGCCGTACGGCGTCCCGCTCGACCCGATTGGATCGCTATCGCGCCTGGTCTGGCAGAACCGCCACCGCCTCGATCTCGAACAGCATGCCGTCCAGCGCCAGCCGCGGCACGGGTATCAACGTACATGCCGGCGCGGGCCAGTCGCCCAGGAGCGCCTGCCAGGCCCGGCTGAAGATCGCCAGCCGCTCCATGGAATGGTCGACGATCAGCACGGTGATCTTGGCCACATCGGGGATGTCGGCGCCCCCAGCCTGCAGCGCCACGCGCAGGTTGGCCAACGCCTGCTTGACCTGCGCCGCAAAGTCGGCGCGCAAGCCGCCACACATGTCCTCGCCGCCCTGGCCCGCCGCGAACACAATCCGGGCGGGCCGGTTGGCGATCGCCACATGGGAATAGCCGTTCAGCCGGGGATCGTAGAGGTCGGGCGGATTCACGAATTGCAGGTACGGCGCGCGGGGCGATTCAAGCAGCATGGCAGGGTCCTGAGTCAAAGTCGCGCCAGTATCAAACCTCAAGGGCGCTTGAGGTCAAGCGCCGTTGCGATACCATCGCGAAGTGCAAGGGCTTTAGAATTTTCTCCGAAAATTAGGGATCACCATGCCAAAGACCGTCGCCCCCGACATCGTCCCCCATGCTGGCCCACATCGCGCCGACCGGCCGTTACGGGCGCGCGACCCGCTCACCGTTGGCGAAGTGGCCGCGCGCAGCGGCATCGCGGTATCGGCGCTGCATTTCTACGAGTCGAAGGGATTGATTGCGAGCACGCGCAGCACCGGCAACCAGCGCCGCTATCCGCGCGGCATCCTGCGCCGGCTGGCCGTCATCCGCGTGGCACAGCGCATGGGCCTGCCGCTGGCGACGATTGCCGACGCCTTCGCGCATCTGCCTGCCAACAAGGCCCCCACGGTGGCCGACTGGCGCCGGCTGTCCGCCGCCTGGCGCGAGGACCTTGACGCACGCATCCGCACGCTGACCATGCTGCGCGACCAGCTTGACGGCTGCATCGGCTGCGGCTGCCTGTCGCTCAAGGCATGTCCGTTGCGCAACCCGCAGGACATGATGGCGCAACAGGGACCGGGGGCACACATCGAGGAAGGCGCCTGCCAACCTCGGCAAATCGCCAAAAAGCGATGATTGGCCCCCATTCGCGCCGGATCGTGACAACCCGACAAGTTCGTGCAATCTGAAAAAGGCAGTTGGGCGCTGGCGTCCATCATGAATCCTGTTCGCAACCCCTGCTAACAAGGAGCAAATCATGAACACACTGAAGAAACTGCTGATCGCCGCCACTATCGTCGCGGCTCCCGCCATGTCGTTCGCCCAGAGCGTCCAGAACGCCCAGGCCCCGGTCACCCGGGCCTCGGTACTGGCCGACCTGATCGCCGTGGAAAAGGCCGGCTACCATCCCGGCCGCAACGACGACGACTATCCGGTCGACATCCAGGCCGCCGAGGCCAAGGTAGCGGCCGAACAGGGCATCCAGCCCGCCCAGGTGGTGAAGCCGACGATCAAGGCGTCCATGCACGCCGCCAACACCGTGCCCCGGATCGATCGTCCGCGGAACGCTTTTTATGATGGGGCTTGAGGGGTAGGCGGCGTATGCGTCGTACCCATGAGTCGGTCCTGGCGCCTCGGGCGCCAGGACCCCATCAAAAAGCCCTTACTGATTCTTCATCGCCTCGGCCAGGCGCGAGATGATTTCTCCCTCGCTCTTGAATGCCTTCTGCGCGTAGGCTGCATATTGTTCCGGGCTCATGTAGTTCGTGACCATGCCGTATTGGCGCGTCACGTTCAGAAACTTCGGGTCCTTGAGCGCGTTGCGGAAGGCGTCGTCGAGGCGTTTCACCACGGCCGGCTTCATGTTGGACGGGCCGATGATGCCGAACGGTGAATTCGACCACACCGGATAGCCGATTTCCTTCAGCGTCGGCGCATTCGGAAAATCCGCCGCGCGTTTTTCCGAGAGTGTGGCCAGCACGCGCATTTGTCCGCTCTGCACGTAGGGCAGCAGCGTGTTCGACAGCACCGCCACATCGGACGAACCGCTCAGCAGCGCCGTAATGGCCTCGGCATCGCCTTTGTAGGGCACGTGCGTCCAGTTCGATTGCGACACGCGCGCCAGTTCGGAGATCGTCAGGTGCTGGCTGCCGTAGATGCCGGTGGTGCCGTAGCTGATGCCTTTCTTGTTCGCCTTCGCGTCGGCGATCAGCTCCTGCATGGTCTGCCACTTCGCGTCCTTCTTCACAGCCACGGCGAAGTTGTAGTCCGCGATCATCGACACGTAGGTCAGGTCCTTGAGCGGGTCGTAGCGCATCTTCTGCACGTGCGGCAGCCGGAAGATCACCACGGGCGCCATGCTCAGCGTGTAGCCGTCGGGCTCGGTGGTCACCATCTGGGTGGCACCGAGCGTGCCGCTGACGCCTGGCTTGTTTTCCACGACGATGGACTGGCCCAGTTCACGGCCGGCCGCGTCGGCCAGCGCACGTGCCACCTGGTCGGTCACGCCGCCCGCGCCGTACGGCACGATGAGCCGGATCGGCCGGGTGGGAAAGTCTTCTGCCGCCAGTGCCTGGGTACCGAGCGAAGCCGCCAGCGACAGGCCCGAAGCGGCCAGCGCGACGCGGAAGAAACGACGTCGTTGCATGAGGTGTTGTCTCCTGATTGTCTGCCGGATCAAGCATGTCCGGTCTGCGAGGTTGTTCGCGCAGTATGACAATGCCGCCGGGCGGCGGCTATCAGGAAACGGCGGGGGTGCCGGGCATATCCACCGATTTCATCGCCCGCATGCGTTAGGTGCATGCGGGCTTCGGCGGACGGAATACTGCCTAGCGGTTCTCGATCACGCGCGAACGGATGAACGCGTCGTGCGCCATCAGCTTCTCGGCCCAGCCGGCCGGCGGCACCAGGCTGATATCGGTAATCACGTAGCCGATGTCGCCTTCGGTCTGCAGCTGCTGGGCCTCGATATTGGCGCCGATTTCGGCCAGCGCCTGGTTCAGGTGCGACAGCGTGCCGGGGCGGTTGTAGTGGATATTCAGCACCCGCGCCGGCGAATCCAGCGGATTGGGCTGGATCTGCGGCAGGTTCACCGCGCCGATCGTGGCGCCGGTTTCCAGGAAGTTCGCCAGTTTGGTGGCCACTTCCACGCCGATATTTTCCTGGGCTTCCTCCGTGCTGCCGCCTACGTGAGGCGTAAGGATCACATTCGGTTTGCCCTGCAGCGGCGTCACAAAGGGGTCGGCATTGCTGCGCGGCTCTTCCGGAAACACGTCGATGGCGGCGCCGGCAATGTGACCATCATCTAGCAGTTTTGCCAGTGCCTCGATATCGACCACCGTCCCGCGCGATGCATTGAGCAGGATGCTGCCGGGGCGCATGGCGGCCAGCGCCTTGGCATTGAGCAGGTTACGCGTTTGCGGCGTGGCCGGAACGTGCAGCGTCACCACGTCGGCGGCGGCCAGCGCGTCTTCCAGCGAGTGCATGGGCACCGCGCCGCCAATCGACAGGCGAGGGCGGATGTCGTAGAACACCACGCGCATGCCCATGGCTTCGGCCAGGATGCCCACCTGCGCGCCGATATTGCCGTAGCCGATCACCGCCATGGTCTTGCCGCGGATTTCAAACGACCCCTTGGCCGACTTCTGCCACTCGCCCTGGTGGGCGGCGCGGCTTTTCTCGGGCACGCGGCGCATCAGCATGATGGTCTGGCCGATGACCAGCTCCGCCACCGAGCGCGTATTCGAGAACGGGGCGTTGAACACCGGAACGCCGGCATGGGCAGCAGCGGCCAGGTCGACCTGCGACGTGCCGATGCAGAAACAGCCCACCGTCAGCAGGCGCTGGGCGTTGGCGAAATGTTCGGCGGTCAGGTGCGTGGCCGACCGGATGCCCAGCAGGTCATGGTCGCGTACGGCGGCCAGCAGGGGATCGCCGGCCAGCGCCTTGCTCTGCGTGGCAATGTCGATATGGTGGCGGCCCAGCAATTGCTGCCCGCTGGCGTGAATGTTTTCGAGGAGGAGAGCGCTTGCCATGGTTCGGGCGTGCTTCAGGAGAGTTGAGAAGGCATGTCAGGCGTCCTGTCCCGGACGCGCACAACCAGACCATAGCACCGAACCTTTCCCGTGATGGCGATGTGGGCAAGGCACATCCGAAATGGATGTCATCATACAAGTGCTTGCTGATAGGCGGTTTTTCTCATAGGATGTCGGACAACTATAGAGGCCCGTATGGGCCATTCACAATCCGATGAGGAGACAGCATGGATAAGAAAAATACGGGTGTGGACGCCCAGCGTCGTCACCTGCTCAAGGCGGGCGCCGCGATGGGCGCAGTGGCCGCGAGCGGCCAGGCGCTGGCCCAGGCCTTCGACTTCAAGGCCGCGCAGCGCTACCCCGACCCGGCCGTCGAGATCCTGGACCCAAGCTTCGGCAAGTACCGGCTGTTCAGCTCCACCGTGGAGCAGGTGGCCACGGGATTCCGCTGGGTGGAGGGTCCGGTCTACTTTGCCGATGGCCGCTACCTGCTGTTCTCCGACATTCCGAACAACCGCATCATCAAGTTCGACGAAACGTCGAACCAGTGGAGCGTGTTCCGCTCGCCGGCCAACTTCACCAACGGCCACTGCCGCGACAAGCAGGGGCGTCTGATCAGCTGCGAACACCTGACGCGGCGCGTGACCCGCACCGAATACGATGGCTCGATCACCGTGCTGGCCGACCGCTACCAGGGCAAGCGTTTCAATTCGCCGAACGACATCATTTGCAAGTCTGACGGCTCGCTGTGGTTCACCGACCCGCCGTTCGGCATTGCCGGCGACTGGGAGGGCGACAAGGCGGCCTCGGAACTGCCGCACGCCGTATATCGGATCGATCCGAAGGACAACAGCGTGACGCAGGTCATCGCCGACCTGAACGGCCCGAACGGGCTGGCATTTTCGCCAGACGAAAAGAAGCTCTACATCATCGAATCGCGCGCCCAGCCGTATCGCGTGATGTGGGCCTACGACTTGGGCGCCGACGGCCAACTGGGCAACAAGACCAAGCTGATCGACGCCAATGGGCCCGGCGCGCTCGATGGCTTCAAGGTCGACGTGGACGGCAATATCTGGGCGGGCTGGGGGAGCAGCGGCGCACCGGGCGCCGATCCGTCGAAGCTCGACGGTGTGCGTGTCTTCAACGCCCAGGGCAAGGCCATCGGCCATATTCACCTGCCAGAGCGTTGCCCGAACCTGTGCTTCGGCGGCCCGAAACGCAATCGCCTGTACATGGCCAGCAGCCATTCGGTGTACGCGCTGTATGTGGAGACGCGCGGCGCGGTCTGAGCGTTGTCGCCGGCAGTCCTGAAATAACCCAGCCCCGTTGGCACAAGGGGCTGGGCTGCATCGCCATTATTTCCGCACGGCCAGCCCAATCGCGATGGGCCGCTGGAACCAGGTTTCATAACTGCCCTGGGCCAATACGAAAACGCTGCCGAGATAGCGCCCGGCGGGCAGGTCTGGATTATCAGCCGGGCGATATTCGAGTTCCAGGTCACCTTGCTTGCTATAGCCGCAAGCGAACATGTTATTCATTCTGACCTTGCCGCATTCTCCGGTGAGGCGCCGTGCGCGCACCACCACCGGATACCGCGCCCCGGTTGCCTGATCTGCAACGGTGACCGTCATTTTTGTGTCCTGTGCCACCTGGTCCAGTATCGAGGTTCGTGGTCCGCTGGCGCTGGATTGGGCAGGCACCAGAAAGCCCACCGTACCCCGCTGGATATGGCGATCCAGGCCTCGCACCCCGGTTACCGTTCCCGGCTTGAGTTCACGCCATGCGCCAGTTACGAATATTCGGATATTGGCCTTGATCGTCCGCCGGTACGCCGTATCTTTCCAGCCAAGCGCTTCGACGGTCAGATTTCCCTCATAAAGCCCTTCCGGCAGGCCGCGATTTTCTTCGCGATCAAAGAACAATTCGAGCCGGCTGTTCTTGCGATTCTGGCAGTCCACCGCGACATGCATCGCCGCATAGGTACAACCGTTATGCCGATAGCCACGGATATTGACGTTCCGGCTGCTGCCATCGAGCCGGTTTGTCAACGCGACTGAAAACGTCGCGCGATCTGCGGGGCCCGCAGTCCAGACCAGCGACGCCGGCCCGCCCGTGACGCCAGCCTGTTGGGGCACGATAAATCCGACCGTGCCTTTATCGACCTCCCTGCCAAAGTCGATCGGGAACAGCAGGCTGCCGGTACGCCGCATGCCGTTCCATTTGTCCAGCGTGCCGCTGAGCACCGGGGACACCTCGCCATACCCGGCGTCGGCACGCCCGATCCGCATGTCCGTGACACGCACGACAATAGGCGCTTCGCTGATGGTCGAATCCTTCCGTGCCGGTCGGTAAATGCCGGTTTTCAGATAGGGCGTGCGGTCGATGGAAAGGTGGTACGCATTCTGGCCTTTCTGCTGATAGACGAGCGTGTCATCCTTCCAGATCTCGACGATACCGCTGGCGTCGGTTGCCCATTTCGTGTGAATGACCCAGTTGGTCAACGTGCCGGGCACCACCTGGCCCGGCAGCTCAGTGCTGGAACGTTGAATATTGGCGGGCGTGCCCCACGCGCGGGCCACCACCCATTTGTCGCCTTTCTGATGAATGGCCAGATTCGGAAAATTCCGGTTCACCTTGTCCTTGCCCATGACGGCATGCCATTGCAGGACGATATAACCGGCCGGATCGGCAATCTGATCCACGGCAATGCGTGCGCCGTACCAGCGCTCCTGCAGTCCTTCCTCGGCGGGCAGCGCCAGTTCCGAGCGGAATGCGCCCGGGGTACCGGGTAGCTGGAATGTCGCCGCCAGCCGGCCCGGCAGCCCGGCCACTGGTTCCCTGGTCACGCGATTGGACGTCAGCGGACGCGCGGCGGGGTCATACAGCGCATCGATCGACAAGGTCCATTTCCGGAAATCGCCGCGAAAATCGTCCCGGTAGATGATTTTCTTCGTGGTATCGAATACGTCGGACGGCTTGAGTTGCTGCGAGGCATATTGCGCATTCGCATCCGGCAACCATGCATTCGATGCCAACAACAAGGCAGCCGTCGCGAGCCAGCCGCGCCAGCGTCGGTGTGCGAGAAAACCTCCATGGATTCGCATCATGGTGAACTCCAGTACGGTATGGATGGAAGGAAAGTACGAAAGCGGGAATAAGAAAATCCCGCGTCGGATTCCATCAGCACCGGCCGGTTGCACCGTTGTCTGCGGTCAATACGGAAACCATGGCGGAATGGATTTCAAGGCGATGCCACGTTTCCAAAAAAACATTCAATTCACTCACTTAGAAAAGTGAATTCAAGATGGGCGGGAATCTGAGACGATGCAGCATCCCTTTCTGTTATCCCAGCCCCCATCGCCCGCAAGGAGATTCCATGAACCGCGCACGTTCGGCCGTCCTCGGTGTCATGACCGTCGGAAGTCTGCTGTCGCCATTGGCCGGACATGCCACCGAAGGCGCGCTGGGGCGGCCCGTGGCGGGCACCAGCGTGTCGGCGAATGTGGCGGTGATTCCCGATCAGCCGGTATGGATCGCCAACCTGCAGCAGCTCTATATGGATGGATCGATCAGCAGCGGCCGCGAGGTGCCGATTGGCGGGCGCACCACGGCAGGCATCGATGCCAAGATCGCGTTCACGCTGGCCACCATGATGAGGGTCTGGGACACCGGGCCCGGGGCCTGGAATTTCGCGTCGAGCTTCACGCTGCCGTATGTCTGGACGACGGTGCACACCAGTGCCGTGTTCGCCGGCCCCGGGGGCAACACGTTCTCGCGCGGCGCCTCTGACCGCGCGTCGAACCTCTACGACATGTATTTCAGCCCGCTGATCGCTGGCTACCATTTCTCGAAGACCACCCATATGGCGTTGAGCTTCAACGTCTGGGCGCCCACGGGCCAGTACGACAAGAACGCGCTGGCCAACCCGAGCCTGAACAACTGGACCTTCGTGCCACAGGTGGCCTTCACGCACCTGATGCCGCAGTACGGGCTGGAATTCAACGCCGTGGCGGCTTTCCAGTTCTATACGCGCAATACGGCCACCGACTACCAGAACGCGCCGCTGTTCACGCTGGACGTGATGGGCGTGAAGAAATTCGGCAAGTGGGGGGCGGGGTTGGTGATGGGTACGATCCAGCAGCTTGGCGACGATACCGGCCCCACGGCCGACCGCCTGAACGGCTTCCGCGGCCACGATTTCACAATCGGCCCGATCATCACGTACGACACCAAACTGGGCGGCAAGGCGCCGCTTTCCTTCAGCCTGCGCTGGGTGCCTACAGTGACCAGCAAGAACCGGCTGGACAGCACCGCCACGGTCATGGGCACGGCCACCCTGGTGTTCTGAGCCCCGGCTGTCGACCCGAAATTATCACCAAAGCATCACTTTCCCGTCATATGACATTGTCATCATCGCGCCCAAAGACAAACCGGTCAGTGCGGCTGGACCTTTGGGCGCGCCGATCCGTTGACGTTTGACCTCAAGGCCGAAGACGCACGGCATTTGGGTCGAAATATCAATAGGATAGCGGGGAAGTTTTATGCGTCACATGAAGTCTGCAATCAGCCTGGCGGCGGCAATGACCGTCGCTTTTGCGTTCTACGGCTGCAACGGCAGCGATGACACCAGCAGCACCGGCGGCAACAATGGCACCACGCCGCCCGCCACTCAGCCTGCGACGCCTTCGACGCCGCAGGCCGAAGTCACCGGCAAATGGACCACGGGCGACCTGCACGTCCACACGACCGAATCCGACGATGCGCAAAGCAAGCTCGTCGACGTGCTGGACCAGGCCATGCTCACCAACAACCTGGACTGGACCGCGATCACGAACCACCTGCGCTCGTCCGCGCGCGACCAGAACGGCACCGCCATCGTGGGCGGCCCGCTGCCGTTCTCGAAGGCCATGGCCGACTACGAGATCCCGGCCGTGCGCCAGCTCCAGGTCAATGGCAGCTACACCAGCAAGCTGATTTTCTCGGCGTTCGAGTGGGACATGCCGACGCACGACCACATGAACGTGGGCATCTTCACGGGCGCACCGCTGGCCACAGCCACCAAGGCCGCCAACCAGTTCGAGTATTACTTCACCGACCGCGCGGCAGCCCAGTTCGACGCCGTGGACGTGGCCAACTGGAACGCCTCGGGCACCAAGGGCTATACCACCCATGCCGATGCCGTGCGCGCCGTGGCCTGGCTGCGCGACAACTTCCCCGACACCAGCTACGCGCTGATCAACCACCCGTCGCGCAACCCCGCCAAATACACGGTCGCCGACTACCGCGAATTCAACGACACCGCCCCGAATATCGTGTTCGGCGTGGAAGGCATGGTCGGCAACCAGATGGAACCAGACCGTGGCGGCTACAACTCGGCCTACATCGCCGCGAACGTCAAGAACCGAGCCTATGGTGGCGTGGACTACGTGGTGGCACAGGTCGGCGGCATCTGGGACGCGCTGCTGGGCGACGGCCGCCGCTTCTGGAACGTGGGCGACTCCGATCACCACTTCAAGACGGTCGGCGCCAACAGCAGCGGCTACTTCCCGGGCGAGTACGCCAAGACCTACGTCTGGATCGACAACAAGAACACCGGCATCAAGGGCGTGCTGGAAGGCGTGCGCTCGGGCAAGATGTTCTCGGTCTTCGGCGACCTGATCAACGCGCTGGACTTCAACCTGGCCAGCGGTACCGCCAAGGGCGAGATGGGCGGCGAACTCAAGGCCCGCGCTGGCGAGACGGTCACTGTGACCATCCGCTTCAAGAGCCCGGATCGCAACAACTACCAGTACCCGATCAATGGCGGCACCAACGTCAACATGCGCCCGGTGGTGGACCATATCGACCTGATCGCCGGCGATGTCACGCCGCGCGCCGCGGCCGGCACCCCCGGGTATAGCAAGGACACCAACGACTCGACGAAGGTGATCGCCACGTTCACGTCGACCGACTGGAAGCTGGACAAGGACGGCTACAACACCGTGAGCTACACCTACAAGGCCGCGAAGAACCAGTACTTCCGCCTGCGCGGTACCAACCTGGGCAGGAATGTGGCCGGTGAAACGTCCAACGGCGATCCGCTGCCGGACCAGAAGATCACGGTTGCCGAGGACAACGCGCGCTTCGATGCGATCAATGCGCGCAACTACAACGACCTGTGGTTCTACTCGAACCCGGTGTTCGTGACGGTCGGCTCCTGAGGCCAAGCCTCGCCGGCACTGCCTAGTGGCCCAGCGTCTGGAGCCAGAAGGGCAGGCCGGCGCCCGCCATGGCCACCGCCAGCGGGGCCAGCTGGGCCAGCCCCGCGCCGAGGCTGCGCAGGGTGGGGTAACGCGGGGACAGGAGTGTGCGGGAACGTGACATGGTGCCGGGGTTGTGGGAATCTTGAGGGCATCATGCGCCGTGGCACCTGAATGGCACCTGAGCATTCCGTTCAGGCACCGTTCAGCTTGCCCGGCCGAGAATGCCGCAGATGACTGCCTCGCCCCCTCCCACATCCGCCGTCACGGGCTTGCCCGCGCCCCGTACCGCCACGCGCCTGCGTGGCGCCTGCCGCATGCTGGTCCTGCTGGCCGTGCTTGGCGCGGCGGGCGGTGCTGGCGTGGCGCAGGCCGATACCGACGCCGATCGGGCCCGCGCCGCGCTCCGCTCCGGCGAAATCCTGCCGCTTGCCCGCATCCTGGACACCGTCTCGCGCCAGTACGCCGGCGACGTGATCGATGTGAAGCTGGACCGCGACGACGGCATCTGGCAATACGAAGTCAAGCTGCTGCTGCCCACCGGCACCGTCGCCAAGCTCGAATATGACGCACGCGACGCCAGGCTGCTCAAGGCCAAGGGCCACGATCTCGACCGCGCCCGCAAGCCCTGACCGCCATGCGCATCCTGCTAGTCGAAGACGAAAGCACACTGGCCGCCCAGCTTGCGCAGGCGCTGACCCAGGCCGGCTACGCGGTGGACCATGCCGCCGACGGCGTCGACGCCGAGCACCTGGGCACCGAATATCCCTACGACACGGTCGTACTCGACCTGGGCCTGCCCCGGCTCGATGGCCTGACCGTTCTCAAGCGCTGGCGCCAGGCCGGCAACGACGTGCCCGTGCTGATCCTGACCGCGCGTGACAGCTGGGTGGAAAAGGTGGAGGGCATCGACGCCGGCGCCGATGACTACCTGACCAAGCCGTTTCGCACCGAAGAACTGCTGGCCCGCATCCGCGCCCTGATCCGCCGGTCGGCCGGCCGCACATCGCCCACGCTTGCCTGCGGCCCCGTGCTGCTGGCGCCGGGCAGCGGCCAGGTCAGCGTGCACGGCAACCCTGTCACGCTGACCGCGCACGAGTTCAAGGTGCTCGATTACCTGATGCATCACCAGGGCGCCATCGTCAGCAAGACCACGCTGACCGAACACATCTACGCGCAGGATTTCGACCGCGACAGTAATACGATCGAGGTCTTCGTGGGGCGCCTGCGCCGCAAGCTTGGCGTCGACGTCATCGAGACCGTGCGGGGCCTGGGCTACCGCATGCGGCCGCCGGCCGACGCCGCATGAAACGCGCCTCGATCGCCCGGCGCCTGCTGGGCATTGCCACGCTGTGGATCGCCGGTACGCTCTGCACCACCGGATGGCTGCTGGACACGCTGTTCGGCCGCCACGTCGATCGCACCTATATCGCCGAACTGGACCGCGACCTGACCAGCCTGGCTGCCGCGCTGGAATGGCGCACCGACGGCAAGCTGGAACTGACGCGCCAGCCCGCCGATCCACGCTTCGAGCTGCCGTATGCGGGGGCCTACTGGCAGGCGTCGTCGGGCAGCCAGACGCTGCGCTCGCGGTCGCTCTGGGATGTCGAAATCCCCGTGGCCGTGGAGCGCCGGGTGGACGAGGGCGATGCCGATATCCGCGTCGGACCACGCGACCAGTCGCTGCTGGTGAAGTCGCTCCGCCTGCAACTGACCGGCGCCGATGCCCCGGTCGATATCACCGTGGCACTGGACCGCACCGAACTGCGGCAGGCCAAGCGGTCATTCCGCCATCTGCTGTGGCTGTCGCTGGGTGTGCTCGGCCTGGGCATTCTGGGCGCGGTATGGGCGCAGATCCGCTTCGGGCTGGCGCCGTTGTCGCGGCTGCGCGCGGCGGTGGCCCGGTTGCACGCGGGCCAGGAACCGACGCTGCAAGGCGCCTGGCCGGCCGAGGTACAGCCGCTGGTCGACGAGATCCACCTGCTGCTGCGCCGCAATCACGAGGCCGTGGAACGGTCGCGCCGGCAGGCGGCTGACCTGGCCCATGCGGTCAAGACGCCGCTGGCCATCCTGGCCAACGACGCGGCAACGCTGCCCGCACCCGCGTCGCAGCGCGTGATGCAGCAGGTGGACGCCATGCGCCAGCAGGTGGACCGGCACCTGGCGCGTGCCCGGGCGGCCGGTGCGGGCGGGGCCGCGGGCGGCGCGGTGGCGGTGCGCCCCGCCGTTGACGAACTGGTGCGCGCGCTGACCCGCCTGCACGCCGACAAGCCCATTTCCGTCGATATCGAAGGCCAGGCCAGCTTTGCCGGCGACCGCCAGGATCTGGTCGAAATGCTCGGCAACCTGTTGGACAACGCGTGGCAGTGGGCCCAGGCCAGGATTCGCGTCGATCTGGTGACGCAGGCCACCGAGCTTGAAATCCGCATCGACGACGACGGCCCCGGCATGCCCGCCGCCGCGATGACGCGGGCCGTGCAACCGTATGCGCGGCTGGACGAATCGGCCGAAGGCAGCGGGTTGGGCTTGGCCATCGTGCGCGATGTGTGCGCGCTGTACGGCGGCCGCTTCGAGCTGGCCACGTCGCCGCTGGGCGGGCTGGGCGTGCGCGTGCGACTGCCGGCGGCGCTCGCAGGCTGATTGTTTTCGCCCATCGGGTATCATCGCGCCCTTTGCCGTTTGCGGTTCCCCGCCTTTATCCCTTGTCTTCCGCCGTACCCCGCGCCGGGCAGCCTGTTCGCCGGCGCCAGCGCCCGCCGGTGGCCCCGACACAGCTGCTCGGGCCACATCACTTTGCCTACTACCGTGGCTACCTGCAGGGTCTCGACCTTGGCCGGCTGGCCGCGCGCTATCTGGCCCCAGGACTGGACCTGCGCCAGGCACGCACCACGCTGGGCTGGATCGAGACGGAACTGGCGCGCGGGGTGAAGAGGCTGGCCACACGTCCACGTTCCGATGGCGAGGCGGCCATCCTGACGGAAAAGACGTGGCTGGCCATGATCGTGCCGCCGTCGACCGAGAGCGCCACCGCGCGCCGGACACGCCAGCGCAAGCTGCTGCGGGCGCTGGATGCCCTGCAGCCGTTGCTGCTGGTGCGCCCCTTGCCGGGCGATGCCGTGGCCGGCTGGTTCACGCTGGCTATTGCCGGCCGGCTTGCGGAGACGGGCTGGGCCACGCTGGCGACGCTCGGGGCCGCCATCGTCGCGGACCCGCGTAGCTGGTATCGCCACGCCCACGGCATTGGCGAGGCCACTGCGCGCGAGATCGAGGCGTGGCTGCAGGCGCACGCGATGACGCCACCACGTGCCGACAGGCCCGACGCGCGGGATACATCCCCGCCGGGGCTGGCTCCGCTCGAATCCCTGCGGCACGCGGCCGCGCAGGCCGATGTGCTGGCCATCCAGACCTGGCTGGCGGACTACGGCCCGGAAGGCAGCCACACCTGGCGTGCCTATCGCACGCAGGCCGAGCGCTTCCTGCTCTGGACCGTTTTTGCGCGGGGCCGTGCGCTGGCCGGCCTGGACGCCAGCGATGCCGAGGCCTATCTGGCCTTCCTGGCCGATCCGCAACCCGCTGGCCAATGGGTGGGACGACGCGGTACGCCGCGCAACCGCCACGACTGGCGTCCGTTCGAGGGCCCGCTGTCGGCGTCGAGCATTCGCCATGCGGCCAAGATCCTGAAGACCCTGTGCGCGTGGCTGACCCGGCAGGGACACCTGCGCGACAACCCGTTCGCATCGGCCGCGCAAACTGAGGTGGCCGCCGCACCGCGCATCCAGGCGGATCGCAGCCTGAGCCGCATCCAGTGGCAGCATCTGAAGCGGTATGTGGCTGCGCTGCCGGCCGATGACCCGCGCACAGCGCGCCTGCAGTTCATGCTGCGGCTGGTGCATGCCACGGGCCTGCGCGTTTCCGAACAGGCGCAGTTGACGGTGGCGCATCTTTCGCAAGCCGATGGCTGGCGGCTGGATGTGCCGGGCAATCGGCCACGCACGAACGCCTTGCCCGATACGGTCATCGATGCCTTGCGCGATCACATGGAAGCGCGCGGACTGGGGCGCGACATCGAGCGGCTGCCGGGCGACACACCGCTGATCGGCCGCGTACTGCGCGAAGCCGACGATACGCCGCTGTCTGTTGCGCAGGTGGCGGCAATCTGGAAGCGCTGTTTCACGCGTGCCGGCCAGGCGCTGGCGGACGAAGATCCCACGGCCGCCACCCGTTTTGCGCAGGCCAGCGCGCACTGGCTACGGCATACAGCCGGCGCGCAAGCGCTGGCGCGAGGCGTTGGGCGCAAGGCCGTGCAACGCCAGCTGGGTCACGCGTCGGTCAGCACCAGCGCAGCCTATGCCAATCCGGATCTGCACTGATCCGTGCTCTGACCGCCGTTGCCGCGCCCCGGTGCTGAACGGCGCCCCCGTCCGCTACACGTACTTGCCGGTCAGGCCGCCGTCGACCACCAGTTCGGTGCCGGTCACATAGGCAGCCGCGTCTGACGCCAGGAAGGCGCTGGCGTGGGCCACATCCCATGCTGTACCCATGCGCTGCAGCGGCACCTGCCGGCTGCGCGCCGCGCGGGCGTCGTCAAGGCTGTCAGAGAATTGCTTCGCCACGGTATGGGCGATGCGCGGCGTGTCGATCAGGCCGGGCACCACGCAGTTGGCGCGGATGCCCTGGCCCGCGTACTGCTGGGCGATCATGCGCGTGAACTGGATCACGGCGGCCTTGGTCACGCAGTACGACAGATGCGGATAGCCCAGGTAGCGCGTGCCGGCCACCGACGAGATGGTGACGATGGCACCGCGCCCACGCTCCACCATCGACGGCAGCACCTGCCGCGACGCCAGCAGCAGGCTGCGCACATTGACGTTCTGGGCCGCGTCGAAGTCGTCCAGCGACGTGTCGAGCGGGCCGCCCGGCTTGCCGATGCCGACGTTGTGGTGCAGCACGTCCACCGGCCCGAACTGCTCGCGGGCCTCGGCAAACAGGCGCGCGATGTCGTCCTCGATCGCCACATCGCCGACGAAGGTCTCCGCCACGCCGCCTTCGGCGCGGATCAGCGCCGTGGTTTCGGTGGCCGACGCCGCATCGCGATCGGCCACGCACACGCGCGCACCCAGACGTGCGTAGGTCAGGCTGGCGGCGCGGCCGATGCTCCAGCCAGGGCCCGCCGAGCCGCCGCCGGCCACGAATACGGTGCGATCCGCCAGGCTCAAGGGTAGGGCGTTCGGGTGTGGGCTCATGCGTGATCCCCGTGCGGCGCGTTGCCCACGTAGGAAATCGCTTCCTCGACAACATCCCAGATATAGCGGCCCGACGGGCTTTGCTGTTCCTCGACGATGTGGGCCACCAGACCCGCCGCACGCGAGATCACCGCAAAGCCGCGCATCACGGCCGTCGGCACGCCGATTTCGCCAAGCAGGGCAGCCACGGCGCCGGTGGCATTGATCGTGATCGCACGGCCATAGACCTCGTCCACTGCTGCGGACAGGCGCTTCAGCGCGCCGATATGCGCCCCGGACAGATCGGCTTCGGCTTCGCCCAGTTCCAGCAGCTTGTAGGCGCGCGGATCGACCGGCTTGTGCAGATGGTGACCAAAGCCGGGCACCGGGGCCTTGCGCGCCTTGCAGTCGCGTGCGATGGCCAGCGCTTCGGCGTCGGGGTCCTGCGCGGCCAGGATGCGATCCAGCAGCTGCGAGCAGTTTTCCATGGTCCCGACGAAGGAACTGCCCACCGCCAGCAGCCCGGCCGACACCGCGCCCTGCAGGTTCTCGGGCGCGCTCATGTAGATCAGGCGCGTGGCAATCGCGCTGGGCGTCAGGCCGTGTTCCATCAGCACCACCAGCACCATGTCGGCGATGCGCATGTCCACGGGCCGGGGCGTGCGGCCCAGGATCTGCATCAGCATCACCTCGGTGAACGTGGTCTTGCCAAGCAGGTCTTCTACGAGGTTGGCGTCGCGATAGTGCAGGCTGGTCAGCGTATGGCTGCAGAGCCGGGTCACCGGCTTGTCTTGTTGGCTCATGCTTGGTCTCCGGTTGGCTGCGCGGCCAGGGCGTGGTCGCGCACGGCATTCTTCAGTACCTTGCCCACCGTCGAGCGCGGCAGGCTGGCGTGGAAATGGATCTGCTTGGGCGTCTGCACGGGGCCCAGCCGCTCGCGCACGAACGCGATCAGGTCCGCGGCCGCGGCCTGGCAGCCCTCGCGCAGCTGCACGGCCGCGTGGACGGCCTCGCCCCATTTGTCGTCCGGCACGCCAAACACGGCGCATTCATGCACCGCCGGGTGCTGGCCCAGCGCGTTCTCCACGTCGATCGGATAGACGTTGAAGCCGCCCGTGATGACCACGTCGCGCAGGCGGTCCTTCAAGTACAGGAACCCGCGCGCATCGATCAGGCCCCGGTCGCCGGTATGCAGCCAGCCGTCGATGATGGTGGCCGCGGTCAGGTCGGGGCGCTTCCAGTAGCCGGTCATGACCAGATCGCCACGGGCCACCACTTCGCCCACCTCGCCGGCGGGCAGCAGACGGCCGTCCGGCGCCATGATCGCCACGTCGCTGAACCACGTGGCACGGCCCACCGATGCCAGGTTGCGCGCGTCGTCCAGATCGTCGGGCCCGATCACGGTCAGCAACTGCGGCGCCTCGGTCTGGCCGTAGGTGGTGGCCACCACCGGGCCGAAGAAATCGCGCGCCTGGCGGATCTTTTCCGGCGGCATCGGCGCACCGCCGTAGATCAAGCGGCGCAGGGCGGGATAGTCGGCGCGCGACGTGCCGGGCAGCGCCATCAGCATGTAGATCAGCGTGGGCGGCATGAAACAGACCGTGCCACGCCGGTCGCGGAAGGCGGCGCGTACCGCTTCGGCGCCGCTGCCTTCCAGGATCACGTGGCAGCCGCCCTGGGCCAGGATCGGCATCACATAGGTGGACGTGCCGTGCGTGATCGGCGCGGCCATCACGTAACGATCCGCCTCGGTGAAGCCCCATGCGTGGATCTGGTTGACGATATTGGCCAGCCAGGCGCGATACGGCTGCATCACGCCCTTGGGCGCGCCGGTGGTGCCACCCGTGAACTTGATGGCCTGCGTGGCATCGCGGTCCAGGCCCAGCAACGGCCGCGCCGCATCGGCGTGCTGCACGATGGCCGACGCCAGCGTCTCGCCACGCCCCGGCGCGTGATCGGTGTAAGTGCGCGCGCCCGAGGCGCCGTCGAGCAAGGCGTCGTACGCGGCGTCCAGCACGAGGATGCCGGGCTCCGTGGCGTCGATGATGCGGCGCAGCTCCGGCTGCGTACTTTTGGGATTCAGCGGTACCCAGATCTTGCCGCTGGCCAGCACGGCCAGCAGCGCCACGATGTGCTGGGCCGAGTTGCCGGCGCAGATGCCCACGCAAGTCTGCGGCGCAGGGTCGAGCTTGATGAAGTGCGCGGCCAGCGCGGCCACCTGCGCGGCCAGCTCGCGGTAGCGCAGGGTGCCGTCCGGGGCATCGATGGCGATGTTGTCGGGCCAGCGGTCGGCGGCGCGCCAGAACAGGTCGATCGGAAACATGGTGCTGTCGGACTCCTTAGTTGACGCGCGCGCCCGATTGCTGCACCACGTCGTGCCAGCGCTTGATCTCGGACATCGCGAAGGTGCGGCATTGCTCGGGGGTGCCGGGTTCGGGCGTGGCCGCCAGGTCGCGCATGCGCTCGCGCACGTCGGCATTGCCAAGCGCCTTGTTCAGCGCGGCGTTGAGGCGGTCCACCACGGGGCGGGGCGTGCCGGCCGGGGCGGAGATGGCGAACCACGACTGCACGTCGAAGCCGGGATAGCCCGATTCGGCCACCGTTGGCACGTCGGGCAGCAGCGGCATGCGTTGCGCGCTGGTCACTGCGATGGCGCGCAGCTTGCCGGACTTCACATGCGGCAGGGCCGAGGGCGTGTTGTCGAACATCGACTGCACCTGGCCGCCCATGAGGTCGGTCACGGCTGGCGCGCTGCCTTTGTAGGGCACGTGCAGCATGTTGGCACCGCTGCGGGTGCGGAAGATCTCGCCGGACAGATGGATCGACGAACCGCTGCCCGATGACGCGAACGTCACCCCGTTGGGCGATGTCTTGGCCAGCTTCACGTAGTCGGCCACGGTCTTGACGGGCAGGCCCGGATTGACCACCAGCACGTTGGGAATGCGGGCGATCATGCCGACCAGCTCGAAATCCTTGGCCGGGTCGTAGCCGAGCTTGTCGTAGAGCGTGGCGTTGATGGTGTTGGCGATGGTGTAGACGTAGAGCGTGTACCCGTCTGGCGCAGCCTTGGCCACGACCTCGGCGCCCACGTTGCTGTTGGCGCCGGCGCGGTTTTCCACCACCATCGGCTGGCCCAGCGCCTCGCCCATCTTTTGCGCCACCAGTCGGGCCAGCACGTCGGTGGCGCCGCCGGCGGCGTAGCCGACCACCAGCCGGACCGGGCGGGTGGGGAACGCGGCATCGGCGGCAAGGGCCGGCGTCGTGCCGCCCGCCAGCGTGGCGGCGACGAGCGTGGGAAAGAGCGCGGGAATGAGCGCGGTAATAAGCGCGACGTGGCGAAGAAGGCGCCTGCGCGCCCGGCTGCGGATGGTCATGATGGCTGTCTCCTGTTATTGGATATCGTGGCCGGCACCCGCTGTCCCGATGCTTCTGCGGCATACTGCGGACTGCTTCCCGGCCAGCAAATTCTTTCCCATGCGTGCTCGTACTGCGAATCAAAACGTCCGCCAGGCGGACGTTCAAGCCCAGTCCACCGAAGAGGGCACGCGCGCCTTGCGGCGCGGCTTGGCACTGCTGGACGCCATACTGGCCGGCGGCAAGGACGGGCTGCGCGTGGTGGATCTCTGCCGCGCCGCAGCGCTGGAGCGGCCTACGGTCTATCGGCTGCTGGCCACGCTGATCGAATGCGGCTATGTGGTGCAGCGCGGGCGTTTCCGGTACGTCAAGGGGCCTCGGCTGGCGGCACTGCCGCAGCGCGGCGAGTCGGCGGACATGGCCGAGCGGCTCCATCCGGTACTGGCCCGCATCAGCCAGGCCTGCGGCGACGCAGCATTCGGCATCGTCCGCGACGGCGCGCTGTCGCGCTGCATCGCGCGCCATGTCGGTACACATCCGGTGCAGGTGCTGGTGATCCAGGTAGGCACGCGCCAGCCGCTGGGCGTGGGGGCCGCCGGGCTGGCGCTGCTGGCGGCCTTGCCAGATGGCGCCGTGGACGACGTGATCGCAAGCAATGCCGACGCGCTGGTGCAGTACGGCGGCATGACGCCGGACCGCATGCGCATCCTGATCCGCGCCACGCGCGAGCGGGGCTATTCCGTGATCGGCAACCACGCCACGCGCGGTGCGCTGGCGGTGGGCATGGCCGTGGCGGATCGCGACGGCGAACCGGTGGCCGGCATCAGCATCGCCACCACGCTGGCCCGCATGCCGCGCGAGCGCCAGCAACTGCTGGCGCGCGTGATGCGCGACGCGGTACACGACCTCCTGCCACGTGGCCTGTAGGGCGGCAGCATCCGTGCACGCGGGCGGTTACCGAAAGCGCTAAACATCGGCACCAAAAACTCTGAATTCGGATTCCTCCTGCCACGGCGTAACCTGCCCGCATGCAGTCGGTCCGGCCTGGTCCGGCGCGTTTCGACGTGTTTTGACGTGTTTTGACGTGTTCCGACGTGTCACGGGAGGATCCACACGGTGAACGATCTGGCCGATATCGTCACGCCGCCCCCGCCATCGTGGTGGCCCCAGACGGCCGGATGGCTCGTGGTCGGCATCTGCCTGCTCTGCGCCGTGCTGTGGCTGGGCGGGCGCATCTGGCGCCACTGGCGCGCCAATCGCTATCGGCGGGCCGCGATCAGGGAACTGGCCCGCCTGCAGGCGGGGCTTGGCGCGGAGGGCCCGGATCGGGCGCAGGCGCTACTGGCGCTGGCTGAACTGCTCAAGCGAACCGCCCTGGCGGCCTGGCCGCGCGAGACCGTGGCAGCGCTTTCCGGCGCGTCCTGGCGCGATTTCCTGCTGGCCCACGCCGGCTCCGCAGCGGATGCCGTGCCGCCGCTGGCCACGCTGATCGAAACCGAATACCTGGACCGTTCCGCACTCGGACGCTGGCCGGCGCAGCAGACCCGCGACACCGCCGCCGCCTGCCGCCGCTGGATCGCCTTGCATCAGGCGCCACCCGCATGATCGCGTGTGCGTACCCGTGGCTGTTCGTGCTGCTGCCCTTGCCGCTGCTGGTGTGGTGGCGGCTGCCACCGTATCGCGAAACCAGCGCGTCGGTGCGGTTGCCGTTCTTTGGCGAAGTGGCCAGCGCGGCCGGGCTGCAGCCCGCCGCCGGCGCCCACGTGCCGCACCGCAACCTGGTGCAGCATCTGCTGGCGCCGCTGGCCTGGGCGCTGGTGGTGACGGCGCTGGCGCGGCCGCAATTCCTGGAGCCGCCCGTGTACAAGAGCGAGCCCGTGCGCGACCTGCTGCTGGCGCTCGACCTCTCCCAGTCGATGGACACCCGCGACTTCAAGGACCCTGCCGGCGTGGTCGAAGCGCGCGTGCAGGCCGTCCGGCAGGTGGTGAGCGATTTCGTGGCCCACCGGCCCGGAGACCGCATCGGCCTGATCGTGTTCGGCGATGCACCATACCCGCTGGCGCCATTCACGCTCGACCACGCGCTGGTGCGCACGCTGATCGACGACGTGGTGCCCGGCATGGCGGGTGCCAGTACGTCGCTGGGCGATGCCATCGGGCTGGGCATCAAGATGTTCGACAACAGCCACGCCGCCGAGAAGGTGCTGATCCTGCTGACCGACGGCAATGACACCGCCAGCCGCATGCCGCCGGCACAGGCCGCCGAGATCGCCAGAACGCGTGGCGTGGTGGTGCACACGGTGGGCATTGGCGACCCTGCCGCCACCGGCGAGCAGAAGGTGGACCTGCAAACGCTGCAGCGCATCGCCAGCACCACGGGCGGGCGCTATTTCTTCGGCGCGGACCAGACCGCGCTGGCGTCGATCTATGCCACGCTCGACCGCGTGACGCCGCACAAGGAAAAGACGCTGAGCTGGCGCCCGCGCCGCGAGCTGTTCATGTGGCCGCTGGGCGCCGCGGTGCTGCTGGTGCTGGCCTACCAGATCGCCATGGCAGCCTACGCGTACGCCGTGGCACGCGCGCCAGTGCCGGCCACGCGCAAGGAGCCCGCAGCATGAGCGACGGGTTCCACGCGCTGGCGCAGTTCCATTTCTTGCGGCCCGCGTGGCTGCTGGTGCTGATTGCCGCCGTGTGGCTGCCTTGGGCTGTGCGCAGGCAGGGCGATGTGCGGCGGCGCTGGCGCGGGACCATCGCGCCACATCTGCTCGATGCGCTGGTGGTGCGCGAAGGCCGCCATCGCGCGGTGCGCCCGGTACACCTGACCGCGCTGGCCCTGGCGCTGGGCGCAATTGCGCTGGCGGGCCCCGCGTGGGAACGCGAGCGGCCGCCGTTCCTGTCGGACAAGGCGCCGCTGGCCATCGCCGTGGACCTGACGCCCGATATGAACGCGATCGACATCACGCCGACGCGACTGGAGCGCGCCAAGCTCAAGATCAAGGCTTTGCTGGATCATCGCGACGGCGGGCGCACGGCGCTCTATGCCTACGCCGGCTCTACCCATCTTGTGCTGCCGCTGACCGACGACGCGGCGCTGCTGCAGACCTTTGTCGATGCGCTGCAGACCGCCGTCATGCCCGTGCCGGGCAAGGACTCGGCGCTGGCCATCCGGACCATCGGCGCGGCGTTGTCGAAGGAGCCCGTGCCCGGCACGATCCTGCTGCTCACCGATGGCGTGGAGCCTGCTGCAACGGCGGCGCTGCAGCAGCGCGACAAACGTACGCAGATCGTGGTGCTGGCCATCGGCACTACGGCGGGTGGCCCGTTGAAGGCGGGAGACGGCGCGGCGCCGGGGCTCGATGCGGCGGCGCTGCACCGGCTGCGCGACACCGGCATTCCCGTGGCCACGCTGACCACCGACAGCGATGACGACGTGGCCTGGGTGCAGCGCCATGTCCAGTCGCATGTGGAGCAGGCCAGCGCGCAGGACACGCTGCGCTGGCACGACGCCGGCTGGCCGTTGACGATTCCCATCGCCGTGCTGGCGCTGCTCTGGTTCCGCAAGGGCTGGACCATCCGCTGGCTGGCATCGCTGGCACTGGCCGCACTGGTGGCCGTCCCACCGGCTGACGTGCGGGCGCAGGCCAGCCCGCCGCCGCCAGGCTGGCACTTTGTCGATCTATGGCTGACGCACGACCAGCAAGGTCGGTGCGCCTTTGCGCGCGGGGACTATGCAGCGGCGGCCACGCTGTTCGATGACCCCATGTGGCGCGGCGTGGCGTACTACCGCGCCGGGAAGTTCGACGATGCGGCGCGGGCCTTCGAGCAGATCAGCTCCACCGACGCCCAGTTCAACCTTGGCAACGCGCTGGCCCGGCAGAATAAATACCCGGAGGCCGCCGCCCGTTACCGGCTGGTGTTGCAGCAGCGCCCCGGCTGGCCACCCGCGCAGCGCAACCTGACGCTGATGCAGCAGGCCATCGAGCGCCAGAAGCAGGCCGAGAAGAACAACAAGGGCGACGAAGAGCCGCCCGACCTGAAGCCCGACAAGATTGAGATCGACGCCAGCAAGCCGCTACCGCACCCGGGCGGCGACAAGATGCAGCGGGGCCTGGTGCAGCAGAACGCCGACATGTGGATGCGCGCGATCCAGACATCGCCCACGGCGCTGCTGGCGCGCAAGTTCGCGCTGCAGTCACAGGGCCGGCCATGACGATGCGCTGGCTTGCCTGCCTGCTCGCGGTCCTGCTCCTGTTCGCGTCCGGCGCGGCCCAGGCCGCCGCGCCCACGGTACGCGTGCGGGTGCTGGGCCAGCAGCCTGTGGTAGCCGGGCAGTCGGTGCAGATCGAGGTCACGATCCTGGCGCCGAACTTCTTTCTATCCGCGCCGGCATTTCCGGCGCTGCAGGTGCCAGGCGCCGTGGTGACGATGCCCGACGAGCGCGGCGTGAACGCCACCGAATCCATCGATGGCACCAGCTATGCGGGCATCCGCAAGATCTACGTGTTCACGCCACAGACCGGCGGGGATTTCACGCTGCCGACGCCCGAGATTCATTTCACATGGTCCGGTGACGACGGCAAGCCGCGCGAGGCCATCGTGACGCTGCCGCCCACGACGATCCACGCCGGGGTCCAGAAGAACGAAAGCCAGGGCGCCGCCGCACAGGCATCGGCCGCTGCGCCGCTGCTACCTGCGTCGCCGATCTTCATCCACCAGGCTTTCGATCAGCCCGTCAGCGGCAAGGACGCCCAGTTGCGGGCCGGCGATGCGCTGGTGCGCACCATCACGATCTTTGCCCCGGGCACGCCCGCGATGATGATCGAGCCGCCGCAACTGGACGCGCCACGTGGCGTGCGGCAGTTCCGTGCCGATCCGCAACTGCAGGACGGCGTGGCGGCCAGCGGCGACGAGCCGGCCGGTGCCACCGGTGGCCGGCGCGTGGAGACGGTCACCTATGTGCTCGAAGACAGCGGCCATTACACGCTGCCGGCCGTCTCCGTGGCGTGGTACGACCCGGCTACGGGCAAGCGCGCGCAATCGTCCGTGCCGGCCGTGACCCTCGACGTCGCACGGGCCGCGCCGGGGCTGGGCCTGGCGCCCACGGGCGGTGCGCCGATGCGCTTGCCCGGATGGCTCGACTGGCGGATCGCGGCCCTGCTGGCCGGGGTGGCGCTCACGGCAGGCCACGCGGCATGGCGCTGGCACATGGGCTGGCGCCCACGCGGACGGGGTGCGCACGCGGGCAGGCCGCGCCCCGGCCATGCGCCTCCACTGCCGCCGCTGAATCCGTAGGGAACAAAATCATTCAGATCAAAGTTCCAAAAGTTTGCATTCCGCTCTGGCAGGGACCCCGCCCATACTGGGATGGCTATATCAGGTGATCGAGACGTATCGTGCAAGGAGCGTGGATGGGACAGAAGCAGCAGGGCAGGGCCAAGGCCATCGCCACCGCCACGCCGGTGTGGCGCCAACGCGTGTGGCTGGCAGTGCTTGCACTGGGCATGGTCGTGGCGGGCGCCGGCGGCACCTGGTGGTACCACGCCAAGGACGCCCGCGCCGACGCCCCTGCCATCCGCGCAGGCGATGGCAAGAACGGCCCGCGCGGCATGGTGCATGTGCCTGGCGGCGACTTCCAGATGGGCAGCGACCACAAGATGGCGCAAGCCAATGAGCGGCCCGCGCACAAGGTCCACGTCAACGGCTTCTGGATGGACCAGCACCACGTCACCAACGCCGATTTCCGCAAGTTCGTCGCGGCCACGGGCTACCTGACCACCGCCGAACGCACGCCGGACTGGGAAACGATAAAGGTGCAGCTGCCACCCGGCACGCCACGGCCGCCCGACAGCGCGATGGTCGCGGGCGCGATGGTGTTTGTCGGCACCCACAGCCCGGTGCCGCTGCGCGAGTACTGGCGCTGGTGGCGCTTCGTACCCGGCGCCGACTGGAAGCACCCGAACGGCCCCGGCAGCAACATCGACGGCAAGGACAATCACCCCGTGGTGCAGGTGTCGTACGAGGACGTGCAGGCGTATGCACGGTGGGTGGGCAAGCGTCTGCCCACCGAGGCCGAATGGGAATTTGCCGCGCGCGGGGGGCTTGAGCAGTCCACCTACGCCTGGGGCGACCAGTTCGCGCCCGATGGCCGCCAGATGGCCAACGTGTGGCAGGGCCAGCAGGTGCAGCCATTTCCGGTGGTCAGCGCCAAGGCGGGCGGTGCGGCAGGCACAAGCCCGGTGGGCACGTTTCCGGCCAACGGCTACGGGCTCTACGACATGACCGGCAACGCGTGGCAATGGGTGGCTGACTGGTATCGGGCCGACCAGTTCCGGCGCGAAGCCCAGATCACCACGGCGGTGTTGCAGAACCCTGCCGGGCCATCCGATTCATGGGACCCGACCGAACCGGGCGTGCCGGTGTCTGCGCCCAAACGCGTCACGCGCGGCGGTTCGTTCCTGTGTAACGAGGATTTCTGCCTGAGCTATCGGCCCAGCGCGCGACGGGGCACGGACCCGTACACGAGCATGTCGCACCTGGGCTTCCGGCTGGTGATGGATGACGGCACCTGGGCCGAGGCACGCCGGCAGCCCGCACTGGCTGCACGGCCGTAGCCCGTTTCCCGTCTGGACAATCAAGGAGGAGCGCGATGCCATTCGCCCTGGCAGGAAGCTATCGGCTTGTTCGCCGCGCAGCGTCGGAACTGACGACCGTGGCGGCCCTGGCCGTGCTGGTGGCGGCGCTGGGCGGGTGCGCGTCGGCACCCGCCACCGACGCATCGGCCAGCGCACAGCCGGCGGGCGCGGCCAACGCGGCAAGCGCGGCGGCATTGCCATCGTGGCGCGACGGCCCGGCGCGGCAGGCCATCGTCCGCTTCGTGGAATCGGTCACGCGGCCGGGCACGCCCCAGTACGTGCCACCTGCGGAACGGATTGCCGTCTTCGACAACGACGGCACGCTGTGGAGCGAGCAGCCGCTGTACTTCCAGTTTTTCTTCCTGCTTGACCAGATTCGTGCCGCCGCGCCCCAGCATCCCGAATGGAAAAACAATCCGGCCTTCAAGGCGCTGATGGCCAATGACATGGCCGCGCTGATGCGCGAGGAAAAGCGGCTGCTGCCGTTGATCGCCCAAGCCAACAGCGGCATGACGGTGGACGAGTACGACCGCACGATCCGGGCCTGGCTGGACACCGCGCGTCACCCGAAACTCAACCGGCGCTATACGGACCTGGTGTTCCAGCCGCAGATCGAGTTGCTGAACTACCTGCGTGCCAATGGCTTCAAGACGTTCATCGTGTCGGGCGGCACCATCGAGTTCATGCGCCCGTGGTCCGAGCGCGTGTATGGCATTCCGCCCGAGCAGGTGGTGGGCTCCACACAGACCGTGACCTACGAGGTGCGCAATGGCCAGCCCACGCTGGTGCGCGGCCCCAAGCTCGAATTCATCAATGACGGCGCCGGCAAGCCCGTTGGCATCTATCGACAAATCGGCCGGCGGCCCATCCTGGCCGTGGGCAATTCCGACGGCGACCTGCAGATGCTGCAGTACACGTTGGCCGGCACCGGCCAGCGTCTGGCCGTGCTGGTGCACCACGACGACGCCGAGCGCGAGTTCGCCTACGACCGCAAATCGGGCATCGGCAAGCTCGACCGCGCATTGGACGAAGCCGTCACGCGTGGCTGGACGGTCATCAGCATGAAGCAGGACTGGACGCGTATTTATCCGGCGCCCCAGCCTTGATCCTGGCGATTTCCAGAATCTCTTAACGCCCTGAACGAAACCAGAGGGAGCTTTCGATGAGACCAGAAGCGGGAACGCGTCTGACAAGGCTGGCCACCAGCGCGGCGATTGTCGCCATCCTGGCCGTAGCCGGCTGCAAGAAAGCCGACGAGAACAAGGCGGCGCCCGGTGCTGCATCCGCGCCGGCCGCCCAGGTACCGGTCGCGCCGCAACCCGTGGCGACCACGCCAACCCCGCCGGTGGCTTCGGCACCGGACGCCACCGGCGCGTCGCCCGTGGTGGCGGCACCGGCCAGCGGCACGGTGGCGCAGGGTGGACGTGGCGGCAAGCCGAACATCCTGGTGATCTTTGGCGATGACGTGGGCCTGGGCAACGTCAGCGCGTTCAGCCACGGGGTAGTCGGCTACAAGACGCCGAACATCGACCGCATTGCCCGCGAAGGCATGATGATGACCGACTACTACGCCGAGAACAGCTGCACGGCGGGGCGCTCGACGTTCATCACGGGCCAGTCGGTGTTCCGCACCGGCCTGTCGAAGGTGGGCCTGCCTGGCGCACCGGTGGGCCTGCAGGATCGCGATATCACGATCGCCCAGGCGCTCAAGCCACTGGGCTATGCCACGGCGCAATTCGGCAAGAACCACCTGGGCGACCAGGACCGCTTCCTGCCGACCAAGCACGGCTTCGACGAGTTCTTCGGCAACCTGTACCACCTGAACGCCGAGGAAGAGCCCGAGCGTCCGTACTGGCCCAAGGACAACCCCGACTTCCTCAAGTTCTACAACCCGCGCGGCGTGCTGCACAGCACGGCGGACGGCAAGATCGAGGACACCGGCCCGCTGAACCGCAAGCGCATGGAAACGATCGACGACGAAACCACCGGAGCCGCCGTCAACTACATCCAGAAGCAGGCGCAGGCCAAGCAGCCCTTCTTCGTCTGGATGAACTTCACGCGCATGCACCTGTTCACGCACGTGCGGCCGGAGTACGAGGGCAAAGCCGGACTCGGCAAGGGCCATGAGTACGCGGACGGCATGTGGGAAATGGACCAGAACGTGGGCAAGCTGCTCAAGGTGCTGGATGACTCGGGCATCACCAACGATACGCTCGTGATTTTCACCACCGACAACGGCCCCAACTTCTTCACGTGGCCCGATGCGGCAAATACCCCGTTCCGCAGCGAGAAGGACTCGAACTGGGAAGGCGCGTTCCGTGTGCCGGCGATGGTGCGATGGCCGGGCAGGATTCAGCCCGGCTCTGTGACGAACGGCCTGATGTCCGGCCTCGACTGGTTCCCGACGCTGCTGGCGGCGGCCGGCGACGGCGATGTCAAGGACCGCCTGCTGAAGGGCACGAGCCTGGGCGGCAAGAACGCCAAGGTACACCTGGACGGCTACAACCAGTTGCCGATGCTCACGGGCCAGACCGACAAGAGTGCGCGCAACGAGTTCTACTACTTCAATGACGATGCCGAACTGGTGGCCATGCGCTATGACGTGCTGACCCAGGGCGCCACGCAGCCCACCGCGTGGAAGATCGTGTTCTGCGAGCAGCGTCAGAACGGGTCGTTCATGGTGTGGAAGGAGCCGTTCACGTGCCTGCGCGCGCCCAAGTATTTCAACCTGCGCATGGATCCCTACGAACGTGCCGACACGGGCCCGACCAACCGGTACTTCGATCTGGAAACGCAGAACCCGTTCCTGTTCATCGAGGGCAACCGCCGAGCGATCAACTTCCTGCAGACCTTTGTGGACTACCCGCCCAGCCAGTTGCCGGCCAGCTTCACGATCGACCAGGCCAGCGAGAAGATCAAGCGGCAGGTGGCGGACCAGATGGCCAAGGTTCCCCAAACACAGCAGAAGAAGTGACGGCAGCCCACCGCAAGCTGGGAACCGGCGTGAAACGCCCGCGCGCGGCACGCCAGCCAGCCACATCCGTCTCCGCTGCGGCGGGGGCGGATGCCCGGGTGCGCCGCGGCAGTGCCGGACTCCGGCAGGCCGCGGCGTTGCTGTGTCTGTCCGGCGTGGCCGGGCTTGTCTATCAGGTGCTGTGGATCAAGCAGCTGTCGCTGGTGGTGGGCGTGGACGTGCATGCGGTCACCATCGGCGTCAGCGCGTTCTTTGGCGGGCTGGCGCTGGGCGGCTGGGCCGTGGGCCGGCTGGCGGACCGTGCGGCATCGGCCTGGCGGCTCTACCTGTGGCTGGAAGTGGCGATTGCCGTGCTGGGCATCGCCGCGACGCTGGCGCTGGCCCATGCCGCCGCCCCGTTCGCGTGGCTCGAAGTGCGGGCAGGTGCCGCCGCCTGGGTGCTGCCGCTGGCACTGGTCGGGCTGCCCGCCATCGCCATGGGCGGTACGCTGCCCGCGCTGATGCGCGCGTTGCGCGGCGACGGCGTGACACTGGGCGCCAATGGCGGGCGGCTCTACGCCGCCAATACCGCTGGCGCCATCGCCGGCACGCTGCTGGCTGCCTTTGTCCTGATTCCGCTGCTGGGCATCACCGGCAGTGCGCTGGTGGCCGCCGCGCTCAACGCGCTGGCGGCGCTGGGTGCCTGGTGGTTTGGCCGCGCTTTGGCCGATCCAGTCGAGGCAGCGCCCGCGCAGGCGAGCGCGCCATGCGCGTCGGGCCAGCGCGTGCTGGCGTTGACGCTGTATGCGCTGGCCGGGGCTATCGCCCTGGGCTACGAGGTGGTCTGGTCGCAGGCCATCGTCCAGTTCCTGAGCACGCGGGCGTTTGCCTTTGCCGTGATGCTGGCGACCTACCTGGCCGGGCTGACGATCGGCAGTCTTGTCGTGGCCCGACGCGTGGACCGCGCCAGAGACCCGTGGGGCGTGTTCGCGCTGCTGGTCGTGGGCGCCGGACTGGTGGCGCTGGTCGAATTCGCGTGGCTGGGCGAATGGCTGCCCGCCGCGCAGCAGCTGGTGTCGCAGCGCGCGCTGGGCGCGACGGGCAACCTGCTGGTGGCCACCTGCGCCAGCTTTGCCGTGGCCGCGCTGTGCATCGTGCTCGTACCGACGCTGCTGCTGGGGGCCGCCTTCCCGTACGTGGTACGCCTGTCGGTCGATCCGTCGCGCACCGGAACTGGCGTGGGTGCCGTGCTGGCGCTGAACACGCTCGGTGGCATCGCCGGGTCGGTGCTGGCTGGCGTCTGGCTGGTGCCCGCGCTGGGCGTGATTCATACGCTCGGCGTGCTGGCCTGTGCCAGCGGCCTGGTGGCGATTCTGGCGGTGGCGTTTGGCGACGGTGCCGGGCGCCGCGCCCGCTTCGCCATCCCGCTGCTAGCCGTGGTCGCACTGATCGTTGCCGTGGCCACGCCGGTCGACCGGCTTGCCGCGTTACTGGCCAAGACGCGCGGCGGCGATCTGGTCTTCTATGAAGAAAGCCGCGGTGCCACCGTGGCCGTGGTGGAGCAGGGCAAGGCCACGCAGCGCTTTCATCGGCTGTACATCCAGGGCGTGTCGAATTCGGGCGACACGATGACGTCGCTGCGCTACATGCGTCTGCAGGCGCTGCTGCCGCTGATCGTCCACAACGGCACGCCGCGCGCATCGCTGGTGATCGGGCTGGGCACGGGGATTACGGCCGGCGCGACGCTGCAGTACCCAGGGTTGGAGCAACGCGTGGTGGCCGAACTCCTGCCCGCCGTGGTGCGGGCGGTGCCCGAGTTTCAGGGCAATTTCGACGTCAGCCGCAGCCCGCAGGTCGATATCCGCCTGCGCGACGGACGCCGCGAGCTGCTGCAGAGCGCGCAACGCTACGACCTCATCACGCTGGAGCCGCCGCCGCCATCGGCCAGCGGCGTGGTCAACCTGTATTCGCGCGAGTTCTACCAGCTGGCCGCCGCACGGCTGCAGACGGGCGGCATCGTGGCCCAGTGGCTGCCGCTGCCGACGCAGAACCGCGATGACACCCGGTCGCTGGTGCGCAGCTTCCTGGACGTGTTTCCGCACGCCACGCTATGGACCACCGAACTGCACGAAATGCTGCTGGTGGGCTCGCTGCAGCCGATGACGCTGGACGCGAGCAGCATTGCCTCGCGCTTCGCCCAGCCGCAGGTATCGGCGGCACTGCGCGCGGTGGGGGTGGCGTCGCCAGCGGCGCTGCTGGCCACCTATGTCACCGATCGGGCCGGGCTGGACTGGTTTGCGGGCGATGCCCCGGCCGTGACCGACGACCGGCCGCGCATCGAGTACACGGGCTGGGTACGGCGACAGGACTTTCCGCCTGTGCTGAGTGAACTGCTGGACCTGACCGGCGATCCACCGCTCAAGGGCGCCAGCGACACGCTGTACCAGGACATCCGCCGCGAACGCGCCACGCTGCATACGTTCTATGCGGCCGGCCTCGATGCGTATCGCGGCGACCGCGCGCAATGGATGCGCGATATCGACACGGTCATGCGCGCGGACCCGGAAAACCCCTACTACAACTGGTTCACGGGCGGACGCCCGGCCCACTAGGAGACCACGATGAGTGCGCGCGACGACATCCTGCAGCTTCAGGCGCGCATGGGCGAATCGATCGTCGGCCAGGCACGCATGATCGAGCGGTTGCTGCTGGGCCTGCTGGCCAACGGCCATCTGCTGGTGGAGGGCCTGCCCGGCCTGGCCAAGACGCGGGCGATCAAGAGCCTGGCCCGGCATCTGGACGCCAGGCTGTCGCGCGTGCAGTTCACCCCCGACCTGCTGCCCGCCGACATCACCGGGTCCGACATCTATGTCACCGATGGCGGCAAGGGCGAATTCCGCTTCCAGCCTGGGCCGCTGTTTGCCAACCTGGTGCTGGCCGACGAGGTGAACCGGTCGCCCGCCAAGGTACAGGCGGCGCTGCTGGAGGCCATGGAGGAGCGGCAGGTGACTGTCGGCGGCAAGACCCATCGGCTGGAACCGCTGTTCCTGGTGATGGCCACGCAGAATCCGATCGAGCAGGAAGGCACGTATCCGCTGCCCGAGGCGCAGATGGACCGCTTTCTGATGCACGTGAGTGTCGGCTACCCGCAGGCCGATGCCGAGGCGCAGATCATCCGGCTGGCCCGGGCGGAAGAGGACGACGGCGGCACCGCAAGTCCGGGCGCACACGGCGACGCCGGGCGCCTGTCGCCCGAAGTCATCTTCTCCGCTCGCCAGGCCATTCACGGCGTGACGGTCAGCGAGCCGGTGGAGCGCTACATCGTCACGCTGGTACAGGCTACGCGGGACGCGGGGCGGTTCGACGACGACCTGAAGCGGTGGATTCAGGTGGGCGTGAGCCCGCGTGGATCGATCGGACTCGACAAGGTGGCCCGCGCCATCGCCTGGCTGCGTGGCCGCGACCATGTGACGCCCGACGACGTGCAGGCCGTGGTGCACGACGTGTTCCGCCATCGGCTGATTCTGTCGTACGAGGCCCATGCGGCGGCCGTGGCCGCCGACGCCGTGATCGACCGCCTGCTCGAACGCGTGGCGGTGGCCTGACCGCGCCACACTGACACTGACACCACATACCGGCACCACGCGCCATGACCCGCGACATCGCCGCGCGCGCCCGCGCCCAGGCCAACACCAACCCCGCGCCGGCCGCTTCGCAGGGGGTGCCCGGCGTCAGCGTGGACCTTGCCGCGCTGGCCACGCTCGAAGCCAGCGTGCGCGACTTCCATTTCCGCACCCGGCAACCGGTACATAGCCTGCTGTCGGGGCGGCATGGGTCGCGTGTGCATGGCCGGGGCCTGGCCTTCGAGGAACTGCGCCTGTACCTGCCCGGCGACGATGTCCGGTCGATGGACTGGCGCGTGACCGCCCGTACCGGCAAGCCGCACGTGCGTTTGTATGCCGAGGAAAAGGAACGGCCGGTGCTGCTGGTGGTGGACCAGCGCATGAACATGTTCTTCGGCAGCCGGCGGGCCATGAAATCGGTGACGGCGGCCGAGGCGGCGGCGCTGGCCGCATGGCGGGTGCTGGCCGATGGCGACCGCGTGGGCGGCGTGATGTTCGGGGATGCCGAACTGACCAGCTTGGCGCCACAGCGCAGCCGCCATGGCGTGCTGCATCTGCTGGGCGACCTGGCACGGCACAACCAGCGCCTGCGCGCCGATGCACGGGCCCAGCGCGGCGCTACGCAGCTGAACGGGGCGCTGCAGCGAGCGCTGCGGCTGGCGCACCACGACCATCTGGTCATCGTGATCAGCGATTTCGATGGCAGCGATGAGCAGACCCGGCACCTGATGCTGGCGCTACGCAGCCGTAACGACGTGCTGTCGGTGCTGGTCTACGACCCGTTCCTGCTGGAGCTGCCCGCGTCGGGGCAACTGGTGGTCAGCGACGGTGAGCTGCAGGTGGAACTGGGCTTCGGCCGCGAGGCGCTGCGACGCAATGTGCGCAGCTTTGCCGATGGCCACAGCGCCACGCTGATGGACTGGCACAAGGCCATCGGCGTGCCGCTGCTGCCGTTGTCGGCGGCGGAGGACACCGCCGCCCAGTTGCGCAGGCTGCTGGGGCGGGCGGCGGCCGGCACGCCTTGATGGCACATCAGGCGGCGCCGGCGTTCGTCGCTGAGGCTCAGCCTTCGCCCATCGCCGGGTCGCTGACGGTGTGCTTGCCTGTCTCCACGCGTCCGGCAAAGCGCCGGTAGTACGCGGGGTCGCTGCTGCACGTGACCGCGAAGTCGTACCACTGACCGCTATCCTGCAGCTTCCAGTCCAGCGTGGATGTGGCACCGGCCCCCACGGTGGCCTGCCACGGGCCGTCCGTGCGGTAGGCCATCGGCGTCACCGTGAACGTGCAGGGCTGGGCGCCCTTGTTGATCAGGTCCACAAAGACGTTGCCATTGGCGATGTCGTAGCAGACGCGGATCTCCGGCGAGGCCGCAGCGGCGCCCAGGCGGTTCAGGTCGCCCTTGAAGTGGCGGTGGTAGCCGTTCGGGCCCAGCACCCAGAGGTCGTACTGGCCGAAATTGTCGAGCCCGGCGTCCCAGGTATCGATCAGCGTCTTGCCCGCTTCCACCATGTAGCGGCGCGGCACGCGATCGAGCTTGTAGACGTCATAGACGTGGAACACGGCTGCCTGCGTGCCGGTGTTGGCGAAGATCAGTTCGACCTGGCCGCCGTTGTAGCAGCGCGCGCTGGTGTGCAGCTCGTAGGGCAGGGCACGCGACGGGCGGGTGCCCGGCGCCTGCAACGGCAGCGGCATGTCGCGGGGCACCGGCACGGCGGGCAAGGCCTGCTGCGCCGCACGCAACTGGTCGGCGGCGGTACGCGTGGAGCGGCCGGACAGCGTCGGCAAGGCCTCGGCGTTCGGCGTCTTGAAGTTGAAGGTGCTGGTCAGGTCGCCACAGACCGCGCGGCGGAACGGGCTGATATTGGGCTCCTGGACGCCGAAGCGGGCTTCCAGGAAGCGCAGCACCGACGTATGGTCGAACACCTGCGAATTCACCCAGCCGCCCCGGCTCCACGGCGAGATCACGTACAGCGGCACGCGCGGCCCGGGGCCGTAGACGCGACCGTCGGCGGCGGGCTGGCCGGTGCTGCCGACCGGCGCGCCATGCGTGAAATACTCGGCCTTCAGATCGGCCTCGGTCAGCGTGGTCTTGCCGGCGTAGCTCTTGTCCGGATTCAGCGACGGCGCGGACGGCGACGGCATGTGGTCGAAGTAGCCGTCGTTCTCGTCGAAGTTGATCAGCAGGACGGTCTTGCTCCAGACCTCCGGGTTGGCGGTCAGCGCATCGAGCACTTCCTGCAGGAACCACGACCCCTGCACCGGGCTGGACGGGCCGGGGTGCTCGCAGTAGATCGACGGGGCGTTGATCCACGACACCTGCGGCAGCGTGCCGTTCATCACGTCGCGGCGGAAGGCGTCCAGGTACTGCTCCGGCTGCGTGCCCGGCAGCGTGTTGGCAACGCCCTTGTAGAGCGGATTGGCCGCGTTATCGGTGGCGGCGTCATACGCCTTGTAGGGCACGGCCTGTCCGGTGTTGGTGTAGGGCACCCCCGGCGAGCCGCCGCTGGATACCGGAAAGCCCGAGTTCAGGTTGGCGCGGCGGAACGTCTGGAATGCGCCGAGCATGTTGTCGCCCCATTCGTCGGGCATGTTCTGGTAGCTGATCCAGCTGACGCCGGCTTCTTCCAGGCGCTCGGCGTAGGTCTTCCACGTGTAGCCCTTGGTGGCATCGGCCGCGACGCCGTTGATGGCATCCCATTCGTTGTTCACGAACGCCACGTTCTGCGGCATCGCGCCGTTGGTGCCGGTCATGTGGAACGAACGGTTGGCGTCGGTGCCGGTGTGCATCGCGCAGTGGTAGGCATCGCAGATCGTGAACGCGTTGGCCAGTGCGAACTGGAACGGCAGTTCCTTCTGCTTGAAATAGCCCATCGACGTATCGGTCTTGGCCACCGGCCAGCGCGACATGCGGCCGTTGTCCCACGCCTGCTGGCTGTCGGCCCAGGCGTGCGGGGTGCCGGACACGCGCTGGGCGTTGTTGGCCGTGCTGTCGAGGTGATACGGGGTAATCAGCGTGCCGTTGGTGCGCTCCTGCTGCCAGACCTTGCGGCCGTTCGGCATCGGGATCGTGATCCGGTCACCAAAACCGCGTACACCGTTGAGCGTGCCGAAGTAGTGGTCGAAGGAGCGGTTCTCCTGCATCAGGATGACCACGTGCTGCACGTCCATGATCGTGCCGGTGACGTTGCTGGCCGGGATGGCCAGCGCGCGGCGGATGCTGGGCGGGAAGGCGGCGAGCGCTGCGGCCGAAAAAGCGGCGCCTGCGCTCGTCTGCAGGAATTTGCGGCGAGAGTTCATGTTCTGGCTGTACAAGGGAGAGTCGGGCGGTGCGTGCGGTCGGCGCGCATCACGGCGCGCAGCGTTTTTCGACCGGCTGGGACGGGGTGCCGCCCGGGTTCGACGGATTGGACGGATTGGCAGGGCCATCGTCGTTGCCGCCACAGGCGGACAGTGCCGCGGCCGTCAGGCAGACGGCCAGCAGCACCCTGGTCAGGCGCATGGATTGCATTTGGGGAGTCCTCGGCTTTGAGGGTGATTCAGGGTAATTCGAGAAATGTGCTTCCGGAGGCCCGCCAAGACTAAGGACGAAACGTGACAAACCAGTGACGCAATGAGCGCATCTGGCAACCAGATGTAAAAAGACGTCTTGTCACGGAAATGAAAAAAGGGCGCCATGATGGCGCCCTTTGGCGATGGTATTTACCGCGCGCGCGGCGGCCCGTGAACGGGCCTGGCCGCGCTGTTGGCGGAGGCTTAGTCGGCCGTGATGTTGCCGGTCTGGATCACCTTCTTCCAGCGCGCGAACTCCGATGCCTGGAACGCCGTGAACTGTTCCGGCGTATTGGCCACGACCTCGAAACCCAGTTCCAGCAGCTTGGGCTTGTTGGCCGGATCGTTCATGGCCGCCACCACGGCGCTGTGCAGCTTGGCCTTGATATCGGCCGGCAGCCCCTTGGGCGCGGCGATGGCCTGCCACGAATACACGGTCACGCCCTTGTAGCCGAGTTCTTCCATGGTCGGCACGTCGGGCAGGATCGGCGACCGCTTGCTGCTGGTGATGGCCAGCGCGCGCAGCTTGCCGGCCTTCAGGTGCGGCACGGCGGTATTGATGTTCATGAACGTGGCATCCACCTGGCTGCCGAGCAGGTCGTTCAGCGCCGGCGCGCCGCCCTTATACGGAACGTGGACGCCCGTGGTGCCGGTCTGCTGCCAGAACAGTTCGGCGGTCAGGTGGTCGCTGGTGCCGTTGCCGGCCGACGCGAACGTCATCTTGTTCGGATTGGCTTTCTCGTAGTTGACGACGTCCTGCAGCGACTTGTACGGCGAGCTGGCCGGCACGGCCAGCACGTTGGGCGCCTGCACGGCCACGCTGATGTAGTCGAAGTCCTTGGTCGGGTCATAGCCGGCGGTCTTCGTCAGGTGCGGGCCGATCACGAACGGGCCCAGCGACGACACGAACAGCGTGTAGCCGTCGGCCGGGGCACGCTTGGCGGCGGCCGCGCCGATCATGCCGGCTGCGCCGGGGCGGTTGTCCACCACGAAGCTGCCACCGAACGTCTGCTGGAACTTGGCGCTCAGGATGCGGGCGATGTTGTCCGTCGACCCGCCCGGCGGGAACGGCACGATCATCGTCACCGGCTTTTCTGGCCAGGCGGCATGAGCCGCCGCCATGGTGACCCCAAGCAGTAGCGAAACCAGCGCTTTCTTCATCATCGTTGTCTCCTTGTGTTTCCGTTTTACTGATGTTTGCGGTGATGTTGTCTGACGACTGCGGACCCTCGATCAGCTGGCGCTGAATTCGGCCTGCTCGCGCGTCCAGGCGCGTGCCTGTTCGCTGACGGTCAGCCCCAGGCCCGGGCGGGTCGGGACGATGATGCGGCCGTTCGCAATGTCCAGCCGCTCGTTGAACAGCGGTTCGAGCCAGTCGAAATGCTCGACCCACGGCTCGCGCGGATACGCGGCGGCCAGATGCACGTGCAGTTCCATCGCGAAGTGGGGCGCGATCATCAGCCCGGCATGCTCGGCCAGCGCGCAGACCTTCAGGAACGGCGTGATACCCCCCACGCGCGGCGCGTCGGGCATCAGGTAGTCGGCCGCGCGATGGCGGATCAGGTCCCAGTGCTCGGCGGCGCTGGTCAGCATCTCGCCGGTGGCGATGGGCGTGTCGAACTGCTGCGCAAGCGCGGCATGGCCCTCGTGGTCGTAGGCGTCGAGCGGCTCCTCGATCCACACCAGGTTGAACGACTCGAACGTGCGGCACATGCGCTGCGCGGTGGGGCGATCCCACTGCTGGTTGGCATCGACCATGATGGGCACGGCGTCGCCCAGTTTTTCGCGCACGGCGGACACGCGCTGGATGTCGATCTTGCCGTCCGGCTGGCCCACCTTCAGCTTGATGCCGCCGATGCCGCGCTCCACCGACGCGGCCGCGTTGACCAGCAGTTGGTCCAGCGGCGTATGCAGGAAGCCGCCCGACGTGTTGTAGCAGCGGACGGAATCGCGATGCGAGCCCAGCAGCTTGGCCAGCGACAGGCCGGCGCGCTTTGCCTTGAGATCCCATAGCGCCACGTCGAAGGCACCGATGGCCTGCGTCGACAGACCGCTGCGTCCGACCGAGGCGCCGGCCCAGCACAGCTTGTCCCACAGCTTGGCGATGTCGCTCGGATCCTCGCCCAGCAGGGTCGGGGCGATTTCCCGGGCGTGCGCAAACTGGCCGGGGCCACCGGCGCGCTTGGAATAGCTGAAGCCCAGTCCTTCGTGGCCGCTGGCCGTGCGGATTTCGGCAAACAGGATGGCCACTTCCGTCATCGGCTTCTGGCGGCCGGTCAGTACCTTGGCGTCGCTGATCGGCGTGGCCAGCGGCAGGTAGCAGGACGACAGGCGAATGGAGGTGATGGCGTCAGAGGCGGGGGAGGTGGTCATAAGGCGGTGCAATCCTGTGAGACTTCCTAGACTTCGGACATCGTATGACATCGTTGTCAAAAAATGGCCGGATGTCGGCCTGTATGCGTTGCTATAATGCCGGCCGCCGCAAAGTTGCGCGCGATATACGCAGGCAAACCCCTGCAACGTGCCATGAAAATGCGTCATCCGTCTGATTCGGGACTTTGTCCGGGACAGCGGATGAGAAGAATGCTAACGTTGTCATTTGAGACGGTCAACCGTTACGACGGCAGTTGGCATCGTCGTTTACCCGCACCCTATCCATTTACCAGAACAGGCATGGCTGATTCATCCGGCGGCAAGTCCGTCACGCTGCACGATGTGGCGCGCGAAGCAGGGGTGTCCCTGATCACGGCATCGCGCGCGCTCGGCAATCCGGGACTGGTTTCCGCCAAGACGATCGCCCGCGTGCAGCAGGCCGTGGAGATCACCGGCTATATCCCGAACCTGCTGGCCGGCGGCCTGAAATCGCGCCGCAGCCTGACCGTGGCGGCGCTCGTGCCAAACATCGCCGTCGCGCAGTTCATTCCTACCGTCAAGGCGCTGACCGATGCGCTGGATGCGGCCGGCTACCAGCTGATCCTGGGGCAGACCGGCTATGACCATGCTCGCGAAGAGGCGCTGCTGGGCACCATGATCAGCCGCCGGCCCGATGGCATCGTGATAACGGGGCTCGTGCACGCCCAGGCATCACGCGACCGCCTGCGCCGTTCCGGCATTCCGGTGGTGGAAACGTGGGACCTGAGCGACCGGCCGGTCGACATGGCGGTGGGCTTCTCGCACCTGAAGGTCGGCAGCGCCGTGGCCGGATACTTTCTGGCCAAGGGCTGGCGACGGTTCGGCATCGCCACGGGCGACGACCAGCGCGCAGCCGTACGTCGCGAAGGGTTCATCTCGACGCTGGGCCACGACGTGCCCACGGCACGCGTGCCCGCACCCAGCAGCCTGGGACTGGGACGCCAGGCCCTGCGCAATCTGCTGGCGCAGGACCCGACCATCCAGGCCATCTTCTGCAGTTCCGACCAACTGGCGCAGGGTGTGATGGAAGAGGCGAGGGCGCGCGGCCTGCGCATCCCCGAGGATCTGGCGATCTGCGGCTTCGGCGACGCCGACTTTGCGGCGGACATGGCCCCGTCACTGACCACGGTACAGGTCGACGGCGCCGGCATCGGCACGCTGGCCGCCGGCCTGCTGCTGGCGCGCTGCCGGGGTGAGACCGTGCCGGAGCCGGTCGTGGACATGGGATTCAGGATTGTGGAGCGGGGGTCGACCTGAGCCCCAATCCCGCGCCAACGCGCAGGCGGCGTCAGCCTGAAGCGGCCACGCTGCCAATCACCCCCGCCAGCCGCCGCGTCGCCTCCTCGATTTCCTGATCCCCGAAGCCGCCGAATCCCAGCACCAGCCCCGGCGGTGGGCTGTCTCCCGCGTAGGTCGGCGATACCGCGCGTACCGCCACGCCGGCTTCGGCGGCGCGCCTGACCACTTCCCGATCGTTGATCCCCGGTGCCAGCCACAACACCAGATGCATGCCCTGGTCGGACGGCTGCAACCACGCCAGATCGGCGGGGATTTCCCGTTCGATCGTCCGGATCACGAATGCCCGCCGCTCGGCGTGCACGCCGCGCACGCGGCGGATATGGCGATCAAGATGGCCTTCGGCGATAAATGCGGCCAGCACGTGCTGGTCTGCCGTAGGCGGATGCCGATCCATCAGCACGCGTGCGCCGATATAGGCGTCGACCAGCGGCTCGGGCACCACCGCATAGCCCAGCCGCAGCGACGGATAAAGGATCTTGCTGAACGTGCCCAGGTAGACCACGCGCTCTGGCGCCAGCCCCTGCAGCGACGGAAACGGATGGCCGGCGTAGCGCAGTTCGCTGTCGTAGTCGTCCTCGACGACCCAGGCCTGCTGCGTGTCGGCCCACGCCAGCAAAGCCTTGCGGCGTGCCATGCTCAGCGGCATGCCCAGCGGGTACTGATGCGACGGCGTGACAAACGCGGCGCGCGCCTGCGGCGCCAGCGCGATGCCCGCTTCGACGTCGATGCCTTCCGCATCCACTGGCACGCGCGCGATGCGCTCGCGCGGCCCGATGCTTTCCAGAATGGCCGTAATGCCACGGTAGGCCGGGTTCTCGACCCATACGGCATCGGCGGCGTCGAGCAGCACCTGGCATGACAGGAACAGGCCCTGCTGGGTGCCCGTCGTGATCACGACCTGGCTCGCGTCGCAATGCACAGAGCGTGAGCGCCGCAGGTAGTCCGCAATCGCCTCGCGCAACGGCAACGCGCCTTGCGGTTCGCCGTAGCCGCCCGGTGCGGCACTGCCGCCGGCGCGCAACCGGTTGCCCAGCCGGCGCCAGTCTTCGTTGGGCGCAGCGGCGCCAGCAGGCACCGATACCGCGAACGGCACCTGCGGCAGCGCGGTGAATTCCCTGGCGATGGCGGCGAATTTCTGGGCGGCAGGGGGCAGCGCAACACTGTCTCGCGTGCGCCGTCGCGCGACCGGGACGGGCGCCAGTGCCGCTACCCGCGTGCCGGCGCCATGCTGTGCGCTGAACACGCCCTCGGCAACCAGCTGCTCGAAGGCCTCGACCACGGTGCCGCGCGACACCTTCAGCGCATTGGCGAGTGCGCGCGTGGACGGCAGCGATTCGCCGGGCTTCAGGTCGCCGAGCGCCACGGCGTCGCGCAGCGCCTGCACCAGTTGGCGGCTCAGCGGCCCTGCATCACGATCCAGCGCGCCAATAAACGGAATCTCGGGCACCTGTGCGGTTCTGGGCATGGCGGGGCAAACAGGGGGAAGGGAAGGGGAGAAAGTGGTCCGATGAAATCGGCATAAACTGGCCCTACACTCTACTCCAGTTTCCACCCAGAATACGGCTTCATCGCCCCTCCAAACACCACGCCGGAGCAGTCATGTACGTCCCCGCCCATTTTGAACTGGCCGACCAGCAGGCCATGCACGCGCTGATCGGCGCCAACCCGTTCGGCACCCTGTTCACACACGGGCGCAGCGGCATGGACGCCACCCACATTCCGTTTGAACTCGATCCGGCGCAGGGCGAATCGGGCATCCTCAAGGCCCACGTGGCTCGCGCGAATCCGGTCTGGCAGGACGTGGCCAATGGTGACGAGGTGCTGGTCGTGTTCCGCGCCGGCGATGCCTACATCTCGCCGAACTGGTATCCCAGCAAGCACGAAGCCCACAAGCAGGTGCCAACCTGGAACTACCAGGTGGTGCACGCCCACGGGCGCATCACCGTGCATGACGACGAGCGCTACGTGCGCGGCGTGGTGGCCCGCCTCACGCGCCACCACGAAGCCAGCCAGCCGCGTCCCTGGAAGATGTCCGACGCGCCGACCGATTTCATCGACACGCTGCTGAAGTCCATCGTCGGCATCGAGATCGAGATCACGCGCCTGCAAGGCAAGCTGAAACTGGGCCAGCACAAGGACGCCCGCGATATCCGCGGCCCCGGCGAGGCGCTGATGGGCCAGGGCAGCACAGTGATCGGGCAGGCAATGCTCGACCGGGCGGCGGAGAAGGAGCGGGGGTGAGGTAACGCCCGGTTATTCCTGGCCTGCCGGCACTTCCGTATCCGATGGCTTTTGCCTGGAAGGGTTGAGATAGCTGATGGCGCATGTCTTCAGCTTCTCGGCAAGGTCAAAGATGCTATCCACATTCTGCAACGGCACCCGCTCTTCCTCTTTGGCGTCGTTGAATATGCCAATGACAAGGCGCGCCTCGTTGTTAAAGCGCAGCCGGCAAATGGGCTTCCGATTGTTATCGTCGAACAGGATCGCGCAGTAAGTTGCAGCATCCCTGATGGCGATCCGCGAAGGTGGCACCACCGTTCTGAGGATGGCCCGGATAATCTGGTATGCCTCGATCTCCAGGGGCGATGGCTCGACCGGACCCGCTGGCTCTTCAGCGTCGCTCAGCTCGGCCTTACCGGACGGAATCAATGAGGTCTCGGGACTCATGGCACCTTTCAGGCGTTCATTGATTTTGTCGGCAATCAGTTGCTGAAAAGCATGCTTGGTGATCTGGGTGAACTGGTCCTTGATAGCAGCCCGGAATTGCTTGCCCGCGAGGAAGTCTGCCGAGACCAGGCGTACAAAATCCTCTGGAGGTTCGGCCATCCAGGCGGCCAGCGTGTTCTTGATCGAGCGGGTGTACTTGAGATGATTCGCCGTGGTCAGGATGTTCTCAAGATCGAAGGCGGCTTTGGCAAACTTCTTCAGTTCCTCGACATCCTGCTCTCTGAAATCCATCAGATTGAATTCAAAGAATGGCTTCTCGTCCATTCTGTTCGGCTTTTCGAGGTCCGTGAAAAACCGGTAGGTCGTGCCGTTTGTCAGAACGCCGAATCTGGCCTCTGTCACATGAAAATATCGAAAGAGCTGGCTCGCATGGTTGATATTGAGGTCGCCTCCCGATTTCTTGCATTCAAAAAGAATAATCGGCTTCCCTTCCCTGAGAATCGCGTAGTCGACCTTTTCGCCCTTTTTCGTTCCGACGTCCGCAATCAGTTCCGGGGTGACTTCAAGGGGATCGAATACGTTGTATCCGAGTAAATGAATGAATGGCATGACCATCGCATTCTTGGTGGCCTCCTCGGTCTGAACCATATCCTTCGCGGCGGCGACTCGTGCCGCAAGCGTACGCACCTCGTCGATAAAGTCCATGGTATTCACCCCCTGATTTGGATTTTCGAGCGATTCTGGCACGGGGCGCACGCGATTTCCAGTGGTTGAACTATTCCTGCATTATCAGATATTGCAAACGCATTAATCAGCGAAAATATTCGATTAGTCTTACCCCCGCATCACCTCCCGCACGCAACCCAGGAATTCCTGGGCCAGTGCCGGCACGGGGTGCTGCTGGTTGACCAGCACGAAGCTCTCGAATTCGATGGCGGGCTCGAATGGCAGTGCCTTCAGGCCGGGGAACCGGAGACTGCGCACCACCAGCGGGTTCACCACGCTCACGCCGAGACCCATTTCCACCATCGTGCAGATGGTGGCGGCGTAGGGGGTTTCCAGCGTCAGCACGCGTCGGTCGGGGTCAAACGCGGCGTCGACAATGGCGCGTGTACCGTCGCCGTGCGTCAGCGAGATGAAGGGTTCGCCGGCCAGGTCGCCGGCACGCACGCGTCGTTTTTTCGCCAGGCTATGGGCAGTCGGTACGATGCAGACACCGGCCTCGCGGTGCAGGGGATCGCTCTGGATGCCCGCCATTTCCACCAGGTAAGACACCAGGCCGACGTCGCAGAACCGCGCTGCCGTCCATTTGGCCACGGTCGGTGAATCGCTCGTGTGCACGGCGATTGGCACGTCTGGATGCAGGGTCCGGAAGCGGGCAATCGCCTGGGGCATCACGGTCATGGCGATCGACGGCACCGTGCCCACGCGCAGCGTGCCGACACCCACCTCGCGGATCGAGCGCGCGGACGCCTGCAGGCTGTCCAGCCCGACAAAGGCCCGCTCGACATCGCGGAACATCGCATCGGCTTCCACGGTGGGCGTCAGGCGCCCGGCAATGCGCGTGAACAGCCGGAAGCCACAGGCCTTTTCCAGTTGGCCGATCACCCGGCTGATATTGGGCTGCGAGGTGTGCAGCTGCGTGGCCGCAATGGTCATCGAACCGGACAGCATCACGGCACGAAACGCTTCGATCTGCTTGAAATTCATGAGACTGGCGCCGGTGCAAAGGGAAGGTGGACGTGCGCCGATGGTATATCAAATCCGTATGCGGACGATGAAACCGCTGATTTGACGATATGTCGACCCGATTCCCATACTGGGCTCCAACAACGAGGAGAAAGCATGGAATCGAAGGTCAGCCGCCGCCTGACGCAAGCCACCGCCCCCGAAGTCTGCGAGCACATCTACCTGCCGCGGCTGCATCGTGAATTCGGCCCCGGCTTCCGCTATCTCACCGACATCAACCAGGCACACCTGCTGATGCTGCACGGCGCCGGCCTGATCCCGACCGATGTGGCGGGCACGCTGGCCCGGGCGCTGCGCCAGATCGAGCAAGACGGCCCGGCCGCCGTGCCGCTGGACCCCGAGCGCGAAGACGCCTATTTCAACTACGAAGCGCGCCTGATGGCCGTGGCGGGTGCCGATGCCGGCGGCCGTCTTCATGTGGCGCGCAGCCGCAATGACATCCTCGCCACGCACGACAGGCTGCGCGCCCGCGATACCGTGCTGGCGCTTCTGACCACCCTGACCGATACGCGCGACGTGGTGCTGCAACAAGCCGCCGCCCACGCCGATGCAGTGATGCCCGGCTACACGCACCTGCAGGCCGCGCAACCGATCACCTATGGCTATTACCTGTCCGGCGTGGCGCAGGCGATGGGGCGCGATATCGCCCGGCTGCGCCATGCACTGGATGGCCTCGATGCCTGCCCGCTGGGCGCGGGCGCGCTGGCCGGCACGGCGTTCCCGATCGATCGGGCGGCCACGGCACGCTGGCTGGGCTTTTCCACCTACGCGCCGAATTCGCTCGACGCCGTGGCCTCGCGCGACTTTGCCTGGGAAATCCTGTCCGCCATCACGATTGCCACGGTCACCTGGGGCCGCGTGGCGCAGGACCTGTATGTCTGGGCGACGCCGGAGTTCGGCCTGATCGACTTCCCGGACAGCGTGGCCGGCACGTCGAGCATCATGCCGCAGAAGAAAAACCCGGTCGTGCTGGAATACCTGAAGGGCAAGGGCGGGCACATGATTGGCCTGCTGACGGCGTCGCTGGCCGCGCTGAAGGGCAGCCACTTCACACACAGCGGCGACGGCAACCGCGAAAGCATGCGTGGCTTCTGGGAGGCCACGGACGAAGCACTGCGCTGTGCCAGCCTGCTCAAGCTCGTGCTGGAAAACGCCACGCCACAGTGCGGCAACATGCTGGCGCGCGCCCGCCGCGACTTTTCTTCGGCCACCGACCTGGCCGACATGCTGGTGCGTGACGCCGGCATGTCTTTCCGCGAGGCCCACCATGTGGTGGGCGCGGTGGTGCGCGAGGCGCTGGACCGGCACATCCCCGCCTGCGAGATCGACAGCGACATGGTGAACCGGGCGGCGGTGCATCACATCGGCCGAGCGCTGGCGCTGGATGCCGCATCCGTGGCGCGCTGCCTGGACCCGGAGCAGGGCGTTGCCGCGCGCCTGGCTGCCGGCGGCCCCGCGCCGGACCTGGTACGTGATCAGGTCGACGCCCAGCTTGCCGCGCTGGCGCAAGACCGCCATGCCATCGACGCGCTGCACCACACCGTGGAGACGAATCGTGCCACGATGAAGCACGCGGTCGAACAACTCGCCAGCCGGCATCCGTAGCCACATCGCCAAGTCGCCCATAGCCGGCCCGCGATCCTTTTTCCACGACTGTCCGACCCGGAGATCCGCCCCCCATGAAACCGATTGCGCATGCTTTCGCCGCCGCCTGCCTGACACTGGGCGCGGCCCTGACGTCCCCGCTGGCTGTCGCGGGCCCGTTCCCCGACAAGCCGATTCGCCTGGTCGTACCGTTTCCGCCGGGCGGCACCACCGACCTGCTGGGCCGGGTGCTGGCCAACCGTCTGTCCGAAGCCCTGGGGCAGCAGGTGATCGTCGACAACCGGCCCGGCGCGGGCGGCACGATCGGCTCTGACGTGGTGGCCAAGTCGCCGGCCGATGGCTACACGCTGATGTTCGGCACGGTGGGCACGCAGTCGATCAACAGTTCGCTCTACAAGCGCCTGCCGTTCGACGCGCAGAAGGACTTCACCCCCGTGGCGCTGTTCGCGGGCGTGCCGAATATCCTGGTGGTCAATCCCAAGGTGCCCGCGAAGAGCGTTAAGGAACTGGTCGACTATGCCAAGGCGCACCCCAACGCGCTGAACATGGGGTCGGCGGGCAATGGCACGACCAATCATCTGTCCGGCGAGCTGTTCAAGTCGATGGCGGGCGTGCAGATCACCCACGTGCCCTATAAGGGCAGCGGCCCGGCCATGGCCGACCTGCTGGCCAATCAGGTGCAACTGATGTTCGACAACCTGCCAGGCTCGCTGCCGCACGTGAAGGCTGGCCGGCTGCGCGCGCTGGCCGTGACCAGCGCCACGCGCTCTCCTGCGCTGCCCGACGTGCCGACCATGGCCGAAGCAGGCATCACCGGCTACGAGGCGGACGTCTGGTTCGGCGTGGTGGGACCCAAGGGTATGCCGGCCGATGTGGTCGGCAAGCTGGCGGGCGAGATCGCCCGGATCGCGCAGGACAAAAGCACCCGCGACAAGCTGCTGCAGGCCGGCGCATCGCCGCTGACGTCCACCCCCGCGCAGTTCTCGACCCTGATCCAGCATGACACGGTGAAGTGGTCGAAGCTCGTGCGCGATTCCGGCGCCAGCATCGACTGACTCTCGGCGAATCCGATATCGATAGACAAAAGTCTTCGTTGTGTGAGAGTGCGGCGCTTCGCAATACTGCGAACGGAAACTGCACTCATCACACAACAATATGGCCTCCGAACTTACCTCTCCCGCGCCCGGCCGCCGTGGCGCGCTCAAGCAACTTGCATCGCTGGCAGTGGCCGGCAGCATAGGTCCGCTGCTGGCCGCCTGCTCGAAGGGCGACTCCGCTGCCAAACCTTCCGCGCAGTCCAGCGCCCCGGCCGTGATCGGCAAGGCCGGCGACAAGGTCAGCTTCAAGTATCCGGACAATCCCACCTTCGACCTGGTCTACCTGGCCGACCAGCTTGGCTATTTCGAGGGCACCAATACGCGGCCGAACTACATCGGCAAGGTGGCCGCGCCGCAGATCATTCCGCTGACCGGCACCGGCGAGATCGATTTCGGCTCGCGCATGGTGCCGCTGGTGATCTCGGCCGTGGCGGCCGGCGCCGATCTCAAGATCGTGGCGGCCGGCAACAAGACGCTGCAGGACGCCCCGCACATGAAGTACTTCGTGCGCAAGGATTCAGGCATCCGCGCCCCCCGTGACCTGGAAGGCAAGACCATCGGCATCAACAGCTTCGGCGCCTGCGCCGAGTTCGTGACCAAGACGTTCCTGCGCCAGAAGGGCGTGGACGTCAACAAGATCAACTTCGTGGTGATTCCGGACGACCAGGCCGAGCAGACGCTGGCCACCGGCAACACCGACCTGGCCATCATCCACGCGCCGTTCTCGGGCCGTGCCGACCATGCCGACAAGCTCACGCGGCTGTGGAGCGATTTCGACCTCGATGGCGGTCTGGGCGGCATGCAGCCGTACAGCGTGCATGGCAAGTTCCTGCGCGAGCACCCGGAGAACGTGCGCGACGTGGTGACGGCGCTGGCCAAGGCGGCCAACTGGGTCAACGCCAACCCCGAAGAGGCGCGCAAGCTGGTGTCCAAGCGCATCAACCTGCAGCTCGATTTCGTCGACCGCTACGCCTACGTGGACAACCTCGTGGTCACCGAGCCGCCGATCCAGTACTACATCGACGTGCTGGAGGCCGAAGGCAAGCTGACCCGCGGCAAGGTAGCCGCCCGCGACATCTATACGAACGATTTCAACCCGTTCGCCAAGGCATAGGACGCCCACCATGAGCCACAAGATCGTGGCGCGCGGTGTCAAGATGGACTACGCCGTGCGCGATGAAGCGGGCCGCGCCGACAACGTGGCCGTGCTGCGCGACTTCGACCTCGATATCCGCGAGGGCGAATTTATTTCCATCCTCGGGCCGTCGGGCTGCGGCAAGTCCACGTTTCTGAGCATCCTCGCCGGGCTGACCGAACGCACGGGCGGCGACATCGCCATCGATGGCCAGCCGCTGCGCGGCATCCACCCAGCGCAGGGCGTGGTCTTCCAGGGCTATGCGCTGTTCCCGTGGCGCACCGTGCTGCAGAACATCGAGGTGGGACTGGAGATTCGCGGCGTGCCCAGGGCCAAGCGCCGCGCGATCGCCGAGGAATACCTCGAACTGGTGGGGCTGACTGGCTTTGGCCAGCGCTATCCGCACGAGATCTCGGGCGGCATGAAGCAGCGCGTGGCCATCGCCCGGTCTCTGGCCTACCAGCCCGAGGTGCTGCTGATGGACGAGCCGTTCGCCGCGCTGGATGCCCAGACCCGTGAAATCCTGCAGGGCGAACTGCTGCGCATCTGGGAACAGCGGCGCAAGACCATCGTATTCATCACGCACAGCCTGGACGAAGCCATCTTCCTGTCCGACCGGATTGCCGTGATGACCCGGCGCCCCGGCACCATCAAGCAGATCATCGACGTACCATTGCCACGCCCGCGCGCCGCCGAGGTGCGCAATTCAGAAGCCTTTATCCGGCTGCGCCAGCAGGCCTGGGACATCCTCAAGGACGAAGTGCAATTCGCCAACCCGGCCGCCGCGCCGCGTCCGCTGGGCGCCACGGCCAACCCGGGCGAACGCTTGCATGGCGAGCGCGCCCAGGTGGGACCGCCGGTTGGACATCAGGTCGGACAGCAGGTTGGACAGTCAGTGGAACCCGCGACCGCCGGCGTGGCGAAGGCCGCATCATGAGCCGCGCCGCTTCGCTTTCGCGCCTGGGCGACCGCGCCCTGGGCGTCCTGGGCATCGTCGCGTTCCTGCTGGTCTGGGAACTGGTGCCGCGCCTGCATATCGTCAGCGACGCCTACCTGAGCCCGCCGTCGCAGATCATCGTCACGATCTGGGATCTGGTCAGCAGCGGGGCGCTGTTCAAGCACCTGTTTGCCAGCCTGCAGCGGTCGCTGTACGGATTGCTGTCGGCCATCGTGCTGGGCGTGGTGCTGGGCCTGCTGATGGGATGGTTCACCCGCTTCGAGGCCATCGTCGACCCGATTCTGCAGTTGTTCCGCCAGACCTCGGCCTTTGCGCTGTTCCCGGTGTTCATCCTGTTCCTGGGCATTGGCGAGACGTCCAAGGTGGCCATCATCTTCTGGGCGTCGTTCTGGCCGGTGCTGCTGAGTACGATCAGCGGCGTCAAGCAGGTAGACCGGCTGCTGATCGATTCGGCGCGCTCGATGGGCGCCAACCGCCTGTTCGTGTTCCGCAAGGTGGTGCTGCCGGCGGCGTCGCCGTCGATCTTCACCGGGGTGCGGCTGGCGGGCACGTATTGCATTACCGCGCTGGTGGCGGCCGAAATGATCGGTGCTCACTCGGGGCTGGGCTTCCTGACGCTGAATTCGCAGGAGGTATTCCAGATTCCGACGATGTACGCGGGCATCCTGCTGCTGGCCTTGCTGGGGCTGGCGCTCAACTATGTGCTGGCGGTGGTGGAACGCCGGCTCACGCGCTGGCGCAAGGGATTGACGCTCAATGGCTAGCTTGCGCGGATACCGCTGGCTGGCCGCGCTGCTGGCGCTGGCCGGCATCGCCACGGCATATGCCGCTTTTGCCGCCTATGCCATAGACCGGCCCGTCGCGCCTGGCCCGTGGCTGCAAACGGTGCAGCAACGCGGCACGCTGGTGGTGGGCGTGCGGCAATACGCGCGCCCCGCGCCGCCCAAGGCGCCGACGCCGCCCGAGCCCGATCACTTCGACGTGGCCATGGCGCGCTATGTAGCGGATCGTCTTGGGGTGACGTTGAAGGTTGCCGGCCTGCCCGGCGAGCCGGGATCATCGGCGTGGCAGGCCGCGCAACGCGATGTCGACGTGGTCATCGCGGGCGCGACCCCGACACCAGGTGGCGACGCGGTGGTGTCGAACGCGCCGGTCGTGCCAGTTGCGTCGGCCTACGCCATCGGCGAAGGATCGCTGCTGGTGCTGCGCGGCAGCCGCTACCAGCGTACCGACGACCTGCGGGGCCAGCCGGTCTGCGTGGGGCAGGGCAGCGCCTACGCCACGCGCATCGCGCAGGACTTTCAGGGCGTGCCGAAGGTCTACGCCTCATCGATTCGCGCGGCCACGGGGTTCCTGGCTGGCGAATGCCAGGCACTTGCCGACGATACGCCGGTCGTGGCCCGCCTGCTGACGCTGCAGGAATGGCGCTTCTATCGCAAGCTCGACGGCGATCTTCAGGCTGACGCCAGCGCCGCGCGCATCGGCCTGCATGCCGCCGATCCCCAGTCCGCCGTCTGGTTCGAGCAGGCTGTCCGCGACTGGCGCCGCGACGGCGCCCTGCAACGCGCCCGCGAACAGCGCGCCGGCGACGTGGCCTACGAAGCCAGCCAGCTGCAGGACGGCCTCGTCTGCCATTCCTGAGCCAGCCGGCCGCGTGACACGTCAGGCCTTCACGTAGCGCGGGGCCGGCGTGCTGTTCGAGAGCACACCGGACATCGCGCCACGTGCCGCCTCGTACGCGTTCCAGTGCTCGATGGCGTGCAGCGACGGGATCGTGATCAGCTCGCCGTTGTCGTAGCCGACCAGCGCGGCATCGACCATATCGGTGGCCTGCATCACGATGGCAGGGTCCAGATTCTCCACGGGCAGGCCGCCGACCTCCCAGAAATCGGTGGCCGTGGCGCCGGGCAGCACCGCCTGCACGCGCACGCCCCGGGCGCCCACTTCATGATGCAGCGACTGGCTGAACGCGGTCACGAACGCCTTGCTGCCGCCGTAGACCCCGTTCAGCACCTCCGGCGCGATGCCGACAATCGACGAGATATTGATGATCGCCCCCTTGCCGCGCGCCACGAAGCCGGGCACGGCGGCGTAAGTCAGGCGCGTCAGCGCGGTGACGTTCAGCTCGATCATCCTGGTCATCGCGTCGACGTTGCTGTCCAACAGCGGGGTGTGCGTGCCGATGCCCGCGTTGTTGACCAGCAGCGTGATGCTGGCATCGGACCGGAGCTTGTCTTCCACGCGGGCCAGCGAAGCACGGTCGTTGAGATCGGCAGCAAACACTTCGACGGCCCGGCCGGTGTCGTCGGCAATGCGGCGCGCCAGCGCGTCGAGCTTGTCGCGATTGCGCGCCACGAGCACGAGGTCGTAGCCGCGCCGTGCCAGGCGATCCGCGTAGATCGCGCCGATGCCCGACGATGCGCCAGTAACCAGTGCCGTACCCAGATGTTGTTGCTGCGTCATGATGCTTCTCCGTTCGGTGGGGTGGGTTCGGATGCGTCGCATCCATGTGAAGCATCGTAGGCCGGTTCACGCCTGACCGAAATGACGTATATAGTCATGTTTCATGACATGGGACAAAAAGCGGGGTGGCGGCATGCACAGGGTGGGATTTCTGCTGATGGATGGCTTTCAGGTGATGGCGCTGGCGGCGCAGAGCGTGTTCGAGTACGCCAACCTGGTGGCGGGAGAGCCCTTCTACCGGATCGAAAGCTACTCAGTGGCGGGCGGGCCAGTGCGTTCGTCGCTGGGCATGGCGGTGGAAACGCGGCCAGCCAGCACACGGGTCACCATCGACACCTGGGTCCTGGCCGGCGCGGCCGACCCCGTGGCCACGCCCACACCGCAGCCGGTGCTGGATTTCGTGCGCAAGGGGGCGCCCCGGGCACGGCGCGTGGCATCGATCTGCACGGGGGCGTTCATCCTGGCCGAGGCCGGACTGCTCGATGGCCGCCGCGCCACCACGCACTGGTTCTACGCGCGGGACATGCAGCGCGCGCACCCGCAGGTTCGCGTGGAGGACGACCGCATCCATATCGTCGACGGACCGATCTGGACGTCGGCCGGCATGACGGCCGGGCTGGACCTGGCGCTGGCGATGGTGGAAACGGACCTCGGAGGCGATGTCGCGCGGTCGGTGGCGCACAAGCTTGTGATGTACCAGCGACGTTCCGGCGGCCAGTCGCAGCACTCCGAACTGCTGGACCTGGCCCCCAAGTCGGACCGCATCCAGAGTGCGCTCGACTACGCACGCAAGCACCTGCACCAGCCGCTGACCGTGGAAGACCTGGCCGGCGCCGTGCACCTGAGCCCCCGGCAATTCAGCCGCGTCTTCACGGCCGAAACGGGGCAGTCGCCGGCCAAGGCCGTGGAAAGCCTGCGCCTGGAGGCCGCGCGGCTGATGATCGAACAAAGCCGCCATCCACTGGACGTGGTGGCAAAAGAGACCGGATTCCGCGACCGCCGGCACCTGCGCGAGGCGTTTATCCGGGGCTTCGGCATGCCGCCGCAGGCGGTGCGGCGGGAGGCGAGGGGATGAGTTGCGGCGCTGTCCCGCTGTCGCGCACGCGAACGCGTAGCGACAGGGGACTTCACTGCACGCCAGATCAGCCGTCGATGCGGATCTGCACGCCGTTTGACAAGTAGACCGGCGTGGCCTTGTAGCCGTCCACGGCAACCGTGCCGAACTGGCCCTTGATGCTGCTGCCGGTGATGACGGCAATCGTGTCGCCAGCCTTGGGCGCATAGCCGTCGACAAACGCGATGCGCAGCGTGCCGCCAGCAATGGTCGTGACGCCCGCCACGGTCATGCGGCCCTGCCCGTTGGGGCCGACGCGCAGATCGAGCGTGGTGTCGGCCAGCTGCGTGTACTTGCCGGCAATTGCCACGCTTTGCGGCGCATTGATGATGACCGATCCCGTGCCCAGGTAGACGTCGCCGGTACCAAAGGCCTTGGCCGACACTGCCTCGAGCGCGCCGCCTGCCACCTGCGTGCCGCCGGAGTACGTGTTGGCACCGCCGAGCTTCAGGTTGCCGGTGCCGGAGAGCGTGAACTTGCCGGCGCCCCCGATATCGTTGCGCCAGATGTCGCCGGCGCTGAATCCACCCTTGCTGGCATCCATCGAGACCACAACGTTGCCGTTGAACGCGCCATACCCGTCGCCGGCGGCGAACAGGTTCAGGCGGCCCCAGCCCTCCGCGTCGTCCATGACCGGGTAGCCCGACGCAACTTCAGTGGTCTTCAGCACGACGCGACGCTGGTCGGCGCTGAGATACGGGAAGCGCGTTTCCAGCATCACCTCGGCACCCTTGGGTACCACCGGGTCGACCGTGGCCGAACCGATCTGCGCGAAGCCGAACGTCATGCGGCGCAGGAAGTTGGCCTTGTTGGCCGCGTAGTCGCTGAATCGGTCATTGCTGGCGGTGCCTGACTGCGCGAAGGTGCGGAACGTGGCCGGCGTGGTACCGGTGGCCGTCATCAGCGTGGTGTGGGCCTGGGCATAAGCGGAGGCCTTCAGCGTGGCATTGGCCGGTGCATAGAGATTGGCTGCCGCCGAGGCAATGCCGAGCATGCGGCCACCGATCACGTCGAACGGCGAATGCATGCCGGCGAGGATACGGTTTTCGCCCAGCTCCATGCCACGGCTCAGCATTTCCTGGAACCGTTCCGGGACCAGGTAGGCCATCACCACAGCGTTGCGCAGCGCTTCGGCAGTGTGGCCGCTGATAAAACCGCCGTCGGTCGTCGGATCGGCGCTGATGGCCGGCACCAGTGTCGGCGCCAGCACCACGCTGGAGTTCCAGCGATACGGCCGGGCGTACTTGTAGAAGCGCTTGGCTGGCTCGGTCGAGGCGTTGTCGCCCACCTTGTTGACCATCGTGATCACATCGCCGAACGCCGCGTTGCCCGCACCCGCCACGCCGGTGTTGTTGCCGCCTTCGTCATATTTGACCGTGGTGGCGTCGGCCGGGATGCTTGTGATCGTCGTGGTTTGCTGGGCGGCGGCACGCCATGCCGCCGTAAGCGGGCCCATGCCGTCCGTCACGCTGTAGTTCTTGCCCCGGCGATCGTCGTAATACGCGGCTTCGGCCTGCGCAGCCGTGCGCTGCGTGGTCGCGTTGATGACGTACTGGACGTTGGCGTTGTGCGCGGCGGCGTTGGTCACCGAACCACCCACCGTGCCGTCGTTCGGCAAGCCGGTCCACGTGGACGCGGCAACGGCCGGGAAGGAACCGTTGGCAGCGGCGGGCGCACCGGCATCGACCAGGCGCGTCAGCGGTTCCCAGACATCGAGAAAGCCCGTGACCAGGCGCACGCCGGCATTGGTGTCGACGGTTGCGTAGCGCGCGTCACCGCGCTGGTTCGTGGCGATGTTGTCGACAAACGGCAGCACCGATGCCTGTACGGGCGCGCTGTCGACAAACCCGGGGTCGGCCGGCGGCGCCGGCACGGCCAGCGGTGTGACACTGGCGTTGTTCTGATTGTTGTCGTCGCCGCCACCGCAGGCGCTGAGCAGGAGGGCAAGGCACGCGACCGCGATGGCCGACGGGATCCCGGGCTGGGAAATAGACATGAGAGGGGTCCTCAAAAAGAACGACGGCAAGCGGGCCGTCGGAAGAGGACGCAGTCTAGGGACGTCTCATGTCATACATGTGAAACAATAAGCACCGAAGTCGATGGATTGTTCGGTTTTCCGACAAAATCGTGACATATCTGGGCGGGGCGATCGGCGCGCGGCTGCGCACCTAGCCCCAGCGCCGCACGCGTCCCGTGTCGACGTGGACGAAGTTTTCGGATTTGTAGAAGCCGACGCCGCCCACCTGCAGCGATTGCGCGGCATCGCGCAGGTCTGCCAGACCCACGCCAGGCAGCCGGATGTCGATGGCCATGCCGTCCATGTGGAGGCTGTGCTTGGCCACGCCACCGCCACGGGTCTTGCGCAGGCGCTCGTTGGTGATCGGGCAGCGGTAGCCCGAAATCACCTGGAAAGGCGCTTCGCTGCCGACCTCGCGCCGCAGCGCGAACAGCAGGACGAACAGCTTCGGATCGATGTCCCCGACCGTGCCCGAGTAGTGATCGCGCAGAAAGTGGTTGAGCGAGGTCTGCGCCTGCGGCAGCACCTGGTCGCCCATGGCATAGACCAGCGACAGGTGTTCGCCGGTATGGGTGTGTTCAAAGGACAGCGAGCGGGCATCGGGTCCCAGCGCCGCCAGCGCAGCACGGGGCGCCAGCGTCGACAGGCCCGCGCCCAGCGCGATGGCGCCGGCACGATGAAAAAAACGGCGACGCTGGTTGGAACTGGATTCAGACATGGAAAGTTTTACAACGGCGCGGCATTCAGGAAGGCCGTACGGCAGGCTTGGCACCGGTGCGCTGCCGCAGCGCCTGGTCCAGCAATTTGTCCTGTCCGTAAATGTCAGGCACGAAGTATACCCGTCCATCGGCACGCGCGATGGCAGTGCCGTAGGCCAGCACCACGGGCACCGGCTGCTGTAGCGCGACGGTCTTCGATTTGCCTGCCGTCATTGCCTCACGGATACGTTCCGGGGTCCATTCGGGCATGCCCTGAAGCGTGAATTGCGCCAGGGCGACGGGGTCTTCCACGCGGATGCAGCCGTGGCTGAAATCGCGCCGCCCGCGATTGAACAGCTGCGGCGTGGGCGTATGGTGCAGATAGATGGCCTGGTTGTTCGGGAAGATGAACTTGATGTCGCCCAGCGCATTGAGGGGGCCTGGCCGCTGGCGGATACGCGCCTGGCCGTTCAGCACCGCATCGACATTGGCCTGGCTGAACGTGGCGTTTGCCTGGGTGCCGTAGACGAACTCGAAGCCCTGGCGCGTGAAATAGCCGGGATCACGCTGCGATTTCGGAATGACCTCCTTGCGTGCGATCGACGACGGCACGTTCCAGTACGGGCTGAACTCGATATAGCGCATGTCCTCCTTGAACAGCGGCGTGCGCGTATCGAGCGCCTTGCCCACGATGACCTTCATCTCCAGCTTGATGTCGAGCTTGCCTTCGTCGTAGTCGTAGGCCCGCAGCACGAACTCCGGCACGTTCACCACGATCATGCGCGGGCCGTCGGTCAGCGGCGTCCAGCGCAGGCGCTCCATCGTGAGCGCGATCTGGTCGACCCGCGCGGCAGGTGTCACGTTGAGCTGCGCCAGCGTACCCGCGCCGATCACGCCATCGGCATCCAGCGCATGACGCGTCTGGAACGCCTTGACGGCATCGACCAGCGCGCCTTCGTAGCGCTGCGGCACCGCCGTGCCGGCGGGCAGCAGGTCGCCCAGGGCTTCCAGTCGCTGTGCCAGTTGCGCCAGGCCGCTGTAGGCCTGCCCCGGATTCAGCTTGCCGCCTGCGATGGCGGGCAGGGGATGCTTCCAGAACGGCTCGGCTGCGAGCTTGCGATACTTCGCCAGCGCGTCGCGCAGGGTGCCGTAGAGCGGGAACGACGGCGCGGCTTCACGCATCGCGTCGGCCAAGCGGTTGGCCGCCATGGCGTTGCGCAGGTAGCTCTCCGGATCGAATGGCGGGAGATTGCCGACCGAGAAATTCGCGTGGACCTTGCGCGGATCGACCCGGCCCCGGTGCAGATCGGACAGGTAGCGCTTCATCGCGCCCGTCAGCGCACCGTCAAAGCGTTGCGCTGCGTCTGGCGGGGCAGCCTGGGTATCGACCAGTTGCGCCAGCGCGCGCTGCAGGCCGTCGGCATCGTAGTCGTGCGGCTCCAGACCATCGGTACCGGCACCATTCAGTGCCTTGACCGCGGCTTGCGCAGCCTGCGAGGGGCGTCCATCGGCAAACCAGAGCAGGCCCGGCGCCTGTGGCGGCTGGGCCCATGCGGCCGTGGCACTGCACAGCAGCCAGGCCGCACCGGCGCTGGCCAGGAGGGCGATTCGGGAAGGAGCCCGCGCGGAAACTCGCGTGGAAACGTGTGAAAGACGACGGTGCGAACGCAAGGCCGTGGCGTTCGCCGTCGGGGCTGGCATGGCTGCAGGGGCAACAGTCATCGTATGAAGGTCGATAGCGTTTGTCCTTTGCGTATCGTATCCGAACATCGTGACGTATCCATCCCTTCGTACATCTGAAAACAAAGTTTCTGCTATTGCTTGGCGTTTGATACAGGTCAATTAACAAGCCATGCCGCGGACTATGCTTGTCTACGAGACAACGTCAATGCGGAGGTGGATCGATGTACGAACGGATTCTCGTGGCGGTGGACGGCGGCCCGTCTTCGGAGCTGGCCATTTCACAGGCAGTGGGCCTGGCCAAGCATTTGTCGGCCGAAGTCAAGGTGCTGTTCGTGGTGGACGACAGCGAATTGTTCTTCGAGTATGCCCATATCGATCCCAGCCAGATCGTGGGCGGCATGATCGAAGTGGGCCAGAAGGCCCTGGCTTCCGCCGCACGGCGCTTCGAGAACGCCAACGTGCGCTGTCTGACCGAACTAGCCGAAAAGCCAGTCTCGCCCGGCAATATCTCCGGGACCATTGTCAAGTGCGCCGATCACTGGCCGGCCGATCTGATCATCATGGGCACCCACGGCCGACGCGGCATGCGGCGGGTGATCATGGGCAGCGTGTCGGAGGGTGTGATCTCGAAGTCGAACAAGCCGGTCCTGCTGATTCGCGGCGAGACCGTGCATTGACACACCCGGCAGCCTGGCCGGGCTGCCGCGCAGCGCGCGATCCGGGCTACGGTTTCAACGAAGCCTGCAGGCTGAGCAGGTTCTGGGGCATCACCCGGATCAGCCCGCCGCGCGGGCTGTCAATGTCGGCGATCAACGCCAGAGACAGTGACACGGTCAGCGGCACCACCAGCAGCAGCACCATCTTCGTGCTTTCGGTACGCGCGCCGTAGCCCTGCATCAGGCTGCTGCAAAAGGCGATGATGATCATCAGACCCCATGCCGCCAGCGGTATGTGATTGCGCCAGGCCGCTTCCGTATAGCCCTGGGAGTTGATGACGTCGTTCATGCCGGCCACCACCAGCGCCGTGATCGGGGTCGGCGCCTCACGGGCCGCGCCACGTACCAGCTTCCACATCTCGTCTTCGATCTGGGAAGTCGCGGCCTCGATGCCGTCGAGCTGCCCGTGCTCGCGCGTCTGGTAGTAGTGGATGCGCTGGTCCAGATAGCGCGCCAGCAGCGCCTTGAGCGCATCGGTGTTCCGCTCCAGCAACTCCACGCGCAGGTACTCGGTACCGATCGCGTTGGCTTCCTCTTCCTCAAGGTTCTTGCGCTGGTCGTACCGGCCAACGGCCATCGACAGCGTGAAGCCGATCAGCAGCGCCAGCAGCGTTAGCGTGGCGCCCTGGATGATATTGAAGTCGTCCCGACCGTCGCTGCCCAGGGGTCGCAGACGGCGCAACACCAGCGCGCCGATGGCGGTGGCAATGCCCATCAACACCAACAGCACGACAAACAGCAGGCCCGGATGGCCGATGAGCGGTCGCTTGGCGCCTCCCTGGACGGTGGTAAGGCAATGCTGCCCCAAGCCCGAAGGGCGGATCAAGTGAAAGCTTCTTTTGCTCACTTAAACGGATTCTTCGAGGCCGCCACCCATCTTCTTTCCACCCGCCAGTTCATGCACTTCCATAACGTCATTGCGATAACTTTTCTTATCGCAATATGTTCACGCGGATGCTAAACTTCGCCGCATGAAAAACCGCCCATCCCAACCGTACGCCTTTCCCGATGCCGACTCCCTTGCCGCGCTGCGCGCGTGGCATGCCGGCATGTCGACACGGGCAGCCGTTACGCAATATCTGGACGCCGACCGGGCGCACGGCCAGTCGTCGCGCGGCATCCTGGGGGGGATTCGCCGAGAACTGGCCGCCTATGCGCGCTACCGGCGCCGCGAGGACCTGGCTGTCCTGTTTGAATTCGCGGCAGCGGATCGCCCGCAGCAGGGCAGGGCGGCAGACCAGGCCATCGCGACGCTGCGCACCATGCCGCCGCCCGCACCGGCCATTGCCGACGACATCGGCATGTGGCTGACGCCGGGCGCCGTGGCCGCGCTGCGCGCGCAGGACATCCACACGCTGGCCGACCTGACCGTTCGCATCCCGCGCCGCCGCCAGTGGTGGGCCACAATCCCCGGCTTGGGCGTCAACGGCGCCCGCCGGATCGAGGCGTTTTTTGCGGATTGGCCGGAGCTGACGGCCCGCGCCCGCGCGCTGATCGCCACGGAACCACGCGGCGCCATCGTGCCGTGGGAGCAGATGGGCCACCTGCCCCATGAAGTAGACGGATCGCAGGGTCAGTTCCGGGCACCGCGCGAAACCTCTTCGCTCAACGCCGACAACGACTACGCCGCCGTGCAGGCGTGGCTGGGGCTGCACGAATCACCCGCCACACAGCGGGCCTATCGCAAGGAGGCCGAGCGGCTGATTCTGTGGGCAATCATCGAGAAAGGCCGGCCGTTGTCGTCGCTGACCACCGAGGACGCCACCGCGTACCGCAATTTCCTGCGGCAGCCGTCGCCGCGCGAGCGGTGGGTAGGGCCGGCGCGTCCACGGAGCGCACCGGACTGGAAACCGTTCACCGACGCGCTGTCGCCGCGCTCGGCCGCCTATACGCTCCAGGTGCTGGGTGCGCTGTTCCGGTGGCTGGTCCAGCAGCGCTATGTGCTGGCGAACCCGTTTGCCGGCCTCAAGGTGCGGGGCGGCGCCAAGTCGGCCGCGCTTGACGTGTCGCACGCGTTCTCCGAAGGCGAATGGATGCTGACCCGCAGCATCGCCGACGGGCTGGAATGGTCGTACGGTTGGGAAGCCCCGGCTGCGCAACGGCTGCGCTTCATCCTGGATTTCACCTATGCCACGGGCCTGCGCGCCAGCGAACTGGTGGGCGCGACGCTACGCAATATCGAAACCGATATCCACGGTGACCACTGGCTGCACCTGGTCGGCAAAGGCGCCAAGGCCGGCCGGGTCGCGCTGCCGCCGCTGGCCCGTAACGCGCTGGATCGCTATCTGGTAGAGCGCGGCCTGCCGGTGACGCGTGCGCAGTGGGATCCATCCACGCTGATCGTCGGCAATCTGGGCCCGGACGAAAGCGGCGGCATCACCGGCGCCCGGCTGTGGATGATCATCAAGCGGTTCTTTGGCACGGCCGCCGACCAGCTCGATGCCGAGCGCCCGGCCACCGCAGAAAAACTGCGCCGCGCCAGCCCGCACTGGCTGCGCCACACCCATGCCACCCATGCGCTGGCCCGCGGGGCGGAACTGACCACGGTGCGCGACAACCTGCGCCATGCGTCGGTCTCGACCACGTCGCTGTACCTGCACGGCGACAGCGTCAAGCGCGCGCGGCAGATGGAGGATGCGTTCGGAGGCTAGGCGCGGTGTGCGGCCGGCTAGGGCGTCTTGCCGATGTCGCCAGCCGCCAGCGCCAACGTGGCGGCGGCAGCCAGCGCGGCGCTGTAGGCATCGGCCGATGCATTGCGCGCCAGCAGCAACTGGTTTTGCGCCAGGTTGGCTTCGGTCACGGTGCCCACGCCCTTGCGATAGGCGGCGAAGGCCGCGTCATAGGTGATTTGCGCGGCATCGGACAGGGCCCGGGCGGCGTCGTAGACGGCCAGGCTAGATTCCAGTGCACTCTGGCTGACCACCACCTGACGCACCGATTCCTCCTTGGCCCGAGTCAGCTTGGCCGACGCGCTGTCCACGTCGTTGCGCGCCTGCGCCAGCACCGCCGAACGCATGCCACCGTCGTAGATCGGCAGCGTCACCCCCAGGAACACGCTGTTGCCGTACCGATAGCCATTGAGGTTGACGGTGGGCGGCTGCTGGCCGACCGACGGAATTGCGGTGATGGCCGACCCGCCCGACGCATACGACGCAAACGCCGACATGAAGACTTTGGGCAGGAAGGCCGCCTCGGCCGCCTTGACACGGGCCTGGTTGGCGCGTTCCAGCGCGTAGGCGCTCAGCACGTCGGGCCGCTGTGCAATCGCGCGTTCCACGATCTGCTCGACCGAACTGCGCAAAGCCGGCGACAACGGCCTGACCGGCATCTCGGCGATACGCGGCTTCGACATCGGCGAGATGCCGATGGCCGTGACCAGCCCCAGGTAGGCATCGGTCTCCGCGCCTTGCGCCTGCACCATGGCCAGTTTGGTCTGGGCGCGGTTCTGTGTAGCCTGTGCCACTTCCACCACCGTCCCCACGCCACGCGCATAGCGTGCCTTGGCCGCCGTCATCACCGCATCGGCATTCGCCATGGCCTGATCGACTGTGGCGCTGCGCGAACGCGCGGCCTGATAGCGGTAGTACGCCACGCTGACGTCGTGAATGATGCGCTGATGCATGGCCGTAAAGGCGATGTTGGCCGCCACCGTGGCCTGTTCGGCCGCTTCCACCAAGCCCGCCCGCTCGCCGAAATCGAACAGCAGCCATTGCAGCGACACGACCGAAATGGCGCCATGATGCGACGCATCCACACCGGCCGTGCCCAATGCCGTGTTGCTGGATAGCCGGCCGTTCTGCCAGCCGCCCATCGCCGCCACGGAAATCTGCGGCAAATACGTACTCCGGGCGATGCCGGTGGCCAGCGCCGCGTTGCGGGCATCGTTCCAGGCCACCCGTGTGAGCGGGTTCGACGATTCGGCCAGGTCGATCAGATCGGCCAGCGTGTACGGGTGCGTGGCGTCGAGTTGGGCAGGCGGGGCAATGGTCGCCAGCGCCGAATTGGCCGGCAGCGTGTAGTCGGGCGACCGACCTTGCGGGGCGGGCCGGCTGGCGGCGCCGGCCACGATCTCTCCGGTGGCTGAGGTCTGCGGCTGCCACGGGCGGTCGGCCTGCGGCGGGGCCAGGTCCAGCGCCGATGTGGCGCAGCCGGACAGCGCCAGCGCGGTCGTGACGAGCAGCGCGTGGCCTATCGGCAGGCGTGCCAGCGAATCAGGTCTATCCATGCGAAGCGGGGGGATGGGCGGGCCCGGACGGCGAGTCGGCCAGCTGTTTGTCGACAATGGCCATCAAGGCATCGCGCGTTCGGGCCTCGGCCTCGTTTTCTAGTGGTATCGGCTGGGTCGGAGGGGTCGGAGAGGCCGCTGACGGCGCCGCCGCCGTCTTCATGGCATGCAGCCGTGCGGCCACATCGGGATCTCCCGGAAACCGCTCGGCCAGCAGGAATAGCGGGCCGGCCACGGCATCGAGCACACCCAGCCGCTGCCGGTGCTGGTCGATCCACGCCGGTCCGGGGCCTACCGTCGCGGGTTCGTAGCGGGCCAGCGCCAGGTCCTGCGCGATCGACCCCTGCAATCCCAGCGCCGTGGCGGCGTGCTGGCGCCGCTGGCCCGGTTGCCGGGCGGCCACCAGTTCCTGCCACTGGGTGACCAACGCGCTCAGGGCGCCCTCGATACGGCTGGCGATACTGACCGGCCAGATACGCGTGAACACCAGATAGACCACGAGGTTGCCGATCAGGATGCCGATCACGCGGTCGCGGGCAATGGTCAGGTCGAATCCTGGCGCCGGCCCCTGGATCACGCAGAGATAGAACGCGAACGCGATCTGATAGCCCGCGTAGGCAATGCGCGGCGATCCCATGGCCACCCACGCCGACAGCCCGGTGCCCACGAACACCAGTGCCAGGAAGCCGCCCACCGAATCGAGCGCCGGAACGATCAAGACGATCGCCGCCGTACCCAGCGCCGCCCCGATCAGGCAGCCCGCCAACCGGAGAGTAAGCTTTTCGACCGATTCCGCCGCCGTGCCCAGCGACACCAGATAGACGGTGATAAAGCAGGTATGGATGCCCGGCCAGTCGAGCTGCTGGTACAGCAAATAGCAGACCATGGCCGCGCCGGTGGTCTTCAGGGCGTAGTGGATGTGCGAGCGGTTGGTGAAGGCATCGGCATCGAGAAAGCCGCCTGGCTTCTTGTCGGCCACATAGTGGTCGGCGCCGGAGGGGGTCGCAACGGGCTCAGTGTGTGGCTCAGCATCGGGCTTACCAGCGGGCTCGGCATAGTGCGTAATGGCATGGCGCAGTTCGCCCACGACCGATTGCTGCAACGGGGAAAGGCCGGCCGCGTCGGGCAGCGTCACGGCGATTTCCACCGGATAGCCGCCGGCATCGAGCATCTGCGCCATGGCTTTGAGCGTTTCGGCGAGCGGATTGGCAAACGTGGCCGGCAACCGGGCGCTGACCTGCCGGCAGGCCACGTCGGCCGCCATCAGGATCGCCATGGTCGACGTCATCGCCTGCTGCAACGCCACGACATCGGCCACATTGGCGCTGCCCTCGAACCTGGCCAGCTTCAGCCAGCCGGCCACGGGCTGCACGCCATCGCGCAACGCCCTGGCGACGGCTGCACCGTCGGCGTCGGGTTCTCGCAAGCCTTGCGTCGCCACCCGCACGCAGTGCGCCAGGCGCGCCCCGGCCAGGCGGCGCGGCGACGGGCCCATCAGCAGATTGACCACCACATTGGCCGCGATCGGAATGGCCACCATCAGCCAGGCGTAAAGCAGCGCCCGGGTAGCGACCTCGCCACCGGGCACCAGGCCAAGTTCATCGAGCCCGAAGCCGATAATCATGGCCACGATGGCGCCCACCGGCCGCAGCTTGCTGGCCGAGGTCAGGAACAGCAACCCGGCAGACACGACAGCCATGCACGCGACACGCAGCAGGGCGCTGTCGAGCGTGAACCCCGCCAGCATGATCACCAGCCCCACGATCACGCTGACCAGCACCAGCATGCCCACGCTCATCACGATGCTGCTGGTACGGTCGGCGCGATTGATAAAGAAGATCACGTAGGCCGAAATGGCCGCTTCGGGCGTGCCATAGATCGCCGCGATCAAGGCGGTCAGCGTGCTGGCCGCCGCAATGCGCGTGGCGGCGGCGGCGCGCCCCGGGAACGGCGCCAGCAGGGCGCCCATATCGGCCAGGCCAAGGCGCGATGGCTCAGCGGCAGGCCGCGCCATGCCGCACCTCGACCGTTGCGCTGGCACCCACACGGGCCAGCGTTTCAGGCGGCTCAACGAGCTTGATCCGCACCGGGAAGCGGTGCGCCACGCGCACCCAGTTCACCGACGGCTGCACGTAGGGCAGGGCGCGCGGCAGGTTGAGCCGATCCGTATCGGTAATCCCCACGCCGATGCCTTGCACCGTGCCGCGCAGTGCGTGGCGCCGGTCGATCATCGAATAGACGGTGGCACAGTCGCCCACATGGATACTGGCCAGTTCGGTTTCGCGGAAATTGGCCACCGCGAACCATTCGCCGGTATCGACCAGCAGGAACAGCGACTGGTTCGGGATCACGACCTCTCCCGACAGCGACCGCAGGCTGCTGACGCGACCGGCGTGCGGGGCGCGGACCACGGTGTCGTCCAGCGCACGCTGGGCGATGGCCAGGGCGGCCTCGCGCGCCTGCACGGTGGCCAGGGCATCGTCGTCGCTCCCCACGGCCTGCGCCGTCGTGGCGCGCTGCAGCTGCGCCTGCTTCAGGGTCACGGCCGCGTCGCGCCATGCCACCTCGGCCTGGTCAAGCTGCTGCTTCGGGACATAGCCCTCGGCGGCCAGCGGACGCAATCGCTCCACGGTACGCGCCGTCAGCGCGTAGTTCTGCTCGGCGCGGGCAATCTGTTCCGACGCCATCGATGCCGTGCCGCGCTCCGTGCCGATCGACCGGCGGCGCGTGCCCAGCATGGCTTTTGCTAGCTCCAGGTCTGCCTGCGCCTGGGCCAGAACCAGGCGGTACGGCACAGGATCGATCTCGAACAGGATCTGGTTCCTGGCGACATGCTGGTTTTCGGTAACCAGGATGCGGGCGATGCGGCCGCCGACCGGCGAGGCCACGTGCACGAAGTCGGCATCGAGCGCGGCATCGTCGGTGGAAGGGTAGCGGACCGTGCGCTGCCACGCGTAGACGGAAAGCAGCACCGCGAGCAGGACAATTGCCAGGGTAATCAGTTTGCCGCGCAGCGGAGGCCGGCTAATACCTGCCATTTTCATGGAAAATGCCCCGTGCCGATTAACCAGACGATTTCGGCAATCATCAGCCCGATTGCCGTATTGACCAGCAGCTGCCAGCGGATGGTTTCCGCCCAACCGGTTGTCACGAATATCCGCCAGGCTATCAGGGCACCGGCGATGCCGACCAGTGCGCTCAAAAGCCAGAGCGGAAAATAGGCACCGAAGAGGGGCACGGCCGGCGCGCCCGCGCAGCCATATAGCGGGACGACCAATGCAGCGAGCGAAAGCAGGCGAGGCAAGCGTGCCATGGGCAGGATGGCATGGACGGGCCGGAAAATGGTCACGTCAATATAGCAGCGCCGAATCGGGATTGTCCAAGGCGCAAAGAAAATTTAAAGTGGCGGCTGAAAAATGCCAAATCGGAAAGGGCGACCCATGCGCAGGGAAGTACAGGCTGACGATATCGAGCTGGGCAATCCGCTCAAATCGGCCCTGGTCGACGAGCTTAATTTTCCCGTCGCCGACGAGGGGACCGTTTTCAATACGGCCGAGGAGCGCACACTTGCGCTACAGGGCGGCCGCTGCTTCTGGGCCGACGACCTCGCGCCGCTGCGGGCCGACGCGCCCAATGCCGCCTGGCACGACCGCTATGGCCTGCTGGTTGGCACACTGTTGCACGTCAAGCGGCCCGGCGATGCCAACCGCGCGGCGGTCAGTCGCCTGATCGGCTTCAACGATGGTGCCGCGTTCATCGGCTGGCCGAGCCTGGCCGGCATTGCGGCCGAGATCGACGACGGCGAGACCGTGCTATTTCGCGGGTTCTCCGGCACCAATATCCACAGCTTCTCGGCCCGCGTGCAGGCCACGTCGCGTACGCCGTTCCCGTACTGGATGCTCGACGACATCCGGCATCTGGAGGCCCGGGAATTGCGTGGCAGCATCCGCGTGCCCGTGCGGCTGGTGGCATCGCTGTCGCTGGCGGAGGGCCAGCCGGCGCCGCAGACCGTGCTGATTACCGACCTGAGCACCGGCGGCGCGTCGATTTCCACGGCATCGAGCCAGTTCGGCACGCCGGGCCAGCAGGTGCGGCTGGAATTCACGCTGCGAGCGGCGGGCTTGAAGAAGCGGCTGTCGATCGAGGGCTGGACGCGCGAAGATCCCGACGCCGATGCCACCGAGCCGTTCCACCATGTGGGCGTGGCTTTTGACGCGTACGGCGAGCGGGAATCGTTGCTGCTGTACTCGTTTATCCACGAACAGTTGCTTGAGAGCGCAACCATGCGACCGGGAGGCAAGGGCGCCGAGTCCTAGGCAGCCGGGCGGTGCCGCCCGGCCGTCATCCTCCGCTATTTGCGCGAAGCCACTCTGGCGCAGACAAAGCTGGACGCGTCGTCAACGCTGCCGGTGCCCTTGTATCTGGCCTGCTTCGGCCAGGCGCACAGTGGCCGCGTCCGGCTCGAACCTTCGGTCACCTGGGCGGCAGTGGCCAGGCCACCGGTCTTGCTCTCCAACCCCTTGGCCGCCGCCAGGATCTGGTCCGGCGCCTGACCCTTTTCGATCCAGGCTTCGAGCGCGCCGATGGCATCGAACGTGTTCGGACCCACGCCGCCGCGACAATGGCCCATGCCGGGCGACAGGAAGAGGCGGGCGAAGTCCGGCGTGCCGGCAACGGTGCGGCTCACGGCCTGGTAGTAGTGGATCGTGTCATAGGCATTGCCGATCGGGTCGGCCAGGCCGTGATAAACGATCAGCTTGCCGCCGCGCTGTTTGAAACGGCTCAGGTCTGGGTTCACCGAATCGACCAGCGGCCCGACGCGTTGCTGCACGGCCGCCATGTCGCGGTCCCAGTCGAAGCTGCGCCAGTCCCACTTGGCGTCCTGGAAGACCCAGTCGCGGAAGAACTCGGTGCGGAACGCCTCTGGTCCCTTGATCGAATAGCCCCAACCACCCAGGTAGCCTGACTCGCTGCCGACCGGCCAGCCCGGATAGATCTGCGCGCCCGTACGCGGATTGCGCGCCCCGGCGTAGAGGCGCTTGAGTGTGTCCGCCTGTGCCGATGTCAGGCAGTCATCGCTGTCCGCGTTGCCCTTGCACTGCAGCACCTTCGGGTCGAAGTGGCATTGGGCCGGATCGCCGATCAGACCGTCCTTGACGCCGTCTTTGGCGTCGCAGGCCGCAACTGCCGCTCGATTGATCGCCGGCAGCTTCGAGGGCGGGATATAGCCGGCCTCAGTTTTCATGTTCTGCGTGGCCATCCACAAAAAGCCCGCATTGAGCGCCGTGCGGTTGTTGCCCGGCGCGCCAGCAATGATGCCGTCGAAGTCCTCGGGATAGCGCTGCGCGGCCGCCAGGCCTTGGCCGCCCCCGGTGGAACAGCCGAAGTAGTACGCGTGCGACGCTTCGCGCTGCTGGTAGGCCTTGACCAGCACGCGCGACGCCATGGCCGCGGCGTGGACCGAGCGATAGGCCCAGTCGGCAATCTTCTCGGGGTGGCCAACGCCCCAGTTCAGGTTCTCGTTCCGATAGCCGGCCTTGTCTTCGTGGCCGCTATCGCTGGAGATCACCGCGTAACCACGTCGCACGGCCGGCTCCAGTTCGTCGTAACGGATCGTCCCGACATAGCCGCCATTGCCGACCACCATCGTCTTGCCATTCCACTCGCCCGCAGGCGGCATCCAGAGCTCGAAGCCAATATCAGAATCCACAGTCGGCGCAAGGCGGCCCGACACACGGCAGAAAGCGGGCAGGTTCTCGACCTGGTGCCCGTTCGGCAGCTTCAGCGTACCTGCCGGCTGATCGGCCATGGCCGTCAGCTTCACGCCAGGCAGGCTGATTTCGCCCAGCGACTCACAGGCGCTGGCGGCGTGCGCCGCAGGGGTGAGCGCCAGCATGCCCAGCGCCAGCGCCTTCATGGCGGTCATGGGCGCCCGGGATGTCGGGGCGGGTGTGTCAGTCTTGGAAGGGGTAGGGGACGGCATCGGGGATTGTCTCGCTCATTTTTGATGTAGCCCGTGCCTCGCGCCGGGCACATGCATTCTTGATGAAGCCGCACTAAAAGACAAACAGATGCTTTCTTAGTCATCCTAAAGAAAAGTTTTATGATTCAGCTTTTCATTCTGAAGCCATCCGATGAGCACCATCCGCATGCTCAAGACGTTCCTGGCCGTGTCCGAGCTTGGCTCGTTCGCCGCTGCCGCGGAACGCGTGGCCCTGACCCCGGCTGCGGTCGGGGCGAAAATGAAGGCCATGGAAGACCTGTTCAAGCGGCCGCTGTTCAACCGGGCAGGGCGCGCCGTGACGTTCACCCCGGCAGGACTGGCGCTGGTGGCGCGCGCCCGGCGACTGGTGGATGACTACGAGGATATGCTGGCCGGGCCGCCAAGCGGCGAAGAGATCGCCGGCACGGTCACGATCGGCGCGATCGTGTCAGCCATGGGTGCGCTGGCCACGAGCGTGGTGGACCTGAAGGCGCCGTATCCATCGCTGGACATTCGCATCGAGAACGGGCGACAGGCCGATCTGTATGGCCGGGTGATCGACGGCGACCTGGACGCCGCGATCCTGGTGGAGACGGTCCGGCCGGACGGACGCGCAGCCATCTGGACCCATCTGTACGAGGAGCCGCTGATGCTGATTGCCGGCGCCAGTGTGGCGGCGCCGGGCATGGACGCGCTGGACATTCTGCGCAGGCAGCCGTTCATCCGCCTGGATCGTGGCATGACCACCGGGGCATGGATCGACCAGTTCCTGCGGCGCAGCGGCGTGCGGCCCAACGACCTCGTCGAAATGAACTCCTTGCCGGCCATCGTGGAGCTTGTCCGACAGCAGGCTGGCGTGGCCATCGCGCCAGTTCTCCATCATTTTGGCTGGCATCGCGACGTCGGGTTATGCCTGCTGCCACTGCCCGGCAAGCCCATGGCGCGCCGCGTGGGCCTGCTGGAAAGCACCCGTCACCTAGCAGTCACCGGCGTCATCCGGGATCATTTCGCGCGCAAACACTGTGCGTAGGCGTCAGGTGCCGCGCAGTGTTTTCTGTCAGGACGGCTCGTCAAACGGCTTGCTGCCCAGCACGCTGACCACGTGGTCGACAAAGCAGGTAATGCGCGAGGCGAGGGTGGTGTTGCGGTAGTAGACCGCATTGATCGACTGGCGCGCGTCGAGCGTCTGCCTGGCAAGCAACGGCACCAGTCGGCCAGCCTCGCGGTCGGCGCGGGTCATGAAATCGGACAGGCAGACGATGCCCTGTCCAGCCAGTGCCAGGCTGCGCAACGTCTCACCGCTGGACGAAGCAATGGTCGGCTTGATACGGATGGTGTCGCCGTCGCCATCGCGCAGCGGCCAGTCGTTGAGCGAATCGGGCTGCGTAAAGCCCAGCAGCGCATGGCCGGCAAGTTGCTCCACCTTGGTCGGCGTGCCGTGCCGCTTCAGATAATCGGGGCTGGCCAGGATACGGATGCGGCTGGTGCCGATGGGACGCGCATGCAGCGTGGAATCCTTCAGCGCGCCGATGCGGAAGGCCACATCGGTCCGCTTTTCGAGCAGGTCGATGATGCCTTCGTTCGAGTTCAGCTCCAGTTCCACCTCGGGATAGCGCTCGCGGAAGCCTTCCACCAGCGGCACGATCACATGGAGCATGAAGGGCGTGGCGGCGTCGACGCGCAGCCGTCCGAACGGACGCATGCGGCGGGCCGCCATCTGCTCTTCGGCCTCGTCCATCATGGACAGGATGGCCCGTGCATGCTGCAGGAAGGCGGCGCCTTCCTCGGTCAGTTCGAGTCGGCGCGTGGTCCGGCGCAGCAGGGTGGTCTGGAGCTTTTCTTCGAGCCGGCTCAGCGTACGGCTGGTGGCCGACACGGTCAGGGCCAGTTGCTCGGCCGCGGCGGTGATCGAGCCGGTATCCACGACGGCCGCGAAGGCCAGCAGTTCGTCGACGGTCGTCTTCATTCTTGATTCCGCGTCAAATGAAAACGACTTATACACGGCCTTGCGCGCAAAAGTAAGCTGGCGGGCGCCATATCGCGCCGGGCGAGGGCAGATCAACGGGCCGGCACCGCCGTACGTGATCGGGCGCGCCGGACGCAGATGACCACAAGGACGACAATGGGCAATGCCACGGCGGCATAGCCGACCCGGGTGTAGGCCAGCGCGCCCAGAATCGCCCCGACTGCGAAGGACAGCACGCTGGGCACCATCTTGCCGAGCCTGGCACGAATCGCGCCGCGCGACTCCGGCGGAGCGGAAAACAGGTCCACCAGATCGATAACCACCTGCGTGCTGTTGCCTGTCATGATCGTGGTCGGGCCAAGATCCGCCAGCGACGTGCGCGACAACGCGTTCTGGATCGCCATGGCCGCCACGGCCAGCAAACCGGCCAGCATCGCCAGATGCGAGTCCGTCCCGGCGCCCAGCGCCTGCATCCGCAAGCCAACGCTAGCAAACGCCGCCAGCAGCAGGCTCTCTACGGCAACCAGCGGCACTGCCGCATCGCGATCCCGCTGGATCAAACGCTTCTCAGTCAATCGGACCAGTGCGACCACGCCAACAAAGACCGGCAGCGCCAGCACCTTCAGAAACAGTCCCTCGGTACTGCCTACCGATTCCACGCCGATCATGATCAGGTTGCCGGTCACATGCGCCGTGAACAAGCCCGCCAACGCGATGAATCCGATTACGTCCGTATATCCGGCCACGAAAGCGAAAGCCGTGATATCTAGCTTGCCTGCGCCGCCCGTGCGGCCCGCGCTTCCATTTGTGACCATGCCGACTCCTTGTTCAAATCATCCGGACGGCCCTATAACGTTTTGCGCGCCCCATGTGCCGAACTATAGTGATGTGCCGACCCGCGCGACGCGGCCGGTGCTGTCAGAGTCATTCAAATTGACTGAAGCAAGGGGACAGGCATGAAAAAGGGTTACTGGGTGGCCGCCGTAGACATCGCCGATGCCACCGGCTATCAGGGCTACATCACGGGCAACAAGGCGGTATTCGACAAATACGGCGCCCGGTTCCTGGTCAGAAACGGCGAAAAATCAGTGGTGGAAGGCGCACCGCGCTCGCGTATCGTTGTGATCGAGTTCGAGAGCTACGCCAGGGCGCTGGAGTGCTACCGATCGCCCGAATACCAGAGCCTGATCGCGCTCCGCGCGCCGTACTCGCAGGCGGATATCGTGGTGATCGAAGGATATGGGGATTTGGGGGTGTGATCGCGGGCTGATAACAGGCTGCGAATTGGCCCACGGAGGGAGTTTTGTTTTATCCATTATTTAACATAATCTATATTATAAATAAAATGATGTTGGCCATTATTAGATGGAATGGTCGCCTCCCGCCTCAGTGGATCGCCAATCGTGATTGGGCACCGTTCTCAGTTGGCTGAGTCCCTATGGCCACAGTGCTAACTCTGTCGCAGCAACCCCCGCCTAGGAGGATCCAAATGGAACCGACCATAGTAGCTATCGACCTGGCCAAGCACATCTTTCAGGTTCATTTTGTCGAGCCTGACAGCGGCACCATCCGTAGCAAACCGATCAAGCGCGCTCAGTTGCTACCGTACTTTGCGAACCTCCCACCGTCACGGGTCGTGATGGAAGCTTGTGGCAGTGCCCACTATTGGGCGCGCAAGTTCGCATCTTTCGGCCACGACGTCAGGTTAATCGCTGCACAGTTCGTCCGTCCCTTCGTCAAGTCCAACAAGAACGACCGTGCTGATGCAGCTGCAATCTGGGAAGCAGCCCAACGACCAGGAATGCGCTTTGTGGCGATCAAGACCGAGGAACAACAAGCCATGCTCGCGCTTCATCGCATGCGTCAGCAACTTGTCCGCTTCCGGGTCATGCAGGTCAACCAGCTACGCGGATTGCTCTACGAATTCGGTATCGTCCTTCCTCAAGGCCGCTGCGCAGGGGTCGCTGCAGCCGAGGTCGCCCTGGCTGAATTGGCCGCGCAGTTACCTGCGATGCTGGTAGACAGCTTGCAAGACCAACTCTCCCGTCTGCTCACGCTCGACGAGCAAATTGCACGAATCGAGCAACGTATTACGGCGTGGCGCCGAAGTGACGAAGCATGCCGCCGTATCTCCGAGATACCCGGCGTCGGCTTACTGACGGCCACAGCTGCGGTGGCCGTCATCGGGAATGCTCAGAGCTTCAAGTCCGGGCGAGAGTTCGCGGCCTACCTTGGACTCGTGCCTCGACAGAATGGCTCCGGCGGCAAGGTCAAACTCAGCGGCATCAGCAAACGTGGAGATGTGTACCTGCGCACCTTGTTGATCCACGGCGCGCGAGCCGTGATCTCAAGCGCACGACATTTACCTGAACATCTCAAGTCCATGCTTGCACGACGACCCACAAACATCGTCGCCGTAGCACTAGCCAACAAGATGGCGAGGATTATCTGGGCCCTCCTGGCATATGGGCGCACGTATCAGGTGCCCGTGGCACCGCGAATGCCTGCTTGAGCTCCACAACGGTTGTCATAACACTTTTCAAAGTTGCAAAGGTTGATATCACGATGGCAAGACAGGTTGGACCGCGCAGAGCTAAGCCTGAGACATTACTCGGATCTCGAGTCCGCTTTTTAGATTAGGAATCTCTGCGGCGAAATCCATCGGGGCCGGCAGGGGATCTCCCCTGCGATCGAGTCCGGATATAAGTCCGCAACTACCCTGCTCGCCGCCGACGATATCCCTTGCAAAAGGGAGGCGACCATATAAGTAATGTCACCTTTGCGATGATTAGAGATGTCACCTCTGTTATCCCGTAGGCTCCCAGCTTCGCCGCGACGACGAGGATCTGGCACGGATCTTCAGCTGGCGCGAATGGCGCAAGGTCTCGCAGAGCCTGACACTGCAGTACGACAAGACCATGTACCTGCTGGAGGACCGCCCGGAGCACCGTCGGCTGATCCACCGCTACATCGAGGTGGCCGAGTATCCGGACGGGGGGATCGAGCTGTGGGCCAATGGCGCGTCCCTGCCCTTCACCACGTATCACCGGTTCCCGGAGATCGACCAGGGGGCGATCGTCGAGAACAAGCGGCTCGGCCATGTGCTGGCGATCGCGGCGCGCGTGCAGGCGCTGCGCGATAACCGGCATCAGGCGGGGCCGTCGCGCACGCTGTCGGGCGGCCCGCCGCGCGCGGTGCAGGCCGCGCCGAACGTCAAGCGCCAGCGGCTGATCAACCGGCTCGATCTGGAGCGGGCGATGGTGGGACCCGACGGCCCCCACCCTGCTCCAGCCTCAGGTGCTGCCGGCCAGTGCCACCGCCCGACAGCCCCCCCACAACAAACATCCCACCCCGCACAAAAAGCACGCCCGGACTGACATTTCTAATTAGCGGACGGAGTGACATCTCAGAACCCACTGGACAATGATGAGGACATTCTGAATTGGCCGGAACATGATGCATGCATGACTTGGTTCGTTGACTGGAACGCCGTGCGAATGCAAACGCACGCCGGATTTCAGCCTACTGGTCGATGCCCGCCCCCGCATCGAGACGATGCCGCTGGAGCGGGCGGCAGAAGCCTATGCAAGGCTGAAGCGTGGCGACGGCAAGTTCCGGATGGGCTTGCCATCACATCTCAACGCCATCAACTGACTTAACGCGCAATCCGACTCATGTCGCGAGCATCAGGTCCAGGTTTTGAATCGCGGCGCCGGAGGCACCCTTTCCCAGATTATCGAACACCGCAGACAGAAGGACGTGCCCGTGCTCCGAGCCAGGAAATACGCTCAAGCGCATGTCATTCGTACCGTTTAGCGCCTGGGGATCCAGATGCTTCAAGACACTCGATTCCTCCAGCGGAGCGACGTGTACGTGGTCTGCATCGGCGTAGTGGCGCGCCAGGCAAGCGTGTAGCGTCGCGCCATTCACGCCGGGTGCCAGCAGCCGTAGCGCCAGTGGCACTGTCAGTACGATGCCCTGGCGGAACGCTCCGTATGCAGGGACGAAAATGGGAGGCTGCGCGAGCCCGGCGTACTGCCGGATCTCCGGCGTGTGCTTGTGCGCGAGTTCCAGCCCATATACCTGGAAGGAGGGCGCGTTGGCGGCTCCGGGGCCCTCATATTCCTCCACACCGGCGCGCCCGCGTCCGGAGTAGCCGGACACCGCATGAATGCTGATGGGGTAATCGTCCGGTATGAGCCCGGCTTGCACCAACGGATGCAGCAGCCCGATCGCACCGGTCGGATAGCAACCGGGGTTGGTGACCCGACGTGCGTTGGCAATGCGCTCGGCCTGCCCCGCCGCCATCTCCGGAAATCCGTAAGTCCAGTCCGGCTGTGTACGGTGGGCGGAGCTTGCGTCGATGACGCGAACCGCAGGATTGACAATAGTCGCCACCGCCTCCCGCGCGGCAGCATCCGGCAAACAGAGGATGGCGATGTCGCAGGCGTTGATCGCTTCCGCGCGCCGCCGCAGGTCTTTGCGCTCCGCAGCGGCAAGCGTAACCAGTTCGATGTCGGTCCGGTTACGCAACCGTTCGTGGATCAGCAAACCGGTAGTGCCTTGGTCGCCGTCGATGAAAACAACGGGAGAGCTCATAGCTGAAATACTCCGCAAACTTTCGGTTGTAAGGAGAACGAATAACGAATAACGAGCCCCTATATTCCGCGCACCGCTACAATATAGAAAGTTGCATTTCACAACTTTTACATTCAGTTTTTCTGAATCTGGACGCCGACATGCGAGAGATCAGTCTGGACCGCTTGCGCACCCTGGTTGCCATTGCAGACCGTGGCTCGTTTGCCGAAGCGGCACGGGCACTGCACCTGGCGCCCCCAACCGTCAGCCTCCACATCGCTGAACTTGAAGACCGCATTGGGGCGCCCCTCCTGTCGCGGAAGCGCGGACACGTCAGGCCGTCGGCAATTGGAGAGGTGCTGGTGGAACGCGCGCGTCGGCTGCTGGCCGATGCCGAAAAGGCGCTGGACGACATCCAACGCCAGGTACAGGGGCTCGAAGGGCGCGTAAGGCTGGGTGCATCGACGGGCGCGATCGCGCACCTGTTGCCGCAAGCGCTCGAGGTGCTGCGCCAACACCACCCCGCTATCGACATTCAGGTTGCAGTGCTGACTTCACATGAAACGTTGTCGCGGCTGGCGGATGGGACGCTGGACGTCGGGCTGGTCGCACTGCCCCAGCCCCCGGTGGCTGGGCTGGTGATCAAGCCGTGGAGGCGCGACCCCGTGATGGCCTTTGTGCCGGCCCATTGGCATTGCCCTGCCCACGTCACGCCTGAATGGCTGGCGGCCCAACCTCTCATTCTCAATGACGCGACCACGCGTCTTTCGCGCCTGACGACCGAGTGGTTCGCCACCGGGGGATATCACCCAGCGGCACGTATCGAGCTCAACTACAACGACGCGATCAAGAGTCTGGTTGCGGCAGGTTATGGCGCCGCCCTCCTGCCCCACGAGGCGACTGCGCCGTCCCCCGACCCGCGCATTGTCATGCGTCCGCTGCGGCCGGCGTTGTGGCGTCGGCTCGGCATTGCCCATCGTGCGGGGCACGTCGAGCGTTCCACGCAACACGTCCTCGATATGTTGCGGGATCTGCGATTGGCGTAGGCGTTGTTGAAGCCACAGGCAGCATGCCCGGCGCTGCGCCAGCGCGTTATTTCACTGCCGGTTTCTGATTGCCGGTATAGCTCAGCGACGACAGCTCTTCCTTTGCCTTTTCCGGGGTTTCCAGTTCCAGCACCACGCGGCCGACCATCAGGCCCATCGACGGGGAGCTGCGCACGTATTTGGTTTCACCGGCGTCCAGGACAAAGCTGAGCGTCTTTTCGGTTTCGGTGGCAGCGGATGCCACATACTTGCCGGCCGCGCGATCAACGAAGAAGAAGCCGCCCGGTTTTGATTCGCCAACCACATCGTTATTCAGGCGGATATCCGGCTGGATAGCCGCGCCAAAAATCGACGCCGATCGCATGAAGTAAATCCGGCCCTCATTCGCCTTCAGCGTCGGCAGCGATGACGCCATGTCGGCATGCTTGACTCCGGACGCACATCCCGCCAGCAGCGAGGACACGGCCATCCCAGCGATGAGCATGCGAGCAATACGTTTCATTCCAACTCTCCCAGATTCAACGGTACGGTAGTGGTCAGCGGGGAGTAATTTTGCTCCCCGGGCAAATAAAAACCCACCAGGGTGTTGTTGCGAATAACCAGGTAGGCCTCGTGGACCTGGCGGCCCTCGATCGTCAGAATGGTGCCGATCGGACGGTAGACATCGCCTTGCGGCAGGCGTCCGATCAACAACCAGGTCGATTTGGCGGCGAGCTCGCGCGAGTAGCCGGTATCCAGCTTGATCGCCGCCGGCGCCAGCAGCTGGGCGCGCTTCGCCGGGCCGACTGGCTGCGCCAGTTCCGTTGCCGGCAACGTATCGATCGTTGGTGCGCAGGCCTGCAATGCCAGGCAAAGACTTGCGGCGAGCCATACACGGCCCATGGGAGTGCTGAATGGAAACATGGGATACGCCTCGAATAATGGTACGGACGCTATTGGTTTCGGCTTCGGCCACTGTCCCCGCGCCGGACGATAGGTCTCCGCATCAAATCTTGCACGCTGACGCCAATAGTCGCATTCAGGAGAGATTTACGGCGAAAATGCAGTTTGCTTGATACCTGAGTGACCCCACGAAAGAAGGGGCCGCGATGCTGAAAAAATGGGAAATGGCCCAGAGTTCAAGAATAGTGGAAAACGGGCGGCGACGATAAAGCGCTGCCTCTTATCGGCGCCCGTCAAAATCAAACTTAAAAGACCATCCCGATACTGATGACTCAGATTATCTGGTCCCGGTAACGCGGGAATTAACGTCGAGGCAATTAGCGGCGGGCCCTGACACGCTCCACAACCTCGAATACTGTCATGCCGGCGAGCATGGCCGCGACAAATCCCATCGCCTTGGGATAACCGGCGCCCAATGCCACCAGCGCCGGACCCGGACAAAATCCTGCCAGTCCCCATCCCACGCCGAAGCACGCGCTGCCCAGTACGAGCCGCGCCGTGACACCGGTATTGGCTGGCCACTGTAGCGGCAATCCCAACAGACTCCGCCCGCGACGCCGGGCGATGAAGACGCCGACCACCGTCAGCGCGATGGCCCCGACCATGACGAACGCCAGCGAAGGGTCCCAGGCGCCGGCCAGATCAAGGAAGCCGAGGACTTTCGCCGGGTTGGCCATGCCGGACACCATCAGGCCGATGCCGAAAACCAGGCCGGCCAACCATGCAAACAGAAGCGGCATGCTCAGGCTCCCACGATGTGCCGCAGCACGAAGACCGTCAAGAAGCCGGTCGCCATGAACGTCAGCGTCGCCACGATGGACCGGACCGCGCCACGGGACATCCCGCAGACGCCATGGCCACTCGTGCAGCCGCTGGCGTAGCGGGTGCCCAGCCCGACCAGGAAACCGGCCACCAGGATCTCCGGCCAGCCTGCCTCGATGCTGGAAATCGCCGGCAAACCAAATGCCGCCGCCACGACAGGCGCGCCAATCAGACCGACGAGAAAGGCCATGCGCCACGCCATATCGTTGCGCGGCAGTGCCAGCAGGCCGCCCAATATCCCGCTGATTCCGGCGATGCGGCCGTTGAAGAGCAGCAGGGCCGTGGCCGCGATACCAATCAGAACCCCGCCTGCCAGCGAAGCCCACGGGGTGAAGCTGGGGAAGTCGATCACCATTTGATAGTGCCTCCAATAATGCCGTGATCATGCCACGGGCCTCACCTAGGACAGGCAGGCCGTCAGAAGCGAATCGTCGCCATGCGCAGATGCTGGAACAGCGCCACGCTATGCTGGCCATAAAACCACAGGTCATCCGAAACGAAGAAGGCAATCAGCCATGAGGCGGCAACCACGATGAGGTCGCATCGCCCGCTTTTCCACCAGTTCAGCGAATGACGTCCGGCGATCCATGGCACACCGAGCGGATTGGGCCAGTCGGCCAGCAGGTGCATGACGCCCCCGCAGGCAAAGCCGAACGCCGGCGCCGCCAGCACATGCGTGCCAAGCGCGTGATAGGCCCACACCAGAAGGCCGATCCATGCGACGCCCCAGTGCGTCCACGATCGATGCGTAATCCACAGGCGCCGCGACCTGGACCACCAGGCCACTTCCAGCCAGTCGGGCGCTGTGCTGCCACACAATGCCGCCACGAATCCGAGCACGCCTGCCCAATACCATCCTGCGCCGCCATGCCGGGCGATAACGGCAACGGCGATAACGGCCGCCGCCCATCCGGTGGCGTGATGTGCCTTGTTTGAAGCCATGGTGACGCGACGCTTATTCGACCGTGCCAGTTGAGGGGGCGCAATCTTGGCAGATGTGCGGGGGAAACACCAGCGATGCAGCCATGGCGTGCCCTGATTGTCTTGTCCAGCGCGCAACCACGCCCAGGCACCGTAGGACCTTGGTCCAATGGAACACACGCCGCGATCGGACTACCGTGAGCGGAACCCACCCTGGAGCACAAGCATGAAGCCCATCGTCATTCTGACCAGCGCCATCCTTGCATTGTCCGCCCTGCCCGCCATGGGTCAATCGGCAAGCGGGGCGAAGGCCCAGCCACCCAGCGACGAGATTGTCCATATGCGACAGGAGATCGCGGCGGCACGCAAGACATACGACACCAAGGTTGCCGAGGCGAAGAAGGTCTACAACGACGCGAAGGCCGCAGCAGCCAAGGAACGCGATGCGGCAATTTCCACCGCGCGCGCCAACGCCAATCAGAAGAAGTCATAGCAGCGCAGTCATGATGCAGGCGCGTCTGCGTCCGGCAGGCGCGCCCACTCACCGGCTCCGGCCACATCGCATCGCCGGACGTTCGCAACACCTCGCAGCAACTTCCTGACTAGCACGCCAGCACCGCCTATATCGGCACGCCCGCGACGGCCCGCGCTGCCGCCGCATGTCCGGCCGGCGCTCGCCCTGGCGGATCATCCTCGCACCATTACCCGCGTCATGCCCCCTGCCGCCAACCGGTACAATCGCGCGGCGGCCATCGCCGTACGGTCTCACCCGCCAACGAGAACCCATCCTTGCCCGGCCAGCGACGCGGCCAGCATCGTGCCGGCGCGCCGGCCTCGCCATGAAAACAACCCGCATCGATCGCACCACGCTGTTCCTGCTGACCTTTCCGCCGATGGCCTGGGCGGGGAATGCCATTGTGGGCCGCCTGGCCGCCGGCAGCGTACCGCCGATCACGCTGAATCTCGTACGCTGGCTCATCGCCGGCCTGCTGCTGGTGCCCTACGCATGGCCCGGCGTCGTTGCCCATTGGGCGGCCCTGTGGCGACACGCGGGCATGCTGACCGCGATGGGTGTCCTGTCGATCGCGAGCTATAACGCGTTCCAGTACCTGGCGCTGACCACCTCCACGCCGATCAACGTCACCCTGATCGGCGCGTCGACCCCTCTCTTCCTGCTGATAATCGGCGCCGGGTTTTTCCGGGAACGCCTGCGGACGTGGCACGTGGCAGGCGCCCTGCTGTGCCTGGTGGGCGTGTCGTTCGTATTGATGCGTGGCGAGCCCGCCCGGCTGGCCCAGCTGGAATTCGTCGCGGGCGACCTGTTCATGCTGGCCGCAACGATTGCCTGGAGCATCTATACCTGGCTGCTTCGCAAGCATCGCCCCAACCTGCCGCTGCAGGTGCTGCTGTTCGCGCAGATCGTGACCGGCGTCATCGCCAGCCTTCCGCTTGCGGCGTGGGAAATCGGCACGCTGAGCCAGCCGCTGCAATGGAGCAGCAAGGTTGGCTGGATCCTGCTCTATGTGGGCACCGTGCCGTCCCTGCTGGCGTATTTCGCGTGGGATCGCGCCATTGCACGCGCCGGCGCGCAGTTGCCGGTGTTCTTCATCACGCTCACGCCACTGTTTGCCGCCGTGCTGTCGACCGTGCTGCTGGGCGATTCGCCGCATTGGTATCACGCCACCGGGCTGGTCTGCATTGGCGCAGGCATCTGGCTGGCCCAGCGCCGCTAGACGGCGCCCACAAAAAAGCCCAGCCGTGAGGCTGGGCCAAAAAGCGGGTCTAGTCTGGCGCAGGATCGCCTTACCGCACCGACTTGAACGCCGCCCGGAGTTCTTCCGCAAACAGCTGCGGCTGTTCCCACGCCGCGAAATGCCCACCCTTGGCCACCGCGTGGTAGTAGTACAGCGACGGGTACGCCTGCTTGCTCCAGCTTTCCGGCGCCTGGTAGATCTCGTGCGGGAAGACGCTGATGGCCACCGGCACCTTGATGTCGCGCGTCTTCTGGGTCTCGGCGCTGAAATTGTTGTTGTTGTTCTCCCAGTAGAACCGCGACGACGATGCGCCGGTATTGGTCAGCCAGTAGAGCGTGATGTCGTTCAGGATGGCATCGCGCGACAGCACGCGCTCGGGCACGCCGCCACTGTCGCTCCACGCGGCAATCTTCTCGTAGGTGAACGACGCCAGGCCCACCGGCGAATCCGACAGCGAATAACCGATGGTTTGCGGACGCGTCACCATCATCGCGCCATAGGCGGCATTGCGGCCGAAGAAGCTGCTCAGCGACTGGTAGGCCTTGCGTTCCGGGTCGGTCAGTTCGGACGGCGCTGCATCGCCGGCCAGGATCGACTTCATCAGGGGCCCCGGCACCGTAGCCGGCATGTTCAGGTGGATGGCCTTGAGGCCCGCCGGCGCCTGGCGCGCGAGCGCGTCGGAAATCACCGATCCATGGTCACCGCCCTGCGACACGTAGTGCGTATAGCCCAGCCGCTTCATCAGGGTGTCCCAGGCACGCGCCGTGCGATCCGGCCCCCAGCCCAGTTCCGCCGGCCGCCCGGAGAACCCGTAGCCGGGAATCGACGGGATGATCACGTCGAACGCGTCTTCCGCGCGGCCGCCGTACGCGGTGGGGTCGGTCAGCGGGCCGATGGTCTTGGTGAACTCGAAGACCGACCCCGGCCAGCCGTGCGTCAGGATCAGCGGCAGCGCATTCGGATGGCGCGACTTCACGTGGATGAAATGGATATCCAGCCCATCGATCTTCGTCACGAACTGCGGCAGCGCATTGAGCTGGGCCTCGGCCTTGCGCCAGTCGTACTGGGTGCCCCAATACTTGACCAGTTCCTGGACGCGGGCGGTCTGGATGCCCTGCGAATCGTCGCTGACGGTTTCCTTGTCGGGCCAGCGCGTGGCGGCGATCCGGCGGCGCAGGTCGTCGAGCTGGGCCTGCGGCACATGCACGTGGAACGGGCGGATGCTTTCGTCGGCGTTGGCCTGGCTGGCGGCTGCCTTGGCCTTGGGCGCGGCGTCCGCGGCCAAGGCGGGCTGGAGGTGGCCAGCAAGGGCGATGGCCGCCAGTGCGGCAGCGGCTGCAACGGTCCGGCGAGCCGCCGGGAAATCTCGGGTCAAGGCTGTCAAGGCGTGCGACATGAATGGTTCTCCTGGTTGGCGCCATCTCTTGCCTGGCGGCAGGACACGGCATCGGTCGTGAATGAACCATCGCAGTCTAGAAATCGAATGCACGCGTTAGATGTCGACTCAGGCACGTTTTTGGATCGCCATGTATCGTCCGACCCCGGCGATACAACCTGATACATATCGCGTAACGCGGTCCGGCGATCCGTAACACCATGTCGCAATGGCGGCCCCAGATACATTGCGATACATAACGCGATAGATTGCCGGCTGGCGTGCTGATATAAGTTGGCGCGAAAACCCGCGCCGGGTTTTCTTTTGTCCTTCCTCGCCAGAACAAGCCTGACCAGGCAACACCAAGAAAAACGCCGTGATGAATTTCGAGTCTTTCGCCTCCCCCGCCTTCTTCGAGAATCCGTACCCGCTGTACGCGCAGATTCGCACCGCTGGCCCCCTGCTGCCGCTGGGCCCGAACATCTTCGTCACGGGGCGCTTCCACGTGATCGACGCCCTGCTGCGCGACCGCCGCATGGGCAAGACCTATCTGCAGAGCGTGCAGGCGCGTTACGGCGAGCCCGCCACGCACGACCCCGTGTTCCAGGCTTTGAGCCGCACGTTCCTGATGATGAATCCGCCGGCCCACACGCGGCTGCGGGCCTTGCTGATGCAGGCCTTCAACCGTCGGCAGGTCGAGGCGCTGGCGCAGATCGTCGAGACCACCACGCGCAGCCTGCTCGACCGCATCGGCAACAAGACCGAATTCGACCTGATCGCCGATTTCGCCTTGCCACTGCCGGTGGAAATCATCTGCCGGCTGCTCGATATTCCGGTCGAGGACGGCGTGAAGCTCGGCACGGCCGCCAGCCGGCTGGCCAGCGCGCTGGATCTGGCGCCGCTCGATGCCGGCCAGCTTGCCGAGGCCAACGAGGCGGCCCTGACGCTGGAAGCCCATTTCCGCACCGTGGTGGCCCAGCGGCGTGCGCAGCCGGGCGATGACCTGATTTCGAGCCTGCTGGCGGTCGAGGCCGACGGCGCGACGCTGACCGAGGCCGAGATCATCTCGAACGTGATCCTGCTGTTCGTGGCTGGCCACGAGACCACGTCAAACATGATCGGCAACAGCATGATCGCGCTGTTCCGTGCGCCGGACGCGTTGCAGCGCCTGAAGGCCGGCCTGTCGGATCGGTCGCTGGTGGCCAGCGCCGTGGCGGAATGCCTGCGCCATGACGGCGCCGTGCAGATGGTGGTGCGTACGGCCTTTGAAGACGTGACGCTGGACGACGTCAGCGTGCCGCGCGGCAGCATCGTCTTCATGCTGATCGGCGCCGCCAATCGCGATCCGGCCGCATTCAGCGAGCCCGACCGCCTTGACCTGTCCCGCGAGAGCGCGCCGTCCCTGTCCTTCGGCGGCGGCATCCACTACTGCCTGGGCGCCCGGCTGGCCACGCTGGAACTGGAATCGGCGGTGGCCGGGGTGCTCGGGCGTTTTCCGGCGTTGCAGCCCGTCGATCTCGACCAGCTGTCGTGGCATCGACGCAATAACCTGCGCGGGGTGCAGTCACTGCGCGTTCGCACGCGCTGAAACCGCGCCAGGCGGGCAATGCTGGCCCGCCTGCGCGGTCAGACGACGCCCTGGCCCGCAAGGGCCTGCATCATCCGGACCGCCTCCGCCACGGACCGTGCGTTCATCTTGCGCATGGCATGCCCGCGATAGATCTTCGCGGTGATCTCGGCCACGCCCATGGCGGCCGCGATCTGCTTGTTCATCAGGCCGGTCACCAGGTGACGCAGCACCTCGCGCTCGCGCACGGTCAGCGTCTCCCAGCAGGCGCGCAGGCCGCGCAGCGACAGCTCAGCCTCCAGCCGCTTCATGTCGCGGTCCAACGCGGCGATCACGGCGTCGATCATCTCCTGGTCCCGGAACGGCTTGACCAGGAAGTCAACCGCTCCGGCTTTCATGGCCGTGACGGTCATGCGGATATCGCCGTGGCCGCTCATAAACACGATGGGCATGTGCGGCAGGCCCTTGTCCACGATCGACTTCTGGAATGCCAGCCCGCTCTGGCCGCGCAGCCGGACGTCCAGCACCAGGCATGCCGGGCCTTCGGCTTCGGGCGCGCGCAGGAATTCTTCGACCGACGCGAAGGCCCTAACCCGCAGGTCGATCGATTCCAGCAGGCCAACCAGCGCGCCGCGCACCAGTTCATCGTCGTCCACCACATAGACGGTGCCTTGCACGAAGTCGAGCGCGTCCGCCTGGGGGCTAAGGTCAATGGTGGACATGATCGGAACCCCTGGCGCGCACGCCGTCAGTCATGCATCCGTCCAACGCGCGCCGCACCACATCGGGCGTGGCGGGCGCCTGCCGGATGCGTACGCCGGTGGCGTCGTGGATGGCGTTCAGGATGGCCGCCGCGGTGGGCACCAGCGCCGGTTCCCCGATGCCCTTGGCACCGTAGGGCCCCAGCGCCGTGGGCGCCTCGATGAAGATCGCCCGCACCTCAGGCATGTCGTGCACGGTCGGAATCAGGTAGTCATGCAGGTTGTTGTGCTTGCCGGGATGGTATTGCTCCATCAGCGCCAGGCCCACGCCCTGCGCCACCGCGCCTTCGACCTGCCCTTCCAGCAGTGTGGGATTGACCATGCGCCCGACGTCGTGCGCGGCCACCACCTTAAGCACCCGCACCCGCCCGCTTTCGCAATCGACCAGTACTTCCGCCATCTGCGCGCCGAAGGCATAGGTGGCATAGGGGTTGCCCTGACCCGCATCGTCAAGCGCGGTGATCGGTGGATCGAAGCTTTCCTCGGCGGCAACGGCATAGCCGTGCGCATCCGCCGGCCGTGCGCGGAGGTCCAGTGGGCGGCCTTCGATGCGCAGGCCGTCCGCGTGGGCGGAAATCGTGGCATCGGCGGGGGCATTCGCCAGCCGCAGCAACTGCTGCCGCAACGCCGTGCCCGCCAGGAACGCGGCGCGCCCCGTGATAAATGTCTGTCGCGATGCCGATGTGCGGCCGCAATCGGGGGTCAGGTGCGTGTCCGGCCCGACAATGTGCAGCCGGTCCACCGGCACGCCCAGCGCATCGGCCGCGATCTGCGGAATCACGGTATTGGCGCCCTGTCCGGCATCGACGGCGCCCTGGTGCAGCACGATGGTGCCGTCGGGCCGCACGCCGAATCGCACCGTCGACGGATTCGGCAATGCCGTATTCCCGCACCCATAGAAGAACGCCGCGATGCCCACGCCGTACCGAAGCGGCCCGGGGGCCGACGCATTGCGCGTGGCAATACGTGCGCGGGCCTCGCGCCAGGCCGGTCGCAGCGCGTCCAGGCATTCGGTCAGCCCGACGCTCTGGTCCAGCACCTGGCCCGTTGGCAGCGAATCACCGGCGCGCAGCGCGTTCATCGCCCGGAATTCCAGCGGGTCGATGCCGGCCTGGTGCGCCAGTTCGTCGATCAGCTGTTCCTGCGACATCATGGTCTGCGGCACACCAAAGCCCCGGAACGCGCCGGCTGGCGTGATATGCGTATGCACGGCGCGCGAGTGGGCGAGGTAGTGCGGAATGACGTAGGGGCCGCCGGCATGAACCGGCACCCGGTTGGCCACGGCGGTGCCCCACGACGCGAACGCGCCGGTGTTGTAATCGCCGTCGAATTCCACCGCGCACAGGCGCCCGTCCGCATCGGCCGCCATGGTCGACACGATCCGGGCAGGATGGCGCTTGGTGGAAGTCGCCATCGACTCCTCGCGCGAGAACACCATGCCGATCGGGCCATCCACATGCCACGCGGCAAGCGCCAGCCACGGCTGGACGCTCATGTCCAGCTTGCCGCCGAATCCGCCGCCCACGGCAGTGGCCACCACGCGCACCCGTTCCGGCGCAACGCCGAGGATACGTGCAAGATCCGCGCGATGCGGATGCGGCGCCTGCGTGGACGAATGGATCTCCACCCTGTCACCCACGCGCTGCGCCCAGCCGGCTTCCGGCTCCAGGTAGGCATGCTCGACGAAGCTGGACGTAAACGTGGCACTGGCGACGTAGCGCGCATCCCGGAGCCCAGCCGCTGCATCGCCACGGCGTACCAGACCTTCGATCAGGATATTGTCCGGCCGCGCGGCATGCAGTACCGGGCTGTCGTCCTGCGTGGCGTCGTCCACGGTCAGCACCGGCGTCAGCGGTTCCCAGGTCACCGGAAAACGCTGCAGGTCCAGCGCCATCATCGCTTCGGGCTCGCCGACGATCAAGGCGACGGCTTCCAGGTAGTGGCGCGTTTCGTCGACCGCCAGCACGGGCTGGTCGGCGTAAGGCGTGGCCACGCCATGGAGGTTGAGCCCCGGCACATCGGCATGCGTCAGCACGCGCCTCACGCCTGGATGCGCCGCGCGCCAGCCATCAATATCGCCAAAGGTGAAGCGCGCCCGATGATGGGGGCTGCGAACCGCGCGCAGCACCAGGCTGCCCACCGGCCAGCCGTCGGCGCCAAAGTGCTGGCTGCCATCGACCTTTTCCGGCCCGTCGAGCCGGGTCAGGGGCACGCCCACCGCCGGCCCCTGCCCAGGCGGCAAGGTGCATGGCCAGGGGGCGACGCCGCATCCCACCTCGGTCACGGCGTCGACGATCTTCTGGTAGCCGGTGCAACGGCACAGTACGCCGTCGATGGCGTCGCGTGCGCTGGCGCGGTCCGTCACGCGGCCGGCGTCGATGGCAGCCGCCGACGCCAGCAGCATGCCCGGCGTGCAGAAGCCACATTGCACGGCCTGGTGGGCCAGGAATGCCTGCTGAAGGCGGCCACCGCATTGCGTACCCGCAGCGATGCCCTCGACGGTCACCACGCTGCGGCCGGCCACCTGCCCCACGGGCACCAGGCAGGCGTAGCGCGCCTCGCCATCCACCAGCACCGTACAACTGCCGCAGTCACCCTGACGACAGCCTTCCTTGGTACCGAATTGGCGCAGGTCGGTGCGCAGGTGGTCGAGCAGCCGCAGCGACGGGTCGGCCGGCAAGGGATGCCACACGCCATTGAGCGCGAACCCCTCGGCATCTGGCGGAACAGCCGGTTCAGCGGTCGCAACCGCACCGACGTCCTCAAACAGCGGAATCGTCACGGGCTGACTCCTGGAGACATTGGCCGACTGCCCGCGCAATGGCAAGCCGGGCGAGATCGATACGATGAACCGCCGTGGCGCGGCAATCGTCGATGGGTGACAACACCGTCAGCGATGCGTCCGCCACCACGGCGGCAAGCTCTCGCCGGGGGCGGCCGACGAGCGCGGCCTCCAGCGCGGTCATCCGCAGCGGCACCTCCGAGGCGCCGCCGACCGCGATGGCGGCGCTGGCCAGCGTATCGTCATCGGCCATGCGCACGCGGACAGCCGCCGACACCACGGCCAATGCCATCCCATCGCGATTGGTGCATTTTACAAAGGCCGTACGCGCCGGCACTGCGGGGAGTGCGAACGTCACGGCCACCAGCAGTTCATCGGCCGCCAGCGCGGTACGGTGACTGCCCAGCACGAAGTCGCGCAGCGGCAAACGGCGTACGCCCCGCAGGCTGGCCAGTTCGACCTCGGCATCCAGTGCCAGCAACGGCGGCATGCCGTCGGCCACCGGCGACCCATGGCACAGATTGCCGCCGAGGGTGCCCTGTACGCGGATCTGCCGCGAACCCACGCCCGCCGCGGCATCGCGCAGCGCCACGGGCAGCCACGTCGACTGGACGATAGTCTCCCAGGGGGTGGCCGCACCGATCCGGACGATGCCGTCGTGGCGCGCGATGCCGCGCAGCGCGTCGATGCTGCTGATATCCACCCATTCGTGCCGGCCGGGCACGAGCGCCGGCGCCGCGAAGCAGTCCGTGGCGCCGCACAGCACGCGCCGCGGCCGCTCTGCGAGCCTGGCAAGCGCGGCGTCGATGGTATGGGGGCGAAGATAGTGCATGGTCAGGCGGGCTGGCCGCTGGCTGGCGCATCCGCACGAACCGTGCGCAATACGCTGTCAATCACAAACGACTCCCAGCGTTGCACGGCCTCGGGAGTATCAAGTTCCTCGCCCAGAAACGCGGACAGCGTGTATCGATTCGACGTATAGAAATACGCCGGCGAGGCGATCAGCAAAAAGACGTCGCGCGCATTCAGGTCCGGGCGAAACAAGCCTTTGGCAATGCCGCTGGCCAGGATCTGCTCAATGATCCGCATCGCATGGGACGAGTATTCGCCCCGGCGATCCGACTTGGACACATGGCGGCCCTTGTGCAGATTTTCCGTATTGAGCAGATTGACGAAATCGGGGTTGCGCCGGTAGTAGTCCATCTTGAAACGGATCACGGTCTTCAGCGCTTCGACGGGGTCCGACGCATCGGGTGCCACCTTGGCCTCGGCCTCGTCCATCCGACGGTAGATGCCTTCCAGCACCGCGATGAACAGCCCCTCCTTGCTGCCGTAGTAATAGTAGATCATCCGGTCATAGGACTTCGCCAGACTGGAGATCTTTTCCACGCTGCCGCCTTCATAGCCGTAGCGCGCGAAGACCTTGGTCGCCGCGCGAAGAATCTTGTCGCGGGTGGCCTGCGCCGCGGCCTCCCGGACGCCGGTGCCACGCACGGCCTTTTTTGCTGCTTGTGTCATATCGCTCCTAGGACAGCGGCCCGTCGCCGCTGACTCATGAATCCTCACCGATGGATTCGTTCCAATGTCATTTCATACAGGGAACACTACATGAGCGAACGGATGATACTAGGCGCGCCCGCCAATCGCAAGACGAATCCTTAAAGTCTTTTATATTCAATGCATTGATCGTTGAAGACGGCCTAATTTCAATGGCCTTTCAGCACCCGCGCAACGCTCGGGCATTTGTCAATTCCAAAAACAATGTGCTAAGGTTGATTTATGGAGCGTTCACTACATGAGTGGCGATTCGCGAAGGCGCCTGGCCGGATCGAACAGAACGCACGATCAGCGGGCAAGAGGTAAAGAACATGAATAACGAACTCGACGATTTCCGGCGCACCGTTCCGGCGCATGCCAGCCGCCCTGCGGGCCCCGACCGCAACCCTGCCGAGATTGCGCCGCCGGACATGCAGGCACTGCGCCAGATCTCGCACAGCCTCTCCACAGAGGTCACGCCCGCCAGGCGCATCGAAACGCTGCTGCACGCCGCGCTGCAAAGTACCGGCGCCTCCTGGGGATGCCTCACCGTGCTGCAGGATGGCGACTGGGACATCGCGGCCAGCGCCGTGGCGTCAGACCGGCTGCTGACACTTGCCGACCCGGATGCCTTTTTGCTTCCGGTCGCCATGGGCGTGTTGCCCACCGCCATCCTCGATGCGGCCGCCCGCCTGCACAACGGGCTGGTTTTGGAGGACGCCCTGGCGTCCTCCAGTTGGCAGACCGACGACTACATACGCCGCTTCCGCCCCCGTTCCGTGATCTGCGTGCCAATGCGCTGCAACGGCGGACTGGTCGGCGCCCTCTACCTGGAACACCTCCATACGCCAGGCGCATTTACGCCGACGCGGACAGCCGTGGTGGAAATCATCGCGCTGCAGGCCGGGTTTGCCCTGGAGAACGCCCGCTTGCACGACGCGCTGTCAGAACAATGCGCGCGCCTGAGCAGCACCGAGGAAAAGATGCGCGACACGCTGTCGGAACTGGCACGCGCCAGCCGCTTCCAGGCGTATGGCGAGCTGGTCGCGTCGATCGTGCACGAGATGGCACAGCCTGTCACCGCGCTGGACTCATCGGCCCGCGCGGGGCTGCGCTGGCTTGACCGGAGCAGCCCCAATATCGATGGCGCCCGCGAGATGCTCGCCCATATTTCGGCATGCGCGCTGCGTGCGCGCACCATCATCAACGGCCTGCGCGCCAAGGCCCGGCAGGCGCCCCCAACCTTCACCCTTTTCGATCTCGATGACGCCCTGCAGGAGGTGGCCGGCATGGTCGCGGCCACCCTTGACGCCATGAACGTGGAACTGCGCCTGGATGGTCCGCCTTGTGCCACGCCCTTGCGCGGCGAGCGCGTGCCGTTGCAGCAGGCCATCGTCAACCTGCTGATGAACGGCGCGGAATCGATGCTGGACATGCCCACCGGCAAGCGGCTGCTGACCCTGGCGTGCGAGCCCGTGCAAGACGTGTTGCATATCCATATCGACGACCACGGCGAAGGCTTCGCGCCCGAGTTGGCTGACCGCATCTTCGAGCCGCTGTTCACGACCAAGCCCAACGGCATGGGCATGGGCCTGGGCATCTGCCGGTCCATCGTCGATGCCCATCACGGCCGGCTCGACCTGACGCAGCGCCCCGCAGGCGGCACGCGGGCCACCATCACATTGCCGCGCCTGGCCAGCTAGACCAGTCGGGCTGGCCAGGCTGGAGTCTGGCGACTATGGCTCACCGGCGGTCTTGATCGGCCCGCAGCACGTCTTCAAGTCGATCTTCCGGTCGCGGCATGCCGGAAGCGCGGGCGGGTTCTTGCATAGCAGCGACGACGGCGGGCGCGCAAAGCGGAACTGCTGGTCGATCATGCACAACTGCGCCGCGGCAATGTCGTTCAACTTCATGAAGTCCACGGGCCGGATCAGCGTGGTGTATCCGCACGCCGTCATGGCCCACTTGACGCCTTCGATATCGGTATCGGGCCGGCTCCATTCCGAATAGGCCGGGGGCAGCTTCGGGCGCCGGTCGAGCAAGGCGGGATCAAAATCGGCGCCGGTGCCGAACGTCTTGCCGCGCGGCACGTGGGCGCACGCCGGCAGTTCCGGCGCATGGGCGCAGACAATGCTCTGGCCGGTATAGGTGAAACCACGATCGAGCATGCACAACTCGCTGCGCGCATAGTCGTTCGTGGCCATCTCCACCGACGTGACCTGTGCCGCATCCGCGAAGCCGCATGCGAGCAGCGCGTTGCGCACCACCTGCTGGCTCGCGCCCGGCTTGGTCCAGTTCTGGAACAGCGGCGGCGGTGGCTGCATCGGCCGTGTCATGCACGCACCAAGGCCAAGGCAAAGCAGTAAGGGAACCAGTCTGGCAGGACGGAAAAACATATTGATTTTCTTCTTGGCATTTTTGCCGACATTCTAGGGCATGCCCCGATGCCGTCGCGCCGGCTGCCACCAGCGCGCACGGTGGCTGAACGCCGCTGACTACTTGCCCTCGACGTGCCGCTTGAAATTGTCGAGGATGCTCTGCCAGCCCTGCTGCTGTTGCTCGACCGGATATTCCGAATCCGCGTCGAAGCTCACGCGCACCGCCACGCCTTGCGGGGTATCCGCAAAATCCACCTCGGCGCTCCGATCGCCGAAGGCGTACACGATGCGCCGGTTCAGCACGATCTCGGTGTAGGTGCCCGCAAAGTCGAAGCCCATGCTGCCGTCCTTGGCCTCCATCCGCGACGAGAACGCGCCGCCCACTCGCAGGTCGACCGACGCGGCCGTGGTGTGCCAATCGTCGGACGCGGCATTCCATTGCTTGATGTCGTCAGGCGTGGTGTAGGCGCGCCACACGCTGTCGATCGGGGCGGCAACCGTGGTTTGTACGGTGATCGTCATGGTCGGGGTCTCCTTAATAGTTAGCCAGACGGATAACTATAGATCGCGGGGAGGACGAAAGCAATTGCGATCTTCCGCAGAAACGAACGCCTCGGCGGCCTCGCCTGCCACTTTTACGAGGAGCAGCTGGTTGTGTTGTCGAGACGGCATATCACGGCACATCATGCCGCCACCCAGGGCTTTCACCGCGCAATCCGGGACGTTCTGTTTCGGCCCACCCCCTAGAATCGATGTCACCACAAGGGCATTCGCATCCGGAGACAGATCATGGGCCGCGCCGAACCGCTTCAGCCGCTTCAGATCGATGGCGATATCGATCCGCTGGAAACACAGGAATGGAAGGATGCCCTGAGCGGCATCGTGTCGGCAGCGGGGCCGCAGCGCGCGGGCTTCCTGCTGGAGCGGCTGGGCGAGCATGCCGGCCATCTTGGCCTGGACAAGCGCGCGCACGCCTACTCCGCCTACCAGAACACCATTCCGCCGCAGGCCCAGCCGCCCTATCCAGGCGACCTGGCCATCGAACAGCGGCTGACGGCCATCCTGCGCTGGAATGCGCTGGCGATGGTGGTCCGCGCCAACAAGGCGTACGGCGAACTGGGCGGGCACCTGGCCAGCTACGCATCGGCCGCCGAGATTTTCGAGGTGGGCTTCCAGCATTTCTTCCGCGCCGATACGCCGGAGCGCAAAGGCGATCTGGTCTTTTTCCAGCCGCATTCGGCGCCCGGCGTCTATGCGCGCGCGTTCCTGGAGGGCCGCCTTTCCGAGGCGCAACTGAGCCGCTACCGGCAGGAAGTCGATGGCGGCGGCCTGTGCTCCTATCCGCATCCGTGGCTGATGCCCGATTTCTGGCAGTTTCCAACCGGCTCGATGGGCATCGGCCCGATCAGCGCCATCTACCAGGCGCGATTCCTGCGCTACCTGGCGCATCGCGGCATTGCCACCACGGCGGGCCGGCGGGTCTGGGGGGTGTTCGGCGATGGCGAGATGGACGAGCCCGAATCGCTGGCCGCCTTGTCGCTGGCTGCCCGCGAAGGCCTGGACAACCTGACGTTCGTGATCAACTGCAACCTGCAACGACTCGATGGTCCGGTGCGTGGCAATGGCCAGGTCATCAACGAGCTTGAAGCCCTGTTCAGCGGCGCGGGCTGGAACGTCATCAAGGTGATCTGGGGCTCGGAATGGGACGCGCTGTTTGCCCGCGATACCAACCACGCCCTGCTGAAGCGCTTTGCGGCCATGGTCGACGGGGAGTACCAGAACCTGGGCGCCAAGGACGGTGACTACAACCTGTCGCACTTCTTCCACCAGGACCCCGAACTGAAGGCGCTGGTGGCAGGCATGAGCGCGGCCGACATCGACGGCCTGCGCCGTGGCGGCCACGATCTGCGCAAGCTCCATGCGGCCTACCATGCCGCGGCTCACCACCCCGGCCAGCCCACCGTGATCCTGGCCAAGACCAAGAAGGGCTACGGCATGGGCAATGCGGGCGAATCGCGCATGACCGCCCATCAGCAGAAGAAGCTCGACATCGATGCCCTGCACGCGTTTCGCCAGCGTTTTGCGCTGCCCATCGACGACGCCGCGCTCGAATCGATGCAGTTCTACAAGCCAGCGGACAACAGTCCTGAAATGGTATATCTGCGCGAGCGTCGCGCTGCGTTGGGCGGGCACCTGCCCCGGCGCACCGACACCGCGCCGGCGCTGCCAGTGCCGCCACTCGACAGCTACGCCGGCTTCGCCCTGACGCCCGACGGGCGCGAGGTCTCGACCACCACGGGCGTCGTGCGCCTGTTCACCCACCTGATAAAGGACAGGACGATCGGCCGGCGCATCGTGCCGATCGTGGCCGACGAGGCGCGCACCTTCGGCATGGCCAACCTGTTCCGGCAGATCGGCATCTACGCGCCGCAGGGCCAGCTCTACGAACCGGAAGACGCGGGCTCGATGCTCTACTACAAGGAGAGCCGGGACGGCCAGCTGCTGGAGGAAGGCATTACCGAGGCAGGCGCGATGGCGTCCTGGACGGCGGCCGCCACGTCGTACAGCGTCAGCGGCGAGCCGATGCTGCCGTTCTACATCTACTACTCGATGTTCGGCTTCCAGCGCGTGGGCGACATGATCTGGGCCGCTGCCGACCAGCGCGCCCGCGGCTTCCTGATTGGCGCCACCGCCGGCCGCACCACGCTTTCCGGCGAGGGCCTGCAGCATCAGGACGGCAGCAGCCAGCTGGTGGCCGCCACGGTGCCCAACTGTCGTGCCTATGACCCGGCCTTCATGGGCGAGGCCGCCGTCATCATCGACCACGGCGCCCGCGCGATGCTGGAGCAACAGCGCGACGAGTTCTACTACATCACCGTCAACAACGAGAACTACGCACACCCTCCCGTGCCGGCCTCGGCGCATGCCGACATCGTGCGCGGCATGTACCGCTTCGGCACGCGCGGTGACGGCGCCACGCGCGTGCGGCTGCTGGGCTCTGGCCCGATCCTGCGCGAGGTCATCGCCGCCGCCGACCTGCTGGCGCAGGACTGGAATATCGCCAGCGAAATCTGGAGTGTGACGAGCTTTCCGGAACTGGCCCGCGATGCACGCGAGTGCGAGCGCCAGCAGATGTTTGGCGCCGGTGCGGGCCAAGGCGACACCACCAGCCACGTCGCGCGCTGCCTGGCCGGCCCGGCGCCGGTCGTCGCCGCCACCGATTACGTACGCGCCTATGCCCAGCTGATCGCGCCCTACGTGCCGGCCCGCTATATCGCGCTGGGCACCGACGGCTTCGGCCGCAGCGACACGCGGAGCGCGCTGCGACGCTTCTTCGAGATCGACCGCCACCATATCGTCGTCAGCGCGCTACATGCAATCGACGCCACGCTGCACGCGCAAGCGCTGGCGCGTTACGGGCTGGATGCGGGTGCGGCGCCCTGGAGCCGCTGATCGGCAACGGATTCGCGGCTGACTCGACGGAAACGGCATGCATTTGTGGCGAATGGCGCACGGCCAGCCTGGACGCCGCGTCGCCGTTTGCCTAAAATGCTGCGTCGCAGCGATCCCATCGCCTACCTGATCGCCTGCCCGCAAAGCCCCCGCACAGAGACCCCGATGTAACGCGTCAGCGCCACCTCCCCTCGTCATCGCCCATCGCCCAACACGCATCGCGCTGGCCGGACGGAGGTTCGTGCAACACGCTTGCCCACGCACCGGGGTGCACCGCGTCATCAGGTCATCGCGGCCGCGCCGCTTCGCCATTTCCGTCTTTCCCGCCGCCGCCCGGTCTGACCGGCGTCGACTTCCCAGCAGGTTCTTCTCATGCAATCGCGTACCTTCGCGCAAGCCTTCCGCCAGGAATGGCTCTCCAATGTCCGTGGCGACATGCTCGCGGGCATCGTTGTCGCCCTCGCGCTGATCCCCGAGGCACTCGCCTTTTCCATCATTGCCGGCGTGGATCCGAAAGTCGGCCTGTATGCCGCCTTCAGCATCGCCGTTGTATCGGCCATCGCGGGCGGGCGCCCCGGCATGATCTCTGCCGCAACGGGCGCCGTGGCGCTGGTAATCGCGTCGCTGGTGAAAGCGCACGGCGTCGAATATGTGCTGGCGGCCGGTATCCTGGCCGGCCTGCTGCAGATCGGCGCCGGCTACCTGCGGCTTGGCGCCCTGATGCGCTTTGTCTCGCGTTCGGTCGTCACTGGCTTCGTCAATGCGCTGGCCATCCTGATCTTCCTGGCCCAGCTGCCGCAGTTGCAGGGCGGCGCCTGGTATGCGTATGCGATGGTCGCGGGCGGCCTGGGCACCATCTACCTGCTGCCACGCGTCACCCGCGCCGTGCCTTCTCCGCTGGTCTGCATCGTCGTGATGACGGCCATTTCGATGGCCCTGCAGCTGGATTTGCGCACCGTCGGCGACATGGGGTCGTTCCCGGACGAACTGCCCGTCTTTGCGCTGCCGCACGTGCCTTTCTCGCTGGACACGCTGGGCATCATCTTCCCGTACTCGGTCAGCATTGCCGTGGTGGGCCTGCTGGAATCGCTGATGACGGCCAGCATCGTCGATGATTTCACCGATACGGCCAGCGACAAGAACCGCGAATGCCGCGGCCAGGGCTGCGCCAATATCGTCGCCGGATTCCTGGGCGGCATGCCCGGCTGCGCCATGATCGGCCAGACCGTCATCAACCTGAAGTCGGGTGGTCGCGGCCGCCTGTCCACCTTCGTGGCGGGGGCTTTCCTGCTGGTACTGGTGGTGTTCCTGGCGCCGTGGGTACGGCAGATTCCGATGGCGGCGCTGGTGGCCGTCATGGTCATGGTGTCGATCAGCACGTTCGACTGGCGCTCGGTCGCCAGGCTCCGGACCCACCCGAAAAGTTCGTCCGTGGTCATGGTGGCGACGGTCATTGCCGTGGTCACGACCCACAACCTGGCCATCGGCGTCGGCCTGGGCGTGCTGCTGAGCGCGGTCTTCTTCGCCGACAAGGCGCGCCGCATCCTGACCGTGTCGTCGACGCTCGACGAAGCCACGCAGGCTCGCCACTACGCGGTGCGCGGCCAGGTCTTCTTTGCGTCGTCGGAAGCATTTGTCGCCGAGTTCGATTTCCGGGAGCCGGTCCAGGCGGTCAGGCTCGACCTGTCGCACGCCCATTTCTGGGACATCACGGCCATCGAGGCGCTGGACCGCATCGTCCACAAGTTCCGCCGCAACGGCATCGCCGTCGACATCGTGGGCCTGAACCGCGCCAGCGCGACGATGATCGAGAAGTACGCCACGCACGACAAGGCGGCCGGGGCGACCGGCGCCGAACTGTCGCACTGAACCGCGGGGCCAGCGCCCCGCCCGGTCAGACCAGTTGCTGGATACGGAGCATGTTGCCGGCGGGGTCGCGCACGCCCATGTCGCGCACACCGTAGGGCTGGTCGGTCGGTTCCTGGACGATCTCCGCGTCACAATCCTGCAGCCGCTGGAACGTGGCATTCAGATCCTTCGCGCCTAGCAGCAGCATCGCGAACGTGCCCTTGGCCATCATTTCGGCAATCGTGCGCTTCTCGTCGTCGGTGACGCCAGGCGTGGCATTGGGCGGAAACAGGACGATCGAGGTCTCCGGCCGCCCCTTCGGCCCAATGGTGATCCAGCGGTTGCCGCCGAACGCCACGTCCTTGCGCACCTCGAAATCCAGCGCGTCGCGGTAGAACGCCAGCGAGGTTTCCGGGTCGCTGTGCGGCAGGAAGGTCGAATGAATGGTGATGTCCAAGATTGTCTCCATGATAGGAATTGTCAGGATTCGGCCCAGCCGTGCGGACTGGCCACCTGGCTGCCTCGCGTCCGAACCATGGAAGCAGTCTAGCCGGGCAGATTTTCCGGCGCTTCTCGATTCCTGATCGGTCGCGTGACCTGCTTCGCCACGCAGGACGGCAAGCCCTCGGTCTGGCGCGCGCACTCGCGCCGGTAGGCGCTGGGCGGCATCCCGACCAGCTCTGCAAATCGCGTGCTGAACGTACCCAGCGATGCACAGCCGACCTCGAAGCAGACCTCGGTCACGCTCAGGTCGCCGCGACGCAACAACGCCATGGCGCGCTCGATGCGCCGCGTCATCAGGTAGGCATATACGGATTCGCCGTAGGCCAGCCGGAACTGGCGGCTGAGATGGCCGGCCGACATGTGGACGCCCTGCGCCAGCGCCTCGACGTCCAGCGGCTGCGCATAGTCGCGGTCGATCCGATCCCGCACGCGGCGCAGGCGCGCAAGGTCACGCAGGGTGTTGTCGGAGGTGGCGTGGGGGGCGGCGGGCATCGGGCTATTCTGTCATCGTCACCCGTCGCCGATCAAGACCCTGGCCCGGGGCGCAAATCCGGCGGCATCAGGCCTGGATGGCCCGCTGCGCCTGGCAGCATTCCCGTGGCAGCGTCACAGTGAATACCGTGGTGCAAAGCTCGGGCGACGATTCAGCGACCACGGTGCCGCCATGGAGCATGGCCAGCTCGCGGGCGATGTAGAGGCCCAGGCCCAGCCCTTCGGCGCTGCTGGCGCTCGTTGCCGCCGCCGTCGCGCCCATCCCCGAATGGAAGGCATCGAAGATATGCGGCAGTACGCGGGCGTCGATGGCACCGCCGTTCGACACCGCCACCGTCACGCTGTCCCGGGCCGTGCCGTCGACGCGCACGATCACCGGCGCCCCGGCATCGCCGTGCTGCAGCGCGTTGCCAACCAGGTTCTGCACGACCTGGGCAATCTGGTCGGGATCGATCGTGGCCCGGGTGTCGCCCTGTTGCTCCAGCACCAGTTGCGGCTCGCCGCGCGACACCTGGCATTCATCGACGATGGCCGCGCAGATCGCGCCCAGGTCTGCCGCCTGCGGCATCAGGCTGACCCGTCCGCCATGCAGGCGGGCCACATGCAACAGTTGGTCCACCATGCGCGCCATGCGCTGGCTGCTGCGGGCAATCCGGTCCGTTGCCGGCCTGATTTTTTCCTCGCCGCCAAAGCGGCCCAGGAACGACGCCGAGGCGATGATGGCCGATAGCGGCGTGCGCAGATCGTGCGCCAGCACGGCCATCAGCATTTCGTTGGTCTTCAGCAGTTGCTGGGCGGTTTCCAGCTGCTCGGCCAGTAGCTGCTTCTGCTGGGCCAGTTGCACGAACACATCGACCTTGGCCGACAGCACGCGGGCATCCACGGGCTTGAACAGGAAATCCACCGCGCCCGACGCATAGCCGCGAAACGCGCGCTGGCTGTCGTGCCCCGCCGCGGTCAGGAACAGGATCGGGATCTGGCTGGTGCGCTTGCTGCCGCGCATCAGTTCGGCCAGCTCGAAGCCGTCCATCTCGGGCATGTGCACGTCCAGGATGGCCAGCCCGAAATCGTGATCCAGCAGCAGTTCCAGCGCCTGGGCGCCGGAATTGGCATGGACGATCTCCACGCCCGGCTTGGCCAGCACGGCGTCGAGCGCTGTCAGGTTGGCCGCAATGTCGTCGACGGCGAGGATCTTCACGGGAGCTTGCATGGTAGGCGTCATTCAGTCAGGCGGGCCAGCCCGTGGCCAATGGCTTCCAGGGTCAGTATGTGTTCGGCCGCGCCGCGCGCAATGGCCTCTTGCGGCATGGTTCCCACCATGGCGGATTCCGGCGATTGCACCCAGGTACGGCCGCCCGCCGCGCGAATCATGGCCAGGCCGCGCGAACCGTCGTCGTTGGCGCCCGACAGCAGCACGCCCAGCACGCCCTCCCGCCAGGCCACGGCGGCCGACTCAAACAGCACGTCGATCGACGGCCGGGAAAACCGCACGGGCGGCGCCACCGACAGGGCCAGCCGCACGCCGTCCGGCGTCTCGGGATCCTGTTCCAGCAGCAGGTGATAGTTCGGGGGGGCCAGATAGAGATGGCCGGGTTGCACCGACAGCTTGTCTTCGGCCTCGTACACCGGCATGGCGCAACGCAGGGCAAACAGTCCCGGCAGCAGGCTGGGGCTCGACGCCAGCTGGTGCATGACGATCACCACCGGCGGCATGAAGCGCGCCGGCAGCATCGGCAGCACGGCATTCAGCGCTTCCAGCGCGCCGGCCGAACCGCCGATCACCACCCCGCTGCACGCCTGCGTCCCGGTTTGCATGATCGCGCCTCAGAGCTTGCGGTACAGCCGCTCGCGCGACGACACCGCCTCGAAACCCTGCCCATGCGCACTGAAGTGCAGGCTCTCCTTGCTGCCCAGCCCCAGGAACCCTCGCCACGCCAGCGCATCCCGAAACAGGCCGATGGCACGGTCCTGCAGCGGGCGGTCAAAGTAGATCAGCACATTGCGGCACGAAATCAGCTGGGCCTCCTGGAACACGCTGTCGGTCGCCAGGCTGTGGTCCGCGAACACCGATTGCCGGATTAGCTGGTCATTGAACTTGGCCTTGCCATAGGCGGCGTGATAGTAGTCCGACAGCGACGCACGGCCGCCGGCGGCCAGGTAGTTCGCGCCGAAGTCGCGCAGGCGGCCGGCGTCGTACACGCCCGCGCGCGCGGTGGCCAGGGCCTCCGGGTTGATGTCGGTCGCGTAGAACACCGTGCGCGCCGCCAGGCCCTCTTCCTCGAACAGGATAGCCAGCGACCACAGCTCCTCGCCGCTGCTGCAGCCGGCCACCCAGACGTTGACCGACGGATAGGTCTTCAGCACCGGCACCACGTGCTCGCGAATCGCACGAAAGTAAGACGGGTCCCGGAACATCTCGCTGACTTGCACCGTCAGGTATTGCAGCAACCGGCCAAACAGCACGGCGTCGCGCAGCATGCGGTCCTGCAGCTGCGACAGCGTGGCCAGGTTCAGGTCCCGCAGCGCCTGCTCCAGCCGGCGCCGCAGCGACGCCCGCGAATAGCGCCGGAAGTCATGCTGGTACTTGCGGAAGATGGCCTCCAGCAGCAGTTCCAGTTCGATCTCGAAATTGGCGTCGAGCAGCACCATGCCGTCGACGGCCCCGGCGTCGGCCAGCGGCTCCACGTCCTTCGGTTTCAGTTTGCGTGTAGCCATACGCGACACAGCGAAAGCAGTTTGTCCACATCGATCGGCTTGGCGATGTAGTCGTTGGCCCCGGCCTGCAGGCAGGCCTCGCGGTCGGACTGCATGGCCTTGGCCGTCAGCGCGATGATCGGCAGCCGCGCGTACTGCGGCATCTGGCGGATATGCCGCATGGCGGTTATGCCGTCCATCTCGGGCATCATGATGTCCATCAGTACCAGGTGGATGTCGTCCATCCGGTTCAGCACGTCCAGCGCCTCGCGGCCGCTGCGGGCGATCTCCACGGTGGCGCCCAGCGGCTCGATGACCTTCGACAGCGCAAAGATATTGCGCGCGTCGTCTTCCACCAGCAGCAGTTTCCGGCCGTCGAACGTGTCGTCGCGGCTGCGGGCGGCGCGCAGCATGCGCTGGTGTTCCGGCGGCAGCGACGACTCCACGCTATGCAGGAACAGCGTCACCTCGTCGAGCAGCCGGTCTGGCGAGCGGGCGCCCTTGATGATGATCGACTTCGAGTACCGGCGCAGCTTCTGCTCGTCCTCGGCCGACAACTGCCGGCCGGTATAGATGATGACGGGCGGCATGGCGCCAGCGTTGGCCTGCGCCCGCTGCGCCATATGGGCCAGCAGGTCGTGTCCGGTGCCGTCCGGCAACACCATGTCCATCACCACGCAGTCGAACGGCGTACCGTCCAGCGCCGCCGTGGCCTCGGCCACGCTGTCGGCGGTCACGATCTCGGCCTTCAGCGACTTCAGCAGCGCGCGAATGCTCTCGCGCAGCGCCGGGTCATCCTCGATCACCAGCACCCGGCGTTGGCCCGCCACCATGCGTGCCTCCAGCCCGCGGATCGCCGCCGCCAGCTTGTCGCGCTCGCTGGGCTTGAACGTGTAGCCCACCGCGCCCAGGTGCAGCGCCGCTTCGGCATGGTCGCTGACCGATACCAGATGCGTCGGGATATGCCGTGTGGCGGGGTCGCGCTTGAGCCAGTCCAGCAGCGTCAGCCCCGACTGGTCGGGCAGCGCCACGTCCAGCAGGATGCCGCATGGCTGGTGCTGGCGTGCCAGTTCCAGGCCCTGCGCCGACGTGGTGGCGTGGATGCAGTCGAAATCGAGTTCGTGGGCCAGGTCGTAGAGAATGCCGGCAAAGTCGAGGTCGTCCTCGACCACCAGAATCAACCGGTTGCCGCGCGTGCGATGGTCGCGGTCGTCGGCAATCGGTGCCGGATAGCCCGGCTGCACGCGGTCCATGGGTTCCTGTGCCGGCGCGGGGGCAGGCGGCACCGCACGGGGCGGCGGGGCCATCACCAATGGTGCCGGCGCGCTGCCCGGCAGCATCATCAGGCCGGCCTGGGTGGCGGAGTCTCCGCCGAGCAGGCGCGGCACGGTCAATGCGAACACGCTGCCCTGGCCGGGCTCGCTGGCCACCGAGATCACGCCGCCCAGCAGGCGGCTCAGTTCGCGCGAGATCGACAGGCCCAGCCCCGTGCCGCCATAGCGGCGGCTGGTGGTGCCGTCGGCCTGTTGGAAAGCCTCGAAGATGACCTGCTGCTTGTCCTTCGGAATGCCGATGCCAGTGTCGCGCACCTCGAACCGCAGCGCGTCGTCACCCTGCGCGGCCAGCGCCAGCGTGACCGCGCCCGACTCCGTGAACTTGAACGCATTGGACAACAGGTTCTTGAGCACCTGCTGCAGCCGCAGGTTGTCGGACACGATGGCGTCAGGTACGCCGGGCAGGAATTCGATCCGGAACCGCACGCTCTTCTGCGCGGCAATCGGCCCGAACATGCCCTGCAGCGTCTCGGTCAGCGCCTGCAGTTCCACCGCCTCGCGCTCGATCACCAGATGGCCAGCCTCGATCTTGGACAGATCCAGGATGTCGTTGATCAGGTTCAGCAGGTCGGTGTTGGCCGCGTGGATGGTGGCCGCGTAGCGCACCTGCTCGGCGGTCAGCGTGCCGTCCTTGTTCTCCTGCAGCAGCTTGGCCAGAATCAGCGCACTGTTCAGCGGCGTGCGCAGTTCGTGCGACATATTGGCCAGGAATTCGCTCTTGTACTGGTTGGATCGCTCCAGCGCCCGCGCGTTGGCGGCCAGTTCGGCCTGGAAGGCCAGCATCTCGCGCTTCTGCCCTTCCAGCCGTTGCGCGTGTTCTTCGAGCTGAACGTTGGTCTGTTCCAGTTCCGCCTGCTGGGCTTCGAGCCGCGCCTGCGAATCCATCAGCGCGCGGCCGCGCTCTTCCAGTTCCTCGTTCGATACGCGCAGTTCTTCCTGCTGGACCTGCAACTCCTCGCTCTGGCGCTGGGTTTCGCCCAGCAGCGTCTCCAGGCGGCCCCGGTACGCGGCGGCACGCAAGGTCATGCCGATCGAATCGCCAATGCGCTCCAGCAGTTCCACGATGTCGGCGGTATCGCGCTGCATGGCGACGAAGCCCAGTTCCACCACGCCCACCACCTCGCCTTCAGCAGTCAGCGGCGCCGCCACGATCTCGTTGGGCGACGTCCGGCCCAGGGCGGATGACACGCGGAGATAGTCGGCCGGCAGGCCGCCCACCGCGATCACACGGTTCTCGGCCGCTGCCTGGCCGGCCAGCGTCTGCCCCGACGTCAGCGTCTGCGGCAGGTCGTCGGCATGGGCCAGCGCCCAGGTGGCCACGCGGCGCATCTGGGCGCCATCCACCTGATACACCACGCCCACGTGCGCCTGGAAGGCTTGCGCCAGCACTCGCACCAGCGCATCGGCCACGTTGCCCGCCGTTTGCGGATTGCGTACGGCCTGATGGACCCGTACCTGCGTCTGCTGCAACCACGCCGCGCGCTGCATAGCCGCCTGCGAGACGATATAGCGATAGACCACCGCCGCCAGGAACCACAGCATCACCACGCCCGCGCCGCGATTCACGATGGCGTAGATCGGCCGGATGCTGCTGACCGGCGACACCGCATAGCCGATGCCGATCAGCACGGTGCCCACGGCAGCGGTAATCAGCGGCAGCTTCGGGTCATTGCCGTACAAGGTCAGGCAGACCGGCACCAGGTAGAACAGCCACGCCGCCAGCCCAAGCGGGGTGAGCGCGTCAATGCCGAACACCACGGCCATCGAGACCGGGACAAGGATCGCGCCAAACAGGAAGCGTTGCAGGGAAGACAGTTGCATACCGACCGGATAGAGGAAGTCGCGGCTGCGCGCGCCGGGTCACCGCACGGCGCGCAAGAACAAGCCAAAGCGACTTATGCTACCCCGCGGCAACCGAAATGGATGTCGGTGTCACGCCGACATCGGCGAAGCCACAGGGGCCGGTCTGCCCCCCGGCCGGATCAGGCCTTCGCCTTGGCTTTGGGCTTGCCCGTGGACTGGTTCAGCGCCACGGCCGCGCGGATCAAGGCTTTCAGGGCGGTCTTGTTGATGGCCTGGCCTTCGCGGAAGTCGATCGCACGGCGCACGTTGCCGTCCAGGCTCGCATTGAACAGCCCCTTGGGATCGTCCAGCGATGCGCCCTTGGCAAACGTCATTTTCACGGCGGCCTTGTAGACCTCGCCCGTGCAGAGGATGCCGTCGTGCGACCACACCGGCACGCTCCATTTCCATTCCTCGACCCCATCGGGGTCGGCTTCCCTGACGATGGCCCGCAGTTGCGCCAGCATCTCGCCGCGCCAGTCGCCAAGCTCGGCGATCCTGGCATCGATCAGCGCGGCGGCCGGTACGCCGGCCTGCGGTTCTCCCTTCTTCATGTCGCTGTCTCCCGTTGAATTGTTACCGCCATGCATAACTGTTGATACGCCGTGTGCCTTCGCGATGACGCGGGTTTTCCCCTAGCTTTGAGGCACCCGACCAGTCGGGCACCCATCAAGCCTTCGGGTGCCGCCAGCCGGGCACCACTATAAATCACACCATGTCCGAATCCCCCAGCGCCCTCACCCTCCCCGAAGACACCCCGGCCCACAGCTACGCCGCCCGCAACGCCTTGCACTGGCAGCGCAATCTTGCGGTGGCCACGTTCGGCTCGTTCACCACGCTCGTCAGCCTGAGCATGCTGCTGCCCTTCCTGCCGCTCTACGTCGAGCAGCTGGGCGTGACGGCGCAAGCCGACATCGTGCAATGGTCGGGCGTTGCCTTCGGCGTGACCTTCCTGGCCACGGCCGCGACTGCGCCGCTGTGGGGCAAGCTGGCCGACCGTTTCGGGCGCAAGCCGATGCTGGTGCGCGCGGCCGTGGGCATGGCCATCGTCATGTCTATGATCGGCCTGGCGCACAACGTCTACGAACTGGTGGCACTGCGCTTTGCCGCGGGGCTGATCGGCGGATACGCGTCAGCCGCCACGGTGATGATCGGCACGCAGGCGCCGCCGGAACGTTCCGGGTGGGCGCTGGGGGTGCTGTCGACCGGCGCGCTGGTCGGGAATCTGGTCGGCCCACTGGTGGGCGGCCTGCTGCCCGGCGTGATCGGCATTCGGGGCACTTTCTTCGCGGGCGGGGCGATGATTGCCGTGGCCGCGCTGCTGACGATCTTCCTGGTGCGCGAGGATTTCCGCCGGCCGGCCAAGCCCGCCGGCGCCGTGCCGTCCGGCGCCACCGCACACGCGCGCGCCTCCCGCATTCCGCTGGCCGCCCTGTTGATCACCGCCACCATGGTATTGCTGTCGAACATGTCGATCGAGCCGATCATCACCGTCTACATCGGCCAGCTGGGCGTGCCGCACGACCGACTGGTCACGGCGGCCGGCATCGTCATGGCCAGTTCGGCACTGGGCAGCGTACTGACCGCTTCGCGGCTTGGCGCGCTGGCCGACCGCGTCGGCGCCTGGAACGTGATCATTGGCTGCCTGGTGGCCACCGCGCTGGTCATGATCCCGCAGGCGTTCGTGACCAACTGGTGGACGCTGGCGGTGCTGCGCGGCCTGATGGGCATGACGCTGGCGGGGCTGCTGCCTTCCATCGGCAAACTGGTCCGGCAGGCCGTCAAGGAACATCAGTCGGGCAAGATGCTGGGCTACCTGCAATCGGCGCAGTTTGCCGGCCAGGTGGTGGGGCCGCTGATCGGCGGCCAGATCGGCGTGCATTTCGGCATGCGCTCGGTGTTCTTCGTCACGAGTGCCCTGCTGCTGGCTTGCGCCGGCTTCGACCGCTGGGCCCGGCAGCAGTGACGACGCCCACAGCCGGCGCCCGACCTGCTTGACAATTCATTCTCATATCGCAATACTATATACACTTTCATTCTCTAATGGAGAACGACACCATGGGTGTCGTCGCACAGCGTGGAACTGGCAGAACTCGAGATTTTCCGGGTGGTCGCGCGCGAGCAGAGCATCACCCGTGCCGCCAGGTCGCTGGACCGCGTGCAGTCGAACGTCACCACGCGCGTGAAGCAGCTTGAGGAAAGCCTGGGCGTGGACCTGTTCCAGCGCGCGAACAAGCAGATGATCCTGACCCCGGCCGGGCAGCGCCTGCTGGGCTATGCGGATCAGTTGCTGGCGCTGGCCGAAGAGGCGCGGCAGTCCATGCGCGCCGATGCGCCGAGCGGCCGCCTGCGCGTGGGATCGATGGAGAGCACCGCAGCCACGCTGCTGCCCCGGCCGCTGGGACGCTTCCACGCCGCGTGGCCCGACGTCGAACTGGAACTGGCCACGGGCACCTCGCAGGCGCTGGCGGATGGCGTGCTGGAACGCCGGCTGGACTGCGCGATCGTGGCCCATCCCGGCACGGGCAGCCCCCGCGACATCGACGTATCCGAAATGGGCGCGGGCCTGGAAGGCGTCTTCCTGACCACCGAGGAACTGGTGCTGGTGCTGCCGGCGACCCATCCGAAGGTGCGACGCCCCGAAGACGTGACGCTGCGCCAGCTGGCCGCGTTCTCGCGCGGCTGCACCTATCGCCGGTGCGCGGAAGACTGGCTCGAACAGGCCGGCGACGATGTGCGCCGCCATCTCACCGTGATCGAACTGCCTTCATACCACGCCATCCTGGCCCAGGTCACGGCAGGCTCGGCCGTGGCCATCGTGCCGCGCTCGCTGCTGGCCATGCAGGGCGACCTGGGCGCGCTACAGACCGTCCCCGTCCGGAAAGTGCATACGTATCTGATTCACCGCTCCGGTTTCACCACATCCGCCTACGACGCATTCGCGCAGGAACTGCGTCGTCACCCGCCCGCATGACAAGGAACGCCGCCATGGAACCCAACCGTCAGAACCCGTCCCGCAACCTGTTGTCGCGCCTGGGCATTCGCCTGCCCATCATCCAGGCCCCGATGGCAGGCGTCAGCACCCCCGCCATGGCCGCAGCCGTATCCGAAGCGGGTGGCCTGGGCTCGCTTGGCGTCGGCGCCATGGACGCCGAGGGCGCACGCAAGGTGATCCGCGAGACCCGCGCGCTGACCGCCCGCCCGTTCAACATCAACCTGTTCTGCCATCCGCCCGCCACGCCCAACGCCGAGCGCGAATCGGCATGGCTGAAGTACCTGGCATCGACCTTCGCCGAATTCGGCGCCACGCCGCCGGGAGCGCTGCGCGAGATCTACAAGAGCTTTGTGGTCGATGACGCGATGTACCGGATGCTGCTGGAAGAGAAGCCTGCGGTGGTGAGCTTTCATTTCGGGCTGCCGGCGCAGGAATGGATCGATGCGCTGAAGGCGGCTGGCATCGTGCTGCTGGCCAGCGCCACGTCGCTGCCGGAAGCACGGCAGATCGAGGCGGCCGGCATCGACGCCATCGTCGCGCAAGGCATCGAGGCCGGCGGCCATCGCGGCGCCTTCGATACCGAGGCTGACGACGAAGGGCTTGGCACGTTCGCGCTGACGCGCGTGCTGGTGGCCCGCACCAGCCTGCCGGTGATCGCCGCCGGCGGCATCATGGATGGCGCCGGCATCGCCGCCGTGCTGGCACTGGGCGCCGCCGCCGCGCAGCTGGGGACGGCGTTTGTCGCCACCGACGAATCGGCCGCCGACGCCGCCTACCGCGCCGCGCTGACCGCCGCCGATACCCGGCCGACCACGCTGACCCGCGCCATCTCCGGCCGCGCGGCACGCGGTTTCACCAGCCGCTTCACGCGCATGGGCACTGCCGCAGACGCCCCGGCAATCCCCGACTACCCCGTGACGTACGACGCCGGCAAGGCACTGCACGCCGCCGCCAAGGCCAAGGGCGTCAGCGAATACGCCGCCCAATGGGCCGGCCAGGCCGTGCCGCTGACGCGCTCGATGTCTTCGGCCGAGCTTGTCGCAGTACTGGAGCGCGAGCTGCGCGAGGCGTTGGATCAGTTAAGCGCAGTGCGGGCGGTATTGGGGTGAAGCGTTTGGGCCCGGCGGACGGCTAATCGGGCCGCCGGGTCTGCACGAAGAGTTGGCCGAGCGTCAGGTCATCGGTCCACAGATTTTCGAGCCGCAACCCGTGCCTGGTTTCGATGGCCTCGGCCAGCGTCTCGAGTTCGAGCGCGTCGGCCATCCACGGGTATCGATACCATGCCCGGTAGATCGACAGGATGGTGTCGTCGGGCCGAAACTGGAGCTTGTGTGTGTCACGCACCGCAAAGGCATCCGCGAACAGGCTCAGGTAGTCGCGGATCTCGGCTTTGGACGCCGTCGGAAACGCGTTCCGCCACGCACGGCCCTGACACCGGCGGCGGGCGTAGGCAGACGGCAGGCCGCCGCCAAAGGCCAGCCCGTACAGAACCAGCGCGGCAAGCGCCGAGGCCGCTAACAGCTGTGGGGTAATCGTCATGCGGTCTCCTTCCGTCTGCTGATGCCTTGGCGCACCGCCTAGTACGGCGCCGCCAGCGGCTCGAACTGGTACGGGTTGAAGTCGTGCAGCAGTTTCACGTCGCGCAGTCCGTCGGCGTCGAGGCCACTCGCATAGAGCTTTCCCGCGTCCGCCCACACCAGGCGCTTTCCGTCGACATCGGCCCATTGCCAGGACGGCTGCGGCATCGTGCGGCCGGTGCTGACGTGCACCAGTTCGTGCCGCTCCGTGGTCCCGGTCAGTCGCTTGCGCAAGGTCCAGCGCGGACCGATCGGCTTCTCGAAATAAACGATCGCGCCCTTGCCTGACCAGCCCTCGTTCATGCGCTGCCAGCCATCGCGCTGCAAGCGGACTTCATATAAGTTGGTGTGCCCGATGGGCGGAAACTCCGGCCACGGGTAAGTCTTGGTGCGCCTGGCTTGCGATTCGTCGCGCACCACCTTGTGCCCGTATCCGTCGTTGAGCCAGTAGTCCTTTTCGTTCACGAACAGCCCCCCGCCGTGCCACGTGTCGCCCTTGGCGAGCAGCGTCTCGGCCTTGAGATAGGGGGCCCGGGAGATCGCGGTGTACGCGCCCTTCACTTCCGATTTCCACTTGCCGTTCAGGGCGAAATAGATCAGGAAGCGGCCATCCGGCGACAGATCGGACCGCCGATCGAAGATGCGGGCATTGAACCACTGGCCCACCTCGAAAGTGTCGCGCTTCCTGTTCCAGCCGATCAGGGCTGTCCAGCGCGTGGGGCCGCGGCGAATGACGACTGCGGTTTGCGCATCCCGGGCCATCAGGATGTGAATCCGGGCGGGCGGCGTAAGACGGCCTTGCGTTGGCGCTTCCATGTTCGTGGTGACGGACCCTGTCAGTTTTCTTGTTTGTGTGCCGCGAAGAATACCAAAAATGGCAGCCGTCCCACGCCCCATCAAGCCGCCAACTGGCGCCGCGCAAACTCCCCCGCCGCCCAGTCCAGAAACGCCCGCACCCGTGGCGATAGCTGGCGCGAGCGTGGATAGAGCAGCGACACCGGCTGCGACGGCGGCGGCGTGTCGCGCAGGATCTCCACCAGCGCGCCGCGCCGGAGCTGATCGACGATATGGAAGCGCGGCACCTGGGCGATGCCCAGGCCCAGTTCGATGCCGGCCAGGTAGCTCTCGGTACCGGTCACGGCCAGCGGGCACGGCAGCGACAGGCTCTTCAGGTCGTCGCCGACCACGAACTCCAGCGGCGTGACATTGCCGCTGCTCATCTGGCGGATGCCGACCATCCGGTGGCCCTCCAGCGATGCCAGATCGGCCGGCGTGCCGAAGCGCGCCAGATAGTCGGGCGTGGCGCAGGTCAGCCGGTCCAGCATGGCCACCTGGCGGGCCACCAGTTCGCTGTCGGGCAGCTTGCCATAGCGCAGCACGCAGTCCACGCCCTCCTGCACCAGGTCGACCCAGCGGTCGCCTTCGCTCATCGTGATCTGCAACTGGGGGTAGCGGGCCAGGAAATCGGGAAAGCCGGGCATCAGGAAATGCCGCGCCAGCGTGCCTTGGACCTCGATCCGCAGCATCCCGCGCGGCTCGGCCCCGCTGAAGCCGCCTTCGGCGTCCTCGATGTCGTCGAGGATGCGCAGGCATCGGCGGTAGTACGCCTCGCCGTCCAGCGTGGGCCGCACCACGCGCGTGGTGCGCTGTAGCAGACGCACGCCCAGGCGCTTTTCCAGGTCGGCAATCACCTTGGTCACCGTGGAACGCGGCACGTCCATGTCGCTGGCGGCCAGCGTGAAGCTGCGGCGTTCCACCACCCGCGTGTAGAGCCGCATCGCGTCGAATCGGTCCATCTGCGCCCTCTTTATGTGCCTCTTGATGCCTACACGGAAACCATTGTTTCCTTGACAGAACAAGTGCAGGCAATTCTAGACCGATTATCCAGCGCGGACTATCGCGCATAGTGCAGTCACACCGCGGCGCAACGCGGTCTACCCAACCCGCAGCGACTTACCCGGAGCCCTGAAATGACCGCGACCATCACCACCCCTACCACCGCTACCGACTCCCAGCCGACCCGCGTCGCCATCGTGACCGGCGCCTCGCGCGGCATCGGCGCCGCCATTGCCCGACGCCTGGCGGCCGACGGCCTGACGATCGTCGTCAACTACGCCGGCAGCGCCCGCGAAGCCGAAGCCGTGGCCGCGGACATCGAAGCCGCTGGCGGCCGCGCCTTGACCCATCAGGCCGACGTCAGCGACCCGGCCGCCGTGGCCCGCATGTTTGCCGCCGCCGAGGCGGCATTCGGCGGGGTCGACGTGCTGGTCAACAACGCCGGCGTCATGAAGCTCGCCACGCTGGCCGAAAGCGACGACGCGCTGTTCGACAGCGTCATCCACATCAACCTGAAGGGCACGTTCAACACGCTGCGCGAGGCGGCACGCCGGCTGCGCGACGGCGGCCGCGTCATCAACCTGTCGTCGAGCCTGGTGGGCCTGCTGATGCCAACCTACGGCGTCTACGCCGCCTCCAAGGCCGCCGTGGAAGCCATGACCGCCGTGCTGATGAAGGAGGTACGCGGCCGCAATATCACCGTCAATTCGGTGGCCCCGGGGCCAACCGCCACCGAACTGTTCCTCGACGGCAAGTCGCCGGAACTGATCGACCGGATGGCAAAGATGGCCCCGCTCGAACGCCTGGGCACGCCAGAGGACATCGCCAACGCCGTGGCGTTCTTCGCCGGCGCCGACGGGGCGTGGGTCAACGGCCAGACCCTGCGCGTGAACGGCGGGGTTATTTGAGGGCGGTCCGCGGGGGGCTCCCCTCTCCCGCCTGCGGGGGGGGGGCCGGGGGGGAGGGGGCGGC
>NZ_PJRP01000002.1:0-232587 GCF_002858765.1 Cupriavidus pauculus
GCGCCGCGACGATCAGTTGCTGGCCCACCGGCAGGCCCTTCTCGGTCAGCATCGGAAGCAGGTGGGCACCCAGCAGCGATGCGATCACGGCGGTGGCCGTGAAGGCCAGCACCACGGCCCAGAACACGGGCTGGCGCAGCGTGGTGCGCGTGATGCTGGGCGAGGCGGCGCCGCCCAGCGGCGGGCTGGTGTGCGCGCCGGTATGTGAATAGCTGGGATGCACCGCGTAGCGCAACCGGGCATGGAGCGGGGCGCAGATAAACAGGTTCAGCGCCGCGAAGATGACCAGCGTCTCGCGCCAGCCCAGATGCAGCACCAGCCACTGGCCGATCGGAATGAAGATGGTGCTGGCGAAGCCGGCGAACAGCGTCACCTGGACGATCGGCTTCTGATAACCGTCGCCGAACGCCTGCCGCAGCACCACGAAGGCCGGTTCGTAGAGCGTGGACGCCATGGCCAGCCCCAGCGGAATCCACATCAGCAGGAACAGCGCCGGCGACGGGCACCAGGCCCAAAGCAGCAGCCCGATGGCGGCCAGCACCGACCCGATCCCCATGACCTTGCGCGCTGGCACGCGATCGAGCAGCCGGCCCACCGCGAACGAGCACATCGCCCACACCAGCAGCCCCAGCGAGAAACCGCCCGCCAGGAACGGCTTGCCGTAGCCCAGCGAGTCGTTCATCGGGCCGATGAAGACGGTGAATGTGAAGTACAGCGTGCCCCAGCTGATGATTTCGGTGATGCCGAGGGTCCAGACGATCTGGCGGGGCGATAGCGGGGCCGGTGCTGCGGCGGAGTCGGGGGCGGCGGAAGCGGTCATGGCGCGCCCGGCGCAATCGGGGGGGCGCCGGTGGCGGTGCGGTCAGTGGAGCGGAAATTGTATCGGTGCAGCCACTCGCGAGGGAAGGCGCACGCCGGGGGGTATCCAGCCCGATCAGCCGCCCGAATCGACGCCGCCCGGACCGACAGCGTCCGGTGGGCCCTTCAACTCGACGGTGTTGCCGTCGGGGTCTTTCACGTAGATCGACGGCCCCTCGCCTTCGGCGCCGTAACGGCGCTCCACTGGACTGGCATCGATATGATGAATATTAAGATGCCTTAATATTGATTCGACATCGAATCCATCGATAGCATCGATACGCAGGCAGAAATGATCGAGATTGCGGCCCTCCGTACCCGGGCCTGCGCCGCCAGCCTGGCCGATAGGTCCGTCGAGCGATACCAGGTCGATCAGCCCGCTGCCAGCCCGCAACTGGGTGAGGCCGAAGGCGGGCTGTTCCTTTTCCACCGTGCAGCCCAGCACGTCGACATAGAAGCGCACCATCCGCGCGACGTCGGCGGTGCGCAACACCAGGTGGTCGATGCCCCGGATCGCAAGCATGGCGCTCGGCCCGTGCGTGGCTACTTGTGCAGCCCGTCGTACTCGATGACCTTGAGGCTGGCCAGGTCCACGCCGTCCAGGCAGCGGGCGTTCACGGCCGCCGTGGGATTGCCCTGGGGGTCCGTGGCCTCGGAGTACGGCCCGACACCACAGGTGGGGCAGAAGCGGTGGGCGATCTTCATCGTGTTGAAGCGATAGGTCGACGCGTTCTCGTCGGGCGTCTTCAGCCGGAAGTTCGTCTTCGTCACGAACCAGAGCAGGTGGCCGCGCCGGCGGCACATCGTGCAGTTGCATTGCAGCACCTGCGTGAGATCGCCGTCCGCCTCGAAGGCGATGCGGCCACAGTGGCAGCTTCCCTGGTACGTGGTCATGGTGTCTCCGGTTTGCGGGGTGCTTCTATTGGGGCCCGGTCACTGGTCCGGGATCAGCCGCTTGCCCAGACTGACCGCCGCATCGCGGCCATAGCCGAGCCGGTCGTAAAACGCCTGCACGGCTTCATTGGTCTCGCGAACCAGCAGGTTGATCTTCGGGCAGCCGCGTTCGATCAGCAGGGCCTCGGCGTGCGCCATTAGCATACGCCCGTAGCCGCGGCCCTGGAACTCGGGATGCACGGCCAGGTAGTAGACCCAGCCGCGGTGACCGTCGTAGCCGATCATCGCCGTGGCCACCAGCCGCCCGTCCACTTCGCCCACGCGAAACAGCTCGGGCTGGGTGGTCAGCTTGCGCGCGATGTCCTTGTGCGGGTCGTTCCAGGGCCGGGTCAGGCCGCAGGCCTTCCACAGGTCGACAACGGCGGATTCATCGGCGAGGCGGTAGGGGCGGAGCTGCATGGTAGGGCTGTGGGTTTGGTGAACGCACAGTGTAGCCATGGTGGTGGGCGAGGCAAAACGGGCGCCGAAGGGTTTTCTCCCCTCTCCCGCCAGCGGGAGAGGGGAGAAAACCCACAACGATTGATTACGCCGCCTGCTGGCCCGCCTGCGGGTCGCGGAACAGCTTCAGCAGCCGGTCCCACTTGCCGCGCGCGGCCTTGAGGTTGTTGTCCTTCACGTGGCCGAAGCCGCGGATGTCGTCGGGCACGTTGGCCAGTTCCACGGCGGTGCCGTGGTTGGCGGCCGTCAGGCCCTTCGACAACTCGTCCAGCAGCGTCCGGTACTCGCCGATCAGCGCGCGCTCGGTGCGGCGTTCCTCGGTCTTGCCGAAGAGGTCGAGCGCACCGCCGCGCAGGCCCTTGAGCTTGGCCAAGATGCGAAACAGCGTCATGGTCGACGGACCGAAGCGGCGCTTGACCAGGTTGCCCTTGTCGTCGCGCTTGGCCGTGGTCGGCGGCGCCAGCCAGAAATTCAGCTGGTAGTCGCGGCCCGGCTCGCCCTCGAACTGCGCACGCAGCTTGTCGAGGAAGATCGGATCGGTGTACAGACGCGCCACCTCGTACTCGTCCTTGTACGCCATCAGCTTGGCCAGGTTGCGCGCGGCGGCCTCGGTCAGCGGCAACGGCTTGCCGGCGCCCACCAGCGCGCTTTCGGCCGCGCGCACGCGGTTCACGGCATCACGGTACTGCTCGGCGTAGGCCGCGTTCTGGTACCCGGTCAGCAGGTCCACGCGATTGGCGATCAGCTTTTCCAGCAGCGCGCCGGTCGACGTCGGCAGCTTCACCACGTCGGCGCCTTCGGTCTGCGTCTTGAGCTTGCCGGTCAGCGACAGCACGTGATCGGGGTCGTGCGCCATATGGCGGCCCCAGTCGAACGCGGCCTTGTTCTTGTCGACCGACACGCCGTTCAGTTCGATGGCGCGCTCCAGCGCTTCCAGCGTCAGCGGAATCCAGCCCTTCTGCCAGGCATAGCCCAGCACCAGCGGGTTGGTGTAGATCGTGTCGCCCAGCAAGGCCACGGCCAGCGCGCTGGCGTTGATGAAGTCGCACTGCTCGCCCACGGCGTTGCGGATGTCCTGCTCCGCCGACAGGCCCGGGAACTGCCACTTCGGATCCTTGATGAACGCGGCGGTCGGGGTTTGCGCGGTGTTCACCACGGCGCGCGTGCGGCCCGACTGCGCTTTCGAGATGACCTCGTCGGTCGCCGACACGATGGCGTCGCAGCCAATCACCAGATCGGCCTCGCCCATGGCGATGCGCGTGGCGTGCAGGTCGTCAGGCTTGGCCGCGATCTGTACGTGCGACAGCACCGCGCCGCCCTTCTGCGCCAGACCCGCCATGTCGAGCACGGTCACGCCCTTACTCTCCAGGTGCGCCGCCATGCCCAGCAGGCCGCCGATCGTCACCACGCCCGTGCCGCCCACGCCGGTCACCAGGATGCCGTAGGCACGCCGCATGTCCGGCAGTACCGGCAGCGGCAGGTCGGGCAGGCCGCTCGTCGACACGCCGGTGGCCTTGGGCTTGCGCACCTGCGCGCCCTCGGCCGTGACAAAGCTCGGGCAGAAGCCGTTCACGCACGAGAAGTCCTTGTTGCACGACGACTGGTTGATCTGGCGCTTGGTGCCCAGTTCGGTTTCCAGCGGCTCCACGGACAGGCAGTTCGACTTGACCGAACAGTCGCCGCAACCTTCGCAGACGGCGTCGTTGATGAACGCGCGGCGTGCCGGGTCGGGGAACGTGCCGCGCTTGCGGCGGCGGCGCTTCTCGGTGGCGCAGGTCTGGTCGTAGATCAGGATCGTGCAGCCCGGCACTTCGCGCAGTTCGCGCTGGATCGTGTCGAGCTGTTCACGCGGATGCACGGTCAGGCCTTCGGGCAGCTTGATCGCGCTGTTGTACTTCTCGGGCTGGTCCGTGACGATGACGATCTTCTTCGCGCCTTCGGCGGCCACCTGGAACGCGATGTCCTGCACCGACAGCTGGCCGTCCACGGGCTGGCCGCCGGTCATGGCCACCGCGTCGTTGTAGAGGATCTTGTAGGTGATGTTCACGCCGGCCGAGATCGATGCCCGGATGGCCAGCAGGCCCGAGTGGAAGTAGGTGCCGTCCCCCAGGTTGGCAAACACGTGCTGGTCGCCGGCAAACGGCGCCTGGCCGATCCACGCCACGCCTTCGCCGCCCATCTGGCTGAAGGTGCTCGTGCTGCGGTCCATCCAGACCGTCATGTAGTGGCAGCCGATGCCGGCCAGCGCGCGCGAGCCCTCGGGCACGTTGGTCGACGTATTGTGCGGGCAGCCCGAGCAGAACCAGGGCTTGCGCTCGGCGCTCACGCGCGGCGTGGCCAGAGCGCGTTCCTTGGCATGGATGATGGCCAGACGCGAATCGATCCGCGCGCGGATATCGGCCGGCAGGTCGAATTTTTCCAGGCGCGTGGCGATGGCCTTGGCGATGATCGCCGGCGACAGTTCATAGTGCGCCGGCAGCAGCCAGTTGTTCTGCGGGATCGACCATTCGCCGCCCGCGTTGTCGCGCTCATCGAACTTGCCGTAGACCTTGGGGCGCACGTCGTCGCGCCAGTTGTACAGCTCTTCCTTGAGCGCGTACTCCATGATCTGGCGCTTTTCCTCGACCACCAGGATTTCCTGCAGCCCTTCGGCAAAGGCGCGCGCACCGTGTGCCTCCAGCGGCCACACGCAGCCTACCTTGTACAGGCGGATGCCCAGCTGCGCGCAGGTGGCGTCGTCGAGGCCCAGGTCGGACAGCGCCTGACGCGTGTCCAGGTAGGCCTTGCCGGCGGTCATGATGCCGAAGCGGGCGTGCGGCGAATCGATCTCGATGCGGTCGATCTTGTTGGCGCGCACATAGGCCAGGCCGGCGTACCACTTGAAGTCCAGCAGCCGGGCTTCCTGCTCCAGTGGCGGATCGGGCCAGCGGATATTGAGGCCGCCCTGCGGCAGGATGAAATCGTCGGGCAGCTTGATCTGCACGCGGTGCGGATCGAGTTCGACCGACGCGGACGACTCCACCACATCGGTCACGCACTTCATGGCCACCCACAGGCCCGAGTAGCGGCTCATGGCCCAGGCGTGCAGGCCGTAATCCAGGTACTCTTGCACGTTGGACGGGTAGAGCACGGGCAGGCCGCAAGCCTTGAAGATGTGCTCGGACTGGTGCGCCAGCGTGGACGACTTGGCCGAGTGATCGTCGCCGGCCAGCACCAGTACGCCACCGTACTTGCTGGATCCAGCGGAATTGGCATGCTTGAAGACGTCGCCGGTGCGGTCGACGCCAGGGCCCTTGCCGTACCACATGCCGAATACGCCATCGAATTTGGCGTCCGGATACATGTTGACCTGCTGCGAGCCCCAGACCGACGTGGCGGCCAGGTCTTCGTTCAGCCCGGCCTGGAACACGACGTTGTGTGCGGCCAGGTGCTTCTTGGCCTTCCAGAGCGACTGGTCGAGTGCGCCGAGCGGGGAGCCGCGATAGCCGGAAATGAACCCGGCGGTGTTCAGGCCGGTGGCACGGTCGCGTTCCTGCTGCAGCATCGGCAGACGTACGAGTGCCTGCGTGCCGCTGATGTAGATGCGGCCACGCTCCAGCGTGTACTTGTCTTCGAGGGAAACGTTTTCGAGCGCGCGGCGGATGGCGTCGCTGACCGGTGGGGTCAGGGGGGCATTCATATGTGCTCCTCTTTGGGCCCTGCTTGGGGCATGCTGTCGGGATCACCGACACATCATTTATGGGCAGTCGCTCGTGGTCTCTTGTGGAGGCGTGGCGCGACTGTGTCTCTGCGCGGCATGGTAGCACCGGCGTGCAGGCCGCGGTACCGTGCGATGCAGCATAAAACGCGCCAGATACCCCCGTGCTTTCCCGTATACGCCTATGCTGCACGTGTACACTGCGGTGCATCCAAATGGCGCGCGCCGGCGATCGATGATGTCAGCGCGCCACACGCCGGGGGCGCCGACATGGTGCAACCCGGCCCATCCAGAAGAACCGAACATGACCAATTCTCCCCGTCAGGGCGCTACCCTGGCCGTGCTGATCGACGCCGACAACGCGGCGCCCGCCATCGTCGAAGGCCTGCTGGCCGAAGTGGCCAAGTACGGCGTGGCCGCCGTCAAGCGCATCTATGGCGACTGGACGCGCCCGAACCTGTCGGGCTGGAAAGACCGCCTGCTGGCGCATTCGATCCAGCCGATCCAGCAGTTCCGCTACACGGTGGGCAAGAACGCCACCGACAGCGCCATGATCATCGACGCGATGGACCTGCTTTACACGGGCCGCTTCGATGGCTTCTGCATCGTGTCGAGTGACAGCGATTTCACGCGTCTGGCGTCGCGCATCCGCGAGCAGGGCCTGACCGTCTACGGCTTCGGCGAGCGCAAGACGCCCAAGCCGTTCGTCACCGCCTGCGACAAGTTCATCTATTCGGACGTGCTGCGTGGCGACGTGGACACGGATGCCGACGCCGACACCGATGCCGGCACCGCGCCGACACGCCGCCGCAGTTCGCAGGAACTGCGTCAGGACTCGCGCCTGGTACGGCTGCTGCAGAGCGCGTCGCAGGCCGTATCGGACGAAGATGGCTGGTCCACGCTCGGCGGCATCGGCAACTACATCGCCAAGCAGGCGCCCGAATTCGATTCGCGCAACTACGGCTACGGCAAGCTCTCCGAGCTGGTGGCCGCCACCAACCTGTTCGAGGTGGAAGCCCGCAACGGCGGCAACAACAAGACGATCTGGGTGCGGCTGAAGAAGCGCGGCAAGGGTGAAGGCGGCCAACAAGGCGGCCAGCAAGGTGGTCAACAGGGTGGTCAGCAAGGCGGGCAGGCCCAGCAAGGCGGCCAGCCGCAGCCGGTGCAAGCACAGCCCCAGGCCCCGCGCCCGGCACCGGTGAAGCCGGCGCCCGCGCCGCTGCCAGCACATACTGTGGTGCAGCCCGTGCAGCCCGTGCAGCCCGTGCAGCCCGTGCAGCCTGTGGAAACGCCCGCGCCGGTGGTGGACATGGACGCCATTCCCGATTCCGCTCCGGCGCTGTCGGCTGACGAGGATGAGGCCGCCGGCTCGGCCTCGACGCTGATCCCCGAAACCGTGGAAGCCGTCGATGAGGTCCCAGCGCCGCGCGGCCGGCGTGCCAAGCAGCGTCCCGACGTGAAGCTCAGCGAAACGCCGTGGCCGATCGATCAGTCGGTATTCGCAGCGCCCGGCTCAACGGTGCTGGCGGCAAAGGTGACCGCGGAAGTGCCGGCTGCAGTGGCCGAGCCTGTCGAAGCCCCCGTCGATGTCGCTGAAGCATCGCCCGAAGCCGATACGGAAGCCAAGGCCCCCGCCAAGAAGAAGCCCGCCGCCAAGAAGGCCGCCCCGCGCAAGCGTGCGCCGGCCAAGAAGGCGGCCAAGGCTGCGGAATAAGCGTGATAGGGCCAGGATGCGCTGGCCTCTCCCGCGTTGCGGGAGGGGGGAACACCAAGCGGTGTTTCGACCGGTAATGGTTTCCAGGTTTGCTCCCCTCTACCGCTTGCGGGAGAGGGGCCTGGGAAGAGGGTCGGCGTGTGAAGGGTGAAAGCGTAACCGCTAGACCCTACCGCACCAGTTGATTGATTTCGATGATCGGCATCAGCACGGCAAGCACGATCAGCAGCACCACCACACCCATCGTCAGGATCAGCAGCGGCTCCAGCAGGCTGGTCAGGAACAGCGTCCGGCGCTCCAGTTCCTGGGCTTCGCCAATGGCCGCGCGTTCCAGCATCACGGGCAGGTTGCCCGTGGCTTCACCCGAACGGATCAGGTGCACCAGCACCGGCGGAAACTGGTTCTGCGCGGCCAGCGCGCGGGCCAGCGACGCGCCTTCGCGCACGCGCGTGGTGGCGTCGTCGACGTTGTTCTTCAGCGCCACGTTCGTCAGCGTCTCGCCTGCCGCCTGCAGGCTGCGCAGGATCGGCACGCCGGCCGATACGAGGATGGCCAGCGTGCTGGCAAAGCGCGCGGTGTTGTAGCCGCGAATCAGCTTGCCCAGCAGCGGTGCGGTCAGCAGCCAGCGATGCCACGACAGCTTGATGTCGGGCTGCTTCAGCAGGCTGCGGATAATCGCGGAGATCACCGCGATCACGACCACCGCGGCCCACCACCAGTTGCGCACGAAGTCGGACAGCCACAGCATGACGATGGTCAGCGTGGGCAGCTTCTGCTTGGTGTTGGCGAACACGCTGACCACCTGCGGCACCACGTACGACAGCAGGAAGATCACGATGGCAAACGCCACGAACGTGACAATGGCCGGGTAGGTGAACGCCAGACGGATCTTCGACGTCAGCTGGTTGCGGGTCTCGATATAGGTGGCCAGCCGCTCCAGCACCACGCCCAGGTGGCCCGAGTGCTCGCCCGCCGACACCAGCGCGCGATAGATGTCCGGAAAATCCTTCGGATGCTGGGACAGCGCCACGGACAGCGAACTGCCGCCCATCACTTCGGCGCGAATGCCGGCCAGCAACTCGTGTACATACTGGCGTTCGGCCTGGTCGGCCAGCGCACCCAGCGCTTCGTCGAGCGGCAGGCCTGACACGATCAGGCTGGCCAGCTGGCGTGTGAACAGCGCCTGCTCCTGCGTGGACAGCCGTCGCACGAACACGGTGTTGCTGCTGCGCTGGGCCAGGCCGGCACCGGCCAGTGGGTCAACGGTGAGCGGGGTCAGGCCGCGCGCACGCAGTTGTGCGCGCGCCTGCTTGGGACTGTCGGCCTCGATCACGCCGCGATCGGCGCGGCCGGTGGCGTCAGCGGCCTCATAGCGATAGGCGGGCATGCTGCGGTCTCCGCCTTACTCGCGCGTCACGCGCAGCACCTCTTCGAGCGAGGTCGCGCCACTGTCGATCCAGCGCTGCGCGTCGCCGCGCATCGTGTGCATGCCCTTGGACAGCGCCACCTGCTTGATCTCGGATTCCGGCTGCTGGCGATGGATCATGGTCTGGATCTCGCTGTCGACGGTCAGCAGTTCGTACACACCCATCCGGCCCTGGTAGCCCGAATGGCCGCACTTGTCGCAGCCCACCGCATGCCACACGCGCTGCAGCGACTTGCCCTGCGTGTGCAGCGCTTCCGCCTCGGACGGCGTGACTTCGATGACTTCCTCGCGCTTGCAGTGCGGGCACAGGCGCCGTACCAGCCGCTGCGCCAGCACGCCGAGTAGCGACGACGACAGCAGGAACGGCTCGATGCCCATGTCCACCAGGCGCGTCACGGCCGACGCCGAATCGTTGGTGTGCAGCGTGGCCAGCACCAGGTGGCCCGTCAGCGACGCCTGCACCGCGATCTGCGCGGTTTCCAGGTCGCGGATTTCGCCGATCATCACCACGTCCGGATCTTGCCGCAGGATCGCGCGCAGCGCCTTGCCGAACGTCATGTCGATCCGCGGGTTGACCTGCGTCTGGCCGATGCCGTCGAGGTCGTACTCGATCGGATCTTCCACGGTCATGATGTTCGTCGTGTGCGAATCGAGTCGCGACAGCGCCGCGTAGAGCGTGGTCGTCTTGCCGGAACCGGTCGGGCCCGTCACCAGCACGATGCCGTGGGGCTGGCGCACCAGATTGTCGAAGCCGCCCAGCGTCTCGCGCGCCATGCCCAGCTTGGCCAGGTCCAGCCGGCCCGCCTCCTTGTCCAGCAGGCGCAGCACCGCGCGCTCGCCGTGCCCGGTGGGCAGCGTCGATACCCGCACATCCACTGGACGCCCGCCCACGCGCAGCGTGATGCGGCCGTCCTGCGGCAGGCGCTTTTCGGCAATGTCGAGCTGCGCCATGATCTTGATCCGCGAGATCAGCGCGCCGTGCAGCGCCTTCTTGGGCCGCACCACGTCGCGCAGCGTGCCGTCCACCCGGAAGCGCACCACCGACGCCGATTCGAACGGTTCGATGTGGATATCCGATGCCTGCTCGCGCGCGGCCTGGGTCAGCAGCGCGTTGATCATGCGGATGATCGGCGCGTCGTCTTCGGATTCCAGCAGGTCTTCCACGGCCGGAATGTCCTGCATCAGGCGCGACAGGTCGACCTCGCCCTCCACCTCGCCCACCACCTGCGCGGCCGAGCCGTCCTGGCGGTTGTAGGCATCCGACATGGCCGCTTCCAGCGCAGCCGGCTCCAGCACGCGCAGGTGCAGCGCGCCATGCACGCGCGCCACTTCGGCCAGCGCGGCCGGCGACGTCTTGCGGCTGACCCAGACTTCGAGCCCGTCCGGGCGCTGGTGCGCGATCAGCAGCGGGGCCTCGCGCGAGAACGAATACGATACGAGCCGTGCCGCCATCGGCGACGGCGGCTCCAGGGGCGCTTCGGCCCCATTGGCGGGGGTGGCGAGGGTTTCGGTGGCCATGACGATGATGCTCAGCTCTGCGGGGCCTGACGCTTCGCGAACGACTCGTCGTTGAACGACAGCGGCCGCGGCGTCACGGACTGGGGCGCCTGCTGCGGCGCTTGCTGCGGCAACGGTTGCGGCACCGGCTGCGAACCCGACTGGCCAGGCGCCTGGTCCAGCGGCAGCGGACCCTGCTGCAGCATGCCGCCGCGCGGATCCACGAACGGCGTGGTCGGCGCGTTGGCCGGCGGCAGCACCGGCGTGACCGCATCATTGACGATCATGTTAGGCGACACGAAGCTTTGCTGCTGCGTGCGCATGTAGTCGTAGCGGTCCTGCGTCAGGCGGTCGGTGGCGGCCGTCGTGCGCATCACATACGGGCGCAGGAACACCAGCAGGTTGGTCTTGGCGCGGTTCTTGTTCTCGTAGCGGAACAGCGAGCCGATCCAGGGGATGTCGCCCAGCAGCGGCACCTTCTGCACGCCGTCGCCGTAGTTGTCCTCGATCAGGCCGCCCAGCACGATGATCTGGCCGTCGTCCACCAGCACGTTCGTCTCGATCGAGCGGACGTTGGTGGTCGGACCCGACGCGTTGGCGAGCGTGCCGGCCACCACCGACGAGGATTCCTGATAGATCTGCATCTTGACCAGCCCGCCTTCGCTGATCTGCGGGCGCACGCGCAGCGTGATACCGACGTCCTTGCGGTCGAAGGTCTGGAACGGCGTCACCGTGGCGCTGCTGCCGGTCTGCGAATAGGAGCCGGTCGTGATCGGAATATTCTGGCCGATCAGGATCTTGGCCTCTTCGTTCTCAAGCGTGATCAGGTTCGGCGTGGACAGCAGGTTCACGCTGCCATTGGTGCCCAGTGCCCGCAGCAGCGCGCCAAGGCCCAGGGCCTTGTTCACGACGCCAAGGTTCAGGCCGCCCGCCGTGGGCAGCAACTGCTGGATCGCGGCCAGACCGGCGGTCTTGTTCTCGCCGTAAAGCACGCCGGCGGCGGTCAGGTTGACGATATTCTGGCCGCCGGTGCCGAAGTTCGTGCCCGCAAAGCCGGTGACGCTGCCGCCGTTGTTGACCAGGCCCTGCCACTGGATGCCGAGTTCGCTGGCCTGCGTGGACGTGACCTCGACGATCATCGATTCGATGTAGACCTGCGCTCGGCGCGCGTCCAGGTCTTCGATCACGCCGCGCAGGTTGCGGTAGACCGGTTCGCTGGCCGTGATGATCAGCGAGTTGGTCGACGGATCGGCCTGGATGATGCCGCCGGTGGTGGGCTGCTGGTTCACGGCAAACGAGGTCGAGAACGCATTCGAACCGCCGCCCATGCCGCCAAAGCCCGACGAGCCCGAGCTGCTGCGGTTGTAGCCACTGCTGCCGCCGCCGGTGTACTGGCCGCTCTGCGGCAGCGACGTGGTCTGCGTCGTGGCACCCGTGGCGCCGGCGATGCCGCCCGCCTGGCCGCCCTGCGCCGAACTCGTGAAACTACTATCCGCGGCGACGATGGCACGCAGCGTGGCGGCCAGCTTCACCGCGTCGGCGTTCTTGAGCGGCACCACCCAGATATTGCCGGGGCGGGCGTAGGGCTGATCGATCTTCTCGATCAGCTGGCGCGCCTGCTGCACGCGCGCGCGGCTGGTAGCGCGAATGATCAGCGAATTGCTACGCGGCTCGGCCACGACGGTCGTGCGGAGCGAGGCATCCCCGGCCGTCGCGCCGCCACCCGGACCGCCGGCCGCCGAGGGGTCCAGCAGCTTCTGCAGCACCACGGCCGCATCGCTGGCCACGGCATTCTTGAGCGGCACCAGTTCGACCTCACCCGATGCCGGCGCGTCCACGGCCGCGATGATGCGGGCCAGGCGTCGCAGGTTGTCGGCGTAGTCGGTAATCACCAGCGTGTTGTTGGCCGGGTACGCGGTGATGGTGTTGTTCGGCGCGATCATCGGCCGCAGCACCGGTACCAGGTTGTTGGCCGACTCGTAGTTCAGCCGGAACACCTGTGTCACCACCTGGTCGCCGCGGCCGGCGCCGGCGCCGATCACGGTGGGCGAGCCCTGCAGCTTGGCATCGGCCTCGGGCACCACCTTCGTGAAGCCATTGGATTCCACCATCGCGTAGCCCTGCATCCGCAGCACCGAGCCCAGCGTTTCCAGCGCCTGGGCGCGCGACACCGGCTGTTCGGTCACCAGGTTCACGGTGCCCTTCACGCGCGGGTCGATCACGAAATTCTTGCCTGTGGCCTGTCCCACCGCCTTCACCACCGATTCGAGATCGGCGTTGACGAAGTTCAACACCACCTGGTCACGATTGCGCGGCGTGATGTCGTTGGGTTGCGGTACCTGCTGCTGCGGCTGTGCCCACGCCATGGCGGGCGACAGCAGCGACAGGCTGCACAGCAGCGCGGTGGCGCGGGCGCAGACGGTACGAACGAGGCGGGAGTTTGCTTGCGTTTTCATCATCGGTTTCAGGCTTGGGCTTCGGCAGCTTCGGCAATCAGAAGCGCAGCCTTGTCACGTTGTTTTCCGTTCGTCCCAGCAGGCTCAACAGGCCCGCCAGCTGGGTGGCCGCCTCGGGGTCGGCATGGGCCGTACCCTCGAAGCGGGACTGCCGACCGAGTGTGCCGCTGCCCTCCAGGTGCAGCGGTCCGGCCGTGGTCTTCAATTGCAACTTGCCATCGGCACCGGTCAGGTCGACTTCCGCGCGATAGCTGCCCAACGGGCGCAGGCGGCTCACTGCCGCCGACATCTGATCCAGCTGTAGGGTCAGGCGTCCGAATTTCTGGTTGCCGGCAAACTTGCCTTGCAGCGCCGTCCAGTCGATCCGCATCGTGCCGTCCGGCCGCAGCGTGTTGAACGGGGCGCCAATGCCTTCCAGCAGCGATGCCGGCAGGCGGATACCGCCCGACTGCACGGTCCAGCCGACAGGTGTCACCGCAACTGTTACCGGCGCGGCCATCGTCATGTCCTGTTCCAGCATCAGGCGCAGCGTGCCGGTCAGCAATGGCCAGAACGCCACGTCCCAGGTCAGCCGGCCCGGCAGCACGGTCGATGTCTGGCTGCCCGCGCCCGCCGACAGCGCCACCGTGGCGCTGCCATGCCAGAGCGTGCCGGCTGCATCCGCCAGCAGCACGCGGCGTCCGCTTTCCATGGCGATGCGCTCGGCCATCCAGGTGGCGGGCAGCGACGCCGTCACGGTTACCACCACCGTTGCCGCACCGAGCAACGTCCAGCGCAGCCATTGCCAGCCGCGCGACGCGCCGGCGCGCCGACGGGGCAGGCGCAGGGCTTCGAGCCGCGCCATCAGTTGCGGCCACCGGCACCAGGGCCTTGCAGCGTTGCCGTGACGTTGACCAGCGCTGTGGCGCCGACATAGCTGATGCGGGCGTCCGTTACCTTGAGCCGCTGCTGGGCGCGCACATCCTGCAGCCAGCTGGCCACGGCGCCGAAGGCCACCTTGTCCAGCTGCACCTGCACGGCGTTGTCGCCCGTGGCCGCCAGGCGGGTGGGCTTCAGTCCGTGCTGTCCGAGGTTGTCCTGCAGCGCCTGGGTCAGCGCATCGCCGCGCAGCGACGGCGCCGGGCTGGCCTGCAGGCCGCGCGCTTCCTGCGCCAGCGTTTCCATTTCGGCCAGGTCGGCGCGTTGCGCCGGCAGGTTGCGCATCAGGCGGTCTCGGCCGGTGGCGGCAGGCTCCCACAGCACCAGATAGCCGAACACCAGCACCAGTACGACCACGCCGCCACCAAGGATGGCCTGCTCGCGCGGATTGCGGGCGTTCCAGAAGGTGTCGAACCGTTCGCGCCAGACGTCGGGTACGCGCGGGCGCAGCCTGCCAAGGCGGCCAGCGGACGTACCCGTTGCAGCGGTGGGCCGATTGGCGGATTTAACGAACTTCATGCGCCGGCCCTGCCTTGCGCCGGATTGTCGGCGCGCGATTCGGTCTTGATCGTCCAGCGCGAGCCGGGCGGTGTCGGGGTGCCGCCGGCCCGCACGGTGGCGTCCGGCGGGGACTTGTCTTCTTCCATCTGCAGGCCTGCTTGCCGCGCGGCATTGCGCAGCGCATTGGTATTGGTGCCCGCCTTGAGCGTGACGTAGAGCGCGCCGGCGCGATAGTCGAGCTGCAGCAGCGCGTCGGGCGGCAGGTCGTGGGCGGCGCGTGCAAAGCCATCGGCCAGCGGCAGGAAATCGCTGGGCGTGCTGCGGCCACTGGCCGTACGCAGCTGTTCCATCTGGCGACGCATCAGCAGCGGTGGCTCGGCCACCGGCGGCACATTCGGAAAGGCGGTATGCAGAATGTCGACCTGGGCCGCGTCGATGCGCTTTGATTCCTGGCGCAGCATCAGCCATTGGATGTTCATGCCGATGATCTGCGCCAGCACCAGCCCCACTGCCAGGGCCACCGGCAGACGCCAGGCCAGCACGTTCCAGCGGTCCATCCGGCCCTGGGCGAACTCGAATTGCGCCAGGTCGATCTGCGGCTCGCGCAGGCAGGCTTCGGCGCCCGCCAGCCAGACGCGCCAATTTTCGGAAATCCGCGATGCGCGAGCCACCGGACGCTGCGAACGCAGTGCTGGCACGGAGGCATGGGCCAGCGCGGCTGGGTCGCCATGCCATTCGCCGGTCGGGGCCAGCGCCTGCCAGGCGGCCAGGGCCTGGTCATTGAGCAGCAGCCCGTAGCCATCGTAGGGGCCGGTCCGGACTGTCAGCTGCCAGAGTCTGGCAGCGTCGGCGGCGGCCGGGGGCGGCGCGGCGGCGTCCAGCAGCGAGGCCGACTGGGCCAGCGCCGATGTCGCGGCTTCCACCACCAGCGTGGCGGGCGGGGCCGATTCATCGGTGGTGGCGGGGATTTCGGGGACGGATGCGGGCGACGGCGACGCGGGTGCGACGGCTTCGGCCAGGGCCGGTTCAGATGTCTCGCGGGCTGCGGCCGGAGCCGGCGCCGGTGCGTCGGCTTGTGCCAGCGGCAGGCACAACTGCGCCGGCAGTACGCTGCGGCGGCGGTGCTTGTGTTCGGTGAACTGGTCGAGCGCGGCGCGCAGCCAGGCGCGGTCCGTGACCATCAGCAGGCGTCGGCGCGGGCCGCGGGCCGGGGCGGCCGGATCGAGCGCCGGCCCCAGTGCGATATGGCACGGCGCGGCGTCCGTGGCCAGCATGTCTTCCACCAGATTCGGCAGGGCCAGGCGCAGGCGGGCAGGCGGCAGCGGCGGCACCAAGGCTGTCGTGAGCAGCACATCGCTGGCGGCCAGAATCAGGACCAGGCGATCCGCCGCCGGCATTTCCCCAGCCAGGGCGTGGCCTTCGCGCAACAGCTCGGGCGCCGGCGACAGGCCGCCGGCACGGCTTTTCTCTGCGGATGCGCGTACCAGCGCAAAAGGCATCGCGCCAAACTGCCACGGTTGCGGCTGGTCATGCGGCCGGTGCGGCAGGCGGACGTAGAGCGTGGTACTCAAGATTTCCCTGTTATCTGTGGCGAAGATACGCTGGAGGCGCGTGGCAGGCCGGTCGGCCGCCCGTTGGCGCCCCGGTGCCATGCGCTGGGGCAGGCTGGAGCGGACTGGCGGGCACAATCTCTGGCCCGGCGGCAGTTGGCTGCACCGGACCCGGCTCGGCGCAGCAGCATACCTTGCCTGTGTGACTTACGCGCGTCAATAGTGGTCCGACTGATTCTGCAGAACGATGATTCCGACACGCATCCGGGCAAAAACGGCTTGCGGCTCGGCGCCGTTTCAGCGTTGCTCGGGCATCGCGTCCGCGTCGCGGGTCCAGATGATGCGCGTGTTATTGCCTCCGCCGAACCCGTCTGACCGGTACACCAGCGACACCTTCAGGCGCCGCGCGCGCTCGTGCCGGACCAGCCCGTAAATCAGGAAATAGTGAGTGAGCACATCGATCGTATCGTTATCGATGGTGGCCTGCGGCGCAATGCCGTGGAGCTGGGTCGTCACATCGCTGATGTTGTTGAAGTAGGCGCGGTCACGCTGGCGCACCAGTTCGCGCGCCCGATCCAGCGGCAACTGGTCGATCACCGCGGACAGCACTTCGGCGTCGGCGGTATTCGCATTGACGGCAGTGCGCTGCGGCAGCACCGTAACAAAGGACTCAAGCGCCGCCACCATCGCCGGCGTATAGCCGGGGATGGCGAGCAGGTCTTCCACGCTGTCGGGTGGGCGCGGCGCGGGCTGGCCGTCCGACGGCACGCCCCGGGCGGCGCGCACGAAATATCGGACGGTTGGCTCGGCCAGGCCAGGGTTCATGCCCAGCGTTTGAAGCAGGCGTCTGAACGCCTGCAGCGACACCCCGTTGATGCTGACCATGCGGCCCGCGCCGTTGGCCTGCTCAATGTTGTAGAGGTTGGTCAGGTTAAAACGCGCCTGCGCATCGAGGATACGGCCGGACACGAACGACGTTTCGCCGCCTTCGGCCGTGCTGACGCCTGCGCCCAGGAAGTCGGACAGCCGGGTTTCCGCCACGGGCACCGACCACGGCTCGCCCAGGTAGTCCACCTGCGAGCGGCGCCTGTCGTCGCGCAGGATCAGGCGCGACCAGTCCACCGCCGCGCGTTCGATCCAGGCGGCCTGGGCCACCAGGCGCTGGTTCTCGATCGAACGGATCTGCACCTGCTGGCGCCACAGCATGCCCGATACCACGACCACGGCCAGCGTCACCATCAGCAGCGCTGTCACCACGGCGGCGCCCTGCTGGCGGCGCGTGTGGCGCGACAAGGAATGCGTGGGCACGGGCGGAGCGGACAGGGGTGGGGTGGACAAACGCGGGGTGGGTTCGGGCGGGGAGGGGAAGGGCGCGCGCGTCATCACATCCCCGTCATGCAGATCTTCTGGAACTGCCGGGCGGCGTCGCCGTCGCCCATGCGGGCGAAGACGTTGAGCTCGACGGCGCGTATGGCCACGCTGTCCGAAATCGGCCGTTGACTTCCCGCTTGTGCATCGCTGGCGCCCGAGGCCGCGGCGGCGGCTTCGACGGCATTGGCCACCACGCTGCCCTGCAGCAGGGCGGTACGCACCCGGCCCGAATCGATCAGCCAGCCACCCGGTTCCACCCAGACGCGTGCTGACAGTTGCTCGGCATCGCCAAGCAACGGGCGGATCTGCAGGCCGGCGCTACCCGGCTGGCGCAGTTGCGTCAGGGCACCCTGCACGTCATTGCGGGTGCGAGCGGCCCGGCTGGCCGCTCGCACCACGGTATTGCCGTCGAGCCGGTAGGCCACCACCTGCCACGCGGGTGGCTGGCCTTCGTCGCGGCGATCGCGCACCAGCAGCAGCTGGTTGGGGCCGATCTCCACGGGGCTGGCCTCCAGCTGGGCCGGTTGGGCGAGGTGCTCGCAGTCGGACTGGAACTGACCGTAAAGCACCTTCAGCGCATCGAGTCGCGCGTCGTGATCGGTCAGTCGTTCGCGGCTGCGGGTCAGGGAATCGAGTGCGCGCCAGCCGATGACGGCCATTACCGCCAGCAGCGTGATGGCGACCAGCATCTCCAGCAGAGTGAACCCGCGCTGGCCGCCGCGCAGGGCCCGGCGCTCAGAGGACATTGCGAGCTTCATTGGGAACGAGGGTGACCAGCCACGCCAGCCGTACTGACTTGTTGCCGGCGGACGGATAGACCGCGACTTCTACGCGGCGGAATGACGGATTGGGCGTGCCGGATACCGATTCCTCGCACCACAATGCCACGCCGCCCTGGGGGCAGTCGTAGCCGCGCGTGCCCGGTTCGGGCCAGGTCTTGGACAGCCGCAGCGTGGCCAGATGGTTTTCGGCGCTGAATTCGGCCAGCATGCGCTGCTGCAGCGAAACGCTCGACTCGATCATCGAGCCCATCGCCCGCATGGCGGCGGTCAGCGCGACGGCCAGGATGGTCAGGGCAACCAGCACTTCGATTAGCGTGAAGCCCCTTGCCGGGGTACGCGAGGCGTGCGGAAAGCGGCGCAAGCGGTTCAGGTAACTTAAACGGATGGGGCGCATCATTGCGTCACCGTCGCCACATAGCGGCCGCTGCCGTCGCCGGCCACGTCCACGCGGATATCGCCACGCGTCAGTACCAGCCGCTGGGGTTCGTCGATCAGTTCGCGCCCGAAGATCAGCCGCACCGGGCCCGTGCCCAGCTGGCGTCCGCCCTGGACGATGACCGCGCCGTCCAGCGGAATGCGCCAGTGGCCCGGCGCGAAGACGTCGGTGCGCATCGGCACCCAGCCCTGCGGCGTGGATTCCAGAAAACGCCAGCCCGTGGCATCGCCTTCCCAGGCCAGCGGCCGAGCGCCAAGCTGGGCATCTTCCTGGGCCAGTTCAAACAGGCGCGCGATGCGCTGGCCATCGTCGAGCACGCGGCCGCGATCATTTGGGGTGGCGTTGACCGCCACCAGCGAGATGACGATGCCGGCAATCACCATGACCACCAGCAGTTCGAGCAGCGTGAAGCCGTGCAGCCGGCGGCGCTGGAGTAGGGCGGCCTGGCCGCGCGGCGTCGCCGGAGTCATGAAGGGCAGGGCGCGGGCTTATTCCCAGTTGCCGATATCGGCGTCGTTGCCGCTGCCGCCGGCCTGGCCGTCCGAGGCAAAGCTGAATACGTCGATTTCGCCACGCACACCCGGGTTCAGGTACTGGTACGGGTGGCCCCAGGGGTCCTTGGGCAGCTTTTCCAGATAGCCGCCGCCCTTCCAGTTGTTGGGGATGGGCTCGGTCGTCGGCTTGTTGACCAGCGCTGCCAGGCCTTGGTCGGTGGTCGGATACCGGCCGTTGTCCAGCCGATAGAGCTTGAGCGCCTGCATGATCGACGAGATATCCTGGCGCGCGGCAACGATACGGGCCTCGTCGGGGCGGCTCATGATCTTGGGCACCACCAGCGCCGCCAGCACGCCCAGGATCACGATCACCACCATGATTTCGATCAGGGTGAAGCCGCGGGCGAGGCGGCGACGAAGTTGCGTCCGGAGGGCGGCAGTCTGGGTGACGGTTCTGCGCATCGGTTCTTGGCCTTGTTGGTCGAGGTATGGTCGGAGAGTATAACCCCCGCCAGATGACCGTTTGGTGTGCTGCCCGGGCGTCGGATCGGGATTTATGTACCAATGTGCAACTGCAATAAAAATCTTGCATTGCAGATGCACGTTATCTATGATTCGAGGCACGATGCAACTGACCCGATTCTCAGACTATGCCTTGCGCCTGCTGATGTATGTATCACGCGGCGACGGCACCCGTCCGATCACGATCGCCGAAGTCGGCCAGCAATTCGACATCTCCCACAATCACCTCGTGAAGGTGGCGGCGCGGTTGTCGAAGCTTGGCTGGGTTTCGGCCACGCGTGGGCGGCATGGGGGGCTGCAGCTGGGCCCGGGTGCCGAGAAGCTGTCGATTGGCACGATCCTGCGAGAGCTGGAAGGACACAAGTCGGTGATCGACTGTTCCGACCCGCCATGCGCGCTGAACGGCAATTGCCGACTGAAGCGTGCGCTGGACCAGGCCGAAGAAGCGTTCTACCAGGCGCTTGACGGCGTCACGCTGGCCGAAGTCTCCGGCAACAGCCGGACAGCCGAGTCGATCATCAGTCTGCATCGCGATTTCCTGAGCCGGCGCGTGGCCTGAGGCAGTGGGCGAGACCCCAGCCGCAGTTCGACGCCGGTTTTATTGTGCGCAAAAACATGCATTCTAAATGCATGAATTCACAGGAGTTTTTGCTGATGTTGTCCGCTGCTTCCCGCCCCTATATCGATGCCAGCGTCCCCGTGCTGCGCGAGCACGGTCTTGCCATTACCACGCACTTCTACCGCGAGATGTTCGCGGCGCGCCCCGAACTGAAGAACCTGTTCAACATGGGCAACCAGGCCAACGGCTCGCAGCAGCAGTCGCTGGCGTCCGCGGTGTTCGCCTATGCCGCCAACGTCGACCGCGCCGATGTGCTGGCGCCCGTGGTGGAACGCATTGTCCACAAGCACGTGGCCGTCGGCCTGACCTCGGCCCACTATCCGATCGTCGGCAAGTATCTGCTTGAAGCCATTGCCGCCGTGCTGGGCGATGCCGCCACGCCGCCGCTGCTGGCAGCCTGGGATGAGGCTTACTGGCTGCTGGCCGGCGAGCTGATCGCCGCCGAAGCGCGCCTGTATGACCGGCACAACGTCAAGGCTGGCGAACTGCAGCGCGTGCGCGTGATCGCCCGCGAGCAGGAAGGCGACCAGGTGGTCTCGCTCACCCTGGCAGCCGACGACGGCAAGCCGCTGCGCGACTTCGCCCCGGGCCAGTACATCAGTGTGGAAGCGGCTCTGGGCGACGGTCATCGTCAGCTGCGCCAGTACTCGCTGTCCGGCGAGCGTGGCCTGCCTACCTGGCGCATTTCGGTCAAGCGCGAAGACGGCAACGCCGAAACGCCGGCCGGCGCGGTATCGAACTGGCTGCACGACAACGCGCAAGTTGACACCACGCTGCACGTCAGCACGCCGTGGGGCGAGTTTGCGCCGGCCATCGACGACCGCCGCCCGATCGTGCTGATGTCGGCCGGCATCGGCGTGACGCCGATGGTGTCCGTGCTGCGCACGCTGGCCAAGGAAAATCCGCACCGTCCGGTGCTGTTCGCCCACGCGGCGCGCCACGGCCGGCACCACGCGCATCGCGGCGACCTGAACTGGGCGCGCGAACGGATGCCGAACCTGCGTACCCACATCAGCTACGAGGCGCCGCAAACCGGTGACGTGTCGGGCCGCGACTTCGACCACGCTGGCACGATGCCGATCGAGTCTGTGCTCAAGGCCGAAGACACCTCGGCATTCAACGATGCGCGCTTCTACCTGTGCGGCCCGCTGGGCTTCATGCAGGCCCAGCGCCATGCGCTGATCAACGCGGGAATTCCGGTGGGCCATATCCACCGCGAAGTGTTCGGTCCCGATCTGCTCGACGACCTGCTCTGATGGGCCTCGATCCAGGTCAACCGCCCGGCCGGCACGACTGACAGACAATCGACGCATGCGTCTGGTACGCTAGGCGACCTCTTGGATTCCGCCGCCTGGCGTACCGCTCGTGCCAACCCTGACCCGGCCTGCCTTCCGCTTCGACCTTTCCGCTTCCTGGCTGCCACGCGCAGCCAGTCTGTTGCTATTTGTCGCACTGTGCGCCCTGGTCACGCACTGGGTGCTGGTGTTCAGCGCAATGCGGACGATTCCCGTACCCAAATCGGCGCGTGTCGCCCTGACCGAGGCCGTGGAAACCGGCGCGGTGGCCACGCTGTTTGGTGGCAGCGCGCAGTCGGGCGTGCGGGATATCCAGTTGATCGGCGTGGTGGCGGACGTCGATGGCGTCGGTCCGGCGGCAGCCATTCTGTCGCTGGATGGCGGGCCGCCCAAGGCCGTGCGCGCTGGTGCATCGCTCTCGTCGCAGATCCGCCTGACGGAAATCCGCGGCCGCAATATCGTGATCGAACGCAACGGCGTGCGGCAGGAAATTGCATTGCCGCTGCAGAACACCGTATCAGTGGGCCGTCCGGGCAATTTGCCGGCGCCACCGCCGTCCGGTGCGGCCGCGCCGCTGTCGACGCCGATGCCGGCCCCGGTGCAGTCGGCACCGCCCCCGGTTGCCAGTGCGCCGGTACAGCCGCCAGCGCAGCAGTTCCAGCAGCCTGCTCCGCAGCAGGGCGTTGCGCCGCAGGAATTCCAGTCGGTGCCGCCGCACGGCGCCGAGAACCAGCTGCCAAAAGACTGAAGAAATCGTAAAAATACGAATTTCAGAGTATTGCGCAATCTTTGACTGTATTGCGGCGGTTTACGGCGCTAGTCGATTCTGTGAGGCCCGTAACATCGTATTAAAAGTGCCAACTTGGCGCGGTTGTCTGCGTTCTAATCCGTACATGCCCAACGTGATGAAAAGGAGCACAGACATGCAACGCAATCACAAGACGCACATCCTCAAGAGCTTTATCGCGGCCTCGGCCGTGTTCATGGCCGCTGGCGCGGCCTTCGCGCAAACCACGCCGGCCCCGGCCGCGCCGCAGGCTGCCCCGCAAGGTGGTCCGGCGCCTCACCACCGCATGGGTGGCCCGGGTGAACATCACCATGGCGGCATGATGTGGATGAAGTCGGTCGACACCGACGGAGATGGCACGATCTCGAAGGCCGAAGCCGACGCGCTGTTCAACAAGATCGACACCAACCACGACGGCAAGCTCGACAAGACCGAACTGGCTGCCTATCGCAAGGCTGCCTGGGAGCAGCGCCGCACCGAGATGAAGGCCGAGTTCGAGGCCAAGTTCAAGGCAGCGGACAAGAACAACGACGGTGCGCTGACGCGCGACGAGTTCAAGGCTGCCTTCCCGCGTGTGGCAGATCGCTTCGACAAGCTCGACGCCAACCACGACGGCAAGGTGACCATGGCCGAAATCCAGTCCGACATGCAGAAGATGCACAAGGAGCGGATGGACCGCATGCAGCGTCGCGGCCCGGGCGGTGCTTCGGGCCCGTCGGTCCCGTCGCCGAGCGGCAACTAAGCCATTGCTTCGGCAGCAGCCAGGCGCGGCCTTCGGGCCGCGCTTTTTTCATTTGGCTGGCACCATCCTTGCCTCGCCCTACGTGACGCATGCGCCCGCTGCATATGACCGCCGTACTAGTCCTTACATGAAATAAATTGCGGACTTGTGCACGACTTGCTAAATTTGCGCAAAAAAATTGCCGACAAACATATTGCGGAGCAACAAAACGTGAGCAAGGTGGAGCTGGACAAGATCGACCGGAAAATTCTGGAGGTCCTGCAGACCAACGGGAGGCTGACCAACCTGGAAGTGGCGGAGCGCGTGAATCTGTCGCCGAGCCCCTGCCTGCGTCGCATCCGTCGGCTGGAGGAAATTGGCGTGATTCGCCAGTACGCGGCGCTGCTCGAACCGAACAAAATTGGCTTGGGCCTGCTTGCCTATATCAATGTGCGGCTGGAGAAACAGGGTGGCACGCCCAAGGGCAAGGCGCCGCTGGACCTGTTCCGCGCGGCCATCCAGACTTGGCCGGAAGTGGCGGCGTGCCATGCCATGACGGGCGAGATGGATCTGCTGCTGAAGGTCTATGTTGAAGACATGGAGCACTTTGCGCGCTTCATGCAGGAGCAATTGCTGGCGCATCCATCGGTGATCGATGTGCGTTCCAGCTTCGCGCTGGAGTCGATCAAGGACACCACGGCGCTGCCGGTCGCCGGCGGGGCCTGACAGCGGTCCAGGCGGCACTTCGGCCCGCACCAAACAGAAACGGCGCACCTTGTGGGTGCGCCGTTTTTCATTTGGAGTTGCCGGACCGGATCAGGCAGTGCCCTTCTGCGGCACCAGCGAGCGCCAGAAGCGTAGCCCAAAACGGCGGACATCGCGCAGGTTGCGACGGACCAGGTAGTCCAGATCCGCCACCTGCTCGTCGATGGCCTCGGTCAGGCGGCTCACCGTGTCGGCCGGCGGCAGTTCCAGGTAGGCATCGGCTTCGCCATAGGCGTACTGCACCTTCATGCCGGCCTTCTTGGCGATGTGCATCATCGCCGCGTTGCGTGACAGGCAGTGCATGTACAGCGTGCGGACGCTGGTGTTGCGGCCATGCATGGCGGCGCGCTGGAACAGGGCGCTGCCGATGCCGCGGCCCCGGGCGCTCTTCGATACCGACACGCCGAACTCGGCGACGCGGCCCTGGGCGTTGTCGCGCAGGTTTGCAAAGTGGCCGACGCCAACCAGTTCCAGGTGCTCGTCATAGACGCCGAACACGCTGTCATGGTCGAAATCGATGCTTTCCACATAAGCCTCGATCACGTGGTTGCCAACCGACTGGCCGAATCGGAGCAGGCGATCTTCCTCGCCCAGGGCGAGAAAATGCTTCTGCAGACGGGAGCGATGATGGGCAGCCAGCTCGCGCACCAGAGTGGTGTGACGCTGGGTTGCCTGGCTGGCCTCGGCTGCACGGCGAAGATCTTCGTCGGTGACTGCGCCGACGGCCTTGCTCAGTTCGAGCGGGTTCACTTGGTTTCCTTCTTCAGTGATCGGTATAAAAATAGCACTGTCGCGGTGGTCGGCCCTGCACTTTCATCAAACTCCCTGCGACGGGAGTTGGATTTGTGATCCAGAATGCTGGGTTCGGGCAAACACTAGGTTGCTGCGACGCGAAAAGTATTGTAGTGGAATTGTCAGTCTCGCGTAAGCTTCTCGATCGCCACACGGTGCCAGGAGCGCGACGAATGAAAAAAAGACCCGACAATTCATAGAGTTATGTGCGCGGCTGGGACGTCACAGGTGCGCGGGTTGTGGATTTGCTGCAACGCCGCACCGACTGGCTTGTCTGTCGCATCTGTCCCCCACGGGAAAGACAAAGCCCCATTCATGAACGAGCCACCGATTGTTGTGATCTATGCGCACCCTGCGCCCCGACGCTCGCGCGTCAACCATCCCCTTGCCGAAGCGCTTGCGGAACTGCCGCATGTGGAAGTTCGCGAGCTCTACAACCTTTACGTCGACTACGACATCAATGTCGTAGCGGAACAGCGACTGCTGTCGACCGCGGAAACGGTGGTGCTGCTGTTCCCGGTGCGCTGGTACAACGTACCGGCCCTGTTGAAGCTCTGGCTCGATGACGTCCTCGAGATGGGCTGGGCTTACGGCCCGGGCGGCACGGCGTTGCGCGGCAAGTCGATGCTGGCCGTGGTGAGCGCGGGTGGCCAGGCAGATGCCTACGGGCCTGACGGCGCCCACGGCCATCCCCTCGCCGATTTCCTGCTGCCGCTGGAGCAAACCGCCCTGCAGTGCGGCATGAGCTGGATGCCCCCGATCGTGCTGCACGATGCCGACCGCGTCGATACCGACGCCGTCGCCTTGCACATCGAACACGTGGCACGCCATCTGGCGGCCCCGCCGCTGCCCCCGGAAACGCAGGAATGGCCGGCGTCCGAGACCACCGGGGAGGACGTGCAATGAACCAGCATGACTTCCTGATCGCCCTGCTGGTGTTCCTGGTGGCGGCCGTGGTGGCCGTGCCGGTCGCACGCCGCTTCCAACTGGGCGCAGTGCTGGGCTACCTGATCGCCGGTGCCGCCATTGGCCCGTTTGCCTTGCGTCTGGTGACGAATGTCGAGTCGATCCTCCATTTCTCGGAGTTCGGCGTCGTGCTGATGATGTTCGTGATCGGGCTGGAACTGGAGCCGCGCAAGCTCAAGGCCCTGAAGCAGAGCATCTTTGGGTACGGTTCGATACAGATGGCGGCGTGCGCATTGGCCATCGGCATCGTTGCCGCGCTGTTCGGCGCGCCGTGGCAGGTGGCGATCGTCGCCGGCCTGGGCCTGGCGCTGTCGTCCACGGCGATTGCGTTTGCCACGCTGGCCGAGCGCAACCTGATGCAGACCGGCGCCGGTGCCGCCAGTTTCGGCATTCTGCTATTCCAGGATATCGCCGCGATTCCGATGATCGCGCTGCTGCCGCTTCTGGCGGCGGACGGCGCGGGCGCCACGGCCCACGGCCCGGAGAACTGGCAGACTGCCGCGAAGGCGGTGGCCGTGATCGGCGCCGTGGTCGTGGGTGGCCGCTACCTGGTGCGGCCGGCGCTGCGCGTGATTGCCCGGACGGGCATGCGCGAGATGTTCACCGCGTTCTCGCTGCTGCTGGTGGTGGGCATTGCGTTGATGATGGACGCCGTGGGTTTGTCGATGGCGCTTGGCACCTTCGTGGCCGGCGTGCTGCTGGCCGACTCGGAATATCGCCATGCGCTGGAGGCCGACATCGAGCCGTTCAAGGGCCTGCTGCTCGGTCTGTTCTTCATGGCGGTGGGCATGTCGATCGATTTCGGCATCCTCGCGCAGCAGCCGGGCAAGGTGGTGGGCTTCGTGGCGGCGTTCGTGCTGATCAAGACCGCGGTGCTGACGCTGCTGGCCAAGCGTTTCCGGGTGTCGCGCGGGCAGTGGCTGCTGTTTGGTCTGCTGATCTCGCAGGGTGGCGAATTCGCATTCGTGGTGTTCGCCGAGGCGCGCACGGTGGGTCTGCTGCCGAAGGAAACCGAGGCACTGCTGGTGCTGATCGTGGCGTTGTCGATGGTGGCCACGCCGCTGTTGCTGCTGCTGTTCGACCAGTTGCTGGCGCCACGCCTCAACGCGATGTCGAAGCGGCCGGACGACGAGATCACGAATCATCACAATCCGGTGCTCATTGCCGGATTTGGGCGCTTCGGCCAGATTATCGGGCGTCTGTTGTATGCCCAGGGCATCGGCGTGACCGTGCTGGACCATGATCCCGACCAGATCGAATTCCTGCGCCAGTACGGCTTCAAGATCTTCTATGGCGATGCCACGCGCATGGACCTGCTGGAAGCCGCTGGCGCCGCCGAGGCGAAGATCCTGATCGTGGCCATCGAGGACCTGGACGACAACCTCGGGCTGATCGACAAGGTGCGCCATCGCTGGCCCGACCTGAAGATCTACACGCGGGCGCGGCATGTGTCGCACGTCTACCAGCTCATGGACCGGGGCATCGACGCCAACAGCTACGAGCGCGAGATGTTTGAAGGATCGCTGATGCTGGGACGCAAGGTGCTGGAGGGGCTGGGCTTCGACCGCGTGGAGGCGCGCAGCGTGGCGCTGCGCTTCCGGCGCCACAATATCGAGGCCATCGACCGCTTCTACCCGTACTACAAGGATCAGAAGACGCTGGTCTCGATGGCCAAGCAGGCGCGTGACGAACTCGAGGAAATGTTCCGCCAGGACCGCGACCAGCGCCGCAAGCAGGAAGATGCCGAATGGTCCTGAGGTAGCGGGGCTGTTCGGGGAGCCGGTCAGGCCTGACCGGCTCGGTCCGCCCGGTCCGCGCCCTGCATGCCAGGCGCCAGGCCGTTTTCGAGCAGCCCGACCACCATCTCGGCGAACGCCGCGTATGACAGCCGGCCACCTGGCTTGAGCCACGTGAAGGTCCAGTTGATCATGCCGAAGACGGTCATGGTCAGTGCAGTCTGGTTGTCGTGCGTGACGCGGTCCGGATAGGCGCGTTGCAGCAGGCGCGCGAACGCCGCCACCACGTCGCGCTCACGCTGCAGGATCTGGTCGCGCTGCTCCTCGGCCAGAAACTTCACATCGTTGATCAGCGCGATATGGCGCGTCTGCGAGGTCTCGTACTCGGCCAGGAAAGCCCGCAACAGATGACCGAATGTCTCGCGATGGCCGCGCGCCTGGCGGGCACCTTCCGCCTCCACATCCGTGACGATCTGCAACAGCTGCCGGGTGTAGCGGTCCAGCAGGTCGAACAGGATCGCTTCCTTGCTCTCGTAATAATGGTAGAGCCGTGCCTTGGATGTGCCGCAGGCCGCTGCCAGGTCGGCCATCGAGGTGCTGGGATAGCTGGACGCGGCAAAGGCGGCGGCCGCCAGGTCGAGAATCTGTTCGCGTTGCGCCTCGAAATCGGGCGCCTTGGTTCTTGCCATAGGGGTCGGATCGATCCGCCTGTTGTTCTGTTATCGGTACGGCGTCAATCGGTGCTGGCAGCGAGGGGGTTGCGGCGGATCGCGCAGGATTCGAGGCTTTGCGGGTCGCCGCGCAGTTCCAGCTGGCCGGTGCTGACCAGCTCGCGGCAGCGCCAGAAGACGAACCAGTCGCTGGCCAGCAGGCCTTCGATGGCGCCCATCACGCTGCTCACCACCTGCGCAGCCGGCGTCCAGTCTTCGGGGGCGCGCTCCAGGATCACGTCATCGACGTTGTGATAGGCCGCCGGCACCAGCGTATTGCCTTTCCACAGCCGCACATCGGCGTTTTCCTTGACGTTCTGCTGCCACTCGTAGCCCAGCCGGCCCAGGCGCAGCACTGACACCGGGGCAATGGTCGAGAAGCGCCGCGCCAGGCGGGCGGCCGGGTACATGCCGATGGCGGTCAGGCTGCCGTGCGTGGGGGCTTCCAGCTCGCGCAGGTCCATCGCCACTTCGTTGATGCGCTGCGGGGCCTGGTAGAGGTGGAACACCACCCGGCGCAGCATCAGCTGGTCCGATGCGCTCTGGCCGTGCCAGATGGCCACTTCCATGTCGTCGCGACGCAGTTGCTGGAGTTGGTCCAGCGCCTGGCGCATCTCGGCCGCGAAGTCGATGTCGGTGTGCGGTGCCACGCGCTGCCAGAAGCCGGAGCGGATCAGGCCGGTGCTGTCGATATCGGCGATCGGTCCCACGGCGAGATCGTCGCGAAGGACGACCACCGGGTCGGGGCGGGCGGCCTGGGCCAGCGCCTGGCGCAGCGTGTTGCCCGCGACATCGCCGTTGACGACATGAATGTATTGCATGACCGTGATTGTATAGGGTGCGACGGGTGCCGGACCTCCGGACGCTACCGCCGCCACCGCCGGCAGGCGGCCGCCGGGCGGGCGATGCGACGCATGAAGCGTGTTCCGACATTGTAATCACGGCGCGCCACCGGCCGGGCATCGGCGGATGTCTGACATGTGGGATTCTCACCATAGCCTCGACACCCTTGACACCAGTCAGTCGCCCAGGTCAGCCATTACCGCTCGTCGTAGCTGACCACTACCCGCGGCGTCAGCGCGCGGGCCTGGCATGTCAGGACAAAGCCCTTTTCCATCTCCCAGGGTTCGAGCGTGTAGTTCTTTTCCATTTCCACCTCGCCCTCCAGCACCTTGGCGCGGCAGGTACAGCAAACGCCGCCCTTGCAGGCATAGGGCAGGTCCAGTCCGGCGGCCAGCGCGGTGTCCAGCACTTTGGCGTCGGTCAGCGGCAGGCGCATCTTGTGCTGCTTGCCGTCCAGCACCACCACCAGTTCGGCGGTGCCGGCCTGGTCGGCATGGGCTGGCGCGGTGCGCCGAGGCTGGGTCAGCGGCACGCCAAAGCGCTCGGCGTGGATCTGGTGCGGGTCCAGGCCGGCGGCCTTGAGGGCTTCCTCTACTTCGTCGATCATCGATGCGGGGCCGCACACGAAGGCGGCGTCGATGTCATCGACGGGCAACAGGGTTTGCAGGAAGGCAGCCACGCGTTCGCGGTCGAGCCGGCCGTGCAGCAGATCCACCTCCTGCGGCTGGCGCGACAGCACGTGGTACAGCGTGAAGCGCGACAGGTACTGGTTCTTCAGGTCTTCGAGCGCTTCGGAAAAGATGATCGTGTCGACGCTGCGGTTGCCGTAGATCAGCGTGAACCGGCTGCGCGGCTCCAAGGCCAGCGTGGTGCGGATCAGCGACAGCACCGGCGTGATGCCGCTGCCGGCCGCGAAGGCCACATAGTGGCGCGATGCCTCGGCATCGAGCGGCACGTGGAAGCGGCCATCGGGTGTCATCACGTCGAGCACCTGGCCGGCGGCCACGGTGTCATGCACCCACGTGGAGAACACGCCGTCGTCCACCAGCTTCACGGCCACGCGCAGTTCGCCGCGATCGTCGTAGTCCTGCACGCTGCAGCAGATCGAATACGAGCGGCGCACGTCGTGGCCCTCGACGGGGGCCTTGATCGTCAGGAACTGGCCCTGCGTGAAGTGGTAGGCGTCGCGCAGTTCCGGCGGCACCTCGAAGGCAATCGACACCGTGTCCGGGGTTTCCGGGCGAACCTGCGCCACGCGTAGCGGATGGAACTGTGGGGTCATGGGCCGGCGGTGCTCAGTAGGGTTTGAAGTAGTCGAACGGCTCGCGGCAATCCAGGCAGCGATAGAGCGCCTTGCAGGCCGTGGAAGCAAAGCGCGACAGTTCCTGAGTGTGGACGCTGCCGCAGCGCGGGCATGCAATGGGTGGCGCGATGGCAGACGCCTGCGGCTGGCGTGGCACGAAGCGCAGAGGCTGCACGCTGCCAGCGTGCGTAGCCGAACTGGCGCACTGGCCGGGCGGCGCGATGCCAAAGGCGCGCAGGCTGGCGCGGCCGGCATCGGTGATCCAGTCGGTGGTCCACGCCGGCGCCAGCACCGCGCGCACGCGCCACGGCGCCAGGCCGGCCGCGTCGAGCGCGTGTCCGACGTCTTCCTCGATCTGCGACATGGCCGGGCAGCCAGAGTACGTGGGCGTGATGACCGCCTCGATGGTCTGGCCGTCATTGGCCAGCATCACGTTGCGCAGGATGCCGAGGTCGCGGATCGACACGACCGGGATCTCGGGGTCGGGTACGGCATCCAGGGCTGCCCAGGCGCGGGCCAGCCGCTCGTCGGGCGTCATCGCGGCGTCGGGGACGTTGCGCCGGGCGAAGGTCGGGGCGAATGGCGACGCTGGTGCGGGATTCATCGGTACGGGATTCGTGCGCATGGCTGGCCTCGCGTTACCACTGTGCGCCCGGATGGGCTCGCGCCAGCCCCTGCAGTTCGGCCAGCAGGTAGCTCATATGCTCGGAATGCACGCCGTGCTTGCCGGTGGACAGGAACGCCGATGGCGCCGGGCGCTGCAGCGTGGCGTCGTCGAGCGTGGCGGCAATGGTGGCTTCCCATGCCTCGCGCAGCCCGGACGTCAGCATGCCCACGCCCTGTGCGGCCACTTCCTGCTCCACCGCATCGACGACGAAGCACTCGTTCATATAGGGCAGCAGATGTTCCAGCGCCCGTTGCATGCGCGCGTGCGATGCGTCGGTGCCATCGCCCAGGCGCACCACCCAGTCGGCGGCATGGTGCAGGTGGTAGCGCACCTCCTTGGCCGACTTGGCCGCGATGGCCGCCAGTTCGGCGTCGGTGCTGAGTTCCAGCGCCGGCCACAGTTCGGCCATCAGCGCGCTGTACAGGAAGTTGCGCATGATGGTGACCGCGTAGTCGCGGTCGGCGCGCGCCGTGCCGGCCAGCGGGCCGTGATGCGGCAGCTCCTGCAGCGTCCAGTTGCGGAATTCCGGTTCGCCACGCCAGTAGGCGTAGTCGTCCTCGTGGCGTACGCGGCCCGTCAGGCGGCCTTCCAGCGCGCCGGCATGGCTGTACAGCAGGCGCGCCTGGCCAATCAGGTCGAGGCTGATATTGGCCAGCGCGATGTCTTCTTCCAGTGCGGGGCCGTGGCCGCACCATTCGGCATTGCGCTGACCCAGGATCAGCGCGTTGTCGGCCAGGCGCAGCACGTATTGCAGGGGGGCCGTCTGCACCAGTGGCAGGCGCGCCAGGGCGATGCCGTCGGCTACGTTGGGTTGCGTCATGGGGGCGGCCTTACATGTGGTTCACTTCGTCGGGCAACTGGTAGAACGTAGGGTGGCGATAGATCTTGTCGGCGGCCGGATCGAACAGCTCGGCCTTTTCGGCGGGCGCGCTGGCCGTGATGGCCGCCGACGGCACCACCCAGATCGACACGCCTTCCTGGCGGCGTGTATAGACATCGCGCGCCATGTGCAGCGCCTGCTGGGCATCGGTCGCGTGCAGGCTGCCGCAGTGCTTGTGTTCCAGGCCCTGCTTGCTGCGGACGAAAACCTCCCACAGCGGCCATTCCTTTTGTTGTGTCATGGTGATCTCCGGGTCAGGCCGCCTTGGCCGGGGTTTCACGTCGGGCGCGCTTTTCGGCATGGGCCAACGCCGCCTCGCGCACCCAGGCGCCGTCGTCGTGCGCCTTCACGCGCGTGGCCAGCCGTTCGCGATTGCAGGGGCCGTCGCCGTTGATGACGCGCCAGAACTCTTCCCAGTCCAGCGGGCTGTAGTCGTAGTGGCCGCGTTCGTCGTTCCAGACCAGCCCGGCGTCCGGCAGGGTCACACCAAGTACCTTGGCCTGTTCGACCGTGGCGTCGATAAACTTCTGTCGCAGATCATCGTTCGAGATGCGCTTGATGCCCCAGGCCATGGTCTGGGTGCTGTTGGTGGACGCCGCATCGGGCGGCCCGAACATCATCAGCACCGGAAACCACCAGCGGTCCACGGCGTCCTGCACCATGGCGCGCTGGGCTTCGGTGCCGCGCATCATGCTCAGCAGCGCGTCGAAGCCCTGGCGCTGGTGGAACGACTCTTCCTTGCAGATGCGGATCATGGCTCGGGCGTAGGGGCCATACGAGCAGCGGCACAGCGGAATCTGGTTCATGATCGCCGCGCCATCCACAAGCCAGCCGATCACGCCGACGTCGGCCCAGGTCAGCGTGGGGTAGTTGAAGATCGACGAGTACTTGGCGCGGCCGGTGTGCAGCCCATCGACAAGGTCGTCGCGCGACGCATCGAGCGTTTCCGCCGCGCTGTACAGGTAGAGGCCGTGGCCGCCTTCGTCCTGCACCTTGGCCAGCAGGATGGCCTTGCGCTTGAGCGACGGGGCGCGGCTGATCCAGTTGCCCTCGGGCTGCATGCCGATGATTTCCGAATGCGCGTGCTGCGAGATCTGGCGCACCAGTGTCTTGCGGTAGGCCTCGGGCATCCAGTCCATCGGCTCGATCTTGGCGTCTTCGGCAATGCGCGCGTCAAAGGCGGCCTGCCTGGCCGCCTGGTCGGCATCGGCCGATAGGGGCCCATGCTGCGGCTGGCCCGGCAGGTCGAGGCTCTGTGTGTACATCACGTCTCCTTGACTTTCGTCTTTGGCGGGGCCGACCGGTTCGTTGTACCTGGCGCGATATGGCCTGGATTGGCGCCGGATGTTTTGAGGTCGGACAGTCTGCTAAATATAAATATAAACCGACCGGTCGGTCAATTTTGAATGCATTGCCGTGGACGACGTGAGTCAGGCGCCACGTGTAGTATCGGGTTTCCACGTCTTAACAGAGGGCAAAGCTATGTCGAGCAAGGCTTACAGCAAGATCGCGGTGGCTGTGGATGGCAGCAGCACGTCGGACCTGGCGCTGCGGGAGGCGATTCGTGTGGCCAGCGGCGGGGGTGGCACCGTGCTGGCGCTTTACGTGGTCGACAACGGTGTCATGCTGTTCGACGCTGGCTTCTACGATCCGACGCAGATCGAGCGGGCCTATGTGGATAGTGGCAAGAAGGCCCTCGAGGCCGCCAGCCTGGTGCTTGGCAACGCCGGTGTGACGTTCGAGACCCGGCTGGTGACCGATCCGGCCGTCGTCGGCGACATCGCGGGGTCGATCAACGCGGCCGCCGGCGAGTGGGGCGCGGACCTGCTCGTGATTGGCACGCACGGCCGTCGTGGCGTGCGGCGTCTGGTGCTGGGCAGCGTCGCCGAAGCCGTGATTCGCCAATCGACGACGCCCGTGCTGCTGGTGCGCGGCACGGAATCCGCCGACTAGGAATGATCCCCGCGGTCCTTGGGGACCTTGGGGCGGATGCGGTGGTCAGCCGGCAAACCGGAAATGGCCGCCGCGCAGCACGATCTCGCGGGCCTCGGTCAGCTCGAATAGCGATTCGGCCAACTGCTCGATGCGCTTGCGGTTGCTCGTGAACGCGCGGACGAGATCTTCCTCGCGCACCGATTGTGCCCCGCAATAGGCTTCAAGCGCTTCTGCCGTGACCGAGTATTGGGACCGGGTGCCGTTCACGGTGGCGGGGCAGGACAGCGTCAGGCTGGCTCCGCAGTAGGTGGGAACGGTGCTGGGGAAGGAGATATCGACCATGGCGTGCCTCGTCTTGCCGGGAACGGGGAAACCGCGAATATCCCTTCAATATAGGCAATCGGGGTTTCCAGGCAAGGTGGCTGGCCGATGTCTCAGGGCAAGCCCCGATATGTGCGTCAGCCCGTGTGCGCGCCAGGCAGCCGCAGGCGCCTCGCCTCGGCCTGTTCCGCCGCCAATGCCCGCAGGCCGGCAACGGTGGCATGCGCGCTGTCGATATGCGCGTCCGCGTAGGTGCATTGTTCGGCCAGGAAGTGCTCGAACGGGGCATCGGAAGGCGTCAGCGGCGCCATGCGCGCGGGCGCAATCGCCGCACTGACACCGGTGCGGCCGGGGCGAACGGCCACTTCGGCCAGACGGGCTTCGAGGTCCGTCAGCAACGACTGGACGGCGGCGCCGGGCGCGGCATGCACTTCGCCAGACTCCGCGCCCGCGCGGACCAGGCCGGCCAGTGAAGCCATGCGTCGCGCCGTGACATGCAACGCCGCATGCGCCGCACCCAGCCGTGGGTCGAGATCTCCGGCACATTGCGCCAGGGTGTCTTCGGCGCGGGTCGAGGCCCGGCCGGCCGCCACGCGCAAGGCTTCCAGCCGCATTCGAGCCGGCGTCAGGCTGCGCGCGGTGCTGATGGCGGCGCGCAGGTAGACGGCGTTGACGGACAGGGCATCTAGGCTATGCCGATAGGTGCGCGACAACTCCGCACGCGGGGCCAGCACGTAATAGCTGGCCAGCGCGATCAGGCAACCGATGGCCGTGTCCATGCCGCGCAGGGCGGCCACATGGCTGCTGCTCGACGCGGGCTCGCCCAGCCACGAAAAGAGAATCACCGCCGGCGTCAGGCAGAAGGCAAAGCCACCCGCACTGCCCGCCAGCCGCAGCGCGTAGGCCGCGGCCAGGAATATCGCGCTCAGGCCGAGCGCCATCGTCGGACTCGGATGGGCCAGGCCGACCGCACACGCCAGCAGGGCGCCAGCCAGGGAGCCGGCAAAGCGGTGGAACGAGATCTGCCGGGTGGTCTGCAGGCGCGGGCTCAGTACCATGATCACGGTCACGGCCACCCAGTAGCCGTGATCGACCTGCAGGAGCTGCGACGGCAGCAGGCTCAGGCCCCCGGCAAACGCCAGCCGCAGCGCGTGCCGCGTCACCCGGGCATCGCGTGCGGCAATGTCGGCAAGGGTATGGCCGATCCGGTCGACGATTCCCGCCAGTCCGGCATTCGGCCAGACAAACGACTCGCGCCAGCGATCGAACGACGGATGCTGCGCCAGCGCCGCCAGGGCTGACTGGTAGGCCGGCGGAGCGTCGGCGTTGGCGCGCTGGCCGATCAGGCGGCGCACATCGCGATCGAGCATGGCGCTCAGGGCGGGCAGGTCGGGCGCATGGCGGGCCATTGCCTGCCGTACCTGCGCCTGCGTATCGGCCAGGCAGCGCGCGGCGTAGGTCAAAGGCAGGCGGTGCTGTTCGCCGGCGCGCTCACGCAGTTCGCCGGCCACGATCAGCAGGGCGAAGAACGCGTCCGCCACCGTCACCGCGTAGGCGTAGTGCAGCAGCCCGACCGGATCGATCATGCCGCGCCGGCCGATGACCGCAGCGCGTGCCGCTTCGATCCGTAGCCGGATTTCCTTCTTATATAGGGAGGTGTCCTGGAGCCCCGGTGTCGCTAGGTGCTCGGCAAAGCGCTGCAGCGCATCGTAGGCTGCGGTGATCTCCGATCTTGGGCGGGCGTCGCGCTGCGAGGGGATCAGGACAAGCGAAATCAGGCACGCAAACACGCCGCCGCGCAAATAGTCGACCCCCGCGGCCCAGGCGTGGACAAACACCGTCGCCTCGGCGACCGGCTGCAGGCAGGCCGCGATCAACACGACATAGAGCAGCTTGAAGCACAGCGCGGCGGCAGGGCCTCGTATTTCAGCCAGACCGGCGACCAACCCTGCGCAAATGACGACGGCTAGCGCTGTCAGGGGCGAAGTCGCCAGGCTGGCGCCGATCACGCTGGCCGCCGCACCGCCGATGCCGACTGCGCCGAGCCCGCGCATGCGTGCCCCGGCTGTGCCCTGCCGATCCGCCAGGCAGGTCCAGATCGACGCGGTGGCCGACCACAGGTAACCGTTGTCGCCAGTCAGCCAGGCAATGCCGGCCAGCGCGAAAAACGAGAGCGCATAGACCACGCCGCGCTGCAGGAAGGCGGAATCGGGCCAGAACGAGAGTGAGCGCGGGGCGCGGCGCATGATCGGGGGCGGTTGAGCGTGGATGTCTCAGGGTGAGTACGGATTCCACTCTACGGGGACTATTGTTGCGTTGCAACAATTCAGGGAATTCGAGGCCCGTTGCCCGGTGGTAGTGCCGCATCGCACCAGCGGCGGGAAATGTGATGCAAGACGGTGCAACTGTCACATTTCCGAAGCTCTACGATTGAAAGAACTTCAGTCGGGGTGGGATTCCCCAGATTTTGGGTAAAAAAAACCCGCGCAGGTTGTGCGCGGGTTGGAATCCACCGAGGTGGTGGAGGAGACAGACTTCACTATACACGACTTGCTGCGACGCACCAAGTGGCTTCTAAAGAAATGCCTGCAAGACAGCACAATATCCGTTGTTGTCGTACAACAAGGCGGGGAATGTTAGCGAAAGAGATAGGCAATCCACACGGCTGCAGCCAGGCCCACGGCGTCAGCAAACAGCGCGCACCCCAGCGCGTGTCGGGTATTTCGCACATTGACGCTACCGAAATAGACCGCCAGCACATAGAAGGTGGTTTCGGTCGATCCCTGGATGATGGCCGCCAGCCGCCCCTGGAAGGAATCCACGCCGTAGGTGGTCATCACATCCACCATCAGGCCGCGCGCGCCGGCGCCAGACAGGATCTTCATCAACCCCACCGGCAGTGCCGGGACGAAATCCGTGTTGACGCCAAGCCACGTGAAACCGACGGTCAGCCCGTGCATGACGACGTCCATGCAGCCGCTGGCCCGGAAGAGTCCGACTGCCACCAGGATTGCGACCAGATAAGGAATGATCTGCACCGCCACGCCGAAGCCTTCCTTGGCACCGTCGATAAAGGCATCGTAGACATTGACGCGCCGAAGCGCGCCGCACACCAGAAACAGCGTAATTAGCGAAAGAATGAAGCCGCTACCCGCCAGCGCCGTCATCTGGCTGACCTGGTCGGGCGGAGCGTGACGCAGCCAGACGAACAGGCCTGCCACCGCAAGTCCCGCCACGCCAAAGGCGGCCAGCACCGCCGGCTTGAGCAGATTCAGCCGCTGTACCCAGGCCACGGCCAGCAGCCCGGCCAGGCACGACGCGCCCGTGGCCAGCAGCGTGGGCAGGAAGATGTCGGCGGCATTGAAATTGACCAATCCCTGCTTGACGGCCATCGCCTGGCGAATGGCGATGACCGACGTCGGGATCAATGTCAGCCCCGCCGTGTTCAGCACGATGAACATGATCTGGGCGTTGGTCGCCGTGTCTGGATGCCGGTTCAGCGACTGCAAGTCGCGCATCGCGTTCAGGCCCAGCGGCGTGGCCGCGTTGTCGAGCCCGAGCATATTGGCGGACACATTCATCATCATCGCCCCCTGCGCCGGATGCCCCTGCGGCACGCCTGGGAAGAAATGGCGCAGCAGCGGGTTCACCAGCCGGGCGAACAGGTCGATGACCCCGGCGCGTTCGCCGATCCGCATGATGCCGATCCACAGGCTCATCACGCCAACCAGCCCGAGAGAAATCTCAAATGCTGTGCGCGAGCTGTCGAAAAGGCTGGTCAGCAGGGCGGGGAACACCGCGGCGTCGCCGCCAATCAGCCGCACACAGGCGGCTAGGAAGGAAAGTAGGAAGAATCCGAGCCAGACGAGGTTCAGTGCCATCGACGTAAATAAGGCCAGTGGAGGGCTTCGCCACGTGGGTCGCGGCGAAGCCTCGCATCATAGCCTGCCGGTCTCACGCGATGTCGGCCCCGCGTTCCGCCAGTAACGCCCGCAGGATCGAACGATGGCAGTGCGACGCATCCTCGCAATAGCAACCCAGCGAAAAGTTCGTCTGATGAGAGAAGGCAGCCAGCAGATCCAGGGTGCGGCTGGCGTCGGGCTGGGCCATCTCGGCCCGAAAGTGCTTCTCGAAGGCGCGCCAGGCCTTGGGGTCGTTGGCGGCCTGCGCGTCCTGGGCTTGCGCCACCAGTTCGGCGGATGGCGAAAGCACGGGATACCAGACGTCATAGAAATCGCGGCTGGCAAACTCGGCCTTCGGCACCCCGCGCGGCGGGCGGCGAACGGTGCCCATGCGCAGCCCCTCGTTCCTGGCGCGCGGTTCGCCGAGCCTGACGATGCGGATGGTCATCGGAGTATCTCCAGGATTACGCCGTAGTGGCCTGCTTGAGCCCAAGGTCGTGAACCATGGTGTCGCGCATGACGAACTTCTGCACCTTTCCCGTCACAGTCATCGGCATTTCTTCAACAAAGCGGATATAGCGCGGAATCTTGTAGTGCGCGATCTGGTCGCGGCAGAAGGCGCGGATATCGTCCTCGGTGGCGGTCTGTCCGGGTTTGAGCACGATCCAGGCGCAGACTTCCTCGCCGTACTTGGCATCGGGAACCCCGAACACCTGCACCGCCTGGACCTTCGGGTGGCGGAACAGAAATTCCTCGATCTCGCGCGGATAGATGTTTTCGCCGCCACGGATCAGCATGTCCTTGACGCGTCCGACGATGTTGCAATAGCCGTCCGCATCGATGGTGGCCAGATCGCCCGTATGCATCCAGCCATCGCGGATGGCCTCGCGCGTACGCTCGTCGTCGTCCCAGTAGCCCTGCATCACGGAGTAGCCGCGGGTGCAGAGTTCGCCGGTCTCGCCGCGCGGCACGATCTCGCCCGTGGCATCGACCACCTTGCATGCCAGGTGCGGCTGGACGCGGCCGACCGTGGCCACGCGCTTGTCGAGCGGATCGTCGGTGGCGCTCTGGAACGACACCGGGCTGGTCTCCGTCATGCCGTAGGCAATCGTGACCTCGCCCATGTGCATGTCAGTGATGACTCGCTTCATCACTTCGATCGGGCACGGGGCGCCGGCCATGATGCCTGTGCGAAGGGTGGAGAAAATCGAACTGGCGGAAGTCCGGATGATCGAGCTGGGCGATGAACATGGTCGGCACGCCGTGCAGCGCCGTGCATCGCTCCTCGGAAACGGCCCGCATGGTTGCCAGCGGATCGAACGCCTCGCCCGGAAAGACCATGCAGGCGCCGACGGACACGCAGGCCAGGACGGACAGGACCATGCCGAAGCAGTGATATAGCGGTACGGGGATGCACAGGCGGTCGTCGGCACCCAGTCGCATGGCCATGGCGACGAAGCGCCCATTGTTGACCACGTTGTGATGGGTCAACGTCGCGCCCTTCGGGTTGCCCGTGGTGCCGCTGGTGAACTGAATGTTGATGGCGTCGTGGGCATCCAGCTGGCGGGTGATCGTATCGAGCGCCCCGGGCTCGGGCGGCTGAAGTAGGCTTGCATAGTTCAGCATGCCCGGGGTCGTGTCGTCGCCCATGCGGACCACGGACTGGAGCCGGGGCAGGCGCGCGGCCTGCAAGTGACCGGGTGTCGCCTCGGACAATTCGGGCGCGAGCGCCTGCAGCATCCCTATATAGTCACTGGACTTGAAGCGCGTGGCGGTAATCAGCATCCGCACGCCAGCCTTGTTCAGCGCGTATTCCAGTTCTGCCTGGCGATATGCGGGGTTGATGTTGACCAGGATCGCGCCGATCCGGGCGGTCGCGAACTGGGTGACCAGCCACTCGGCCCGATTGGGTGACCAGATGCCGACCCGGTCACTGCGGGCAATCCCCCGGGCCAGCAGGCCGGTGGCGAGCCGGTCGACCTGATCGGAAAACGCCTGCCAGGTCCATCGGACTGACTGCTCCCGGAAGATCACTGCGTCACGGTGCGGGTTTGCTGCAACGGCGCGCGCCAGCAGCGCGGGGATCGTATCGTCAGACAGCGGGATATCAGTCGCACCAACCACGTGTGAACGGTCGATGGGCACGGATTGCTTCATGGGTGTCTCCTTCAACAGCGTCTTCTAATAGGTTGGCTGCCAGCTTAGGACAGTTCCGAAACCAAGGCTGTCGCCCCCGTGACAGTTGGGCCGAATTGGGCGCTTTGAACCTTTTTCAGAAAGGGGCTTGCGCACCTGCCGAATCCCATCTAATATTCGCCCCCTCGCAACACGAACCGCGCTGCAAACGCAGCAGCGACAAGGGTTGCGGGGTCAGCAGGGGGTTGGGGTTGCGAGGTTTGCAGCGCTGACCGGCAGAAAAAAGTTCTGCAAAAACTGTTGACGAAACGTTGAATGCTCTGCATAATCTCGTTTCTCCGCTGCAACGAAAACGACGCAGCGACAGCGAACGGCAAAGCCGGCCGCTGGAGTTCTTTAACAAACAAACAACCGATAAGTGTGGGCGCTTGATGGCGAACGCCGCGGAGACTTCGGTCTTCGTGATGCTTCAAAAGTTATCAGTGCTCGCACAGTAAAACATGTTGGTTTGCGTCGCGAGACGTGAACCAGTCAGTTTTCTGAGAGTGAGCGACCGCTCGAAAGAGCGAGGTGCTTCGGCACCACACAGAGATTGAACTGAAGAGTTTGATCCTGGCTCAGATTGAACGCTGGCGGCATGCCTTACACATGCAAGTCGAACGGCAGCACGGGAGCAATCCTGGTGGCGAGTGGCGAACGGGTGAGTAATACATCGGAACGTACCCTGTTGTGGGGGATAACTAGTCGAAAGATTAGCTAATACCGCATACGACCTGAGGGTGAAAGCGGGGGACCGAAAGGCCTCGCGCAGCAGGAGCGGCCGATGTCTGATTAGCTAGTTGGTGGGGTAAAGGCCCACCAAGGCGACGATCAGTAGCTGGTCTGAGAGGACGATCAGCCACACTGGGACTGAGACACGGCCCAGACTCCTACGGGAGGCAGCAGTGGGGAATTTTGGACAATGGGGGCAACCCTGATCCAGCAATGCCGCGTGTGTGAAGAAGGCCTTCGGGTTGTAAAGCACTTTTGTCCGGAAAGAAAACGCTCTGGTTAATACCTGGGGCGGATGACGGTACCGGAAGAATAAGCACCGGCTAACTACGTGCCAGCAGCCGCGGTAATACGTAGGGTGCGAGCGTTAATCGGAATTACTGGGCGTAAAGCGTGCGCAGGCGGTTTTGTAAGACAGGCGTGAAATCCCCGAGCTCAACTTGGGAATTGCGCTTGTGACTGCAAGGCTAGAGTATGTCAGAGGGGGGTAGAATTCCACGTGTAGCAGTGAAATGCGTAGAGATGTGGAGGAATACCGATGGCGAAGGCAGCCCCCTGGGACGTCACTGACGCTCATGCACGAAAGCGTGGGGAGCAAACAGGATTAGATACCCTGGTAGTCCACGCCCTAAACGATGTCAACTAGTTGTTGGGGATTCATTTCTTCAGTAACGTAGCTAACGCGTGAAGTTGACCGCCTGGGGAGTACGGTCGCAAGATTAAAACTCAAAGGAATTGACGGGGACCCGCACAAGCGGTGGATGATGTGGATTAATTCGATGCAACGCGAAAAACCTTACCTACCCTTGACATGCCACTAACGAAGCAGAGATGCATTAGGTGCTCGAAAGAGAAAGTGGACACAGGTGCTGCATGGCTGTCGTCAGCTCGTGTCGTGAGATGTTGGGTTAAGTCCCGCAACGAGCGCAACCCTTATCTTTAGTTGCTACGCAAGGGCACTCTAGAGAGACTGCCGGTGACAAACCGGAGGAAGGTGGGGATGACGTCAAGTCCTCATGGCCCTTATGGGTAGGGCTTCACACGTCATACAATGGTGCGTACAGAGGGTTGCCAACCCGCGAGGGGGAGCTAATCCCAGAAAACGCATCGTAGTCCGGATCGTAGTCTGCAACTCGACTACGTGAAGCTGGAATCGCTAGTAATCGCGGATCAGCATGCCGCGGTGAATACGTTCCCGGGTCTTGTACACACCGCCCGTCACACCATGGGAGTGGGTTTTGCCAGAAGTAGTTAGCCTAACCGCAAGGAGGGCGATTACCACGGCAGGGTTCATGACTGGGGTGAAGTCGTAACAAGGTAGCCGTATCGGAAGGTGCGGCTGGATCACCTCCTTTCCAGAGGCTTGTGTTCACAAGTCAAGCGTTCACACTTATCGGTTTGTTTGCTGTTACAGCCAAGGGTCTGTAGCTCAGGTGGTTAGAGCACCGTCTTGATAAGGCGGGGGTCGTAGGTTCAAGTCCTACCAGACCCACCAAGTTATCGCGCGGGGGATTAGCTCAGCTGGGAGAGCACCTGCTTTGCAAGCAGGGGGTCGTCGGTTCGATCCCGTCATCCTCCACCACTACCTTGGGGTTAGTTGTCAAAGAGAAGCACTTGTTGAGTGTTTGTCTTTGGCTATTGCCAACGAGCATTAGCTCGGCTGTTCTTTAACAATATGGGATGTAGTAAAGGTGTCACGGAACGTTGATGAGACGTTCATGTAGTTTAACGTGATACCGGGTTGTGATTGTATCAACCAAAATGTATTTAAGTGATCGAAAGATGACTTGGAATACGGCACAAACGCGAGAACTCAGACCTGTAGCCAGCGTGGATAACGGAAGCGTTAGACACACTCGTTATAGGGTCAAGCGAACAAGTGCATGTGGTGGATGCCTTGGCGATCACAGGCGATGAAGGACGCGGTAGCCTGCGAAAAGCTTCGGGGAGCTGGCAAACAAGCTTTGATCCGGAGATGTCCGAATGGGGAAACCCGGCCCGAATGGGTCATCCCTGACTGAATACATAGGTCAGGGAAGCGAACGCGGCGAACTGAAACATCTAAGTAGCTGCAGGAACAGAAATCAACCGAGATTCCCAGAGTAGTGGCGAACGAAATGGGAAGAGCCTTGCACTCTTTAGCAGAACGGTTAGCAAAACGGGATGGAAAGCCCGGCCATAGCAGGTGATAGCCCTGTATGCGAAAACCGATTTGTGGAACTAGGTGTGCGACAAGTAGGGCGGGACACGTGAAATCCTGTCTGAAGATGGGGGGACCATCCTCCAAGGCTAAATACTCGTGATCGACCGATAGTGAACCAGTACCGTGAGGGAAAGGCGAAAAGAACCCCGGGAGGGGAGTGAAATAGATCCTGAAACCGCATGCATACAAACAGTCGGAGCCTGGAAACGGGTGACGGCGTACCTTTTGTATAATGGGTCAGCGACTTACATTCAGTGGCAAGCTTAACCGATTAGGGAAGGCGTAGCGAAAGCGAGTCCGAATAGGGCGTTGAGTCGCTGGGTGTAGACCCGAAACCAGATGATCTATCCATGGCCAGGTTGAAGGTGCGGTAACACGTACTGGAGGACCGAACCCACTAACGTTGAAAAGTTAGGGGATGAGCTGTGGATAGGGGTGAAAGGCTAAACAAATCTGGAAATAGCTGGTTCTCTCCGAAAACTATTTAGGTAGTGCCTCGTGTCTCACCTTCGGGGGTAGAGCACTGTCATGGTTGGGGGGTCTATTGCTGATTACCCCGCCATAGCAAACTCCGAATACCGAAGAGTGCAATCACGGGAGACAGACATCGGGTGCTAACGTCCGGTGTCAAGAGGGAAACAACCCAGACCGCCAGCTAAGGTCCCCAAATATAGCTAAGTGGGAAACGAAGTGGGAAGGCTAAAACAGTCAGGAGGTTGGCTTAGAAGCAGCCACCCTTTAAAGAAAGCGTAATAGCTCACTGATCGAGTCGTCCTGCGCGGAAGATGTAACGGGGCTAAGCTATATACCGAAGCTGCGGACGCACAGTAATGTGCGTGGTAGGAGAGCGTTCTGTAAGCCTGTGAAGGTGTCTTGTAAAGGATGCTGGAGGTATCAGAAGTGCGAATGCTGACATGAGTAGCGATAAAGGGGGTGAAAGGCCCCCTCGCCGTAAGCCCAAGGTTTCCTACGCAACGTTCATCGGCGTAGGGTGAGTCGGCCCCTAAGGCGAGGCAGAGATGCGTAGCTGATGGGAAGCAGGTTAATATTCCTGCACCGTCGTATGATGCGATGGGGGGACGGATCGCGGAGGGTTGTCCGGGTGTTGGAAGTCCCGGTCCCTGCATTGGAGAAGGCGCTTAGGCAAATCCGGGCGCGGAATTCAAGGATGTGGGGCGAGCGGCTTTATGCTGCGAAGCAATCGGAAGTGGTTCCAAGAAAAGCCTCTAAGCTTCAGTCATACGAGACCGTACCGCAAACCGACACAGGTGGGCGAGATGAGTATTCTAAGGCGCTTGAGAGAACTCGGGAGAAGGAACTCGGCAAATTGGTACCGTAACTTCGGGATAAGGTACGCCCTTGTAGCTTGACTGGCCTGCGCCAGGAGGGTGAAGGGGTTGCAATAAAATGGTGGCTGCGACTGTTTAATAAAAACACAGCACTCTGCAAACACGAAAGTGGACGTATAGGGTGTGACGCCTGCCCGGTGCCGGAAGATTAAATGATGGGGTGCAAGCTCTTGATTGAAGTCCCGGTAAACGGCGGCCGTAACTATAACGGTCCTAAGGTAGCGAAATTCCTTGTCGGGTAAGTTCCGACCTGCACGAATGGCGTAACGATGGCCACACTGTCTCCTCCCGAGACTCAGCGAAGTTGAAGTGTTTGTGATGATGCAATCTCCCCGCGGCTAGACGGAAAGACCCCATGAACCTTTACTGTAGCTTTGCATTGGACTTTGAACCGATCTGTGTAGGATAGGTGGGAGGCTTTGAAGCGTGGACGCTAGTTCACGTGGAGCCGTCCTTGAAATACCACCCTGGTTTGTTTGAGGTTCTAACCTTGGCCCGTGAATCCGGGTCGGGGACAGTGCATGGTAGGCAGTTTGACTGGGGCGGTCTCCTCCCAAAGTGTAACGGAGGAGTTCGAAGGTACGCTTGGTACGGTCGGACATCGTACCTAAAGTGCAATGGCAAAAGCGTGCTTAACTGCGAGACTGACAAGTCGAGCAGGTGCGAAAGCAGGACATAGTGATCCGGTGGTTCTGAATGGAAGGGCCATCGCTCAACGGATAAAAGGTACTCTGGGGATAACAGGCTGATACCGCCCAAGAGTTCATATCGACGGCGGTGTTTGGCACCTCGATGTCGGCTCATCTCATCCTGGGGCTGTAGCCGGTCCCAAGGGTATGGCTGTTCGCCATTTAAAGAGGTACGTGAGCTGGGTTTAAAACGTCGTGAGACAGTTTGGTCCCTATCTGCCGTGGGCGTTGGAATCTTGACGGGGGCTGCTCCTAGTACGAGAGGACCGGAGTGGACGTACCGCTGGTGTACCTGTTGTCTCGCCAGAGGCATCGCAGGGTAGCTATGTACGGAAGAGATAACCGCTGAAAGCATCTAAGCGGGAAACTCGCCTGAAGATGAGGATTCCCTGGAGGCTTGACCTCCTTGAAGGGTCGTTCGAGACCAGGACGTTGATAGGCTGGGTGTGGAAGCGCAGTAATGCGTTAAGCTAACCAGTACTAATTGCCCGTAAGGCTTGATCCTATAACCAGTGTGTTTGACCTGGTTGGACGAGAGTCCGCGTGTGCCACCTGGCATACAACACAACCTCTTTACTACACCCCAAATTCGCTGCGCTGACGCCAGTCAGTGCGGCAACCAGTCATGCCTGGTGACCATAGCGAGTTGGAACCACCCCTTCCCATCCCGAACAGGACCGTGAAACGACTTTGCGCCGATGATAGTGCGGATACCCGTGTGAAAGTAGGTCATCGCCAGGCTCTTATACCCAGAACCCCCAAGCCCTAAAAGCTTGGGGGTTTTGCTTTGTGCAAAACGAAATGCTGAAGTCATAAATCGGTCTCTACGAGGCGCTGGAAGCCGCTTCCCGCGTACCCTATAGGGTGAGAGCGTCGATTTCAGATCGATGATTCTGGTCCGCAAACGCAGCCGCTTGGCGACGTATTGCAGGCTTCTGGAGCGATCCGCAAAGTTGCTAGCCTTAATGGAAAGCACTTGACAGCCCCGGTAAGTTGCACCATAATCACAAGTTCTCTGCGGAGAGGTGCCCGAGTGGCTAAAGGGGGCAGACTGTAAATCTGTTGGCTTACGCCTACGCTGGTTCGAATCCAGCCCTCTCCACCAGAATGCAAGACAACAACCTGGCGAAAGCCGGTGAAGCAGGAAGTAACCGGGCGGGTGTAGCTCAATGGTAGAGCAGAAGCCTTCCAAGCTTACGACGAGGGTTCGATTCCCTTCACCCGCTCCAGTCTCCAGGTTGTCGTCGCAAGAGTAAGTCAAGATTCGCCCATGTGGCTCAGTGGTAGAGCACTCCCTTGGTAAGGGAGAGGTCGGCAGTTCGATCCTGCCCATGGGCACCACCAATACCCGCACTGGCAATTGCTACCGAGACAGGAGTCACGAAATGGCAAAGGAAAAGTTCGAGCGGACCAAGCCGCACGTGAACGTAGGTACGATTGGTCACGTTGACCACGGCAAGACGACGCTGACGGCAGCGATTGCCACGGTGCTGGCTGCGAAGTTCGGCGGCGCCGCCAAGAAGTACGACGAAATCGACGCAGCGCCGGAAGAAAAGGCACGCGGCATCACGATCAACACCGCACACGTGGAATACGAGACGGCCAACCGCCACTACGCCCACGTTGACTGCCCGGGCCACGCTGACTATGTGAAGAACATGATCACGGGCGCTGCGCAGATGGACGGCGCGATCCTGGTTTGCTCGGCCGCTGACGGCCCGATGCCGCAAACGCGCGAGCACATCCTGCTGGCCCGTCAGGTTGGCGTGCCGTACATCATCGTGTTCCTGAACAAGTGCGACATGGTGGACGACGCCGAGCTGCTGGAACTGGTGGAAATGGAAGTGCGCGAACTTCTGTCGAAGTACGACTTCCCGGGCGACGACACCCCGATCATCAAGGGTTCGGCCAAGCTGGCGCTGGAAGGCGACAAGGGCGAGCTGGGCGAAGTGGCGATCATGAACCTGGCCGACGCGCTGGATTCGTACATCCCGACGCCGGAGCGCGCTGTTGACGGTACGTTCCTGATGCCGGTGGAAGACGTGTTCTCGATCTCGGGTCGCGGTACCGTGGTGACGGGCCGTATCGAGCGTGGCGTGGTCAAGGTCGGTGAAGAAATCGAAATCGTGGGTATCCGCCCGACGGTGAAGACGACTTGCACGGGCGTGGAAATGTTCCGCAAGCTGCTGGACCAAGGTCAAGCTGGCGACAACGTGGGTCTGCTGCTGCGCGGCACGAAGCGCGAAGACGTGGAGCGTGGTCAAGTTCTGTGCAAGCCGGGCTCGATCAAGCCGCACACGCACTTCACGGGTGAGGTCTACATCCTGTCGAAGGACGAAGGCGGCCGTCACACGCCGTTCTTCAACAACTACCGCCCGCAGTTCTACTTCCGTACGACCGACGTGACTGGCTCGATCGAGCTGCCGCAGGACAAGGAAATGGTCATGCCGGGTGACAACGTGTCGATCACCGTCAAGCTGATCGCCCCGATCGCCATGGAAGAAGGCCTGCGCTTCGCAATCCGCGAAGGTGGCCGTACCGTCGGCGCCGGCGTTGTGGCAAAGATCCTCGACTAAGCAATTAGTCGAACTGGCGAGCGCGATACCAACCGGTCGCGTTTGTCTGCCAGAGGGGTTGGCTTGAAGCCGACCCCAAAGTTGTTTTAGGGGTATAGCTCAACTGGCAGAGCGTCGGTCTCCAAAACCGAAGGTTGGGGGTTCGATTCCCTCTGCCCCTGCCAAATCAATCAGCCGCGTCGCGAGGAAAACTCGTGACGCGGCTTAGTCTCGTTTGCGAAACATGGCTAATCCCAATGTCGAAACCGTAGGTGCCTCGAGCGGCAAGTGGATGCTCGTGGTGGCGGTACTCCTGGTGGTTGCCGGAGTCATCGGTTTCTACGCGCTGGCTCAGCAGCCGTCGTACGTACGTGGCGCCGCGCTTTTTGCTGGCCTCGCCCTCGGCGTCGTCGTGGCGCTGGTCTCGGCGCCTGGCAAGGACTTTGTTGGATTCGCTCGTGAATCGTACCGGGAAGTTCGCAAGGTCGTCTGGCCGACGCGCAAGGAAGCCGGTCAGATGACGGGCCTCGTGTTTGCCTTTGTGGTGATCATGGCGCTGTTCCTGTGGTCGGCCGACAAGCTCATCGAGTGGGTGATCTTCTCCCTTGTCCTGGGCTGGAAATAAGAGGTAGCACATGACGGATAACGCTCAGCAGGAAACCACGGCCGCAGAATCGCCTTCGTCGAAGAAGCGCTGGTACGTGGTACACGCCTACTCCGGCATGGAAAAGAGCGTGCAGCGCGCGCTGCAGGAGCGCATCGAGCGCGCCGAGATGCAGGACAAGTTTGGTCGCATCCTGGTGCCCTCGGAAGAGGTTGTGGAAATCAAGGGCGGTCACAAGTCCGTGACCGAGCGTCGTTTCTTCCCCGGCTATGTCCTGGTGGAAATGGAAATGACCGACGAGACGTGGCACCTGGTGAAGAACACCAGCAAGGTCACCGGCTTCGTGGGCGGTGCACGTAACCGTCCAAGCCCGATTTCCCAGCGGGAAGTCGACAAGATCATGACCCAGATGCAGGAAGGGGTCGAGAAGCCGCGTCCCAAGACGCTGTTCGAGGTGGGCGAATTGGTGCGCGTCAAGGACGGCCCGTTCACCGACTTCAACGGCAACGTCGAAGAAGTGAACTACGAAAAGTCGCGTCTGCGCGTGACCGTCACAATCTTCGGGCGCGCAACGCCGGTCGAGCTCGAGTTCGGCCAGGTCGAGAAGGTTTAAGAATTTTGGCCGCCGTGCCCGCAAGGGCGACGGCGGACGGAAAGGGGGGCCGCAAGGTCTGCCCGAAGAGGAGCGTGAGGTCGTGCCCCGGCATGGCGATAGCGCGTTACGACTCAACAGGATCTGATTTCGCAACAGGAACGGATCCGGATTGGAGTAAAGATGGCCAAGAAGATCATTGGCTTTATCAAGCTGCAGATTCCGGCTGGTAAGGCAAATCCCTCCCCGCCCGTTGGTCCCGCACTGGGTCAGCGTGGTCTGAACATCATGGAGTTCTGCAAGGCGTTCAACGCCCAGACCCAGGGTATGGAACCCGGTCTGCCGGTGCCGGTGGTGATTACCGCCTTCGCCGACAAGAGCTTCACGTTCGTGATGAAGTCGCCCCCGGCGACCGTGCTGATCAAGAAGGCAGCAGGCATCACCAAGGGTTCGCCGAAGCCCCATACCGACAAGGTTGGCAAGATTACCCGTGCCCAGGCTGAAGAAATCGCCAAGGCAAAGAACGCTGACCTCACCGCCGCCGACCTCGACGCTGCCGTGCGTACGATCGCTGGTTCGGCGCGTTCGATGGGCATCACCGTGGAGGGTCTGTAAATGGCTAAGGTTTCCAAACGCGTCGCCGCCAACAAGGCGAAGATCGAGCGTACCAAGTTCTACCCGATCGACGAGGCCCTGGGCCTGGTGAAGAGCTGCGCTTCGGCGAAGTTCGACGAGTCGATCGACGTGTCCGTGCAACTGGGCATCGACGCCAAGAAGTCGGACCAGGTCGTGCGTGGTTCCGTCGTGCTGCCGGCTGGTACCGGCAAGAGCGTCCGTGTGGCCGTGTTCGCCCAGGGCGAAAAGGCCGAAGCCGCCAAGGCTGCTGGCGCCGAAGTGGTTGGCATGGAAGACCTGGCCGAGCAAGTCAAGGCCGGTAACCTGAACTTCGACGTCGTGATCGCTTCGCCGGACACGATGCGTATCGTTGGTACGCTGGGTCAGATCCTCGGTCCGCGCGGCCTGATGCCGAACCCGAAGGTTGGCACCGTGACGCCGGACGTGGCCCAGGCTGTGAAGAACGCCAAGGCTGGTCAGGTGCAATTCCGTGTCGACAAGGCCGGTATCATCCACGCCACCATCGGTCGTCGCTCGTTTGAAGACGCCGCGCTGAAGAGCAACCTGAGCGCCCTGCTGGACGCACTGGTCAAGGCCAAGCCGGCTACGAGCAAGGGTGTCTATCTGCGCAAGGTCGCCGTGTCGTCCACGATGGGCGTTGGCGTTCGCGTCGAACAGACCTCGCTGTCGGCCTGAGCTGACGGCAATCCTCTGACCGGAACCCGATAACACCGGACAGGGCAAGAATTGAGGATCACGGCGCTGCCGTGATCGTCGCAAGGCTTTGGGCAGTGGCATCCGTGGCGCGTATGGCGCGCGGCAGGTGTCGCTGGTTATCAAAGACCGCTGGTGTTCACACCGCCTCTGGCAGCGTGGACTTAATCGGTCGGCACATGCGGGGTTCGCCCCGATGGCAGCCGATCTGCCAGCGCAGATGGCGCACCCGAAGGGATTGATGACGCCGGAGTAATCCGGTGGATTCGGGCCAATCGGACGCCGTTCGTTTGGACTGATGCGCTGTTTGGCGGGCAACCGTCGAAGACGCATCGTTTTGGAGCTTAACCGTGCCACTCAATATTGAAGATAAGAAGGCCGTCGTTGCTGAGGTCTCGGCGCAAGTCGCCAAGGCCCAGACTATCGTCGTGGCCGAATATCGCGGCATTGCGGTTGGCGATCTGACCAAGCTGCGTGCCAACGCTCGTCAGCAAGGCGTGTACCTGCGCGTTCTGAAGAACACGCTGGCTCGCCGTGCCGTCGAAGGTACGCCGTTTGCAGCCCTCGCAGAGCAGATGACCGGTCCGCTGATCTACGGTATTTCCGAAGATGCAGTGGCCTCGGCCAAGGTTCTGAACGACTTTGCCAAGACCAACGACAAGCTGGTCCTGCGCGCTGGGTCGTACGACGGCAAGGTGCTCGACGCTGGTGCCGTCAAGGCCCTGGCTTCGATCCCGAGCCGTGAAGAACTGATCTCGCAGCTGCTTGGCGTGATGCAGGCGCCGGTGTCGGGCTTCGCCCGTCTGCTGGCCGCACTGGCTGCCAAGAACGCCGAAGGCGCTCCCGCGGAAGCGGAAGCCCCGGCCGCCTGAGCTGCCGCATAGACAGATCGCAATACCGATCCCGAATCAAATCTAGTAGGAGTAATCCAAATGGCAATCACTAAAGACGACATCCTGGAAGCCGTTGGCGCGATGTCCGTGATGGAACTGAACGACCTGGTCAAGGCGTTCGAAGAGAAGTTTGGCGTGTCGGCTGCTGCCATGGCTGTGGCTGCTGCCCCGGGCGCCGGTGCCGCCGCTGTTGAAGAAAAGACCGAGTTCAACGTGATCCTGGCAGAAGTCGGCGCCAACAAGGTTGGCGTGATCAAGGCCGTGCGCGAAATCACCGGTCTGGGCCTGAAGGAAGCCAAGGACCTGGTCGATGGCGCACCGAAGCCCGTGAAGGAAGGCGTGGACAAGGCCGCTGCCGACGAAGCCAAGAAGAAGCTGGAAGACGCCGGCGCCAAGGTCGACGTCAAGTAAGTGGTACCGCGCGTGCCTCTGTGGCACGCAGCAGGGGCTGGCAAAGGGAAATTCCCGGCGCCAGCCTTTTTGCGCTTCTGCGGAGGTGTTCGATTCGACACTCCGCAGCAGCGTGAACCGGCCCGGACGGGTGAAATGTGAATTAAGCTATGCTTGGCAGGCGATAATCGATCGCTGCCTCAGCAGAAGCCAAACATCAGTGGCACACTAGGTGGTTGCTGATGTTTGTCTTCTGAACCGACTGCAGAAGACAAGTTTGGTCGGGTGTCCCCCGGACGTGTGCAGGCATTGCGCCGTGCAATGACCACACCGTCCGCAGCGTGCGGGCACCGTCAGCCAGAGGTTGGTAGCGGCCAACCGCCAAATCCCCTCCCAGTCGCTGAACACCTCAGGTGCCGGCCAGGTCCAGCCAGCCCTGCGATGATTCGGAGATCCCATGGCGTACAGCTTCACCGAAAAGAAGCGCATTCGCAAATCCTTTGCGAAGCGCGCGACGGTTCATCAGGTTCCATTCCTGCTTGCCACACAGATTGAATCCTACACCCAGTTCTTGCAAGCGGAAACGCCGACCGCGCGTCGCAAAAGCGAGGGTCTGCAGGCCGCTTTCAACGCGATTTTCCCAATCTCCTCCCATAACGGGCTTGCCCGTATGGAGTTTGTCTCGTATCACCTGTCCAACCCGCCGTTCGACGTCAAGGAATGCCAGCAGCGTGGCCTGACGTTCCATTCGGCACTGCGCGCCAAGGTTCGCCTGATCATCAACGATCGCGAAAATCCGGGCAAGGTGAAGGAAGTGAAGGAGCAGGAAGTCTACATGGGCGAAATTCCGCTCATGACGTCGACCGGTTCTTTCGTGATTAACGGCACCGAGCGTGTCATTGTTAGCCAGCTGCACCGTTCGCCGGGCGTGTTCTTCGAGCACGACAAGGGCAAGACGCACAGCTCGGGCAAGCTGCTGTTCTCGGCACGGATCATCCCGTACCGTGGCTCGTGGCTCGACTTTGAATTCGATCCGAAGGACATCCTGTACTTCCGCGTCGACCGCCGCCGCAAGATGCCGGTCACGATCCTGCTGAAGTCGATTGGCCTGACGCCGGAACAGATCCTGGCGCACTTCTTCGTGTTCGACAACTTCACGCTGCAGAGCGAAGGCGCGCAACTCGAGTTCGTGCCCGAGCGCCTGCGCGGCGAAGTCGCGCGCTTCGACATCGCCGACAAGAACGGCCGCGTCGTCGTGGAGAAGGACAAGCGTATCAACGCCAAGCACATTCGTGACCTGGATACCGCCGGCACCAAGCTGATCAGCGTGCCTGAGGATTACCTGCTGGGCCGCGTGCTGGCGAAGAACATCATCGACCCGGATACGGGCGAGGTGATTGCCAACGCCAACGACGAGCTGACCGAGACGCTGCTGGAAAACCTGCGCGAAGCCGGTGTCAAGCAGATCCAGACGCTGTACACGAACGATCTCGACCAGGGTCCGTACATCTCGCAGACGCTGCGCGTGGACGATACCGCCGACCAGACGGCCGCGCGTATTGCCATCTACCGCATGATGCGTCCGGGCGAGCCGCCCACCGAGGACGCCGTGGAAGCGCTGTTCCAGCGCCTGTTCTATAGCGAAGAGTCGTACGACCTGTCGCGCGTTGGCCGCATGAAGGTCAACAGCCGTCTGTCGCGCCCGAGCGGCGAGGGCAGCATGGTGCTGCAGGACGAGGACATCCTCGAGACGATCAAGATCCTGGTGAACCTGCGTAACGGCAAGGGCGAAGTCGATGACATCGACCACCTGGGCAATCGTCGCGTGCGTTGCGTCGGCGAACTGGCCGAAAACCAGTTCCGCGCCGGCCTGTCGCGTGTGGAGCGTGCCGTCAAGGAACGTCTGGGCCAGGCCGAGACCGAGAACCTGATGCCGCACGACCTGATCAACTCGAAGCCGATTTCGTCGGCGATTCGCGAGTTCTTCGGTTCGTCGCAGCTGTCGCAGTTCATGGACCAGACCAACCCGCTGTCGGAAATCACCCACAAGCGCCGTGTTTCGGCTCTTGGCCCGGGCGGTCTGACGCGCGAGCGCGCCGGCTTTGAAGTCCGCGACGTGCACCCGACCCACTATGGCCGCGTGTGCCCGATCGAAACGCCGGAAGGCCCGAACATTGGTCTGATCAACTCGCTGGCACTGTACGCCCGCCTGAACGAATACGGCTTCCTGGAAACGCCGTACCGCAAGGTGGAAAACAGCAAGCTGACCGACCAGGTGGACTACCTGTCGGCCATCGAGGAGGGCAAGTACGTGGTGGCGCAGGCCAACGCGACAGTTGACGCCGACGGCAACCTGACCGACGAACTGGTGTCGGCTCGCGAAGGTTCCGAGCGTGAAACGCGTATGGTCACGCCGGACCGCGTGCAGTACATCGACGTGGCGCCGTCGCAGATCGTGTCGGCCGCTGCATCGCTGGTGCCGTTCCTGGAACACGATGACGCGAACCGTGCACTGATGGGCGCGAACATGCAGCGTCAGGCCGTGCCTTGCCTGCGTCCGGACAAGCCGCTGGTGGGTACCGGCATCGAGCGCACCGTGGCCGTTGACTCGGGTACGGCCGTGCAGGCAATGCGTGGCGGCGTGGTGGATTACGTCGACGCGATGCGCGTGGTGATTCGTGTGAACGACGACGAAGCCGTAGCCGGCGAAGTTGGCGTGGACATCTACAACCTGATCAAGTACACGCGCTCGAACCAGAACACCAACATCAACCAGCGTCCGATGGTGAAGGTTGGCGATATCGTTGCCCGCGGCGACGTGATCGCTGACGGCGCCTCGACCGACCTGGGCGAACTGGCTCTGGGCCAGAACATGCTGGTGGCGTTCATGCCGTGGAACGGCTACAACTTCGAGGATTCGATCCTGATCTCGGAGCGTGTGGTTGCCGAAGACCGCTACACCTCGATTCACATCGAGGAACTGTCGGTCGTCGCCCGCGACACGAAGCTCGGACCCGAAGAAATCACGCGCGACATCTCGAACCTGGCCGAAGCGCAACTGGCGCGTCTGGACGAGTCGGGCATTACGTACATCGGCGCCGAAGTGGAAGCCGGTGACGTGCTGGTGGGCAAGGTCACGCCGAAGGGCGAGACCCAACTGACGCCGGAAGAGAAGCTGCTGCGCGCGATCTTTGGCGAGAAGGCTTCGGACGTGAAGGACACGTCGCTGCGCGTGCCGTCGGGCATGAGCGGTATCGTGATCGACGTGCAGGTCTTCACGCGTGAAGGCGTGACGCGCGACAAGCGCGCCCAGTCGATCATCGACGACGAACTGAAGCGCTACCGCCTGGACCTGAATGACCAGCTGCGTATCGTGGAAGGCGATGCCTTCCAGCGTCTGGAGCGCCTGCTGATCGACAAGCCGGTCAACGGCGGTCCGAAGAAGCTGGCCAAGGGTGCCAAGCTGACCCGCGAGTACCTGGCCGACCTGGACAAATACCACTGGTTCGACATCCGTCCGGCCGACGAGGAAGTCGCTGCCCAGCTGGAAGCCGTGAAGGAAGCCATCGAGCAGAAGCGTCACGAGTTCGACCTGGCCTTTGAAGAGAAGCGCAAGAAGCTGACGCAGGGCGACGAACTGCCGCCGGGCGTGATCAAGATGGTCAAGGTGTACCTGGCCGTCAAGCGCCGTCTGCAGCCTGGCGACAAGATGGCCGGTCGTCACGGTAACAAGGGTGTGGTGTCGAAGATCGTGCCGATCGAAGACATGCCGTACATGGCCGACGGTACGCCGGCGGACATCGTGCTGAACCCGCTGGGCGTGCCGTCGCGGATGAACGTGGGTCAGATTCTGGAAACCCACCTGGGCTGGGCCGCGCGCGGTCTGGGCCAGCGTATCGGCGACATGCTCAAGGCTTCGGCCAAGGCACAGGAACTCCGCCCGCTGCTCGCGCAGATCTACAACGAGAGCGGCAAGGCAGAGGACCTGGACAGCCTGAGCGATGCCGAAGTGCTGGAGCTGGCCGGCAACCTGAAGAAGGGTGTGCCGTTCGCGACGCCGGTGTTCGATGGTGCGCACGAAGCCGAAATCCGCCGCATGCTCGACCTGGCCTACCCGGACGAGATTGCCAAGGAAAAGGGCCTCACGGCATCGAAGCAGCAGGTCACGCTGCATGACGGCCGCACCGGCGAAGCGTTCGAGCGTCCGGTCACGCTGGGTGTGATGCACATGCTGAAGCTGCACCACCTGGTGGACGACAAGATGCACGCCCGTTCCACCGGCCCGTACTCGCTGGTGACGCAGCAGCCGCTGGGCGGTAAGGCCCAGTTCGGTGGCCAGCGTTTCGGTGAGATGGAAGTGTGGGCACTGGAAGCCTACGGCGCGTCGTACGTGCTGCAGGAAATGCTGACGGTCAAGTCCGATGACGTGAACGGCCGTACCAAGGTGTACGAAAACATCGTCAAGGGCGAGCACTCGATCGATGCCGGCATGCCGGAGTCGTTCAACGTGCTGGTGAAGGAAATCCGCTCGCTGGGTATCGACATCGATCTGGATCGCTACTGATCCGCCGATTGATACGAGTGCCGGCCGCGGCCGGCACTCACCAGCGCAGGTTTCCCACAGGATTGAATGCCGCTGTTCCGGACAGACTCCGGACCAGTGGCGATACAAGGAGTTGCAATGAAAGCATTGCTCGATCTCTTTAAGCAGGTTCAGCAGGAAGAGCAGTTCGACGCGATCAAGATCGGTCTGGCCTCGCCGGAGAAGATCCGTTCGTGGTCGTACGGCGAAGTGAAAAAGCCGGAAACGATCAACTACCGTACGTTCAAGCCGGAACGCGATGGCCTGTTCTGCGCCAAGATCTTTGGCCCGATCAAGGACTACGAGTGCCTGTGCGGCAAGTACAAGCGCCTGAAGCACCGTGGCGTGATCTGCGAGAAGTGCGGCGTGGAAGTGACGCTGGCCAAGGTGCGTCGCGAGCGCATGGGCCACATCGAACTGGCCGCCCCGACCGCGCACATCTGGTTCCTGAAGTCGCTGCCGTCGCGTCTGGGCATGGTGCTCGACATGACGCTGCGCGACATCGAACGCGTGCTGTACTTCGAAGCGTTCGTGGTGCTGGAACCCGGCATGACCCCGCTCAAGAAGAGCCAGATCATGTCGGAAGACGATTACCTGGCCAAGTGCGACGAGTACGGCGAGGGTGAATTCGTGGCCATGATGGGTGCCGAGGGCATCCGTGAACTGCTGCGCGGCATCGACATCGAGAAGCAGATCGAACAGATCCGCGCCGAGCTGCAGGCCACCGGTTCCGAAGCCAAGATCAAGAAGTTCGCCAAGCGCCTGAAGGTGCTGGAGGCGTTCCAGCGCTCGGGCATCAAGCCCGAGTGGATGATCCTGGAAGTGCTGCCGGTGCTGCCGCCCGAACTGCGTCCGCTGGTTCCGCTCGATGGTGGCCGTTTCGCCACGTCGGACCTGAACGACCTGTATCGTCGCGTCATCAACCGTAACAACCGTCTGAAGCGTCTGCTGGAGCTGAAGGCCCCTGAAATCATCGTGCGCAACGAAAAGCGCATGCTGCAGGAAGCCGTCGACTCGCTGCTGGACAACGGCCGTCGCGGCAAGGCGATGACGGGCGCCAACAAGCGTCCGCTGAAGTCGCTGGCCGAGATGATCAAGGGTAAGGGCGGTCGTTTCCGTCAGAACCTGCTGGGCAAGCGCGTGGACTACTCGGGCCGTTCGGTCATCGTGGTGGGCCCGACGCTGAAGCTGCATCAGTGCGGTCTGCCCAAGCTGATGGCGCTGGAGCTGTTCAAGCCGTTCATCTTCCACAAGCTGGAAACGATGGGCATCGCCACCACCATCAAGGCGGCGAAGAAGGAAGTGGAAAGCCAGACGCCGGTGGTGTGGGACATCCTCGAAGAGGTGATCCGCGAGCACCCGGTGATGCTGAACCGCGCGCCGACGCTGCACCGCCTGGGTATCCAGGCGTTCGAGCCGGTGCTGATCGAAGGCAAGGCCATCCAGCTGCACCCGCTGGTCTGCGCCGCGTTCAACGCCGACTTCGACGGTGACCAGATGGCCGTTCACGTGCCGCTGTCGCTGGAAGCCCAGATGGAAGCGCGCACGCTGATGCTGGCGTCGAACAACGTGCTGTTCCCGGCCAACGGCGATCCGTCGATCGTGCCGTCGCAGGACGTTGTGCTGGGTCTGTACTACACGACCCGCGACAAGATCAACGGCAAGGGCGAAGGCATGACGTTTGCTGACATCAGCGAAGTCATCCGTGCCTACGAGAACAAGGAAGTCGAACTCGCTTCGCGCGTGAACGTGCGGATCACCGAGTACGAGGTGGTGAACAAGGACGCCGACGGCGATGCCCGTTTCGCACCCAAGATCACGCTGCAGGCCACCACGGTCGGCCGCGCGATCCTGTCCGAGATCCTGCCGAAGGGCCTGCCGTTCTCGGTGCTGAACAAGCCGCTGAAGAAGAAGGAAATTTCGCGCCTGATCAACACGGCGTTCCGCAAGTGCGGTCTGCGCGAAACCGTGATCTTCGCCGACAAGCTGCTGCAGTCGGGCTTCCGCCTGGCAACGCGCGCCGGTATCTCGATCGCCATCGACGACATGCTGGTGCCGCCGCAGAAGGAGAAGATCATCTCCGACGCAGCTGCCAAGGTGAAGGAATACGACAAGCAGTACATGTCGGGTCTGGTGACCGACCAGGAGCGTTACAACAACGTCGTGGACATCTGGGGCGCCGCTGGTGACCAGGTGGGCAAGGCGATGATGGAGCAGCTCCAGCACGAAGACGTGGTCGATCGTACGGGCGCAACCGTCAAGCAGGACTCGTTCAACTCGATCTACATGATGGCGGACTCGGGTGCTCGTGGTAGCGCGGCCCAGATTCGTCAGCTGGCAGGTATGCGTGGCCTGATGGCCAAGCCGGATGGCTCGATCATTGAAACGCCGATTACGGCGAACTTCCGTGAAGGCCTGAACGTTCTGCAGTACTTCATCTCGACCCACGGTGCCCGTAAGGGCCTGGCCGATACGGCACTGAAGACCGCAAACTCGGGTTACCTGACCCGTCGTCTGGTCGACGTGACGCAGGATCTGGTCGTGGTGGAAGACGATTGCGGCACCACCAACGGCGTGGCCATGAAGGCCCTGGTCGAAGGCGGTGAAGTGATCGAAGCCCTGCGCGACCGTATTCTCGGCCGTGTGACGGTGGGCGACGTGGTGAACCCTGAAACCCAGGAAACCGCGATCGAGAACGGCACGCTGCTGGACGAAGACCTGGTCGAACTGATCGACAACATCGGCGTGGACGAAGTCAAGGTCCGCACGCCGCTGTCGTGCGATACGCGCTTCGGCCTGTGCGCCATGTGCTACGGCCGTGACCTCGGCCGCGGCGTGCTGGTGAACTCGGGTGAAGCGGTGGGTGTGATCGCCGCGCAGTCGATTGGTGAGCCGGGTACCCAGCTGACCATGCGTACGTTCCACATCGGTGGTGCGGCATCGCGTGCGGCAGTGGCATCGAGCGTGGAAGCCAAGGCTACCGGTACGGTGCGCTTCACGGTGACCATGCGTTACGTGACGAACGCCAAGGGCGAACTGATCGTGATCTCGCGTTCGGGCGAGGCACTGATCACGGACGACCACGGCCGCGAGCGCGAGCGCCACAAGATCCCGTACGGCGCCACGCTGCTGGTGCAGGACGGCCAGGCCATCAAGGCTGGTACGCAGCTGGCCACATGGGACGCACTGACTCGTCCGATCGTTTCCGAGTACTCGGGCACGATCAAGTTCGAGAACGTGGAAGAAGGCGTGACCGTTGCCAAGCAGATGGACGAAGTCACGGGCCTGTCGACCCTCGTGGTGATCGACGCCAAGCGCCGTACGGCTGCCACCAAGGGCCTGCGCCCGCAGGTGAAGCTGTTCGACGCGAACAACCAGGAAGTCAAAATTCCGGGCACGGACCATTCCGTGACCATCGGCTTCCAGGTGGGCGCGCTGATTACCGTGAAGGATGGTCAGCAGGTGCACGTGGGTGAAGTGCTGGCACGTATCCCGACCGAATCGCAGAAGACCCGCGACATTACCGGGGGTCTGCCGCGCGTGGCCGAGCTGTTCGAAGCCCGTTCGCCGAAGGACGCCGCCGTGCTGGCGGAAGTCACCGGTACGGTGTCGTTCGGCAAGGACACGAAGGGCAAGCAGCGCCTGGTGATCACGGACCTGGACGGCAACGCCCACGAGTTCCTGATCGCGAAGGAAAAGCAGGTGCTGGTGCACGACGGCCAGGTGGTGAACAAGGGCGAAATGATCGTGGAAGGTCCGGCGGACCCGCACGACATCCTGCGCCTGAAGGGCATCGAAGAGCTGGCGCACTACATCGTGGACGAAGTGCAGGACGTGTACCGTCTGCAAGGCGTGAAGATCAACGACAAGCACATCGAAGTGATTGTTCGTCAGATGCTGCGCCGCGTGCAGATCCAGGACGTGGGCGACACCAAGTTCATCCCGGGTGAACAGGTGGAGCGTTCGGACCTGCTCGACGAAAACGATCGCGTGATCGCCGACGGCAAGCGTCCGGCCATCCACGAGAACCTGCTGCTCGGTATTACCAAGGCGTCGCTGTCGACCGACAGCTTCATCTCGGCGGCATCGTTCCAGGAAACCACGCGCGTGCTGACCGAAGCCGCGATCATGGGCAAGACTGACGACCTGCGTGGTCTGAAGGAAAACGTGATCGTGGGTCGTCTGATCCCGGCCGGTACCGGCCTGGCCTACCACCGTGCCCGCAAGGCACGCGAGGCAGCCGAGCGCGACCGCGCCCAGGCAATCAGCGATGAAGAGCAATCGCTCTTCATCGAGCCGCCGGTGGTGCAAGCCACTGAGGGCGACGACGACGCAGTCTGATCGCGATGCTCGCTGTTTCGCAGCAATGAAAAACCCGGCTCAATTGAGCCGGGTTTTTTTTCGTCTGGTGCCTTCGGGTTGGTGTGGGTCAATCCGAAGGATCGGGCGTGGCGCTACGGTATGGGGTCCTTGACTTCCGCTTGTGAGACCGCTTCGATCATTACGCTCTGGATGGGGGCATTCCGCTGCTCGGTGGATCTCAATGACCGGGCAATCACGGTGCGTCAGCGCATCAGGCGCCAGCCGACGAGGCTGACGAAGCCGGCGCGATCATGACCACGAGGCTACCCACGTCGATTGCCGGCTCGTCGCCGATCAGGATGTGGCCTCCGAACACCACCATGTTTGACCGCAGTCGGTCAATCCTGACATTGAGCGTCAGGACCGTGTCGTAGGGAATGGGCCGATGCAGCGTGACATCGCGCATCAATCCCACCAGCGCGTGAGTCGGCCCATCGCCCGTCTGGCCCAGATAGAACAGCGTGACACCGGCTTGCCCGAATGACTCGATGGCCAACGTCGCCGGATATGCCGCAGGCGGCTGGCGGCCAAGTATCGGCGACTCGCGGTTGACGACCTTTGTGGCCAGGATGTGTTCGCCCGGCCGATAGGTCGTCACGGTATCGAGCAACAGGAACGGATACCGATGCGGAAGCAGGCGCGCGATCTGCTGGTGCGTCAGCGCCGGCGCACTTGTGCCCACGGCCTGTACGGCTGGCGCCGTCGCATCGACGACTCCGCTACGGCACACGATGGTGGCCCGGACGCGCGCATCTCCGGCGACGCTGGCGATAGCCTCGCATGTCAGGGTGTCGCCGTCGCGTGTCTGGATCGTGACCTCCAGGGCGACCATGTCGCCGGGCACGACGACACCCAGATACTGCACGCGCTGAACAGCCGAGACGTGGACGGCTTGGCCGAGCGTGGTGCCGGCAAGGTCGGCGGCCATCGCCAACATGCGATCAAGCATGAGCGCGCCAGGGTACACCGGATTGCCCGGATAGTGGCCGAGCGCGAACAGGTCGCTGCCGCTGACGAAGAGGGTGTCGCGGCTGACAGGCATGGAATGGGGTGGGGGTTGCAATGCGGGCATACGAAGGGCACGGGCGTAGATCGCCGGATCGTAGTCCTCCTTGTTGAGGACGCTCTTGTGCTATCGCAAATCCTTCAGGATTGGGCGGGCGTTCATGGGGTGAAGGATGCCGATCCGCGACATTCGCGGAACCGTACCCATCGGAATTCCCGTTGCATCCTCCAGGCGCGGCGAGAACGCAGTGGCACATTGATCGCATCGTTACTAGTCAAACTACCCACGGAAGATCCGGACGATGCTTGCCAGGACTTTAATTGCCGCCATTGTCGCCAGTGTGTCTGGCGCGCTGTGCGCCATGACGGCCGACGCGCTGCAACGCGCTGACGACCTTTACCAGGCCAATTGCGCGGTCTCCAATACGTCAGTCGGGACGGCTACGTCGGGCCGGCCTTGCACAAGGACACCGACGGCGCAGCCGATACAGGTGCCGACTGTAATCGCCATACTCGATCAGTCGCGCAAGCACGGCCTGCTCGAGCCAGGGACATCCGTAATTCAGCAGCGCCTTGCGACGCGCGATGGCGTCTGCTAGCCATGGCGGGCATGCCATGAATCCGAGTCGCAAGCCTGGCCCGAGCACCTTCGAGAACGATCCGACGTAGACCACGCGCGCCGGATCGAGCGCCATGAGCGCCATGAGCGGCAGTGGCGGCGCGCTGTCGCAGGCGAAATCGCCGTCGTAATCGTCTTCGATCACACAGGCTCCGACGTGCGCGGCCCAATCCAGCAAGGCGCGGCGCCGGTCCATCGACATGGCGTAGCCGAGCGGATACTGGTGCGACGGCGTGGCGTACGCCAACTGCATCGGCGCGCGTGGTAGTGCGTGCGTACACAGCCCGTCCGCATCGATCGGTACGGCGAACCGCTCTGCGTGCCGGAGGTGGGGCAGATTCAGAAGCCCGCACAGCCAGGTGATTCCACCACAACGTGGTCACCGTGATGGACCAGATGCGCGGCAAGCAGGTGCAGTGCCTTCTGGACGCCGGCGACGATCTGCGTCGGATCGACCGCCAGCGCGCGGGTTGCGGCGAGATAATCGGCAATCTGCATGCGCAGGCCCAGAGGCCCTCTGCCGATGGGTATTCGCTGATCGCGTGCCGCATCTGGCGCAGCAGCAGGTTCGACAGCATGGCCCAGCGGCGGGCGGGGATATGCCGGCACGTGCCTGCGACGATTTCGATGGTCGTGGCGGCGCCTCTGGCTTGACCGTCGTTGCCGGGGAAGGGGCCGGCAACGACGACGCGCGGGGAATCGCTCCCGCCACAGGAAACCGCGTCCCGGCTCGCCCCGCAGCAGGCCGGCATCCGTTAGGCCCTCATAGGCGCCCACCACCGTGTTGCGCGAGACGCGCAACATGGCAACCAGGCAGGCGATGGACGGAAGCCGGTCATTCGGCTGAAGACTGCCGGACAGGATCATGTGTTCCACCTGCCGCATGATCTGCTGCTTGTACGGTTCCGACCCGTCGCGCAGGATCTCGATCGGCAGGGAAAAGGAATGGCGCTACATGTCGCTGTGTTAGGGACCTCGCCTGTGATGCTATGACCGGTGTGCTGCGGGGTGCTTGTGCTGGCGCAAGACTGTCGGCGGCGCGGCCGATTCCCCCGTGTCGATTGGCGTCAGTGCCACACCGTTGCAGACACATTCGGTCCGACGCGGCATGGAGTGGTATGGTTACGCCTTTCCCGGCTTTCCGATCTACTGCTGTCCCATGTCGCGCGCCCTGGCGATCCTCAAAGAAGTCTTCGGCTACCACGCATTCCGTGGCACGCAAGCCGAGATCATCGACCATGTGGCGGATGGTGGCGATTGCCTGGTGCTGATGCCCACGGGCGGTGGCAAGTCGCTCTGCTATCAGATTCCGGCGTTGCTGCGCCAGCAGGCTGGCCTGGGCGTGGGCGTTGTGGTGTCGCCGCTGATCGCGCTGATGCAGGACCAAGTGGCGGCGTTGACCGAAGCCGGCGTCCGCGCGGCGGTGCTGAACTCCACATTGAGCAGCAGTGAGGCCTCGGCGGTCGAGCGCGACCTCCTGGCCGGTCGGGTGGACGTGCTCTATGTGGCGCCGGAGCGGCTGATGACGCCGCGCTTTCTGGATCTGCTGGATCGCACGCGCGTTGGTTTGTTCGCCATCGACGAGGCCCATTGCGTATCGCAGTGGGGCCACGACTTCCGGCCGGAATATATCCAGTTGTCGGTGCTGCATGAGCGCTTCCCGAATGTGCCGCGCATTGCGCTGACGGCCACGGCCGATGCGCTGACGCGCAACGAGATCATCGAGCGGCTGGCGCTCGATGATGCGCGGGTCTTCATTTCCAGCTTCGATCGTCCCAATATCCGCTACCGCATCGTCGAGAAGGACAACGCGCGGCAGCAACTGCTGGCCTTCATCAAGGCCGAGCATATGAATGGCGACGGCGGGCACGACAGCGGCATCGTCTATTGCCTGTCGCGCAAGAAGGTCGAAGATACTGCGCAATGGCTGACAAGCCACGGCATCAACGCGCTGGGCTACCACGCCGGCATGGACGCGCAGGTGCGGCAGCATCACCAGGCACGCTTCCGCGAGGAAGAGGGCATCGTGATGGTGGCCACCATTGCGTTCGGCATGGGCATCGACAAGCCCGATGTGCGGTTTGTGGCGCACCTGGACCTGCCCAAGAGCATGGAAGGCTATTACCAGGAAACCGGTCGAGCTGGCCGCGATGGGCTGCCGGCCAATGCCTGGATGGCGTATGGGCTTGGCGACGTCGTGCAGCAGAAACGCATGATCGACGAGTCCGAAGCCGACGAGGCGCACAAGCGCGTGTCATCGTCCAAGCTCGACGCGCTGTTGGGCCTGTGCGAAACGGCAGGCTGCCGGCGCGTGCGGATCCTGGCCTATTTCGAGGAATCGGCGGGCCCGTGCGGCAACTGCGATACGTGCCTGGAGCCGCCTGCCACCTGGGACGGCACCCGAGAAGCGCAAATGGCGCTGTCGTGCGTGTACCGCACGGCGCAGGCCAGCCGCGTGCATTTCGGCTCGACCCACCTGATCGACGTGCTGCGCGGCAATGCCAGCGAGAAGATCCGACAGTGGAGCCACGACAAGGTGTCGACCTTCGGCATCGGCAAGGACCTGTCGGTTGCGGAATGGCATGCCATCTTCCGACAGCTGATTGCCCATGGCCTGCTGGTGATCGACCACGGCGGCCACGGCGCCCTGCTGCTTGGTGATCCGGCGCGGGCGGTGCTCAAGGGCGAGCAGTCGGTCACGCTGCGCCGGCAGGTCAGCAAGCCGGGCAAGTCCGGCGAGCGGGCGGGGCGCGGCGGGCCGCGGACCGATCACACGGCCACGATGGATGCCGATACGCTGTCCAACTGGGAGGCGCTGCGGGCCTGGCGCACGAGCACCGCCAAGTCGCACGGCGTGCCAGCGTACGTCATCTTCCACGACGCCACGCTGGCCGAGCTTGCGCGCAGCGCGCCGGCCTCGCTCGACGAACTGGCTGAAGTGCCCGGAATTGGTGCATCCAAGCTTGAGCGCTACGGCGAGGAAATCCTGGAAGCCCTGCGCGAGGTCTGATCGTCCAGGGAGGTCCGGGCCACATAGGTATACGTCGCGTATACCCCTTGACCGTTGCCAACGCCGCTGCTAGAGTGCCAGATTCGAGTTTTTGGCTTTGGATTTCGCACGTCCCTCGGAATTGTGCCCTCAGCGGCGCAACCAGGCAGACGGCAGCGGGATCCGGGCGAGCTCGCGCTCTTTGGCAAGTCTGTCACTTCACAGCCCTTCCTTCAGAGCGTCCGCTCACCTTTCCCGTCCAAAACCCGTAGTTGCCCCTTGGTCAGAGCCTGACGAAGGGGTGTTTTTGTAAAACCAAGCTGGATTGAACAATGCCAACTATCAACCAACTGGTTCGCAAGCCGCGCGTCTCTGAAGTCGTCAAGAGCAAGAGCCCGGCGCTTGAGAACTGCCCCCAGCGTCGCGGCGTGTGCACCCGTGTGTACACCACGACGCCGAAGAAGCCGAACTCGGCACTGCGTAAGGTCGCCAAGGTGCGCCTGACCAACGGTTTCGAAGTCATTTCGTATATCGGCGGCGAAGGCCACAACCTGCAGGAACACTCGGTCGTGCTGATCCGCGGCGGCCGTGTGAAGGATCTGCCGGGTGTGCGTTACCACATCGTCCGTGGTTCGCTGGATCTGCAAGGCGTGAAGGACCGTCGGCAGGCCCGTTCGAAGTACGGTGCGAAGCGTCCGAAGGCTGCCTAAGCTTCTACGCAAAGTAATATCCGACAGCCGTGACAGGACGTCATGGGGCTGTCACCAGGCGGCGGTACAACGGAGCGTTTTTTGTGCGCCGTGCCGTCGAGTAAGTGGTCACCCGGCGAATTTGCTCCAGTCAGCAGGACTGGCAAGCTAGTTGGTGGCCGGAGAGCGGAAATATTCAGACCGCCTCTCAACTGAATCTTAAGGAAAGAAGATGCCACGTCGTCGTGAAGTCCCCAAGCGGGACGTTTTGCCTGATCCGAAGTTCGGTAACGTTGAAGTTGCCAAGTTCATGAATGTGCTGATGCTGGACGGCAAGAAGTCGGTTGCCGAACGTATCGTGTACGGCGCGTTCGACCAGATCGAAAAGAAGGCAGGCAAGGCCCCCATCGAAGTGTTCTCCGTTGCCATCAACAACGTGAAGCCGGTGGTGGAAGTGAAGAGCCGTCGCGTGGGCGGCGCCAACTATCAGGTTCCGGTCGAAGTCCGTCCGTCGCGTCGTTTGGCATTGGCGATGCGTTGGCTGCGCGAGGCCGCGAAAAAACGCAGCGAGAAGTCGATGGCGCTGCGCCTGGCAGGTGAGCTGCTGGAGGCTGCAGAAGGTCGTGGTGGCGCAATGAAGAAGCGCGACGAAGTACACCGCATGGCCGAAGCCAACAAGGCGTTCTCGCACTTCCGCTTCTAAGGCGCGCGAAAAACGCTGTTGGTTGCCGGGCGGGCTGTGTTTTCACACATCTCGCCCGTTTGTGTTAAGGGCGCAGGTCATGAGATTTCTGCGCCTCATGGACGAATAGAGGATTAAAGTGGCTCGTAAGACTCCTATTGAGCGCTACCGTAACATCGGTATTTCGGCTCACATTGACGCGGGTAAAACCACCACGACCGAGCGGATCCTGTTCTACACCGGTGTGAACCACAAGATCGGTGAAGTGCATGATGGCGCGGCCACCATGGACTGGATGGAGCAGGAGCAGGAGCGTGGCATCACGATTACCTCCGCTGCTACCACCGCCTTCTGGAAGGGCATGGCGGGTAACTACCCCGAGCACCGCTTCAACATCATCGACACCCCGGGACACGTGGACTTCACCATCGAGGTGGAGCGTTCCATGCGCGTGCTGGATGGCGCCTGCATGGTCTACTGTGCAGTGGGTGGCGTGCAGCCGCAGTCGGAAACCGTCTGGCGTCAGGCCAACAAGTACGGCGTGCCGCGTCTGGCCTTCGTCAACAAGATGGACCGTACCGGCGCGAACTTCTTCAAGGTTTACGACCAGCTGAAGACCCGCCTGAAGGCCAATCCGGTGCCCGTCGTGGTGCCGATCGGCGCTGAAGACGGCTTCCAGGGCGTCGTCGATCTGCTGGAAATGAAGGCGATCATCTGGGACGAAGCCAGCCAGGGCGTGAAGTTCGAGTACCAGGACATCCCGGCCGAACTGCAAGCCGTTGCTGACGAATGGCGCGAGAAGATGGTCGAGTCCGCCGCCGAAGCCAGCGAAGAGCTGATGGAAAAGTACCTGGGCGGCGAAGAGCTGACCCGCGCAGAGATCGTCAAGGCGCTGCGTGACCGTACCATCGCCTGCGAAATCCAGCCGATGCTGTGCGGCACCGCGTTCAAGAACAAGGGCGTGCAGCGTATGCTGGACGCCGTGATCGACTTCCTGCCGTCGCCGGTCGACATTCCGCCGGTCACGGGCGTGGACGAAAGCGATGACGAGAAGAAGCTCGAGCGCAAGGCTGACGACAACGAGAAGTTCTCGGCGCTGGCGTTCAAGATCATGACCGACCCGTTCGTCGGCCAACTGATCTTCTTCCGCGTGTACTCGGGCAAGATCAATTCGGGCGACACCGTGTACAACCCGGTGAAGCAGAAGAAGGAGCGTCTGGGCCGTATTCTGCAGATGCACGCCAACCAGCGCGAAGAAATCAAGGAAGTGCTGGCCGGCGACATCGCCGCCGCGGTGGGCCTGAAGGACGCCACCACGGGCGATACGCTGTGCGATCCGGCTGCACCGATCGTGCTCGAGCGCATGATCTTCCCGGAGCCGGTGATCTCGCAGGCTGTCGAGCCGAAGACCAAGGCTGACCAGGAAAAGATGGGCATCGCCCTGAACCGCCTGGCCGCTGAAGATCCGTCGTTCCGCGTGCGTACCGATGAAGAATCGGGCCAGACCATCATTTCGGGCATGGGCGAGCTCCACCTGGAAATTCTGGTCGACCGCATGAAGCGCGAATTCGGCGTGGAAGCCAACATCGGCGCGCCGCAAGTGGCCTACCGCGAAACCATTCGCAAGAAGGCTGAGGACGTCGAAGGCAAGTTCGTCAAGCAGTCGGGCGGCCGCGGCCAGTACGGTCACGCCGTGATCACGCTGGAACCGCAAGAGCCGGGCAAGGGCTTCGAGTTCATCGACGCCATCAAGGGCGGTGTGATTCCTCGCGAATACATCCCGGCGGTCGAGAAGGGTATTGTCGACACGCTGCCGGCCGGTATCCTGGCGGGCTTCCCGGTGGTTGACGTGAAGGTCACGCTGACGTTCGGTTCGTACCACGATGTGGACTCGAACGAAAACGCGTTCCGCATGGCCGGCTCGATGGCTTTCAAGGAAGCCATGCGCAAGGCCAGCCCGGTTCTGCTCGAGCCGATGATGGCCGTGGAAGTGGAAACGCCGGAAGACTACACGGGTACCGTGATGGGCGACCTGTCGTCCCGCCGTGGCATCGTGCAGGGCATGGACGACATGATTGGCGGCGGCAAGATCATCAAGGCCGAAGTCCCGCTGTCGGAAATGTTCGGTTATTCGACGTCGCTGCGCTCGGCCACGCAAGGCCGCGCCACGTACACCATGGAATTCAAGCACTACGCAGAGGCGCCGAAGAACATCGCCGAAGCAGTGATGACGGCCAAGGGCAAGTAATTAAGTTTCGCCGCCATGCAGGACCTGCGTGGCGGCGCAAAGAATTGAATCTGACTGTATTCCATTAGGAGCTGAAACATGGCAAAGGAAAAGTTCGAGCGGACCAAGCCGCACGTGAACGTAGGTACGATTGGTCACGTTGACCACGGCAAGACGACGCTGACGGCAGCGATTGCCACGGTGCTGGCTGCGAAGTTCGGCGGCGCCGCCAAGAAGTACGACGAAATCGACGCAGCGCCGGAAGAAAAGGCACGCGGCATCACGATCAACACCGCACACGTGGAATACGAGACGGCCAACCGCCACTACGCCCACGTTGACTGCCCGGGCCACGCTGACTATGTGAAGAACATGATCACGGGCGCTGCGCAGATGGACGGCGCGATCCTGGTTTGCTCGGCCGCTGACGGCCCGATGCCGCAAACGCGCGAGCACATCCTGCTGGCCCGTCAGGTTGGCGTGCCGTACATCATCGTGTTCCTGAACAAGTGCGACATGGTGGACGACGCCGAGCTGCTGGAACTGGTGGAAATGGAAGTGCGCGAACTTCTGTCGAAGTACGACTTCCCGGGCGACGACACCCCGATCATCAAGGGTTCGGCCAAGCTGGCGCTGGAAGGCGACAAGGGCGAGCTGGGCGAAGTGGCGATCATGAACCTGGCCGACGCGCTGGATTCGTACATCCCGACGCCGGAGCGCGCTGTTGACGGTACGTTCCTGATGCCGGTGGAAGACGTGTTCTCGATCTCGGGTCGCGGTACCGTGGTGACGGGCCGTATCGAGCGTGGCGTGGTCAAGGTCGGTGAAGAAATCGAAATCGTGGGTATCCGCCCGACGGTGAAGACGACTTGCACGGGCGTGGAAATGTTCCGCAAGCTGCTGGACCAAGGTCAAGCTGGCGACAACGTGGGTCTGCTGCTGCGCGGCACGAAGCGCGAAGACGTGGAGCGTGGTCAAGTTCTGTGCAAGCCGGGCTCGATCAAGCCGCACACGCACTTCACGGGTGAGGTCTACATCCTGTCGAAGGACGAAGGCGGCCGTCACACGCCGTTCTTCAACAACTACCGCCCGCAGTTCTACTTCCGTACGACCGACGTGACTGGCTCGATCGAGCTGCCGCAGGACAAGGAAATGGTCATGCCGGGTGACAACGTGTCGATCACCGTCAAGCTGATCGCCCCGATCGCCATGGAAGAAGGCCTGCGCTTCGCAATCCGCGAAGGTGGCCGTACCGTCGGCGCCGGCGTTGTGGCAAAGATCCTCGACTAAGCAACCTTCCTGGGACATGCCTGCAGGCATGTCCCCTATAATCCGGGCTCACTGCCCATCGCTCTTTTAAGGAACAATCATGCAGAACCAGAAGATCCGTATCCGCCTGAAGGCTTTCGACTATCGCCTGATCGACCAGTCGGCCGCCGAAATCGTGGATACCGCCAAGCGTACCGGCGCGATCGTCAAGGGCCCGGTGCCCCTGCCGACCCGCATCCAGCGCTTCGACATCCTGCGTTCGCCGCACGTCAACAAGACCAGCCGCGATCAGTTCGAGATCCGCACGCACCAGCGTCTGATGGACATCGTCGACCCGACGGACAAGACCGTTGACGCGCTGATGAAGCTCGACCTGCCGGCCGGCGTGGACGTCGAGATCAAGGTGTAAATATGTTTCGGACCGCTCCGGCGGTCTGATGCAGCAAATAACGGCGAACTTCGGTTCGCCGTTTTTGTTTGGTGGGCCAGCGCCGTGCTGGCCCGTTCGCCTGCGGCCCTGCAGTCCCGTCAGCCCCGCCCACGTCGCCGCAACGTTTCCGCCGGGCACTCCCCAAACGCGCGCCGATACTCGGCGCTGAACCGTCCCAGGTGGGCAAAGCCCCAGCGCAACGCTGCGGCCGTGACCGACGAAAGCGTCGCGTCATTGAGCAGATCCTGCCGTACCCGTTCCAGCCTGACCGTGCGCAGATAGGCCATCGGGCTCAGGCCGCGATGTTCCCGAAATCCCGCATAGAGGCTGCGCAGGCTGACGCCAGCCATCTCCGCCAGCTGCGCCGGTGTCAGCGCCGCGTCGGCATGCGCGTGGATATATTCCTCGACCACCTTCACGTGCCGCGGCGCCAGGGGCTTGCCGTGCTGGCGCAGCGTGTCCGACAGGCTGTGCGGCTGGCAGGTCAGCAGCGTACCGATCACCAGTTGCTCAAGCTGGCAGGCCGTCAACGGATGGCTGGCCGCCTCGGGCGCGCGCGCCAGCGTTTCGGCCAGGTACTGGATCAGCGCGTGCCAGCCGGCGCCGCGCCAGGCCATGTCCAGTTGAAACCGCAGCGGCTGGTACGGCTTGTGGCCCAGGTACGCGCTGCAGACCCGCTCCAGCGCGCTGCGTTCGATGCGGACAATTAACTGGTCGTTGTCTGCGCTCCAGCGCATCCGTAGCGGCTCGCTCGGGGTCAACACCGAGGCGAGCCCGGCATCGGAAACGATGTGCTGTCCGCCGCAATGGATGTCGGCCTGGCCGGCCATCGGCATCTGCACCAGCAGGAAGTCGCCAAGTGGGCCGGGGTCGATGGTCACGTCGCCGCCGTAGGCCAGCCGGTTGAAAGACACGGCGCCGAGCGGCGCGTGATGCATGCGCGCGTGTAGCCTGCTGCCATGCAGGGTGAGTCGATGGGGTTTGAAGACGGCGCTGACCCGGGCGCGCGTGGTGTCCAGATCGTCGGAATCGAACACGAGTCGTGCGGGGTCGTGAAGCAGGGCACCTGCCAGCGGCGGCGCGGCCGGGGCAGTGGGGGGCAGCTGCAGCATGTCTCGCTCCTGGCGGGCCGGCCCGGGCACTGCCGCCGCCAGGGATTGGCCTCCCCGGCACCGCGTGCGCGCCACATGATTCCGGCGGCGGTTCTGCCAGCTGGCACGGTGCGCGGCGGCGGAATCGCTGCGCACCACTATAGCGGATTCGCCAGTCCCCCCGTCGCGCGGCTTGAACAGCGACACACTTTCCTGCACTAATCGGATAGTCGCTGCATCAGGCGGCTAGTTTGCTGCACTGCGGGTCTCCCATCATGAAGGCAAGGACGGAGGCGCGCAGCGGCCAAATCCACAGAATCCCACAGGAGCAAAAGGCATGGGCCAGACCATCCAGATCGAGACCCAGGACGGCAGTTTCAGCGGTTACCTCGCCACGCCGGCGGCCGGCAAGGGCCCCGGCATCGTGCTGTGCCAGGAGATTTTTGGCGTTAATGCCACGATGCGCCAGGTGGCGGATTACTACGCGGAGGAAGGCTATACCGTGCTGGTGCCGGACCTGTTCTGGCGCATCGAGCCCGGCATCGAACTGACCGACCGGGGCGATGACTTCCAGCGCGCACTCGGTCTGTACCAGCAATTCGACGAGGACAAGGGGGTGCAAGATGTCGGCGCCGCCCTCGTCGCGCTGCGCCAGCGCCCGGAGTGCGTGGGCCAGACCGGCGTGCTCGGTTTCTGTCTGGGCGGCAAGCTGGCCTACCTTGCGGCATGTCGGCTGCCCGATGTGGCTTGCGCGGTGGGGTACTACGGCGTGGGCATCGAGCATGCCCTAGCAGAAGCCGACAAGATTCGCGGCAGACTGGTGCTGCACGTGGCGGAGCGCGACGGTTTTTGTCCGCCCGAAGCCCAGGCTCGCATAGGGCAGGCGCTCGGCGGCCGCGCCAACGTCGAGCTGTACGTCTATCCCGGCATGGACCACGCGTTTGCACGGGCGGGCGGCGAGCACTTCGACAAGGCGTCGGCGCTGATGGCGCACCAGCGTTCCATCGCGGCACTGCGCGCCGAAATGGGCCCGCACTACGACTTCTCCGGGCTGTGGGACAAGCACTGCGAATACGAATTCGCCACGCGCGACGTCGATGCGACGATGGCCACCATGGTGCCCCAGCCCTACGTCAACCACATTCCGACCATGACCGGCGGGGTGGGCTATCGCGAGCTCAGGCGCTTCTACCAGCATCACTTCGTCCACGGCAATCCGCCCGATACCACGCTGATTCCGCTGTCGCGCACGATCGGCACCAGCCAGGTGGTGGACGAGATGCTGTTCTGCTTCACCCACACCTGCGAAATCGACTGGATGCTGCCCGGCGTGCCGCCGACGGGCAAGCGCGTGGAGGTGCCGCTGATCGCCATCGTCAAGTTCCGTGGCGACAAGCTCTATCACGAGCACATCTACTGGGACCAGGCCAGCGTGCTGGTGCAGGTCGGACTGCTGGATCCCAAGGGCTTGCCGGTGGCCGGCGTGGAAACCGCGCGCAAGCTGCTCGACGAGACGCTGCCGTCGAACACGCTGATGGCGCGCTGGGAGCAGAGCGAAGGCAAGTAGCCGCAAGTCGCATTGCGCGGCACCCCAGGGCGGCACGCCAGAGGCCGCCCGGCATCTCAACAGGAGACACCATCATGAAGGGCTTGCAGGACAAGGTTGCCGTCATATCTGGCGGGGCCACGCTGATCGGCGCGGGCGTCGCCCGTGCGTTTGTGGAAGCGGGCACGCGCGTGGCGATCCTCGACATCGATGCCGAGGGCGGCGAGCGCGTGGCCACCGCGCTGGGGCCCATGGCCATGTTCGTCCACGCCGATATCACGCAGGACGATCAGGTGGGCGGCGCGGTGGCGCAGGTGGCCAAGCGCTTCGGCCGGATCGATTTCCTGGTCAACCTGGCCTGCACCTATCTGGATGATGGCTTTCGCTCCGCGCGCGCAGACTGGCTGGCCGCGCTCGATGTGAATGTGGTCTCGGCGGTGATGCTCGCGCAGGCCGTGCATCCGCACATGGTGGCGCGCGGTGGCGGGGCGATTGTCAATTTCACGAGCATTTCGGCCCGCGTGGCGCAGACCGGGCGCTGGCTCTACCCGGTGTCGAAGGCGGCCATGGCGCAACTGACGCGCAGCATGGCGATGGATCTGGCGCCGGACCACATCCGCGTCAACGCCGTGTCGCCGGGATGGACGTGGTGCCGGCTGATGGACGAGGTCAGCGGCGGCAATCGCGCCCGCACCGACGCCGTGGCCGCGCCCTTCCACCTGCTGGGCCGCGTCGGCCAGCCCGACGAAGTGGCGCAGGTGGTGCTGTTCCTATGCTCCGATCACGCGAGCTTCGTGACTGGCGCCGATTACGCGGTGGACGGCGGATACGCCGCCATGGGCCCCGAGCAGAACGTGCCGGCCATCGGCAAGCTCGCCGGCTGAATCCCTTCCAACAGACACGGAGACAATCATGAGCCAACGCATTGCCATCGTCGGAGCCGGCCAGTCCGGATTGCAGATGGCCCTGGGGCTGCAGGCCAGGGGCTATCGGGTGACGCTGCTGTCGAACCGCACGCCGGACCAGATCCGCGCGGGCAAGGTGATGTCCAGCCAGTGCATGTTCGACCGCGCGCTGCAGACCGAGCGCGAACTGGGCCTGAACTGGTGGGATGACGGCTGTCCGCCGGTGGAGGGCATCGGGGTGGTCGTGCCGCATCCGGAGCAGCGCGGCGCGAAGGTCATCGACTGGGCCGCGCGGCTGGACCGTCCGGCGCAGGCCGTGGACCAGCGGCTGAAGATGCCGGCGTGGATGGAGGCATTTGTCGCGCGTGGCGGCGACCTGCGCATTGTCGATGTCGGCGTCGACGAACTGGAGGCACTGACACGCGAGCACGACCTGGTGCTACTGGCGGCCGGCAAGGGCGAGATCGTGAGCCGGTTCGCGCGCGATGCGTCGCGCAGCCCCTTCGCCACGCCCCAGCGCGCGCTGGCGCTGACGTACGTCACGGGCATGACGCCCCGCGCGCCGTTTTCGCGCGTCTGCTTCAATCTGATTCCCGGCGTGGGCGAGTACTTTGTATTTCCGGCGCTAACGCTGTCCGGGCCATGCGAGATCATGGTGTTCGAGGGCATCCCGGGGGGCCCGATGGATCGCTGGTCGGACGCCCGATCCCCCGAGGCGCATCTTGAAGAGAGCCTGCGAATCCTGCGTACCTATCTGCCCTGGGAGGCCGAGCGGTGCGAGCAAGTGGCGCTGACCGACGCCAATGGCATCCTTGCTGGCCGATTCGCCCCGACAGTGCGCAAGCCGGTCATGACGCTGCCCTCGGGACGGATGGTCTTCGGCATGGCCGATGCCGTGGTCGTCAACGATCCCATCACGGGCCAGGGCTCGAACAACGCCGCCAAATGCTGCAAGGTGTATCTCGACGCCATCGCCGCCCGCGGCGACCGCCCGTTCGATGCCGACTGGATGAACGCCACGTTCGACGCCTACTGGCAGTACGCGCAAGCCGTCGTGACTTGGACCAACTCGCTGCTGACGCCGCCACCGCCGCACATCCTCGGCCTGCTTGGGGCGGCGGGCCAGTCGCCGGTGCTGGCCGCGCGCATCGCCAACGGCTTTGACAATCCGCCGGACTACTTCCCGTGGTGGACCGATCCGGCGGCGTGCCAGCAGATGGTCGACCAGCAACTGGCCAGGGCAGCCTGAGATGGGCCCGGCGATCATGGAACGCACCGTCTCTCTGTCTGCTGCGCCCGATCCCCGCGCCTTGCGGCGGGTTTGCGGGCGCTTTGCCACCGGGGTGGCTATCATTGGCGCGTGCGGCGCGGAGGGCAGGGCGGTCGGCCTGACCATCAATTCGTTCGCATCGCTGTCGCTGGACCCGCCGCTGATCCTCTGGAGCCTGGCCAGGCATTCGCCAAACGCCGGGCTGTTCACGCCAGGCGGGGCCTTCGGCGTGAGCATCCTGCGCGCGGGCCATGGTGATCTGGCGCGCCGCTTTGCCACGCCCCAGCCAGACAAGTTCGCCGATGTCCCCCATTGGCGATGCCAGGCAGGCGTGCCCTATCTGAACGAGGCGCTTGCCACGCTGTCATGCCGCGTGCAGCGGGCCGACGTCCTCGGCGATCATCTGCTGATCGTCGGCGCCGTGGATGCGTTTTCCGCCTCCGAGGGCGATCCGCTGGTGTTCTACGGGGGCGATTTCGTCCGCGTGGCCGCCTGAAAAGCCAGCTTCGGCGGCCATCGCGCCGCCGCAAGTCGGCTTCGCGCCGCAATTTCGCCAAATTCTGTCGCGATACACACGGACACGCGCGGAATTCGGCAAACCATCTTGCCCTTTCCTTGGCACTGGGTTATATTGTAAGGCTACCCGTTTCTCCGGGTAGTGGGGGCCGTTTTGGTCAGCGCAATCCTTTTCGCGCAACCCGCAAATCGCACATCGTGTATCAATCAGCCCCGGCCAATCGCAGCTGGGAATGGAGCAAACCATGAGCCTTGGCCTTGTAGGTCGCAAGGTTGGCATGACCCGTATTTTCACGGACGACGGTGATTCGATTCCCGTTACCGTGGTCGAGGTCGGCGACAACCGCGTGACGCAAATCAAGACGGACGAGACCGACGGTTATACCGCGGTTCAAGTCACCTTCGGCAGCCGGCGCGCAAGCCGCGTCACCAAGCCGCTGGCGGGTCATCTCGCCAAAGCCGGCGTGGAAGCTGGCGAAATCATCAAAGAATTCCGCATCGATGCAGCCAAGGCTGCCGAACTGCAAGCTGGCGGTTCGCTGTCGGTCGACCTGTTCCAGGTTGGTCAGAAGATCGACGTGCAGGGCGTGAGCATCGGTAAGGGCTACGCCGGTACCATCAAGCGCTACCACTTCGCTTCGGGTCGTGCCACCCACGGTAACTCGCGTTCGCACAACGTGCCGGGTTCCATCGGTATGGCGCAGGATCCGGGTCGCGTGTTCCCGGGTAAGCGCATGACGGGTCACCTCGGTGATGTCACCCGCACGGTGCAAAACCTCGAGATCGCCAAGATCGACGCAGAGCGCAAGCTGCTGCTGGTCAAGGGCGCCATCCCCGGTTCCAAGGGCGGCAAGGTCATCGTGACCCCGGCCGTCAAGGCCAAAGCTTAAGGAGCGCATGTAATGGAACTCAAGCTCCTCCAGGACAACGGTCAAGTCGGCGCTGGCGTTGCAGCTTCGCCGGAAGTGTTCGGCCGTGACTACAACGAAGCTCTGGTTCACCAGATCGTCGTTGCCTATCAGGCGAACGCCCGTAGCGGTAACCGCAAGCAGAAGGACCGCGAAGAAGTTAAGCACACGACCAAGAAGCCGTGGCGCCAGAAGGGTACGGGCCGTGCTCGTGCCGGTATGTCGTCCTCGCCGCTTTGGCGTGGCGGTGGCCGTATCTTCCCGAATTCGCCGGAAGAGAACTTCAGCCAGAAGGTCAACAAGAAGATGTTCCGTGCCGGTATGCGCTCGATTTACTCGCAGCTCGCACGTGAAGGTCGTATCAACGTAGTGGACGGTTTCGCTGTCGACGCACCCAAGACCAAGCTGCTGGCCGATAAGTTCAAGGCCATGGGCCTGGACTCGGTGCTGATCATCACCGACAGCCTCGATGAAAACCTCTACCTGGCTTCGCGCAACCTGCCGAACGTGGCAGTCGTGGAGCCGCGTCATGCTGACCCGCTGTCGCTGGTGCACTACAAGAAGGTGCTCGTGACGAAGGCAGCTGTCGCGCAGATCGAGGAGTTGCTGAAATGACGCAAGTAGCCAAGAACGATCATCGTTTGATGCAGGTGCTGCTCGCGCCGGTGGTTTCCGAAAAGGCAACCCTGGTGGCCGACAAGAACGAACAGGTTGTGTTCGAAGTGGCTCGCGATGCCAACAAGGCAGAAGTGAAGGCCGCCGTCGAACTGCTGTTCAAGGTCGAGGTGCAGTCCGTTCAGATCCTGAACCAGAAGGGCAAGCAAAAGCGCTTTGGCCGCTTCATGGGCCGTCGCAACCACGTAAAGAAAGCTTACGTGTCGCTGAAGCCGGGTCAGGAAATCAATTTTGAAGCGGAGGCCAAGTAATCATGGCACTCGTCAAGACCAAGCCGACTTCCCCGGGTCGTCGCTCGATGGTGAAGGTGGTCAACAAGGACCTTCACAAGGGCGCCCCGCACGCTCCGCTGCTGGAAAAGCAATTCCAGAAGTCGGGTCGTAACAATAACGGTCATATCACCACCCGCCACAAGGGCGGTGGTCATAAGCACCACTACCGCGTGGTCGACTTCAAGCGCAGCGACAAGGACGGCATCGCCGCCAAGGTCGAGCGCCTGGAATACGATCCGAACCGCAGCGCGAACATCGCGCTGGTGCTGTTCGCTGACGGCGAGCGCCGCTACATCATCGCCACCAAGGGCATGGTAGCTGGCCAGGCCCTGATGAACGGCTCGGAAGCGCCGATCAAGGCCGGTAACAACCTGCCGATCCGCAACATCCCGGTTGGTACCACGATCAACAACGTGGAAATCCTGCCTGGCAAGGGCGCGCAAGTTGCGCGTGCTGCCGGTGGTTCCGCCGTGCTGCTGGCCCGTGAAGGCCTGTACGCTCAGGTTCGTCTGCGCTCCGGTGAAGTGCGTCGCGTGCATATCGAATGCCGCGCCACCATCGGTGAAGTGGGCAACGAAGAGCACAGCCTGCGTGTGATCGGCAAGGCCGGTGCCACACGCTGGCGCGGTATTCGCCCGACCGTTCGCGGTGTGGTGATGAACCCGGTGGACCACCCGCATGGTGGTGGTGAAGGCAAGACTGCTGCTGGTCGCGACCCGGTTTCGCCGTGGGGTACCCCGGCTAAGGGTTACCGTACCCGCAGCAACAAGCGCACGGACAGCATGATCGTCCAGCGCCGCCACAAGCGCTAACGGTAGGTAGGAGCTAAAGATATGACTCGTTCCGCAAAAAAGGGTCCGTTCTGCGACGACCACCTGCTGAAGAAGGTGGAAACGGCCGTAGCCGGCAAGGACAAGAAGCCCATCAAGACATGGTCGCGTCGTTCGACGATCATGCCTGATTTCATCGGCCTGACGATCGCCGTGCACAACGGCCGTCAACACGTGCCGGTGTACGTGACGGAAAACATGGTTGGCCACAAGCTCGGCGAATTTGCGATCACTCGCACGTTCAAGGGCCACGCGGCTGACAAGAAAGCGAAGAGGTAAGGTGCCATCATGGAAGTGAAAGCGATTCATCGCGGTGCCCGTATCTCCGCCCAGAAGACGCGTCTGGTCGCCGACCAGATTCGCGGTCTGCCGATCGAGCGCGCGCTCAACATCCTGGCGTTCAGCCCGAAAAAGGCTGCCGGGATCGTGAAGAAGGTGGTCGAATCGGCCATCGCCAACGCCGAGCACAACGAAGGCGCCGACATCGATGAACTGAAGGTCAAATCGATCTTCATCGACAAGGCAACCTCGCTCAAGCGCTTCACCGCACGGGCGAAGGGCCGCGGCAACCGCATCGAGAAACAAACCTGTCACATCACTGTGACGCTCGGCAACTAAGGAGTCACGATGGGACAGAAGATTCATCCGACTGGCTTCCGTCTGGCCGTCAGCCGTAACTGGGCTTCGCGTTGGTACGCCAACAACACGAAGTTCGCCGGCATGCTGAAAGAAGACATCGAAGTTCGCGAGTTCCTGAAGAAGAAGCTCAAGAACGCATCGGTTGGCCGTGTTGTGATCGAGCGTCCGGCCCGTAATGCACGTATCACCATTTACAGCTCGCGCCCGGGCGTGGTGATCGGCAAGAAGGGTGAGGACATCGAACTGCTCAAGGCTGAGCTGCAACGTCGCATGGGTGTGCCCGTGCACGTGAACATCGAGGAAATCCGCAAGCCGGAAACCGATGCGCAGCTGATCGCCGATTCGATCACGCAGCAGCTCGAGCGCCGCATCATGTTCCGTCGTGCCATGAAGCGCGCGATGCAGAACGCAATGCGTCTGGGTGCCCAAGGCATCAAGATCATGAGCTCGGGTCGTCTGAACGGTATTGAAATCGCACGTACCGAGTGGTACCGCGAAGGCCGTGTGCCCCTGCACACCCTGCGTGCCGACATCGACTACGGCTTCTCGGAAGCCGAAACCACCTACGGCATCATCGGTGTCAAGGTGTGGGTCTACAAGGGCGATCACCTGGGCCGCAATGACGCGCCTGTGGTGGAAGAGCCGCAAGAAGACCGTCGTCGTCGTCCGGGTCGCCCGGAAGGCCGCCGCCGTGAAGGCGAAGGCCGTCCGTCGGGCAACCGCCGCGGTGGTGCCGGTGCTGGTCGTCGCGCTGCGCCTGGCGCAGACGCGAAGAGTGGAGAATAAGAATGCTGCAACCTAAGCGTAGGAAGTATCGCAAGGAGCAGAAGGGCCGCAACACGGGTAAGGCTACCCGTGGTAACGCCGTGTCTTTTGGCGAATTCGGCCTGAAGGCAATGGGCCGTGGCCGTCTGACCGCTCGCCAGATCGAGTCGGCACGTCGTGCGATGACCCGTCACATCAAGCGTGGCGGCCGCATCTGGATCCGGATTTTCCCGGACAAGCCGATTTCGAAGAAGCCTGCCGAAGTCCGTATGGGTAACGGTAAGGGCAACCCGGAATACTACGTGGCTGAAATTCAGCCGGGCAAGATGCTGTACGAAATGGATGGCGTGACCGAAGAGCTGGCACGTGAGGCGTTCCGCCTTGCCGCCGCCAAGCTGCCGATCGCCACGAATTTCGTGGTGCGTCAGGTCGGTACGTAAGGAGAGATTGGGATGAAAGCATCCGAACTGCGCGGCAAGGACGCCGCAGGCCTGAACCAGGAGCTCTCCGAGCTGCTGAAGGCCCAATTTAGCCTGCGCATGCAAAAGGCCACCCAACAGCTGCAGAACACCAGCCAGCTGAAGAAGGTGCGCAAGGACATCGCGCGCGTGCAAACTGTGCTGAACGAGAAGGCGAACGCGAAATGACCGAAGCTGCGAAGACTGAAGCAAAGCTTCACCGGACCCTCGTGGGCCGTGTCGTGAGCGACAAGATGGACAAGACCGTCACGGTCTTGATCGAAAACCGCGTCAAGCATCCTCTGTACGGCAAGTACGTGCTGCGTTCCAAGAAGTACCACGCACACGACGAAGCCAACCAGTACAAGGAAGGCGACAAGGTCGAGATCCAGGAAACGCGTCCGCTGTCGCGGACCAAGTCCTGGGTGGTTTCCCGGCTGGTAGAAGCTGCGCGCGTCATCTAAGTACAACAGTACTTTGCTGACTTGCAAGTCCAGGATTGTGTTGCTATAATCCTGGACTTCCGCTTTATTGCGTTCGCCTTAGCTGTACCAACCGGGCGGGCCTGTGAAGCGAGCCAAGGGCTGGCATCCGGTAGTTTTGGGTGCGGGCACTACCGACTTCCAAGTTGATCAACCCAAGCGGTGCTGGCGCAATGCCTTGCTCCGACGGGACCAAGACTGACCGGCGGGCTTCATATCAGAAGACCTGGCGGATTAAGTTGGGAAGATAAGACCATGATTCAGACAGAAAGCCGGCTCGAAGTGGCCGATAACACCGGTGCGCGCGAAGTGCTGTGCATCAAGGTACTGGGTGGGTCCAAGCGCCGCTATGCGAGCGTGGGCGACATCATCAAGGTGACCGTGAAGGACGCAGCGCCGCGCGGTCGCGTGAAGAAGGGCGACATCTATAACGCAGTTGTCGTGCGCACCGCCAAGGGCGTGCGTCGCGCTGACGGTTCGCTCGTCAAGTTCGACGGCAATGCCGCCGTACTGCTGAACAACAAGCTCGAGCCGATCGGCACCCGTATCTTCGGGCCGGTGACTCGTGAACTCCGTACCGAGCGCTTCATGAAGATCGTGTCGCTCGCTCCGGAAGTGCTGTAAGGAGCCGCCATGAACAAGATTCGCAAAGGCGACGAAGTCATCGTGCTGACCGGCAAGGACAAGGGCAAGCGCGGTGCCGTCCAGGCAGTGCAAGGCGACAAGGTCGTGGTTGAAGGCGTGAACGTTGCCAAGAAGCACGCTCGCCCGAACCCGATGCTGGGCACCACCGGTGGCGTGGTCGACAAGCTGATGCCGCTGCATATTTCCAACGTTGCGCTCGTGGATGCCAATGGCAAGCCGTCGCGTGTCGGTATCAAGGTCGAAGACGGCAAGCGCGTGCGCGTGCTGAAGACGACCGGTGCCGTCCTGGCCGCTTGATTCTGGGCACAGATAGGAGTTGAGCATGACAGCACGTCTGCAAGAGTTTTACAAAGAACAAGTTGTGCCGGCGCTGATGAAGCAGTTCGGCTACAAGTCGGTCATGGAAGTGCCGCGCTTCACCAAGATCACCCTGAACATGGGCCTGGGCGAAGCGATCAATGACAAGAAGGTCATTGAGCTGGCAGTTGGTGATCTGACCAAGATCGCCGGTCAGAAGCCCGTTGTGACGAAGGCCAAGAAGGCCATCGCCGGCTTCAAGATCCGTCAGGGCTACCCCATCGGCGCGATGGTGACCCTGCGCGGTGAGCGTATGTTCGAATTCCTGGACCGTTTCGTGACCGTGGCCCTGCCGCGCGTGCGTGACTTCCGTGGTGTGTCGGGCAAATCGTTCGACGGTCGTGGTAACTACAACATCGGTGTGAAAGAGCAGATCATTTTCCCCGAAATCGAGTACGACAAGATCGACGCACTGCGTGGTCTGAACATCAGCATCACGACGACGGCTAAGAACGACGAGGAAGCCAAGGCTCTCCTGAACGCGTTCAAGTTCCCGTTCCGTAATTAAGGGGTAACCGTGGCTAAACTGGCTCTGATTGAACGTGAGAAGAAGCGCGCAAAGCTCGTGGCGAAGTACGCCGACAAGCGCGCAAACCTCAAGGCCATTATTGACGACCAAGAAAAGTCGGAAGAAGAGCGTTATCTGGCGCGCCTCGAGCTGCAGAAGCTCCCGCGCAACGCTAACCCGACTCGCCAGCGTAATCGCTGCGCGATCACCGGTCGTCCCCGCGGTACCTTCCGCAAGTTTGGCCTGGCGCGTAACAAGATCCGCGAAATCGCCTTCAAGGGCGAAATTCCGGGTCTGACGAAAGCCAGCTGGTAATTACGCACAGGCTACAGGAGAAACAGTATGAGCATGAGCGATCCTATCGCCGATATGCTGACGCGCATTCGCAACGCCCAAGGCGTGCAGAAGGCGTCGGTTGTCATGCCCTCGTCCAAACTGAAGGTTGCGATCGCCAAAGTCCTGAAGGACGAAGGCTACGTCGACGACTACTCGGTTCAGGAAGATGGCGGCAAGGCGCAACTGACCATTGGTCTGAAGTATTACGCCGGCCGTCCGGTGATCGAGCGCATCGAGCGCGTTTCGAAGCCCGGTCTGCGCGTGTACAAGGGCCGCAGCGACATCCCCCAAGTGATGAACGGCCTGGGTGTGGCGATCATCTCGACCCCGCAGGGTCTGATGACCGACCGCAAGGCACGTGCCACTGGCGTGGGCGGCGAAGTTCTCTGCTACGTCGCGTAAGGAGCAAACATGTCCCGTGTAGGTAAGGCTCCCATCGCGCTGCCGAAAGGCGCGGAAGTAAATGTGGCGGCTGGCGTGCTCTCCGTTAAGGGCCCGCTCGGTACGCTGACCCAGTCGATTCACAGCCTGGTGAAGGCCAACGTTGCCGATGGCACGCTGACTTTCGAACCGGCTGACGAATCGCGTGAAGCAAACGCCCTGCAAGGCACCATGCGCGCCCTGGCGGCAAACATGGTCAAGGGCGTGACCACTGGTTTCGAGCGCAAGCTGAATCTGGTTGGCGTGGGTTACCGCGCTCAACTGCAAGGTTCCGCGCTGAAGCTCCAGCTTGGTTTCTCGCACGACGTGATCCACGAAATGCCGGAAGGCGTGAAGGCCGAAACGCCGACGCAGACCGAAATCGTGATCAAGGGTGCTGACAAGCAGAAAGTCGGTCAGGTTGCCGCGGAAGTTCGCGCGTACCGTCCGCCTGAGCCCTATAAGGGCAAGGGTGTTCGCTACGCTGACGAGCGCGTCATCCTGAAGGAAACCAAGAAGAAGTAAGGGGTCCAGAGATGAACAAGAAAGACGCTCGTTTGCGCCGTGCACGTCAGACCCGCGCGAAAATCGCGGAATTGAAGATCAATCGTCTGACCGTGTTCCGTACGAATACGCATATTTACGCTCAGGTGTACTCGCCGTGCGGCACGCAAGTGCTGGCTTCGGCTTCGACCGCCGAGGCAGAAGTGCGCAAGGAACTGACTGGCAGCGGTGCTACCGTTGCCGCCGCCACCCTGGTGGGCAAGCGCGTTGCCGAAAAGGCAAAGGCAGCTGGCGTGGAAACCGTCGCGTTCGATCGTGGTGGCTTCCGCTTCCACGGCCGCGTGAAGGCCCTGGCTGACGCCGCGCGTGAAGCCGGCCTCAAGTTCTAAGCGCTCAAAGAGAGATACGTCATGGCAAAGATGCAAGCAAAAGTCCAACAGGACGAACGCGACGACGGCCTCCGCGAGAAGATGATCTCGGTCAACCGTGTCACCAAGGTGGTGAAGGGTGGCCGTATCCTCGGTTTCGCTGCGCTGACCGTGGTTGGTGACGGCGATGGCCGCATCGGCATGGGCAAGGGCAAGGCCAAGGAAGTTCCGGTGGCCGTGCAGAAGGCAATGGACGAAGCCCGTCGCAAGATGGTCAAGGTCTCGCTGAAGAACGGCACGCTGCAACACGAAGTTGTTGGCCGTCACGGTGCCGCCAAGGTACTGATGATGCCCGCCAAGGAAGGTACCGGCGTGATCGCTGGTGGTCCGATGCGCGCGATCTTCGAAGTGATGGGTGTGACGAACGTTGTGACCAAGTCGCACGGTTCGACGAACCCGTACAACATGGTTCGCGCCACCATCGATGGTCTGACCAAGATGAGCACGCCGGGCGAAATCGCCGCCAAGCGTGGCAAGTCGGTCGAAGACATCCTCGGCTAAGGGGAACGAAATGTCGCAGAAAACCGTAAAAGTGCAACTCGTGCGTAGCCTGATCGGTACGCGCGAGGATCATCGCGCCACCGTACGTGGCCTGGGCCTGCGTCGCCTGAACTCCGTTTCGGAGCTGCAGGACACGCCCGCCGTGCGCGGCATGATCAACAAGGTCTCGTACCTGGTCAAGGTTCTGGCCTGATCGGGACTCGGAGAGCAACATGCAACTGAACAACCTGAAACCGGCCGATGGTTCGAAGCACGCCAAGCGTCGCGTCGGCCGCGGTATCGGCTCCGGCCTGGGCAAGACGGCTGGTCGTGGTCACAAGGGTCAGAAGTCGCGTTCGGGCGGCTTCCACAAGGTGGGCTTCGAAGGCGGTCAAATGCCGCTGTATCGTCGTCTGCCGAAGCGTGGTTTTACCTCGCTGACCAAGGCCTTCAACGCTGAAGTGACCCTGCGCGACATCGAACGCCTGGAAGCTGCCGAAGTGGACCTGCTGGTCCTGAAGCAAGCTGGCCTGGTGGGCGAGCTGGTCAAGAGCGCCAAGGTCATCAAGGCTGGCGAACTGTCCCGCAAGGTGACGATCAAGGGTCTGGGTGCCACCGCTGGTGCCAAGGCTGCGATCGAAGCCGCTGGCGGCCAGGTCGAAGCGTAATTACGCAGTAGCATTCGCAGCATAGGCGAAGTCACAGTCGGAGCATCGTTTGGCCACGGCGAAACCCAATGCAAGCGCGCAAGCCAGGAATACGGCGAAGTACGGCGATCTTAAGCGCCGGCTGATGTTCCTGGTGCTGGCCCTGATCGTCTACCGCATCGGCGCACATATTCCGGTGCCGGGAATCGATCCGGACCAGCTTGCGAAGCTTTTCCAGAGTCAGTCGGGTGGCATCCTCGGGATGTTCAACCTGTTTTCGGGCGGTGCGTTGTCGCGCTTTACCGTCTTCGCGCTCGGCATCATGCCGTACATCTCGGCGTCGATCATCATGCAGTTGCTGACGATCGTGCTGCCGCAGCTGGAGTCGTTGAAGAAGGAAGGGCAGGCAGGGCAGCGGAAGATTACGCAGTACACACGCTACGGCACAGTGGTTCTGGCCACGTTCCAGGCGTTGTCGATTGCGGTGGCGCTGGAGTCGCAACCAGGGCTGGTTATCGATCCGGGTCTGATGTTCCGGGCCACGGCGGTAATTACGCTGGTGACCGGTACGATGTTCCTGATGTGGCTGGGTGAGCAGATTACCGAGCGCGGTCTGGGCAACGGTATTTCGATCATCATCTTCGGTGGTATCGCGGCGGGCTTGCCCAATGCGATCGGCGGACTGTTCGAACTGGTCCGTACGGGTTCGATGAGCATCATCGCGGCGATCCTGATCGTGGCGATCGTGGCTGGTGTGACCTACGCCGTGGTGTTTGTCGAACGCGGCCAGCGCAAGATCCTGGTGAACTATGCCAAGCGTCAGGTCGGCAACAAGGTGTATGGCGGTCAGTCGTCGCACCTGCCGCTGAAGCTGAACATGGCAGGGGTGATTCCGCCGATCTTTGCATCGTCGATCATTCTGTTCCCGGCGACGATTGCAGGCTGGTTCACGTCTGACTCGACGGGTGCGGTTGGCCGGTTCATCAAGGACCTGGCTGCCACGCTGTCGCCGGGCCAGCCGGTCTACATCCTGCTGTATGCGACTGCGATTGTATTTTTCTGCTTCTTCTATACGGCTCTGGTCTATAACAGCCGGGAAGTGGCAGATAACCTGAAGAAAAGTGGAGCCTTCATTCCGGGCATCCGTCCGGGCGAGCAAACGACGCGCTATATCGACAAGATCCTGGTGCGCCTGACGCTGGCTGGTGCGATTTACATCACACTGGTGTGCCTGTTGCCGGAATTCCTGGTGCTGCGCTGGAACGTTCCGTTCTATTTCGGCGGAACCTCGCTGCTGATCATCGTGGTTGTCACGATGGACTTCATGGCACAGGTGCAGTCCTATGTCATGTCCCAGCAGTACGAGTCGCTGCTGAAGAAGGCGAATTTCAAGGGTAACCTGACCTTGCGCTAATGAAGCCGGGGTTGGGACGGGCACCAGGTATGGCAAAGGACGACGTCATCCAGATGCAGGGGAGGTCCTGGAAAATCTCCCCAACGCGACGTTCTGCATCAAATCGGAGAACGGCCACGAAGTAACGGGCCACATCTTCGGCGAGATGCGAGTGAACGACATCCGGATTCTTCCGGGTGACAAGGTGACGGTTGAGCTGACTCCATATGATCTGTCTCGCGCACGTATCGTCTTCCGGACGAACTGAAGCGAACTGGAATTGAAGGAAGAGGAAAATCATGAAAGTGCTGGCTTCTGTTAAGCGCATTTGCCGCAACTGCAAAATCATCAAGCGCAACGGTGTCGTGCGCGTGATCTGCTCGTCGGATCCCCGCCACAAGCAACGCCAAGGCTAATCGGAAAGAGGATTGACGAATGGCACGTATCGCAGGGGTTAACATCCCGAACCACAAGCATACCGAAATCGGCCTGACGGCCATTTACGGTGTCGGCCGCTCGCGCGCCCGCAAGATTTGCGAGGCCACCGGTGTACCGTTTGACAAGAAGGTCAAGGATCTGACCGACGCCGACCTGGAAAAGCTTCGTGACGAAGTGGGCAAGGTCACGGTCGAGGGTGACCTGCGGCGTGAAACCACGATGAACATCAAGCGTCTGATGGACCTTGGTTGCTATCGTGGCATGCGTCACCGCAAGGGTCTGCCGCTCCGCGGCCAGCGTACCCGCACCAATGCCCGTACCCGTAAGGGTCCGCGCAAGGCCGGCGTGGCACTGAAGAAGTAAAGCCGAAGGCAGAGGAATAGACGAATGGCAAAAGGTCCGAATAACGCCGCCCAGCGCGCGCGTAAGAAGGTCAAGAAGAACGTTGCCGACGGCATTGCGCACGTCCACGCTTCGTTCAACAACACCATCATCACGATCACCGACCGTCAGGGCAACGCCCTGTCGTGGGCGACCGCTGGTGGCCAGGGCTTCAAGGGTTCGCGTAAGTCGACCCCGTTCGCAGCCCAGGTTGCCGCCGAAAACGCCGGCCGCGTGGCGCAAGACCAGGGTATCAAGAACCTGGAAGTGCGCATCAAGGGCCCGGGCCCGGGTCGCGAATCGGCTGTCCGTGCGCTGAACGCGCTGGGCATCAAGATTTCGGTGATCGAAGATGTGACGCCGGTGCCGCACAACGGCTGCCGTCCGCCGAAGCGCCGCCGTATCTAAGCGCCAGGCGCTCCGGGGGTACGATCAGGGGCTTACCCCGTATCTCCGGAGTGTGGTAGCATCCCACGTTGGCCTGCTGCAATGTTTTGCGGCGGGCTTTCGTTTTGCGTCCGCGCCTAGAGGCTAGTGCTTCGGTGAGGACGATATTGTCATGCTTTTGCGTTGCCTCCGTGTGGCCCTGCCGTCGCGGATGAAGAACCATAAGCCCACCGTCCGTCACAGTAGGTGATGGACTCGCGGCGCGTCCTGATGGCGTCGCGATCGATCAAAGGAAGATAAAGTGGCACGTTATACCGGCCCGAAGGCCAAACTTTCCCGCCGCGAAGGCACCGACCTGTTCCTGAAGAGCGCCCGTCGCTCGCTGGCCGACAAGTGCAAGCTGGACAGCAAGCCGGGCCAGCACGGCCGCACCTCGGGCGCCCGTACGTCCGACTACGGCAACCAGCTGCGCGAAAAGCAGAAGGTCAAGCGCATCTATGGCGTGCTGGAGCGTCAGTTCCGCCGCTACTTCGCTGAAGCCGACCGCCGCAAGGGCAACACCGGCGAAAAGCTGCTGCAACTGCTCGAATCGCGTCTGGACAACGTTGTGTACCGCATGGGCTTCGGCTCGACCCGCGCCGAAGCGCGCCAGCTGGTGTCGCACAAGGCGATCCTGGTGAACGGTCAGCCGCTGAACGTGCCGTCGGCCCAAGTCAAGGCCGGTGACATCGTGTCGATCCGCGAACAGTCGAAGAAGCAGGTTCGTATCGCCGAAGCCCTGTCGCTGGCCGAGCAGTCGGGCTTCCCGACCTGGGTGAACGTAGATTCCAAGAAGTTTGAAGGCACGTTCAAGCAGGCTCCGGATCGCGCCGATATTTCGGGCGACATCAACGAAAGCCTGATCGTCGAACTGTATTCGCGTTAATCGCGGACCGAGATTCGAACGGTTTAGCGCTTGCCTTATTCCAAGGCTTCGCTTTCAGCCCGGCGCGCCACGTGGCGCGCCGGGCTTATTGCCCATCATACGATGGGTTTTCAGGTTCCAAACGTCAGCCTTATCGGTGTAACGAGCCGAGGGTATTGAAAAGGACAACCTAATGCAAACAGCACTCCTCAAGCCAAAAATCATCGCCGTCGAACCGCTGGGCGACCACCACGCCAAAGTCGTGATGGAGCCGTTTGAACGCGGTTATGGGCATACGCTTGGTAACGCGCTGCGTCGCGTCCTGCTGTCGTCGATGGTCGGCTATGCGCCGACCGAGGTCACGATCGCTGGGGTCGTCCACGAGTATTCCACCATCGATGGCGTCCAAGAAGACGTCGTCAACCTGCTCCTCAACCTGAAGGGCGTGGTCTTCAAGCTGCACAACCGTGACGAAGTCACGGTGTCGCTGCGCAAGGATGGCGAAGGCGTGGTCACGGCAGGCGATATCGAGCTGCCGCACGACGTCGAAATCATCAACCCGGGTCACGTCATTGCCCACCTGTCCGCAGGCGGCAAGCTCGACATGCAGATCAAGGTCGAGCAAGGCCGTGGCTACGTACCGGGTAACGTGCGCAAGTTCGGCGACGAGTCGGGCAAGGTGATCGGCCGCATCGTGCTGGACGCCTCGTTCTCGCCGGTGCGCCGCGTTTCGTACGCCGTGGAATCGGCTCGTGTGGAACAGCGTACCGACCTGGACAAGCTGGTGATGAACATCGAAACCGACGGCGTGATCTCGCCGGAGGAAGCGATTCGTCAGTCGGCCCGTATCCTGGTGGACCAGCTGTCGGTGTTTGCCGCGCTGGAAGGCACCGAGTCGGCCGCCGAGGCTGCTTCGAGCCGCGCGCCGCAGATCGATCCGATCCTGCTGCGCCCGGTGGACGACCTCGAACTGACGGTGCGTTCGGCCAACTGCCTGAAGGCCGAAAACATCTACTACATCGGCGACCTGATCCAGCGTACCGAGAACGAACTGCTCAAGACCCCGAACCTGGGTCGCAAGTCGCTCAACGAGATCAAGGAAGTCCTGGCTTCGCGTGGCCTGACGCTCGGCATGAAGCTCGAGAACTGGCCGCCCGCAGGTCTGGAGAAGTAATTGGCGGGTGGAGCCGTCGCGAGGCGGCTCCACCGTCAACGCGCCACAGGCAATTCCGCCTGCGGCACCGTAGCACTACCGGCCCGCGCCCGAGCCCGCTTCCAGCAGGCCAAAGCGATAGAAGAGCTGGTCAAACACTGTAATCGAAAGGAATCATCATGCGTCACCGTCATGGTTTGCGGAAACTGAACCGCACCTCGTCGCACCGTCTCGCGATGCTGCGCAACATGTCCAACTCGCTGTTCCAGCACGAGCTGATCAAGACCACCCTGCCCAAGGCCAAGGAACTGCGCAAGGTTGTCGAGCCGCTCATCACGCTGGCCAAGAAGGACACCGTTGCCAACCGCCGTCTGGCTTTCGCCCGTCTGCGCGACCGCGACATGGTCACCAAGCTGTTCACCGAACTGGGCCCGCGTTACGCCACCCGTCCGGGCGGCTACACCCGTATCCTGAAGTTCGGCTTCCGTCAGGGCGACAACGCGCCGATGGCGCTGGTCGAGCTGGTGGACCGTCCGGAAATCACCGAAGCCCCGGCTGAAGAAGCTGCGGAATAAGTGATGACCGAACCCGTCTTCGCTGACGGGTTATCGGACACGGCACTACAATCGAGCCAGGCTTTTGCCTGGCTCTTTTGTTTTGTGCCCTTATCCACGTATGACACTCTCAGATTCCTCTCATGGCGCGGCGCGCCTCGACCCGGCAGAATCGGTTTGGATGGCGATGACCAACTTGCCTGACGAGGCTTCTGCGACGCGGGTGGCGAGGGCCGTGCTGGAAGCCCGTGTGGCAGCCTGCGTGAACCGGCTGGCACCTTGCCAGTCCGAGTATTGGTGGCAAGGAAAGCTCGAGCAGGCGCAGGAATGGCCGTTGTTGATCAAGACCACGCAGGGCCAGTATGCGACGCTGGAAGCCGTGATCCGCGCCGAGCATCCCTACGACGTGCCAGAGCTGATTGCGTGGCCGCTGGCGGCGGGATTGCCTGCCTATCTGGGCTGGGTGCGCACAGAAGCCACCGGGGCCGCAGGTCAGCCCTGACGCCAGAACAACAAGTATTGGAACAACTCATGGGAATGACGGGGATCAGCGGGAACGACGTGTGGCTGAACGGTGCCACGCCAGCCTTCAGAGCAGGCTCTGATGCGGCGCGGAACGAGCGGCCGTGGGTGCTTCCGGGGTTGCGTCCGAGGTTGCGTCATATCGTCGCAACCTTCCTGCTGTTTCTGGCGTGTCTCGTGGCCTGGGGTAGCGCCCACGCGGCAACGGAAGACGACTTCCTGCCCCCCGACCAGGCGTTCAAGTTCGCCGCCCGGCAGATCGATCCCCAGACCATTGAAGTCCGATTCGATGTGGCGGATGGTTACTACCTGTACCGCGAGCGCTTTGCCTTTGCCGCGCAGCCGGCCGGCGTAAAACTGGGTACGCCAGCGATGCCGCAGGGCAAGGTGCATTTCGACGAAACCTTCGGCAAGGACATGGAGACCTATCGGGGCGCCGTCGTCGTAAAGGTACCCGTCGAGCAGGCGCCGGCCGATGGACGCTGGACGCTGGTGGTGACATCGCAGGGCTGCGCGGACAAGGGCCTGTGCTACCCGCCGATGGAGACCATGTACAAGGTGGGCGGGTCGGCGCTAGGTAATATTTTTGCCGATCGCAGCGCACCTGCCCGATCGACACCTGCCGCGCCCCAGGCGGACCGCCCCGCTAACGAAACACCCCAAGTGCCTGCGGTGCGTGGCTCGCAAATCGACGAAAACGATCGCATCGCGGGTGCGCTGGCCAGCCGCAACCTTCCGCTGATCGGCGCGCTGTTCTTCGGGCTTGGCCTGCTGCTGACGTTCACGCCGTGCGTGCTGCCGATGGTGCCCATCCTGTCGTCGATTGTCGTTGGCGAGCACGTGACGCGGGGGCGAGCCTTTGTCGTATCGCTGGCCTATGTGCTGGGGATGGCGGTGGTCTACACGGCAGTCGGGGTTGCCGCCGGGTTGGCTGGCGAAGGCCTTGCCGCCGCGCTGCAGACGCCGTGGGTGCTCGGGGTGTTCGCGGCGCTGCTGATCGCGCTGTCGCTGTCGATGTTCGGTCTCTATGAGCTGCAGCTGCCGCAGCGTTGGCAGACGCGCCTGACCGCGTCTTCCAACCGCAGGCAAGGCGGCCAGGTAGTTGGTGCCGCGGCGATGGGTGCGATTTCGGCGCTGATTGTCGGCCCCTGTGTGACCGCGCCGCTGGCCGGCGCCTTGGCCTATATTGCGCAGACCGGCGATGCGTTTGTCGGCGGCGCCGCGCTGCTGACCATGGCTTTGGGCATGGGCGTGCCGCTGCTGCTGGTGGGCGTGGGCGCGGGCAATCTGCTGCCGCGCGCAGGCAAATGGATGGAGGCCACCAAGCGTTTCTTCGGCTTCCTGCTGCTTGGCGTGGCGATCTGGATGGTCACGCCGGTGCTGCCGGCGTGGGTGGTGATGCTGGCGTGGGCGGCGTTGCTGATCGTCGCCGCCGTGTACCTGGGTGCCTTCGACTCGCTCGGTCCCGATCCACGTGGGCTGCTGCGCCTGGGCAAGGGTCTGGGGTTGCTGGCGGCACTCGCTGGTGCGATTCAGATTGTAGGGGTGGCCTCCGGCGGCCGTGATCCCCTGCAACCGCTTTCGCACTTGGGTAACCTGGCCGGGTCGCCAAGCCAGCCGGCCGCCAGGGAGGCGGTGCGCTTTGAACGTGTGCGAAGCGTGGCGGAGCTCGATGCCCGCGTGGCGCAGGCCGCTGCGGCAGGACGCCCAGTACTGCTGGATTTCTATGCCGACTGGTGCGTCAGCTGCAAGGAAATGGAAAAGCTGACGTTCCCCGACGCCAAGGTCAAGGCGCGCCTGGCCAACGTTGTACTCCTGCAGGCCGATGTCACGGCCAACAATGCCGACGACAAGGGGCTGTTGAAGCGATTTGGCCTGTTCGGGCCGCCGGGGATCATCCTGTTCGGCCCGGACGGCCGTGAGCGCCCGGTTCGCGTGATCGGCTATCAGTCGGCCAACCGCTTCCTCGACAGCCTGGAGCGTGCGTTCGGCAAGGCGCCGCAGACCTGAAACCGGCACACCAGCCCACTGGCCAATGGACCGGGCTCCCGCTATCGGTCCAGCCAGCGTCCCAGTGCCCAGATGCCAGCGATGGTGGCCACTACGCCGCCCATCAGGCCGATGGACCACCAGAAACCGTCCGGCTCCTGCAGCCACGGCATGCGCGCGAAGTTCATGCCGAACACGCCTGTAATCAAGGTCAGCGGCATGAACAGGGCCGTGATGATCGTCAGCGCCCGCATCGTGCGGTTGGTCCGGTGCGCCACGGCCGAGAAGTGGATCTGCACAGCCGATTCGATCGAATCCTCAAGCCGCCGGGCGTGCGCCAGAACCCGCATGATGTGCTCCATCAGGTCGGTGAGTCGCACGAGCAGCACTTCGTCGCGGCTGGCCGCGCCTGGGTCGCCGTCGCCGGCGCTGTAGCGGTTGTCGAGCAAGCTGTCGCGGAATTCCTGGAGCGCGTCGCGTTGTTCCTCGCTCAGGTTTTCAAGCCGCCGCAGCTGGATACGCGCGTCGAGCAGGCCTTCCCAGCTCGAAAAGCTCTGCCGGGCGCTCAGCAGTGCGCGTTGCCAGCGGTCGAGCTGACGCGTCAGCGGCGTCCGCAGGTCCAGGTAGCGGTCTACCATGGCATTCAGCAGCCGCAGCATCAGGTCTTCCGGCCGCGTGGGCGGGCGAACACCATGCATCAGCGACGCGGCGCCGTTGGCGCGCGCCGGGGTGGATTGCGGCGAGCCGCAGGTGTCCAGCAGCCGTTGCCTGACCTGATCGAGGGTGCGGGACGGCGACGGGCGCACCGTGACCAGCACATTGTCGAAGACAAAGAAGGCCACCGGCTGCGTGTCGATGCGCGCCAGCGCGGGCAGGAACCCCGGCGCGTACTTGCGCGAGGCCTTGCGGGGGGCCGGCATCGCCGTGGTGGCTCCCTGTCCCGGTTGGGGCGACGTAGCGGCTGCCGAGGCGACGGTTGCGGGTGCGGTCGTGGCCGTGCCAACGGTGTCGCCGGCCTGCGCGGCATCCGCCTCGGCAAACTGCCGGCTGGTCTCGAAGGTCAGCTTGCGGAAGATCACCATGTCGTACGCATTGGTCGTGTCGAAGAACGACGGATGCGCAGGGTTGGTGGCGTCGGCCAGATGCAGGTCCAGGATGGGCCCGCCGGTCAGCGCCACCAGGCGGTCGCGCCACGCGGCAGGCTCGGGCGTCACCTCTTCGGTGGCAAAGTCGGCCCAGACAAAGCGCGCGGCGGCGTTGCCGGAGAGAAAGTCCCGCGCGGCGTCCAGCGTCGCGAGCGGGTGCACCTGGCTGGCCGAGAAGCCGAGTAGCTGCATGCGGCTGCGTTGGCCGGTCAGCCCGCGGCCTTCAGCAGGCGCGCGGCATCGCGGGCGAAGTACGTGAGGATGCCGTCGGCGCCGGCGCGGCGGAACGCCAGCAGCGATTCCATCATCACCTTGTCGTGGTCCAGCCAGCCATTCTGGGCGGCGGCCTTCAGCATCGCGTATTCGCCGCTGACCTGGTAGACATAGGTCGGATAGCGGAACTCGTCCTTTACGCGGCGCACGATGTCCAGGTACGGCATGCCCGGCTTCACCATCACCATGTCGGCGCCTTCCATGATGTCCTGGCCGACTTCGCGCAGCGCCTCGTCGGTGTTGGACGGGTCCATCTGGTAGGTCATCTTGTTGCCCTTGCCCAGATTGGCGGCCGAGCCCACTGCATCGCGGAACGGGCCGTAGAAGGCCGACGCGTATTTGGCCGAGTAGGCCATGATGCGCGTGTGGATGTGGTTGGCCTCTTCCAGCGCGGCGCGCACGGCGCCGATGCGGCCGTCCATCATGTCGGACGGCGCGACGATATCTACGCCGGCTTCGGCCTGTACCAGGGCCTGCCTGACCAGGATGTCGACGGTGATGTCGTTGATCACGTAGCCGTTGTCGTCCAGCACGCCGTCCTGGCCGTGGCTCGTGTACGGATCGAGCGCCACGTCGGTCAGCACGCCCAGTTCGGGGAAGCGGTCCTTCAGCGCGCGCACGGCGCGGGGCACCAGGCCTTCGGCGCGCGTGGCCTCGATGCCATCGGGCGTCTTGAGCGACGGATCGATGACCGGAAACAGCGCGATCACGGGGATGCCCAGCTTCACGCAGTCCTCGGCCACCGGCAACAGCAGGTCTACCGACACGCGCTCCACGCCGGGCATCGACGCCACGGACTCGCGCCTGTTCTGGCCGTCCAGGATGAACACCGGATAAATCAGGTTATCGGGCGTCAGGCGGTTCTCGCGCATCATGCGGCGCGAGAAGTCATCGCGACGCATGCGGCGGGGACGGTACTCGGGGAACGTGGACATGGCGGAATCGGGGGAGGAGAAAATCGTCGATGGATGCGTGGCGCACGTCAGCGCAGCCGGCCGCGGGCAATGAAGAAATACGTGCGCTAAAAGAAGAAAGAACTTTTGTGCGTGGCCGCTATCATACTCGCGGACACTCTGTGTTGCTTCGCGCAGCGCGGTGTCCCCCGCTACTCCTCCCTGAGCGGGTACCCGCCCTGAACCGGTGGGAAAGTTTGTCCCCGTTGCTTGCAACGGGGCTTTTTTTTGGCCGGTCCGGATGCGGACGCGTGGAAAGCGGGCGTACCTACGCCTGCGGGGCGCCGGCCGATGCCTCGGGCGGCAGGGATTCCGGCAGCGCCAGCCAGCCCGCCACCACGCGCTGGGCTTCCTCAATGCCGCGTCGCTTCAGGCTCGAGAACAGCTGGGCGGTCATCGCCGGCGGATTTTCCATCTGGGCGGCATAGTCGGCCAGCATCCGCTTCGCTTCGCGCAATGCCGTGGCATTTTCGCTATTCGTCAGCTTGTCGGCCTTGGTCAACAATACGTGGATCGGCTTGCCGGTGGGCAGGAACCACTCGACCATCTGGCAATCGAGGTCCGTAAAGGGGCGGCGCGCGTCCATCATCAGGATCAGACCGGCCAGCTGGGTGCGGCTCTGGACGTAATCGGACAGCAGGCCTTGCCAGTGGTACTTGGCGCTGCCCGACACCTCGGCGTAGCCGTAGCCCGGCAGGTCCACCAGGAACCCGATCGGATCGGGTGCCTTGACCGGGGCCACGGTGAAGAAGTTGATATGCTGCGTGCGGCCCGGCGTGCGGGACGAAAACGCCAGCCGTTTCTGGCTGCACAGCGTGTTGATGGCCGTCGACTTGCCGGCGTTGGAGCGGCCGGCGAACGCCACCTCGGGAACTGCCGTGGCCGGCAGGTCGCGCAGATGGTTGACGGTATTGAAGAAACGGGCCTGCTGTAGAAGGGACATGCGCAATTACGTAGAGCCGGCGGACAGGGCGCTGGCAAGGGGCCAGTGCATACGTCGCCACAGACACTGACCTAAGTCAATCCGGAAAGCGATTTATTGTACAATAACCCGGTTTACGGTCTCCTGAGCGGGTGACGTGTGGCATCCTTGCCGGATGTCATCGGCGAACTCTGAAATTGGATCGGGAACATTGTCCCGGATCAAGAATAAGGCGTCGCGCATACGCGTTACCGGCTTCTGCCCCATGGCGTCTCCTCACCGCCGGGCAGGGGGATAAGGACGACCGGCATGCATTACGGTGTTCATAACAAAATCTGACAAGGTGTACGGATGAACCGCATTGCGAAACTTTTGGGAGTCATGGCACTGGCAGTTCCGCTGGGTGCGATGACAGGGTTGGTATCTGCCGCAGAGCAGGCCCCCGCCAAGGCGGATCCCGCCAAGGGCGAAACGCTTTACACGCAAGGTGTTCCCGATCGCAATGTCCCGGCATGCTTCTCCTGCCACGGCACCGCCGGCAACAGCACGGCCGCCGTCAATCCCAAGTTGGCTGGCCAGCAGGGCGATTACGTTCACAAGCAGCTAGCGGATTTCAAGGCCAAGTCGCGCGACAACGCCATCATGTCGCTGTATGCCCAGGCGCTGAGCGACCAGGACATGAAGGACATCGGCGCCTACCTGGCCAAGCAGCAGCTCAAGCCGGCCACGGCCAAGAACAAGACGACGATCGAGGAAGGCCAGAAGATCTACCGCGGGGGTATCGCCGCCAAGGGCGTGCCGGCCTGTGCAGGCTGCCACGGACCGACCGGCGCCGGCATTCCGGCCCAGTATCCGCGCATTGGAGGCCAGTATTCCGAGTACACCGAAGCGCAACTGGTGGCGTTCCGCCAGGGCACCCGAAAGAACAATTCGGTCATGAGCACGATTACCGCCAGGATGTCGGATGTCGAGATCAAGGCGGTGGCGGATTACGTCGCCGGCGTCCGTTAAGTCGTATCAGGCCAGCATGTCCGGAGATTCCCTTGGGGGATGAACCGGATGCGCGGGCAACAATCGAAGAGGGTGGCCTGCTTGCCAAAGCATGTCCACCCTTTTTCATTTTCAGCGGCACCACATCGCGTCACATCGGCGCGCAACACTGGCGCCAACCATAATTAGCGCCAAACCGGCTTTCAGGCTTTACCGCACATGTCGACCCCATCCACTTCAGGGCTGCACCTGAAGACCCAACACCGCGTGCTGCGGGATGCCGTCGAGTTGATGTCCTCGATGCGCTTTGCCATCACGCTGCTGACGGTGATTGCCATTGCCAGCATCATCGGCACCGTGCTCAAGCAGAACGAACCGTATCCGAACTACGTGAACCAGTTCGGGCCGTTCTGGGCGGATCTGTTCCACACACTGTCGCTGCAGAAGGTGTACAGCTCGTGGTGGTTCCTGCTGATCCTGGCATTCCTGGTGATCTCCACATCGTTGTGTATTGCGCGCAACGCCCCGAAGATGATCGTCGACATGCGCTCGTGGAAAGACCACGTGCGCGAGCGCAGCCTGCGCGCGTTTCATCATCGCGGGGAATACGAGGCGCCGCGCGGCCGCGCCGAAGCTGCGGCGCGCCTGGGTGCGCTGCTGCGCAACCGCGGATTCCGCGTCAAGCCGGTGGAGCATGACGGCGCGACCCTGCTGGCTGCCAAGGCGGGCGCGGCCAACAAGCTTGGCTACATCCTGGCGCACACGGCCATCGTGGTGATCTGCGTGGGCGGCCTGCTGGACGGTGACATGCTGATCCGCGCGCAGATGTGGTTCGGCGGCAAGTCGCCCATCGCCGGCAACGCCATCATCAGCGAGATTCCCGCAAAGCACCGCCTGTCGCCGGCCAACCCGGGATTCCGCGGCAACGCGTTCGTGCCGGAGGGCGCCACCGTCTCCACGGCCATCCTGAACATCGCCGATGGCGCGCTGGTGCAGGACCTGCCGTTCACGATCACGCTCAAGAAGTTCACCGTCGACTACTACTCCACTGGCATGCCAAAGCTGTTCGCGTCGGATGTGGTCGTGACCGACCGCGCCACGGGCAAGCGGACCGAGGCGACGATCAAGGTCAACGAGCCGCTGATTGTCGATGGTGTGGCCATCTACCAGTCCAGCTTCGAGGACGGTGGCTCGAAACTGAAGTTCGTCGGCTACCCGATGTCGGGCAGCACCCACGGTACTTTCCCGATCGCCGGCACGGTGGGCGGCAATGTGGAGCTGACCGGGACGGGCACGGCCGCGGACCAGGACAGCTTGACCGTTGAATTCAGCGATTTCCGACAAATCAACGTCGAGACGGTGACCGACGCTTCGGGCAAGGCCGATGTGCGCGGTGTGGCGCGCAAGTCGTCGCTGGGCGTGCTTGAGCAGCACCTGGGCTCGGCAGCCAGCCTGGACAAGGAAAAGAACCTGCGCAATGTGGGCCCGTCGGTGCAGTACAAGCTGCGCGACCGCACCGGGCAGGCGCGTGAATTCAACAACTACATGCTGCCGGTGCAGCTCGACGGCCAGACCGTGTTCCTGGCCGGCATGCGCGATTCGCCCAGCGAACAGTTCCGTTATCTGCGGATTCCCGCCGACGATCAGCGCAGTGTGGCCGACTGGATGCGCCTGCGCGCCGCGTTGCAGAGCAGCGCCATGCGCGGCGAGGCTGCGCGCCGCTTCGCGGCCGTGTCGATGCCCGGCGATGACAAGGTGACGCTGCGCAAGCAACTGGCGGAAAGCGCCCAGCGGGCCATGGACCTGTTTGCCGGCGCCACGCGTTCGTCGCCCGATGCGCCGCCCGGGGGCTTCACCGCGATCGCTGCCTTCCTCGAAAAATCGGTGCCGCAGGGCGAGCAGCAGAAGGCTGCAGATGTCCTGCTCAAGATTCTCAACGGTTCGATGTGGGAACTCTGGCAACTGGCGCGCGAGCAGGACAAGCAGCCCGTGATCCCCAACGACGCGCAGAGTGGCCAGTTTCTGCAGCAGGCCATCAACGCGCTGTCGGACAGTTTCTTCTACGCGGCGCCCGTATTTTTGCAGCTCGACGACTTCCAGGAGGTCAAGGCCAGCGTGTTCCAGATGACCCGTGCGCCGGGCAAGAACATCGTGTATCTTGGCTGCCTGCTGCTGGTGCTGGGCGTGTTCGCGATGTTCTATATCCGCGAGCGCCGCGTCTGGATCTGGATCAAGGACAAGCAACCTGATGACGCCGGAGACTCCGCTCGCAGTCACGTGCTGATGGCCATGTCGACGCAGCGCCGCACAATGGATTTCGAGAAGGAATTCGTCACATTGCGCGACGACGTCGGCCGTGCCGTTGGTGCGGAAGTGACGCCCGCGCAAGCAGACGGCACCGCGCCGATGACGCACGCGGCACCGCGATCCGACGCATCAGGGCCCGATGATAAACAGGGGCCGTCGCTATAGTAGAAAGAGGGCTTTCCGGCGGCCGGAAATACAAGATTCCCGGCCTGCCGCGCCACGTTGATACCGCAGACATTACAGGTGCATCGCACCGCAGAGCAGGAATGCCATGTCCTCCAATCTCAACCACGCCACTTCAGGCCTGACGCCGCGACAAAATGCCGCAGCCGGCAATGTGCCGCACGACCCGGCACAGCTGGAAGCCGATTTCCTTGAACCCTCGTTCCTGCGTCGTCTGACCTGGGTCGACTGGGCGTTTGCGCTGCTGCTGGTACTGGGCGCGGGGTTTGCGCTGGCGCGCTATGGCCACTGGATGAACGTGTACGACAAGGCCGTGCTGATTGCCGCCGTGCCTACGTTCGCGTTGCTCGGCTGGCACTGGAAGGCGGTGCGACCGCTCATGGTCGGCATCGCGGTGCTGTCGCTACTTGCCATCCAGATGTACCAGGGCAACCTGGCGCGCGCCGAGCAGGCCTTCTTCCTCAAGTACTTCCTGTCGAGCCAGTCGGCCATCCTGTGGATGAGCGCACTGGTGTTCCTCTCGACGCTGTTCTACTGGGTCGGGTTTGTCTCAAAATCGGACACCGGGTCGAGCCTGGGAAGCAAGCTGTGCTGGGCGGCCGTGGTGCTGGGTTTCACGGGCCTGATGGTGCGCTGGTACGAGTCGTACCTGATTGGCGCCGATATCGGCCATATCCCCATCTCGAATCTCTACGAAGTCTTTGTTCTCTTCACGCTGATCACGTCGCTGTTCTACCTGTACTACGAGCGCCGCTACGCCACGCGGGCGCTGGGGTCGTTCGTGATGCTGGTGGTATCGGCCGCCGTGGGTTTCCTGCTCTGGTACACGGTCACCCGCAATGCGCAGGAGATCCAGCCGTTGGTGCCGGCCCTGCAGAGCTGGTGGATGAAGATCCACGTACCGGCCAACTTCATCGGCTACGGCACGTTCGCGCTGGCTGCGATGGTGTCGGTGGCGTACCTGCTCAAGCAGCGGGGCATCCTGGCAGAGCGCCTGCCGTCGCTGGAGCTGCTTGATGATGTGATGTACAAGGCAATTGCGGTGGGCTTCGCCTTCTTCACGATTGCCACGATCCTTGGCGCGCTGTGGGCGGCCGAGGCATGGGGCGGCTACTGGAGCTGGGATCCGAAGGAGACCTGGGCGCTGATCGTCTGGCTGAACTACGCGGCCTGGCTGCACATGCGGCTGATGAAGGGCTTGCGCGGTACGGTGGCGGCCTGGTGGGCGCTGGTCGGCCTGCTGGTCACGACCTTCGCGTTCCTGGGCGTGAACATGTTTCTGTCCGGCCTGCACAGCTACGGCGAACTCTGATTCGCTACCGGACTCCGGATCGAGAAGCCTGTCCCTGCGACAGGCTTTTTGTTTTTCCGGACGGCTCAGGTTGCCCAAGCTGCCCGTGGTAGACAGCGCAAAAGTCACTTTAAGCAAGAAAACGCCACTTTTTTTCGGATCGGACGGAATAGGGACGTCACATCGGGTGTTTACTGAAGGTACACGGCGCCGACGGTCGGCACCGCCCCGGAGAAGGAGACCTGAAGATGAATACTCGTCACACTGTTGTATCCGCTGCCGTATCCACACTTCGTCCGTTTGCGATTGCCGCTGGCGCCGCCACGATCCTGCTGGCTGGCTGTTCCAACATGGGCATGGGAATGGGTGGGGCCGGCGAAATGCCGCCGACCGTGAAGGTGACCAACGGCGTGCTGACCGATCCGCAAGGCCTGACGCTCTATACGTTCGACCGTGATCCCGCCAACGGCGGCAAGAGCGTTTGCAACGGCATGTGCGCCACCAACTGGCCGCCGCTGCTGGCAGAGCCGGGCAAGTCCGCGTCGGGCAGCTACTCGGTCATCACGCGTGACGACGGTACGCGCCAGTACGCCTACAAGGGCATGCCGTTGTACCGCTTTGCCAAGGATGCCAAGGCGGGCGACCGCACGGGCGACAACCTCAACAACGTCTGGCACGTGGCCAAGCCCTGATTGTCGGACGCCTGAACGCAAGGCAACCACGGCATGGATGGCTTTGACCGCCAGCTGGTGGCGCTGGCGCCGCGGCTGCGGCGCCACGCGCGCGGCCTGACTGGCGACGCCGCGCTGGCCGACGACCTGGTGCAGGACACGCTGGAGCGTGCCCTGCGCTACCGCTGGCGATTCCGCCTGCGTCCCGGATCGCTATGGGGCGACGGTGCCGACGGCCTGTTGCCCTGGTTGCTGACGCTGATGCACCGCCTGCGGCTGAACGGGCTGCGCCGGGCGGACCTGGTCAGCGTGACCGACGAACCGCCGGAAGTAGCGATCCCCGGCGACGATCCGGGGCTGCGACGCGACCTGATCAGAGCGCTGGCCGCATTGCCGGAGCCCCAGCGAGCCGTGTTGCTGCTGGTCAGCCTGGAGCAGTTTTCGTACGCGGAAGCCGCTCAGGTTCTTGAAGTCCCCATCGGCACGGTGATGTCACGCCTGAGCCGTGCCCGTGAACACATGCGCCGCCTGCTCGACGGCGGCGCGAAGGACGTTGCGGCGCCGAATGTGCTGCAACGGGTGAAATGATGAGCCCCCAGACACCGGTGAGCGAAGCCGATCTCCATGCCTATGCCGATGGCCAGCTGCACGGCCCGCGCCGCGCAGAGGTCGAGGCGTTCCTGGCTGCCGATGCCGATGCGGCGAACAAGGTGGAAGCCTGGCGGCACCAGGCCGCCGCGCTGCACGCCGGCCTGGATGGCGTGCTGAACGAAGCCGTGCCGCTGGCCGCCCTGCCGCGCCAGTTGCATGCCCAGGGGGGGCGAGCAAGGCCGGCGCGCCTGGCGTGGCCGCTGGCACTGGCTGCCAGCCTGTGTGCGCTGGTGGTGGGTGCCGCCGGCGGCTGGTATGCCCGCGATCATGTCGGGGCCGATGCCGTGGCCGTCGCGCCGATGGAGCGCTTTGCGCGCGAGGCGCTGGCCAGCTACGTGGTCTATGCGCCAGAGGTCAGGCATGTCGTCGAGGTACCCGCCAGCGATGAGGCTCATCTGATCGCCTGGCTGTCAAAGCGGCTCGGCGCGTCGCTGCAGGTGCCTGACCTGCACCCGCAGGGGTTCCGGCTGATCGGCGGGCGCCTTGGTGCCTCCGAGGGCGGCCCGATGGCTATCCTGATGTACGAGGACGACGCCGGCACGCGCGTGTCGTTGCAACTGCGCCGCATGGCACAGGGCACGCCCGACACCGCGTTCCGGCTGGAACGGCTGCCGCCGCGCACCCCGGCCCGAAGCCCCGCCGGGCACGCCACCATGGCGTTCTACTGGGTCGATCGCGATCTCGGCTTCGCGCTGGCCGGCCCGCTGGAGCGCGAACGGCTGCTGGCGCTGGCCCAGGTGGTCTACCAGCAATACCAGCGGGGGTAGCCGGGCGCGTGACCGTCCGCTCGGCCACCGGATACCCGGGCGGCTCCGCACCTTCCCGCGGCTTTTGATGTCCAATGCTGCAAGTCCTACCCAACGCTGCGAAACATGCTGATTCCTTCTCCCAAGTGGTTGCGCGGTGACGATGTTGCCGCGTCGGAAATCACACCTGAACCGCTGTACCGGTCGCGCCGGCGCCTGCTGGCGATGGGCGGTGCCGCAGCCGCCACGGGCCTGGCTTCGCCATGGTTCTCGCGCCAGGCGTTCGCGCAGGACGCGTCCGGCAAGTTGCCGAAGCTGCCCGCCACGCTCAACAACGCCTACGCCGTGACCGAAAAACGCACGCCCTATGCGGACGTTACGACCTACAACAACTTCTACGAGTTCGGCACGGACAAGTCGGACCCGGCCCGCAACGCCGGCACGCTGCGCCCGCGCCCGTGGCAGGTGGCCGTGGAAGGGTTGGTCAAGCACCCGAAGGTGTACGACCTGGACGAACTGCTGAAGGTCGCGCCGATGGAGGAGCGTGTCTACCGGCTGCGCTGCGTCGAAGGCTGGTCCATGGTGATTCCGTGGATCGGCTATCCGCTGGCCGAGTTGATCAAGCGCGTCGAACCGCAGCCGGGCGCGAAGTTCGTGCAGTTCATCACCTTGGCCGACAAGAAGCAGATGCCCGGCCTGGGCAGCGGCGTGCTCGACTGGCCGTATAGCGAAGGCCTGCGCATGGACGAGGCGATGCATCCGCTGGCGCTGCTGACGTTTGGTCTTTATGGAGAGGTGCTGCCGAACCAGAATGGGGCGCCGGTACGGATGGTCCTACCGTGGAAATATGGCTTCAAGAGCGCCAAGTCGATCGTGAAGATCCGCTTCGTCGACAAGCAGCCGCCCACCAGCTGGAATCTGGCCGCCGCCAACGAGTACGGTTTCTACTCCAACGTGAACCCCGACGTCGATCACCCGCGCTGGAGCCAGGCCACCGAGCGCCGCATCGGCGAGGACAAGAGCGGCGGCGGATTCTCCGCGTTGTTCGCGCCCAAGCGCAAGACGCTGCCGTTCAACGGCTACGGCGCGCAGGTGGCATCGCTGTACCAGGGCATGGATCTAAGGAAGAACTTCTGATGGCGGAGCGCGATCCGCGTGCGGCGGCGCAGGCACGCGCGCCCCACGCTGGCGGGGCCGGGTCTGGGCTTGGCCCCAGCGGCGTAGCCATGCGCGCGCCTGAGCGCGTGAAAAAGCTGAAGGTGGTGGTCTGGTTGCTGGCGTTGCTGCCGTTCCTGCGGCTGATGTACCTCGGGGCGACGTCGCAATTTGGCGCCAATCCGCTGGAGTTCGTGACCCGATCCACCGGCACCTGGACGCTCGTCATGCTGTGCGTGACGCTGGCAGTCACGCCGCTGCGCCGGCTCACGGGCTGGCACTGGCTGCTGCGTCTGCGTCGCATGCTGGGCCTGTTTGTGTTCTTCTACGCGGTGCAGCATTTTCTGCTCTGGCTGGCCGTGGACCGTGGGTTTGACGTCGCCTACATGATCAAGGACATAGGGAAACGGCCATTTATCACAATGGGTTTCGCCGCGTTCGTCCTGATGATTCCGCTGGCCGTGACGTCGACCAACGCCATGGTCCGCTGGCTCGGCGGCAAGCGTTGGCAGGCGCTGCATCGGTCGATCTACGCCATCGCCGTGCTGGCCATCCTGCACTACTGGTGGCACAAGGCAGGCAAGCACGATTTTGGAGAAGTTTCGATCTACGCGGCCGTGGTGTTCCTGCTGCTGGCCATGCGGATCTGGTGGTGGCTGCGCAGGCCGCGCGCCGCTGTGGCAGCACCATAAAAAAGGCGACACCATGATGTCGCCCTTTTCTTATTTTCGGCTCGAACCGGCGGGATCAGGCCCTCAGCAGGCGCTCGGCGCGGAACAGGTCGGCCGGCAGTTCGCGCTCGCGCACCAGGTGCACGGTGTCGCCGTCGACCATCACTTCGGCCGCGCGGCCACGCGTGTTGTAGTTCGAGCTCATCACGAAGCCGTAGGCGCCGGCTGACATCACGGCCAGCAGGTCGCCCGGCTGCACGGCCAGCGCGCGATCGCGGCCAAGCCAGTCGCCCGATTCGCATACCGGACCCACCACGTCGTAGGTGACGGCAGCGTCTACACGCGGCGCCACCGGCTCGATACGGTGGTAAGCCTCGTACATGGCCGGACGGGCCAGGTCGTTCATCGCGGCATCGACGATGCAGAAGTTCTTGGCCGCGCCGGGCTTCAGGAATTCCACGCGCGTCAGCAGCGCGCCGGCATTGCCGACCAGCGAGCGGCCCGGCTCGAACAGCACTTCGCGATGGCCATGGCCGCGTGCGGCCACGCGATCGATCAGCGTCGTGGCAAAGCCGGTAATGTCCGGCGGCGTCTCGTCGTCATAGGTGATACCCAGGCCGCCGCCTACGTCGATATGCTCGAGCTTGATGCCCTCGGCCTCGAGCGCTTCCACCACGTCGAGCACCTTGTCCAGCGCTTCCAGGTACGGCGCCACTTCGGTGATCTGCGAGCCGATATGGCAGTCGATGCCGATCACTTCGAGATGCGGCAGCGCGGCGGCGGTACGGTAGGTGGGCAGCACGTCCTCGAACGCCACGCCGAACTTGTTGCCCTTGAGGCCGGTGGAGATATAGGGGTGGGTCTTCGCGTCGACGTCGGGGTTGATGCGCAGCGACACGCGGGCGCGCTTGCCCAGGCGGCCGGCCACGGCGTTGAGGCGGTCCAGCTCGGGGATCGATTCCACATTGAAGCCGCGCACGTCGTGCTCAAGCGCCAGCGCCATGTCGGCTTCGCTCTTGGCCACACCCGAGAACACCACCTTGCGCGGGTCGCCGCCGGCGGCAATCACGCGCAGCAGTTCGCCGCCCGAGACGATGTCGAAGCCGGCGCCCAGCTTCGCGAAGACCTGCAGCACGGCCAGGTTGGAGTTGGCCTTGACCGCGTACTGCACGTGCGCGTTGCGCCCCTTGCAGGCGGCCGCGTACGCGTTGTACGCGGTGGTCAGCGCGGCGCGCGAATAGATGTACGTGGGCGTGCCGAATTCCTCGGCAATACGGGCCAGCGGTACCTGTTCGGCAGTCAGGGTGCCGTCTTCACGGCGATGGAAAAAATCAGTCATGTTCTGGCATGCACTTAGCGTGCGGAGGGGGCGGAACTGCCCTTTGCGGGTTCGGCGATGGCGGGCGTGGACGTGGCGGGCTCGCCCATCGGACGGGCTGCGGGCGGGGTTGCGCCTGGCTGGCCCAGGCCCGGATCGGTCACTGTGGGCGGCGTGGGCTCCGGCGGCACCTGAGGCATATAGAGCGGGCCGCGAATGCCGCACCCGGCGAGGGGCATCGCGAGCAGGGTGGCAAAGGCCGATACAATCGCACCACGACGCAGCATCGGGGAGTCCTTCATTGTCTGGATGGCTTTCGGATGGCTGCGGAAAGCGCACGGCTTTCCCGTTTTCCATCAATCTGATTTGCCGGTCCGAATGCCCGTGGAAACGGGCTGCCGGCGGCCTTGGAGTGTAGCATGCCCCCCCTCAACGAGACCGAGTTCCTGGCACTGGCCGGCGCGGCCCTGGACAAGCTGGAAGCCGATATCGAAGCCGCGGCCGATGCCGCCGACGCCGATGTGGAAATCAACCGTACCGGCAATGTGATGGAACTGGAGTTCGAGGACGGCTCCAAGATCATCGTCAACAGCCAGGCGCCGATGCAGGAACTGTGGGTGGCGGCCAAGGCCGGTGGTTTCCATTTTCGCCACGATGGCGCCCGGTGGGTGGACACGCGCAGCGGCGCAGAGCTGTACGCCGCGCTGTCTGGCTACATGAGCCTGCAGGCAGGCACCACGCTGACGCTGAAGTAAGCCCGCGCGACGCAACAAAAAACCGGCCACCAGGGCCGGTTTTTTGTTGCTGGCGAACGCTGTCAGGCGCCGCCGAACATTTCCAGGATCTTCTTCTTTTCCTGCTCGGTGTCCTGCGGCGGGCGCGAGCTTTCTTCCGGCTTGCCCGGCCACGGATCGCCCAGGCCCACCGACGCCACGCCGGCACCGGCTGCGTTTTCTTCCAGCGTCCAGTCGCCGGCCGCCATGACCACGCCCTCCGGCGGCTGGCGATCCGGGCTCTCGGGCACGCCCTTGAGCGCCTTGCTCATGTAGCCGACCCAGATCGGTAGCGCCAGGCCGCCACCGGTTTCGCGCACGCCCAGGCTCTTGGGCTGGTCGTAGCCCATCCACGCGATGGCCACAAGCTTGGGCGTGTAGCCTGCAAACCACGCATCCACGGCATCGTTGGTGGTACCGGTCTTGCCGGCCAGGTCGTTGCGGCCCAGGCGCTGCTTGGCCGGGTTGGCCGTGCCGCTGCGCACCACTTCGCGCAGCATGCTGTCGGCGATGAACGCGGTGCGGGCGTCCAGCACGCGCACGGCGTCTCCGCCGGCCTTCTGCGGATGGGTCTCCGAAATGACCTTGCCGCGCGAATCTTCCACACGCTGGATCAGGTACGGGTTCACGCGGAAGCCGCCGTTGGCGAACACCGAGTAGGCGCCCGCCATCTGCAGCGGCGTCACGCTGCCGGCACCCAGCGCCATCGGCAGGTAGGCCGGGTGCTTGTCGGCCTCGAAGCCGAAGCGGGTGATGTAGTCCTGGGCGTACTGCGTGCCGATCGCGCGCAGGATCCGCACAGACACCAGGTTCTTCGACTTGGCCAGCGCGCGGCGCATGGTCATCGGGCCCTCGAACTTGCCATCGTAGTTCTTCGGTTCCCAGACCTGGCCGCCGGTGTCCGGGCCGATCGTCAGCGGCGCATCATTGATCACCGTGGCCGGAGAGAAGCCCTTTTCCAGCGCCGCCGTGTAGATGAACGGCTTGAAGCTCGAACCCGGCTGGCGCCAGGCCTGCGTCACGTGGTTGAACTTGTTGCGGTTGTAGTCGAAGCCGCCCACCATCGAGCGGATCGAACCGTCTTCGGGGCTCAGCGAGATGAACGCGGCGGCCACTTCGGGCAGCTGCGTCACCGACCACGAGTTGTCCTTCGGATCCTGCGTTACGCGGATGATCGCGCCGGGTCGGATCTTGACCTTGGGCTGGGCATTGGCCGACAGCGACGGCGCGATAAAGCGCAGCGCCGTGCCTTCGATGGTGGCCACTTCGCCCGACAGCAGCGTGGCCTTCACCTGCTTGGGCGAGACGCTGGTCACTACGGCAGACCGCAGGTCGTCGCTGCCCGGATGCTCCACCAGCGCGTCGTCGATCGCCTGCTCGCGATCGGCCGCATCGGTCGGCAGGTCGATAAAGGCCTCGGGGCCACGGTAACCGTGCTTGCGCTCGTAGGTCATGATGCCGCTGCGCACGGACTCGTAGGCGGCGTCCTGGTCGGCCTTGTTCAGGGTGGTGTAGACGGTCAGGCCGCGCGTGTAGGTCTCTTCGCGGTACTGCGCGTACATCAGCTGACGCACGATTTCGGCCACATACTCGGCATGTGTGGAGAACTCGTTGCCCTCGCTGCGCACCTTCAGTTCCTCGCGCACGGCCTGGTCGTACTGTTCAGGCGTGATATAGCGCAAGTCGCGCATGCGCTGCAGGATGTACTCCTGACGCACCTTCGCGCGACGTGGATTCACCACGGGGTTGTAGGCCGACGGTGCCTTGGGCAGCCCAGCCAGCATCGCGGCCTCGGCCGGGGTCACGTCCTTGATCGACTTGCCGAAGTACACGCGTGCCGCGCTGGCAAAGCCGTAGGCGCGCTGCCCCAAGTAGATCTGGTTCATGTACAGCTCGAGAATCTGGTCCTTGGTCAGGTTCGCCTCGATCTTGTACGCCAGCAGCATCTCGTAGATCTTGCGCGTGTAGGTCTTCTCGCTAGACAGAAAGAAGTTGCGCGCCACCTGCATCGTGATGGTCGATGCGCCCTGCGACAAGCCGCCACGCAGGTTGGCCAGCCCCGCACGCAACACGCCCACGAAGTCGACGCCGCCGTGTTCGTAGAAGCGGTCGTCCTCGATGGCCAGCACGGCCTTCTTCATGACGTCGGGGATCTCGGTGATCGGCACGAAGTTGCGACGCTCTTCGCCGAACTCGCCAATCAGCACGTTGTCGGCGGTGTAGATGCGCAGCGGAATCTTCGGCCGGTAATCGGTGATGGTGTCCAGTGACGGCAGGTTGGGCGCGGCCACGACCAGCGCATAGCCCACCAGCAGCGCCACGGCGACGACGCCGGCAGCAACCAGCCCTAGTACCCAGAACGTGATGCGCGCCCACAACGGACGGCGGACGGGAAGGGACGGCTTCTGTTGTGCTGTGGCCATAAGGGTTTACCTAACAAGAGTGCCCGGGATTATATCGTCGGTACCTGGCCGCTCTCCCGGGGCTGTGCCGCGAAAGTCGCTACCGTGCTGTTACAAGATGTAATGTCGTTGAGATCAGTCTGTCACGTGCTGCAGGACGCAGGCGTGGCGCGGGCTGGCGGGCGATGCCTCAGGGTGGGGTGCGGGTGGAGGGTGCACGCGCAAGTTGGCGCGTGTCGATCATGTCAGAACGATGCCACCCAACGGCGGGGTTGCAGACCGTCGGATTTTGACAACGGAATCGTGAGGACCTTCCGAAAAAGAAAGCGTGGTCAAACCAGCACATTGCCAGCGCCTCCGGATTTTGTAAGAATCCATCAACATAAAAGAGCAAACGTTTCATCCAAGAAACTGGCTCGCACCATTAGAGCGGATATGCCGTGGGCGAGTTCAAATGTCAGGGGGTCAACCTTGCGACGGGGCATCTTGTCGGGTCTTCTGCGCCGAACTACGGTCGGCGTGGATATTGGTTCGTCCAGCGTCAAGGTCGTTGAGCTGTCCGTTGGGGCAGGCAAAAACGACTACAGGCTGGAGAAATGCGCCAGCGAACTGCTGGACCGCAACGCCGTTGCGGATGGCAACGTGGTCAACATCGAAGCCGTCGGGATTGCGCTCAAGCGCGCGCTCGGCAAGGCCGGCATCCGCACCAAGGACGTGGTCCTGGGCGTGCCGTCCATGCTGACGGAATCCCAGACGGTCAGTCTGCCGGACAACCTGTCCGAAGACGAACTCTATTCGCAGGTCGAATCCGAGGCGCACCGCCTCTATCCGCCATCGCAGGCGGTGAATTTCGACTTCGCGGTGATTGGTCCCAGCGAAACGGAAGGCGGCATCGGCGTACGCGTCACGGCCGCCAACAGTGATCGTGTCCAGGAGCGCGTGACGGCTGCCGAGATGGCGGGCCTGAAGCCGCAGGTGATGGACGTGGAAGAGTACGCCGTGCAGCGCTCGGTCGTGCAGATGCTCGGCGTTCCCGCAGGCCTGAACGAAACCGACGCGAAGGACCTGCCCGTGGTGGCCGTGGTCCATCTGGGCGGCAGCCGGTCGAAGGCCATTTTCTACCAGGGCTGGAAGGAACTCTACGAGCAGCCGCTGAACAGCTACGGCGACCAGCTGACGCAAAGCGCCGCACGCATGTTCACGCTCGATGCGCTCAAGGCAGAAATCAAGAAGCGCAAGAACACGCTGCCTGAAGCGTGGCGGGGGCAACTGCTCAAGCCGTCGCTGGAGGCGCTGGCCATGGAGGTGCAGGGTGCGATCGGCAATTTCATTGCCAGCTCCAGCCTCGGCCGCGTCGACGAGATCCTGCTTTCCGGCGGGCACGCCTCGCTGCTTGGTGTCCAGGCAGCGATCCAGCAACAGACGCAGATCACGACCACGCTGGCCAATCCCTTCGCAAACATGACGACCGCAGGCAAGGTCAACGAGCGCTATCTCCAGCGTGACCTGCCCGCCTACATCGTCAGTGCGGGACTGGCACTGCGCGGCCTGCAATAAGCCACCGGGGGGACACGCATGTCCGCGACGACGAATACCATTCCGTCGGTCAACCTGCTGCCGTATCACGAGGCGCGCAAGGCAGCCCGGCGCAAGAAGGTCTACAGCATGCTGGGCGGTGCGGCGGGCGCGGGTGCGCTCGTGGTGCTGATCGGCGGCTTCTACATCGATTCACAGATCGATGAGATGACCCAGCTCAACCAGACGTTGACGACCGAGAACGCCCGTATGGATGGGCAGATCAAGGAAGTCATGACGCTCAGGAAGGATATCGATGCGCTGCTGGATCGCCAGCGCGCCATCGAGAGCCTGCAGGCCGAGCGCAACATGCCCGTACAGCTGCTGGAGGAGTTGGTGCGCCAGGTGCCCGAGGGCGTGTACCTGACCACGCTCAAGCAGACGGATGACACCTTCGTCGTCACGGGTGTGGCGCAGTCGAACGAACGCGTGTCGGAACTGCTGCGCAATGTCAGCCAGGTGCAATGGCTGGACCGCGCCGAGCTTGTGGAGTCGAAGGCGGTCATGATGACCAACAACCTGCGCGAACAGCGCCGGTTGTTCGATTTCTCGATACGTTTCGCCTACCGCGCGCCGGAGCTGCCGGCGGACAAGAAGAAGGTCGGCGCTTCGGCTGCTGCGGCCAGGCCGGCGGGAGGCAACGCCTGATCATGTCGCTCAATTCCAATATTTCGCTGCAGGATCTGACCACGCAGTTTCGTGGTCTGAACCTCAACGAGCCCGAAACCTGGCCGGCCGCGCCCCGCGTACTGTTCTCGGTTCTGGCGGCGGTCATCGTGCTGCTGCTTGGCTGGCAGTTCTACTGGAGCGACAAGAGCGCCGAGCTCGACCGCAAGCACGCCGAACACGAGCAGCTCAAAGGCCAGTTCAAGTCGAAGGTGTCGCAGGTGGCCAACCTCGAAGAACTGCGTAAGCAGAAGGCCGAGGTCGAAAAACGCGTGGCCCTGGCGGAGCGGCAGTTGCCGAACAGCACGGAGATGGATGCGCTGCTGGCTGACGTCAACCACGCGGGTGTGGCGCGCGGCCTGCAGTTCGAGTTGTTCAAGCCGCAGGCGGCAGCCATCAAACCGTACTTCGCCGAAATCCCGGTCAACCTGAAGGTCACGGGCCGCTATCACGACGTCGCGCTGTTCAATGCCGACGTGGCGGCTTTGTCGCGGATCGTTTCGATGCGTAACCTGAACATGTCGGTCGGCAAGGACGGCACGCTGTCGATGGAAGGGGTGGCGATGGCCTATCGGGCTCTGGATCCGGACGAGCAGGCCTCGCAGCGCAAGGCCGCCGCCGAAGCTGCCGCGAAGAAGAAGGGGGGCGCCAAGTGAGCCGCCTGACCCGACCCCAGCCCGCTGCGCTGCGCACGCTTGCCGTCGCCGCGCTGACCGTGATGGCCCTGGCCGGCTGCGGCCAGAGCGATGACGATGGCCTGCGCCAGTGGATGACGCAGACACGCGCCGCGAAGGCGCCGCCGCCGGAACCGTTGCCCGAGGTCAAGTCGTACACGCCACGCGAGTACGGCGGGCGCGCGTCGCCGGAGCCGTTTGCGCAGAACAAAATTGGCGAGCTGAACAAGACGTTGTCTGAGTCGCCGGAGGCCGGACGGCGACACGAGCCGCTTGAAGACTATCCGCTGGAGAACTTCAAGATGCTCGGCATGCTGAAGAAAAACGGCGAGACCTACGGTGTCGTACGCGTAGATAACAAGATCCATCACGTCAAGGTGGGTCAGTATCTCGGCCAGAGCTATGGCCGGGTGGTCCGCATCAGCGATCAAGAGATCGTGTTGCGCGAATTGGTTCGGGAAGGGGTCTCAGATTGGAAAGAGAAAATGACCAGCCTGAAGCTGGAGGCATCCGCATGATCACGGCACGTTGGGTCCGGGCGCTTGCGGGCGCTTCAGCGATGGCGTTGGTGCTGGCCTCTCCGGCCGCACTGGCACAGAACAACCAGCTCAGGCAGGTGGACGCCAATGTGGTTGGCGAGCAGACCGTCTTCACGGTCGACCTGCAGGGTCCGCTTGCGCAAAAGCCGGCGGACTTCACGACGCAGAATCCGGCAAAGATCGCGATCGATTTCTTCGATACGGGATTCGCGCAGGGCCGCGCGCAGTATGAATACGCGGGCAAGCTGCTCAAGAGCGCCAACGTGATGCAGATCGGCGATCGCACCCGCGTGGTGCTGAGCCTGGCCCGCAACGCCACGTACCGCACGGAAGTGCGCGGCAACCAGTTCGTGGTGCTGATGGACAACGTGGCGCAGTCGACGGCCGCGGCGGCACCGACGTTCGCGGCGGCGGCACCGGCGATGCAGCCGGTGGCGGCAAACCGGACGCTGATCCGCAATATCGACTTCCGTCGTGGCGCCGACGGTGCCGGCCGCGTGGTGGTGGACCTGTCGTCGCGGGATTCGGGTGTCAATATCCAGCAGCAGGGGCAGAACCTGGTGGTGGACTTCCTTGGCACCGGACTCCCGGTCGACCTGCGCCGCCGCTTCGACGTGACCGACTTCGGTACGCCGGTGCAGGCCATGCGCGCCAACGACGCCAATGGCACCGCACGGCTGACGATCGAGCCGCGCGGCAACTGGGAGTACAGCTCGTACCAAACGGACAACCAGTTCGTGGTCGAGGTGCGCCAGGTCAAGGAAGATCCGAACAAGTTGATCTCCGGCCAGGGCTACCGGGGCGAGCGTCTGTCGCTGAATTTCCAGAACATCGACATCCGCTCGCTGCTTCAGGTCTTTGCCGACTTCACCAACCTGAACATCATCACGAGCGACACGGTGCAGGGCAACCTGACGCTGCGCCTGAAGGATGTGCCATGGGATCAGGCGCTGCAGATCGTGCTCGATTCCAAGGGTCTGGCTTCGCGCCGCAACGGCAACGTGCTGTGGGTGGCGCCCAAGGCCGAACTGGCCACGAAGGAAAAGCTCGAGTTGGAAGCGCTGCAGCAGATCAATGAGCTTGAGCCGATCCGCAGCCAGGTGTTCCAGCTGAACTATCAGCGCGCCGAGGATGTTCGTCGCATGCTGCTGGGCCAGGCCGTGACCGGTGGTGCTGCCGGCGCTGCTACCCCGGTGGCGGGTGGCGCGGCCGGTAGTACCGGCGTCACGCGCATGCTGTCGAAGCGCGGCTCGCTGACGGCGGATCCGCGTACCAACCAGCTGTTCGTGTCCGACATCGGGTCCAAGCTCGAGGAAGTGCAGGGATTTCTGCAGAAGATCGACATCCCGGTGCGTCAGGTGGTCATTGAGGCACGCATCGTCGAGGCCAGCGATACGTTCAGCCGCAATCTTGGCGTGAAGTTGGGTTTTGCGTCGAAGCGGTCGGGCGCGGCCTACGGCAACACGTATGAGAACGTGGCATCGCCGTTCACCAAGGATGCCGTCTGGGACAATGGCCCGGCGGTGAGCCTGCCGGCCGCGGCCATCAATGGTACGAACCCGGCGTCGGTGGCATTCAGTATCTTCAATACTGCTGCTGGCCGGTTCCTGGACCTGGAGCTTTCGGCGCTGGAAGCCGACGGCAAGGGTAAGATCATCTCGAGCCCGCGTGTCGTGACCGCCAACAACATCAAGGCGCTGATCGAGCAGGGTACCGAGCTGCCGTACCAGTCCGCCACGTCGAGTGGCGCCACGTCGGTCCAGTTCCGCAAGGCGAACCTGAAGCTGGAAGTCACGCCGCAGATCACGCCGGAAGGCAACGTGCTGCTGGACGTCGACGTCAACAAGGACAGCGTGGGTATCCAAACCGTCAACGGCTTCGCCATCGACACCAAGCACGTGCAGACGCAGGTGCTGGTGGAGAACGGCGGCACGGTGGTGATCGGCGGTATCTACAGCCAGGACGAGTCGAACAACGTCAACAAGGTGCCCTGGCTGGGCGACCTCCCGGTGCTTGGCAATCTGTTCAAGAACAATGCCAAGGTCAACAACCGGACCGAGCTGCTGGTGTTCCTGACGCCGCGCATCCTGAACGACAGCGTATCGTTGAAATAACACCGTCCGGGTGCAGCAGGGGGCCCGAATGCAGTAGACTGGCAGGCCGCGTCGGCATCCGACGCGGCCTTTTTCCTTTTCGCGGCATCGTTGGCGGAACCGACGGCCAGCCGGAATCGGGCCGCAATGATGCACAATGGCGTATGAATCACGCCAGCGAGGTGGCCCGGCCGGCGTGCCAATGCCTCGAGCCTTATCGCGCAAGACAGTCCAGTGACAGCGAATCGCCCGAATCTTTTCTTTGTTGGCCTGATGGGCGCCGGCAAGACCACCGTTGGCCGCTCGGTGGCCCGACGCCTTGATTACCCGTTCTTTGACTCCGACCACGAGCTCGAAGCGCGTTGCGGCGTGAAGATTCCGGTGATTTTCGAGCACGAGGGTGAGGTCGGGTTCCGGGACCGCGAGGCGCAGGTCATTGCCGAACTGACCGGCCGTACCGGCATCGTCCTGGCGACTGGCGGCGGCGCGGTGCTGCGCGAAGCCAACCGGGCGGCCCTGAAGGCCAATGGCACCGTGGTCTACCTGCGCGCCAGTCCGCACGACCTGTGGCTGCGCACGCGCCATGACCGCAACCGTCCGCTGCTGCAGACCGAAGACCCGAAAGGCCGGCTGGAGGCGCTGTACACCCAGCGCGACCCGCTCTACCGCGAAGTGGCGGACTTCATTATCGAAACCGGCAAGCCGACCGTGGCACAGCTTGCTAATATGGTTCTCATGCAACTTGAAATGGCTGGCTTCACGCTTCCATCCGTGGAAGCGGTGCCCGACACCGACACGGTGGCCGGGCAGCCGGCGCAGGACACCCATTCATGATCAAGCTGGAAGTCGATCTCGGGGCGCGTAGCTACCCGATCCATATCGGCGGCGGCCTGCTGGACCGCGCCGACCTGCTGCAGCCGCATGTGCGCGGCCAGCATGCCGTCATCGTCACCAACGAGACCGTCGGACCCCTGTATGCGGCCCGCGTCGAAGCTGTTCTGACTGGCCTGGGCAAGACCGTGCGCACGGTGGTGCTGCCGGACGGCGAGCGCTTCAAGCAGTGGGAAACCCTGAACCTGATCTTCGACGCGCTGCTCCGGGCAGGCGCCGACCGAAAGACCACACTGATCGCGCTCGGCGGCGGCGTGGTGGGCGACATGACCGGCTTCGCCGCGGCCTGCTACATGCGCGGGGTGCCATTCGTCCAGATGCCGACCACGCTGCTGTCGCAGGTGGACTCGTCGGTGGGCGGCAAGACCGGGATCAACCACCCGCTCGGCAAGAACATGATCGGGGCGTTCCACCAGCCCAACGCGGTGATCGCCGACATCGACACGCTGAAGACCTTGCCGCCGCGCGAGCTGGCTGCCGGGTTGGCCGAGGTCATCAAACACGGCGCGATTGCCGACGCCGCCTATTTCGAGTGGATCGAAGGCAACATCGCGGCGCTCAATTCGTGCGACACGGGCCTGATGGCTGAGGCCGTGCGGCGCTCGTGCGAGATCAAGGCCGCCGTGGTGGCGCAGGACGAGCGCGAAGGCGGCCTGCGGGCGATCCTGAACTTCGGACACACATTCGGCCATGCCATCGAAGCCGGCATGGGCTATGGCGAATGGCTCCACGGCGAGGCGGTGGGCTGCGGCATGGTGATGGCGGCCGATCTGTCGCATCGCCTGGGGTTCATCGACGTCGAGACGCGCGCGCGCATCCGTACGCTGACGCAGGCGGCGCTGCTGCCCGTGGTGGCCCCGGACCTGGGCATCGACCGCTATGTCGAACTGATGAAGGTGGACAAGAAGGCCGAGGCCGGCAGCATCAAGTTCATCTTGCTGCGCAAGCTTGGCGAAGCGTTCATTACTACCGTACCGGATCCGGACCTGCGTGACACGCTGCGCCACGCTGTCCTGAAACCTCCCGCAGAGGCACCGGTCGCGTAAGCGCCTGGTTGTGCCTTGCAACCCTGAACCAGCAACGGAATAACGGATTGCCCGCATGACCACCGCTCCAGCGACTGACCTCGAAGCCCATCTCGCCCCGTACGCCGCGCGCTCCGCAAAGACGCGCGGCCGGGTGCATGCCGAACCGGCCTCGTCCTCGCGCAGTGAATTCCAGCGCGACCGCGACCGCGTGATCCACAGCACGGCGTTCCGCCGGCTCGAATACAAGACGCAGGTCTTCGTGAACCACGAGGGCGACCTGTTTCGCACGCGGCTGACGCACAGCCTGGAGGTGGCGCAGATCGCGCGCTCCATCGCACGCAACCTGCGGCTGAACGAGGATCTGGTCGAGGCGATCTCGCTGGCCCACGACCTGGGCCACACGCCGTTTGGCCACGCCGGACAGGACGCTTTGAACGGCTGCATGAAGAACCATGGCGGGTTCGAGCACAACCTGCAGAGCCTGCTGGTGGTGGATGAGCTGGAGGAGCGCTATGGCGGCTTCAACGGGCTGAATCTGACGTTCGAGACGCGCGAAGGCATTCTCAAGCATTGCTCGCGCGTCAACGCAGCGGCGCTGGGCGAGCTGGGGCGGCGCTTTCTGGAAGGCGCGCAGCCGTCGCTCGAGGCCCAGTTGGCCAATCTGGCCGACGAAATCGCCTACAACAACCACGACATCGACGACGGCCTGCGCTCCGGGCTGCTGACGCTGGAGCAGCTGGACGAAGTGCCGATGTGGGGCCGTCACCGCGCCGAGGTGGCCACGGCCTTTCCGGGCATCAACGGGCGCCGGGCGATCAATGAGACGGTCCGGCGCATGATCAACACGCTGATCGTCGATTTGATCGAAACCACCGGCCGCAATATTGCCGCCGCCAATCCCAAGACGATCGACGACGTGCGCGCCGCCGGGCCGCTGGTGTCGTTCAGCCCGAAGATCCACGAGGAAGCCGCCGCGCTCAAGCGATTCCTGTTCCGCCACCTGTACCGGCATTACCTGGTCATGCGGATGTCGGCCAAGGCGCAGCGCATCATCTCGGATCTCTTCGGCGCCTTCATGCAGGATTCGCGTCTGCTGCCGCCTCAGTACCAGGCTGGCCATGGCGCCGACCAGCCACGTCTGATCGCCCACTACATCGCTGGCATGACGGACCGTTATGCCATCCGCGAGCACCGGCGCATCTTCGCGGTCAGCGAGAGCAACTCACTTGGCTGACCGGAGCGCCGTCGGCTAAAAACGGGGACAGATCAGGTTATGATGCGGGCATCTTTCACCCGGGATGCCCGATGGCCCGCCTTCCCCGTTTCTCTCCTGCCGACTTGCCGGCCATGGTGCTGCAGCGCGGCAACAACCGCCAGCCCGTGTTTCTGGGCGCCGATGACTACCTGCATTACCTCGATTGCCTGCGCATGGCGGCGCGCGAGCATGAGCTGGCTATCCACGCCTACGCGCTGCGGCCCAATCATATCCATCTTGTAGCCACCCCGAAGGGGCCCGACTCGCTGAGCCTGACCATGCAGGCGGTAGGGCGCCGCTACGCGCGCCATTTCAACCGCGTGGCCGAACGCACCGGCACCCTCTGGGAGGGCCGCTTCCGCTCGGCCGTCATCGAAGCCGATGCCTGGTTGCTGCCGGCCATGCTCTATGCAGAAGGCAATGCCATGCGGGCCGGCGAAGTCACGACGCCCGAGGCCGACCGCTGGAGCAGCTACCGGCACCACGCAGGCTTCGAGTCCAGCCCGATTGTGAGCGATCACTCCATCTATTGGGATCTCGGCAATACGCCATTCGAGCGGCAATCCAATTACCGTGCGTTGACGGCCGAGGGGTTGTCGGGGCGCACGCTTGCCACGCTGCAGAAGCATGCCCACAGTGGCTGGCCGCTGGGTAGCGACGCGTTCCTGGCGCAACTTGAGCGTCATGCGACGCGGCGCGTCCACCCGTTGCCGAGAGGCCGACCAAGAAAGTCGGTTATTTCAGATGACGAAGCGCACGAGGCCTAACCCGTGCAGCAATCGTGATATTTCGCACCATAACTGTGCAAATATGGACTGAATTTAATATGTCCCCATTTAAAATGGTCGCGGTGATGGTGCAATTTTTAATGTGTTCTGACCCCATTTAATTTTTTTGCGAGGCGTGGACGATTCTCTTATAGTTGCTCCACCCACAGTCATTGTGCGGCGCGTCACGCTCGTGTACGCCGCTGCGGTCCCAGCTGTCTGCCACGCCCGATCAAGAGGCCCCCCGCAACAGCCCATCCCGTTCGGTCTATGCCCTTGCTGGCTGCGCAGCCTTCACCGGAATTCAGCCCGTGGACCACTCGCAACAATCTTCCGACCTCGCCGGCCGCCCGCAGGCCCAGGGCCTGTACGACCCCACCAATGAGCACGACGCCTGCGGCGTTGGCATGGTGGCGCATATCAAGGGCAAGAAATCCCACGAGATCATTTCGCAGGGTCTGAAGATCCTTGAGAACCTGGACCACCGGGGCGCAGTCGGCGCAGACGCGCTGATGGGCGATGGCGCCGGTATCCTGATCCAGATCCCGGACCAGTTCTACCGCGAGGAAATGGCCAAGCAGGGCGTGACGCTGCCGCCCAACGGCGAATACGGCGTCGGCATGATCTTCCTGCCGAAGGAACACGCTTCGCGCCTGGCCTGCGAGCAGGAACTCGAACGCACCGTGCGCCTGGAAGGCCAGGTCGTGCTGGGCTGGCGCGATGTGCCGGTGGACTGCAACATGCCGATGTCCCCGACCGTGCGCAAGACCGAGCCGGTGATCCGCCAGATCTTCATTGGCCGTGGCCGCGACATCATGACCACGGACGCGCTGGAACGTAAGCTCTACGTGATCCGCAAGACGGCCAGCCACGCCATCCAGGCGCTCAAGCTCAAGCACGGCAAGGAATACTTCGTGCCGTCGATGTCGGCCCGTACCGTCGTGTACAAGGGCCTGCTGCTGGCCAACCAGGTGGGCGAGTACTACCTGGACCTGCTGGATTCGCGCGCCGTGTCGGCCCTGGCCCTGGTGCACCAGCGCTTCTCGACCAACACGTTCCCGGCCTGGGAACTGGCCCACCCGTACCGCATGGTCGCCCACAACGGCGAAATCAACACGGTCAAGGGCAACGTGAACTGGGTGAACGCACGTACGGGCGCCATCTCGTCGCCGGTGCTGGGCGACGACCTGCCCAAGCTGTGGCCGCTGATCTATCCGGGCCAGTCGGATACGGCATCGTTCGACAACTGCCTCGAACTGCTGACGATGGCCGGCTACCCGCTCGTCCACGCGATGATGATGATGATCCCGGAAGCCTGGGAACAGCACACGCTGATGGACGACAACCGTCGCGCCTTCTACGAGTACCACGCCGCGATGATGGAGCCGTGGGACGGCCCCGCCGCCATCTGCTTCACCGATGGCCGCCAGATCGGCGCCACGCTGGACCGTAACGGCCTGCGTCCGGCCCGCTTCTACGTGACCGAGGACGACTTCGTCGTGCTGGCGTCGGAAGCCGGCGTGCTGCCGTTCCCCGAGTCGCGCATCGTCAACAAGTGGCGCCTGCAGCCGGGCAAGATGTTCCTGATCGACATGGAGCAGGGCCGCATCATTGACGACAAGGAACTCAAGGACAACCTGGCCAACGCCAAGCCGTACAAGAGCTGGATCGACGCCGTGCGCATCAAGCTCGACGAGCTGGATGCCAAGCCGGAAGACGTGGCCGCCGAGAAGAAGCCGGTGTCGCCGCTGCTGGACCGCCAGCAGGCGTTCGGCTACTCGCAGGAAGACGTCAAGTTCCTGATGGCGCCAATGGCGCTGGCCGGCGAGGAAGCTACGGGCTCGATGGGCAACGACTCGCCCTTGGCCGTGCTGTCGTCGAAGAACAAGACGCTGTACCACTACTTCCGCCAGCTGTTCGCGCAGGTGACCAACCCGCCGATCGACCCGATCCGCGAGAACATGGTCATGTCGCTGGTGTCGTTCATCGGCCCGAAGCCGAACCTGCTGGAACTGAACAACATCAACCCGCCGATGCGCCTGGAAGTGTCCCAGCCCGTGCTGGACTTCAAGGACATCGCCAAGATCCGCAACATCGAGCACTACACCGGCGGCAAGTTCCGTTCGTACGAACTGAACATCTGCTACCCGGTGGCGTGGGGCAAGGAAGGCATTGAGGCCCGTCTGGCATCGCTGTGCGCCGAAGCCGTGGACGCCGTGCGTTCGGGCTACAACATCCTGATCGTGTCCGACCGCCGCGTCGACGACACCCAGGTTGCGATTCCCGCACTGCTGGCCACGTCGGCCATCCACCATCACCTGGTGGAAAAGGGCCTGCGCACGTCGGCCGGCCTGGTCGTCGAAACCGGTTCGGCCCGTGAAGTGCACCACTTCGCGCTGCTGGCCGGCTACGGCGCCGAAGCCGTCCACCCGTACCTGGCCATGGAAACGCTGGCTGACATGGCCTCGGGCCTGTCGGGCGACCTGTCGCCGGAAAAGGCGGTCAAGAACTTCGTCAAGGCCATCGGCAAGGGCCTGTTCAAGGTGATGTCGAAGATGGGCATCTCCACGTACATGTCGTACACGGGCGCCCAGATCTTCGAGGCCATCGGCCTGTCGCGCGAACTGGTGCAGAAGTACTTCCACGGCACGCCGTCGAACGTCGAGGGTATCGGCATCTTCGAGGTGGCCGAGGAAGCGCTGCGCCTGCACACCGACGCGTTCGGCAGCAACCCGGTGCTGAGCAACATGCTCGACGCCGGTGGCGAGTACGCCTTCCGTATCCGCGGTGAAGAACACATGTGGACGCCGGATTCCATCGCCAAGCTGCAGCATTCGGTGCGCGCCGACGATGGCAAGGGCCAGTACCAGACGTACAAGGAATACGCGAACATCATCAACGACCAGAGCCGCCGTCACATGACGCTGCGCGGCCTGTTCGAGTTCAAGGTCGACCCGGCCCGCGCGATTCCGCTGGAAGAAGTGGAATCGGCCAAGGACATCGTCAAGCGTTTTGCCACGGGCGCCATGTCGCTCGGCTCGATCTCGACCGAAGCCCACGCCACGCTGGCGGTGGCGATGAACCGCATCGGCGGCAAGTCGAACACCGGCGAAGGCGGCGAGGACGAGAAGCGCTACCGCAACGAACTGCGCGGCATCCCCATCAAGCAGGGCGACTCGCTGAAGAGCATCCTGGGCGACCACGTGGTGGAGAAGGACCTGGAACTGCAGGCCGGCGACTCGCTGCGCTCGAAGATCAAGCAGGTGGCGTCGGGCCGTTTCGGCGTGACCGCCGAATACCTGGCATCGGCTGACCAGATCCAGATCAAGATGGCGCAGGGCGCCAAGCCGGGCGAAGGCGGCCAGCTGCCGGGCCACAAGGTGTCCGACTACATCGGCAAGCTGCGTTACTCGGTGCCGGGCGTGGGCCTGATCTCGCCGCCCCCGCACCACGACATCTACTCGATCGAGGATCTGGCACAGCTGATCCACGACCTGAAGAACGTGAACCCGGCGTCGGACATCTCGGTGAAGCTCGTGTCCGAAGTGGGCGTGGGTACCGTGGCCGCTGGCGTGGCCAAGGCCAAGGCCGATCACGTGGTGATCGCCGGCCATGATGGCGGCACCGGCGCATCGCCGTGGTCGTCGATCAAGTACGCCGGTTCGCCGTGGGAACTGGGCCTGGCCGAAACGCAGCAGACGCTGATGCTGAACGGCCTGCGCAACCGCATCCGCGTGCAGGCTGACGGCCAGATGAAGACCGGCCGCGACGTGGTGATCGGCGCGCTGCTGGGCGCCGACGAGTTCGGCTTTGCCACGGCGCCGCTGGTGGCCGAGGGCTGCATCATGATGCGCAAGTGCCACCTGAACACCTGCCCGGTGGGCGTGGCCACGCAGGATCCGGCGCTGCGCAAGAAATTCCAGGGCAAGCCCGAGCACGTGGTGAACTTCTTCTTCTTCGTCGCGGAAGAAGCACGCGAGATCATGGCCCAGCTGGGTATCCGCACGTTCGACGAACTGATCGGCCGTGCCGACCTGCTCGACATCCGCAACGGCATCGAACACTGGAAGGCACGCGGCCTGGACTTCAGCCGCATCTTCTTCCAGGCACCGATCCCGGCCGACGTGCCGCGCTACCACACCGACGTGCAGGATCACGGCCTGTCGGTGGAAGCCGGCAAGGCGCTGGACCACACGCTGATCGCCAAGGCTGGCCTGGCCATCGATAAGGGTGAGCGCGTGTCGTTCATCCAGCCGGTCAAGAACGTGAACCGCACGGTGGGCGCGATGCTGTCCGGCGTGGTGGCCAAGCAGTACGGCCACGACGGCCTGCCCGACGACACGATCCACATCCAGTTCCAGGGCACGGCCGGCCAGTCGTTCGCCGCGTTCCTGGCGCATGGCATCACGATGGATCTGGTGGGCGACGCCAACGACTACGTGGGCAAGGGCCTGTCGGGCGGCCGCGTGATCGTGCGCGCCCCGCACGAATTCCGTGGCGACCCGACCCGCAACATCATCGTGGGCAACACCGTCCTGTACGGCGCCCTGGCTGGCGAGGCGTTCTTCAACGGCGTGGGCGGCGAGCGTTTCGCGGTGCGTAACTCGGGCGCTACCGCCGTGGTGGAAGGCACCGGCGACCATGGCTGCGAATACATGACCGGCGGTACGGTGGTCGTGCTGGGCGGCACGGGCCGCAACTTCGCCGCAGGCATGTCGGGCGGCGTGGCCTACGTCTACGACGAGGACGGCCTGTTCGACAAGCGCTGCAACACGTCGATGGTGGCGTTGGAGGCGGTGCTCGCTGCGGCCGACCAGCAGAAGGGCCAGCCGGAATCGCAATGGCACAAGTTCAACGGCACCCGCCAGGTGGACGAAGTGATCCTGCGCGACCTGATCGAGCAGCACTTCCGCTACACCGGTTCGGAGCGCGCCAAGGCGCTGCTGGCCGACTGGACCACGGCGCGCCGCAAGTTCGTCAAGGTCTTCCCGACCGAGTACAAGCGCGCCCTGGGCGAGATGTTCGAGAAGGAACAGGCAGCCCGCGACAGCGATCGCGAAGCGGTAGCCGCCTGACCGGCAGCCACACCACGAGAGGCGCCGCGGCAACGCCCGCGGCGCCAACAAGATACTGACCCCACGCGAGGCCGGCCCGTCCGCCTCGCGCCAGCAAGACCAAGGATGCAACATGGGTAAGGCGACAGGCTTTCTCGAATTTCCGCGCCAGAACGAAGGCTACGAACCCGTAGTCAAGCGCGTGAAGCACTACAAGGAATTCGTGTTCGCGCTCTCCGACAGCGAAGCGAAGGTCCAGGGTGCCCGCTGCATGGACTGCGGCATCCCGTTCTGCAACAACGGCTGCCCGGTCAACAACATCATTCCCGACTTCAACGACCTGGTGTACCGCCAGGACTGGAAGTCGGCGATCGAAGTCCTGCACCAGACCAACAACTTCCCCGAGTTCACGGGCCGCATCTGCCCGGCACCGTGCGAGGCCGCCTGCACGCTGGGCATCAACGAGCTGCCGGTGGGCATCAAGTCGATCGAGCACGCGATCATCGACAAGGCCTGGGAAGAGGGCTGGGTGGCCCCGCAGGTGCCGAAGCACAAGACCGGCAAGACCGTGGCCGTGGTGGGCTCGGGCCCCGCTGGCATGGCGGCCGCGCAGCAGCTGGCACGCGCCGGCCATGACGTGACCGTGTTCGAGAAGAACGACCGCGTCGGTGGCCTGCTGCGCTACGGCATCCCCGACTTCAAGATGGAGAAGGACCTGATCGACCGTCGCATCGAGCAGATGCAGGCCGAAGGCGTGACCTTCCGCGCGGGCGTGATGGTGACCGACGGTGAACTGCCGGCCGGCATCAAGAACTACGCGCGTGAGACCATCTCGGCACAGGCGCTGATGGACCAGTTCGACGCCGTGGTGCTGGCGGGCGGCTCGGAAGTGCCGCGCGACCTGCCGGTGAAGGGCCGCGAGCTGGCTGGCGTTCACTACGCGCTGGAATTCCTGATCCCGCAGAACAAGGAAGTGGCGGGCGACGGCGTCAACGACATCCGCGCCGAAGGCAAGCACGTGATCGTGATTGGCGGCGGCGATACGGGTTCGGACTGCGTGGGCACGTCGAACCGCCATGGCGCCGAATCGGTCACGCAGTTTGAACTGCTGCCGCAGCCGCCGGATGAAGAAAACAAGCCGCTGGTGTGGCCGTACTGGCCGATCAAGCTGCGCACGTCGTCGTCGCACGACGAAGGCTGCTCGCGCGACTGGTCGGTGGCCACCAAGGAACTGATCGGCGAAAACGGCAAGGTCACGGCGCTGAAGGCCTGCCGCGTGGAGTGGAAGGACGGCAAGATGCAGGAAGTGCCGGGCAGCGAATTCGTGCTGAAGGCCGACCTGGTGCTGCTGGCCATGGGCTTCACGAACCCGGTGGGCTCGATGCTGGAAGCCTTCGGCGTGGACACCGATGCACGCAAGAACGCCAAGGCATCGACCGAAGGCGACCGCGCCTACTACACGAGCGTGCCGAAGGTCTTCGCCGCCGGCGACGTGCGCCGCGGCCAGTCGCTGGTGGTCTGGGCCATCCGCGAAGGCCGCCAGGCCGCCCGCTCGGTGGACGCATTCCTGATGGGCCACACCGAACTGCCGCGTTAAGCTGCCGGTTCCGCCCAAGCTGGCAAAAACCCCCGCATGCCGGAAGGCAGCGGGGGTTTTTGTTGATGCCCTGCAAATCGAGTTGTGGGGGCCTGCCGGTCCTTCTGCCATTCGATATTAGGGCGATGTTCGGCAGTCGTTGCCTACGAGTTCACATCCCATCAAAACCGCCGCCTCCCCATACGCCGCCAACTTGGCCGCGTGCGTGCCGGCCGCCAGCGGCGCGTACCCAAGCCTGCGCCAGTACCCATCGGCTGCCTGCACGGCGATGAGGCGGGACGACCGCAGGCCGTCGTTTAACGCCACGTCGCGCGCCGCGTCGTGGAGGCGGGAAGCGAGTCCCGCACCGCGCCCGATTGGCGCCACGGCCATGTCGTGGATGAACCAGGTCAGCGGCTCGGTATCAGGCCAATCGCAAACGAGTTGGCCATTCCAGGGCGGCAACGACGCCTCGGGCCAGGCATGGGTGAACAGGTAGGCAGCCAGGGAAGGGCTGGAATGGCCATGGTGCGATGGTGTGGCCAGGGCCGCGACCCAGCAGGTGGCGGGCGATAACGTGAGTCGGCTTTCCAAGGCATTGGCGGACTCGACCAGCGCATCGCCATAGCATTGCGCCTGGATGGCGAGTACTGCGGGCAGGTCGGCGGCACGCATGGGCCGCAAGACGAATTCAGGCATCGACCGATTATACGGGCGCTCACATTGGGGTCCGCCCGGAGAGCGTTTACGCGGTCTGGGCGCTGCCAGGCAATGTCCTTACAATTTCCTCAAACTAGATAAGAAGAGACTGCCTCGAAATCCTTTCAGCCGATTTGGAGCCGTAGCGGTGGGGTACGGCCCGGAGGAAATTGATGCCCGAAGTACGCAAATGCATGCGGCTTTGGCGAGGTATAGCGAAGTTGCCAATACTCGCTGCCAGATGGACGGGGTGTGCGGTTGCCGTTGCGCTTTACACGGCGACGGCCCTCGCTCAGCCTCCCGCTGTGGCCCAGCTGGCCAGTATTCCGTCTGCCGCCCGCGCCGAACCGTCGAGCCGCCAGGTGTCGTTCCCTGCCCGACCGCTGCGCATGATCGTGCCGTTCCCGGCTGGCGGCGTGGCCGATGCCATTGCACGCTTGTTGGCGGAACGGCTATCTCAGAGACTTGGTGTGCCCGTCGAGGTAGACAATCGCCCTGGCGCGTCGGGCACCATGGCTGGCGACCTCGTGGCCAAGGCCAGTTCCGATGGCCATACGCTGCTGTTCCATCAGGCCAACATGCTGATCCAGCCCGGGCTGGAACCGGTGCCCTATGACGTGACGCGTGACTTCACCCCGGTGGCGCGGGTGGCCGCCACCCCCTTGTTTCTCGTGATCGATGGCCATTTGCCGATGACCACGCCCCAGCAATGGGTCACCGCCGTGCGGTCGAACCCGGCGTCGTATAGCTACGGCTATGGCCAGGCTGGCAGCCCGGCGCATCTGTATGCCGAATACGCGGTCCGGGGCATGCCGACCAGCGTGCCGCTGGTCGTGGCCAAGGGCGAGAGCGCGGTGGTGCAGGAAATGCTCGCGGGTCGTATCAGCGCCTGCTTCTGTTCGTGGGCCGCGGTGCAGACTCATGTGCGTTCTGGGGCACTGAAGATTCTTGGCGTGACCGGGCCGGTGCGATCACCGCTATCGCCGCAGGTGCCCACGCTCCAGGAAACCGGCATGGAGGGCTACGGGGCGCTGGCCTGGTATGGCGTGATGGCGCCGGCCAAGACGCCCCGGGCAATCGTGGCGCGACTGGCCACGGAGCTGGACGGTGTGACCAATGAACGCGGCGTCCAGGCCCAGTTGATGGCCGCCGGCCTGACGCCGGTACGCGATTCGCCCGATGCCTTTGCCACCGCCATTCGTTCGGAATCGGTGCAGTGGCAGGCGATTCTGCGCCAGACCGGCCCGCGCGCCGAACCGTGAGGATGCCGCTGCCCCGTCTCGTGTCGGGGCGGCGCCACTCCGACGGCCCGGATTGTTGTCGGCTGTGCAATGGTGAGATCACCACACGGGACGGCGACCGATAGGTACTAGCCCTTATAATGGCCGCCTGTCCAAATCCGGTGACATTGTGACCGCTACCGTGCCGAACCCGTCTGGCCAGGCTTTTACAGGCCCCAACGTCGTCGAACTCGCGGATGTCGATTTTGCATACGCGGCTGGCGACAAGCCCATCCTATCCGGCCTTTCCATGCGTTTTCCGCGCGGGAAAGTGGTGGCCGTCATGGGCGGCTCGGGCTGCGGCAAGACCACGGTGATGCGCCTGGTGGGCGGCATGGTGCGCCCGCAGCGCGGCCGCGTGACGTTCAACGGCGCGGACATCGACGCCATGGACCAGACCGCGCTGTACGCGGTGCGGCGCCAGATGGGCATGCTGTTCCAGTTTGGCGCGCTGTTCACTGACCTGTCGGTATTCGACAATGTCGCATTTCCGCTACGCGAGCACACCGACCTGCCCGAATCGATGATCCGGGATCTGGTGCTGATGAAGCTCAACGCGGTGGGGCTGCGCGGGGCGCGCGACCTCATGCCGGCGCAGATCTCGGGCGGCATGGCGCGACGCGTGGCACTGGCGCGGGCCATTGCGCTGGACCCGGCGCTGCTGATGTACGACGAACCGTTCGCGGGCCTGGACCCGATTTCGCTCGGCCTCACGGCCAACCTGATCCGCGATCTCAACGACGCGCTGGGCGCCAGCACCATCATCGTCTCGCACGACGTGCAGGAAACCTTCCAGATCGCCGACTACGTCTATTTCATTGCGAACGGTAGGATTGCCGCCGAAGGCGTGCCCGACGACCTGCGCGCATCCAGCGATCCGTTCGTGCGCCAGTTCGTGCACGCCGAGGCCGACGGCCCGGTGCCTTTCCACTACAGCGGCCCCACGTTGGCCGAAGACTTCATGGCCGGAGGTACGCGTTGACCGGCTTCTTCACTACCATCGGCGCCGCCGTGCGCCAGTTCGTGGGCGGCCTGGGCCGTGCCACGCGCATGTTCCTGGCCGTGCTGGCACTGTCGCCGGCCCTGCTGCGTCGGTTCCGGCTGATTTCCGACCAGGTGTTCTTCGTCGGCAACCTGTCGCTGGTGATCATCGCCGTATCGGGCCTGTTCGTCGGCTTTGTGCTGGGTTTGCAGGGCTACTACACGCTGAACCGGTATGGGTCGGAGCAGGCGCTGGGCCTGCTGGTGGCGCTGTCGCTGGTGCGTGAACTGGGGCCGGTGGTGTCGGCGCTGCTGTTCGCGGGCCGCGCCGGCACGTCGCTGACGGCCGAAATCGGGCTGATGAAGGCAGGCGAGCAGCTGACCGCGATGGAGATGATGGCCGTCAACCCGTTGCAACGCGTGATTGCGCCGCGTTTCTGGGCTGGTGTCATCGCCATGCCGATTCTGGCCGCCATCTTCAGCGCCGTGGGCATCCTGGGCGGCTACCTGGTTGGTGTGCAGTTGATCGGCGTGGATGCCGGCGCCTTCTGGTCGCAGATGCAGGGCGGCGTGGACGTGCGCGCCGACGTGCTGAACGGTGTCATCAAGAGCTTTATTTTTGGCATTGCGGTGACGTTCATCGCGCTATACCAGGGGTTTGAGGCGAATCCCACGCCAGAGGGCGTCTCGCGCGCCACGACGCGGACCGTGGTGATGGCGTCGCTGGCCGTGCTGGGCCTGGATTTCCTGCTGACCGCGCTGATGTTCAGCTGACAAGCATTCGACAAGAGACTCGCATGAAGAAAAATTCGCTCGATTACTGGGTGGGGCTGTTCGTGGTGGTGGGGTTCGCCGCACTGCTGTTCCTGGCGCTGAAGGCCGGCAATATGAGCAGCCTGTCGTTCCAGGACACCTATGCGGTGACCGCGCAGTTTGACAATATTGGCGGACTGAAGCCGCGCGCGCCGGTGAAGAGCGCCGGCGTGGTGGTGGGCCGCGTGGCGTCGATCAACTTCGACGACAAGCAATACCAGGCCACGGTGACGATGAACCTGGAAAAGCGCTACGAATTTCCGCGCGATACGTCGGCCAAGATCCTGACCTCGGGGCTGCTCGGCGAGCAGTACATCGGCCTGGAAGCGGGCGGTGACGACAAGATGCTGGCGCAGGGCAGCAAGATCACCATGACGCAATCCGCCGTGGTGCTGGAAAACCTGATCGGCCAGTTCCTGTACAACAAGGCGGCCGATGCCGGCGCCGGCGGCAACAGCGGCAGCGCCTCGGCCCCCGCCCCGTCCTCCTCGTCATCGTCGAACACGTCCGGCTCGGGTGCGGCGGCTTTGCCGGCCGCGCCGGGAATGGGCGATAACAAATGAGCACTTTTCATCGCCTGACCGCGGCATCGCTGGTCGCCCTGGCCCTGGCCGGCTGCGCCACCGGGCCCAACGCCAACCCCGCAGACCCGCTGGAGCCGTTCAACCGTGGCGTTTCCACGTTCAACGACAATCTCGACAAGTACGCGCTGAAGCCGGTGGCCGAGGGCTACCAGGACTACATCCCGTCGCCGGTGCGCGCGGCGGTGGGCAACTTCTTCTCGAATGTCAGCGATGTCTACTCGGCGGCCAACAATCTGCTGCAGGGCAAGCCGTCGCGGGCGGCGGAAGACACGATGCGCGTGGCCATCAACAGCGTGCTCGGCATTGGCGGCCTGATCGATATCGCCACGCCGGCTGGCCTGCCGAAGTACAAGGAAGATTTCGGCCAGACCATGGGCGTGTGGGGCGTGCCGTCGGGCCCGTACCTGGTACTGCCGCTGTTCGGGCCGAGCAGCGTGCGCGACGGCACCGGCATGGTGGTGGACCGCTTCATGGATCCGACCACCTATATCTCGCCGTGGTACGCCAGCCTGTCGGTGACCACGGTGCGCGTGGTCGACGGCCGGGCCCAGCTGCTTGGCGCCACGAGCCTGATCGAGGCCGCCGCGCTGGATAAATACGCGTTCCTGCGTGATTCGTACCTGCAGCGTCGCGAATATCTGATCCATGATGGTAATCCGCCGTCGCAGGACGACGAGGACCAGCCGCAGCAACCCCAGCAGAAGGCGCCGCAGGACCAGGATGACGGCGGCAAGGCCGCGCCGGCAGAATCCGGCAAGTCCGATACGAAGACTGGCTGAGGCGTCCGGGGGCAGCCCGCGAGGTCTGCCCGCCAGCCGTGTCTGGCCAAGGCCTGGCCGCGCCTGTGAGCGCGCTGTGAGCCCTGAAACAAAGTGTATGAAAGTGGTGTTTAATGCATGTGTGTGTGCCATGCCCGGCTGACGCCTGTGTTTCAATGTTTTCCGATGGCGGTGCGTTGTTGCCCTGTCGGATGGGCGTGAACCTGCCGATACCCTGCAGGTGCCGTCCCGGAAAGAAAGGAAAAATTCATATGATCAAGCGACTGCTGCTTCCCTTCCTCACTGTTTTCGCCTTTGCCGGTGCTGGCGCCGCGCAGGCCCAGCAAGCCGACGCCGCGACGCCGGATGGCCTGGTCAAGGGCGTGGTGAACGAAGTGATGTCCACCGTGCAGAGCGACAAGGACATGCAGGCCGGCAATATCGGCAAGATCACCCAGCTCGTCGAGCAGAAGATCCTGCCGCACGCCAACTTCACGCGTACCACGCAGATCGCCATGGGCCGCAACTGGTCGAAGGCCTCGCCGGAACAGCAGAAGGTGATTGCCGACGAGTTCAAGACGCTGCTGATCCGTACGTACGCGGGCGCCATCGCCCAGATCCGGGACCAGAAGGTGCAGTTCCGTCCGTACCGCGGCACGGCTGACGACACCGATGCCACTATCCGTACCCAGGTCATCAACAAGGGTGAGCCGATCCAGATGGACTACCGCCTGGAAAAGACGCCTGAGGGCTGGAAGGTCTATGACATCAACGTGCTGGGCGCTTGGCTGACTGAGGCGTACAAGGGCAGCTTCAACACGATCGCCAACCAGCAGGGCGTGGATGGCGTCATCAAGACGCTGCAGGACCGCAACCGCCAGCTGGCCAACGCCAAGAACTGAGCGGACGACCCCGGCAATTCTGGTTGCGCTGCAGCACGGCGCGGCCAAACTGGTCTACAATGCCCAGACGCTCCCGCCCCCGGGCGGGAGTTTTCATTCCGGCAAGCCCATTTAACGTTTCCAGCGTCTCCCATCCATGCCTGCCCTTGGCTTCTCGCTGACCAACCGCAACGCCGCTGCCGTGCTGCGTGACGGGCTGACGCGCGTGCAGCAGGGCGACTTGACGGTGGATTGCAGCGCGCTGACGCAGGTGGATTCCTCCGCCGTGGCCGTGTTGCTGGCCTGGCAGCGGGCAGCCGCCCAGCGCGGCCAGTCGCTGGCCGTCGCCGGCGCGTCGCCGCAACTGCGGTCGCTGGCTACCCTCTATGGGGTCGAAGGCCTCCTGGGCCTGGCTACCGCCACCCCTACCGACCCGGAACACCACCACCACCGACATTGAACCGGCATCCGTCGCCGCGCGTGCCATTGCGTGCGGTCATGCGATGCCACGGCGTCGGGCCGAGGGCCTGGCGCCGCGCCGGGCAGAGCGGGGGAACCTCCTCATCCCCTATAATTCCGGGTTGTTCGTCCCCAAGTCGCCCCCAAGTGTCCTGACACGATTCCACAGGTGCTGCGCGGCTAACCTCAGGGGCGCCCCCCCAACTCCAGGTAAGGCTGACCGCCAAGCGGCCCCATCTCAAGACATTCGGCCATGAAAGCCATCGAAATTACCGATGTCCGCAAGCGCTACCGCAACCTGCAGGCGCTCAAGGGTGTCAGTTTCAGCGTCGAGCGCGGCGAATTTTTCGGCCTGCTCGGCCCAAACGGCGCGGGCAAGACCACGCTGATCTCCATTCTGGCGGGGCTGAACCGCGCCGATTCGGGTACGGTCAGCGTGCTGGGTCAAGATGTGGTGGACGACTACCGCATGGCGCGCCGCATGCTGGGCGTGGTGCCCCAGGAGCTGGTTTTCGATCCGTTCTTCACGGTGCGCGAGACGCTGCGGCTGCAGTCCGGCTATTTCGGCCTGAGGCGCAACGACGACTGGATCGACGAGATCATGGCCAATCTCGATCTCACCAACAAGGCAGACAGCAATATGCGCCAGCTGTCGGGCGGCATGAAGCGCCGCGTGCTGGTGGCCCAGGCTCTGGTGCATCGTCCGCCCGTGATCGTGCTGGACGAACCGACCGCTGGCGTGGACGTGGAGCTGCGCCAGACGCTGTGGAAGTTCATTTCGCGCCTGAATCGCGAAGGCCACACGATCATCCTGACCACCCACTACCTGGAAGAAGCCGAGGCGCTGTGCGACCGCATCGCCATGCTCAAGTTCGGCGAGGTGGTGGCGCTGGACCGCACCAGCAGCCTGCTGAACCAGTTTGCGGGACTGCAACTGGTTCTGACACTTTCGCGCGGTACGCTGCCGGCCGAGCTGGAAGCGCTGCGCACGCCGGGCAACCCGGGCGAGCGCGCCTATCGGCTGCGGCTGTCGGGCTACGAGGCCGTGGAGCCCATCCTGGCCGCGCTGCGCGCCGCCGGTTGTGAAATCGAAGACATGGAAATCAGCAAGGCCGACCTGGAGGACGTGTTCGTGCAGATCATGCGCCGGGAAGGCGAGATGCCCGGCAGTACGCCGAACGCAGCCATGGAGGCCGCGGCATGAAGAATCCCGTGGAGGTCAATGTGGCCCAGCGCGAGGAACAGCGCCTGGCATCGATGGGCGTCGGCGGCCTGGTTGGCTTCCGCACGCTGCTCTACAAGGAAGTGCTGCGTTTCTGGAAGGTGTCGTTCCAGACCGTGGCCGCGCCGGTGCTGACCGCCGTGCTGTACCTGCTGATCTTCGGCCATGTGCTCGAAGACCGGGTGCGCGTCTATGACCAGATCAGCTACACCGCTTTCCTGGTGCCGGGCCTGGTGATGATGAGCGTGCTGCAGAACGCGTTTGCCAACAGTTCGTCGTCGCTGATTCAGTCCAAGATCACGGGCAACCTGGTGTTCATCCTGCTGCCGCCGCTGTCGCACTGGGAAATGTTCGGCGCCTACGTGACGGCGTCGATCATCCGCGGGCTCTGCGTGGGCCTGGGCGTGCTGCTGGTGACGGCGTGGTTTGCCCACCTGCATTTCGCGCATCCGCTCTGGATCCTGGTGTTCGGGCTGGCCGGTGCGGGCATCCTGGGCACGCTGGGGCTGATCGCCGGCATCTGGGCCGAGAAGTTTGACCAGTTGGCCGCGTTCCAGAACTTCCTGATCATGCCGGCCACGTTCCTGTCCGGTGTGTTCTATTCGATTCATTCCTTGCCGCCGTTCTGGCAGGCCGTGTCGCACGCCAACCCGTTCTTCTACATGATCGACGGCTTCCGCTTCGGCTTCTTCGGCGTGTCGGACGTGCCCCCGCTGCACAGCCTTGCCGTGGTGGTCGTGGCATTCGTGGTACTGGCCGGGCTGGCGCTGCGCCTGCTGCGCAAGGGTTACAAGCTGCGGCACTGATTCGCCGCCAATCACCGAATTCACAGAGACAGACATGCTGCCTACTCCGGAACAAGTCAGGGATTACATTGCCCAAGGATTGCCCTGCGAACATCTGCAAGTGGAGGGCGACGGCCAGCACTTCTTCGCCACGATCGTGAGCGGGGAGTTCGAGGGCAAGCGCCTGATCCAGCGGCATCAGCGCGTCTATGCGGCGCTGGGCGACCGCATGCGCGCCGAGATCCATGCGCTGTCGATGAAGACGCTGACGCCGGCCGAATGGCAAGCCGATGGCGCCAAGTAAGGCGCGTCGACACCCCAACAGACAACACACCGGCGGCAAGCAACCCCGCCGGCTGACAAGACAGAAACATGGACAAATTCCAGATCCAGGGCAACGGGCCGCTCAAGGGCGAAGTCCGCGTCTCGGGCGCCAAGAACGCCGCGCTGCCCATCCTGTGCGCCGGCCTGCTGACCGCCGATACCGTATCGCTGACCAACGTGCCCGACCTGCAGGACACGCGCACGATGCTCAAGCTGCTGCGCCAGATGGGCATGCAGGCTGACATGGTCAATGGCGCGGCCACGCTGAAGGGCGCTGACATCAATTCTCCCGAGGCTTCCTACGACCTCGTGAAGACCATGCGGGCGTCGATCCTGGTGCTCGGGCCGCTGGTGGCGCGCTTCGGCGAGGCCCGTGTGTCGTTGCCGGGCGGCTGCGGCATCGGTGCCCGCCCCGTGGATCAGCACATCAAGGGCCTGCAGGCCATGGGCGCCGAGATCAACATCGAGCACGGCTTCATCCATGCCCGCGCCAGCCGCCTGAAGGGCGCCCGCGTGGTGACGGACATGATCACCGTGACCGGCACCGAGAACCTGCTGATGGCGGCCACGCTGGCCGAAGGCGAGACCGTGCTGGAAAACGCCGCGCGTGAGCCCGAGGTGACCGACCTGGCCGAACTGCTGGTGAAGATGGGCGCCAAGATCGACGGCATCGGCACCGACCGTCTGATCGTGCAAGGCGTGGACAAGCTCCACGGCGCGCAGCACAGCGTGGTGGCCGACCGTATCGAGGCCGGCACGTTCCTGTGCGCGGCCGCCGCGTCGCTGGGCGACATCGTCGTGCGCGGCATCCCGCCGCTGATCCTTGACGCTGTGCTGCTCAAGCTGCGCGAGACCGGCGCCACGATCGAGACCGGCGACGACTGGATCCGCCTGGTCATGCCGCAACGCCCGCAGGCCGTGAGCTTCCGGACGTCGGAATACCCGGCGTTCCCGACCGACATGCAGGCCCAGTTCATGGCGCTGAACGCCGTGGCGGAAGGCACGGCGCGCATCACCGAGACGATCTTCGAGAACCGCTTCATGCACGTGCAGGAGCTGAACCGTCTGGGCGCGAACATCACGGCCGAGGGCAATACCGCGGTGGTGACCGGCGTGCCGCGCCTGTCCGGCGCCAACGTCATGGCCACCGACCTGCGCGCGTCGGCCAGTCTGGTCATCGCCGGCCTGGTGGCCGATGGCGAAACGACGATCGACCGGATCTATCACCTGGATCGCGGCTACGACCGCATGGAAGACAAGCTGTCGGCCGTCGGCGCAAAGATCCGCCGCATCGCCTGAGCCAGAGGCCGCCGCATCAAGCTGCCCCAAGCCGCATCAAGCCGCCCCGAACCTAGAAGAACTGACGATGAGTCCCGCTTTCAACGCCTCGCCCAACCAGCTGACGCTGGCACTGTCCAAGGGCCGCATCTTTACCGAAACGCTGCCGCTGCTGGCCGCGGCCGGCATCCAGGTGACCGAGGACCCCGAGACCTCGCGCAAGCTGATCCTGCCGACTTCGGATCCGGCCGTGCGCGTGATCATCGTGCGTGCGTCGGACGTGCCGACGTACGTGCAGTACGGCGCGGCCGATTTTGGCGTGGCCGGCAAGGACGTGCTGATGGAGCATGGCATGACGGGCCTGTATGCGCCGATCGACCTGAACATCGCGCGCTGCCGCATGTCGGTGGCGGTGCCGGCCGGGTTCGACTACGCCAACGCGGTGCGGCAGGGTGCGCGCCTGTCCGTGGCCACCAAGTACGTGCAGACCGCCCGCGAGCACTTCGCCAAGAAGGGCGTGCATGTGGACCTGATCAAGCTGTACGGCTCGATGGAGCTGGGCCCGCTGGTGGGGCTGTCCGATGCCATCGTCGACCTGGTCAGCACCGGCGGTACGCTGCGTGCGAACAATCTGGTCGAGGTGGAGGAGATCGTGCAGATCTCGTCGCGCCTGGTGGTCAACCAGGCGGCGCTGAAGCTCAAACGGGAACGGCTGACGCCGATTCTCGAAGCATTTGAACGGGCCTCGGCGTCGCTCGCCTGAGGTACGCACAAGTTGAAACCGACCGGGAATCCGTCAGGGATTCCGCGAGGACAAGCAGTCATGAACGAAACCGATATGGAAAACCTGTCGATCCGCCGGCTCGACTCGACCGAGCCCGGTTTTGCCGAGGCCCTGCGCCAGGTGCTGGCGTTCGATGCGTCGGAAGACGAGGCCATCGATCGCGCTGCGGCCGATATCCTGGCTGACGTGCGCCGCCGCGGCGACGAGGCCGTGCTCGAATACACTCGCCGTTTCGACCGTCTAGAAGCCGCCTCGATGGGCGCGCTGGAACTGTCGCAATCCGAACTGGAAGCGGCACTGGAAGACCTGGAGCCGAAGCGCCGCGCTGCGCTGGAGGCCGCCGCCGCACGGGTGCGCGCCTACCACGAGAAGCAGAAGATCGAATGCGGCAGCCATAGCTGGGAATACACCGAGGCCGACGGCACGATGCTGGGCCAGAAGGTGACCCCGCTGGACCGCGTAGGCCTGTACGTGCCGGGCGGCAAGGCGGCGTACCCGTCGTCGGTGCTGATGAATGCCATTCCCGCGCGCGTGGCCGGCGTCAAGGAAGTGATCATGGTTGTGCCCACGCCCGGTGGCGTGCGCAACGAACTGGTGCTGGCCGCCGCGCAGATCGCCGGCGTGGACCGCGTGTTCACGATTGGCGGTGCGCAGGCCGTGGGCGCGCTGGCCTTTGGCACCGCCACGCTGCCGCAGGTCGACAAGATCGTCGGCCCGGGCAATGCCTATGTGGCCGCCGCCAAGCGCCGCGTGTTCGGTACGGTCGGTATCGACATGATCGCCGGCCCGTCCGAGATCCTGGTGATCTGCGACGGCACGACCGATCCGGACTGGGTGGCCATGGACCTGTTCTCGCAGGCCGAACACGATGAACTGGCGCAGTCGATCCTGCTGTGCCCGGACAAGGCCTACCTGAACCGCGTGGAAGAGAGCATCCAGCGCCAGTTGCCGACGATGCCGCGTCGCGAAGTGATTGCCGCCTCGCTGGTGGGACGCGGCGCGCTGATCAAGGTGCGCGACATGGAAGAAGCCTGCGAGATCGCCAACGCCATCGCGCCCGAGCACCTGGAAATTTCCGCCGAAAACCCGCGCCAGTGGAGCGAGAAGATCCGCCACGCGGGCGCCATCTTCCTGGGCCGCTATACCAGCGAATCGCTGGGCGACTACTGCGCCGGCCCGAATCACGTGCTGCCCACCTCGCGCACCGCGCGCTTCTCGTCGCCGCTGGGCGTGTATGACTTCCAGAAGCGCTCGAGCCTGATCGAGGTCAGCGAGGGCGGGGCGCAGATGCTGGGCCAGATCGCCGCCGAACTGGCCTATGGCGAAGGGCTGCAGGCGCATGCGCGCTCGGCCGAGTACCGATTCAAGCGTTAAGCATCTTCTTAAAGCCGGAACCACAAGGACCAACATGTCAGCCGTAGACCCATCCCTGATCGAACGCATCATCCGTGACGACGTACGCGCCATGGGCGCCTACCATGTCGCCGACTCGCACGGACTGGTGAAGCTCGACGCGATGGAGAATCCGTACCGGCTGCCGCCCGATCTGCGCGCGCAACTGGCGTCGCGGCTGGGCGAGGTGGCCCTGAACCGGTATCCGGTGCCGAGCAGCGAGGCGCTGCGCGCGCGGCTCAAGTCGGTCATGAAGGTACCGGCCGGCATGGACGTGATGCTGGGCAACGGTTCGGACGAACTGATCAGCATCATTTCGCTGGCCGCGTCGAAACCGGGTGCCAAGGTGCTGGCGCCGGTGCCGGGCTTCGTCATGTATGCAATGTCGGCCCAGTTTGCCGGCCTTGGGTTTGTCGGCGTGCCGCTGCGCGCGGATTTCACGCTGGACCGCGCCGCCATGCTGGCCGCGATGGCCGAGCACAAGCCCGCCATCATCTATCTGGCCTACCCGAACAACCCGACCGGCAACCTGTTCGACGCCGCCGACATGGAAGCCATCGTGCGCGCCGCGCAGGGCGAGGTGTGCCAGAGCCTGGTGGTGGTGGACGAAGCCTACCAGCCGTTCGCCCAGGAAAGCTGGATGCCGCGCCTGACCGAGTTCGGCAACCTGCTGGTGATGCGCACGGTGTCGAAGCTGGGCTTGGCCGGTATCCGCCTGGGCTACATGGCGGGCTCGCCGGAATGGCTGTCGCAACTGGACAAGGTGCGCCCGCCGTACAACGTCAACGTGCTGACCGAAGCCACCGCGCTGTTCGCACTGGAACACGTGGATGTGCTGGACGACCAGGCCGCCCAGTTGCGCGCCGAACGATCGAAACTGGCCGACGCCATGTCGGCGATGGCAGGTGTGACGGTCTATCCGAGCGCCGCCAACTTCCTGCTGGTTCGCGTGGCGAATGCGGCACAGACGTTCGAGCGACTGCTGGCGCGGAAGGTATTGATCAAGAACGTGAGTAAAATGCACGCATTGCTGGCCAACTGTCTGCGCGTGACGGTCAGCACGCCCGAAGAAAACGCGCAGTTTCTTGAGGCATTCAACGCCTCATTGCAGGATTAACCCCACCATGCGTGTTGCAGAGGTCACCCGCAATACCTCGGAAACGCAGATTCGCGTTTCGCTGAACCTTGATGGCACCGGCCGCCAGAAGCTGGCTTCCGGTGTGCCGTTCCTCGACCACATGCTGGACCAGATTGCCCGGCATGGCATGTTCGACCTGGAGGTCGAGGCCACGGGCGACACCCATATCGACGACCACCATACGGTGGAGGACGTTGGCATTACGCTGGGCCAGGCCGTGGCGCGCGCCATCGGCGACAAGAAGGGCATTACCCGCTACGGCCACAGCTACGTGCCGCTGGACGAGTGCCTGTCGCGCGTGGTGATCGACTTCTCGGGCCGTCCGGGACTGGAATTCCACGTGCCGTTCACGCGCGCCCGGGTGGGTAGCTTCGATGTCGATCTGACGATCGAGTTCTTCCGTGGCTTCGTCAATCACGCCGGGGTGACGCTCCATATCGACAACCTGCGTGGCATCAATGCTCACCACCAATGCGAAACGGTGTTCAAGGCCTTTGGCCGTGCGCTGCGCATGGCGGTGGAGCTGGATCCGCGCGCGGCCAACCAGATTCCATCGACCAAGGGTACGCTCTGACCCATACTGGCTACTGACCTGAAACACTGACCTGCGCCCCCATATAGCAGGCGTGCCGGCTGGTTGCGGCGACGCTAACAACCACTGACACTCCTGCATCCGATGGATACGCTCAAGTCTTTCATCTCGCTGCTGGCGCTGATCAATCCGATCGGGGCGATCCCGTTCTTCATCAGCCTGACCAGCCAGCAGACCGAGGCGGAAAAGCTGAAGACGATCAAGACGGCGTCGATTGCCGTGGCGATCGTGGTGGGCTTGTCGGCGTTGCTGGGCCAGCAGATCATTGAGTTCTTCAATATCTCGGTGGCGTCGCTGCAGGTGGGGGGCGGGCTGATCATGATCATGATGGCCATGAACATGCTCAACGCCCAGACCGGGCGGACCAAGGCCACGCCCGAGGAAGAGGACGAGGCGGAGGCCAAGACCAGTATCGCGGTGGTGCCACTGGCGCTGCCGCTGCTGACCGGGCCGGGTTCGATCAGCACCGTGATCGTGTATGCGGGCAAGACGCACCACTGGTACGAACTGCTGATCCTGGTTGGAATTGGCGTGATTCTGGGTGTGGTGGTGTATGGCACATTCCGTGCGGCGGATCCCATCGCACGGGTGGTTGGCAGGACCGGGATCAATATCGGCACGCGCCTGATGGGCTTGATCCTGTCGGCGCTGGCCGTTGAATTCATTGTGGACGGGCTGAAGACATTGTTGCCTGTTTTGAAATCATGACTACCATAGCAATTGTGGATTACGGCATGGGCAACCTGCGCTCGGTGGCGCAGGCTCTGCGTGCCGCGGCACCGGAAGCGAACGTGCAGGTTGTGGACCGCCCTGAAGCGATCCGCGCGGCGGACCGCGTGGTGCTGCCGGGGCAGGGTGCGATGCCCGACTGCATGGGGGCCCTGGGGGAATCGGGCCTGCAGCAGGCCGTGCTGGAAGCCGCGGCGTCGAAGCCGATGCTGGGTGTGTGCGTTGGCGAACAGATGCTGTTTGAACGCAGCAGTGAAGCGAGGTCGGGCGCCGACAGCACGCCGGCGCTGGGCCTGATGCCGGGCGACGTGATCCGCTTTGAACTGAACGGGATGACGCAGCCGGATGGCTCGCGCTTCAAGGTGCCGCAGATGGGCTGGAACCGCGTGCGGCAGGCGCTGGCGCATCCGATGTGGCAGGGCATCCCGGACGACAGCTGGTTCTACTTCGTACACAGCTATTATGTGCAGGCGCAGGACCCCGCGCATATCGCCGGCGAGACGGATTACGGCGTCGTGTTTACCAGCGCGGTGGCACGCGATAATATTTTCGCCACGCAGTTCCACCCGGAGAAGAGCGCCGCGATGGGTTTGCAGCTATACCGGAATTTCGTGCATTGGAATCCGTAAAGCGTTAGAAGCACCTGTTACCAGAAGCGCCACAAGATCAACAGCGATACCTGTCGTTCAGAGCCACCGACCCAGACTGCATCCACTGCAAAACTGACATGACCTGAGCGCCCGCGCAGCCGCGCTGGCATCGCTGCCCTTTTCCTTTTTACACAACCACCACGCTCGTTACGCTATGTTGCTCATTCCGGCCATCGACCTGAAGGACGGTCAGTGTGTACGCCTTAAACAAGGCGATATGGACCAGGTTACCGTCTTTTCCGAAGATCCCGCCGCCATGGCACGTCACTGGGTGAACCAGGGCGCGCGTCGCCTGCATCTGGTCGACCTGAACGGCGCATTTGTTGGCAAGCCCCGCAACGAGGCCGCCATCAAGGCCATCATCGCCGAAGTGGGCGATGAGATCCCAGTGCAGCTCGGCGGCGGTATCCGAGACCTGAACACGATCGAGCGCTGGCTCGACGACGGCCTGTCGTACGTGATCATCGGTACGGCCGCCGTGAAGAACCCCGGATTCCTGAAGGACGCCTGCTCGGCGTTCGGCGGGCACATCATCGTCGGGCTCGATGCCAAGGACGGCAAGGTGGCCACCGATGGCTGGAGCAAGCTGACCGGTCACGAAGTGGCGGATCTGGCACGCAAGTACGAAGACTACGGCGTGGAAGCCATCATCTACACCGACATCGGCCGCGACGGCATGCTGCAGGGCATCAACATCGACGCCACGGTCAAGCTGGCCCAGTCGATGTCGATCCCGGTGATTGCCAGCGGCGGCCTGTCGAACCTGGCTGACATCGACCAGCTCTGCGCCGTCGAACACGAAGGCGTGGAAGGCGTGATCTGCGGCCGTGCGATCTATTCGGGCGACCTGGTCTTCGCTGACGCCCAGGCGCTGGCGGACAAGCTGGCGGCCGAGTAACGCCGCCAGGCAGGACGCCACAACCAGCCGTGCCCCGGGCGGGCACGGCAGGCAAGGAATCACATGCTAGCCAAACGTATCATCCCCTGCCTGGACGTCACCAACGGGCGGGTGGTCAAGGGTGTCAACTTCGTCGAACTGCGCGATGCGGGCGACCCTGTGGAAATCGCACGCCGCTATGACGAGCAGGGTGCCGACGAAATCACATTTCTGGACATCACCGCGACCAGCGATGGCCGCGACCTGATCCTCAATATCATCGAGGCTGTGGCTTCGCAGGTGTTCATCCCGCTGACCGTTGGCGGCGGCGTGCGCGCCGTGGAAGACGTGCGCCGGCTGCTCAACGCCGGTGCGGACAAGATCAGCGTGAATTCGTCCGCCATCGCCAACCCGCAACTGGTTTCAGACGCCACCGGCAAGTACGGCTCGCAGTGCATCGTGGTGGCCATCGATGCCAAGCGCACCTCGGCGCCGGGCGAGCCGGCCCGCTGGGAAGTCTTTACCCATGGCGGCCGCAAGGCGACTGGCCTGGACGCCGTGGAATGGGCCAGCGAGATGGCGCGCCGTGGCGCGGGAGAAATCCTGCTGACCAGCATGGACCGTGACGGCACCAAGAGCGGGTTCGACCTGGAACTGACGCGCGCGGTCAGCGACGCCGTGCCGGTACCCGTTATTGCATCAGGTGGCGTGGGCGGCCTGCAGGATCTGGCCGACGGCATCAAGCTCGGCCACGCCGATGCGGTGCTGGCCGCCAGCATCTTCCACTACGGCCAGCACACGGTTGGCGAAGCAAAGGCATTCATGGCCCGCGAGGGCATCCCCGTCCGGATCTGATCATGGCAAAGAAGTGGTTGAACAAGGTGAAGTGGGACGACAACGGCCTGGTGCCGGTGATCGTCCAGGAGACGGGCTCCAATGACGTGCTGATGTTCGCGTTCATGAACCGCGAGGCGCTGCAGCGTACGGTAGAGCTGGGCGAGGCCGTGTTCTGGTCGCGCTCGCGCAAGCGCCTGTGGCATAAGGGCGAGGAATCTGGCCACGTGCAGAAGGTGCACGAAATCCGCTTGGACTGCGACGAGGACGTGGTGCTGCTGAAGGTCACGCAGGTGGACAGCATTGCCTGCCACACGGGCCGGCACTCGTGCTTCTTCCAGAAATTTGAAGGCGATGTCGAGTCGGGCGACTGGCATACCGTCGAGCCGGTGCTCAAGGACCCGTCGACGATCTACTTGGCCAAGCCATGAGCCAGGACAAGACAATCGACGCGGCCGATTCGGCTGACGTATTGGCCCGCGTAGCCGCCACGCTGGCATCGCGCAAGCCTGAAAACGGCGGCGATCCCGACAAATCCTATGTCGCCAAGCTGTTCAAGAAGGGCGACGACGCCATCTTGAAGAAGATTGGCGAGGAAGCCACCGAAACCGTGATGGCGGCCAAGGACGCCCGTGCGGCCGGCCTGGGCGACGAAGCCGTGGGCAAGGTGGTCTACGAAGTGGCCGATCTGTGGTTTCACACGATGGTGCTGCTCGCGCACATCGGTGCCACGCCCGCTGACGTCGTCAACGAACTGGCGCGCCGCGAAGGGCTGTCGGGGCTGGTCGAGAAAGCCAGTCGCAAGGAGTAGCATTAAGCCTATGGCCGCCCGGAAATGTTCCGGGAACGGCATAACGCGGTGCAACGCTGGAGGGCACGATGGCGACGGACTACACCACGCAGGTGACGACAACCGCGGATGCGGACAAGCTCGACGGATTGCGCAAGCTGACGCACATCCTTTACGCGCTATATGCGATTCACTGGTTTACGGGCGGCATTACGGCGCTGATCGCGATCATCGTCAACTACGTCAAGCGCGACGATACCCGGGGGACGGTCTATGCCACGCACTTCGCATGGCAGATCCGCACGTTCTGGTGGTCGATCGTCTGGTACGTAGTGGGCGGCTTCATGTTCGTGACGGTGTTGCTGTTCCCGGTGGCAATCGCCGTTTTCTGCATTTTGTCACTGTGGATACTGTATCGTATCGTCAAGGGCTGGCTGTACCTGAACGACCGCAAGCCGATGTACCCGGGCGAGGCGTTCTGAGGCCGGACTGGCAAGATCAAGAGAAAAGTGGCAGCAGGGCGGCACGATTTCCTGCAATGTGCTGACAGGCTGCAACAAGAACTTCATGAAATCCCAGGACAATTGCGTTTTCTGCAAGATCGTGGCCGGTCAGATCCCGTCCAATAAGCTGTACGAGGACGACGATCTGCTGGCGTTTCACGATATCCATCCCAAAGCGCCGGTACATTTTCTGGTAATTCCGAAATCGCATGTCGATTCGCTGGCTGAATGCGGACCCGGCGATGCGGATGTGCTTGCTAGAATAATGCTCAAGGTGCCTGAACTGGCGCGCCTGGCCGGCTGCCACAACGGCTTCCGTACGGTAATCAATACCGGCACGGACGGCGGACAGGAGGTGTTTCACCTCCATCTGCACGTACTCGGCGGCCCACGCGACCAGTGGAAGTCACCGGCGTTCTGAACAGATATTCAGGACAGCCAGGGCATGAGAAAGGGGCTGGGACAGCGATGTCCCGGCCAGATGTTGCGTCGGGTACCGTCGCCCCGACGCGGCCTTTGAAGGACGGAACTACGGGGCCGGGCGATCATATTCCGACGCCTGCGGCTTTATCAGGAGCAAGAAATGGGTTCGTTTAGCATTTGGCACTGGCTGATCGTGCTGGTGATCGTCATGCTCGTCTTCGGTACCAAGAAGCTGCGCAATATCGGCCAGGATCTGGGCGGCGCGGTGAAGGGCTTCAAGGACGGCATGAAGGACGGCAACGCCGAAGAACCTGGCGCCAAGCCGGCTGCAGCCAAGGAACTGCGCGACACCACCACGATCGACGTGGAAGCCAAGGAAAAGCAGCGCCAGGAATAATCCACCGGCCGATTTTTCCTTGTCAGTCATCCTCCCGGCGGCCGCGCCTGGCGCGGCCCGCCTGTCCTGTGTCTCAGTTCCGGTTTTCGCATGATCGATCTCGGCATTTCCAAGCTGGCACTGATTGGCGCCGTGGCGCTGATCGTGATCGGCCCCGAGCGTCTGCCGAAGGTGGCGCGTACGGTTGGCGCACTGGTTGGCCGCGCGCAGCGCTATATCAATGACGTGAAGGCCGAGGTTAGCCGCGAGGTGGAACTCGAGGAACTGCGCAAGATGCGCACGGAATTCGAGAACGCCGCACGCGACGTCGAGCAGACCATCCACAAAGAAGTCAACGAACACACCCAGGCGCTGAACGAGGCACTGGGCGGTGTGGAGGCTTCCGGTACATCCGACGCCGACACCAGCGGTGTCAGTGCCGGATACGTGCCCAGCTGGGACAGTGCGCACAAATCCCACAATGGTCGCAAGAGCTGGCGCGTCAAGCAGGGCGCCCGGCCGGTCTGGTTCAAGCGCCAGCAGAACGTGCGTGTGTGGGTGCAGTCAGGCGCCGCTCGCGTCAAGCGTCATCGCCCGGCCAGCGGCCGTAACCGTTCCTTCTTCGAGTAAGCATGGCGGGCACCCAAGACCCCAACGACTCTCACGATCCCAGCGGCGAGTCCCAGCAAGAGACTTTCATTTCCCACCTGATCGAGCTGCGCGAGCGGCTGGTAAAGGCGGTGGCCGGGGTCATCATCGTCTTTCTCGGCCTGGTCTACTGGGCGGCGGAAATCTTCAACCTGTTTTCCGCGCCGCTGACGCAGTCGCTGCCCAAGAACGGCCGCATGATCGTGACCGATGTCACCGGGTCGTTCTTCGTGCCGATGAAGGTCACGATGCTGGTGTCGTTCCTGATCGCGCTGCCGTGGGTGCTCTACCAGATCTGGCGCTTCGTTGCACCGGGCCTGTACCAGCATGAGAAGAAACTGATCCTGCCGCTGGTAAGCAGCACCTACGTGCTGTTCCTGTGCGGCGTGGCATTCGCGTACTTCCTGGTGTTCCCGACCGTGTTCCACTTCATGGCGCACTACAACGCGCCGCTCGGCGCCGAGATGTCGACCGACATCGACAAGTACCTGAGCTTTGCCATCACCACGTTCCTAGCATTCGGCATCACGTTCGAGGTGCCGGTGGTGGTGATCGTGCTGGTCAAGTTCGGTGTGGTGGAACTGGAAAAACTCAAGCAGATCCGCCCGTACGTGATTGTTGGCGCCTTCATCATCGCCGCCGTGGTCACGCCGCCTGATGTGATGTCACAACTGTTGCTGGCCGTGCCCCTAGTCATGCTGTACGAACTGGGCCTGCTGATGGCACGTTTTGTGACAAAACAGCCACTTGGCACCCCCGCCGAAGGCGAAACCCAGGCAGATTAAGTTCCGGCGCAGTTGTTAACGGGCTGTATTCCGACGGTCTGAATGCTGCGCCGCGCACCAAATTGGTGAATTTTCTGTGGTTTGCTGTTGCTTCGTCACAACAAGAAGCGTCGGTAAACCGTGTTTACGGCGAAAAAGACTTCTGACGCGCTGGGGGGGTGACACATAATACGACGCAGACGTGAAGGTTAATGCGTCGCCCAAGCACTTGGGCAACCAAGATTTCCCAATCAGTTGACAAGGAAAGTGTCGATATGAAGATGAAACTGTTTGCAGCTGCCGTTGCCGCTCTGGCCGCCGGCGGTGCCTATGCCCAGTCGAGCGTGACCCTGTACGGTGTGGTCGACGCTGGTATTGAATACCAGAACCACCAGCCGAACGTTGGCACCCAGACCGGCAGCCACGACGTCGTGCGCCTGAACTCGGGTAACATGTCCGGCAGCCGTTGGGGCCTGCGTGGCGTGGAAGATCTGGGCGGCGGCCTGAAGGGCGTGTTCGTGCTGGAAAGCGGTTTCAGCGTTGACACCGGTACGTCGGGCCAAGGCAACCGTCTGTTCGGTCGCCAAGCCTTCGTCGGTCTGCAGAGCCAGTTTGGCACGCTGACCCTGGGCCGTCACCAAACGCCGTTCTATGACTTCGGTCTGGCCTTCGACCCGATGGCCATTTCGTCGAACTACTCGATCACCTCGCAAGGTACCGAGTTCCAGTCGCGTGCTGACAACTCGATCAAGTACACCGGCACGTTCGGTGGCCTGACCGGCTCGCTGCTGTACAGCCAAGGCACGAACACCGGCGGCGCCGCTTCGGTGACCAACGGCGTGACGTACCAAGGCAACCAAGGCGAATTCCCGGGCTCGTACAAGACCGGCCGCGAATACAGTGCCAGCCTGATTTACAACGGTGGCCCGTTCTCGCTGGGTGCCGTGTTTGACGAAACGAACTTGGGCTTCAACCCGTACACGACCAACCTGGGCGCTGCCAAGATCCAACGCGCTTCGGTCGCTGGTACGTACGCTTTCGGTCCGGCCAAGGTGTTCGCTGGTTACCGCTATGCTCACGCCCTGCAAGGCGCAGCACTGCCGGGCGGCGCCAACACGCTGAACGCGACCGTTGCCAATGTCTCGAACCTGTACTGGCTGGGCATGGGTTACCAACTGACCCCGGCTCTGTCGCTGACGGGCGCCGCTTACTACCAAGACTTCCGCAACACCAAGGCTGATCCGTGGTCGTTCGTGGTGTCGACGGACTACGCCTTCTCGAAGCGCACCGACGCATACTTCAACGTCGCCTACGCCAAGAACAAGGACGGCTCGACGCTGGGTCTGTCGGGTACCGGCGCAGCTGGTTCGGGCTTCGGCGCGACCAACGGCTCGTCGAATCAATTCGGCGCTGTGGTGGGTGTTCGCCACAAGTTTTAATTTGACGCGGGTGTAAGCCCGCTTCAAATTCGGCTTGATCAAAACGCCGGCATTCGCAAGGATGCCGGCGTTTTGTTTTTGGCGAATGCATAGGCCCCGCAGGCCACGGTTGTCGACTGCTGTATTGGTGTGTTGGCTAACGAGATGAGCCGCGGGGTGAGCCCATATCGAGAGGCGGGGTCGACTGCATCGACATTAGGCCCTCGGCGCAGCTCCGGCTGATATTTCCCGATGGCACAAGGGGGATGGCATGCGCTCAATTGGATCTCGTGTAGCGCGCATTTCCGGCCCTATGCCCTTGGCGTTCACTACAAGGTGCGCAGCTAGCGCGAGGAGCGATCGATCACGCGTCAGTTCAGGCGTACGCTATCGGTTCGCGGCCCACAACGAAGGCCGTATCGACCTTCGCCGATTCTCTGCGGGAATACAAAAAAGCCCCGGCAGGGGCTTTTTGCATGGAAGCTGTAACGCTATGGATCCGCGATCCTCAACCAGCCGTTGGGCGGCTGCGCAACTGCCTGCCAGCGATCACTCTTCCTCATCCAGCGGTATGGCCCGGCGCGGCGGCGGGGGGCGCTTGCCGATCATCACGGCGATTTCGGCAGGCTTGCCGCGACGAATGACCTTCATCTTCACTTCGGCGCCAGGCTTGAGCTGGGCGATGGCATTGAGCAATGCCGTCGTATCAGAAATCACCTGGTTGTCGACGGATACCAGTACGTCACCGGGCTTCACGCCGGCCTTGTCGGCGGGGCCGCCCTGGACCACTGCGGCAATCAGCGCGCCTTCCTTCGCATCCAGGCCAAACGACTCGGCAATTTCCGGGGTCAGGTCTTGAGGCTCGACACCGATCCAGCCGCGCGTCACGCTGCCAGTCGAGATGATTGATTCCATCACCTGTTTGGCCGTCGACACGGGAATCGCGAAGCCGATACCCAGCGAGCCGCCCGAGCGCGAATAAATGGCGGTGTTGATGCCCAACAGGTTGCCCTGCGCATCCACCAGCGCGCCACCCGAGTTGCCTGGGTTGATGGCCGCGTCGGTCTGGATGAAGTTCTCGAACGTGTTGATGCCCAGATGGCTGCGCCCCAGCGCCGACACGATGCCCATCGTCACGGTCTGGCCCACACCGAAAGGATTGCCGATGGCCAGCACCACATCGCCCACCTTCACGTTCTCTATGCGGCCCAGCGTGATCGCAGGCAAATCCTTGAGCGTGATCTTGAGTACGGCCAGGTCGGTTTCGGGATCGGAGCCTACGACCTTTGCGTTGGCCTTGCGGCCGTCGGTCAGCGCCACCTCGATTTCATCGGCGCCGTCCACCACATGGTGGTTGGTTAGAATGTAACCCTCGGCGCTGACGATCACGCCCGAACCCAGGCTGGACACCGGCTCCTGGCGTTCCGGCAGCCGATCGCCAAAGAAGAACCGGAACCACGGATCCTCCGCCTGCGGGTTGGGCGACCGCTTCGTGCCGTTCTTGCTGGTGAAAATGTTCACCACTGCGGGCATGGCTTCCTTGGCGGCATCGCTGTAAGAACCCTGTGCCGCAGAGCCGGCCACACTCGGCACGACTTCCTTCAGTGCCACGATGGGCGACCCCGACTGCACGGCCACCCGCCCACGCTGCAGCCACTCGGGTTTGAGCGTGGCTACTACGAACCACACGGCCAGCACGACCGTGACGGCCTGAGCAAAGAACAGCCAGAATCGGCGCAACATATCGGAGTTTTGACCAGAAAATGAAAACTAAAGAGCTGGAATTGTACTTGAACGACCTGCTGGAAGTTTCCCGCTTCAAGGACTATTGCCCGAATGGGCTTCAAGTGCAAGGTCGTGCCGAAGTCACCCACATCGTCACCGGCGTGACGGCCAGCCTGGCGTTGATCGACGCCGCCATCGAGGCCGGCGCGGATACGATCCTGGTGCATCACGGCTACTTCTGGAAGAACGAAGATGCACGGGTCATCGGTCAAAAACACGCAAGATTGAAGAAACTGCTTGCAGCTGACATCAACCTGTTGGCCTTTCACCTGCCCCTGGACAATCACGCCGAACTGGGCAACAACGCGCAACTGGGCCTGCAGCTGGGCATCGCGCCCAACGGCCGTTTCAGTGATGACCAGCTGGGCTGGACCGGCACGTTGCCGCAGCCTATGCCACTGCGTGCGTTCGCCGCGCACGTGGGCGGCGTGCTCGATCGCGAGCCGCTCGCCATTGGCGATCCGAAGCAGATGGTGCGTAGCGTGGGCTGGTGCACGGGCGGCGCGCAAGGGTATTTTGCGGCGGCCGTGGCGGCGGGCGTGGATGTATACATCAGCGGGGAGGTGTCCGAGCCAACCACGCATCTGGCGCGTGAGAGCGGCGTGTCCTACATCGCGGCCGGCCACCACGCCACGGAGCGCTATGGCATCCGGGCCGTGGGCGAACATCTGGCGCAACGCTTCGATCTGCGCCACACCTTCATCGATATTCCGAACCCGGTCTGAGTCGCCGGGCCCGGAAATTTCAGCACGCCAGGTCAGGCGGGATCAGGGGCGCGGGGCCTTCAGGCTGTCGCGAATTTCGCGCAGCAGCTTGATGTCCTCGGGCGTTTCGGCCGGCTTCGGCGTTTCTTCTTCCTTCTCGCGCATCTTGTTGAACCCGCGGACCATCATGAAGATGATGAACGCCAGGATCACAAAGTTGACCGAGATAGTCAGGAAATTGCCGTAGGCGAACACCGGCACGCCGGCCTTCTTCAAGGCATCGAGGGTGTGCGGCACACCCGGCGGCGGCTCGGCCAGCATGACGAACATGTTGGAAAAATCGAGCTTGCCCACGACGCGGCCCACCAGCGGCATGATCAGGTCGTTGACGACAGAATCGACGATCTTCCCGAACGCAGCGCCGATGATCACACCCACAGCCAGGTCGATCACGTTGCCGCGCATCGCAAAAGTTCGGAACTCGCTCATCATTCCCATCGGTTTTTCTCCAATTTGTTGTTCCAGATTAACGTTTGTATTTGACAAAGCCTGCATCATCGCAACCTCGAGTGCAAGTCTGGATGCCGCGTTAGAACGCTTTCCGCAGCGATCCCACATCCGTTCCCATGACCGATTATCGGCGCCACGGCTATCAGTAGTTCGCCTATCGTCGCCAGATGTGCCTCAGGTATAATTTTTTGTTGACGCAGGATTCAATTGATGACATCCCCTGGGGTTTGGAATGAGTGACCAGCAAGACGTGAAGAACGTAGACAAAGGTCGCCGCAATTGGTTGATCGCGACATCAGTCGCGGGCGGCGTAGGAGGCGTTGCAGTAGCAGTACCGTTTGTCAGCACCTTTGCACCTTCGGAAAAGGCCAAGGCCGCCGGGGCGCCTGTCGAAGCTGACGTGAGCGGGTTGAAACCCGGCGAGATGATGACGGTGGAATGGCGTGGCAAACCGGTCTGGATTCTGCGCCGTACCCCCGAAATGCTTGCCTCGCTCAAGAAGACCGACGCAGAGGTTGCGGATCCCGGTTCCGACGTCCCCTTCACCATGAAGACGCCGGACTATTGCAAGAACGAGACCCGCTCGCGCGCCGAACACAAGGACCTGCTGGTCGTGGTCGGCATCTGCTCCCATCTTGGCTGCTCTCCTTCCGGCCCGTTTGCCTCGGGCGCCAATCCGCAGCTTGGCGCAGACCCGGGCTTCCTGTGCCCGTGCCACGGCTCCACCTTCGATCTCGCAGGCCGCGTCTTCAAGAACAAGCCTGCCCCGCAGAATCTTGACGTACCCCCGTACCAGTTCCTGACCGACACCAAGATCGTGATCGGCAAGGACGAGAAAGGAGAAGCGTGATCATGGCGGCCGAAAAAGAAGTCAAGACTACGGGGCTGCTGGGCTGGATCGATGCCCGTTTCCCCGCCACGCAGCTGTGGGAAGACCACCTCTCCAAGTACTACGCACCGAAGAATTTCAACTTCTGGTACTTCTTCGGATCGCTGGCCCTGCTGGTGCTGGTCATCCAGATCGTCACCGGCATCTTCCTGGTGATGAACTACAAGCCGGATGGCACCCTCAACCCCGCCGGCATTCCCGTGGCGTTTGCCAGTGTGGAATTCATCATGCGCGAGGTTCCGTGGGGCTGGCTGGTGCGCTACATGCATTCCACCGGCGCCTCGGCGTTCTTCGTCGTGGTGTACCTGCACATGTTCCGCGGGCTGCTGTACGGCTCGTATCGCAAGCCCCGCGAGCTGGTCTGGATCTTCGGCTGCCTGATTTTCCTGTGCCTGATGGCCGAAGCGTTCATGGGCTACCTGCTGCCTTGGGGCCAGATGTCGTACTGGGGCGCGCAGGTGATCGTGAACCTGTTCTCGGCGATCCCGGTGATCGGCCAGGACCTGTCGCTGTTCATCCGCGGGGACTATGTGGTGAGCGATGCCACGCTGAACCGCTTCTTCTCGTTCCACGTCATCGCGGTGCCGCTGGTGCTGCTGGGCCTGGTGGTGGCGCACATCATTGCGCTGCACGAAGTGGGTTCGAACAACCCGGATGGTGTGGAAATCAAGGCCAAGAAGGATGCAAACGGCGTACCGCTGGACGGCATTCCGTTCCACCCGTACTACTCCGTGCACGACCTGCTGGGCGTGACCGGCTTCCTGATCTGCTTCTCCGCCGTGATCTTCTTCTTCCCGGAAGTGGGCGGCTATTTCCTGGAAGCCAACAACTTCTTCCCGGCTGATCCGCTGAAGACGCCGCCGCACATCGCACCGGTGTGGTACTTCACGCCGTTCTACTCGATGCTGCGCGCCACGACATCGAACTTCCTGCCGATCCTGTGGCTGTTCTTCGCGGTCGTGCTGGGCATGGTGTTCCTGCGCAGCAAGGATGCACGCGTCAAGATCGGCTCGGTGGCTATCCTGGTCATCCTGGCTGCCGGCTTCAAGTTCATCGACGCCAAGTTCTGGGGTGTGCTGGTGATGGGCGGCTCGGTCATCGTGCTGTTCTTCATGCCTTGGCTCGATTGCTCGCCGGTCAAGTCCATTCGCTATCGTCCCGCTTTCCACAAGTCGATCCTGATCGTCTTCGTGGTGGTGTTCCTGGTCCTCGGCTACCTCGGCGTGCAACCGCCGTCGCCTGTGGGTGAGAAGGTGTCGCAGCTCGGTACGCTGCTGTACTTCGCCTTCTTCCTGACCATGCCGCTGTGGAGCCGTGCCGGCACGTTCAAGCCGGTGCCGGAGCGCGTCACGTTCCATCCGCACTAAGACGCTGCGCGACCCTACAAGAGGACAAGGACACAAGATGAAAAAGTTGCTTTCGATCTTCGCACTGGTCGGCGCGTGCCTTGCCGCGCTGCCCGCGATGGCCTCAGAAGGCGGTTATCCGCTGGAACCGGCTCCGCTGGATACCAGCGACGTCTCGTCGCTGCAGCGTGGCGCCAAGCTGTTCGTCAACTATTGCCTGAACTGCCACGGCGCGTCGATGATGCGCTACAACCGGCTCAAGGACCTGGACCTGACGGACGATCAAATCCGCCAGAACCTGTTGTTCTCGGCCGACAAGGTGGGCGAATTGATGACGATCGCCATGCCGCCGAAGGACGCCAAGGCCTTCTTCGGTGCCATGCCGCCGGACCTGTCGGTCATCGCCCGCGCCCGCGGCAATGATTGGCTCTACACCTACCTGCGCACGTTCTACCGCGACGACGCCCGCGCCACGGGCTGGAACAACCTGGTCTTCCCAAGCGTGGGCATGCCGCACGTGCTGTGGGAACTGCAGGGTCAGCGCGCACCGAAGTACGCCGAGGTGGAAGAGCATGGCGAAAAGGTACACAAGCTGGCCGGCTGGGAGCAGATCACTCCTGGCAAGATGAGCACGCAGGAGTACGACCAAGCGGTGGCTGACCTGGTCAACTACCTCAACTGGATGGCCGAACCGGCCCAAAGCCACCGCAAGCGCCTGGGTGTCTGGGTGCTGCTGTTCCTGGGCGTACTCACCGTGTTCGCCTGGCGCTTGAATGCCGCGTACTGGAAGGACGTGAAGTAAGGCCGCAGCCACGCGAGGACGGGCAGTTGTAACGGAATATGTAACAACGCAGGACTCGCCACCCGAAGGGCCGGCGCGGAAGTTGCAGCAGTGCAGCACCGCGCCGGCCCTTTCGTTTTGCGCTATTCGGGTCAGAAGCGTCCTACAAATCACGTATTGGCCCGACACGCTATTTGTAACTAATTTGCTTTTCGAGGGGCCGTTCTGACAGAATGTTTGCCCTGTCCAGACCTAGCTCCGCCAAGTTCGTCAAATTTCCATAGATTTGGCGCACTTCACACCCAAGGAATTCAACCATGATGGTGTTGTATTCGGGTACCACTTGCCCGTTTTCCCAACGTTGCCGCCTTGTCCTGTTTGAAAAGGGCATGGATTTCGAGATCCGCGACGTTGACCTGTTCAACAAGCCGGAAGACATTTCGGTGATGAACCCGTACGGCCAGGTGCCGATCCTCGTCGAACGCGACCTGATCCTGTACGAATCGAACATCATCAACGAGTACATCGACGAGCGCTTCCCGCACCCGCAACTGATGCCGGCAGACCCGGTGCAGCGCGCCCGCGCCCGCCTGTTCCTGTTCAACTTTGAAAAGGAACTGTTCACCCACGTTTACGTGCTGGAGAACGAGAAGGGCAAGGCCGCCGAGAAGAACCACGAGCGTGCTCGCGCCGCCATTCGCGATCGCCTGACCCAACTCGCGCCGATCTTCGTCAAGAACAAGTACATGCTGGGCGAAGAATTCTCGATGCTCGACGTGGCCATCGCCCCGCTGCTGTGGCGCCTGGACCATTACGGCATCGAACTGTCGAAGAACGCCGCACCGCTACTGAAGTACGCGGAACGCATCTTTAGCCGCCCTGCCTACATCGAAGCACTGACCCCGTCTGAGAAGGTCATGCGTCGCTAAGACGGACCCGACGCCACCGCACAAGCGTAATGCCAGAAACTTCCACCAAGCCCTACCTGATCCGCGCCATTTACGAATGGTGTACCGATAACGGCTTCACGCCGTATGTCGCAGTTTTTGTCGACGGCAACACCAACGTGCCGCGCGAGTTCGTGAAAAATAACGAAATCGTGCTGAACGTGAGCTTCGACGCGACCAGCGGTCTGGACATGGGCAACGAGTGGATTGCCTTCAGCGCACGCTTCGGTGGCGTCTCGCGCAAGATCGACGTGCCCGTGGAAAACGTGCTGGCGATCTATGCGCGTGAAAATGGCCAGGGCATGGCATTCCCGGTGGAGCGCAGCGTTCCCGAAACCCAGGTCGCCACGGAACGCGAAAACAACCCTCCCCCGAAACTGGCCCCGGTAGACGCCGATACGCCAGCACCGGTCACGGCGGAAGAGGGCGCAGACGGCTCGGACGATGATCCGAATCCGCCGCCCGTACCCCGCATCGGTGGCAAGAAGCCGTCTCTGAAGGTGGTTAAATAAGCCATCGCCAAGACACACCGCATGCAGTAGAATCGCGGTCTGCACCAAACATGCCGGCTTAGCTCATCAGGTAGAGCAGTTGATTTGTAATCATCAGGTGGCGGGTTCGAGTCCTGCAGCCGGCACCAGTTTCATGTGAAAAAGCCACGCTCTCGCGTGGCTTTTTTTGTTCGTAGTTCGTTCAACGGCTTAGATCAAACCTATCGTATTGCTCACAGCGCAGATCTTGCGGCCATTTTTAGAGCTAATTTGGCTCATCCAAAGTGGGCCTGGCGATGGCAGTTGGGGCACAGGGCAATTGCATTCTCGACGAAGCCCCTGCGGCGTCCTCACCGACAACAACCCATCAAACCAATACCGGCAAACCTTATCCCCCCACCGGCTTCCCCCCCACATGCCGCACCACCACCGTCGACGACCTTGACGGCAGATTCGCATCCGGCCAGTTCCCGCCAGCCGCGCCTGTCCCAGTCGGATGCTGGATGTTCACGAAGAACGTAGTCAGATCGGGCGTATAGGCCAGCCCGGTAATCTCGCACCCGACCGGCCCCACCAGCAGGCGGCGCACCTCGCGGGTGATCTGGTCTACGTAGTGCATCGAGTTGGCGCCGAAGATATTGGTTGTGGATGAACCTGTGCCCGCGTCCGTCTGTACCCACAGGCGGCCCTTGGGGTCCACGCGGATGCCGTCGGGACTGCTGAAGGTGGCGCCGATCATGTTGCCCTTCTGGTTTGCCGCCGCGATCGATGGGTCGCCGCCCAGTAGCAGGATTTCCCACTTGAACTTGGTCGCCAGCGGCGAATCGCCGTCTTCGCGCCAGCGGATGATGTGTCCGTGGGGATTGTTCGCGCGAGGATTGGCGGCGTCGGTCTGCACGCGGCCGCCGTTGTTGGTCAGGGTGCAGAAGATCGTCTTGTCCAACCCCACCGTGATCCATTCCGGCCGGTCCATCAGCGTGGCGCCCACCACGCGGGCGGCTGCCTTGGTGTTGACCAACACGTCTGCCTGGGTGTTGAAGTCGATCGCCGTGGGCGTGGGCGCCGTGGCGAACTGCGTCCAGTTGCCCGGGTCCGATGCGCCGGCCACCAGGCCATTCTTGCCCTGTGTCAGTTCGATCCAGTCGCCCGAGCCGTCGGCGTTGAACTTCGCGACGTACAGCGTGCCGTTGTCCAGCAGGCTCGCATTGTTCAGTCGATTGGTCGCGTCGAATGCGCTGCCGGGGATGAACTTGTAGATGCAGCCCGGCGTGCCGTCGTCGCCCATGTAGAAGGCCACGCGGTTATTGGCGTCGGCCATGAACGCGGTGTTCTCGTGGTCGAAGCGGCCCATGGCGGTGCGCTTCACGGGCAGGCCGGCAATCTGTTGCAGCGGGTCGATCTCGACGATCCAGCCGTAGCCTTCCTCGGTTTGCGTGGGGTCCAGATAGTTGTCGGTGGTTTCCTCGCAGGTCAGGTACGTGCCCCACGGCGTATGGCCGCTGGCGCAGTTGTTGAGCGTGCCGATCACCACCGGGCCCACTGCGGCGGCAGCCGGGCCGGAGACGCGATAGGCCGTATTGCCCGAGTAGCGCTTGTTGTAGAGCGAGTTGCGCTTGATCTGCCATTTGTCGGCCACCAGTTCGATCTCGATGACCGACACGCCCACCGATGACAGCACGATGCGCTTTTGCTCGGCGGTGGCCGTGGCCGCGTTGTACGAACCCGCCATCAGGATGGCCGCGTCCGGCGCTTCATGGTTGATCGCCAGCAGGCCGCCCTTTTGCGGGTCGACGTCGGGGATCTCGAAGAAGTGCATGCCGTCGTGATTGCCACCGGCTTGCTGCTCGGTTTCCATCGACGTCTGGAACGCACCCTTGTAGCCGGCTGCGCCCGCCGCGACGGGGTCGCCGGCGGAGAACAGCACGTACGACTGGTAATCGTTGGCCACGGTCACCTGGTTGGCCGTGATCTTCGATGGCAGCGACTGGAAGTTGACGCTGTAGTCCAGCGGCTGCTGGCCCGGCGCGGGGGCCGGAGTGGGCGAGGGCGCCGGTGCCGCCCCGTTGTTGTCGTCGCCACCGCAGGCCGCCAGCAGCGTACTGCTGCCGAACGCGGACAGCAGCGACACCCCCAGGCTGCCGCGCAGCACGCGGCGGCGTGCGGGGTTGGCGGCGACCAGTTCTTCCAGCGTCTGTCCCGGTACGGTCTTGTTGCCTTCGGCTTCGCGACGCGGGGTGCGAAGCTTGTCGGTGATGTACGACATGTGTTCCTCCAGTATTTGTGCGGAGCCCACCGTGAAGACGGTGCCGGCGGGGAATAGCCGCGGCCGATACTAGGGAACAAATGTGTCGGTTTAGTTACTGAATGACTGATCATTCAGCCATTGAGGGGTGCCTCGTGGGTGCGGGTTCGAGGGATGCTTCAGTTTGCATGACCCGATCCGATAACGCTAAAGCAGGCAAGCCCCCAGTCGGGATTGCGGAGTCTGGTGCGATGGCTGAGGCGGTCAACCTCAAGGCTATGGCATCGGCGTTTGTCTCGCGCATAATCGGCGTCACGCCAAATCGACCCTTCCAGAAAAGGGCAATACATCGCTGGTAGTTCTTTGTTGGGTACAACAGGAGAGGTCAAACATGCATAGCAAACTGGCAGGCCGTCGCCCGGTGCGACTGGCCCTGGCAAGTCTCGTCGCCACGCTGGCCGCTTGCGGCGGAGGTGGAGACGACAATGGCGGATCGGTGATGCGCGTGTCCGAGGCATCCACGCTGTCGACGCAGGCTGTGAGCAACAGCGTCACGGCCAGTGCCACGCGCTGGATCCCGTCGGTCACCGACACGTGGCAGCTTCAGCTGCAAGGCACGATCAACACCAGCTACAACGTCGCCGTCTACGACATCGACCTGTTCGATACGCCGCAAACCACCATCAACGCGCTGAAGGCGCTGGGCAAGCGGGTGGTGTGCTATTTCTCGGCGGGCAGCAGCGAGAACTGGCGCGCCGACTTCTCGAAGTTCAAGCCGGCGGACATGGGTAACGCGCTCGATGGCTGGGCCGGCGAACGCTGGCTCGATACGCGCTCGGCCAACGTGCGCGCCATCATGCAGGCCCGCATGGACCTGGCGACGTCGAAGGGCTGCGATGGCATCGACCCGGACAACGTCGACGGCTATACCAACAACCCGGGCCTGCCGCTCACCGCGGCCACGCAGCTTGACTACAACCGCTTCCTGGCCGACCAGGCGCACGCCCGGGGCTTGGCCATCGGCCTGAAGAACGCCGTCGCGCAGTTGAGCGACCTGGCGCCGTCGTTCGATTTCGCAGTCAACGAGCAGTGCTTCCAGTACAACGAGTGCGGCGGCTATTCGGCCTTCACGGTGCAGGGCAAGCCCGTGTTCAACGTCGAATACCAGTCGAAGTGGAAGGATGCCGCCACGCGGCAGAAGCTGTGCGCCAAGGCCCAGGCGCTGAACCTGCGGACACTGGTGCTGCCGCTCGCGCTAAACGACAAGTTCCGCTACAGCTGCGACTGACTGTCTGAGTATTTGAAGAAACTACTACCCAGTATTCAGGGCAGTCAGGGGCGGGCGGCTTCGCGGCTGCCCGCCTTTTCCATTTCCCGCCACGCCAGGAACAGCCGCGTATCGAATTCCAGCTGGTGATACTGCGGTTCCATATGCTCGCAGAGCCGATAGAACGCCTTGTTGTGGTCGGATTCCTTCAGGTGCGCCAACTCATGCACCACGATCATCCGCAGGAATTCGGGCGGCGCTTCCTTGAATAGCGACGCCACGCGGATTTCCTTTTTCGCCTTCAGCTTGCCGCCCTGCACGCGCGAGATGGCCGTGTGCAGGCCCAGCGCGTGCTGCGCGGTGTCGAGCCGGGCGTCGTAGCCCACCTTGTGCAGCGGCGGGGCGCTGCGCAGGTATTCCTGCTTGATGTCGGACGTGTAGTCGTAGAGTGCGCGGTCGGTCTGGATCGTGTGGCGCTCGGGGTAGCGGCGCGCGATGTGGTCGCCCAGCGTGCCGGCCGCCATCGCGGCGCGCACTTGGTCGAGCACATTGGGCGGATAGCCGCCCAGGAATCGCATCGGGTCTTTCACGCCCGGCCGCCAGCCTTCGGTCATCTTAGTGGTGATGATGGTGGTGGTGCATCCAGCTGTTATCCATCGAATGCACGAACGACTCCACGGCATCCTTGTCGCCCAAGGCGTGGCGCATCATCTCGCCGCACTTGCAGAAACCCTGGTACGGGGTGATGTGCGAGCACGCCGACGTCTTCTGTAGATACAGCGTGACGGGTTTTGCGCACTTTTTGCACTTGAACTTGAGGGTCAGGGCGGGTTTGCTCATGGGAATCGGGATAAAAACTGCGTCGATGCGAAACCCGCCATTGTACCGGCCGCGCCCATCGGCCGCCGGGCAAGCCTAAGCCGGCCAATCCGTTTGCTACACTCCCGCCATTCCCCAGCATTCCAACCGAATCCAACCGAACACGCTCCATGGCACAGTACGTTTTCACCATGAACCGCGTGGGCAAGATCGTTCCGCCCAAGCGTCACATTCTCAAGGACATCTCGCTGTCCTTCTTCCCGGGTGCCAAGATCGGCGTGCTGGGCCTGAACGGCTCGGGCAAGTCCACGCTGCTGAAGATCATGGCCGGTCTCGACAAGGAGATCGAAGGCGATGCCACGCCGATGCCGAACCTGAACATCGGCTACCTGCCGCAGGAACCGCAGCTCGACCCCGAGCAGACTGTCCGTGAATCGGTGGAAGAAGCCCTGGGCGGCGTGTTCGAGGCCCGCAAGAAGCTCGACGAGATCTACGCGGCCTATGCCGAGCCGGACGCCGACTTCGACGCGCTGGCCGCCGACCAGGCCAAGTACGAGGCCATCCTGGCCGCCAGCGACGGCAACAACGTCGAACTGCAGCTGGAAATCGCCGCCGACGCACTGCGCCTGCCGCCGTGGGACGCCAGGATCGGCAACCTGTCCGGTGGTGAAAAGCGCCGCGTGGCGCTGTGCCGCCTGCTGCTGTCGCGCCCGGACATGCTGCTGCTCGACGAACCCACCAACCACCTGGACGCCGAATCGGTGGACTGGCTCGAACAGTTCCTGACGCGCTTCCCGGGCACCGTGGTTGCCGTCACCCACGATCGCTACTTCCTGGACAACGCCGCCGAGTGGATTCTGGAACTGGACCGCGGCCATGGCATCCCCTGGAAGGGCAACTACAGCTCGTGGCTGGAGCAGAAGGAAGACCGCCTGAAGCAGGAAGAGGCCACGGAGTCGGCCCGCCAGAAGGCGCTGAACAAGGAACTGGAGTGGGTGCGCCAGAACCCGAAGGGCCGCCAGGCCAAGTCCAAGGCGCGTCTGGCCCGTTTTGACGAGCTGAATAGCCAGGAATACCAGAAGCGCAACGAAACCCAGGAAATCTTCATCCCCGTGGGTGAGCGTCTGGGTAACGAGGTTATCGAGTTCGACAACGTCAGCAAGGGCTTTGGCGATCGCATGCTGATCGAGAACCTGAGCTTCAAGGTGCCACCGGGCGCCATCGTCGGCATCATCGGCCCGAACGGCGCCGGCAAGTCGACGTTCTTCAAGATGCTGACGGGCAAGGAGCAGCCGGACAGCGGCGAGATCAAGATTGGGCCGACGGTGAAGATGGCCTTCGTCGACCAGAGCCGCGACGCGCTGGATGGCAGCAAGACCGTGTTCGAGGAAATCTCGGGCGGCTCGGACATCCTGACCGTGGGCCGCTACGAAACCCCGTCGCGCGCGTACATCGGCCGCTTCAACTTCAAGGGCGGCGACCAGCAGAAGACCGTGGGCACGCTGTCCGGCGGTGAACGTGGCCGACTGCACATGGCCAAGACGCTGATCGCCGGCGGCAACGTGCTGCTGCTGGACGAACCGTCGAACGACCTTGACGTGGAAACGCTGCGCGCGCTGGAAGACGCGCTGCTGGAATTCGCCGGCTGCGTCATGGTGATCTCCCACGACCGCTGGTTCCTGGACCGTATCGCCACCCACATCCTCGCCTTCGAGGGCGATTCGCATGTGGAGTTCTTCCCCGGCAACTACCAGGAATACGAAGCCGACAAGCGGAAGCGCCTGGGCGAAGAAGCCGCCAAGCCGAAGCGCATCCGCTATAAGCCGATTACGCGCTGATCGGTGACAGGTTGTCTCCCCTCTCCCGCCTGCGGGAGAGGGGAGCACGCCAAAGTACCCTCCTCAAGCCCGGACGAGCCTCACCAGCGTGATCTCCGACGGCGCGCCAAACCGCTTCGGCGGTCCCCAGTAGCCCGTTCCGCGGCTCACATAGATCCACATGCTTTCATGCCGGTTCAGCCCATGCACATAGGGCTGCTGCATCGGCACGAACAGGTTCCACGGCCAGAACTGGCCGCCATGGGTGTGTCCCGACAGTTGCAGGTCGAATCCGGCCGCGGCGGCAGCCGGTGCCGAGCGCGGCTGGTGCGCAAGCAGCACGCGTGCCGCGGCATTGGCCGGCGCGCCGTGCAGCGCGCGTACGGGGTCGCTGCGATGGCTCTCGATAAAGCCGCCCGCCGTGAAATCGGTCACGCCGCCCAGCACCAGCGATGCCTCGCCACGCGCCACCACCACGTGTTCGTTCATCAGCACGCGCAGGCCCAGGCGGGTCAGTTCCTCGATCCACGGCTCGGCGCCCGAGTAGTACTCGTGGTTGCCAGTCACAACGTAGGCGCCATGCGGCGCCGATAGCCGCGCAAACGGCGCCGTGTGGGCCGACAGCTCGCGCACCGAACCATCCACCAGATCGCCGGTAATGGCGATGGCGTCGGGCTCCAGGCCGTTCACGCTATCTACAATGCGATTCAGGTAGGGCGCCTTGATGGTGGGCCCCACGTGGATGTCGCTGATCTGCGCGATCGTAAATCCTTCAAATTCCCGGGGCAGGTTGGCGATCGGCACATCCACCTTCTTCACCCGCGCCAGGCCGCGCGCATTGAAGTAGCCGATCACCGACACGGCCACCGCCAGCCCGACCACCGCTGACGCGCTGTAGAACGCCAGCCCCGCCGGCTGCCAGCGGGCTAGCATCGCCACCAGCAGGAAGAGGTCGCGCGCAACGGTCAGCACCAGCAGCGAAGAGAAGAATCCCATTGCGAGCATGCCGATCCAGCTCAGCTTGTCGGCCCAGCCGCTGGCGAGGCGCCGCGCCATCAGCGCGGCAGGAATCAGCAACGTCGAAGCGATCAGCCACAGCACGGCCAGCGCGTGAATGGCGGCAGGCAGCGGCAGGGCCGGCAGCAGCCGCGCGCCGATATAGGCATGCAGCGCGGCGACGATCGCGGTAGGAACCAGCAGGGAACGGCGGGAGCGCCTGGTACTCATGGCAGGGGCGTCAGAGTCGGGTTCGAGTGTAGGTGAGGCTGCCGGGGCGGTGCTTCAAGGGTCGGATTCCAACTAAAAATGGACAATGCACCACTTTGGCGCAGCCATGTGATCTGTCCGGTTTATTCAGGTCCGATGAATATTTTCGCGGCACATTGTTCTTGCAACCGCACTAATTTAGATTCATCTGACGCCGAATGCTGGAGATTCCATGTCCTGTGCGAAGCCCGCCCGTCTGGGCCAGACGATGCTTGCCTTGGCCCTGCTGGCCGCCCTGCCGCCGGTTGTGGTGGCTGCCACGCCCGCCACCACGGCCAGTCCCGTGCAAAAGCTGGCGCTGCTCAGCTGGCCGCGCAATTTCGATGTGGCCGGCGACCACGTGGAGCTCTACCAGCCCGAAATCGAGAAATGGGATGGCAACCGGCTGTCTGGCCGCGCCGCCGTGGCCATCGGCGCCAAGGAGGGCACGCCGGTCTATGGCGTGGCGCGGTTCTCGGCGCAGGCCGATATCGACAAGCCGTCGTCGCTGGTGCAACTGACGAATATCCAGATCGACAGTGTGGACGTACCCACCCGCGCCGACGCCGCCGACAAGGTGCGGCAGGCGCTGATCGGCCGGCTGTCGCCGCAGGGCCTGACCGTGCCGCTGGAAGAGCTGCAGGCCAGCTACGCGGTGTCGCAGCAACTGGCCAAGGCGGCGCGCGTGCCGGTGAAAAACGACGCGCCGCAGATCCTGTTTGCCACCACGCCCACGTTGATGGTGCATGTCGACGGCGATCCGGCTTGGCGCCAGGTGGCCGGCACATCGTACGAGCGCGCCATCAACAGCCGCGCGCTGCTGCTGCGCGAGCCGGGCGGCGAACTGTGGCTGCAGGCGGCCGGATACTGGTATCGCTCGGAATCGGCCGGCGGCACGTGGGAACCGGTCACCAGTCCGCCCGCCGGGCTGCTGGGCGCGGCCAGCAAGGTGGCGGCGTCGAAGGACGAGCTAAAACCTGACACGATGATGCCCGCCGACGGCAAGAAGCCGCCGCGCGCCCCCGTGGTGCTGATGGCCACGCAGCCGGCCGAACTGATCCTGACGTCGGGCGAGCCGCAGATGACGCCGGTAGGCGGCACCGGCCTGCTCACGATGTCGAACGCCGATCATGCGGTGTTCATCGATCCGTCCAGCAACCAGACCTACCTGCTGATCTCGGGCCGCTGGTTCCGCGCGGCGATGCTCAACGGCCCATGGGAATACGTGCCGGGCGCCCAATTGCCGGCCGAGTTCGCGAAGATCTCGCCGCAGGATCCGAAGGCCAACGTGCTGGTGTCGGTGCCCGGCACGCCGCAGGCCCGCGAGGCCGAGATCGCGGCGACGATCCCCCAGACGGCGGCGGTTTCGCGCACCAAGGCCGTCACCGCGGTGACCTACGACGGCCCGCCGAAGTTCGAGTCGATCACTGGCACGTCGCTGCGCTACGCCGTCAACACCGGCACGCCCGTGATCGAGGTCGACCCGTCGCACTACTACGCGGTGGTCAACGGGGTCTGGTTCACGGCCACCGCGCCGGGCGGGCCATGGCAGGTGGCCGCCGAGGTGCCATCGGCCATTTACACGATTCCGCCGAGCTCGCCGCTCTACTACGTGACCTACGTGCGCATCTACTCGGTCACGCCCACCACGGTGGTGGTGGGCTATACGCCGGGCTACCTGGGGGTGGTGGTCAACCCGGACGGCACCGTGGTCTATGGCACGGGCTATATCTATCCACCGTACGTTGGCGCGTATTACTACGGCTATCCCGTGACCTACGGCTATGGCGCGGGATTCGGTATAGGCGTGACGGAAGGGTTTGCCTTCGGCTTCGCGGCTGGCGCCATCTGGGGTGCGGCCGCGCCGTACTGGGGCCCGTACTGGTATGGCGGCGGCAGCTTCGTCAATATCAACCAGGCGAACTTCTACGGCCGCTGGGGGCAGGGCACGGTGACCCATGCCGAAGGCTGGAACGCCTGGACGGGCACGCAGTGGCGCGGTACGGCAGGTGCCGGCTACAACCCGGCCACGGGCGCGAGGTTCCAGGGCAGCCAGGGCGCCGCTTTCAATCCGTATTCGGGCAACTATGCGGCGGGGCGGCAGGGATCGTTCGCCAATCCGTCAACGGGACGCGAAGGCGCTGGGCGCGGTGGCGTGGCCGGCAACGAATACACGGGCAACTATGCGGCGGGCCGGCAGGCGGCCGGATACAACGCCCAGACCGGACGCATCGGGGCCGGCGAGGCGGGCATCGCCGGCAACACGCAGACTGGCCAGTACACGGCCGGCAGCCGCGGCTTTGTCGCCAATCCGAACAAGGACAACGCCGTGGCGTGGAACAACGGCAACGTCTACGCGGGCCATGACGGCAACGTCTACCAGCACACCGACGACGGCTGGCAGAAGCACACCACCAATGGCTGGGAGCCCGTGCAGCAGAACAGCGAAATGCAGGGCCGGCTGGAACAGCAACGCCAAGCGAGGCAGGCCGGGCAGCAACGCTTCAACAGCGCGGCGGCGCAGCAGTGGCAAGGACGCTTTGCCGGTGGCGGTGGAAGGTTCGGCGGCGGTGGCGGCCATTTCCATGGAGGATTCCGGCGATAGCGTCGGAATCGACTCCGGTTTTTCCCCACTCCCGCCCAGCGGGAGTGGGGCCGGGGGACAGGGCACGGCGGTGCAAATGGAGAACATCGCACTTTGAGTCGCTGGTCCTCTCTCCAACCCTCTTTCACGAGTGAGAGCGGGGACCGAGCCCTCGGTCCTGCCATCGCTCAGCGCGGCGACCACTCCCCCTTGCGAACCCCGACCGCCGTCACCAGCCCATAGGCGGTGATGCCCAGCGCAACGCCCAGGAAATGGCCGTCGAGGCCCATGGCCGCCACGTTGGCCAGCACCCAGCCGCCACCGGCGGCCAGGCCGATCCGGCTCAGGCCGGCCACGATCGGCCAGCGCATGCGCGCCGCGCCCAGCGACGCAAAGTAGAGTGCCATGCCCAGCCCGAATCCGCCGAATGCCGGGCCGACCCACGACAACGCCCGCGCGGCAATGGCGGCCACTTCGGCATCCTTGGTGAACAGGGCCGCGAACTGCGCCGGCGCCAGCCCCACCGCGGCACCGACGCTGCCGGCCAGCAGCAGCGCCAGCAGCGCCCCTACCCAGGCGGTGCGGCGCGCCGTGTGCCAGTCGCCAGCGCCCACCGATCGGCCCACCAGCGCCGTGAGCGCCGAGCCCACGCCGAATGCCAGCGGAATCATCAGGAATTCCAGCCGCGCCGAAATGCCATAGGCCGCCACGGCGGTGGTGCCGTAGTGACGCAGCTGCGCAGTGACAAGGATCGTCGTCAGGTTGGCCACCGATGCCAGCGCGCATGCAATCAGGCCGACCGCCAGGATCCGATGGAACAACGCACCCGACAGCTTCACGCGCAGCGTCGGCACAAAGCCCGCGCCGCCGCGCATCACCACCCAGGCCATCATTAGCGCCGCCGCCCACGATGCCGCCGCCAGCCCCGCGCCGATGCCGGCCAATCCCATGCCCAGTTCTTCGGCAAACCACCACGACAGCACAGGAAAGATGATCCACATGCCGGCCAGCACGCGGGCGGCCAGCGCGTGGCGTCCACCACCGCGCAGCACCGACGCCAGCGTATTGGCCAGCCACGCCGGCACTGCGCCCAGGCCGAACAGCCAGATCGCATAGGTGGCGGCCGCGTCGGCCGCCGTGCTGCCGCCGACGGCGCCAAACACCTGGCGCGGAAAGCCTGCCAGCGCGATGGCAAAGGCCAGGCCGGCCGTCACGGCGATGATCATCGCGTGCATCACCAGCGACGACGCGTCGTCGCGCTTGCCGGCACCCAGCGCGCGCGCGATGGCGGATACCACGCCGCCGCCCATCGCGCCGGCCGACATCTGCTGCAGCAGCAGCGCGAACGGCAGCACCACCGCCCAGCCGGCCAGCGCCGCCGTGCCCTGGCGCGCGGCCAGCCAGGTTTCGATCAGTTGGGAACCGGCCTGCAGGAAGGCCACGAGACTGGTGGGTGCCGCCAGCACGGCAATGCGCCGGGCGATCTCGCCGTTGGAAACCGGTTCGACGGGCGCCGCCGCTTTGGCAGCGGCCGAGCCGTCCAGAGTCAATGCGTCAGGCTTGCTCATCGGCGGCCTCCGGGGCGGGTTGCGCGCCAAAGCGCTCGCGCAGATACCGGCCGGCGCCAGGGCCAGGCCGCACGCGCAGGTCGTCGACGGTGATGGTGCTGCCATCGGCTCGGGTCAGGCAGCCCGCCACGATCTCGCCGCCGTCGCGCTTGTCTTCCAGCACGGTCAGCGGCCCCTTGTCATCGGCCAGCCAGCGGTCGGCCCAGGCCTTGAGCGACACGTAGACCGGAAAGAAGTCGCGCCCCATCTCGGTCAGTTGGTATACCTGCCGTGCGCCACCGCCGGGCGCCGGCACCTTTTCCAGCAGCCCATGCTCGACCAGCGTCTTGAGCCGCGCGCTCAGGATGTTGGGCGCAATGCCCAGGTGCTGCTCGAATTCGTCGAATCGCGAGCTGCCGTAGTAGACCTCCCGCATCAGCAGGATCGCCCATCGCTCGCCCAGCATCGCCATCGACCGCGCCACCGGGCACGGCATATTGGCAAAGTCCGTGTGTGCCATCGTCTCCTCTTTTTACTTTTGATTTGCAAGTAAAAAGGATAATAGCTTGCGATTTGAAAGTCGGTGGGCGATTTTTGTCAGGCTTGTGCGAATACCGACAACCCCGTCACCGCCTCGCGCAGGAACCCGATCAGCGCCCGCGTGGCCATCGACAGATGCGGGTTTGGCGTGGTGATGATGTAGAGGCGGTTGCCGAGGCCCTCGGGCTTCCAGTCGGGCAGCACCGGCGCCAGCGTGCCCCGGCGCACATCTTCCCAACCCATGTAGACGGGCAGCAGGCTGATGCCATGGCCCTGGCGGACGGCGTTCATAAGGAAGGGGAAGTGTTCGGATTGCAGGTAGGGCGTGATCTCCACATCGTGCCGTTCCGGCCCACACGCGGAATCGCGACCCAGGGTCAATAGGAAGCGTCTCGAAGTGTAGGGCGGGCACAGGAAGCGACACTCTGCCAGGTCCGACGGCTTCTGCAGTGGCGGGGTACGCGCCAGGTATTCCGGCGACGCGCACAGCTGCCAGCGGATGGCGCAGACCTCGCGCGCCACGGTGTCCAGCGGTGGCAGCGACGTCACCTTCAGCGCCACATCGATCTCGGCCGCGATCAGGTCGGTCACGCGGTTGGCAAAGAACACGCGCAGCGAAATGCCTGGGTGCAGTTCGGCAAACCGCAGCAACAGCGGGGCGATGAAGGCGTCGCCCAGGCCGGTGGGCACGCTCACGCGCACATGGCCGCGCAGCGTCTTGCCCAGGCTGTCGATCTCGGCCTGCGCGGCGGCCATCTCCTGCAGGATGCGCAAGCCGTGGTCGTAGAGCGACTGGCCTGCATCGGTCATTTCCAGCCGGCGCGTGGTCCGACGCAGCAGCATGGCGCCGGCCTGCTCCTCCAGTTGCCCAAGCTGCCGGCTGACCTGCGATCGCGTGACGCCGCGCCGGCGCCCCGCTTCGGCCAGGTTGCCCGCTTCGACGATATCCACGAAGGCCTGCACAAGGTTGAGATCCATGCGACGACTCTGAAAGCAATGTCAAGTTTGATGCAACATTGTGATTCGGTCAGATGGGATTGTCGATATTGGCGCGCCTCGCTACAGTGGCCAGTCATCGGTGGAAAAGTCCTGACTCGTGGCCATCCACCGCATCCGGCAGCCATACAAGGAGACCCCGCATGCCCGCAGACCTCTGGTTCGACTCGTTGCAGCGCCCTGGCGCGGAGGTGCTGGCACGCGGCACGCGGCTGGCTGGCGGGCTGAGGCGGCTTGGGCTGGAGGAGGGCGGCGTGGTGGCGGTGCTGCTGCGCAATGATCCGGTGTTTGCCGACGTGGTGTTTGCGTGTCGCGCGGCCGGCACCTACTACTGCCCGGTCAACTGGCATTTCATGGCCGAGGAAGTGCGCTTTCTGCTGGAAGACAGCGGCGCGCGGGCGCTGATCGTCCACGCCGACCTGTTGCCGGCCGTGCAAGCGGTGGTGCCTGCCGGCGTCGCGGTGCTGGTGGTCGGCGGCACGCATCCCGACGGGATCGAATACGAACCGTGGCTGGCCGCACAAGCCCCCTACGACGGGCCGCGCGTGGCCCCGCGCGGGCATCTGGCCTACACGTCCGGCACCACGGGCAGGCCAAAGGGCGTGCTGCGCCAGGCGGTTCCTCTGGCAGACCTGGACGCGCAGCAGGAACGCCTGCGCTCGCTGATCCGGCAGGCCTACGGCATCGTGCCTGGCTGCCGTGCGTTGATGTCGGCGCCGCTCTATCACAGCGCGCCGAGTGTGTACGTGCAGAACGCGCTGCAGATGGCCGAGCGCCTGGTGCTGGCGCCGCGTTTCGATGCCGAGCAGGTGCTGGCGCTGGTGGAAAAGCATCGCATCGACGTGCTCTACCTGGTACCGATCATGTACGTGCGGCTGCTGAAGCTGCCGCCCGAAGTGCGCGCCAGGTATGACCTGTCGTCGATCCGCTTTGTCGCGTCCACCGGCTCGCCGTGCTCACCGGAGGTCAAGCGCGCCATGCTCGACTGGTTCGGGCCAGTGATCCACGAAACCTACGCGTCGAGCGAGGCCGGTCTGGTCACCGTGGCCACGCCCGAGGATGCCGCAGCCCGCCCTGGCACGGCCGGGCGCCCCGTGGACGACGCCAGCGTGCGCATCATCGACGAGAACGGCAAGCCGTGCGCGCCGGGCGAAGTGGGCCTGGTCTACGTGCGCCAGCCTGCCTATCCCGACTTCACCTACCTGAACAACGACAAGGCGCGACGCGAGATCGATATCGACGGCCACGTCACGTTGGGTGACATGGGCTACGTCGATGCCGACGGCTACCTGTTCATCTGCGACCGCGCGTCGGACATGGTCATCTCGGGCGGCGTCAACATCTATCCCGCCGAGATCGAGCACGAACTCGTGCGCTATCCGGGTGTGGCGGACTGCGTGGTGTTCGGCGTGCCGGACGACGAGTACGGCGAGCGCCTGCACGGCGTGGTCGAGCCGGTGGCGGGCGCCGAAGTGGCCCCTGCAGCGGTGATCGAATGGCTGCGCCACCGGCTGTCAGGCTTCAAGGTGCCGCGCTCGATCGAGATCGTGGCACGGCTGCCGCGCGACGAAACCGGCAAGCTGGCCAAGCGCCGGCTGCGCGACCAGCACTGGGCGGGCCGCCAGCGACGCGTCTGAGCACGACTTGCCCCAAGGTTCTTTCCCCTCTCCCACACGGCGGGCAAGGGGCGGGAGAAAGGGCAGGCGTCGGCATTGCGATTCCATTCAAATAAAGCAGGAGACAACCATGCACCGTATCGCCATCAGCATCTGCGCCGCCTTGTTGGGGATCGCGTTCACTGCCCCAGCCGTGGCCGCCTACCCCGACCGGCCGATCAAGCTTGTCGTACCGTACACACCGGGTGGCTCCACCGACCAGTTCGGCCGCGCGATGGCCGAAGGCATGGCGCGTGAACTGAAGCAGCCCGTGGTGGTGGAAAACCGCCCTGGCGCCAACACGATGGTCGGCACACAGGGCGTGGCGCGGGCGCAGCCGGATGGCTACACGGTCCTGATGGGCAGCAGCGCCAGCATGGTGCTGAACCCGATGCTCTACAAGAAGACCGGCTACGACCCGAAGGACTTCAAGGTCATCCTGATCGGCATCGAGGTGCCGCTGGTGGTGGTCACCAACCCCCAGGTGCCGGCCAGCAGCATCAAGGACTTCGCGGCCTATGCCAAGGCGGCGGGCGGCAAGCTCAACTATTCGTCCGTGGGGCTCGGCAATCCGCTGCAACTGGCCACGGAAATGCTGAAGTCTGAACTGGGTATCGAGATGACGCACGTGCCGTACAACGGCAGCGCGCCGGCGCTGGCGTCGCTGCTGGCCAACGACACGCAGTTGATGGTGGACGTGGTCAGCACCTCGCTGCCGCATATCAAGGCCGGCAAGCTCAAGGCGCTGGCCGTGACGGGCCGTTCGCGGCTGGAAGTCCTGCCCAATGTGCCGACGGTGGCCGAAAGCGGCTACCCCAACTTCCATGCGGCCACGTGGTTTGGTCTGGCCGTGCCGGCCCAGACGCCGCCGGAGGCTGTCGCGAAACTGCAGGCCGCCGCGTCGCACGTGCTGACCGAGACGCCGTTCCGCAACACGTTCAATGCGCTGGGCCTGATCGTGCAACAGCCGCGCGGCCAGGCGGAGATTGACCGCTACGTGCAGGCCGACCGAGAGAATTGGGGCAAGGTGATTCGCACCAACAACATCAGCCTGGATTGAGCCGGCGCGGCGGATCGGTGCATTGCGGGAAATCGGGAGCGTATAGTTGAGGACGTTTTTTGCCACGCCCCCGCATGCGTTATCGCATCGACGTCATGACCGATCCTGTCGAACCGCCTGATTCGAGCCCTCCCGATTCCAATCCGCCATCCGAGCCCGCCCCCCGCCGCGATCGGCTGGGCCAGCTCCGCGTTCACGCGCGCCGCGCGGCGCATCGCAAGACGCGCCAGGTGGGCCGGATATCGCGCACGTCGATGCGCTATGCGGTGTTCATGTGCGGCGCCGGCGGGGTGGCGCTGTTCTCGATGGTCTTTGCCTACATCGCCGAAATTGCGCTGCGCTGGAATGCGAAGCTGACCACGGCCACGCCTTGGCTGGCCTTTGTGATGCTGCCCTTCGGACTGGCCGCCCTGCGCTGGCTGACGATCCGTCTGGCGCCGCAGGCGCGTGGCTCCGGCATTCCGCAGGTGATCGCCGCCGTGACGCTGCCACCGGCTGGCGTGGCGCAGAACGCGCTCGTGTCATTCCGGCAATCGATGTGGAAGGTCCTGCTGACCGCCGGGGCGCTGCTGGCGGGCGCATCGGTGGGGCGCGAGGGGCCATCGGTACAGGTAGGGGCCGCAGCGATGCTGGCCTGGGGGCAGTGGTGCCAGCAGAAGCTGCGTTTCCGCATAGGCTTTCATCCCAGTTCGCTGATCGCGGCCGGTGCGGCGGGCGGTTTGGCGGCGGCGTTCAACACGCCGCTGGCCGGGGTGGTCTTCGCCATCGAGGAATTGGGTCGCGGCACGGCCGTACGGTGGGACAGGCTGGTGCTGTCCGGCGTGCTGACGGCGGGCTTCCTGTCGCTGGCCGTGCTTGGCAACAACCCGTATTTCAGCGTCAAGGTGCCGATGCTGGTACTGCACGACGTGTGGGGCCCGGTCATGCTGTGCGCGGTGGTCAACGGCGTGATGGGCGGGCTGTTCGCCAAGTTGCTGATTCGCGGCGTGCCTGGCTTGGTGCCGGCGGCATGGCGCGGCTGGACGACCGGGCATCCGGTCTGGGTGGCTTTCCTGTGCGGGCTGGTGGTGGCAGCTGTGGGCTGGGCCACCGCCGGCGCCACCTTTGGAACGGGATACGAGCAGGCGTCCGGCTTGATCAATGGCGAGCCGCACAGCACGTTGTGGTTCGGGCTGGCCAAGTTCGTGGCCACGGTGGTGTCGTACTTCGCGGGCATTCCGGGCGGGATCTTCACCCCCGCGCTGGCCATCGGCGCTGGCATCGGGGCGAATGTGGCCGATGTCGTGACCCATTTCATGTCCGGCATGGCCGAGCCGCGCGTGCTGGCGCTGGTGTCGATGGCGGCCTTCCTGGCGGCCGCTACCCAGGCGCCCATCACCGCCAGCGTGATCGTGATGGAAATGACGCGCACGCAGGACCTGACCATCTACCTGCTGGCGGCATCGCTGCTGGCGTCGTTCCTGTCGCGCCAGTTCAATCCGCACCCGTTCTATCACCACATGGGCCATGCGTTTCGCCGGGAGGCGACGGCCATCGCGCGGAAGGAAGCGCCGGCATGAAGCCCCCGAAATGGGGTCCAATAGTGGCGCAAGCGCCCCTCCGCTGTCGTCGTAACAGGTGGTTACAAACTTCCCCCGGCGGACGCACGCCGAAGTGTGGGTTTGGCATCGAAGCGCCGTAGCGGACGCATTCGCGATGTCTTACCATCTGCTGCGCATTGAACGGCGGCAGCAGATCGGCCGGCAGTGCATGTGTACCGGCGGCACACGACCTCGTCGGACCGGCATCGGATGTACATCGGATGCATTTCGGGGGAGCAGAAAATGGCTATGCAACGACCGGGCGGCACACGCCCGACCACGCCGCGCACAGGCAAGCCGCACACCAGCACGCCGCGCGACAGCGCCCAATGGCACGATCTTGGCGCGGACACCGCTATCTGGCACACGCGCGGCCTGCAGGCCAACACCCGCATGCGCGCACCGGTGGCCCAGCGCACACCGTCACGGCAGTTGCCGCCAAGCCCGGTGCCGAAGCTGATTCTGTGGGCAGTGCTGATTGGCATCGCGCTGGTATGCTTCAATGCTGTGAAGCATATGCTCTGACCCAACCTGTCGACCCGGCATCACACCGTTGATGCCGCGTATCCCCGGCAGGAACCCTCGGGACGGAGCCGGCTCCAATGCGGAGCCGATTTCAGGAGTGTGTTTTGAGATTTCCTCTTGCCGGGCTGGCAATTGCCGCCCTGCTGGCGACGTCTGTCGCCCGAGCCGCCCCGGCTGCGCCCGTCGCACCGGCCGCACCGGCAGCGCAGCCTGCCATCAAGGCCCCCAATGCCGCCGCGGCCACGGCGGCGCTCCTCGACGGCAAGGACCGTTTTTCGACGATGCTCGACACGCTCGAGATCGGCAGTCCGCTACCCGCATTGCCCGATTGCGCCGACCACCGGACCCCGGATGGCAAGGACGTGACCGCGTACTGCGTGGAATTGCGTGGCGACGGGGTGATGCGTCAGGTGGGGGTGCCGCGCGCCCAGCGGCCCGCGTTCATGGACGGCCCGCGCCTGGTGGCGCTGGTCGATGGCAATGCGCTGGTGGGCGTCATCGTGCCGACCGACGGCATCCGCTCGCAGGACGCTGCTGCCCAGGCGCTCAACGCCCGGTATGGCAAGCCGTTCCGCCAGGAGATGGTGGACATGAAGGACAAGGCGGGCAAGGACGTGCGGAGTATCCACGCGGGCTGGATGCGCAAGCCGCTGACCGTGGAGCTCTACGCGATTCCCGAGGATCCGGCCGAAGGCACGATTGAACTGCTGCTGCCGCAGGCGCGAGCGCTGATGGCCAACCGCGATGCCGAAGTGGCGAAGTCGCTGGCGCCTCCACCCGCGCCGCCGGGCAAGGGCGGCAAGTCGGACAAGGCTGACAAGGCTGACAAGGCTGACAAGGCTGACAAGGCTGACAAGGCTGACAAGGCCGAAAAGACGGACAAGGTCGAGAAGAAGGCGGCAGCCCCCGCCAAGGCGGTCAACCCGGGCAGCTGGTAACGCCGGAAGCCGCCAGGAAGGGCGGCGAGGGGAGGCAGGGCGCGCGGCGTGCTGCCGTCAGAGCCCTTCCGTCAGAGCCCTTCCATCACCTTGTCCAGGCCGCGCACCACGCCGCGCACCGTCTGCACCTTGCGGATGGCCAGCAGCGCGCCGGACACATAGGGCTTGGAGCCGTCGCCGGCTTCGTGCTTGATGTGCAGGCGCTGGCCATCGGCGCCGAAGATCACCTCGACCCCCAGCTGGTATCCCGGCAGCCGCACAGCGTGCACCTGCGTGCCAGACATCGTGGCGCCGCGCGTTTCCTTCGGGCCGCTGACCTGATCCACGGGTACGGCCTGCGCCGCCTGCTTGACCTGACCTAGCCGGAACGCCAGTTCACGCACCGTGCCGGACGGCACGTCCACTTTGCCGGCCTTGGCGTAGTCGATGATTTCCCAGTGATCGAGGTGGCGCGCCGCCATCTCGGCAAACTTCTGCAGCAGTACCACCGTGATCGCGAAGTTGCCGCAGGCCAGCACGCCGCGGTCGGCCTTGCGCGCCGCGGCGTCGATCTCTGCGTAGTCGTCCTCGGACAGACCCGATGTACCCACCACCACATGCGCGCCGTGCGCCAGCGCCTGCAGGATGTTGTGCTTGGCGATGACCGGCTTGGTGTACTCGACGTAGACGTCGTACGGCGTCTGGCCCAGTTCCTCGATGCTGGCCGCCGCCACGCCCGGGGTGTCCTTGTGGCCCGTCAGGCTGGCCAGCGTCTGGCCTGCCGCGCCGCGCGACAGCCCGGCCACCAGCGTCATGTCGGCGGCGTGGGCCACGCCGCGTGCCAGCTCGCCGCCGGCCCAGCCCGTCACGCCGCCCACGGCAACGCGAATATTCTTATCCATCGTTCTCTCCCGCTCCGGTTGCAAGGAGGGCAAGCATAGCGCGCCGGCTTCAACCGCGCTGGCCATGCCCCGCGATGCCGGCTGGCGCTGGCGGGGCTAGTCCGCCGCGCGCCGCCGGTCGATCTTTCGCGCCAGCACGATCGACGTGGTGGTGTGGTTCACGCCGTCGAGCATGCCGATCTCGTCGAGCAGCTTGTCCAGCCGCGCGTGGGTGTCGCAGCGGATCACGGCCAAGTAGTCCACCGGGCCGCTGACCGAGTTCAGTTCCTCGATCTCTGGAAAGCGCTGCAGCGCGCGCACCACGGCGGGCGCCGCTTTAGGCTGCACGGACAGCCCGCAGAACGCCAGGATGGCGTTGTCTTCCATCTGGCTGCCCAGCCGCACGCCGTACCCGGCGATCACGCCCGTGCGTTCGAGCCGGGCGATGCGGGCCACCACAGTCGTGCGTGCGATGCCCAGTGCGCGCGACAGGTTGGCCGCACTCTCCCGGGCGTTGGCCTGCAGCAGCGCCAACAGATGCCGGTCGGTCTGGTCGAGTTCTGCCATGGTCGTCGATGACGTTTCGTCAAATTACTATGTCAATACGACCGATTATGCCGGGCTTTCGTCAATCTTGCGGCTATATAACGTGCGCGTGGCTGCCCATACTTCAGTCACCAACAACAAGTTTCTGACGGAGTCAGCCATGCAAGCTTCCACGCTGGGTCCCGCCACGGTGCGCGACCTGACTCTCGCCCCCCGTCCGCTTTCGGTGGTCGTGCTCGGTGCCGGCAAGATCGGCCGCGTGATTGCCACGATGCTGGCCAATACTGGCGACTACCGCGTCTGCCTGGTCGATCACGACGCGCACCGGCTCGATGGCGTGCCGCGCGGCATCGAGGTACGGGCTGGCGATCCGACCGAACCCGGCACCTGCGCGGCGCTGCTGGCCGGGGCCGATGCGGTGATGAACGCGCTGCCGTTCCATGCCGCCATCCACGTGGCCACGGTGGCCGCGCGCCTGGGCGTGCATTACTTCGACCTGACCGAGGACGTGACGGCCACCCACGCCATCCGCACGCTGGCCGGCGGCGCGCGGTCGGTGCTGATGCCGCAATGCGGGCTGGCACCCGGCTTTATCGGCGTAGTGGGACACGACCTGGCGCAGCGCTTCCTGCGCGGCGGCGGCGAACTGCACGACCTGCGCATGCGCGTGGGCGCGCTGCCGCGCTACCCCAGCAACGCGCTCAAGTACAACCTGACGTGGAGCACCGAGGGGCTGATCAACGAATACTGCAACCCATGCGAGGCCATCGTGGACGGCCGCCGCGTGGAATTGCCGGCGCTGGAGGGGCACGAGACCTTCGCACTGGACGGCGTGGAGTACGAAGCCTTTAATACCTCTGGCGGGCTGGGCACGCTGCCCGACACGCTGGCCGGGCGCGCCCGCCAGGTCGATTACAAGTCCATCCGTTATCCCGGCCACTGTGCCCAGATGAAGCTGCTGCTGAACGACTTGCGGCTGCGCGAACGACGCGAATGGCTGCGCGAGATCTTCGAGCACGCCATTCCGGTGACGGCGCAGGATGTGGTGGTGGTGTTCGCCAGCGCCACCGGCCACCCGCCCGGCACGCGGGGCGAGGGCAAGCGCGGGCCGCTGACGCAGGCGTCGTTTTCCACGCGGATTGGCGGCATGGACGATTTCGCAGGCATCGGCCATGTCAATGCGATCCAGCTGACCACGGCGGCTGGCATCTGCACCGCGCTGGATCTGGTGGCCACCGGCGTGTTGCCGCAATCGGGATTTGTGAAACAGGAAGCCATGCCGCTCGACCGCTTTCTGGCCAACCGCTTCGGCCAGCATTACGCGCGGCACCCGCTGCAGGAGACGCTCGCATGAAAGCGCAGGAATTTGCCGAATGCTGGCAGGCCATGGGCCTGCCGCAGCCTTGGACGCCGGCCGGCGCGCCCGCGGCGGGTACGCTGGCCGTGCGTTCGCCGATCGACGGCGAGGTGTTTGGCCAGTTGCCGGTGTGTTCGCCCGCCGACGCCGATGCGCGCATCGCCCGCGCCCACGCGGCGCAGAGTGTCTGGGCGCTGACACCGGCGCCGGCACGCGGCGAGGTGGTGCGCCGCCTGGGCGAGGCGCTGCGCGTTCACAAGGCGGCGCTGGGCCGACTGGTGTCGCTGGAGGCGGGCAAGATCCTGCAGGAAGGGCTGGGCGAAGTGCAGGAGATGATCGACATCTGCGACTTTGCCGTGGGTCTGTCGCGCCAGTTGCACGGGCTGACGATTGCCTCGGAGCGCCCCGCGCATGCGATGCGCGAGACCTGGCATCCGTACGGGCTGTGCGGCGTGATTTCGGCGTTCAACTTCCCGGTGGCCGTGTGGGCGTGGAATGCCGCGCTGGCGCTGGTGTGCGGCAACGGCGTGGTGTGGAAGCCTTCGGAAAAGACGCCGCTTTGCGCGCTGGCCGTGCAGGGGCTGCTCGACCGGGTGTTGGACGACCATGCGCCGCAGTTTGCGGGCCTGTGCTGCGTGCTGACGGGCGGGCGCCAACTGGGCCAGGCGCTGGTACAGCATCCCTCGGTGCGGCTGATGAGCGCGACCGGCTCCACGCGCATGGGCCGCGAGGTCGGCATGGCCTGCGCCGCGCACTTCAAGCGCGCCATCCTGGAACTGGGAGGCAACAACGCGGCGATCGTGGCGCCATCGGCCAACCTGGAACTGACGATCCGCGCGATGACCTTCGCGGCGGCCGGTACGGCCGGGCAGCGCTGCACCACGTTGCGGCGCGCGTTCGTCCACGCGGATCGGATCGAAGCGGTGACGCAGCGCCTGCGCCAGGTGTATGCCCGCCTGCCGGTGGGCGACCCGCTGCAGGACGGCACGCTCGTCGGGCCGCTGATCGATGCCGCGGCCGGCGATGCCATGGCCAACGCGCTGGCCAGTTGCCGCGCGCAGGGCAACGTCGTGCATGGCGGCGAACGGCTGCTGGCCGACCGGTTCCCGCGCGCCTGCTACGTGCGGCCGGCGCTGGTGCTGACCGACACCCAGCATGACACGATGCTGACCGAGACCTTCGCGCCCATCCTTTACCTGATGCCATACACGTCGCTGGACGAGGCCATCGCGCTGAACAACGCGGCATCGCATGGCCTGTCGTCGTGCATCTTCACCGAGTCGTTGCGCGAGGCGGAGATGTTCCTGTCGGCGGCGGGCAGCGACTGCGGCATTGCCAACGTTAACATCGGCACCAGCGGCGCGGAGATCGGCGGCGCGTTCGGCGGCGAGAAGGCAACCGGCGGTGGCCGTGAATCGGGGTCCGATGCGTGGAAGGGCTATATGCGCCGGGCCACCAATACGATCAACTACGGCGACACCCTGCCGCTGGCCCAGGGCGTCCGCTTCGACGTCTGACCCAGCGTGCCGCTTACATGCACGAAGTCGTTGCGAATCGTAACAAGGGTTACAGCGCCTTGACGCTGTATTACCGGACCCACCCGTATAACGTTCTTAAGGACAGTGCATTGAGATGACGCAATGCCTGGGACAAAAAGGACGTTGTGATGAGAACGAAAGCGATTGTGTTGGGTCTGGCAGTGACGGGCGCGGCCATGCTTGGCGGCTGCGCGGTATATCCCACGCCGTACGGGCCCGAGGTCGGCCCGGCCCCGGTCGCGGTGGCACCCGCGCCGGTGTACGTGTCGCCGCCGGCCGTGGTGGTGCGGCCATCGTATGGCTACTACGGTGGCGGGTACTACGGTGGTTACTACGGGCGCCGGTATCGGCACTGGTAATTGGGGCGCGTGAGCGCTTGAAGAGTGATCCTCTTTCCCGCCTGCGGGAGAGGGGTAGGGGAGAGCGCGGGCGTTTCAAGCGACAACAAGTCGCTGTTTGAACTGTCGAGCCCTCTCCCTCGGCCCCTCTCTTGCAAGTGGGAGAGGGGAAAAAGACAGCGAGCCAAATCGAATCAGTCGCCTGCGGTGTTGTTCAGCCCGCCCCAACCCGGCGCGAGCGTTTCACCGACATCGCGCAGGTCCACCAGGTCGAGCACGCGGCCGACGGTATGGTCGACCAGTTCAGCGATGCTCTGCGGCTTCTGATAGAACCCCGGCACTGGCGGAAATACGATGCCGCCCATCTCGGTGACGGCGGTCATGTTGCGCAGGTGGGCCAGGTTCAGCGGGGTTTCGCGCACCATCAGCACCAGCTTGCGGCGCTCCTTGAGCGTGACGTCGGCAGCGCGGGTGATGAGGTTGTCTGAGAGACCATGGGCCACGGCGGCCAGCGTACGCATCGAGCACGGCGCCACGATCATCGCGTGGGCGCGGAACGATCCGCTGGCAATGGTGGCGCCGATATCGCGCACGTTGTGAACCACATCGGCCAGCGCTTCCACTTCCGCGCGGCCGATGTCGAGTTCGTGCTGCACGTTCATGATGCCGGCGGGCGACATCAGCAGGTGGGTTTCCACGCCGCTCACATCGCGCAGCACCTGCAGCAGCCGGACGCCGTAGACGGCGCCGGTGGCACCCGTGATGGCGACGATCAGCCGTTGCGGCACGCCGCCCTGATTCACAGGCATGGCAGTTCCAGACAGGCTCAGGCCTTCAGCAGCGATTGCAGTTCGCCGTTCTGGTACATCTCCATCATGATGTCCGAGCCGCCGACGAACTCGCCGTTCACGTACAGCTGCGGGATGGTCGGCCAGCTGGCGTATTCCTTGATGCCCTGACGGATGCCCTCGTCTTCGAGCACGTTGACCGTGGTCGGCGCGTCGACGCCGCAGGCCTTCAGGATTTGGATCGCACGGCCCGAGAAACCGCACATCGGGAACTGGGCGGTGCCCTTCATGAACAGCACCACGGGGCTGCCCTTCACGATCTGGTCGATCTTCTGTTGTACGTCACTCATGATGAAAACGGTCCGGTTGCATGGGGGATCAGCGGATTTTACCGGAATCGGGCCCCGGCATCAGGTAGGGGTATCAGCCAGTCGTCGGCCCATCCCCCCCCGGGCCACCCTCAGGCCCGCCCTCAGCCGGGCAGCCGGCCGCCGCTGCAGCGCTCGTTTCCGCCCAGGTCGCGTGCGGTGAACACCTCGGCAAAGCCGGTGCTGGTCAGCAGGTGGCGGGTGGCGTAGCCCTGGTCGTAGCCGTGCTCCATCAGCAGCCAGCCCTGCGGCAGCAGCCGCTGGGTGGCGCCGGCGACGATGGCCCGCAGGTCGGCCAGGCCGTCCTCGTGATCGGTCAGGGCGTCGATCGGCTCGAAGCGCAGGTCGCCTTCGGCCAGGTGCGGATCGCCCGCCGCGATATAGGGCGGATTGCTCAAGATCAGGTGAAACCGTTGTCCGGGCGGCAGCGCGTGATACCAGTCCGACACCAGAAAGCGGATATTGTCGGCCTGCAGCGCGCGGGCGTTGTCCTGCGCCACCATCAGCGCGCCGCGTGAAATGTCGGTGGCCCAGACGTCGGCGTCAGGCCGCTCGCGGGCGATGGTGACGGCCAGGACGCCCGAGCCGGTGCCCATGTCCAGCACGCGCGGCGTGTGGATACCGGCCAGACGGGCCAGCGCGGCCTCGGCGGCCACTTCGGTATCGGGACGCGGAATCAGCACATCGGGCGTGACGCGGAACGTGCGGCCGAAGAATTCGCGTTCGCCCAGGAGGTAGGCCATCGGCTCCCCGGTCAGCCGGCGCGCCAGCAACGTGGAAAATGCATCACGTTGTGCCTCATTGAGAGGGTCCTGGTCACGGGTGATCAACTGGGTGCGCGTGAGCCCGGTGACATGGGACAGCAGCATGCGGGCCTCCAGCGCGGGCAGGCCGGCCATGGCAGCAAGCGTCTGCGCTTCGCGCAGGGTGGGCGTGGAAGGCAGGGGCGGAAAATCGCCCGGAGGATTCGAGGACATCGGCGGCAGTGCGTCAGGACAATCGGCGGCCGGTTCGCAAAAAACCCCGTCGGGCCTGGGCCTGACGGGGTTTTCGCGTGGCTCTGCATTCAGGCGCCTAGTGTAAGCCCATTCGGGGCCGACTTCCGCGCGCGCCTGCGTAGGACTATTACTTGTTGACGGCGTCCTTGGCCTTGTCGGCCGTAGTGTTGACGGCGTCCTTGGTCGCTTCCTTGGCGTGGGCCATGGCGTTGCCGGCGTCTTCGCGGGCCTTGTCGGCGGCGGCGGAGACATCCGAGGCCACGCCGCTGGCAGCAGCCTTGGCGGCGTCGGCGGCATTCGCAGCAGCGGCGGCGGCGTCGCTGGCGGCGGCCTTGGCCGATTCGGCGGCGTTCTGCATGGCGCTGTCAGCGTTGGTTTGCGGAGCCTCGTCCTTCTTGCCGCAGGCGGCAACGGAAATGGCGGCGGTAAGCATCAGCACGGCGAGCAGTTTGTTCATGATTTCGTCCTTGTGTGTCTGTTTGAGGAGTGACATCCACCCAGACTTCGAGACCCCAACGCGCCGATGTCTCGCGAAAGTGACGTATTGGGATGGTCTGGTCGAAATCGATTATAGACAGCGCCTTTTTACAAGCCAGTGCTGTTTCAAGCATTTACCTAGGTTACAAACTTCGGCGCGGGTCGGATTCGGTCAGGATTCCTCGCCCAGCGCCGCCAGCTGGTCGGCCTGGTGCTCGGCAGCCAGCGATCCCACCAGTTCGTCGAGGTCGCCGTCCATGATCATGTCGATCTTGTAGAGCGTCAGGTTGATGCGATGGTCGGTCACCCGGCCCTGCGGGAAGTTGTACGTGCGGATGCGGTCGCTGCGGTCGCCGGTGCCAATCAGGTTGCGCCGCGTGCTGGCTTCCTTGGCCTGCGCTGCACGCAACTGGCCGTCCTTGATGCGCGCGGCCAGCACCTTCATGGCTTTTTCCTTATTGCGGTGTTGGCTGCGGTCGTCCTGGCATTCCACCACGATGCCGGTGGGCAGGTGAGTCAGGCGCACGGCGGAGTCGGTCTTGTTCACGTGCTGGCCGCCCGCGCCCGACGCGCGGAACGTGTCGACGCGCAGGTCGGAGGGATTGATCTCCACCTCGCCCACTTCGTCGGCCTCGGGCATCACGGCCACGGTGCAGGCCGATGTATGGATGCGGCCCTGCGCCTCGGTGGCCGGCACGCGCTGCACGCGATGGCCGCCCGACTCGAACTTGAGCTTCGAGAACGCGGCATCGCCGGCAATGCGCACGATCACTTCCTTGTAGCCGCCCAGGTCGGACTCGGATTCGCTCATGACCTCCACCTGCCAGCGCTGGCGCTCCGCATAGCGCGTGTACATGCGCAGCAGGTCGGCGGCGAACAGCGCGCTTTCCTCGCCGCCGGCGCCGGCGCGGATTTCCAGCAGCAGGTTGCGGTCGTCGTTGGGGTCCCGGGGCAGCAGCAGCGTCTGCAGCGACTTTTCCAGGCCGTCGAGGCGGTCGCGCGCGGCGGCGATCTCGTCGGCGGCAAAGTCCTTCATCTCGGGGTCGTCCAGCAGCGCCTGCGCGGTGGCCAGGTCGTCCTGCGCCTGGCGATACTGCGAATACTGCTCGGCCACCGGCGACAGTTCGGCATGTTCGCGCGACAGCTTGCGATACTGGCCCATGTCCGCCGTAGCCGTTTCGCTGGCAAGCAGGGCGTTCACTTCGTCGAGTCGCTCGGCCAGCTGGTCGAGCTTGTTGAGCATGCTGGGTTTCATCGGTAGCGGAGTCGGGATGCTGAGGGGGCGCGGTGGCGTGGCCACGGCGTGGATCGGCGGGCAATGCCCGGCGGCGCCGGCGGACGCCAGCGCGGTATGGTCGGCGCGGCTAGCGCTCGGAGTGACTGCTGTGGCGGAACAGGCCCGGCACCAGGCGCAGCAGCGCCTCGCGGTCCTCGCCCTGGGTGTGGTTCAGGGCGTGCGTGGGGCCGTGCAGGAACTTGCGGGTCAGCGCGCCGGACAGCGCTTCGAGCACGGCGGCCGGATCGTCGCCACGCGCCAGCATGCGGCGGGCGCGCTCCAGTTCGGCCTGGCGAATGGTTTCGCCGCTGGCCTGCAGGTCGCGGATCACCGGCACCACGCTGCGCGTTTCCAGCCAGTGCATGAAGTTCTGCACGCGCGATTCGATGATCGCCTCGGCCTGGGCCACGGCGGCCTGGCGCATCGCGTTGCCCTCGCGCACCACGGCGCCGAGGTCGTCGACCGTATAGAGGAACACGTCGTTCAGACGCGCCACCTCGGGTTCCACGTCGCGCGGCACGGCCAGGTCGACCATCATGATCGGGCGGTGCTTGCGGCGCTTGACCGCGCGCTCCACGGCACCCAGGCCGATGATCGGCAGCGAACTGGCAGTGCACGACACGACGATGTCGAACTCGTGCAGGCGCTCGCCCAGGTCCTGCAGGCGGATGGCCTGCGTCGTGAGACCCTGCTCAGCCAGTTGCTCGGCCAGCTTCTCGCCGCGTTCGACGGTGCGGTTGGCCACCACCACCTGGCGCGGCTTCTGCGCGGCAAAGTGCGTGGCGCACAGTTCGATCATCTCGCCGGCGCCGATGAACAGCACGCGCTGCGTCGACACACTTTCAAAAATCCGCTGGGCCAGGCGCACGGCGGCGGCGGCCATCGACACGGAGTGCGCGCCGATTTCGGTCTGGCCGCGCACTTCCTTGGCCACCGCGAACGTGCGCTGGAACAGCTGGTTCAGGTACGTGCCCAGCGCGCCGGCTTCGCCAGCGGTGCGCACCGCGTCCTTGAGCTGCCCCAGAATCTGGGTTTCGCCCAGCACCATCGAGTCGAGCCCGCTGGCCACGCGGAAGGCGTGGCGCACGGCTTCGGACTGGGGCAGGGCGTACAAATGCGGCGCCAGATCGCCTGCGGGCACGTTGTGATGCTGGGCCAGCCAGCGCAGCGTGTGCTCGAACCCTTCCTGACCCGGCTGAAGCACATCGGTGGCGCAGTAGATCTCGGTACGGTTGCAGGTGGAAAGAATGGCGGCCTCGGTGCCGTTGCGCCCAGCCAGGTGGGTGCGCAGGGCGCCAAGTGCGGGTTTGATCTGCTCAAGCGGAAACGCCACACGCTCGCGGAGCGAGACGGGTGCCGTGGTGTGATTGATACCGATCGCGAGCAGTTGCATTTGTGGGGTTTGATTGCCAGCCGGAACGGTGCCGGAAGCGCTGGTCATTATACCGCCCCGTTACAAAGTTGCAGGGAACCCCAGGCGGCGTCGGCGACCTGCAGTATCGTTACGACACATCCACTTTTGCTGTGGATCAAAAGACATGGGAGTGGTTATGTTTGGGCTGGCAGTGGTGGGCGCAGTGGTGGGATTCGCGGGACGGCTATTGCATCCCGCGGGCCGTGTTGTCACCGTGCCGTCCGCGCTATTGTTGGGGGTGTTGGGCGCACTGGCGGCCTTTTACGGCGGGCGCGCCGCGCATCTGTTCACCGATGGCCAGATTGTCGGCTGGGGCGCCGCGATTGCTGGCGCCGCCCTGCTCGTGGCGGTCTGGGGCATGGCCCGGCCGCGCCGGTAACTTCAGAACGAACGAAATGGTCGGGAATTGGCATCCATGCCAATGTGCCCGATTAGCCTCTTGTGTCCAGAAATCGGCGCAGGATCGCGCTGGAATAGTGGCTGGCCACGTCGCGCAAAAACGACGAAAAATCAACGTGTGCCGTATCGTCCGCACGGTCGGACACCGTCCGCATCAAGGCGTAGGGCACGCCATATTCGTGGCAGATCTGTGCCAGCGCGGCGCCTTCCATTTCCACCGCCTGCAGGCCCGGCAAGGCCTGTCGCAAATCGGCAACAGCGGCCGGCGCGTTGATGAACTGGTCGCCGCTGGCAATCATCCCGACGTGCAGGCGCGGCTGATCGATGCCAAAACGGGCCAGCACGCCATCGGGCACCTCGGTGGCCAGGTCGTCGTGCAGGAAACCTTCTGCCGCGCTATGTAACGCAGCGGTGAGTACGGGGTCGGCCGGGAATTCGGACTGGTCCAGCAAGGGCACTTCGTGGCGCGGAAACAGCGGGCGGGCGTCCATGTCGTGCTGCACCGTGCGGTCGGCCACGACGATGTCACCGACTCGTACGTCAGTGCCCACTCCCCCTGCGAGGCCAGTAAAAACGATCTCGTCGACGCCAAATTCCCGAATCAATGTGACCGTGGTGGCCGCTGCCGCTACCTTGCCGACGCGCGCCAGCACCAGCACGACGGGCTGGCCATGCAGCGTGCCGCGGTAGTAATCGCGCATGCCGATGGTCTGCATGGTGGCGCGCGCGTCTTCGTGGCGCATCGCGGAGATCAGGCCGTCTACTTCGTGATGCAGGGCGGCGAGGATGCCGAGGGTCATGGTGCTGTAGGGGACGAATCGAAAACGGCGCCAGCTTACCGGTGACCGCAGCGATGCGAAAGCCAGAGCGGACTGTGGGCAGCGTGCGACATTCCGCGCATGAGAAACGTGTTCGATTGTGTGCTGCGCAATACATGGCGTTACAATTCGTTGCTTTTAATGCGATTCATTCGCATTCGTATTTTCAATAAGTAACGAGAGAAGACATCCATGCCAGTCCGCGCCCGGGGCCGCTACCGCCGCTCGTACGCCCTCCAGATGACCACCCTTGCCTTGAGCATGCAGGCCGCCAGCCTGGCCATGGCCCAGGAACAGGCGCCTGCCGCCGTGCCGGCCAACCACAGCCTGCCCACCGTGACGGTCAGCGCCAGCAGCGGCGTGGAGTCGCCCACCGGCCCGGTGCAGGGGGTGGTGGCCAAGCGGGCGGTGACGGCCACCAAGACCGATACGCCGATCGTCGAGACGCCGCAGTCGATCACGGTCATCACCCGCGACCGCATGGAGTTACAGGGCGCGCAGTCGGTGGCGCAGGCGGTGGGGTATACGGCGGGCGTGACCACGGCCGGCTTCGCCAACGACAACCGTACCGACACGATCAAGATCCGTGGCACCGACTCCACCCAGTATCTGGACGGCCTGCTGAACGCGGTTGGCTTCTATAACAACACCCGCCCCGATCCGTACGCGCTGGAGCGCATTGAAGTGCTGAAGGGGCCGTCGGGCATGCTGTACGGCCAGGGCGCCGTGGGCGGTATCGTGAACCTGGTGTCGAAGCGGCCGCAGGCCGACGCGGCGCGCGAAATCGGCGTGAGCTTCGGCAACTACAACCGCAAGCAGATCCAGGCCGACTTCACCGGCCCGATCGATGCCGACGGCAAGTGGCTGTACCGCTTCGTGGCGATGGCGCGCGACAGCGATGCGTCGGTGGATTACGTGAAGGACAACCGCTACTTCATCGCGCCGTCGCTGACGTACCGTCCGAACGCCGACACCGAATTCACCCTGCTGGCCAATTTCCAGAAGGACGACAGCGGCACGATGATCGGCTTCTTTCCGTGGCGCGGCACGCTGATCGAGAATCCGGCCGGCCAGATCCCGCAGAACTTCTTCGTCAGCGAACCGGGCTTCGACAAGTACACGGCCGAACAGCACGCCGTGGGCTACCAGTTCTCGCACCGCTTCAACGACACCTTCACCGTGCGCCAGAACCTGCGCTACTCGCACAGCACGGTCGACTACCGCAGCATCTACACCACCGGCTTTACCGGCGCCACGCACGGCTGGGTGCCGGGCAGCGACACCATGCTGCGCCGCGTGCTGTACCTGAACCAGCCCACGCTGAACCAGTTCGCCGTGGACACCCAGGGCCAGGCGAAATTCCGCACCGGTCCGGTCGGCCATACGTTCCTGGCCGGCCTGGACTACCAGAACAGCGAAAGCACGGGCCGCACCAATGCCAACGGCTCGGCCGCGCCGATCAACGTGTTCAATCCGGTCTACGGCAACTACGTGGCGCCCACGGCCTTCCGCGACCTGCCGGCGGCCAAGCAGATCCAGACTGGCGTGTACCTGCAGGACCAGATCGAATGGAACAAGTGGCTGCTGATGGTGGGGCTGCGCTACGACTGGTCGCGTGCGGCGCAGGACAACACGCCGTCGGCCTCGCGTGACGACAGCGAACTGACCAAGCGCTTTGGCCTGATGTACCGCTCCGACTTCGGCCTGAACCCGTATGTCAGCTATGCCGAATCGTTCCAGGGCCAGGCCGGGTTCAATGTCGATGGCACGGCATTCAAGCCGCTGCGCGGCAAGCAGTGGGAAGCCGGTATCAAGTACCAGCCGCCGGGCAAGAACATGACGCTGACGGCTGCCGTGTTCGATATGCGCGAGGAAAACCGCAAGGTGGCGGGCGTGGTCAACGGCATGGCGGGCACGGTGCAGATCGGCGAAGCCCGCACGCGCGGCGCCGAACTGGAGGCGCTGGTGTCCCTGGGACGGCTGGACCTGATCGCCGCGTACACGTTCCTGAACGCCAAGACGATCGAAGGCACGGCGGCCGAGCAGGGGCAGCGGCTGGCCAGCGTACCGACCAACACGGCGTCGCTGTGGGCCAACTATCGCTTCAGCCTGTTCGATATCCCCGGCTTCCTGGCCGGTGCCGGTGCGCGCTACAACGGCCCGAGCACCGACGGCACGGGCAACAACCGCGTGGGCGGATTCACGGTGTTCGACGCCGTGGTGGCCTACGATCGCGGCCCGGTACGCGTATCGCTGAACATGAACAACGTGTTCGGCAAGCAGTACGTCTATAGCTGTATCGCGCGGGGCGATTGCTTCTTCGGCACGCAGCGCTCGATCATCGGCAACGTGACCTACCGCTTCTGATCGATCCGTTTTGACCCCGGGGCACCCCCGGGAGACTTCGGCGTGCCGGTTTGCTAGCATGCAGCCCATGCCGACTCTCAGGGGGATCGCCGGTTGGAAACTTTCACTTCTCGCCGCACCATCCAGCAGGCGCTGGCCGACTGGCGCGCCCAGGGCCGCCTTGGCGCCACGGACCTACTGGCCGCCTGGGCGCCCACGCTGCCCGGCAGTGCGCACTGGCGCCACTGGCTAGACTTCGCACTGTTGATCCTGGGCACGGCGCTGCTGTGCGCCGGCGTCATCGTCTTCTTCGCCTTCAACTGGGCGTCACTTCATAAATTCTCCAAATTCGGACTGCTGGCCGGGTTGCTGACCGTGCTGGCCGGGTTTGCCGCGTGGCGCCCCGCTGGCGACATGGCGGGCCGGGCCGCGCTGGGCGGCGCGCAAATTGTGTCCGGCGTGCTGATGGCCGTGATCGGGCAGACCTACCAGACCGGCGCCGATGCCTGGCAGCTGTTCGCGCTGTGGACGCTGCTGGCGGTGCCGTGGGCACTGGCGGCGCGCGCGGCGCCGCATTGGTGGATCGTGCTGGTCATCGGCAATGTGGCGCTGCTGCGGTTCTGCAGCGTGCGGCTGGGCATCGGCGGCATGTTTGAACTGCTGTTCTCGGCCCGATTCGCGCGTGAAACGATGATGTTCCTGTTGGGTACGTCGATCATCCAGTTGGCCGCCTGGTATGTGCTGGCCGCGAGGGCGGGGCGCTGGGGCTTCGTGGGCGCGACTGGTCCCAGGTTGCTGGGCCTGCTGGCCTGCGGGTATGCAGGATGGGTGGGACTGATGAGCGTGCTGACCGATCACGTGAGTGCCACGGGCCTGCTGGTCAGCGCCGTGGCGCTGGTCGGCCTGACGGCCTGGTTCCGCTGGCGTGCGTTCGATATCGTGGTGCTGAGCTTGGTCTGCCTGACCGGCATCGGCGTGATCATCTCGGCCGTGGGCCGCTGGCTCGTGGATTTCCACGGCGATTTCGGCGCCTTCCTGCTGCTGGCGTTGCTGACCATCGGCCTGGCCGTGGCGGCCGCCACGTGGCTGCTGCGCGCCTGGCGCGAGACTTCGGGGAGCCCGGCATGAACCCGCGCCAGATCGATCGGACCGAACAGACTGAACAGACCGAACGCGGGCTCTGGACCCAGCTGGCCGCGCGCGGCACGGTGCAGGGCGACTTTGCGCCGACGTTGCGCACGCCGTGGCCGATCCGTCTGCTGATGGGCGGCGCAGGCTGGCTCGGGGCGCTGTTCTTCCAGATGTTCCTGATTGGCACCGTGTTCGCCACCACCCGTGGCAACGGCCCGGCCATGGCTATCACCGGCGTGGTGATGATCGGCATCGCCGTCGCGCTCTATCGCGTGACGGCCCGCGAGAGCGGCCGCATTGCGCTGGGGCAGTTTGCCCTGGCGCTGAGCCTGGGCGGCCAGGGCATGGCCATAGCCGGCGTGGGCGAGGCACTGGGCTTCCAGCGCTTTCTGGAGACGGCGCCGTTCTGGGTGGCCGTGGCCCTGTTTGAAGGGGTGCTGTTCGTGCTGGTCCCGGACCGCCTGCACCGCTTTCTGGCGATGCTCGCACTGTGGATGGCGCTGGGCGTTGCCGCGTGCGTGGTGCTGGGCGACCTGATGGCGCCGCGCTGGACCGCCATTCCGATGGCGCTGGGTCCGATGACGGCCCTGGCATTTGCAGCGCTGCTGGCCTTTGTCATGCGTGAGGACCGGCTCGCGGCGGCGGGCCGCCTGCCGATGACCGAGCCGGCCGCCGATGCCACGCTGCTGATGGCGCTGCTGGGCGCGCTGGTGGTGACCGGCTTCGCCCATCCGGCCGAGCTGATCTTCGGTGTCGATACGCCCTGGCGTGCGCACGGCGGGTGGCTGGCCGGCGCGTTGATTGGCGTGGCACTGGTGGCCATGACGCTGCTGGAGTGCCGTCGGCTGACGTGCAGCGTGCCGGTAGGCGCGGCGATGCTGGGCGTGGCCATCGCGTTCAGCGCGTTGATGGTGTACGCCCCAGCCGTGACGGCCGGAGTGCTGGCACTGGCCGTGGCGCTGCGACGCGGTTCGCTGCCGTGGCTCGGGCTGGGCATCGCCACGGTGCTGATCGGCTTTGTCTGGTACTACAGCACGCTGCAGTGGACGCTGCTGGCCAAGTCGGCCACGCTCGTGGCCGCCGGCGCGCTGCTGCTGGCCGCCCGTGCCGCGCTGGGCCGCATCGCCAGCCAGGAGGCCGTGGCATGAAACGCTGGATCATCGTGGGATGGCTGCTGACGGTTGGCGTCGCCATGGCAGGCATCGTCGGCAAGGAACGGCTGATGGCGCGCGGCGACGTGGTCTACCTGCGCCTGGCGCCGGTGGACCCGCGCTCGCTGATGCAGGGCGACTATATGGCGCTGAATTTCTCGGTCGCCAACGAGGTGCGCGTGGCGCATGGCACGGCGCAGACGGGCCAGTCGCGCGAGGAAGTCATCGTGGTCCGCCGTGACGACCGCAATGAAGGCCACTTCGTCCGCCTGCACAAGGGCGAGCCGCTGGCGGCAGGCGAGTTGCTACTGCGCGTGCAGAACGTGCCGTCGCGATGGGGCGGCAACAGCGTGCAGGTGTCGACGGACGCGTGGTTCTTCCAGGAAGGCCAGGCGGAACGCTTTGCCAAGGCGAAATTCGGAGAATTCCGCGTGGATGCCGACGGGCAGGCGTTGCTGGTGGGCATGCGCGACGAGGCGCTGCACGGGATGTAGCCACGTCTGTGGTCACGGTCGGCGGCCGGCCGGGGTTGGACAGGGGCCACCCCTTGTGGCATAAGAGGTCTTTCGCCCCCGCTTCCTTTGCAGCGTGGTTTTCAATGCTGCCTTGCGCCCTGCCCATGATGCTCGCCAACAGCCGTCGTTCCAGCCCCTGCGGTGCCATGCACCGAGGGCTGGAACGCGCGCTGTCGCTGCATCGGGCCCTGGGCCTGCTGACCCAACGAGTCGCTCGCGCCGGCCTTTTCCTGGCCGTGCGGGACGCTCGGCAATCGATTCCTCAGGCCTGAGCACTCCCGTACGGCACCTTGCCAGATGTGGTCCCCACCGGACTACGCCTTCAACGTGTTTCCTGGAGCCCCCGATGCCCCCGATCTACCGCCAAACCATTCTGGCCATCATCGCCGTTGCCGTGCTCTTTATCGCGCTCGAATAGCGTAGCGCCGCCGAAATGAAAATCGCCCGCGACCATCACGGTTGCGGGCGATTTCGACGGGCTCGGGCTGGGGAGCGGCGTCCCCGTGCGACTTAGACGTTGAACAGGAAGTTCATCACGTCGCCGTCGTGCACCACATATTCCTTGCCTTCGGCGCGCATCTTGCCGGCTTCCTTGGCGCCCGTCTCCCCCTTGAACTGGATGTAGTCGGCGTAGGCGATGGTCTGGGCGCGGATGAAGCCGCGCTCGAAGTCGGTGTGGATCACGCCGGCAGCCTTCGGGGCGGTATCGCCCACGTGGATCGTCCAGGCGCGGACTTCCTTCACGCCGGCCGTGAAATACGTCTGCAGGCCCAGCAGGGTGAAGCCGGCGCGGATCACGCGGTCCAGTCCCGGCTCTTCCATGCCCAGGTCGGCCAGGAATTCGGCCTTGTCGGCGTCATCCAGGTCGGCAATCTCGGCCTCGATGGCGGCGCAGACGGCCACCACCGGCGAACCCGTGGTCTTGGCGTACTCGCGCACGGCGTCCAGGTGCGGGTTGTTCTCGAAGCCGTCTTCACGCACGTTGGCCACATACATGGTGGGCTTGGCGGTGATCAGGCAGAACGGGCGCAGCGCTTCCCATTCTTCCGGGGACAGGTCCAGCGTGCGCACGGCCTTGGCCTGGTCCAGCACGGCCTGGGATTTTTCCAGCACGGCCACCAGGCGCAGGGCTTCCTTGTCGCCAGCGCGGGCCGGCTTGATATAGCGCGCCAGGGCCTTCTCGACGGTGGCCAGGTCGGCCAGCGCCAGTTCGGTGTTGATGACTTCGATGTCCGACAGCGGATCGACCTTGCCCGCCACGTGGATCACGTTGTCGTCCTCGAAGCAGCGCACCACGTGCGTGATGGCATCGGTTTCGCGGATGTTGGCCAGGAACTGGTTGCCCAGGCCTTCACCCTTGGACGCGCCGGCCACCAGGCCCGCGATGTCGACGAACTCGACCGTCGCCGGCAGGATGCGCTCGGGCTTGACGATCTCCGCCAGCTTGGCAAGCCTCGGATCCGGCACTTCCACGACGCCCACGTTGGGTTCGATGGTGCAGAACGGATAGTTTTCGGCGGCGATGCCGGCTTTCGTCAGGGCATTGAACAGCGTGGACTTGCCGACGTTGGGCAGGCCGACGATGCCGCATTTGAGGCTCATGGTGTCAGGCGGAAAATGGCGAAACCCGTATTCTAGCGGATGGGCGGCGCCGGCCGACGCTGGAATGCACGCCGGCGGCCGCGAGTGCGGCCTTGCGCCGCGTCACCAATGTCGCACCCGTCACGTCGCTATAATCCAGCCATGTCCGGACCTGCCGTGCCGGCGCCCAGCGCCGCCGCCCAATAGATGTCGTCGAATCCTTCCTCCCGCTTCCAGATCGCCGTGGTCGGCGGTGGCATTGTCGGCAAGGCCTGCGCCCTGCTGCTGGCGCAACAGGGCATGCAAGTGGCGCTGGTGGCGCCCCGCCCCGCAGGCGACACCGCGCGCACCGACGATTACTGGGACAGCCGTATCTACGCGTTCTCGGCCAGTTCGCAGGCGCTGCTGGAGCGGCTGCGGGTCTGGGAGGCCCTGGACCCGGCGCGCGTGCAGCCGGTGCGCGACATGCGCGTCTATGGCGACGAAAGCGCGTGCGAGACCGACCCCTCGCCCCATGGCGACCTCCATTTCTCGGCCTATGCCGCTGCCGTGCCCCAACTGGCCTGGATTATCGAATCGGGCCACGTGGAGCGTGTGCTCGATACCGCGCTGCGCTTCCAGCATCAGGTGAAATGGTTCGACGACACCGCCGAACACCTTGAGCGCGACGTCGACGGCGTGACGCTCACGCTGGCCAGCGGCGAGCGCGTGCGCGCCAACTGCCTGGTGGGCGCCGACGGTGCGCGGTCGTGGGTGCGCCAGGAGTGCCATATCGGCACCACGCAACGGCGCTATCGCCAGTTGGGCGTGGTGGCCAACTTCCGCTGCGAACTGCCGCATCAGGAAACGGCCTGGCAGTGGTTCTTGGGCTGCCCCGAAAAACTGATGGCCGACGAGGAATCGGCCAATGGCGAGATTCTTGCCATGCTGCCGCTGCCCGGCAACCGGGTGTCGATGGTCTGGTCGGCCGACGAGGCCCATGCCCGCGACCTGCTGGCCCTGACCCCCGAAGCCCTGGCCGCCACGGTGGCACAGGTGGCCAGCGGCGCCGTGGGCGCCCGGTTTGGCGCGCTGCGCTGCATCACGCCGGCACAGGGTTTTCCGCTGGTGTTGCAGCGGGCAGATCACTTTGCCCAGCCGCACGTGGCGCTGGTGGGCGATGCGGCGCACGTGGTGCATCCGCTGGCCGGGCAGGGCATGAACCTGGGCCTGCGCGACGTGGTGGAACTTGGGCGGGTGATGGCCGACAAAGAGTCGTTCCGTCACGAGGGCGACCTGCGCCTGCTACGCCGCTACGAGCGGGCCCGGACCACCGATCTGCTGTCGCTGACGGCGGCCACGGACGGCCTGCACCGGCTGTTCTCGCTGCCCGGCACGCCGGCTCGGCTGATGCGCAACCTGGGCATCCGCACGGTGGGCAGCCAGGGGCTGCTGAAGCGGTTCCTGATCGGCCGCGCGCTCGGGTAGCGCGACCCGCTGGTCGGGGCGCCCTGGACACGCCGATACCCCGAATCGCGCGGAAAGCGCGACAATCTCGCCATCGGCACGCCGGATGCGGCCAATCCCGCTGGTCGACGATTTACCGATGACATGCAAAGCCGGCACACTGACCGGCATATCGTTACCTGGAGTCAATATGTTGCAACTGTTCCGCCGCCGATCCGCACGCTTTGCCGCGATCGCCGCCTTTGCCAGCGGCGTGGCCGCAGCGGGCTATGCCCTTCACGCGCTGGCCGCGGACGAACCGGGCACGGACAAGATCAAGCAGTCGATCCAGAAGATGCTGGGCGGCCGCGCCGAGGTGAAGAGCGTGACCCGCGCACCGGTGCCGGGCCTCTTCGAGGTCAACGTCGGCGGCCAGCTGGTCTATACGGACTCCACCGGTCGCTACATCCTCAACGGCGAGCTGATCGATACCAAGACCAATACCAACCTGACCGAAGAGCGCCTGGCCGAGATCAACAAGATCAAGTGGTCGGACCTGCCGCTGACGCGCGCCATCAAGTGGACCAAGGGCGACGGCAGCCGCTCCGTGGCCGTGTTCTCGGATCCGAACTGCGGGTACTGCAAGAAGATCGAGCAGACCTTCCAGCAGATGGACAACATCACGGTCTACACCTTCCTGTACCCGGTGCTGTCGCCGGACTCGTCGGTCAAGGCCAAGCAGGTCTGGTGTGCGTCGGACCGCACCAAGGTGTGGCGCGACTGGATGCTGAACCACGTGGCGCTGGTGGGCAACGGCAGTTGCAAGACGCCGATCGACGACAACCTGGCCCTGGGCCAGAGCCTGAATATCTCGGGCACGCCGGCGGTGTTCTTTACCGACGGCACGCGTATCCCGGGCGCGGCGGATGCCGCCACGCTGGAGCGCAAGCTCGCAAGCCTCAAGAAATAACCACGACGCCGGACCCCAGCCGGCTGTCAGGAACGGCCGGCACTGTCCGGCCGTTTTTCATTTCCGGACGCCCTCCGTCCATCCACAAGAAGCGGGAGACACCATCATGACGTTCCAGGCTTTGCTGCTGACCCAGGCCGACGACAAGTCCACGCAGGCGCAGATCGCCCAGCTCGACGAAAGCCAGTTGCCCGCGGACGGCAACGTGCTGGTGGCCGTCGACTATTCGACGATCAATTTCAAGGACGGCCTGGCGATCACGGGCCGCTCGCCCGTGGTGCGCCAGTGGCCGATGGTGGCCGGCATCGACGGCGCCGGCACGGTGCTGGAATCCGGCGACGCGCGCTGGAAGACCGGCGACCGCGTGGTGCTGAACGGCTACGGCGTGGGCGAAGCGCACTGGGGCTGCCTGGCGCAGCGCGCCCGGCTCAAGGGCGACTGGCTCGTGAAGTTGCCCGATGCCTTCACCACGCGCCAGGCCATGGCCATCGGCACGGCTGGCTATACGGCCATGCTGTCAGTGCTGGCGCTGGAGCGCGGCGGCGTGAACGGGCCGGTGCGGCCCGGCGATGGCGACGTGCTGGTGACCGGCGCGTCGGGCGGCGTGGGCTCGGTGGCGATCGCCATCCTGTCGAAGCTCGGGTATCGCGTGACGGCGTCGACGGGCAAGACGTCCGAAGCCGACTTTCTGCGCGCGCTGGGCGCTGCCGACGTGATCGACCGCGCCGAACTGGGCGTGCCCGGCAAGCCGCTGCAGAAAGAGCGCTGGGCGGCCGTGGTGGATTCGGTGGGCTCGCACACGCTGGTCAATGCGTGCGCCCAGGTGCGCTACGGCGGCGTGGTGACCGCGTGCGGGCTGGCGCAGGGCATGGATTTTCCCGCGTCGGTGGCGCCGTTCATCCTGCGCGGCGTGACGCTGGCCGGCATCGACAGCGTGATGGCGGCGATGCCGCTGCGCGAGACGGCGTGGAAGCGGCTGGCGCAAGACCTGGCGCCCGACCGCCTGCAGGCCATCACGCGCGAGATCCGGCTGGGCGAGGCCATCGAGGCGGCCCGCAAGATCATGGAAGGTGGCATGCGCGGGCGCGTCGTCGTCGATGTGAACGGCTGACGCGCGGTTCGGAGACATCGCACGTCCCGGGAGGTCCGGGGCGTGACGCTACAATCGTGACCATGACCCCGATCCGCTACGCCATCGCCCCGCTTCAACCGGAAGCCCACCTGTTCGCCGTGACCGTGACGGTGGATGTTCCCGACCCGGCCGGCCAGGTCTTCACGCTGCCCGCTTGGATCCCGGGCAGCTACATGATCAGGGATTTCGCACGCAACATCGTCCGCATCCGCGCCGATGCGGGCCGCGTGCGCGTGCCGCTGACCAAGCTGGACAAGCAGACCTGGCAGGCCGCGCCGCTGCCGCCGCAGGCCGGCCCGCTGACGCTGAGTTACGAAGTCTATGCATGGGACCTGTCGGTGCGCAGCGCGCACCTGGATACCACCCACGGCTTCTACAACGGCAGTTCGGTGTTCCTGCGCGTGGTGGGGCAGGACGCGCAGCCGTGCACGGTCGACATCCATCCGCCCGCCGGCGAGGCCTATGCCGACTGGCGCGTGGCCACGGCGCTGCCCGAGGCACGCGGCCCGGGCGGTGCGCGCCGCTACGGGTTTGGCCGCTACCAGGCGGCCGACTACGACGCGCTGATCGATCACCCCGTGGAGATGGGCACGTTCGCGCTGGGCACCTTCCGCGCCTGCGGCGCGCAGCACGACGTGGTGTTCACCGGCCGCGTGCCGCAGCTGGACATGGCACGCATCTGCCGCGACCTGAAGCTGATCTGCGAGGCGCAGATCAGGTTGTTCGAGCCGCGCTCGGCCCGCGCGCCGTTCCTGGACAGCAATCGACGCTACGTCTTCATGACGATGGTCACCACCGATGGCTATGGCGGCCTGGAGCACCGGGCCAGCACGGCGCTGATGTGCGCGCGCAACGACCTGCCGGTGCGCGGCAACAGCGAGACCAGCGAGGGCTATCGCACCTTCCTGGGCCTATGCAGCCACGAGTACTTCCACACCTGGAACGTCAAGCGCATCAAGCCGGCGGCGTACGTGCCGTACGACCTGACGCAGGAAACCTACACGCCGCTGCTGTGGCTGTTCGAGGGCTTCACCAGCTACTACGACGACCTGATCCTGGTGCGCACCGGGCTGGTCACCGAGCAGCAATACGTGGACATGCTGGCCAAGACCTGGAACGGCGTGCTGCGCGGCAACGGCCGAACCAAGCAGAGCGTGGCCGAAAGCGCCTTCGATGCCTGGACGAAATACTATCGCCAGGACGAGAACGCGCCGAATGCCATCGTCAGCTATTACACCAAGGGGTCGTTGGTGGCGCTGGCACTGGACCTGACGATTCGCGAGAAGACGCGCGGACGCCGGTCGCTGGACGACATCATGCGCGCGCTGTGGCAACGCTATGGCCGCGACTTCTACGCGCCGGGCGCCCACCAGCGCGGCGTGACCGAAGCCGAGGTGCACGCGCTGTGCGACGACGTGACCGGCCTGCGCCTGGGCAAGCTGCTGCGCGCGCTGACCGAAGGCACCGATGAGATCGGGCTGCCGGCACTGTTCCGCGACTTCGGCATCGTGGTCGAGCCGCAGAAGCCGAACGGCAGCGCCGCGCTGGGCATCAAGACCCGTACCGATGATGGCTGGGTACGCGTGAGCCAGGTGCTCGACGGCGGCGCGGGCCAGCGGGCCGGCCTGTCGGCGGGCGACCTGATCGCAGCCGTGGATGGCCTGCGCGTGGCGCCGGGCCAGCTCGACAAGCTGTTGTCGCGTTATCGTCCAGGCGACCGGGCCGAACTGCACGTGTTCCGGCGCGACGAACTGCAGGTGCTGCCGGTGACGCTGGCGCGCGAGCCGGCCACGCAGTACAAGGTCAAGCTGGAACCGGGCAAGCATGCGGGGCGAGCGCGCTGGCTGGGCCAGTAACCTGCCTGTCACGGCGCCGTGGCCATCATGGTGACGGCGCCCGCTCCCCGCTCGCTCCCAATTCATCCGTTTCTGTCTGGCTTCTAGCCTCCGCCCCATGGAATACGCGCACGACCCCCGCACATTCCTGTTTTCGCATTACATCTACCGTGGCCTGCGATCCGCCACGGGCGTGATCGGCCTGACGCTGATCGCGATGCAGATCATGGACCTGCCAAGCGCCATGGTGGTGTCGGTGGGCGCGCTCTGCACGAGCCTGATGGATCTGCCCAGCCCGCTGCCGCACAAGTTCAACGAGATGCTGGCCAGCGTGCTGCTGTGTACGGCCGTGACCGCGCTGGTGGCGCTGGCCACGCCGTTTCCGCGCGTGATGCCGTTCGTGCTGGTGCTGGTGACATTCCTGGCCGGCATGATGACGGTCTACGGCAACAAGACCATGCCGCTGCAGTTCTCGATGCTGTTCGTCATGACGCTGACGGTCAACGAGGAATTTGTGGTACGCAAGGCGCTGGAGCACTCCACGCTGTTCGGCGCGGGCGCGCTGGGCTACCTGCTGTATGCGATGACCGTCAGCTGGATCATGGAGCGCCGCACGCGCCAGCAGATTCTGGCGGAATCGCTATATGAGATGGCCGGCTACCTGGAGATCAAGGCCGCCTTCTACGACGCCGGCACCGATTACGACGAGCAGTTCAACCAGCTGGTGCGCCAGCAGATCGTGGTGGCCGAGCGCCAGCAGGCGGCGCGCGACATGGTGCTGCGTGGCAACAAGACGCCGCATGACGGGCTGCTGGTGCAGGTACACCTGCGCATGCTCGACTTCTACGAGTACCTGCTGTCGACCAATACCGACTACGCGCTGCTGCGCCAGACCTTTGGCGGCACGCCGGTGCTGGACGGGTTGCGCCGGCTGGTGCTGGGCCTGTGCAAGGATCTGGAGGAAATTGCCTACGACGTCACACGCGGCCGGCCTTCGTACAGCGCCTTCAACTATCGTCCGGACCTGCGCAAGGTGGAGGAGGAGATCGAGCAGCTGCGCCATCACCATGTGTCGCCGGCCGCGATGACCGCACTGCGCGACACGCTGGAAATGATCCGCGGCGCCATCACGCTGGTGGGCCAGCTGCACGAGGCGTCGCGCACGCCGGTGGAGCCCGCCCAAGTGCTGCCGGGCTCGGACATGACGCCGTTCCTGACACGGCAGAAATACGAATTCGGCGTGGTGCGCGACAACCTGCACTGGCGCTCGCCCGCCTTCCGCTTCGCGCTGCGCATCACCATGGCGGTGGCGGTGGGGCTGTGGCTGGGCGATCGCCTGCCGTATGCGTCGCACAGCTACTGGATCCTGCTCACCATCGTCGTGATCCTGAAGCCGAACTTCAGCATGACCAAGCAGCGCTACAACGACCGCCTGATCGGTACGCTGATCGGCTGCATCGTCAGCGTGGGCATCCTGCGCTGGGTCCACGAGCCGCTGCTGCTGATCGGCATCCTGTACCTGGCGCTGGTGGCCAGTGCCGCGTTCGTGCAGATCAAATATCGCTATACGGCCATCGCCGCCTGTATCCAGGTGCTCATCCAGATCAACCTGCTGATCCCGGGCAGCCAGACGGTGGTGGGCGAGCGGCTGGTGGACACCGTGATCGGCGGCATCATCGCGTCGATTTTCAGCTTTGTACTACCTAGCTGGGAATACCGGGCGATCCCGAAGCTGGTCGAGAACGTGCTGCAGGCCAACCGCCGCTATATCGCGGCCACGCGCGACCTGCTGATCCGCAAGGCCAAGGACGATTTTGCCTATCGCGTGCAGCGCAAGCAGTTCATGGACAACCTGTCGGCGCTGATCGGATCGTTCCAGCGGATGCTCGACGAACCGCGCAGCCGGCATCGCGCCGTGGACAACCTGAGCCGCTTCATCGTGCAGAACTATCTGGTGGCGGCGCACGTGGCGGCGGCACGTATCCAGGTGCGGCAGCACTATGGCGAGATGGATGTCCCGGCGGCGGAGAGCGCGATCGAGCAGGCCACCAATGCCGCGCTGCGGTCGCTGACGCTGGCCAGCGAGCGGTTGGCGGGTGAGGAACGGCACGGCCCGCGTGGCGCCGGCTTTATTCGCACGCCGGCCGAGACGGCGGTGGCAGGGGTGGGGCTGGTGCATGAAGCCGTGCCGTCATCGGCCACGGCCGGGGCTGCGACGCCCGCATTGGCGCAACAGCTATCGGACGACGAAGCCAGCGAGCGGCGCGCCCGCATCGCCGATTCGGCGGACCGGCGCAAGGCCGATGTCCTGGCCCAGGCGGCCGCCGCCGGCGAAATCGGCGCCAACGAGCCGCTGCAGAAGTCGCAGGACCAGCATGCGGCCACGTCGGCCAGCGCGTCGGGCCGCGCCGCCAATGCGCTGCTGGAACGGCGCCTGCGCGCGCTGCGCGAGGATGCCGCCAAGATCGCGCTGCGGACCGGGGCGATCGGCCGGGCGATCCGGGTGCCGCTGAAGAACTGATTGCTTGAACTACCTTGGACCTGCTCCCCTCTCCCGCGGGCGGGAGAGGGGAGCGCAAGCCTCAGCCCTGCGGCATCGCGTCGTCGTCCTGTGCCTCCGGCAACGTCAGCATCCCGCTATTGAACGAGTAGCCATACACCTCGCCATACCGGCCCCAGTCGATCGCGATCTTGAGCACGCGCTCGGCTTCGTCGGCCTTCAGGTAGGCCTCCATCGCACGCAGGATCGCCTCTTCGCCAACGTCGCCGTTCTCGCTCTGCTCCAGTTCGCGCCGGATATGGGCGGCCAGCGCCACATGCGCCAGCAACTGCTTGCCGAACACCACCTTGCGCTCGGGCGGCTCGGTCTCGTAGTAACTGCGGCCCAGCGCCGTGGCCGTGATGTCGCCGCGCTCGATGGTGGCCAGGCCCAGCAGCTGCATCGCTTCGCACGCGGGCAGCAGGTCGTCGTCGGTCAGGCCGGCTTCCTCGGCCAGGTGCGGCAGGTCGGCGCGGCCGAAGAACGGCGACTCGTGCAGCAGGTCGAGCACGGCTTCCATCTGGCTGATGTCGGCGTCCGGCAGGCGATAGCCGATCTGCGCGGCGGCCAGCGCCGGCACGCGCGGCCCCAGTGCGGCGGGCGACGTCATCAGCGTGTAGACCTCGTCGACCAGCGCGCGCACCTGCGCGTCGTCGCGGTTGCGCGGACGCGGAAACGGCACCGGCACCTCGGCGCGCACCCGGCCCGGATCGCTCGACAGAATCACGATGCGGTCGGCCATCATCACCGCTTCCTCGATGTTGTGCGACACGATCAGGATGCTCTTGATGTTGGCGCGGCCCGATTCCCAGAGGTCGAGCATTTCGTCGCGCAGCGTCTCGCCGGTCAGCACGTCCAGTGCGGAGAACGCCTCGTCCATCAGCAGCAGGTCGGGCTCGGTCACCAGCGCACGCGCAATGCCCACGCGCTGGCGCATGCCGCCTGACAGCTCGCGCGGCAGCGCACTGTTGAAGCCGGACAGCCCGATCATGTCGATGGCCGCCTCGGCGCGGCGCGTGCGCTCGGCCTTGGCCACGCCCTGCGCTTCGAGCCCCAGTTCCACGTTCTGCTGCACGGTCAGCCACGGGAACAGCGCGAACGACTGGAACACCATCGCGATGCCTTCGGCCGTGCCGGCCAGCCGCTGGCCACGAAAATGCACCTCGCCACGATCCGCGCCGACCAGGCCGGCCATGATGCGCAGCAGCGTGGACTTGCCGGAGCCCGACTTGCCCAGCATGGCCACGATCTCGCCTTCGCGCAGAGTCAGGTTCACGCCTTCGAGCACGGCGCGGTCGGTGTGGTCGGCGGTGCGGAACATCTTGCCCACGCCGCGCAGGTCGATCACCGGACGGGCGTTGTCTTGCAGTGCCATCGTAATTTCCTTAGTTCCGGTCGTTCATGCCGGCGTTCAGAGCCGGGTGCGCGCCTGCGCCAGGTCGTAGAGCCGGTTCCACAGCAGCCGGTTAAAGCCCACCACGAACAGCGCCATCACGCCGATGCCCAGCGCGATGCGCGGGAAGTCGCCGCGCGCGGTCATTTCGGCGATGTAGCTGCCCAGGCCCGTGGCCACCAGTGTGCGGTCGCCCCAGGTCACGTATTCGGACACGATGCTCGCATTCCACGACCCGCCGGCCGCCGTCACCAGCCCGGTCAGCAGGCTCGGAAACACCGCCGGCACCAGGAAGCGCCGCCACATCAGCCAGCCCTTGAGCCCGACGTTGCGCGCGGCCAGTCGCAGTTCGGTGGGAATGCCCGACGCGCCGGCCACCACATTGAACAGGATGTACCACTGCGTGCCAAAGATCATCAGCGGACTGAGCCAGATCTCGGGGTTCAGGCCGAACCGGGCGATGGCCATCACGGCCAGCGGGAACATCAGGTTGGCCGGGAAGGCGGCCAGGAACTGGGCGATCGGCTGGGCGATCCGCGCCAGCGACGGGTTGAGCCCGATGCGGATGCCCACCGGCACCCAGACCAGCGCGGCCAGCGCGATCAGCACGACCACGCGCACCATGGTCAGCGTGCCCAGCCACAGCACGTGCGCGGCCTCGGCCCAGCCCACCTCGCTGTGGACGAAGTGGAACACGCGATACAGCGCGGCCAGGGCGATGCCGATAATGATGGCGTCGCGCAGCCGATCCAGCCACGGCGCCCAGCGCACCGGCGCGGCGGGCAACGCCACCACGTTGCGATGGCGCGCGCTCCAGGCCAGCGTGCGGCCGGCCAGGGCGGCGGTACGCTTCAGCAGCGCATGCACCCAGGCCGAGCGGCGCAGCAGATTGAGCAGCCACGACTGTGGCACGGTGTCCTGCGCCAGCGTCTCGAAGCGGAAACGGTCTGCCCAGGCCACCAGCGGACGGAACAGGAACTGGTCATAAAGTACGATGCCGACCAGCATCGCCAGGATCGCCCAGCCGATGGCGGTCAGGTCCTGCTGCTGGATGGCCAGGGCGATATACGAGCCGATGCCGGGCAGGCGGATATCGTGGCCGGACACCGCAATGGCCTCGGACGCCACCACGAAGAACCAGCCGCCGGACATCGACATCATCATGTTCCACAGCAGGCCCGGCATGGCGTAGGGCACTTCAAGCCGCCAGAACCGCTGCCACGGCGAGAGCCGGAACATGGCCGCCGCTTCGAGCAGGTCACCAGGAATCGTGCGGAAAGACTGGTACAGGCTGAACGCCATGTTCCAGGCCTGCGAGGTAAAGATCGCGAAGATGGCCGCGCATTCCACGCCGGCCAGGTTGCCGGGGAACAGCGCGATGAAGCCGGTAACGGTGATCGACAGGAAGCCCAGGACCGGGATCGACTGGAGAATGTCCAGTGCCGGTACCATCACTTTTTCGGCGGTGCGGCTGCGCGAGGCCAGCGCGGCAAACGCGAAAGAGAACACCAGCGACGCGCCCAGCGCGGCCAGCATACGGATGCTGGTGCGCATCAGGTAGTAGGGCAGCCAGGCCACATCCAGATGGATGGCCAGTGACTCGCCCGGCTGGTACGGCACGTCCATCTGGCGTGCGGCATAGGCCACGATAACGATGGCGGCCAGGATGATTGGCAGCAGCGCGAGGTCGAAGCGGTTCGGCGGGGCGGTCAGCAGCGGGCCGACGTAGCCGGGCGCTTGGTTGTTGTTGGGCGTTGGTGGCATGGGCGCGGCCTCGGTGGTGTTCGATGCCGCGAAGGCATCGTATGCTGAAGTCCTAACGCCCAACCGGGCTAGGTAGTTTACCTAGGGAATGAAACGAATCATGACAGTATCGACGGAAACCTGGCAGCTGGTAGCCCATGGCCGCGTGCAGGGCGTGGGCTACCGCGGCAACTGTGCGGACCGGGCCAGGGCGCTGGGGCTGGGCGGATGGGTGCGCAACCGCATGGATGGCACGGTGGAAGTCATCGCCACGGGCTCGCGGGAGCACCTCGAAGCACTGCAGCTATGGATGGAGCAGGGCCCGCCGGCCGCGCAGGTGTTGCGCGTCGAAGTGAAGACCGCGCCGCCCGAAACCTTCGACGGCTTTGAGTGGCGCACGACGGTTTAGGTGCTTAAGGGTTCTGCCAGTCGATGCCGGGCCGGCCGTGGCGTTCCAGCCAGTCGTTGGCCTGTTTGAAGTGCCCGCATCCCAGGAATCCGCGATGTGCCGATAGTGGGGACGGATGTGGCGCTTCCAGCACGCAATGTGTTTGACCTTCCAGCAGCGTTCGCTTGGCCTGCGCGTGGCTGCCCCACAGCATGAAGACGAGGTTGGGCCGCGACATGGCCAGCGCGTGGATCACGCAGTCGGTCACAGCTTCCCAGCCGCGCTTGGCGTGACTGGCGGCATTGGCCTGCTCCACGGTCAACACCGTGTTCAGTAGCAGCACGCCCTGGCGCGCCCAGCCTTCGAGATTGCCCGAGGCACGCACCGGCTCGCCACCATATTCGGCGGCGATTTCCTTGAAGATATTGCGAAGGCTCGGCGGCACCTTGATGCCATCGGGCACCGAGAACGCCAGGCCGTGTGCCTGAGGTATCTCCACGCCGCCGACCGTGCCAGTGCCGTGATACGGGTCTTGGCCCAGGATGACGACCTGCACCGCGTCGGGCGGCGTCAGGTGCAGCGCGTGGAACACCGCATGCGGGAACACCGGCTTGCCGGCAGCGCGCTCGCTATCGACGAAATCGCACAGCGACGCCCAGTCGGCATTGCCGATACACGGCGCCAGCAGCTTGCGCCAGGCGGCGGGCAGGGCATCGACCTGATCTTGCAGGCAGTCGACGGACGGGGCGGGTTTTGAAGTTTCGGTGGCGAACAGGTCAGCTTGCATCGGGCGCGTCGGTGAGTCGGTAGCCGCGAGCGGCCTTGCTGAGATCCATGGGGGCCAGCGGTGCCACGTGGCCCAGACGCTGGCCGAAGGCGCGCAGCGCGGCTTCGGCGCGCGCTTCGTCCTTGTCAGACTGCGCGCCTTTGCCCGGCAGCCATTCGAGTTCCAGTTCCTGGATGGGCTCGGTCCGTGCGGTGCCGGGGGCGCTGATTGTCCCGGTATCGATGGCGGCCTCGATCCGCTCGCCGTCCTGCTCGACGATCCACGTGCGGCGCACGAAATCGGTACGGAAGACCGGCGCCAGCCGGTCGGCCAGCGGGGCCACCACGGCGCGCGCCTGGGCGTCGAAGCGGTCCAGCTCGATGGCTTCGCCGCCAATTTCGGTTTCCCACTCGTGGCGCGCGGCCAGGCCGCCGCCGCTCTTGCCCGCGGTCTTCAGCGTCTGCAGCCACTGGCTGTCTTTCCGGCGCAGCCGCAGCGCTGCCCGCGCATGGGCCAGGTCGCGCGCGGGCGTGTCCAGATAGACGTTCAGCATCGTGACTTCGCCACGCGCTTCGCCATGGGCGTCGAGCCACGCCGCCACGGCCGCCAGCGCGGCGTCGGGCAGGGCCAGCTTCAGTTCGATCTCTTTTGCCATTGCCGTTGCTGTGGTCAGTCGTTGTTCAGTCGGACGGTCGTCGGTTCAGCCGAACATCCGCGCCAGTTCCACACCCGGTTCGGGTGCGCGCATGAACGCTTCGCCCACCAGGAAGGCATTGACGTTGGCATCGCGCATGCGCTTGACGTCGGTCGGGCCAAGGATGCCCGATTCGGTCACCACCAGGCGGTTATCCGGCATGTGCGCCAGCAGGCCCAGCGTGTTGTCGAGCGACACCTCGAACGTGCGCAGGTTGCGGTTGTTCACGCCCACCAGCGGTGTCTGGAGCTTCAGCGCGGCATCCAGTTCGTCGTCGCCATGCACTTCCACCAGCACGTCCATACCCAGCTCCAGCGCACAGGATTCGAGCTCGGCCATCAGGCCGTGGTCCAGCGCGGCCACGATCAGCAGGATGCAGTCGGCGCCCCAGGTGCGCGCTTCGTAGACCTGATACAGGTCCATCATGAAGTCCTTGCGCAGGGCCGGCAGATCGCAGGCGGCGCGGGCGCGCTTCAGGTAGTCGGCGTGGCCCTGGAAGAAGTTCACGTCGGTCAGTACAGACAGGCAGGCCGCGCCGTGCGTGGCGTAGCTCTCGGCGATGGCTTCGGGCACGAAGTTCTCGCGCAGCACGCCCTTGGAGGGCGACGCCTTTTTGACCTCGGCGATCACCCCGGCGTGGCCGGAGGCAATCTTCTCGCGCAGTGCGCGCTCGAAGCCGCGCGGCGCCAGGCCGGGCTCGCCGCGCAGGCTCTCGGCCTCGGCACGCAGGCTCGGCAGGTCGCGCTTCTTGCGCGCCGCGTTCACTTCGTCAGCCTTGACGGCCAGGATCTTTTCGAGAATGTCGGACATGGCGATTTACTTAAATTGCTGCGTGGCGCGCACGAACTGGTCGAGCTTCTCGCGCGCGGCACCGCTGGCGATGGCTTCGCGCGCGCGCTGGATACCGTCTTCGATCGAACTGGCCACATTGGCCGCATAGAGCGCGGTGCCGGCGTTCAGCGAGACGATTTCTCGCGGCGTGCCGGCTACGTTGCCCAGCGCCTCAAGCAGCATTTCCTTTGATTCGGCCGCATCGGCCACCTTGAGGCCCCGATTCGAGATCATCGACAGGCCAAAGTCCTCGGGATGGATCTCGTACTCGCGCACCTCGCCATCCTTCAGTTCACCCACCAGCGTGGCGGCGCCCAGCGATACCTCGTCCATGCCGTCCTTGCCGTAGACCACGATCGCGTGCCGCGCGCCCAGGCGCTGCATCACGCGCACCTGGATACCCACCAGATCAGGGTGGAACACACCCATCAGGATGTTCGGCGCGTCGGCCGGGTTGGTCAGCGGGCCCAGGATGTTGAAGATCGTGCGCACGCCCATTTCCTTGCGGATCGGTGCCACGTTCTTCATGGCTGGATGGTGCGTGGGCGCGAACATGAAGCCGATGCCGGTCTGCTCGATACACTGGCCCACCTGCTCGGGCGTTAGCATGATGTTCACGCCCAGCGCCTCCAGCACGTCGGCGCTGCCGGATTTGGACGAAACGCCGCGGTTGCCGTGCTTGGCGATCTTCGCGCCGGCGGCGGCGGCCACGAACATCGACGCCGTGGAGATATTGAACGTATGCGAGCCGTCGCCGCCGGTGCCGACGATGTCGACGAAGTTCTGGCGGTCCTTCACATCCACGTGGTTGGCAAACTCGCGCATCACCTGGGCGGCGGCCGAGATCTCGCCGATGGTTTCCTTCTTCACGCGCAGGCCGGTCAGGATGGCGGCGGCCATCACGGGGCTGATCTGGCCCTGCATGATCTGCCGCATCAGGTGCAGCATCTCGTCATGAAATATCTCGCGGTGTTCGATGCAGCGCGTCAGCGCTTCCTGCGGCGTGATGGACATGGCGGATTGTTCGATGTTGTGGGCGGCTGGATGGTCGGCGGAGTAGGCGGAAAAATCGGTGCGCCTCATCGTGGCGCCTTGATGAAATTGGCCAGCAGCGCGTGACCGTGTTCGGACAGGATCGACTCGGGGTGGAACTGCACGCCTTCCACGTTCAGCGTCTTGTGGCGTACGCCCATGATCTCGCCGTCCGGCGTCCAAGCCGTGACTTCCAGGCAATCTGGCAGCGTTTCGCGCTCGATGGCCAGCGAATGATAGCGCGTCACATCAAAGTGCTTCGGCAGGCCGGCGAACACGCCTTCCTGCGTGGTTTCGATGGTGCTCACCTTACCGTGCATTACCTTCTTGGCACGGATTACCTTGCCGCCGAAGGCCTCGCCAATGGCCTGGTGGCCCAGGCAGACGCCCAGCAGCGGGACCTTGCCCGCGAAGTGGCGCAGCACCTCCACCGAGATGCCGGCCTCGTGCGGGCTGCACGGGCCGGGCGACACGCAGATATGGTCCGGCTTCAGGGCCTCGATCTCTTTGATCGTGATTTCGTCGTTGCGATAGGTCCGCACGTCGGCGCCCAGTTCGCCAAAGTACTGCACGAGGTTGTAGGTGAACGAATCGTAGTTGTCGATCATCAGCAGCATGTCATCTCTCCCGGGGGCTCAGAGGTCGGTGTCCAGGCCGTCCTGGACCTGTTCGGCGGCACGGATCACGGCGCGCGCCTTCGCCTCGGTTTCCCTCCATTCGGCCTCGGGGTCCGAGTCCGCCACGATGCCGGCCGCGGCCTGCACGTAGAGATTGCCGTCCTTGATCACGCCGGTGCGGATGGCGATGGCCAGGTCCATTTCGCCGCCGAACGACAGGTAGCCCACGGCGCCGCCGTAGATACCGCGCTTGCGCGGTTCCAGTTCGTCGATGATCTCCATCGCGCGCACCTTGGGCGCGCCGGACAGCGTGCCGGCCGGGAAGGTGGCGCGCAGCACGTCGAGATTGCTCATGCCCTCGCGCAGCGTGCCTTCCACCGAGCTGACGATGTGCTGCACGTGCGAGTACTTCTCGATCACCATCTTGTCGGTGACCTTGACTGAGCCGGTCTCGGCAATGCGGCCGATGTCGTTGCGCGCCAGGTCGATCAGCATCACGTGCTCGGCGATTTCCTTGGGGTCGTTGAGCAGTTCGGTGGCCAGCTGGGCGTCGCGGTCGGGCGTGCTGCCGCGCGGGCGCGTCCCGGCCAGCGGACGGATCGTGACGATGTGCGCGGTCTCGGTGTCACCGTTCTGCGGCGTGCCGACCTTGCGCGTTTCCTGACGCACCAGGATCTCGGGCGACGCACCCACCACTTGGAAATCGCCGAAGTTGTAGAAGTACATGTACGGCGACGGATTCAGCGAGCGCAGCGCACGGTACAGCGACAGCGGCGAGTCGCGGTACGGCTTCATCAGGCGCTGGCCCACCTGCACCTGCATCATGTCGCCGGCCATGATGTATTCCTTGGCCTTGTGGACAGCCGTCAGGTAGTCGGCCTTGGCGAATTCACGATAGACCTCGGTCTGCACCGACGGGCTGGTCACCGGCACGTCAACCGGCTGGCGCAGCTTCATGCGCAGTTCGCGCAGGCGCTGGCGGGCGCGGGAATAGGCTTCGGGCGTGGTCGGGTCGGCGTAGACAATCAGGTAGAGCTTGCCGGACAGGTTGTCGATCACGGCCAGTTCTTCGCACAGCAGCAACTGGATATCGGGCAGGCCCAGGTCGTCGGGCATCTGCTTGTCGGCCAGCTTCTTTTCGATATAGCGCACGGCGTCGTAGCCGAAGTACCCGGCCAGGCCGCCGCAGAAGCGCGGCAGGCCCGGGCGCAGCGCCACCTTGAAGCGGCTCTCGAACGTGGCGATGAAGTCCAGCGGGTTGCCCTCGTGCGTTTCCACTACCTTGCCGTCGGTCACCACCTCGGCGCGCTGGCCGTAGGCGCGGATCAGCGTGCGGGCGTGCAGGCCGATGAACGAGTAGCGGCCGAAGCGCTCGCCGCCCACCACCGATTCCAGCAGGAAGGTGTTCACGCCGCGCGTCTGTGACTGCGCCAGCTTCAGGTATAGCGACAGCGGCGTTTCCAGGTCAGCCAGCGCCTCGGCAATGATCGGGATGCGGTTGTAGCCCTGGTCGGCCAGCGATTTGAATTCCAGTTCGGTCATGTCGATCCTCTACTTGCGGCGCCGGCCAGTTTGGTCGGGTCAGGCGACGCCGTGATGTCGTCAGCGGGATGGGAGGGCGACAAGCTGCATCAACCCGCCTCCCCCGGGGGGGGCGGACCGTGGCGCACACGTGAATCGATGAGGCAGCACACGGCCAGGGGCGGCGCGTGGCGCGTTCTCGAGGCTAACCGTAGCACAGGCGCAAGCAGGAGCAACCGGAACTACGGCGCTGGCGGAAGGATCTGCCGGGGAGGCCGGTCGTCAGGATATTGGGACCGGTCCGGCGGAGCCTGGGTGGGAGGAAATCCGCAGACTGCGGACGTCCGGGCGACCCAAGCCCGTCAGGAAACTCGCGAACGCACTTTACGCCTGTTCAGAGGCGCGCCAGCGACGCCAGGGCCAAGCCTGCCGATCACTGCCAGAAAAGATGCGTTTGCGGTTGAGGAACATTGATGGTGTTCAGGGATTAACCGTGATGGTTTGTCCGGGTGTGTGCAGCAAGGATCGCTGCCGCGCGGACAATGTCGGGAACTATACCATCGGCGTCAACGCCTTGTACAGGGTTCCCATGGTTGTAGCCATAGGGCATCAGCAGCACACCCATGCCCGCCGCGCGGGCCGCCCGGGCGTCGTTTTCGGAGTCGCCAATGGCCAGGACGGCGGCCGGATCCAGGTGGAACGCATCGGCCACCTTGAGCAGCGGATAGGGGTCTGGCTTGCGCAGCGCAAAGGCATCGCCGCCGTAGACCAGCTCGAAATACTGGGCCAGGCCCGTCTTGGCCAGCAGCGGCTCCGTGAAATTCCACGGCTTGTTGGTCACGCAGGCCATGCGCAGGCCAAGCGCCTTCAACGCCGCCAGGCCCTCGCGGACATTGGGGTAGACATTGGAGAACTGGCCGTTGATCCGCACGTACTCGCGGTCATAGAGCGCGTAGGCGTCGGCAAACAGGCCATTGGCGTGCAGCGGGCTGAAGCGGGCGTCCAGCACGCGGCGGATCAGGTTCTCCGACCCCTTGCCGACGAAGCTGACGATCTCCTGGGCGGACATCGGCTCCACTGGCCCCAGGTGCGGATGTTGGTGCACCAGCGCCAGCAGCATCGCGTTGACCGACGCATGGAAGTCGCCGGCGGTATCGACCATGGTGCCGTCCAGGTCGACGATCACCGCCTGGATGCCGCGCCAGTCGGTGCGGCGCAGGATTTCGCTCGTCATCGTCCGGGCCCGCCTTACTTGCCGACCTTGGCGAGCACGTCGCGGAACGTGCCGAGAATGCCCTTGTAGCCGCCGTCGGCGTCAGGCTTGCCGAACACGGCCGAGCCGGCCACGAAGGTGTCGGCGCCCGCGGCGGCGATCTCGGCGATGTTGTCCGGCTTCACGCCGCCGTCCACTTCCAGCAGGATCTGGCGACCGGTGCGGGCCGTGTAGGCGTCGATCCGGGCACGCACGGCGCGCAGCTTGTTCAGGGTCTCAGGGATGAACGACTGGCCGCCGAAGCCCGGGTTCACGCTCATCAGCAGGATCACGTCCAGGCGATCCATCACGTGGTCCAGGTGGTGCAGCGGCGTGGCCGGGTTGAACACCAGGCCGGCCTGGCAGCCGTTGTCGCGGATCAGGGCCAGCGAGCGGTCGATGTGATCGCTGGCTTCCGGGTGAAACGTGATGATATTGGCGCCGGCCTTGGCAAAGTCGGGAATGATGCGGTCTACGGGGCGCACCATCAGGTGGACGTCGATCGGGGCGGTCACGTGCGGGCGGATGGCCTCGCAGACCAGCGGGCCCACGGTCAGGTTGGGCACGTAGTGGTTGTCCATCACGTCAAAGTGGATCCAGTCGGCACCGGCCTCGGTGACGCGGCGCACTTCCTCGCCCAGGCGGGCAAAGTCGGCGGACAAGATGGACGGGGCGATGCGGTAGGTAGGCTGGCTCATGGCTGTTCGGACGCTGGATTGAGGCTCTGAAGGCGGCGGATGGGGGGGGATCCGCGAGAATGGCGCGTATTTTACGCCGGTTGGGCCCGATCCTGCCCGGTAGAGCGTGCTTGCCCCTGCCAAGCCCTTGCCGCACAATGCGACACACCCGGCCGCGCCCCCAGGCGGGACGCCGGCCAGCCGACCATCCTCATCCGTCGAACAATGAGCGAGTACGCTTTTTCCGTGGCCGTGCGCACCCAGTACATGGCCGACCAATCGGACCCGGACCGCGGACGCTACGCGTTCGCCTACACCATCACCATCCACAACATCGGCGAAGTGGCCGCGCAGCTGATCTCGCGGCACTGGATCATCACCGACAGCGACAACGCCACGCAGGAAGTGGCGGGGCTGGGCGTGGTGGGCCACCAGCCGCTGCTCAAGCCGGGCGAGCACTTCGAGTATTCGAGCTGGGCCACGATCTCGACCCCGGTGGGATCGATGAAGGGCGATTATTTCTGCGTGGCCGAGGACGGCCACCGCTTCGAGGTGCCGATTCCCGAATTCGCGCTGGTGCTGCCGCGCATGCTCCACTGAGCGGCCAGCGGGCACGGCACGGCAGAGCGCGGGCGCCTCGGGGAATCTAGGCGTCTGGCGCCTTGTCCGTCTCCTGCGGAGACTGGCCGGCCCGCGACGGGTGATCCTGCGGCGCACGGGTGGGACGCGGATGCTTTTTCGCGGTGCCCATCGTCCAAACCACGATGAAAATCAGCAGCAGCAACGCCAGGCCGGCTTCGGCTGCCAGCAGCAGGGTGGGATGGTTTTCAAAGAACTGGCTCATCGCGTTGGGGCAGTCTATGACAGTCGTCGGATCGGGTTGAGATTGTAGGCAAAGAACGAACAAGATGGCATATCAGTATTCCCCGCGCGCCCCGCGTGCGCCTTCCCGAGGCTGGCTGTCGCTGGCCGCGTCCGCCCTTGGCGCCGCGCTCCTGGCCGGCTGCATGAGCGGCGGCCCGATCCGCGTGCAGCCGGGCGGCACGGCCGGCACCCCGGCACCGTCGACGTCGCCGAACGCCGGCAAGCTGCAGCCGGCCACCTGGGCCGAAATCGGCGGCTGGAGCCAGGACGACGTGCGCGCTGCCTGGCCAGCCCTGCAGGCCAGCTGCCAGGCGCTGAAGAAGAAGCCCGAATGGAGCCGCGTCTGCGCCACCGGCTTGATGGTGGATGCCGGCAACCTGACGGCCATGCGCGCCTACTTTGAAGCCAACTTCCAGCCATTCCGCGTGGTCAACGTCGATGGCACCGATAGTGGCCTGATTACCGGTTACTACGAGCCCGTCCTGCATGGCTCGCGCACGCGCCAGGGCCAGTACCAGGTGCCGCTGTACCGCCGCCCCGCGCAACTGCGCGGCGCGCTGCCTGCACGCGCCGACCTGCTGCAGATGCCGGCGATGCGCGGCAACGAACTGGTCTACGTGGACGACGCCGTCGAAGCGGCCTTCCTGCAGATCCAGGGCTCTGGCCGTATCCGCCTGCAGGACGGCACGGTGATGCGCGTCGGGTTTGGCGGCACGAACGACCAGCCGTTCCGGTCCTTCGGCAAATGGCTGCTCGACCGTGGCGAGATCACGCCCGCGCAGGCGACGATGCAGGGCATCAAGGCTTGGGCGCGCAACAACCCGGCGCGCGTCGACGAAATGCTCAACGTGAATCCGCGCTTCGTGTTCTTCCGCGAACTGCCGCCGAACAACGATGGCCCGGTGGGCGCGCTCGGTGTGCCGCTCACCGCGGAACGTTCGATCGCCGTGGACCCGGCCACGATCCCGCTGGGCGTGCCGGTCTTCCTGTCGACCACCCGCCCGCTGTCCACAGAGCCGATCCAGCGCCTGATGTTCGCCCAGGACACCGGTTCCGCCATCAAGGGCGGCGTGCGCGCCGACTTCTTCTGGGGCGCCGGCGACGCCGCCGGTGAAACTGCCGGCCGCATGAAGCAGGGCGGCCGCATGTGGGTGCTGATGCCACGTAGTTGATGGGTTCAGATGGTTGTCTCCCCTCTCCCAGCGCGCGAGAGGGGAGACAACCGGCAGATGCATTGCCCGACGTACTTCAGATGTCCTCTTCGCGCCCAGGGTCTTTACCCTGCCAGCGTGTCCGTTTCGCGTTTCCCCAACACCTCCCTCCGCATTCCGTCACGCTGTGACGCATCCCTCGGGCCGAGTTCCGTGTGAACTGTCATCGGCTTGACTGCCATCAATCCTTGGTCATCGCATTTTCACGATGATGGGCACATCCGGCGTGCACCAGCACGCCACCGCATTCCCCACTCTCGCTGAGCAGAGACATGAAGGCGAAACACAGGATGTTCCCCGCAATGGCGGCACTGCCGCTGTTCCTCTGGATGGCTCATGGCCAGGCCGAGACGGCGCCGCCGCCGAACCCGGTGCCGACCTTGACCGCGGATGAGTTCAACCATGCCAGACAGATCTACTTCGAGCGGTGCGCGGGCTGCCACGGCGTACTTCGCAAGGGCGCCACGGGCAAGCCGCTGACGCCCGACATCACGCGGGCACGCGGTACCGAATACCTGAAGACGTTCATCAAGTACGGCAGCCCGGCCGGCATGCCGAACTGGGGCACGTCGGGCGATCTGTCCGACCCCGAGGTGGACCTGATGGCGCGCTACGTGCAGCTGGAGCCGCCGACCCCGCCGGAGTTCTCGCTGGCCGACATCGAAAAATCGCGCAAGGACATCGTGCCCGTGGCCAAGCGGCCCGCGCGCAAGATGAACCACTACAACCTGGACAACCTGTTCTCGGTGACGCTGCGCGATTCGGGCGAGGTGGCGCTGATCGATGGCGATTCCAAGAAGATCATCAACATCGTCAAGACCGGCTACGCGGTGCATATCTCGCGGATGTCGGCATCGGGCCGCTACCTGTATGTGATTGGACGCGATGCGCGCCTGAACCTGATCGACCTGTGGATGCCGGTGCCCGACAACGTGGCCGAAGTCAAGATCGGTCTGGAGGCCCGTTCGGTGGAAACGTCGAAATACAAGGGCTTCGAGGACAAGTACGCCGTGGCTGGGTCCTACTGGCCGCCGCAGTACGTGATTATGGAAGGCGACACGCTCAAGCCGCTGAAGGTGGTGTCCACGCGTGGCATGACGGTCGACAACGAGTACCACCCCGAGCCGCGCGTGGCATCGATCGTGGCCAGCCACTACCGGCCCGAGTTCGTCATCAATGCCAAGGAAACCGGCAAGGTCCTGATGGTCGATTATTCCGACCTGAAGAACCTGAAGACCACCACGATCGACTCGGCCAAGTTCCTGCATGACGGCGGCTTCGATTCCACGGGCCGCTACTTCCTGGTGGCCGCCAATGCGTCGGACAAGATCGCCGTGGTCGACACTAAGGAAGACCGCCTGGCGGCGCTGGTGGATGTGGGCAAGACCCCGCACCCGGGCCGGGGCGCCAACTTCGTCCATCCGAAGTACGGTCCGGTCTGGGCCACGAGCCACCTGGGCGACGAAACCGTCAGCCTGATCGGCACTGATCCGGTGAAGAACAAGGCCAGCGCCTGGAAGGTGGTGCAGACGCTTAAGGGTCAGGGCGGCGGATCGCTGTTCATCAAGACCCATCCGAAGTCCCACAACCTGTGGGTCGACACGCCGCTGAATCCCGACACCAAGCTGAACCAGTCGGTGGCCGTGTTCAACACCCAGAAGCTGGAAGGTGGCTACGAGATCCTGCCGATCGCGGAATGGGCCAACCTGAAGGGCGAGGGCGCCAAGCGCGTGGTGCAGGCCGAGTACAACAAGGCCGGCGACGAGGTGTGGTTCTCCGTATGGGGCACCAAGGACCAGGAATCGGCGCTGGTGGTGGTCGATGACAAGACGCGCAAGCTCAAGACCGTCATCAAGGACCCGCGCCTGATCACGCCGACCGGCAAGTTCAATACCCATAACACCCAGCACGACGTCTATTGACGTCCGGGCAGCCGGCGCCTGGTGGCGCTGGCTGCTTGTCCAGTTTTCGACCTATCAGGAGAACGTACATGCATCCCGCAAAAGTGATCGGCGCCGCCTTGCTGGCAGCCGCGCTGCCGATGGCCGCCCATGCCAACGCCGAACTGGCCAAGAGCAAGAACTGCATGGCCTGCCACAGCGTCGACAAGAAGCTGGTCGGCCCGGCGTTCAAGGACGTGGCCGCCAAGTACAAGAGCGACAAGGACGCGGCGGCGAAGCTGTCGCAAAGCATTCTGAAAGGCAGCACCGGCAAGTGGGGCCCAATCCCGATGCCGGCCAACGCGGTCAGCGATACCGACGCGAGCGCGCTGGCCAAGTGGGTACTGACCCTTTGACCTTCTGATCCCGACCCGCTGATCCCTTGACCCGCCGACCCATGGCCCGATCCATCGCATGGCACCTGGTGGTGCTCGGCATGTTGGCCACGCCGGCCGCGCTGGTGTATGCGGAACCGTCCGCGGCACGCCAGGCGCAACTGGCGCGCTGGCTGCGCGACGACTGCGGTGCCTGCCACGGCATGACGCTGCAGGGAGGGCTGGGTTCGCCGCTGACGGCCGAGGCACTGGCCGGCAAGCCACGTGACGGCCTGGTAGCCACCGTGCTGCAGGGCCGGCCCGGCACCGCCATGCCGCCGTGGCAACCGTTCATGACGCAGGAAGAAGCCCAATGGCTGATCGACAGACTCCAGGCGGGCAAACCGCCGCCCGTCCTCCCCACATCGTCCGCCGGAGCATTGCACGACTGATCCGGTTCGCGGCTGCAGCGCTGGGGGTGTCATCGCTGGTGACCGCCTGTACCGGCTTGCCCGCCGAACCGGGCGCCGCCGTGCGCGGCACCGGCGACCTGGGCGTGGTCATCGAACGCGCCACCGGCCGGCTGCAGGTAGTGGAAACCACCGGCATGACGAGCCTGGGCACCATCGACGGCCTGGGCGATCTTTCCCACGCCAGCGTGGTGTTCTCGCGCGATGGGCGCTACGCATTTGTCTTTGGCCGCGATGGCGGGCTGTCCCGCGTGGATTTGCTGGCGCAGCGCATCACCCATCGCGTGAAGCAGGCGGGCAACAGCATCGGCGGCGCCATCCTGCAGGGCGGCAAGGTGGTGGCTGCGCAGAACTACGCGCCGGGCGGCATCAAGCTGTTCGACGCCGGGACGCTGGAGCTGCTGTCTGAAATCCCCGCCATCGGCCCCGACGGGCGGCGGTCCAAGGTGGTGGGCCTGGCCGACCTGCCCGGCCAGCGGCTGGCCGCCAGCCTGTTCGAGGCGGGCGAAATCTGGATCATCGATGCGTCGGATCCGCGCCAACCGCAAGTCACGCGTTTGCCTGCCGGCCGTGAGCCGTACGACGGGCTGATGACGCCGGACGGACGTTGGTACCTGGCCGGCCTGTTCGGCGAAGACGGCCTGTCGCTCGTGGACTTGTGGCAGACGCCGCCCGCCACGCGCAAGGTGCTGTCCGGCTACGGGCGGGGCGAGACGCCACTGCCGGTCTACAAAATGCCGCATCTGCGCGGCTGGGCCATGGCGCAGGGGCAGGCGTGGTTGCCGGCTATCGGCCGCCACGAACTGCTGGTGGCAGACCCCGCGCGCAACTGGCAGGAACAGGCGCGCGTGGCCGTGGCCGGGCAGCCGGTGTTTGCGATGGCGCGCCCCGATGGCCGCCAGGTGTGGGTCAACTTTGCCTTTCCGAAGAACGATACCGTGCAGGTGGTGGATACCGCCACGCGGCAGGTGGTGAAGACGCTGACGCCCTGCCACGGCGTGCTGCACATGGAGTTAACGCCGAAGGGCGAAGCCTTGTGGCTGTCTTGCCGCGACGACAACCGCGTGGAGGTCTACGACACCGCGACGTTCCGGCGCATCGCCACACTTACGGCCGATCAGCCCAGCGGCATCTTCTTCACGGTGCGCGCGCAGCGCATCGGCATGTAATTGCCATGTGACAGCCATGTTCGACGAGCAACGCTTCTACGACTGCATCCAGCGCGACTTCCCGATCGTGCCGCGCCCGTTCCAGAGCGCAGGCGCCGCGCTGGACCTGAACGAACACGCCGTGCTGAGCCTGCTGGCGCGCGACGTGGGCGCCGGCCGAGTGAGCCGGATTGGCGCCGTGTTCGCGCCAAACGTGATCGGCGCCAGTACGCTGGCCGCGCTGGCGGTGCAGCCGGAGGCCCTGTCCAGGGTGGCGGCGCGTGTCAATGCCTATGGCGCAGTCAGCCACAACTACGCGCGGCATGGTCACCATTACAACCTCTGGTTCGTGGCCGGCGCGCGCACGCGGGCCGCGCTGGACGTGGTGCTGGGCAGCATCGCCGACGACGTGGACCAGTCGCCGCTGGACCTGCCGATGGAGCGCGAATACCACATCGACCTGGGTTTCTCGATGTCCGGCACGCCGGGCACGCCACGTGGCTGGCGCACGCCATCGCCCAAATCGACACATCTGGATGAGGACGACTGGCGCCTGGTGGCGGCGCTGGAAACGGGGCTGCCGCTGACACCACAACCGTTTCACGCGCTGGCCCGATGCACGGGCATGCCGCTGCACCGGGTGCTGGCGCGTATTGCGCAGTGGCATGCCAGCGGGGTGATCCGCCGCTTTGGCGTGATCCTGCATCACCGGCCCTTTGGCTATCGGCATAACGCCATGTGCGTGTGGAATGTGCCGGATGCCCGTGTGGATGCCATCGGCACGCGACTGGCGCGCGTGGCGCCGGTGTCGCTGTGCTACCGCCGTACGCGCCGGCTGCCTGCCTGGCCGTACAACCTGTTCGCGATGGTGCATGCGCGCAGCGAAGCCGAGTTGCAATCCGCGCTGGAACACTTTGACCAGCAGGCCGGCATGGGAGCGTTGCCGGGCAGGGTCCTGCGCAGCGGCACGTGCTTCAAGCAGTGCGGCACGCGCTATAGCTGGGAGGTGCCGCCGACATGAACGACCACGCCACCGCGGTGGATGCACCCGCCGCACTCGACACACCCGTCGGCCTGGACACCCCGGATGCCCTGGACGCCCTCGACCGACGCATCATCAACACGCTGCAACGCGAGCTGCCGCTGACGCGTCGGCCCTATGCCGATGCCGCCGCCGCACTCGGAATCGATGAGGCCACGCTGATCGCCCGCGTGCGTGCGCTGCTGGCGCGGGGCGTGCTGACGCGCTTCGGCCCGCTGTTCCAGATCGAGCACGCCGGCGGCCAGTTCGTGCTGTGCGCCTGCCATGCACCGGCCGACCGGCTGGACGCCGTTGTCGCGGCCATCAACGCCTTTCCCGAGGTGGCGCATCACTATGCCCGCACGCATCACCTGAACCTGTGGTTCGTGCTGGCCGTATCCGATGCTGCCGACGTGCCCGGCGTGCTGGCTCGCATGGCGGCCAGCGCCGGTGTCGAGATCCTGCCCTTCCCGAAGGAACGCGAGTTCTTCGTCAACCTGTATCTACCGGTGTAGCGACCATGCCCATCGCCCCCAGCATCCCCTGTATCGCCTCGACTCGCGCCAGCGAACTGGACGCCATCGACCGCGCGCTGATCCAGGCTACGCAGGCCGGCCTGCCGCTGGTGCAGGCGCCGTGGCAAGCGCTGGGCGACCTGATCGGTATTCCGGAAGACGAGGTGCTGGCCCGCTTTGCGGCCATGCGCGACCGCGGCGTGCTGCGCCGGGTGGGCGCGGTGCCGAACCATTACGCGCTGGGCTGGCGCGCCAACGGGATGACGGTGTGGGATGTCGATGACGCGCGGATTGTCGAACTGGGCGCGCGCGTGGGCGCGTTGCCCTGCGTGAGCCATTGCTACCAGCGGCCCCGCCGGCTGCCGGACTGGCCCTACAACCTGTTTGCGATGGTGCATGCGCGCACGCGGGAAGAGGCAGCCCCGCACATCGCAGAAATACGAGATTTGCTGGACCAGGCATGTCGGGCGCACGAGGTACTCTGGTCCACGCGCATCCTTAAGAAAACCGGCCTGCGCCTGCGGGCTTCCGGAGATTGATACATGTTCAGAGTTTCCCGCTTCATGGAGGCATTGCGCGACGGCGGCCCCGTACCGGCGCCGCGCCGCGCCGGTGGCCCGGTGGTGATATGGAATCTGGTGAGGCGCTGCAACCTCAATTGCAAACACTGCTATTCCACGTCGGCCGATACCGATTTCAAAGGCGAGCTGTCCACGACCGAAGCCATCGGGGTGCTGGAACAGCTGAAGGCAGCCAGGGTGCCGGCGCTGATCCTGTCCGGCGGCGAGCCGTTGCTGCGGCCAGACCTGTACGAGATCGCCGCACATGCCAAGCGGCTTGGCTTTCACCTGTCGCTATCGTCGAACGGCACGCTGCTGGACACCCGGCACGCGGCTCGTCTGCTGGTGGCCGGCTTCGACTATGTGGGCGTGAGCCTGGACGGCATGGAAGCCACGCACGATCGGTTCCGGCGCTGCCCCGGTGCATTCCGGCAGGCGCTGGACGGCCTGCGCGTGGCCCGGCAATGCGGTCTGCGCGTGGGCGTGCGCATGACGCTGACCGAAGCCAATGCCGACGAGTTGCCCGATGTGGTGGCACTGACCGAAGCCGAAGGCATCGACAAGTTCTATCTATCGCATTTCAACTATGCAGGCCGTGGCAGCAGCCATCGCGGCGACGATGCCCATCACGCCCATACGCGCGTCGCAGTGGATTGGCTGTTCGACCATGTCTGGGCGCGTGCCCAGGAAGGCCGGGCGGGCGATTTCGTCACGGGTAACAACGATGCCGACGGCGTGAGTTTGCTGCACTGGATTGCGCGGCGCCAGCCCGGCCGGCTGGCCGACATGCGCCAGCGCCTGGTCAATTGGGGTGGCAATGCCACAGGCGTGGGTGTGGCCAATATCGACAATCTCGGCAATGTGCATCCGGACACCATGTGGTGGCATGTGTCGATCGGCAATGTACGAGAACGCGCGTTCGGCGATATCTGGGCCGACCGCAGCCATCCGCTGATGCGCGGACTCAAATCGGCGCCCCGGCCGCTGGAAGGGCGCTGCGCCACGTGCGCCCATCGCGAGATCTGCAACGGCAACACGCGCGTGCGCGCCTATGCCGTCAGCGGGAATCCATGGGCCGAGGATCCGGGCTGCTATCTGTCCGATCAGGAAATCGCTGATCCGCTAGGCCGGGAGGTTGTCGCATGAAACCGCTGATTGCAGGGCTGGCGATGGCGGCTTGCGTGTGGTCGACGGCCCACGCCGGCACGGTGGGCGGCGCGGCGTCCGATGAGCTGCCCGGTGCGTTGGCCAATACCCTGTCCGACACAGAGGCGGCATTCCAGCAGCACTGCGCGGTCTGCCACGGCGCCGACCGGCTCGGTGGCATGGGGCCGGCGCTGTTGCCGGAAAGCCTGGAGCGGCTCAAGCCCGATGCCTTGCGCGATGTGCTGCGCCATGGTCGGGCCGCCACGCAGATGCCGGGCTTTGCCGGGCAGTTGCCGGAGGCCACGCTGGACCAGATCGCCACTTGGCTGCGCACGGCGCTGGCGCAGGCGCCGCACTGGGAGGCGGCAGACATCCGCGCGTCGCGCGTGGTCTATCACGCACCGGGCAGCCTGCCGGACAAACCGGTGTTTCGCGCCGATCCATCGAACCTGTTCCTGGTCGTCGAATCGGGCACCCATCACCTGAGCGTGCTCGATGGCGACAAACTGGAGCCCATCTATCGCTTCCAGACGCGCTTTGCGCTGCATGGCGGCCCCAAGTTCAGCCGCGATGGCCGCTATGTGTATGTGGCCAGCCGCGACGGCTGGATCAGCAAGTACGACTTGTGGAACCTGACGCTGGTGGCCGAGATACGCGCAGGGCTGAACACGCGCAATGTGGCGGTCAGCGACGACGGCAAATGGGTGCTGGCCGGCAACACGCTGCCGCAGACCATGGTGCTGCTGCGTGCCGATGACCTGTCGCTGGCGCGGGTGTACCCGGTGACCGGGGCAAACGGCAAGGCGTCGCGCGTTTCGGCGGTTTACGATGCCGCGCCGCGTAGCTCGTTTATCGCCGCGCTGCGCGACATCCCCGAGGTCTGGGAAATTCCGTACGCGACGCTGGAGCCGCGCGTGATCGCGCTGGACGAAGTGCTCGACGACTTCTTCTTCGACCAGCCGTATCGCCATATCCTTGGCGCCTCGCGCGGTGGCGCGGGCCAGGTGATCGACCTCGATGCCGGCCGCAAGGTGGCGGACCTGGCGCTGTCCGGCATGCCGCACCTTGGCAGTGGCATCACTTGGCAGCGCGACGGGCGCGACGTGATGGCGTCGCCAAACCTCAAGCAGGGCGCGCTGAGCGTGATCGACATGCAGACTTGGCAGACCGTGGCCACCATAGCCACGAATGGCCCGGGGTTCTTCCTGCGCAGCCACGAGGCCACGCCCTATGCCTGGACCGACGCCATGATGAGCCCGCGGCGCGACACGCTCCAGATCATCGACAAGCAGACGCTGAAGGTGGTGGGCAGCGTCACGCCGTCGGCGGGCCGGACGGCGGCGCACGTGGAGTTCACGCGTGACGGCCACTATGCGCTGGTCAGCTTGATGGAAGACAAGGGCGCCATCGTGGTCTACGACGCGGCCACGCTGCAGGAAATTAAGCGATTGCCGATGGACAAGCCCGTGGGCAAGTACAACGTGTTCAACAAGACCACGCGTTCTTCGGGCACGAGCCATTGAACTGAGGAAGACATGATGAAACGGTGGAACACGGACGGCCCACGCGGGGCGCAAGACGGGCAGGCGAGGCAGGGCGCGCAGGACCGGAAGACCGGCAAGGTGTGGCTGATAGGTGTCGGCCCGGGGGATCCGGAACTGGTGACGGTCAAGGCCGCGCGGGCGCTGTCGGAGGCGCAGGTCTGGCTGATCGACGATCTGGTGCCCGAGATGATGGCGTGCTACGCGAGCCCGGGCACCGAGATCATCTCCGTCGGCAAGCGCGGCGGGCGTTGCTCGGTCAGCCAGGCCAGCATCCACGCCCAGACGCTGGCGCACGCCTTGGCGGGCCGCTGCGTGGCGCGCGTGAAAGGTGGCGATCCGCTGATGTTCGGCCGGGGCGGCGAGGAGGCTGCGTTCCTGCGCGGGCACGGGCTGGATGTCGAGGTGGTCAATGGCATCAGCAGTGGCCTGGCCGCTGCCCAGGCGCTGGGCATCGCCCTGACGCATCGCGCCCATTGCCATGGCGTGACGTTCGTCACCGCGCACACGCGCGGCGATGGCGAACCGGACTGGCGGGCGCTGGCGGCTAGCGGCACCACGCTGGTCATCTATATGGGCATGCACCGCATCGCGTCGATCCGCGAGGCATTGCTGCAGGCAGGGATGCGGCCCGACATGCCGGCAGGCGTGGTGATGCATGCCAGTTGCGCGGATCAGCGCAACTGGACCGGCACGCTGGGCACGCTGACTGATGCGGTGGGGGCGGGGCTGGCTAGCCCGTCGATCATCCTCGTGGGCGAAGTGGTGGCGACGGCTTTGCATCGCCCTGCGGTTTTCTCCCCTCTCCCGCGAGCGGGAGAGGGGCCGGGGGAGAGAGCAGGTATCTCAAGCTGCGACGTCGCTGTTTGAACGGTTTTATCCCCTTCCCCAACTCATCTCCGGCGAGGCGGGAAGGGGAACCAGTCCCCAGGGTGCCACCGCCTTCGTTGGCACCCGCGCCCCATCACGCAAGAATCTGCCATCCCCATTACAATGGCGGCCTGATCCCCCAACACAGAGGTATTGGTCCCATGCGCCATTGATGCCGCCGTCGACAAGACGGCCAGTCTCCACCCGCCCCCGCAAGCTGGGGGAGTTCCTGGCATCTCTGGAATCCACGCATGACCGATCCCTATCTCAGGCTCGAAGGCCTGTCCTATGTCCTGCCCGACGGCAGGACGCTTTTCTCCGATCTCGACGAAATTTTCGACCGGCGCCCCACCGGCCTGGTCGGCCGCAATGGCGCGGGAAAATCCGTGCTGGCGCAGATTTTGGCGGGGCAGTTATTGCCAACGCGCGGCCGTTGCCTGCGTTTTGGCAGCGTGTGCTATCTGGCCCAGCAGGTGTCGCCCCCTGGAGATGCCACCGTGGCCGGCCTGGCCGGGGTGCAGCACACGCTCGACGCCCTGGCGCGGATCGAGGCGGGCAGTAGCGCGCCCGAGGACTTCGACGCCGTGGGCGCCGGCTGGGATGTCCGCCAGCGGCTGCAACAGGCGCTCGAACGCAGCGGCCTGGGCCATCTCGACCCCGCCACGACGGCTGACACACTGAGCGGCGGCGAGGCCATGCGGGTGGCGCTGGTCGGCGCCATGCTGTCCGATGCGGATTTCCTGATCTTGGACGAGCCCAGCAACCATCTCGACCGGCCCGCACGTTGGGCGCTGATCGAGCAGTTGCAGCAGTGGCCGCGCGGGCTGCTGGTGCTCAGCCATGACCGGGCGCTTCTGGACACCATGCCGCGCATCGTGGAACTGTCGTCGCTGGGGCTGCGCAGCTATGGCGGCAACTACACGTTCTACGCCCAATGCAAGACGGACGAGCAACAGCACGCGATTGGGCAGCTTGAACAGCGCAAGCTCGAACGCAAGCGCGAGCAACGGTCCATGGTGGACCAACGCGAGCGCCAGGCACGGCGCCATGCGCGCGGCAATCGGGAGGGCAAGACGTCGAACCAGGCCAAGATTCTGCTGGGCGGCCAGAAGGCGCGCAGCGAAGTGTCCGCCGGCAAGTTGCGCCAGCAACAGGCCGCCAGCCAGACCGATCTGGACCAGCGCGTGCGCAACGCCGCGCAGCAGGTGGAGGACGCGGCACACATCACACTTCACGGCGTGCCGGTCGCTCAGGTGGGTCAGGTCGCACACCGGCGCGTGGCCGAGCTGGATGCGGTGGCGCTACCGTTCGTGTCGGGTGCCACCCGCAGCGTCAGCCTGATCGTGACCGGCAAGCAGCGCGTGGGCGTAGTCGGGCCGAACGGGTGCGGCAAGTCCACGCTGCTGAAGACGCTGGCCGGCCAGCTTGCCCCACTGGCCGGCGCCTGCAGGCGTTCGGCCGAGACGATCTACCTCGACCAGCAACTGGCCAACGTCGATCCGGCGCAGTCAGTCCTGGCGCAGATGCAGGCGGCCAACGGCACCGCAACCGAGGCTAACCTGCGCATGCTGCTGGCGCACCTTGGGCTCGACGCACAGAAGATCGCCGCCCCCAGCGGCGCGCTGAGCGGCGGCGAACAACTGAAGGCGGCGCTGGCCTGCACGCTCTACGCAGACCCGCCGCCGCAACTGCTGCTGCTCGACGAACCGAGCAACCATCTGGATCTGCCGTCGGCGCAGGCGCTGGAAGCGATGCTGCGCGGCTACAAGGGCGCACTGATCGTCGTGTCGCACGACGATGCCTTCCTGGACGGCCTGGCATTGACCGACCGCCTGCTGGCCACCGACGAAGGCTGGCAGCTCGATGCCTGGTGAGGGCTGCCCCGTGATCTGATCACCACCATCGCCATCTCGAAACCATCGCCACCATCGACATGATCGGCGCCTGTTGATAGACGCAAAAAAGCCGCCGGGCCCTGACAGGCGCCCGGCGGCTTCGTTACCGCGCTACTGCGCTACAGCTTTACTGCCGGGCGAGCCGGCCTTCCGGCACCTCGCGGGCCGGGCCGCGTGACAGCAGCCCCAGCACCACTTGCAGCGTGAAGGTCAGGGCGCCAACCAGGAACACCACGTCGCCGAAGGTGCGTACCCAGCGCAGCGTCTGCAGGATCGGCTGCTGGACGAAAGCTTCGCTGCGGGCGTACCACAGGCCCTGGCTGATGCTGGCCAGCGCCTGGATGATGCCCACCGGCAGCAGGCTGGTGCCGATCATTAGCACCAGGCCGCCGTTCAGGCCCCAGAACGCGATCGACATCATGCGCGGGCTCAGCTTGTAGTCCGGGCGGACGTAACGCAGCACCAGCAGCGTGAAGCCGAGCGCCAGGAAGCCGTAGACACCGAACAGCGCGGCGTGCGCGTGGACGGGCGTCGTATTGAGGCCCTGCACGTAGTACAGCGAGATCGGCGGGTTGATCATGAAGCCGAACACGCCGGCGCCGAGCATGTTCCAGAACGCCACGGCCGTGAAGCACATCACCGGCCAGCGCAGGTTGTTCATCCACGGGGCGCGTTCCTTGAGGCGCCAGTTTTCCCAGGCTTCATGGCCCAGCACGATAAGCGGCATGACTTCCAGCGCCGAGAACGTGGCACCGATGGCCATCACGGGCGTGGTGGTGCCGGCAAAGTACAGGTGGTGGAACGTGCCCGGGATGCCGCCGAGCATGAACAACGATGCCGAGGCCAGGCTGGCCGCAGTGGCCATCGGGCGCGACACCAGGCCCAGCGTGGAGAAGATGAAGGCCAGCGCCGTGGTAGCAAACACCTCGAAGAAGCCTTCCACCCAGAGGTGGACCACCCACCAGCGCCAGTACTCCATCACCGTCAGGCTGGTGCGCTCGCCATAGAACAGGCCCGCGCCGTAGAACAGACCGATGGCCACCACCGACGACGTCAGCAGCGCCAGCAGGTTCTTGTCGCCGCCGCTGCGGGCCTTGAGCGCCGGGGCGATGCCGCGCAGCATCAGCACCAGCCAGATCACGATCCCGGCCAGCTTGCCGATCTGCCACAGACGGCCCAGGTCCACATACTCGTAGCCCTGGTGGCCCAGCCAGAAGTTCAGGTTGGCCGGCATTTTCTGCGCGATGGCCAGGTAGTTGCCGGTGAACGAACCCACTACGACCACCACCAGCGCCCAGAACAGGATGTCGACGCCCAGCCGCTGGTACTTCGGGTCCTTGCCGCCGTTGATCAGCGGCGCCAGGAACAGGCCGGCCGCCAGGAAGCCCGTGGCGATCCAGAACAGGGCGCTCTGGATATGCCAGGTGCGCACCAGCGAATACGGGAACCACTGCGACATGTCGATGCCGTAGAACTTCTGGCCCTCGACCGTGTAGTGCGCGGTAAAGCCGCCAATCAGCACCTGGAAGGCGAACAGCGCCACCACCAGGAACACGTACTTGCCCAGCGCGCGTTGCGACGGCGTCAGCGCAAAGGTCGACAGCGGATCGCGGGCCGGGGCCGCCGGCAGCGGCTCTTCCTTGCCGCGCAGGAACGCCCACGCCCAGATCAGCAGCCCCACGCCGGCCAGCAGCACCACCACGCTGGCCACCGACCAGACCACGTTCTCGGCGGTCGGGCGATTGTCGATCAGCGGCTCATGCGGCCAGTTGTTGGTGTAGGTGGCGGTGTGCCCGGGACGATCCGTGGCGGCCGCCCATGCGGTCCAGAAGAAGAAGTGCGTCAGCTGCACGCGCCGCTCGGGCGAGGGCAGCGTGTTTTCCTTCATCGCGAAGCTCTCCCGACTCTTGTGCAGCTCGGGCGCGTCGGAGAACAGGCGCTGGTAGTAGTCGGCCGTCATCTCGATGGCTTTGGCGCGGCGCGGCGACACGGTCAGTACGTTGCTGGCGTCGGTGTGGTTGCCGCGGTATTCGGCCTTCAGGTGCGCGCGCAGCACGGCCTGGTCGCCGACGTCGAGCGCGGCAAAGTCCTTGCCGAAGCGCTCGCGCGCGGCCAGATCCAGCCAGGCGGTGAGTTCGCGGTGCAGCCAGTCGGCCGTCCAATCAGGCGCCTGGTAGGCGCCATGACCCCAGATCGAGCCAAGCTGCATGCCGCCCACCGACTGCCATGCGGTCTGGCCGTCGAGGATGTCCTCGGAGGTGAACAGCTTTGTGCCGTCGGCGGTGACGACCTGTGCCGGGATGGGTGGCTGCTGCCGGTAGACCTCGGAACCGTAGTAGCCAAGGAGAGCGAACGTGATCGCCAGCACGGCGATCAGCGTGAACCATAGTTTCTTGTAGGGGCCCATGATGGATGCGTATCGGTACGCGTGTATGGGTTGGCAGGATGCGAGATGGCTCGCGGGTCAGGGGTCGCGATCAGTGCGCCGGACTGGCCGGACGCGCGGCGTTCTCGAACAGCACGTTGTTTTCCAGGTGGATGTGTTCCATCAGGTCCTCGCGGAACGTGCGCAGGCCCAGGTACAGCGCCCGCCACGTGTTGCACGCGGCGCGGGGCAGCGTGATGTCGTGGGTCAGGTCCGACAGCCGTTGCAGCGCGGCACCGTGGTCGTCGTGCTCCATGCGCATGACCGTGATCGGCGCGGAGGCCATGGCGCCCATGCCGCGCGACAGCATCGGGAACAGCACCTGCTCTTCCTTCTGCATGTGGCTCAGCAGTTCCTGCAGCATCACGCTCAGGTGATCGGCCAGGCCCACCGGGCATTCGGGCCGCTCGCCATGCACTTCCTCGACCCGGCGCGCCAGGCGGATCAGCTCGGGCAGTTGCTCGCGGTGGCGCTCGTGGAAGCGCGCCAGGATAAAGCCGATCAGTTCCTCGGCCGGCACTTCGCTCCAGTCGTGGCCTTCTGCCGGCGCCTCGGCCTGCAAGGCCTGCAGGCGGGCCTCGATCGCGGCGGCGTCGAGCCCCTTGGCGTGCGCGGCGTCGCGCAATGTGTGCGATCCGCCACAACAGAAGTCGAGGTCGTAATCGTGGAAGATCTTCGTCGCACCCGGGATCCGGCGGGCCAGTTGGCCCAGAGATTGGTCTTGCATGCTCATGATTTGCTCCTTCTCAATAAATGCCGACGTCTCTTGTGCGAATCTCGTGCCCATCAGAAAGATTCAAAGATTCAATGATTTACCCATCGGTAGGGTTTTTTGGACCGCGTGCCGGCGTGGTGAATCGAACCTGAATGGGGTGTTTTTGACCATGATTGGCGAGCTACTACAGGCCGACCTGTGCGCGGATCTGCCGCAGGCGGTACGGATGCAGAGACTGGTGGGCAGTCTGCGTGCGCATTTCCATTGCGGCGCCGTGGCGCTGCTGCGGCTGGAAGAAGATCAACTGCGGCCGGTGGCCGTCGACGGCCTGGTGCGCGACGCGCTGGGGCGCCGTTTCGCGGTGAGCCTGCATCCACGGTTGGCGGCCATCCTGGCGCGCCGTGGCGTGACGTGCTTCCACCACGACAGCGCGCTGCCTGATCCCTACGACGGCCTGATCGACGAACACGTGGGCGAGCCGCTGCCGGTGCACGACTGCATGGGCATCAGCCTGGAAGCCGAAGGCAAGACGTGGGGCGTGCTGACGCTCGATGCGCTGCAGGTGGGCACGTTCACCGACGCCGCGCAGGTGGCGCTGCAACGGCTGACGCCGGTGATCGAGGCCGCCATCCGCATCACTCGGTTGGAGGCGGAGATCAGGGCGCTACGGCAGGGGCGTATCGACGAACCGGCCGGCGACGTGGTGCGCGAAGACGGCGAGATCATCGGCCAGAGCCAGGCCATCAGCCATCTGCTGCACGAACTGCGCGTGGTGGCCGATTCGGAGCTGCCGGTGCTGCTGCTGGGTGAAACCGGCGTGGGCAAGGAACTGTTCGCGCACCGCCTGCACCGGCTGTCGCGGCGACGCAACCGGCCGCTCATCCACGTGAACTGCGCGGCGTTGCCGGAGTCGCTGGCCGAGAGCGAACTGTTCGGCCATGCGCGCGGCGCGTTTTCGGGAGCCACGGGCGAGCGGCCGGGCCGATTCGAGGCCGCCGATGGCGGCACGCTGTTTCTGGACGAAGTGGGCGAACTGCCGCTGTCGATCCAGGCCAAGCTGCTGCGCTCGCTGCAGAACGGCGAGATCCAGCGGCTGGGTTCCGACCGGCCGCGCCGCGTGGACGTGCGCGTGATCGCCGCCACCAACCGCCATCTGCGCGAACATGTGCGTGATGGCTCGTTCCGCGCCGATCTCTATCACCGCCTGTCGGTGTACCCGATTCCGATTCCGCCGCTGCGCGAACGCGACAACGACGTGCTGCTGCTGGCCGGCCATTTCCTGGAACTGAACCGCGCGCGGCTGGGGCTGCGCAGCCTGCGCCTGTCCGCTGCCGCGCAGGACGCCCTGCGGCGCTATCCGTGGCCGGGCAATGTACGTGAGCTGGAGCACGTGATCAGTCGGGCGGCGCTGAAGCTGGTCAGCCGGGGCGCCAATCGCGTGGACATCCTGACGCTGGACGCCGACCTGTTCCGCGACCTGTTCGAGACGGATGGGGTGGGCGGGCTGACGCCGGTTGCCGTGGCGCCCGTTGAGGCGGCGCCGCCGGTGGTGGTACCGGCCGAGTCGCTGCGCGAAGCGGTGGATTCGTGCCAGCGGCGCTGCATCGAGCAGGCCTTGCTGGCGCAGGACGGCAATTGGTCGCAGGCCGCGCGCCAGCTTGGCGTGGATGCCAGCAACCTGCACAAGCTGGCGCGCCGGCTGGGTTTCAAGCGCGATGATCCGCGGCGCGACCCGCGCGCCGGGATGCGAAGCCATGCAAGCCGCTAGCGCGGACGGTTGTCGACGATACGGCGCGCCTTGCCCACCGATCGCTCGACGCCGCCTTCCGGCAGGATCTCGATGCCCGCCGTGACACCGATATAGGCCTTGATGTCGTGCGTGAGCTGTTCGCGCGCCTGGGCCGCCACCGATGGCTCGGCGCCATGGGCGCATTCCACGCGCACGGTCAGGGTGTCGAGCGGCCCCTCCTTGCCCAGCACGCACTGGTAGTGCGGCGCCAGTTCGGTGTGCTTGAGGATCAGTTCCTCGATCTGCGACGGAAAGACGTTCACGCCGCGCACGATCATCATGTCGTCGGTGCGGCCCGTGATTTTCTCCATGCGGCGGAAGGCCGCCCGCGCCGTGCCCGGCAGCAGACGCGTGAGGTCACGCGTGCGATAGCGGATCACCGGCATCGCTTCCTTGCTGAGCGACGTGAAGACGAGTTCGCCGAATTCGCCGTCCGGCAGCACGTCGCCGGTATCGGGATCGATGATCTCCGGATAGAAGTGGTCTTCCCAGATGGTGGGGCCGTCCTTGGTCTCGGCGCATTCGTTGGCCACACCCGGGCCCATCACTTCGGACAGGCCATAGATGTCGACGGCCGAGATGCCCATGCGGTGTTCGATCGCCAGCCGCATCTCGGGCGTCCACGGTTCGGCGCCGAAGATGCCGATGCGCAGCGATGTCGACACCGGGTCGATGCCCTGGCGCTCCAGTTCGTCGGCAATCGCCAGCATGTAGCTGGGCGTCACCATGATGACCTCGGGCTTGAAGTCCTGGATCAGCTGCACCTGGCGCTCGGTCTGGCCGCCACCGAACGGAATGGCCGTGAGGCCGGCCTTCTCCACGCCGTAGTGCGCGCCCAGCCCGCCCGTGAACAGCCCGTAGCCGTAGCTGATGTGTACCTTGTCGCCGCGCCGCGCGCCCGACGCGCGGATCGAGCGCGCCATCACCGTGGCCCAGGTGTCGATGTCCTGCAGCGTGTAGCCGACGACGGTGGGCTTGCCGGTGGTGCCCGACGATGCGTGGACCCGCGCCACGCGGTCCTGCGGCACCGCGAACATCCCGAACGGATAGTTGTCGCGCAGATCCTTCTTGGTGGTGAACGGAAAGCGCGCCAGATCGGCCAGCGACTGCACCTGGTCGGGATGCACCCCCGCCTCGTCGAACTTGCGCCGGTACACGGGTGAGTTCTCGTAGGCGTGGCGCAGCGACCATTTCAGGCGCTCAAGCTGCAGGGCTTGAAGTTGCTGCCGGCTGGCAGTCTCGATCGGCTCCAGGGGCAGATCGGTGAGGCGCGTACTCATGATGTCTCCACGTTTCCGGGATGGATGCGCTACGTTGGCGCAGGGTACCGCGTTTGTCTCGTATCAGGCCTCGGCCGGCGGGATGACGTGCCCTTTGATCTGGGCCGACTTGCCGCGGAACATGGCCACCGGTTCGCCGGCGCGGTTGGTCACCTTGATGTCGTACACGCCATGCCGGCCGGACAGGATCTGTTCCACGGCCTCGGCGGTCAGCACGTCGCCGCCTTGGACGGGGCGCAGGAATTCGATGCTGCAGCCCGACGCCACGGTGTTGATGTTATGGCTGTTGCAGGCGAATGCGAAGGCGGAATCGGCCAGCGTGAACATCAGGCCGCCGTGGCAGATGGCATGGCCGTTCAGGAACTCGGGCCGCACCGGCATCGACAGGCGGGCGTAGCCGGGTCGGACTTCCTCGATGACCATGCCCAGCCAGCGGCTGCAGGCGTCGGACTCGTACATGGCATGCGCGGTGGCCTCGGCCAGGGCCTGGGGATCTTGATTCAAGCGGGTCTCCTTGTCGCGGGGACGGGATCAGGCGCCCTTGAAGTGCGGGGCGCGCTTTTCAAGAAAGGCATTCACGCCTTCGTTGTAGTCGTGCGATTGGCCAAGCTGGCGCTGCAGGTCGCGTTCGAGGTCCAGTTGGGCGTCGAAGGTGTTCGTGGCGCTGGCGTGCATGGACTGCTTGATGGCGGCCAGGGCGCGCGTGGGCTGCGCGGCCAGGTGGGTGGCCAGCGCCATGGCCTGTTCCATGAGCAGGGGATCGTCCATCGTCTCCCAGATCAGGCCCCATTTTTCGGCTTCCTCGGCGCTGAGCTTGTCGCCGGTCATCGCCAGCCCCAGCGCGCGGGCCATGCCCAGGCGCTTGGGCAATAGCCAGGTGCCGCCGGAATCTGGCACCAGCCCGATCTTGACGAAGGCCTGGATAAAGCTGGCCGACCGGGCCGCCAGCACCATGTCGCAAGCCAGCGCCAGGTTGGCGCCGGCGCCGGCGGCCGTGCCGTTGACGGCGGCGATCACGGGCAGTGGCATCGCCTGCAGGCGGCGGACCAGCGGATTGAACCAGGTATCGATCAGTTCGCCGAGATCGGTGGCGTGGCCGGGCGTGAAATCGAGGTCGGCCAGATCCTGGCCAGCGCAAAAGCCCCGACCGGCGCCCGTCAGCAGCAGCGCGCGGGCACCACCGGCTTCTGCATGATCCAGCGCCTGGACCAGCGCACGATGCATGTCGCGTGTGAAGCTGTTGAGTTTGTCGGGCCGATTGAGCGTGACGACGGCCACGTCGCCCTGCCAGCGCAGCAGGATGGGGCCGGATTCGAGACTCGCACGCGCGGGGGCGTGCGCCGGGCTAACCGGGGTTGGGGGCATGGTGGTCTCCTGCGCCATTTGATCTTCGGGTCGGTGTGCGGATCTGCTGCCGCGAGGGTCGCACGGTCATTGTAGAGAGCCGCGTGCGTCTTTTAAATTAACCGACCAGTCGGTCGGCAAATAGTAGTAGGGATGCCGGCACGGCGCAAGAGGTGGCGGCCCGCCTTGACCAGCGTCACGGTGGCGGGCGAGTATCGATCCGCTTCGATTCCGCCTTGATCCCGCTTCGACGCCATTTGAGTCCGGTTCATGGCGGGACAGACTACCGAATCCTCTCATCGCAAGGAGAAGACATGCCGTACGAGAACATCCTGGTGGAAACGCGTGGCCGCGTCGGACTGGTCACGCTCAATCGCCCCAAGGCGCTGAACGCGCTTAACGACGCGCTGATGGACGAACTGGGCGCCGCGCTGACCGCCTTCGACGTGGACGAGGCCATCGGCTGCATCGTCATCATGGGAAGCGAGCGCGCCTTCGCCGCTGGCGCCGACATCGGCATGATGGCGAAGTACTCCTATATGGATGTCTACAAGGGCGACTACATCACGCGCAACTGGGAAACCATCCGCCGCATCCGCAAGCCGGTGATTGCCGCGGTGGGCGGCTACGCGCTGGGCGGCGGCTGCGAACTGGCGATGATGTGCGACATCGTGATCGCCGCCGACAGCGCGAAGTTCGGCCAACCCGAGGTCAAGCTGGGCACCATGCCGGGCGCGGGCGGGACGCAGCGCCTGCCACGCGCGGTATCGAAGGCCAAGGCCATGGACCTGTGCCTGACCGCGCGCATGATGGATGCGGCCGAGGCGGAACGGGCCGGGCTGGTGTCGCGCGTGGTGGCGGCCGACAAGCTGATCGACGAGGCGGTGGCGGCGGCCGAGACCATCGCCGGTTATTCGCTCCCGGTGGTCATGATGATCAAGGAATCGATCAACGCCGCCTATGAGACAACGCTGAACGAAGGCGTACGGTTCGAGCGACGTTTGTTCCACTCGACGTTCGCTACCGAAGATCAGAAGGAAGGAATGGCTGCATTTGTGGAGAAACGGGCACCAGATTTCAAGCATCGGTAAAACTTGAGGCGGGGAATACCCGAGGCAAGTTGAGGGGTATTGATCCGCCCGGCAAATATTTATCGGGCCGATTTTCCTTTGTCATCAAGGGTTTGAGGTGATTATCCCAGGCTTCTCTCCACAGATCCGTGACATCCGTGTTGCAAAGGTCGCGAATCAGGCCTAATATTCGCCCCCTCGCAACACGAACCGCGCTGCAAACGCAGCAGCGACAAGGGTTGCGGGGTCAGCAGGGGGTTGGGGTTGCGAGGTTTGCAGCGCTGACCGGCAGAAAAAAGTTCTGCAAAAA
>NZ_PJRP01000002.1:232597-731234 GCF_002858765.1 Cupriavidus pauculus
CTAATATTCGCCCCCTCGCAACACGAACCGCGCTGCAAACGCAGCAGCGACAAGGGTTGCGGGGTCAGCAGGGGGTTGGGGTTGCGAGGTTTGCAGCGCTGACCGGCAGAAAAAAGTTCTGCAAAAACTGTTGACGAAACGTTGAATGCTCTGCATAATCTCGTTTCTCCGCTGCAACGAAAACGACGCAGCGACAGCGAACGGCAAAGCCGGCCGCTGGAGTTCTTTAACAAACAAACAACCGATAAGTGTGGGCGCTTGATGGCGAACGCCGCGGAGACTTCGGTCTTCGTGATGCTTCAAAAGTTATCAGTGCTCGCACAGTAAAACATGTTGGTTTGCGTCGCGAGACGTGAACCAGTCAGTTTTCTGAGAGTGAGCGACCGCTCGAAAGAGCGAGGTGCTTCGGCACCACACAGAGATTGAACTGAAGAGTTTGATCCTGGCTCAGATTGAACGCTGGCGGCATGCCTTACACATGCAAGTCGAACGGCAGCACGGGAGCAATCCTGGTGGCGAGTGGCGAACGGGTGAGTAATACATCGGAACGTACCCTGTTGTGGGGGATAACTAGTCGAAAGATTAGCTAATACCGCATACGACCTGAGGGTGAAAGCGGGGGACCGAAAGGCCTCGCGCAGCAGGAGCGGCCGATGTCTGATTAGCTAGTTGGTGGGGTAAAGGCCCACCAAGGCGACGATCAGTAGCTGGTCTGAGAGGACGATCAGCCACACTGGGACTGAGACACGGCCCAGACTCCTACGGGAGGCAGCAGTGGGGAATTTTGGACAATGGGGGCAACCCTGATCCAGCAATGCCGCGTGTGTGAAGAAGGCCTTCGGGTTGTAAAGCACTTTTGTCCGGAAAGAAAACGCTCTGGTTAATACCTGGGGCGGATGACGGTACCGGAAGAATAAGCACCGGCTAACTACGTGCCAGCAGCCGCGGTAATACGTAGGGTGCGAGCGTTAATCGGAATTACTGGGCGTAAAGCGTGCGCAGGCGGTTTTGTAAGACAGGCGTGAAATCCCCGAGCTCAACTTGGGAATTGCGCTTGTGACTGCAAGGCTAGAGTATGTCAGAGGGGGGTAGAATTCCACGTGTAGCAGTGAAATGCGTAGAGATGTGGAGGAATACCGATGGCGAAGGCAGCCCCCTGGGACGTCACTGACGCTCATGCACGAAAGCGTGGGGAGCAAACAGGATTAGATACCCTGGTAGTCCACGCCCTAAACGATGTCAACTAGTTGTTGGGGATTCATTTCTTCAGTAACGTAGCTAACGCGTGAAGTTGACCGCCTGGGGAGTACGGTCGCAAGATTAAAACTCAAAGGAATTGACGGGGACCCGCACAAGCGGTGGATGATGTGGATTAATTCGATGCAACGCGAAAAACCTTACCTACCCTTGACATGCCACTAACGAAGCAGAGATGCATTAGGTGCTCGAAAGAGAAAGTGGACACAGGTGCTGCATGGCTGTCGTCAGCTCGTGTCGTGAGATGTTGGGTTAAGTCCCGCAACGAGCGCAACCCTTATCTTTAGTTGCTACGCAAGGGCACTCTAGAGAGACTGCCGGTGACAAACCGGAGGAAGGTGGGGATGACGTCAAGTCCTCATGGCCCTTATGGGTAGGGCTTCACACGTCATACAATGGTGCGTACAGAGGGTTGCCAACCCGCGAGGGGGAGCTAATCCCAGAAAACGCATCGTAGTCCGGATCGTAGTCTGCAACTCGACTACGTGAAGCTGGAATCGCTAGTAATCGCGGATCAGCATGCCGCGGTGAATACGTTCCCGGGTCTTGTACACACCGCCCGTCACACCATGGGAGTGGGTTTTGCCAGAAGTAGTTAGCCTAACCGCAAGGAGGGCGATTACCACGGCAGGGTTCATGACTGGGGTGAAGTCGTAACAAGGTAGCCGTATCGGAAGGTGCGGCTGGATCACCTCCTTTCCAGAGGCTTGTGTTCACAAGTCAAGCGTTCACACTTATCGGTTTGTTTGCTGTTACAGCCAAGGGTCTGTAGCTCAGGTGGTTAGAGCACCGTCTTGATAAGGCGGGGGTCGTAGGTTCAAGTCCTACCAGACCCACCAAGTTATCGCGCGGGGGATTAGCTCAGCTGGGAGAGCACCTGCTTTGCAAGCAGGGGGTCGTCGGTTCGATCCCGTCATCCTCCACCACTACCTTGGGGTTAGTTGTCAAAGAGAAGCACTTGTTGAGTGTTTGTCTTTGGCTATTGCCAACGAGCATTAGCTCGGCTGTTCTTTAACAATATGGGATGTAGTAAAGGTGTCACGGAACGTTGATGAGACGTTCATGTAGTTTAACGTGATACCGGGTTGTGATTGTATCAACCAAAATGTATTTAAGTGATCGAAAGATGACTTGGAATACGGCACAAACGCGAGAACTCAGACCTGTAGCCAGCGTGGATAACGGAAGCGTTAGACACACTCGTTATAGGGTCAAGCGAACAAGTGCATGTGGTGGATGCCTTGGCGATCACAGGCGATGAAGGACGCGGTAGCCTGCGAAAAGCTTCGGGGAGCTGGCAAACAAGCTTTGATCCGGAGATGTCCGAATGGGGAAACCCGGCCCGAATGGGTCATCCCTGACTGAATACATAGGTCAGGGAAGCGAACGCGGCGAACTGAAACATCTAAGTAGCTGCAGGAACAGAAATCAACCGAGATTCCCAGAGTAGTGGCGAACGAAATGGGAAGAGCCTTGCACTCTTTAGCAGAACGGTTAGCAAAACGGGATGGAAAGCCCGGCCATAGCAGGTGATAGCCCTGTATGCGAAAACCGATTTGTGGAACTAGGTGTGCGACAAGTAGGGCGGGACACGTGAAATCCTGTCTGAAGATGGGGGGACCATCCTCCAAGGCTAAATACTCGTGATCGACCGATAGTGAACCAGTACCGTGAGGGAAAGGCGAAAAGAACCCCGGGAGGGGAGTGAAATAGATCCTGAAACCGCATGCATACAAACAGTCGGAGCCTGGAAACGGGTGACGGCGTACCTTTTGTATAATGGGTCAGCGACTTACATTCAGTGGCAAGCTTAACCGATTAGGGAAGGCGTAGCGAAAGCGAGTCCGAATAGGGCGTTGAGTCGCTGGGTGTAGACCCGAAACCAGATGATCTATCCATGGCCAGGTTGAAGGTGCGGTAACACGTACTGGAGGACCGAACCCACTAACGTTGAAAAGTTAGGGGATGAGCTGTGGATAGGGGTGAAAGGCTAAACAAATCTGGAAATAGCTGGTTCTCTCCGAAAACTATTTAGGTAGTGCCTCGTGTCTCACCTTCGGGGGTAGAGCACTGTCATGGTTGGGGGGTCTATTGCTGATTACCCCGCCATAGCAAACTCCGAATACCGAAGAGTGCAATCACGGGAGACAGACATCGGGTGCTAACGTCCGGTGTCAAGAGGGAAACAACCCAGACCGCCAGCTAAGGTCCCCAAATATAGCTAAGTGGGAAACGAAGTGGGAAGGCTAAAACAGTCAGGAGGTTGGCTTAGAAGCAGCCACCCTTTAAAGAAAGCGTAATAGCTCACTGATCGAGTCGTCCTGCGCGGAAGATGTAACGGGGCTAAGCTATATACCGAAGCTGCGGACGCACAGTAATGTGCGTGGTAGGAGAGCGTTCTGTAAGCCTGTGAAGGTGTCTTGTAAAGGATGCTGGAGGTATCAGAAGTGCGAATGCTGACATGAGTAGCGATAAAGGGGGTGAAAGGCCCCCTCGCCGTAAGCCCAAGGTTTCCTACGCAACGTTCATCGGCGTAGGGTGAGTCGGCCCCTAAGGCGAGGCAGAGATGCGTAGCTGATGGGAAGCAGGTTAATATTCCTGCACCGTCGTATGATGCGATGGGGGGACGGATCGCGGAGGGTTGTCCGGGTGTTGGAAGTCCCGGTCCCTGCATTGGAGAAGGCGCTTAGGCAAATCCGGGCGCGGAATTCAAGGATGTGGGGCGAGCGGCTTTATGCTGCGAAGCAATCGGAAGTGGTTCCAAGAAAAGCCTCTAAGCTTCAGTCATACGAGACCGTACCGCAAACCGACACAGGTGGGCGAGATGAGTATTCTAAGGCGCTTGAGAGAACTCGGGAGAAGGAACTCGGCAAATTGGTACCGTAACTTCGGGATAAGGTACGCCCTTGTAGCTTGACTGGCCTGCGCCAGGAGGGTGAAGGGGTTGCAATAAAATGGTGGCTGCGACTGTTTAATAAAAACACAGCACTCTGCAAACACGAAAGTGGACGTATAGGGTGTGACGCCTGCCCGGTGCCGGAAGATTAAATGATGGGGTGCAAGCTCTTGATTGAAGTCCCGGTAAACGGCGGCCGTAACTATAACGGTCCTAAGGTAGCGAAATTCCTTGTCGGGTAAGTTCCGACCTGCACGAATGGCGTAACGATGGCCACACTGTCTCCTCCCGAGACTCAGCGAAGTTGAAGTGTTTGTGATGATGCAATCTCCCCGCGGCTAGACGGAAAGACCCCATGAACCTTTACTGTAGCTTTGCATTGGACTTTGAACCGATCTGTGTAGGATAGGTGGGAGGCTTTGAAGCGTGGACGCTAGTTCACGTGGAGCCGTCCTTGAAATACCACCCTGGTTTGTTTGAGGTTCTAACCTTGGCCCGTGAATCCGGGTCGGGGACAGTGCATGGTAGGCAGTTTGACTGGGGCGGTCTCCTCCCAAAGTGTAACGGAGGAGTTCGAAGGTACGCTTGGTACGGTCGGACATCGTACCTAAAGTGCAATGGCAAAAGCGTGCTTAACTGCGAGACTGACAAGTCGAGCAGGTGCGAAAGCAGGACATAGTGATCCGGTGGTTCTGAATGGAAGGGCCATCGCTCAACGGATAAAAGGTACTCTGGGGATAACAGGCTGATACCGCCCAAGAGTTCATATCGACGGCGGTGTTTGGCACCTCGATGTCGGCTCATCTCATCCTGGGGCTGTAGCCGGTCCCAAGGGTATGGCTGTTCGCCATTTAAAGAGGTACGTGAGCTGGGTTTAAAACGTCGTGAGACAGTTTGGTCCCTATCTGCCGTGGGCGTTGGAATCTTGACGGGGGCTGCTCCTAGTACGAGAGGACCGGAGTGGACGTACCGCTGGTGTACCTGTTGTCTCGCCAGAGGCATCGCAGGGTAGCTATGTACGGAAGAGATAACCGCTGAAAGCATCTAAGCGGGAAACTCGCCTGAAGATGAGGATTCCCTGGAGGCTTGACCTCCTTGAAGGGTCGTTCGAGACCAGGACGTTGATAGGCTGGGTGTGGAAGCGCAGTAATGCGTTAAGCTAACCAGTACTAATTGCCCGTAAGGCTTGATCCTATAACCAGTGTGTTTGACCTGGTTGGACGAGAGTCCGCGTGTGCCACCTGGCATACAACACAACCTCTTTACTACACCCCAAATTCGCTGCGCTGACGCCAGTCAGTGCGGCAACCAGTCATGCCTGGTGACCATAGCGAGTTGGAACCACCCCTTCCCATCCCGAACAGGACCGTGAAACGACTTTGCGCCGATGATAGTGCGGATACCCGTGTGAAAGTAGGTCATCGCCAGGCTCTTATACCCAGAACCCCCAAGCCCTAAAAGCTTGGGGGTTTTGCTTTTGCGGCGCGCGAAACGATATCGCTCCTGCAGTCGGTGCAAATGCCGGCGGGAGTCCTCCCTCTCCCTGTACATAGAACAATTCCGAAAAGCACAGCCCGTCATGTTGGGCTGTTGTATTCAGGGTACCCGAGCATTCCGGCCATTCCGTGCATCTGATATGGTCTGGCCCAAGCGCTGAAAAATTCAGCACGAAGCAGTCAGCAATACCAAGCCTCGGCGCCGAATAGCCAGGACGTTGGGATTTCGACGAACGGGTAAAAATCAGGGTATCAGGGTCCAGGGGGTTATCGTGGCCATGAAGTTTCGGCCAGCACTGGCTTGTGTGGTGAGCACGCTCATGCTCGCCGGTTGTGCATCATCGACGGTCGCACCGACCGATCCATCAAAGTTGGCTGCCGTCTCTGACGGAAATTGCGCGACGTTCGCGGAAAAAGGCTTGTTGAAGGCTTCAATTCGGAGCCAACCAGCCGATGTCCTCGAACTGGCCAATCGCACTGCAAATCTTGCAGCCGAATCCGAAGCGGGTAGCGATGGCGAGGCGGAAGCCGATGCCGCATCGTTGCCGTTGCTGGCGGACCTGCCGCTATTCTCCGCATCCCCTCTCCCGACTGTCGTTCCCACTGGCTGGCAGCCCTGGAGGGTCAATCGCAACAAGACCCCCACGCGATATTCGCTGGTCGAGGTCGACCAGCGCACCGTGCTGCATGCCGAGGCAGATGGTTCAGCGTCGGGTCTCTACGTTCCGCTTACCGAGCGAGATCCCCGGATGCTGCGCTGGATGTGGAAAACACGTGATGTGATTCGCGTAGCGGATAACGCCGTCAGCCATCGTGAGGACGCGCCTCTGCGGATTTTCGTGGCGTTCGATGGCGATCGCAGCACGTTGTCGCTGAAAGACCAGTTGATGTATGAAATGGCCCGGATCACCACGGGCCGGGAAATGCCGTACGCCACGCTGATGTATATCTGGGGCGGAAAGCGTCCGGTCGGCAGCATCCTGAACAATCCCCATACCGACCGGGTCCGCATGATCATCGTGGACTCCGGCACGCGCCATACCAACGAATGGCGATGCCACGAACGCGACCTGCGCGCTGACTATCGCAAGGCGTTTGGTACGGATCCGGGCAAGATCCTCGCGGTCGGCCTGATGACCGATACTGACAACACCAAGAGCCGCGCCGAAGCCTGGTACGGCGATATCGCGCTGGACTGAGCCCGCGCCCGCCTTCAGACCTGGGTCCGCGAGGCGCCTAGCCGACGCCCAGGTCTTCGAGCGCCAGCAGCGCGAAGGTGGCGAGCCAATGCGTGGCAACGTACTGGCCGTCCACCGCTTGCGGTAGCGACACCGCGAGATGGTCGGACCAAGCGCGCACGGCCAGCGGCTGCAGCGCCGATGGCAAGGCCGGGCCCAGCAGCCGCCAGCACCAGGCGCGCGACAGGTTCAGCCCGTCCAGATGCGACATCTTCGGATCTGTCCGGTCCGCGACAGCCACCGGGGTCAGCCAGGTCCCGAGCTCGGCCTGTCCCGGCGAGAACAGCTCCCACCATTCGTCAAAGCCGCAGTCGTCCATCACCTGCCGCATCAGCACGGCTTCCATCAGGCCGCCAGACAGGAATTCGTCGCCGCCCGGCTCGTAGCGGGCTGGATAGCGCAGATCATGCGCGAACCAGCGATGGGCGCGACGGACGATCGACTTGCGCAGCGCGGGATGCTGGTCCTGCCGCGCGTAGAACAGCGCCATCACCAGCGCAAACGCACTATTGAAATGGGTGCCGGTGCGCACCGGAAAATCGGCCACGTCGATATAGTCCATCAGACGTTGCGCCAGATGGTTGGCCAGCGGCGCGCAAGCGGCGGCCCATCTGGCCGCCTGTGCGTCCCTGAGCCCCAGCGCGCCAAGCTCGGCCTGTAGCCGCAGCACCCACGCCCAGCCATAAGGCCGCTCGAAGGTACGGGATCCCGGTCGCTCGAAATAGGCCAGTTCCGCGGCGATGGCCTCCGGGCGGAAGTGAGCATCGAGTGCGGCCCGGATACGGTCCGCATCCGTCAGGTTCGGACGCAAGACCAGCAGCCGTACCAGCAGCCAGTGCATGTGCACCGACGAATGCCAGTCGTAGCTGCCGTAGAAGACCGGATGACTGACGGCCGGTGCGGCCAAGTCACCGGCGTCCACCATCAGATGGTCCACCTTGTATGGGTACGGGCGCACGATGTTGTCGAGCGCCACCCGGGCGAATCGCGCCGCCATGGCGTCATCCAGCAGCGTATGGGGCATCGTCCGTTGCCTGGAAGGTCTCAATCAGTGCCGGATCAGGTCGGCGCGAGCCATTTCTCCACCAGCTTGACGAAGAACGTGGAGCCCACCGGCAGCAGTTCGTCGTTGAAGTCGTAGCTGGGGTTGTGCAGCATGCACGGCCCCATGCCGTGGCCGGCCTCGCGATGCGAGCCCTCGCCGTTGCCGATGAACAGGTAGCAGCCCGGCTTCTCTTGCAGCATGAACGAGAAGTCCTCGGCGCCCATGGTCGGTTCCACGTTGCCGTCGACGTTGTCGGCGCCCACCAGTTCGCTGGCGATGCCCACGGCGAATTCGGCTTCTGCGGCGCTGTTGATGGTGGGCGGATAGTTGCGGCGGAATTCAAAATCGATCGTGCAATCGAACGCCTGCGCCACGGCGCGCGACACTTCTTCCATGCGACGCTCGATCAGGTCGAGCACTTCCACGGTGAAGGTGCGCACCGTGCCGCCCAGCCAGACTTCATTGGGCACGATGTTGGTGGCGTCGCCGCCGTGGAACTGCGTGACCGAGATCACCGCGGTATCGATCGGCCGCTTATTGCGGGTGATGATGCCTTGTAGCGCCGACACGATCTGGGCGCCCGTGAACACCGGATCGGCACCGTTGTGCGGCATGGCCGCGTGCGCGCCCTTGCCACGCACGGTAATCTTGAATTCGTTGCTCGATGCCATCAGCGGGCCGGCCGTGGTGCCGAACGAGCCGACCGGCATGCCCGGCCAGTTGTGCATGCCGAACACGGCGTCGCACGGAAACCGGTCGAACAGGCCGTCCTTGATCATCTCGCGGGCGCCGCCGCCGCCTTCCTCGGCCGGCTGGAAGATCAGGTGAACGGTGCCGTCGAAATTGCGATGCTCGGCCAGGTAGCGCGCCGCGCCGAGCAGCATCGCGGTATGGCCATCGTGGCCGCACGCGTGCATCTTGCCCTCGTGCTGCGAGCGATGGCCGAAGGTGTTCGCTTCCTGCAGCGGCAGCGCGTCCATATCGGCACGCAGGCCGATGGATTTGGCGCTTTTGCCATTGCGGATGATGCCGACCAGACCCGTGGTGCCCAGGCCGCGATGGACCTCGATGCCCCAGGATTCCAGGTTCTTGGCCACCACGTCGGCGGTGCGCTGTTCCTCGAAACACAGTTCGGGATGCGCGTGGATGTCACGTCGAATGGTGCGGATTTCGGCTTGCGCCTGCAGGATTTCAGGGATGAGCTTCATGATGCCGGTCCGGGCGAATGGGGCAATTGGATACCCCCGATCATACGATGCCTATCGTAGAAGCGCCAAAACAAGGCGTTCCCGGCACCTCGCGGCAACGGCGGTCGCATGCCGGTGCGCAGACTTCCCGAGCGGGCATACATTGCTGCGGCGACGGCCCCGCTGCTCTTGATCCGCACCGCACGAACTGACGCAGCGCAGCATGGCCGATGCCCCCCCGGGCGGGTGGGTTTCCCCGCATGGCGGACGCCTTGCACTGCTGGAACAGTTCATGCTTGAAGTGCCCGGCCGGTCGCGCGCCACGTTGCCCAGCAGAACGCCGCACCAAAATGCGGCGCTTCTGGTGAGACATTCGGGACATGCGCGACTGATCCTTTTCGTCATTTCAAGACTTCCCACTGGGAGAATCGTGCGATGTCCCTTCGTCACGTCAAGAAGGCTGTCGGCAAGGCGGTCGGTGCTGTCCTGCTGACCGGTGCCCTCGGCCTGGGCCTTACCACTCAGGCCCAGGCGGTTGATCTCAAGATCGCCATGAGTTCGCCGCCCACCTCGATGGATCCGCATTTCTACAATCTCTTCTCGAACATCAATGTGTCCGAACACGTGTTCGAGTCGCTGATCAAGCTCGACCCTGACAGCAAGGTGGTGCCGGGCCTGGCCGAGTCGTGGAAGCTGGTCAACAACCTCACGTGGGAATTCAAGATCCGCAAGGGCGTGAAGTGGCATGACGGCACCGAGCTGACCACCGAGGACATCGCGTGGTCGCTGGATCGCCCGGCCACCATCGTCAACAGCCCGGGCAAGTTCGATGTGTACACCAAGGCGATCATCAACAAGAAGATCATCGACAAGTACACCATCCAGCTGACCACCAACCAGCCGTACCCGCTGATGCTCAACGATCTGACGTCGGTGTTCATGGTCCAGAAGAAGGCCACGCAGGGCCTGTCCTCGGACGACTTTGCACAGGGCAAGGGCATGATCGGCACCGGCCCGTTCAAGTTCGTCAGCTATGCGCGCGACGACCGGGTCGAACTGGTGAAAAACCCCGACTACTGGGGCGCCAAGTCGGCATGGGACAAAGTGACGCTGCGATTCATCCCGAACCCGGCCACGCGCCTGGCCGCGCTGCTGTCAGGCGACGTGCAGGCCATCGAGAACGTGCCCACGCCCGACCTGCCGAAGGTGCGAAGCGATCCCAAGCTGTCGTTCTTCTCGAAGATCTCGCACCGCGTGATCTACCTGTACTTCGACGTCAAGCGCGACAAGTCGCCGTTCGTGACGACCAAGGATGGCCAGCCGATGGACAAGAACCCGCTGAAGGACGCGCGCGTGCGCATCGCCATCAGCACGGCCATCAACCGCCAGGGCATCAAGGACCGATTGATGGAAGGCCTGTCCGAGCCGACCAACAACCTGGTGCCGCCGACGCTGTTTGGCTACAACCCGGCGCTGAAGACGCTCAAGTACGATCCGGAGGCGGCCAAGAAGCTGCTGGCGGACGCCGGCTATCCGAACGGCTTCGGGCTGACGCTGCATACGCCGAACAACCGCTACGTCAACGACGAGAAGATCGCGCAGACCATCGCGCAGAACCTGACGCGTATCGGCATCAACACCAAGGTGGAAGGCATGCCGATGGCCACGTACTCGTCGAAGGCGATCAAGCGTGAATGGTCGTTCGGCCTGGTTGGCTGGGGTGCCCAGACCGGCGAGGTCAGCTCGCCGCTGCGCGCGCTGGTGGCCTGCGAAGACTCGAAGAAGGGCTTTGGCACGACCAACTGGGGCGAGTACTGCAATCCGAAGATGGATGCCGAGTTGGAGAAGGCCCTGGCGACCGTGGATGACAACGAGCGCTCGAAGCTGCTGCAGGACGCCACGGCCATCGCGGTGCTGGACGGCGGCATCATCCCGGTCCACCATCAGGTGACCACGTGGGCCACGCAGAAGGGCATCACGTACGTGCCGCGTACCGACGAACGTACCTACGCGCACCTGTTCAAGCCTGCCCAGTAAGCCAGCCGGGCAGCGCGGAGCCGCCAAGGGCTGGCGGCTCCGGTATGATCGCGGCCCCGGTCTTCCACGAGAAGCCGGGGCGATGTTCCCACGATGTCCCCCGTGGGCCGCGAACCCGCCGGCAGTGCGCCACCGTGCGCCGGCGAAAGGATAGGCGTCTGGAAAATGCTGGTATTCATCATCCGGCGACTGATGCAGAGCGTGGTTGTGCTGCTGGTCATGTCGTTGCTCGTGTTTCTTGGCGTTTTTGCGATTGGCAATCCGATCGACATCCTGATCAGCCCGCAGGCCGATCAGGAAGACATCAAACGCACCATTGCCGCGCTCGGCCTCGACAAGCCACTCTGGGAGCAATACTGGATATTCCTGCAGAACGCGCTGCACGGGAATCTGGGCACGTCGTTCGCACATGGCACCCCGGCACTCAAGCTGATCTTTGAACGCATGCCGGCCACGCTGGAACTGGCGGTGTGCGCCATCCTGCTGGCCATCGTGCTGGGCATCCCCCTGGGCCTGTGGGCGGGGCTGCGGCCGAACGGGGCGGCCGGCAAGACCATCATGACCGTATCGATCCTGGGCTTTTCGCTGCCCACGTTCTGGGTCGGGCTGATGCTGATTATGGTGTTTGCCGTGCAACTGGGCTGGCTGCCCTCGAACGGCCGCGGTGAAACCGTCCGCGTGCTGGGCGTGCCGCTGAGCTTTCTGACCGTGGACGGCATCCGGCACCTGATCCTGCCCGCCGTGACACTGTCGCTGCTGAACATCGCCATGGTGATCCGGCTCACGCGCGCCGGCACCCAGGAGGCGATGCTGCAGGACTACGTGAAGTTCGCCCGCGCCAAGGGGTTGTCCAACACGCGCATCGTCGGCGTCCACGTTCTTAAGAATATTCTGATCCCGATCGTCACCGTGATCGCGCTGCAGTTCGGCTCGATCATCGCGTTTGCGATCGTGACCGAATCGATTTTCGCGTGGCCCGGCATGGGCAAGCTGATCATCGATTCGATCCAGTTGCTGGACCGCCCGGTGATCGTGGCCTACCTGATGGTGATCGTGACGCTGTTCATCCTGATCAACCTGGTGGTGGACATCGTCTACAGCATGCTCGATCCGCGCGTGCGCATTGCCGACAACAAGGGCTGAGCCATGAGTACATCGACCGTCCCCCAGCAAGCCCCGGCCCAGCCGACACCGGCGCCAAAGGACCAGACCCCGTGGCGCCGCTTCGCGCGGCAATTCTTCGAGAGCAAGCTCGCGGTGGTGGGCCTGGTGGCATTGCTGCTGATCATCCTGATCGCAATCTTCGCGCCGCTGCTGGCACCGCAGAATCCTTATGACCTGGCCACGCTGGACGTGCTCGACGCGCGCCTGGCCCCGGGCGAGCAGGCCGGCAGCGGCATGACCTTCCTGCTTGGCTCGGACGAGCAAGGGCGCGACATGCTGTCCGCCGTGATGTACGGCCTGCGCATCAGCGTGGGCGTGGGCGTGGTCAGCACGGTCATCGCGCTGCTGCTGGGCGCCACGCTGGGCCTGCTGGCCGGCTTTCTCGGCGGGCGCACCGAGGCGTTCATCATGCGCGTGGCCGACCTGCAGCTGTCGTTCCCGCCGATCCTGCTGGCGCTGATTCTTCTGGCGTTTTTGCGACCCGGCATCGGCAACATCGTGATCGCGCTGGTGGCGGTGCAGTGGGCCTACTACGCCCGCACCACGCGCAGCGCGGCGCTGGTGGAGCGGCGCAAGGAGTACATCGAGGCCGCCACCTGCCTGGGGCTGCCGCCGCAGCGCATCATGTTCCGCCATCTGCTGCCGAACTGCCTGCCGCCGCTGATCGTGATCGCCGCGCTGCAGGTGGCATCGGCCATCACGCTCGAAGCCACGCTGTCGTTCCTGGGGCTGGGCGTGCCGGTCACGGAGCCGTCGCTGGGCATGCTGATCGCCAACGGGCAGCAGTACATGCTGTCCGGCAAGTACTGGATCAGCTTCTTCCCGGGCATCGCGCTGGTGGTCACCATCGTGGCGATGAACCTCGTGGCTGACCAGTTGCGCGACGTGCTGAACCCGCGCCTGCAGACGCAGTAACACACCAGGAGAGCCGATATGACCCAGCCAACCCTGGTCGTAGAAAATCTAAAAACGCAGTTCTTCACACGCGCCGGCGTGGCCAAGGCCGTGGACGACGTGTCGTTCTCGGTGGGCCGCGGCGAGATCATGGGCCTGGTGGGCGAATCGGGCTCGGGCAAGTCGATGACCGGCTATTCGATCATGGGATTGATCGATCCGCCGGGCAAGGTCGTGGACGGCCGCATCGCCCTGACCAGCCGCGACGGCGTGACGCGAGACCTGCGCGCCCTGACGCCGGCCCAGCAGCGCGACGTGCGCGGCAACCGCATCGCCATGATCTTCCAGGACCCGATGATGACGCTGAACCCGGTCCTGCGCATCGACACGCAGATGATCGAGGCGGTGCGCGCCCACGACGATGTCAGTAAGGCCGCCGCCCGCGAGCGGGCCCGCAATGCACTGGCGCGTGTGGGCATCCCGTCGCCGGACGAGCGTCTGCAGGCCTACCCGCACCAGTTCTCGGGCGGCATGCGCCAGCGCGTGGCCATTGCCATCGCATTGCTGAACAAGCCCGACCTGATCATCGCCGACGAGCCCACCACGGCGCTCGACGTGACCATTCAGGGCCAGATCCTCTACGAGATGCAGACGCTGTGCCGCGAATCGGGCACCGCCCTGATCTGGATTACCCACGACCTGTCCGTGGTGGCGGGTCTGGCGGACAAGGTCTGCGTGATGTACGCGGGCAAGATCGTTGAATCGGGCGATGTGCGCCAGGTGCTGGAGCGCCCCGAGCATCCGTACACGCACGGGCTGATCGGCTCGGCGCCGTCGCGCAATCCGCGCGGTGCGCCGCTGCGGCAGATTCCGGGCATGACGCCGTCGCTGTTGAACCTGCCCGGCGGCTGCGCGTTTCGCAACCGCTGCCCGTACGCCACCGATGTGTGCAAGAAGGACCCACCCCTGGCCATTTCGCCAGATGGCCGGCAGTTGCGCTGCTTCCACCCGGTGCATAGCCAGCAGGAGGCCGCATGAGTACGCCCGTGATCGATACGCCGAAGACCGCCACCGTGGGCGCACCTCCCGACGCCGCCACGCCGCCGGCGCCGCTGCTGGAACTGCGCGAGGTGTCCAAGCGCTTCGTCAAGTCGCTGGACGTGGCGGCCAAGATCGCCAACGTCTTCGGTGCGAAGCAGAAGATGGAAGTGGTGCATGCCGTCGACAAGGTCGACCTGGCCATCCGTACCGGCGAGGTGGTGGGGCTGGTGGGCGAGTCGGGGTGCGGCAAGTCCACGCTCGGCCGCATGGCCGTGGGCCTGCATTCGCTGACCGAGGGCGAGCGGCTCTGGCGCGGCACCGACCTGGACCGCCTGCCGCCCGACAAGCGGCGCGAGAAGCAACTGGCGATCCAGATGATCTTCCAGGACCCCTATGCGTCGCTGAACCCGCGCCTGCGCGTGCTGGACATCGTCGGCGAGGCGCCTGTCGTGCATGGCATGGTGGAGCGCGGCGCGCAGAAGGCCTATGTGGAAGACATGCTCGTACGCGTGGGCATGGACCCCACGGTGCTGCGGCGCTTTCCGCACCAGTTCTCGGGTGGCCAGCGGGCGCGCATCGGTATTGCGCGCGCCCTGGCCGTGAAGCCGGAATTCCTGGTCTGCGATGAATCGGTGGCGGCGCTCGACGTGTCGATCCAGGCCCAGGTGCTGAACCTGTTCATGCGCCTGCGCGAAGAGCTGAACCTGACCTACCTGTTCATCAGCCACGACCTGGGGGTGGTCAAGCACATCAGCGACCGCGTGGTGATCATGTACCTGGGGCGCGTGGTGGAATCGGCGCCGACCGAGGAAGTGTTCGCATCGCCCAACCATCCGTACACCCAGGCACTGCTGGCCGAGGCGCCGAAGCTTGAGGTGGGCAAGAAGACCTATGTGGCGATTCGCGGCGAAATTCCGTCGCCGCTCAATCCGCCGACGGGCTGCCACTTCCACCCGCGCTGCCCGCATGCGATGCCACGCTGCAAGGAGGAGCAGCCGGCGCTCAAGGAGATCGCGCCGCTACGGTGGTCGGCGTGCCACCTGAATGACATGGTGTGATCTCGCCTGACGGTTTGCTCCCCGCTCCCGCTCTGCGGGAGCGGGGAGCAAACTTCAGCGGCTCGCGAATCAGCGAATCACCACGCCCCGTGAATTGATGATCGTCATTTCGACGAATTTCGAGCCCACGTGGCTGTCTGGACCGAACTGGACGATGAATCCGCCCAGGTCCACATTGCGCATGCTTTCCAGCGCCATCACGAAACGCTCGCGTGTCAGGTCCTTGCCGGCGCGGCGCAGGCCTTCCACGAATGCCTTGGCGGCGATGAAGCCTTCGATACTGGCGTAGTCGAAGTCGTTCTGCTTGCCGGCGGCCTGCAGCAGGCGCAGGTATTCGCGCACCACCGGCAGCGTTGCGTTGCCCGGATGCGGCATCACCTGGGAAATGATCACGCCGCTGCCCTGCGGGCCTACTTCCTTGGCCAGCGCCTGGGTGCCCACGAACGACACGTTGTAGAACTGCCCGCTGTAGCTGCGGCGCAGCGCCTCCTTCACGAAGGCACCGGCCGTGCGGTAGGCGCTGATCAGCACCACGGCATCGGGCTTTGCCTTCATGGCCTCCTGCATCGCATCGCCGATTTCCACGGTGTTGCGGACCACGCTGGACTGCGCCACCAGCTTCACACCGCTGTCCGCCGGCAGTGCCTTGATGGCGTGCTCGATGCCCGCCAGGCCGGCCTTGCCGTAGCCGTCGTCGTTGTAGACCACGGCAACCCGCTTCAGGCCCGTGGTGCGAATCTGGCGCACGATGGCGCCGGTTTCTTCCTCGTAGCCCGCCCGCACGTGGAACACGTAGCGGTTGGACGGGTCGCGCAGCGTCTGCGCGCCGCTGAAGGGGGCGAAGAACGGAATGCGTGCCTGGCCGACCAGCGGCAGCGCGGCCTGGCTGGTGGGTGTGCCCACGTAGCCGAACAGCGCAAAGACGCGGTCTTCCTCGATCAGCTTCTTCGTGTTCTTGACGGCCTCGTCGGGCTCGTAGGCATCGTCCAGCGCCTTGAGTTCGATCTTGCGGCCGAACACGCCGCCATGGCTGTTGATGTAGTCGAAGTAGAGGCGCGCGCCGGCGTTCATCTGCTTGCCCAGCACGGCTGTGGGGCCGGTCAGCGCGGCCGATTGTCCCAGCAGGATCGAATCGGCGGTCACGCCGGTCTCGGCGGGCGTGGTATTGGCGGCAAACGCGGCGCCTGGTACGCCGCTGGCCGCGAGCGCGGCCGCCATCATCAGGCCGACCATTTGCCGGCGCTTGACCCCAGAAGTGAAACCCATGTGAATCCCCGTCAAAAATCCGTAAAACGTTCTGCGTTGCGTCTTCTTTGCTGCTTTCGGACCCCGCGGATGCCGTCCGGATCTTGTGCCGGTACGGCTCCCGGCCCTGCGGGGCCGGACAGTTCACGGCCTTGGCCGGACTGCGCCGGCACATCATAATCGAATACAATTGGAGCCAAACAATTTCTCCCGGTCAGCAATGTTTGGCCGACGTCACTGCGCCACAGTCACGCCGTTGACAAACGCCACGCCGTCAGCCCGCCGCATGCCCGTACCGGGCGCCCCACCCGCCGTATCTGCCTGCCGAAGCCCACCATGGCCACCCGCATCGTCCGCGCCGCCTGCCCTCATGATTGTCCCGACACCTGTGCGCTGCTCGTCACCGTCGAGGACGGCCGCGCCACCAAGGTGGCTGGCGATCCCGAGCATCCCACCACGGGGGGCGTGCTCTGCGCCAAGGTGTCGCGCTACACCGAACGTACCTATCACGCCGACCGCCTGCTGACGCCGCTGCGCCGCGTGGGCAAGAAGGGCGAAGGCAAGTTCGAGCCCATTTCGTGGGAAGCCGCGCTCGACGAGATCGCCACGCGGCTGGGCGCCATCGCCGCGCGCAATCCCGAGGCGATCGTGCCGTACAGCTACGCGGGCACGATGGGCCTGGTGCAGGGCGAAAGCATGGCCGCGCGGTTCTTTCACAAGCTCGGTGCGTCGCTGCTGGATCGCACGATCTGTGCCAGTGCCGGTGCCACGGCGCTGCGTTACAGCTATGGCGCCAGCGTCGGCATGGACATGGAGCACGTGGTCGGCGCGAAGCTGGTCATCATCTGGGGCGGCAACCCGATTGCGTCGAACCTGCATTTCTGGACCCGCGCGCAGGAAGCCAAGCGCCGCGGCGCCACGCTGGTGGCGATCGATCCGTACCGCTCGCTGACGGCCGAGAAGTGCCATCGCCATATCGCACCGATGCCCGGCACCGACGGCGCGCTGGCGCTGGCGATGATCCACATCCTGATTCGCGATGACCTGCTGGACCACGACTACATCGCGCAACACACGGTTGGTTTCGATGCGCTGCGCGAGCGGGCGATGGACTATCCGCCTGCCCGGGCGGCCGAAATCTGCGGCGTGCCGGTGGAAGACATCGAATGGCTGGCCGGCCTGTATGGTCAGTTGGCGGTCAAGGAACGCCAGGCCGTGGCCATCCGCCTGAACTACGGCGTGCAGCGCGTGCGCGGCGGTGGCCAGGCGGTGCGCGCGGTGGCCTGTCTGCCGTCGCTGGTGGGCGCCTGGCGCCAGCCGGCGGGCGGCCTGCAGTTGTCCACGTCGGGCTTCTTCCCGATCGATACCGCGTCGCTGCAGCGCCCGGACCTGCTGCCCACGTGGCCCGAGCTGCCGCGCACCGTGAACATGAGCACGATCGGCGACGCGCTGCTGGACGACGGCGCGCGCGGCAACGGCCCGAAGATCGAAGCCGTGGTGGTCTACAACAGCAACCCCGTGGCGGTGGCGCCGGAGTCGGCCAAGGTCGCCCAGGGGTTTGCGCGCGAAGACCTGTTCACCGTGGTGCTGGAACACTTCCGCACCGATACGGCCGACTACGCCGATATCGTACTGCCCGCCACCACGCAGCTCGAACATGTGGACGTGCACAAGACGTACGGCCACGTCTACTTCATGGCCAACAACCAGGCCGTGGCCCCGCTGGGCCAGGCGCTGCCGAACACGGAGATCTTCCGCCGGCTGGCCGCGCGCATGGGGTTTGCCGATCCGTGCTTTGCCGATACCGATGAAGCCATTGCCGGCCAGGCCATCCTGCGCGACGACAAGCGGGCCGAGGGCATCAGCTGGGACACGCTGAAGGCGCGCGGCTGGCAGCGGCTGAATATCGACGCGGCGCCGTTCGCCAACGGCGGCTTCCCGACGCCATCGGGAAAATGCGAGTTCTATTCGGCAGCCATGGCGCGCGACGGGCTCGACCCGCTGCCGGCCTATGTGGCGCCGTATGAGACCCCGTCGTCGGCACCGGAGCTGGCGGCAAGGTATCCGCTGGCGATGATCTCGCCGCCGGCGCGCAATTTCCTGAACAGCTCGTTCGTCAACGTCGACAGCCTGCGCGCCACCGAAGGCGAGCCCCATCTGGACATCCATCCGGTGGACGCCGCCGCGCGCAACATCGCCCACGGCGACCTGGTGCGCGCCTACAACGATCGCGGCAGCATGCAGGCGCGCGCCCGCGTGACCGATCGCGCCAAGCAGGGGCTGGTGGTGGGCCTGTCGATCTGGTGGAAGAAGCTCGCCCCCGATGGCAAGAACGCCAACGAACTGACCAGCCAGCACCTGACCGACCTGGGTCGCGCGCCGGTGTTCTATGACTGCCTCGTGGAAGTGGAGGCGGTGCGGGCCGAGGCCTTGGCATCATGAAACGGTGGCCGGCCCACCGGCGCCTGGCGGGTATCCTCGCGATACTCGCTGGAGCGATGCTGGCGGCCGGCTGCGATACGGTTGGCTATTACTATCAGTCGATCGGTGGCCACCTGGGCGTGATGGCTTCGGCGCAGTCGCTGGACGACGCCATCGCCACGGCCAACGGCGCCAACGACCGGAAACTGGCCCAGCGGCTGGAACTGGCGCGCCGCATTCGCGACTACGCATCGCGCGAACTGAAGCTGCCCGACAACGGCAGCTATCGCCGTTACGCCAATTTGCACCGGCCCTATGTGGTGTGGAGTGTGTTCGCCACGCCCGAACTGTCGCTGGACTTGCGCAAGTGGTGCTTCCCGATCGTCGGCTGCATCACGTACCGGGGCTACTACAGCCAGGACGATGCCGACCACTATGCCAAGGGGTTGCGCCGCGACGGCTTTGAAACCTACGTGGCGGGCATCCCGGCCTATTCCACGCTCGGTTATTTCGACGATCCGCTACTCAATACCTTCGTCTACCAGCCCGAGGGCGAACTGGCCCGGCTGATCTTCCACGAACTCGCGCACCAGGTGGTGTACGTGCGCAACGACACCGCGTTCAACGAGTCGTTCGCCACGGCCGTGGAAGTGGCCGGCGTAGAGCACTGGCTGGCGCAGGACGGATCGGCCGACGCGCGCGCCAGCTACAAGATCTACGACGGCCGGCGCCGCCAGTTCCGCGCGATGCTGCTCAGCACACGCGACAAGCTCGTGACGCTGTACAAGTCGCCGCAGGACGATGAAGCCAAGCGCCAGGGCAAGGCGCGCATCTTCGACGAACTGCGGCAGGAATATGCGGCGCTAAAGGTCGAGTGGGCCGGCTACACCGGCTACGACCGCTGGTTCGACCAGCCGCTGACCAATGCCCACCTGGCCGCCGTGGCCACGTACCAGCAATGGGTGCCGGCCTTCACGGCGCTGCTGGCGCAGTGCGGCGGCGACTGGGAGCGCTTCTATGCGGCCGCTCGCAAGATCGGCGACCTGCCGCCGGCCGAGCGCGACGCGGCGCTGCGCAAGCTGGCGCCGCCGGCCACCGAAGTCACGCCGCTGACGGCGCGTGGCAACACGGGTGCCATGGCTGATACGCCAAAACCCTGACGCGGGAGTTTCCCGATGGTGACGCACGCCCTGCATGCGAAAATGGCGGCCATGTCTCATGCCCCCAAGAAATCCGGCAATCTGCCGCGCGCAACCGCCGCCGCCACGCTGAGCGACGACGGCCCCGCGCGCACGCACGTGGCCGAGCGCCAGGAAATGCGCCGCCGCCAGATCCTGGACACCGCCGCACAGCTTTTCTACACGAAAGGTTATCCGGGCATGACGATGAACGACCTGTGCCGGGCCCTGGGCGTGACCAAGCCGGCGGTCTACTACTACTTCGCCGACAAGTACGAGATCTTCGACATCCTGTGCCGCGAATCGGCACAGACCTGCCTGACGGTGATTCGGGAAACGGCCAACCCTGCGCTGCCGGTGCGCGAGCGCCTGCACGCCTGCCTGCTGGAAATGGCCCGCCGTTGCGTCAAGTGTCACGTGGCGGCGGCGCTGAGTTTTCGCGACAACCAGTACCTGAAGGGCGATACGGTCGAGTGGCTCAACAGCATGGCCCGCGAGTTCTACCGCGACCTGTACGTGCTGCTGGAGGAAGGCCTGGCAGCCGGTGTGTTCGCGTTTGGCGATGCACGGGTGACGGCCCATTCCATGGGCGGCGTTATCGGTTTCATGTACACATGGCATGAGCCGGGGCGCATGGATCCGGAGGCGCTGGCGCACGAACTGGCGCAGAACATGATGAAGCTGGTGCTGCCTCCGGCTTGATCGGCACCAAGGACGGCTGCGTTTCCGGCCAGATTCGTCAGGGTATTCCCTCGATCCCACCATTGGGTGGCGCATAATTCACGATTTCGACGGTCCAATTCGTGGAGGACTTCGTCTAACGGGTTGTCTTCACATGGGGCACGCGTTTAGCATTCCCAAAAAATCGAACGATCATTCAGAAATTCAGGAGACGGTATGGAAAAGCTGTGGCTGAAAAACTATCCGGCGGGCGTACCGGCAGAGATCGACGCCAGTCAGTTCCGTTCGCTGGCCCAGTTGCTCGAGCATTCGTTCCGTACCTACGCCGACCGCCGTGCGTTCATCTGCATGGACAAGGCCATCACCTATGGCGAACTGGACCAGCTGTCGCGCCAGTTCGCGGCCTGGCTGCAGTCGCGCGGGCTGCGTCCCGGCGCCCGCGTGGCCCTCATGATGCCGAACGTGCTGCAGTATCCGGTGGCGCTGGCCGCCGTGCTGCGCGCCGGCTACGTGGTGGTCAACGTGAATCCGCTATACACGCCGCGCGAGCTGGAACACCAGCTCAAGGACAGCGGCGCCGAAGCCATCGTCATCCTTGAGAATTTCGCGGCCACGCTGCAGGCCGTGCTGCCCGCGACGCCGGTCAAGCATGTGGTGGTGGCCAGCATGGGCGACATGCTGGGCGGCCTGAAGGGCGCCATCGTCAATTTCGTGGTCCGCAACGTCAAGAAGATGGTGCCGGCCTGGGAACTGCCCAACTGCGTGCGCTTCAACGACGTGCTGGCCGAAGGGCGCAAGATGGAACTGAGGCCCGTGAGCACGGGCCCGGACGACATCGCGTTCCTGCAGTACACGGGCGGCACCACGGGGGTGTCGAAGGGCGCCACGCTGCTGCACCGGAATATCGTGGCCAACGTGCTGCAGTCCGAGGCGTGGATGCAGCCGGCGCTGGCCAAGGGCGCCCCTATCGACCAGGTGGTGACGATCACCGCGCTGCCGCTGTATCACATCTTTGCGTTGACGGTCTGCTGCCTGCTGGGCATGCGCAGCGGCGGCCTGAGCATCCTGATTCCGAATCCGCGCGACATCCCGGGCTTCATCAAGGAACTGCAGAAGTACAAGTTCCATATGTTCCCGGCCGTGAACACGCTGTACAACGCGCTGCTGAACCATCCCGACTTCGGCAAGATCGACTGCTCGGGCCTGCGCGTGGCCAATGGCGGCGGCATGGCCGTGCAGGAAGCGGTGGCCAAGAACTGGCTGGCCAAGACGGGCTGCCCGATCATCGAGGGCTATGGCCTGTCGGAAACCTCGCCGTCGGCCACCTGCAATCCGACCGATTCCGACGCGTTCTCGGGCACCATCGGCCTGCCGCTGCCGTCCACCGAAGTGTCGATCCGCGACGACGATGGCAATGAGCTGCCGCTGGGCCAGCCCGGCGAGATCTGCCTGCGCGGCCCGCAGGTGATGGCTGGCTACTGGAACCGCCCGGACGAGACCGCCAAGGTCATGACCCCGGACGGCTTCTTCAAGACCGGCGACATCGGCGTGATGGACGAGCGCGGCTACACGAAGATCGTCGACCGCAAGAAGGACATGATCCTGGTGTCGGGCTTCAACGTGTATCCGAACGAAGTGGAAGGCGTGGTCGCCGAATGCCCGGGCGTGCTGGAAGTGGCAGCGGTTGGTGTGCCCGACCAGCACTCGGGCGAGGTGGTGAAGCTGTTCGTGGTCAAGAAGGACCCGGCCCTGTCGGAAGCCGACGTGATCGCGTTCTGCAAGGACCGCCTGACCGGCTACAAGCGTCCGAAGTACGTCGAGTTCCGCACCGAACTGCCGAAGACCAACGTCGGCAAGATCCTGCGCCGCGAACTGCGCGACAGCCGCAAGGCTGCATAGGTTCTCTCCCTCTCCCGCCTGCGGGAGAGGGCGTCACTACCCTAGCACTCGTTCGACGGCGCCATCTGCGGCTGGGGCGATCCATCGGGATAGATCAGCCGCACGCACGTGCCGGGTTCCAGCCCCGGGGCGGCCGGGCCATTCACCTGGGCCACCGTACCATCGGCCGTCCGGACCTTGTACTGGTAAAGGTCCATCTGCATGGGCGGAGGCGGCGGATTCAGCAGCCGCGACAGGTCTACCGAGAAACCCACGCCCACACCCCCGCCTCCACCCCCGCCGCCGGCGGCCACGCCGCCAACGCCCATGCCATAGCCGCCGTAGCTGCTGCCTTGCGGTACATCCACGCGTGACAGGAAGGTCTTCTCGGTCACGCGGCCGAGCTTGATCGTGGCGTTGACCGGCGTGATCTGCGGGCCGGCCGGCGTGCTGATGCATCCCGCGCCGAGCGTGGCCAGCGCGGCCGCGCACAGTGTGGGTATCCATCGCATTGCGGGATTTGCGAGTCGGGTCATGGCGAAGTCGTCAGGCTGGATTTCAGGCGACCCAGCAGTCGGAAGAGGGCGCGTCGATCCGTTTCGGCAAGTCCCGAGAACAATTGTTCCACCCAGGTTTCGTGCGCGCGCGCCATGCGCGAGAACGCCTCGCGGCCGGCTGGGGTCAGGCGGATCAGATACGCCCGGCGGTCCGTGGGCAGGGCCTCGCGCGTGACCAGGCCCTCTTGCTGCAGCTGGTCGGTGATGCCCGTGACGTTGCCGCCGGTCACCATCATGCGGCGCGACAGCTCGCCCATCTTGAGCCCTTCGGGGTGGCGGTCGAGTTGCGACATCAGGTCGAAGCGCGGCAGCGTCACCGCAAAGTCCTGGCGCAGGCGCGAGCGGATGTCGCCCTCGATCAGCGTGGTGCAGGTGAGCAGGCGAAGCCAGAGCCGCAGCGCCTCGTGGTCCGATTCGCCGGCACTGGTTTCCAGGTCGACCGGAGAGTCATCGGCGCTGCTGGCGGCGGAGGGATTGGGCATCGGGATTCGGGTAACTCGAACATTTGATGCCTCAAGTATATGCGCTGCCCGGCGTTCTCCCTATCCGCCGTCTTTCCAGTTGCCGGCGCGGCGTCAATCCACCTTGGCGCCCGAATCCTTGACGACCTTGGCCCACTTGGCAGTCTCGGAGCGGATCAGCGCGGCGAACTGCTCGGGCGTATTGCCCACCGGATCGGCACCCTGCGCCATCAGCCGTTCACGCACGGCCGGCGTGTTCAGGCTCTTGGCCACTTCCTGCTGGATGCGATGGATGATTTCCGGCGGCGTGCCGGCGGGCGCCAGCAGGCCAAACCACGAGCTGGCCTCGAAGTTCGGCAGGTTGGCCGCCTGCGCCACCGTGGGCACGCCTGGCAGGGCCGGCGACGGCTTGGCGCTGGTCACGGCCAGTGCCTTGAGCTTGCCCGCCTTGATCAGCTGCATCGACGACGGCAGGTTGTCGAACATCACCTGCATGGTGCCGCCGGTCATGTCCGTCAGGGCCGGGCCGCTGCCGCGGTACGGAAAGTGGACCATGAAGGTCTTGGTCTGCGTCTTGAACAGCTCGCCGGCCAGGTGGATCGACGTGCCGTTGCCGCTCGACGCCATGTTGAGCTTGCCCGGATTGGCGCGCGCATAGGCAATCAGGTCGTTGACGCTATTGATCTTGTTCTGCTGGGCGAAGGCGGGATTGACCACCAGCACGTTGGGCACTGCCGCCACCAGAGTGATCGGGGCGAAGTCCTTGATCGGGTCGAACGGCAGCTTGCCGTAGAGAGACTGGTTGATGCCGTGCGTGCCGACCGTGCCCATCAGCAGCGTGTAGCCGTCGGGGGCGGACTTGGCCACGATGTCCGAGCCGATGTTGCCGCCCGCGCCAGGTTTGTTGTCGACCACCACGTTCCAGCCCTGCAGCTTCGACAGCTCGGCCGAGACGGCCCGCGCCATGATGTCGGTGGTGCCGCCGGCCGGGAAGGGCACGACCAGCCGGATCGGCCGCGTCGGGTAGGCATCGTTGGCGAGCGCCGTGGCTGCGGCCAGCGGACCCAGGGCAACCGACAGGAGCAGGGCGATGGTGCGCCGGCGAGGTTGATGCATGGCAATGTCTCCAGGTAAGGCGGCCGGGTGTTCCGGTCTGCAGGCCATTCTAGTCGGGCACGCGCCACTTCGCGGATGAGGTGAAACCCGTTGAGACATTCATGCGGGGGGATGAAAAAAGGCGCCAGAGGGACGCAAAAAAGGCGCCCGAAGGCGCCTTGAAAATAAGGAACAGTGTCGAACTGCGTAAAGCTTCGGATCAGAACTTGTGGCGGATACCCACTGCCACGCCAACCTGGCTGGTTTTGCCTTGTTCCAGCGGGTAGCCGTTGGCAAAGCTCACTGCCGAGGTATCGAAGTTCAGGCCCGAGTTCTTCACGTAGCCGGCCGTCAGGTAGACGTCGGTGCGCTTCGAGAAGTTGTAGTCGGCCACGAAGCTGATCTGCCACGGGTTCTTGGGGTTGTCGGCCAGGAAGGCCGACGACGCGCGCATCGTCTTCACGTCGTCGTAGAAGTACGCCAGCGTCAGGCCCAGCGGCGCGGTCACCTGGTAGTTCACGCCGAACCAGTAGTAGTTGTCGCGCAGCAGCTCGGCGCCGGTGTTGTCGGTCGTGCGACCGTAGCGGTAGCCGGCCATCAGCTTTGCCGGGCCGACCGTGTAGCTACCGGCGGCACCCACCTTGCGCGAACGGCCAGGCTGGCCGATCGTGATCGTCGGGCGCCATTCGTCGTACGCCAGCGTCAGGCCCAGCGGGCCGCTCATGTACAGCACGCCGGCACCACCGCCCGCGTTGTTGTTGAAGTTGCCCGGCGATTCGCCAGCGCCCGAGGCAGCCAGCGGCACCGGACCGATTGCGGCGACGCCCGTACCGAAGCTCCAGTGCGCCTCGGCGGTGACCGGGCCGAACACGGCCGTGTACTTGACGGTGTTGTCCGAACGGAAGTTGGTACCCAGCTGGGCCACCACCGGTTCGTAGATCGTCGCGTAGCCGGTCGGCGAGAAGTTCGCGAACATGTCGAACATGGTCGTGTACTGACGACCCATGGTCAGACGGCCGTAGCTGTCGCTCTGCAGCCCCAGGAACGCCTGACGACCGAACAGTCGGCCGCCTTGCTGCGACTTGCCGTCGTCAAGGCCGAAGCCGCTTTCCAGCACGAACAGTGCCTTCAGGCCGCCGCCCAGATCTTCGGTGCCGCGCAGACCCCAGCGCGAGCCGGACAGGCCGCCACCGGTCTGCAGGCCCACACGGCTGCCGCCGCCGGCCAGCGAAGGCGGACGGCCATTCGGGCCCCACGATGCGGGATTGGTGTTGAAGCCGGGTGCCAGATTGTTGTTGTATTCGATTGGCAGGTCGACGACGCCGTACAGGGTCACGCTGGTTTGCGCATTTGCAGCCGTGGCAAAAGCGCTCATCGCGGCAAGCGCGAGTAGCGATTTTTTCATGCTGGGTGATCTCCACTTAAGAATTATTAGTTGAAGCTATGCGGAAGGACCTCCTGTCAGCCCTCTTCATCCTTCCGTGCTTGACTTCCATGGAAGCTGCTGATCACTCTAGCAAAAGCGCTATTTTTTTTGACCCTGTGGTAAACGTCTTGTCTGGTTTTCACAACTCAGGGTTATCCGGGACCCGGGCTCAGCGAAAACGCGCCCTTGCATGCCAATGCGCAAACCTGCACAAAATCACGCGGGTACAATGCGGGAAATCCCGGTACGCTGTCGAGGCAAAGCTCTACCCATCAGTGGGGCACGCGCGAATGGCGGCCGCAGACCTTCCATTGACACCTATGGATACGTTGATTCACGAATTCGATGTCGCGCTGCGCGCCATCGCCGGTGCGACCCGTGCGGACCGCGACAACCCCGCCGACCGGCTCACGCCCGATACGGAACAGATGACTGCCGAGGAGCGCCGCCATGTGGCCGGGCTCATGCGCATCAACCATGTGGGCGAAGTCTGTGCGCAGGCCCTGTACCAGGCGCAGAAGCTGACGGCCCGCAGCGCGCCAGTGCGCGCGCAGATGGATGCCGCGGCGCGCGAAGAGGAAGACCACCTGGCCTGGTGCGCCGAGCGCCTGCGCGAACTCGGTTCGCGGCCGAGCCTGCTCAATCCGCTCTGGTATGCCGGCGCGTTTGCCATCGGTGTCGTGGCGGGCCGGGCTGGCGACCGCATCAGCCTGGGCTTCGTGGCCGAGACCGAACGCCAGGTCGAGCATCACCTGACCGGCCACCTGGACCGACTGCCGCCTGCCGATGGCCGCTCGCGCGCCATTCTCGAGCAGATGCGCGACGACGAGATCCGCCATGGCGATGCCGCCCGCGATGCCGGCGGCGTGCCGTTGCCCGGCCCGGTGCGCGCACTGATGCGCGTCGCATCCAGGATCATGACCACGGCGGCCTATCGTATCTAGCAGCGACGACGACGGCGTGTCACAAATGGCGACGGGCGTGTACGCATCGTCGCCATTTTCATTTTCGGGGTGCATCTGAACGCTGCCTCGCACAGCTGTGGAAAACTGCCCCGAGCCCTTGGTTGGTCGGGGCTGGCGGCAAAACGTTGTATCCTTCCCGACGGCGCAGAACTGGATGCGATTCTCGCCGTCGGCAGTCCTCCCCCAGATTGTTCTCAGGTGGTTTCTCTGCTTTCCTCCCCAAGTACTTCATTTCATTAAGGATTCACTGTTGCGGTGCGTGAAGTTGGCGCGCTAAGTCTTTGTTCTGATTAAAAAAACCCTGTTTTTTGCCCCTTAGCGAGCCTTGACCGGCCAAAATGCTTCCTCTAAAGTGGGAAATAGTGTGAGGAAGTGTATTTTTGTGTGAAATGCCGCCCTGTCTCTGCGATGATTTGCATCGGACCGGACGGTTGCGGACAAGGACGAATCGACCTGCCAAAGGCTGAAATAGCCGGCGGTTACCGGGGGAAAGAGCTTGTTTCAGGGAGCATCGGCGCTGTCGCTCGATGCCAAGGGCCGGATGTCCATTCCGGCCAGGCACCGCGAAGCGCTGCAAACGCAGGCCGAGGGCCGGGTTACGCTGACCAAGCACCCGGACGGCTGCCTTTTGCTCTTTCCCAGGCCCGAATGGGAGGTTTTCCGCGGCCGCATCGCGGCGCTGCCAATGGATGCCCACTGGTGGAAGCGGATCTTTCTGGGCAACGCCGCCGACGTGGAAATGGATGGCGCGGGCCGTGTGCTGATTGCACCGGAGCTGCGCAGTGCCGCCATGCTCGACAAGGAAGTGATGCTGCTCGGTATGGGCAGCCATTTCGAAGTCTGGGATGCCGCTACCTACGCCGCCAAGGAACAGGCGGCGATGGCACAGGGCATGCCGGACGCATTGAAGAATTTCTCTTTCTGAAGAGGTCATGACCCCTACCGAAACGCCGGGGACCACCGCCCTGCGCCATCGCACCGTGTTGCTGGACGAGGCCGTCGACGCGCTCGTCTGGCGGCCCGACGGCGCCTACGTGGACGGCACCTTCGGAAGAGGCGGTCACAGCCGTGCCGTGCTGGCGCGGCTGGGGCCGGCCGGCAGCCTCGTCGCGTTCGACAAGGATCCGGCAGCAATCGCAGAAGCGGGCACCATCAAGGATGCCCGCTTCTCCATTGAGCACGCGAGCTTTGCGGAGATGGGCGACCGGCTGGCCGGCCGCCCGCCCGTGGCTGGCGTGCTGTTCGACCTGGGCATCAGCTCGCCCCAGATCGACGAGGCGGCGAGGGGATTTTCCTTTCGTTTCGAGGGCCCGCTGGACATGCGCATGGACACCACGCGCGGCGTCACTGCCGCCGAGTGGCTTGCACGGGCGGACGAGCACGACATTGCCAGGGTGATACGAGACTATGGGGAAGAACGGTTTGCTGTACAGATTGCAAAGGCGATTGTTGCTCGCCGGAGCGAACCCGGCGATGGCGGACCAGTCGCCACTACTTCAGAACTTGCCGCGCTCGTGGCGAAAACCGTCAAGACACGCGAGAAGGGTCAGGACCCTGCGACCCGCACCTTTCAAGCTCTACGGATTCACGTCAATCAAGAGCTTGCGGACCTCGAAAGAGGCCTGAAGGCGGCGTACGAGCTGCTGCAGGTCGGAGGCCGCCTCGTGGTGATCAGCTTTCACTCGCTCGAGGACCGCATCGTCAAGCGGTTCATGCAGGCGCACGCCCATCCGGACCGCGACGCGGATCCGGCGCTGCGCCGCGCGCCGCTGCGCGCCGCCGACCTGCCGCAGCCGACGATGAAGCTGCTGGGCCGTTTCAAGCCTGGCACCCAGGAGGTGGCCGACAACCCGCGCGCCCGCTCGGCCGTGATGCGCGTGGCGGAAAAGCTCGGAGGCCGCGACGCATGAACCGCCTGACCTTCTTCCTGCTTGCCGCGCTGATGCTGTGCGCGCTGTCGCTGGTGAGCGCGCAGCACCAGGCCCGCACGCTGTTTGTGGCGCTGGAGCGGGCGCAGACCGAGGAAAAGCAGCTCGACATCGACTGGTCGCGCCTGCAATACCAGCAGAGTTCGCTCAGCAAGAGCGCGCGCATTGCCGATTCGGCGCGTGCGCAGCTGAAGATGGCGCCGGCCATGGCCGGCCGTACCCAATACCTGCAGGGCGTGGTGCTGCCTGATACCCCGCCCGATGCCCAGCAACCCGCCGGGGGACCCGCCAAATGAGCCTGGCTCGCCCGAGCCTGAATCGCGCCCGCGCCGGCAACAAGCCGCGTGGCGAGGCCGCGCGCCCGCGCACCGGCCAGTTCTCGGCCAGCCCGGTGCTGGGCCTGCGCCTGCCGATGTGGCGCTCGAAGTTCGTGGTGTTCCTGATGTTCGCTGCGTTTGTGGCGCTGGCCGCGCGGGCGATGTGGATCCAGGGCCCGGGCAACCAGTTCTACGAGATGGAGGGCAAGAAGCGCTTCCAGCGCACGCTGGAGCTGCCCGCCACGCGCGGCAAAATCCTGGACCGCAATGGCCTGGTGCTGGCCACCAGCCTGCCGGTCAAGGCGATCTGGGCCGTGCCCGAGGATGTGCCCGACAATCTGGAACCGCAGCACATGCGCCAGCTGGCCAAGCTGCTGGACATGTCCGAGAAGGACCTGCGCGCCAAGTTCAATGAAGACAAGAGCTTTGTCTATCTGAAGCGCCAGGTGCTGCCCGATGCGGCCGACAAGATCGCCGCGCTCAAGATCGACGGCGTCCATCAGACGCGGGAGTACAAGCGCTTCTATCCGGAAGGCGAGGCGATGGCGCACATCGTCGGCTTCACCAACGTCGAAGACAAGGGGCAGGAAGGCGTGGAACTGGCGCGCGAAGGCGTGCTGGCCGGCAGCCCCGGCGCGCGCCAGGTGATCAAGGACCGCCTGGGCCGCGTGGTGGAGGACGTGGGCATCCTGAAGACGCCGCGTGACGGCCAGGACATGCAGTTGTCGATCGACGCCAAGATCCAGTACCTGGCCTACAACGAGGTCAAGGCCGTGGTGGAGCGCAACAAGGCCAAGGCCGCCAGTGCCGTGGTGCTCGACGCCCAGACCGGCGAAGTGCTGGCGCTGGCCAACTGGCCCACCTACAACCCGAACGACCGCAGCCGCCTGTCGGGCGAACAGCTGCGCAACCGCGTGCTGACCGACACCTTCGAGCCCGGCTCGATGATGAAGCCGATCACCATCGGCCTGGCGCTGCAGCTGGGCCGCGTGACGCCGGCCACCACGGTGGTCACCACCGGCAAGTTCAACTTCGAGGGCGCCACGATCTCGGATACCCACAACTACGGCACGCTCACGGTAGGCGGCGTGATCCAGAAGTCGAGCAACATCGGCACGACCAAGATCGCGATGATGATGAAGCCGCAGGAGATGTGGGACATGTTCACCAGTGTCGGCCTGGGCCAGGCGCCGAAGATCGGCTTCCCGGGCGCGGTGGCTGGCCGCGTGCGGCCGTGGAAGAGCTGGCGCCCGATCGAGCAGGCCACCATGTCATATGGCTACGGCCTGTCGGTGTCGCTGTTCCAGGTGGCGCACGCCTATACGATCTTTGCCCACGATGGCGAACTGATCCCGGTATCGATTTTCAAGACCAACGGCCCGGCCACCGGCGAACGCATCCTAACCCCGCAGATCGCGCGTGAAGTGCGCGGTATGCTGGAAACCGTGACCGCCCCGGGCGGCACGGCGCCGGAAGCCCAGGTGATGGGCTACCGCGTGGGCGGCAAGACCGGTACCGCGTACAAGCACGTGGGGCGTGGCTACGACCGCAGCAAGTACCGCGCGTCGTTCATCGGCCTGGCGCCGATGTCCAACCCGCGGGTGATCGTGGCGGTGAGCGTCGACGAACCGACCGCCGGCAGCCACTACGGCGGCGCGGTGGCCGGCCCGGTCTTCTCGGCCATTACCGGTGGCGCGCTGCGCTCGCTAAACGTGCAGCCCGATTCGCCGATCCGGCAGTTGATGGTCACCGACAAGGTCCAGGAAAGCGAACCACCGTGGAGCGCCACGCCATGACGGCCAAGCCGCTGCTCCCGATCGAGGTGTCCACCCAGGCCAGCGTCGCGCTGGCCTGGCTGCATGCGCACGCGCCGGCCGGCGCAAAGCTGACCGGCGATACGCGTCGCCTGCAGCCGGGCGACGTGTTTTTCGCCTACATGCTGGGCAACGAGCGCCTGGCGACCGATGGCCGTCCGCATATTGACAAGGCCATCGCCGCCGGCGCGTCGGCTGTGATCTACGAGGCCGATGGCTTCGACTGGCCGCACGGCGACGCCGTGCCGCACCTGGCCCTGTCGCAACTGCACTGGCTGGCCGGTCCGATCGCGGCCGGCTGGTATGGCATCGGCGCGCGCAATCTGGCGGTGACCGGCATCACCGGCACCAACGGCAAGACATCGTGCGCGCAGTGGCTGGCGCGCCTGCTGCAGGCCGCCGGCACGCCGTGCGCGACGATCGGCACGCTGGGCACGGGCTTTCCCGATGCGCTCCGGATCACCGGTTTCACCACGCCCGACGCCGTGCAGCTTCAGGCCAGCCTGGCCGAACTGAACGATGCGGGCGCGCGCGGCATCGCTATGGAAGTGTCGTCGCACGGCCTGGAGCAGGGCCGCGTGGCCGGCACCGGGTTTGGCGTGGCGGTGCTGACCAACCTGACGCAGGACCACCTCGACTATCACGGCACGATGGCCGAGTACGAGGCGGCCAAGGCGCTGCTGTTCCAGTGGGACGGCCTGCGCGCGGCCGTGATCAACCGCGACGACGCCATGGGCGGCCGCCTGCTGGCCGGCAATGCCGCCGGCGTCAGCGCGCCGCAGGTGATCGAATACGGCATCGACGGCAAGGCTGGCGCCACGGCGTCGGGCACGGCGTTCCATGTCGACGGCAGCTTTGGCAGCGCCGACGTGACCACGCCGATGATCGGCGCCTTCAACGTCAGCAATCTGCTGGCCGTGCTGGGCGCCGCGCTGGCGCAGGGCGTGGCCTGGGATGCGGCGATTGCCGCCCTGCGGCAGTTGACGCCGGTCGATGGCCGCATGGAACTGTTCGGCGGCCACGACGCGCCGCTGGCCGTGGTCGACTACGCCCACACGCCCGACGCGCTGGTGCAGACGCTGACCGCGCTGCGCCCCGTGTCCGATGCCCGCCAGGGCCGGCTCTGGTGCGTATTCGGCTGCGGCGGCGACCGCGACGCCACCAAGCGCCCGCTGATGGGCGGTGTGGCCGAGCGCCTGGCCGACGACGTGGTGCTGACCAGCGACAACCCGCGTAGCGAAGATCCGCTCGACATCCTCGAGCAGATCGCCGACGGCATGCAGGACCGCAGCCGCGTGCGGCTGATCGAGGATCGCGCCGCGGCCATTCTTTACGCAATCAAGCACGCCGCCCCGGCCGACGTAGTGCTCGTGGCCGGCAAGGGCCATGAAGCCACGCAGGAGATCCAGGGCCGCAAGCGGCCGTTCTCGGACCGCGAACATGTGCGCCTGACCCTGGGCACGCGGGGGGTGTCGGCATGAACGGACACCAGATGACGAATTTGCAGCAAGCCGCCGGCTGGATGGCCGGCGCACGTATTTCCGGCGATGCCACGCGCACGTTCTCGCGCGTGCATACCGACAGCCGTACCGTACAGCCGGGCGATCTGTTCGTGGCGCTCAAGGGCGACCGCTTCGACGCCCATGACTTCCTGCCCGATGTGGTGGCGCGCGGCGCTGCCGCTGTGCTGGTCAGCCGTGATATCGACCTCGACGTGCCGGCGCTGATCGTGCCGGACACGCGCATCGGCCTGGGCGAGCTTGGCGCCGGCTGGCGCCGCCAGTTCACGCCGCCGACGGTGGCCGTGACCGGCAGCAACGGCAAGACCACGGTCAAGGAAATGATCGCGGCGATCTTTGCCGCTGCCGTGGGCGAGGACGACCGGCTGGCCACGGGCGGCAACCTGAACAACGATATCGGCCTGCCGCTGACGGTGCTGCGCCTGCGCGCGCACCACAAGCTGGCAGTGCTGGAACTGGGCATGAACCACCCGGGCGAAACGGTCTACCTGGCAGCCATCGCCCAGCCGACCGTGGCCGTGATTACCAACGCCCAGCGCGAGCACCAGGAGTTCATGGTCAGCGTGGAAGCGGTGGCCCACGAGCACGCCAGCGCCATTGCCGCGCTGCCGGCCGATGGCGTGGCCGTGTTCCCGGTGGATGCCGAGAGCGGCGGCGCGCATGCCGCGATCTGGCGCCAGGCGGCCGGCAAGCGCCGCGTGCTGGCGTTTGGCACCGACGCGTCGGCCGATGTGCGCGCGACGGTGACGCTGGATGACGGCGTGCAGGTGCTGCACGTGACGGCCCCGGGACAGACGTTCGACCTGCGGCTGCAACCGCTGGGCGCACACAACGTGCGCAATGCGCTGGCGGCCACGGCGTGCGCGCTGGCGGCCGGGGTGGCGGTGGATGCCATCCAGCGCGGCATCGCGGGCTTTTCGGCCGTGAAGGGACGCCTGCAGGTCAAGCACACGCCGGCCGGCACGGTGGTCGTCGACGATACGTACAACGCGAATCCGGATTCCATGCGCGCCGCCATCGACGTGCTGGCCGGGTTTGCCGCGCCGCGCGTCCTGGTGCTGGGCGACATGGGCGAAGTGGGCGATCAGGGCCCGGCGTTCCATACGGAGATCGGCGCCTATGCCCGCGAGCGTGGCATCGAGACGCTATGGGCCCTGGGCGATCTGGCGCGGCATGCCGTGCAGGCATACGGCCCGGACGCGCGTCATTTTGCCGGTGCCGACGACCTGACGCAGGCGCTGAAGGAAGACAAGGAGGGCGTGGTGGCCGGTGCGGCCGTCGTGCTCGTGAAGGGATCGCGCTTCATGCGCATGGAACGGATGGTCGATGCGCTGGTCGCATCACCTTCCGCTCACTAAGAAAGAAAGACGATGTTATTGGCACTGGCCCAGTGGCTGCAAAACGATTACAGCTTCCTGCGGGTCGTTAACTACCTGACCTTCCGCGCGGTGATGGCCAACCTCACCGCGCTGGTGATCGGCCTCGGTTTCGGGCCGTGGGTCATCCGTCGCCTGACCGAACTCAAGATCGGCCAGGCTGTGCGTACCATCGGCCCGCAGACGCACCTGGTGAAGTCTGGCACGCCCACCATGGGCGGCGTGCTGGTGCTGATCTCGATCTGCGTGTCGACGCTGCTCTGGTGCGACTGGGGCAACCGCTTCATCTGGGTGGTGCTGCTGGTCACGCTGGGCTATGGCGCCGTGGGCTGGGTCGACGACTACCGCAAGGTGGTGTATCGCGACCCGCGCGGCATGTCGAGCCGCGAGAAGTTCTTCTGGCAGACGCTCATCGGCCTGGTGGCCGCCGTGTACCTGGCGTTCTCGGTGACCGAGGCCAGCAACGTGCGGGTCTGGAGCCTGTTTCTGAGCTGGATCGAAGGCGGCATGTTCGCCGACGTGCCGTACAAGACAAATCTGATCGTCCCGTTCTTCAAGGAGATCAGCTATCCGCTGGGCGTGACCGGCTTCATCGTGCTGACGTACCTGGTGATCGTCGGCTCCAGCAACGCGGTGAACCTGACCGACGGCCTGGACGGCCTGGTGATCATGCCCGTGGTGCTGGTCGGCGGCGGCCTGGGCGTGTTCGCCTACGTGATGGGCAACGCGGTCTACAGCAAGTATCTGCTGTTCCCGCATATCCCGGGCGCCGGCGAACTGCTGATCTTCTGCTCGGCGATGGCCGGCGCGGGCCTGGCCTTCCTCTGGTTCAACGCGCACCCGGCGCGCGTGTTCATGGGCGATGTCGGCGCGCTGGCGCTGGGCGGCGCGCTGGGCACTATCGCCGTGATCGTGCGCCAGGAAATCGTGCTGTTCGTGATGGGCGGCATCTTTGTGGTGGAAACGCTGTCGGTGATGCTGCAGGTGACGTGGTTCAAGTTCACGAAGAAGCGCTATGGCGAAGGCCGACGCCTGTTCCGGATGGCGCCGCTGCACCACCACTTTGAACTGAGTGGCTGGAAGGAAACGCAGGTCACCGTGCGGTTCTGGATCATCACGATGCTGCTGGTACTGATCGGCCTGTCGACGCTGAAGCTGCGCTAGCGTCCCCCAGAAAACTGAAGCTCTCTATATATAGGCAGGAAATCGAAGTGTTTGGCGTGTTGCAGAAACCTCATGTGCTGGTACTTGGCCTCGGTGAATCGGGGCTGGCCATGGCACGCTGGTGCGGCCTGAACGGCTGCCGCGTGCGCGTGGCCGACACACGCGAGGCGCCCGCCAACCTTGCCCTCCTGCAGGTCGAGCTGAGCACGGCGCAGTTCGCGGGCGGCCCGTTTGCCGAAAGCCTGCTCGACGACATCGGCCTGGTGGCGATCAGCCCGGGCCTGTCGCCGCTGGAGGCCGGCACCAAGGCGCTGCTCGATGCCGCCCAGGCGCGCGGCATCCCGGTCTGGGGCGAGATCGAACTGTTCGCCCAGGCGCTGGGTTACCTGGAGGCCACGTCGGGCTACGCGCCGCGCGTGCTGGCCATCACCGGCACCAATGGCAAGACGACCACCACGGCGCTGACCGGCCGCCTGATCGAGCGCGCCGGCAAGACCGTGGGCGTGGCCGGCAACATCAGCCCGTCGGCGCTGGACAAGCTGTCGGCCTGCATCGCCAGCACCACGCTGCCTGATGTCTGGGTGCTGGAGCTGTCGAGTTTCCAGCTGGAATACACGTTCTCGCTGGCGCCGCACGCGGCGACAGTGCTCAACGTCACGCAGGATCACCTGGACTGGCACGGCACTATGGAAGCCTATGCCGCCGCCAAGGCCCGCATCTTCGGTCCGGCCGGCAAGGGCTGCGTGCAGGTGCTGAACCGCCAGGACAAGCTGACGCTGGACATGGCCCGCCCGGGCGCGACGCCTGTGACCTTCGGCACCGACCTGCCCGAGACCGCCGGCAGCTATGGCGTGCTGCGCGACGGCGGCATGCCTTGGTTGATCGTGGCCGAGCCGGATACGGAAGGCGAGCCGGAGCAGAAGCCGCGCCGCCGCAAGAAGGACGAGGTCGTCGAGCAAGCCGTGCCGGTGCGCCACAAGCGCCTGATGCCGGCCGACGCCCTGCATATCCGTGGCCTGCACAACGCCACCAACGCCATGGCGGCACTGGCGCTGTGCCGCGCCATCGACCTGCCGCTGAGCGCGCTGCTGCATGGCCTGCGCGAGTATCGCGGCGAGCCGCACCGTGTGGAATGGGTGGCCACCATCGACGAAGTCGAGTACTTCGACGACAGCAAGGGCACCAATGTGGGCGCCACCGTGGCCGCATTGAACGGACTGGACAAGCACGTGGTGCTGATCGCCGGCGGCGAAGGCAAGGGCCAGGACTTTTCTCCGCTGGCCGCGCCGGTGACGCAATATGCACGCGCCGTGGTGCTGATCGGCAAGGACGCCGGCGCCATCCGCGAGGCACTGGCCGACACCGGCACGCAGATCGTTGACGCCGCCACGCTGGAAGAGGCGGTCGAGAAGTCGGCTGGCCTGGCCGAATCGGGCGATGTCGTATTGCTGTCGCCAGCCTGTGCCAGCCTCGACATGTTCCGCAATTACGTGCATCGCGCGCAGGTGTTCCGCGGCGCGGTGGAAGAACTGGCCCTGTCCCGGGGGATCATGCCATGAGCGACTCGCAGGTCAAGCGCAGCGGATTCATCGGCGCCACCATCGGCAACGCCTGGGGTGGCCTGCGCGACGCGGTGTCGGGCGTCAAGCCGACCCGTTCGCGCATGATGGAGTACGACCAGCCCCTGCTCTGGGTGGCCATCGTGTTGCTGACGTTCGGCCTGGTGATGGTCTATTCGGCATCGATCGCGTTGCCCGACTCGCCGCGCTACGCCAACTACCGCGAGGTGCACTTCCTGATGCGCCATGCGTTCGCGCTGTTCATCGGCCTGTCGGTGGGGCTGGCGGCGTTCCAGGTGCCGGTCAAGGTGTGGGACAAGTACGCGCCCAAGCTGTTCATCATCGCGCTGGTGCTGCTGGTGATGGTGCTGGTGCCGTTCGTGGGCAAGGGCGTGAACGGCGCGCGGCGCTGGATTCCGCTGGGCGTCATGAACTTCCAGCCCTCGGAACTGATGAAGCTGGCCGTGGTGCTGTACGCGGCCAACTACACGGTACGTAAGCAGGAATGGATGCAGACCGTGAGCAAGGGCTTCCTTCCGATGGGCGTGGCCGTGGTGGTGGTGGGCATGCTGCTGCTGTTGGAGCCCGACATGGGCGCGTTCCTGGTGATCGCCGCCGTGGCCATGGGCATCCTGTTCCTGGGCGGCATCAACGGCAAGCTGTTCGCCGGCCTGGTGGGCGTGGCCGTGGGCGCGTTCGCGCTGCTGATCACGGCATCGCCGTGGCGCCGCGAGCGGATCTTCGCGTACCTGAACCCGTGGGAAGAGAGCAACGCGCTGGGCAAGGCGTATCAGCTGACGCACTCGCTGATCGCCTTCGGCCGTGGCGAATGGACGGGCGTGGGGCTGGGCGGCAGCATCGAGAAGCTCCACTACCTGCCCGAGGCGCATACCGACTTCATCCTGGCGGTGATCGGCGAGGAATTCGGCTTCATCGGCGTGCTGGTGATGATCGTGCTGTTCTACTGGCTGGTGCGCCGCTGCTTCAACATCGGCCGCACCGCGCTGCAGCTCGACCGCACGTTTGCCGGCCTGGTGGCCAAGGGCATTGGCGTGTGGGTCGGCTGGCAGACCTTCATCAACATGGGCGTGAACCTGGGCCTGCTGCCCACCAAAGGGCTGACGCTGCCGCTGGTGAGCTACGGCGGCTCGGGCATCCTGATGAACTGCGTGGCGCTGGCCATTGTGCTGCGGATTGACTATGAAAATCGAGTGTTGATGCGTGGAGGGAAGGTATGACCGACCGTACGCTGCTCGTCATGGCTGGCGGCACCGGGGGCCATGTGTTCCCGGGGCTGGCGGTCGCGCGTGAATTGCGCGACGAGGGCTGGCGTGTGGTCTGGCTGGGCAATCGCGCTGGCATGGAAGCCACGCTGGTGCCCAGGCACGACATCCCGATGGAGTACATCCAGTTTGGCGGCCTGCGCGGCAAGGGTCTGGTGACCAAGCTGCTGCTGCCGCTGAACCTGCTGCGCGCGTTCTGGCAGAGCATTGGCGCGCTGCGCCGCGTGAAGCCCGACGTGGTGCTGGGCATGGGCGGCTACATCACGTTCCCGGCCGGGATGATGGCGTCGCTGCTGGGCCGGCCGCTGGTGCTGCACGAGCAGAATTCCATCGCCGGGCTGGCCAACAAGGTGCTGGCGAAGGTGGCGGACCGCGTGCTGTGCGCGTTCCCGGACGCGCTGCCGGGCAGCGAATGGACCGGCAACCCGGTGCGCGCCGAACTGGCGGCGATTCCCGAGCCGGCGTCGCGCTACGACCATCACACCGGGCCGCTGCGGATCCTTGTGGTGGGCGGCAGCCTGGGCGCGGCGGCCTTGAACGACGTGGTACCGAAGGCCTTGGCCCTGCTGCCCGAGGCCACGCGCCCGGTGGTCAAGCACCAGGCCGGGGCGAAACAGATCGACCAACTGCGCGCGAACTATGCGGCGGCGGGCGTGGCCGGCGAGACCGTGCCATTCATCGACGACATGGCGGCGGCCTACGCCGACGCCGATCTGGTCATCTGCCGCGCTGGCGCGATGACGGTTTCGGAAGTGGCGGCCGCCGGGGTGGCCGCGCTGTTCGTGCCGTTCCCGCACGCGGTGGACGACCACCAGACCACCAACGCCAAGTTCCTGTCGAAGCAGGGCGCGGCGTTGCTGGTGCAACAGAACGCACTGACCGCGGAGGGCCTGGCGCAAACGATCGCCGGCCTGGACCGCGGCCAGTTGAAGGACATGGCGCGCGCTGCGCGCAGCCTGGCCAAACCTGAGGCAACCCGGCGTGTCGCCGAGATCTGTCGTCAGATGGCGGGCGAAAAATGAAACGGAAGCAATGAAGCATATCGTCAAGAACATCCACTTCGTAGGGATCGGCGGGGCCGGCATGAGCGGCATCGCGGAGGTCCTGTTGAACCTGGGCTACAAGGTCTCGGGCTCCGACATGGGCAGCAACGCCGCCACGCGGCGCCTGGCCTCGCTGGGCGCGCGCGTGTGCCACGGCCATGACGCCGCCAATGTGGAAGGCGCCAACGCCGTGGTCGTGTCGACCGCGGTGACCAACGACAACCCCGAAGTGCTGGCCGCGCGTGCCAAGCGCATTCCGGTGGTGCCGCGCGCCGTGATGCTGGCCGAACTGATGCGCCTGAAGCAGGGTGTGGCCATCGCCGGCACGCACGGCAAGACCACCACCACCAGCCTGGTGGCGTCGGTGCTGGCCGAGGGCGGGCTCGACCCGACCTTCGTGATCGGCGGCCGCCTGAACTCGGCCGGCGCCAACGCGCGTCTGGGCACCGGCGACTTCATCGTGGCCGAGGCCGACGAGTCGGACGCGTCGTTCCTGAACCTGTTCCCGGTGATGGAAGTCATCACCAACATCGACGCCGACCACATGGACACGTACGGGCATGACTTTGCCCGTCTGAAGCAGGCGTTCGTGGAATTTACCCAGCGCCTGCCGTTCTATGGCATCGCCGTGCTGTGCGTGGATGACCCGAACGTGCGCGAGATCATGCCGTTCGTGTCCAAGCCCGTGGTGCGCTACGGCTTTGCCGAGGACGCCCAGATCCGTGCCATCAACGCCCGCGCGGTGGACGGCCAGATGCATTTCACGGTCTTGCGCCAGCTCAACGGCCATGCCGAGCCGCCGCTGGACGTGGTGCTGAACCTGCCGGGCCTGCACAACGTGCAGAACGCGCTGGCCGCCATCGCCATCGCCACCGAACTGGAGGTGCCCGACGCCGCCATCGTCAAGGCGCTGCGCGAATTCCACGGCGTGGGCCGTCGCTTCCAACGCTACGGGGAGGTAGCCACGCCCGACGGCGCCGGCACGTTCACGCTGGTGGACGACTATGGCCACCATCCGGTGGAAATGGCCGCCACGCTGGCCGCCGCACGCGGGGCGTTCCCGGACCGCCGGCTGGTGTTGGCCTTCCAGCCGCACCGGTTCACGCGGACGCGCGACTGCTTCGAGGACTTCGTGAAGGTGCTGGGCACCGTCGACGCGCTGCTGCTGGCCGAGGTGTACGCCGCCGGCGAGGCGCCCATCGTGGCTGCCGACGGTCGCGCGATGACCCGCGCGCTGCGGGTGGCCAGCAAGGTAGAACCCGTTTTTGTGGAACAGATCGAAGATATGCCCCAGGCGATCCTGGATGCCGTGCGACCTGGCGATGTGGTCGTGACCATGGGTGCAGGCACCATCGGCGCCGTACCGGGACAACTGGTGTCGCACCAGACGGGAGGTCAGCAATGAGCTTCGTGGCCCATCCCAATATCGATCCGAAGTCGCTGGGCAAGGTTGGCGTGCTGCTGGGCGGCCGTTCGGCCGAGCGCGAAATCTCGCTGATGTCCGGCAACGGCGTGCTGGCGGCGCTGAAGTCGCGCGGCGTGGACGCTCACGCGTTCGACCCGGCGCTGCAGTCCGTGGCAGACCTAGCCGCGGCCGGCTTCGACCGCGTCTTCATCGCGCTGCATGGCCGCTATGGCGAGGACGGCACGATGCAGGGTCTGCTGGAACAACTGGGCGTGCCCTATACGGGCAGCGGCGTGCTGGCGTCGGCCCTGGCCATGGACAAGCAGGCCACCAAGCGTCTGTGGATGACGCACGGCCTGGCCACGCCGCGCTTTGCGATGCTGTACGCCAACACCGATTTCGACGCCGTGGTGCGGGATCTGGGGCTGCCGCTGATCGTCAAGCCGGCCCGCGAGGGGTCGTCGATCGGCCTGACCAAGGTCACCGAGGCCGGCCAGATGCGCGAGGCGTTCGAGAAGGCGGCGGGGCTCGATGCCGACGTCATCGCCGAGACTTTTATCGATGGCGACGAGCTGACTTGCCCCGTGGTGGGGGAGGGCGCAACGGCCGAAGCGCTGCCTGTTATCAAGATTGTCGCGCCCGAGTCGAACTACGACTATCAAAATAAGTACTTTACTGACGTTACCCAATACCTGTGCCCGTCAACTTTGCCGGAAGCGCTGGAGAACGAAGTGCGGGCGCTGGCCGTCGAAGCGTTTCGCGTGCTGGGTTGCCGTGGCTGGGCCCGCGCGGACGTGATGCTGACCCGCGATGGCCGCCCGCATCTGCTCGAAATGAACACGTCGCCTGGCATGACCGGCCATTCGCTCGTGCCGATGGCGGCGCGGGCTGCTGGCATCAGCTACGAGGATTTCGTGATGCAGGTGCTGGCTGCCGCCACGCTGGACCTGCATCCGAACGAGCACTGGAAACCCGAATAACCGCAGCACCAAACGGCTGACCGCCCGACCAAACGACCATGTGGCACAACGCGCGCCTGCTCAACCTGATCGCCTCAGCGCTATATGCGCTGGTGGCGCTCATGGCGCTTGGCGCCGGCTTGCTGTGGCTGGCGCAGCGGCCCGTTTTCGCCATCACCCACGTGGAACTTACGTCGCTGGACGGCAGCCAGCTGCGCCACGTGAACGCGCCGAGCGTGCGGGCCAACGCACTGAACAAGCTGTCGGGCAACTTTTTCACGCTGGACCTGAACGCCGCGCGCCAGGCGTTCGAGTCCGTGCCTTGGGTGCGCCATGCCAGCGTGCGCCGCGAATGGCCGAACGGCCTGGCGGTGCAGGTGGAAGAGCATGAGGCCCTGGGCACGTGGGGCGGATCGGACAGCGGCCGGCTGATCAACACCTATGGCGAGGTATTCGTGGCCAACACGGCCGAAGCCGAGGAAGACGCACAGTTGCTGGCGCTGGACGGGCCGGCCGACAGCGAGGAAGACGTGGTCGAGAAGCTGGAAACCATGCGCGAGTGGTTCAAGCCGATCAAGGTCGAGCCGCTGGCGGTGGCGCTGTCGGGCCGCTACGCGTGGCGCGCGAAGCTGTCCAACGGCATGGTGATCGAGTTCGGGCGCGAGCAGAACGACGAAGACCGCTCCGCCATGGAGGCGCGGGTCAAGCGCTTCGTGGCGTCGTGGCCGCAGCTGACCCAGCAGTGGGGCAAGCAGATCGAGTACGCCGACCTGCGGTATCCCAATGGTTTTGCCATTCGCACGGCCAGCGTGCGCTTCCTGACCGATGCCCAGGCGCAGGCCGCGGCCAAGGCAGCGGCCAAGGCGGCAGCGGGCACGGCAGGTTCCCAGGCGGCTTCGGCCGGTAACACCAACAACAATCCGACGCGACTCAAGAGTAAGAACGCGGAGAAAACTCGATGAGCAAGGAATACAAGGACCTTCTGGTCGGTCTCGACATCGGCACCTCGAAGGTGGCGGCCGTGGTGGCGGAACTGCGCCCCGACGGCAGCTATGAGGTCATCGGGATGGGCCAGTCAGAGTCCAAGGGTTTGAAGAAGGGGGTCGTGGTCAACATCGAGGCCACCGTGCAGTCGATCCAGCGGGCGCTGGAAGAGGCCGAACTGATGGCCGATTGCAAGATTGCCGAGGTATTCACGGGCATTGCCGGCAGCCATATCCGCAGCTTCAACTCCAGCGGCATGGTGGCAATCAAGGACAAGGAAGTCACGCAGACTGACGTGGCCCGCGTGATCGAGACCGCCAAGGCGGTGAATATCCCGACAGACCAGCAGATCCTGCACATCCTGACGCAGGAATTCATCATCGACGGCCAGGAAGACGTGCGCGAGCCCATCGGCATGAGCGGCATCCGCCTGGAAGTGAAGGTGCATATCGTCACGGGCGCGGTCAGCGCGGCGCAGAACATCGTCAAGTGCGTGCGCCGGTGCGGACTGGAAGTGCATGACCTGATCCTGCAGCCGCTGGCGTCGAGCCTGGCGGTGCTGACCGAGGACGAGAAGGAACTGGGCGTGGTGCTGGTCGACATCGGCGGCGGCACCACCGACATCGCCATCTTCAGCGAGGGCGCGATCCGCCATACGGCCGTGATCCCCATTGCCGGCGACCAGATTACCAACGACATCGCCATGGCGCTGCGCACGCCGACGCCCGATGCCGAGGACATCAAGATGCAGTACGGCATTGCCAAGCAGGCGATTGCCGACCCGGAAGACATGATCGAGGTGCCTGGCGTGGGCGACCGCGGCACGCGCACGCTGAGCCGCCAGGCGCTGGCCGCTGTGATCGAGCCGCGTATCGAGGAGCTGTATTCGCTGGTCCACCAGGTGGTGCGCGAGTCGGGCTACGAGGAACTGCTGTCGTCGGGCGTGGTCATCACCGGTGGCACGGCGATGATGCCGGGCATGGTCGAGCTGGGCGAGGACATTTTCCTGAAGCCGGTGCGCGTAGGCGTGCCCGAGTACCGCGGCAACCTGCACGAGGTGGTGAAGAGTCCGCGCTATTCGACCGTTATGGGTCTGCTGCAGGAAGGCTGCGTGCAGCGCATGCGTGGCCGCAAGGTGGCCGTGCAGAGCGGCCAGGTGAAACAGGTGTGGACGCGCATGAAGGAATGGTTTGTCGGCAACTTCTGAGCCGTATGCGTGTCAGGATTTTTTCAGTGTGACGATCTTGTTGCAGTCAGCCGATCGGATCGTGGCACGTTGAGCAGGTCAAGCAGTTTTCTGGATGTATTGGCTAGTAGTTCTTTGATGGTTTCTTGTTCAGAAACCAAGGGTTGCGGCGGGGAGGCCGCAGCGTTTGGGGACTGATTTTTCTCGGAGGCAGTGATGGACTTTGACATGATCGAAACGGAGATTCAGGACGGCACCATCATCAAGGTGGTGGGCGTGGGCGGTGCGGGCGGCAACGCCGTGCAGCACATGATCAGCCGTGGCGTGCAGGGCGTGGAATTCATCTGCATGAATACCGACGCCCAGGCGCTGAAGCGTTCGAGCGCTTCGCGCGTGCTGCAGCTTGGCAATTCCGGCCTGGGCGCAGGCGCCAAGCCTGAAGTGGGCCGTAACTGCGCAGAGCAGGCGCGCGAGCAGATCGCCGACTCGCTGCGCGGTGCCCACATGGTCTTCATCACTGCCGGCATGGGCGGCGGTACCGGTACCGGTGCCGCGCCGATCGTGGCGCAGGTGGCCAAGGAAATGGGCATCCTGACCGTGGGCGTGGTCAGCAAGCCGTTCGACTTTGAAGGCGCGCGCCGCGCCAAGGTGGCCGAACATGGCTCGGGCGAGCTGGAATCGTCGGTGGACTCGCTGATCGTTGTGCTCAACGAGAAGCTGTTCGAGGTGATGGGCGACGACGCCGAGATGGACAAGTGCTTCCAGTGCGCCGATGACGTGCTGCACAACGCCGTGGCCGGTATCGCCGAAATCATCAATGTCGATGGCCTGGTGAACGTCGACTTCGAGGACGTGAAGACGGTGATGGGCGAGCAGGGCAAGGCCATGATGGGCACGGCAACCGTGTCCGGCGTGGATCGCGCCCGTCTGGCGGCCGAGCAGGCCGTGGCCAGCCCGCTGCTGGAAGGCGTGGACCTGTCCGGCGCGCGTGGCGTGCTGGTCAACATCACGGCCAGCCGTTCGCTGAAGCTGTCGGAAACCAAGGAAGTCATGAACACGATTCGCAGCTACGCCGCGGAAGATGCGACCGTGATCTTCGGTACGGTGTACGACGACTCGATGAGCGACGCCCTGCGCGTGACCGTGGTGGCCACGGGCCTGGGCCGTTCGGCCAAGAAGCAGCAGCCGATGACGCTGCTGAAGACCGGCACGGACAACATCCCGGTGCAGATGATGGCGGGTCTGACGGCTTCGCCGGCCCATGCATCGCCGGACTACAGCAACCTGGATACCCCGGCGGTGTGGCGCAGTTCGCGTGAGTCGGCATCGGCCCACGTGGCGGCGCTGCAAGAAAAGGGTGTGGATACGTACGACATCCCGGCCTTCCTGCGCAAGCAGGCGGACTAAGTTGGGAACCGGCAGGGCAGCGGCAACCGCCGCGCGCCTGGCAGGTTGCCAGAGGTCCGTCACGCATCGCCTGGGCGCTCCCTATCCGCCCGGCGTTTGCCTGGACTGACGCAACCCGTCAGCGTGTGCGGCTGCGCCGCGCCACGCCGCATGTTGTCCGTCGCATCCCGTTGCCGGGCAGGCAGGCCGTCGGCCGCCTCCCCGGACTGGTTTCCCGCCCCCGGCGGCGGGATGTCTCCGTCCGCGCGGCGCGTTTACCCAACGCGCCGCGCGGCGTTTTGAAGCCCAGGTATTTCCTCCTGCACCCGCATGCCGCGCCGCTTGGTGGCGGCGGCATCCGCCCCTATGATGCAGGCAGGTTTTCGATACTCCCCGTCACGCTAGAGGACTCTTCAAGATGATCGCCGTTGGCCAGCGCGTCCCCGACGCCACGTTGTACGAATTCTTTGAAACCGAGACCGGCGGCTGCGCGCTCGGCCCCAACGCCTTTCCCGTGGCCGAACTGGTCAAGGGCAAGAAGATCGTGGTGTTTGGCCTGCCCGGCGCCTTTACGCCCACCTGCTCGGCCAAGCACGTGCCGGGTTTCGTCAAGCTCAACGACTCGTTGCGCGCCGCGGGCGTGGACGAGGTCTGGTGCCATTCGGTCAACGATGCCTTCGTGATGGGCGCCTGGGGCCGCGAGCAGAAGACCGACGGCAAGGTCCGCATGATGGCGGATGGCGCGGGCCAGTGGACCAAGGCCCTGGGCCTGGACCAGGATCTGAGCCAGCGCGGTCTGGGCGTGCGTGCCAAGCGCTATGCGATGATCATCGACGATGGCGTGGTTACGCACCTGGCTGTGGAAGAACCGGGCGAATTCAAGGTCAGCAGCGCCGAAGCCATTCTGGAAGCGTTGCGCGCCTGACACGAAGCGTGTCAAAAGAAGTGATGTATTGGGCGTTTCATTAACATTGCATAACACCCGGACACAAAGTGGTGCAGCGCAATACAACCAGTAATGGTAGTATCGCGTTATTGGAAATTTACGCCCAATAGCTTTTAATAATAGTTGAGGCCGTCATGCTCAAACAGCGCACTATCAAATCCGTGGTGAAGACGGTCGGCATTGGTTTGCACTCGGGTCGCAAGGTGACGCTGTCGCTGAGGCCGGCCCCGGCCGATACCGGCATCGTGTTCACCCGCGTCGATCTGCCTGAAGCGGTGGAAATTCCCGTGGCTGCCAGCGCCATTGGCGATACCCGCCTGGCGTCGGTTCTGCAGAAGGACGGCGCCCGCGTTTCGACCGTCGAGCACCTGATGTCGGCCTGCTGCGGCCTGGGCATCGACAACCTCTACGTCGACGTCGACGCCGAGGAAATCCCGATCATGGACGGCAGCGCGGCTTCGTTCGTGTTCCTGCTGCAGTCCGCAGGCATCGAGGAGCAGCCGACCGCCAAGCGTTTCATCCGCGTCAAGAAGGCGGTGGAAGTGCGCGAAGGCGACAAGCTGGCCCGCCTGGAGCCGTTCTTCGGTTTCAAGCTCGCGTTCACGATTGACTTCCGCCATCCGGCCGTCGACAAGACCGGCCAGACGTTCTCGATCGACTTTGCCGATACGAGCTATGTCCGCGAGATTGCCCGTGCCCGCACGTTCGGTTTCGCGCATGAGGTGGAAGCGCTGCGCGAAATGGGCCTGGCCCGTGGCGGCAGCCTGGACAACGCGATCGTGCTCGACGAGCACCGCATGCTGAACAACGAGGAACTGCGCTACGGCGACGAGTTCGTGCGTCACAAGATCCTCGATGCGATTGGCGACCTGTACGTGGTGGGTCATCCGCTGATTGGCTCGTACATTGCCCACAAGTCGGGCCATGGCCTGAACAACCAGTTGCTGCGCGCGCTCCTGGCCGATCAGGAAGCCTACGAGATCGTGACGTTCGACAAGGTCGAGGAAGCGCCGACGGCCTTCCTGCCGCAGGTACAGCCGGCCTTCGCCTGATCGTCCACAGACGGTTTCGCCAGATCGAAAAAAGCCCCCGTTCGAGAGAGCGGGGGCTTTTTGTTTGGGCCGCCGATCCGGCAGGCTGCGGGCTCCGGGATCTTGCTGCGTCAGCGGTGATGCGCCAGCAATGCCCGGACGGCGTCCTTCAGCGGCGAATCCTCGAGGTCGCGCGCCAGCGCGTCCATGCTCTGCATGCCGGCCTGCGACAGATTCTGCGAGCGCGGCTTGCGCTCGACCGTCCCGGTGTCCCAGTCGCCGCGTCCCACCTCGGGTTGTACCCGCACCCGGATTGCAGTAACCTGCGAGCCTCGTTGTTGCAGCCGGGAAAGCAATGTGGGCACCACTTGCCTGACCCGCGCGGCGGCCGCGCCATGGGCGGCCAGTAACAGCAGCGTCTGCTCCGCCTGCGGGCCACGGTTGTCGGTCTTGATGCCGCCCACCGCAATGCCGCTCCGCAGGGCTGGCGGCAGCAACGCGAAGACTTCCGCTTCCAGTGACGCCAGTTGCCGCGCGGTCTGCATCAGCGCGGAAACGGGTCCGGACTTGGCCAGCCAATCATTGAGAGGCTTGGCAATCTGGGTCTGGTGAGCGTGGTGGGTGAACAGGCGCATGCGCGCATTCTAGCGCGCAATCCTTGCCCGTCCGAGAGCCGGGATGCGATGCCTGCATGCGCGCCGGTGCCTTTTTTGGCGCCGTCCTTTTGGATATTGGGGAACGGTCATGCAGATCATCGTGCTGCATCCGCGCGAGCCGCGGGTGTTTCGCTTTCATTTGACGCGGCTGCGCGTCGTGTTGTCCGGCCTGGCGCTGTGCGCGCTGGTGGCGGTGGCATCGTCAGGGCTGACCTGGCTGGTGGCCCGCAACGCGGCGGCGCCGGAAATCACCCGCCAGGCGCGCGACAATGCTTACCTGCGCGAGAACCTGGCCGTCATGGCCACCCGGCTGGGCGAACTGCAGGCCCAGATGGTGCGCCTGGATGCGCTCGGCGAGCGCGTGTCCGGCCTGGCAGGCATCTCCCCCCAGGACTTCGATTTCCGGCATCGCCCAGCACGTGGCGGTCCGGCCAGTCCTGCGCAGTCCAGCGACCTGACGATGCCCGAACTGCGCGACGAACTGGCGCAGCTGGGCCGGCAGGCCGACCATCGCGTCGACTACTTCGATGTGATCGAAACCGCGCTGATGGACCGCCAGTTGCGCGAGCGGCGTCAGCCCAGCGTGCTGCCTGTGGCGTCGGGTTACGACGGATCCAGTTTTGGCACGCGCATCGATCCCTTTAGCGGCCGCCGCTCGCAACACGATGGCGTGGATTTCGTCGCGCCCACCGGCACGCCGATCGTGGCCGCTGCTGGCGGGGTCGTGGTGGCGTCCGAATGGCACCACGAGTACGGCAACATGATCGATATCGACCATGGCAATGGCCTCAAGACGCGTTACGCGCACGCATCGAAAGTGCTGGTCAAGGCAGGTGACCTGGTCCGGCCGGGCCAGCTGATTGCTCGCGTGGGCAGCACCGGCCGATCCACCGGTGCACACCTGCATTTCGAGGTCCATGTGAACGGCGTGCCGCGCAACCCGGGCGGGTTCCTGGCTGCCGCGGCGCCTGCGCCTGCGCCGGCCCAGGCACCCCTTGGACCCCTGGCCGTCGCTCCGGCGGCGACCGACCGGACCGCCATCCGCTGATGACCGCCGACCGCCTTCGGGAGGAATGGCCGGAACATTGAAGGCGGCGCACTTGTCCCAACCTGCTGCACGGGCCGCCAGTCAAGGGGCTGGGCTGTTGCACCTGTACAGAAACTGTGCTGGCGACAGGCCCGGTCAGGACATCGGCACATGATAAACTCGGCGTTTTGCGCCAATCTACCCATTCCTCGCGCGGATTTGGCGGGTCTCGTACCGGTCTGCCGCGCAGGTGAAAGCACTCGATGATCACGGGCCTTCTCAAGAAAGTCTTCGGCAGCCGCAATGAGCGGCTGATCAAACAATATCGCCGCACGGTCACGCAGATCAACGCGCTCGAGCCGAAGTTCGAGGTGCTTTCGGACGACGAACTGCGTGGCATGACGGAGACGTTCCGCCAGCGCCATGCTGGCGGCGAATCGCTCGAATCCCTGTTGCCAGAAGCCTTTGCCGTGTGCCGCGAAGCCAGCAAGCGCGTGATGAAGATGCGCCACTTCGACGTGCAGATGATTGGCGGCATGGTGCTGAACGACAACAAGATCGCCGAAATGCGTACCGGCGAAGGCAAGACGCTGACCGCCACGCTGGCCGTGTACCTGAACGCGCTGACCGGCAAGGGTGTGCACGTGGTGACGGTGAACGACTACCTGGCCCAGCGTGACGCCGAGTGGATGGGGCGCCTGTACAACTTCCTGGGCCTGTCGGTGGGTGTGAACCTGTCGCAGATGCCGCACGACCAGAAGCAGCTGGCCTACAACTCCGACATCACCTACGGCACAAACAACGAGTTCGGCTTCGACTACCTGCGCGACAACATGGTCTACGACCCGTCGCAGCGCGTACAGCGTCCGCTGCACTACGCGATCGTCGACGAAGTGGACTCGATCCTGGTCGATGAGGCGCGTACGCCGCTGATCATCTCGGGCCAGGCCGAGAACCAGACCGACCTGTACCAGCGCATGAACGGTATTCCGAAGCTGCTGGAACGCCAGATCGGCGAGGAAAAGGCCGACGGCACGGGCGTCGAGAAGCCAGGCGACTATTACGTGGACGAGAAGGGTCACCAGGTCTACCTGACCGAAGCCGGTCACGAGAAGGCCGAAGAGATCCTGGCCGCGCAAGGGCTGATCGGCGAGGGCGAATCGCTCTACGCGCCGCAGAACATCACGCTGATGCACCACCTGTACGCCGCCCTGCGTGCGCAAAGCCTGTTCCATCGGGACCAGCACTACGTGGTGCAGAACGACGAAGTGGTGATCGTCGACGAATTCACGGGCCGCCTGATGACGGGCCGCCGCTGGTCCGACGGCCTGCACCAGGCCGTGGAAGCCAAGGAAGGCGTGACGATCCAGCAGGAAAACCAGACGCTGGCCACGATCACGTTCCAGAACTACTTCCGCATGTACGAGAAGCTGGCCGGCATGACCGGTACGGCCGATACCGAAGCGTACGAATTCCAGGAAATCTACGGCCTGGAAGTGGTTGTGATCCCGACCAACCGCCAGGCCCAGCGCAAGGACCTGCAGGATCAGATCTACAAGACTTCGAAGGAACGCTACGACGCTGTGGTGCGCGATATCCGCGACTGCTACGACCGTGGCCAGCCGGTGCTGGTGGGTACGACGTCGATCGAAACGTCCGAGTACCTGTCGGACCTGCTGACCAAGGAAAAGCTGCCGCACCAGGTACTGAACGCTAAGCAGCACGAGCGTGAAGCCGAGATCGTGGCGCAGGCCGGACGGCCCAAGATGGTCACGATTGCCACGAACATGGCCGGTCGCGGTACCGACATCGTGCTGGGCGGCAACGTGGAAAAGCAGTCGGGCTTCATCGAAGCGGACCCGAACCTGTCGGACGCCGAGAAGGCCGCGAAGATCGAGCAGCTCAAGGGCGAATGGCAGTCCCTGCACGAGCAGGTCAAGGCATCGGGCGGCCTGCATATCGTGGGCACCGAGCGCCACGAGTCGCGCCGGATCGACAACCAGCTGCGTGGCCGTGCCGGCCGCCAGGGCGACCCGGGTTCGTCGCGCTTCTACCTGTCGCTGGACGACCAGTTGCTGCGCATCTTCGCCGGCGACCGCGTGCGCGCGATCATGGAACGCCTGAAGATGCCCGAGGGCGAGCCGATCGAGGCGGGTATCGTCACGCGCTCGATCGAATCGGCGCAGCGCAAGGTGGAAGGCCGCAACTTCGACATCCGCAAGCAGCTGCTGCAGTACGACGACGTTGCCAACGACCAGCGCAAGGAAATCTACAAGCTCCGTAACGACGTGCTGGAAGCCAAGGACGTCGGCGACATGGTGGGCAACCTGCGTGAAAGCGTGATCGTGGAAATTTTCCGCGACTACGTGCCGGCCGAAAGCATGGAAGAGCAGTGGGACATCGCCGGGCTGGAGCAGCGTCTGCGAGACGACTGGAGCCTGGATGTGCCGCTGGCCAAGACCATCGAGGGTGCGCAGAGCATCGAGGACGAAGAGCTGCTGAACTTGGTCCTGAAGACGGCGCGCGAGACCTACGACGCCAAGGTGACGCAGGTTGGCCGCGAGTCGTTTGCGGGCTTTGAGCGGTCGGTCATGCTGCAGAGCATCGACACGCACTGGCGCGAGCACCTGGCTGCGCTGGATCACCTGCGCCAGGGTATCCACCTGCGCGGCTACGCGCAGAAGGACCCGAAGCAGGAATACAAGCGCGAATCGTTCGAACTGTTCGCCCGCCTGCTGGACGTCATCAAGAACGAAGTCACGCGCGTGGTGTTCAACGTGCAGATCCAGTCGCCGGAGCAACTGGAGCAGGCATCCGAGGAAATCGAGGAAGGCCTGTCGCACCTGGCCAACGTGCAGTACAAGCACGACGAATTCGCCGACGCCGGCGAGCCAGTGGAAGAGGCGTCGCCGCGCAGCAGCACGGCCGCCGCTGCAATGGCCGCGATGGGTGGCGACGTGGCGCTGGCCGGCATGCCCAAGGTCGGCCGCAACGACCCCTGCCCGTGCGGATCGGGCAAGAAGTTCAAGCAGTGCCACGGCAAGCTGAGCTGACGCCGGACCGCCACTGCCGGTGTCGCGCCCACGCGGCGCGACATCGACCGAATCCCTGGACATGCCCGCTTGAGCCCGCCGCTCAAGCGGGCATGTTCATCAGGTGCACCACATAATTTGCAGCAAAGGAAACGAACATGCCCGTGAACTTGCCCCTGCCGCAGGCAGAAAACCTGAAATCCGTTGCTGGCGTCGAACTCGGCTGGGCCGAGGGCGGCATCCGCAAGGCCAATCGCAAGGACGTGCTGGTGGTCAAGGTGGCCGAAGGCAGCACGGTGGCAGGCGTCTTCACGCAGAACCGCTTCTGCGCCGCGCCGGTGCAGGTTTGCCGCGAGCACCTGGCCGCGGACGCCGGCATCCGCGCGCTGGTAGTCAACACGGGCAATGCCAACGCCGGCACCGGCGAACCGGGCCTGGCCGCCGCGCGCGCCACCTGCGACGCGCTGGCGAAGCAGCTTGGCATCGCTGCCAACCAGGTGCTGCCGTTTTCGACCGGCGTGATTCTGGAGCAGTTGCCCGTGGATCGCCTGACTGCCGCGCTGCCCACGGCGATCGCCAATGCGCGCGCCGACAACTGGCTGGCCGCCGCCGAATCGATCATGACCACTGACACGCAGCCCAAGGCCGCGTCGCGCACGTTGCAGATCGACGGCAAGACCGTGACGCTGTCGGGCATCAGCAAGGGCGCCGGCATGATCCGTCCGAACATGGCGACGATGCTTGGCTTTATTGCCATGGACGCCGCAGTGACCCAGCCGGTGCTGCAGAAGCTGGTGTCGCACGCAGCCGATCACTCGTTCAACAGCATCACGATCGATGGCGATACGTCAACCAATGACTCGTTCGTACTGATTGCCTCGGGCAAGTCGGGCGCCAGCGTGACCACCGCCGACGGCGCGGCGTTCGACGCGCTGCGCGACGCGGTGACGTCGCTGGCCCAGGAACTGGCCCAGATGATCGTGCGCGATGGCGAAGGCGCCACCAAGCTGATGTCGATTCACGTGGAAGGCGGCAAGGATGTTGCCGAATGCCGCCAGATCGCCTATGCCGTGGCCCATTCGCCGCTGGTCAAGACCGCGTTCTATGCGTCGGACCCCAACTTGGGCCGTATCCTGGCCGCTGTCGGCTATGCCGGCGTGAACGATCTCGATGTGAACCGCGTCAACCTGTGGCTCGACGACGTCTGGGTGGCGCGCGATGGCGGCCGCAACCCCGACTATCGCGAGGAAGACGGCCAGCGCGTGATGAAGCAGGCCGAGATCACGGTGCGTATCGCGCTGGGCCGTGGCAACGCCGAGGCCACGGTGTGGACCTGCGACCTGTCGCACGACTACGTGTCGATCAACGCCGACTACCGGTCGTAAATAGTAGAACGTCCAAGTTTTCGTCTTTCGTCTGTCGCCTTTCGCCCTGGAAGAAGTGCCCCACCATGTCTGATCTTGCTACCCGCCTCGATAGCTTCCTTGCCCGTCTTGAACAATGGCTGCCGCCCGAACTGACCGAGGCGGACTGGAAGGAGGCGGTAGCGTTCCGCTGGCGCAAGCGGCAGAGCCTGTTCGGCAACATCGGCTATCTGCAGGCCATCCGCCAGTTGCCGCCGATCCACTTGAACGATCTGAAGAACATCGATCGCCAGAAGGACTCGATCGTGGCCAACACGCGCCAGTTCGTCAAAAGCCTGCCGGCCAATAACGTGCTGCTGACTGGCGCACGCGGCACGGGCAAGTCGTCGCTGATCAAGGCCATCCTGAACGAATTTGTGCAGCAGGGCCTGCGTCTGGTGGAAGTGGACAAAGACGACCTGGGCGACCTGGGCGATATCGTCGAAAAACTGGCCTCGCGGTCGGAGCGCTTTGTGATCTTCTGCGACGACCTCTCGTTTGAGGAGGGCGAGTCGGGCTACAAGTCGCTGAAGTCGGCACTCGACGGCTCGGTGGCCGCCCAGTCTGACAACGTACTGATCTACGCCACGTCGAACCGCCGCCATCTGCTGCCCGAGTACATGACAGACAACGAGACGTACCAGCACACGTCAGATGGCGAGATCCATCCGGGCGAAGTGGTGGAAGAGAAGATCTCGCTGTCCGAGCGGTTCGGCCTGTGGCTGTCGTTCTACCCGCCGAAGCAGGACGAGTACCTGGCGATCGTCGGACACTGGCTGTCGCACTTTGGGTGCACGCCGGCCGATATCGAGGCGGCGCGCGGCGACGCGCTTGTGTGGGCGCTGGAACGCGGCTCGCGCTCGGGCCGGGTGGCCTGGCAATTTGCGCGCGACTGGGGCGGCAAGCATGGCAAGCCGTTCGTGGCTGACAAGGAATAACTGGGCATGACGGCGCAGGTGGAAACCGTGACGATGGCCGACGGACAGACGCGCAAGGTCACCGAGGTGGCAGTGGGCGTGATGATCCAGCCCGATGGGCGCTTCCTGCTGGCGCAACGCCCGGCCGGCAAGCCGTACGAGGGCTTCTGGGAATTCCCGGGCGGCAAGCTGGAACCGGGCGAATCGGTGGAGGATGCGCTGGCGCGCGAGTTGCACGAGGAGCTTGGGCTCGACATCCTGCGCAGCGAACGCTGGCACACGCTCGAACATGATTATCCGCACGCCTATGTGCGGCTGTATTTCTGCAAAATCACCGACTGGCGCGGCGAGCCGGTTGGCAGGGAAGGCCAGGCATTTTCCTGGCAGGCGGTGCCCGTGGACGTGGGACCGCTGCTACCGGCGACCATCCCGGTCGTCGAATGGCTGGCGGAGGAATCTCGCGCCAGTTGAACGCAGGTAAAGCATGCCCGGCCACAAGCCGGGCATTTTCGTTAACCAGCCGGAAAACGAATCAGGAGGCTCCATGCAACGTGTCGATCGTATCGATGATGCTGTCTCGCTGCCCGAACTGACCCTGCGCGGCATCATCCTCGGTGCCCTCATTACGGTGGTGTTCACCGCTTCCAACATCTACCTTGGCCTGAAGGTCGGGCTGACGTTCTCGTCGGCCATTCCGGCCGCCGTGATCTCGATGGCCGTGCTGCGGCTGTTTCCGGGTGCCAACATCCTGGAAAACAACATGGTGCAGACGCAGGCGTCAGCGGCGGGCACCTTGTCTTCGATCATCTTCATCCTGCCCGGCCTGGTGATGCTGGGCCACTGGCAGGGTTTTCCGTTCTGGCAAACGCTGGCAATCTGCGCGGCCGGCGGCATGCTGGGCGTGATTTTCAGCATTCCGCTACGCCACGCGATGGTGGTGCAAAGCGACCTGCCGTACCCCGAGGGCGTGGCGGCGGCCGAAATCCTGCGCGTGGGCAGCGCCGGACAGGACGCCACGGGCAAGAAGCAGGCGACCGGCCTGGCCGATCTGATGGCCGGTGGCCTGGCGGCGGGCCTGTTCAGCATTGCGGCGGGTGGCCTGCGCGTGCTGGCCGAAGGCGCCAATGCCTGGCTAGCCGCGGGGGCTTCGGTGGTGCGCCTGTCGATGGGCTTTTCGTTGGCGCTGGTAGGCGCCGGCTATTTGGTGGGCATCGTCGGCGGGTTGGCGATGCTGCTCGGCCTGGTGCTGACCTGGGGGATTGCGGTGCCGTGGCTGACGGCGGTCACGCCGATGCCGGCGGGCGCGACGCTGCAGAGCTTCGGCACGTCGATCTGGAGCACGCAGGCGCGGTTCATCGGCGCCGGCACGATTGGTATCGCGGCCATCTGGACGCTCGGCACGCTGTTCAAGCCGATGGTGGAGGGCGTGCGCGCGTCGATGGGCGCACTGCGCGGCGGCGCGGGCGGGGCAGGTGGCCAGATGCCCCGCACGCAGCGCGACATGCCGGCGGCCTGGATCGGAATCATCACACTGGTGCTGCTGGGGGTGCTGGCCGTGACGTTCGGATACTTCCTGGCCCCGGCGCCGCTCGACAGCAGCGCCACGTGGAAGCTCGTGGCGTGCGCGGTGCTGTTTGCTTTCGTCTTCGGCTTTCTGGTGGCGGCCGCGTGTGGCTACATGGCTGGCCTGGTCGGCTCGTCGGCCAGCCCGATCTCGGGCATCGGCATCATCGCCGTGATCCTGGTGTCGCTGCTGATCCTGGGCCTGGGCACGCTCGAGGGACTGCTCGATACACCGGAAGGCGGCAGGTTCGCCATTGCGCTGGCGATATTCACGACGTCGGCAGTGGTGGCCGTGGCATCGATCTCGAACGACAACCTGCAGGACCTGAAGACGGGCTGGCTGGTGGGCGCCACGCCGTGGCGCCAGCAGGTGGCACTGCTGATTGGCTGCGCGGTGGGCGCGGCGGTGATCCCGCCGGTGCTGGAACTGCTTTATCACGCCTACGGCTTCGCGGGTGCGTTGCCGCGCGCCGACATGGACCCGAACGCGGCCCTGGCAGCGCCGCAAGCCACGCTGATGACGGCGATTGCCACGGGCATTTTCACGCACCAGTTGAACTGGACCATGATCCTGATCGGCGTCGGGTTAGGCGTGGTGCTGATCGCCATCGATGAAATGCTGCGTCGACGCGGCGGCGTGGCCCGCCTGCCGGTGCTGGCCGTGGGCATCGGCATCTATCTGCCGCCGACGATCAGTTCGGCGCTGGTGGTGGGCGCGGTGCTGTCTTGGTGGCTGCTGCGCACGGAGCGGCGCCGCGCCGAGGCGCGTGGTGATGACGTGAAGACGGTAGTCGAACACGCGGAGCGACGTGGCACGCTGTTGGCATCGGGACTGATCGTCGGCGAAAGCCTGGTCGGCGTGGCACTGGCGGCGGTGATCGGCCTGTCTGGCAAGGAGGCGCCGCTGGCGCTGGTGGGCGAAGGGTTTGCCACAACGGCGCAGTGGCTGGGCCTGGCGGCGTTTATTGCCGTGTGCGCCGGGTTCTGCCGGAGAGTGCTGACGGCGCGGTAACGCGTGTGCGGTTGCCTTGTGATCCTCTCCCCTACGCTGCGGGAGAGGGGCGCAACCTGCGGGAAGGACGGATCAGTCTTCCTCGTCCGCGGGCAGGTCCGGCGATGGCGTTTCGTCCGGCTTTCCGCCGATGACATACTTCTCGGCCGCCCAAGCGCCAAGATCGATCTGTTTGCAGCGATCGGAACAGAACGGGCGGAACTTGTTTTCCGGCACCCAGGCAACGTCCTTGCCGCAGGTGGGACATTTGACGACGGCTGGCATTGCTGACTTCAGAAATTGCAGAGTTTGAGCAGGAAGGGGATGTCCGCGTCCACGGAGCGCGGCCGCATATCGCCGTCCTGCTGAGTAAAGCGCACCCAGAGCATGTACTTGTTAGCGCTCATCTCGGGGATGAAGGCCAGCAGCGATTCGTCCAGATACACCTGCATCAACTGGTAGCTGCGGCCGGACAGCATCTGCTGATAGCTGCCGCCCGTGGCGATGACCTTGCCGCTCTGGCCCGATTCGCGCAGCAAACGCAGCACGATGGTCGCGCCCATGCGCAGCGAGGTCAGCGGCCGGGCCCACTTGAGGATATCGGCCTGGCGATCTTCGGCGGGACGGTGTTGCCAGGCATAGTAGGCCGGCAGGTCGAATTCGCAGGTGCCGCCGGGAATGATCGCCCGGCTGCGGATGCTGGTGAGCCACTCGTTGTCGGTCAGCAGCTGGCCGGCCTTACCAACCGTCTGGCTCAGTGCCGCGATACCCTGTTCGACTTCGGTGATGACGTTGACCAGCGCGTCCTGATCGATCTGCGGATTGGCACGCAGCGGCGCTAGCGCCTGGCGCTGACGCTCCAGTTCCTTGATCAGGTCGGTCTTGAGATCGGCACGGCCGGCCACGTCGATGATCTCAAAAATCGTCGTGATGGCAACGTGGTGCTGCAGCGGATGTTCCCGCCCGAGGAAATAATCCAGCCGATCGAACAGGTCTTCCAGGCGCAGGAGCGTCCTGATGCGTTCGTTGAAAGGATATTCGTACAGGATCAAGTCGGTATCCGTGCTGCGCGCCGAATGGCGGTTCGTAGGCGAGGGCGCCCGGCGGTGCTGCCGCCAGTTTCTCCGCGCACGTTGGTAGCCCAGTCGTGGCACAGAGGCCGGGAGCCGTCACTCAGCGCATTTTCCCCGGCATGTTTCAGCGCATTCTATGCGAGTCGGAGCCCAAGGACAAATCGAAAGTTCCCCGGGCTGCCCAGATCGAACGGACCCGGTGCCGCGTGACACCCGACCGGGTGACCCTTGGGTCGTCTTACGCGCCAGCCTGGCTGGCCGATAGTCCGCGATACAGCGCATCGAGCCGCGCCACCTGTGGTGCGAGTGCTTCGGGCGGGCCATCGTTATCGATCACGTCGTCGGCCACGGCCAGGCGTGCGGCGCGGGTGGCCTGCTTGTGCATGATGGCCAGCACCTGGTCGCGCGTGAACCCGTTCCGGCCAATGACGCGCGCCACCTGGGTCTCTTCCTGGCAGTCGACCACCAGCACGCGCCCCACGCGCGCGCGCCACGTGCCCGATTCCACGAGCAGCGGGACTACATAGATCAGGTAGGGATGTTGGCCGGCAGATCGGATGGCTGCCGCGCGGGCTTCGGTCAACTGGCGGATCAGCGGATGCGTGATGCCTTCCAACCGGGTCTTGGCCGAAGGGTCGGAAAACACCAGCGCGCGCATGGCGTCGCGGTCCATCGCGCCATCGGACCGCAGGCAGCGCGGGCCGAAGGCTTCCACCAGCGGGGCGATGGCTGCGCCGCCAGGCGCGGTAATCTCGTGGGCAAGCAGATCGGTATCGATCAACGCGGCACCGCGCTCGGCAAACATGTCCGCAACGCGGGTCTTGCCGGAGCCGATACCGCCCGTAAGGCCGATTTCCAGCATGGGAGCAGGCAGGGGAGTCATTGGCGATGGTGCCCACAATACCAGCTTTGGCCGCCCCGATTGCGATGGCGGCGGGCCGGCGATCCTAGTGGCCCGCGATCAGCCCCAGCGGCAGCACGTCCGGGCCCAGGAACAGTACGATCAGTCCCGCCCCGGCAATGTATGGGCCGTACGGAAACGCCGTGTTGCGGCCCTTGCGCTGAACCACCAGCATCAAGCCGCCGATGATGGCGCCGACAATCGACGACATCAGAATCAGTGCCGGCAGTGCCTGCCAGCCAAACCATGCGCCCAGGGCGCCCATGAGCTTGAAGTCGCCATGGCCCATGCCGGGCTGGCCGCGCACCAGCGAGAACACCAGATTGACGGTCCACAGCACCAGGTATCCGGTGGCGGCGCCGATCACGGCGTCGGCCAGCGGCGCGAACCATCCCTGCAGGTTCAGCAGCAGACCCAGCCATAGCAGGGGCAGTGTGATCTGGTCCGGCAGCAGCTGGGTATCGGCATCGATCAGGAACAGCGCCACCAGGGCCCAGATCATGACGATGGCCGCCAAGGCCTGGACCGTCGGCCCGAAGTGCCACATCGCCAGCGCGGTCAATGCCCCGCTCACCGCCTCCACCAGCGGATAGCGCACGCTGATCGTCGTCTTGCACGACGAGCATTTGCCGCGCAGGAACAGGTAGCTGACGATCGGCACGTTTTCCCAGGCGGCGATCTGGTGCCCGCAGTGCGGGCAGGCCGAGCGCGGCACCATGAGGTTGTAACGCTCGGGGTGCGGCAGGGGCTCGTCGCGAAGCTCGGCAATGTAGTTGGCCTCTTCGTGATCCATCATCTTCGGCAGGCGATGGATCACGACATTGAGAAAGCTGCCCACCAGCAGGCCCAGCAGGCCGGCCACGACGATGACGAAAGGCACCGGCAGCGCCGCCAGCGAATCGAGCGTGGCGGCGCCGGCCGGTCCGAAAACTGCTTGCATGCGAGATACCTGTTGTTAGACCACCTGGCCAAGCTTGAAGATCGGCAGGTACATGGCAACCACCATGCCACCGATCATCACACCGAGGATCACGATGATCAGCGGTTCGATCAGGCTCGAAATGGCGGCCACGGCGTCGTCCACCTCACGCTCGTAGAATTCCGCCACCTTCAGCAGCATGTTGTCCAGTGCGCCGGATTCCTCGCCGATCTGGGTCATCTGCAGCACCATGTTGTCAAACAGGTGCGTGCCCTGCATGGCATTGGTGAGGCTGGTACCCATGCGCACGGCCTGTTCGATTTCACGCGTGGCATCGTAATACAGCCAGTTGCCGGCCGCGCCCGCGACGGACTCCATCGATTCCACCAGCGGCGTGCCGGCCGCGAACATCGTGGCCAGCGTGCGGGTCCAGCGTGCGACCACGGCCTTGCGGAACAGGCTGCCGAAGATCGGCAGCTTCAGCAGCACCTTGTCATGCCAGCGTTGGACTTTTTCCGATTTCTTGCGGGCGCGGATGTAGCCGATGATCGACAGGACCGGGCCGCCGACAATCAGGTACCAGTACTCGACGAAGAAATCGGACATGCCGATCACCATCTGAGTGGGAGCAGGCAGCGCCGCGCCGAAGCTCGAAAACACCCCCTTGAAGGCCGGGATCACGAACAGCATCAGCACCACGGTCACGGCAAAGGCCACGGTCAGCACGGCGATCGGGTAGATCATCGCCGACTTGATCTGGCTCTTCAGCGCGATGCTCTTTTCCATGTACAGCGACAGGCGCTCGAGCAGGGCGTCGAGAATACCGCCCTGTTCACCGGCATCGATCAGGTTGCAGTACAGCGTGTCGAAGTACTTCGGATGGCGCCGGAAGGCCTGCGCCATGCTGCTGCCCGCCTCGATGTCGAAGCGGATGTCGCTCAGCAGCTGGGTGAAGTTCGGGTTGGCATGGCCGCGCGCGATGATGTCGATCGATTGCAGCAGCGGGATGCCGGCCTTGAGCATGGTCGACAGTTGGCGGGTGAAGTACGCGATGTCCTTTTCGGTGATCTTCTTGCCGCGCGCCGCCTTGCGCTTCTTCATCTTGACGACGGTCAGGCCCTGCTTGCGCAGGGTAGTGGTGACCTCCGCCTGGCTTTCGGCCCGCTGCTCGCCCTTGAAGGTCTTGCCCTTGCGGTCCTTGGCCTCCCACTCGAAGATGTATTGCGTGGGCGCCTTCCGCCCTGTCCTGGCCCGTGACGGCGCTGCCGTCCGGGCGCCCGCCGCTGGTGCGCGCGTCGCCATGATTTGACCCCCGAAATATTGCTATTGTTTTTTGGCACCCGCAACCCGATGCGGATGCCGGTTTGCGCGGCCGCTTCCGTCTGCTCGACTGTCCCCGGCCGCGCGCCTGGTCAGTACCGCTTTATCTGTTGCTAGCTGTTCGTGGTCGCCAGCACTTCTTCCAGCGACGTGATACCTTGTTTCACCTTCTGCAGGCCGGCTTCGCGCAACGATAGCACGCCCTCTTTACGGGCCTGCTCGGCGATCTGCAGGGCCGTGCCGTGCGAAAGGATGATCTGCTGCATGGCCTCTGAAATGGGCATGACCTGGTAGATGCCGCAGCGCCCCTTGTAGCCACTGCCGTTGCAGCGCTCGCAGCCAACCGGGTGGTATGGCTTCCAGCTGCCGTCGGCATCGGCCTTCGTGAAGCCAGCATCGAGCAGCACGTCCGGTGCCAGGTCGCCTTCGCGCTTGCACGAGCAGAGTCGGCGGGCCAGGCGTTGCGCGGTGATCATCAGCACCGACGACGCAATGTTGAACGGGGCCACGCCCATGTTCATCAGGCGGGTCAGCGTGGTAGGCGCATCGTTGGTGTGCAGCGTGGACAGCACCAGGTGGCCGGTCTGTGCGGCCTTGATCGAAATATCGGCGGTTTCCAGATCGCGGATTTCGCCGACCATGATGATGTCCGGATCCTGCCGTAGGAACGACTTGAGCGCGGCCGCGAAAGTCAGGCCGGCCTTGTCGTTGACGTTCACCTGGTTGATGCCGGGCAGCTGGATTTCCGCCGGGTCTTCGGCCGTGGAGATATTGATGTCGCCCTGGTTCAGCATGTTAAGGAACGTGTAGAGCGACACGGTCTTGCCGCTGCCGGTCGGGCCGGTGACCAGCACCATCCCGTACGGCCGCTTGATGACTTCGAGCAGCAGTGCCTTCTGCTGGGGCTCGTAGCCAAGCTGGTCGATATCGAGCTTGTCGGTGGACGAATCCAGAATCCGCATCACGATCTTCTCGCCGAACAGCGTCGGCAGGGTCGAGACCCGGAAGTCGATCGCCTTTTCGATGGATTCCTTGCTGTCCTTTTCCTTGGGCACGGAAATCAGCAGCTTCATCCGGCCGTCCTGCGGCACGCGCTTCTCGGAGATGTCCAGCCGCGACAGCACCTTGATGCGGGTGGCAATCTTGTCGCGGATGTCCAGCGGCGGGCGAGCAACCTCCTGCAGCACGCCGTCCACGCGGAAGCGGATGCGGTAGAAGAACTCGAACGGCTCGAAATGCAAGTCGGACGCGCCGCGGTTGAAGGCTTCGTTCAGCAGCTTCTGCAGGAAGCGCACCACCGGGGCATCGTCGATCTCGTTGCCCGGCCCCTTGCGCGCGCCGGCTGCGGCCGCGCTCGGATCGTATTCGATCATCTTCTGCGCGGTCGGCGTGACCGGCGAGATGTTCTTGAGCGTGCCCAGCGCTTCGCCCGCGGCACGCACATGCCTCATCAGCTTGTCGTGTTCGACGACGACTGTTTCCACCGGCAGGTTCATCTTCTGCCGGATAGCGTCCACGCCAGCCTGGTTGGTCGGGTCGGACGTCGCCACGATCAGCCGGTTCTCGCGCCGGCCCAGCGGCAGCAGCCGATGGGCGTGGAAGTCGCGGTTGCCGGCCAGCGCCGGCGGCACGCGGGCCAGATTGTATTGCGACAGGTCGAGCAGCGGCAGCTGGTACTTGTCGGCAGCAAAGATCGCCACGTCGTGGGCGGACATCGTGCCGGTGCCAATGATCTCGTCGATCAGCTGCGTTTTCTTTTCCCGCGCCGATTGCTCCAGCTGGGCGAGCAGCGCGGGTGCGATCCGCCGGCTCTGGGCAAGCGCTAGACCTAGTGTCATGGCGAAATTCGATACAAGGTGCGCAGTCTGCCGAAGGCTTGTCGGAAAACGGCGGGCGGCGCGGTTGACAGCGGCGGGACAGCACAGGGCGCGGGTCCCAGGATCGGGGCAGTTTGCCGCCGGGGTCACTTTTTGTAAAGCTGGCTCGCGTGCGCGTTGGCGTTTGCGCGACACGGCTGCAACCCTACTTGCGCGGGGGGCGGAAACGGGAGTCGCCCGGAGCGGCGGGGCAGTGGGAGAAGGGAAGGGGCAGAAGCAAAAAAGCCGCACATTGCTGTGCGGCTTTTTGCTGAAACCTGTGATGTCCGGCAATGCCGTGCATCGAAATCTGGTCGGGGTGAGAGGATTCGAACCTCCGGCCTCTACGTCCCGAACGTAGCGCTCTACCAGGCTAAGCTACACCCCGATTTCTGTTGCTGGCTGGCAGTGTGTCGTCAGCAGCAAAGAACAAAATTCTAGCGGCGTTTCCTGAAGTTGGCAAGCACCATCTCAAGAAAAAGTGCCGGTTGCCGTCAGCTCTGCCGCTGCAACGAGAACGCGCACAGCTCGATCAGCGTAGTTTTGAGCGGCGAGTCCGGGAATTGCATGGCGGCGCGCTCGGCGGCTTCGGCCTCATGGCGGGCGGCTGCGAACGTTACTTCAAGCGCGCCGCTGGCGTGGATGGCCGAGAAAACGGCGTCGAAGTGCTCGGTGCCGCCTTGCACGATGGCGTCACGGGCCAGTTCCCGCTGTTCGGTCGTGCCGTGCTCCAGCAGGTGCAGCAGGGGCAGGGTGGGCTTGCCTTCACGCAGGTCGTCGCCGGCGTTTTTGCCCATCTGCTCGGCGCTGGCCGTGTAGTCGAGCATGTCGTCGATCAGCTGGAACGCCGTGCCGATGCGGCGACCGTATTCGGCGGCAGCTTCTTCCATGGTCGCATCGGCGCCGGCCAGTACCGCGCCGAGTTGCGCCGAAGCCTCGAACAGCTTGGCCGTCTTGTACCGGATCACCTGCAGGTAGCGCTCCACGGTGACGTCGGGATCGTGCATGTTCAGCAGTTGCAGCACCTCGCCCTCGGCGATCACATTGGTGGCGTTGGAGAGAATCTCCATGATGCGCATGCTGCCGGCATCCACCATCATCTGAAAGGCGCGCGAGTAGAGGAAATCGCCAACCAGGACGCTGGCGGCATTGCCGAACACGGCGTTGGCGGTCTGGCGGCCGCGGCGCAGTTCGGATTCGTCCACGACGTCGTCGTGCAGCAGCGTGGCCGTGTGGATGAACTCCACCACCGCGGCCAGGTCATGATGACGATGGCCCTCGTAGCCGAATGCGCGCGCCGACAGCAGCAGGATGACCGGGCGCAGGCGCTTGCCGCCCGCGCTGATGATGTACTCGCCAATCTGCTCGACCAGAGGCACTTCGGACGACAGACGGCGGCGGATGACGGCGTCAACGGCGCGCATGTCGGCAGCGACCGGGGCAAGCAAGGCAGTGGCGGAAGACTGGGACAAGATGAGATCACCGTTTCGCAAAACGGGTGGATTATATGCGATGCAGGTGTGACTATGGCCGTCGGTGGCGTGCGATGGAAGGGAATGTCAGGCGGGGTTGCGCGCAGGCGTCCGACGTGGTTCGGCCCCACCTATAATGCCGCCATGGACAAGCCCCATGCATCCCGTCGGCATGTCCGCCGCACCGCCTGGTGGGTGGCCTTTGCTGCCCTGGCCGGGTTTCTGCTGGCCGACCTGACCTGATTCTCGCGCAAAGCGGGAAGTGCGCCGCCCGCCTCAGCAGGTGGCCGATATCCTATCCTCTTGTTTTCTTTGCGCTTTTCCGTAAACCGGTTTATAATTTGCGGTTCCTTCGGTCGCGTTTCTCGCGCGTACCGTCTGCGGCGCATGAAACGGCGCCGGCTCCGGGCCTCCCGGGGCAGCATTCATCGTTTCAATCAACATCGAGAGGTTCGACAATGTACGCGGTCGTAAAAACCGGCGGCAAGCAATACAAGGTTGCTGCTGGCGAAAAACTTAAAGTAGAACAGATACCGGCTGACATTGGCGCAGAAATCACGCTGGACCAGGTGCTCGCAGTGGGCGCTGGCGACCAAATCAAGTTTGGTACGCCGCTGGTAAGCGGGGCTTCCGTCAAGGCTACCGTTATCGCCCAAGGTCGTCACGACAAGGTGAAGATCTTCAAGATGCGCCGTCGCAAGCACTACCAGAAGCGCCAGGGCCATCGTCAGAATTACACCGAACTGCGCATCGAAGCCATCGTTGCCTGAGCCTTGGCTCGGACACTGGTTTCATCGCAATAGGTCAACAGGAGTTAAGACATGGCACAGAAAAAAGGCGGCGGCTCTACGCGGAACGGACGTGATTCGGAATCGAAGCGTCTGGGCGTGAAGGTGTACGGTGGCCAGGCTATCAACGCCGGCGGCATCATCGTTCGTCAACGCGGCACGCGCGTGCACGCTGGCGAGAACGTGGGTATCGGCAAGGACCACACCCTGTTCGCGCTGGTCGACGGTCACGTGCAGTTCGCCGTCAAGGGCGCTGCCAAGAAGCAGCAAGTCAGCGTCGTTCCGGCGGCCTGATAACAGCCTTTGCAGCACGAAAGGCCCCGCAGCACATGCGGGGCTTTTTTTATTTTCGGCGCGCCGGCAAAACGTTTCTGGCGTCGTTGCGCGGCCTTGCCGTAACATTTGTACTATCTGCGGCCACGCACCCTGGCCAGAACCGCTTGGCTTCGTTGTCTTGGCGTTTCGCGGGTGCAAGCCAGATCCTCATCGGAAGACCAACATGAAGTTCATTGACGAAGCCCGTATCGAAGCGATTGCCGGCAACGGCGGCAACGGGAGCGCTTCGTTCCGGCGCGAGAAATTTGTGCCCTTCGGTGGCCCCGATGGCGGTGACGGCGGCCGCGGCGGCAGCGTGTTTGCGCAGGCCGACCGCAATATCAATACGCTGATCGATTTCCGCTACGCCAAGAAGCACGTGGCCCGGAACGGCGAAAACGGCCGCGGCGCCGACTGCTATGGCGCCGCCGGCGAAGACGTAACGCTGCGGATGCCGGTGGGGACGCTGATCACCGACATGGATTCCGGCGAAGTCATTGCCGATCTGACCGAACACGGACAGCGCGTCTGCCTGGCCGAAGGCGGCATGGGCGGCTGGGGCAACCTGCACTTCAAGTCGAGTACCAACCGCGCGCCGCGCCAGCAGGTGGACGGCAAGCCGGGCGAGCGCCGCATGCTCAAGCTGGAACTGAAGGTGCTGGCCGACGTGGGCCTGCTGGGCATGCCCAATGCGGGCAAGTCCACGTTCATCTCGCATGTGTCGAACGCGCGCCCGAAGGTGGCCGACTATCCGTTCACCACGCTGCATCCGAACCTGGGCGTGGTCCGCGTGGATCATGAGCAGTCGTTCGTGGTGGCCGATATCCCGGGCCTGATCGAAGGCGCCGCCGAAGGTGCCGGCCTGGGCCACCAGTTCCTGCGCCACCTGCAACGCACCGGGCTGCTGCTGCATATCGTCGATATCGCGCCGTTCGACGAAAACGTCGACCCCGTTGCCGAGGCCAAGGCCATCGTCAACGAACTGAAGAAGTACGACCAGACGCTGTACGAGAAGCCGCGCTGGCTGGTGCTGAACAAGCTCGACGTGGTGCCCGACGAAGAACGCGCCACGCGGATGAAGGACTTCATCAAGCGCTACAAGTGGAAGGGCCCGGTGTTCCATATCTCGGCGCTGACCGGCGAAGGCTGCCGCGAGCTGATCTATGCGATCAAGGACCACCTGGCCGCGCTCAAGGCCGAAGAGGCCGCCGCGCTGGCCGAGCCCGACATCCGGCTGGATGACCGCCTGCACAACGTCGACCGGGGCGACCAGGCCGACCAGGGCGACAACCAGGCGTAAGCTGGCGTACCCCAACATAACAACCACGGCTCGGAGACAGGAAACTCGTCATGCAATCGGTCATCGCCCCGGCAAAGCGTATTGTCGTCAAAGTGGGTTCGAGCCTGGTTACCAACGACGGCAAGGGGCTGGACCACGACGCCATTGCGCGCTGGGCGGCCCAGATCGCCAAGCTGCGCGGTACGGGCAAGGAAGTGGTGCTGGTGAGTTCCGGGGCCATTGCCGAAGGCATGCAGCGCCTGGGCTGGACGCGCCGGCCGAAGGAAATCCACGAGCTGCAGGCCGCCGCCGCCGTGGGCCAGATGGGGCTGGCGCAGGTCTACGAGAGCCAGTTTGGCCGCTATGGCATCCGCACGGCGCAGGTGCTGCTGACGCATGCCGACCTGGCCGATCGCGAGCGCTATCTCAATGCACGCTCCACGCTGCTGACGCTGTTGAGCCTGGGCGTGGTGCCGATCATCAATGAAAACGACACCGTGGTCACCGACGAAATCAAGTTCGGCGACAACGACACGCTTGGCGCGCTGGTCACGAACCTGATCGAAGGCGATGCGCTGGTGATCCTGACCGACCAGCGTGGCCTGTACACGGCCGATCCACGCAAGGACCCGAACGCCGAATTCGTCCACGAGGCGCTGGCCGGCACGCCGGAGCTGGAAGCCATGGCGGGCGGTGCGGGTTCGTCCATAGGGCGAGGCGGCATGCTGACCAAGATCCTGGCGGCAAAACGGGCTGCCAAGTCGGGCGCCCATACCACCATCGCCTCGGGCCGCGAGCAGGACGTGCTGGGCCGCCTGGCCGCCGGCGAAGCCATTGGCACGCAGCTGCTGGCGCCCACGGGGCGGCTGACCGCGCGCAAGCAATGGATGGCCGACCACCTGCAGTTGCGCGGCCGTGTGCTGATCGATGCCGGCGCCGTCGAGAAGCTGACGGCCGGTGGCAAGTCGCTGCTGCCTATCGGCGTGACGGAGGTGCAGGGTGAGTTCGCGCGTGGCGAAGTGGTGGCCTGCGTCGACAATGCCGGCCGTGAGGTGGCACGCGGGATTACCAACTATTCAAGCGCCGAAGCCAGGCTGATCGCGCGCAAGCCGTCATCGGAAATCGAGACGGTACTGGGCCATCTGAACGAACCCGAACTGATCCATCGCGATAACCTCGTGCTGGTCTGACGCGGCCCGCCGCGTCCGGCTCCGGCCAGATCTGGCCGACCCATGAAAAAAGGCGAGTCCCACCGGGTACTCGCCTTTTTTTGTGCCGGGAAGGGCCGGTCAGCGGCTGGGCGCGTAGGCCTTCAGGTCGCGGACAAGCTGCTCCGGCTTGCCGGCCACGGTACGGCCTTCACAGAAATAGTCCGTTGCCAGCGTGGCCGCATAGGAATTGCGGGCGCGGGTCTGCATGCGGATCCACAGGTCGCGGTCCTCGCCCAGATTCGGAACCCACGCCGTGGCGCCCTTGGGCAGCGTGGCGTAGATGCGGCGCTCGAAGGCGTCGCAGCGCAGGCCTTCGTAGCTGACATTGCGGCCGCCGCCGGCGCTGGTGATGACCACCGTATAGCGCACCACGCGGTCCGGACCCACCGAAATCGACTTCGGATCGACCATGAAGCGGAAGTCCGACGAATCGGTGACCGTGAAGGGGATCAGATCCGCGTCCTGGGGCAGGGCCGGCAGCGCGGCCTGCACTTCCTTGAACGGGCGATCCTCGAACGGATTGACGAAGCCGCTGTCGGTCGCTTTCTGTTCTTCCTCGGGCATGCCCTTGCCAGTGGTCTTGCAACCGGCAAGCGCCAGGCAGGCCGCTGCCAGCAACAGGCCGGAGCGAAGGCCCCGGCCGCTGAAACTAGTCATCCATGACTCCGTTTGTTGGTCGCCGGCTGATCCGGCGAAAGCGTGGTTTCGGGCACGATGTCCGCCGCATCCATCGTAGCCGTGTCACCGGCGGCGTGGGCAGCGTGGGCCGTTGCCGCCTGCAGGCCCGCTGGCGCGGCGTCCGGCTGCGGTGGCGGGGGCACACCTTCGCCGTGCCGGCCGTGCCCCATATGGTGATGTCCATACGGGCTCAGCGGCACGCGTCCGCGGTTCAGGAAGCGCGACAACTCGGTCAGCGCCAACTGGTAGACATCGCGTTTGAACTCGATCACGGCGTCCAGCGGTACCCAGTACTCGCTCCAGCGCCAGGCATCGAACTCGGGATGGTCGCTCGCGCGCAGGTGGATGTCGCAATCGCGACACACCATGCGCAGCAGGAACCAGATTTGCTTTTGGCCCTTGTAGTGGCCGCGGATCTCGCGGCGAATGAACTTGTCCGGCACCTCATAACGCAGCCAGTCGCGCGTGCGACCGACGATCCTGACGTGCTCCGGAAGCAGGCCGACTTCTTCTTGCAGCTCGCGGAACATGGCCTGTTCCGGCGTCTCGCCGTACTTGATGCCACCTTGCGGAAACTGCCAGGAGTGTTCGCCGATTCGCTTGCCCCAGAAAACCTCGTTACGTGCGTTGATGAGGATGATGCCGACGTTCGGGCGAAAGCCTTCACGATCGAGCATGACTGCACCTCGAATCCTTTAGAATTACGTCGATTATAAGGGATGCGCGCGCATCGGCCCGACCCTGGGAATGCTGGTTTTCCCGAGCAGATGGGCAGTTTCAGGCGCGTCCCCCCGTGAACCGAAAGTCCTTTGCTGCCGTCCGGCGGTGCGGTCAATATGACCCGCCACGACCAGCCTTACGAGAATCCAACGGATGAAAGCCTCGCATTTCTTCATTTCTACCCTCAAGGAAGCCCCCGCCGACGCGGAAATCGTGTCGCACAAACTGATGATGCGGGCCGGCATGATCAAGAAGCTGGGCGCCGGCATCTACAGCTACATGCCGGTGGGTCTGCGCGTGATCCGCAAGGTGGAGAACATCGTTCGCGAGGAAATGAACCGCGCCGGTGCCGTCGAACTGCTGATGCCGGTGGTCCAGCCGGCCGAGCTGTGGCAGGAAACCGGCCGCTGGGACAAGATGGGCCCCGAGCTGCTGCGCCTGAAAGACCGCCACGAGCGCGATTTCGCCCTGCAGCCGACGTCGGAAGAGGTGGTCACCGACATCGCCCGGAGCGAAATCCGCAGCTACAAGCAGTTGCCGGTGAATTTCTATCAGATCCAGACCAAGTTCCGCGACGAGCGCCGTCCCCGCTTCGGCATCATGCGCGGCCGCGAATTCACGATGAAGGACGCCTATTCGTTCGACCGTGACGTCGAGGGCCTGAAGGTCTCGTACCAGAGCATGTACGACGCCTACCAGCGCATTTTCACGCGCTTCGGCCTGGAATTCCGCGCCGTGGCAGCCGATAACGGCGCCATCGGCGGCTCCGGCTCGCACGAATTCCACGTGATCGCCGACACCGGCGAAGACGCCATCGTCTACTGCCCCACATCGGAATACGCCGCCAACATGGAGGCCGCCGAGGCGCTGCCGCTGTCGGCCCAGCGCGCCGCGCCGGCCGAGGCCCTGACCAAGACGTCGACGCCGGGCAAGGCCAAATGCGAGCACGTAGCCGAATTCCTGGGCATGCCGCTGGACCGCACGGTGAAGTCGATCGTGCTGGCCACCGATGGCGACGCCGGCCCGCAGATCTGGCTGCTGCTGATCCGTGGCGACCACGAACTGAACGAGGTCAAGGCATCGAAGGTGTCGGGTCTGGCCGAATTCCGATTTGCCACCGAGACCGAGATTGTCGACGCCTTCGGCTCGCCTCCGGGCTACCTGGGCCCGATCGGCACGAAGAAGCCGGTCAAGGTGGTGGCTGACCGTACCGTGGCCAACATGAGCGATTTCTGCTGTGGCGCCAACGAGCGTGACTTCCACTACACCGGCGTGAACTGGGGCCGCGACCTGCCCGAGCCTGTCGTGGCGGACCTGCGCAACGTGGTGGCCGGCGATGCGTCGCCGGACGGCAAGGGCACGCTGGAAATCTGCCGCGGCATCGAGGTGGGCCACGTTTTCATGCTGGGCACCCGCTATTCGGAGTCGATGAATGCCGTGTTCCTGGACGAAAACGGCAAGAACCAGCCGATGCAGATGGGCTGCTATGGCATTGGCGTCACCCGGATCCTGGGTGCGGCCATCGAGCAGAACTACGACGAGCGCGGCATCATCTGGCCGGCGTCCATCGCCCCGTTCGCGGTGGTGGTGTGCCCGGTTGGCTACGACCGCAACGAAGCCGTCAAGGCCGAGGCGGACCGCATCCATGCCGAACTGCTGGCTGCAGGCGTGGACGTCATCCTGGACGACCGTGGCGAGCGCCCGGGCGTGATGTTTGCCGACTGGGAACTGATCGGCGTGCCGCACCGCGTGGTGGTGGGCGACCGTGGCCTCAAGGAAGGCAAGGTCGAATACCAGGGCCGCCGCGATGCACAGGCCACCCCGGTTGCCGTGGCCGATGTGGTGGCGCACGTGCGCCACCTGCTGGCCAGCTAAGCGACGGTCGAAGTCATGCGCGCCGCTGGCCTGCCGATGTCCCGCCGCTGGGCTGCCGCCCTGGCCGGCGGCGTGTTTTGTGCCGTATTGTCCACGGCCGCCCTCGCTGGCGCGCAGAAGGAAGAGGCGCTGGCCGATTCCGTGCGGGGCGCGCTGGCGGCGGCGATTGCCGATCATCGGCCGGTGCGGCCGACGTTTGCGTCCGGCGGCGAGAAGCTCGGCTACCTGAAATGGCTGGGCGAGATGTCGCGCCGGCTGGAATCGAAGCTGCCCGACCCGCAGACGCGCGTCGAGCTGATCGAAACCGTCTATTACGAAGCCAAGCGTGCCGGGCTGGAGCCGTCGCTGGTGCTGGGCCTGGTGCAGGTGGAAAGCGGCTTCCGCAAGTACGCCATCAGTTCGGCAGATGCACGCGGGCTGATGCAGGTGATGCCGTTCTGGGTGCGCTCGATTGGCGACGGTGACACGCGGAAGCTGTTCCACCTGCAGAGCAATCTGCGCTACGGCTGCACCATCCTGCGCCACTATCTGGATCGCGAAAACGGCGACCTGTTCCTGGCGCTGGGCCGCTATAACGGCAGCCGGGGGCGTCCCGAGTATCCGAATGCGGTGCTGGGCGCCTGGAAGCGCTGGCAATATTCCGAGGCCACGGTCACGATCGCCGGCGACCCCGACGGCGCGGCCCCCGCGGCCACGGCGCCGGTACGCCGCACGCTGCCGCCCGAATCGCCCGCGCGGAACCCGTTTTCGCCGCAGCGACTGGCCAATCCGTCATGACACGTGAGTCCCGCGCAGGGTATTGCGCCACGTCCCCCGAGCTCGAACTTTGGCTGGCGCGCCATATCGAGCAGGGCTTCGATGCCGAATCGCTGGTGTTGTCGATGCTGCGGTCGGGCTACGACGCCACGTTTGCCCGCGATACGGTCAATGCCGCGCTGGGCCATCGCCCGCCCGTCAGGCAGGTGCCGGCGCCCGCGCCGGTGGTGACGCGGCAGGCGGCGGAGTCGATTGCTACATCGGCAGCATCGCCGATAGCCGTTTCGCCCGTTTCGTCGTCCACGCCGTCCGCCGGCCGCAACGCGTTCCGCCACGAAGGGCGCGAGGTACCGATCCTGTTCGCGCTGGAGGCGCCGCGCATCCTGCTGCTGCAGAATCTGCTTGATGGCACCGAGTGCGACGCGCTGATCACGTTGGCGCACGACCGCCTGCAGCGCTCGCCGGTGGTGAATCCCGATACCGGCGACGAAAACCTGATCGACGCCCGGACCAGCATGGGCGCCATGTTCCAGGTGGGCGAGCATGCGCTGATCCAGCGTATCGAGGCCCGCATCGCCGCCATCACCGGCTTGCCGGTCGAGCACGGCGAGGGCCTGCAGATCCTCAACTACAAGCCCGGCGGCGAATACCAGCCCCATTTCGATTTCTTCAATCCGCAGCGCCCTGGTGAAGCCCGCCAGCTGCGCGTGGGCGGCCAGCGCGTGGCCACGCTGGTCATCTACCTGAACAGCCCGCCTGCCGGTGGCGCCACGGCGTTTCCCAAGCTCGGCCTGGAAGTGGCGCCGGTCAAGGGCAACGCGGTGTTCTTCCGCTACAAGCAGCCCGACGGCACGCTCGACGACCGTACGCTGCATGCCGGACTGCCCGTGGAATCGGGCGAGAAGTGGATCGCCACCAAATGGCTGCGCGAGCAACCGTACCGCAGCCGGGGTTGAGCCGCTTCTGGTTCGACCCGGCGCTGCCGGTGGTCGAAAGCCGGCGCGCCTGCGATAGCCAGGCCGCCTATCTACCGCACACGCATCCCACGCTGTCGGTCGGCGCCGTGGACGGCGGCGCCAGCGTCTTCAGCCATGACCAGCACAACGCACGCCACGATACCCGGCTGGCCCCGGGCGCAGTGGTGTGGGTGCCCGCTGGCTGCGTGCATGCGTGCAACCCGGTGCCGGACGGGCGCTGGAGCTACCAGATGATCCACATCGACGCGGCATGGGCCGATGCGGTGCTCGACGAAGCGGGCCGGGCCTGTGTGCGCCGGGTGCATGTCACCGACGATGCCGCGCCCTACGCGCTGGTCTGCGCGCTGAACGCCATGCTGTTTTCCGATGCCGACGTGGTGGAGAAGGATGCGGCACTGGTGGCTTTCGTGGGCGACATGCAGGCCTGGCTTGGGCAGGATCGGCTGCGCGCCGGCGTGCCGGACGATGGCCCGCCGGCGGACGGCCGGCTCGATCGCGTTACCGCGCTACTGCACGACCGCCATGGCGACGCGCTGCCGCTGGCCGACCTGGCCGAAATGGCGGGGATGAGCCGCTACCAGTTGATTCGCCATTTCCGGGCGCGGTTTGGCATGACGCCGCATGCGTTCCAGATCGACATCCGCATCCAGCATGCGCGCCGGCTGCTTCGCCGTGGCGATGCGCCGGCCGACGTGGCCCAGCAGCTCGGGTTTGCCGACCAGAGCCACTTCCATCGCGCCTTCCGCCAGCGCGTGGCACTGACGCCGCGCGCGTATCAGCGGGCCGGCTAGCCCGTTTTCAGGGCCCAAGGCCCAAGGCCCCAAGGCCGTCGGTCGCTCCGGCCGCGTCGCGCGCCCGCGCAATTTTCTTCAATCCTTGCGGCGCCCCCCAAGCCAGACTGCCCCCCTTCACAGGTGTTCAAGGCGATGGGGGTTGGGATGGCATTCGATCAGGCGTCGTGGCAGCAGTTTGCGATGGTGGCCGGTGCGCACGGGCTGGCGCTGCTGAGTCCGGGGCCGGACTTTTTCCTGGTGGTGCGTGCGTCGATGGTCGACGGCGTGCGCAGCGCCACCGGCGTGTGCGTGGGCATCGCGCTGGGCAACGGTGTCTATATTGCGTTGGCGCTCGCGGGGTTGGCTGCCACGGCTGGCATGCACGGCGTGTTCGGCGCGCTGCAATGGGCGGGCTGTGCCTATCTGGTGTGGATGGGATGGAAATTCCTGCACTCGCGCGGCGTCGTGCGGCTGCCGTCCGATCCCGCCGATGCGCCCGGCGCATCCAGCGGGTCGCCCGGCCCGGCCTATCTGGCGCAGGTGGGCACAGGTTTTCTGTCTGCTGTCCTCAATCCCAAGAACGGGCTGTTCTACGCCAGCCTGTTCGCGGTGCTGGCGGGGCGGTCTACGCCGGTTGCCATCCAGGCGGCCTATGGCGTGTGGATGTTCGGGGTGGTGCTGCTGTGGGATATCGCCGTGGCGGCTGCCGTGCGCCACCCGGCGGTGCTGGGGCGTTTCGTCCGGTGGGTGCGCACCGTGGAGCGGGCGACCGGCGTGGTGCTGTGGGGCATGGCTGTCGCGGTGGCGATCCATGCGGCAGGGCGGTAGCGCGTCCGCGTGACCGATGCCGTACCGGCAGTTTTCATTCTAACTGTATCGGTACTGTACCGAGTGGTGTCCTTAGACTGAGCGCCTGTTTCGATTTTCTGGAGCGCCGTCATGGCTCTGCACCTTCCTCCCGAATTTGCCGCCAGTACCGGCGCGTTGATGGCCTACAGCGCCTTCGTGCTGGTGTCGTCGATCACCCCGGGCCCGAACAACACGATGCTGCTGGCGTCGGGCGTCAACTTTGGCCTGCGCCGTACGGTGCCGCACCTGCTCGGCATCTGCATCGGCATGGTGATCATGATGGTCATCGTGGGCCTGGGCCTGGGCTCGGTGTTCACGGCGATTCCGTGGACGTGGAGCGTGCTGCGCGTGGCCGCTACTGCCTATCTGGTCTGGCTGGCCTGGAAGCTGGCCACGGCGGGCGGGCTGCAGGACCGCGAGGTGGCGCGGCCGATGACATTCCTGCGCGCGGCGGCGTTCCAATGGGTGAATCCGAAGGCCTGGGTGATGGCGGTGGGGGCGTGCAGCGCCTATGTGCTGCATCCCAACCTGTGGACCAATGCGGCCCTGATGGCGCTGCTGTGCGGAGTGGTGAACCTGCCGAGCATCACCACGTGGGCGGTGTTTGGCGCGGCGCTGCGCCGCTGGCTGGCAAATCCGCGCGTGCTGCGCGTGTTCAATGTGACGATGGCGCTACTGCTGCTGGCATCGTTGTGGCCCATTCTGGGGGCTCACCCCCACGGCGCATAAGGTGGGATAGCGGGAGAACGGGGCCGGACGGCCCCGCTATCGTTCAGACCAGGGCGCGGATGGCACCGAGGTTGCGCCAGTAGCCCTTGACGTCCATGCCGCAGCCAAAGACGTAGCGGTCGGGCACCTTGAAGCCGCAGAAGTCGGGGTGCATCGGCTTGAGCTTGGTCAGCGTCTTTTCGCACAGCACGGCGGCGTGGAATTCCTTGGCGCCCATGTCCATGATGCGCTGGCGGATGGCCGCCATGGTCTCGCCTTCGTCGAGGATGTCGTCGAGCACCAGCACCACGCGGTCCTTGACCGATTCGCGCGGCGCCACGCGCCATTGCATCTCGCCGCCCACCGTCTTGTTGTTGTAGCGCGACAGGTGGATGTAGTCGAATTCCAGCGGGAACTGCAGCTTGGGCAGCAGCATGCCCGTGAAGACCACGGCGCCGCCCATCACGGACAGCACCAGCGGAAAGTCGTTGCCCATCTTGTCGGTAATCTCGCTGGCCATGCGGTCCAGCGAGTCCTGCACCTCCTGGGCGCTGACGATTTCCTCGGAGCTGGCCCAGAGTTCGCGGGCCTGATCGGCGGTCATCATGATCGGTGTCCTGTTGTCTTTTGCGGGAATCAGTGTCGGCGGCGGGTCAGCGGTTGAACAGGCCCTTCATGCCGCCCTTCATGGCACCCATCTGGCGCATCATCTTCATCATGCCGCCGCCCTTGAGCTTCTTCATCATGCCTTGCATCTGGTCGAACTGGTTTAGCAGGCGGTTCACTTCCTGCACAGGCACGCCCGCGCCCGCCGCGATGCGGCGCTTGCGGCTGGCCTTAATCAGTTCCGGCTTGGCGCGTTCGGCGGCGGTCATGCTGTTGATGATGCCCTCCATGCGGCGCACCTGCTTTTCGGCCTGGTCCATGTTGGCGCCCTGCGCCTGCTGTGCGAACTGGGCCGGCAGCTTGTCAACCAGGCTGCCCAGGCCGCCCATCTTCTTCATCTGGCCAATCTGCGCCTTGAAGTCTTCCAGGTCGAAGCCGCCAGTCTTCTTGATCTTCTTGGCCAGCTTCTCGGCCGCGTCCATGTCCACGCCGCGCTGGGCTTCTTCCACCAGCGCGAGGATGTCGCCCATGCCCAGAATGCGCTGGGCCATGCGGTCGGCGTAGAAGGGCTCCAGGCCGTCGAGCTTTTCACCGACGCCGACGAACTTGATCGGGCGGCCCGTAATGTGACGTACAGACAGCGCAGCGCCGCCACGTGCATCGCCATCGAGCTTGGTCAGCACCACGCCCGTCAGCGGCAGCGCGTCGTTGAATGCCTTGGCGGTGTTCACCGCATCCTGGCCCAGCATGGCATCGACCACGAACAGGGTCTCGGCGGGCTTCAGTTCGGTGTGCAGGGCGGCGATCTCCTGCATCATCGCCTCGTCGATACCCAGACGGCCGGCCGTATCGACGATCAGTACGTCGTGATAGTGCTTGCGGGCCCAGTCCAGCGCCGCCCGGGCAATGTCCACGGGCTTCTGGTCGGGTTCCGACGGGAAGAAGTCCGCGCCCACCTGCTCGGACACGGTCTTGAGCTGGGCGATAGCGGCGGGACGATACACGTCGCACGACACCGTCAGGACCTTCTTCTTGCGGTTCTCCTTGAGCCACTTGGCAAGCTTGCCCGCCGTGGTGGTCTTGCCGGCACCCTGCAGGCCGGCCATCAGGATGACGGCGGGCGGCTGGACGTTCAGGTTCAGTTCGTTGACCTTGGTGTCGGCCAGCGCTTCGTCGCCGCCGATGACCGCGGTCAGCTCGCGCTGCACCACGCCCACCAGGGCCTGGCCCGGGGTCAGGCTGCTGACCACGTCCTCGCCAAGCGCCTTTTCCTTGACGCGGGCGATAAAGTCACGCACGACAGGCAGCGCGACGTCGGCTTCGAGCATGGCAAGGCGCACTTCGCGCAGCATCTCGGCAGTGTTGGCCTCGGTCAGTCGGGCCTCGCCGCGCATGGTCTTGACGACCCGCGCCAGGCGTTGTGTGAGGTTATCCAGCATGGCAGAAAAGGGGAGGAAATCGGCTTGAATGCGGAGCGCAGCCGGCGCAGGCAAGGGTAGTGTGGCGGGAATCCCATCGCCAGAACCACCCGTGATGGCACTAAGGTAAACTGCGCAAATGGCCATTGTACTGTATGCCTTGACGGCAATTCTCTACTGCGGCCTGGCCTTTCACGGCTGGGCGACGCGCAACCCGCAACTGGCGGCAGCCGGCGGGGCCACGGTCGGGCCATCGGGGCATCCCGGCGCGGGCGCCACGGCAATGCTGATGCCATCGCCCACGCCCAACGGCGGGCGTATGGACGGCCAGCCCGCCTGGTGGCATGCGCTGGTGCTGGCCGCGCTGGTCAGCCACGGCGTGCTGCTGCACGAGACCATCTTCCCGGCGGACCACATGATGTTCGGCTTCGCCTTCGCGCTGTCGGCCATGCTCTGGCTGGGGGTGGGCATCTACTGGATCGAGAGCTTCTTCTTCTCGCTGGCCGGGCTGGGGCTGATCGTGTTCCCGGTGGCGATGCTGGCCAGCCTGATGCCGCTGGCGTTTCCCGGGGCGCAGATCCTGGGCTACGCGGCGCGGCCGCTGTTCAAGCTGCATTTCGTGATCGCCAATGTGGCGTATGGCCTGTTCACGCTGGCCGCGTTCCATGCCTTCCTGATGCTGCTGGCCGAGCGCCGGCTGCATGGCTTCACCCGCCCGGCGGCGGGCGAGCCGGCCGCCGGGCAGTGGCTGGGCCGCTGGCTCGACCTGCTGCCGCCGCTGCTGACGCTCGAAAAACTGCTGTTCCGTCTGATCGCTGCCGGCTTCGTGCTGCTGACGCTGACCATCGTGTCGGGATTCCTGTTCTCCGAGCAGCTGTTCGGCCGGGCGTTCCGCGTGGACCACAAGACCGTTTTCGCGATCATTTCGTGGATGATGTTCGGTGGCATCCTGATCGGCCGGCACTTCCGCGGCTGGCGCGGCCGCACGGCACTGCGCTGGGTCATCGCATCGTTCGGCATCCTGCTGCTGGCCTATGTGGGCAGCCGCTTCGTGATCGAAGTGGTGCTGCACCGGATCACCTGACCCGACCCCTCACCGCTTCTCCAGGCCAACCCATTCCCGTATTTCCGATCCATGGCAAGAATCTTCATCCTGCTGGCTGTCGTGCTGGGCGTCCTCTGGTGGCTGCGCGAGCGTGCCAGTGCCCGCCAGGAAACCGGCGCGGCGCGGCGCGATGCCGCCGAGGGCCGCGAAGCCGCAAGTCCGGAGGCGACCCAGCCGATGGTGCAGTGCGCACAGTGCGGCATACACCTGCCGCGCACTGACGCCATTGCATGGCAAGGCCAGCACTACTGCCGCCGCAGCCATCTTCCGGATTCAGCCGGCGAGGGCGGCGCATGAAGCGGCGGGGGTCGGTCTGGTCCCGCCTGAGCGGCTGGCATACGCTGGTCGATCTCTGGCGCCAGCCCGAACCGCCCGACTTCCACTGGCGCCTGCTGCGCTACTTTTGCTGGACCCGCGCGTCCGTAGCCCTGCTCCTGCTGGGCTATGCCTGGCTGCCGCTGGATCGCGCCGGCGCCGGCGTGTCCGTGGTGGACCTGGCGGCCAACGCGCGTACGGCGGCTGCCATTCCGGTGGTGCTGCCGTATCTGTGCATCGCGCTGGTGACCTTGCTGGGCACGCTCTGGCGGCGCCATTTCCATGTACGCGTGCGGGTGCAGGTCATCGTCGACCTGGCGCTGCTGGCCGCCATCTATATGGTGCTGGGCCGCGGCGGCAATCATGGCGATGGGCTGGCGATGATCTTCCTGCTGCCCGCGCTGGAGGCCGGGGCGCTGACCAGCCTGATGTTCGCGCTGCTCACCGCCGCCGTGTCGGCCATCCTGGTGATGGCCAATCCGTTCCTCCAGACGCTGCTGGTGCGCCAGGCCGATGCCAACCTGCTGGGTTCCGGCCTGTTCGGGCTGGTGTTCATGATTGCCGCGCTGCTGATGTACATGCTGGCGAACCGCCAGATCGCACAGGAGCAGCTGGCGCTGGCCCGCGAGCAGGAACTGCGCATGCAGCAGCTGGTGAACCGGCTGATGGTGAACGACATGCAGGACGGCGTGATGCTGGTGCGCGCCCACGGCGCGGTCGTGGCCGCCAACCCGGCCGCGTTCGTGCTGTTGGGCGTGCAGCCGCACGAGCGGGTCAGACAGGGGCAGGTGCGGGCCGGCGAGCGCGACAACGTGCTGTTCGACCTGCGCCGCCTCCCGCGCCTGCAGCCGCTGATGGAGATGCTGCGCGACTGGATCCAGCGCAAGGACGACGTACCCCGCATCCTGCAGTTGCTGCCGCTGCCGTCGCGCCCGTCGGCCAGCCGCAGCCCGATGCTGCACACCCGCCTGCGCCTGCGCTTCGTGCTGCCTGGCCTGGCCGGGTTGCGGGCCACGCTCAACGGCGTTTCGTCGCTCGGCGGCGATACCGCGGGTCTGCACGACATGTCGGCCGAAGGCGCCGCCCGGCTGCGCCTGGCCATTGCCCAGAACGAGGCCATGGCCTGGAGCCCGGAAGACGAAACGCTGCTGCGCAGCGAAATGCGCGACACGGTGCTGGTGCATATCGAAAGCTGGGAGCGGATCGCCGAACAGGTGCAGCAGGAAAAGCTGGCGGCGATGGGCCGGCTGGTGGCCAGCGTGGCGCACCAGATCCGCAATCCGCTGGCCGCGATCAGCCAGGCCAACGAACTGCTGGCCGATTCGGGCGGAGGCGAGGGTTCGTCGATCGATGCACGGCTGCTGCGCATCATCAGCGACAACGTGCGGCGGCTGGATCAGGTGGTGTCCGACGTGCTGCAGCTGTCGCGCCGCCCCAAGACCGACCATAGCGCGGTGGATCTGGGTCAGGCGCTGCCGGAGATCGTGGATCGCTGGCGGCTGGAAATGCGCTCGCGCGCCGGCGCCCGCGCCGAGGTCAATCCCAATGCCGTGCGCGTGGCGGTGGACCTGCGGGGGCCGGTCATCTTCGACGCATCCCAGCTGCAACAGGTGCTGGGCAACCTGCTGGACAACGCCTGGCGCTACTGCAGCCGGCTGCCGGGTTCGATCCGCCTGTTGGCCCACGCGCTGGACCAGCACCACGCCGAACTGATCGTCTGGAACGATGGGGCCGAAGTCACGCGCGAGCAGCAGCGCAGCCTGTTCGAGCCGTTTTTCACCAGCAATCCGCAGGGAACGGGGCTGGGCCTGTTCATGGCGCGCGAGCTCTGCGGGGCGAACGACGCCCAGGTGCGCTATGGGGCAATCGTGCTCGATGCGTTGCTGGATCGCACCGGGATGCTGGCCGGCGGGGCTCGCGATACACTTCCGGCCAAGGCATTCGTGCTGACGATGCGTATCGAGACCCCCGATGTGGTCGACGCGGCCATCGCCGGCTAGTTCGCATCGCAAAAAACAACAACCGGACATTCCACCGTCATGCCACCCAGACCGCCCGCCCCCGCTCCGATTCTCGTCATCGACGACGAGGCCGACCTGCGCGAGCTACTGGACATTTCGCTGCGCCGGATGGGGCATGACGTGGTGATGGCCGGTTCGCTGGCCGAGGCGCGCCTGCGCCTGGCCGAACGCCGCTACAGCCTGGTGCTGACCGACATGCGCCTGGGCGACGGGCTGGGCATCGAGATCGTGCGCCAGCTGTCGGCGTCGCCCGAGCGTACCCCGGTGGCGGTGATCACGGCCTATGGCAGCGCCGACAATGCCGTGGATGCGCTGAAGGCGGGCGCGTTCGACTACATCGCCAAGCCGGTCTCGCTAGAGCAGCTTCGCACGCTGATCCTGAACGCGCTGGGCCGCCAGCATCGCGCGCCGGCCGATGGCGGCAGCCCGACGGAGTCGTCGGAACTGGCCGATCGCGCGGCGCAACTGCTGCCTGGTGTGTCTGCGGCCGTCAGCGAGGTGCGACGCTCGCTGTCGCGGTTGGCGCGCAGCATGGCGCCCGTGGTGATCAGCGGGGAGTCCGGCAGCGGCAAGGAGCGCGCCGCGCGCGCTATCCACGCGATCAGCTCCCGCTCCGCGCATCCGTTCGTGGCCGTGAACTGCGGTGCGATTCCCGAAACGCTGATGGAGTCGGAGTTCTTCGGCCATGTGAAGGGCGCCTTCACCGGCGCCGACGCCGAGCGCGGGGGCTTCTTCCAGGCCGCCCATGGCGGCACGCTGATGCTGGACGAGGTGGCAGACCTGCCGCTGGCCATGCAGGTCAAGCTGCTGCGCGCGCTGCAGGAACGCCGCGTGCGCAAGATCGGCGCCAGCAAGGAAGACAGTGTCGATGTGCGCGTGATGTGTGCCAGCCACAAGGATCTGGCCGCGATGGTGGCGGCCGGACTGTTCCGGCAGGACTTGTACTACCGGCTGAACGTGCTGGAACTGCGCATGCCCACGCTGCGTGAGCGCGGCGAGGACGTGCCCGTGCTGGCGCATGCCATCCTGGAACACCTGGCCAGTCGCTATGGCGATGCCCATCCCAAGCGGCTGTCGCGCGCCGCGCTGGAGCGCCTGGTGGCGTATCCGTTCCCGGGCAACGTGCGGGAGCTGGAAAACCTGCTGGAGCGCGCCTACGCGTTTGCGGAGACCGACGAGATCGCCGTGGCCGATCTGGGTCCGCTGGATGCCGGCATGGAGCGCGCCAGCCTGCTGCAGACGGGCATGGCGCCCGTGCCGGCCAGCGCGCCCGTACCAGCGCCGGCTGGCTATCACGCGTGGGGCAGCCCGACGAACTGGCCGGCGCCTGGCGCGGCGGCATCGATGGGCGGCCTTTCCGATCTGGCGGTCACGCCCGGCACGAATGCTGGCGAAGCCGGGCGGGGCGATGACGATGCCGCGAGCGACCCGCTGGGCGCGGCGCTGGCCGACCTCGAATTCCCGATCGACCTGCCTGCGCGGCTGGAAGCCGTGGAGCGCGAACTGATCCTGCGTGCGCTGCGCCAGACCGGCTTCAACCGCACGGCCGCCGCGCCGCTGCTGGGCCTGAACTTCCGCCAGCTGCGCTACCGCATCCAGCAACTGGGCATTCGCGACGAACGCGATGGCCGGGATGGCCGCGACGCCGTCGACGACGGCGAGCCGCTGGCCGAGGGCGAGGGGCGCGATGCCTGACGCTGTCGGCCCCCACGATTTCATGCCCGACGCTGACGGCTGGGTGCCAGCTGCCCGTCGCGTGCCGTCGCCGAATTTCGATCCACGGCCCGACGGCGCGCCGCTGGACGTGGTGGTCATCCATAACATTAGCCTGCCGCCCGGCCAGTTCGGCACGGGCGACATCGAGGCGTTCTTCCAGAACCAGCTGGATGCGTCGCGCCATCCGTTCTTCGAGACCATCCACGATGTGCGTGTATCGGCCCACTTCCTGATCGCCCGCGACGGCGAGCTGGTGCAGTTCGTGGCCTGCACCCAGCGCGCGTGGCATGCGGGACAGTCCGAATACTGCGGTCGGCAACGCTGCAACGACTTCTCGATCGGCATCGAGATCGAGGGCGCCGACGACCAGCCGTTCACGCTGGCCCAGTACGACACCGCCGCCGCGCTGGTGGCCGCGCTGCGCGCCGCGTACCCGATCCAGGGCATTGCCGGGCACAGCGACATCGCCCCCGGGCGCAAGACCGATCCGGGCCCGCATTTCGACTGGAACCGGTTTGCGACGCTGGCGGACCTGCCCCCGGCGCTGCTGCCGTATCGACCGCAAATCGGGCGACCCTGATCGGCACGGGTGCGCCAATCTGTGTAGGGATAATCACTGTGTTGCGCAAACGCCGCAAAACGCCCAGCGGCGCAAAAACGGCGGAAGTGGCGCCAACAAAACCCCATGCACCACAGGGTGTCATCGCCCTGAAAAATAGCTGTGCAGTTACGTGTACGCCGCTTCATTTCGGCGCAAGGGCGGCTACAATCGCGCCCCCGGCGGTTGCGGGCGCGCCCATCCTGGGTCACCTATCGGTGATCCATTCCCATTAAAAAATTTTAGAGATTTTGTGCGCCACCGAACGTGACGCCGCGAAGCCTTGAGGCAGCGCGCTTTGCGGGAATGTGGCGCTGCCGCACCGGGCCGTCCAGACCCTTGGCCGCGCTTGTCAAGACTGGTCATGCTGTCTCTTTTCACTATACTTAGGCCCAGTTTTGAACGGCACCACAACATCTAGTGGTGTCGCCGGGGAGCCGGCCCGCAAGTGCAGTAATCGTCGCGACAACATGCGCCAGTTACTGCATATAGGTTATCGGGCCGCAGCAGTACCGAAAGTCCCTAGCAAAATGTCCGCACGAGCAGTTTGGTTCGCATCTGGCATCGCCTGAATCAAGTGACTTATACAGCGCATTTTGCTAGGGACTTTGTCGTCTCAGTACAAGAACAGAAGTATTCATCACAGGGTTAATACCGGAGTTACCTCATGCAAACGGCCCAAAACGAACAACAAACCACCGGCGTGACTGGCGCAACTGGAATTGGTGGCGCAGCAGCCGGTAGCTTGCAACAGAGCCTTGCCGCTGCTGGTGTCTCGTACCAGGACTACAAGCTGATCCGTCGCAACGGCTCGGTGGTGGCGTTCGAGCCGAACAAGATTGCCGTGGCCGTGACCAAGGCCTTCCTGGCCGTCAACGGTGGCCAGGGCGCCGCATCGGCCCGCGTGCGCGAGCTGGTGGAACAACTGACGCAGTCCGTGGTGCGCGCGCTGGTGCGCAGCCGCCCGAATGGCGGCACCTTCCATATCGAAGACGTGCAGGATCACGTGGAACTGGCGCTGATGCGCTCGGGCGAGCATGAGGTGGCCCGTGCCTATGTGCTGTACCGCGAAAAGCGCACGCAAGAGCGTGCCCAGGCCAACGCGCAGGCCGTGGCCCGCGTGCAGGAATCCGGCGTGTCGTTCAACGTGACCGACAACGGCGCAACGCATCAGCTGGATCTGGCGGCGCTGCACGCGCTGATCGACAACGCCTGCAGCGGCCTGGGCAATGCTGTCAGCGCCGAGCCGATCCTGAAGGAAACGCTCAAGAACCTGTACGACGGCGTGCCGATGACGCAGGTCTACGATTCGGCCATCCTGGCCGCGCGTACGCTGATCGAGAAGGACCCGGCCTACAGCCAGGTAACCGCCCGTATCCTGCTGCACACGATCCGCAAGGAAATCCTGGGCGCCGAAGTAACCCAGACCGAAATGTCGACGAAGTACGCCGAGTACTTCCCGAAGTTCATCGCCCGCGGTATCCAAGCCGAACTGCTGGACGAAAAGCTGGCCACGTACGACCTGGTGCGCCTGGGCGCCGCGCTGGACGCCTCGCGCGACTTCCAGTTCAACTACCTGGGCCTGCAGACGCTGTACGACCGCTACTTCCTGCACGTTGACGAAGTGCGCATCGAAATGCCGCAGGCCTTCTTCATGCGCGTGGCCATGGGCCTGGCGCTGGAAGAAAAGGACCGCGAAGCCCGCGCCATCGAGTTCTACCAGCTGCTGTCGTCGTTCGACTTCATGTCGTCCACGCCGACGCTGTTCAACTCGGGCACGCGCCGCTCGCAGCTGTCGTCGTGCTACCTGACCACGGTGTCGGACGACCTGGAAGGCATCTACGAAGCCCTGAAGGAAAACGCGCTGCTGTCGAAGTTCGCCGGCGGCCTGGGCAACGACTGGACCAACGTCCGCGCGCTGGGCTCGCACATCAAGGGCACCAACGGCAAGTCGCAGGGTGTGGTGCCGTTCCTGAAGGTGGTGAACGACACGGCCGTGGCCGTGAACCAGGGCGGCAAGCGCAAGGGCGCGGTTTGCGCGTACCTGGAGACATGGCACCTGGACATCGAGGAATTCCTGGAACTGCGCAAGAACACCGGCGACGACCGCCGCCGCACGCACGACATGAACACGGCCAACTGGATTCCGGACCTGTTCATGAAGCGCGTGATGGAAAACGCTGAATGGACGCTGTTCTCGCCGGCCAACTGCCCGGACCTGCACGACAAGGTCGGCAAGGCATTCGAGCAGGCCTACCTGGGCTATGAAGCCCGCGCGGCCAGCGGCGAGCTGAAGCTGTTCAAGAAGGTGCCGGCCATGCAGCTGTGGCGCAAGATGCTGGGCATGCTGTTCGAGACCGGCCATCCGTGGATCACGTTCAAGGACCCGTGCAACATCCGCAGCCCGCAGCAGCACGTGGGTGTGGTGCATAGCTCGAACCTGTGCACGGAAATCACGCTGAACACGAACGAGAGCGAAATCGCCGTGTGCAACCTGGGTTCGGTGAACCTGGTGGCCCACCTGAAGCAGCAGACCGACGGCACGCACGTGCTGGACCACGCCAAGCTGCAGAAGACGATCCGCACCGCGATGCGCATGCTCGACAACGTGATCGACATCAACTACTACGCGGTGGAGAAGGCGCGCAACTCGAACCTGCGCCACCGTCCGGTGGGCATGGGCATCATGGGCTTCCAGGACTGCCTGCACGTGCTGCGCACGCCGTACGCCAGCGACGCCGCGGTGAAGTTCGCCGACACGTCGATGGAAGCGGTCTGCTACTACGCGTACCACGCATCGACCGAACTGGCCGAAGAGCGTGGCCGCTACAGCACCTACCAGGGCTCGCTGTGGGACCGTGGCATCCTGCCGCAGGACTCGCTGAAGCTGCTGGCTGAAGAGCGCGGCGGCTACCTGGAAGTGGACATGTCGTCGTCGATGGACTGGGACAGCCTGCGCGCCCGCATCAAGCAGCACGGCATGCGCAACTCGAACTGCATCGCGATCGCCCCGACCGCGACCATCTCGAACATCATCGGCGTGTCCGCCTGCATCGAGCCGACGTTCCAGAACCTGTACGTGAAGTCGAACCTGTCGGGCGAATTCACGGTGGTGAACGACTTCCTGGTGCGCGACCTGAAGGCGCGCGGCCTGTGGGACGAAGTGATGGTTGCCGACCTGAAGTACTTCGACGGTTCGCTGGCCCGCATCGACCGCATTCCGCAAGACCTGCGCGACATCTACGCCACGGCCTTCGAGGTGGAGCCGACCTGGCTGGTGGAAGCCGCAAGCCGCCGCCAGAAGTGGATCGACCAGGCCCAGTCGCTGAACATCTACATGGCCGGCGCGTCGGGCAAGAAGCTGGATGACACGTACAAGCAGGCCTGGCTGCGCGGCCTGAAGACCACGTACTACCTGCGCACGATGGCCGCCACGCACGTGGAGAAGTCCACCGTGTCGCGCGGTTCGCTGAACGCGGTGTCGTCGGGTGCCGACGGCCAATCGGGTATCGACGCGGCCGCCGCAGCAGCCCCGGCCATGCCGGAAGCCGAAGGCGCGGTCTGCACGATGCGCCCGGGCGACGCCGGATTCGACGAGTGCGAAGCCTGCCAGTAACACATTGAATCACCCTCGGTCTGTTCCCCTTTCCCGCTGTGCGGGAGGGGGTGCCGGGGGAGAGGGCGGACGCGTCGAACGCCAAGGCGCCACGCCAAAGCCGCCCCCGTAACCGAATCTTGGAGAACACAACATGCTGAGCTGGGACGACGACGTTCAAGCCACGCCGCAAGCTGCCCCGCAGCCTGCCCTGCAACCCGCCGCGCCGTCCGCCACGCTCGACCAGCAAGGCGTACTGCCGCCGGCCGCCACGGCGTCGTCGGGCATCCTTGGCAACAACCCGAACGCCGCCGCCGTCCAGAGCTCGCGCCGCGTGAACGCCGCCGACAAGCGCGTGATCAACGGCGCCACCGACGTGAACCAGCTGGTGCCGTTCAAGTACAAGTGGGCGTGGGAAAAGTACCTGGCCGGCTGCGCCAACCACTGGATGCCGCAGGAAATCAACATGTCGCGCGACATCGCCCTGTGGAAGGACCCGAACGGTCTGACCGAGGACGAGCGACGCATCATCAAGCGCAACCTGGGCTTTTTCGTGACGGCCGACTCGCTGGCCGCCAACAACATCGTGCTGGGCACCTACCGCCAGATCACGGCGCCGGAATGCCGCCAGTACCTGCTGCGCCAGGCCTTCGAGGAGGCCATCCACACGCACGCGTACCAGTACATCGTGGAGTCGCTGGGCCTGAACGAAGCCGAGATCTTCAACGCGTATCACGAAGTGCAGTCGATCCGCGACAAGGACGAGTTCCTGATCCCGTTCATCGACACGCTGACCGATCCGTCGTTCAAGACCGGCACGCCGGAGAACGACCAGAAGCTGCTGAAGAGCCTGATCGTCTTCGCCTGCATCATGGAAGGCTTGTTCTTCTACGTGGGCTTCACGCAGATCCTGGCCATGGGCCGTCAGAACAAGATGACCGGTGCCGCCGAGCAGTACCAGTACATCCTGCGCGACGAGTCGCTGCACTGCAACTTCGGCATCGACCTGATCAACCAGATCAAGCTCGAGAACCCGCACCTGTGGACGCCCGAGTTCAAGGCCGAGATCACCGAGCTGTTCAAGAAGGCCGTGGACCTGGAATACCGCTACGCCGAGGACACCATGCCGCGCGGTGTGCTGGGCCTGAACGCTCCGATGTTCAAGGGCTACCTGCGCTACATCTGCAACCGCCGCTGCCAGCAGATCGGCCTCGAGCAGCTGTTCCCGAACGAGGAAAACCCGTTCCCGTGGATGAGCGAGATGATCGACCTGAAGAAGGAACGCAACTTCTTTGAAACGCGCGTGATCGAGTACCAGACCGGCGGCGCGCTGTCGTGGGACTGACCGATTGAAGGGTCGGCTGCAAAGCGGTAACTACATGTATTGAACAGTCCACGCAGCCGGGACGGGTGAGGAACGGCCATCGGGTGAGAGCCCGGTGGCCGTTTTTCTTTTGCGGCAGGGAACGCGCCGGTGGGACAGAAACCGGGCGGGTGCCCGGTCATTGATCGCTCAATCCGCCGTCGCCCCCGACCGCTTCACCACCGTCGACCACTTCTTGATCTCGCTGTCGACGAACTTGCCGGTTTCGGCCGGCGTCATCGGCATCGGCTCCGAGCCGCGGTCGGTGATGAACTTGTGCAGTTCGGGCGATTGCAGGGCCTTCACCGTCTCCGCATTGAGCTGGGTGACGATGGTCGGCGGGGTGGCAGCCGGGGCCATCATCACGGCCCAGCCTAGCGCCTCGAAGCCCGGCACGCCCTGTTCGCGCACGGTTGGCACCGATGGCAGTTGCGGCACGCGCCTGGCCGTGGTCACGGCCAGCGGCAGCGCCTTGTTGGTCTGGATCAACGGCATGGCGGCGGTGACCGAGTCCACCATCAGCGGAATCTGGTTGCCCAGGAAGTCGGCCTGGGCCGGGCCGCTGCCCTTGTACGGGATATGGACGATGAAGGTGCCGGTCTGCGCCTTGAGCATCTCGGCCGACAGGTGCTGCGTGCCGCCGATACCCGCGCTGGCATAGCTGTACTTGCCCGGCGCGGCCTTGGCCTTGGCGATCAGGTCGCGCAGCGACGTGAAGCCCGATTGCGGCGTGGCCAGGAACACCAGCGGCACCGAAAACACGCCCGACACCGGCGCAAAGTCCTGGCGCGGGTCGTAGTTGAGCTTCTTGTACAGCGTCTGGTTGATCGCCATGGCGCTGCCGGCCATGACGATTGTGTAGCCGTCGGCCGGGGCCTTGGCGGCCACTTCCATGCCGATGTTGCCGCCGGCGCCTGCGCGGTTCTCAACGATCACCGACTGGCCAAGCTGCTTGCCGAGCTTTTCGGCCAGGGCGCGGGCGAAGATGTCGGTGGCTTGTCCGGGCGGAAACGGCACGATGAGCTTGATGGGCCGGTCGGGCCAGGCGGCGTGGGCGGTGCCGGCGGCGGCCAGCAGCAGGGCGGCCAGCGTACGGGCGGCGAGCGCGGGGCCGGCAAGGGGGCGCAACGACTTCAAGGGGGATCTCCTCAACGGGTTGGAATGGCGATGACGTCTTTGTCCGTGGCGTCTTTTTTGCTCTTTTGACCAGATTCTACGCGTGCTTCGCTTTCAGAGTCGCCTCAAAGACGCCACGCAAATGGCCGCATACGATCGTTCGCGGATCCCAACCAAAGAGAACGACACGATGCGAGCCGTTGTAGTGCAGCAGCTGGGCGAAGTCCCGCGCCATATCCCGTTCCACGACCCAGAACCGCGTCCCGGGGAAATCCTGGTGCGGATGTGCGCCGCGGTGATCCGGCTGGCGGACCTAGCCATCGCACGCGGGCACCACGCGTGCATGCCGCTGGAACTGGCTTATATCTGCGGGCGCGATGGCGTTGGCTACCTGGCCGACGGGCAGCGCGTGTACATTCGCGCGGGCCGCAGCCCATTCGGGGCGATGGCCGAGTTCGTGCCGGCCGAATGGGTGGTGCCGGTGCCCGACGAGGTGGATTCTGCCGCCGCCGCATTGGTCGGGCCGGCGCTGGCGGCATGGCTGCCGCTGGCGATGGGCGCGGACCTGCCCCCCGGCGAGACGGTGCTGATCTTGGGCGCGTCGGGGCTGGCTGGCTGGCTTGCGGTGCAGGCGGCCAGGCTTCAGGGTGCCGGGCGCATCATCGTGGCGGCGCATCGGATCGACCTGCCGACGATGCCGGAGGCCGATGCGCTGATCGACCTCGGCCAGGCGCCAAGCCTGATGCAGCATGCGTTTGCCACCCATGCCGCCGATGGCATCGACGTGGTGCTCGATTTTGTCTGGGGCGAGACGCTGGAATTGCTGATGTCCGCCCTTGTCCAGGCGGGAGGCACGCCGGCCTTGCTGGCCGACCACGGTACGCGGGTGGTGTCCGTCGCCGACCGCCGGGCGGCCAGCATGATGCTGGCGCCCACGGCTTGCGCGATTCACGTGCGATGCTGATAGGCTGCGGTCCCGCCAATCATCCTTCCGCTGAAGATCTGCGGGTTCTGGTGGAGGACGTGCTGTGCTGCATGCGCGCCGGTTACCTGTCGATCGATGCGCCACAGCCATTGCCGATGAGCGAGGTGGCGGCCGCCTGGCGGCTGGCGGGCGAACCCGGGCCGCGTGTGGTGCTGACGCTCGATTGAGCTACCGCCTGGCGCCCCGCCCGAGAGGGCCGGGCGCGCCGGGGCAGCAGGGTGGGATCAGGCGGCCTTGCGTTGGTCCGCCGGCATTGCACCTTCGGTCTTGCGCTCGCCGCCGAGCGCGTCGGTCAGATCGGTCAGCAGGCCCGCCAGTTCGCCGGCCATCAGCGCGAAATCGGCATCAAAGCGTTCGTTTTCGTCGTGGAGCGTGCCGTCGGCCTGTTCCTTGATCACGTCGAGCGGATTGACGCGCTTGACCGCGAGTGCATCGGTCAGCACGAACGACACGCGGTCGTTCCAGGTCATGGCCAGCCGCGTGCAGCGCTTGCCGGCTTCGATATGGCGACGCAGGTCCTCGGGATCGAGCGGATGGCGCACGTAGCGCACGGTCGCCTTGGTCTCGCTGCTCGATTGCAGTTCGATTTCCTGGTCGACCGTGAAGCCGGCTGGCGCGGTGTCGGTAGCCAGCCACTCGGTCATGGCCGCGACCGGCGAGAGATTGACCTGCAGGCCCACCACCGGCAGCGGGTCGATGGCCTTGAACAGCATGCCGCGCACTTCGTCGGCCTTGGCCGTGCCAGCCGCGTCGATGGCCAGCCAGCCATTGACGGGGTCGATCCACACGCGCGTGTCGCGGCGGATGCTGAAGGCGCGCGGCAGCAGTTCCTCGGTGACCTGTTCCTTCAGTTCCTTCAACTGCTTGCGGCCCGGCTTGAAGCCTTGCTGCTCTTCGATTTCGGCGGCACGGGCCTTGGTCACCTGGTTGACCACGGTGGCGGGCAGCAGCTTCTTCTCGGTGCGCAGCACCAGCAGCATCTGCTTGTTGACGCAATGCACGAGCTGGTCGTTGTCGCGCGGCGACGCCCAGCCCTGGGTCTGCATTTCAAGGCTGGTGCCCGGATAGAACGCGTGTTTGGCCAGGCAGGCCTCCACATCTTCGACACTCAGCGTCCACGGGGCGGAGAAACGATGAATCTGGAGATTCTTGAACCACATGAGAATTCGGCCTCGCGTACGGTTGGAAAATTGGCAAGGGACGAATTCTAACGGCTCGACGCGGGCCTGAAACGAAGAAAAACGGCGCCCATGTTACGGAATGCAAGAGTCCCGCAACATGGGCGCCATGTGGTAGGTGCCGGGTGGGTGCCGGATACGCGAGGGCCGTGCGCCGGCCCTGCCATCCCGGTTGGCCCGGACCCGCCTGTCAGATATCCAGCTTCGAGATCTTGGTGCCTTCCAGGCTCAGGCCGGCCATCAGGCCCGCGTTGGTCATGGCAAAGCCGATGATCGGCTGCTGGGCGGTATTGGTGTCGATCTGGCCGTTGGCGCCGATCGTGGCCAGTGCCACCGTGGCGTCCGCGCCAACCTGCCAGCCGCTGCTGCGCACAAACTTGTCGTAGGCGTCCTGCGTCATGAACATCAGGATGAACGCCTTGGACTGTGCGCCGATCTGCCAGCCGACCGATCCCGAAATGGCCCGGTAGTAGCCCCGGTCCGCACCGCCGGAGCGCAGCACGCCGTCGCCGTACTCGCCGCCGACGATAAAGCCTGCCGACAGCAGTTTCGGGAAGATCAGGATGCCCTTGGCCTTGGCGCCGAGATCCCGCGCGCCGTTGGCGGTGGAATAGAGCCGGTTCAGCGTATCGGTGGCGCCCGTGTCGATCTCACGGCGTTTGGACGCCGCGTCGCCCGAGTCCTTGGGGCCGGTAAAGCTGCATCCTGTAAGCGACAGGGCGCCCACGGACAGGCCGGTAAGGCCGACAAGCCCAGCGCTGCTGGCGGACAGGAAGGTTCGACGTTTCATTATTTCCTCCAGGAGGGTTCATGTGTTGCAACCGCCTCTAAAGCATAGGCGCGCAAGGCACATCCGCAAATGCGATTTTGTCTGACACGGAGGACAGGGGCCTCTGACATGACTTGGTCATACTTTCTTGCAAATCGGGGGAACTTGTCCCGGAACTCGACCGATAACATACCGGTCTGTCGAGCATGCATCAGCCAAATGCCCCCTTTCCCATGTCCCACCTGATTTCCACCCGCAAGGCCGATTCCCAGTCGTCGATTTCCCATGCTGCAGTGCAGCGTCCACGTGGTTGGCTGCGCGCCGCCGCACTCGCCACGCCCCTGGCGGCGCTGCTGCTGGCGGCCTGTGCATCCCAGCCTGCAGTGGAGACTGCCGAAGCCAAAGAGGAATCGGCGCAGATGAACTCCGGCTGGCAGGCCGAGCGCGCCAAATATATGGATTGCGTGCAGGACAAGGCCAGCGATGGCGCCAAGGGCAAGGGCACCTCGAAGGAGGTGGCGGCCGGGGCGATCGATTTGTGCAAGGGCCAGCTGAAGGTCATGCACGACGCCTTCCAGTCGTACCTGTCGGCGCAGATGAGCAGTGCGCACGGCCAGACCAGCGCCCGCCAGGCCGCCGAGCGCGTGACCACGGATACCCGCGAGAAGGCCCGTACCTACCTGACGCGCTACGTTGAAGTGGAGCGCTACAAGGCGGGTCAGCGCTGAGCGCGGTTCCGCCTCTTACCCCCTCCTCCTTCGCTGTCACGCTTCCGCGTTACAGCATCGCCAGCGGCTGCGCGTGACGCGGCGGCGGGAACAGCGTGTCCAGTTCGGCCAGCTGTTCCGGCGTCAGCGTGATGTCCAGCGCGCCAAGGTTCTCGCGCAGGCGGTCGCGCTGACCGGTCTTGGGAATCGCAATGATGTCGTCCGATGCGAGCAGCCAGGCCAGTGCGGCCTGCGCCGGGGTCATCCCATGCTGCGCCGCAAAGCCCTTCAGGCCGGCGTTGCGTAGCAGCCGGGCCTGCTCGATTGGCGAATAGGCCAGGACTGGCACGTTGCGTTCGCGCAACCATGGCAGCAGGTCGAACTCGATGCCGCGCCGGCTCAGGTTGTAGAGCAGCTGATTTACCGCCACGGCGTCGCCGCCTGGGGTGTCCCAGAATTCCTCCATATCAGACAGGTCGAGGTTGCTGACGCCGAAATGGCGGATCTTGCCGGCCGCCTGCAGCGCCTGGAATGCCTCGATCGTGTCCTCGAACGGCACGTCGCCCCGCCAGTGCAGCAGATACAGGTCCAGATGGTCGGTGCCCAGTCGGCGCAAGCTGCGCTCGCAGGCAGCCACGGCGCCCCTGCGGCTGGCGTTGTGCGGATAGACCTTGCTGACCAGAAAGGCGTCGTCGCGGCGGCCGGCCAGTGCTTCTCCGACCAGCGACTCCGACAGGCCTTCGCCATACATCTCGGCGGTATCGATCAGCCTCAGGCCCATGTCCAGGCCCATTTGCAGTGTGGCGATTTCCTCGGCGCGCGTGGCGCGGTGGTCGCCGATATTCCAGGTGCCCATGCCCAGCGCGGGAACGCGCTCGCCGCCGGGCAGCGTGACTTGCTTCATGCGATGCCTCCGGTATCGGGAAACTAGCCCTCCACACTAGAGAACATCGTCACGCGGCACAAGCACGCCGCCCGCACGGCACTTTTTACCTGGCTGCAGCAATCGGCGCCGCGCGGGCTCGCCAGGGATCAGCGGTGCTGGTGCCGGAATTCCTGCGTCTTGCCGCCATAGCCATAGGCGGCCGCGCGTGCATCGATCACATAGATATAGGACACCTCGTTGACGTCACCGATCAGCGCTGCCAGCGCAGCGTACGACTGGCGCAGGTACTCGGCCTTCTCGGCCTTGGTGTTGGTCTCGTCGGTCACGCTGATATCGAGCTGGAAGGCGTTGCGCCCCTTGTCGTGCTCGGACAGCGGCTTGCCACCAATGAACCACTGCTCGCGCGGGATAAACGTCACGGTCGTGGCAATGACCGGGGCTTCCTTGCCCAGCACACGCTGGGTGAGTTCGCCCACCACGGCCACTGCGCGGCGCGTCAGTTCGGTATCGGGATGACCGGAAATCTGCAGGGATACGTGGGGCATGACTGGCTCCTTTCGGGTTGGACTTCACGTTGCGGCGCGCTTGCATGTTTGCGTGGTTGCGTGCTGCGGTGATGTCATCGTAGGGGCTACCTTGAAATCGGAAAAGCGGGAATATACGATGTCATCTATCGGATTAGCCGAAACTTTAAAAGCATGCGTGGATTTGAAACGGACCAGCTCCGGACCTTTGTGGCCGTTGCCGAGAGCGGCAGCCTGTCGGCCGCCGCGCCCAGGCTGTTCCTGTCGCAATCGTCGGTCAGCGAGCAGCTGCGCAAGCTGGAAGAGCGGGCCGGCGTGCCGCTACTGACACGCGGCAAGAAGGGGGCGGCCGTGACGCCGGCCGGTGCCCGGCTGCTGGACTATGCCCGGCGCATCCTGTCGCTGAACGAACAGGCGCTGGCGGAACTGCGCGGCCAGACGCTCGATGGCGAGTTGCGGCTGGCGGTGACGGACTATTTCCGCCCGGGCGAGATTGCCGGCATGCTGCGGAGGCTGCGTGACCGCTATCCCTACCTGAAACTGCACGTCACGGTCATGAAGAGTGCCGCCATCGAGGCGGCGGCCGAGATGGATGCGTTCGATATCGGGCTGAGCATGCGGCTGATCGGCGCACGCGGCGCGGACAAGACCTCGGGCGCCACGCGCGGCGGCACGGTGCTGCGGCGCGAGGCCCTGGCATGGGTGGCCGCGCCGGAGATTTCCGAGGCGCCCCAGGTCACGCTGCCGCTGGTGCTGCTGCCCGATACCTGTTCGATGCACCAGTTCGTCGTGCAGTTGCTGATGCGGCGCCGGCGCGAATTCGAGATTGCGCACTCGGCCTCGGGCGTGGCGGGGCTGCATCTGGCGCTGGCGGCGGGGCTGGGCGTGTCGTGCCTCAACGCATCGGCCATCGGGCCCGGCGTGACGCCGCTCGATGCGGCGGGCGTGGCCGGCTGGAAGCTGCCCGCGCTGCCCGCGGCGGAGTTCTATCTATTAGGAGCGCGCCGGGGCGAGAGTGAATTCACCGGCCAGGCCCGGAAGGCGCTGGCGGAGCAATTTGGCTGAACGGCCAGGTCGTGCCAGGTCAGGTTGCCCGTGCTCAGGTCTCGCTCCACTGCCGCAGGAGGTTGTGATAGCAGCCGATTAGGCTGCGGCGCGCGCGCTCGTCGGCGTTGGTCTGGTTGAGCGTCTGGATCGCGTTGTCCATGTCGAATAGCAGCGCGCGCTGGCCGTCGTCGCGAATCAGGCTCTGGATCCAGAAGAAACTGGCCACCCGCGTGCCGCGCGTGATCGGTGTCACCTGGTGCAGGCTGGTGGCGGGGTAGATCACCATGTCGCCGGCGGCCAGCTTGACCCCGTGCACGCCGTAAGTGTCTTCCACCTGCAACTCGCCGCCGTCGTAGCTGGCGGGGTCGGACAGGAACAGCGTGGCCGACACATCGGTGCGCAGCTTGCGTCCGTTGTGCGGATGGATGCGCACGCCGCCATCGACATGGGCGCCGAACGTCATGCCCTCGCTGTATCGGTTGAACATTGGCGGATAAACGATGTTCGGCAGCACCGCACTAATAAAGAGCGGGTGACGCTCCAGCGCGGACAGGATCAGGTGCTGACACTGCGCCGCCACTTCCGACCGTTCGTCGATCTGCTGGTTGAACTTGACCGGCGCGCCGGAATAGCCGGCCGACACGCGGCCATCCACCCACGCGTCGCCGGCATGCTCCAGCTGGGCCAGCACCACGGCCACCTGCTCGGCGTTGAGAACCTTCGGAATACGAACCAGCATCGGAGAAATCCGGTTGGGGCCGCCCGGTGTCATCCGGAGCCGGCCGTGGCAAGACAGCCAGGCGCGGCGTGCGGCCCCGGCGGCGCTTACATGCGATAGGTGAACGACAGCATCGCGGTACGGCCCGTGCCCGGCACCGACCGGCCGCCGTCCGACTGGATCAGCGCATCGTAATACTTCTTGTCGAAGATGTTGAACAGATTCAGGCGCACATCGTACTTGGGCTGGTGGTAGGCGATCATGCCGTCCCAGCGCACAAAGCCGCCAACCTGCACCGTATTGGTATTGTTGGCATAGCGCTGTGACATGTAGAACGCCCCGCCGCCCACTTCCCAGCTTGGCAGGATGGAATAGCTGGTCCATGCCGTGGCCGTGTGCTTGGGCGTGTTGGTCGGCACCATGCCCTGCGTGCCGGCGGCGATGCCGCTCTTGATCTCGGCGTCCAGGTAGGTATAGCCCGCGAACACCTGCCACTTCGGCGTGATGCGGCCGGTTACGCCGGCGCGGAAGCCGTCCACCTGGATCTTGCCGGTGAGCGCATAAGTGGTGGCGTCGATCTGGCTGCGCGCGTTGTCCTTGGTGATGCGGAAGATGGCCGACGTCACCGACAGATTTCCGCTCATCAGATCCCACTTGCCGCCAGCCTCGTAGGCCTTGTTCTTCTCGGGGTCCAGCGACTGCTGGCCCACCGTGCCGACCAGCTGTTCCAGCGACGGATTGAACGACGTGCCGTAGGAAATGTAGTACGACTGCGCTTCGGTCGGCTGCCAGATGCCGCCCAGGCGCACGCTGGTGAAGTGAACGTCCTGGTTCGCGTTGGCCAACGCGGTGTTGCCGGTCGTGTTGCCGGAATTGATCGAGTTGCTGATGCTGGCGATGTACTTGTCGTAGCGCAGGCCGGCCACCGCTTTCCATTGCTTCGAGAACTCGATCGAGTCGTTGGCGTAGACGGCCACGGTGTTCGCCGAGCCGCCCTGCAGGTTGCCGGTGCGGGTGGCCACGCTGCCCGGCGAGTCCTGGTACGGCGGGTCGATGACCGGCGTGCAGGCCACGAAGCCGGACGTACCCGTTGTCGGGTTCAGCGCCGTGCTGCCGCAACTGCCGTTGCGGTAGTAGTTCTGGTTGTTGTAGCCGTCGTGGCCCAGCTCCAGGCCGGTCAGCAGCGTGTGCTTGACCGGGCCCGTATCGAACTTCGCGGTCAGCTCGGTCTGGTTGAAGATCGAGTAGTCGCGGATGTTGCGGTCATGGCTCTGCTGGCGCACGTACAGCTGAGACAGCGGCAGGTTGGTGGTCGTCAGCGCGGTAAAGGCGCCCGCTGCGTTGATCGATCCCACGGCGTTCGGCGCGGTCTCGCGCGCGTCGGTTTCCACATAGTTGAACGCGGTGACGTTGCGCAGGCGCAGGTTGGGCGAGAACTTGTGATCGATGGCGCCGTTAAGCGACACGATGTTCTGGCGCGTGCGGTCGTTGTTGAAACCGTAGAACGTATTGCGGTCGACCTTGACGGGGTGGCCATTGATCGCGGGCAGGCCGTAGTCGGGCATGTCCTCGTTGTGCTGGAGCAACGCCGACAGGGTGATCTCCGTCGAAGTTCCGATGCCAAAACGCCACGACGGCGCGATGCCGAAATCCTGCACGGTCATTTCGTCGCGCGTGCTCGGCTTGCCGTCCTGGGCCATTGCCGAGATGCGGAAGGCCGAGGTGTCGCCGGTGGGCGTGTTCACGTCCGCCGTGGCGCGCACCAGGCCATTGGTGGTGACCGATCCGGTGACTTCGGTGGCGGCCTGCAGCTTGGGCTTCTTGGTGACCTGGTTGATCACGCCGCCCGTGGAGCCACGCCCGAACAGCATCGATGACGGACCCATCAGTACTTCGACCTGGTCCAGCGCGAAGGTGTCGCGGTAGTACTGGCCGCGGTCGCGGAAGCCGTCCAGGTAGATGTCGGTGCGCGCGGAGAAGCCGTTCAGGTTGATGTTGTTGCCGATCTGGCCGCCCTCGGCGCCGCCGATGGTGATGCCGGGCACGTTGCGCAGCGCATCGGCCAGCGAACTCGCCCCCTGCGATTCCATCAGCGCCCGGTTCACGATCGTGACCGATTGCGGCACGTCGCGCAGGTCAGCCGGCAGCTTCGACAACTGGCTGCCCGCAGGGTTGAAATCGTCACGCGATGCGGCGCCCTGGACAGTCACTTCGCGCAGCGTCTGCGGCGCGGATTCAGCCTTGGCGGGCGTCGCAGGCGCGGCGTTGGGGGCGGCGGTGGCAGCGGGCGCGGCGGGCACCTGCTGCGCGGGCTGGACGGCTTGCTGCGCGAAGGCGGCGGGTGCGGCAAAGAGGGCCACCAGCGCGGTGGCCACAGGGGTGCGACGGAGCATTGTCAGTTCCAGTGCGCCCCGTACTGCCGGGCCCTTTACCGGCTTCACCACCGGGGCTAATGTTCGGGCGATCGGGAATATAAATAGGAACTATTCTCGTTGCAATCGCGTTGCGTGGCGCTCACAGACACGCTGCGGCAAGGTCAGTTGTCTGAAAGTTCAAACATCACTGGCCGCCCCCTGCGCCATACAGGGCAGTGTTGCGCACATTGCATGCGCGATATGTCGAATCTGACAAGGTTCGGACACCATGCAAGCGGCCCGCATGTCGCGGGCCGCTTGCAGACATATGACCACCCGGACGGGTGATCTCATCCAAAATAGTTTTGGGCAGGGCGCTGGCCGGCCATTGGCGTTGCCACCGGCGCGGCCATTTCGCACCGCCCCAGCATCAATCCGCTGTCATGTTGGCGTTCTTGGCGATACGGCCAAGACGCTCGCGCTCCGATTTGATGAAGGCCACGAAGCTCTCCACCGAACCACCCGCCGGCTCGATACCGTTCTGGATCAGGCGCTCGCGAATTTCGGCGTTCTGCATGCCGGCCGTCAGTTCCGCATTGAGCTTCTTGATGATCGCGGGATCGGTGCCCTTCGGCGCGAAGATGCCGGCCCAATGGCCGATGCGGACTTCAGGCAGGCCCTGCTCGGCGGTGGTGGGGATGTTCGGTGCGGCGGGCATGTGCTTGTCCCACGTCGCACCCAGCGCCTTGAGCTTGCCGGCCTTGATCTGCGGCAGCACCACGATCGATGCCTCGGACGTGGCGGCCACCTGGTTGCCGATCACGGCGGTGATGCTCTCCGAGCCGCTCTTGTAGGGCACCACGGTCAGCTGCGCGCCTTTTTCCTTAAGCATTTCTTCGACGAAATGCGGCGTGCTGCCGCTGCCGGCGGTGGCAAATGGCACGCCACCCTGCTTCTTGGAATACTCGACCAGCTCCTTCACGTTGTTCACCGGCAGCGACGGCGATGCCACGATCACCGACGGGCTGACCGCGATTAGCCCCACAGGCACCAGGTCGTCGGGCTGGTAGGGCATCTTCGTGCGGATCAGGCTGTTGGTGACGGTGCCCACGGCACCCACCAGGAACGTGTAGCCATCCGGCTTGCTCTTGGCCACGTAGTCGGCACCGACGATGCCGCCGGCACCCGGGCGGTTCTCGATCACCACGGGCTGGCCAATCCGCTTGCTGACGGCTTCGGCACCGGCGCGCGCGACGAGGTCATTGGCGCCACCGGCGGTGAACGGTACGACGAACTTGATCACGTGGTTGGGCCAGGCATCGGCGGCGTGGGCCGTGGTGGCCATCAGCGAGGTGGCGGCGAGCGCCAGGGCCAGCGTGCGGCCGCGCGGGGAGAAATGCATGCTTCGTCTCCGGTAGTTGTTGTAGAGGATCGGGGGTTCGATCTTACCGAAGGAAGCTGTCAGTTTGCTGAACGTGTGGGTGGCGTCCTTTTTGCTCTCTTTCGCTCTCTGTCTGGCTCGCCGTTTGCGGCGATCCATGGTGCCTCTCTCCCGCCCGGGGAAAGAGGCAGCCCATGATGGCATCAGGACGTCACTGCTGGCGCACCCACGTCTGCGTCCGGCCAATCAGGCTGATGCCGATGAAGCCGCGCACGTTGAGCTTCTTGCCCTCGTCGGCCATCGACATCTTGCACTTGTAAAGCTTGCCGGTCTCGGGGTCCAGGATCTCGCCGCCGGTCCACTCGTTGTCGCCGGTCTTGCGCAATCCGGTGAGCAGCGTCATGCCGATGATGGGCTGGTCCTTGCGCGCGTCGGTGCATTTGTCGCACACCTTGGGCGGGCCCTCGGCAGGCACTAGGCTCTTCACGAGCTTGCCGCTGTACACGCCGTCCTTCTCGGCAATCTCGATCACGCCGCGCGGCTTGCCGGTGGCGTCGTCGATCGTGTGCCAAGTGCCCGACGGGGTGGCTTGCGCCATGGCAAATGCACTGGTGGCAAGTGCGGCGGCGAACGCGGCGGCACGGGCGGTATTGCGAAGCAGGGCGCGAGGGTCGGTCATGCGCATGAAGATCTCCAGTTCAATGTCGCGATGGCGGATTCACCAGATCGCGGCGCGGGGGTTTGCCGGTCGGCAAGGGCTGCGGCCAGCCTGCAAGACTGACACGCAAGCCGTACACGACGTGCAGGATGTCGATGCCAGGTCCGGACGGTAACGGCGGTTCGCAATGAACCGCGTTCGTGTTGGCTGGCATCGCCATCGCGCGACGCCAATCTACTGGCGCCGGCCGTTCGCCGCAATCTCCAGCATCGGTTTGCGTACGCACCAGAGCGTACCGCACCACTGCCTGTCATCGCCCGCCGGGCGGCGCCCAGCGCGGATTTTGTCCTGCAACAAGCACCGCGCAGGAAGCGTACCCGAGACATTCCTCTAGCCGGTCGGACGTTGGCGCAATCGCGCCACACAGGCACGCGACGGCATCGGTAGGAACCCCAATGCCGACATGCGGCAACGGATCAATGATCGCGCCTGGCCGATGGTTGACATGACAGCGGGTTGCCGGCGCCAACGCGGCGCCGATGGCAGCCGATGATGGCGACCGCCAACCGCATCGCAGAGCGAATCGCAGCGCGGAGGGCGGATCGAATCGCAGCGCGAAGGATGGATGCCTGGCAGGCTGAGTCGATGGCGCGTGCAACGACGGTGACGGTGGCCGTCGTGGCGACCGGTCGAGCGACCGACACGGCGCGATGCCGGACGAGCGCGATGCCGTGACCACCAGTTCGTACGTGCGCCGACACATCATCGACCGCGCGACTGATGTCAAAACGCGGGTGTCGACACACGTCGAACAGAGAAACCGTTGCGTAGGCGCATCACTCTTTCGTCGTGCTCGCGCAACTGTCCGATCGACGCACGCGAGACCAGCGTGTGCATCCGCACGACCGTCGCGCGATCCGCTTGTCGCAGTGATCGCGCGCGTCGCGCAATCGCACCGAAGCGTGATCGTCGACACCCACCATCGCGTTGCGCGATGCTGCCCGCAGACGCGCGGGCGTATGCTTGCGCGTGCGTCGGAAAGCCAATATTCATGCGGGTTTCCAGTCAGCGCTGGACGATGCGAAGCGGCGTCGCGAAGTCATGGATGGGCGTGCCGCGCATGCCGTGCGACGAAGTGCGCGCAGGGATCGAACACACGTTGCGCGGTACCTTCGCGAGGTGTTCTTCGACCACCGAAACACACGCGTGATGGAACTTCATTCGGTGTGTGCGCGTCATGATGAGAGAGCGTATCGATGGTGTCGTGATCGGAGTGCGCGCGTGAATTAGATCGATTCGTTCTTGCGCGCAAGTTTTTTTGCACTTTTTTCTTAACATCATCGAACAAACGAATTATGATTCGCCTTGACAAGAGTCTCACTTCATTGCATCGATGTGTTTGACGAAGCGAGCGTCGCAAGAAGGTAAGCAAGAAGCAACGATGACGCGATGCTTCGTCGCAGTGAATGCGGGTAGCCGAGGAGCACCAGAACTTTGACGCAGACCGGGCCGATCAGGCTTCTTACAACGCGTGCAGTCTCCTGTAGCCCAGTAACGGGATGGGCAAGCTACCCCCGTAGAATTACCGTCTGCAGTGCGCGAGGCCAAGCCCGTGCTGCAGGCCTGCTGACCGATATCTCCTCTATTCAGGTTGCGCGCCGACACGATGGTCGGCGCGGGCCAATCGAATATTCCAGGGCACGGCATGCCCGGGAAATCCGCCTGTACGCTGGCTTTGCAGCCAGCGCGCGGATTTTGCGCTGCCGTGAAGACACCGCGCTGCGCGACACGAGTCGCGGCGGTATCCCTGCCACCGAATTCATTAGCGTGCGGTTCAAGCTGTCGTGCGCCGATGAATCGCTCGCTCGGTTGGGGCATGCATCCATGCGCCTCGGATCGGTCGGGTCGTCCATTTAGGTCATTCGATATTTCACGCTAGTGAAGGAGTTATCCATGGCAACTGCTGCAAAGAAAAAGCCGGCCGCCAAGAAGGCTGCCAAGCCGGCCGCCAAGAAGGCCGCTGTGAAGAAGGTCGCCGCCAAGAAGGCTGCACCGGCCGCCAAGAAGGCTGCTGTGAAGAAGGTTGCTACGAAGAAGGTAGCCGCCAAGAAGGTCGCCGCCAAGAAGGCTGCTCCGGCCGCCAAGAAGGCCGCAGTGAAGAAGGTTGCCGCCAAGAAGGTCGCAACCAAGAAGGTCGCCGCCAAGAAGGCAGCACCGGCCAAGAAGGCCGCAGTGAAGAAGGTTGCCGCCAAGAAGGTTGCAACCAAGAAGGTCGCCGCCAAGAAGGCAGCACCGGCCAAGAAGGCTGCAGTGAAGAAGGTTGCTGCCAAGAAGGCTGCACCGGCCAAGAAGGCTGCTGCTGCCAAGAAGGCTGCTGCGAAGCCTGCTGCCAAGAAGGCTGCCGCAAAGCCGGCTGCCAAGAAGGCCGCTGCGAAGCCTGCTGCCAAGAAGGCCGCTGCAAAGCCTGCTGCGAAGCCGGCCGCCAAGCCTGCTGCGAAGAAGGCTGTCGCCAAGAAGCCGGCTGCGAAGAAGGCTGCCAAGCCCGCTGCTGCTCCGGCCGTTGCACCTGCTGCTGCTGCACCCGCCAAGACCGCGCTGAACCCGGCAGCGGCCTGGCCGTTCCCGACGGGCAACCGTCCGTAATTGCCTCGCCTTCGTGCGAGCGATCACTACCGGGAAACGCCTGGGCACGCATTGCGTGCCACACTGACCGGATACGCCGTATCCGGTCCGCAAGACAGCGAGTCTTGCCAACCCGCCGATGGCCTTCGTGCCCGGCGGGTTTTTTATTGGCCGTGTTGGCCGCGCCAAATGAAAAACGCCGCGGCCCAAGGGCACGCGGCGTTTCTTTCTGACAGGCGTGTAATGATCTTAGTGCGAGACGCGTGTCACGCCTCCCGAAGACAGCAGGCGCACGCGGTCGCCGGGACGGAATACCTCGTCGGCTTCCTGGGTGATCGCCCGCATGTCGCCATCTTCGAGCTGCACCGTGATTTCCAGGCCGCGGCGCTGCGTGATGCGATTCTCGGCAGCGCTGCCGACAATGCCGCCAAGCACCGCGCCCAGCAGGCCGGCTGCCACGGATCCGCCGCCGCTGCCGATGGTGCTGCCCGCCGCGACGCCGCCGATCGCACCGCCGGCCAGCGTGCCGGCGCCCGTGGAGCCGCCCTGGATCATGACTTCGCGCACACCCTGGACCACGCCATAGCGCACCGTCTGTTCCCGCTGCGCCTGGCCGGGTGCGTAGACACTGCCGGAATTCGAGTAGTTGGCACACCCGCCGACCAGCGCCGCGGTGGCCAGCACCACGACACCGCCGATTCGTAGGATCTGATTCATCGCAACTCCCGTCTGAGTGTCGCGCCCTTCGTCGTCGCCCGGTGTGCGCGGTTTACCGTTTCATCTTAGGCGTATTGGTAACCGAACGCCGCCGCGAAGCGGCTGCCGATCTCCTCACGCGAAATCCAGTGATTCTGGGGGCCCTGTTGGGCAATCTTGAGCGCACCCATCAGCGATGCGAGGCGGCCGGTGGTTTCCCAGTCCATGCCTTGCTCGATACCGTAGAGCAGGCCGCCGCGGAAGGCGTCGCCACAACCGGTGGGGTCAACCACGCGTTCGGCCTGCACGGCCGGGATGGCGTATTGCTGGCCATCGGCAAAGATGCTGGCGCCACGTTCGCCGTGCGTCACGATGAACGCGCGCACCTTGGCGGCCACTTCGGCGCTGGTCCAGGCGGTGCGGGACAGCATGACCTGAGCTTCGTAGTCATTGACCGTCACGTAGCTGGCGAGTTCAATGAACGCGCGCAGGTCCTCGCCGTTGAACAGCGGCATGGCCTGGCCCAGATCGAAGATGAACGGAATGCCTGCCTCGGCGAACTGTTGTGCGTGGTGCAACATGCCTTCACGGCTGTCCGGCGCCACGATGCCCAGTGCCGGACGCTTGCCGGCGCCCAGCGCGTCCTGCACGGTGTTGACCTGCGACTGGCCCATCGCACCGGGGTGAAATGCGGTGATCTGGTTGTTGTCCAGGTCGGTCGTGATCATGGCCTGCGCCGTGAACGTGTCGGGCAGCGTACGGATATGGTCGGTGCTGATGCCCAGGTCGCGCAGGTACTGCAGGTACGGGTCGGCATCCTGGCCCACGGTGGCCATCACGATCGGATCGCCGCCCAGCATCTTGAGCGTGTAGCCGATGTTGCCGGCGCAGCCGCCGAACTCGCGCCGCATGCCCGGAACCAGAAACGAAACGTTCAGCATGTGGATCTGGTCCGGAAGAATGTGTTCACGGAACCGCCCGTCGAACGTCATGATGGTGTCGTAGGCGACGGAACCGCAGATCAGGCTGGACATCTCTTCTCCAAATGGCCCCGACGGGCCGCAACAGATACGTTAAATAATTCCGCCCGTGCATGACGGGCGGGAGCGCTTGCGCAACTGTGTTCTACCGCACAGATTATTTCAGTGCAGCCAGAGCAGCGTCGTAATTCGGTTCCTGCTTGATTTCGGGCACCAGCTCGCTGTACTTCACGGCGTCGCTTTCGTCGACCACCACCACGGCACGCGCGCACACGCCGGCCAGCGGGCCACTCTTGATATCGACGCCGTAGGCGTTCTTGAAGTCAGCGCCGCGCATCGTCGACAGCGTCACCACGTTGCTCAGGCCTTCGGCGGTGCAGAAGCGGCCCATGGCGAACGGCAGGTCGGCCGAGATGGTCAGCACCACGGTGTTGGCCAGGCTGCTGGCGGCCTCGTTGAACTTGCGTGCCGACGCCTGGCAGACGGGCGTGTCCAGGCTCGGGACGATGTTCAGCACTTTGCGCTTGCCTGCGAAGTCAGCCAGCGTCACGTCCTTCAGGTCCTTGCCGACCAGCGAGAAGGCCGGGGCCTTGTCGCCAGCCTGGGGAAACTTGCCGCCAACTTCGATGGCGTTGCCGCCAAGGGTCACATTGCTCATGGTTGCTCCTGTCAGAAAGTACGGCCCGCCGGCCTGGTGCATTGCCGGCCGGCGTGGCGAGGGGGGGCGATGGAATTCAGGGGTAGAAAATCAGCACGCGGTAATTGGCTGCCGCCTGCTGCGTCCGGAATCGTACCCGAACCGGCAACTCGCTGCCCGCGCGCAGGCCCGTGGCGGCAAAGCCGCGCTGGGCGGGCTCCAGGTACTCGCCCGGCAGCAGCACACGGCGCAACAGCAGCTGGTCCTGCAGATCGGTCATCACGAGCTCGATCGCCGGCAGCGCCGTGGTGGCGCGGCCCTGGTTTCGCAGGGCGACGGCCAGCAGATACACGTCGCTTGCCTCATCCTGCTTCTGCAGTTGCGAGCTGTCGATGCGCAGGGCATCCAGGTCGCGCCACGGCGGTACCTCGCAGCCAAACGGTGCGCAGGCCGCCTCAAGTACCGGACGCAGCACCGGCATGCTGCCCGCAATCTGGCTGCGGGTCAGATAGACACCCTGCACGAGAATGCCCAGCCCGAGTACCACGGCCGCAGCGCGCAGCCAGGTACGCCGGCCGCCCGGCACCGATACCTTGGCGCTGGGCGCGCGCGCCTGCTCGCGCTCGCGCGTATGACGTAGGAAGTCGGGCGCGAAGACGGGGCCGCTCGCGGGCGACGCGGATGTCGTGGATGCCGACGTGGCGGAAGCGCCATGCTGGTTCAGCCAATGGCGCGTGGTGGTTTCGCGCGCTACGGCGTCGGGTGTGCCATCGCGCAACGTGACGCCGAGATCGTGTTCGATGACGTCCTTGGCTTGGGCGGCCCAGGCATCCGCCTCGGGATCGGCCGGATCCGCGACGCGCAGGAAGCCGCTGGCGCTGGGCACCGGATCCGCTTGCGGAAACGGTTCGGGCGTGGGCAATTCGTTGATGGACGTGCCAGACGACAGGTCAGGCAGTTCGTCGGCAGATACCGCGTCCGCAACCTCCGCACGCGCATCATCCGGGGTGGCTTCGGACGCCTGCGACAGCCCGGTTTCCGCCGTCTCGGGTACATCGGGGACATCCGGGACAGCTGCGGCAGCTTCCGGCATGGGCCGGGTCGACGGCGCATCGGCGGGGCGCAGTGGCGGCCACGTGGCCCTGGCGCTGTACGCGCCGTACGGCGGCATGCCCGACGGGTTAGGTGGTGCAAATGCAGCGGCGGGGTCCAGCGATGAGTGCGGTGCAGGCACCGGCGGCTGCGCTGGCACCGGCTCGTCGTCGAATGCGGAATGATTCAGCATCGGCCACGGCGCAGGCGGTTCGGTCAGCGGCGTCTCCGCTGCCGCTTTCGGTGCGGTGGCGGACGGCGCGGGTGTCAGGGCTTCGGATACTGGCTCCTCGTCCGCTTCCGGCGCGTGCGTCCCGAAGGCAGTGGTTTCGGTGGTGTCAGGCGAGATGGCGCGTGCGGCGTCGGGTTCGACAGCGATTTCCGTGCTGGCGGCGCCGGCGCCGGCAACCGTCTCCGCCGCCTCGGCATGCACGGCGGGTTCGACCGCCGCTTCCGTGCGATCGTCGCCGGCAATATTTGCAGCGGTCGCCGCGGCAGTCGTGTCTTGTGCCGGCGCCGCTTCATCGGGCGACGGCTCCGACATCATCGTCGTCGGCGAATCGAGCGCGGGCACTTCGTAGCCCGGATCAAAGCCCGGGTGGAACGGGGTGTCGTCTTCGCGCGCCCGGGTGGTTGCCTGCGTCTGCTCCGCATGGGCCAGCGCGGCGGCCATCGTCACGGCCGGCGCAGTCGCCGTAGCCGATGTCGCCGCCGGGGCGGGTACTTCGATCAGGTGTTCGCGCGCATCAAAGACGGTGTCGCATTGTCCGCAGCGGACCAGGCCCTGACGCAACCGCAGCTGGTCCGCAACAAGCCGGAACGCGGTGCGGCAGGCCGGGCAGCGCGTGACGAGCTTGGCAGCGGCCATGGTGACGAATCAGGAACGGTTGGCAGTCAGCGGGCGCGTGCCGTGCAGGCAGACCCAGCCTTCCTCGCTGCGCCAGACCGACATGGCCAGCCATGGCGCGTAGGCGGCGGCCACTTCATCGGCCTGCCGTTCCAGCACGCCGGACAGCACCAGCCGGCCGCCGGGACGCACGCGTGCCGAAAGCATCGCGGCCATCAGCTTGAGCGGATTGGAAAGGATATTGGCCACCACCAGGTCGTAGCTGGCTTCGGAGACCGACTCCGGCAGCGCAAAGCTGGCCTCCACGCGATTGCGCTCGGCGTTGTAGCGCGATGCCTCGACGGCGTTCGGATCGATGTCGATGCCGATGGTCTCGCCCGCGCCGAGCTTCTTCGCCACGATGGCCAGAATGCCCGAGCCGCAGCCGTAGTCCAGCACGGTCTCGCCGGCCTGCACGTTCTGCTCCAGCCATTGCATGCACAGGCGCGTGGTCGGGTGGCTGCCGGTGCCGAAGGCCAGGCCCGGATCGAGTTCCAGGATCACGGCGTCGGGCTCCGGCGCGTCGTGCCACGACGGCACGACCCAGATCTTCTCGCCCACGCGGATCGGCTCGAATTGCGACTGGGTCAGACGCACCCAGTCCTGGTCTTCCACCGAGCGCAACGCGAATTGCGGGACGGGGTCGACCTTGAGCGCGTTCGCGGCAGCGGTCACCACCAGCGCGGGGTCGGTCTCTTCGTCGAAGAGCGCCACCACGCGCGAGCGGTTCCACGCCAGCCGCGTCGGCTCCAGCCCGGGCTCTCCAAAGAGCGGTTGCTCGTCGGGCGTATCGGCGTCGGCGTCTTCCACCGATACCGACAGCGCGCCGAGGTCGAACAATGCGTCGGACCAGGCTTCAGCCTGGTCCTGCGCAATTTCGATCACACATTCCTGGAATGCCACAGGTTTCCTTTTGACTGCAAAGCCGGCCGATCAGGCCCCGCTTCAGGGTTTCTCGCCCTGGGCGTTGGCCTTCTGGGCCAGGCGGTGTTCAAGATAATGGATGCTGGTGCCGCCTTCCACGAAGTTGGCGTCGAGCATCAGTTCGCGGTGCAGCGGCACGTTGGTCAGGATGCCATCCACCACCATCTCCGACAGCGCAATGCGCATGCGGGCGATGGCCTGATCACGCGTGGCGCCATACGTGATGATCTTGCCGATCATCGAGTCGTAGTTGGGCGGCACGAAGTAGCCATCATACGCGTGCGAGTCCACGCGGACACCGGGGCCGCCGGGCATGTGCCAGGCGGTGATGCGGCCCGGCGACGGCGTGAACTTGAACGGGTCCTCGGCGTTGATACGGCATTCCAGTGCGTGGCCGCGCAGTTCCACATCCTTCTGGCGGTAGCGCAGCTTCTCGCCGTAGGCGATGCGGATCTGTTCCTGCACGATGTCGATGCCCGTGATCATTTCGGTGACCGGGTGCTCCACCTGCACGCGCGTGTTCATCTCGATGAAGTAGAACTCGTTGTTCTCGTACAGGAATTCAAACGTGCCGGCGCCACGGTAGCCGATCTTCTTGCAGGCGTCGGCGCAGCGGTCGCCGATGCGCTCGATCAGGCGGCGCGGAATGTGCGGAGCCGGCGCTTCCTCGATCACCTTCTGGTGGCGGCGCTGCATCGAGCAGTCGCGCTCGCCCAGCCAGATGGCCTGCTTGTGCTGGTCGGCCAGGATCTGGATTTCCACATGGCGCGGGTTCTCGAGGAACTTCTCCATGTAGACCTCGGGATTGCCGAAGGCGCGGCCCGCTTCCTCGCGCGTCATGTTGACGGCGTTGATCAGTGCGGCCTCGGTATGCACTACGCGCATGCCGCGGCCACCACCGCCGCCAGCGGCCTTGATGATCACGGGGTAGCCCACGCGACGCGCGGTGGCCAGGATTTCCTTCGGGTCATCGGGCAGGGCGCCTTCCGAGCCCGGCACGCACGGCACGCCGGACTTGATCATGGCCTGCTTGGCCGACACCTTGTCGCCCATCAGGCGGATGCTGTCGGAAGTCGGGCCGATGAACACGAAGCCGGACTTTTCCACACGCTCGGCAAAGTCGGCGTTTTCCGACAGGAAGCCGTAGCCGGGGTGGATCGCCTGGGCGTCGGTGACTTCGGCAGCCGAAATGATGGCCGGCATGTTCAGGTAAGACAGCGGCGACGGGGCCGGGCCGATACAGACGGCTTCATCGGCCAGCTTGACGTACTTGGCTTCCTTGTCGGCTTCCGAGTACACCACCACGGTCTTGATGCCCAGTTCGCGGCAGGCGCGCTGGATGCGAAGGGCGATTTCGCCGCGGTTCGCGATCAGAATTTTTTCAAACATGGTCTCTCTCTGCGAGAACAGGGGCGGGCCCGCGCACGCCAGGGTGGCGCACCGGGCCAACGCATGCGGCAGGGGCCTTTCGGGGGCCCGCCTGCCGCGTCAGCCGGCTGACGGCTTAGCCGATCACGAACAGCGGCTGGCCGTATTCCACGGCCTGGCCGTTTTCGACGAGGATTTCCTTGATCACGCCAGCCTTGTCGCACTCGATCTCGTTGAGCAGCTTCATGGCTTCGATGATGCAGACGGTCTGGCCTTCCTTGACGGTATCGCCCACGTTCATGAACGGTGCGGCACCCGGCGACGGCGCGCGGTAGAACGTGCCGACCATCGGCGACGTCACCACGTGGCCGGCCGGCAGTTGCGGGGCGGCTTCGGCGGCGGCGGCGGCAGCAGGGGCGACGGGGGCGCCGGCCATGGGGAAGCCGGCAGCGGCCGGTAGGGCCTGGAACTGGGGCATGCCAACCGGCGCCAGCACCTGCGGCGGTTGCTTGACGATACGAACCTTGCCGTCACCCTCGGTCACTTCGAGTTCCGAAATGCCGGATTCGGCCACCAGGTCGATCAGCGTCTTCAGCTTGCGCAGGTCCATCTTCTTATCCTCCAGAATCGGGTTGTCCGGTCACCTTCGTGTGAAGGGACGGCGGCGGTCAGTCATTGATTTGGCCTGCCACACAAACGTGCCAGGCCGCGGTTGTCTCGCTCTAACAGAGGCGGTGCGGGTTGCTAGCTGCTAGCTGTCCTGCTCCTGCGCCAGCGCGTATTCCAGCGCCAGCAGGTATCCCTGCCAGCCCAGGCCGCAGATCACCCCAATCGCCTGATCGGAAAAATACGAGTGATGGCGGAACGGCTCACGGCGGTGCACGTTGGACAGGTGTACTTCGACAAAGGGGATTGCCACGCCGGCCAGCGCATCGCGCAGCGCCACGCTGGTATGCGTGAAGGCCGCGGGATTGATGATGACGAGATCTACCCCTTCGCCGCGCGCGGCATGAACGCGATCTACCAGAGCGCCCTCATGATTGGACTGGAACGTGTCCAGCCCGATGCCTGCGGACGCCGCGCGTTTTGCCAACGCATCGTTGATGTCGGTCAGCGTGGTATGTCCGTAAGTCTGCGGCTCGCGCGTGCCCAGCAAATTCAGGTTCGGGCCATGCAGAACCAGGACTTTGCGGTAGCGGGCGGAGCGGCTGACGGTAGGGGTAGAAGACACGGCGGCTCGACCAGTTCAACGAAATTGCGCGGAGATTACCGTAGCTTAGAGGGATTTGTCTAGCACGGGATACAAGGCGCCATGTCGGCTCTAAGACATTTCCGAGCCCGAAAGCGCCGTTTTAAGCACAAAAACCGGTGGAATGGGGGTTTGTCCGCACGTTGGCGGTGCTTTCGGTGGATTTTGGCCGGAGATCGGTGCAGATCCCAGCGATTTGGTCGTTTCAGGTTGCCGGAGGGCTCAGGTGTTCGGCAATTCCTTGCGCAGTTCGTCGGCGTGTACCCGTCCCATCTTACGGTACTTCACGCTCCCCTCGGGGGTGATGATCACCGTATAGGGCAGGCCGCCCTGTGCATTGCCGAAGCTCTTGGCCAGTTCGGTGCCGGTGAAACCAGCCACCGCCAACGGGTACTTGACCGGCACTTTCTTGAGGAATTCCTGGATGTTGCCGGCGGAATCGATGCCGATGCCGATGAATTCGACGTTGCGCTGGGCGTATTCGCCATGCAGCGCGGTCAGTTCGGGCATTTCTTCCACACAAGGCCCGCACCATGGCGCCCAGAAGTTGACGACCAGCGTCTTGCCGCGAAACTTCGACAGATCCAGCTCCGCGCCCGACGGATCAGGCATTTTTGCCTGGAACAGCGATTCTACCGCCTGGTCGGACGGCTGTTTGGGGGCCAGCGCGAAATTCGCCACCAGGACGCCGGCGGCCGCGGCCACGATGGCCACGACAATCCAGATGACCAGGGAGGAACGGGGGGCGGGTGTGGAACCGGGCGTCGATGCAGTCATGTTTGAGTGACGTTGATGGCAGTTCTATATAGATAGGGCGATTGGGCCTCGATCGGCCCAATCGGGATCAATGGCCGCCGCTGGCCTCGCCCAACAGGGCGCGGACGGCATTGGCGTCCGCGCGGGCCACGCGACCGCTGGCGTCGACACGTGCCGCACCGCGTCCGTCGTCGGCATCATACAGCGCGATATGGATGCCCACCGGCGCGCCCAGCGTGGCCCGGACCTCGCCGGCCAGCTGGCGCGCCTCGCGCAGGGCCGGCCACTGGCCGCGCCACAGGAAGCTCAGCGTCTCCACGTTGGCCCGCCCGGCAAAGTGCCGGCTCTCGCTGGTCTCGAAATCCACCCCGGCGTTGAGCAGGTGCAGCGCCACGTCCTTGGGGCTGTCGCAGAAGCACTGTATATAGACGTCGGAATGCTCGGTGGCCGTGCCGTTGAGCACGGCGCCCACCAGATACGGCCGGAACGGGGCCAGGTCGTCCATGGCCAGCAGCGCCAACTGGCGCAGCAGAGCCAGGATGCGCGGCTGGTCCTCGCCGTGGAACAGTGCCTGGTAGGCCCGCACCTCTTCCTCGATCATGTCGTTGTCGGGCAGCCATTCGCCGGCCACGCGCATGTCGCCAAGCAGCTGGCGCGCGGCCTTGCGCTTGGCGGTGGCGTAATCGGCGCCATCTTCGGCGATCATGCGCGCGGCGGCCTGGGCGATTTCCTCGCGCAGGCGGCCGGGGTCTGAGGGGGTACGTCTGGACATGGTGTCGATGATACCCGCATGGCCGGACAACGAAGTCTGTGGCACGGTGGCGCAGCCCGGGGAACCCGCCGCATGCAGGTACAATCAGAGCCTTCTTTCCAGTGCCGCGTGGCCCGGCCGCCGCGGCCTCACGCATTCCCCAAGCTCCCATGCATATTCATATCCTTGGCATCTGCGGTACGTTCATGGGCGGCCTTGCGGTCCTGGCGCGCCAGGCGGGTCACCGCGTGACCGGCTGCGACGCCAATGTCTATCCGCCGATGAGCACCCAGCTCGAAGCCCAGGGCATCGACCTGATCGAAGGATTCGATCCGGAGCAGCTGTCGCTGAACCCCGACCTGTACGTGATCGGCAACGTGGTGTCGCGCGGCAACCCGCTGATGGAAGCCATCCTGAACCGTAACCTGCCGTACGTGTCGGGCCCGCAATGGCTGGGCGAGCACGTGTTGAATGGCAAGTGGACGCTGGCCGTGGCCGGCACGCATGGCAAGACCACCACCACGTCGATGCTGTCCTGGCTGCTCGAGGATGCCGGCTACAACCCCGGCTTCCTGGTGGGCGGCGTGCCGCAGAACTTCGGCATCTCGGCCCGGCTGACGGAATCGGACTTCTTTGTCATCGAAGCCGATGAATACGACACGGCCTTCTTCGACAAGCGCAGCAAGTTCGTCCACTACCGCCCGCGCACGGCCATCCTGAATAACCTGGAATACGATCACGCCGATATCTTCCCGGATCTTGCGGCGATCGAGACTCAATTCCATCATCTGGTGCGTACGGTGCCGGGGCAGGGCCGCCTGGTCGTGAACGGCAACGAGCCGGCGCTGGCCAGCGTGCTGGAGCGTGGCTGCTGGAGCGAGGTGGAACAGTTCGGCATGGGTGACTGGCGCGAGGGCGATGCCCGGACGTCCGCGCCGGCCGGCAAGGACGCCTTCGACGTGTACTTCCGCGACGAACTGCAGGGCACCGTGGTCTGGGACCTGCAGGGCACGCACAACCGCATGAACGCGATTGCCGCGATCGCCGCCGCACGCCACGTGGGTGTGCCGCCGGCCCAGGCCATCGAGTCGCTGGGCCGCTTTGCCAACGTCAAGCGCCGCATGGAAGTGCGCGGCGTGGCCAACGGCGTGACGGTCTACGACGATTTCGCGCATCACCCCACTGCCATTCAGACCACGCTCGACGGCCTGCGCCGCCGGGTGGGCAACGCCCGCATCCTCGCCGTGCTGGAACCGCGTTCCAACACGATGAAACTGGGTGTGATGGCCGCCCAGCTGCCGGCCAGCCTGGAAGCCGCCGACCTGGTGTTCGGCTACGGCGCGCCGTCCGGCAAGGACGCGCTGGGCTGGAACTTGGGCGAAGCGCTGGCGCCGCTGGGCGACAAGGCCACGGCCTTCGACGACCTGGGCGCGCTGGTCACGGCGGTCACCGCTGCCGCGCAGCCCGGCGACCAGGTGCTGGTGATGAGCAACGGCGGCTTCGGGGGCGTGCACCAGAAGCTGCTCGACGCCATCAAGGCCCGGGCCTGACCACGGTAGGACATCACATGCTGCTGTACCTGCACGGTTTCCGGTCCTCGCCGCAGTCGATGAAGTCGCGGCTGGTGCAGGAACGGATGCGCGCCTGGGGCCTGGAGAAGTATTTCGCCTGCCCGACGCTGAATGTGTCGCCGTCCCAGGCGATTGCCCAGGCCGAGGCCGCCATCCGTGGCGCTCGCGCGGGCGGCGAGACCGACATCGCCATCGTCGGGTCGTCGCTGGGCGGCTTCTACGCGCGCTGGCTGGCCGAAAAGCACGGCTGCCGCGCCGTGCTGCTGAATCCGGCCATCCATCCGTGGACAGACCTGGAGAAATACCTGGGCGAGCAGCCGCTGTACCACGGTGGCGGGTCAGTCGTGGTCCGGCCCGAACACCTGCAGGAACTGCTGGCGCTGCGTGTGGACACCATCACGCGGCCCGAACGCTATTACCTGCTGGCCGCCACCGGCGACGAGGTGCTGGACTATCGCGAGATGGTCGAGGCCTCCCCGGGCGCCAACATCCGCATCATCGAAGGCAGCGATCACGGTATCAGCGAATTCGACGACTACGTCGACGATGTACTGGCCTTCTGCGGCTATGTACCAGGCGGAAAGCGCCAGGTATGACGGGCGCGAGCGGCCTCAAGGGCCTGCGCGCCGTCTGGCACGCCCATCTGCCGCATGACACGGCCATGCCGCTGAACCAGCGCCGCTGGATTGCCGGCGAGGGGTCGCTGACAGCCCGCTTGATGTCGGCATCGTCACGCTTCCGCGTGCAACGGCTGGCGCAGGGGCCCCAACTGCCGTTTGCCGACGAATGGCAGGCGCTCGGCCTGATCCGGCCGGTACCGGCCATCACGCGCGAAGTGCTGTTGATCTGCGACGAAGTGCCGGCGGTCTTTGCTCATACCATCGTCGATCCGTACCGGGCGCGCCGCGACTGGCCGTTCCTGCGCGGGCTGGGCAACCGTCCGCTGGGCGGTGCGCTGTTCGTGGATCCAAGGGTGCGGCGCGACCCGTTCCAGTTCGCACGACTTTCGATCAACCACCCGCTGCGCCAGGCGCTGCAGCGGGTGTTTCCGGCGTTTGCGTCGGTGCCGATGCTGCCCGCGCGGCGCTCGGTATTCCGGCGCGGCGGCGGCGCCATGCTCGTGACAGAGGTCTTTCTGCCAGACCTGCTGACGCGGGCGGCGCCTGCCAATATTGGCGCGGGCGGCACCAGACTGCCCCGCCGTATCGACACACACAGCAAGGAAGAGAGACAAGCATCATGAAATTGGAAGGACGGGTCGCCATCATCACCGGTGCAGCCGCCGGTATCGGGTTTGCCACGGCGGAGCGCTTTGCCGCCGAAGGCGCGAAGCTGGTGCTTTGCGATGTGAATGAAACACGCGTGCGCGAGGCCGCCGAACGCCTGGCCGCCACGGGCGTCAGCGTCGACGCGCACAAGGTCGACGTGACCAGCCGCGACGAAGTGGACGGCGTGGTGGCCGCCACGCTGGCGCGCCATGGCCGCATCGACATCCTGGTCAACAACGCCGGTATCACCAAGGACGCGCGGCTTGCCAAGATGACCGAAGCGCAGTTCGACGCCGTGATCGACGTCAACCTCAAGGGCGTGTTCCATTGCGCCCAGGCCGTGGCCGCCGTCATGACGGAGCAGGGCAAGGGGGTGATCCTGAACGCGTCGAGCGTGGTTGGCCTGTACGGCAACTTTGGCCAGACCAACTATGCGGCCAGCAAGTTCGGGGTGATCGGCTTCACCAAGACCTGGGCGCGCGAACTGGGCCCGAAGGGCGTGCGCGTGAACGCGGTGTGCCCGGGCTTTGTGAACACCGAGATCCTGCAGAGCGTGCCCGACAAGGTGCTCGATGGCATGAAGGAACACTGCTGGATGCGCCGCCTGGCCGAGCCGGCGGAGATCGCCGCCATCTACGCGTTCCTGGCCAGCGACGACGCCAGCTACGTGAACGGCACGACGATCGAGGCCAGCGGCGGCATGTCGCTCTGAACCTCCAGGCCCCGGCAGGCCTTTTCTGGCCCGGGAGCGCCGCCGTTGCCGCAAGGCGGGGTGCGGTATCATCCCGGGTCGTATATCCGCCCGGCCCCGTCGTGTTTTGCGCGCTATAGTGCACTCCACGCCGACGTGTCCCGGCACTTCTGAAAGTACCGATCCATGCAGTTGCTGTTTGAAGAAGGCGGTGAGATTCGCGCCGGCACCGTACTTGCCCAACAGGGCGAGGCCTACCAGGTCGAGTTGCCTGCGGGCAAGCGCACCAAGGTCAAGGCCAAGGACGTGCTGCTGCAGTTTGCCCAGCCTTCGGCAATCGAAATGGTGCGGCAAACCGGCGAACTGACCGCCGAGATCGATCTCGACTTCCTTTGGGAATGCGCGCCGGCCGAGGAATTCGGCTTCGGCGAGCTGGCCGCCGAGTACTACGGCGCCGACGCCGGCGCCGTGCAGCAGGCCGCGCTGGCCATGGCGCTGCATGGCAACCCCGTCTATTTCCGCCGCAAGGGCCGCGGCCGCTACATGCGCGCTCCGGAAGACCAGCTCAAGGCCGCGCTGGCCGCAGTGGAGCGCAAGAAGCAGCAACTGCTCCTGCAGGGCGAGTACGAGGAACAGCTCAAGGCGCGCAAGCTGCCCGAAGCGTTCCGCAGCAAGGTGCTGCAACTGCTGTTCAAGCCGGACAAGAACAGCCTCGAATTCAAGGCCATGGATGCCGCCTGCACGGCACTGGGCATGACGCCGATGCGGCTGATGGTGGCGGTGGGCGGCGTGGAAAGCCCGCGCGCCCTGCACGAGGCCAAGTTCCTGGCCGAATGCTTTCCGAAAGGCACCGGATTCCCCGACGTGGACGTGCCCGATCCCAGCGGCGACCTGCCCCTGGCCGACGTCCAGGCATTCTCGATCGACGACGTCACGACCACGGAAATCGACGATGCCCTGTCGGTGACGCGCACCCCCGACGGCAAGCTGCGGGTGGGTATCCACATCGCCGCCCCGGGGCTGGGCATCAAGCGCGGCGAGCCGCTCGACGCCATCGGGCGCCAGCGGCTGTCCACCGTGTACTTCCCGGGCGACAAGATCACGATGCTGCCCGACAGCGTTGTGGACAAATACACACTGCAGGAAGGGCGCACCTGTCCGGCCCTGTCGCTCTATGTGACGGTGGACATGGACGGCATCGACGGCGTGACCATCCTGGGCAGCGAAACGCGCGCCGAGCTGGTGCCGATTGCCGCTAACCTGCGCCACAACCTGCTTGAGAATGTGGTGACCGAGCAGGCACTGGCGGCGGGCACGGGCGACTACCCGTTCCGCGAGGCGCTGACCGAGCTGTTCCGGCTGGCCAACCACTTGCATGACGAGCGCCAGAAGGCGCGTCTGGCCAGCGGCCTGCGTCCGGAAACGCACAACCGTGCGGACTTCAACTTCTATATCGACCCTATGGCGAATGGCGGCGAGCGGGTGCGCATCGAGCAGCGCCGCCGTGGGTCGCCGCTGGACAAGATCGTGGCCGAGCTGATGATCCTGGCCAACAGCACGTGGGGCAAGCTGCTGGCCGATCACGGCGTGCCGGGCATCTATCGCACGCAGAAGGCCTGGGGCATGCACCGCACGCGCATGCAGACCTACCCGGCGCCGCACGAGGGCCTGGGCGTGGCGCAGTACGCGTGGAGCACGTCGCCGCTGCGGCGCTATGTCGATCTGGTCAACCAGTGGCAGATCCTGGCGGTGGCCCAGCATGGCGTTACGGCCAAGCTGGTGGCGCCGTTCAAGCCCAAGGACGCCGACCTGCTGGCGGCCGTGGCCGATTTCGAGGGCACCTATGCCGCCTATGCCGACCACCAGTCGACCATGGAGCGCTACTGGTGCCTGCGCTGGCTGGCCCAGGAGGGCCGCGACAAGCTGGTGGCCACCGTGCTCAAGGACGGCGCGGTGCGCTTCACCCCGATTCCGCTGGTGGCCCGCGTGCCGGAACTGATGCAGGCCACGCGCGGCACGCAGGTGCTGCTGGAGATTGCGTCAACCGACGAGATTTCGCTCGACGTGTCGTGCCGTGTGCTGGAAATCTTCGCCGGTGAGGGCGAGGTGCCCGAGGAAGAGCTCGAGGGCGACAGCGGCGAGGGCGACGACGAACTGGCCGAGGTTTCCGCCGAGGCCGCGGCCGAGGCGGCTGCCGAAGATGCGTCGGAAGCCGCCGCGGAGGGTGGCGCCAGCCCGGAGGCGGGCCAGGATGACGACGATGCGTCGGCGCAACGCGACACCGACGCCAACCCCCCCGCCTGAGTCCTTCGGTAAACGGGGCGGCTCCCGTACAATCGAAGTCCGTTCCGGCCCCCCTCCGCCGTGGGGTGGCCGGATTTCGAGCGAGCCCCCCATTCCGACCGCCCAGGTTCCTGACCCATCGTGAACGCCGTTCTCCCAGCCTCCCGCCACACGCATCCGCGCGACTGGTGGCAATCCAGCAGCACGCTGGTCAAGGCGCTAGTCGTGTCCGTGGCCATCCACGCGGTGCTGCTGATGGTGCGGATTGCCGCACCGGAGGTGTTCGAGATCAAGCGTTCCGACCCGCAGCTGGACGTGGTGCTGGTGAACTCGAAATCCGCCGAGAAGCCGCGCAACCCGACCGTGCTGGCGCAGGCCAACCTGGATGGCGGCGGCGATCACGATGCCCAGCGCGCCACCACGCCGCTGCCGGCGCAGACCGAATCGAAGGAAGGCGACCTCGTCAAGCTGACGCAGCGCCGGCTGCAGGAGCTTGAAGAAGAGCAGCGCCGCCTGATGACGCAGGCCCGCGAGGCCGCGCCGTCGGTACGCAGCCAGCCGATGAAGCCGGGCGAACAGCGCACCGATACCCCGACACGCGGGCAGGACGACCGCACCTCCACCGACGAGATGGCCAAGCTCGAAGCCGAGATCGGCCGCAACCTGGAGCAATACGCCAAGCGGCCCAAGCGCATGCAGCTGACGGCCACCAGTGCACAGGGCGTGGACTATGCCCAGTACTACGACCGCCTGCGTCGCAGGATCGAGGCGCGCGGCACGAGCGATTTTCCGCAGAAAAACGGCAAGCCTCTCTATGGCCAGTTGATCCTGGTGATCAACGTGAACCGCCTGGGCAAGCTGGGCTACAACCGCGACGGCTACAACGTCGAGTCCATCGACGTGGCCAAGAGCTCGGGTGATCCCGCGCTCGACCGCCAGGCCGTGGCCATTGTCCGCGCGGCTGCACCGTTCGGCGCCTTCACGCCCGAGATGCAGTCGAAGCAGGACATCCTCGAAGTCATTTCCACTTTCAAGTTCACGCGCAGCGGGCTCGACGTCCGCCTGCAAGGACGCTGATGACCGCAGAACAGCAATCCGCCGACCGCTACGTCGTGGTTGGCAACCCCGTATCGCACAGCCGCTCGCCGGCCATTCATGCCGCGTTCTCGCGCCAGACCGGCGAGGCCGTCCAGTACGATCGCCTGGAGGCGCCGCTCGACGCGTTTGCCGACACCGTGCGCAAGTTCCTGGCCGACGGCGGCCATGGCTTCAACGTGACCACGCCGTTCAAGCTCGAAGCCTATGACCTGGCGGACCGCCTGACGCCGCGCGCCGAAGCGGCAGGCGCGGTCAACACGATGTGGATCGAGGATGGGCTGATCCACGGCGACAATACCGACGGCGTGGGCCTCGTGCGCGACATCCAGGACAACCTCGACGTGCTGCTGGAAGACAAGCGCATCCTGGTGCTGGGCGCCGGCGGCGCGGCCATGGGCGCGCTGCTGCCGCTGATCGAGTGCCGCCCGGCGCGGATCGTGGTGGCCAACCGCACGGCGCAGAAGGCCAGCGACATGGTCGAGGCGTTCGTGGAAGCGGCCGACGAGTACGGCGTGGAACTGTGGGCCGGCGGGCTGGATGCGCTGAGCGCGCTGTCCGATGACGAGGCCTGCGACGTGGTCATCAATGCATCGGCCAGCAGCCTGCAAGGCGAACTGCCGCCGGTGCCCGACTACCTGCTGGGCGAGGGCGTGCTGGCCTACGACATGATGTATGGGGCCAAACCGACCGTGTTCCTGACCTACGCGGCCAAGTGCGGCGCTCGCACGTCGGACGGGCTGGGCATGCTGGTGGAACAGGCCGCCGAGGCGTTCTACAACTGGCGCGGCGTGCGTCCGAGCACCGCCCCGGTCCTGGCCGAGCTGCGCGCCGCGCTGCAGGCCGAAGCCGCCCGCTGATCCACGCGCGGAGCCGACTTGGCACGCCAGCGAAGCGGCGCCGCGCGCGCACCGGCCAGGGCATCCGGCGCGGCCAATCCGCTGCGCTGGATTGGCTATCTGGGCGAATGTCTGATCCTTGGCGTGCTGGCCCTGCAGCTGTACTTCTTCCTGCAGATTGCCGCCTGGCAATATCTGAATCCGTCATCCACGTCGTTCATGCGGGCCGAGCGCTGGCGCCTGTGCGGCTTCAATTTCTGGAGCTGCTCGATCGACCGCAAGTGGGTGGGCTACGACCAGATGTCGCGCAACATCAAGCGCGCGGTGATTGCCAGCGAGGACGCCGACTTCGTCAACCATCCCGGCTACGAACTCGATGCGATGCTGGACGCATGGGAGCGCAACAAGAAGCGCGGCCATATCGAACGTGGCGGATCTACGATTACCCAGCAGCTGGCCAAGAACCTGTTCCTGTCTTCGGAGCAGCACTACGTGCGCAAGGGCCAGGAGCTGGCCATCACGTGGATGCTCGAATTCTGGCTCGACAAGCAGCGGATCTTCGAGATCTATCTGAATTCGGTGGAGTGGGGCGAGGGGGTGTTCGGTATCGAGGCTGCCGCGCAGCACTACTTCCACACCTCGGCGTCGAAGCTGACCGTGGGCCAGGCCGCGCGGCTGGCGGCGGCGTTGCCCGCGCCGAAGTGCTTCGACAAGAAGGAATACTGCGCCAACGTGCGCGTGAACTTCCGCGTCAAGGCATCGATCATCGCCCGGCGCATGGGTGCGGCGACGTTGCCGGACTGAGCGCCCGGTCGTCGCCTTTCATCCCGATCAGCTGAGCCAGCCCTTCCGCTTGAAATACACCAGGGGAATCGCCGCCGACACGGCCATCAGCGCGATGGCCCACGGGTAGCCGATGGCCCAGTCCAGCTCCGGCATGAGCTTGAAGTTCATGCCGTAGATGCTGGCGATCAGCGTGGGCGGCATCAGCGCCACCGACACCACCGAGAACAGCTTGATGATCTTGTTCTGGTTGATGTTGATGAAACCGACCGTGGCGTCCATCAGGAAGTTGATCTTGTCGAACAGGAACGCGGTGTGGTTCTCGATTGAATCGATGTCGCGCAGGATCTGGCGGGCCTCGTCCTGCTGCTCGGCCGACAATAGCTGGCTGCGCATCAGGAACGACACCGCGCGGCGCGTATCCATGACGTTGCGGCGGATGCGGCCGTTCAAGTCTTCCTCGCGCGCGATGGTTTCGAGCACGTCGGCGGCGGCGGCATCGGTCACGTTCTCGGCCAGCACGCGGCGGCTGGCTTCTTCCAGCCGCTCGTAGATCTCCTCGATCGAATCGGCCGAATACTCGGCGTCGGTCGCGTAGAGATCCATCAGCACGTCCTTGGCGTTTCGCACCGATCCGGGCCGCATCCGGGCGCGCAGCCGCACCAGGCGAAACACGGGCAGGTCTTCGTCGTGGATCGAGAACAGGACGTCGCGCGTGAGCACGAACGCCACGCGCACGTTGCGCGACGCCTCGTCTTCCGCCAGCAGGAAGTCGGTGCGGATATGGATGTTCTCGTCCTCGCCCTCGAAATAGCGCGCCGATGCCTCCAGGTCACCGAGGTCTTCGAGTTCCGGCAGGACTACGCCGTAGGCTTCCTTGATCCATGCCAGCTCCTCGTCGTCGGGGCTGACCACGTCGATCCAGATGGGCTTGTGCTGCAGCAGCTCATTGCGCTCGTCGACCTGCTCCTGGGCAAGCCGACCTTTCTGCAGGACGAACAGATTGATCATCCCTTGGATTCCTTGTTACTGATTGCGCGTTGTCCGGCAACAGGCGCAGGCAAGGCATCGCCAGCAAAGCGACCATGGGCGGCCGGCAAGCGTGATCGCGCTGCGTGCGGACGGCGGATGCCTGTCCGTTGCAAGGCGATGACGTTTGCCTGTTGCCTGTATCTGGCTGGCAAGCCGGGGGAGGGAAGATCCGCAGCGCGCGGCGGCCGGCAGGCGGCCGCAGGAGGAACGGAAAGACACACTCACCCGCAGGTGTCTGCGGGCAAGTACGGCGACGAGCAGGGCAATGGCCCCGCGCGGATCGGCGTTACGCAGCCCGCAGTGACATGGCATCCGGCGATGACGCGGCCTGGCCGCAACAACCCGAACACCCGATGCTACTGCCCACGTAGTTTCTCCGGGATTCTGATGGCCGCGAGTGTAATCCAACGCGGGGGGGCTTGTTAAGCGAAATCTCTGCGCCGGTGTTGCTCACAGGCGCCGCCGCAGCAGCGGGGCCAGCATCACGGACGACAGCGCCGCGAACATCAGCGCGATGGCCGCGTAGTCCTGCCAGTGCGGCGTCTCGCCCAGCAGCCACATGCCCGAGAACACGCCCACCACGGGGATGAACATGATCGACAGGCTGGACACCACGGGCGGCAGGCTGCGCGCCAGCGCAAACCAGACCAGGTGGCAGTATGCGAAGACCACCACGGCGTTGTAGGCGATGGCGGCCCATTCGATGCCGGTGGGCATGCGCCAGCCGGTCTCGAACAGCAGCGATCCGACGGCCAGGAAAGGCAGCGTGACAGCCAGCATCCAGAAGGTCAGCGCGCCGATCGGCACATCGATCTGCGTGCGCTTCATCAACTGGGTGCCGAAGCCCCAGCCGGCGGCGGCTACAAGCATCAGCAGCGTGCCGGCCGGGCTGCCGGTCAGCGCGGCGATCTCGCCCGACAGCAGCAGCACCGTGCCGGTCAGCGCGCAGGCAATGCCGATCCACGCCGACAGCGCAATCCGTTCGCGGAAGATCAGCAGGCCCCAGACCACGGCCCAGATCGGCATGGTGTAGCCCAGGATGGCCGCGCGGCCCGACGACAGCAGCTTGACCGCGCAGATCGCGAACAGGTGCCAGATCACCATGTTCGGGATGGCCAGCTTGACCACCGTGGTCCAGGCCTGGCGCGGCACCTGCAGCGAATCACCGCGCAGCTTCAGTGCCAGGCCCAGCGCCACCAGCCCGCCGGCCATGCACAGCAGCCGGAATCCCATGGCCGGGAAGTGTGCCACGCCGAGTTTCATGATCGGCCAGTTCAGGCCCCAGGCGATGGTCAGGATGACGAGCAGGGTGAGACCGCGGCGGTCGAGTTGCATGGCGCAGGTGAGGCGGCGACCTGATGTGATGGGGCCGCTCTTTTTAAGCGGAAGCTCCAGACAATATCACGCCAGCAGGTAGAATGCCGCCCACGCCATATGCTGGGCCGCGGGATGCCTTGTTCGCCCCGCCGCGCCAACCGGCCGGCGCCGACCCGCGTTATGCTGTGAAGACTGCCGAACACAGCCGGGCCGCCGGCTTCACCCGAATACCGAGCCTTCCATGACCTTTACCGAGTTGCTGTCCAATGCCTGGCAGCGAAACGATTCCCTGCTGTGTGTCGGGCTCGATCCGGACCCGTCCAAGCTGCCGCTGTCGATGACCGGCACCGGCGGGGCGATCTTTTCGTTCTGCCGCGAAATCGTCGACGCCACGGCCGACCTGGTCTGCGCCTTCAAGCCGCAAATTGCCTATTTCCACTCGCAGCGCGCCGAGGACCAGCTCGAGCAGCTGATCGAGTACATCCACGATGCGCATCCCGGGATTCCCGTGATCCTCGACGCCAAGCGTGGAGATATCGGGTCGACGGCCGAGCACTACGCGATCGAGGCTTTCGATCGCTACAAGGCCGACGCGGTGACGGTCAGCCCGTACATGGGCTTCGATTCGATGTCGCCGTACCTGGCGCATCCGGGCCGCGGCGTGATCGTGCTGTGCCGGACGTCGAACCCGGGCGGCTCGGACGTGCAGTTCCTGCAGGTCGACGGCAAGCCGCTGTACCAGGTGGTGGCCGAAGCCGCACGCGAGCGCTGGAATACCAATGGCCAGATGGGCCTGGTGGTGGGCGCGACCTTCCCGAACGAAATCGCCAAGGTGCGCCAGATCGTGGGCGACATGCCGCTGCTGATTCCGGGCATCGGTGCCCAGGGCGGCGACATCGAGGCCACCGTCAAGGCGGGCCGCACGGCCGATGGCACCGGCATGATGATCAATTCCTCGCGCGCGATCCTGTACGCCAGCCGCGACAAGGACTTTGCCACCGCCGCCCGCAACGTGGCGCTGCAGACGCGCGAGACGATCAACCGTTATCGCCACGGTTGAATGGCTGGAAGTGTTTTCTTCCCTCTCCATGAAATGGGAGAGGGGCCGCGGGAGAGGGCGCGGCGGTTCAAATTGCGACTTGTCTGACTTGAGTCGCTGACCCGCTCCCCCCACCCCTCTTCCGCATGTACACCGCAGGCGGGAGAGGTGAGCAAAGCCCAGCTTATTCCTCGTTCCGGATCAGTTCGATCAGCCCGCGCATCGCGTGTTCGGCCGCCTGGCGGCGGATCTGGGCGCGGTCGCCCTTGAAGCGCTGGGTCTCGGTGCGGGTGGTGATGCGGTTGCTCCAGCCGAAGCAGACCATACCCACCGGTTTTTCCGGCGAGCCGCCGTTCGGCCCCGCCACGCCGGTGATCGACAGCGACACCTGGGCGCGGCTGTTCAGCAGCGCACCTTCGGCCATGGCATGGGCCACCTCCTCGCTGACCGCGCCGTGGTCGCGGATCAGCTTCGCGGGCACGCCGATCATGGTGGTCTTGGCTTCGTTCGAGTAGGTCACGAAGCCTCGCTCGAACCAGCCTGACGACCCCGATACATCGGTGATGGCCGCCGCTACCAGCCCGCCCGTGCAGGACTCGGCGGTGGCCAGCATGAGCGAGCGTTCCGCAAGGGTGACTCCGGCCTGGATGGCAAGCTGGTCAAGCAGGCGGCTGACGGACATGGCGACGGTTCCCCGAGATCCTGAAGCAGTGATGAAGAAAGGGGCGGGCGCTCAGAACGAGCGCCACAGGGCAAAGACGAGCAGCGTATAGAACGCCGCGAAGATATCGTCGAACATCACGCCGAACGCGCCGGTGAAGCCGGGCCCCTTGAGCGTGCGGTCGTAGTAGCGGATCGGCGCCGGCTTGACGATATCGAAGAATCGGAACCACACGAAGGCCGCGAACTGACCCCAGAAGCCGGTGGGCATGACAAACACCAGCACCAGCCAGAAGGCGACGATCTCGTCCCAGACCATGCTGCCGTGGTCGTACACGCCCATGTCGCGCGCGGTACGCAGGCAGGCCCAGATGCCTACCACGAACCCGCCGGCGATGATCCACAGCCACGTGTTCGGCTCGATCCACATCGAGATCACGACGTACGACAGCCAACCATACAACGTGCCGACCGTGCCCGGGCTCACCGGTGACAGGCCGGAGCCAAAGCCCAGCGCAATCAGGCGGGCGGGATGACCGAGCATGAAGCGGGCGGTCGGGCGCATGACCTTGGCGGTCTGGCCGGCTTCCAGCGTGGCGGGCTCGGCAGGATTGGCGGGGTCGCGCGGCGCGGCCCCGGGGGGGTAAGCGGACATCAAGAACCTGGCTCGACTTTCTAGTGATATATGGCGCGCAAGCTTGCACCTCTCCCTGTTGCGCGCATGGCTGGCATCATGACACGGCTTGCGGGCGATGTGTCACGGAGCGCTGAAATGATCGAACGACGCGCCCGTGAACGTGAACGGGTTGCCATCGCCGTCGACGATGCGCAGGCCGGCTTCCGATGTGATCGAGCCAGCACGGGTGAGCGGCAGGCCAAGTTGCCGGCTGATGCCAGCGATGGCTTCGCGATTGCCCGCCGGGGCGGTGAAACACAGCTCGTAGTCATCGCCGCCGGCCAGCACGCATTCGCGTTGGAGTGCCAGCGGCTGTCCACCGAGCACCTCGGATCGTGGCAGCGCGTCGACCTCCAGGATCGCACCGACCGATGAGCGCGCCAGGATATGGCCCAGGTCGCCGATCAGGCCGTCGGAAATATCAAGTGCGGCATGCGCCACGCCGCGCAGCGCCATGCCCAGCGCCACACGCGGCGTGGGCGTGTCCATGCGCGGACGGATTAACGTGAAATCGGGCTCGGGCAGCAGCCATTCGCCGCGGCAATCGCCCAGCGCCAGCCGTGCATCACCCAGCGTGCCGGAAATCCAGATATCGTCGCCGGGGCGCGCGGCATCGCGCCGCAGGGCCTGCCGCGGCGGCACGTCGCCAAATACCGTGATCGACAGCGTCAGAGGACCCTTGGTGGTATCGCCGCCAATCAGCTCGCAACCGTGGTCGTCAGCCAACGCCAGCATGCCGCCAGCAAAGGCCTCAAGCCAGGCAGGATCGGCCTCCGGCAACGCCAGCGCCAGCGTGAAGGCGCGCGGTTCGGCGCCCATCGCGGCCAGGTCCGACAGATTCACGGCCAGCGCCTTGTGCCCCAGCGAGCGCGGGGGGACATCCGGAAAAAAGTGGCGTCCACTGACCAGCATGTCGGTGCTGATGGCGAGCTGATGGCCCGGGCGGGCGTCGATCAAGGCACAGTCATCGCCCACGCCCAGCGCGGCCTTGCGGACGGGACGCGTGAAGAACCGGCGAATCAGATCGAATTCGGACAGGGAAGCGGGGGTGGGATTTGGCATCAGGTGGGGAGCATACCGGCTGGTCAAGCCCATCGGCATGCGGCATATTGTACCGAAACGCAAAGGTGCCCCGCGCAAAACGCCCATTGTGAAATAGTTTTTCACAATATAAAATGCGCCATCCTTAAGCGTGCAAATCCTTAAGCGCGTACAAGCGGAGACAACGGGTTCGTGGAGCCGGCCCGTGATCTCCCAGCGTTATTCAGTGCGGCTCCACCGATCGGAAGATGCGCAGATGACAAGCCCTCAGCAGTCCCCGTCCCAAGACGATCTGAAACAGCAGCAGCGTGAGGCGCTGCGCAAGGCCGCACTCGAATATCACGAGTTTCCGACCCCCGGCAAGATTTCCGTCACCCCGACCAAGCCGCTGTCGAACCAGCGCGACCTGGCCCTGGCCTATTCGCCGGGCGTGGCCGCTGCCTGTGAAGAAATCGTTGCCAATCCGGCCGATTCGTTCCGCTACACCGCGCGTGGCAACCTGGTGGCCGTGATCACCAACGGCACCGCCGTGCTGGGCCTGGGCAATATCGGCGCCGCGGCGTCCAAGCCGGTAATGGAAGGCAAGGCCGGCCTGTTCAAGAAGTTCGCCGGTATCGACGTCTTCGACATCGAAATCGACGAAACGGACCCCGAAAAACTGGTGGACATCATCGCGTCGCTCGAGCCGACGTTCGGTGGTATCAACCTCGAGGACATCAAGGCGCCGGAATGCTTCTACGTGGAGCGCAAGCTGCGCGAACGGATGAAGATTCCCGTCTTCCACGACGACCAGCACGGTACCGCCATCGTGGTGGGTGCCGCCGTGATCAACGGCCTGAAGGTGGTGGGCAAGGACATCTCGAAGGTCAAGCTGGTGGCCTCGGGCGCCGGCGCCGCCGCGTTGGCCTGTCTGGACCTGCTTGTCGACCTGGGCCTGCCCATCGAGAACATCTGGGTGACGGACCTGGCCGGCGTGGTCTACGAGGGCCGTACCGAGCTGATGGACCCGGAAAAGGCACGCTTCTCGCAGAAGACCGACAAGCGCCGCCTGGCCGAAGTCATCGATGACGCAGACATCTTCCTTGGCCTGTCCGCCGCCGGCGTGCTGAAGCCCGAGATGGTGCAGAAGATGGCCGAGAAGCCGCTGGTGCTGGCGCTGGCCAATCCGAATCCGGAAATCATGCCGGAGCTGGTCAAGGAAATCCGTCCGGATGCGGTGATGGCCACGGGCCGTACCGACTATCCGAACCAGGTCAACAACGTTCTCTGCTTCCCGTTCATCTTCCGCGGCGCGCTGGACTGCGGCGCCACCACGATCACGCGTGAAATGGAAATCGCCGCCGCCAATGCCGTGGCCGAACTGGCGCGCCAGGAGCAGAGCGATATCGTGGCCTCGGCCTACGGTATCCAGGACCTGTCGTTCGGCCCCGAATACCTGATTCCGAAGCCGTTCGACCCGCGCCTGATCGTCAAGATCGCGCCGGCCGTGGCCGAAGCCGCCGCCAAGGCCGGCGTGGCCGCGCGTCCGATCGAGGACATGGACGCCTACCGTCTGCAGCTGCAGCAGTTCGTCTACCACTCGGGCACGCTGATGAAGCCGATCTACGCGGCTGCGCGCAAGGTGGAGATGGAAAAGAAGCGCATCGTCTTTGCCGAGGGCGAAGAAGAGCGCGTGCTGCGTGCCGTGCAGGTGATCGTCGACGAAAAGCTGGCCAACCCGATCCTGATCGGCCGCCCGGCCGTGCTGGCGCACCGCATCGAACGTTTCGGCCTGCGCCTGCGCATGGGCGTGGACTTCACAGTCGTCAACCCCGAGCACGACGACCGCTTCCGTGATTATTCGGACGCCTACTACCGCATGATGGCCCGCGAAGGCATCACGCAGCAGTACGCCAAGCTGGAAATGCGCCGCCGCACCACGCTGATCGGCGCCATGCTGGTCAAGCGCGGCGAGGCCGACGGCATGATCTGCGGCACGGTCAGCACCACCGCGGCGCACCTGCGCTACATCGACCAGGTGCTGGGCGGTACCAACTGCGTCTACGCCGCGATGAACGGGCTGGTGCTGCCGGGCCGCCAGATCTTCCTGGTGGACACGCACGTCAACATCGATCCGACCGCCGCCGAACTGGCCGAGATCACGCTGATGGCCGCCGAGGAATTGAAGCGCTTTGGCATCGAGCCGAAGGTTGGCCTGCTGTCGCACTCGAATTTCGGTACGTCGGAAGCCCCGTCGGCCCGCAAGATGCGTGAAACGCTGGCTATCCTGCGCGAGCGCGCGCCTGACCTCGAAGTCGACGGCGAAATGCACGGCGACAGCGCGCTGGACGAAAAGCTGCGTGATTCGCTGGTGCCGGACGGCTCGCTCAAGGGCGAAGCCAACCTGCTGGTCTGCCCGAACATCGACGCGGCCAACATTTCGTACAACCTGCTCAAGGTGGCGGCCGGCAACAACGTGGCCATCGGCCCGATCCTGCTGGGCGTGAAGGCGCCGGTTCACATCCTGACGCCGTCGGCAACGGTGCGCCGTATCGTCAACATGACGGCGCTGGTGGTGGTGGACGCCGCTGCCAAGGCCTGATCGGGCTTTTTACCGGCGGTCGTTTCCGGCCGCCGGAGCCAAGTGGTGCAAGAGCCGGGTTCGCCCGGCTTTTTTCATGTCCGCGTCAAATTGCCGTCCGCACGGTTAGTATGCGCACACATATCAATAACATGTTGAAACAATTGAGGAAATTCGGACCGCCCAGGGGCGGGGATTGATTAATGATGGACTTGCGCGTAACCTTACGCCTTTGAATGCGGACGCTCGCCTGGGCGTGCCGGTAGCCGCTGGGGGTCCGAAAAGAGACCGAAGCGATGCCGGAATGACCCGCCATTAACTTTCGCCAACGATTCATTCACTATCGTGGGTTTCCGGAATTCACCCAGCCAGTCGGAGCGGCAGTCACAGAGGCAGTCCCTGAGCCTGGCGCGAAGCCTGGGCCACGTGTTGGCTGGCGCGGCGCTATCGATGGCGCTGGCCCTGTCGCCGCAAGGCGCGATGGCAAGGCAGTCGCCCGACGTGCTTGGGGTGGGAACCATCCAGGCGCAGCAGTTGCCCAACGAGGCGCGGCAAACGCTGGACCTGATACAGGCAGGTGGTCCGTTCCCGTATGACAAGGATGGTTCGCGGTTCGGCAACTACGAACGTGTCCTGCCGCAGCAGCCTCGCGGGTATTACCGCGAATACACCGTCAAGAACAGCAAAAGCCGGAATCGGGGAGCTAAGCGGATAGTTTGCGGTGGTGATCAACGCGCCGCCAACGACTGCTATTACACGGAAGACCACTACAACAGTTTCAAACGGATAACCAAATGATGACTGACATTTTCGGATTGGGCGACGCCCTTGCCGCCCGCGAGGAGCGCGGCGCCGGAGATGGGTGGCAACGGGCTCACCATCAGGCCCAGAACCTTTATGACAACGTGCTGATGATGCCGCGCCAGGATCTGACGCCCCGACTTCCGCCCACCTGTGCCCCTGTCATGGCCACATGGGCTGACGACGGCACCAACGAGGGAGCCATGAATCTGTTCAAGACGGTGCGCCCTAACATCGTCCAGTCGATCCGCGCTTTCCGCGTGGCCGAGCTGGCCCAGGCAGCCACCGCGCTGAATCAGCATTTCCTGTACGCGAACTGTGCCGACTGCGCGAGCAAGGCCGAGATTCTTGAGCGTATCGCCACTGAGTTCACGTTCCCGAAGCATTTCGGCAAGAACTTCGATGCCTTGTCCGACTGCCTGACCGACATGATCCACAAGTCCGGCCCGCAGCCCGGCTTCGTGATCGTGCTCGAAGGCCTGCCGATCGCGCAGAAGTTCGACAAGGAAGCCCGTGAAGTGCTGCTGGACGTGTTCCGCGACGCTGCCGAATTCTGGAGCGAGCGCAAGGTGCAGTTCCGGGTGTTCTACTCGTTCGCCTGAACGAGCCTGAGCGGTCCGAACGGCTCGAACGGATTCACCCAATGGAAAGCCCGCTGATGTCAGCGGGCTTTTTTGTTTTGTCCGGCCTTGTCCGGTTGACCCGTCAGGCCGCGGGCGGTACCTGGCCGTTTGGTGTCAGGCGGTCGATCAGTTCGGGCAGGCCTTCGCTGAGACTGGCTGCCACATCGTCCGACGACAAGCCGGTGGTTTCGGCCAGCGACTGCAGCGCGCCGGTGTTGCCCAGCGCCGCCGACAGGTCATTGGCACTGACAGCCTGATTGGTGCCGGTGCCGATCCAGGAGTCGACCTGCTGGCCCAGCCCGGCCTGCGCCAGGACGTCGCGCAGGGCGCCGATGCCGCCGCTGGCCGCACCCATGGCCTGGGCCGATGCGCCGGCTTCGCCTTGTCCGCCGAGCAGCCCGCCCAGCAGCGAACCCAGATCGAGCCCGCCCGGGGCCGGTGCACTGCCGCCACCCAGCATGCCGCCGAGCATGCCACCCAGCCCACCGAGCCCGCCAAGTCCGCCCAGCGGGTTGTCGCCAGCATCGGCTGGTGCCACGCTGCCGTCAGCACCCTGGCTCTTGTGCCGCATGGCCAGCATCGCCAGCAGGCCCAGGGCCATCATCAGCTTCGGATTGATGCCGCCGGACTGGCCTTGCTGCTGGTGCTGGCCGCCGAGCTGGCCCAGCACGCCACCCAGTACGCTATCGAGTAGTCCCATCTCAGACTCCTTATCTCAAAATCCGCCAAGGATGGCGTTCAGCGTTGCCAGGCAAGCCAGCCCGGCCGTTTCCGTGCGCAGGATGCGCGGTCCGAGTGACACGCCGATAAAACCGGCACGCCGCGCGGCGTCTTCTTCCTCCGGGGAAAGCCCCCCCTCGGGGCCAATCAGCAGCGTCACCCCTTCGGCGCCCCAGGCGTCGCGATGCGCATGGGCAAGCTCGGGCAGTGACCCTGCGGCACGCGGCGACAGCAGCAGCCGGGCGCCCGTGGCAGGCGTCGTCGCCAGCCACGCTTCAAAAGTAGCGACCGGCGCCAGTGTCGGCAAGCGATTGCGGCCACATTGCTCGCACGCCGCTTGCACCAGCGCCTGCCAGTGCGCCTGGCGCTTGAGCGCCCGATCGCCGGACAGGCGCACCACCGAGCGGTTGGCCTGCAGCGGCTGGATGGCGGCCACGCCCAGTTCCACTGCCTTTTCGATCAGCCAGTCCATCTTGTCGCCACCGGCCAGGCCTTGCGCCAGCGTGACCGCGCATGGCGTTTCGGTCTCGGCGGCGTCACGCGCGCCAATCTGCGCCGTGGCGTGACGCTTGCCGATCTCGGCGAGGGTGGCGGCATGGCTGCCGCCCTGGCCGTTGAACAGCGTGATGGCGTCGCCCGGGGCTAGGCGCAGCACCTGCACGTGACGGACTACGGCTTCGGGCAAATCAAGTACGGCATCGGCGGCCAGCGCCACGTCGACAAAGAATCTGGGAGGCATCAGGGGGTGGGTTTGGCGTCCGGAGCCTTGGCCAGCGGCGTGGCAAAGCCCCATCGGTATCCATCGGGATCTTCGACCATGCAGTATCTGTCGCCCCAGAACTGGTCGGCGGGCGGCGTGATGCTGGTGGCGCCGGCGCCAGTGGCCTGTGCGTACATGGCGTCGACATCCTCGCAATACAGGTAGAACGTCTGCGGCGCTTCCACGCCCATGGAGCGAGGCGTGCGAGCCGTGCTGCCCCAGGCGCCCTCGGGCGCGAACATGATGACGATCTGGCCCTGATAGTGCATTTCGGCGTGGGTGGGCACGCCGTTCTCATCGACGACATGCCCGGCTTTGAAGCCGAACGCCCGTTGATAGAAATCAAGCGCGGCGCGTCCGCTGGCGACCGTGAGATAGGGTGTCAGCCAGGGCGTGTTGGGCGGTCTGGACATGCGGGTCTCCCGGATGGCACGAAGGCCCCGCACACGATGACGGCGGGGCATTTGTGCATGTTACGCGGGACGGCCTGCGCTGTCGAAGATCGCCTGCAAATGGCGCGGATGGTTGAACAGCGCCGGGTGCAGCCCGGCGTGGTAGGCTCGTAGCGCGCCATCGAGCTTCCACTGCTGCAGTCGCGCCGCAATGCGATCCGGTGGATGGGCAGCGACGTCCAGCGCATCGCTGGCCAGCGCGATGCCCCACAGCGCACCGTACGCCGGCACGAACGTCGCCAGCGGCGCCACGTTCCTGAACACCTGGCGCAGGCGGGACAGCAACAGCCGCGCGGCCTCCGGCCGATGACAGGGCGGCCCCAGATGCAGTGACATCGCGCCGCCGGCGGTCAGACAGCGCCGTGCCGTCTGCAGGCCGTGCGGCGAGAATAGGGCGGCAGCCGGGCTGTTGTCGTCGGCTTCGGTCAGGTCGTACACGATCAGGTCGAACTGGCGACCGGCCCGTGCAAACGCTTCCATCAGGCCCAGGCCATCGCCGATGGCCAGGTGCAGGCGCGGATCTCCCGGTTCGTCGAGGGCGCCACGATGGATGCCCGGCAGCCATTCGCGCGCCAAGCGCACGACTTCGGCATCGAGCTCGGCCACTACCACTTCCCGCATGGTGGGAATTCGCAGCAATTCAAAGGCCGATCCGCCGTCGCCACCGCCCACTACCAGCGCGCTACGTGGCGAACCGTGCACTGCGGCCATCGGCACGGTCATCAGTTCATGCTGGATGTAGGCATCGGCTTCGGTACTCATCACGCGCCCATCCAGGCGGAAGATGCGACCAAAGTGCGCGTTCTCGCCGATTTCTACCTGCTGGTGCGGCGTGCGTGCCGCCGCCAGCACGGCGATATCGCCAAGCGTGGTGCCCGCGCCGGGCACCAGCCATTCGGTCCACGCCTGCGACCCCCTTCGCGCCACGTCTCCGCGCCCGGAAATGCCGCCTGCTTCTGCTAAAATTGCGGTTTTCCCGCCGTCAGGTTCTCGCATGTCTGCCCTCGCCCATCCCGCCACCAGTCCTTTTGCCAATCAACCCGTCAAGCTGATGGCCGATGCCATCCGCGTGCTTGCCATGGATGCCGTCCAGCAGGCCAACTCCGGTCACCCCGGCGCGCCGATGGGTATGGCGGACATCGCCGTGGCGTTGTGGGGCCGGCACCTGAAGCATAACCCGGTCAATCCGCACTGGGCCGACCGCGACCGCTTCGTGCTGTCTAACGGCCACGGATCGATGCTGATTTATGCCTTGCTGCATCTGACCGGCTACGACCTGCCGGTGGAAGAGCTGCGCAACTTCCGCCAACTGCACAGCAAGACCGCTGGCCACCCGGAATACGGCATCACCCCGGGCGTGGAAACGACCACCGGGCCGCTGGGCCAGGGCATTACCAACGCGGTAGGCATGGCACTGGCCGAGCGCCTGCTGGCCGAGGAATTCAACCGCCCGGGCTTCGACATCGTCAACCATCAGACCTACGTGTTCATGGGCGACGGCTGCCTGATGGAAGGCATCAGCCACGAGGCCTGCTCGCTGGCCGGCACGCTGAAGCTGAACAAGCTGATCGCGATGTGGGATGACAACGGCATCTCGATCGACGGCGACGTGGTGCACTGGTTTGCCGACGACACGCCGAAGCGCTTCGAGGCCTACGGCTGGAACGTGATCCGCGGCGTGGACGGCCACGACGTGGTGGCGGTGGACAACGCCATCGCCCAAGCCAAGGCCAGCGACAAGCCGACGCTGATCTGCTGCCGCACGATCATCGGCAAGGGTGCCCCGAACAAGGCAGGCGGCCACGACGTGCATGGCGCCCCGCTGGGCGGTGCCGAAGTGCTGGCCACGCGCGAGGCGCTGGGCTGGGCCCACGCCCCGTTTGAACTGCCGGAAGACGTGTACACGGCCTGGAACGCCAAGGCCACCGGCGGCGCACTGGAAAAGGCTTGGGACGCGCTGTTCGACGCCTACTCCGAAGTGCATCCGTATGAAGCCGGCGAATTCAAGCGCCGCATGCGCGGCGAGCTGCCGGGCGCATTCGATGCCGCCGTCGACGCCTTCATCGCCAAGTGCGAGGAAAAGGCCGAGACGATCGCCACGCGCAAGGCCAGCCAGAACACCATCGAGGCGCTCGCGCCGGTGCTGCCGGAATTCCTGGGCGGCTCGGCCGACCTGACCGGCTCGAACCTGACCAACTGGTCGGGCACCCAGGCTGTGCGCGTGGATGCGTGGGGCAACCACATCAACTATGGCGTGCGCGAGTTCGGCATGAGCGCCATCATGAACGGCATCACGCTGCACGGCGGCTACGTGCCTTACGGCGCCACGTTCCTGACGTTCTCGGACTACAGCCGCAATGCGCTGCGCATGGCCGCGCTGATGAAGATCCGCACGCTGTTCGTGTTCACGCACGATTCGATCGGCCTGGGCGAAGACGGCCCGACGCACCAGTCGATCGAGCACGTGGCCAGCCTGCGCCTGATCCCGAACCTGGACGTCTGGCGTACCGCAGACACGACCGAAACGGCCGTGGCCTGGGCCGAGTCGATCCGTCGCGAGAACGGCCCGAGCTGCCTGATCTTCAGCCGCCAGAACCTGCCATTCCAGAAGCGTGACGACGCCACGCGCGCCAATATCGCACGCGGCGGCTACGTGCTGCGCGATGCGAAGAACCCGCGCACCAAGCGTCCGGACGCCGTGATCCTGGCCACAGGCTCGGAAGTGGGTCTGGCCGTGGGCGCCGCCGATGCGCTGGCCGCCGAGGGCGTACATGTGCGCGTGGTATCGGTGCCGGCCACGACCGTGTTCGACAAGCAGGACGCCGCCTACAAGGCCAGCGTGCTGCCGGCAGGCGTGCCGCGCGTCGCCGTGGAAGCCGGCGTGACCGATTTCTGGTGGAAGTACCAGGTCCAGGCGGTCGTCGGCATCGACACGTTCGGCGAATCGGCCCCGGCTGGCGTGCTGTTCAAGCACTTCGGCTTCACGGTAGACAATGTGGCCGACACCGTTCGCGCCACGCTCGCCCAGTAATTTCCGCCCGCGCGGTCAGCCGGTGCGATGCGCCGGCGGGCGGCGCCGGCCACCGGCTTTATCGATTGCTCTCTAGGAGATAGACATGACCATCAAGATCGGCATCAACGGCTTTGGCCGTATCGGACGCATGGTGTTCCGCGCTGCCGCCGCGAACTTCAAGGACATTGAAGTCGTTGCCATCAACGACTTGCTGGAGCCGGACTACCTGGCGTACATGCTGAAGTACGACTCGGTGCATGGGCGCTTCGACGGCGAAGTGTCGGTGGACGGCAACACGCTGGTCGTCAACGGCAAGAAGATCCGCCTGACCGCGGTCAAGGATCCGTCGGAACTGAAGTGGGGCGAGGTTGGCGCGGACGTGGTCATCGAATCGACCGGCATCTTCCTGACCAAGGAAGGCGCGCAGAAGCACATCGACGCAGGCGCCAAGAAGGTGATCATGTCGGCCCCGTCGAAGGACGACACCCCGATGTTCGTGTTCGGCGTGAACCACGAAACGTACAAGGGCGAAGCGATCATCTCGAACGCCAGCTGCACCACGAACTGCCTGGCCCCGGTGGCCAAGGTGCTGAACGACAAGTGGGGCATCAAGCGCGGCCTGATGACGACCGTGCACGCCGCCACGGCCACGCAGAAGACCGTTGATGGCCCGTCGAACAAGGACTGGCGCGGTGGCCGCGGTATCCTGGAAAACATCATCCCGTCGTCGACCGGTGCCGCCAAGGCCGTGGGCGTGGTGATTCCGCAGCTGAACAAGAAGCTGACGGGTATGTCGTTCCGCGTGCCGACGTCGGACGTGTCGGTGGTCGACCTGACCGTCGAGCTGGAAAACCCGGCCAAGTACGAAGAAATCTGCGCCGAGATGAAGGCCCAGAGCCAGGGCGCGCTGAAGGGCGTGCTGGGCTACACGGAAGACAAGGTTGTTGCCACGGACTTCCGCGGCGATGCCCGTACCTCGATTTTCGACGCCGAAGCCGGTATCGCACTGGACGGCACGTTCATCAAGGTCGTGAGCTGGTACGACAATGAATGGGGTTACTCGAACAAGTGCCTGGAAATGGCACGTGTCGTGGCCAAGTAATTGGCACTCGCCTCATGAAAAACGCGCCTTCGGGCGCGTTTTTTTATGATGGGCCGACGCGTGGATCAGGGCGTCAGCGGTTTGGCATCGACGGTATCGCCGTCCACCAGGAAATGTCCGCCCGCCACATGGTGGATGGTGCGCAGGCTGTCGTGGCCGGTAAAGTGCCAGCGGCCTTCGCTGAAGACGCGGCTGTCGGCATGGGCGGCCACCACTTCGCCCAGGAACAGGTCGTAGCCGGCCTGGATGGCGGGCTCCGGCAGCAGCCGGCATTCGAGCCAGGCCGCGCAGCCTTCCAGCAAGGGCGCACCGACCACGCTGCCGGCGAACGTCTGCAGCCCGTAGGCGGCGAATTTGTCGACGCCTTGCTGTTCGCGCATCGTCAGCCCTGAACTGGAGCCAAGCGCCTGGGTAATGTCGACCTGGCCGACGGTGGGCACCTGCAGGGCAAACTCACCGCTGGCCTCGAGCAGGCGGCGCGTCCAGGTGGCCTTGTCCAGGACGACCGCCACCTTGGGCGGCGCAAAATCGAGCGGCATGGCCCAGGCCGCCGCCATGATGTTGCGCTGGCCGTCGTGGGCCGCGCTGACCAGTACCGTGGGACCGTGATTGAGCAGCCGGTAGGCTTTGGCGAGATCGACGCCAACACGAGGGGAAGTCATGATGCGAGTCCGAAAATTCCGAGATAATGTGCGCGGGCGCAAGGCAGGATCGAGCCCTTGCAGATCAATATAGCGGGCTTCGTAGGCATTAGTAGCGCGGTTTTTGACATTATCTGTCTCAAAGTTGTCAAAAATCCGCTGATTACCAATTCACGTAGTGCGAGAAATGCTGAATTTGCTTTTCCCTGCCGTTTTTTTCTCTTACACTCGGAAGAATCTGTTGATATCTGATGTGCAGCCAGTGAAAGTGGTGGGGCCATCGAAGCGCGAGACATAACAACCGGGCCTGATCATGGTGAACGTGGATACCAAGCTGCTCGTGATTTTTACCGAGCTGCTGAGCAAGCGGAACGCCACCTATGTGGCGGAAAAGATGCATATGACGGCGCCCGCCGTATCGCATTCGCTTGGCCGCCTGCGCGAAATCTTCGACGATCCTCTCTTTATTCGTGTGCCCCACGGCCTGACGCCGACGCCCCGTGCGCTGGAACTGGGTCCGAAAATTCGGGACATGCTCGATCTGTGGTCGTCCATCAACGAAGGCGACGCGGACAATTTTGATCCGGCGGTTGCCACGGGCACCCTGAGCATCGGTTTCGCAGCCGAACTGGGCGATACCGTCTTCAACCGCTTCGTGCTGCGCATCAAGCAGTCCGCGCCGGACCTGCACATCCGGCTGGTTGAATCGCATTCCTGGGAAAGTGACGTGGCGTCCATGCGCGCCAACGAGCTTGACCTGGCATTTTCTCCATTCCCGACGCGCCACCCGGAAATCGTTGAGGAAATGGTGACGTCGCTGAACCTGTGGGTGTGCGCGCGCAAGAATCATCCGCTTCTGCAGAAGGATTGCACGCTGGAGCAGTATCTGGAATGCAGCCACATCTTCATGGCGCATTCGGGCGGAGCGGGCCGTCCGGCGCCTGCACTGATTCCGCTGGACTACGCGTTGCAGCAGCGCGGCCTGAAGCGCAATGCCACGCTGACGGTGCATTCGTGGCGCGCGCAGGCTGAGCTGGCCGCGCAGACGGACATGATCTTCACGGTCAACGCCCTGACCAAGGACATGGCCTGCGAGACCTACGGCCTCAAGGCGTTCCCGTTGCCGGCCGAACTGAATACGACGCTGGGCCTGAACATGTTCTGGCACCGCAGCCGGAACACGCATCCGATGCTGGTCTGGGCCCGCCACCTTTTTCGTCAGGTGGTTGGAGAATTCGTAGGCCTTCCGCAAGTCACTGTGGCTCGCAATCTGCGCGTGGTGACGGAAGCCGAGCAGGACGACCTGCCGCAGGAATAACCGGCAGAGGGTAAGCCCAAAACAAAAAACCGGCGCCATGGCGCCGGTTTTTTGTTGCCTGCATTCTCGGCGCCAGTACATGCCGGCGCCGCGCGGCTTATCGTTTGGGTCTGTGGGGACAGTCGTTCTTGGTGCAGTTGCCGTACAGCGACAACGCATGTTCCTGCAACGCAAAGCCGCGCTCGCGCGCAATGCTCTGCTGGCGCTGCTCGATATCGCCGTCGAAGAATTCCTCGACGCGACCGCAGTCCAGGCACACCAGGTGATCGTGGTGCTTGCCTTCGTTGAGTTCGAAAATAGCCTTGCCCGACTCGAAGTTGTTGCGCGACAGCAGGCCCGCTTGCTCGAACTGGGTCAGGACACGATAGACCGTGGCGAGGCCGATATCCATGTGCTCATTGAGCAGGATCCGGTAAACATCTTCCGCGCTCAAATGGCGCTGCTCGCTGGTCTGGAAGATTTCAAGAATCTTCAGGCGGGGGACGGTCGCCTTGAGGCCGATATTTTTGAGGTCCGCCGGACTCGGCATGGGCGTGACTCCCTAGAGTACAATGTCTGGATAGTTGAATCATAAGGGTTTTGGCGACAAAAGTCGCCCCGGTGCCATGGCGCCCGGCCGCTACCCGCAAGGTGGCGTTCCCGCGATGCGCCTGGCCGTGCCGGCCGCCCCCGCTTTTTGCGGAGCGTCGGTTCCGGCACAGAACCATTCCCGTCTGGAAGCGAGATACATGCGTTCATTCCGTTCGTCCGCCATGCGCCCGGCGCTGGTGTCTTCCCTGCTGGCCGCCGCACTGCTGGCTGGCGCCTGCTCGGCCTACGACAGCACGTCGCGCAAGGTGGCAGAAGCCATCACGCCCTATCGCATCAACATCGTCCAGGGCAACTTCGTGTCCCGCGAGGCGGCTTCCCAACTGCGCGAAGGCATGACGCGCGACCAGGTGCGATTCCTGCTGGGCACGCCGCTGCTACAGGACGTGTTCCACGGCAATCGCTGGGACTACTATTTCTCGTTCCGCCGGGGCAGCACGCCGGTGGTTCAGTCACGCCAGTTCACGGTGTTCTTCGAGGACGACAAGCTGGTGAAGTGGCAAGGCGGCGATTTGCCGTCGGAATACGAGCTGATTGCCGAAATTGACGGCATGAAGGCGGCGCAGCGGAACCAGAAGATCGGCCTTGCATCGTCGACCTCCAGCGCGGCGCAGGCAGCGTCCGCGCCGGCCGCTGCTGGCGCCTCGGCGCCGGAAGCCGCACCGGCACCGGCAGCCGAATCGACACCTCCGGCCTCCGAGCCGGCAGCCCAGTCGCCGGCTCCGAATGCCACGCCGGACAAACCGGCCAGCTGATCCGTTCTCGGAACCGGCCCGCGCCGGTTCCCGCCAACTGCACCCTTGCGCCCGGCCGTCTGGCTGGGTCGCAGTCTTCCCAGTCTTCCGACACCGCCACGCCATGAAAATCGCCATCGCAGGTGCCTCCGGCCGCATGGGCCGCATGCTGATCGAAACCGTTCTGAATACCGATGGCGTCACGCTCGCGGGCGCGCTGGAGCATGCGTCGTCGCCTGCGCTGGGCCAGGATGCCGCCATGTTCCTGGGCCGTGCCACGGGCATCAAGATCTCGTCCGATATCGAAGCCGTGCTGGGCGCCGCCGATTGCCTGATCGATTTCACGCGCCCCGAAGGCACGTTGGTGCACCTGGATGTGGCAAAGCGCTTGGGCAAGAAGATCGTGGTCGGCACGACCGGGTTCGATGCTGCCGGCAAGCAGGCCCTGGCCGATGCCGCCAAGGTGATCGGCGTGGTGTTTGCCTCGAATTTCAGCGTGGGCGTCAACGCCACGTTCAAGCTGCTCGAAGTGGCCGCCAAGCTGCTGTCGACGGGTTATGACATCGAAGTGATCGAGGCGCACCATCGCCACAAGGTCGATGCCCCGTCCGGTACCGCGCTGACAATGGGTGAAGTGATTGCCGATGCCCTTGGTCGAAATCTCGATGATTGCGCCGTGTACGCCCGCGAAGGCCATACCGGCCCGCGCGACCCGAACTCGATCGGTTTTGCCACGATCCGCGGCGGCGACATCGTGGGCGATCACACGGTGATGTTCGCCGGTATCGGCGAGCGCATCGAGATCAGCCACAAGTCGTCCAGCCGCCAGTCCTACGCCGATGGCGCGGTGCGGGCTGCACGCTTCCTGGCCGACAAGCCCAGCGGCATGTTCGACATGCAGGATGTGCTGGGCCTGAAGTAACCCGCTGTTTTGCGGCTCGCCATGGCGGGCCGTTTGCGCCTTTGGGCGCCACCGTGGCGGGCCGGAATCATGGTCGGCCACGGTTATAATCGTCTCTTTCGCTTTTCCGATCCTCCCGGTCGTCCGGCGCGCCAGTCGCCGCGCGTGACCGTTGCCCTGACCGTCGTCCCGACCATGCAAGACAAATATCTTCCGTCCGCCGTTGAACAAGCCGCCCAGCAGCACTGGCAAGCGATCGATGCCTACAAGGTATCGGAGCACGCGGTCGGGCCCGACGGCAAGGAAAAGCAGAAGTTCTACGCCTGCTCGATGCTGCCGTATCCGTCGGGCAAGCTGCACATGGGCCACGTGCGCAACTACACCATCAACGACGTGATGGCGCGCTACCTGCGCATGAACGGCCGCAACGTGCTGATGCCGATGGGCTGGGATGCGTTCGGCATGCCGGCGGAAAACGCCGCGCTGAACAACAAGGTGGCGCCGGCCGCCTGGACCTACGACAACATCGCTTACATGAAGAAGCAGATGCAGTCGATGGGCCTGGCGATCGACTGGTCGCGCGAAGTGGCCACCTGCAGCCCCGACTACTACCGCTGGAACCAGTGGCTGTTCCTGAAGATGCTGGAAAAGGGCATCGCCTACCGCAAGACCGGCACCGTGAACTGGGACCCCGTGGACCAGACCGTGCTGGCCAACGAGCAGGTGATCGACGGCCGCGGCTGGCGTTCGGGCGCAGTGGTCGAAAAGCGCGAGATCCCGATGTACTACCTGCGCATTACGGACTACGCGCAGGAACTGCTGGGCGACCTGGATGGCCTGGGCTGGCCGGAGCGCGTCAAGATCATGCAGCAGAACTGGATTGGCCGCAGCGAGGGCGTGCGTTTTGCCTTCCCGCATGAGATCCAGGGCGCGGATGGCAGGCTGATCAACGACGGCAAGCTGTTCGTGTTCACCACGCGCGCCGACACCATCATGGGTGTCACGTTCTGCGCCGTGGCCGCCGAACACCCGCTGGCCACGCACGCCGCCGCCAACAATCCGCAACTGGCCGCTTTCATCGACGAATGCAAGCATGGCTCGGTCATGGAAGCCGACATGGCGACCATGGAGAAGAAGGGCATGCCCACCGGGCTGAAGGTCACGCACCCGCTGACCGGCGAGCAGGTGGACGTGTGGGTCGGCAACTACGTGCTGATGACCTACGGCGATGGCGCCGTGATGGGCGTGCCGTCGCATGACGAGCGCGACTTCGCGTTCGCGAAGAAGTACAACCTGCCGATCAAGCAGGTCATCGACGTCAAGGGCCAGCCGTATTCGACCGACGCCTGGCAGGAGTGGTACGGCGACAAGGAACACGGTACCTGTGTCCACAGCGGCAAGTACGACGGCATGGGCTACCAGGCCGCGGTCGACGCCATTTCCGCCGACCTGGCCGCCAAGGGCTTGGGCGAGAAGAAGGTGACGTGGCGCCTGCGCGACTGGGGCATCTCTCGCCAGCGCTACTGGGGCACGCCGATTCCGCTGATCCACTGCGACAGCTGCGGCGTGGTGCCGGTGCCCGAGCAAGACCTGCCGGTGGTGCTGCCGGAAGACCTGGTGCCGGACGGCACCGGCAATCCGCTGAACAAGGATCCGCGTTTCCTGGAATGCACCTGCCCGTCGTGCGGCAAGCCCGCGCGCCGCGAAACCGACACGATGGACACGTTCATCGACTCGTGCTGGTACTACATGCGCTATACGTGCCCCGACGCCGGCACGATGGTGGACGCCCGCAACGACTACTGGATGCCGATGGACCAGTACATCGGCGGCATCGAACACGCGATCCTGCACCTGCTGTACGCGCGTTTCTGGACCAAGGTCATGCGCGACATGGGCCTGGTCAAGTTCGACGAACCGTTCACGAACCTGCTCACGCAGGGCATGGTGCTGAACGAGACGTTCTACCGTGAGGACGCGTCGGGCAAGAAGACCTGGTACAACCCGGCCGACGTCGATCTGCAGACCGACGAGCGCGGCCGTCCGCTGGGCGCCACCCTGAAGGCCGATGGGCAGCCGGTGGTGATCGGCGGCATCGAAAAGATGTCGAAGTCGAAGAACAACGGTATCGACCCGCAGGCACTGATCGACCAGCACGGCGCCGATACCGCGCGCCTGTTCGTGATGTTTGCCGCGCCGCCGGAGCAGCAGCTGGAGTGGAGCGGTTCGGGCGTGGACGGCGCGTCGCGCTTCCTGCGTCGTGTCTGGAACTATGGCTACGCCAACGACCAGGCGATTCGCGACGGCGCTGGCACGCAGTTCACGGCCGCCGATGCCGACCTGCGCCGCGAGCTGTACACGGTGCTCAAGCAGGCCAACTACGATTACGAACGGATCCAGTACAACACCGTCGTGTCGGCGACGATGAAGATGCTGAACGCGCTGGAGGATGCCAAGGCAGCATCGCCGGCCGCGCGCCGCGAAGGCTTCAGCATCCTGCTGCGCGTGCTGTATCCGGTGGTGCCGCATATCGCGCACGGCCTGTGGAGCGAACTCGGTTACGCCGCCGAAGCCGGCGACATCCTAGACGCGGCCTGGCCGCAGGTGGATGAAGGCGCGCTGGTACGCACCGAGATCGAACTCGTGCTGCAGATCAACGGCAAGGTTCGTGGCAGCCTGACGGTGGCTGCCGATGCCGATCGCGCCGCCATCGAGGCCGTGGCCGCCGGCAGCGAGATCGTGGCGAAGTTTGCCAACGGCGCCGCACCCAAGAAGATCGTGGTGGTGCCGGGCCGGCTCGTCAACGTGGTGCTCTGAGCCACACAGCCAGGAAGACACAAGCAATGGATCGACCGGACATGGGACGCCGCGGATTTCTCGCCATCGGTGCGGCAATGGCGGCCGCCGGCCTGCTGGCCGGCTGCGGCTTTCACATGCGCGGCAACGCCGATTTCGCGTTCAAGCGGCTCTACATCGGCATTCCGTCCAACACGCTGATGGGCGCCGATCTGCGCCGCAATATCCGCAATGGCTCCGACACGCAGATCGTGGAGGAGAGAGAGGGGGCGGATGCGGTGCTGGATGTGCTGGCCGATTCGCGTGCCAAGTCGATCCTGTCGATCACGGCGCAGGGCGTGGTGCGCGAATACCGGCTGACGCAGCGCTTCAGCTTCCGGCTGCGCGATGCGGCGGGCAAGGAATTGATCGCCCCGTCGACGCTAATCCTGACGCGCGACCTGACCTACAACGAAGCCAATACGCTGGCCAAGGACTACGAAGAGCAGCAGCTGTATCGCGATATGCAGAAGGACATCGTGCAGCAGCTGATGCGCCGCCTGGCGGCGGTCAAGACGATCTGACGCGCCAGGCGCGGATCGCTTCGCAGTCACAGGGCAACACATGCAGCTCAAGTTCGACGGACTCGATGGACACCTGAAGCAGGCCCAGGCCAAGGGCCTGGCGCCGCTGTACGTGGTGCATGGCGACGAGCACCTGCTGGTGCTCGAGGCGGTGGACCGCCTGCGCCGCGCCGCGCGGGAATCGGGCTTTACCGAGCGCGAAGTGCTGGTGGCCGAGCGCGGTTTCCATTGGGGCCAGGTCACCGAGGCCCAGCAGTCGATGTCGCTGTTCGGCGATCGCAAGATCGTGGAACTGCGCGTGCCGTCGGGCAAGCCTGGCAAGGATGGCGGCGAGGCATTGCGCGCCGTGGCGGCCCAGCCGTCGCCGGACGTGGTGATGCTGGTCACCTTGCCGCGGCTCGACTTCGCCACTTCGAAGTCCGCCTGGTTCCAGGCGCTGGAATCGGCCGGGGTATCGATCAAGGTGGATGCCGTGGACCGCACGCGCCTGCCCGCTTGGGTGGGCGATCGGCTGGCCCTGCAGCAACAGCGCGTGGAGCCGGGCGAACCCGGCCGGCGCTCGCTGCAGTTCATCGCCGACAAGGTGGAAGGCAACCTGCTAGCCGCGCACCAGGAAATCCAGAAGCTGGGGCTGCTGTACCCGCCCGGCGTTCTGACGTTCGACCAGGTCCACGACGCGGTGCTGAACGTGGCCCGCTACGACGTATTCAAGCTGTCCGAGGCGATGCTCGGCGGCGATGTGCCCCGTCTGACGCGCATGCTCGAAGGGCTGCGCGGCGAGGGCGAGGCCACGGTGCTGGTGCTGTGGGCGTTGACCGAGGAAATTCGCGTATTATCCAAGGTCCGGCAAGGGCTGGCGGCTGGCAAGCCGGCAGGTGTGCTGATGCGCGAACTGCGCGTCTGGGGCCCGCGTGAGCGCCTGGTGCCACAGGCCGCGCAACGGCTGTCGATGCCGCAGCTGGAGGCTGCGCTGGCCATGGCCGCGCGGCTGGACCGCCAGGTCAAGGGCCTGGGCGACCTGCCAGGCGCGGGTGGCGCAGCGGGCAGCCTGCCGGCCGAGCCATGGGACGGCCTGCTGCAGCTGGCGCTGCTGATCGCCCGGCCGGCCTGACGTCCCCGAATCCAAGCAGCGAACCAAACTGAATACTGCCGGTAGCCGCGCCGGCGCCTCGACATCGCGGCACCCAAAGCAGACCGGGCTGGACCCGGACACCATCATGACCGAGTTCGATCTCCACGCTTACATGAACCGCGTTGGCCAGCAGGCCCGCGCGGCGTCGCGCGCCATGGCGCGGGCCTCCACGGCCGACAAGAACCGTGCGCTGCTGACGATTGCCGCGGCCATTCGGCGCGATGCCGACAAGCTCAAGGCCATCAACGCCCGTGACGTCGAACGCGCCCGCGCCAACGGCCAGGACGCTGCCTTCGTGGATCGCCTGACGCTGTCCGACAAGGCCATCGACACCATGGCCGCCGGCCTGGAGCAGATTGCCGCGCTGCCCGACCCGATCGGCGAGATCGGCAACATGAAGTTCCGTCCCACGGGCATCCAGGTGGGGCAGATGCGCGTACCGCTGGGCGTGATCGGCATCATCTACGAATCGCGCCCGAACGTGACGATCGACGCCGCGGCGCTGTGCCTGAAATCGGGCAACGCCACGATCCTGCGCGGCGGCTCGGAAGCCATCGAATCGAACACGGCGCTGGCCGCGCTGGTGGCCGAGGGCCTGGCTGCCGCCGGCCTGCCGGGCGAGGCGGTACAGGTCATCGAAACCACGGACCGCGCCGCCGTGGGCCGCCTGATCACGATGAACGAATACGTCGACGTGATCGTGCCGCGCGGCGGCAAGAGCCTGATCGCGCGCCTGATCGAGGAAGGCCGCGTGCCGATGATCAAGCACCTGGACGGCATCTGCCACGTCTACATCGACGACGCCGCCGATGTGGAAAAGGCCGTACGCATCTGCGACAACGCCAAGACGCAGCGTTACGCGCCGTGCAACACGATGGAAACGCTGCTGGTGTCGCGCCAGATCGCCGCCACCGTGCTGCCGCCGCTGTGCCACATCTATCAGGATAAGGGCGTGGAACTGCGCGTCTGCGCCGATACGCGCGCCACGCTGGAGGCCGCGGGTTTCAGCGGGCTGGTCGACGCCACCGAGGAAGACTGGCGCCTGGAATACCTGGCGCCGGTGCTGGCCATCCGTACCGTCGACGGCCTGGACTCCGCGATTGCGCACATCAACACCTACGGCTCGGCCCACACCGATTCGATCGTGACCGAGAACTACAGCACCGGCATGCGCTTTATCCGCGAGGTGGACTCGGCCAGCGTGATGATCAATGCGTCGACGCGCTTTGCCGATGGCTTCGAGTACGGCCTGGGCGCCGAAATCGGCATCTCGAACGACAAGCTGCACGCCCGTGGCCCGGTGGGGCTGGAAGGGCTGACATCGCTCAAGTACGTCGTGTTCGGTCACGGCGAAGTGCGCACGTAAGGGAAGGCGAGAACGCAGATGCTCTGGGTCAAGGCCTTTCATATCCTGTTCGTCATTTCGTGGTTCGCGGGCCTGTTCTACCTGCCGCGGATCTTCGTCAACCTGGCAATGGAGACCGATCCGGCCAGCGTGCAACGTCTGCTGCTGATGGCGCGCAAGCTGTTCCGGTTCATGACCATGCTGGCGGTGCCGGCCGTGGTGTTCGGCCTGTGGCTGTATCTGGGCTACGGCATCGGGCGCGGCGCGGGGCAGGGCTGGATGCATGCCAAGCTGGCGCTGGTGCTGGTGCTGGTCGGCTATCACCACGGCTGCGGCGTGCTGCTGCGCAAGTTCGAGCGCGGCGCCAATACTCGCTCGCACACGTTCTATCGCTGGTTCAACGAATTGCCAGTGCTGGTGTTGCTGGCCATCGTGATTCTGGTTGTCGTAAAGCCGTTCTAAGCTGTCGGATTTCTACTGTTTTCGATGAGGTCGTGATGAGCAAGCAGGTCGAGTACTTTCTGGCGCCGCAGTCGCCGTTCGTCTACCTGGGCCATGCCCGCTTTGTGGAAATCGCCAACCGCCACCAGGCGCAGGTGCTGCTGAAGCCGGCCGACCTGGGCAAGGTGTTCTCGGTGTCGGGCGGCCTGCCGCTGGCACAGCGTCCGCCGCAGCGCCAGGCTTACCGGCTGGTCGAGCTCGAGCGCTGGAGCCAGTTCCTGGGTATCCCGCTGAACCTGCATCCGACCTTCTTCCCGGTGTCAGGCGATGCCGCCGCCAAACTGATCATCGCGGCCCAGCTGGCGCATGGCACGGCCCGCGCGCTGGCGCTGACCGGCGCCATCACGCGAGCCGTCTGGGCCGAGCAGCGCAATATCGCCGATGGCGCCACGCTGGCGCAGATTGCCGACGAGAATGACCTCGATGGTGCCAGCCTGCTCAAGGCTAGCGAGGGCCAGGCCGTGCAGGCCGCCTATGCGCAGAACACGCAGGATGCGATTTCCGCCAATGTGTTCGGCGCGCCGTGGTTCGTCTACGACGGCCAACCGTATTGGGGCCAGGACCGGCTCGACTTCCTTGACCGCGCCTTGGCGGCAGGCTGATCGGCACACCGGACCCACGCCTTGCCCGTCCGCGATGCGGACGTTTTTGTTTTCAGGAAAGACTCGCCATGACCCAAGCCTTCTTTGCTCCTTGCCCGCGTGGCCTTGAACCGGCACTGGCCGAGGAGCTGCGCGAGATTGCGCAGTACCCGGCCGTGGTGGCTGCGGCACCGTTCGAGGTGCATCGTGAAATGCCGGGTGGCGTGACGTTCTCGGGCGAGATGGCCGCGGCCTACGCGGTCAACCTGCATTCGCGCATTGCCAGCCGCGTGCTGCTGCGCGTGGCGCAGCGCGGCTACCGGCACGAGGACGATATCTATTCGCTGACGCGCCAGCAGCGCTGGGAGCAATGGTTCTCGCCCGACGAGACGCTGCGCGTGGATATCACCGCCCACAAGTCGCAGCTGCGCAGCCTCAATTTCACGGCGCTTCGCGTCAAGGACGGGGTCTGCGATGCCATGCGCGAGCGCCTGGGCGCACGCCCCAGCGTCGACACGGTCAGTCCGGACGTCCGCGTCTACGCGCACCTGACCGAGACCGATTGCACCCTGTATCTGGACACCACGGGCGAGCCGCTGTTCAAGCGCGGCTGGCGCATGGAAAAGGGCGAGGCGCCGCTCAAGGAAAACCTTGCCGCAGGCATCCTGCGGCTGGCCGGCTGGGTGCCTGGCCAGACCAACCGTCCGTTCTTCGATCCGATGTGTGGCAGCGGCACGTTCCTGGTGGAAGCCGCGCAGGTGGCGCTGGGCATCGCGCCGGGCGTGGGTCGTACGTTTGCATTCGAGTGGCTGAAGGGCGCGGATACCAAGGCGTGGCAGGCATTGCGTGCCGACGCGCAACGTGCGCGCGAGGCCGCTGCGGACCGCGCCACGGCGTTGCAGATCGCCGGGTCCGATATTTCGACGGACATGCTGTCGATGTCGCAGGCGAACTGGCAGCGTGCCGGTCTGCCCGGTGACATATCGCTGAAGCAGGTGGACGCGCGCTTCGTGCAGCCGCCATTCGCTGAGCCCGGCCTGATGATGATGAATCCGCCGTACGGCGAGCGTATCGCGGTGCGCGGCAACCGGCGCGATGCCATGCAGGATGCGCCGCCCGACGAAGTGGAAGAGGCCGCCGCCAATCAGTTCGCCAGCGCCTTTGCCACGACGCTCAAGCAGAATTTCGCAAACTGGCAGGCCTGGGTGTTCACGGGCGACCTGAGCATTCCCAAGCGGCTGCGTCTGAAGGAATCGCGCCGCACGCCGCTGTACAACGGCAATATCGAATGCCGCCTGTTCCGGTTCGACATGGTGCGCGGCGGCAATCGGGATGGCCAGAAGGACGTGCAGAAGAAGGATTGACGCCGATGGTGCGGCTTCCCCTTTCCCGCGCCTTGGGGGGAGGGGAGTCCAGCCGCGCAGGCTTACACTTGCTTGTTGCGCCCGGTCATCGCCGCGCCGTTGCGCGAGAACTCCGACAGGAAGCTCTGCAGGCTGACCACCGGCTCCTGCAGCATGTGGCGCGGGAGGTCGAACAGCGCGTAGAAATATTCCTCGTTGCCCTCGCAACGCTCCGCCGGCAGGCAGTATTGTTCCCAGTCCGCGCAGGCCGGCGTGTACATGCCGTTGCCGGGCCAGAAGAACGGCACGATGCGGCCCTCGCGCAGCCCCTCGATCAATGCCGCAGGCGCCTCGTAGGCTTCCGCCGATTCCACCTGGTTCATCAGCCCCGCGCGGGTTTCGATCACCATCAGCGTGGCATGGCCCTGTGCGGTCAGCAACAGCATGCCGACGGGGTTCGGAAACAGGTAGTACTCGATAAAGCCATAGCGCGCGGCGGTCTGCCGTACGCGGTCGGCCATGATCGGATCGGACAGGAACGAGTACGAATGGCGCGTCAGCAGGTCACGCAGCGTGCGCGAGATCGTGGCGAAGTACTGCTGCTGCAGCGCATCGATTTCGTCGTTCAGGCGCGCCACCATGTTCGGATCGTGCTTCTTCACGTAGCGGTCGATCAGCCCATGGTTGAAACCCTGCACGGCGATGCTTTCATCGGCGGTGCCAGTCAGCAGGATGGTCTTGCACGGCAGGTCTTCCAGCGCCTGGCAGAATTCGAGCCCGTCCATCTGCGGCATGGAGTAGTCAACGACCACCACACCGGGCTGCAGGAAGCGATGCACGTCGTGGATCTGGCGGTGGATGCGGTCGACATCGAGCTGCACCGTGCGGCGTTCGGACAGGAAGGTCAGGTCGTCGTGCGTGACGCGCACCGGCAGGAAAGCGGGATGCCGCGTGCCATACGCTTCGCGAATCCATGTCAGCGCGTCGCGCGGATCGGTGAAGCTGACCACCGCGCGCGATGCATCCATCTGGAAAGCCAGGCTGTCGATAAACGACTTGCTGTCGTCGACCAATACCGTCAGGACGGGGTGATGGAAAACCGACAGGTTCCGGTCGTGCGCGGGGAATGTCATGGTGCGATCAAATCTGGCCGCCGGCCGCAAAGGGGAAAAAGAACGGGGCAAGCCAGTATAGCGCCTGCATCTGCATGCGCAACCAGACCACGCAAAAGGAAACGGCCAGCGTTGGTTGCTGGCCGCACTACTTCGATTTTATTGATTTCAGGTCTGCGCGTTGCTTTATTCACTTGGCAGAACTGCGGGCCTGACGGCCACTTCCTGGCATTAACGGCAGCTTATTCCACAGCCTTGAACATTTCCTCCACCACCTTCTTGGCGTCGCCGAACACCATCATGGTCTTGTCCATGTAGAACAGCTCGTTGTCCAGGCCCGCGTAGCCAGACGCCATTGAACGCTTGTTCACGATGATGGTCTTGGCCTTGTAGGCTTCCAGGATCGGCATACCGGCGATGGGCGATTGCGGATCGGTCTTGGCGGCAGGGTTGACCACGTCGTTGGCGCCCAGCACCAGCACCACGTCGGCCTGTCCGAACTCGCTGTTGATGTCTTCCATCTCGTAGACCTGGTCGTACGGCACCTCGGCTTCGGCCAGCAGCACGTTCATATGGCCCGGCATGCGGCCCGCCACGGGGTGGATGGCGTACTTCACCGTCACGCCGTGCTCGGTTAGCTTCTCGGTCAATTCTTTAAGCGCATGCTGCGCACGGGCCACCGCCAGGCCGTAGCCGGGCACGATGATCACGGTCTCGGCGTTGCTCATCACGAACGCGGCGTCGTCGGCGGAACCCGACTTCACGTTGCGTTGCGCCTGCGCGCCAGCCGGGCCGGCCGCCGATGCCTCGGCACCGAAGCCGCCCAGGATCACGTTGAAGAACGAACGGTTCATCGCCTTGCACATGATGTACGAGAGGATTGCACCCGAGGAGCCCACCAGCGAGCCGGCGATGATCAGCATCGGGTTGTTCAGCGAGAAGCCGATGCCCGCCGCCGCCCAGCCCGAGTACGAGTTCAGCATCGACACCACCACCGGCATGTCGGCGCCGCCGATCGGGATGATGATCAGCACGCCCAGCACGAAGGCGATGGCCAGCATGATCAGGAACGGCAGCCACGACTGCGACATGAAGAAAATCACGCCGAAGCCGATCATGGCGATGGCCAGCAGCAGGTTCAGCCAGTGCTGGCCCGGGAACACCACCGGCGCGCCCTGGAACAGGCGGAACTTGTAGCGGCCCGACAGCTTGCCGAACGCGATGACCGAGCCCGAGAACGTGATCGCTCCGACGAAGCAGCCGATGAACAGTTCGATACGGTTGCCCAGCGGAATCAGGTGCGTGCCGGCCGGCGTGATGCCGAACGCGGCAGGCTCCGCCACCGCAGCTACGGCGATGAACACCGCGGCCAGACCGATCAGCGAGTGCATCGCCGCCACCAGTTCGGGCATCTTGGTCATTTCGACCTTGCGTGCCACATAGGCGCCGATACCGCCGCCCACCACCAGCGCGCCGAAGATCAGCGCCAGGCCAGTACCGACCGACGACTGCGCGGCGCCCGCGGCCAGGAACTCGTTCTTCAGCTTGACGATCAGCGCCAGCGTGGTCACCACGGCAATCGCCATGCCGATCATGCCGAACGCGTTACCCTTGCGGGCCGATGCGGGGTGCGACAACCCCTTCAGGGCCTGGATGAAGCAGACCGACGCCACCAGGTACAGCAGCGTCACAAGGTTCATGCTGACGGCCTCCATCATGCACCTCCCTTGGCGGATTCAGCCCCGGCCTTGGCGCGCGGCTCCTTCCTCTTGAACATCTCCAGCATGCGCTGGGTCACCAGGAAGCCACCGAACACGTTCACCGCGGCCAGTGCCACGGCCAGCGTGCCCATGATGCGGCCCACGCCGCCTTCGGTCAGGCCGGCTGCCAGCATGGCACCGACGATGATGATGGCCGAGATCGCATTGGTCACGGCCATCAGCGGGGTGTGCAGCGCGGGCGTGACCGTCCACACCACGTGGTACCCCACGTAGATTGCCAGCACGAAGATGATCAGGTTGATCACCGTGTGGTTCACCATCTCCATCGACTTCTCCTCCGTTGCTTTTGAATACTGCCGAGCGTCGCGTCCGCGCAGGCGGGCTGGAATGCAGGATCAAGCGTGCCGGGGACGCGGCGGGCCGTGGCGCAGGGCTCTTTCAGCGCCGCGGCATCTTCAGACGGAAACTCAGGCGGCCTGCTGCCTGACTACCTGGCCGTCCTTGCACATCAGGCAGGCGGCGACGATGTCGTCTTCCAGGTTCAGCGTGTAGCGGCCATCCTTGTCGATGATCAGCTTCAGGAAGTCGAGCACGTTGCGCGCGTAGAGCGCGGACGCGTCGGCCCCCACCATGCTGGCAAGGTTGGTATGGCCGATCAGGACCACGCCGTGGCGTTCCACCACTTCGTCGGCCACGGTCAGCGGGCAGTTGCCGCCTTGCGCGGCAGCCAGGTCGACCACGACCGAGCCCGGCTTCATCTGCTTGACGGTGTCTTCGGCCAGCAGCACCGGGGCGCGGCGGCCGGGGATCAGTGCCGTGGTGATGATGATGTCGGCCTGCGTGGCGCGCTGGTGCACGAGTTCGGCCTGGCGGCGCATCCAGTCGGCCGGCATCGGGCGCGCATAGCCACCCACGCCTTGCGCAATCTCGCGCTCCTCGTCGGTCACGAACGGCACGTCCAGGAACTTGGCACCCAGCGATTCGATCTGCTCCTTCACGGCGGGGCGCACGTCGGAGGCCTCGATCACGGCGCCCAGGCGCTTGGCGGTGGCGATGGCCTGCAGGCCCGCCACGCCGGCGCCCAGGATCAGCACGCGGGCGGCTTTGACGGTGCCGGCAGCGGTCATCAACATCGGCATGAAGCGCTGGTAGTGGTGCGCGGCCACCAGCACGGCCTTGTAGCCGGCGATGTTGGCCTGCGACGACAGTACGTCCATGCTTTGGGCGCGGGTGGTACGCGGCGCGGCTTCGAGCGCGAACGCCGTGACGGCGGCGCTGGCCATGCGGGCGTTGTTCTCCACGTCGAACGGATTGAGCATGCCGACCAGTACGGAGCCGGGCTTCATCTGCCCCCGCTCGGCGTCGTCGGGCGCGCGTACCTTGAGCACAAGCTCGGCGCCCAGCGCATCGGCAGCGGAGCCCACGCGGGCCCCCGCCGCCTCGAATGCGGCATCGGGAATACTGGCACGCACACCGGCGCCGGTTTGCACCGTCACCTGATGGCCCTGCGCTACGTACTTCTTGACGGTCTCCGGGGTGGCGGCGACACGCGTCTCACCTGCCCGCGTCTCAAGCGGGATACCGATATGCATCGTCAATTTCTCCTGTCTGGCGTCGTTCGTAATCTGGTCGGGCCAACGTCCTCGCCCGTTGATGCATTGCAAAAGAATGCGTCAATTTTTGCGCAGCTTACCCGAAACTTACGTTCGGTGGTGACTCGCCGGTCGGGTATATGTGCTTTCATCGAGACTCATCTTTTCTGCTCATGAAATGACTCGTTTGATGCACATCCGATTCCCTTGAATATCCGTCATTGATGAAATGACATCGGCGTCACCTGCAATCTTGACGCCGATTTAATGCGTGGCTGCGTATCGTGGCGTTCACGTCTCTTTCGAGGCGTTTCTCCAAACACGCCCACGGCTTTTTCATTGATGATTGCAACCCGCCTGATGACTTCAGCGCCGGCCACCCTGGCCGCCGCCATCCTGCTTGCCGCCCCGTTTTCCAACGCATTCGCGCAGCAGGCGACCCCCGACACCGCCCAGCCGGCATCGCCGCACACATTCACGGCCAACGTGTCCGTGGTGTCCGATTACCGCTACCGCGGGATCAGCCAGACCGACCGGCGCCCGGCCATTCAGGGCGGCTTCGACTATGCCCATGAGAGCGGCTTCTACGTCGGCAACTGGAACTCGAGTATCAGCTGGCTTGGCGATGCCGACGCGTCGGTGTCCGCGCCGGTCGAGATGGATTTCTACGGCGGCTTCAAGAACACGTTCAAGCTGGCCGAGCAGGAATTCAACTACGACCTGGGCGTGCTCGAGTACTACTATCCGGGCGGCTACACGGCCACGCGTCCGTACACCACCGAGCTGTACGCCGGCATCGGCTGGGGCCCGGTGTTCCTGAAGTACTCGCACGCGGTGACCAACCTGTTCGGGTTTGCCGACAGCAAGAACAGCTACTACGTCGACCTGACGGCCAACGTGCCGCTGAACGTGTGGGGCCTGACGCTGAACGCGCATGTCGGCTACCAGGGCGTGCAGCATTTCAGCGACGCGTCGTACACGGACTGGAAGATCGGGCTGACGAAGGACCTTGGCAGCGGCTTTTCGCTGGCCGTTGCCTACATCGACACGAACGCCAGCAAGGCCGCCTACACGAACACGCGCGGGCGCTACCTGGGCAAGTCGACGGCGTTCGCGTCGATCACGAAGACGTTCTGAGCGCGCCAGGCACCCGCCAGCGGCCTGCTTTCTTTACGCGTTCTTGATGGCGGGCCGCCCAAACGCTGCATCAAATTGAGACCGGTCTCCCTAGCATGGAGTCATGTTCAACAGACGATCCGCCCCGCGCGGATCCTCGCTTCATGCGACAGTCATCGAGTCTCGCCGTGGCGTTTGCATCGGTTCCGCGACGCCGTGTCATTGCCCAGGATCCATGGATTCGTCTGCGGCTGGCCGTCTCGTCGTCACAGGTATTTGCGCTGCGCCAGACGCTGCATCGCGCGATTGGCAACATGGCCCGCATCTACGTGGTGGAAGTGGACCATCGCAACGGCGAGACCACGCTGCACGTGGAGGTGGAGCGCGGTGAGCGCGACGCCGCCATGCACGCGATCATGGCGGCCTTGCCCGCGGCAGAGTTCGGCGTGGCGACGGTGCTCGGAGGCGACCATGGCACGCATTGACCCACAGCGCGGCGCGATTGCCGACGGCCTGTGGCTGCCGATGGTTACGCCGCTGCGCAATGACCAGGTGGATCTCGATGCCGCCCAGCGCCTGGCGTCGCACTACGCGGCGGCCGGCGTCGATGGCCTGATCGTGCTGGGCACGACCGGCGAGGGTGGCCTGCTGACCGACGCCGAGCGATTCATGCTGACGGCGGCGGTGCTCGAAGCCGTCGACGGCATGCTGCCGGTGATGGCGGGTGTGGGCGGCGTGGCCACCCACACCGTATGCGAGCAGGTGCGCCGGCTCGACCGCCTGCCGCTGGCCGGCTACCTGGTGCCGCCGCCGTACTACCTGCGCGTGTCCGACGAAGGCATCGCCTGGCATATGCGCAGCGTGGCCGCGCAGACCGGCAAACCGCTGATGCTCTACAACGTGCCCCGGCGCACCGGCTGCACGATTTCGCCCGAACTGGCGTGGCGCCTGGCCGCCCATCCGCAGATCGTGGCCGTCAAGGACTGCGATGCCGCCGGCATGCGCACGCTGGCCATGCAGGACCTGATCGGCGTGTACTGCGGCGACGATGCGTCGATGCTCGACCACCTGCTGCGCGGCGGCCAGGGCATCGTGCCGGCGGCGGCGCACGTGCGACCCGACCTGTTCGTACGGTTGCTGCATCTGACACGCACCGGCCGCGACGAAGCTGCCCGGGCGCTGTTCCGGCAGCTCTCGCCGCTGATCGGGCTGATGTTCGCCGAGCCCAATCCGGCGCCCGTGAAAGCGGCGCTGGCGCTGGCCGGCATGACCACGGTCGAGGTGCGCCGCCCGCTGATACCGGCGTCGAAGTCACTTGTGGCCCGTATCGAGGCGGCCATCGCCTTGCTGCCCCCGATGCTGACGGCCGAGGCGGCCTGAAACTCCGCGCGCGATGCACGTTCCAACGGCAACCGGTAAAATGCCGGATTGCTTAAAAAATGTGCATCATGTCACGTGAATGGATTGCCAGCGTCACGGTTGCCGCCGTCATTGAACGCGGTGGCCGCTTTCTGCTGGTGGAAGAGGAAACGGCCGATGGCCTGCGCCTGAACCAGCCGGCGGGCCACCTGGAGCCCGGCGAGAGCCTGATTCGCGCCGTTGTCCGCGAAACGCTGGAAGAAACCGCCCACACGTTCGAGCCGCGCGCGCTGCTTGGCTGCTACATGAGCCGTGGCCGCTCGTCGCGCGACGGTGGCGATACCACCTATATTCGCTTCGGCTTCACGGGCGACCTGGGCTCGCTCGACGCCGGCCGCCAGCTCGATACCGGCATCGTCCGTACCGTCTGGATGACCGCCGAAGAACTGCGCGCCTGCGCCGATCGCCATCGCTCGCCGCTGGTCATGGCCTGCGTCGACGATTACCTGGCCGGCAAGCGCTTTGCGCTGGACCTGCTGCATACCCATCCCACCGCTATCGCCGGCGCCACCGACGCGGCCGTGGCCGCAGTGACGGGGCAGGCATCCGGTGCGGCGCCGGGTCCGACGTCGGGAGCGGCATTGTGAGTGGCAAGCGAGTGGTAGTGGGCATGTCGGGCGGCGTGGATTCGTCGGTCACGGCATGGCTGCTCAAGCAGCAGGGGTATGAGGTCATCGGCCTGTTCATGAAGAACTGGGAAGACGATGACGACAGCGAGTATTGCTCCACGCGCCAGGACTGGCTCGACGTGGCGTCCGTGGCCGACGTGATCGGCGTGGACGTGGAGGCCGTCAACTTCGCCGCCGAATACAAGGACCGCGTGTTCGCCGATTTTCTGCGCGAATACTCGGCCGGCCGCACGCCGAACCCCGACGTGCTCTGCAACGCGGAAATCAAGTTCAAGGCCTTTCTGGACCACGCGATGTCCCTGGGCGCCGAACTGATCGCCACGGGCCACTACGCCCGCGTGCGCCAGGCACCGGGCGGCAACTTCGAGCTGCTCAAGGCGTTCGACCATACCAAGGACCAGAGCTATTTTCTGCACCGCCTGAACCAGGCGCAGCTGTCGCGCACGATGTTCCCGCTGGGCGAAATCCCGAAGACCCGTGTGCGCGAGATCGCCGCCGAAATCGGCTTGCCCAATGCGAAGAAGAAGGACTCCACGGGCATCTGCTTTATCGGCGAACGCCCGTTCCGCGACTTCCTGAACCGCTACCTGCCGACCAAGCCGGGCCCGATGGTGACCGACGAAGGCAAGGTCGTCGGCCAACACATCGGCTTGGCGTTCTACACCCTGGGCCAGCGCAAGGGCATTGGCCTGGGCGGCAGCAAGGACGGCAGCGGCGACGCCTGGTACGTGGCGCGCAAGGACATGGCATCGAACACGCTCTACGTGGTGCAAGGCCACGACCACCCGTGGCTGCTGAAGCCCGAACTCGACGCAGCAGATTTGTCCTGGGTAGCCGGCGGACCCCCGGCCACCGGCGCAACGATGGCCGCCAAGACCCGGTACCGGCAGAGCGACGCCCCCTGCACGGTCGTCAAGGCCGAAGGCGATGCACTGCGGCTGTCGTTTGCCGAGGCACAGTGGGCGGTGACCCCTGGACAGTCGGCCGTGCTGTATGACGGGGAAGTTTGTTTGGGTGGCGGGATTATTCGGTAGGGACCATCGACAAACAAAAAGCGAGATAAGAAAAACGGCCGCATCAGCGGCCGTTTTCTCGTTCCTGTCTGGCGATCACGCCGCCGGCGGTGCCGTGTCGATGAACGACTGGCGTTTCTCGATCTTTTCCTGGAAGCCCACCAGGTTGGGGTACTGGTCGCGCCAGGCGATGTCCGGGAAGCGGAAGTCCAGGTACGCCAGCGCGCAGCCCACGGCCACGTCGGCCAGGGTGTAGTGGATGCCGGTGCACCACGGCTTGTCGGCCAGGCCCTTCGACATGGCGGCCAATGCGGCGTCGATCTTGCCGCGCTGGCGTGCCACCCAGCTTTCGCTGCGTTCGGCGGGCTGGCGCTGGGTGCTTTCCAGGCGAACCAGCAGGGCGGCGTCCAGCAGGCCATCGGCCAGTGCTTCCCAGCAGCGCACTTCCAGGCGCTCGCGGCTGCCCTGCGGAATCAGGCGGCTGACGGGCGACAGCGTGTCGGCGTACTCGGCAATCACGCGCGAATCGAAGACCGCGCCACCGTCTTCCATGATCAGGCACGGCACCTTGCCGAGCGGGTTGAACTGGCCAATCATGGTGTCGGGCGACCAGACGTTCTCCTCGATCATCTGATAGTCGATCTTCTTCTCCGCCAGCACCACGCGCACCTTGCGCGCATACGGGCTGGTCTGGGACGCATACAGCTTCATGTTCTCCCCTTGAGCTTGTTATGAAGTGCATCGGCGCTCGGTGGCACGTGGTGCGCTGGCAGGCGCGGCGGCGTGCCCGATGGACTTCATAACAGGCTATCGGATGGGCGAGCGCGAGTATACATGCGGAGTACCGGGAATGCGGCATCAATGCGGCCTTGCGCACGCTTTGGCTGTCGCTTCCACGGCGACCCGCACAAGCGCCATGGGGCGATGGTAAAATCCCGTGTTGCGCGTTTGGCGGCGCGGCAGCGTCCGCCGCCAAACCGGCCCTTGCATCGGCATGGCGATGCGGCGGATTCGTCGCATCTGGGCCTTGTCGCGTGGTTCCTTGCGCCCCCGCACGAACCTCCACATTCCTCTTTTCTCCCGGTTGCCAGCATGTCCACGTCTTCCCTTTCGCCGCTCACCGCCCTGTCTCCCATCGATGGCCGCTACGCCGCAAAGGCCGACGCGCTGCGCGAATGGCTGTCCGAGGCGGCCTTCATGCGCAACCGCGTGAAGGTAGAAGTCAACTGGCTGATTGCACTGGCCCAGGCCGGCCTGCCCGACGTGCCGAAGTTCTCGGCCGCTTCGGAAGCGAAGCTGCAGTCGCTGGTGGACAACTTCACCGAGGCCCACGCCGCCCGCATCAAGGAAATCGAAGCGGTCACCAACCACGACGTGAAGGCCGTCGAGTACTGGCTCAAGGAGCAGGTCAAGGGCAACGCCGAGCTGGAAGCCGCCAGCGAGTTCATCCACTTTGCCTGCACGTCGGAAGACATCAACAACACGTCGCACGGCATGATGCTCAAGGGCGCCCGTGACGGAGTGATCGTACCGACGCTCAAGCGCGTGCAGGCCCGCCTGGTGGAACTGGCCAAGCTCAACGCCACGCAGCCGATGCTGTCGCGCACGCACGGCCAGCCGGCTAGCCCGACCACGCTGGGCAAGGAACTGGCCAACGTGGCCGCCCGCCTGGCCCGCGCCATCGAGCGCGTGGAGCGCGTGGAACTGCTGGGCAAGATGAACGGCGCCGTCGGCAACTACAACGCGCACCTGTCGGCCTATCCGTCGTTCGACTGGGAATCGTTCTCGAAGCAGGTAATCGAGCAGCGCCTGGGCCTGACGTTCAACCCGTACACCATCCAGATCGAGCCGCACGACTACATGGCCGAGCTGTTCGACGCCGTGGCGCGCGCCAACACGATCCTGCTGGACCTGAACCGCGACGTGTGGGGCTACATCGCGCTGGGCTACTTCAAGCAGAAGACGAAGGCCGGTGAAATTGGCTCTTCGACGATGCCGCACAAGGTCAACCCGATCGATTTCGAGAATTCGGAAGGCAACGTCGGCCTGGCCAACGCCGTGCTGCGTCACCTGTCGGAAAAGCTGCCAGTTTCGCGCTGGCAGCGTGACCTGACCGATTCCACCGTGCTGCGCAACATGGGCGTGGCCTTTGGCTACAGCCTGCTGGCCTACGAGGCCTGCCTGCGCGGTCTGGGCAAGCTGGAAACCAACCCCGAGCGCCTGAACGAAGACCTGGACAACTGCTGGGAAGTGCTGGCCGAGCCGGTGCAGACCGTGATGCGCCGCTTTGGCGTGCCCAACCCGTACGAGCAACTGAAGGAACTGACGCGCGGTAAGGGCATTTCGCGCGAGGCGCTGCAGACGTTCGTGCAGGGCTTGGCGATTCCCGACGACGCCAAGAAGCTGCTGCTGGAAATGACCCCGGCGAGCTATATCGGCAAGGCCGTGGAACTGGCCAACCGCATCTGATTGCCGCCATGGGCGCCGCGATCGACGTCGGCGTCGGCGTCGCAAGGTAACAGAGGTAATAGAGGTAACAGCAAAGGGCTGACCCCGTGGGGTCGGCCCTTTTTGTTTGCCTCGCAAGTTGCGAAAGAAATTACCTGGCTGATACCAGCGGTCAGTGCCACGTGGCGCCCGGCGGCGGTACGATCAGTTCCCGGGAGCCGGGTGCGACATCTCGACACATCAAATGATTTGAATAACTTCATGAAGTTCAGCGCTTCCAACGCACAGCTGGTCACCTAATAATGCGAGAATTGGCAGCGAATGACCGGGCCGCTAGTGCAACAGACTGTCTTGGCGCCGACATAGCAGAATAAGTAATAAAGATCGAAGGGATTGACTGACATGGGTTTCAAAGCATCCGGGCCGGGGGGGCAGGCGACGTACACTGCCACCGCCATCGGCCTGCACTGGCTGATCGCCTTCGGCATCTTTGCCGCGTTCGGGCTGGGCCTGTACATGACGGGCATTCCGGGCCTGACGCCGACCAAGCTCAAGCTGTTCTCGTGGCACAAGTGGCTGGGCGTGACGATTTTCGTGGTGGCCGTGCTGCGGGTGCTCTGGCGCGCCACCCATGCCGCCCCGCCCGTGGCACCCGGCACGCCGGCCTGGCAGGCCAAGGCCGCCGCCGCCGCGCACCATCTGCTGTACCTGCTGATCCTGATCGTGCCGATCACCGGCTATCTCTACAGTTCGGCCGCCGGCGTGCCCGTGGTGTACCTGGGCCTGTGGAAGCTGCCGCCGCTGATCGAGGCCAGCGACACGCTGAAGCCGATCCTGAAGTTCGCCCATATCTGGCTGAACTACTTCATGGCCACGATCGTGGTGGTGCATGCCGCCGCCGCCATCAAGCACCAGGTGGTGGATCGCGACGGCACGCTGGGTCGCATGATCCCGTTCCTGCGCTGATTCGCCAACGTACCGCAACCGCTTTGCCTGACCAACCGGCCGTGATGGCCAGTCACCACTGGAGTCTCAGATGAAACGCATGTCCCGTCCCGGCACGATCTTCGTGGCGGCTGCCCTGGCAACGGCTGGCCTGGCCGCAAACCTGGCGTGGGCCCAGATCGACGCTGCAAAGAGCGCGGTCACGGCCACCGCCAAGCAGATTGGCGTGCCGATGGAAGGCAAATTCAAGAAGTTCGACGCCACCCTCGACTTCGATCCGGCCAAACTGGCCACGTCGTCGGCCAAGGTCGAGATCGACGTGTCCACCTTCGAGATCGGCGATGCCGAGACCACGAAGGAAGTGAAGGGCAAGGACTGGTTCGACGCCGGCAAGTATCCGAAGGCCGTGTTCCAGTCGACCAGCATCAAGGCCGGCGCCGCCGGCAAGTACGACGTGGCCGGCAAGCTGACCATCAAGGGCAAGACCGTCGACGTGACCGTGCCCGCCACGTACAAGCAGGAAAACGGCAGCCAGGTGTTCGACGGCGTGCTGCCGATCAAGCGCACCACGTTCAACATCGGTGACGGCGAGTGGAAGGACACTTCCGTCGTGGCCGATGAAGTCCAGATCAAGTTCCATCTTGTGACCCCGGCAAAGAAGGGCTGAGGCGGGTTTGTCCCGCTCACAGCTCCTTGGCCGTTTTTTTACCGACCTTCCTCTCCAACTTCTTGACGGGAGACTCAACATGAAAATTCGTACCCTGATCGCCGCCGTTGCGGCAGCCTCCGCCGCCCTCGCTGCCGGCACCGCCATGGCCAACGCGTCGACGTACAACATCGATCCGACTCACACGTACCCGAGCTTCGAGGCCGACCACCTGGGCGGCCTGTCGAAGTGGCGCGGCAAGTTCGACAAGTCCAGCGGCGTGGTGACGCTGGACCGCGCGGCCAAGGCCGGCACCGTCGACATTAAGATCGACGCCGCTTCGATCGACTTCGGCAACAACAAGCTGAACGAGCATGCCAAGAGCCCGGAAATGTTCGACGTGCAGGCCTTCCCGGATGCCACGTACAAGGGCAAGTTCTCGAAGTTCAAGGGCGACGTGCCGACCGAAGTGGATGGCGTGCTGACGCTGCGCGGCGTGTCGAAGCCGGTCAAGCTGGAGATCAAGGAATTCAAGTGCATCCAGCACCCGATGCTCAAGCGTGAGGCTTGCGGCGCCGACGCCGTGGCCCAGTTCAATCGTGCCGACTTCGGCATCGACTACGGCGCCAAGTACGGCTTCAAGCAGGACGTGACCCTGGCCATCCAGGTGGAAGCGGTCAAGGCCGACTGATCACGGTACGACACACTTCTGGCGGAAGTTGCGCCAGTGGGGAAATTGTCATTTCTCCAATACATGGTGGAAGAATGAGCCAGCAGCGTTGCTGGCTCATTTTTTTTGTGGTTTGCATACCCCCCTTCATTCAGCAGGTGGACTGTTGTACGGTTCAGAATTGCCACAGTACAATGGTTCGCCGCAGTCCCACCCTCAGGGGCGGCGTTCGCCCCGGTCTCCGCCGGCTGGCGCGCTCGTCCCGCAAACAGGTCACGCGCATCGATATGAGCATTGGCTGCATTCCCTGATTGGTAGCTTCGCCGCAAGACCCTTGCCTTGAGCTGTACCCGGCCGACGCCCGCGGGCGCCGTGGCCCGCAGCGTTTCTCGGATTTCCCTGGCGCGATACCGTGTACTCCAAAACGCAAATCGATCCGGTAGTTAGCTTCCGCAACTCGCAGGGCGAGCAGGTGCGGGGCACGATCATCAATCTCCAGCGCAAGTCGCTGGTGATGGAAATCTACAATCCCTACTCGATTGTCCAGGTCAGCGAAGTATTGAGCGAGCTGAGCGTGCGCATGGGCGCGAAGAACGCGTACCTGGGCAAGGCCGTGGTCATGAGCCTGGTGAACACCGGCCTGACGGCTGTGGTGTCGCTGACGCTGATCGACGAGTGGCGCGAACTCACCGACGTGAACGATGCACCGAAATCGGTCGCACGCGAAGCCGAGACGTTCGTGCAGGATTGGGACACGCGCTTCAACATCCGCCGCGACTACCAGATCGTGGTCAACGAGATGCGCGCGTATCTGTCGGAAGTGTCGCGCTGGGTCGAGCAGGTGGACCTGACCGAATCGCTGCCCAAGAAGGAAGGGCGATTGCGCGAGGACGTGTTCTACGAACTGGCCACGCCGCTGATGGGCAAGGTGAAGACTTACCTCGACTGGCTCGAGGACGAGGCCCAGCGCGTGGACCAGGAGCTGGCGCCGGTGCATCGCACCTATGCCCAGGCGGCACTGCATCCGTTGCTGCTGCGTGCGCCGTTCGTATATCGCACCTTCACGAAGCCGCTCGGCTACGCGGGCGACTACGAGATGGTGAACCAGATCCTGAGCGATCCGCAGCAGGGCCCCACCACCTACTTCCAGATCGTCAACACGGCCTTTCTGAAGGCGGCGGTGGCCACGGCGCACCGCAACCGGATCGACCTGCTGGTGGACTACCTGACCCGCCAGGCCGAACGGGCGCGCGCCGAAGGCCGCCAGTTCCGCGTGCTCAACGTGGGCTGCGGGCCGGCGTTCGAGATCCAGCGGTTCGTGCGCGAGTACCCGAATCCCGAGTTGCTGTCGTTCCAACTGGTCGATTTCAGCGAGGAAACGCTGGGCTACACGCGGGCGTCTGTCGAGCGTGCGGCCGCCGGGGCGGGCCACAAGGTATCGGTCGAGATGGTGCACCAGTCGGTGCACGACCTGCTCAAGCGCCGCATTGCCGCGGACGACCCGAGCGTGCGCGAGTTCGATGCCGTCTATTGCGCCGGGCTGTTCGACTATTTGTCCGACAAGGTCTGTGCGCGCCTGCTCCAGTATTTCGCCTCGCGCTCGAAGCCGGACGGGCAGCTGCTGGTCACCAATGTCCACTCGGACAATCCCGAGAAATTCGGGATGGAACACCTGCTCGAGTGGTATCTGATTTATCGCGACGAGGCCGGGATGTCCTCGCTTTTGCCGGAGAACTCGCATGCCCACCGACTCTATGTCGATGAAACCGGCGTCAATGTCTTCGCCGAAGCCACTATCCGCTGAGCTTTTGGACGCCGAGGACGCGGCCCCCCCCGCCAAGGTCATGAGCTCGAATCAACTTTACGCCGGATACCAGTCCGAGCTGGCCGATTTCCGCCTGGCGTTCAGCCGCGGGGGTGCCTACACGGCCATCGCGCTCGTGCTGCTGGGCGTGGGGCTGGACTACGGCCAATATCCGCACTTCCAGTTGCCGTTTGCGATTGCGCGCGTGGTGGTCTCGCTGATGATCGCGGGCGTCATCGTGGCGCTGTACAGCCAGGCCGGCCGGCGCTTTGCGCCTTGGCTGACCATGACGTGGCTGCTACTGCCGCAGATCATGATTGCCTGGATGATCTCGCGTACCGAAGGCGTCGAGTCGCCGTACTACGTGGGCCTGAACCTGGCGATCTTTGCGTCGGGCATCGCGTTGCCGTTCGGGCTCTGGCAAAACCTGGTGTTCGGCATCCTGTCGTACGTGCTCTACGCAGCCGCGTGCCTGTTGCACTCCGGTGGCGTCGAACCGATGGGCACATTTATCGTCAATTCGCTATTTCTGCTGTTTGCCGCGGCGGCCAGCGGCGTGTACACGTTCTTCAATGAACGTGCGCGCTTCATGCTGTTCCGCCTGAAGGCCGAGGTGGCCGACAAGAACACGGAGCTGGAAGTCATCAATCGCAAGCTGGTCGACATAAAGGGCCAGATGCTGCAACAGGAAAAGATGGCGGCCATCGGTACGCTGGCGGCTGGCCTGCTGCACGAGGTCAACAATCCGGTGAACTTCTGCTTGATGGCCATCGAGGTAGCGATGGAGGAGCCGGCGGCCAAGTCGGAGCCGATGCTGGAGGAATGCCTGGTCGACGCCAAGCAGGGCATGCAGCGTATCCAGCATATCGTGTCCGACCTGAAGACATTTGCCTACCGCAAGCCTGGCGCCGAAGTGGAAGGCACGCCGTTCCTGTTCGAGAAAGCCCTCGATTCGTCGCAGCGGCTGACCGCGCACGAACTGCGCGGCGTCAAGATGACGCGGGAAATGCCCGACGATACGCTTGTGATGGGCGATGAAGCAGCCATCATTGGCGTTCTGATCAATCTGTTCTCGAACGCTGCGCTGGCCATGCGCAAGGTGAGCACCAAGGACCCGGCCATCCATACGACCGTGCGCTGGCAGGACAAGCGCCTGCACGTGACCGTCAAGGACAACGGCCCGGGCATTGCCGCCGAGCACCTGGCGCGCGTGTTTGAACCGTTTTTTACCACGCGCGAGGTGGGGCAGGGGTTGGGTCTCGGGTTGTCGATCAGCTATGCGGTGATCGAGCGACACGAAGGCGTGCTGTTTGCCGAGAGCGAAGTGGGCCACTGGGCTGCTTTCAGCTTCGACCTGCCGCGTGCGGAGTAATGCTGTCATGACTGATACCACGCAGACGCGCCCCACCATTCTCTACGTCGATGACGAGGAGATGGCCTGCAAGTATTTCGCGCGCGCCGTGGGTAGCGAATACGAAGTGCTGTCGGCCAACGGGGCCGACCAGGCGGTTGGCATCCTGCGCGCGCACCATGCGCGGATTTCGGTACTGGTGACCGACTTCCGCATGCCCGGCCGCGACGGCGGCGACCTGCTGCGCCAGGTGGCTCAGGAATATCCGCAGATCGTGCGCATCCTGGTCACGGCCTATGCCGACAAGGACATGCTGCTGGAGACCGTCAATTCCGGCGAGGTGTTCCGCATCCTGGAAAAGCCGATTGGCGTGGCCGATGTACGCGAGATCCTGCGGCTGGCGGGCGACCGCTTCCGCGAGCGCGCGGTACGCCAGCAGCGGCTCATGGCCATCGACGAGACGCTGGCCTTCCTGGCGCACGAACTGAACACGCCGCTGGCGGCCATCGCCAATTTCGCGCTCGGGATCGGGTCGCGGGTCGACGGCGAGTACAGCGAGCAGCGCCAGCAGGAAATTGGCCGGGCGGCCAGTGCGATGCACGACAACGCCCAGTATTGCCTGGCGGTGCTGTCGTCGTTTCTCCAGTCGGTGCGCAACAGTGCGGGCGGCGCGGCGCCGAAGCCGGGCGCCGGGCAGGAAGTCAGCGCGGGTGCGTTGGTGGCGTCGCTGCTGGATGCCTATCCTTTTGCCGATAACCAGCGTAGCTGGGTGCAGGTGGAACTGGAGGGCGATTTTCCGGTGCCCACGCTGCCCAACTGCGTGGCGCTGGTGTTGTCGTCGGTCATGAGCAATGCGTTGCGCGCGCTGGTCGATGTGGATGCCCCGTCGCTGCGCTTCGTGGTGGTGGCGGGCGAGCGCCCGGAGATCCGCATTGCCGACAACGGCCCGGGCATCCCGCCCGAGATCATGGGACGCCTGCTGGTGGACCCGGTGACCACGCACGCGTCGGCGGGCGGCAGCGGGATGGGCATGATCTTCTGCAATCGCGTGATGCAGTCGTTTGGCGGCGGCATCCGGATTGCGTCGGCGTCCGGCGCGGGCACCACCGTAACCCTCGATTTCCCCAATTTCAAGAATCGTATGCACAGGAGTGATCGATGACCGAACCGAATACCACGCAGGCACCCCCGGCGATTCTGTTCGTCGACGACGAAGCGACTGCGGTCAAGTATTTCCAGCGAGCCATTGGCCAGCTGGCGCCGGTGGTGACCGGCCAGTCCGTGGAAGAAGGCAAGGCCATGCTGGACGCCCATGCCGACAGCCTAGCCGTGCTGGTTTCAGACCAGCGCATGCCAGGCGAGTACGGCAATGAACTGCTGCGCTATGCGCGCGAGCGCTATCCGCATATCGTGCGCATCCTGACCACGGCCTATTCCGAGCTCGACCAGACCGTCGAGGCGGTAAATCAGGGTCAGATCCATCGCTATATCAAGAAGCCATGGGACATTACCGCGCTGCGCATGGAACTGAAGCAGGCGCTGGAACTGTCCGGGCTGCGCAGGGAACGCGACCAGCTGGTGCGCGAAAAGCTGATGGTGCTGCAGAAGCAGACCGTGGCTTCGCGCGTGGGCATGATCCATGCGCTGTGCGCCAGCCTGATTGGCCCGGGCCGCTTCCAGCCTGTGGAGACCTATCTGTCCGGTACCCATCTGGCCGGGGCGCAGAACGCCGAGCCCGACTGGCAACGCCTGGACTACGCGGATCTGGTGGGGGCGGAAAGCCAGCGCAGCGGGTCGTTTGGCCATGCCGTGAGCATCAGGCTCGCGCAATTGCGCGCGTCGGGCCGTGGCGCGGGCGATGCCCCGACGGTATTGACCGAAGCGCTGGGCGCGTCGGTGCGGCGCGACGGCGAAGTGGTGACGTGGATCACGCTTGCAACGCTGAACGAGTTTGTTTCCAAGCCGGTTGGCGAGGCCGTGTCCGACGAGCATGCGGGCTGGCTGGCCACGCTGCTGTGGCTGGAAGAAGCCGGCGGCGCGCTGCAACTGGTGCGCGAGGGCGACGCCATCACGGCGCGTGCCGGTGTGCGTGCCGAATCGTTCGCGTCGGACCGGCTCGCGGTGTGGATCGAGGAACTGACGGAAGCATAGGCGTGGCTTGCTCCGCTTTCCCATTGCATGGGAGAGCAAAGCGAGTCGGACCAATGAAAAAGGCACCCGAAGGTGCCTTTTTCTTTTGCCGCGTGGCCGTCAGGCCTGCGCCCCGAAGTTGGGGTCGTTGCGGTCGGTGGCGTCGCCTTTCTTGTCGCCCTTGACCAGGTCTTCGCGCTTCACGCCCAGCCACATGGCCAGCGCCGCGGCCACGAACACCGACGAGTAGATACCGAACAGGATACCCACGGTCAGGGCCAGCGCGAAGTAGTGCAGCGTGGGGCCGCCGAAGAAGAACATCGACAGCACCATCATTTCGGTCGAGCCGTGGGTGATGATGGTCCGCGACATCGTGCTGGTAATCGCGTGGTCGATCACCTCGTGCGTGCTCATCTTGCGGTACTTGCGGAAGGCCTCGCGGATCCGGTCGAAAATCACCACCGACTCGTTCACGGAGTAGCCCAGCACCGCCAGGATGGCCGCCAGCACCGACAGCGAGAATTCCCACTGGAAGAACGCGAAAAAGCCCAGGATGATGACCACGTCGTGCAGGTTGGCGATGATGCCGGCCACCGCAAACTTCCACTCGAAGCGGAACGACAGGTAGATCACGATACCGGCCACCACGCACAGCAGCGCCAGCAGGCCGTCTGTAGCCAGCTCCTTGCCCACCTGCGGGCCCACGAACTCCACGCGCTGCAGTTTCACGTCAGGCGTGGCTGCCGTCAGGGCACCCATCACCTGTTCGCTTTGCTGCGCCGAGGTCACGGGCTTGCCGTCCGGACCCTTCTGCAGCGGCAGGCGGATCATCACGTCGCGCGAGGTGCCGAAGTTCTGCACTTGCACGTCGGTGTAGCCGAGCTTGCTGACCTGGCCGCGGATCTTCTCCAGATCGGCGGTCTGCTGGTAGTTGACCTCCATCACCGTGCCGCCCGTGAATTCGATCGACAGGTGCAGGCCCTTGTGCCAGAGGAAGAAAACAGCGGCGGCAAACGTCAGGAAGGACACCACGTTGAAGATCAACGCGTGCTTCATGAACGGAATGTCGCGCTTGATGCGGAAAAATTCCATGATGTGTTCCTGGTGTGTCCTGGCTTACTTGACGGCCGGGGTGTCGGCGTCCGGCTTCCAGACCTGGCCGATGGCCAGGCTCTGCAGTTTCTTCTTGCGGCCATACCAGAGGTTGACCAGACCGCGGTTGAAGAACACCGCCGAGAACATCGACGTCAGAATACCCAGGCAGTGAACCACGGCGAAGCCGCGGACCGGGCCCGAGCCAAAGGCCAGCAGCGCCAGGCCGGCGATCAGCGTGGTCACGTTCGAGTCCAGGATGGTGGCCCAGGCGCGGTCGAAGCCAATGGCGATGGCCATCTGCGGCGACGCGCCGGCGCGCAGTTCCTCGCGGATCCGCTCGTTGATCAGCACGTTCGCGTCGATGGCCATGCCGAGCACCAGCGCGATAGCGGCAATGCCGGGCAGCGTCAGCGTGGCCTGCAGCATCGACAGCACCGCGATCAGCAGCAGCAGGTTGATGCCGAGTGCGAACACCGAAAACACGCCGAACAGCATGTAGTACAGGACCATGAACGCCGCGATGGCGGCAAAGCCGTAGGCCACCGAATCGAAGCCCTTCTGGATGTTGTCGGCACCCAGCGACGGGCCGATCGTGCGTTCCTCGATGATTTCCATCGGGGCGGCCAGCGAACCGGCGCGCAGCAGCAGGGCCAGGTCATTGGCCGCCTCGGTCGAGTACGAGCCGGTGATCTGGAAGCTGGAACCGAGTTCCGACTGGATCGTGGCCACGGTCAGCACTTCGCCCTTGCCCTTCTCGAACAGCACGATGCCCATCGGCTTGCCGATGTTCTCGCGCGACACATCGCGCAGCACGCGGCCGCCCTGGGCGTCGAGCTTGATGTTCACGGACGGGCGCTGGTTCTGGTCGAAGCCGGCCGACGCGCTTTCAATGCGGTCGCCGGTGAAGATCACCTGCTTGCGCAGCATGACCGGAGCGCCGTTGCCTTGCGTGAACAGCTCGTCGCCAAACGGCACGGGGTCGCCCGGACGCGGGTTGCGCACGGCCGGATCGGCCAGGCGGGCTTCCAGCGTGGCGGTGCGGCCGATGATGTCCTTGGCCTTGGCGGTGTCCTGCACGCCCGGCAGCTGCACGACGATACGGTCGGAGCCCTGCTGCTGGATGACGGGCTCGGCCACGCCGAGTTCGTTCACGCGATTGTGCAGCGTGGTGATGTTCTGCTTGACCGCGGCGTCCTGAACCGCCTTGCGGGCGGCATCGGTGAACACGCCCACGACGTTGGTGCCGTCGATCGAGAAGGCCAGTTCGCGCAGGTTGTCGGCCAGGATGCTGCGTGCACGGTTGGCGTCGTCGGCGGTGCTGAAGCGCACGGTCAGGCGGTCGCCGTCGCGCTCGATGCCGCCGTGGCGCACGTTCTTGTCGCGCAGCAGCGTGCGGGCGTCGCCAGACAGGCTGTCGAGCTTCTTGTCGACGGCGCCCTTCATGTCTACCTGCAGCAGGAAGTGCACGCCACCGCGCAAGTCCAGGCCCAGGTACATCGGCAGCGCGTGCAGCGCGGTCAGCCAGCGCGGCGAGCCCGACAGCAGGTTCAGCGCCACCACGTACGTGGGGTCGTTGGCGTCGGGGTTGAGCGAGCGGGACAGCACGTCCTTGGCCTTGAGCTGCTCGTCGGTGGTGCGGAAGCGCGCCTTGACCGAGCCCGATTGCCCTGCCACGTCATAGAAGATGCCGTCCGGCTGCAGCTGGTTCTGCGCCAGGATTTCCTCCACATGCTTCTGCATGGACAGGTCGACCTTGACAGTGGCCTTGGCCGACGATACCTGGACAGCGGGGGCCTCGCCGAAGAAGTTCGGCAAGGTGTAGGTGATACCGATGGCGAGGGCCACCAGGATCACGATGTATTTCCAAAGCGGATAGCGATTCATCTTTGGCCAGTCATTGCAGTTGGCATGCCGACAAGTCGCGCACGAGGCGCGCCGGTTCGGCGGGACCGGTTGGCAAACAGCCGCCTGGCAGCGCTGTCACGGTTCAGCAAGAACCGTGGAGGCTGGTGCAGGCGGCTGCGCAGGGCAGGGTCGGCGGAGCGTCTGGCGCCACACGACACCTGCCAGGATCAGGCTGGGAAGACCGTCCGGGCTCAGAGCGACTTCAGCGAGCCCTTCGGCAGCACGGTGGTCACGGCGTTCTTCTGCACGGTGATTTCCGTGCCTTCGGCCACTTCCAGCGTCACGTAGTTCTCGTTGACCTTGACCACACGGCCCAGGATACCGCCGGCGGTCACGACTTCGTCGTTCTTTGCCAGGGCTTCCAGCATAGCCTTCGATTCCTTCTGGCGCTTCATCTGAGGGCGGATCATGATGAACCACAGCACCGCGAACATCAGGATGATCGGCAGGAAGCTCATCAGGCCACCAGCCGCGCCGCCGACACCGGCGGTCTGCGCAAAAGCGTTCGAAATCAGCACGTTACTTCTCCGTCACAAAGGTCAATCAGGGAATCGGGCATTCTATCACCCGGTTGTTGTCCCGCCTTGGCATTCTAGGGCGAATTACGGGTTTGTTCGGGGTGCTTTAAAAGTACTTTGCGTACGTTGCAGAAAACACCCCGACGGCGTCCGTTGCGGGCAGTTATTCGACCAGCAGGCCGCCAAAAGTTCGGCTGCCTGTCTGGTTTTCAGAACATTCTCTATTTGGTGCCGCGGGCGCGGTTTTCGGCGAACTGGCGGCGGAACGCCTCGAAGCGGTGTTCCTCGATGGCCTTGCGCATCTCGCGCATCAGTTCCAGGTAGTAATAGAGGTTGTGGATCGTGTTCAGGCGTGCGCCCAGGATCTCGCCCACGCGGTGCAGGTGGTGCAGGTAGGCGCGCGAGAAGTTGCGGCAAGTGTAGCAGCCGCACTGTTCGTCCAGCGGGCGCGGGTCGTTGCGATGTGCCGCGTTGCGGATCTTGACGTCGCCAAACCGCGTGAACAGCCAGCCGTTGCGGGCATTGCGCGTGGGCATGACGCAGTCGAACATGTCCACGCCATGCGCCACGCCGGCCACCAGGTCTTCCGGCGTGCCCACGCCCATCAGGTAGTGCGGCTTGTGGGCCGGAAGGCGCGGGCCTACGTGCTCGAGCACGCGCATCATGTCTTCCTTGGGCTCGCCCACGGACAGGCCGCCGATGGCGTAACCGTGGAAGTCCAGTTCGGACAGCCCGGCCAGCGATTCGTCGCGCAGGTCCTCGAACATGCCGCCCTGGACGATGCCGAACAGCGCGTTCGGGTTGGCCAGGCGGTCGAATTCGTCGCGCGAACGCTTGGCCCAGCGCAGGCTCATACGCATCGAGCGGGCGGCTTCGTCATGCGTGGCCGGGCGACCGTCGATCTCGTAGGGCGTGCATTCGTCGAACTGCATGACGATGTCCGAGTTCAGCGTGCGCTGGATCTGCATCGAGATCTCGGGCGACAGGAACAGCTTGTCGCCATTCACCGGCGACGCGAACGTGACGCCTTCTTCGGTGATCTTGCGCAGTTCACCAAGCGAAAACACCTGAAAACCACCCGAATCGGTCAGGATCGGCTTGTCCCAGCCAATGAACTTGTGCAGGCCGTCGTGGGTGTCCACCACGTCCAGGCCCGGGCGCAGCCACAGGTGGAACGTGTTGCCCAGGATGATCTCGGCGCCGATCTCGTTCAGTTCCAGCGGCGACATCGCCTTGACCGATCCGTACGTGCCCACGGGCATGAAGATTGGCGTTTCCACTACACCGTGGTTCAGCGTGACGCGGCCACGGCGCGCGTTGCCATCGGTGGTCAGCAGTTCAAAGTTGAGCATGTTCGGTTCTCGAAATCGGTCGGTCGCGCCGGTCAGTCGCGGCGGGTCAGCAGCATGGCGTCGCCGTAGCTGAAGAAGCGGTAGCGTTGTGCCACGGCATGGCGGTAGGCGGCGCGGATCGCTTCCACGCCGGCCAGCGCGGATACCAGCATCAGCAGCGTCGACTTGGGCAGGTGGAAGTTCGTGATCAGCGCGTCCACGGCGCGGAAACGGTAGCCGGGGGTGATGAAGATGTCGGTGTCGCCAGTGCCGGCGCGCAGCGTGCCGTCCGCGTCGGCGGCCGATTCCAGCGCCCGCAGCGACGTGGTGCCCACGGCGATCACGCGGCCGCCACGGGCGCGCGTGTCGCGTACCGCATCGGCCAGTTCCGGGGTGACGGCGTACCACTCCGAGTGCATCTTGTGGTCGGACAAGTCCTCGGTGCGCACCGGCTGGAAGGTGCCGGCGCCCACGTGCAGCGTCAGGAAGGCGCGGCGGATGCCGGTCGCGTCGAGCCGCGCGAACAGCGCATCGTCGAAATGCAGACCGGCCGTGGGTGCGGCCACGGCGCCGGGGTTACGCGCGTACACGGTCTGATAGCGCGTTTCATCATAGGCGTCGGGATCGTGCGTGATGTACGGCGGCAGCGGCAGGCGGCCATAGCGTTCGATCAGGTCGAGCGCGGGTTCCGGAAAGCGCAGCGTGAAGAACTGGTCCACGCGGGGGCCCACGGTGACCGTGAAGGCCCCATCGGCCAGATGCAGCGGGCTGCCTTCGGCCGGCGTCTTCGACGCGCGGACCTGGGCCAGCACGGTGTGGCTGTCCACCACGCGTTCGACCAGCACCTCGATGCGGCCACCGCTGGGCTTCTGGCCGAAAAAGCGCGCCTTGATCACACGCGTGTCGTTGAAGACCAGCAGATCGTTGGAGCTCAGGTATTCGAGGATGTCGCTGAACGCGCGGTCCACCAGCCGCACCGCGTCGGCGGTGTCTTCGGGGGCTGTCCGCTCCACCACCAGCAGGCGGCTGGCGCTGCGGTCGGGCAGGGCAGACTGCGCGATCAGGTCGGGCGGCAGCGGGAAATCGAAATCGGACAGGGTCAGCATTGCGGTTCAGCGGGTATTCGGAGGGCAAAGCGCCAGGCAATACGCGAGCCGGGCAGCACTCCGGAACGAAGTGCCGCCGCAGGCATCGGTACGTCATGGGTACAATCGGCGAATCCGACATTGTAAGGCTTGGGCGCCCGGCTTCGCCCGATGCCCGCTTGTGACCCCTATATTCCCGCGCTGATGCCAGGCACCGCCACCGACCCGATCGACGATCCTGCCCCGACGGCCGCCCAGTCCACCCCGTCCACCCCGCCTGGCGACAAGCCGGCGCGGCGCGGCGCGGCCAAGGCCGAAGCCAGGGCAGAGGCCAAAGCCGGCGCCAAAGCCGGCGACAAGGCCAAGCCGTCGTCGGCCGTGGCCCGATTGGCCAAGCTGGGCCTGAGGCGTCCGGTCGACCTGGTGTTGCACCTGCCGCTGCGCTACGAGGACGAAACCACGCTGGAGCCGATCCGCGACGCCATTCATCGCGCGGGCATGGGCCTGGCCGCCCAGGTGGAAGGCGAGGTGGTGTCGAACGAGGTGACGTTCCGACCGCGCCGCCAGCTGGTGGTGAAGATCGCCGACGAAACGGGCGAACTGACGCTGCGCTTCATCAATTTCTACGGCAGCCAGACCAAGCAGATGGCCGAAGGCGTGCGGCTGCGCGTCCGAGGCGAGATTCGCGGCGGCTTCTTTGGCGCGGAGATGGTCCATCCCTCGGTACGGCCGATTACGCCCGACGAACCGCTGCCGGACCGCCTGACGCCGGTCTACCCGGCCACGGCCGGCATTTCGCAGGGCTATCTGCGCAAGGCCATCGGCGGGGCGATGTCGCGCACGCCAATGCCGGAGACCTTGCCGCAGGCCATCCTGCGCGGGCCGCTGGCGCCGCTGAAGCTGACGCCGCTGATCGACTGCCTGCGCCTGCTGCATAACCCGCCACCACAGGAAAGCGAGGCCGCGCTGGCCGATCGCTCGCATCCGGCCTGGGTCCGCATCAAGTTTGACGAACTGCTGGCGCAGCAGATCTCGCTGCGCCGCTCGCAGGCCGCGCGCAAGGAAAAGAACGCACCGCCGATGCCGCGCCGCGCCGACGGCCTGCTGACGCGCTTCCTGGCGGCGCTGCCGTTCAGGCTGACCGGCGCGCAGCAGCGCGTGGTGGAGGAAATCGCCGCCGACATGGCGCTGCCGCACCCGATGCACCGCCTGCTGCAGGGCGACGTGGGCAGCGGCAAGACCATCGTGGCCGCGCTGGCCGCCTGCCAGGCCATCGATGCCGGCTTCCAGGCCGCGCTGATGGCGCCGACCGAAATCCTGGCGGAGCAACACTACCGCAAGCTGTCTGCCTGGCTGGAGCCGCTGGGCGTGCCCGTGGCATGGTTGGCCGGCAGCCTCAAGACCCGCGCCAAGCGCGAAGCCGTGGCGCGGGCTGAATCGGGCGAAGCCCGGCTGGTGATCGGCACGCACGCGCTGATCCAGGACGGTGTGAAGTTCGCCAACCTGGGTTTGGCCGTGGTCGACGAGCAGCACCGCTTTGGCGTGGCGCAGCGGCTGGCACTGCGCGGAAAGGCGGGCGAAGGCGATCCGCCGACGCCCGTCGACGAGAAAGTGGCGCACCAGTTGATGATGTCGGCCACCCCGATTCCCCGCACGCTGGCGATGACGTACTACGCCGACCTCGACGTGTCGGTGATCGACGAATTGCCGCCGGGCCGCACCCCGATCGTGACGCGCCTGGTCAACGATGCGCGCCGTGACGAGGTGATCGAGCGCGTGCATCACGCGGCCGCCGAAGGGCGCCAGGTCTACTGGGTGTGTCCGCTGATCGAGGAAAGCGAGGCGCTGCAGCTGCAGACCGCCGTGGAAACCTTCGAGACGCTGGTGGCCGCGCTGCCCGACCTGCGCGTGGGGCTGGTGCATGGCCGCCTGCCGCCTGCCGCGAAGGCGGCCGTGATGGACGATTTCAGCGCCAACCGCCTGCAGGTGCTGGTGGCGACCACCGTGATCGAAGTGGGCGTGGACGTCCCCAACGCATCGCTGATGGTGATCGAGCATGCCGAGCGCTTCGGTCTGGCGCAGTTGCACCAGCTGCGCGGACGCGTGGGACGCGGCAGCGCGGAATCGGTCTGTCTGCTGATGTACCAGGCGCCGTTGTCGCCGACGGCGCGTGAACGCCTGGCGACGATGCGCGAGACCACCGATGGCTTCGAGATCGCCCGGCGAGACCTGCAGATCCGCGGGCCGGGCGAGTTCCTGGGCGCGCGGCAGTCGGGCGAGGCCATGTTGCGCTTTGCCGATCTGGAAACCGATGCCTGGCTGGTCGACTATGCCCAGGAGGCCGCCGAACAGATGCTGGAGCGGTTTCCAGAGGCGGTTGAAGCACATTTGTTGCGCTGGCTGGGCGGGCGCGAGCACTTTCTGAAGGCGTAGACGCTGTCAGGCGGAGTCGTCTGATGGGTCAGTAAAAGTGGTGCATGGCTGACATTGCTTCGACGATCTGACAGACGACGCAATCGAAGCTAAAATCTATCGCCTAACCGGATTTGATTAATCATGACGCTCACCGAACTCAAGTACATCGTCGCCGTAGCGCGCGAGCGCCATTTCGGCCGGGCGGCCGAGGCGTGCTTCGTTTCGCAGCCGACGCTGTCGGTTGCCATCAAGAAGCTGGAAGACGAGCTCACCGTGCAGATTTTCGAGCGCGGCACGTCCGAGGTGTCGGTGACGGCCATCGGCGAACAGATCGTGGCGCAGGCCCAGCGCGTGCTGGAACAGACCATGGCAATTCGTGAAATCGCCAAGCAGGGCAAGGATCCGCTGGCCGGTCCGCTGCGCGTGGGCGTCATCTACACGATCGGGCCGTACCTGCTGCCGGCGCTGGTCAAGCAGATGATCGACACCGTGCCGCAGATGCCGCTGATGCTGCAGGAAAACTACACGAACAAGCTGATCGAACTGCTCAAGCAGGGTGAAATCGACTGCGCGATCATGGCCGAGCCGTTCCCGGATTCGGGCCTGATGGTGCGTCCGCTCTATGACGAGCCGTTCGTGGTGGCCGTGCCGCGCGGACACAAGCTGGCCGAGCAGACCAAGGTGGACCCCGACGAACTGAAGCAGCAGACCATGCTGCTGCTGGGCAGCGGCCATTGTTTCCGCGACCACGTGCTGGGCGTGTGTCCGGAGCTATCGCGCTTCTCGCAGGCGGCGGACGGCATCCAGAAGACGTTCGAGGGTTCGTCGCTCGAGACCATTCGCCATATGGTGGCCAGCGGCGTGGGCATCACGGTGCTGCCGCGCACGTCGGTGCCCGATCTCAAGCCGCGCAACGACATGCTGTCCTATGTGCCGTTTGCCGATCCCGTGCCCGACCGTCGCGTGGTGCTGGCCTGGCGCAAGAGCTTTACGCGCCTGCCCGCCATGGAGGCGCTGGCCAACGCGGTGACGGCCTGTGACCTGCCCGGGGTGCACAGGATCAACAGCACGCCGGCCGAGGAAGCCGTGGCCGCCTGATCCGGCACCTGGACGACGCGATTTTTTGAACGGCAGGGGCGACCCTGCCGTTTTGCTTTGAGCGTCGCAATCTCCACATTCATACCAGATCCCATATGCAAGACATGGATATAGCAATCGCCTATTCAATAGTTTGAAATTATCAAATAGTCACATCGATAGCACGCGAATAGACTTATTCCATCGGTCGCAGGGCACACCAGGCGGATGTGCCGGACCCTTGGAACAGATGTGGAGAATCGTCATGGCAATGCTGAATCTTTTTGTGAGCGAATTCCGGCAGTTGAAGTCCGACGCGGCGCGGGATGGCGATGCCGGACGGCTGCACCGCAAGGTGGTGCGCAAGGAAATCGGCATGGCCGTGGTTGCGCTGGGGGCGATGGTCATGTTCCTCGATGCCGCGCAGGGGCTGTCCGTCCTTGTGACTTGAACCTGATACGATAATGGCCGCTGTTCGTCCGTGTAGCGCGGGCGGTCGATCCTCGTGGCCAGACCAGAATGGAGCTTAGAAAAATGGCAAAGAAGAATGAGATGAGCGTGAACATCGGTATTTCGGACAAGGACCGCAAGAAGATCGCGGAAGGCCTGAGCAAGCTGCTGGCTGACACCTACACCCTCTATCTCAAGACCCACAACTTCCACTGGAACGTGACGGGCCCGATGTTCAACACGCTGCATACCATGTTCGAGACGCAGTACACCGAACTGGCGCTGGCGGTTGACGCGATTGCCGAACGGATTCGCGCGCTGGGCTACCCGGCACCGGGTACCTACAAGGAATACGCGAAACTGTCGTCGATCGCCGAGGAAGAGGGCGTGCCCGAGGCCACCGAGATGATTCGCAAGCTCGTGGAAGGCCAGGAGGCCGTGGTGCGCACCGCGCGTTCGCTGTTTGCCGTGATCGACGCCGCGGGCGACGAGCCGTCGGCAGACCTGCTGACCCAGCGCATGCAGACGCACGAGAAGACGGCGTGGATGCTGCGCTCGCTGCTGGCCTGATTCCGGCCATGCCACACACCGGGTGAACCGGTACGACGCGCCTCGGCATGCCGGGGCGCGTTTTTGCTTTGTATTGCCCGAAGTATCTTCAGAAGTCTCGTCAGAAGTCTCGTCAGAAGTCCGCCGCCATGTCACATCCCTCCGCCGCCCCCCATCATCCGAGCCGCCTCGCGCTGTATGCCCGACTGGTGCGCATCGACAAGCCGATTGGCACGCTGCTGCTGCTCTGGCCTACGCTGTGGGCGATGTGGATGGCTGCCGGCGGGCCGCCGTCCTGGCAGATTTTCTGGATTTTCTTCGCCGGCACGTTCCTGATGCGCTCGGCGGGCTGCGCCATGAACGACTGGGCCGATCGCGATTTCGACAAGCACGTGAAGCGCACGAAGGAGCGGCCGCTGACCGCCGGGCTGATCGCCAGCTGGGAAGCCCTGGCCGTGGCCGCCGTGCTTGCGCTGATCGCGTTTGCACTGATCCTGCCGCTGAACGGGCTGACCAAATGGCTGGCCGTGGTGGCGGCGGTGCTGGCCGGGACGTATCCGTTCTTCAAGCGGTTCTTTGCGATTCCGCAGGCTTACCTGGGCATTGCCTTCGGGTTTGGCATTCCGATGTCGTTCGCCGCCATCCAGGGCGAGGTGCCGTTCGTGGCCTGGTTGATGCTGCTGGGCAACGTGTTCTGGGCGGTGGCGTACGACACGGCCTATGCTATGGTCGACCGCGATGACGACCTGCTGCTGGGCATGAAGACGTCGGCCATCACGTTCGGTCGCTTCGACGTGGCGGCGATCATGATCTGCTACGCGGTGTTCCTGGGGATGATGGCCTGGGCTGGCGCGCTGCTGGGCCTGGGCTGGGCCTACTACACGGGGCTGGTGGCTGCCGCCGTGCTGGCCGGTTACCACTACACGCTGATCCGCGAGCGCGACCGCATGAAGTGTTTTGCCGCGTTCCGGCACAACAACTGGCTGGGCGCCTGCGTGTTCGCGGGGACGTTCGTGGCGTACGTGCTGAAATAGACCCACTGCTTTCTCCCCTCTCCATGAAATGGGAAAGGGTCGAGGTAGCGGGGGCGGGGAGCGCGCGAGCGAGTCAATTCACGACAAGTCGCAATTTGAGCCTCGATGCCCTGTCCCCAGCCCGCCTCTCGCACGGCGGGAAACGGGAAAGAACCTCAGTCCTTGCCGAAGTCCGCGCCCATTTCGCGCCCGCGTGCTGCCGCCGCGTGCATGGCCTTGACGAAGGCGTCCTTCATGCCGCTGGCCTCCATTGCCGTCAACGCGGCGTAGGTTGTGCCGCCCTTGGACGTGACGCGCTCGCGCAGCGTAGCCACGGGCTCGGGCGACTCCGCGGCCAGCGCCGCCGCGCCGCGGAACGTTTCCACGGCCAGTTGCCGGCCCTGTTCGGCGGACAGCCCCATTTCCACGGCTGCGCGCTCCATCGCTTCCACAAAATAGAACACATAGGCCGGGCCGCTGCCCGAGATGGCGGTGACGGCGTCGATCTGGTCGTCGTTTTCCACCCAGACGCACCGGCCGACGGCTTCGGCCACGGCCGTGGCGATATCCCGGTCGGTGCCCGACAGACCCAGGGCTGCGGCCAGCCCGGTCATGCCCATGCCGGCCAGCGCCGGCGTGTTCGGCATGGCGCGCACCAGGCGCGTACGGCCCAGCCAGCGCGCCACGTCCTGCAGCCGGATGCCGGCCGCGACGCTGATGATGAGGTTGTCGGTCAGCAGCGGCACCAGCGGGGCGATGGCGTCACGGAACTGCTGCGGCTTGACGGCCAGCACGATCACGTTGCTGGCGCCAAAGGCGACATCCGGCGCCGCCAGCGCCTTTACGCCGCTCTGCGCCAGGCGCTGGCGGGCGTCTTCCGAGGGATCGACCACGCGGATCGCGCCCGCAGGCACGCCACGGGCCACCAGGCCGCCGATCAGGGCAGAGGCCATGTTGCCGCCGCCGAGGAAGCCGAAGGTGAGGGAATCGAGCATCAAGTTTCCTGGTCTGCCAGCGCGATACGTGTCGGCTGGCGTTTTGTCATGTCATGGGGAGGCGAAGGACCGGCGCGGACCCTGTCGGGCGCCGTCAGCGCCGCGCGCCGAAAATCGCGGTGCCGATACGCACCAGCGTGGCGCCCTCGGCAATGGCCGCGTCCATGTCGGCGGACATGCCCATCGAGAGCGTGTCCACCTTTAGCCCGGATTGCCGTAGTTGATCAAGCAACGCACGGAGGGCGGCAAACGGTTGACGCTGGGCGGCCGGGTCGGCCGCCGGCGCCGGAATGGCCATCAGGCCGCGCAGTTGCAGGTTCGGCAGGGCGGCGATCGCCTGGGCCAGCGCCGGCACCTCTGCCGGCGCCACGCCGCTCTTGGTGTCCTCGTTACTGATATTGACCTGGATGCAGACCTGCAGCGGTGGCAGCCCGGCCGGACGCTGGGCGGACAGCCGCTCGGCGATCTTCAGCCGGTCGATGGCATGGACCCAGTCGAACTGCTCGGCCACCGGCCGGGTCTTGTTGCTCTGCAGTGGGCCGATGAAATGCCACTGGATCTGGCCGCGCAGGGCGTCCAGCGCGGCAATCTTGTCCACCCCTTCCTGGACGTAGTTCTCGCCGAATGCCCGCTGGCCGGCGTCGAAGGCCTCGCGTACACGTCCGGCGGAAACCGTCTTGGAAACCGCCAGCAATGTGACAGCGTCAGGCGATCTGCCGGCTTGTTGTGCGGCCGCCGCGATGTCATTTTTCACGGCTTGCAAGTTGGCGGCGATTACAGACATAATCCAGCGGACATATTCCAAGAAGTACAACTAGAAGTACAACAATAAACCAGTGAAGGCCCGGTCAATCGATATTCCGCCAGGGCCTCTTTAGGGTGGGGTCATTATAGATGGACATCGCACAGCTTCTGGCCTTCGCGGTCAAGAACAAGGCTTCCGATCTTCACCTCTCGGCCGACATGCCGCCGATGGTGCGTATTCACGGAGACATGCGCCGCATCAACGTCGCGGCCATGACGCACAAGGACGTTCACGCCATGGTGTACGACATCATGAGCGACGTTCAGCGCAAATCCTATGAAGAACGGCTGGAAATCGATTTCTCGTTCGAGATTTCGGGCCTGTCCCGTTTCCGGGTCAACGCCTATACCACGCAGCGCGGGGCGGCCGCCGTATTCCGTACCATTCCGTCGAAGGTGCTGACACTGGACGACCTGCACGCGCCGGCGGTGTTCGCCGACCTGTGCATGAAGCCGCGCGGGCTGGTGCTGGTGACGGGGCCGACCGGTTCGGGCAAGTCCACCACGCTGGCGGCGATGGTCGACCATCGCAACGACAACGATATGGGCCACATCCTCACGGTGGAGGACCCGATCGAATTCGTCCACAACTCCAAGAAGAGCCTGATCAACCAGCGCGAACTGGGGCCGCACACGCATTCGTTTGCCAACGCGCTGCGTTCGGCGCTGCGTGAGGACCCGGACGTGATCCTGGTGGGTGAATTGCGTGACCTGGAAACGATCCGCCTGGCGCTGACCGCGGCCGAAACGGGCCACCTGGTCTTTGCCACGCTTCACACGAGTTCGGCCGCGAAGACCATCGACCGGGTGGTGGACGTGTTCCCGCCCGAGGAAAAGGACATGGTCCGCACCATGCTGTCCGAATCGCTCGAGGCGGTGATTTCGCAGACGCTGCTCAAGACGCGCGACGGCAACGGCCGCACGGCGGCACATGAGATCATGATCGCCACGCCCGCCATCCGCCACCTGATTCGAGAGAACAAGATCGCGCAGATGTACTCGATGATGCAGACGTCCAGCGGCATCGGCATGCAGACGCTGGACCAGTGCCTGAGCGACCTGATCAAGCGCGGCATGATCAACTACAACGATGCCAGGGCGAGCGCCAAAAACCCTGACGCATTCATGGGATAAAGGGTGATCATGCTCGACCGCGAATCCGCATCGAAGTACATCAACGACCTGCTCGAGCTGATGGTGAACAACCGCGGCTCCGACCTGTTCATCACCTCGGAATTCCCGCCGGCCATCAAGGTGGACGGCAAGATCACGCCGGTTTCGCAGCAGCCGCTGAACCCCACGCAGGCGCTGGGGCTGGTACGTTCGATCATGAACGAGCGCCAGGTGAAGGAATTCGACGACACGCGCGAGTGCAACTTTGCCATTACCGCGCCCAACGCCGGCCGGTTCCGGGTGTCGGCATTCATCCAGCAGGGCCGCGCCGGCATGGTGGTGCGGACCATCAATACGCGCATCCCGTCGGTGGAAGACCTGGATCTGCCGCAGTCGCTGCACGAGATCGTGATGTCCAAGCGCGGCCTGGTGATCGTGACCGGTGCCACGGGCTCGGGCAAGTCGACCTCGCTGGCGGCCATGCTGGACCACCGCAACGCGCATTCCTACGGCCACATCATCACGATCGAGGACCCGATCGAATACGTGCATGCGCACCAGAACTGCGTCGTCACGCAGCGCGAGGTGGGCATCGATACCGAGTCGTGGCACATCGCGCTGAAGAACACGCTGCGTCAGGCGCCCGACGTGATCCTGATCGGCGAAATCCGCGACCGCGAGACGATGGAATACGCGATGCAGTACGCCGAGACGGGCCACCTGTGCCTGGCCACGCTGCACGCGAACAATGCCAACCAGGCCATCGACCGGATCGTCAACTTCTTCCCCGAGGAAAAGCGCCAGCAGCTGCTGATCGACCTGTCGCTGAACCTGAAGGCGATGATCTCGCAGCGCCTGCTGCCGCGCGCCGGCCGCAAGGGCCGCGTGCCGGCCGTGGAAATCATGATCGGCACGCCGCTGGTGGCCGACCTGATCTTCAAGGGCGAGATCCACGAGCTCAAGGAAGTCATCAAGAAATCGCGCGAGCAGGGCATGATCTCGTTCGACCAGGCGCTGTTCGAGCTGTACGAGACCGAGAAGATCACGTACGAGGACGCGCTCAAGAATGCCGACTCGCTGAACGACCTGCGCCTGATGATCAAGCTCCATAGCGCGCGGCATCGCGACGCCGACCTCGGTGCCGGCACCGAACACCTGAACGTGATCTGACGCGGGCTGTCTGGGCGCGGTATCCTTGCGCCCATTACCTATCAGGAGACCGACGATGAGCAACGTCTACCAGTTCGAGGCCAGTTCGCTGACGGGTCAGCCGGTGCCGCTGACCGACTTCCGGGGCAAGGTGCTGCTGATCGTCAACACGGCCAGCGAGTGCGGTTTCACGCCGCAGTACGCGGGCCTGCAGACGCTGCAGGACACGTACCAGACGCGCGGTTTCGACGTGCTGGGCTTTCCGTGCAACCAGTTCGGCAAGCAGGAGCCGGGCGATGCCGAGCAGATCGGCGCGTTCTGCGAATCGCGCTTCCACGTCACGTTTCCGATGTTCGACAAGATCGACGTCAAGGGCGCCGACGCGCACCCGCTATACAAGTGGCTGACGTCGGAAAAGCCGGGCCTGCTCGGCACGCAGGCGATCAAGTGGAATTTCACCAAGTTCCTGGTGCGCCGCGACGGCACGATCTTCAAGCGCTACGCGCCGACCACCAAGCCTGACGAGCTCCGCGGCGACATCGAGACGCTACTGAACGACCCGGGCGCCTGAGCAGCCCGAACGACCCAAGGAACCGGCTTTCAGCCGTGCGAGTCCGCCCGGACCGCGCGCAGGAAGCCGTTGAGTGACCGTTCTGGCGTTTCGTGGAAATGCTCGGCGAGCATGGTCAGCTTGCGGCAGCGGTCCAGCCGGAAGCTGCGATAGTCCTCGCGCGCCGTACACCAGGCAGCCACCAGCCAGACATTGCCCCAGAAGAACAGCCCCAGCGGCTGCACCACGCGCACCGTGTCGCGCTGCTGTGCATCCGAATAGTCGATCTGCAGCAGCCGCTGCGCGCCAATGGCCGTGTGGACGATGTCGAACGCCTCGCGCACGGCGGGGTGGTTGGCATATTCGGGCGCGAAGATGCGGCTTTGCTGCGCGGCCAGGCGCCGTTGCGGCGGCAGGGCGGCCATCAGCTTTTCCAGCGACGGCTCGGCCGCAGCGGCCAGTGCGCCGCCACCCCAGGCCTTGAGCAGGCGCAGGCCCGCGACCATGGCCTCGACTTCCATCGACGTGAACATCAGCGGCGGCACATCGTAGTCCGGGCGCAGGCGGTAGCCGATGCCGGCTTCGCCTTCCACGGGGACGCCGGACAGCGACAGGGCCTGGATATCGCGGTAGACGGTGCGCTCGGACACGCCCAGCCGCTGCGCGAGCAGGGCCGCCGTGGTCAGGCGGCGCCCGCGCAGGACTTGCACGATCTGGAAGAGGCGGTCGGCGCGTCGGCTCATGGCGATGTCAGTGCGCGACGGCCGAGGGCGCGTCCGCCATGGCCGGCTCGTGCAGCCCGATCCGGTTGCCTTCGCTGTCGGTGATATGGGCGAAGCGGCCCATGTTGTCGGGCAACTGCACCGGACCGCGCACGGTGCGGCCACCGGCGTAGGTCACCCGCGCCAGCACGTCGTCGAGTTGCGGGGCATTGAAGTACGGCACCGGGCCATAGAACGCGCTGGACCGGTACTGCTCGCCGCGTACCAGCGCTCCGGCCGAGGCCGCGTGGGTGAACACGGCCAGGTCGACATCGCCGACGGTCTCGCGCCGCAGCGGATGCTCGAACACCGTTTCGTAGAACTGCATGGCGCGCTTCATGTCGGTCACCGGGATTTCCAGCCAGTTGACCAGCGCATTGGACGGATTGGCCATGGGGCTCTCCTCTTCATCATGTCGGGAGAACGGATGATGCGCGGGCGCTCCTGACAGCGTGCTGTCAGGAGCTTGTCAGGGGCGTCAGTGGGGCATCCAGGCCGCCATCACCGGCACCAGGATAGCCGTCAGCACGCCATTCAGGCCCATGCCCAGCGCCGAGAACGCGCCGGCTTCCTGGCTGACCTGGAAGGCGCGGGCGGTGCCGATGCCATGCGCCGCCACGCCGGTGGCAAAGCCGCGCACGGTGTAGTCACGCACCCGCAGCAGGTTCAGCAGGCCGGTGGCGCTGACCGCGCCGATGATGCCCGTGGCCATCACCATCACGGCGGTCAGCGACGGCAGGCCGCCGATCTTCTCGGACACACCCATCGCAATCGGAATCGTCACTGATTTCGGCGCCAGCGAACGCACCACCTCGGGCGATGCCCCAAGCAGGTACGCGATGCCGACGGCCGATACCACGGCAGCCACCGAACCCGCCAGCAGGCCCGCCAGCAGGGGCAGCACATTGCTGCGCAGCTTCGGCAACTGCGTGTACAGCGGCACGGCCAGCGCCACGGTAGCCGGCCCCAGCAGGAAGTGCACGAACTGCGCGCCGTCGAAGTAGGTCTTGTAGGGCGTGCCGGTCACGGTCAGCACCGTGACCAGGATCGCCACCGAGATCATCACCGGATTGGCCAGCGGCGAGAACCGGGCGCGCTCGTAGATGCGGAAGGCGAACACATAGGCGATCAGCGTGGCGGTCAGCCCGATCAGGGGACTGGCGGCCAGGTACACCCAGATTTCATTGAGGCGTGGCGACATCATGGCTGCGCTCCGGCATCCACGGCATCGGCCGGCTGCCCCGCTGGCGGCTTGCGCATCAGCGCACGCGTGACCAGCGCGGTGACGGCGATGGCCACCCAGGTGGAGATCACCAGCGCGATGACGATCGGCATCCATTCACTGCCGATGCGGTGGGCATGCACCATGATGCCGACGCCGGCCGGCACGAACAGCAGCGACAGGTGCTTGAGCAGGTCATTGGCGGCGCCCTGGATCACGGGCAGCAGCCGGTTGTCGAATACGAGCCAGCCGAACAGCAAAAGCATGCCGATCACCGGACCGGGCACGGGCAGGCGCAGCGCGTAGCTGATTACCTCGCCCACGGTCTGAAAGACCAGCAGGATGGCAAAAGTCTGAAGCATGGGGGCAGCCTGGAGAGACCAGCGGGGACTGAATGTGCCGACATGGTACTCCCGTACAAGATGCGTGCAAGATGAGGCATCAAGAGAGCGGCGGTCAGGTTTGCTCCCCGCTCCTGCAATGCGGGAGAAGGGTTGGGGGAGAGCACCAGCTTTTCCATCACGAGAAACGTGTTCGTGCCGCAACGGCTTGCCCTCTCCCTCTCCCTCTCCCTCTCCCTCTCCCTCTCCCTCTTCCACAAGCGGGAGAGGGAAGACACGTGCGGTCCTGCGCTGCCTGCGTCCCCTATGTCCCCTACGCCGCCTGCGCTGCCACCGTCGGCGCCAGCATCCGGTCCACCAGTTCCACCCAGTGGATCACCGGCGTGTCCGTGCCGCTTTGCAGGTGCGTGATGCAGCCGATATTGGCCGTGGCGATGGCGTCGGGCGATGTAGCCTGCAGCTTGTTCAGCTTGTCGTCGCGCAGCTTGTACGACAGTTCGGGCTGCAGCACCGAATACGTGCCCGCCGAGCCGCAGCACAGGTGGCTGTCGGCGCAGAGCCGCACATCCACGCCCAGGCGCGTCAGCAGCGCCTCCACCTTGCCGCGGATCTGCTGGCCGTGCTGCAGCGTGCAGGGCGGATGCCATGCCACGCGGCGGCCATCGCGCGGTACCGCGCCGGCCAGGCGGTGCAGGTCGTCGGCAAAATCGGGCAGCAGCTCGGACAGGTCGCGCGTCAGTGCCGACACGCGCGCGGCGCGTTCGGCGTATTTGGGGTCGTTGCGCAGCAGGTGGCCGTAGTCCTTGACCATCGCGCCGCAGCCCGATGCCGTCATGACGATGGCTTCCGCGCCGGCCTGGATATGGGGCCACCAGGCGTCGATATTGGCGCGCATATTGTCGAGCCCGCCTGCATGGTCACCCGTGTGGAAGCGAATGGCGCCACAACATCCGGCCTCGCGCGCCAACACCAGTTGCACGCCGAGTTTGTCGAGCACACGTGCCGTCGCGGCATTGATGTTGGGCGACATCGCCGGTTGCACACAGCCGTCGAGCAACAGCATCTTGCGTGGATGTTCGTTGCGCGGCCACGTGCCGGGCGGTGTCGGGTGCGCCGGCACCTTGTTGCGCAGCGTCTGCGGCAGAAGCGGGCGGACGATCTGGCCAAGCTTGAGCGCCGGGCCGAACAGCCCGGGCCGCGTCAGGCCCTCGCGCAGCATCCAGCGCGCAATGCGCTGCTTCGCCGGACGCTGCACGCCTTGTTCGGCCAGCCGGTCGTCCACGATCTGCCGCCCGATGTCGACCAGCCGCCCGTACGTGACCCCCGACGGACAGGTCGATTCGCAGTTGCGGCAGGTCAGGCAGCGATCCAGGTGCAGGCGCGTGCTTTCGGTCACCGCGCTGCCTTCCAGCACCTGCTTCATCAGGTAGATACGGCCGCGCGGGCCGTCCAGCTCGTCGCCCAGCAACTGGTAGGTGGGGCAGGTGGCGGTACAGAAGCCGCAATGCACGCATTTGCCGACGATCGATTTCGCCTCTTCGCCTTCGGGCGTGTTGCGCAGGAATTCGGCCAGTGTGGTTTGCATGGTGGGGGATCGTTATCGTTGGGGACCGTGTCCGGACGGTGGCTCAGAGCCCGCTGTACATGCGCTGCGGATTGAAGATGCCCGCTGGATCGAAGCTGGCCTTCAGCCGCTGGTGGATCGCGGCCAGCGGCGTCGAGAGCGGCGTGAACACACCCACGGCCTTGTCGCCGTTGCGGAACAGCGTGGCATGGCCACCCGCGGCCTGGGCGATGGCGCGGACCCGGTCGGCCGACGCGGTGCTGTCGTCCGGCGCCAGCCACCAGCGCTGGCCGCCGCCCCATTCCACAAGCTGTTCGCCGGGCAGGTCCAGCGGCTTTGTCACCGGCGGCACGGCAATGCGCCACAGTGCGCGGTCGGCGTCGCGTGCCGGCGTGAAGAACGGATGCGTCTGTTCGCGCAGGGCGGCCCACAGTTGCCCGGCGTGGCTGGCATCGACCACCTCGCCGCCCAGGCTGTCGCGCGCCGCGCAAACGGCGGCCGTGGCGCCGCTCAGGCGCACATGCAGCGCGCCGTCATGCCAGGCCGAAGCGGCAATTGGCAGCGGCTTGCCGCCCCATTTGTTGAGCTGGTCGATCGCGTCGGCCTGGGACAGCGCAAAACGCAGCGTGGCGTCGTCGAACGGCACCGGCAGCACCTTCAGCGATACCTCGGTGACCAGGCCCAGCGTGCCGAGCGAGCCGGCCAGCAGGCGCGACACATCGTAGCCGGCCACATTCTTCATGACCTGCCCGCCGAAGTTCAGGATCTCGCCCTTGCCGTCCATCAGCTGCGCACCCAGCACGAAATCGCGCAGGGCGCCCACCGACTGGCGACGCGGCCCCGACAGACCCGCCGCGAAGGCGCCGCCCAGCGTGGCGGTGCTGGCCTGGCCGCGCGTGGCAAAGTGGGGCGCCTCGAAGGCCAGCATCTGGCGATGTTCGGCCAGCACGTCCTCGATCTCGGCCAGCGGCGTGCCGCAGCGTGCGGTGATCACCAGTTCGGCCGGGTCGTAGTCGACGATGCCGCGATACGCCCGCGTGTCGAGCACGGTGCCGACCAGCGCCTGGCCATAGAAATCCTTGCTGCCGCCGCCGCGCAGCCGCAGCGGGGTGCGGCTGTCGCCGGCCTGGCGAATCGCGTCGCGGAAGGTCGCGAGTGTGGCGTCGAGGGTGGCTTGCATGAGGACGTGTCGGTATGGGGGTGGGTCGGTCAGCGGCGCAGCGGGCCAATTATGTGCGCGGCGGCTTGGGCGGCGGCCGGTTCTCCACGGCGCCTTCGAGCCGGCCCTCCAGGCCGGGCTCGCTGCGGTAATCGGGCAGCGCGCTGCCGCAATGCTGGCAATACTTCGCGGACGGCTCGTGCCCTTCGGTCAGGCAGTGCTCGCACGAACGCGTGGTCAGCGGCCGCTTGATGATGCTGGCGGCCAGTTCGGCGCCGACGATGCCGGTCGGGAAGGCGATGATCCCGTAGCCCAGCAGGATCGTCAGCGACGTGATGAACTGCCCGATCGGCGTCTTGGGCACCATGTCGCCAAAGCCCGTGGTGGTCAGCGTGACGATGGCCCAGTACATGCTGAGGGGAATGCTGGTGAAGCCGTGCTCGGGCCCTTCCACCACGTACATCACGGTGCCCAGGATCACCGTGATGATGAACACGGTGCCCAGGAACACGAAGATCTTGCGCCGGCTGTTGGCCAGCGCGCGGGCCAGGATCTCGGCTTCCTCGAAGTACACGGTGAGCTTGAGGATCCGGAATACCCGCAGCAGGCGCAGCAGCCGCACGTCGATCAGGAAGGCCAGCTCGGGCACGAAGAACGACGCCCAGGTGGGCATGATCGAGATGAAGTCGATGATGCCGTAGAAGCTCAGCGCGTAACGCAGCGGGCGCTTCACCACGCACAGCCGCATGATGTACTCGGCCGTGAACAGCAGCGTGAACATCCATTCCAGCGCCGTGAAGGCCGTGCCCAGGCGCGCGTGGATGGACGGCACGCTGTCCAGCATCACCACGCCGACGCTGGCGACGATGGCAATCAGCAGCACGACGTCGAACAGCCGCCCCGGGCGGGTGTCGGCTTCAAAGATGATCGTGTACCAGTGCTGGCGCCAGCCCGATTCGGGCTGGCCCAGGCGCTGGCGGATCATGGCGTTGGTGTGGCGTTGTGGCATGTCTGACGAAACGGTTGAGCGGGTGAGCGGAAAGGCGGCGTGCCGCCCGCCCCGCCGGGCCCTGCGCGTCGATCAGAATCGCGGGATGTCGGGGTGGGGCAGCAAGCCGCGCCTGACGTGCATCTTGCCGTATTCGGCACAGCGCGCCAGGGTCGGGATGGCCTTGTCCGGGTTGAGCAGGCGTGCCGGATCGAACGCCGCCTTCACGCCGAAGAACGCCTCGCATTCCTCGCGCGAGAACTGCACGCACATCGAATTGAGCTTTTCCACGCCCACGCCGTGCTCGCCGGTCACGGTGCCGCCCAGTTCGACGCAGGTCTCCAGGATGTCGGAGCCGAACAGCTCGGCGCGGTGCCATTCATCGACATCGCCGCCATCGAACAGGATCAGCGGGTGCATGTTGCCATCGCCGGCATGGAACACGTTGATGCACCGCAAGCCGTACTTCTGCTCCATCTTTTCGATGCGCTTGAGCAGCGTGCCGATGTGCTTGCGCGGGATGGTGCCGTCCATGCAGTAGTAGTCGGGCGAGATGCGGCCCGCCGCCGGGAAGGCGTTCTTGCGCCCGCTCCAGAAGCGCAGGCGTTCGGCCTCGTTCTGCGACACCGTGATGCGCGTGGCGCCCGATGCGCGAAGCACCTCGCTCATGCGGCCGATTTCCTCGGCCACTTCCTCGGGCGTGCCGTCGGACTCGCACAGCAGGATCGCGGCGGCGTCGAGGTCGTAGCCGGCCTTGACGAATTCCTCCACGGCGGCCGTGGCGGGCCGATCCATCATTTCCAGGCCGGCCGGGATGATGCCCGCGGCGATCACATCGGCCACGGCATTGCCGCCCTTTTCCACGTCGTCGAAGCTGGCCATGATGACCTGTGCCAGCTGCGGCTTGGGGATGAGCCGGACGGTGACTTCGGTGACCACGGCCAGCATGCCTTCGGAGCCGATGATCGTGGCCAGCAGGTCCAGGCCCGGCGAATCGGGCGCCTCGGAGCCGAACACCACCACATCGCCTTCCATCGTCACGGCGCGCACGCGCAGCACGTTGTGCACGGTCAGGCCGTACTTCAGGCAATGCACGCCGCCCGAGTTTTCGGCCACGTTGCCGCCGATGGAGCAGGCGATCTGCGACGAGGGATCAGGTGCGTAATAGAGATTGTGCGGCGCGGCCGCTTCGGAAATGGCCAGGTTGCGCACGCCGGGCTGGACCACCGCCGTGCGCGAATACGGATCGACCGACAGGATGCGCTTGAACTTGGCCAGCGACAGCACCAGGCCGCCCGCGACCGGCATGGCACCGCCCGACAGGCTGGTGCCGGAACCACGCGGCACCACGGGCACGCCCAGTTCATGGCACAGGCGCAGCACGGCGCAGACCTGGTCCTCGGTGTCGGGCAGCACCACGGCGTCGGGCACCTGCCGATAGGCCGCCAGGCCATCGCACTCGTAGGGGACGGTGTCTTCGGCCCGCCACAGCACGGCGGCGTCGGGCAGGATGGCCGCAAGCCTGGCCAGCAGCGCGGCGCGGCGACTCTCGGCGGATCCATCCGCAACGGTGTGGGCGTCTTGCGGGGCGTTCATGGCAGCAACTCCTGTGACGGACCGGGCGCCGCATGCTGCTTCGCAGGCACGCGGCCGGGACGGCAGACTATAGCGCAGGCACCTCGCCAGGCGGGCGCCCGGGTACGTGAATTCCGCATGCCGACCCGATCAAAATGGTTCATGCCGGCGCGGCAGGGGTGGTTGACCGGCGCACACCGTCGTCGGGCAGGGGACGCTTCCAGCGTAGTGGCTCAGGCGCTACCAGTCCAGCCCGAGCAGCCAGTCGATGAAGTAGCGCGCCTCGGGCATCAGCGGCGCCTGCTCGCGTTCCACGATGTAGTAGCCGTGCGGCGAGATCGATTCCACGTCCAGCAGCTTCACCATCTGGCCGGCCGCCAGCCACTGGCGCGCCATGCGCTGGCGCACCAGGCCCACGCCCTGGTTCGACACGATGGCCTCCAGCATCAGGCCGATGTCGTTGAACTGGGCGCCGGTCTGCGGCTCCGGCCAGTCCAGGCCCGCGGTCTCGAACCACGGACGCCAAGGTTCCAACGGGCTGCGCAGCAGCGTCAGGTTGTGCAGGTCCTCGGGCTTCGTGATGGCAAAGCCGTTCACGCGCTCGTAGTATTCGCGGCCGCAGGCCGGGAACACCGGCTCTACCAGCAGCTTCGTGGTCTTCAGGTCCGGATAGCGGCCCGTGCCGTAGCGGATCTCGATGTCGGTATCCTCGGCCTTCACATCCAGAAACGGCACGGCCAGGTGCAGCTCCAGGTCGATATGCGGATACAGCGCGCTGAACTCGGGCAGGCGCGGCACCAGGTGCTGGCGGCCGAAGGTGGGCGGAATGGCCACGCGCAGGCGCGTGCGCAGCTTGTTGTACTCGGGCCGGGCCAGTTCGTTGAGCGATTTCAGCGCATCCTGCACGTTGCGCTGGTAGCGCGTGCCGGCCGCCGTGAGCCGCAGCGCGGCATTCGAGCGCACGAACAGATCCTCGCCCCAGAGCTCCTCCAGGTTCTTGATGCGGTGCGAGACCGCGCTGGGCGTGACCGAGAGTTCTTCGGCCGCGCGGGCAAAGCTGCCCAGGCGCGCCGCGGACTCGAAGGCGATCAGCAGGTGCAGCGGCGGAACGCGTTGAAAGACCGATGCCATGGCTGCGGCCTCAGCGCGAGGCGCTGAAGATCTTGCCCGGGTTCAGGATATGGTTCGGGTCCAGCGCGTCCTTGATGGCGCGCATCAGGTCCAGCGCATCCTCGCCGTGCTCCTGCACCAGGAAGCCGATCTTGTGCAGGCCCACGCCGTGTTCGCCGGTGCAGGTGCCGCCCATCGACAGCGCGCGCTCCACGATCCGGCGGTTGATGTCCTCGGCCTCGGCCATTTCCTCGGGCTTGCTGGTATCGACCAGGATCGCCACGTGGAAATTGCCGTCGCCAACGTGGCCGACGATCGGGCAGGGCAGCGACGAGGCGTTCAGGTCGCGCTCGGTCTCGGTCACGCAATCGGCCAGGCGCGAAATCGGCACGCAGACGTCGGTGGTCACCGCGCGGCAGCCGGGCTTGAGCTGCAGCATCGCAAAGTAGGCCGTGTGGCGGGCATTCCAGAGTCGCGTGCGGTCTTCGGGGCGGGTGGCCCACTCGAAGCCCTGGCCGCCGTGCTCGGCCACGATTTCCTGCACGGTTTCGGCCTGCTCGCGCACGCCGGCCTCGGTGCCGTGGAATTCAAAGAACAGGTGCGGGGTTTCGGGCAGCGTCAGGTTGTCGTGCCGGTTGATGGCGCGGATGGCCAGCGCATCGACGAATTCCACGCGCGCCACCGGCACGCCCAGCTGGATGGTCTGGATGGTCGCGCGTACCGCGTCGCCCATGCTCGGGAACGCGCACACGGCCGCCGAAATGGCCTCGGGCTGCGGATACAGGCGCACCGTGACCTCGGTGATGATGCCCAGCGTGCCTTCGCTGCCGATGAACAGGCGGGTCAGGTCGTAGCCGGCCGACGACTTGCGCGCGTGCGTGCCGGTGCGGATCACGCGGCCATCCGCCGTGACCACGGTCAAGGCCAGCACGTTCTCGCGCATGGTGCCGTAGCGCACGGCGTTGGTGCCCGACGCGCGCGTGGCGCACATGCCGCCCAGCGACGCGTCCGCGCCCGGATCGATCGGGAAGAACAGGCCCGTGTCCTTGATTTCCTGGTTCAGCTGCTTGCGCGTGACGCCCGGCTGCACGGTGACGGTCAGGTCTTCGGGGTGGACGGCCAGCACGCGGTTCATTTGTGACAGGTCGAGGCTGACCCCGCCGGCCACGGCCAGCAGGTGGCCTTCGAGCGACGAACCGGCGCCATAGGGGATCAGCGGCACACCATGTGCGTTGCACAGTTTGGCCACCTCGGCCACTTCCTCGGTGCTGTGGGCAAACACCACGGCATCGGGCAGGGCGGGCGGAAACGGCGATTCGTCGCGGCCATGGTGCTCGCGCACGCCGTTCGAGGTGGAAAACCGGTCGCCGAAGCGGGAAGTCAGGGCATCGGCCAGCGCGGAGGGGAACGGACGGCGCGCCAGGGCGGCGGCAGGTGTGGGGTGGTTCATGCGGGTCTCCGGGCGGGCCGTATGGCTCTGTATGCAGTGGAATGCCGCTATTCTACGACTCGCCTACGCCGTGTGCGCCACCTGATGGATGGGCAAGAGCCGTCGGTCGGCCGATAAACGGCCATCCAGGACCGGAAGCAGGCCATAATTGCGCCACTTCAGAAGGAACCACCCTAGAACACAAGGAGACCGGCATGGGAAACCGCCTGTCCAAGATTGCCACGCGCACCGGCGATGCCGGCACCACCGGCCTCGGTGACGGCAGCCGCGTGGGCAAGAACAGCCTGCGCATCGCCGCAATCGGCGACGTCGACGAGCTGAATTCCCACATCGGCCTGCTGCTGACCGAGCCGGAGGTGCCGGCCGATGTGCGCGATGCGCTGCTTCATATCCAGCATGACCTGTTCGACCTGGGCGGCGAGCTGTCGATTCCCGGGTACACGCTGCTGAAGGAACCCCAGGTGGCGCAACTCGATACCTGGCTGGCGCACTACAACGCCAGCCTGCCGCGCCTGGCCGAATTCATCCTGCCGGGCGGCAGCCGCACCGCCGCCCAAGCCCACGTCTGCCGTACCGTGTGCCGGCGCGCCGAGCGTTCGCTGGTGGAACTGGGCGCCGCCGAAGCGCTCAACGAGGCGCCGCGCCAGTATCTGAACCGGCTCTCGGACCTGTTGTTCGTGCTGGCCCGCGTGCTGAACCGCGTGGGCGGCGGCACCGACGTGCTGTGGCAGCGCGAGCGTCAATCCTGAATGTTATCTTTAGATAACTTTTGAACATTTGGCCGATGCGGCCGGATAAACCGAGAAAATTACTCGGAATTGCAGATTACACCCTTGAAATGGCCCGGGACGGCCACATTTCGCTCTCAGTCGAGATTGCAGTCCCTGACTGAGAGACAGGGCAATAGGAGAGAACATTATGGGTAAGATCATCGGTATCGACCTGGGTACCACCAACAGCTGCGTGTCGGTCCTGGAAGGCAACACGCCGAAAGTCATCGAAAACTCGGAAGGCACGCGCACCACGCCGTCGATCATCGCCTATATGGAAGACGGCGAGATCCTGGTGGGCGCCCCTGCCAAGCGCCAGGCCGTCACGAACCCGCGCAACACGCTGTACGCCGTGAAGCGCCTGATCGGCCGCAAGTTTGAAGAGAAGGAAGTCCAGAAGGACATCGGCCTGATGCCGTACGCGATCGTCAAGGCCGACAACGGCGACGCCTGGGTTGGCGTGCGCGACCAGAAGCTGGCCCCGCCGCAGGTGTCGGCCGAAGTGCTGCGCAAGATGAAGAAGACCGCCGAGGACTACCTGGGCGAGCCGGTGACCGAAGCCGTGATCACGGTGCCGGCGTACTTCAACGACTCGCAGCGCCAGGCCACCAAGGACGCCGGCCGCATCGCCGGTCTGGACGTCAAGCGCATCATCAACGAACCGACCGCCGCGGCGCTCGCGTTCGGCATGGACAAGAACGAGAAGGGCGATCGCAAGATCGCCGTGTATGACCTGGGTGGCGGCACGTTCGACATCTCGATCATCGAAATCGCCGACGTGGATGGCGAGAAGCAGTTTGAAGTGCTGTCGACCAACGGCGACACGTTCCTGGGCGGCGAAGACTTCGACCAGCGCATCATCGACTACATCATCGGCGAGTTCAAGAAGGAACAGGGCGTCGACCTGTCGAAGGACGTGCTGGCCCTGCAGCGCCTGAAGGAAGCCGCCGAAAAGGCCAAGATCGAACTGTCGAGCTCGCAGCAGACCGAGATCAACCTGCCGTACATCACGGCCGATGCCTCGGGTCCGAAGCACTTGAACCTGAAGATCACGCGCGCCAAGCTCGAAGCGCTGGTGGAAGAACTGATCACCCGCACGATCGAACCGTGCCGTACCGCGATCAAGGACGCCGGCGTCAAGGTCAGCGACATCGACGACGTGATCCTGGTGGGCGGCATGACCCGCATGCCCAAGGTGCAGGAGCAGGTGCGCGAGTTCTTCGGCAAGGAAGCCCGCAAGGACGTGAACCCGGACGAAGCCGTGGCCGTGGGTGCCGCCATCCAGGGTTCGGTGCTGTCGGGTGACCGTACCGACGTGCTGCTGCTGGACGTGACGCCGCTGTCGCTGGGCATCGAGACGCTGGGTGGCGTGATGACCAAGATGATCTCGAAGAACACGACCATCCCGACCAAGCACGCCCAGGTGTTCTCGACCGCTGACGACAACCAGCCGGCCGTGACGATCAAGGTGTTCCAGGGCGAGCGCGAGATGGCCAGCGGCAACAAGCTGCTGGGCGAGTTCAACCTGGAAGGCATTCCGCCGTCGCCGCGCGGCATGCCGCAGATCGAGGTCTCGTTCGATATCGACGCCAACGGCATTCTGCACGTGGGCGCCAAGGACAAGGCCACCGGCAAGGAAAACCGCATCACGATCAAGGCCAACTCGGGTCTGTCGGAAGACGAGATCCAACGCATGGTCAAGGACGCCGAGGCCAACGCCGAGGAAGACAAGAAGGCCCGCGAGCTGGCTGATGCCCGCAACCAGGCCGATGCGCTGATCCACTCGACCCGCAAGGCCCTGACCGAGCATGGCGACAAGCTCGAGGCCGGCGAGAAGGAAAAGATCGAAGCCGCGATCAAGGAACTGGAAGACGCCGCACGCGGCGGCGACAAGGCCGAGATCGATGCCAAGGTCAACGCGCTGTCCGAAGTCAGCCAGAAGCTGGGCGAGAAGGTGTACGCCGACATGCAGGCCAAGGCGGGTGAAGCCGGTGCGGCAGGTGCAGGCGCGGCCGGTGCCGGCCAGCAGCAGGCCCAGCCCCAGGACGACAACGTCGTGGACGCCGAGTTCAAGGAAGTGAACGACAAGAAGTAAGCGGGAAGGGGGCGGCGGCGCGGGTGATGCCGGCGCCGCCGCCGCCCGTTCCCGACGCCGGGCGACGGTAGTCTGATCAGGGTGCAAACCGTGGTCGGACACCGCGCTCGGCTTTTTTGCTTATCGCCCGCCGGGTGTTTTCGTGACCCGCCGGGCCCATCAGGTATTGAGCCACCATGGCAAAACGTGACTACTACGAAGTGCTCGGGGTAGGCAAGAACGCGACCGAAGACGAGATCAAGAAGGTTTATCGCAAGCTCGCGATGAAGTACCACCCGGACCGTAATCCGGACAACAAGGAAGCCGAGGAAAAATTCAAGGAGGTCAAGGAAGCCTACGAGATGCTTTCCGACCCCGAGAAAAAGGCGGCCTATGACCAGTACGGCCACGCGGGCGTGGATCCGAACATGGCCGGCGGCTTCGGTGCGGGCGGGTTTGGCGGCGGCGGCTTTGCCGAGGCGTTCGGCGACATCTTTGGCGACATCTTCGGCCAGCAGGCCGGCGGTGGCGGCCGGCGCGGCAACGGCCCGCAGGCCTACCGTGGCGCCGACCTGCGCTACAGCATGGAGATTTCGCTGGAGCAGGCCGCGCACGGCCACGAGGCGCAGATCCGCGTGCCGCACTGGGACGATTGCGATCACTGCCACGGCAACGGCGCCGAGCCGGGGTCGTCGGTGGAAACCTGCCCGACCTGTAACGGCGTGGGCCAGGTACGCGTGTCGCAGGGCTTCTTCACGATGCAACAGACCTGCCCGAAGTGCCACGGCAGCGGCAAGTTCATCCCCAAGCCCTGCACCAAGTGCCACGGCCAGGGCAAGCTGAAGTCGCAGAAGACGCTCGAGGTGAAGATTCCCGCGGGGATCGACGAAGGCATGCGCATCCGCTCGTCGGGCAACGGCGAGCCGGGCATCAACGGCGGGCCGCCGGGCGACCTGTACGTGGAAGTGCATATCAAGGCGCACGAGGTATTCGAGCGTGACGGCGACGACCTGCACTGCCAGATGCCGATCTCGTTCGCCACGGCGGCGCTGGGCGGCGAGCTTGAAGTGCCGACGCTGGGCGGCAAGGCCAGTTTCCCGGTGCCCGAAGGTACGCAGGCCGGCAAGACGTTCCGTCTGCGCGGCAAGGGCATCAAGGGCGTGCGCTCGGGCTATCCCGGCGACCTCTACGTGCATGTGAACGTGGAAACGCCGGTCAAGCTGACCGACGCCCAGAAGGAACTGCTGCGCCAGTTCGACCGCTCGGTGCATGAGGGCGGCTCGCGCCACAGCCCGCAGGAGCAATCCTGGCTGGACAAGGTGAAGAGCTTCTTCAGCTAAGCCTTTGCGCCGCTGGAAACAGAAACCGGCTACGTGAGCAACGTGGCCGGTTTTTTTATGTATCGTTGGTGTGGAACGGCTCGCCCTCTCCCCCCGACCCCTCTCCCGCACGCGGGAGAGGGGAGCAAGCCATTGGCGATCGATATGCCCGTGGTGTTCTCCCCTCTCCCGCTAGCGGGAGAGGGGCTGGGGGAGAGGGCAAGCGGTTCGTATGCCGACCACGCTCGCCAAATTGATGTCTCCCACCGACCCCTTCGTCCTGCTCGACGATGCCCACGCGCCGGGCGTTGCCGCATCGCGCCTGTACACCGGCTTCGTGCGCCAGGACGTCGTACCGGCCGGCACCGATGCCGTCGCGCTCGACACGCTGCTGGCGCAAGGCTGGCGCGACGGCCTGCACGTCACGCTGTTTGCGCCGTACGAATTCGGCGGCCACCTTGTCGGCGCCCCGGTCCATCTGGACGCGTGTCTGGACGAACCGCTACCGTTTCACGATGGCGCCTTGCGCCTGCTGTGGTTTCGCACGCTGGCGCTGCTCGATGCCGGACAGGTGAAGCAGTGGGTGGACGCCCAGGCCCGGCCCGGCCCGGCTGGCGTGCTCGACGTGGCGGGCAACCTGTCGCGCCAGCAGTACACCGACGCCATCGCGCGCATCCATGCGTACATCGAGGCGGGCGATACCTATCAGGTCAACTTCACGCAGCGGCTGCGTTTCCAGGCCTTCGGCGATCCGGTGGCCTTCTACGCCGCCCTGCGCGACGCCCAGCCCGTGCCGTTCGGCGCGCTGGCACGGTTGCCCGGCGATGGGTGGGTGCTGTCGCTGTCACCGGAATTGTTCGTGGCGCACGATGGCGCCGGACATCTGGTGGCGCGCCCGATGAAAGGCACGGCACCGCGAACCGGCGAGGTGGACGTGGACGCGCGATCGGCAAAAATCCTTGCCACCGACCCGAAGAATCGCGCCGAGAACGTGATGATTGTCGACCTGCTGCGCAACGACCTCGGACGCCTTGCCGTGCCAGGCAGCGTGACGGTGCCCGATCGCTTTGTGGTCGAACCCTTTGGCCGCGTGCTGCAGATGACGTCGACCGTCACCGCCACGGCGCAGACTGGCACGTCGTTCGGCGGGCTGATGCAGGCGCTGTTCCCGTGCGGGTCGATCACGGGCGCGCCCAAGCGCCGCACCATGCAGATCATCGCCGAGCTGGAATCCTCGCCACGCGGTCTTTACACAGGGTCGATCGGTTGGCTCGATGCGCCGCGCGACGGCGCCGTGCTGGGCGCCTTCGGCATGTCCGTGGCAATCCGTACGCTGGTGCTGGCCGCCGCCGACGCGGGCGGTCTGCGGCGCGGCGAGATGGGGGTGGGCGGCGGCATCGTCCACGACAGCGTGGCCGACGACGAATTTGCCGAATGCGGCTGGAAGGCCCGTTTTCTCACCGCGCACGATCCGGGCTTCACGCTGTTCGAGACCTTGCATGCGCACGACGGCGTGGTGCCGCATCGCGAACGGCATCTCGCACGCATCGCCAAATCTTCAAAAACCTGCGGATTCGCGTTCGAGCTGCCTGCGGTGCGCGCGGCGTTGCAGGCCGAGGCCGCGCGGCTGGGTGATGGCGACTGGCGGTTGCGCATGAGCGTCGACAAGCGCGGTGCCATCGCATTTGCCAGCGGGGCGCTGGTGCCGCTGCCGGCCGCGATCGTCGATCTCGAATTGGCGGAATTGCGATTGCCTGTGGCCGACCCACTGCGCCGCCACAAGCTCAGCGCGCGCAGCACATTCGATCAGGGCTGGCAGGCCGCCGAGCGTGCCGGGGCATTCGATTGCCTGTTCTTCAATACGCGCGACGAACTGCTCGAAGGCGGCCGCAGTTCGGTGTTCGTCAAGGTTGATGGACGGTGGCTGACGCCGCCGCTGTCGGCCGACATCCTGCCGGGTGTGATGCGCGCGGTGGTGCTGGAAGCGGGCGATGCGCTGGTCGACGGGCCGGTGGCCGAGACCACGGTGACGCGCGAGATGGTGCTGCGGGCCGAGGCGATCGTCATCGCCAATGCGCTGCGGGGGGCGATGCCGGCACGGCTGCGTACCGAGGCCTGATGGTTTTCTCCCCTCCCCCGCAGGCGGGAGAGGGGAGTCAAACAATCCGGCAAACGAGTCGAATCAAGCCGAGAACGTGTGCTCGACCGCCGGGAAGCTGCCGTTCTTCACGGCGGCCACGTAGGCGCGCACGGCGCCTTCGATCGAGGTCTGGCCGTCCATGAAGTTGCGGACGAACTTGGCCTTGCGGCCCGGGTAGATATTCAGCATGTCCTGCAGCACCAGCACCTGGCCCGAGCAGTCCACGCCGGCGCCGATGCCGATGGTCGGCACCTTCAGCATCGCGGTCACCTCGCCAGCCAGCTTGGCGGGCACGGCTTCCATCAGGATCACCTGCGCGCCGGCTTGCTCCAGCGCTTGCGCTTCGCGTTTCAGTTGGGCGGCGCCGGCCTCGGTCTTGCCTTGTACCTTGAAGCCGCCGAACGCGTGGACCGACTGCGGAGTCAGGCCAATATGGGCGCACACCGGGATGCTGCGCTCGACCAGGAATTTCACGGTGGGCGCCAGCCATTCGCCGCCTTCGAGCTTCACCATCTGCGCGCCCGCGCGCATCAGCGTGGCCGCGCTTTCAAAGGCTTTCTCAGGGGTGGGATACGTGCCGAACGGCAGGTCCGTCACCAGCAGCGCGGTCTGGTTGCCGCGCGCCACGCATTCGGTGTGATACGTCATGTGCTCGAGCGTCACCGGCAGCGTGGTCTGCTGGCCCTGCATCACATTGCCCAGCGAATCGCCCACCAGGATCATCTCGACGCCGCAGTAGTCGAGCAGCGCGGCGAAGCTGGAATCGTAGGCGGTCAGCATGGCGATCTTGTCGCCGGCGTCACGCATGGCCTGGAGTTTGGGCGCGGTGACGGTCTTGCGGGAAGGGTCGAGGAGGTAACTCATGGCAGTGCCCGTAGGAGTGGCGGCCGTGTGTCGCACGAACAAGTTTCGGCGGCGGCCGTTGTCGTTATCGTGTTGTGCTGCCGGGGGCCTTAGGCGCGTCTTTGCAGCGGCTTCGGAGCAGATCAGCGGGCAGCGAGATTCAGGAAGGCCTTGCGGCCCCGCATGTTCTCGATGCGCGACAGTAGTGTACGGAAATCGCCGTCGTTGTCTACCGGATTGAAGTGGGCGGTATCGACGATCAGCACCGGGGCGTCGTCGTAGCGATGGAACAGTTCGCCGTAGGCGTCGTGCAGCCGTTGCAGGTACGCCTCGTCGATAGCAGTTTCGCCAGGCAGGCCACGTCGCAGAATGCGTTCGCGCAGCAGCGACGGCGTGGCCTGCAGCATGATGACCAGGTCCGCGCGTTGTGCGGGCACTTGCAGCCGCGCCGCCAGCGCGTCGTAGAGCGCCAGTTCATCGGTCTCCAGCGTCAGCGACGCATAGAGACGGTCGCGCGCCTGCAGGAAATTCGTGATCATGCGATGGCCGGCAAGCATTGCCGTCTGCCATTGCTGCAACTGGGTCGCGCGCTGGTTCAGGCAAGCCAGCTGCATCGGCAGCGCGTAACGCTGCGGCTCGCGATAGAAACGTTCCAGGAAGGGATTGTGGCGTGCGCCGTCGGGAAGTTCGCCGGCCCGCAGGTGTTGCGCCAGGCGTTGGGCCAGCGCGGATTTGCCCGAACCCACCGGGCCTTCAACGACGATGCGGCGCAGATGATCGAGCATGCGTCAGGGGCGCTGCGCGCTCAGGATGGGGGGTTGCCTTCCTGCAGGCGCGTGCACTTGCATGTGGAAAGCTTCTCGATGCGCTGGTCCTGCACGCCGGGCAGGAAGTCCGCCGCGCGGCCGCGGCCGGGAATGTCCAGCGTGGCGTCCAGCTCGATCAGCGGAACCAGCACGAATGCGCGTTCCGTGATGCGCGGATGGGGTACGGTCAGAGCCTCGGTGTTGATTGCATCGGTGCCGAACAGCAGCAGGTCAAGGTCCAGCGTGCGCGGCGCGTTGCGGAACGGCCGCTCGCGGCCGAACTGATCTTCGATATGGTGGCAGATGCGCAGCAGTTGCGACGCCGTGAACGGCGTTTCGATCTTGACCACGGCGTTGAAGTAATCGTCGCCGGTGGCGTCGACCGGGGCCGTCCGGTAGAACGACGAGCGCGCAACGACCGTGACGCCGACCTGCTGGGCCAGGCACACGATGGCGTCTTTCAACGCCTGGCGCGCATCTCCAAGATTGGCGCCGATGCCGATGAAGGCAAGCGTCATGTTATTCCTCCGGCTGGGCGCGGCGCGTTTCCGGCTCGGGCTGACCTCCATCGGCCCCGTCAGTCGATTGCGCCTCGCTGCGGGAAGACACTGTATCTGATTTCCGCGGACCGCGTCGGCGGCGCCGTTTGCGCGCCGGCGCGTCGCCGTCGTGGCCGGTGCCGTCCTCGGCGCCTTCCGGGCCACCGTCCTGGCCCCCGTCGTGGCTCTCACCCGCACCGCCCCTGGCGCCCTTGCCGGACTTGCCGCGCGCTGGGCGGGTCGATTCGATCAGCGCCTCGCGCTCGTCGGGGTGGGCGTTCTGGAAGTCGGTCCACCACTGGCCCACCTCGGCCGGCTGCTCGCCGGCCTCGCAACGCAGTTGCAGGAAGTCGTAGCCGGCGCGGAAGCGCGGCGATTCCAGCAGGCGGTACGGCATGCGGCCCACGCGCTTTTCAAAGCGCGGCTGCATGCCCCAGATGTCGCGCATGTCGGTGACAAAGCGGCGCTGGATGGCCAGTTGGCCGGTCTGCTTTTCCAGCACCATGTCCATGGCCGTGTTCAGCGCGGCAATCGGATGCTCGCCTTCGTCGCGCAGCTTGGTCCAGCGCTGCAGTACGTGGTGCCACAGCAGCGACGCGAACAGGAAACCCGGCGATACCGGCTTGCCGGCCTGTACGCGCCGGTCGGTGTTGTCGAGCGCCAGTTGTACGAAGCGCTGGCCCATCGGTTGTTCGATCGCCACATCCAGCAGCGGCAGCAGGCCCTTGTGCAGGCCGGCCTTGCGCAGTTCCTGCAGCGATGCCCAGGCGTGGCCCGACATCAGCAGCTTGAGCATTTCGTCGAACAGGCGCGCGCTGGGCACGTTGTGGATCAGCGGTGCCAGTTCTGCGATCGGCACACGCGTTTCCTCGTCGATGCCGAAGCCGGTCTTGGCGGCAAAGCGCACCACGCGCAGCATGCGGACGGGGTCTTCGCGGTAGCGCGTGACCGGGTCGCCGATCATGCGCAGCGTGCGGGCGCGGATGTCTTCCATGCCGTGATGGTAGTCATGCACGGTCTGCGCGGCCGGATCGTAGTACATCGCGTTGATCGTGAAGTCGCGGCGCTCCGCATCCTCGGCCTGCGATCCCCAGACGTTGTCGCGCAGCACGCGGCCGCTGGCGTCGATCGCGTGCGTCTTGCTGTCGAGTTCGGCCCGCTTCAGGCGGCGGCCTTCGGGCAGCGTCTCGCTGGCCACGGCATCCACCAGCGCGCGGAACGTCGAGACCTCGATGATCTCCTGCTCGCGCCCGCCGTAGAACGTCACGTGCACGATCTGGAAGCGGCGGCCAATGATGCGCGAGCGGCGGAACAGCGCCTGCACCTGCTCCGGCGTGGCGTTGGTGGCCACGTCGAAATCCTTCGGCTTGATGCCGAGCAGCAGGTCGCGCACGGCGCCGCCCACGATGAAGGCCTGGTAGCCGGCCTGCTGCAGCGTGGACGTGACCTTGACCGCGTTGCGCGAGATCAGCGCTGGGTCGATCTTGTGTTCTTCCACGCCAACCACGCGTGGGGTATGGGCGCGGCCCGTGCGGCGCTGTTTCGGCCCCGGCTTGCCCAGCAGCCGGGTGATGAGCTTCTTGATCACGTCAGAACAGGTCCATGATGCGCCAGCCAGCCGCCGCGGCGTGGGTACGCAGGCGGTCGTCGGGATTGGCGGCGATCGGCTCGCTGACCTTTTCGAGCAGCGGCAGGTCGTTGGCCGAATCGCTATAGAACGTGGTGGTGCCGAAGTCGTCCCACTTGGCGCCCAGGCTCTTGAGCCAGCTTTCCACGCGGGTGATCTTGCCTTCGCGGAAGCTCGGCACGCCAGCCACTTCGCCGGTGAAGGCGCTCTCGGCCTTGCCGTCGACCGTTTCCGGGTCGGTGGCGATCAGGTGCTTGATGCCGAAGGCCTGGGCGATCGGCGCCGTGACAAAGCTGTTGGTGGCCGTCACCACCGCGCACAGGTCGCCGGCTTCCAGGTGCTTGTACACCAGGGCCTTCGCCTGCGGCGTGATTACCGGCTCGATGACCTCGTGCATGAAGCGCACGCGCCATTGATCCAGGCGGTCGCGCGGGTTGGCCGCCAGCGGGGCCAGCGCGAAGCGCAGGAATTCCTGGATATTGAGCGTCCCAGCCTTGTATTGGCTATAGAACTCGTCGTTCTTGCGACGATACGATTCCTCGTCGACGACGCCCATGCGGACCAGGAAGCGGCCCCATTCGTGGTCGCTATCGGTCGGGATCAGGGTGTGGTCGAGGTCAAACAGTGCCAGATTCATGGGGCGCGATTTTACATTAAGGTGCCGCGAGCGGTCGGCCGGGCCCGGGCGGGGAGCAGGGCGGTGTCTCGCCAGCCCCACGGAGAAACCAATGGAACCGGCGGTTACTCCCGGAATTCGGCAAACATTTCGCGCAGCAGCGGCAGGGTCACCGCGCGCTTGCGCTCCAGCGCGTACATGTCCAGCGCGTCAAGCAGCGCCATCAGGCTGGGCATGTCGCGATAGTGGCGCGTGACCAGCCAGTGCGGGATTTCGGGCGACAACTGCAGCCCGCGCTCCTTGGCCGCCTGCACCAGCGCGGCCATCTTGTCTTCGTCGGACAGCGGCTGGAGCTGGTAGACCAGCCCCCAGCCCAGCCGTGTGCGCAGGTCTTCACGAACCGGCATGGCGCGCGGCGCCAGACCGCCCGCCACCACCAGCGCGCAGCGCACATGGGCGCGCACTTCGTTATAGAGCGAAAACACGGCAATCTGGCGGGCTTCGTCCAGCAGATCGACGTTGTCGACGGTATAGATCTGGCAAGCCGGGTCGAACATGAAGTCGGCCAGCGCGTGGTGCGGGCTCAGGTAGCGGCAGTTCAGGCCGGCGTGGATCGCGGTGTCGCATACGGCATGCAGCAGGTGGGTGCGGCCGGAACCCATGTCGCCCCACAGGTAGAACAGGCGGTCGTTGGCCTGCTCGCGCGCCACCAGGCCGGGCAGGTCGCGCAGGCGCTGCACCGGCTCGCGATTGGCCGACACGAAGAAATTGTCGAAGGTGGACGGGGGCGGGCTGCCCAGTTCCAGCGACAGCTGCTTATGACTTTGACGCGATGACATGACGAATCCGTTACTTGCCCGATACGTGCCTGCAGTATGCCTAGTGCCGGCCTAGTGCCGATAGAGGTCGCTGGCCAGGTAAACGCGCCGCAGCTGACGCGCGCCGACCAGTAGCACCGCACAGGTTGGCAAAGCCAGCAGCACGCCAAAGAAGCCGAACAGCTGCCCGAACGCCAGCAGCGCGAAGATCACCACCAGCGGGTGCAGGCCAATACGCTCGCCCACCAGGCGCGGTGTCAGGTAGAAGCTTTCCACGAATTGGCCGATGCCGTATACCACCGCCACGGCGCCCAGCCCGTACCAGTTGCCGAATTGCAGCAGCGCGGCCACGACCGCCAGCGTCAATCCGATGCCAAAGCCGATATACGGGATGAACACGGCCAGCCCGGTAAAGATGCCCACCGGAATGCCCACGTCGAAGCCGGCCACGGTCAGGCCGATCGAGTAGATCGCAGCCAGGATCACCATGACCAGGATTTGCCCGCGCAGGTACTGGGACAGCAGGGCGTCGGTCTCGGCGGACAGCTCATGCACCTTGGGCACCCAGCGGCGCGGCACCAGGCGCTCGATACGCCGCATGACCATATGCCAGTCCATCAGCAGGTAGAACATGAGGATCGGCACGATGAACAGTAGCCCGGCCAACTCGATCAGTGCCGAACCCGACACCCGCACGTAGTCGAACAGGGTCTGCATCAGGTCCTCGGGGCTGGCCGCGAAGCGGTTCTGCAGCATGCTGCGCAGTCCGGGGAAGTCGAATCGCACCCGCACGCCCAGTTCGGCCAGCTTGGGCGCCAGCACGCTGTTGAGCTTTTGCAGCAGGATAGGCACCTGTTCGCGCAATTGCGGGATCTCGCGCTGCAGCACGGCGATCAGCAGCAGCACCAGCAGCAGCAGGATCACGCCCAGCAGCCCGATCATCAGCGCCACGCCGATAAAACGGGGCACCCGGCGGCGTTGCAGCCAGTCCACGCCCGGATTGAGGATGTACGCGAAGATGAAGGCGACCAGAAACGGCGTCAGCACGGGCGCCAGCGCCAGAATCACGGCGAACAGGGCGGCGGCGACAACAATCCACAGCAGGATGCGCTTGGTGTCTTGGGAAAGCAGGGGGGCGGTCATCGGAGGGGCCGGCGCGTCATGGGTTGGCAGTGTGGCAGGTGGATTCGTCCGCGATCACTGGTCGCCGGGAGCCTGTATCCGTTAAAATCATGATTTTACTGGACTCGCGTCCGTGCTCCGTGCCCGATTGGCCCCCCGGCCCGGGACGCAGCGAAAAAGCGACGGATTCCACACTTCACCCTCATCCAAGACAAGCAGGTTCTCATGAGCGCATCCCCGACCGCCGGCCAGGCAGGCCTTTCCTACCGCGATGCCGGTGTTGACATCGACGCCGGCGACGCCCTGATCGACCGGATCAAGCCGTTTGCCAAGCGCACCATGCGCGAAGGCGTGATGGCTGGTATCGGCGGATTCGGCGCCCTGTTCGAGCTGTCGAAGAAGTACCAGGAGCCGGTGCTGGTGTCTGGCACCGACGGCGTGGGCACCAAGCTCAAGCTGGCGTTCCAGCTGAACCGCCACGACACCGTGGGCCAGGATCTGGTGGCCATGAGCGTGAACGACATCCTGGTGCAGGGTGCCGAGCCGCTGTTCTTCCTGGACTATTTCGCCTGCGGCAAGCTGGACGTGGACACCGCCGCCACCGTGATCCAGGGCATCGCCCATGGTTGTGAACTGTCGGGCTGCGCGCTGATCGGCGGCGAAACCGCCGAAATGCCGAGCATGTACCCGGACGGCGAATACGACCTGGCCGGTTTCGCGGTCGGCGCCGTGGAAAAGAAGAAGATCATCGACGGCACCACGATCCACCCGGGCGACGTGGTACTGGGCCTGGCCTCTTCGGGTGCACACTCGAACGGTTACTCGCTGGTGCGCAAGATCATCGAAGTGGCCAAGCCGGACCTGAATGCCGACTTCCACGGCCAGCGCCTGCAGGACGCCATCATGGCGCCGACGCGCATCTACGTGAAGCCGCTGCTGTCGCTGATCGACACGCTGCCGGTCAAGGGCATGGCCCACATCACCGGCGGTGGCCTGACCGAGAACGTGCCGCGCGTGCTGGCCGACAACCTGACGGCCGTGATCCAGCGCGATGCCTGGACGCTGCCGCCGCTGTTCCAGTGGCTGCAGGCGCAGGGCAACGTGGCCGACGCCGAAATGCACCGCGTGTTCAACTGCGGCATCGGCATGGTCGTGATCGTGGCCAAGGAAGACGCCGAACGCGCCATCCGCCACCTGCAGGCCGCCGGTGAAGCCGTATGGCAGATCGGCGAGATCCAGGAACGCGCCGAAGGCCAGGCGCAGACCGTGGTGGTTTAAGCCGTTTGTGTTTTCTCCCCTCTCCCGCTGCGCGGGAGAGGGGCCGGGGGAGAGGGTTCAGCGGTTCACATTGCGTTGATCAGCAAGCAGAACCTCATTGCCCTCTCCCCCAACCCCTCTCCCGCAGGCGGGAGAGGGGAGCACCCCCAGCACCTCCAGCACTCAGCACCTCCAGCATCGCCGGAGCATCCCAAGCCCGCCTTACGCGGCGCCCAGTTTGGTCAGCGCGTCGCCCGTCACGCGGCAGATCCGCCAGTCCGGCATCACGTCGGCACCCATCGCCTGGTAGAAATCGATCGACGGCTGGTTCCAGTCCAGCACCGACCACTCGAAGCGGCCGCAGCCGCGTTCCACGGCCAGTGCCGCCAGATGCTTGAGCAGGGCCTTGCCCAGCCCGTGGCCGCGCCAGGCCGGCTCGACGAACAGGTCTTCCAGGTACAGGCCGGGCTTGGCCAGGAAGGTCGAGAAGTTGTGGAAGAACAGGGCAAAGCCGACGGCCTGCTTCGCGCCGTCCTGGTCGACTTCCACCAGCACGGCTTCGGCATGGGGCTTGGCACCGAACAGCGCGTCGCCAAGCTTCTGCGGCGTGGCTTCCACCAGATGCGTCAGCTTTTCGTATTCGGCCAGGTCCGAGATCAGACGGAACAGCGTGGCGCTGTCGGCGGGCGTGGCGGGGCGGATCGAGAAGGCGGTCATCGCAATTCGCTTAAAAAACGGAAGCGATGATTATCGGTCACCCGGCGCGCGATCACCAGTCCGCGGCGCGGGCCACCTGCGTGACGTAGTCGGGCGCCAAGGCATCGACGCAGATGCGCTCCGGCGTGCTGCGCAGCCACGTCAACTGCCGCTTGCAGAGCTGGCGCGTGGCGGCAATGCCGCGCTCGCGCATGGTGGCGGCATCGCAGTCGCCATCGAGGAATTCCCACACCTGCCGGTAGCCCACGCAGCGCATCGACGGCAGCCCCAGATGCAGGTCGCCGCGTGCGCGAAGCCGCTGCACCTCGTCGATCAGCCCGCCATCGAGCATCGCGTCGAAACGGTCGGCAATACGGGTGTGCAGCATGGCGCGATCCGACGGCTCCAGCGCGATGACCCGGTAGCGCGCATCGGCCGCGCCGGTGAAGGTTCGCGCGTCAGCCTGCCGCGCCAGCAGCGTCGACATCGGCTGGCCGCTCAGGCGGTGAATCTCCAGCGCACGCTGGATGCGCTGCGCATCGTTGGGCGCCAGGCGCGCGGCCGTGACCGGATCGACCTCGGCCAGCATCGCATGCAGCGCTGGCCAGCCGCGCTCGGCGGCCAGGGCATCGAGTTCGGCGCGCACCGTGGCATCGGCCTGCGGCAGGTCGTTCAGGCCCTGCGTCAGCGCCTTGTAGTAGAGCATGGTCCCGCCGACGATCAGCGGCGTGCGTCCGCGCTTGCGGATGTCGTCGATCAGCCGCTCGGCATCGGTCACGAACTGCGCGGCCGAGTAACTGGCGAGCGGATCGATGATGTCGATCAGGTGGTGCGGCACGCTGGCCAGTTCGGCCGGCGTCGGCTTGGCCGTGCCGATATCCATCTCGCGATAAATCAGCGCGGAATCGAGGCTGATGATCTCCACCGGCTTGCGCGCGGCCAGCTCCAGCGCGGCAGCCGTCTTGCCGGACGCGGTGGGCCCCAGCAGGCAGACGATGGGCGGAAAGTCGGAAAACTGCGATGACATCATCAAACGGCCAACAGGGAACAGGGATTACTGGCCGCGCAGGAACAGGCGGTCGAGTTCGGTCACGGTCAGCTGCACCCACGTGGGACGACCGTGATTGCACTGGTCGGCGCGTTCGGTCTGTTCCATCTGACGCAGCAGCGCGTTCATTTCCTCGACGGTCAGCTTGCGATTGGCACGCACTGCGCTATGGCAGGCCAGCGTGGCCAGCAGTTCGTTCTGGCGCTCGGCCAGCACGCGCGAGCCGCCGTACGACTGCAGGTCGCGCAGCACGTCGCGCGCCAGCGCTTCGGCATCGGCCTGCTTGAGCAGCGCCGGAATGGCGCGCACGGCCAGCGTGGTGGGCGACATCGGCGCGATGTCGAAGCCCAGCAGTTGCAGGGTTTCCTGGTGCTCCTCGGCCGCGCCGATTTCCACCGGATTGGCCGGCAGCGTGACCGGGATCAGCAGCGGCTGCACGGCAAGCTGGCGCGCGGCCAGGCCGTCCTTGATCTGTTCGTACAGGATGCGCTCGTGGGCCGCGTGCATGTCCACCAGCACCAGCCCGCGCGCGTTCTGCGCCAGCACGTAGATGCCGTGCAACTGGGCGATGGCATAGCCCAGCGGATGGTCGGCGTCGCTGGCGGCGGTATCCGCCTCGGACAGGTTCGATACACGCGGCGGCAGGCGGTCCAGCAGGCTGGGCGGGTCGTCGGCACGGACGGCCTGGGCGTCGGCCAGCCACGCAGGCGGGCGCGACGATGGCTGCCACGATGCCGGATTTGCAGACCCCGGCGAGGTAGCGTCGCGCACCATGCCCAGATAGGCCTGGCGCGGTTGCGCGATGCCCAGCTCGGTCTGGCGGCCCGCCGAATAGTTGATCCATTGCGGCGCGGCGCCAGGCACCCCGGGCGCGGGCGCAGCCGGACGCGCGGACGGCATCGGCATCAGGCCCGCGCCGTCGTCGGTATCGGAATGCAGGCTGTCGCCCTGTTCGCCGGCCTGCCGGGCCAGGCATCGCTGTACGGCGTGATAGACGAACTGGTGGACGGCGCGCGATTCGCGGAAGCGCACTTCGATCTTCGACGGGTGGACGTTGACGTCGACCAGTTCGGGCGGCAGGTCCAGGCACAGCACGTACGACGGAAAGCGGTCGCCGTGCAGCACGTCCTGGTAGGCGCTGCGCACTGCGTGGTTCAGCAGCTTGTCGCGCACGAAGCGCCCGTTGACGAAGAAGTACTGCTGGTCGGGCCGTCCGCGCGACGCCGTGGGCAGGCCCGCAAAGCCATACAGGTGCAGCGCATCGGCATCTTCGTCCAGCGCCAGCCGTGCCCGCGCGAAATCGCCCCCCAGCACCTGCGCGGTGCGCGTGGCCACGTCGCCGGCATTCCAGTGCTCCAGCGGCTTGCCGTTGTGGTGGACGGAGATCGTGACGTCGGGCCGCGCCAGCGCCACACGCCGGATCATCTCCAGGCAGTGGCCCAGCTCGGTTTGCTCCGATTTAAGGAACTTTCTACGCGCTGGCGTGTTGAAGTACAGGTGCTGTACATCGATCATCGTGCCCACGCCGCCCGATGCGGGCTGCAACTGGCCGTTGTCGGCGCTGATCTGGGTGGCGTGCGCGGCGGTGGCGGTGCGGCTGGTCAGTACCAGGTGCGAGACCGAGGCAATCGACGCCAGAGCCTCGCCCCGGAAGCCGAGCGTCAGGACCGATTCCAGCTCGTCGAGCGAGGCGATCTTGCTGGTGGCGTGGCGCATCAGCGCAACGGGCAGTTCGTCGGCGGGAATGCCGCAGCCGTTGTCGGTGATAACAATACGCCGCACGCCGCCTTCCTCGAGCCGGATGCCAAGTTGCGTGGTGCCGGCATCGAGCGCGTTTTCGAGCAGTTCCTTGACCACTGAAGCGGGCCGCTCCACCACTTCGCCAGCCGCAATCTGGCTGATCAGTTGATCCGGCAACGGACGGATGGGGCGGCCAGGCTGGGTGGTGCGGAGGGGGTTTGAGGCTTCAGGCAGGGCGGCGTCGGCGGGCATGCGGGCGATTATACGTGCGGGCGGACACGTTTTCGGCACAAGCCCCGCCAAGAGGTGACGGATTGTCGTAATGGCTCTTGTATGATGGGGGCCTTCTTTGGAGAGAGGCTAATTTGGATACCGTATTGCATCTGATCGACATGGTTCTCCACGTCGACAAATTCCTGGGACAGTTCGTCCTGGACTATGGGGTCTGGGTCTACGGCATCCTGTTTGCCATCGTCTTTGCCGAGACCGGGCTGGTGGTGCTGCCGTTCCTGCCGGGCGACTCGCTGCTGTTCATCGCCGGCGCCATGTGCGCGGCTGGCGCCATGAACGAGTGGATGCTGGCGGGCCTGCTGTTCGTCGCCGCCATCACGGGCAACACGGTCAACTACTTCGTGGGCAGCTGGATCGGGCCCAAGGTATTCGACCAGCACTGGCGCTTCCTGGACCAACAAGCCCTGCGCAAGACGCACGACTTCTATGAACGCCACGGCGGCAAGACGCTGGTGATGGCACGCTTCATCCCGATCGTGCGCACCTTCGCGCCGTTCGTGGCGGGCGTGTCGCAGATGACGTTCGGGCGGTTCCAGCTGTTCAATGTGATCGGGGCGGCCACGTGGGTGTTCGGTCTGGTGTTCGCCGGCTACTTCTTCGGCAACCTGCCGTTCATCAAGCAGTACCTGAACCTGATCGTGCTGGCGGGCATTGGCGCGGCGGTGGTACCGCTCGTGCTGGGTGGCCTGTGGAAGCTGGTGCGCGGCAAGGGCCGCACGCGCGCCCCGGCTGACCGCTGAGCTGCGCAATACGCCGAGCGCCGCGGCCGGACGTCAGTTCAGGCTGCGGCTCATCATGCGCAAGGCCGGCATGCGGTCGCGAATCTGCGTGGTGTCGGCGGCATCGGGCCGCGCCTGGACATAGGCCTCCAGGTCTTCCAGCGCCGGCCGGAAGCACTCCAGGTTCGCGTAGGCCAGGCCGCGATCGCGGACTTCCTCGATCGAATCGGGCAGCAGGATCACCAGCCGGTTCTGTACTGCCAGCAGCCGTTGCCAGCGCGATTCCTGCAGATAGATTGCCTTCAGGTTGCGCAGCAGGCGCGCCACGATCTCGCGATGGCCGGCCACTTGCAGGAACAGCCCCAGCGGCACTTCATTCGACCCCGTGATGCCCTCGCGCTCCAGAAACGGGTCAAGCATCTCCTGCAACTGTTCCTTCGACAGCGTTTCGCCGGTCAACGGGTCGAGCACGACTTCGCCGGCGGGAATCGTCATGCGCACCAGGAAATGGTTGGGAAACGACACACCTTTCAGCGGCAGGCCGATCTGCTGGCCAAGCTCCATGTACAGCACGGCCAGTGAGATCGGAATACCCCGGCGCTGCTTGAGCACCACGTTCAGGTACGAATTGTCCGGGTCGTAGTAGTCGTTGGCGTTGGGTCCGAAACCCAGGTCCCGGTAGAAGAAATGGTTCAGCAGGCGCAGACGCTGGATGGCAGGCGTGCCTTCGGCGATCCGCCGCTTCAGACGCACCGCCAGCACGTCGAGGGCGGCCAGTTCGGCCTGCAGGTCAAGGTCAGGATAGGCGTCCTGGGCGATCGCGAGCGCGGTCTCGGTCAGCGGGATCGCGTCGTCGTCGGCCACGAGGCTGGCGAAGTAATCCAGGACTTTCGTGGAGGTCATGGGGCGGTGTTCCTGACTAGCCGGCGCGGCGCCGGAAGGCTGCGTAGCGCAGGCCCATGAGCCACAGTGTACCGAAGTAGACCGCCGCCGCAAGTACCAGGCAGGCGGCCATCAGCGCGATGCGCAGCCACGGCGTGGCCCCCATCGCCACCCAGTCGAAATTGCGCGAGAACCACAGCAGCATGCCGGAAAGGATCAGCATGGCCGCCGCCAGCCGCAGCAGGAAAATGCCCCAGCCCGGCGCCGGATGGTAGAAGCCGCGCCGGCGCAATCCGAAGAACAGCAGCAGCGCATTGACCGTGGCGCCGAAGCTGATCGACAGCGGCAGGCCGGCATGACCCAGCACCGGCACGAACACGAAGTTCGACAGCTGCGTGATGATCAGCACCAGGATCGCGATCTTGACCGGGGTGCGAATGTCCTGTCGTGCGTAGAAGCCCGGCGTCAGGATCTTGATGAGAATCAGCGCCAGCAGGCCCACGCCATAGGTGGCCAGCGCCTGGCGTGTCATCTCCACGGCATGGGCGTCGAAGCGGCCATAGTTGAACAGCACGGATGTCAGCGGCGCGCCGAACAGCATCAGCCCGGCAGCGCAGGGCAGGGCCAGCAGGAAGGTCAGCCGCAGGCCCCAGTCGAGCAGGCCCGAGTATTCCTCGCGATTGTCGTCGGCGTTGGCGCGCGACAGGCTCGGCAGCAGGATGGTGCCCAGCGCCACGCCCAGCAGCGCCGTCGGGAATTCCATCAAACGGTCTGCATAGGTGATGTACGACACGGCGCCCGCGCCCAGGCGCGACGCGATATTCGTATTGATGATCAGGCTGATCTGGGCCACCGAGACGGCCAGCAGAGCCGGCGCCATCTGCTTGACCACGCGCCGAACGCCGGGATTGGCCCAGGCTTCGCGCAGGTTCAGCGAGATCCGTGGCAGCACGCCCAGGCGGCGCATGGCGGGCACCTGGATCGCCAGTTGCAGCACGCCGCCGACCAGCACGCCCCACGCCTGCGCGTAGATCGGCTGCTTCATGTGGGGCCCGACCCAGACCGCGGCCACGATCAGGCAGAGATTGAGCAGCACGGGCGTGAACGCGGGCACGGCAAAGTTGCGCCAGGAGTTCAGGACCCCCGACGCCAGCGCCACCATCGAGATCAAGCCGATGTACGGGAACATCACGCGCGTCATGAACACCGCGGAGTCGTAGGTTTCGGCGTCGCCACGGAAGCCCGTGGCCACCACGGTCATGACAATCGGCGCGGCAATCACGCCCACCAGCGAGACGGCGGCCAGCACCCAGGCCATGACCGTGGCCACGGCGTCGATCAGCAGATGGGTTTCGGCGTCGCCGCGCTTGCCGTGGTACTCGTTCAGGATCGGCACGAAGGCCTGCGAGAAAGCCCCCTCGCCAAAGATGCGGCGCAGCAGGTTGGGGATCCGGAACGCCACGTTGAAGGCGTCGGTCATGTCCGACGCACCGAAGGCCCGGGCAATCAGGATTTCGCGCATCAGGCCCGTGATGCGCGATAGCATCGTCAGGCCGCTGATGGTGGCAAGCGCTTTGAGAAGGTTCAAGGTGGTATTCGGGGAAAGCTTCGGGCCGGCCGGCGGCTGCGCAGCCAGGGCGGAACGCCGTTCAGACGCCCGTTTGGCCCCAAAAGTTGCCGCGGCGCCACGGCATTTGACCAGGCGGCGCCGGATGTGGCGCTTATTATACGGATCGGCCGTTGTTGGGCGACCTTCGTCACGGGTATACGAATCGCCCTTGCCTGTGGCGAAGGCATGTGTGTATAATCATCGATTCGCAAGGACAGTCGCGTCCAGGATTCGTTTGTCGAAACATCCCGGGTCGCAAGATGTGACTTAATTGTTGCGTCCCAAATTATTGCGTCGCCCCGGGCGCGCATTCTGAATTCAGGAAGAGATACATGGCAAATTCCGCACAAGCTCGCAAGCGCGCGCGCCAAGCCGTCGCCGCGAACGCCCACAACTCCAGCCTGCGCTCGCGTCTGCGCACGGCCGTCAAGGCAGTTCGCAAGGCCATCAGCGCTGGCGACAAGGCCGCTGCTGCTGAGATCTTCAAGCAGTCGCAAACGATCATCGACAGCATCGCTGACAAGAAGATCGTGCACAAGAACAAGGCCGCACGTCACAAGTCGCGCCTGTCGGCCGCCATCAAGGGCATGGCCGCCTAAGTCTGCCTCGGCCGCCACGGTGGCCTGCAGAAACGAAAAGCTCGTCTCCGGACGGGCTTTTTTGTTTTCTGGCCTGTCTTTGTTGCGGTCCCGGTTGCGGTCGGGGTTGTGAGCGACCGGCCAACAAAAAACCCGGCGTCGACCGGGTTTCTTCGTCTTGGGGTGCGGCGTCTTCGGTGTCAGTTATCGACCGAGCAGGCTTCCACCACCTGGAGGTTGTTGTCGCGGGCGAAGTTCAGGACGAAATCGAGCGCCTTCGGCTCGATGTCACGCAGCCGCGTATCGACCACCACGTTCTTGACGCCCGCCACGATCACCGGGCGCACATATGGCGAGTAGGTCAGGCGGGGATCGCCGGTATCGCCTTCGGGGCGGAATTGCGCCATCACGCCGCACAGCCGCTCGGCCCAGTCGCTGGGGCGAAAGGTCTTGCCTTCCTTCGTAACGCCTTGGATGAAGTATTCGCGGACTTGGGGGGTGGTCATGGGACTGCGGGGATCTGCTTGGTGACTCGACGGTAAACCCGCTTCTACGGGCGCACCGTTTGACGCATCCGGCGAGCGATTGGTTCGCACGCATCCGGACGTGACCAGCGGGGCGGTGGTGTCGGCGGGGGCACTTTTGATGCCGGCGGCGGGCTGGTGGCATGGGTATGCCGGGCCCCGCGTGAATCAGCGAGTATTATATCTTATATAAGACCTGCGCATAAGGCTGAATCCTGTCGGAAACCTGTCAATGGCCCGCCAGTGCTGCCTCTGGACGTTAACCGCCCGGGCTCGCCAAAGCTGGAATAATCCCTTATGATCTTTGCAACTACATTGCGCAAGCGACGCGAAAGGCGGCTCCGCGACACGCTCCAGCCCTGAAAGATTGCCTTCCCGCGCAATCGGGCTGCGTGTCCCAAGCGAGCCGCTTTCTTTGTTTTATGAGCCCAACCCCGATCAAGCATTACCTCCAGTTCAGCGACCTCGGTGCCGACGAGTACGCGTACCTGCTGGACCGCGCGAGGATCCTGAAGGCGAAGTTCAAGAACTACGAGACATGGCACCCGCTGCACGACCGCACGCTGGCCATGATCTTCGAAAAGAATTCCACGCGTACGCGACTGTCGTTCGAGGCCGGTGTCCACCAGCTGGGTGGCCACGCCGTGTTCCTGAACACGCGCGATTCGCAGCTGGGCCGCGGCGAGCCGATCGAGGATGCCGCACAGGTGATCTCGCGCATGGTGGACATCATCATGATCCGCACCTACGGCCAGGACATCATCGACCGCTTTGCCGCGCATTCGCGCGTGCCGGTGATCAACGGGCTGACCAACGAATACCACCCCTGCCAGGTGCTGGCCGATATCTTCACGTACATCGAGCAGCGCGGCAGCATCGCCGGCAAGACCGTGGCCTGGATTGGCGACGCCAACAACATGGCGTACACCTGGATCCAGGCAGCGGAACGGCTCGATTTCACGTTCACGTTCTCGGCGCCCCCGGGCTACCAGCTCGATCCGGCCATGGTGCCGGCATTGGCCGCGCCGCGCGTGAAGGTGTTCGCCGATCCGCTGGAAGCCTGCCGGGGCGCGCACCTGGTGACCACCGATGTCTGGACCAGCATGGGCTTCGAGGCCGAGAACGAAGCGCGCAAGCGTGCGTTCAAGGACTGGATGGTGACGACGGCGATGATGGACCGCGCCGCTGACGACGCCCTGTTCATGCACTGCCTGCCGGCGCATCGTGGCGAAGAAGTGGAAGCCGCCGTGATCGACGGCCCGCGCAGCGTGGTCTGGGAAGAAGCCGAGAACCGCCTGCACGTGCAGAAGGCACTGATGGAATATCTGCTCTGCGGCCGCTACTGAGCCGGCGCATGAGCCAGAACATGTAGGAAAAGGGGGCCGCCATGGCTCCCTTTTTTACGTCCCCGATTTACGTCTTTACGAAACCCCAAGATCCGAGGAGATTGAGATGAGCCAGTTCGACAATGTGTCGGTCGTCAAGAAGGCCAACCTGTACTTCGATGGCAAGTGCGTGAGCCACACGGTGCTGTTTGCCGACGGCACGCGCAAGACGCTGGGCGTGATCTTCCCGGCCGCGCTGTCGTTCAACACGGGCGCGCCGGAAGTCATGGAAATCAATGCAGGCAGCTGCCGCGTGCGCCTGGCCGGCGCGGAAGCGTGGCAGACCTACGGCGCGGGCCAGCAGTTCGACGTGCCGGGCAACAGCAGCTTCGACATCGAAGTGACCGAGACCCTGGACTACGTCTGCCACTTCAAGTGATGCCGACGGTCGCGCCGGAACTCAGAGAATCACCGGTTCCGGCTCGATCCTGACGCCAAAGCGTGCCTGGACTGTGTCTGCGATGCGGTCCGCCAGCTTCAGCAGCGCGGCGCCCGTGCCGCCGCCGTGATGCACCAGCACCAGAGCCTGCTTGCCGTAGACGCCCACCGGGCCGTCGTCCAGGCCCTTGAAGCCACACTGGTCGATCAGCCAGCCCGCCGCCAGCTTGTAGCGGCCGTCGGGCTGCGGATAACTGACCAGGGTGGGGTGCTGCACCAGCAGCGCATCGCGCTGAGCCGCTTCGACCACCGGATTCTTGAAGAACGATCCCGCGTTGCCGACCTGTGCCGGATCGGGCAATTTGCGCGAGCGGATGGCGATAATGGCCTCGCGCACCTGCGCGGCACTGGGCGATGCAATGTCCTGCAGTTCGCGCGCCAGTTCGCCGTAGTTCAGTACCGGCTGCCAGGCTTTGGGCAGACGCAGCGTCACGGCCGTGATGATGTAGCGATCGCGACCTTCGCGCTTGAACAGGCTGTCACGGTAGCCGAACGCGCACGCGTCCAGATCGAGCGTGACGAATTCGTGGGCCTGGCGATCGTAAGCGCGCAGCTGCGCAAAGCGCTCGCGCAGTTCCACGCCATAGGCACCAATGTTCTGGATCGGGGCGGCACCGGCCGTGCCCGGGATCAGGGCCAGGTTTTCGAGGCCAGGCATGCCGTCGGCGACCGTGCGGCTCACCAGGCCGTGCCAGTTTTCACCTGCACCGGCCGTCACGAGCCATTCGGAGCCATCGTCGGCGATGTCGTAGCCCGGGATTTCCATCAGCAGCACGCAGGCATCGAGATCGCCCGTCAGCACGACGTTACTGCCACCCCCGAGCACCACGACCGGCATACTGGCCGCGCGCGGGTCGGACAGGGCCGAAAGCAGGTCAGATTCGCTGCGAATATGCGCTGCCAGACGCGCACGCGCATCGAACCCGAATGTATTGTGGGCGCGCAGGGGATAAAATTCGTAAAAATCTGCCATGAAGGACGGGGAAAGCACCCCGGACCGGGGCAGGCCAAGATTATACGTAACCGCATGGACCGGCCGCCGGGGCAAACGGCGCGCCGCGCAAGACCAGGAGAATCGATATGCCGTCGTTTGACGTAGTGTGTGAAGCCAATATGGTGGAAGTGAAGAACGCCGTGGAGCAGGCCAACAAGGAAATCTCCACGCGCTTCGACTTCAAGGGGTCCGACGCCCGCGTCGAGCAGAAGGAAGGCGAACTGACCGCGTTTGCCGACGACGACTTCAAGCTCAGCCAGGTCAAGGACGTGATGATCAACAAGATGGCCAAGCGCAACGTGGACGTGCGCTTCCTGGACTACGGCAAGGTCGAGAAGATCAGCGGCGACAAGGTCAAGCAGGTCATCACGATCAAGAAGGGCGTGACCGGCGACCTGTCCAAGAAAATCGTGCGCATGATCAAGGACAGCAAGATCAAGGTACAGGCCAGCATCCAGGGCGATGCCGTGCGCGTGACGGGCACCAAGCGCGACGACCTGCAGTCGGTGATCGCGCTGCTGCGCAAGGACGTCAGCGAGGCGCCCCTGGACTTCAACAACTTCCGCGATTAAGCGCCCGTCGGGGCGTTCTTACTGCCCCTGCCGCGCCTGCGGCAGGCCGCCGATCTTTGCGCCGGCCTTGATGCCCTTCTGCGCAAACCAGCCCTTGTTCATCTCCAGTGCGTAGCGCACGGCGGCGCGCGGGCAGTGGTTGTCTTCGGTTTGCGGCTTCATGTCCTCGATGTTCACGATGCTGCCGTCATCGGCCAGGAAGGCGATGGAGAGGGGCAGGTCCGTGTTGCGCATCCAGAAGCAGTGGCCAGCCTTTTCGTCAAACACGAACAGCATGCCGGCGTTGGCGGGCATCGACTTGCGGAACATCAACCCGCGCTCGCGCGCTTCGGACGATGCAGCCACTTCCGCCTGGATGGCGTACATGCCGGCAGTCAGCGGGATGACGGGCAGCGCGGATTGCGCCTGGGCCGGGCTCGTCAGCGCGGCGGCGCCCACGGCCATCAGGGTCTTGAACACGGGGTGCATGGCGGATCTTGTCGTTTGAGGTCTTGCTGCAGGCGAGAGCATAGCGCAGCCATGCCAGCCGTGCCGAAAGCGCCGGACATGAAAAAAGGCAGGTCGCATGTGCGCCTGCCTTTCTACAGACGCGCGGACGCAGGCCCGCGCGATGGCCACCTTACTGGGCGGCCGGTGCCGAAGCTTCCGCCTTCTTGGCGTGGTGCTTGGTCGACGAATGCTTCTTGTGGGTGGACTTCGCGGGCTTCGCGGCTTCCTTGGCGGCCGGCGCAGCGTCAGCAGCGGGAGCCGAAGCCTGGGCGAAAGCGCCAGTAGCGAACAGGCCAACAACCAGGGCAGCGATCAGTTTTTTCATTGCGAGTACCTCAGAGATGTATCCAGTATTTGGAAGGTTCGACGCGCGTAGACGTGTCACTCGCAAAAACGAAACGCCATCTTCTGCCGTTGACGTCATGTTTATCACTATTTGTAACTGCGTTTTACCGACGCCTGGGCACTTGTATTGCGCCACGGACATGTGAAGCCATGGTGGGAAGTCCCAGTGTGCGGACATCCGTCTCGCACCATTGCCCTGGCATCAGGCCAAGATCGGGCAGCGACAGGTTGCCGATGGCCACGCGGATCAGCCTAAGCGTGGGAAAGCCGACGGCGGCCGTCATCCGACGCACCTGCCGATTCTTGCCTTCGCGAATCTGCAACTCGACCCAGGTGGTGGGAATGGCCGCGCGATACCGGATCGGCGGATCGCGATCCCACAGCCAGGCGGGCGTGTCGACCACGCGCACGGTCGCCGGCAGCGTCCTGAAATCGCCAAGGTCCACGCCGGCGCGCAGGCGGGCCAGCGCGGCGTCGTCGGGCATGCCTTCCACCTGGGCCAGATAGGTCTTGGCCAGCTTGTGCTTCGGATCGGCGATGCGCGTCTGCAACGCGCCGTCGTCGGTCAGCAGCAGCAGGCCTTCGCTGTCCGCGTCGAGCCGTCCGGCCGGATAGACGCCTGGCACGTCGACGCAATCGGCCAGCGTCGCCCGCGACGGATGCGCGGAGAACTGGCTCATCATCTGGAAGGGTTTGTTGAGGGCGATCAGGGTCATGGGCGCGCATTATCCACCAGTGCCGCCACGACCGGCGCGCAAAGGTTGGCGCGCAAAGGTTGGCGCGTCATCGCGCTTTATGCATAAAATACGGATAGTCTTATGTCTTATATAAGACTGATATGCGATCCTGGACTCGGTGGTGCGCGGGCGCCGTTGGCCTGGGTCACGAGGCGGTGGCGAAACGCCCGTTACAATGCCTCGCACAACACAATCGCGTCGCCGGGCTCTGCGGCCTGGTGCCAGCCATCACCCCATCCGTAGTTGGAGACGAACATGTATCAGCACATCAAGGTGCCGGCAGGCGAGAAGATCACCGTGAACGCCGATTTCTCGCTGAACGTGCCGGACAACCCGATCATTCCGTATATCGAAGGCGACGGCACTGGCGTCGATATCACCCCGGTGATGCTGAAGGTGGTGGACGCCGCCGTGGCCAAGGCCTACGGCGGCCAGCGCAAGATCGCGTGGATGGAAGTCTTTGCCGGCGAGAAGTCCACGCGTATCTACGGGCCAGATGTGTGGCTGCCTGACGAAACGCTCGAGGTGGTCAAGGAATATGTGGTGTCGATCAAGGGCCCGCTGACAACGCCGGTCGGCGGTGGCATCCGGTCGCTGAACGTGGCGTTGCGCCAGCAGCTCGATCTGTACGTGTGCCTGCGCCCCGTACGCTATTTCAAGGGCGTACCGTCGCCCGTGCGCGAGCCGGAGAAGACCAACATGGTGATCTTCCGCGAAAACTCGGAAGACATCTATGCCGGCATCGAGTGGGAGGCCGGCAGCGAGGGCGCGAAGAAGCTGATCGCCTTCCTGCAGGAAGAAATGGGCGTCAAGAAGATCCGCTTCCCGGATACATCGGCGGTGGGGGTGAAGCCCGTGTCCAAACAGGGCACGCAGCGCCTGGTGCGCAAGGCCATCCAGTATGCGATCGACAACGACAAGCCTTCGGTCACCCTGGTGCACAAGGGCAACATCATGAAGTTCACCGAGGGTGGCTTCCGTGACTGGGGCTACGAGCTGGCGCAGCAGGAATTCGGTGCCGAACTGGTCGATGGCGGCCCATGGTGCAGGTTCAAGAACCCGAAGACCGGCCGCGACATCGTGATCAAGGACGTCATCGCCGATGCGTTCCTGCAGCAGGTGCTGCTGCGTCCGGCCGAGTACTCTGTGATCGCCACGCTGAACCTCAATGGGGACTACATCTCCGATGCGCTGGCGGCCCAGGTGGGCGGCATCGGCATCGCGCCCGGCGCCAACATGTCTGACGAGGTGGCGATGTTCGAGGCCACGCACGGCACCGCGCCGAAGTACGCCGGCAAGGACTACGTGAATCCGGGCTCGGAAATCCTGTCCGCCGAAATGATGCTGCGGCACATGGGCTGGACCGAGGCCGCCGACCTGATCATCGAGTCGATGGAAAAGTCGATCCAGTCGAAGAAGGTGACCTACGACTTCGCGCGGCTGCTGGAGGGCGCTACGCAGGTCTCGTGCTCGGGCTTCGGCCAGGTGATGATCGACAACATGTAAGCCTGGCAGACGCAGGCGGCAACCGCCCCGGCACCGCGAGGTGGCCGGGGCGTTTTTTCATGTTTATCGCTCAGTACCCCGCCATGGGGATGGTGCCTGCGAAGTCGGCGCGACGCTGGGAAGTTTCCTTGACGTGGACTACAACTCCAGCACGACAACGTTGCTGGAGACCCGACCATGGATGACCCATTCAAGCGAACCGCCCTGGGCGCGGCGGTCTACTACCAGGACCCGAAGGCTGCCCTGGACTGGCTCGAACGCGCGTTTGGCTTCGAGCGCGTGATGGTGATCACTGACAAGGACGGAAACCTCGCGCATTCGGAAATGCGCTTCCGCGACAGCTATCTGATGGTGGGCAGCGAATGGGCGGACTACACAGCCAGCCCGGCGTCGGTGGGCGGCAAGAACACCCAGGCGGTGCATGTGCAGCTGGCAGAAGGGATCGATGCCCATTGCGAACGCGCTCGCGCCGCCGGCGCGCAGATCGTCCGCGAGCCCGAAGACCAGTTTTATGGCAATCGCGTCTACGCGGCGCGCGATCCCGAAGGCCATGTCTGGAGCTTTGGTCAGTCCGTTCGCAACGTCAGCCGGGAAGAGGCCGAGCGCGTGTCGGGCCTGACGATTGAAGGGTGGCCAGCGTAGCGCGGAAACAGAAACGCCCGGCCCATGGTTCACATGGGCCGGGCGTCTTGCCGGATGCTTGGCGTACGCGCTTGGCGCGTGCCCCGGGCTGACATTGCCAGCCGTGGCACAGGATCCCGTTCCGAAGGGAGCTTGCCCCCTTCACACCCGCATTGGCCGACGCTGCTCTGTGTGGCGCGCTCGGCCGCGGCGCACTTTACTGGGCGGCGTCCTGGATGTTCGTGGCTTGCTTGCCCTTCGGGCCTTGCACCACCTCGAACGAAACGCGCTGGCCTTCCTTCAGCGTCTTGAAGCCCGCCATCTGGATTGCCGAAAAGTGCGCAAACAGTTCTTCCTCGCCATCGTCCGGCTTGATAAATCCGAAACCCTTGGCGTCATTGAACCATTTGACGATACCGCTTGCCATAAACTCCCCCAACGAAAAAACAGATTTCAAGCGGGGAAACCAATGGCCAGCTGAAAACCACCCTGGCGGGCTCTGGCGTGCCGCTCCTGACGGACCGGCCGCGAAAAGCGCCGCGCAAATGAAATTCGCGTGACCAGCCGCCGCGCCCGTCCGGAAACAAACCGTCTCCGGAACCGAACTGCAAATGGCTGATCTACGCCGGTCGTGGGCCTCCCTGCTCACGGATACATCCGGTCTGGACTTTTTGCTTGGCTCGCTGCCCAGGCCCCGATGTGCGAACGATTTTTCTGGCAAACCTACATGCTGTCAAGCTGGCAGATTCCCCACTCGGCGTGGGGTGTGGCGGGATTGAAACGGCGCGAGATGGTACCTTTGTCGCCGTGGTGCATGGAATTTTGAAATCGCCGCCGGGCGGCCGCGCTGGTGCCCCGGCAAGGGCCGGCAGGCGTGCATCATGCACCGTGAACGTGCGCCGGGCGCCCTTTGTGCGGTAGCCCACGCTAGGAATTTTCCGAAGGGCTGCCCTTGAATACCAGGCCAGTTCCCCAAATTGCAGACTTGTGAGTAAGAGTTAGAATAAAAGCCATGGCGACACGGCTGGCGAACACCCCCCAACGCGAAGCAGGCACAGTCATCGAGCGGAAAGAGCAGCAGCTCAAGCCGCCGGCGATGTACAAGGTGCTCCTGCTCAATGACGACTACACTCCGATGGAGTTTGTCGTGATGATCCTGCAGCAGTATTTCAGCAGGGACCGGGAAACGGCGACGCAGATCATGCTCACCGTCCACCGGGAAGGTAAAGGCGTTTGTGGTATCTACACGCGGGATATTGCGGCGACCAAGGTCGAGCTTGTATCAACCCATGCGCGGCAGGCGGGCCATCCCCTGCAGTGCGTGATGGAGGAAGCATGATTGCGCAAGAATTGGAAGTAAGTCTGCACATGGCCTTTGTCGAGGCTCGCCAGGCACGCCACGAGTTCATTACCGTGGAACACCTGTTGCAGGCGTTGCTCGACAACCCCACAGCGGCTGAAGTGCTGCGCGCGTGCGCGGCCAATATCGAGGACTTGCGCACCAGTCTGAAGAATTTCATCGCAGACAACACGCCTGTGGTGCCAGGCACCGATGAAGTGGACACGCAGCCCACACTGGGCTTCCAGCGTGTGATCCAGCGCGCCATCATGCACGTGCAGTCGACGTCGAATGGCAAGAAGGAGGTGACCGGCGCCAACGTGCTGGTGGCCATCTTCGGCGAAAAGGACTCTCACGCGGTGTACTACCTGCAGCAGCAGGGCGTGACGCGCCTGGACGTGGTCAATTTCATCAGCCACGGCATCCGCAAGGACCAGGCCGAACCGGCCAAGCACGGCGAGGGCAACCCCGAAGGGGAGGGCGGCGACGGCAAGGAAAGCCCGCTCGAGCAATACACCCAGAACCTGAACGCGCTGGCCAAGGCCGGCAAGATCGATCCGCTGATCGGCCGCGACAGCGAGGTGGAGCGCGTGGTCCAGGTGCTGTGCCGCCGGCGCAAGAACAACCCGCTGCTGGTGGGCGAAGCCGGCGTGGGCAAGACCGCCATTGCGGAAGGCCTGGCCTGGCGCATCACCAAGAACGAAGTGCCCGATATCCTTGAAAAGGCTACCGTGTACTCGCTCGACATGGGCGCGCTGCTGGCTGGCACCAAGTACCGCGGTGATTTCGAGCAGCGTCTGAAGGGCGTGCTGAAGTCGCTCAAGGACAATCCGCACGCGATCCTGTTCATCGACGAAATCCACACGCTGATTGGCGCGGGCGCCGCATCGGGCGGCACGCTGGACGCCAGCAACCTGCTCAAGCCGGCGTTGTCGTCGGGACAGCTCAAGTGCGTAGGTGCCACCACGTTCACGGAATATCGCGGCATTTTCGAGAAGGATGCGGCCTTGTCGCGTCGTTTCCAGAAGATCGACGTGGTCGAGCCGACCGTGGACCAGACCGTGCAGATCCTGCGCGGCCTGAAGTCGCGCTTCGAGGAGCACCACGGCGTCAAGTACGCGGCGTCGGCGCTGACTGCGGCCGCCGAACTGTCGGCACGCTTCATCACCGATCGTCATCTGCCCGACAAGGCGATCGATGTGATCGATGAGGCAGGTGCTGCACAACGTATCCTGCCGAAGTCGAAGCAGAAGAAGACGATTGGCAAGGGCGAGATCGAGGACATCGTGTCGCGCATCGCCCGCATCCCGCCGCAGAGCGTGAACCAGGACGACCGTAGCAAGCTGCAGACGCTGGAACGCGATCTGAAGTCGGTGGTGTTCGGCCAGGACCCGGCCATCGAGGCGCTGGCATCGGCGATCAAGATGTCGCGTGCCGGCCTGGGCAAGACCGACAAGCCGATCGGCTCGTTCCTGTTCTCGGGCCCGACCGGCGTGGGCAAGACCGAAGTGGCCAAGCAGCTCGCGTTCATCATGGGCATCGAACTGCTGCGCTTCGACATGTCGGAATACATGGAGCGCCATGCGGTCAGCCGCCTGATCGGTGCGCCGCCGGGCTATGTCGGGTTTGACCAGGGTGGCCTGCTGACCGAGGCCGTCACCAAGAAGCCGCACTGCGTGCTGCTGCTCGATGAGATCGAAAAGGCACATCCGGACATCTTCAATATCCTGCTGCAGGTGATGGACCACGGTTCGCTGACCGACAACAACGGTCGCCGTGCCGACTTCCGCAACGTGATCATCATCATGACCACGAACGCGGGGGCCGAGACGATGAACCGTGCCACCATCGGCTTCACCACGGCGCGCGAGCAGGGCGACGAGATGGCGGACATCAAGCGCATGTTCACGCCGGAGTTCCGCAACCGTCTGGATGCGACCATCAGCTTCCGTGCGCTGGATGAGGAAATCATCCTGCGCGTGGTGGACAAGTTCCTGATGCAGCTGGAAGAGCAGTTGCACGAGAAGAAGGTGGAAGCCAGCTTCTCGGAAAAGCTCCGCAAGTACCTGGCGAAGAAGGGCTTCGATCCGCTGATGGGTGCGCGTCCGATGCAGCGCCTGATTCAAGACATGATCCGCAAGGCGCTGGCAGACGAGCTGCTGTTCGGCAAACTGGTGACCGGCGGCAAGGTGGCCGTGGACCTGGACGACGAGAACCTGATCAAGCTGACATTCTCGGAAGCCGATCCGGAGCCGCCCGAAGCGCCGGAAAGCGAACAGCGCGCGGAAGTCTGAGCCTGCTTCGCATTGCCGCAAGACAGAAATGGCCGGGTTCGTCCCGGCCATTTTTTTGGCCAATTTGCGACTGACCGTGGCGCGATTGTTCCATTTCTGGGCGATCAGCGAAGGGCAATCCTGCAGGTTGCGCGATCATCGGGCAAAATACGCCACGGCGGCATGCCGCCTTTTCCTGATTCCGCGGTCGTCTGGCCGCCCAGCCCGAGTCTCTGATGTCTTCTCCCGACCGCATGCGGCTCCGCCGCCTGCTGCTCAAGTCCCTGCCGATGAGCGCCATGCCCTTGGCGTCACTCGCCGGCCTCGCCCGTGTTTCCCAAGCTGCCGAGCCTTCGGCCACCAGCCGGCCGATTTCGATGGTCCTGCCGTTTCCGCCGGGTGGCAGCGTGGATATCGTGGCCCGGCAGTTGCAGCCGGGACTGAAGACGAGCCTGGGACAGACCGTGGTGGTCGACAACAAGCCCGGCGCCGGCGGCCTGATTGCCAGCAGCACCGTGGCCCGCGCCAAGCCGGACGGCAATACGCTGCTGATGGCGTTCGATACGCATGCCATCAACCCGTTTGCGTACAAGAACCTGCCCTACGACACGTTCAAGGATTTCACGCCGATCACGCAACTGGTTCGCTTTCCGCTTGTTATCGCCGCTAACCCGGCGCTATCGGCATCGAACGTGCGCGAGCTGATCGATCTGGCGAAGTCGAACCCGAACGCCGTGCGCTATGCCTCGTCGGGGATTGGCAGCCTGAACCAGCTGGCCGCCGAAGCGCTGGCCACCGAGGCGGGCGTCCATTTCCTGCACGTACCCTACAAGGGCGGCGGCCCGGCCGTGCAGGCCGTGCTGGCGGGCGAGGTGGACCTGTTTTTCAGCAGCTACGCGGCCGTGCAGGCGCACGTCGCGGCCAAGACGATCAAGATACTCGGCGTTACCGGCACCAGCCGGATCAAGCAGATGCCCCAGGTGCCAACCGTGGCCGAACAAGGCTACAAGGGCTTCGAGGCGTATTCCTGGATTGGCGTTTTCGGTCCGGCGCATATGCAGCAGGACACCGTGATGCGTCTGCACGATGCGCTGGGCGCGTCGATCAAGCAGCCCAAGGTGGTGGAAGCGCTGACTGCGCAGGGATTCGAGATCGCCGTGGGTTCGCCGGCCGACCTGGGCAACCTGGTGCGCCACGAGCACGACAAGTGGCAGGCCGTGGCCCGCAAGGCCAACATCCAGTTCGACTGACCCCATGCAGACGTTGCCCGAACCGTTCGACCACGCCGTCATCGTCTGCGCGGATCTGGACGCCGCCGCCAACCGCTGGCGCGCGCTCGGTTTCACGCTCACGCCGCGTGGCTATCACACGCTGGGATCGCAGAACCACTGCATCATGCTGGCGCGCGACTATCTGGAGCTGCTGCACGTGACCGCACCCAGCCCGAGCCGCCAGTATTACTGGGATGCCCAGCAGCGCGGCGACGGGTGCGCGGCCATGTCGTGCAAGAGCCGCGACGCGTTTGCCACGGCCGACCGGCTGCGTGCGGCTGGATTCCAGCCCTCGGACCCGATCGAATTCTCGCGTCCGGTGCGCCTGGACGATGGGTCGGAGCATCCTGCCACGTTCCGTGTGACCGCACTGGACCAGGCGCCGGGTGCACGCTACTTCGTCTGCGAGCATCGCACGCCCGAATTGCTGTGGCGGCCGGAATGGCTGGCGCACGCCAATGGCGCAACGGCGATTGCGGCGACGTATCTGGTGGTGGAAGCGGCTCAGGTTGCGGCCACGGCCGAAGCCTATGCCACGTTGACCGGTGCGACGATTGCACGCGCCAGTGGCGAAACGGCGATGCTCGATATCGACGGTGCAACGTTCGTCGTCACGGCGCCCCAGGCGCTGGCCGATGCTGCCGACGTGCCGGGGCTTCGGCACGGATCGACCGGCTATGCGGCGATCCGCATTGCAACCGGCAATCTGGAGAACGCCCGCGCGCACTGGCGGGCCAATGGGGTGCAGGCCATGGACCTGTCGCCGTCGATCACGCTGATCCCGGCCGAACAGGCCAACGGCGTGGCGCTGATCTTCGAGCAGCGCTGAAGAGACGTCCGTTCTCCTCTCCCGCTTGCGGGAGAGGGGAGAAAATCCTCCCTACCGGGTTGGGTCAGGCCTTCGCGTGCGCCACGCCGGTCGAGCCGAAGCCACCGGCGCCACGCACGGAATCTTCCGAAAATTCTTCCACCGTAGTGAACACCGGGCGCAGCACCGGCACGAACATCATCTGCGCAATGCGCTCGCCGGGCTGGATCACGATCGGCTCGGTGCCGGGTGCGTTGCGGTTCCACACGCTGACCATGATCTGGCCCTGGTAGTCGGCATCGATCACGCCGATCGAGTTGCCCAGCACCAGGCCCTTCTTGTGGCCCAGGCCCGAGCGCGGCACGATCGTCGCGCACATGAACGGGTTGGCCATATGCACGGCGAAGCCAGCCGGCACCAGTTGCGCCGGCGTGCCGGGTTCGATGGTCACCGGGGCATCCACGCAGGCGTGCAGGTCGATGGCGGCGGCCATGTCGCTCTGGTAGGCGGGCAGGCCCCAGTCGTTCAGGCGGGCGTCGAGCACCTTGATCTCGACAGTCGGATTCGCGGCTACGGTCATGGATTTGGATTCGCAGGATGAGACAAAGGCGGCATGATACCGCGCCGCCCACACCGATCCGCCACTTCGATCCGCTACTTCCATCCACGCACCCGGCGCGGCGCTGTCGCGCCTGCCGCGATCAGCCCTGCAGGTCGAAGGCCTCGGCCAGCAGTTCGTACGTGCGCATGCGGGCCTGGTACGACGCCGTCACGCTCAACACCACCAGTTCGTCGGCCGCGAAGCGGTCCCTGAGCGCCAGCATCCGTTCGGCCACCTGCGCGGGCGTGCCGCAGATCGTGCGTGGCCGTTCGCGTTCGATGATCAGGCGGTCGCGCTCGGTGGGTGTGAAATCGGCGGCCTGGGCCAGCGACGGGATGGGTGCGTTCACGCCATAGGCCATCTGCAGCCGGCGAATGTCGACGGCGCGTTCCAGCGCCGAGGCCTCGGCCTCCGTATCGGCGCAGATCACGAACACAGCCGCGGCGCTGTACGGCTTGTCTTCATAGCCGGACTCGAAATCCTCGCGGTACTGCTGCGCCACCATATCGCCACCATGCGCGTTGATGAAATGCGCGAAGGCGAATCGCAGGCCCAGCCGCGCGGCCAGCGCGCCGCCAAAATCGCTGGAACCCAGCACCCAGATTTCCGGACGGGTGTCGATGGCCGGCTGCAGCAGCACGCCCTCGGCCAGATGGTCGGGCGGCACCTCGCCGCGCAGCAGGAAGGCCAGGTCCTGCACCTGCTGCGGGAACTGGTCGCCCCGGTTGTACTGGCCCATGGCCACGGCCTGCGCCGTGCGCATGTCGCCGCCCGGGGCGCGGCCCACGCCAAGGTCGATCCGGTTCGGGAACAGCGCTTCAAGCATGCGGAACTGCTCGGCCACCTTGAACGGGCTGTAGTAGGGCAGCATCACGCCGCCAGACCCCAGCCGGATGCGCTTTGTCACGCTGCCCAGCCGCGCCAGCATGACTTCCGGCGCCGGGTTGCACACGCCTTGCAGGCCGTGGTGCTCGGCGCACCAATAGCGGGTAAAGCCGAGGCTGTCGGCCATCTGCGCCAGGTCGACAGTGGCTGCCAGGGCATCGCGGGCCGTATGGCCGTGGATGACCGGACTCTGGTCCAGCACGGACAGGCGCAGGGTAGGGCGGGTAGGGCTCATGGCTGGTATGCGGGGTGTTACACGGGCTTGCGCGGCAGGCGCTGGCCGATGGCGGCGACCAGCTCGCGGGCCAGCGACAGCTTGTCGGCACGCGGCAGGCGCGTCATGCCCTTGGCATCGAACAGCACGATCTCGTTGTCGTCGAGACCGAACGTATGGTGGCCGATATTGCCCACCAGCAGCGGCACGCCTTTGCGCTGGCGCTTCTGTTCGCCATACTGCTCCAGGTTCTCGCTTTCGGCCGCGAAGCCCACGCAGTAGGGGGCATCGGCGCGCGCCGCCACGGCGGCCAGGATGTCGGGGTTCTGCACGAACTGCAGCGTCGGCGTGTCGGTGTCGTTGGCCTTCTTCAGCTTCTGCTGGGCCACCTCGGCCGGGCGCCAGTCGGCCACGGCGGCCACGGCGATGAATACATCCACGTCGCGCAGCTGCGCCATCACGGCATCGTGCATTTGCAGGGCGCTGCGGATATCGGTGCGCGCCACGCCGCGCGGCGTGGGCAGCGCGGTGGGGCCAGACACCAGCAGTACGTCGGCGCCGGCTTCGCGGGCCGCGCGGGCGATCGAAAAGCCCATCTTGCCCGACGACAGGTTGGTGATGCCGCGCACCGGGTCGATGGCCTCGAACGTCGGGCCGGCGGTAATCAGCACCCGCTTGCCCTGCAGCGGCTTGGGCTGGAAGAAGGCGATCAGGTCTTCCACCAGTTCCTCGGGCTCCAGCATCCGGCCGTCACCGATTTCGCCGCAGGCCTGGTCGCCGGTGCCGGGGCCCAGGATCGTCACGCCATCGGCGCGCAGTTGGGCGGCATTGCGTTGCGTCGGCGCGGCGGCCCACATCTGACGGTTCATGGCCGGCGCCACCAGCAGCGGGCACTCGCGCGCGATGCACAGCGTGGTGAGCAGGTCGTCGCACAGGCCGTTGGCCACCTTGGCCAGGAAATCGGTGGAAGCGGGTGCGATCAGGATGGCATCAGCCTCGCGCGAGAGGTCGATATGCGCCATGTTGTTGTCGATGCGCGCGTCCCATTGCGACAGGAAGACCGGGCGCCCGGACAGCGCCTGCATCGTGACCGGCGTGATGAAGTGCGTTGCCGCTTCGGTCATGGCCACCTGCACGGTGGCGCCGGCCTTGGTCAGCAGACGTACCAGCTCGGCCGACTTGTAGCAGGCGATGCCGCCGGTCAGGCCAAGGACAATGTGCTTGCCGCGCAAATCCATGGGGAAGGCTCTTGGAGAGGAACTGAGTTCCGCATGATACCGCTGGCGCGCCCCGCGTGCCGGGGGCCGATCACGGCCAAAAAAAATGCCCCTGCGAGGAGGGGCATTCTTGCAAGGCATGTCGTGGGGCATCGTGTGCCGCCAGGCGGTCGGCGTCAGTGGCGCCGCACCCGTCGCAATTCGTCCACGATGAGCAGGATCGCGCCCACCGTGATCGCGCAGTCAGCCACGTTGAAGGCCGGGAAATGCGTGGTGCGCCAGTGGAAGTCCAGGAAGTCGATCACATGGCCATGGATCACGCGGTCCACCACGTTGCCCACGGCGCCGCCCAGAATCAGCGACACGGCCAGGCAGAACATCTTCTGACCCGTATGGCGATACAGCAGCCAGACGATGAAGCCGCCCACCACCACGCCCAGCACCGTGAAGAACCAGCGCTGCCAGCCGCCGGCATCTGCCAGGAAGCTGAACGCCGCGCCCTTGTTGTAGACCAGCACCAGGTTGAAGAAGCTGGTGACCGGGCGCGACTCCGCGTACTGGAACGACCGGGTGATCACGACCTTGAAGAACTGGTCGATCATCACCACCAGCAGCGCAAACGCCATCCACAACCAGGGCGTGACGTTGGCGCTGGGCTTGCTCTTGTTCCGCGAGGGAGACGAACGCGACGAACGGGTCGAGGACGATGCCATCAGGCGTGGCTCCTGTGTTCACCGGCGCCGAACAGGTTGCTGTCGCAGCGGCCGCAAAGGGTGGGATGAGCAGGGTTGTGGCCCACGTCGGCGCGATAGTGCCAGCAGCGCTCGCACTTGGCGTGCTGCGACGGCGTGACCGTCACCAGCAGGTCGCCGCCCTCGGGCGCCGGCGTGACCTTGGCCGCCGACGTCAGCAGCACGAAGCGCAGGTCGTCGGACAGGCTCTGCAGCGCGGCCAGCACCGGCCCGCCCGCGGCGATCGTGACTTCGGCCTGCAGCGACGAGCCGATTTCGCCTTCCACGCGCACCGCTTCCAGCTGGCGCGTGACTTCGGCGCGCACCGCACGGATCTCGTGCCACTTCTGCAGCAGGTCGTCGGCTTCGCCGACCGGCGGCAGGTCGTAGTACGTGCTCGTGAAGATCGTGTCGGTGTGCTCGGTGCCGTGCGCAAACACCTGCCAGGCTTCCTCGGCCGTGAACGACAGGAACGGCGCCATCCAGTGCAGCATCGCCTGCGTGATGTGGTACAGCGCGTTCTGCGCGGCGCGGCGCGCCTGCGAGTCCGGGGCCGTCGTGTACAGGCGGTCCTTCAGAACGTCCAGGTAGAAGCCGCCCAGGTCTTCGGAGCAGAACGTCTGCAGCTTGGCCACCACCGGATGGAACTCGTACGCCTGGTAGTGCGACAGCACTTCCTTCTGCAGGCGGTCGGTCAGCGCCACGGCGTAGCGGTCGATTTCCAGCCATTCCGACGCCGGCAGCGCATGCTTGGCGTGGTCGTAGTCGGTCAGGTTGGCCAGCAGGAAGCGCAGCGTGTTGCGGATGCGGCGATAGCCTTCCACCACGCGCTTGAGGATTTCCTCGGAGATCGACAGCTCGCCCGAATAGTCGGTCGATGCCACCCACAGGCGGATGATTTCCGCACCCATCTTGTTCGAGATGTCCTGCGGCGCCACGGTGTTACCCACCGACTTCGACATCTTGCGGCCTTCGCCGTCCACCGTGAAACCGTGCGTCAGCAGCGCCTTGTAGGGCGGCTTGCCGTACAGCATCGAGGCAGTCAGCAGCGACGAATGGAACCAGCCACGGTGCTGGTCCGAGCCTTCCAGGTACAGGTCGGCCAGGCGGCCCTCGGGGGTGTCGGCCGACGGATCGTACAGTTCGTCGCGATGCGAGCTGCGGATAACGGTCCAGTGCGTCGTGCCGGAGTCGAACCAGACGTCCAGCGTGTCGCGATTCTTCTCATAGAGCGCGGCTTCGTCGCCCAGCAGGTCCTTCGGGTCCAGCGACTGCCAGGCCTCGATGCCATGCTGTTCCACGCGCTTGGCCACTTCTTCCAGCAGCTCGGGCGTGCGCGGATGCAGCGCGCCGGTTTCCTTGTGGATGAAGAACGCCATCGGCACGCCCCATTGGCGCTGGCGCGAGAGCGTCCAGTCCGGGCGGTTGGCGATCATGTTGTGCAGGCGCTGCTTGCCCCACGACGGGTAGAACTCGGTGGCCTCGATGCCGGCCAGCGCGGTCTCGCGCAGCGTCGGGCCGTTGTCGGCCGGGTCCACGTCCATGCCCGCAAACCACTGCGACGTGGCGCGATAGATGATCGGCGTCTTGTGACGCCAGCAGTGCATGTAGCTGTGCTCGTACTTGTGCGAGTTGAACAGGTTGCCCGACTCACGTAGCACTTCGACGATTTTCGGGTTCGCGGCCCAGATCGACAGGCCGCCGAACAGCGGCAGCGTGCTGGCGTAGACGCCATCGCCCATCACCGGGCTGATGATGTCGGCGTCGGGCATGCCGTGTGCCTTGCACGACTGGAAGTCTTCCACGCCGTAGGCCGGCGCCGAATGGACGATGCCGGTGCCGGTGTCGGTGGTCACGTAGTCGCCCAGGTACACCGGCGACGTGCGCGCGTAGCCGGCATCCATCTTGGCCAGCGGATGGTGGAAGCGCACCTCGGTCAGCGCGTCGCCGCGCGCCGTGGCCACGATCTGGCCTTCCAGCGCGTAGGTCTTCAGCTGTTCCTCGACGCGGTCACGGGCCAGGATCAGGAAGCCGCGCGGCGTATCGACCAGCGCGTACTCCACTTCCGGGTGCATGTTCAGCGCCTGGTTGGACGGGATCGTCCACGGCGTGGTCGTCCAGATCACGATCCAGCCCGGCTTGCCTTCGAGCTGGGCCAGCGGCACGTGGAATGCGTGGGCGATCTTGTCGGTTTCCGCGAACGGAAAGCCCACGTCGATCGACAGGTCGACCTTGTCCTTGTACTCGACCTCGGCCTCGGCCAGCGCCGAGCCGCAGTCGAAGCACCAGTTCACCGGCTTCAGGCCGCGGAACACATAGCCCTTTTCCATGATCTTGCCCAGCGCGCGCAGCTCATCGGCTTCGTTGCTGAAGTTCATGGTCAGGTACGGATTGTCCCAGTCGCCCAGCACGCCCAGGCGCTCGAAGTCCTTCTTCTGGCGGGCGATCTGCTCGGTGGCGTAGGCGCGTGCCTTGGCCTGGACTTCCTGCACGGGCAGCCCCTTGCCGAACTGCTTCTCGATCTGGATTTCGATCGGCATGCCGTGGCAGTCCCAGCCCGGCACGTAGACGGCGTCCAGGCCGGTCAGGCCGCGCGCCTTGATGATCATGTCCTTCAGGACCTTGTTCACCGCGTGGCCGATGTGGATGTCGCCGTTGGCGTACGGGGGGCCGTCGTGCAGCACGAACTTCCTGGCACCCTTGCGCGCGGCCCGGATCTTCTTGTAGAGCTGCTTGTCCTGCCACTGCTTGACCCACAGCGGCTCGCGCTTCGGCAGGTCGCCGCGCATCGGGAACGGGGTATCCAGCAGGTTGACCGGATACTTGCTTTTTTCGGGCTTGGCGCGTTTGTCGTCGGACATGGTTGATTCTCGGGGCAATTCGTTTGGGCGCGGACCGGTGGATAACCGCCGCGCGCGTGTCATTTCGGGGCAAGGCAGGGCGGGTCCCGGCGGCGCGCCTGCATGGGGCGCGCTGCCGGCCGCTAGCTAATTCGGTCGGTGGCGGAGGTGGCGAAGTCGCGCCGGTCGCCGGCCGGATTGGCGGCCTCCAGGCCGAAGAACGCACGGGCTTCCCGGGCATCCTTGGCGATGGCCTCGGTCAGCGCCTCGAGCGTGTGAAATCGCTCTTCGTCGCGCAGCTTCTTCATGAATTCCACGCGCACCAGCTTGCCGTAAAGGTTCGCGTTGAAATCGAACAGATGCACTTCCAGCAGCACGCGGCCGGCATCTTCCACGGTCGGGCGGACGCCGATGCTCGCCACGCCCGGCAGCGGGTGGTCGGCAATGCCATGCACCTGCACCACGAAGATGCCGTTCACGGCCGGGCGCTTGTGCGTGATCCGCAGGTTCAGGGTCGGAAAGCCCAGGTTGCGGCCCAGCTTGCGGCCGTGGATCACGTGGCCGCTGATGGCATAGCCATGGCCCAGCAGCCGGCGCGCATGTTCCAGGTCGCCATCGGCCAGCGCCTGGCGCACGGCCGAACTCGAAATGCGGATGCCGCCTTCGGAGACGGAACCCATCTGTTCCACATCGAAGCCAAACTGGCGGCCCGCTTGCTGCAGGTAGCCAAAATCGCCGGCGCGCTTGGCGCCAAAGCGGAAATCGTCGCCCACCAGCACCCAGCGCGCGTGCAGGCCGTGCCAGAGCACGTTCTCGACGAACTGCTGCGGCGACTGGGCGGCAAAATGGGCGTTGAAGTGTTCCACCACCACGCGGTCCACGCCGTTGCGGCGCAGGGCATCAAGCTTGTCGCGCAGCAGGGCAATGCGGGTGGGGGCGTGCTCGGGCGCAAAGAACTCGCGCGGATGCGGCTCGAACGTCATGACGCACAGCGGCAGGCCGCGCGCGTCGGCGGCCGCACGGGCGCGCGCGAGCAGCGACTGGTGGCCGCGATGCACACCGTCGAAGTTGCCGATGGTGAGCGCGCAGGGCGCCCGGCTTTCGGCGTTGGGCAGGCCGCGGAAGACTTTCACGAGGACGGCGGACGAGCTTTTCAGGGAAAGCGAGCATTATAAGGCGAATGGCCCCGTGTGCCGGCGGATTGCCTGTTTTGGCGGCACCCGCCTTGTGCCGTTGTAGGCAAGCTGCCCACAAATGGCGAATTTGTGGGCCTATCCGCCACTCCGCCATGGCGCAGCGCCGCAAAAGCCGGCATGATATGCCCAATTCAGAACAAGAACCGCGCGATTTCTGCAACAGTCGCCGCACGGCGGGTCTGTTGCAGCGGATTGTCGTCGCCTTACATGCCAGGCCACACTTGAACGCGCTGCTTAACAAGATATTGCCGCCTCCTGGGCCGCAACTGGATACCGAGACGCGGGCCAAGCTGCTGGCCACGGTCCATCGCGTCTCCCCCACGGCGATTGCCTCGTCCGTGCTCCTGCCGGCCCTGACCGCATGGGCGTTCTGGAATGAAGCCAGCCACGTTGCACTGCTGATCTGGTGCGCCATCATGCTGCTGCTGACGGCTGGCGGCAGCTGGTTCTACTTCGGATACCAGCGGGACAGCGGCAAGATGAGCCGCTCGGCTCACACGCGCAAGTGGTGGAACAACATGCGCGCGATTGCCTTCCTGACGGGGCTGACCTGGGGAAGCTCGGCGCTGCTGCACTTGTATACGGGCTCGGTGGTGTTCTCCAGCGTCCTGTACCTGCTGACGCTGGGGGTGCTGGCCGGCGGCGCCACGTCCCAGTCTCCGATTCCCTCGAACCTCGTATTTGCCGGCGTGCCGATCCTGGTGCCCAATATCCTGCTGGCCGAGATCGCCTTTCCGGCCCATGGTGGCTACGTGCAACTGCTGCTGGTGGTCTATGCGCTGATGCTGGCGCGCCATTCGCTGAACCTGCAGCACACGCTGGTGCGCGCCATCCAGCTCGAATCGGAAAGCCGCCGGCTGGCCAAGCAGTTCCAGGAGGAGAAGGAGCGGGCGCTGCATGCCAGCGAGGAAAAATCGCGCTTCCTGGCCGCCGCCAGCCATGACCTGCGCCAGCCCGTGCATGCGCTGGTGATGCTGGTCGAAGCCTTGCGCGCGCGCAACCAGTCCACCGCGCTGCATCCACTGGTGGAGCAGGTGGCGGCCGGCACCCAGACCATCGACCTGCTGTTCCGCTCGTTGCTGGACCTGTCCAAGCTTGAAGGACGCAAGGTGCTGCCGACGATGGAGCCCTGCGAGCTGCACTCGTTGATCAACGATGTCATGAGCCAGTTCGCGGCCGATGCGCGCGAAAGCGGTCTGACGCTGACGCCGCGCGTGCCCGACGAGCTTTACGCCATGGCCGAACCGGTGCTGCTGCGGCGCGCGCTGTTCAACCTTGTGCAGAACGCGCTGCGCTACACCAAGCGCGGCGGCATCCTGGTCACCGCGCGCCAGCGCCGCAAGCATGTGCGCGTGGAAGTGTGGGACACCGGCGCGGGTATCACGCCCGAGCACCTGCCCGAGATCTTTTCGCCGTACTACCAGGTGCACAACCCCCAGCGCGATCCGTCGCAGGGGCTGGGGCTGGGGCTGGCCATCTTCAAGGAATGTGTGCGGCTGATGCGCGGCACCTATGGCGTGCGCTCGGTGCCGGGCAAAGGCTCGGTATTCTGGTTCGCACTGGCGCCGGTGCCGGCCGAGACCGTGGCCAGCGTCCGCGCGATGCGCGCCAATGCGCAGGCCGAGGAAGCGCGGCAGGATCGCCTGCGCGGCACGGTGCTGGTGGTGGACGACGACAGCCAGATCCGCAAGGCGTGGATCGCGCTGATGGAGGCGTGGGGCATCCGCGTGGCCTGCGCCGCGCACGGGCAGGAAGCCGACACCCTGTTTGCCAAGGGCCTGAAGCCGGACATCATCTTCTGCGACCTGCGCCTGCCGGGCAACGAGAACGGCCTGGACCTGCTGGAGCGCTGGCAGACCACACAGCCGCAGGCGCGCAGCGCCTTGCTGACCGGCGATCTGAAATCGGCGGCGCTGCTTGCTGCCGAGGATGCCGGCTATTTCGTGCTGCCCAAGCCGGTGGACCCCGCCAATCTGCGCATGCTGCTGCGCCGCTGGCTGCAGGCGGGCTGAAGCTGCCGCGTCGCCGTTTGTCCAACGGCGCAGGGTTTCGGAAAGCCACGCCCCACGCCAATACGACGCCCAAACAAAAACGCCGCCCTGGTTACTGCAGAGGCGGCGTTTCTTTTTGTGGCTGGCGGGGCAGCGGACTTACTGGCGCAGGCGAAAGCGTTCCATGCGCGACATCACCTGCATGCGCGTGCGCACGCCCAAGCGCTGCAGGATTGCCGAGACGTGTTCCTTGACCGTGTTCTCGGTCAGCCCCAGCTTGCGCGCGATGACCTTGTTCGGCAGACCTTCCAGCACCAGTGCCAGCACCGAACCCTGGCGCGGCGTCAGGCCCAGTTCGGCCGGCGTGACCGGGATGCCATGCGCCGGACCAAACGACTGCGAACGACCGGACAACGCTTCGTCCGACGGAAAGCTCGTATCGCCGGCCAGCACCTTGCGCACGGCGGCCGTAAAGGCATTGGCATCGAGATGCTTGCCGACGAAGCCGCAAGCGGACAGTGCACGCGCACGGCCCACGATCTCTGGCGTGGCCTCGGCGGACATGAATATGAAGCGCGCGCCCGGAATTACGGTCTTGAACGCCTGCATGGCATCAAAGCCAGTGCCGTCATTCAGCCAGATATCGAGCAGCACGATATCGGGACGAAGTCCCTGGTTCAGCGAGTGGAGAGCTTCCTTGGCGCTACCGGCAGCGTGGACAGCAACGTCGGGCATCACCTCCGCCAGGAAGGCGGTGGTGCCGGAAAGAGCCATAGGATGATCATCGACCACCAACAAAGTCGGTGCAGCGTTCGACATGCGTATTCCCGTCTAATTTCCCGTTTCGTCCTTGTTGTCACCATTTTCCGAGGAAGCGGCGCGTGGACGTAGGACCCACTCTAACAGAGCGGGGTGCGCGTCACAATCCGTGGCATTCGGGTATTTCTTCGTGCAGTCTGGCCCAAAAGCGTTGTGGGAGGCGCGTTTCGCGGTAATTAAGTACCTATTGAGCACGGATTGCAAGCCTTTGGACCACAGCTTGGTAGAATCGCGGCGATGAAAAATATTGTCATATTGATTTCCGGGCGTGGCTCCAATATGGAAGCCATTGTCCGGGCCTGCGCAGCCGAGCGGTGGCCGGCGCGCGTGGCCGCAGTGCTGTCGAACCGGCCTGATGCCTCGGGCCTGCAGTTTGCCGCCGATCACGGTATCGCCACTGGCGTGGTGGACCACAAGCAGTTTCCCGATCGTTCCGGTTTCGATGCGGCGATGCGCGATGCCATCGACGCGTACCAACCCGATGTGGTTGTTCTGGCCGGCTTCATGCGCATCTTGACCGACGACTTCGTCGAGCATTACGCGGGCCGGATGCTGAATATCCATCCGTCGCTGCTGCCGAGCTTTCCGGGCATGCACACGCACCGGCAAGCGCTGGATGCGGGCGTCAAGCTGCACGGTGCGACCGTGCATTTCGTCACGCCCGAGCTGGATCATGGCCCGATTGTGGTGCAGGCTGCGCTCGACGTTCTGCCTGGCGATACACCGGAATCGCTGGCCGATCGTTTGCTCGATAGCGAACATGTCATCTATCCACGCGCCGTGCGCTGGTTTGTCGAAGACCGCCTGCAAGTGCAGGACGGCGTAGTTCAAGTTCAACCGGCCGAACCCCAATGGTTCATGGCCATCTCGCCCGAAGCGGCAGGAAAACAGCCATGAGTCGGCAACAAGAAAACACCACCTCCCGCGACAACCGCCAGCGCCCGCGCGGCAGCAAGGGCAAGTCCAGCCCGATCCGCAAGGCACAAGGCGGCCAGGCCAATCAGGGCCCGCGCACGCCGGGCGGGCTGCAGGCGTTCCACCTGCAACATATCGATCGCCTGATCGGCAAGGTGCTGCTGTTCGCGCGTCCGGCGGATGCGGTGGTGAGCCACTACTTCCGTGAAAATAGCAAACTTGGCCATCGTGACCGCGGAATCATCGCTGAAGCAGTTTTCGCAGTGTTGCGTCGACGCGTCGAATTTGGTCAGTTTGCCGAGAGCGGCACCGGCGCGGCCTCGCGCCGCCTGGGCCTGCTGGGCCTGGCCGCGACGCTGGGCCGCGACACGCTGACCCCGTTCCTGTATCCGGACGAGGCCGAGTGGCTGGACCGCCTGACCACGATCGAACGATCGAGCCTGGCGCCGCGCGTGCGGGCCAATCTGCCCGAATGGCTGTACGACGATCTGGTTGCGCATCATGGCGAAGCGTTCACGGCCGCGATGGGCGATGCCTGGCTGCGTCCGGCGCCGCTGGACCTGCGCGTCAACACCGCCAAGCTGTCGCGCGAGGAAGCGCTGGCTGAATTGGAGGCCGCCGGCATTACCGCCGAACCGGCCCCGATGGCCCCGGCCGGCATTCGCCTGAAGGGCAAGCCCGCGCTGAATCAGCTGCCGCTGTTCATCAACGGTGGCGTCGAAGTGCAGGATGAAGGTAGCCAGCTGCTGTGCCATCTGCTGGCACCGAAGCGCGGCGAAATGGTGGTCGACTTCTGTGCGGGCGCGGGCGGCAAGACGCTGGCGCTGGGCGTGGCCATGCGTTCGACGGGCCGTCTCTATGCCTTCGATGTGTCGGAAAAGCGCCTGGCCAACCTGAAGCCGCGCCTGGCACGTAGCGGTTTGTCCAACGTTCATCCGGTGCTGATCGACTCGGAACGCGATACCAAGGTCAAGCGCCTGGCTGGCAAGATCGACCGCGTGCTGGTCGACGCGCCGTGCAGCGGCCTGGGCACGCTGCGCCGCAACCCGGACCTGAAATGGCGCCAGACGCCGGAATCGGTACTGGAATTGACCGCCAAGCAATCGGCGATTCTTGAAGCCGCCGCCAAGTTGGTGAAGGGTGGCGGACGCGTCGTGTACGCCACTTGCAGCGTGCTGGAGGCCGAAAACGAAGCGATCGTCCGTGATTTCCTGGCCAAGAACGAGAACTTCCGCCTGGTGCCGGCGGCCGAGGTATTCGCCGAGCAAAAGATCGCGGTGCCCGATTTGCCCGCAGAAGGCGGCATGTTGGCGCTGTATCCGCAAATCCACCAGACCGACGGCTTCTTCGCGGCCGTGCTGGAACGCACGCGTTAAGTCGGAAATGCGCGGAACCATGCAGAAGGCAGCACGATGAGCCCCGATACGCTCGCGGCGTTGACCCGCTCGCACTCGGTCATGGGCAAGATGCTCGACGACCTGATCCACGATGCGGGCGGGCAGGGGTTCTTCTGGCAGATCGGCATTCTGGCTGCCTGTCTGCTGGTGGCGTGGCCGCTGGCGCGCAACGTGATCAAGCGGCTCGAAGCGCGGCACGAGACGTCGAGCTTCGCGCTGCGCCTGGCTGCGGTCAGCCTGGAGCGCGCGATGTTCCCGCTGTTCGCGTGGCTGCTGGTCCTAGTGGCCCGCTATGCGCTGGCGCCGTTCGCGTCGATCAGCGTGCTGCGGCTGGCGCTGGTGCCGCTGTTCGGCATCACGGCCCTGTATTTCGCCTTCTACATCCTGCGCCGGGTCATGTCGGCCAACGGTCAGCTCCACGGCATGCTGGTGCTGGTGGAAAAGGTGCTGACCACGCTGGTGTGGATCGGCATGGCGCTGTACGTGGTGGGCCTGCTGCCGGATGTGGTGAAGTGGATGGAGGCCGTGCGGTTCCCGGTGGGCGGCAAGCATCCGATCAGCATTGCCGACGCACTGCTGGGCGTGGTGTGGATCCTGCTGACAGTGCTGGTGGCGATGTGGTTCGGTTCCTGGCTCGAAGACCGCCTGATGCGCGCCCAGACGCTGGACGCCAATCTCAAGGTCGTGCTGACGCGCATCGCCAAGGCGTTGCTGCTGCTGGTGTCGCTGCTTGTGAGCCTGTCGCTGGTGGGCATCGACCTGACCGTGCTGTCCGTGTTTGGCGGCGCGCTGGGCGTGGGTCTGGGCCTGGGCCTGCAGAAGATCGCCAGCAACTACATCTCGGGCTTCATCATTTTGCTGGACCGCTCCATCGCGCTCGGTGACCAGATCACCGTGGACAAGTACACCGGGATCGTTTCGCAGATCCGTACGCGTTACACGGTGCTGCGAAACGGCGACGGCGAAACGCTGCTGCCGAACGAGCAGCTGGTGGCCCAATCGGTGCAGAACCATTCGTTCTCGGGCACCAATGTGCGCGTGGCGGTGCGGGTGCAGGCCGACTACAACTCCGACCCGGAAACGGTGATCGCGCTGCTGCAGGCCTGTGTGCGTGATATTCCACGTGTGCTGGCGGAACCGGCCCCTGCGGCCTTCCTGGTAGCGTTTGCCGACAGCGGCATCGAGTACGAAACGGCGGTCTACATCGCCGATCCGCAGAACGGCAAGCTCGGCGTGCAATCGGCGATGAACCGTGCTATCTGGCGAAGTTTCCAGCAACATGGCGTGTCGATTCCGTATCCGCAGCGCGAATTGCGGGTGCTGAATCCCTCTTCAGGTGCCTTGCCCGCCACTGCCGCCAACGCCGAGTGAGTTCTTTGCGGGTCACCTGCGGAACCAAGGCCGATAGGCGGTATCAAAGTCGGGGAAAAAGCGGATGTCCCTCTCGCGCCGATCCGGTAGAATAACGGATTGTCGCGGGTATACTGACGACCCGCAGCCCCACACCAGACAACCGCCAGATTGCAGCGGTTCGTGCCTCGGCCAGGCTCCCCTCAGGGATACAGCCCGCGCCAGAAAGCTATCGCAATCGATAAATTTGCAGTCTTTTTTCTGCGCGACAGGTGCGCCGCACGGTGGTGCCGCGCTGCAAACACTCGTTTTACGACGGAGAACATAGTTTGTTCGACACAATTCTTGACTGGGCCGCCAACGGCCTCGCCAACTGGTCCTGGTGGGAGATCGTGATCTACACGCTCGTGGTGACGCACATCACGATCGCCGGCGTCACCATCTTCCTGCACCGCTGCATGGCGCACCGGTCGCTGGACCTGCATCCGATTGCCCAGCATTTCTTCCGCTTCTGGCTCTGGCTGACCACGGGCATGGTGACCAAGGAATGGACCGCCATCCACCGCAAGCACCACGCCAAGTGCGAGACCGAGGACGATCCGCACAGCCCGCAGACCCGCGGCATCCGCAAGGTGCTGCTGGAAGGCGCCGAACTGTATCGCGCCGAGGCCAAGAACAAGGAAACCGTTGCCAAGTTCGGTCACGGCACGCCCGATGACTGGGTCGAGCGCAATGTGTATTCGCGCTTTGGCTGGCAAGGCGTGGGCCTGATGCTGATCATCAACCTGGCGCTGTTCGGCGTGGTTGGCATGAGCGTGTGGGCCGTGCAGATGCTGTGGATCCCGATCCATGCCGCCGGCATCATCAATGGCCTGGGCCACTGGTGGGGCTATCGCAACTACGATTGCGAGGATGCATCGACCAACGTGTCGCCGTGGGGCTTCATCATCGGTGGCGAAGAGCTGCACAACAACCACCACACGTACCCGACGTCGGCCAAGTTCTCGATCAAGTGGTACGAGATCGACGTGGGCTGGTGGTACATCCGCGCGATGCAATCGGTGGGCCTGGCCAAGGTCAAGAAGACGCCGCCCAAGGCTCGCCTGGTGGAAGCGCGTCCGGTGGATCACAACACGCTGGAAGCGATCATCGCCAACCGCTACGACGTGATGGCCCGCTACGCCAAGGAGTTGAAGAGCGCGTACAAGGCCGAACTGCGCAAGCACAAGGAAGGCAATTCGCCCGAGTACAAGAGCTACAAGCCGGCCCGCAAGTGGTTCCACCGCGAGGAAGTGAAGCTGGGGGCGCCGCAGCGCCAGCAACTGGCCAGCATCACCGAGCAGAACAAGATGCTGCACACCTACGTGGAAATGCGTCGCGAACTGGCCGTGATCTGGGGCCGCTCGAATATGACGCGCGAGCAACTGCTGGCCCAGCTGCAGGCCTGGTGCCATCGCGCCGAAGCCAGCGGCATCCAGGCACTGCAGGAGTTTTCGCTGCGCCTGCGCCGGTACGCCTGATACAATCGCCGACGCGCCCGTCATGGCTAAAAGCCCCGCCCCAGGCGGGGCTTTTTCTTTTGGCTACACTCCCCATGTTCGCGGCATAGATCGCGCGCTCAAGCGCGGCGGCCGACGGGTGCCCCGAGGAGTACTGCACAGATGACCCCACAATCCATCAAGACCGTCGAGTTCGAGAAGCCGAACCTGGCGGATGCCGACAATGCCGCCGGCGGCAGCTGCATGGCCCATGCTTGGGCCAAGGTGCCTCCGACACTGACGCCTTACGAGCGCGGCGCGCTCAAGGACCGTATCCGCAAGCTGCTGAAGGAACGCAACGCGGTGCTGGTGGCGCACTACTACGTCGATGCCGACCTGCAGGACCTGGCCGAGGAAACTGGCGGGTGCGTGTCGGATTCCCTGGAGATGGCGCGCTTTGGTCGCGATCACGCCGCCCAGACGCTGGTCGTGGCGGGCGTGCGCTTCATGGGCGAGACGGCCAAGATCCTGAGCCCCGAAAAGACCATCCTGATGCCGGACCTCGACGCGACCTGCTCGCTCGACCTCGGTTGTCCGGCCGACGATTTTGCCGCGTTCTGCGACGCGCATCCGGACCGAACTGTGGTGGTCTACGCGAACACCAGCGCCGCCGTGAAGGCGCGCGCCGACTGGATGGTGACGTCGAGCATCGGCCTGAAGATCGTCGAGCATCTGCATGCTCGGGGCGAGAAAATCCTGTGGGCGCCGGACAAGCATCTGGGCAGCTACATCCAGAAGCAGACGGGCGCCGACATGCTGCTGTGGCAGGGCTCGTGCCTGGTGCATGACGAGTTCAAGGGCATCGAACTTGACCTGCTGCGGCGCGAGCATCCGAAGGCCAAGATCCTGGTGCACCCGGAGTCGCCCGCCAACGTGGTGGCGCAGGCCGATGTAGTGGGCTCCACCAGCCAGCTGATTGCCGCCGCCCAGCAGCTCGACGCCAGCGAATTCATCGTGGCCACCGACAACGGCATCCTGCACAAGATGCGCATGGCCGCGCCGGGCAAGATGTTCATCGAAGCCCCGACGGCCGGCAACAGCGCCACGTGCAAGAGTTGCGCGCATTGCCCGTGGATGGCCATGAACGCACTGACCAATCTGGCCGAAGTGCTAGAGACGGGCCGCAATGAAATCCACGTCGATGCCGATATCGGCCGGCGTGCCGTCACCTGCATCCAGCGCATGCTCGATTTCGCCGCGCAGCAGAAGGCCAACGTGCGCCCCGCCGCGGACCTGGCCAAAGAGGCCGCGCTGTTCCAGGGAGTGGGCCCGGCATGAGTGTGAATCCGGTATTCGACAGTTACGGCCCGGCGCTCAAGACCGCGCTGGAAGCCAATGTGCGCGCCGCCATTGCCGAGGACGTGGGCACCGGCGACCTGACCGGCCTGCTGGTGCCGGCCGACAAGCCGGTGCAGGCGCGTGTGATCGTGCGCGAAGCGGCCGTGCTGTGCGGGCGTCCGTGGTTCGAGGCCTGCATGAAGGCCGTGGACGAGCGCCTGCAGGTGACGTGGCTCAAGGAAGAGGGCGCGCGCATGGCGCCCGACGACGTGGTCTGCGAGATCACGGGCCCGGCCCGTGCGCTGCTGACCGCCGAGCGTCCGTCGCTGAACTTCCTGCAGTTGTTGTCCGGCGTGGCCACGGCCACGCGCCGCTACGCCGATCTGATTGCCGATACGCGCGCACGCGTGCTCGACACACGCAAGACGCTGCCCGGCCTGCGGCTGGCGCAGAAGTACGCGGTGAAGGTGGGCGGTGGCGAGAATCAGCGCCTGGCGCTGTACGACGGCATCCTGATCAAGGAAAACCACATCGCCGCGGCAGGCAGCATCACGGCAGCAATGGAGGCCGCATTGGCGCTGGGTACCGAAGCGTCAATCCAGATCGAAGTGGAGTCGATCGCCGAACTCGAAGAGGCGCTGGCGGCTGGCGCGAAGTCGGTGCTGATCGACAACTTCACGCTGGAGATGATGCGCGAGGCCGTGGCGTTGAACCACGACCGCGCGCTGCTGGAAGTCTCGGGTGGCGTGAACTACGAGACGATCCGCAGGTTCGCCGAGACCGGTGTCGACCGCATCTCGGTGGGCGCGCTCACCAAGGATGTGCGCGCGACCGACTATTCGCTGCGCATCATCGGCTAAGCATCAACCCCTGTGCTGACGGTGGCGGGCCGCCCGGCCTGTTACCGGCTGCAACACCGTGGGCAGTGCCTTCGGCAGGGTTTCCGGGTAGTCGCGGCTGAAGTGCAGCCCCCGGCTCTCATGGCGCGAGTACGCGCCTTCGACGATCAACGACGCCACTTCCACCAGGTTCCGCAGTTCCAGCAGGTCGCGCGTAACGCGGAAGTTCGCGTAATACTCGGCGATCTCCTCGCGCAGCAGGCCGATGCGGTGCTGCGCGCGCTCCAGGCGCTTGTCGGTGCGCACGATGCCCACGTAGTTCCACATCATGCGGCGCAACTCGTCCCAGTTGTGCGACACCACCACTTCCTCATCGGCGTCCGAGACGCGGCTTTCGTCCCAGGCCGGTAGCGGTAGATCGGGTGCGCCGGACTTGCCCTGCGTGGCGATGTCCGAGGCAGCAGCCTGGCCGATCACCATGCATTCGAGCAGCGAGTTCGATGCCAGCCGGTTGGCGCCATGCAGGCCCGTGCAGCCGGTCTCCCCGACCGCGTACAGGTTGCCGATATCGGTGCGGCCCGCGGTGTCCGTCACTACGCCGCCGCAGGTGTAGTGCGCGGCCGGCACCACCGGAATCGGTTCGTGGGCGATGTCGATGCCCAGTTCCAGGCAGCGTGCGTGGATGGTGGGGAAGTGCTCCTTCAGGAACGACTCGGGCTGGTGCGTGATATCGAGATAGACGCAATCGATGCCGCGCTTTTTCATCTCGAAGTCGATAGCGCGGGCCACCACGTCGCGCGGCGCCAGTTCGGCGCGCGCGTCGTGCTCGGGCATGAAGCGGGTGCCGTCGGGCAGCTTCAGCAGGCCGCCTTCGCCACGCACGGCTTCGGAGATCAGGAACGACTTGGCGTACGGGTGATAGAGGCAGGTCGGGTGAAACTGGATGAATTCCATGTTCGCCACGCGGCAGCCCGCGCGCCACGCCATGGCGATGCCGTCGCCGGTGGCCGTGTCGGGGTTGGTCGTATAGAGATAGACCTTGCCCGCGCCGCCGGCCGCCAGCACCGTGTGCGTGGCCGTGATGGTGCGCACTTCGTCGGTGGCCACGTCGAGCACGTAGAGGCCGTAGCAGCGGTTGCCCGGCAGTCCCAGCTTGGTCGATGTAATCAGGTCGATCGCGAACTGGTCTTCTAGAATCGTGATGTTCGGATGCTTGCGGGCCTGCTCGGCCAGCGTGGTGACCACGGCGTGACCGGTGGCATCGGCGGCGTGAATGATCCGTCGGCGGCTGTGGCCGCCCTCGCGCGTCAGGTGGAAGCCCAGTTCGGCCTGGTCGTCGCGCGTGAACGGCACGCCACGGTCGATCAGCCACTGGATGGCCTCGCGCCCATGTTCCACGATGAAGCGCGTGGCTTCCTCGTCGCAGAGGCCCGCACCGGCAACGAGCGTGTCCTGCGTATGCTCGTCGTGACTGTCACCGGAATCGAGCACCGCCGCGATGCCGCCCTGTGCCCAGTCGCTGGCCCCCGTTGTCATGGCACGCTTGCTGAGGATGACAACCCGGTGGGTGTCGGCCAGCTGCAGCGCGACGGTAAGGCCGGCCAGACCGCTGCCGACAATCGCGACATCGAAGTTCATGGTGCAGGGGGATCGCTTCTGGGGCGAAAGCGTGATGGGGGAAAGCTGGCAAGTCTACACTGGCTTGCCACGAAACTGACATCTTTCCCTTGTCAGACAAGGGTTGGCGGGCGTTGCGAAGTTGACGCCACAACGCCGGCAACGCGGAAGCGCGTCGCTAACGCAGCCCCAAAAGCAAAAAGCCCCGCGAGGGCGGGGCTTTCAGCTGAAGACCAGGGATCAATTACTTGATCTTGGTTTCCTTGTAAGGCACGTGCTTGCGGGCGACGGGATCGAACTTCGAGATCTCCATCTTTTCCGGCATGGTGCGCTTGTTCTTGGTGGTCGTGTAGAAATGACCCGTACCTGCGGTCGATTCCAGCTTGATCTTGTCGCGTCCGCCTTTGCTGGCCATGATTTACTCCTTATTAGACTTCGCCGCGTGCGCGCAGGTCTACGAGCACGGCGTCGATGCCTTTCTTGTCGATCAGGCGCAGACCGGCGTTCGAGACGCGCAGGCTCACCCAGCGGTTTTCCGATTCAACGAAGAAGCGGCGGTTCTGCAGATTGGGCAGAAAACGGCGCTTGGTCTTGTTGTTTGCGTGGGAAACGTTGTTGCCGACCATCGGCGCTTTCCCGGTCACTTGACAGACGCGTGCCATGAAGCACTCCTAAATCTTATTCGTGGACAATGTTCGCAACAGATCAACAAAAGGCGCGCGGGCCCGGACTGCAGCGGATTGGTACTTCAGCGAAACGAACATTATAGACCGGAATCGAGCGGCGAATCAATGCCCTCCGATAGATTCGGAAGGAGGCTGTTGCGCCGTGCCGCTTGCGTCACGTGGCGTGACGCCTGGAAGCCGGTCCTGCTCTGGACGCACCGCGGACAAACGCGGTGCGGACCACACTGTAATGGGGGCGGGGCGGCATGTCCAGCGCGGCGACAGCGGGTCAACTTCGTCAATTTCCGACATGGGGGCGCGGCCGTACCCGGCGGCGGACGGTCCAGTCGCATACAATGGCGGCTGTTGACCGGTTGACTCCCATGACTTTGCAAACTTCTTCGGCGCAGGCCGCCGCTGGTGGCGCGTCCGCGCGCAAGACCGTCCAGGCCGATTCCTTCCTGACGCTTCATTACAGTATCGCCCTCGAGAACGGCACCGAAGTGGTGAGCACGTTCGAGGAAAAGCCCGCCACGCTGCTGCTGGGTCAGGGCCAGTTCGCCCCCACGCTGGAGCAGGCGCTGCTGGGCATGCCCGAGGGCGACCGCATGACGTACCGCCTGGATGCCGAACACGCATTCGGCCCGCGCAATCCTGAACTGCTGCAGTGGGTCTCGCTGGCCACGCTGCGCGAGAACAGCTCGTTCGAGGAGGAGTACACGCCCGGCGATCTCGTCGAATTCAACGCGCCCGGCGGCGGCAAGTACGCCGGGGTGCTGAAGGAATATGGCGAAACCGCGGCGCTCTTCGATTTCAACCACCCGCTGGCCGGACAGACGATCCTGTTCGACGTCCAGCTGATCGGAATTCTCTGATGTCCGCCGTGGCGATGGAACGCAGCATGACCGAACTTACTACTTCTGCCGACGCCGAAATCCTGATGGCCCAGCCGCGCGGCTTCTGCGCCGGCGTGGACCGCGCCATCGAAATCGTGGAACGCGCGCTGTCGCGGTTCGGCGCACCGATCTACGTGCGTCACGAGATCGTGCACAACGCCTATGTGGTGGCCGACCTGCGCGACAAGGGCGCGATCTTCATCGACGAACTGGAGGAAGTGCCAGCCGGTTCGACGGTCATCTTCAGCGCGCACGGCGTGTCGAAGGAAGTGCGTGCCGACGCCACGCGCCGTGGCCTGACCGTGTTCGATGCCACCTGCCCGCTGGTGACCAAGGTCCACGTGGAAGTGGGCAAGATGCGCGCCGAAGGTTGCGAAATCATCATGATCGGCCACAAGGGTCACCCCGAGGTGGAGGGCACGATGGGCCAGTCCGAGCAGGGCATGCTGCTGGTGGAGTCGGTCGAAGACGTCAACCGGCTCGTGGTGCGCAATCCGGTGCAGCTGGCCTATGTCACGCAGACCACGCTGTCGGTGGACGAGACGGCCGAGATCGTGACGGCGCTCAAGGTGCGCTTCCCGCAGATCCGTGAGCCCAAGAAGCAGGACATCTGCTATGCCACGCAGAACCGCCAGGACGCCGTGAAGTTCATGGTGCCCCAGGTGGAAGTGGTGATCGTGGTGGGCAGCCCGAACAGCTCGAACTCGAACCGCCTGCGCGAACTGGCCGCCCGTCTGGGCGTGCCGGCCTACATGGTCGATGACCCCGAGCAGCTCAAGCCGGAGTGGGTGGCCGGCAAGCGTCGTATCGGCCTGACCGCCGGCGCGTCGGCGCCCGAAGCGCTGGCCCAGGCCATCGTAGAGCGCCTGCGCACGTTTGGCGTCAAGAGCGTGCGGGCGCTGGAAGGCGTGGAAGAGAACATGTCGTTCCCGCTGCCGCGCGGCCTGGCGAGCGTGTCTGTCCAGTCCTGACGACCCTCCCTGCTACCTGATTTTTCCGAACGCCGCTGGCCATCCGCCAGCGGCGTTTGCATTTCTGGCGTCCCTTCGCCGCCCACCTCTTCCTGAATCCGTTTCCGTTCAACCGGGTTGCACCGCCCTGGTGCGACGGATGACGCATGCCTGAATACATTGCAATTGGCCTCCGATCGCGCGTAGCCTTATTAGAAGCGATTATCGCGGCGGTACCTGTACGGACACCCAGACAATATCAGGGTAATCCCGGGGAATGGGGTTTTCCCTATTATGGTGCGGCGCTACATTCTGCACATTAGAGCAAGCGCCTGGTAAATCGAATGAAATGCCTAATTAATAGCAGGGCATTATAGGTGGCGCCGGGATGGCTTGATTCATGGCCTGTGCGGCGCCTCAGGCGCTGCAGGCATGATTCTTGAAAGGGAAGGAGACGGGTCTGCCAAGTAGGCGGAGATTGCCCCAATCTGTGCACTGGGGAAATTCCCTAGCTCATTTGGCGGGTAAATGGTTCAGGTTGTTGCGTCGCGTATTGCATCCGCAAAGAAAGGGGATACAATGCGCGCGTTTCAAATTGAAACTAAACAAAGGCGGTCCAGGAAATACGTCCGGGAGGCGTAGTTATTTTCCTGTTTTTGTGAATCCTAGGAGATCACTCATGCAATTCACGTTTGCCAAGATTCTGCCGATCGCGGCCGCTGTGGCGCTGGTCGCTGCATGTGGCAAGAAGGAAGAAAAGCCGGCTGATGCGGCAGCATCCGCACCGGCGGCCGCCGCGGCGCCTGCCGCTGCCGGTGGTGAAACCGTCGTCAAGATCGGCCACGCCGCGCCGCTGACGGGCGGCATTGCCCACCTTGGCAAGGACAACGAAAACGGCGCGCGCCTGGCCGTGGAGGAAGTGAACAAGACCGGTCTGGAAATCGGCGGCAAGAAGATCAAGCTGGAACTGGTGGGCGAAGACGACGCCGCCGATCCGAAGACCGGTACTGCCGTGGCCCAGAAGCTGGTGGATGCCAAGGTCGTGGCCGTGGTGGGTCACCTGAACTCGGGCGTGTCGATTCCGGCCTCGAAGATCTACAGCGACGCCGGCATCACGCAGATCTCGCCGTCGTCGACCAACCCGGACTACACGAAGCAAGGCTTCAAGACCACGTACCGCGTGGTGGCCACCGACGCCCAGCAGGGCCCGGCACTGGCCAACTACGCCGCCAAGAGCCTGCACGCCAAGAGCGTGGCGATCGTCGACGACGCCACCGCCTACGGCAAGGGCCTGGCCGACGAGTTCGAGAAGACCGCCAAGGCTGCCGGTGTGAACGTGGTGGCACGCGAAGCCACCAACGACAAGGCCACCGACTTCAAGGCCATTCTGACCAAGATCAAGGGCAAGAAGCCGGACGTGATCATGTACGGCGGCATGGACGCCACCGGCGGTCCGTTCGCCAAGCAGGCCAAGGAACTGGGCATCACGTCCAAGATCGTTGGCGGCGACGGCGTCTGTACCGACAAGGTGGCCGAACTGGCTGGCGACGCAGTGTCCAACATCATCTGCTCGGAAGCGGGTCTGGCCCTGTCGAAGATGGAAACCGGCGCCGATTTCGAGAAGCGCTACCAGGCTCGTTTCAACTCGCCGGTGCAGATCTACGCACCGTTCACCTATGACGCCGTCATGGTGGTCGTGGATGCAATGAAGCGCGCCAACTCGACCGACCCGGCTGCCATTCTGGCCGAAATGCCCAAGACGAACTACAAGGGCGTGATCGGCAACATCGCCTTCGACGAGAAGGGCGACATGAAGGAAGGCACCATCACGCTGTACGAGTACAAGGACAAGAAGAAGTCCGTCCTCGACGTCGTAAAGATGTAATCCGGGGCTTACCGTCCCAGACGAACGGCACCGTGAGTACCTTGCGGTGCCGTTCTTTTTAGTCTCGCCAACGTGTTTTTGAACATCCTTACCATGGGTGGAACAGGGCGGGCAGCACACCAGCAAAACTGATTACCAACCTACCCGACCTATCCAACATTACCGTCCCTTCCACGGCATCCACACCATGCCGGCCGGAGCGGGGCTGAAGCAGGAGTTTTCATGGATATCTTTATCCAGCAGATCGTGAACGGTCTGGTGCTCGGCAGCATCTATGCGCTGATCGCACTGGGCTACACCATGGTCTACGGCATTCTGGGCATCATCAACTTCGCTCACGGCGACGTCCTGATGATTGGCGCGCTGACCGCTTTGTCGGCAATCATGGGGCTGCAGAAATTTGCCCCCGGTCTGCCCGAATGGCTGACGCTGGTGATCGCCACGCTGATCGCCATGCCCGTCTGTGCAGTGCTTGCCTATACGATTGAACGCGTGGCTTACCGGCCGTTGCGCAATGCGCCGCGCCTGGCCCCGCTGATTACCGCGATCGGTGTTTCGATCATCCTCCAGACTATGGGGATGCTGATCTGGTCGCGCAACCCGCTGACGTTCCCGCAGCTGCTGCCCTCGGAACCGATCGACATCGGCTCCACCGGCGCCACCATCACCGGCAAGGAAATGGTCATCATCGGCCTGGCCGTGATGGTCATGGCGGGCCTGTTGGCCCTGGTGAACCGCACCAAGCTCGGCCGCGCCATGCGCGCCACCGCCGAGAACCAGAAGGTGGCGGGCCTGATGGGCGTGAACCCCAACTTCGTGATTTCGGCCACGTTCATGATCGGCGCCACGCTGGCGGCGCTGGCTGGCGTGATGATGGCCACCAATTACGGCAACGCCCACTTCTACATGGGCTTCATTCCTGGCCTGAAGGCGTTCACCGCCGCCGTGCTGGGCGGCATCGGCAACCTGGCGGGTGCCATGGTGGGCGGCATGCTGCTGGGGCTGATCGAGGCACTGGGCGCCGGCTACATCGGCGACCTGACCAATGGTGTGTTCGGCTCGAACTACCAGGACGTGTTTGCCTTCATCGTGCTGATTATCGTGCTCGTGTTCCGTCCGTCCGGCATCATGGGCGAACGCGTGGCCGACCGCGCCTGAGGGGAGAGAATCCATGAATACTCCGATTCCATCCACGGCCGTGGCGGCGCCGTCGCGTGTCCCGGCCAAGACCCTGGCGGCCCTGCTGGCCTTTCTGGTGGTGGCGCTGTGCGCGCCGTTCTTCGTCCAGACCTTTGGCGGCAACTACTGGGTGCGCGTGCTGGACTTCGCGCTGCTCTACATCATGCTGGCGCTGGGCCTGAACATCGTGGTGGGCTTTGCCGGCCTGCTTGACCTGGGCTATATCGCGTTCTACGCGGTGGGCGCCTACAGCATGGCGCTGCTCGGTTCGCCGCACCTGGCCAACCAGTTCGAGTGGATCCACCAGCTGTTCCCGAACGGCCTGCATCTGACGATGTGGCTCGTGTTGCCGTGCGCGGTGCTGGTTGCGGCCACGTTCGGTGTGCTGCTGGGGGCGCCCACGCTGAAACTGCGCGGCGACTACCTGGCCATCGTGACCCTGGGCTTCGGCGAGATCATCCGGATCTTCATGAACAACCTGGATCGTCCGCTGAACATCACCAACGGTCCCAAGGGCATCACGGCGGTAGACCCGGTGCATATCTTCGGCTTCGACTTCTCGAAATCGCACGAGATCTTCGGGATGAAGTTCACGCCGGTGTTCATGTACTACTACCTGCTGGTGTTCCTGGTCATCGTGATCGTGTTCATCTGCCTGCGCCTGCAGAACTCGCGCATCGGCCGTGCCTGGGTGGCGATTCGTGAAGACGAGATCGCGGCCAAGGCCATGGGCATCAACACCCGCAACATGAAGCTGCTGGCCTTTGCCATGGGTGCGTCATTCGGCGGCGCCTCGGGCGCGGTGTTCGGTGCGTTCCAGGGCTTTGTCTCGCCGGAATCGTTCACGCTGTGGGAATCGATCTACATTCTGGCCATCGTGGTGCTGGGCGGCATGGGCCACATCCCGGGCGTGATCCTGGGCGGCATCCTGCTGGTGGGTTTCCAGGAACTGCTGCGCGTGGTGGCGGAACCGATGCAGACCGGCCTGTTCGGCCACGTGATCGTTGACGCTGAAGTACTGCGCCAGCTGCTGTTCGGCCTGGCCCTGGTGGCGGTGATGCTGTACCGCCCGGCGGGTATCTGGCCGTCGCCGCGCAAGGAAGATCGCCCGGTGGCGCGCCGCGCGGGCAACGTGGGCCGTTTCTGAGCAGGAGGACAACATGAGCAATTCCGAATTCCTCCTGTCCGTACAGGGGGTCAACAAGCGTTTCGGCGGCCTGCAGGCGCTGTCCGATGTGGGCCTGCAGATCAAGGCCGGTGAAATCTATGGCCTGATCGGCCCGAACGGTGCTGGCAAGACCACGTTCTTCAACGTGATCACCGGCCTGTACACGCCCGATTCGGGCGAGTTCGTGCTGGGCGGCAAGCCGTACCAGCCGACCGCCGTGCATGAAGTGGCCAAGACCGGCATCGCGCGCACGTTCCAGAACATCCGCCTGTTTGGCGAGATGACCGCGCTGGAAAACGTGATGGTGGGCCGCCACGTGCGCACCAAGGCCGGGCTGTTCGGCGCCGTGTTCCGTCCGCCTTCGGTGCGCCGCGAAGAAGAGGGCATCGAGGACATGGCGCACGACCTGCTGGACTACGTGGGCATTGGCAAATACGCCAATTTCACGTCGCGCAACCTGTCGTACGGCCACCAGCGCCGTCTGGAGATCGCCCGCGCGCTGGCTACCGAGCCCAAGCTGCTGGCGCTGGACGAGCCCGCGGCGGGCATGAACGCCACCGAGAAGGTGGAACTGCGCGGCCTGCTGGAAAAGATCAAGAACGATGGCAAGACCATCCTGCTGATCGAGCACGACGTGAAACTGGTGATGGGCCTGTGCAACCGCCTGACCGTGCTGGACTACGGCAAGGTCATCGCGCAGGGCCTGCCTCAGGAAGTCCAGAGCAATCCTGCCGTGATCGAGGCCTACCTCGGCGCGTCGGCGCACTAAGGCGGGAGAGAAGCAATGCCACAAACGATTCTGAAGATTTCGGGCCTGAAGGTGGCCTATGGCGGCATCCAGGCCGTCAAGGGTGTCGACCTGGAGATCCAGGACGGCGAACTCGTGACGCTGATCGGTGCCAACGGCGCCGGCAAGACCACGACCATGAAGGCCATCACCGGCCTGCAGGGCTGGGCCGGCGGCGATGTGGAGTACATGGGCAAGTCCATCAAGGGCGTGCCCAGCTACACGCTGCTCAAGCAGGGGCTGGCGATGGTGCCGGAAGGCCGCGGCGTGTTCGCGCGCATGACGATCACCGAGAACCTGCAGATGGGTGCGTACACGCGCAACGACGAGGCCGGCATCAAGGCCGACATCGATCGCATGTTCGAGACGTTCCCGCGCCTGAAGGAACGTGCCAACCAGCTGGCCGGCACGATGTCGGGCGGCGAGCAGCAGATGCTGGCCATGGCGCGTGCGCTGATGAGCCAGCCCAAGCTGCTGCTGCTGGACGAGCCGTCGATGGGTCTGTCGCCGATCATGGTCGAGAAGATCTTCGAGGTGGTGCGTACCGTGTCGGGGCAGGGCGTGACGGTGCTGCTGGTGGAGCAGAACGCGCGCCTGGCGCTGCAGGCCGCCCACCGCGGCTACGTGATGGAGTCGGGCCTCATCACGATGAGCGGCGACGCCAAGCAGATGCTGGACGATCCGAAGGTGCGGGCGGCGTACCTGGGCGAGTGAAGTAGTAATGGTTGTCTCCCCTCTCCCGCTTGCGGGAGAGGGGAGCAAGACTGAAAAGCCTCGCGTTCTGCGAGGCTTTTTTCCTTACGCCAGCTTCTTCAGCAGCTCGCGCAGCATGCCGATCATCTGGTCGATTTCCTCGCGGGTCACGTTCAGGGCCGGCATGAAGCGCAGCAGGTTCGGGCGCGGCGCGTTCAGCAGCAGGCCGGTCGGGTTCATCTCGCGTGCTTCTTCCACGATCTGCGGGCCGATGTCCTTGCCCAGCACCAGCGCGCGCAGCAGGCCTTCGCCGCGTTCGCCGCCCAGACCGAATTCCGCCGACAGCGCCAGCAGCTGCTCGCGCAGGTACTGGCCCTTGGCCTTCACGTCGTCCATGAAGCCCGGCGCGGTGAGCTGCGAGATCACCGAGCTGCCCACGGCCGTCATCAGCGGGTTGCCGTTGTACGTGCCGCCCTGGTCGCCGGCCTCGAAGCTGGCCACGTCGGCCTTGCACAGCAGCGCCGACAGCGGTACGCCGCCGCCAATGCCCTTGCCCAGCGTCATGATGTCCGGCTCCACGCCCGACAGCTCGTACGCGAACAGCGTGCCGCAGCGGCCGCAGCCGGTCTGCACTTCATCGACGATCAGCAGCAGCTTGTGCTTGTCGGCCAGCGCGCGCAGACCCTGCATGAATTCGCGGGTGGCGGGGATCACGCCGCCTTCGCCCTGCACCGGCTCCAGCATGATGCCGACGGTTTTGTCGGTGATCAGCTTTTCCACCGAAGCCAGGTCGTTCAGGTCGGCCTTCGGGAAGCCCGGCACCTGCGGCGCGAAGATGGTGTCCCAGCCGGCCTTGCCCGACGCGCTCATGGTCGCCAGCGTGCGGCCATGGAAGCTGTGGTCCATCGTGATGATCTCGAACGCGCCGTTCTTGTGCTTGCGGCCCCATTTGCGCGCCAGCTTGATCGCACCTTCGTTGGCTTCGGCGCCGCTGTTGGCGAAGAACACCTTGTCGAAGCAGCTGTTGTCGGTCAGCTGGTTGGCCAGCTTCAGCATCGGCTCGTTGTAGAAGGCCGGGCTCGGATTCAGCAGCTTGCGCGCCTGCTGTTCCAGCGCCTGGATCATGCCCTCGTTCGAGTGGCCCAGCGCGTTGACCGCCCAGCCCTGCACGAAATCCAGATAGCGCTTGCCGTTATGGTCCGTCAGCCACGACCCCTTGCCTTCGGTGAAGACCAGTTCGGGGCGGTTGGTGATGTACATCAGCGATTGGACGGGAAACTCAGCAAATGCCATGGCGGACTCCTGGGATCGGCATGAAAAGATGGACGGACAAAAGCAAAAAGCCACGGGGGTTGCCCGTGGCTCGTTGACCTGAACAGACGCTGTCTACGGTCAGCCGCGCGGCACCCCGGAGGGGAGCAACGTACGTGCGCGGCGTCGGATCATGGCGGTGTTCATGGCGGCCAATATAAGACGCATGCGCCCGGGTGTCAAAGCGAAATTTGGCAGACCCGGGTGGCATTGTTGTGTCGACGGAACGGCGGGCCGGTCGGTCAGGCGGCGCCAGCCTGGTGCAGATCGGCCTCGGACGTGAATGAATCGGCGAAGAAGGCGTCCTCGTGCAGGCGGCATTGGGCCGAGAAATCGGTGCGCGCGGCGTTGACCATGACCGGCGCGCCGCAGGCGTAGACCTCGTGGCCCGACAGGTCCGGATGGTCGGCCATCACGGCCTGGTGGACAAAGCCGGTGCGGCCCGACCAGTTGTCGTCGGCCTGCGCGTTGGACACCACCGGCACGTACTTGAAATTCGGCAGGTCGCGCGCCCACTGCTCGCACAGCGCGTGCATGTACAGGTCGGCCGGACGGCGGCCGCCCCAGTACAGCGTCATCGGGCGCGTGATGCCCGTATAGGCGGCGTGCTCGACGATGGCCTTGATCGGCGCGAAGCCGGTGCCCGAGGCCAGCAGGATGATCGGCTTGTCGGAATCCTCGCGCAGGAAGAAGCTGCCCAGCGGACCCTCGAAGCGCAGGATGTCGCGATCCTTCATGGCCGGCATGCCTTCCTTGGCGCCGAACACGTAGTCGGTGAACGCGCCGCCCGGCATGTGGCGGATGTGCAGTTCGATCGGGCCTTCCTCGTGCGGCGGCGTGGCGATCGAATAGCTGCGGCGCTTGCCGTCGCGCAGCAGGAATTCCACGTACTGGCCGGCCAGGAACTGCATGCGCTCGGTGGCGGGCAGTTGCAGCTTGACGGCGATGACGTCGTCAGCTAGGCGCTCCATGGTGGCCACGCGGCACGGGATCTTCTTGATGGGGATGTCGCCGGCGCCATGCACCTCGCGGCATTCGATCGTGATGTCCGAGGTGGCGTTGGCGCAGCAGAACAGGGCGCGGCCTTCGGTCTTTTCCTGGGCCGTCAGGGCCGACGCGGCGTGGTCGCCCTGCTGGATCGTGCCTTCGACCACGCGGCCCTTGCACGACCCGCAGGCGCCGTTCTTGCAGCCGTAAGGCAGGCCGATGCTATGGCGCAGCGCGGCGCCTAGGATGGTTTCGTCGGCAGCCACTTCAAACTTGTGGCCACTCGGCATGACGGTAACTTGATAAGCCATAATCGGGTCTATGAACCAAATTCTGTCGCCGCAAGCGGCGTTGTCTTCCCCACGGGGCGTTCGGCGTCGGCGGCTGGGCCGTCCGCGCCTGCTGATCGTTGGCTGCGGCGATGTTGGCACCCGCATCCTGCGCGAGCTGGCCACGCGCATGCGCGTGTTCGCCGTGACGTCGCAACCATCGCGCCAGGCTGAACTGCGAGAAGCCGGTGCGATTCCGCTGGTGGCCAACCTGGATCAGCCGGCCACACTGGCACGGCTGTCGCGGCTGGCCGCGCGGGTCATCGACCTGGCGCCGCCGCCCGGTCAGGGCGATGGCGATCCACGCACGCAAGCGTTGCTGGGTGCGCTACGGCGCACCAGCTGGCGCCGCACGCGTGCCCAACGGCCGGGCGTCAGCGAGGCCGCCATTCTACCCGAGCGGGGCTGGCACCGGGCGTTTGAGGCCGCCTCGCGGCACCGCGCTGCCGGCGCCTTCATCTATGCCAGCACCACCGGTGTCTACGGCGACCGCGGCGGCGCGCGCGTGCAGGAATTTCACGCGGTGCGTCCGCAGACTGCACGGGCCCGGCGCCGAGTGGCGGCGGAATCGGCGGTGCGCGCCTTTGGCCGCGACGCCGGCTGGCGGACGGGCGTCGTGCGCGTCCCCGGCATCTATGCGGAAGACCGGCTGCCCGTGGCGCGCCTGCACAAGGGCACGCCGGCGCTGGCGCCCCAGGACGACGTCTACACCAGCCATATCCACGCCGACGACCTGGCGCGGGCCATGATCGCCGCGCTCTGGCGTGGCCGGCCCCAGCGCGTGGTGCATGCCAGCGACGACACCGAACTGCGCATGGCCGACTATTTCGACCTCGTGGCAGACCGCAAGGGCCTGCCGCGCCCGCCGCGCATCACCCGCCAGCAGGCACGTGACACCATCGACCCCACGCTCCTGAGCTTCATGAGCGAATCGCGCCGGCTGGACAACCGCCGGCTCAAGCGCGAACTGCGGCTGCGCTTGCGTTATCCCACGGTCAGTTCGTTTTTTGATCGTTGACGCGCCCAGGCCGATCTCTGGCCCCCCTCTCCCATGAACAAAATGGGAGAGGGGGGGAGAGGGCGTCGAGGTTCTGCTTGCTGACGTTTGGCAATTTGAACTGCCGGGCCCTCTCCCCCGACCCCTCTCCCGCCTTGCGGGAGAGGGGAGCAACCATCACGTAGCGGCCACCTCTTCCCAAGCCAGGCACGCCGATTGCGTCACAGTCCGCCCGCGTCGCCTGTATAGACAAGTCGGTGCATCAAACCCCACACCCCGCCAGTCCCGTGCGCCTTTGAGGTGCATTGCAGCATGCCCCGGCACCGCAATCGCGCGTCTGTGGGTGGATTCAGGAAGGCGCACTTGCCTGATGACTCAGGTAAACCCCGGGTTTGACTTGTATATACAGCGTTGATAGATTGCGTTCACCCCACGACTGATGGAGCCGACAGCATGAAGCTGCCCCTGCCGTTCCGTTTTGCCGCAGTTGCGTCCACCCTTGCCGCCGCGGCCCTGGCCGCGCCCGCCCATGCCCAGAACACGCCGGTCACCATCGGCATGAGCGGCTGGACCGGCTTTGCGCCGCTGACACTGGCCGACAAGGCAGGCATCTTCAAGAAGCACGGCGTGGACGTGGACATCAAGATGATTCCGCAGAAGGACCGCCACCTGGCGCTGGCCTCGGGGGCCATCCAGTGCGCGGCCACCACCGTGGAAACCCATGTGGCCTGGAATGCCAATGGCGTGCCGATCACGCAGATCGTGCAGCTGGACAAGTCGTACGGCGCCGACGGCCTTGCCGTGCGCGGCGACGTGAAGGCGTTTGCGGACCTCAAGGGCAAGACCATCGGCGTCGACGCGCCGGGCACCGCGCCGTACTTCGGCCTAGCCTGGATGCTGAAGAAGAACGGCATGACGCTCAAGGACGTGAAGCTGACCACGCTGTCGCCGCAGGCGGCCGCGCAGGCGTTCGTGGCGGGGCAGAACGACGGCGCCATGACCTACGAGCCGTACCTGTCGACGGTGCGCGCCAATCCGGACCGCGGCAAGATCCTGGCCACCACGCTCGACTACCCGATGGTGACCGATACGCTCGGCTGCGCGCCGAAATGGCTCAAGGACAATCCCAAGGCCGCCCAGGCGCTGGTCGACAGCTACTTCGAGGCGCTGGAGATGATCCGCAAGGAGCCGGAGAAGTCCAACGACATCATGGGCGCGGCGGTCAAGCAGACTGGCGAGCAGTTCGCGAAGTCGTCGGCCTACCTGCGCTGGCAGGACAAGGCCGCCAACCAGAAATTCTTCTCGGGCGAACTGGCCAGCTTCAGCAAGGAAGCGGCCGACGTGCTCAAGGACATCGGCGTGATCCGCCAGGTGCCCGACGTGACGGCGCTCTATGACGCCCGATACCTCAAGTAAGCCGGAGGCCGTGATGTCGTCGTCCGTCCAAGCTCCCGCCACCGCGCGCCCACCCGCGCCAATCGCCGCCCAGCCGGCGGACCGCGCGCCGCGTGCGCGCCATCCGTGGCTGTCGCCGCTGGTGCCGGTGTCGTCGCAGGCCCGCTGGATCCTGGGCCTGTCGTTCTTCGCAGCGTTCTTTGGCGTCTGGGCCGTGGTCACGCTGGGTGGCTTCGTGCCGCGCACGTTCCTGGCCGATCCGATGACGATGGCGCACGAGGGCTGGCTGCTGTTCACGCAGTACGGCTTCATTGGCGACATCGGCATGACCGTCTGGCGCGTGATCGGCGGCTTCGTGCTGGCGGCGGTGCTGGCCGTGCCGCTGGGCATCTTCATGGGCGCCTACAAGGCGGCCGAGGCGTTCTTTGAGCCGTTCGTGTCGTTCTGCCGCTACCTGCCGGCGTCGGCGTTCATCCCGCTGCTGATCCTGTGGGCCGGCATTGGCGAGACGCAGAAGCTGCTGGTGATCTTCATCGGCTCGTTCTTCCAGATTGTGCTGATGGTGGCGGTCACGGTGGGCGGCGCGCGCAAGGACCTGGTGGAAGCCGCCTATACGCTGGGCGCCACGCCGCGCGGCATCGTGCGCCGCGTGCTGGTGCCGGGCGCCGCGCCGGAGATTGCTGAGACGCTGCGGCTGGTGCTGGGCTGGGCGTGGACGTACGTGATCGTGGCCGAACTGATTGGCTCGTCCTCGGGCATCGGCCACATGATTACCGACAGCCAGGCGCTGCTGAATACCGGGCAGATCATCTTCGGCATCATCGTCATCGGCTGCATCGGGCTGGTGTCCGACCTGGTCTTCAAGCTGGCCAACCAGCGCCTGTTTCCGTGGAGTTCGATCAAATGAGCGCGCTGTCGATCCAGCAGGTGTCCCGTACTTTCGAGAGTCCGCGCGGCGGCAGCACGCAGGCGTTGCTGCCCGTCGACTTCGAGGTGCGCGACAACGATTTTGTGACGATCCTGGGCCCGTCGGGCTGCGGCAAGTCGACGCTGCTGCGCATCGTGGCCGGGCTGGACACCCCCAGCGGCGGCCGCGTGCTGCTCGACGGCCAGCCGGTGGCCGGCCCGGGCGCCGACCGCGGCATGGTGTTCCAGTCGTACACGCTGTTTCCGTGGCTGACCATCGAGCAGAACGTGCGTTTCGGGCTGCGCGAGCGTGGCATGAGCCTGGCCGAGCAAAAGGAACGAAGCGATTTCTTTATCGCCCGCGTCGGGCTGCGCGGCTTCGAGCAGCACTACCCGAAGCAGCTGTCGGGCGGCATGCAGCAGCGCACGGCGATTGCGCGGGCGCTGGCCAACGACCCGAAGATCCTGCTGCTGGACGAGCCGTTCGGCGCGCTGGACAACCAGACGCGCGTGCTGATGCAGGAGCTGCTGCTCGGCATCTGGGAGTCGCACCGCAAGACGGTATTATTCGTCACGCACGATATCGACGAGGCCATTTTCATGGCCAACCGCGTGGCGGTGTTTTCCGCGCGGCCCGGTCGGATCAAGAGCGAGATCGCGGTGGACTTTGTCCATCCGCGCCATTACACGATCAAGACATCGCCAGAGTTCTCCGTGCTCAAGGCGCGGCTTACCGAGGAAATTCGGGCCGAAGCCATGGCATCGGCCGAGCACTGAACCGGCGATCCGGCATTTCGCAACAGGTCATGAATCCGTCCGCCAACCCGGCACCTTCCCCGTCCAACGCTCCGGCCGCGCTGTACCAGCAGGTCAAGGAGTACATCGCGCGCCAGATCCAGAGCGGCGCGTGGCAGCCCGGCGACCGTGTGCCGTCCGAGCAGGAACTGGTGAGCCGCTTCTCGGTGTCGCGCATGACGGTCAACCGGGCGTTGCGCGAGCTGTCGGAGCAGGGCAGGGTGGTGCGCGTGGCCGGCGTGGGCACGTTCGTGGCCGAGCACAAGCCGCAGTCCACGCTGCTGTCGGTGGTCAACCTGCAGGATGAGATCCGCATGCGCGGCCATGACTACGCCTGCGACGTGATCCTGGTGGAGCGTGTGTCGGCGTCGATCGAGGTGGCCGCCGCGCTGGAACTGCGCACGGGCGAATCGGTGTACCACTCCATCTGCATCCACCGCGAAGACGGCTTGCCGGTGCAGCTGGAAGACCGCTACGTGAACCCGCGCGCGGCGCCCGACTTCATCTCGCAGGACTTTGCCGATACGCAGCCGGGCGAGTACCTGCTGCGCAACGTGCCATATGACCAGGTGGAGCACGTGGTCGATGCCATTGCCGCCACGGCCGAGCAGGCCGCGCAGCTGGAGATGCCGCCCACGCAGCCCTGTCTGCTGCTGACCCGCCGCACCTGGACGCATGGCGTTCCTGTCACTTTCGTGCGCTGCCTGCACCCAGGCAACCGGTATCGGCTGGGGAGCCGGTTTCGCGCCGACGGCAATCCCGCCTTCGGCTAGACAGTTTCCCGAGGCCAGTCAAAAGCTGTCCATCGGGTTTATTTTTCGACTAACCTGTATAGACAGGCTCATACAACATAAGACGTACTCAGATGACCAACGATTCCCGCTCCCTCCTGACCCTGAACCCTGGCCACGTTTCGCTGGACGACCTGCGCCGCATCTACCGTGGCGAAGTGCGCCTGGCGATGGCCGAATCGGCCTGGGCCGGCGTTCGTGCCGCGCAGGCCACGGTGCAGGACATCATCGACGCCGACGCCGTGGTCTACGGCATCAACACCGGCTTCGGCAAGCTGGCGCAGTCGCGCATCGCCCACGACAAGCTGGCCGACCTGCAGCGCAACCTGGTGCTGTCGCACAGCGTGGGCACCGGCGCCGACCTGCCGGCCGATACCGTGCGGCTGATCCTGGCGATCAAGGCCGTCAGCCTGGCGCGCGGCCATTCGGGTGTGCGTCCGGAACTGATCGATGCCCTGCTGGCGCTGGCCAACCACGGCGTGTCGCCGTGCATTCCCGCCAAGGGATCGGTGGGCGCCTCGGGCGACCTCGCGCCGCTGGCGCACATGTCCTGCACGCTGATCGGCGTGGGTGACGTGACGATCGACGGCCGCCGCGTGCCGGCCGCACAGGGCCTGGCCCATGCCGGGCTGGACGCCTTCACGCTGGGGCCGAAGGAAGGGCTGGCGCTGCTGAACGGCACGCAGGTGTCCACGGCGCTGGCGCTGGCTGGCCTGTTTGCCGCCGAGGATGCCTTCGCGGCCGGCCTGGTGGCGGGAGCGCTGTCGCTGGAAGCCATCAAGGGATCGGTCAAGCCGTTCGATGCCCGCATCCATGACGCGCGCGGCCAGACGGGCCAGATCGCCGTGGCCAGCGCCGTGCGCGCGATGCTCGACGGCAGCGAGATCGTCGATTCGCACAAGGCGTGCGGGCGCGTGCAGGACCCGTACTCGATCCGATGCCAGCCGCAGGTGATGGGCGCCTGCCTGGACAACCTTGGCCACGCCGCGCGCATCCTGCGCATCGAAGCCAACGCCGCGTCTGACAACCCGCTGGTGTTTGCCGAACAGGGCGACGTGGTGTCCGGCGGCAACTTCCACGCCGAGCCGGTGGCGTTCGCCGCCGACATCATCGCGCTGGCCATCGCCGAGATCGGCGCCATTTCCGAGCGTCGCCTGGCGCTGCTGCTCGATACGGGCCTGTCCGGCCTGCCGCCGTTCCTGGTGCGCGACGGCGGCCTGAACTCGGGCTTCATGATTGCCCAGGTCACGGCCGCGGCGCTGGCATCCGAAAACAAGTCGCTGGCGCATCCGTCCAGCGTGGACAGCCTGCCCACGTCGGCCAACCAGGAAGACCACGTGTCGATGGCCACTTACGGCGCGCGCCGCCTGGGCGACATGGCCGCTAACACGGCCGTGATCGTCGGCATCGAGGCCATGGCCGCCGCGCAGGGCATCGAATTCCACCGCCCGCTGAAGTCGTCGCCGCTGGTGGAGCAGGAACTGGCCCGCATCCGCGCCCGCGTGGCCTTCGTGGAAGCCGACCGCTATCTGGCGCCCGATATCGAGGCGATGAAGCAATGGGTGGTGCAGGGCGACGCCGGCGCGGGCTGGCCCGAGGCCGTGCGGGAGATCCTGCCGACGAACGTAGCCGTTTGACGCGCCAGGGCAAGCACATCCAGAACCGACCAGTCATCAAACATACCGAGACACGCCATGAACGCCAACGAACACCAATTCACCGACACCCCACGCGGCCAGCGCGAGATCCGCGCCCCGCACGGCAGCCAGCTGCACTGCAAGAACTGGCTGATCGAAGCCGCCTACCGGATGATCCAGAACAACCTGGACCCGGACGTGGCCGAGCGCCCGCAAGACCTGGTGGTCTACGGCGGCATCGGCAAGGCCGCGCGCAACTGGGAGTGCTTCGACGCCATCTTGGACAGCCTGCGCCGCCTGGGCGAGGACGAATCGCTGCTGGTGCAGTCGGGCAAGCCGGTGGGTGTGTTCCGTACCCATGCCGATGCGCCGCGCGTGCTGATCGCCAATTCCAACCTGGTGCCGCACTGGGCCACCTGGGACAAGTTCAACGAACTCGATCGCGCCGGCCTGATGATGTACGGCCAGATGACGGCGGGCTCGTGGATCTACATCGGCACGCAGGGCATCGTGCAGGGCACGTTTGAAACGTTCGTGGAAGCCGGCAACCAGCACTTCAACGGCGACCTGACCGGCAAGTGGATTCTGACCGCCGGCCTGGGCGGCATGGGCGGCGCGCAGCCGCTGGCCGGCGTGCTGGCGGGCGCGTGCGTGCTGGCCATCGAATGCCAGGAATCGCGTATCGACTTCCGCATCCGCACGCGCTACCTGGACAAGAAGGCCACCACGCTCGACGAGGCGCTGGCGATGATCGAGGACGCGACCACGAAGGGCCAGGCGATCTCGGTGGGCCTGCTCGGCAACGCCGCCGAGATCGTGCCCGAACTGGCGCGCCGTGCGCAGGCCGGCGGCATGCGTCCGGACATCGTGACCGACCAGACGTCGGCGCACGACGTCATCAACGGCTACCTGCCCGAAGGCTGGTCCGTGGCGCAGTGGGAAGACCTGCGCGTGCGCGACCCCAAGGCCGTGGAAGCCGCCGCGCGCCAGTCGATCGTCAAGCATGTGCAGGCGATGCTGGCCTTCCAGCAGATGGGTGTGCCGACGGTGGACTACGGCAACAACATCCGCCAGGTGGCCTTCGAGGAAGGCGTGAAGAACGCGTTCGATTTCCCGGGCTTCGTGCCGGCGTATATCCGCCCGCTGTTCTGCCGTGGCAAGGGGCCGTTTCGCTGGGTGGCGCTGTCGGGCGATCCCGAGGACATCTACAAGACCGATGCCAAGATGAAGGAGCTGTTTCCGGACGACAAGCCGCTGCACCGCTGGCTGGACATGGCGCGCGACCGCATCGCGTTCCAGGGCCTGCCAGCGCGCATCTGCTGGGTGGGCCTGGACGAACGCCACCGCGCCGGCCTGGCCTTCAACGAGATGGTCAAGAACGGCGAACTCAAGGCGCCGGTGGTGATTGGGCGCGATCACCTGGACTGCGGCTCGGTGGCATCGCCGAATCGTGAAACCGAGGCGATGCGCGATGGCTCCGATGCGGTGTCCGACTGGCCGCTGCTCAACGCGCTGCTGAACACGGCCGGCGGCGCCACGTGGGTCAGCCTGCATCACGGCGGCGGCGTGGGCATGGGCTTCTCGCAGCATTCGGGCGTGGTCATCGTCTGCGACGGCACCGACGCGGCGGCCAAACGGATCGAGCGCGTGCTTTGGAACGATCCGGCCACGGGTGTGATGCGCCATGCCGATGCCGGCTACGACATCGCCATCGACTGCGCTCATGAGAAGGGCCTGAACCTGCCGATGGTGAATCGCCGATGACCGTGACGCGGTTCGCGCTCGATGCCATCGCGCCCACGCCGTGGAAGAACGGCGGCGGCACCACGCGCGAGATTGCCGTGTGGCCGCCGGGCGCCGGCATGGACACGTTCGACTGGCGGATCAGCGTGGCCGACATCGCCACGGACGGGCCGTTCTCGGCCTTTCCGGGCATCGACCGCCAGATCGTGCTGATCGATGGCGCGGGCGTGCATCTGCAGGCCCATGACGATTCGTTCTGCCACAAGCTCGTGCGCGTGGGCGAGCCGTTCGCGTTTTCTGGCGATACGGCTATTCACGCCGCACTGGTCGATGGTCCCACGCGCGACTTCAACGTGATGACGCGCCGTGGCCGCTGCCGCGCTGAAGTCAGATTGATGCGGCAACCGTTCACGGCGGTGCCCGGCGACGCCACCGTGCTGGTACTGGCGCTGCGCGGCGACTGGGATGCCAGCGACAGCCGTAGCGGCGACAGCCAGCACCTGTCGGCGGGCGAGGGCATGCTGATGCCGGCCAGTTCGCCAGCCGTCACGTTGAGCCACACGGCGCTTTCCGCGCTGTGTCTGCGCGTCACCTTGCTTAGGGAGCAGTATCGATGAACTTCCACGACGCGCCTTCTGCCGATGGCGTCTGGCATCACTGCCACCTGCTGCCCGATGCGGACCCCGACCATGCCATCCGCGACGGCGCGATGGTGGTCGAGCACGGCCGCATCGCCTGGCTTGGCGCGCTGACCGACCTGCCGGACAGCTATCGCCACCTCGATCGGCACAATGCCGGTGGGGCGTGGATCACCGCCGGCCTGGTCGACTGCCATACACACCTGGTGTACGGCGGCCAGCGTGCCGACGAATTCGCGATGCGGCTGGCGGGCGCCGGCTACGAGGCAATCGCACGGGCCGGCGGCGGCATTGTGTCGACCGTGCGCGCCACGCGCGAGGCCGACGAAGCCATGCTGTTCGCGCAGGCGGCCGTGCGCCTGGAGGCGCTGCTGGCCGAGGGCGTGACCGCCATCGAGATCAAATCGGGCTATGGGTTGTCGCTCGAAGCCGAGCGCAAGCAGTTGCGCGTGGCGCGCCAGCTGGGCGAAGCCTATGGTGTGACCGTCCATACAACGTTCCTGGGCGCGCATGCGCTGCCGCCCGAGTATGCAGGCCGCGCCGACGACTATATCGACCTGGTTTGCCACACGATGCTGCCCGCGCTGGCCGAGGAAAAGCTGGTCGATGCCGTCGACGCCTTCTGCGAGGGCATCGGATTTTCGCCAGATCAGACCGCTCGCGTGTTCGAGGCCGCCGCGCGCCATGGCCTGCCCGTGAAGCTGCACGCCGAGCAACTGAGCAACCTGGGCGGGGCGGCGCTGGCCGCGCGGCACAAGGCGCTGTCGGCGGATCACCTCGAACACCTGGACGAGGCAGGCGTGATGGCGATGGCCGAAGCCGGCACCGTGGCGGTGCTGCTGCCCGGCGCCTACTATTTCCTGCGGGATACCCATCTGCCGCCGCTGGCGCTGCTGCGCCGCCACGGCGTGCCGATTGCCATTTCCACCGATCACAATCCGGGCACGTCGCCCACCACATCGCTGCTGCTGATGATGAACATGGCCTGTACGCTGTTCCGCATGACGGTGCCGGAGGTGCTGGCCGGCGTGACCACGCACGCGGCGCGCGCGCTCGGTGCGGCGGACCGCCATGGTCGGCTGGCCGTGGGCCGTGTCGCCGATTTCGCGCTGTGGCGCGTGGCGTCGCCCGCCGAGCTGGCCTACTGGTTTGGTCGCAACCCGTGTGCCGGCGTGGTGCGGCAGGGCAAGGTGTTCCGATGAGCGCCGGCCAACTGTTCGCGCACCACGCGCTGCTGCCCGACGGCTGGGCGCGCGACGTGCTGCTGGCCTGGGATGCCAGCGGCGCCTTCACGGCCATCACGCCCGGCGCCACGCCGGCGCCCTCCGTGCCGCAGGCGGCCGGCCCGGTGCTGCCGGGCATGCCGAATCTCCATTCGCACGCGTTCCAGCGTGGCTTTGCCGGGCTGACCGAGTATCGCAGCGTGTCGCCCGACGACGACCCCGCCGGCGGCGACTCGTTCTGGAGCTGGCGCACGCAGATGTACCGCTTTGCGCTGCGCCTGTCGCCCGACGCGCTGGAGGCCATCGCCACGCAGCTTTATATCGAGATGCTGCGCGCCGGCTACACCAGCGTGTGCGAGTTCCACTACGTGCATCACGACCCCGACGGCAAGCCGTATGCCGACCGCGCCGAGATGTCGCTGCGGCTGCTGCGCGCGGCGCAGGCTGCCGGCATCGGCATGACGCTGCTGCCCGTGCTGTACCAGACGGCCGGGTTTGGCGGCAAGCCCGCGCAACACGATCAGCGGCGCTTTCTGAACGACACCGACGCCATGCAGGCGTTGCTGCAGAAGCTGGCGCCGCACTGCACTGCCTACGGCGCGCGGCTGGGCCTGGCGCCCCATTCGCTGCGCGCGGTGCCGCCGCACAGCCTGACGCAGGCCGTTGCCGCGCTGCACGCGATGGACGCCACGGCGCCGGTGCATATCCACATCGCCGAACAGCAGAAGGAAGTGGACGACTGCCTGGCCACCAACGGCGTGCGGCCCGTGGCGTGGCTGCTGGACCATGTGCCGGTGGACCCGCGCTGGTGCCTGGTCCACGCCACGCACATGGACTGGGACGAACGACGGCGGCTGGCCCACAGCGGCGCCGTGGCCGGCATCTGCCCGACCACCGAAGCCAACCTGGGCGATGGCGTGTTCGAGGCCGCGCCGTACCTGGCGCAGCAGGGGTGGTGGGGCATCGGCTCCGACAGCCACGCCAGCGTCAGCGTGGCCGAGGAACTGCGTACGTTTGAGTATGGGCAGCGGCTGGGGCTGCAGCGGCGCAATGTGCTGGCGTCGGACAAGCATCCGCAAGTGGCCGACCGGCTCTGGCTCGAAGCCGTGGCCGGCGGTGCGCGGGCGGCGGCGCGGCCGGTGGCGGGGCTGGCGGCCGGACAGCGTGCCAATTTCCTGGTACTGGACGGCCAGCATCCCACGCTGGCCGGGCTCGACGGGGCCCATGCGCTGGCCACGTACGTGTTCGCCAGCCACGGGCATGAGACACTAGCGGAAGTCCGCACGGGCGGCATGTGCCGCGTGCAGCACGGCGTGCATCCGCTACAAGGGGATGCGGGCCGGTTGTTCGCCGCGTCGCGCGCCCGCCTGCTGGCCGACTGAAGGGTCCCGAACCCGCCCCATACAAAGCAGCCCCGAGACAAGATGTCCTCCTTCACCACCGATATTCCCGCTTTCACGCTGCATCGCGGCACCCGCCCGTTGCTGGTGTCGATGCCGCACGTCGGCACCTACGTGCCCGCCGGCCTTGCCGCGCGCCTGACGCCCGAAGCGCGCACCGTGCCCGACACCGACTGGCACATGGACCGCCTGTACGACTTTGCCCGCGAACTGGGCGCGTCGATCCTGATGGCTACCCACTCGCGCTACGTGGTCGACCTGAATCGTCCGCCCGACAACGCCAACCTGTATCCGGGCCAGGACACCACGGGCCTGTGCCCGGTCGACACCTTCGACAAGACGCCGGTGTACGCCGACGGCGCCAGCGGCCCCGACGACGAGGAAATCGCGCTGCGCCGTGGCGCGGTCTGGCATCCGTATCACAACGCGCTGCAGGACGAACTGAAGCGCCTGCGCGCGGAGCACGGCACCATCGCGCTGTGGGACGCGCATTCGATCCGCTCGGTGCTGCCGCGCTTCTTCGAGGGCAAGCTCACGGACTTCAACCTGGGCTCGGCCGACGGCAAGAGCTGCGATACTGGCCTGGCCGCCGACGTGGTGGAGATCGCCCAGGCGGTGCCGAACCACACGGCCGTGCTCAACGGCCGCTTCAAGGGCGGCTACATCACGCGCCAGTACGGCAACCCGGCCGACGGCGTGCACGCGATCCAGCTGGAACTGACGCAATCGTCGTACATGGAAGAGGTGTACCCGTTCGCGTACGACCCGGCCAAGGCAGCCAACGTGCAGCCGGCCATCCGCCAGATGCTGGAGACGGTGCTGTCCTTCGTGGAAGCCCGCTGATTGTTGATGTTGTGTTTTTCTCCCGGCTCCCATGAATGGGAGAGGGATTGGGGGAGAGGGCGTGGCGGTTCAAATTGTAATTGCCGCATCTTGAGAAGCCCGCCCTCTCCCCCGCCCCTCTCCCGCAAGCAGGAGAGGGGGGAAGGGGCCGATGCAAGCGCTAAAAAACGGCCCGTGGTGGCACTCCGGTGCCACAGACGGGCCGATTTGCTGCGGTGACGCTCCCCTTGTAGTTCGTCGTAATTCCCTTATTTCTTCGTCACGTTCTTGTCCGCCTTGCTACCGGTGGCCTCGTTGTAGCGCCCCACGTAGTCCTCGAACAGCTTGCGGATCGACTTGCCGATCTTCGCGTAGTCCGACTCGTTGAGGTTGGCCAGCGACACCCGACCTGACGGATGGCGCGTGCCGAAGCCACGGCCCGGCAGCAGTACCACGCCCGCTTCCTCGGCCAGCCGGAACAGCAGTTCGGTGGGTTCCGTCGACGCCAGCACCCATTTCACGAACTCGGGCCCCAGGGCCTTGCCGCCGAGCTGTTCGATATCGAGCAGCGTGTAGTAATCCACCACGTTCGGGTCTTCGGCGTCCTCGGGCGCAATGCCGATTTCGCGGAACAGTGCCGCCTTGCGGCTGCGGATCAGGCGCTTCATGGCCTGCTTGTACGCATCGGGCGTGTCCATGAGCGAGAACAACGAGAACAGCACCATCTGCACCTGCTGCGGCGTCGACAGCCCGGCCGTATGGTTCAGCGCCACCGTGCGGCTGTCGGCCACCAGACGGTCGATGAACTTCAGCGTGTCCGGCGTGGTAGTGATCGAGTTGTAGCGCTTGTGCAGCTGCTGGCGCTTGTCCTCTGGCAATTCGGCCAGTTTCTGGTCGAAGATGTTGTCGCGGTGCGTGGCAATTACGCCAAGCCGCCAGCCCGTGGCGCCAAAGTACTTCGAGAACGAATAGACCAGGATCGTGTTGCGCGGGCAGAGCGCGAACAGCGACACGAAGTCGTCGGCGAAGGTGCCGTAGACGTCGTCGGTCAGGATGATCAGGTCGGGCCGCTCCTCGATGATCGACGCCAGGTATTCCAGGCTTTCATCGCTCATCCGCACCGACGGCGGGTTGCTCGGGTTGACCAGGAAGAAGGCCTTGACGCTGGGGTCGCGCAGCTTGTCGAGTTCCTGGTTCGAGTACTGCCAGCGCGACTGCGGATCGGCGTCGATCGACAGCTCCACGAGCTGGAAGTCATTCAGTTCCGGAATCTCGATGTAGGGTGTGAAGATCGGCATGCCCAGCGCGATCTTGTCGCCCGGCTTGAGCAGGTGGTTCTCGCGCATCGAGTTGAACAGGTACGTCATCGCCGCCGTGCCGCCTTCCACGGCAAACAGGTCGAATTCGCCGATGAACGGCTGCTTGCCGATCATCTCCTTGCGGATGTACTGGCCGACGATGACCTCGCTGAGCCGCAGCATGCGGTCCGGCACGGGGTAGCTGCAGGCCAGGATGCCTTCGCACATCTCGTAGAGGAAATCCGCGGCGCTCAGGCCCAGCTGGTCGCGTACGTACGACACGGCGCCGGCCAGGAACTTCACGCCGGGTACGTCGTGGTTCTCGCGCGCAAACAGGTTGAAGCGTTCCTCGATGCCCTCGCGGCGCGGAAAGCCGCCGACGCCTTCGGGCATGTACTGGAACGATCGTTCCGACTCGCGCATCGAAAAAAGTCCAAGTTGCCAGAACCCGTGGCGCGGCACGGTGGCCAGGAAGTTGGGATTGCCGCGGCCGGCGTTCAGCATCAGGCGGTTGGCGTCGCTGCTGGCCAGCTTGATCAGCTCGTCCTTCAACTCGAATGGCGACAGGCTGGACAGCGTGGACAGATCCGGTTTGCTCATGGCGTTGCTCCGTTGAAGAATGCGATCAATTGGGGAAGGGTGTCGGAGAAGGGTGTCAGGCGAGGCATCAGACAAAGCCGACGACGAGGGGGCCAAGCAGTGTCAGCAACACGTTGGCCAGGGCATAGGTGATGGCGAACGGCACGGTCGGCACGGGGCTCTCGGCCTTGTCCAGAATGCCGCCGAAGGCCGGGTTGGCGCTGCGCGATCCGGCCAGGGCACCGGCCAGCAGCGCGGCGTTGTCGTACTTGAGCACGTAGCGGCCAAACAGCATCGTCAGGAACAGCGGCAGCAGCGTGACCACCGCGCCCAGCAGGAAAATCGTCAAACCGCTATGGCGCAGGGTGTCGACGGCCTGCAGCCCCGAGTTGATGCCCACGATGGCCACGAACGCGGCCAGGCCGAAGTCCTTCAGCAACTGGCAGGCCGCCGTCGGCATCGCGCCATACATCGGATGCTTGGACCGCGCCCAGCCGAACACCAGGCCCGACAGCAGCGCGCCGCCGCCGGCGCCAAGCGTCAGCGGAATCGACCCGATGCGCACCACCAGCAGGCCGATCAGCAGGCCCACCAGCACGCCGGCGCCGAAGTAGACGAAGTCGGTCTTCTCGCTGGGCACCAGTTCATAGCCGGCGCGCTGGGCGGCGCGCTTGGTGTCGGCCGGGGTGCCGTAGAACGTGATGATGTCGCCGTGCTGGAGCTTCAGGTCGGGCAGGATCGGCAGCGCATGGTCGTAACGCTCGATCCGCTCCAGGTATACGCCATGGCGCATCTCGCGGCTGATATTGGCCACGATCTCGCCCAGCGGCTTGTTGTTCAGACCGTGGCGCGTGAACACGGCACGGCGCGTCTGCATGACCATGCCCATGCCTTCGGCGTCGGCCACTTCCTCGCCGATCACCAGCGCGGTGGGCACCATGGCGTCGCGCCGGCCCACCAGCAGCACCAGGTCGTCGGCTTCCAGCACGGTGTCCTGCGTGACGTCGATCGGCTTGCCGCCGCGCTGGAGCTTTTCCACGGTGACCAGGTCTTCGCCGCCGACCTCGATGTCCTTGATGGTCTTGCCCGCGGCAGCCGTCACGCGGAACAGCCGCCCCACCAGCCGTGGCAGTGCGCCGGCCTGGCCCGGGCCGAACTGCGGCAGGCCGCCGTGCATGGCCGCTTCCACCTTCTTGGCGTCGGACTTCAGGTCGGCGCCCATGAAGCGCGGCAGGATATTCACGCAAACGATGATGGCGCCGAGCGATCCGAACACGTAGGTCACGGCATAGCCGATGGCCACGTTGGCCTGCAGCGTCTTCACCTGATCGGGCGGCAGGCCCAGCTTGGTGATGGCGTCGCCGGCCGTGCCGATGATGGCCGACTGCGTCATGCCGCCGGCGGCCAGCCCCGCCGCAATGCCCTTGTCGAGACCGAAGATCCTGGCCAGCACCACCACGGTCACCAGCCCGGCCACGGCCATGAACACGGCCATCGCGATCTCGCGCAGCGAATTGCGGTTCAGTGAGTTGAAGAACTGCGGGCCGCTTTCGTAGCCCACCGCGTAGATGAAGACCGCGAACATCACGGCCTTCACGCCGTTGTCGATCTCGACGCCAACCTGGCTGATGATCACCGCCGCGAGCAGCGACCCGGCGACACCGCCCAGCTGGAACTTGCCGAGGGTGAGCTTGCCGATGGCATACCCGATCGCCAGCGACAGGAACAACGCTGACTCGGGCGATTTCTGAAAGATGGCATGCAACCAATCCATACGGAACTCCTGTAAGGCGTGAGACGGATGACAGGGGCACATGCGCGGGCGCTCGTGGCCCCCCGCATGCCGGGCACAGCTACTGGGGTGCAGATGCCAGCGCGCTGGCCATTGCCACGGCCATTGGGCCGAGCAATGGCAGCAGCACGTTGGAGATGGCGTAGGTGATCGTGTAGCCGATGACGGGCGTGCCGTTGCCGGCGGCGTTGGTGAGCGCCATGATCGTTGGGGTGCTGCAATGCTGGCCGGCCACCGCGCCCAGCAGGATCGGCATGTCGAGCTTCAGCCAGCGATGGCCGACATACAGCGAAATGGCGGCCGGGATGATCGAGATCAACACACCCGCGACGGGCAGGATCAGGCCGAATTTCTGGACCAGCCGCAGCGCATCGGGGCCAGCAGAGAGGCCGACGGCGGCGATAAACGTGGCCAGCCCGAAGTCCTTGAGGATTTCGGCGGCGGGCGCCGGTAGCGACCCCATCACCGGCAGCCGCGCACGCAGCCACCCGAAAGCCAGGCCCGACACCAGACACCCGCCGCCCACGCCAAGCGTCAGGTCGGCCTGGCCCACCTTGACGCTCCACGAGCCGATCAGCATGCCGAGCAGCACGCCAATGCCCAAGAAGACAAAATCGGTGCGGATCGTCGGGATGACCGGATAGCCCAGTTCGGGCACCAGGCGCCGCAGGGCCTCGTCGGGGCCGGACAGCGTAACCACGTCGGCGCGCTTCAGCACGGTCTCGGGCAGGATGGGCACCGCGTGCTGCATGCGCGCGATGCGCGACACATACACGCCACGCCCCATGCCCACATCCGCGCTCTGACGCAGCCGTGCCAGCGACAAACCGATGACTTCGCGGCGCGTCAGCAGCACCGACTGTTCGGCCTGCACCACGGCATTCATGCCGGGCTCCTCAGGCATCTCGGGGCCAACGGCGGCGGCAAACGGCACCATCGCGTCGCGCCGGCCCACGGCCAGCACGATGTCGCCGGCGCGCAGCACTTCCTCGGGCGGGGGGCGGAAGGTATTGCCGTCGCGGCGAATGCGCCGGATTGTCACGCCCAGCGCCACATCGCGTTCCGCCTCCAGCACGGTCTTGCCGGCCATATGGTCCACGCGCAACACCCGCGCCACGATCAGCGGCAGCGCCGTCATCTGGTTGTCGGCCATGTCGTTCTGCCCGCCCAGCTTCTGCCACAGCTGTGCTGCCGATTCACGCAGATTCTGACGCAGCAGGAATGGCGCCAACTGGCTGGTAAACAGGACGATGGCAATCAGCCCAAACAGATAGGTGACGCTGTAGGCCGTGACGATGTTGGTCTGCAGCACGCGGATGGCGTCGGCCGACAGGTCCAGCCGCGCGATGGCCTCGGAGGCTGTGCCGATTACCGCCGATTCGGTGGCCGCGCCGGCCAGCAGGCCCGACGCCGTGCCTGGGTCCAGATGGAGCAAGGGCACCGCCAGGGCCAGCAAGGCGAGCAGCACGAACACCTCGACCAGCGACAGCACGCCGATGCGCCATTCACGCGCCACATTGGCAAAAAACTGAGGGCCGCCCGTGAAGCCGAGCGCGAAGATGAACACGGCGAACGCCACGTTCTTGACGTCATCGTCCAGCCGCAAGCCGCTCTGTCCGATGACCAGCGACGCAATCAGCGTGCCGCAGATACCGCCAAGCTGGAACGGGCCGAAGCGGATCGCGCCCACCGCATGGCCCACGGCCAGTGCCAGGAACAGCGCAATCTCCGGTTGTCCGGCAAGCAGGGCGGAAACGGACTCCATGACGCGGCGCAAGCCTCCCTATGGCTCATGGCAAGCCATGCGGTGGCTCCGCTGGCGTGAGGCATTATCCGCACGGGCGGCGTTGGCGCGTACTGAAAGCTTTTGAAGGCGTATTAAACGCAATCAAACTAACGGCTATGTCTGGCATTGGCGGCGGGAGGGGAGAGGCGGAGGGAGGCCCCTTGCCGGCGCGGGTGGTTGCAGGCAGGTAAGGGGCAAGCAGCTACCGCAAGTTGCGTGCGGCAGCAGCGGGCAGCGTGATCGCGACGATACGACGGGCGGCCTTACTTGCCGCTATTGATCCGGTCCTGGATATGTTTGGCCCGCGCATCGGAGCCCGGGTGCGAACTGAGCAGGCTCGATTGCCCGCCATCCAGCTTGGCCAGCTTCTGGAAGGCGGTGACCAGCGCCTGCCGGTTGGCGCCGTTCTTCGTCAGCAGGTTGAACGAGTAGTCGTCCGCCTCGCTTTCCTGGCGTTGCGAGAATTGCGCGTTGATAAAGGTTTCGCCAAGTTCGCCGATCTGCGATGTCGATAGCGCCGTCAGCGTGGCGTAGCCGGTGGAACCCAGCGCGCCGCGCGCGGCCGCCGCAGCATAAGCCACCTGCATGGCCTTCTTGGTGTGCCCCAGTGCCACGTGGCCGATTTCGTGGCCCAGCACGCCGCGCACTTCGTCATCGCTCATCAGGTCCATCAGCCCGCTGTAAACGCGCACGCAGCCGTTGGCCATGGCCCACGCGTTCACATCCTTGGTCATGTACACCTTGGCATCGAGGGGCAGCCCGGTGTTCTGCAGGCCATTCATGATGTTCACCAGCCGTTTTGCGTAGGTGCTGTCAGCCGTGGCAATCGTGTTCTTCTTGTCCATGTCCGCGCACGACTGGTCTGACAGCTGTTTGACATTGGCGTCGCTGAGCGTCGCGGCGCTGAACAGGCTGCCACCGGCCTGGCTCAGGCTGTTCATGTCCGCACCGGCACAGCCGGCGAGCAGTGTTGCGCAGCCGATGGCGGCAGCCGTAGCAATATAACGATTCATCTTCGATTCCCTGATGGTCGGTCGTTGTCATGGAGGCGCAGGCAAGAAGCATAAGCAAGCAATTGCATGGCCGCCAGTGGAGTACGTCTGACAGGGTGGGCGGTGTAGGGTGGCAGCAGGGGGCACGTTAACGCACGGCCCGTGTGATGCGCATCGCAGTTATGTGAGACACCGCACGAAGAAGGGGGCGCAGTGTAGCGAATCAAACGGGCTGGCTTGATTACCCTGAGAAAACGTCAGCGGCGCCAATAGCGCGTGGCATCACTGGAATCGACGGCTTGTTGACATGGTGCTGATCCGGCATCTTTGATATTTCAGAGAGATAGGTGTCCGGGGCGCATCCATGGTCTGCGACACGCCACGGCGCAGACAGGCAGGTTACGAGCGGGACCGCACATAATCTGGCGTTAATCTTGTCGCAAGATACATTCATGATAAGTCAGGATGTATCTCAAAAAAAACAAAAACAACAACAATGATGTCGACACTGGGAATTAGGTGGCCGAAAGGCGCGAGGGGCAAGTCACTTTTGGCGCGCTGTGCATCGGGCCCCATTTCCTAATTTCGGCGGCCAGCGCATGGGCGAGGCGGTAGCGGACCGCGCCCTGGCTGGTGGATTCACGAAGGGAGAAGAACGGAGACCGGAACATGCGCAGCCTGATCATCAATGCCGATGACTTCGGCCTGGATCGCGAAACCTGCGACACGACGGTGGACTGCTTCGAGGCAGGGCTGTTGACCAGCGCCACGATCATGGTTGGCTGCGAAGCCTCTGCGCAAGCCTGCGACTATGCTAGGCAGAACCGCAAGCGCTTTTCGTTCGGCTTGCATTTCAATATCGTCGATGGCTTCCGGCCGGTGGCGCCGGAGAGCGATACATCGCTGTGCGACGAGCCCGGTGCCTTTCGCGAAAGCGCGGACCAGCGCTATGCCGCCCTGATCGGCATGCTGACCAGCGCCGACATCCGTCGCGAATTCCGTCTGCAGGTGGAGGAACTGCGAGATCAGCACGTGGAAGTCACCCATGTCGACAGCCACGGCCAGCTGCACAAGTTTCCGAGCGTCATCTACTCGGTGCGGCAGGAAATGCGCCGAGCCGGCCTGACCTGGGTGCGCCGGCCGCAAAACATGTTCCTGAACCCGAACGGCAAACGGCGCATGGTGAACAACGTCTTCATGATCCCGTTTTGGGGGATGATGCACACCGACTACTACTGCGCGGTGGACCAATGCGACGGCACATGGTCGAGCCGCCTGCCCGAGGTGCTGCCGCACGGCCTCACCGAAGTCTCCGTCCACCCCGGCCGCGCCGAAGCGTGGCGACTCAACGAAGCCGGCCCGTTGCTGGCCCCGCAGGAACTGTCGAGGGCATTGAAATCAGCGGATATCTCGCTGACGCGGTATCGGGCTTGGGGGTGAGAGTAGGGGCCGAGCGCATTCCCGCAACGGGAAGCTGAGAGGGAAGCGGCTGGGGGGGGGATTCTGAAGAAAATCTGGTGCCCGGGGTCGGACTCGAACCGACACGCCTTGCGGCGGGGGATTTTGAGTCCCCTGCGTCTACCTGTTTCACCACCCGGGCACGGGCTTGGCGATGGACGGAAATGCACATCGCGCGCTGATGAACCGCCGATTATGCCGCAATTCGACGCCACGGACAACCAATCTGGCGACGCGGGCGTGACTACGTGCTGGCCGCCTAGTGGTCACGTCGCGCGTTGGTGGTGCGGCTGCGGTCGTAGAAGCCCGGCGGCTTGCGGGCGATCCAGCGGATAAAGTCGGCTATGGTCGGGTGGGCGCGCAGCGCGTCCCAGTCGTGGTAGGTCGTGGCCAGTTCGGTTTCGTTGAAGACCGAATGGATTTTCTGATGGCAGACGCGATGCATGGCCATTACCTCGCGCCCGCCCCGGCTGCGGGGTACGGGGTGGTGCAGGTCGGTGCTGGCGTCGTCGAGCAGCGGCCGTCCGCACAGCGGGCAGCGCGCCTGTTCCGGACCGCCTTCATGACCCGGTGCGACAACGGGTGGCCCCAGCTGGGGCGCCTTGCCGGCGCGCAGCCGGCGCTTGACGACCATACGCAAATCCGCTGAAAAGAGGGTGCCTCGGCAGTTGCGGTAGGATAGCGCGCAACCGTCCCATGCCGTGTCGCCGCGACTTCACCGGAGCCGAGAGCCATGTCTGCCCAGCCGACCCTCGATGCCACGCCTACTGCCAGCCTTGCGTCGCTGGCCGCCTTGCCTTCGCAGGACCCCGCCTTCTACGCCCAGGCTTACAACAACCGTGCCAATGTGCCGGACAATGCCGTCCACATGGCGCGTTGGGCGGCGGATTCTGCACTGGTGCGGGCCGGGATGGTGACGTACTTCGAGAATCTGGCCTATGGCGATGCGGATTCGTCACTTGCAGAGACCGAGACGCTCGATTACTTCCCGGCGTCGCTGCGCGATGACGATGCTCCGCCGCTGCTGGTGTTCCTGCATGGCGGCTATTACCGGGCGCTGGACAAGCGCGACCACAGCTTTGTAGCCAGCGTGCCCACGCGGCGCGGTGTGTCAGTGGCCGTGGTCAACTACGCGTTGTGCCCGACGGTGACCGTGGAAACCATCGTGTGGCAGGTCATGCAATCGGTGGCGTGGCTGTATCGCGAGGCCGACCGGCTTGGCCACGATCGCAACCGCATTTACCTGGCCGGGCATTCGGTAGGCGGGCATCTGGTGACCATGCTGATGGCCGCGCTGTGGCCGCAGTTCGCGGACGACCTGCCGGCCAATCTGGTCAAGGGCGGATTGTCGATCAGCGGTCTTTACGATCTGGAGCCGCTGCGCCGCGCCGATTTCCTGCAGGCCGATTTGCAGCTCAGCGAGACCGATGTGGCGCGCCTGTCGCCGGCGTTCATGGTACCGGCCACCGATGCGCCGCTGATTACCGCCGTGGGCGAGCTGGAATCGAGCGAGTATCAGCGCCAGCACGCACTGATCCGCGCGGCGTGGCCGGGCAACGCGCGTGACGATATCGCGCTGCCGGGCCGTCATCACTTCAATGCGATGGACGACCTGATGCGTGACGACAGCCAGTTGTCGCGCGCGCTGCTGGGGATGATCGCGGGCGTCTGACCTTCGTCCGCCAGCCCGCGCGGACCCCGCGTCCGCCCGCGCTTACGCCTTCTTCAGCTCCAGCACCTTCAGCAGCGACGACGTATCGTCCTTGCCCCAGCCCTGATCCATCAGTTCGCCCAGTTGCGCCGCCGTGGCGCGCATGGCGGGCAGGTCCAGGCCGATTTCGCCGGCGATGTCGGCGGCCAGGCCAAAGTCCTTGGCGTGCAGCCGCGATTCGATGCCGGCCGAAAAATCGCGCGACACCATCTTCGGGCCCAGCAGGTCCAGCATGCGGCTGCCGGCAAAGCCCGTAGACAGCGCCTGGAAGACCTTCCCCGTATCCACGCCCTGCGCGCCGGCAAAGCGCATCGCCTCGGCAATGCCTTCGATATTGACCACCTGGGCGATCTGATTGCAGAGCTTGGCCACCTGGCCGGCGCCGTGGTCGCCGATGTGCGTGATCGTCTTGCCGACGCATTCCAGCAGCGGTCGTACTTTCTCCAGATTCTCGGCCTTGCCGCCGACCATGATCGTCAGCGTGCCGGCCTGGGCGCCGATGGTGCCGCCCGATACCGGGCAGTCGAGCGCCTCGATGCCCTTGGCGGCCAGCGCCTGCGCGACCTCGCGCGTGATGATGGGCGAGATCGTGCTGTGATCCACGCAGATGGTGCCCGGCGCGGCGCCTTCGATCACACCTTGCGGGCCCAGCAGCACCTGGCGCACGTCTTCGGACGACGTCACGTTGGTGAAGACCACGGCCGCGCCGCGTGCCGTCTCGGCCGGGGTGAAGAACGGCTCGGCGCCAAGCTGGCGCGCGGCGTCGGCCGCTTCGGGGCGGCGGACGAAGGCGCGCACGGTGCGGCCGGCGCGGATCAGGTGACCGACCATCGGCGCGCCCATCGCGCCCAAGCCGATAAATGCTACGGTAGTCATGAATGCTTCCTTGTTACTTGTCGCCTGCATAGGCGAACTTGCCATTGCGGATGGTGCCCATCACGCGGGCACGTTGGTCAAAGCCCTGGTGGTCCTGCGCGCTGAGGCTCAGCACGCCGTTGGGCACCGTCAGGTTCTTCGTCGATTCGATGGCGTCACGCAGCGCGTGGCGGAACGCCGGGGTGCCGGGTTGGGCGCCGGTCTTCAGCGCGCGGCGGCTGGCATCGTCCAGCAGCAGCCAGGCGCCCCACGCGTCGCCAGCGAACTGCGTGACGGTATCGGCGCCGTGCTTTGCTTCATAGCGCCTGACGAAATCGAGCGCCACCGTCTTGGCCGGATGGCTGTCGGGCAGCGCGCGCGCCACCACGACGGGGCCGGTCGGGAACAGCGTCCCTTCCACGTCCTTGCCGCCGATACGCAGGAAATCCCACGACGCAATGCCGTGTGTCTGATAGATGCGGCCCTTGTAGCCGCGCTCGTTGAGCGTCTTCTGGGGCAGCACGGCCGGCGTGCCCGAACCGGCGATCAGGATGGTGTCGGGGTTGGCCGACATCAGCTTCAGCACCTGGCCTGTGACCGACGTGTCCATGCGGCCGAAGCGCTCCTGCGCCACCACGCGCAGGTGTCGCATTTCGGCCATTTTGGAGAACTCGCGCCACCAGCTTTCGCCGTACGCGTCGTTGAAGCCGATAAAGCCGACAGTCTTCACGCCGTGGTTGGCCATGTACTCGGTCAGCAGCGTGGCCATCAGCGCGTCGTTCTGCGGCATCTTGAACGCCCAGCGGCGGCGCGGATCGGTCTGCGGTTCGACGATGCTGGCGGAGGCGGCCAGCGCCACCATGGGCGTGCCGGTCTCGGCGGTCGCGTCGAGCGCGGCAATCGCATTCGGCGTGATGTTCGGGCCCACGATCACGTCGACCTTGTCCTCGGCGATGAACTTGCGCACGTTGCGCACGGCGGCGGCCGGGTCGGTGCCGTCGTCCAGCACGATGTACTGCGCACGCTGGCCGCCCAGCGTCTGCGGCCACAGCTGCACGGTATTGGCCGATGGAATGCCGATGGCCGCTGCGGCGCCCGTCAATGACAGGTCGACCCCTACACGAATATCGGCGCGCGCGGCACCGATCAGGCACATCGACATCACAGGCAGCAGCAACTGGCGCAGGCGCATGAACAACCTCCGAAGTACGTGACAGCGTGGCAGCAGTGGAAGGGACGGCGTCGATCTGGCTTTTATCTGATGCCCGACCTGGCGCTCAAGTCGGGCATCTGTTTCGGAAGCCTATTTCGCGGCCAGTCGCCAGAGCGACGTCACCTCGGCCTTGCGCGCGGCGAACAGCGGATCTTCGGCATCGGCGGCCTTGGGGTGCCGCGGCCGGATATCGGAGCGGCCCAGCACCCTGAGCCCTGCGGCATCGATCCAGCCCAGCAGGTCGTCGCGCGACCGCAGGCCCAAATGCTCGGCAAAGTCCGACAGGATCAGCCAGCCCTGGCCGCCCGGTTCCAGATGCGCAGCCAGGCCGTTCAGAAAGCCGTGCAGCATGCGGCTGTCGGGGTCGAACACGGCGTGCTCGATGGGCGAACTGGGCCGTGCCGGCACCCAGGGCGGGTTGCAGATTACCAGCGGCGCGCGCCCCTCGGGGAACAGGTCGGCCTCGATGATCTCGACCTGCTTCGTCAGGCCCAGCCGGTCGATGTTCTCGCGTGCGCAGCCCAGGGCGCGCGGGTCCTGATCGGTGCCCACCACGCGCTTGACGCCGCGCTGCGCCAGCACGGCGGCCAGCACGCCGGTGCCGGCGCCGATATCGAAGGCCAGCGCCGTGGAAGGCAGGGGTTCCTTCGCCACCAGTTCGATGTACTCGCCGCGCACGGGCGAGAACACGCCGTACCAGGGGTGGATACGCTCGCCCAGCACCGGAATCTCGACGCCTTTCTTGCGCCACTCGTAGGCGCCGATCAGGCCCAGCAGTTCGCGCATCGACGCCACATAGGGCGTGTCGCTCTTGCCGTAGACCTGCTCGCAGGCTTCATGCACGTCAGGGGCGCGGCGCAGCGGCACCACGTGGCCGGCGTCGAACGGCAGCAGCAGCATGCCCAGCGTACGGGCGCGTTGCGACTGCGCCAGCCGGTGCTTGTGGAATGCCTCGGTCAGGCTGGCCGGCGCCTTGGCGGCGTCGCGTGCCTTGCGTTGGGGTTTGCGGTCCACGCGTCGCGCCATGGCCTGCAGCAGCTGGCGGGCGTTCTGGAAATCGCCGCGCCAGAGCAGGGCGGTGCCTTCGCTGGCCAGCCGGTAGGCCGTATCGGCCGGAGTCTGGTCGTCGGCGATCACCACGCGCTTGGGCGGCGGCAGGCCGGCTTCGGAACGCCAGGGCGCGCTGCGCTCGGCGCCGTCCTCGGTCCAGTGGAGGGTGGGCAGGGAATCGGATGCAGACATATCTATATAGGGGGGGCGAGCTTAGAGCTCGTAGGCTTCGTGGTCGCCGGACAGGGCTTGCTCGACGAGCTTGCGGTTCAGTGTCGGCGAGAACAGTTCGATGAAGGTATAGACGAAGCTGCGCAGGTAGGCGCCCTGCTTGACGGCCAGGTGGGTCACATTGGTGCCGAACAGGTGGCCGGCCGGGATGCCCCGCAGGTTGCGGTCGCGCTCGGGGTCGAAGGCCAGCCCGGCCACGATGCCAATACCCAGGCCGATTTCCACGTAGGTCTTGATCACATCGGCGTCGATGGCTTCGAGCACGATGTCCGCCTCCAGCTGGCGCAGCGCGAACGCCTTGTCGATCTTGGGTCGCCCGGCGAAGTTCACGTCATACGTGATCAGCGGGTAGGTGGCCAGGTCTTCCAGCGTCAGGTGCTTCTTTTCCAGCAGCGGGTGGTCAGGTGGCGTTACCACCATATGCTGCCATTGGTAGCCGGGCAGCGACACCAGGCTCTTGTCGCTGGTAATGCCTTCCGTGGCGATACCGATATCGGCCTGGTCGTGCAGGATCATGTCGGCGATCTGCACCGGCGTGCCCTGCTGGATGGACAGCCGCACCTTGGGGTAGCGCTTGGTGAACTCGGCGATCACGCGCGGCAGCGCATAGCGCGCCTGGGTGTGCGTGGTGGCGATGGTGAAGTTGCCCTGGTCCTGCGCGGCGTAATCCTTGCCCACGCGCTTCAGGCTTTCCACCTCCTGCAGGATCTTTTCTACCGACACCAGGATGCGCCGGCCCGGTTCGGTGAGACTCCGGATGCGCTTGCCATGGCGTGTGAAGATATCGACACCCAACTCTTCTTCCAGCTCGATAATCGCCTTGGAAACGCCTGGTTGTGATGTATAGAGCGCTTTTGCGGCCTCGGTCAGGTTGAAATTCTGGCGGACGGCCTCGCGCACGAAGCGAAACTGGTGAAGATTCATATAACTTCGCTCGTATAAACAAACAACTTCTTATTAGTTTGAGATATGAGGCGAGTTTATTACGATTCTCGAACTTTGTTAAACGTTCGCCTGCCCGTATTGCGTCTGCGCCCAGCCTGAAAAGGTGGTGCCGGCACCACCGGAGCAAGGCGCGAGTCGAGAAGCGTCCCCGATGTCCCTGGCCTTCACCGTTTCCGGTCTGCTGGTAGGTATCCTGGTTGGTCTGACCGGGGTAGGTGGCGGCTCGCTCATGACGCCGTTGCTGACCCTGCTGTTCGGCTTCTCGCCGGCCACGGCGGTTGGCACCGACTTGGCGTTCGCATCCATTACAAAGGGTTTCGGCACCATCGCCCATCGCGCCCACGGCCATGTGCAGTGGCAGGTGGTGCGCCGCCTGTGCCTGGGCAGCCTGCCCGCCGCGCTGGCCGCCATCCTGGTGCTCAAGAGCGCCGGCGAACTCAATGCCCAGTGGCTGCACGCCATCCGCATGACGATTGGCGTGTCGGTGCTGCTGACCGTGCTGTCGCTGCTGTTCCGCAAGCAGATGCTGGCGTGGTTGGCCCGCAACCCGCGCTTCCAACTGGAAGGCCGCCCGCAGGTGGTGGCCACGGTGCTGGTGGGTGCCGTGATCGGCGTGCTTGTGACCGTGTCGTCGATCGGTGCGGGTGCCGTTGGCGCCACACTGATCCTGCTGCTGTATCCCCATATGAAGCCGGCCGAAGTGGCTGGCACCGATATCGCCTACGCCGTGCCGCTCACGGCCGTGGCCGGGCTGGGCCACGTGTGGCTTGGCACCGTCGACTGGAATTTGTTGCTGGCGTTGCTGGTGGGCTCGATCCCCGGCATCTGGCTCGGTGCGCAACTGTCGCGGGCGCTGCCCGAACGGCTCGTGCGCGCCGCACTGGCCACCACGCTGACGCTGGTGGCTATCAAGCTCGTTTCTTAAGCATTCAACGAATACTGAACGGACCCACACCATGTATCAGTACGATCAATACGACCAGCGCATCGTCCAGGAACGTGTCGCCCAATTCCGCGACCAGGTGCGCCGCCGCCTGTCGGACGAACTGACTGAGGAAGAATTCCTGCCGCTGCGCCTGCAGAACGGCCTGTACATGCAGCGTCACGCGTACATGCTGCGCGTGGCCATTCCGTACGGCCTGCTGGGCGCGAAGCAGCTGCGCATGTTGGGCCACATCGCCCGCGAGTACGACCGTGGCTATGGCCATTTCTCCACGCGTCAGAACATCCAGTACAACTGGATGGACCTGGAGCGCGTGCCCGACGTGCTAGCAGATCTGGCCAGCGTGGAAATGCACGGCATCCAGACTTCGGGCAACTGCGTGCGCAACATCACCACCGACCAGTTTGCCGGCGTGGCGCCGGACGAATCGGTGGACCCGCGCGTGCTGGCCGAACTGCTGCGCCAGTGGAGCACGTTCCAGCCGGAATTCGCCTTCCTGCCGCGCAAGTTCAAGATCGCGATCTCGGCCACCCAGGACGACCGCGCCGTGGTGCAGATGCACGACATCGGCATCTATGCGTACAAGAACGCACAGGGCGAAACGCGCCTGCGCATCCTGGCCGGTGGCGGCCTGGGCCGTACGCCGATCCTGGGCACGATCATCAAGGAAGACCTGCCGTGGCAGCACATGCTGACCTACGTGGAGTCGGCCATCCGCGTGTACAACCGCTACGGTCGCCGCGACAACAAGTACAAGGCCCGCATCAAGATCCTGGTGAAGGCCATCGGCGCCGACAAGTTCGCCGCTGAAGTGGAAGACGAGTGGAAGTTCAGCAAGGACGGCCCCGGCACGCTGACGCAGGTCGAATTCGACCGCGTGGCGCAGTACTTCCAGCCGCCCGCCTACGAGAAGCTGGCCGACACCGACGCATCGTTCGAGAAGCACCTGCTGGAGAACAAGGCATTCGCGCGCTGGGTCAACCGCAATGTGCGCGCCCACCGCGTGCCGGGCTACGCCTCGGTCACGCTGTCGACCAAGCCGGGCCCCGTGTCGCCTCCGGGTGACGCCACGGCCGAGCAGATGGAAGCGGTGGCCGACTTTGCCGACCGCTACGGCTTTGGCGAACTGCGTGTGGCGCACGAGCAGAACTTGGTGCTGCCGGACGTGAAGAAGCACGACCTGTTCGCACTGTGGGAAGACGCGAAGAAGGCAGGTCTGGCCACGGCCAACATCGGCCTGCTGACCGACATCATCGCCTGCCCGGGCGGCGATTTCTGCTCGCTGGCCAATGCCAAGTCGATTCCGATCGCGCTGGGCATCCAGGAACGCTTCGATGACCTCGACTATGTCTATGACCTGGGCGAAGTCTCGCTGAACATCTCCGGCTGCATCAACGCCTGCGGCCACCACCACGTGGGCAACATCGGCGTGCTCGGCGTCGACAAGGATGGCTCCGAGTGGTACCAGGTGACGCTGGGTGGCGCCCAGGGCAATGACTCGGCCATCGGCAAGGTGATCGGCCCGTCGTTCAGCGCCGAGGAAATGCCCGAAGTGGTGACCCGCATCATCGACACGTTCGTGGCCAACCGTGCCGGCGACGAGCGCTTCATCGAAACGTTTGCCCGCATCGGCATCGCGCCGTTCAAGGAGCGCGTGTACGCCGACAAGCAACGTGAAGAGCGCGCCGAAGCCTGACGAACGAGAGACACTGAACATGGCAAAGATCATTCAACTGCAACGCGACGACGCTGGCCAATTCCGTCCCGTAATCGTGGAAGACAACTGGACCGCGCTGCGCGCGACCGAAGAACAGCCGCTGGACGAGGCGCGTATCGCCGCCGTGGCACAGAGTGCCGACGCCGTGCTGTTCCCGCTGTCGGTGTGGAAGGCCAATGAAGCGCTGCTGGCTGGCCGCGACAAGGCCATCACCGGTGTGTGGCTGGCCCCGGAAGACGAGCCGGGCGATGCCGAGGCGCTGTTCGACCGCGTGTCGGCCGTTGCCGTCGACTTCCCGGTGTTCCGCGATGGCCGCGGCTTCTCGTCGGCCTACCTGCTGCGCACGCGCTACCACTGGGCCGGCCAGCTGCGCGCCATCGGCGACGTGCTGCGCGACCAGCTGAACTTCATGAAGCGCTGCGGCTTCGACACGTTCGCCGTGCGGGCGGACAAGAACATCGACGACGCGATCAAGGGCTTTACCGAGTTCACCGTGGCCTACCAGGCGTCGGTGGACGAGCCGCTGCCGCTGTTCCGCCGCGCTCGCGCCGACGTGACGGACGCAACGGCCCGGGGCGCCGCATGAGCACCGTAATTTCCGAAATCCCGGTGGTCGACGCGTCGGTCTCGTCGCTGCGCCCCCCAGCGCTGTGGACGAAGCCGGCGTACACGGGTTCGGTCGAGGCGCTCGAAGTCAAGGAGCGCGAACTGGCCGAGCGCCTGTCGGGCATCGCCGCACGGTTCTTCCGCGCGCGCTTTGCCACCAGCCTGGCCGCCGAGGACATGGTGCTGACCGACGCAATCCTGCGCGGCGGCGAAGCGGTGCGGGCCGGCATTCGCGTGTTCACGCTGAACACGGGCCGCCTGCACGCCGAGACGCTGGCCGTGCTGGATCAGGTGCAGGACCACTACGGCTACTCGGTCGAGCAGTTCACGCCCGACCAGGAAGCGGTGGACAACTACCTGCGCAACCACGGCCTGAACGCGTTCTACGACAGCGTGGACCTGCGCAAGAGCTGCTGCGGCATCCGCAAGGTGGAACCGCTGAACCGCGCGCTGTCGCACGCCGATGCCTGGATGACCGGCCAGCGCCGCGAGCAGGCCGTGACGCGCGCCGAGCTACCGTTCGAGGAATTGGACGACGCACGCGGCATTCCCAAGTTCAATCCGCTCGCGGACTGGACCGAGGCCGAGGTGTGGGCCTACCTGACACGCCACAACGTGCCGGTCAACGCGCTGCACGCCAAGGGCTACCCCAGCATTGGCTGCGAGCCGTGTACGCGGGCCGTGAAGGCCGGCGAGGACGTACGCGCCGGCCGGTGGTGGTGGGAGAGCAAGGACTCGAAAGAGTGCGGCCTCCACGAGCAGAACATCAAGCACTGAACAGAATTTGTAGAGGCCAGAACGACATGGGCATCATGAACGACATCGCAGACGCAGGCGTGGCCGCCAACGTGGAACACCTGCTGCAGGTCCAGAACGACCACCTCGACCGGCTCGAAGCCGAGTCGATCTACATCATCCGCGAGGTGGTGGCCGAGTGCCACAACCCGGCGCTGCTGTTCTCGGGCGGCAAGGATTCGATCGTCATGCTGCACCTGGCGCTGAAGGCCTTCCGCCTGGGCGACCGCAAGGTGGAGCTGCCGTTTCCGCTGGTGCACATCGACACCGGCCACAACTACCCGGAAGTGATCGCGTTCCGCGACCAGCGCGTGGCTGAGCTGGGCGCGCGCCTGGTGGTGGGCCATGTGGAAGATTCGATCAAGCGCGGCACCGTGCGTCTGCGCAAGGAAACCGATTCGCGCAACGCCGCGCAGGCCGTGACGCTGCTGGAAACCATCGAGGCGCACAAGTTCGACGCGCTGATGGGCGGTGCCCGCCGCGACGAAGAGAAGGCCCGCGCCAAGGAGCGCATCTTCTCGTTCCGCGACGAATTCGGCCAGTGGGACCCGAAGGCCCAGCGCCCGGAACTGTGGAGCCTGTACAACGCCCGCATGGCGCAGGGCGAGCAGATGCGCGTGTTCCCGATCTCGAACTGGACGGAACTCGACGTGTGGCAGTACATCGCCCGCGAAAACCTGGCCCTGCCGCCGATCTACTACGCGCACCAGCGCGAAGTGGTGCGCAAGAACGGCCTGCTGGTGCCGGTGACGCCGATCACGCCGAAGCAGGATGGCGATGTCAGCGAAGTGCTGTCGGTCCGCTTCCGTACCGTGGGCGACATCAGCTGCACCTGCCCGGTGGCCAGCGTTGCGGCATCGCCGGTGGAGATCATCGCCGAGACCGCGGTGACCGAGATCACCGAGCGCGGCGCCACGCGCATGGACGACCAGACGAGCGAAGCGTCAATGGAACGCCGGAAGAAAGAAGGCTATTTCTGACACCGGACGCATATACGGGCACATCGCATCGTTGCGCGAGTGCTCGTGTACCCATGTACACGTCGCCCTCGCGCGCCTAGCGCTGTATCCCGTCTATGCGCCGGAGCAAGCGGCGCGAGGCGAAAGAAAATGGACTTTCAAATGTCTCACCAATCCCAACACCAAGGCCTGCTGCGTTTCATCACCGCGGGTTCCGTCGATGACGGCAAGAGCACGCTGATCGGCCGCCTGCTGTTCGACAGCAAGGCCGTACTGTCCGACCAGCTGACCGCGCTGGCCAACGCCAAGAACAAGCGCACCGCCGGCGAGCAGATCGACTTCTCGCTGCTGACCGACGGCCTGGAAGCCGAGCGCGAGCAGGGCATCACGATCGACGTGGCGTACCGCTACTTCTCGACGGCGCGCCGCAAGTTCATCATCGCCGATACGCCGGGCCACGAGCAGTACACGCGCAACATGGTCACGGGTGCCTCGACCGCCCACGCCGCCATCGTGCTGGTGGACGCCACGCGCGTCACGGTCACCAACGGCCGTGCCGAACTGCTGGCCCAGACCAAGCGCCATTCGGCGATCCTGAAGCTGCTGGAACTGCAGCACGTGATCGTGGCCATCAACAAGATGGACCTGGTCGAATACAGCGAGCAGCGCTTCAACGAGATCCGCACCGCGTACACCGAGCTGGCCGCGCAGCTGGGCCTGAAGGACGTGACGTACGTGCCGGTGTCGGCGCTGCGCGGCGACAACATCGTGCATGCCAGCGACGCCATGCCCTGGTACCAGGGCGAGCCGCTGCTGCCGCTGCTGGAAGCCCTGCCGGTGGAAGACGTGGCCCCCGAAGGCGATGCCGCGCTGCGCTTCCCGGTGCAGCTGGTGGTGCGCCAGGACGGTTCCGCCGCCGACGATTTCCGTGGCTACGCCGGCCGCGTGGAAGCGGGTACGGTGCGCGTGGGCCAGAAGCTGCGCGTGCTGCCGGCCAACCGCGAAGCCGTGGTGGCGGAGGTGCTGACGCCGAACGGTTCGGCCGACGCCGCCAATGCCGGCGATACGGTGACCGTGCGCCTGTTGGAAGACGTGGATGTATCGCGCGGTGACATGTTCGTCGCCGCCGACGCCACGGCCGCATCGGCCAAGAAGCTGACCGCTGACCTGTGCTGGTTCGACGACGATTCGCTGAACCCGTCGCGCAAGTACGTGCTCAAGCACACCACGGCCAGCGTGTTCGCGCGCGTGTCGGCGGTGGATCGTGTGCTGGACGTGCATACGCTGTCGCACGAGACCGGCCGCCACGAGATCAACCTGAACGACATCGGTTCGGTGCAGATCTCGCTGCAGAAGCCGATCGTCTGCGACACCTACGGCGACAACCCTGCCACGGGCGCCTTCGTGCTGATCGACGAAGCCACCAACCATACGGTGGCGGCGGGCATGATCCGTGCGTATGCCTGATATCGTCCACGCTGGACAGATTGCATAACGGTGGCAAAGATGAACGCGCAGAAGGCAACGTCGATCGGCAAGGTGTACCTGATTGGTGCAGGCCCCGGTGCGGCCGACCTCATTACGGTGCGTGGCGCACGGCTGTTGGGCGAAGCCCAGGTCGTGCTGCACGACGCGCTGGTGTCGCGCGAGATGCTGGCCTGGTGTCCCCAGGCCGAGCTGATCGAGGTGGGCAAGCGCTGCGGCCAGCGGTCGACCGCGCAGCTGTTCATCAACCGCCAGATCGTCGACCTGGCCAACAAGTACGAGCGGGTGGTGCGGCTCAAGGGCGGTGATCCGATGCTGTTCGGCCGCGCCGACGAGGAACTGCAGGCGCTGGAAGCGGCCGGCATCGCATACGAGGTGGTGCCGGGCATTACCGCTGCCCTGGCGGCTGCCAGCGCCATTGCGCGGCCGCTGACCAAGCGGGGCGTGTCGCGCAGCGTGGCGTTTGCCACGCAGGCCAAGGCGGCCGATGCCGTGGACGTCGAGGCGGACGTCAAGGCCGATACCATCGTCTACTACATGGGCCGCGACCAGGCGGCCAATATTGCCGCGCAACTGATGGCGTGCGGCAAGCCGGCCTCCACCCCCGCTTGGGTGGTGGAGGCGGCCACCACGCCAAACCAGCGCAGCCGGCAGTTCACGTTGCGTCAGATGGCGGCGGGCGAGGCGGCGCGCTGGATGGATCCAGTGCAGCCAAGCCTGCTGATGATTGGCGAGGCGTTGGGAACCCGCGCAACCGAACCTGTCGAAGAACAGGCAGAGGGCGAACGGGCGGCGTGAGGGGTAACTAGCAGATAGCAAAAAGGCCAGGAAGTGATTCCTGGCCTTTTTGCTTTTGGGCTTGCTGTGGGGCTTCGGCAGCCGTCAATCGCTGCCGGATGGTGCCGCCGATATGCCAGAGGAGACGGCCAGCGCGCAATAGGCCGCGATGGCATCCAGCACGCTGTCGATCTCGCCCACGGCCGTGGCCGCCTGGATCTGTATGCCCGGATGCCTGGTTCGGCATTCCTCGATCAGCACCGGAAAATCGCGCCGCAGATGGCCGCCCTGGCCGAAGAACACCGGCACCACGGTCATCGTGTCCACGCCAGTTCCGGCCAGGTCGTCGATGGCATCCGCCAGCGACGGCGCCATCAATTCCAGAAAGGCCAGCCGTACCGCGCAACCGGGCAGCAGCGCCGACAGCCGGGTGTGCAGCCGGTCGAACGGCTCGCGCCAGCGCGAGTCGCGGGCGCCGTGGCCAAACAGGATGATGGCCGGCTTCGATGCGGCTGGATTCGTCGCGACCATCGTCAGTGCCGATCCACCCAGCGCAACGACGTCAGCGCGATGGTCAGGTACAGCGTGCCGGGCACCAGCGCCGAGACAATCGGCGGCCAGGTATGGAGCAGGCCCACGTGCGAGAACAGCGTGTTGGCCAGGTGGAACGACAGGCCCAGCATGATGCCGCCGAAGACCTTCACGCCCACCGCGCCGGCCCGCGCGTGCAGGTAGGCGAACGGCAGGGCCAGCGCCACCATCACGAACAGCGTCAGCGGATAGACCACCTTCTTCCAGAACGCGATCTCGTAGCGCTGCGTGTCCTGCTTGTTGTCACGCAGGTGGCGGATATAGCGGAACAGGTCCAGCGTCGACATCCGCTCCGGCGTGACCAGCAGCACCGACAGTATCTGCGGGGTCAGTTCGGAATGCATCACCATGTTCGGGAACAGGGCCTGCTCGGCGCGGAAGTCCGGCGCCAGCGCGTCGCGCCTGGCGGGTGGCTGGCCCGCCTGGGCGGCCGGCGCATCGCGCAGTTCGGCAAAACGGGTCTCGTTGACGTCGTTGAGTTGCCACTGCTGCCCGCCCTGGTAGCGGCCTTCCTTGGCCACGCGGATCACGCGCAGGCGGTAGTCCTTGTCGAACTCGTAGATCGTGATGCCGCTGATCGACTGGTCCGCCTTCAGGCCCTGGACGTTGACGAAACGAGTGATCTCACCGCCGCTTGCGGCGTCGCGGTCGCGATCCTTGACCCAGACCCCCGACCGGAAGCCGGACGACACCGTGGCGCCAATCGCCTCCAGCTTGATCTTTTGCGCGTATTGCTCTGCCGCCGGGCCGATGAACTCGCCAAAGATGAAGGTGACCACCGCCAGCGGCACGGCCAGCTTGAACAGCGAGAACAATGCCTGGCGCGTATTCAGGCCCGCCACGCGGAAGATCGTGAACTCGGACTGGCTGGCCAGCTGCGAAAACACGTAGATCGCGCTGATCAGCACGGCAATCGGCAGCACCTCGTAGACGCGCGTGGGTGCCTGCAGCATGACGTGGAAGAACGCCACCAGCGACGTGTAGTTGCCCTGGACGCCCTCCAGCTCGCTGAGCATGTCGAAGAAGATGAACAGCGCCAGCACCGCGAACAGGATGAACGCGAAGACGCCGTAGATCAGCCGCGCGAAGTAGCGCTCATAGACGGCCAGAATCCTCATGCCTTGCCCCCGCCATTCGCGCCACTCGCCGGCTTTTTGAGCCGGTGCAGCCCGAACACTGCCCGCCATCCGCCCAGGCTGCGGTTCGCACGGTAGCGGAACATCAGCAGCGCACACAGGAACACGATCAGGTGGATCGGGATCAGCGCTGTCCAGAACGAGAGCGCGCCCGAGCGCACCCAGGCCTGGGCCAGGTTGATCAGGTTGCTGTAGGTCAGGTAGATCAGCACGGCGAACACCAGCGGCGTGTAGCGACCCAGACGCGGGTTCACATAGGCCAGCGGGATGGCGATCATCACGAAATTGAAGGCCAGAATCGGCAGCGACACGCGCCACAGCAGCTCGCCCAGGTTTTCACGCGTGGGATTGCGCAGCAGGTCGATCGTGTCCCGGCTCTTGGTCGGCTGGTCGGCTTCGGTCTCGGGCGGCTTGTTGTCGACCCTTACGGCGTATTTATCGAATTCGATGATCCGATAGTTAAGCTGGCCCGGGATGCCGGCGTAGCGGCGGCCATGCTCCATGACCACCAGACGGTCGCCGTTGGGCTGGGTCTCGAACTGGCCCTGGTGCGACAGTGCCACCCCGATCTTGCCGGCCTCCGAATTGGCAACAAAGACGTTACGCGCGTGCTTCATGTCGGCGTCGATGCCCTCGATGAACAGCACGTAATTGCCATTGGCAGGCTCGATGAAGCGCCCGGAAGCGATCATCGACAGCACGCCACGTTGCTGAAAGCGGTCGCGGAACAGCGCGCTCTGCTGGTTGGCCCAGGGCCAGGCGAACATGCCCAGCAGCAGCGCCATGATGAAGAAGGGCGTGGCGAACTGCAGCACCGGTTTGACCAGGTCGCGCAGCGAGATGCCGGCCGAGAACCACACCACCATCTCGGAATCCTTGTACCAGCGGGTCAGGACGATGAGGGTCGAGATGAACAGCGTGGCCGACAGCAGGATCGACAGGTAGCCAATGGTGGCCAGGCCGATCAGCATCAGCACGTCGTTGGGGCTGGCCTTGCCATTGGCGGCCATCCCCAGGATGCGGATCACGAGCGACGTCAGCATGAACGTCAGCATCACCAGGAACACCGCCCCGGCGGTGTAGGCAAGCTCGCGTCGCAGGGCTTGTTGAAAAATCATGCACCAATCGCTTCCGGCTTCCGGCCGGAGCGGGCGATATGCAGGGGGCCGAGGGACTGGCAGGACCGCGGGCTGTCAGCTTGCAGGATCGGCGGCGGCAGATCGCGGATGAAAATCGCGGATAATGGGGGCTTTCTTTTCGACGAGCCCCTGGAAGGAAGCGCGATGGAATTTAGCACAAAAGCCCTGGATCTGAGCAAAGCCGGCCAAAATGGTTTTCTGGCCACCAAGACCGACTGCCTGGTGGTAGGCCTGTTCGAGGGCCAGAACCTTGCCGGGGTTGGCAAGGCGCTGGACGTGGCCACCAAGGGGCTGGTGGCACGCCTGGTCAAGCAGGGCGACTTTGAAGGCAAGCGCGGCACCCATCTGATGCTGCACGAAGTGGCCGGCATCGGCGCCGCCCGCGTGCTGCTGGTGGGCCTGGGCAAGGAAGTCGAGTTTACCGACAAGGCCTTTGCCGAAGCCGTTCGCACGGCCATGCGTGCGCTGGGCGGCACGCGTGCCGCATCGGCACTCTGGTGCCTGGCACAGCAGGTGCCGTCGCGACGCGACGTGACCTGGGCCGCGATCACGACGATCAGCATCGTGCGTGAAGCCGGCTACCGCCTGCTGGAGCGCCATCCCGAACTCAAGCGCCCGGTCAAGGCCGCCGGCGCGGCCGACAAGCCCACGCTGCGCAAGATCGTGCTGGCCGTGGACGCCGCCGACGCCAAGACGGCCACCCAGGCCGTGGTGCGCGGTACGGCCATTGCCAACGGCATGGAACTGACGCGCGACCTGGGCAACCTGCCGTCGAACATCTGCACGCCGACCTATCTGGCCAACACCGCCCGCGGTATCGCCAAGCGGCACAAGCTGAAGGTGGAGATCCTGGGCCGCAAGCAGATCGAGGCGCTGAACATGGGCGCCTTCCTGGCCGTGACCAAGGGCAGCGTGGAGCCGCCGCAGTTCATCGTGCTGCGTTACGACGGCGCCAGCGCCAAGGCCGCTCCGGTGGTGCTGGTGGGCAAGGGCATCACGTTCGACACCGGCGGCATCTCGCTGAAGCCGGGCGAGGGCATGGACGAGATGAAGTACGACATGTGCGGCGCCGCGTCGGTGCTGGGCACCATCCAGGCCGTGGCCGAAATGGGCCTGAAGCTGAACGTGATCGCCGTGGTGCCCACCTGCGAGAACATGCCCGCTGGCAACGCCACCAAGCCGGGCGACGTGGTGGTCAGCATGTCGGGCCAGACCATCGAGATCCTGAACACGGACGCCGAAGGCCGCCTGATCCTGTGCGACGCGCTGACCTATGTGGAACGCTTCAAGCCGGCCGCCGTGGTCGACGTGGCCACCCTGACCGGCGCCTGCATCATCGCGCTGGGCCATGTGAACAGCGGCCTGTACGCGCGCAGCGACGCGCTGGCCGACCAGCTGCTGGACGCCGGCCGCAAGGCCATGGACACCGCCTGGCGCCTGCCGCTGGACGATGACTACCAGGACCAGCTCAAGTCGAACTTTGCCGACATGGCCAATATCGGCGGCCGTCCGGCGGGCAGCGTCACGGCGGCGTGCTTCCTGGCGCGCTACACCGAGAAGTACGACTGGGCCCACCTGGATATCGCCGGCACTGCCTGGAAGAGCGGCGCGGCCAAGGGGGCTACCGGCCGCCCGGTGCCGCTGCTGACGCAGTTCCTGATGGACCGTGCCGGGTAACCGGCCAATCGAAGGCAGCACAGGATGACGCGCATCGACTTCCACAGCAACGTGCCGGATACGCTGGCCTACGTCTGCCGCCTGGTCCGCAAGGCCTATGGGGCAGGGCAGAAGGTGGTGGTATTTGGCGCCCCGCAGCAGCTGGCGCAGCTTGACGCGCGGCTGTGGTCGTTCTCGCCGCTCGACTTCCTGCCGCATTGCGGGCTGGACAGCCCCAATGCGGCGGTGACGCCGATCATCCTGGCGGCCACGCTGGAATCTGTGCCGCACCACCAGTTGTTGGTGAACATCGCGCCGGAAGCCCCGGCGCAGTTTGCCAGCTTCGAGCGGCTGATCGAGGTCGTGGGCGCCAGCCCCGACGCCCGCGACGCAGGCCGCGAGCGCTTTCGTTTCTATCGCGAGCGCGGGTATCCGCTCACGCACCATGACATCGGGCAGGCCAAAGGAGAATCGGCATGAGCGAACGCACGACATCGCGGGTCATTCCGCGGCTGGGGCCCAATGACAGCGTGCCGCTGCTGACCGAAATCGTCGAATTGCCCGACGCGGCGTTCGAGGCGCCTACGCAGCCGCTGGAACAGTCAGTGGACCAGCCACAGGACCAGCCGCTGGCGCAGCCATTGCCCGCGCGCCACGGCGCCACGGTCTTCGATACCGCCGACATGCCCGATTCGGGCGTGGTGACGGCGGTTGGCGACACCGATTCGCTGGCCGATGCTGCCACCGCCGCCGACACGCAGCCGCCGATGGTGGACGCTGCGGCGTTCCTGCCTGGCGAGGACGATCTGCGCGCCGTGCGTACCGAGCTGCTGACGCGCGTGATGATGCGCTTCCGCACCGAATGGCCGCAGGTGGTGGAGGCGCATACCGAGGCCACGCTGCAGTCGCGCCTGGCCCCGCTGACCGCCCAACTGGCCAGCGAACTGACGCAGGCGCTGGAAGCGCGGCTGGTGGAGTGGCTTGACGCCACGCTGGAAGAGATCGAAAGGGACCCGGGCGGGGTTTGACGCCAACTTGGCATTGTTTCCGCCCCTCTTCCATCTATGGAGGAGGGGCGGGGGAGAGGGCCCGGGGGATCAAATTGCGCCGGATCGGCAAGCTGCACCTCGACGCCCTCTCCCCCAACGCCTCTCCCGCCATGCGGAAGAGGCGAGCAGGTCAGTAGTACTTCAACCTCAATCCGTCACCGCTCCCTTGCTGGCCGTCGATGCCAGTTTCGCGAATTTCGCCAGTACCCCACGGGTATAGCGCGGCGCCGGCTGCTTCCACGCGGCACGCCGTTTCGCCAGTTCGTCGTCCGGCACGTTCAGTTGCAGCACCAGCTGGTGGGCATCGATGGTGATCGAATCGCCTTCGTGCACCAGCGCGATGGTGCCGCCAACGTGGGCTTCCGGTGCCACGTGGCCCACTACCATGCCCCAGGTACCGCCCGAAAAGCGGCCGTCGGTAATAAATCCCACCGATTCACCCAGCCCCTTGCCGATGATGGCCGAAGTGGGTGCCAGCATTTCCGGCATGCCCGGGCCGCCCTTGGGGCCCAGGTAGCGCAGCACGAGGATGTCGCCGGCATTGATCTTGTCTGCCAGGATGGCTTCCATCGCGCTCTGCTCGTCCTCGAACACGCGCGCCGGGCCGGTGATCACCGGGTTCTTGAGCCCGGTGATCTTGGCCACGGCGCCTTCCTCGGCCAGGTTGCCCTTCAGGATAGCCAGGTGGCCTTGCTTGTAGAGCGCGCGGTCGAGCGGCATGATCACGTCCTGGTCGGCGCGCGGCTGGTCGGCCACGTGCTCCAGTTCCTCGGCCAGCGTGCGGCCCGTGATGGTCAGGCAGTCGCCATGCAGCAGGCCCGCGTTCAGCAGGAGCTTCATGACCTGCGGAATGCCGCCGGCGCGATGCAGGTCGGTGGCCACGTAGTCGCCCGACGGCTTCAGGTTGCAGATCACCGGCACGCGGCGGCGGATACGCTCGAAATCGTCGATCGTCCATTCCACTTCGGCCGAGTGGGCAATGGCCAGGTAGTGCAGCACGGCGTTGGTGGACCCGCCCGTGGCCATGATCAGCGTGACGGCATTCTCGATGGACTTGCGCGTGATGATGTCGCGCGGCTTGATGTCCTTCTTGACCGCCTCCACCAGCACACGGGCCGATTCGGCGGCGCTGTCGACCTTTTCCTGGTCCGGGTTGGCCATGGTCGACGAATACAGCAGCGACATGCCCAGCGCCTCGAACGACGAACTCATGGTGTTGGCCGTGTACATGCCGCCGCACGAGCCGGTGCTCGGACAGGCGTTTTTTTCCACGCCCTCGAAGTCTTCCTCGCTCATGCGGCCGGCGGTGAATTCGCCCACGGCCTCGAACGACGACACGATGGTCAGGTCCTTGCCCTTCCAGTTGCCCGGCTTGATGGTGCCGCCGTAGACGTAGATGCCCGGCACGTTGGTGCGCGCCAGCGCGATCATTCCGCCCGGCATGTTCTTGTCGCAGCCGCCGATCACGACCACCCCGTCCATCCACTGGCCCTGGGCCGCGGTCTCGATACAGTCAGCGATCACTTCGCGCGAGATCAGCGAGTACTTCATGCCTTCGGTGCCCATCGACATGCCATCGGAGATCGTCGGCGTGCCAAAGATCTGCGGATTGGCGCCCGATGCGCGCACGGCATCCACGGCGGCATCGGCCAGCCGCTGCAGGCCGGCGTTGCACGGGGTAATCGTCGAATGGCCATTGGCAATGCCCACCATCGGCTTGTCGAAGTCTTCCTTCTTGTAGCCGAGCGCGTAGTACATCGAGCGGTTGGGGGAGCGCGCCACGCCTTGCGTGATGTGCTGGGAGCGTTTGTTGAAAGCCATGAAGTCTCTCCGGGGGGATGCCGGCCCAGGCGCGATGCGCCGCTGCGCCAGCCGTGTTGTGGTGTTGTGCCGGAAAGCATGCGCTTGGCGTTTTAGCGTGTCAAATATATTATTCGTCCGTTATTAGGTCGAAAAACATATCAATCGGGGGGCTGGCCCTTTGGATCTGCGCCAACTGCGTTACTTCGTCACCGTGGCCGAAGAGCTGCATTTCGGGCGGGCGGCCCGGCGCCTGGCCATGACCCAGCCGCCACTGTCGCAACAGATCCAGGCGCTGGAAGAAGAGATCGGCGTGCAGTTGTTCGTGCGCACGCGGCGGTCTGTGATGCTGACGCCTGCAGGCCAGCAGTGGCTGCCCGAGGTGCGGCGCGTACTGGCCGACGCCGCGGCGCTGCCGGGGCTGGCGCAGCGGCTGGCGCGGGGCGAGGTGGGGTCGCTGGCGCTGGCCTTCGTCAGTACCGCCGACTACGGCATCCTGCCCGACCTGCTGCGCCATTTCCGCGCCCGGCACCCGGACGTGCAGCTGCAACTGCGCGAGGCCACCAGCGATATCCAGCTCGAAGCGCTGGCCGAGGGCACGATCGACGCCGGGCTGGTCATCCGCCCGCAACTGCCCGTGATGCCGCATGGCTTGTCGTACCTGCCCCTGGTGCGCGAGCCGCTGGTGCTGGCCGTGCCAGACGGATGGCGGCCCGCCGGCAGCGCCACGGTGCCGCAGGCGGTAGCGCTGCGCGATGCCGCACGCGAGCCGCTGGTCATCTTCCCGCGCCGAAGTGCGCCAGCGTTTTATGACATCATTACGGGCTACTATGCGCGCGACGGCCTGACGCCGGTGATTGCCCAGGAGGCGATCCAGATGCAGACGATCGTGAGCCTGGTCTCGGCCGGCATGGGCGTGGCGCTGGTGCCCGCGTCGCTGCGCAACTTGCGGCGCACGGGGGTGTCCTACCTGACCTTGCTCGACGCCGGCCCGGAGATCGAAACCGGTCTGGCCTGGCGCGAGGGCGCGGCCGGGATGGCGCCGGTACTGCGGTCGTTCATCGACATCGCCACCGGGCTGGCCGGCGCCATCGGGCTGACGCAAGACCATGGCATAAATACTTAGAACATCGCGCAGCACGCCGCGCGACCGAAACTTACAGCTACTCTCCCGTTACCCCATGCTCGTTCATCCGCAATTCGATCCGGTTGCCATCCATCTGGGGCCGCTGGCCATCCGCTGGTACGGCCTGATGTACCTGGCCGGCTTCATCATGTTCCTGTGGTTTGGCCGCTTGCGTATCAAGCAGCCCCATATCGCGGCGCGCGGCTGGGTGTCGCGCGACCTGGACGACATGCTGTTCTATGGCGTACTGGGTGTGATCCTGGGCGGCCGGCTGGGCTATGTGCTGTTCTACAAGCCGAGCTACTACCTGACCCACCCGCTGGAAATCTTCAAGGTATGGGAAGGCGGCATGGCTTTCCACGGCGGGTTCCTGGGCGTGCTGGTGGCGATGTGGGTGTTTGCCAAGGTGCGGCGCCGCCACTGGATGGAAGTGACCGACTTCATCGCGCCGCTGATTCCGTGCGGGCTGGCCGCGGGCCGCATCGGCAACTTCATCAATGGCGAACTGTGGGGGCGTGCCACCGACCTGCCGTGGGGCATGATCTTCCCGCAGGCCGGCGACAACATTCCGCGTCATCCGTCGCAGCTGTACCAGTTTGCCGGCGAAGGCGTGACGCTGTTCATCATCCTGTGGCTGTTCGCGCGCAAGCCGCGGCCGATGGGCGCGGTGTCTGGCGTGTTCCTGATCGGCTATGGCACGTTCCGCTTCCTGGCCGAGTTCACGCGCGAGCCCGACAGCTTCCTGGGCCTGCTGGCGCTGAAGCTGTCGATGGGCCAGTGGCTGAGCCTGCCGATGATCCTGATCGGCGTGCTGATGGTGGTGTGGGCGTATCGTCGCCAGGCCAACGGCGCCACGGCCGGCGCGGCGCGGTAATCTGGACTGCCACTGGTTGCCGCCCCTCTCCCGCGCGCGGGAGGGGGGCGCACGACACCAGCGTATTACCGCGCGTTCCGGATCGCGTCGATCCGTTCTTTGGTCAGTGGATGGGTCGAGAAGAATCCATCCTCCTCGTCCTTCTCCGCCTCCTTGCTGTCCCGATTGGCCCGGTCAGACCGCTTGCGGCGCGCACCGTGGGCATCCTCCAGTTGCTGGAGTGCATCGGCCAGCGCCGACGGCGGCAGCCGGTTTTCCCGCAGCACCTCCACCGCAAACGCATCGGCCTCGCGCTCGTGATCGCGCGAGTAGCGCATGGCCAGCATCGCCGTGGGCACCGTGGCCAGCAGCGACGACACGTCGCCCAGGAAGTACGCGGTCAACGCACCCACGGCCGACGCCTGGAACACCTGCTGCAGCCCGTGGCGTTGCGTGACGTGGCTGGCCTCGTGCGCCAGCACGCCCATCATGGCCGGGCCGGTGCCCAGCAGCTTCACCAGTTCGTCGGTCACGACGATGGTGCCGCCCGGCAGCGCCAGCGCATTGGCACCGATGCCGCCGCCATGGCGGAACAGGATCTGGTAGTCGTGGCCAGGATCGGCGGGTCGGCGCAGCGCGGCGAAATTGTCGCGGATGCGTTGCTGCTCGGCGGCGGGCAGCGTACTGGGTTTGACGATGCCCCGGTCCAGGCTGTCGAGCGTGGTGCGGCCCAGCTGGGCTTCCAGCGACGCCGGTATCGTGCGTGCAACCAGAACCGCGGTCCACGGCAGTAGGTAGAAATACGAGATCACCACGAACAGCACCAGTCCCAGCATCGACAGCCCGACCAGGCGCCAGCTGTTCTGTGCGCGGGACACCCAGCCTTCCTGATGGCCGGTGGCGGCCAGCATCGCGTCAAAGCCGGCGTGGTCGGTGATCTCGCAGTAGGCCCCGTCGTCGAACGTCACCAGGCGCGGGCCGCGCCGGATGCGTTCGGAAACGCGCAACGATGCCAGTGGCGCGTGGCGCAGTTCGTCGCCGCCGGCATCCTGCAGCACGGCCTGGCCGTCCCGGACATACAACTCGACCGGATGGGCGCGCGACGTGCGGCCATCAAAGTAATGCGCGGCTACCATGGTGACCCGCTCCTTCCCTTACAGCGCGATGTCGATGTCGTACCAGTCGGCCGCGGCATCGCCCAGCGCACCCACTTGCTGCTTTTCGCCGGCCACGAAGGCATCGAGCTGACCCACGGCCACCATCGTCATCGATTCCACGCGATAGCGTACCGAGCGCACGCGCGCGAACGGATAGAACAGCCCCAACGTCAGCGCCGTGAGCATTAGGTTCGTGAGCGAGATCAGGAACAGGGTGCGAGCCTTGACGTCGCTGCGGAAGTGATGCGGCGCCAGGGTCGTGTGGTTCCACACGGCGTTCTGCAGCCTGGCCTGGAAGAACGGGCCGATCAGCAGGAAGCCGGCATACATCGCCAGCGCCATCAGTATCCCCACGAGCACGAACGCTGCCTTGCCACCCGCCGCGGCTGCCAGCGCACCCCCCGCGAGGCCGCCCGCTACCAGGAACAGCAGCACCACGCCGGCCGTCACCAGGTAGACGCGGTAGAACGCGCCGGCCGTACCGTCGAAGGCGAACGGTGCGGTGCCAAAGCGCGTGTTGTTGTGCTGGTAGCGCTTCAGGCGCTGGTGGGCCATCGGCCCCAGCAGCCACAGCGTCAGGCCGGCCAGCAAGGGCCACAGCAGGAACACCTTGTAGCCGTCGCGGTCGGTGCCCGTGAATGCGAAGCGCAGGCCACGGTAGCTGGAATTGGCCATCCGGAAGCGCAGCGACCGCACCAGCAGCAGGGGGAACACCACGGCCAGGGCCAGCGCCAGCACCGCGCCCAACGCCGGCGAGAGTTCAAGCACGAGCTGGTACACCGCGAACAGGCCGAATACGATGCCACGTCCCTTGAGGATCGCTTTCGCGTTGCCGTGATAGTCGAACGTGGCCCCGTCCAGTTGGGTGCTGCGATAGAAGTATTGCAGCGTGCGCACCTTGGCCCAGGCGGAATAGAAGCCCAGGGTGACAATGGTGAGCAGCGTGTTGACGATCCAGATGCGGAAATACTCGGATCCCGATCCGGTGAATACGAATTTCAGGTGGCGCGGCACATGGCTCTTCGGCGCGACGGCGTCGGGCTGGAGCCCGCCTTGATCTTCCCAGTTCATTGAATCGACCTCTCCAGTTGTTACAGGGCGCTTTTTTCTCGGTGAGCGCTTGTTTCAGGTTTGCAACCAGTTGGCGCGTGGGTTTCGTGCGCTGACCAACACATTCTCGCACCGCAGCGTACTGTGGCGTACCGTTGGGGCCACAAATGCCCCCATGGATCGCGTCAGATACAACGCGCAGGGTAACTGAGGTCGTAACGACAAAGAAACATCCTGTTACATGCTCAGGCCTCTGTCACAAGTTGCCTTTCGTCCGCCTCAATAAAATCAATAACTTAGGTGTGGTGGCACGGTCCTCGCTATTAAGCCTGTTACAAGATCGGTCGGGGCAGCCAAACACTGCCCAACACGGCGCCAGAGGGGAGGGTGCGCACGACGATGCGCCGGCGCCGCGGCAACGACAAAAAGCCGAACGGGAAAAGGCACGGGAAAATCCGCACTCCACGACGAGTGCTTCAACGGGGCAGGCGCGGGGCCAGCGCCAGCAAAGGAAATCTGACCCGCAAGCGTCCGGCACATCTCGCCAGGCGCCCATGAAAAAAGACCCACAGCGGTTCTTTCACGCGCGGGCAATCTTCCTGCAGGGAGGCAGGAGGATTGCCCGCCGCACCTCTCGATTTCCCTGAGTTTCCGATCTGCCACGCTTGCTGCCCCGCAGCATCGAAACCACTTGCAGCGTCCGGCGCAATCCATAATTATGAATTATTGCGGCTTAATCGCCTCTCCGGCGCGCCGCACCGGCATGCAATTCCCCTTGTGGTTTCCCCGTCATATCCCAGGCAGGCAGGAGGCACGATGCGTATCGTCAGGCAGGCGCTGTACCTCGAGGTGGCAGACCGGCTGCGGGCGATGATCGACGATCGCACGCTGATGCCCGGTGCTTGGATCGACGAGGTGGCGCTGGCGGCGTCGCTGGGCACGTCGCGCACGCCGTTGCGCGAGGCGCTGAAGGTGCTGGCCGCCGAAGGGCTGGTCCGGCTGGAGCCACGGCGCGGCTGCTTCGTCAACGCGCTGACCGAGCAGGACCTGGACGACATCTTTCCGCTGATGGCACTGCTGGAAGGGCGCTGCGCCTACGAAGCCGCGCGCAATGCCACGCAGACCGACCTTGCTTCGCTCGAAGGCCTGCATGCCGACCTGGCGCGCTACGCGCAGGCCGGCGATATCGATGCCTACTACGAGACCAACTACCAGATCCATGAGGCGATCCAGCGGCTGGCCGGCAATCGCTGGCTGTCGGGCGTGGTCAGCGACCTGCGCAAGGTGCTGCGCCTGTCGCGCCACAAGAGCCTGCGGCTGCCCGGGCGCATTCACGAGTCGTGTGCCGAACACCTGTCGGTGTTCTCGGCGTTGAAGGCCCATGACTCCGAAGGCGCCGAAGCGTTGATGAAGACCCACGTGCTGCGTCAGCGCGGCGCGTTGCGCATGCTCGACGCGGCCGAGCAAGAAGCCGTGGAAGGCGCCAACCCGGGCACCAACCCCGGCCCCGGCACTGCCGCGCCGGCCGCCCATCTGCGGCTGGCCGGACAAGGCTGACGCCCGATCGATCCGCGCGACCCCATCATCCACCGACCTCGCAGGACACGACCATGACTGCCCTCGATCCCGCCGACCAACAGAAAGTCAGTGCTCCGCTCGATGCCAGCGATCCTGTCAGCGACTCGCTGTTCTCGCGCTTTGGCCGATGGTGGAACCGCAAGGGCGACGACGCGGCCAGGCCCGCCGCACCGGACGCGGCGCAGCAGACGCTGTCCACGCGCGCGGTCAAGCGCCAGCGCGAGCAGTTGCGCCAGTGCTTCGAGGCCCGGCTGACCGACGGCGCCGCCAACGCCGCCGCCCTGGCCTGGCAGGACGAATACCAGGCGGCGGCCGAGCCGCTGCGTCAGGCCATGCTCGGCGTGCTGGCCGATGTGGCGGCCGGGCGCGATGCACCGGGCGGCGCGGCCGGTAGCGGATCGGCGGGCAGCGCAGCATCCGGGCTGTCGCAGGCGCTCTCGAACGCGCGCATCCGCTTCTTCAAGCGCTTCGCCGCACAGCATGGCAAGCGCGGCGACAGCGCCTGCGGCCTGCATTTCCTGATCCAGTTGCGTTCGGACATGCTGCGCTGGCAGAAGCGCATTCCCGGCCTGCGCGCGCTGGACGAAGATCTGGAGGCGCTGTTCTCGAACTGGTTCGACGTGGGTCTGCTCGAACTGCAACCAATTACCTGGGATTCGCCGGCGTCGCTGCTCGAAAAGCTGATCCGCTACGAGGCCGTGCACGAAATCTCGTCGTGGAACGACCTGCGCAACCGGCTCGATTCCGACCGCCGTTGCTATGCGTTCTTCCATCCGCGCATTCCGCGCGAGCCGCTGATCTTCGTGGAAGTGGCGTTCGTGCCGGAGATGGCCGCCAACGTCCAGACGCTGCTGGACGAGGCCGCGCCGCTGGAAGACCTGCGCCGCGTGAAATGGGCCATCTTCTATTCGATCTCGAACACGCAGACGGGCCTGCGCGGCGTCAGCTTCGGCAATTTCCTACTCAAGCGCGTGATCGAGGAACTGCAGCGCGAATTCCCCAAGCTCAAGCAGTTCGCCACGCTGTCGCCCATTCCCGGCTTTGCCGACTGGCTGCGTAAGCAGGACGGCGAGTCGGTTGCACGCATCCTGGGTGACAAGCGGCTGTCGCGCTGGCACGAACGCCACGGCGACGTGCCGGCCGACGGTGCGGCATGGTTTGGCGCGCTGCCGGCCGACGCGCAGGACCCGGTGATCCGCGACACGGCGCTGACGCTGGTGGCGCACTACCTGGTCCGCGAAGGTGGCAAAGGCGTGCCGGCCGATCCGGTGGCGCGCTTCCATTTGGGTAACGGGGCATGTGTCGAGCGCGTGAACTGGGGCGCCGACCTGTCGCGAAAAGGCCGCGCGCAGTCGTGCGGGGTGATGGTGAATTATCTTTACGTGCCCGAGGCGCTGGATGACAATCTGGCTCGCCTTGGCGATGGCAATCCCCGCGTCAGCCGCGCGGTGGCCAAGCTGCTGTAGCCCTCGGGTCGGGCACGGACGCCAGGCAGGTTTCTTGTCGGGTAGCAGTAGGCAGTACTTCGATTGACTTTCCACGCAGTAAGTAGAGAGAGGAGACAGTACATGAGTCGTCAGCGCAAACTGACCGCGTTCGCACGCGTCTTTGCAATCGCCGGCATGGTAGCCGGCGCCGGGGTGAGCCTTTATGCACCGGCCGCGCAGGCCGCGGATCCGTGGCCGAACAAGCCCGTCACCGTGATCGTGCCGTTCCCGGCCGGCGGTGGCACCGACGCGTTCGCGCGTCCGTTGACCGCGCAGCTTTCCAAGCAGCTGGGCAAGCAGTTCGTGATCGACAACCGCGGCGGTGCCGGCGGCACGGTAGGCGCCAGCCTGGCGGCCAAGGCTGCGCCGGACGGCTACACGGTCTTCATCGGTGGCGCGCACCACGCCATCGCGCCGTCGTTCTACAAGAAGCTCGACTACGACATCGAGAAGGATTTCGTGCCGATCACGGTGATCGCGCAGCCGCCGCAGGTGATCGTGGTGAATCCGTCGAAGGTGCAGGCCAATTCGTTGAAGGACCTGATCGCCTATGCCAAGGCGCATCCTGGGCAGCTCAACTATGCATCGGCAGGCAACGGCTCGGCGCACCATCTGGCCGGCGAACTGTTCAAGCTGCAGACGCAGACCGACCTGGCCCACGTACCCTACAAGGGTGCCGGCCCGGCGCTGTCCGACCTGATCGCGGGCCAGGTCGACCTGATGTTCGACGGCCTTGGCTCATCGGCGCAACATATTCGCGCTGGCCGCATCAAGGCCCTGGCCGTGGCGTCGAAGACGCGCTCGGCGGCGTTCCCGAACGTGCCGACGGCGGCCGAGGCGGGCGTGCCCAACTACGAGGTGTCCACCTGGTACGCGCTGTGGGCGCCCAAGGGCACCCCGAAGGAGATCGTCGACAAGCTCTACGCCGAGACCACCAAGGCGCTGAACAGCCCCGAGATGAAGGCGATCTGGCTGCAGAACGGTTCGGAAATCCCGCAGTTCACGCAGGAGCAGTTCGCGCAGTTCCAGCGTACCGAGATTAAGCGCTGGGCCGAGGTGGTGCAGCGCTCGGGCGCGAAGATCGACTGATGGGCGGCACGGTTACGTTCGCGCGCGACGGCCAGGTGGTCACGGTCACGCTGTCGCATCCGGGCAAGCTCAACGCGATCTCGGTCGGTATGTGGCAGGCGCTGGCCACCGGGTTTGACGCGCTGTCTGCCGAGGTGGCCAACGCGGCCGACCCGGCCGCGCGTCCGCCGCGCTGCGTGGTCGTGCGTGGCGCTGACGGCAACTTTGCAGCCGGCGCCGACATCGCCGAATTTCCCGCAGTGCGGGGCGACGAAGCCGCGGTGCGCCGCTATCACACGGCAATCATCGCCCCGGCCCTGCGGGCCATCGCCGAATGTCCACTGCCGACGCTGGCCGCTATCGAGGGTGTCTGCGTGGGTGGCGGGCTGGAAATCGCGTGCAACTGTGACCTGCGCGTCGCTGCGGCGGGCAGCCGCTTCGGCGTGCCGATCAACCGGCTGGGGTTTCCGATGGCGCCCGGCGAACTGCAGGGCCTGCTGGCCCTGGCAGGGCGTGCCGTGACGCTGGAAATCCTGCTGGAAGGCCGCGTGTTCGACGCCGCCGAGGCGGCCTCCAAGGGGCTGCTGACGCGCGTGGTGCCCGAGGCCGCCCTGCACGACGAGGTGGCCGCCACGCTACAGCGCCTCTGTGCGGGTGCGCCGCTGGCCGCGCGCATCAACAAGGCGACCATCCGTCGCCTGTCGCCGGCGCCTGCACCGCTGACCGCCGCGGAGCTGGACGCCCACTTTGCCTACGCCGGCAGCCGCGACCACGCCGAGGGCGTGGCCGCCTTCCTGGCGCACCGGCCTCCGGATTTCACCGGGGAGTAATATGTCGGCCGGCCGGCTATCATGGCCGGCTGCCCAGGCGCTTTGCTCGCCAGCTTTGGTCGCCATTTCCCCGGGCATGCCATTCCCTTTTGCTCTGTACCATGAACGCCAATCTGTTCGCCCTGTTCGAGTCCCGTTTTCCCGCCGACCGCAGCGCCTGCTGCATCGAGACGCATGACGGCCTGTATTACACGTGGGACGACCTCGATCGCGCCACGGCCAAGCTCGCCAACCTGCTGACCGCGCTGAAGCTGCCGGCCGGCGCGCGCGTGGCCGTGCAGGTGGAAAAGTCGCCGGAGGCGCTGTTCCTGTACCTGGCCACGCTGCGGGCGGGCTATGTGTACCTGCCGCTGAACACCGCGTACCAGGAGGCCGAAATCGACTATTTCGTCGGCAACGCGGAGCCGGCGGTGGTGGTTTGCAGCAGCAGCAACTTTGGCTGGGTGTCGAAGGTGGCCTTCGCGCACAACACGGCGCACGTGTTCACGCTGGACGAGAACCGTACCGGGTCGCTGCTGCAACGCGCGGCGGCACAGCCGGACACGTTCGAGACCGTACCGCGCGCGGACGACGACCTGGCGGCCATCCTGTACACGTCGGGCACCACCGGCCGCAGCAAGGGCGCGATGCTGACGCATCGCAACCTGGCATCGAATGCGCTGACGCTGCATGAATACTGGGGTTGGCGCAGCGACGACGTGCTGTTGCACATGCTGCCGATCTTCCACGTCCACGGCCTGTTCGTGGCGTCGCATGGCGCGCTGCTGGCTGGCGCCAAGATGATCTGGGCGCCCAAGCTCGACATGGGCCAGATCCTGAAATTCATCCCGCGTTGCACGGTGATGATGGGCGTGCCGACCTACTATGTGCGCATGGTGCAGGAGTCGCGCTTCGACAAGGAACTCTGCAAGAACATGCGCCTGTTCGTGTCGGGATCCGCGCCGCTGCTGCTGGAGACGTTCGACGCCTTCCGCGAGCACACCGGCCACACGATCCTGGAGCGCTACGGCATGAGCGAGACCGTGATGCTGGTCTCGAATCCGTACGACACGGCGCTGGGCGACCGTATCGGCGGCACCGTGGGCATGCCGCTGCCGGGTGTGTCGGTGCGCGTGATGGATGGCGAGGGCAACCCGTGCCAGCCGGGCGTGATCGGCAACGTCGAGGTCCAGGGCCCCAACGTGTTCAAGGGCTACTGGCGCATGCCGGAGAAGACCGCCGAGGAATTCACCGCCGACGGCTGGTTCAAGACCGGCGACGTGGGCCGTTACGGGGGCGCCATCGTCAGCCAGGCCGGCGAGCGCAAGGTGCCGGACAACTACCTGACCATCGTTGGTCGGAGCAAGGACCTGATCATCTCGGGCGGCTACAACGTCTACCCGAAGGAAATCGAGAGCTTTATCGACGAGATGCCCGGTGTGGTGGAGTCGGCCGTGATCGGCGTGCCCCATGCCGATTTTGGCGAGGCCGTGGTGGCCGTGGTGGTGCGCAAGCCCGGCGCGGACCTCGACGAGGCCGGCATGATCGGTACGCTCAAGGGCCGCATCGCCAACTTCAAGGTGCCCAAGCGCGTGCATTTGGTGGACGAACTGCCACGCAACACGATGGGCAAGGTGCAGAAGAACGTGCTGCGCCAGCAGTTCGCGGCGCTGTAATCGGAGGCACCCGAAAAAAAGCCCCGCTTCCATTGCATGGGGCGGGGCTTTTTGCTGCGGAGGAGATGTGGGCGGCGAGGCGCCCTGGGGCGCGCTTACTTCACCATCTGCACCGACCCGTTGACCGACACGGTCACCTGGGTCTTGCCGCCTTCCACCGGAATCGGCGCGCCGGCATCGGACGACATGGCCTTGGCCGCGTACATGCGCGGCACCGGCGGCATCACACCGCCCGATTCATTCACCGAGACTTCGCGGATCGTGAAGCCGCTGTAGCCAAACAGCTTAGTGGTGGCCTGGGCCTTATCGCGGAACGCGGCCACGGCCTGGTCGGCCAGCTTCTGCTCGGCTGCCCGGCGGGCTTCGCGCGACAGCGAGAAACCGACGTTCTGCACCTGCATCTGGTTGGCCAGTTCGCCGGCCAGCTTTGACACCGCGGCAAAGTCCTTCGACTTGAGGACGATCTCCGAACGGCCGCGCCACGTGCTGATCTTGCCGTTGCGGTCGGTATTGGGGTGAATCGTGAAGCCGCCGGACTGTGCTTCCACGCCCGACACGCGCTTGGCCTGTGCCAGTGCTGCCTGCGTGCGCGACGACAGCGCGTTGGAAATGGCGGAGGGCTCCGGACCTTCCTGCTCGGCGGCCAGGACCAGCGTCACCACGTCGGTCGGCACTTCGGTCACCGCCTCGGCGGACAGCGACAGCACGCCCGAAGGCGACGGCACGGCAACGGTCTGGGCCGTGGCAACGGCAGCGGCAGTGCCCAGCAGCGAGGCGACCAGCAATTTCTTCATATTGTTCTCCGATCAATGTGATGGCAATCAGATGCGAAGCCACGCATTTCGTTCCATGCGGGCCCTGCATGAAGGCTCTAACGAACGGACGGCCGGATCGGGGTTAAGGCAGGTGAAAAAAAGATGCGGTGCGATCAGAAAGGCTGAGATCGCAGAAGCTACTTCATCAGCTTTCCGGTGATGAAGCGCCATTCGGCCGGCGTCACCGGCGTGATCGACAGCCGGTTGCCTTTGCGCAGCACGACCATGTCCGCCAGCGAGTCATGCTCGCGCAGCGCCGGCAGCGGGATCAGCGCGCTCTTCTTGACGAAGCGCACATCTACCAGCGACCAGCGCGGCTCTTCCTTCTTCGACGCGCCGTCGTAGTAGTCGCTCTTCGGGTCGAACTGTGTGGGATCGGGGTAGGGCTGCGAGCTGACCTCGGCCAGCCCGGCAATGCCGGGCTCGGGGCATGACGAGTGATAGAACAGCACGCCGTCGCCGATGTGCATCTGGTCGCGCATGAAGTTGCGCGCCTGGTAGTTGCGCACACCGGTCCATGGCAGCGTACCTTCACGGGCCAGATCGTCGATGCTGGCCTCGTCCGGTTCGGACTTCATCAGCCAGTACTGGCGGGCGCGCTCGTCGGCCATGGACTTATGACAGGTCAGGAGGTTGAAATGAAAAAGGCGGTGGTTCATTGAAACCACCGCCTCTTCACCACTTGAAGGGGGTCCCCGCCTCGGCCGCTGGGTCGGCATCCTGAACCCAAGTGAGGTTCAGAGTGGCTGCGGAAGTCGTATTTCGGGTACATCGCCCACTCAGGGAGTCCAGACCGAAGCCAAGACTATGAATGCGGTAACGCGCTCGCCCATACGACATGATCCCGCACCATGCAATGCATATCGGTTCAAGGAGTTTATGACCCTCACGAACCAGGCAGGGAAACTGTCAAACGTCTGACTTGAGTTCCTGTGCGTGCAACACGCTTGGGATGTCAGACGTTTGCCGTTTCAAACTAGGATGGGATGGAAACGGCGGCCAGGCCCGATAACCCGACCATCTTGCTGCGTCGGTCAGTCTCGCCGCGCAGTGGCTCCACTATACACCGCGTCGTCAGTGATACCAAGCCGGATGCGTCGACGCGTTACATTTTCCACAACAACCGGCATATCCATGCACATCATGCGGCCGTGCGCGGCACCGGCTTCACATGGACGACATGTTTGGCCACCACCGCGCAATTCAAGTGTTGCCATCAGGGTTTTTTCAGCGGCTCAGCGCGTGCCCACGTGCGCGTACTGGCGCAGCGCCTCGTCGGCGCGCTCGTTCAGTTCGCGAATCCGTGCGCGCACCGCGTCGACCGGAATGGTGCCGTCCTCTTCCTGCTTGCGGCGGATCGCCAGCAGGTCCGAGGCAATGCTGATGGCCGCCATCACGGCCACGCGTTCCACGCCCTTGGCCGACACGCTGCCCTTGAGTTTGTTCATCTTGTCGTCCACCAGCGCGACGGCCTCGAGCAGCGCGGCCTCGTTCTCCGGCGAGATCGCGAAACGGTAGGGCTGGCCGGCGATATTCAGTTCCACTTGCTTGTTGCTCATGCGTGTTCTCCGGGGGCTTGCTGCGAACCTTCCGAGGCGGCGCGGGACTGACCGTCGCCCAGCAGGTCGAGCTGGCGCGCATCGCTGGCGGTGGGCAGCTTGTCCAGGATGGACTGGATGCGCAGCTGCGCTTCCTCGATCTTGATGTTGAGCAGCTCGCGGTCGGCCGCCATGGCTTCGCGGTCCGCGCGCAACGTGCTCGCCTCGGCCTGCAGGCGGTCGATCTCCGCGCGCAGTCGCTGGTTTTCCGCCGCCAGGGTGTCCGCATGATGCAGCACGCGCCCGATCTTGGCGGCCAGTTGTTCGAGTTCGTTGAGCATAGTGCCTGTCGTGTCCGGTAGGAGTAAGGGTCAGGTTTCGGGATTCTAGCCGATGCACGCACGGGGGCGACCGTCAACGCGCCCGGTGAGACTTGCCTGCCGCACGGAAGTTGCACCGATCTGCGGCGAACGGCGCGATTTCGCGTGTCAATCACGGATAACGGCAACTTGACCCCTCGCATTGACGCCAACTTTGAAACTCCCTACACTCGCGCACGTTCCAGGTGCTCGCGGCCTACTTACGCAGGGGCTGCAGTTCAACGGGAAACAGGGAGCCGGGTGCCGCCCGCCAGTCCGGGACGATCTCGATCGGCCAGGCTGGACGCGAGCGGGGCAGGCCAACCTGTGCTGCCCCCGCAACGGTAAGCGACCGCGAATACGCCATGTGTCGTTCGCAGGGCGGGCCAAGCGCCACTGATACGGACTCGCCGGAGGTAACGGGGATCCGGTCGGGAAGGCGGCCTGCCTGATGTCGTCAGCCCGGATACCGGCCTGAAGAACGCGGGCGTCCGCACGCCATGCGGCACGCCAATTCGCCATCAGGTCCGCGGGGGAACGGGCCCGGCCGTTCTCATCCATCCTGCTCATGCGTTCCACGCTATCCAGGTCGACCGTCGCGGTAAAGCCGCCGGTTCGCCCATCCGTGTCCGCCATCATGGCGGCCGTTGCCGTTCTTTCCGCATCCCATATCCCGGCCTTCGCCCAGGAGGCGCCGTCCGAGGCCACATCGGCCGCACCCGCCACCGCGCCCGCCGTGCAGCCGCAGGGCCAGTCGCTGGCACCGGTGGTGGTCACTGCATCGCGTACCGCGCAGAGCGTGACCGAGGCGCTGCCGCACACCACGGTGGTCACCCAGGAAGACATCGTCAATTCGCAGGCCCCTGACCTGCGCTCGCTGCTGCGCGGTCAGGCCGGTGTCGAATTTGCCGCCAACGGCGGCATGGGCGCTAATACCACGCTGTTCATGCGCGGCGCCAATTCCAACCAGGTGCTGATCCTGATCGATGGCGTGCGCGTGGCCGGCGTCAGCGGCGGCACCGCCCAGTTGGCGAACATCCTGCCCGACCAGATCGACCATATCGAGGTGGTACGCGGCAACGTGTCGGCGCTGTATGGCTCGGACGCCATCGGCGGCGTGGTGCAGATCTTCACCAAGAATGGCGTCGGCCAGGCCCCGGCGGCCAATGGGCAGGTCGAGTACGGCAGCAACAACACGCGCCAGGGCACAGTGGGCTACGGCGGCCAGATTGGCGATACGTCGTTCAACCTGACCGGCTCGATCTTCAAGACCGACGGTTTTTCGTCGATCAACTACAACCAGTGGGCCGCCGCCAACGCTGCGGCAGTGCGACGCGGCACGGGGCCGAATCCGGGCGACAACCCGTACGAGAACAAGAGCGTGTCGGGCCAGATCCGCCACAAGTTCACGTCTGACTGGGATGCCGGTTTCGCGGCGTACTACTCCAAGAGCGACCTGTCCTACGACAGCACCAGCGGTAAGCCGACCGACGATTTCCGCATGAACAGCGAGCTCTATACGCTGTCCGCCTTCGTCAATGGCAAGGTGACTTCGGCGTGGACCACGCACTTCAAGCTGTCGCAGAGCGAGGACCGCAGCGAAGGCACGAAGAACGGCCTGTTCGACAGCCTGTTCAGCACGCGCAACCGCCAGTTCAACTGGCAGAACGAATACGCGCTGACGCCGGACCACAAGCTGCTGTTCGGTACCGACTGGTTGCAGCAGACGCTGGCGTCGAGCTCGTACAACGCGCCGTCGCGCAACGTGTTCTCGGTGTACGGCGGCTATGAAGGCCGCATCGGCCGGAATCAACTGCAGCTGAACGGCCGCAACGACCACTATTCCGACTTCGGCAACCAGGGCAGCTTCTTTGCCGGCTATGGCTTCAACGTGACCGAACAGGTCAAGCTGATCGCCAACGTCAGCAACGCCTTCCGCGCGCCGACCTTCAACGAGCTGTACTACCCGGGCTTCGGCCAGCCTAACCTGCAGCCCGAGCGCGCCAAGTCGGCCGAGGCGGGCGTGCAGGTGGATACGGTCAGTGCCGGCCTGCTGCGGGTGACGGCGTTCGAGACGCGCTATGACGACCTGATCGTGTCGACGGCCGTCGGCAGCGGCGTGTTCCTGGCGCAGAACGTCAACAAGGCCAAGGTGCAGGGTATCGAGGCATCGTGGCGTGCCACGGTCTGGGGTACCGACCTGGGCGCCGCCGTGACCTTCCAGAATCCGGTGGACGAAAGCAGCAACACCCAGCTGCTGCGCCGTGCGCGGCGCCATGCGTCGTTCGACGTGGGCCGCAACGTCGGCAATTGGCGCTTTGGCGGCGAATGGCTGCTGTCGTCGGAACGGCTCGACAACAGCGGGCGCATTCTGGGCGGATACGGTATCGTCAACCTCAATGCCCGCTACAACATCGACAAGCAATGGTTCGTGGCCGCCCGTGTGGAAAACCTGTTCGACAAGAACTACCAGCTTGCCTGGCCCTACAACACGCAAGGCCGCGCCGGATTCATCACGCTCGGCTGGCGCCAGAAGTAGGGCGTAACGTCACGCCATGACCGAGCTGCGCCGCGCGCTGACCGTCTGGACCGTCCTGGCCTTGGCCGGGGTGGCGGTGTTCGCGCTGTCACTGGCGGCCGGCAGCGTCGCGCTGGACGGCACGCAGGTCTGGCAGGCGCTGACCGGCGCCGATACCGGCACGGCCGGTGCCATCGTGCGCGAGCTGCGGCTGCCGCGTGCGGCGGCGGCGTTCGCATGCGGCGGGCTGCTGGCGCTGTCCGGCGCGCTGATGCAGGTGCTGCTGCGCAATCCGCTGGCGGAGCCCTATGTGCTGGGCGTGTCTGGCGGGGCGTCCACGGGCGCGCTGCTGGCGATGCTGCTGTCGCTGCCGTTGTGGGTGGTGCAGTCCGGCGCGGCGGGTGGTGCGCTTTGCTCGATGCTGCTGGTGGCCACGCTGGCGCGGCGCGACCTGCTGCATCCGCAAGTGCAGGGCGGCCATCACGAGGCCGGCGCGCGGTTGCTGCTGACAGGGGTGATCCTGGCGGCCGGCTGGGGCGCGCTGATCACGCTAATCCTGGCCATCGCGCCGGAATCGCGGCTGCGCGGCATGCTGTTCTGGCTGACCGGCGACCTGGGCGGCACGGCCAGCTACGGCTGGGCACTGGCCACGCTGGTCCTGGCGCTGGGGCTGGCCATGCCGATGGCGCGTGCGCTGAACGTGATGCTGCTCGGAGAAACCGTGGCCCAGTCGCTGGGCGTGCGCGTGGGCCGCATCAGGCTGGCCACCTTCCTGATTGCGTCGTTTGCCATCGCCGCCGCCATCACCACGGCCGGTTCCATCGGGTTTGTCGGGCTGGTGGTGCCGCACATGGTGCGCCTGGCGTGGGGCAACGACCAGCGCCAGTTGCTGCCCGCGTCGGTGCTGCTGGGCGGTACGCTGCTGATGGCGGCGGACCTGATCGCCCGCACGGTGATCGCGCCGGCGCAGCTGCCGGTGGGTGTTATCACGGCGCTGCTGGGCGTGCCCACCTTCCTATACCTGTTGCTGCGGAGGCCGCGATGAGCGCGACAAGTCCGACGAGCGCGAACGCGACGCGCCCGTGGTTCGAGCCGCTGGCTCCGTGTCCGGTCCTGTCGCTGCGCGACGTGCGCCTGCGCGCGGGCCAGCGCGTGCTGGTCGATGGCCTGTCGCTGTCCATTCACGCGGGCCAGCTCTGGTGCGTTGTCGGCCCCAACGGCGTGGGCAAATCGACGCTGATGGGCGTGCTGGCCGGACTGCGCGCGCCCGATGGCGGGGCCGTGGAAATCGATGGCGTGGCCGCCACGCAGGTGGCGCCGGCGACGCTGGCCCGCCAGCGCGCCTACCTGCCGCAGGCCGTGCATGACACCTTCTCGATGGTGGCGGAGGATGCGGTACGCATCGGCCGTCATCCACACATGAGCGGCTGGGGCTGGGGCAAGCGCGACGACGACCGCGTGGTGCGCGACGTGATGGCCGAGTGCGATCTCGATGCACTGGCCGCGCGCGACGTGCTGACCCTGTCCGGCGGCGAGCGCCAGCGCGTGTCGCTGGCCGCCGTGCTGGCCCAGCAGGCGCCGCTGCTGATGCTGGACGAACCGGTCTCGCACCTGGACCTGCGCCACCAGATCCTGGTGCTCGACCTGCTGCGCCGCCTGACCGGCGCCGGTCGCCACGCCGCCGTGGTGATCCTGCACGACCTGACGCTCGCGCGCCGGCACGCCACCCATGCGCTCTTGATGGCCGAAGACGGCGTCGCGCTGCATGGGCCGGCGCACGAGGTCCTGACTCCCGCGCAGTGCTCGCGTGCGCTGCGCACCCCGATTATCAGCATCAGCGACGGCACCCATACCGCGCTGATCCCCGACGGAAAGACACCATGAGCGATACGGAACAACCCAGCCAGACCGACGACGGCCGCGACGAGCGCCACAAGAACCGCATGGTCCGCAAGAAGGAGGTGGTCGATGCCAAGATTGCCGCCGCCCAGGCCGAGCGTGGCGTGATCGTCATCACCACCGGCAACGGCAAGGGCAAGTCAAGCTCGGGCTTCGGCATGGTGGTGCGCGCGATGGGGCACGGCATGCGCACGGGCGTGGTCCAGTTCATCAAGGGCGCCATCCCGAGCGGCGAGGAAATGTTCCTGCGGCGCTTTCCGGAGCAATGCGAATTCCATGTGATGGGCGAGGGCTATACCTGGGAAACCCAGGACCGCGCACGCGACGTGGCCAAGGCCGAAGCCGCGTGGGAGGTGGCGCGCCGCATGCTGCGCGACCCGTCGATCGGGCTGGTGATGTTCGATGAACTGAACATTGCGCTGAAGTTGCACTATCTTGATGTCGAGACCGTGATTGCCGACCTGAAGGCGCGTCCTGCGATGCAGCACGTGGTCATCACGGGCCGAGGCGCGCCGCCCGCGCTGGTGGAGGCGGCCGACACGGTGACTGACATGACGCCGGTCAAACACGCGTTCCAGCAGGGCATCAAGGCCCAGCGCGGCGTAGAAATGTAGGAGAAACGCCAGCCTGCCGATTCTGGCGCCTAGCCAGAACCGCTTTGCTTCGCCTGGCTGGCGTTCTCCAAGGATTTGTAAGAAAGAACTGATGACCCATATTTCCGAATTCGCGCTGACGCTGCCGCCCATCGCGCCGCTTGACGAATCGCTGCGCGGCACGCTGCAGGCGGCCATCGACGACAAGACCAAGCCGCCCGGGTCGCTGGGCCGGCTCGAATCGCTGGCCCTGCAGATCGGCATGATCCGTGGCGAGACCGTGCCCGACCTGAACCGGCCCGCGATCATCGTGTTCGCGGGCGACCATGGCGTGGCCGACGCGGGGGTGAGTGCCTTCCCAGCCGAAGTCACCGCGCAGATGGTGCTCAACTTCCTGAACGGCGGGGCCGCCATCAACGTCTTCACGCGCCAGCACGGCATGGTGCTCGAAGTGGTCGATGTGGGCGTGCGTGCGCCGCTGCCTGCGTCGCCGGGCCTGGTGAACAGCCGCGTGGCCAATGGCACGCGCAATTTCGTCCAGCAGCCCGCCATGACCCCGGCCGAAGCCGGCGCGGCCATCAACACCGGCATCGCACGGGTGCTGCGCCACGCGCAGCAGGGCACCAATGTGATCGGCTTTGGCGAGATGGGCATTGCCAATACCTCGGCGGCGGCCTGCGTGATGAGCCGCCTGACCGGCCTGCCGCTGGAAGCCTGCACGGGGCGCGGCACGGGGCTGGACGACGCCGGCATGGCGCGCAAGCGCGAGATCCTGGCGCAGGCGCTGGCGCGGCATCCGGACGCCATCGACCCGCTGGACGTGCTGGCCACGTTCGGCGGCTTCGAGATCGCGGCGATGACCGGTGCCTACCTGGCCGCGGCCGCCAGCCGCATGGTGATCCTGGTGGATGGGTTCATCGCCTCGGCGGCACTGCTGGTGGCCGCGCGCATCGATCCCAACGTGCTCCAGTACTGCGTGTTCTCGCACTGCTCCCACGAGCAGGGCCACCGCGCGCTGCTGGCCGAATTCAAGGCCGAGCCGCTGCTGGCGCTGGATCTGCGCCTGGGCGAAGGCACGGGTGCTGCGCTGGCCTGGCCGCTGGTGGCGTCGTCGGTCGCCTTCCTGCGCGAGATGGCCACGTTCAGCGGCGCCGGCATCAGCAACGCTTCGGCCTAGACCCGCGCAGACGCCATGGCCGACGAACTCCGCTACTTCCTGACCGCCGTAGGCTATTTCACGCGCGTGCCCATGCCGCAGCGGCTTGCGGTCTGGGTGGGGTTCGCGCCGCACTACCTGAACGCGGCCGCGCGCTACTTTCCGGCGGTGGGCCTGCTGGTGGGTGTGGCGGGGGCGCTGGTGACGGGCCTTGCGTGGCAGCTCTGGTCGCCCTCGGTGGCCATCGTGCTGGGCATGGCCGCCACGCTGCTGCTGACGGGCGCGTTCCACGAGGATGGGCTGGCCGACTGCGTGGATGCCTTCGGCGGTGGCTACCGGCCCGAGGACGTGCTGGCCATCATGCACGATTCCCGCGTGGGTGCATTCGGTGCCATCGCCATCGTGGTGGCGCTGCTGCTGAAGTGGCAACTGCTGGTGTCCGTGGGCGAAGTCCAAGGCGGCATGATGCTGCTGGCGGTGCTGGTGGCCGGCCACGGTGCCAGCCGCGCCATGGCCATCACGTTCCTGGCCACGCACGACTACGTGCGCCACGAAGGCAAGGCCAAGCCGGTGGCGCAGCGGCTGGAGGCCCGCAGCCTGGTGTTCGCGCTGGCGTGCGGCGCGCTGCCGCTGCTGTGGATCTCGCCGTGGTTTGCCATCGTGACCGTGCTGGTGCTGGCCGGGCTGCGCGCCGCGCTGGGCGCCTATTTCGTGCGGCGCATCGGCGGCTATACCGGCGATTGCCTGGGCATGTCCCAACAGCTTGCCGAGCTGTCGATCTACCTGGTGGCCGCGGCATGGAAGTTCTACTGATTCGCCACGCGCAGCCCGAGGTGGCGGCAGGCATCTGCTATGGCCGCCTTGACCTGGCATTGGTGCAGCCTGTGACACCTGACCCGACACAGGCCGTGGCCGGGCTTGCGCTGCCGCATCGCATCGTGACCAGTCCGGCCATGCGCGCGCGCGACACGACGGCGCACCTGATAGCCGGCGTGCCGGACCTGCCGGCTGCCGACGTGGACCCCCGCCTGCGCGAGATGGACTTCGGCACCTGGGAAGGGCAGCCCTGGGCGGACATTCCCCGCGACGCGCTGGACCTCTGGGCGGCTGACCTGATGCATGCGTGCCCGCACGGTGGCGAAAGCCCGGCGCAGGCGGCGGCGCGCGTCGGCGAGTGGGCCGATGCACTCGATATCGAATCCGATCAACGGCTATGGGTGGTGAGCCACGCGGGGCCGATGCGCATGCTGGCCGCCCATTGGCTGGGCATCTCGCTGGCGCAGACCCTGAATTGGTCGCTCGGATTCGGTGCCACTTGCAAGTTCAGCCTGGGCGATGGCGCGCCGAGGCTCGGGTGGTGGAATCGCGAGGCGGGTTGATCGACGGCTGGCCCGCTCCCCCGCCCCTCTTCCGCCCCTCTCGCGCCGTGCGGGAGAGGGGAGAACACCGCGAGGTGATCGATGTTCGGTCGGGTTGCTCCCCGCTCCCGCTGCGCGGGGGCGGGGTTTTGGCGAGACGGCTGTCCGCTTAACCTGCGATCAGGCGGATCACTTGCCGCGCCGCGAGCGCGCGAGTTCGAGGTCCTTGCAGATCTCCGCCGCGCCCTTCACCACGCGCGGGCCCGCGCGGTTGACCAGGTCGCCGTCGATGATGAACAGGTTGTTGCGCGCCACGGCGGTGACCTGCGTCCACTTCTCCCATAGCGAAAAATCCGCCAGCGGCTTGTCCGGGCGTGTGGCGCCCATGCCGGCCGTCAGCATGACCTCCGGATTGCCGGCCACCACGGCCTCCACCGACACCGTCGGCACCAGCGGCGACTCCTTGGCGAACAGGTTGCGGCCGCCGCACAGCGTCAGCAGGTCGCTGACCAGATGCTGGCCGTTCAGCGTCATCAGCGGCTGCTGCCACACCTGATAGAACACCGTCACCGGCGGGCGATCGGCATAGGTCTTGCGCAGCGTGGTCACCTGCTGGCGGAAGTCGGCGGCCGCCCGGGTGGCCACGGCCTCGGTACCCATCAGCGTGCCGAGTTTTTCCAGGTTTTCGGGGATCGATTCCAGGCGGCGCGGCTCGCTGTAGAACAGCGGCATGCCCAGCGCGCGCAGGCGGTCGGTCTGCTTCTGGGCGTTGCCATGGCGCCAGACCACGATCAGATCGGGCTTGAGCGCGGCAATGCGCTCCAGGTCCAGCGCCTTGTTGTCGCCCACGCGCGGGATGTCGCGCGCCTGCGGCGGGTAGTCGCTGTAGCTGACTGTGCCGACGATGCGATCACCGCCGCCGGCCGCGTAGATCAGTTCGGTCACGTGCGGGGCCAGCGAGACGATGCGCCGCGCGGGCTGCGCCAGCGTGACAGTCTGGCCGGCGTCGTCGGTGACGGTCACGGCGGCTTGGGCCCACGGGCTGGCGAGCAGCGCCGCGGCGAGCAGGAAGGAGTTGGCCTTCATCGGGATCAGGGGAGGATGGGGTGGTCAGTGGCGCCGCATGGCGAGTCGGCTAGCGAGCCAGATAGCGCGACGCCCAGCGCGGCATCGAGCCGCTGCCAGGCGGCGTCGTTATCGGGCGGCAGGCCCAGGCGCAGGCTGGCCGCACACCCGCCTGCGGCGTCGAACAGGCGCGTCCAGACGCCTTGGCGTGCCAGGGCCTCGTGCAGCGCGGGCGCGCGGGCATCGGGCACCCAGCTGAACAGCGGCTGCGATACCGGTGCCAGTCCGTGGTCGCGCAGCATCATCGCCAGGCGCTGGCCCTGCCGCTGCAGGGTCGCGCGCGTGGCGGCCTGCCACGCGGTATCGGCCAGCACCAGTCGCGCCACGGCGCGAGCCGGCCCGGAGACGGTCCAGTGCCCAAGCCGAAGCGACAAGGCGTCGAGCAGGTCGGGGGCGGCCAGGACGAAGCCGCAGCGCATGCCCGCCAGCCCGTAGAACTTGCCGATCGAGCGCAGCACGACCAGTCCCGGCAGGCCGGTGTGCACGGCCAGCGACGGCGCCGTGGTGCTGTCGAGGAACGCTTCGTCGACGATCAGTGTGGTCAGTTGTGCGTGCCAGCGCAGCAGCTGCTCGGTGGAGAGCAGCCGTGCGGTCGGATTGTTCGGATTGACGACGACAAGATGGTCGAGACCGACGGGCAGGTCGTCGCGTGCAAAGTCGCGCTCGTCGAGCGGCACCACCGTGTGGCCAGCCAGCGCGAACGCGGGCGCATATTCGCTGTAGCCGAGCGCGGCGATACCCACGCGCCCCGGTCGCAGCAACGTGGGCAGCGTGCGGATGGCCGCCTGCGATCCCGCCACCGGCAATGCGTGCGGCGCGCCGTAGGCTTGCGCGGCGATCTCGGCCAGGCCATCGTCGTCCTGCGGCAGCCGCTGCCAGACGTCGGCAGGCAGCGCCGGGACCGGATAGCCGGCCGGATGGATACCGGTCGACAGGTCAAGCCAGTCTTCCGCCGCGCGGCCGTAGCGGCGCACGGCAGCCAGCAGGTTGCCGCCGTGGCGGATCGGGGCCAAGGTTTCGCTCATGCCGCTCATGCCGGCCTCCATCCCGAAACCACTACCGACAGCAGCGGCACGCTCAACATGGCCACGCCGAGCCACAGCCACAACGTGCGTTGCACGAGCCGCAGGCAGGCGTGTACGTGCGCGGCCCGGGGGGCGTCGCCCAGGCCCAGCGGCGGGCGCTCTTCCCACTCGCCGTGGTAGCGGGCGCCACCGCCCAATGCCACACCCACCGCGCCGGCGCCGGCCGCCATCACGGGGCCGGCGTTGGGGCTCGACCACGCGGTGGCCTGGGTGCGCCAGCAGCGCATCGCCTGCGCGGTAGCGCCCAGCAGCGCGTACGACAGCGCGGTCAGCCGCGCCGGCACCAGATTCAGCACATCGTCGATGCGGGCCGCAGCCCAGCCGAACATTTCCCAGCGGGGCGTGCGGTATCCCCACATGGCGTCGAGCGTATTGGCCAGCCGGAAGACGATCACGGCGGGTGCGCCGCCGACCAGGAACCAGAACAGCGCACCGAAGATGGCATCGTTGCCGTTCTCCAGCGCCGATTCGCAGGCGGCGCGCGCCAGCGCTTCGGCATCGGCGTCAGTCGTGTCGCGCGACACGATGCGCGCCGTCAGCGTGCGCGCGGCGGGCAGGTCGTTGCGGGTGAGTGCGTCGGCGATTGGTGCGATGTGTTGCGTCAGGCTGCAGGCGCCCAGTGCGAAGTAGAGCGCCACGGCATGCAGCGCCCAGGCCAGCAGCGGATGCACGGCGGCCGCCAGTGTGACCAGCCACGCGGCCAGCGCGGCCGGACCGAGCACTACCACCGACCACGCGGCCAGGCCGGCCAGGCGCTGGCGCAGCGCACCGCGTTCGGGGCGATTGAGCTGGTTGGCCACGGCCGTCGCCATGCGTCCAAACCCGATCAGCGGATGCCAGCGGCGTGGCTCGCCAAGCCAGCGGTCCAGCAGCACGCCGGCAAGTGCGGCCGCCACGCAGGCTGGCCAGGACAGCATGATCATCGTGTGTGGCTGCCGTGTGCCTGGGACGGAGCGGGGTCCTTGATCGATACCGGGATGCCGGCGACCAGCAACCGCACGCGATCGGCGGCGGCGGCCAGCTTCTGGTTCAGGCGGCCCAGTTCGTCGACGTAGAAGCGCGTGATGGCGCCCATCGGCACCACGCCGAAGCCAATTTCATTCGACACCAGAATCACGTGGCCGGGCAGCATGGGCAGCGCCGTCATCAGCGCGTCGATTTCCTCGGTAAAGGCCGGCGGCGGCGTGATGACGCCGTGGTCCGGATACTCGCGGTGATCGCCGAAAACCAGGTTGTTGAGCCACAGCGTGACGCAATCCACCAGAATGCAGCCGTCGTGGCGCGCATGCGCGTAGAGCGCATCGGCCAGATGCACCGGTTCTTCCACCAGCGTCCAGTCGGCCGGCCGGCGGGCGCGATGCAGCGCGATGCGGACTTCCATTTCCTCGTCGGCCGGTTCGGCGTCGTGCCGGGCCGTGGCGATGTAGGTGACCGGACCGCGCGTCAGCGCCGCATGATCGGCGGCCAGCTGCTCGGCAAAATGGCTCTTCCCCGAGCGCGCACCGCCCAGCACCAGCGTCAGTTCGCGCGGTGCGGCGGTGCCGGCCTGCGGCTGCACGGTAGCGTCGGCCGCCGGATCGGCATCCGTGGCCGCACCTGCCGAAGCCGGCTCGGAAGTGGCCGAGAGATTGAGCGCCTGAGGCGGGGCGTGGGTATTCATCCGGCGTATTGTAGCCGTCGCATCCCCCAACCGCATGCATGGATCTTGCAGAGTTTTTGGCGGACGCCGATGTGCGGCTGCCCCGGCGCTGCTGCCATAATCGCGCGATGCGAAACGATCCTTCTGCCAACCCCTTTCCGTTTGCGGCGCGTGCCCTGCGGGGCACCCTGATGGTTCAGGGCACCACGTCCGATGCGGGCAAGAGTACCGTCGTAGCCGGCCTCTGCCGCATCCTGGCGCGCGCCGGCACCGCCGTGGCGCCGTTCAAGCCGCAAAACATGGCGCTGAACAGCGCGGTCACCGTGGACGGCGGCGAAATCGGACGTGCCCAGGCGCTGCAGGCCCAGGCGGCCGGCCTGGCGCCCCACACCGACATGAACCCCGTGCTGCTCAAGCCCAGCAGCGACATCGGCGCGCAGGTCATCATCCATGGCCGGGCGCGCATGGACCTGGATGCTCGGGCCTATCACGACTACAAGCCGCAGGCGATGGCCGCCGTGCTGGAAAGCCACGCGCGGCTGAAACAGGCGTACGGCGTGGTGCTGGTGGAAGGCGCCGGCAGCCCCGCCGAAGTGAATCTACGTGACCGCGATATCGCCAACATGGGCTTTGCCGAGCGTGTCGATTGCCCGGTGGTGCTGGTGGCCGACATCGACCGCGGCGGCGTGTTTGCCCACCTGGTGGGCACACTCGATTGCCTGTCCGAATCCGAGCGGGCGCGCGTGAAGGGCTTCATCATCAACCGCTTTCGCGGCGATATCGCATTGCTGGAGCCGGGCCTGGACTGGCTGACGGCGCGCACCGGCAAACCCGTGTTCGGCGTGCTGCCGTACCTGCACGGCCTCCATCTCGATGCCGAGGACGCCATCGCCAGCGCACAGGTAGCCAGCCGCGACGGCGACGTGCTGCGCGTGATCGTGCCGGTGCTGCCGCGCATCTCGAACCATACCGATTTCGATGCGCTGCGGGCCCATCCGAACGTCGACCTGCAGTTCATCGGCCCGGGCATGCCGATTCCGCCGGCGGACCTGGTGATCCTGCCCGGCAGCAAGAGCGTGCGCGCCGACCTGGCCTTCCTGCGCGCCAACGGCTGGCACCAGGCGCTGCTGCGGCACCTGCGCTACGGGGGCAAGCTCATGGGCATCTGCGGCGGCATGCAGATGCTGGGACGGCGCCTTCATGATCCCGACGGCCGGGAAGGGCCGGCCGGCACCAGCGACGGGCTCGGCCTGCTCGATTTCGAGACCACGCTGGCACCCGAGAAACAACTGCGGCGGGTGTCGGGCCGGCTCGACGCCGAGTCGGGTGGCGCGGCGGTGGACGGGTACGAGATTCATCTGGGCGTCACGCACGGCCCGGCACTGGCGCGCCCGGCGCTGTGGCTGGACGCTGCCGCCGGTTCGGACGATTCAGGCGTCGGTGGGTCCCGGCCCGATGGTGCCGTGTCGGAAGACAACCAGGTGCTGGCCACCTATGTCCATGGCCTGTTCGACCATCCGGACGCCTGCGGCGCGCTGCTGCGCTGGGCTGGGCTGGCGCGGGCCGAGGGCGTGCAACTGGATGCGCTGCGCGAGGCGTCGATCGACCGGCTGGCCGACAGCATGGCCGCGCACCTCGACCTGCGGGCGATGTTCGCGCCGTTGGCGGTGACTACGGACCCGGCGCCAGCCGGCTGACCAGCGCGTCCACGTCGTCCCAGCTGACGCGGCGGATGGCCACCATGAGGTCGGTGCCCGGGAAGGGGTCGTTAAAGTTGTCCGATTCCACGCCGCCCAGGCGCCGGTAGAACTCGCGCGCCTGGGTGTTGCCGTCCAGCACGTAAAGAAACAACGACTTGCCCGGCCACTGGCTGGCCACGCGCGCGGCGCAATGCGCCATCAGGGTCTTGCCATAGCCTCGCCCGTGAAACGCTTGCTTCACATGGAGGTTATCGAGATAGATGCCATAGCCCGGCTCGGCCAGCGGCATCAGGCACGAGAAACCAGCCGGCTGCCCGTTTACGCGCAGGATGGTGGCTTCGAGCGGTGCTTCGGCGCCTTCGAGCATGCGTGCGCGCCACGTGGCCAGCCGTTCGGCCGGGGCGTGGCTTTCGAGGTAGTCGGCGGGAATCAGGCCGCCATAGGCATCGCGCCAGCTTTCGGCGTGCATGGCGGCTAGTAGGTCGGCGTCGGCCGGGGTAGCGGGAACCAGTTCAATCAGGGGCATGGCAGGGCAGGGCGGCACCGGATGAGCGCAGGGGATGGCGCGTCCACGATCTTAGCGGCACGCTGCTAGAATCGCGAATTCTTCGCATTTGCATTTGGGCGTTGCCGCACAGATGCGTGGCGAAATGCTCATCAGGCGTGCATCAAGCGCCGCTTTTAAAAAGAAAGACTCCAATGGTCTCCGGTCGTCTGCGTACCGTCCTCGTCAAGCTGCACCTCTATATTGGCCTGGTTTTTGGCCTGCTGTTCGTCATGATGGGCCTGACCGGCACGCTGATTTCGTGGCGCGACGACATCGACAAGTGGCTGAATCCAGACTTGCTGCAGGGGGCGTCGGCCACGCGTATTCCGGTGGGTGCGGCCACGGTGGAATCGGTCACGGCCAAGCTGATGGCCGATCCGAAATACGGCAAGCCCAACCTGCTGATGCTGCCGGTCGACGAGCACGACGTGTTCATCGCCTATTACCCGATCAAGGGGCCGCAGGCCATGCCGGGTCGGTCGCGGCAGGTCATGGTCGACCCCATCACGTTGGCCGTGAAGGGCGAGCGCCTGTTTGGCGTGCCGGGGCTGACGCGCCAGCAGATCATGCCGACGCTGTTCCATCTGCATCGCTACCTGCTGTCCGGCGACACGGGCAAGACCATCATCGGCGTGACCGGGATGGTGCTGTTTTTCACGGTGCTGCTGGGCGTGGTGCTGTGGTGGCCCAAGATGAAACTGCGCGCACTGAAGCAATCGGTGCGCATTGCGCACGGCGGTTCGTGGTCGCGCTTCTTCTACACCTTCCATCGCGCTGGCGGCATCTTTGTGGCGCCGGTGCTGGCCACCATCGCCTTTTCGGGCTGGTATCTGAACCTGCCGAAATGGGTGACGCCGATCATCAGCACGGTCATGACCGTGAGTCCGCAGGCGAAGCACCAGTCCGATACGCCGCCGGCTGGCGCCCACGCGATCACGCCGGCCCAGGCCATGACGGCGGCGCAGCAGCAGTTCCCGGGGGCGCAGGTCACGCGTATCAGCCTGCCGCGCAAGCCGGGCGATGCCTATGAGGTACGGCTGCGTCAGGAGGGCGAACTGCAGGAAGACAGCGGCGCCACGCGGCTCTGGCTCGATGCCTATACCGGGCGGCCGCTCGGTGCCCGCGATCCGCGCGATGCCCAGTCTGGCGACGCGTTTATCTTGTGGCTGTTCCCGCTACATACCGGCGAGGCGTTCGGCACCTACGGCCGCGCGTTCATCACCGCATTCGGCCTGATGCCGCTGGCGTTCGCCGTGACCGGCGTGCTGATCTGGTGGAAACGCCGCAGCGGCCACAAGCGCCACCTGGAACGCGAAAAGGCTCGGCTGAAGCGGGTTTGACGGTCGCGGCGGAAGAGCCAACGGCCAGAACCAGAAAGCCGGAAACAAAAAGGCCAGAGGTGTTCCTCTGGCCTTTTTACTATCTGACGGTCGAAAGGGGCTTGGCGTCAGCCGGGGCAGCCGGTTCAGATTTCCAGATTGTCGATCAGGCGGGTGTTGCCGAGCTTGGCGGCGGTCAGCACCACCAGCGGCTCGCCGGCGGCGAATTCTTCGCGCGTGGGGGCCTGCAGGTTGTCGCGCTTGCGGATCGACACGTAGTCGGGCTTCCAGCCGCGTGCCTGCAGACGTGCCAGCGCATCGGCCTCGACGGTCAGCAGGTCCACATTGCCGTTGCCCAGCACGGTGTCGCGGACTTCGTGCAGCGTCTTGTAGAGGATCGGCGCTTCCTTGCGCTCGGCTTCGCCGAGATAGCGGTTGCGCGACGACAGCGCCAGGCCGTCCTCGGCGCGGATGGTCTCGGCCGGGATGATGTCCACAGGCAGCGCGAACTGCTGGGCCATGCGGCGCACGATCATCAACTGCTGGTAGTCCTTCTTGCCGAACACGGCCACGCGTGGCTGCACGCAGCAGAACAGCTTCATCACCACGGTGCAGACGCCCTTGAAGAAGCCCGGACGGAACTCGCCTTCCAGGATGTCGCCCAGGTCGTGCGGCGGGTCCACGCGATATTCCTGCGGCACCGGGTACATATCCGACTCGGTCGGGGCAAACAGCACGTACACCCCTTCGCTCTGCAGCTTTTCCACGTCATCCTGCAGCGTGCGCGGGTACTTGTCGAAATCCTCGTTCGGGCCGAACTGCAGGCGATTGACGAAGATCGACGCCACCACGGGGTCGCCATGCTGACGTGCCAGGCGCATCAGCGACAGGTGGCCTTCATGCAGGTTGCCCATGGTCGGGACGAACGCCACGCGATTCTGGCCGCGCAACTGGTCCCGCAACGCCTGGATGGAAGAAATGACTTTCATGAATGTGGTGTGCCGTCGTGGTTGGAGCGTGCCGCTGCGTGGCAGCTTGGCGTGCCGGCTCTCTGGGTACACATTGGCCGGCTGTCGGCGGATTGTAGAGCATCCGCGCCGGTTCAGGCCCGGCGCCCACGGGGAATTGTTCCGCGTGGTGGAAGGATCAGGCTGGCGTGTACGCCAATCGCACATAAACCGGTGCGAACGGCTCGGCCTGGGTGATCTCGACCAGCGCCTCGCGCGACAGCTCGAGCATGGCGATGAAGTTCACCACCACCACGGGCACGCCCTTGCCGGAACGGATCGCGTCCTCGAACAGCTCGCTGAATTCCATGAAGCGGGCGTGCTGCAGGCGGCGCAGGATCTGGCTCATATGCTCGCGCACGGAAAGTTCTTCGCGCGAGATCTTGTGGTGCTGATTCAGCTTGGCGCGCTTGAGCACGTCGGCCCAGGCGGACTGCAGGTCCACCGTTTCCACATCGGGGAAACGCTGTACCAGGCTCTGTTCGATATAGACCTGCGAGCGCAGGAAATCGCGGCCCAGCTGCGGCACGGTGTCCAGGCGCTGGGCGGCCAGTTTCATCTGCTCGTATTCGAGCAGGCGGCGCACCAGTTCGGCACGCGGATCCTCGGCTTCTTCGTCGCTGTCGGCCTTCTTGACCGGCAGCAGCATGCGCGACTTGATCTCGATAAGCATCGCTGCCATCAGCAGATACTCGGCCGCCAGCTCCAGATTGGTCCGGCGAATCTGGTCGACGTACGAAAGATACTGACGCGTCACCTGGGCCATCGGAATGTCCAGGACGTTGAAGTTCTGCTTGCGGATCAGGTACAGCAGCAGATCAAGCGGGCCTTCAAAGGCCTCCAGGAAGACTTCCAGTGCATCGGGCGGGATGTACAGGTCCTGCGGCAGCTTGAACAGCGGCTCGCCATAGAGGCGGGCGAACGCCATCCCGTCGACCATGTCGGCCGGATTGGCGCTGGCGCCGACGGGCTGCGCCACGCGGGGCAGCTCGACGGGCAGCGTCAGTTTTTCCTGCGCGCCGGGGTCCAGCGGATCGCTCGGATGCATCGGGATGGTCGTCGGAACGGCCGGACGGCCGATCAGTTGTCGGACGAGTAGACGTACGGCTTCTGGGCCACGCGCGAGGCGTTGGCGCGGGCGCGTTCTTCAAGGTCGATCGGGGTCTTGTCCCACAGCAGGCCGCGGCCTTCGCGCTGCTCCGTTTCCAGCGACGGGCGCTCCTGCTTGAGCGTCTTCAGGAACTGGGTGATATCCGATTCGTACATGGCCATGATGAAACCTGTGCCCTTTAGCAGTGTTGGGGATGACGGGGCAAGATTTTACCGTATCGGCAAGCCCCACTGCCGCCGAAGGCTCCGGAATCCTGAATTTTGGCCCCGGGATGGCCTTGCGGCGCCGGTGGTGTGGTCAAATAGCGACTTGATTCGGGAGCCACAAGGACGGATGACGACTGCTTTGGGCCACTTGGCCGCACAGCCCGCCCCAGCCAAGGCGCCAGGCACCTGCGGCGGTGCCCGCCGGCTCGCGCATATGGGGGTCGCCCATGCCGTCACCCGCGCCGTCACGCTGGCCACCGCGCTGCTGCTGGTGGCCCCCTGGCTGCCCGCCCATGCCGCCAAGGCCCAGTACAAGGTCGAGATCGACGCGCCCAAGGCGCTCAAGGACATTCTCGAAGAACACCTTGACCTCGCACGCTACGCGACCCGCACCGACATTTCCGACGACCAATTCCAGTACATGGTGGAGACCGTGGGCGACCAGGTGCGCCAGTTCGCGTCCACCGAGGGCTGGTTCGACCCGGTCACCAAGGCCACGGTGGAAGGCGAGGGCGATCATCGCGTGGTGCATCTCAGCGTGGACCCGGGCGCGCGCACCGTGATCCGGCGCGCGGATGTCGAGGTAAGTGGCCCTGCCGCCACGTTGTCGCCCGAGCAGGTGGAGCAGATGCGCAAAAAGTGGGGTCTGCCGGTGGGCCAGCCATTTCGGCAGGCCGACTGGGACAAGGCCAAGGAAGACGCGCTGGTGCAACTGCAGAGCAAGAGCTACTACGGCGCGAAGCTGGCGTCGTCGCAGGCGCGCATCGAACCCGACGAACAGGCCGCCGACCTGCGGGCCAAGTATGAAAGCGGCCCGGCCTATGTGCTCGGGCCCCTGGAGATCGAGGGCACGCGCCGCTACCCGGCCCAGATCATCCGCAACGTGAACCCGCTGGGCGAGGGCGAGCCGTATCGCGTGGAACGGCTGCTGGAGTTCCAGCGCGCGGTCCAGAACCAGCCCTATTTCTCGAACGTGCAGGTGGAACTGCAGGAGCCGCCCGCCGCCACCTCGGCGGAAGCTGCCGCGCAGCAGCAGACCGTGACGGCGCCGGTCAAGGTGAAGGTGCGCGAATATCCCACGCACCGGCTCAGTTCCGGTGTCGGTTTCACCACGGATACTGGCGCCCAGGTGGAAGGCCGCTATTCGTACTACAACCTGTTCAACCGCGCCTGGGTACTCGACACGCAGGCCCGGATCGAACAGAAGCGCCAGTACGGGTTTGTGGAAATGGCGATGCCGCCAGACCCGCACACGTACCGCAACAGCATCTATACCAGCTACGAACGCCTGATCGACGTCGAGAGCACCGACACCAAGAGCTGGCGTGCCGGCCTGAAGCGGTCGCGCTCGCGTGAAAAGTACGACACCACGGTGTCGCTCGACTTTTACTACGACGTGCTGACGCCGTACGGCGAGCCGTCGCAGTACTCGAAGGCGCTGGTGCCGGCATTCGCGTGGACGCGCCGCGACGTGGACAACCCCGTGTTCCCGCGCCGTGGCAACGTGATCAACACCCAGATCGGCGTGGCCGCCAAGGGCCTGCTCAGCGACGCGACGTTCCTGCGCGTGTACGGCCGGATTCGCCAGTACGTGCCGGTGGGCAACCGCGACCTGTTCGTGGCGCGGCTGGAACTGGGCGCCGACATGACGTCGAACGATCCTGCGCTGATTCCGGCCACGCTGCGCTTTCGCGCGGGTGGCACCGATTCGATCCGCGGCTACAGCTACCAGTCGATCGGTACGCCGTCCGGCCAGAGCGTGCTGCCGGCCCGCTACCTGGGCACGGGCAGCCTGGAGTACCAGTACTGGTTCAAGCCCGACTGGGGCGCGGCGGTGTTCTGGGACATGGGTACCGCCACCAACAACCTTGACGGCATCAAGATTTACCACGGCGTAGGCGTGGGCGCGCGCTGGCGCAGCCCCGTGGGGCCGGTGCAGCTCGATATCGGCTACGGCATCCAGCAGAAGCAGTTCCGGCCGCATATCTCGCTGGGGGTGGCGTTCTGATGAACATGCCGGACATGCCGCCCGTGCCGCGCGAGGATCGCAACACGCCACGGCAGCCACATCGCCGGCGCCGGGTCTGGAAGGCGCTGGTCTGGCTGGTGGGCATCCTGCTGGTGCTGCTGATCGCGCTGGTCGCCACGGCCGTGGCGGCGCTGCGCACCGAGACTGGCACGCGCCATCTCTGGAACGTGGCCACGCGGCTGTCGGCGGGGATGCTTGCCGGCCAGCTCGATGGTGGCACCGTGGCAAGCGGGCTGCGGCTGCACGATGTGGTGTTCGCCAGCGGCGACACGCGCGTCACCATCGACCGGATCGACGCGAAATGGAATGTGTCGTGGTCGCCCACGCGGCTGCATGTGGCATGGCTGAAGCTTGGCAAGATCGACGCGCGGCTGCCGGCCTCCCCGCCGAGCACCGAGCCGGCGAAGATGCCGCAGTCGCTGGAGTTGCCGCTGGCTGTCGACGTGGACACGCTGACCGTCCGCGAACTGTCGCTGCTGCAGGGGCCGGCCGCCACGTCGACCCCGCTGGTGCTGTCCGACCTGTCGGGCGCGCTGCATAGCGACGGCCAGCGCCATCGCGTGGTCGTCGACAAGCTCGTCACGCCGTACGGCAAGCTGCAGGCCAATGCGCAGATCGGCGGCAAGACGCCTTTCCCGCTGTCGGCCGAGGCGCTGCTGGAGGGCCGCTGGAAAGAAGAAGCCTATGCGGTGTCGGCCACGGCCAGCGGATCGCTGGACCAACTGCGCGCCGAACTGGAGGCCAACGGCGACCGCATCCGGGCGCGCGGCAATGCCGACGTGACCCCGTTCGGCAAGGTGCCGTTCACGCACCTGATTGTCGATGGCGAGCGCATCAACCCGCGCCTGTTCAGCCCGACCGCGCCGCAGGCCAACCTGACCGTCCATGCGGAACTGCGCCCGGTGGAATCGGTGCCTCCGCCACCCGAGGTGGCCAAGCCGAAACCTGGCGAATCGACGGCCAGCGCGGTGGCCGCTGCGTCGGCAGCATCGGCGTCGGCGTCGGCGCCCATGCCCACGCCGGTCGCGCCCACGAAGAACCCGCTGGCCGTGGCCGGCGAAGTCACGGTGCGCAACCTGGAGCCGGGCCCGATCGACAAGGAACGCCTGCCCGTGCATGCCGTGCAGGCGCGCGTGGAGCTGAGCGAATTGACGCAGACGCTGCGCGACCTGCGGATCACGCTGCCGGGCCGCGCCGAGATCGTCGGCCAGGGCACGCTGCGCGAAGGGCGCGGCGGCTTCGATCTCGATGTCCGGCATCTCGATGTCGCCGCGCTGCACACGGGCATGGTGGCCACGAACCTGTCGGGGCCGGTGATCCTGCGCCTGGAACCCGGCCGCCAGAGCGTGGCGCTGGACGTGGCGGGCGGCGAGATCAAGGTGTTTGCCGACGCCCGGATCGATGAAGACGCGGTCACGCTGACGGCGCTGCGGGCGGGGCTGGGCAGCGGCACGCTGACCGCCGAGGGCAAGCTCGGGCTGAAGGATGCGCAAGCCTTCGACTTCAAAGGCAAGCTGGCCAATTTCGACCCGGCACGGCTGGCCAAGGTGGCACCGGGCCGGATCAACGCCGAGTTTTCGACGAAGGGCTCGTTGGAGAAAGTGCTACGGGTGGCGCTCGATTTCGCGCTTAGCGAGAGCGAATACGCGGGGCTGCCGATGACTGGCAACGGCAAGGTGCGGCTGGAGGGCGAGCGGCTGCTGCCCAGCCAGGCATCGCTGCTGATGGCCGGTAACCAGGTGAACCTGAACGGCAGTTTCGGCGCACGCGGGGACAGCCTCAAGGTCAACATCGATGCGCCGCAGCTGGATCGCCTGAAGCTTGGTGTCGGTGGGCAGGCCAAGGTCGACGCGGTGGTTACCGGCACGCTGAAGAAGCCCGAGGTGGTGGGCGACTACAGCGCGCAATCGCTGGTGGTGGGGCCGCACAAGGTGGCCAGCGCCAATGGCCATGTGGAACTTCGCGGCGGGCTGAACGGCACGCTGTCGGCCCGGCTGGCTGCGCGCGACTATCACGGTCCGCAGGCGACGGTCCGCACGCTCGATGCCAACTTGCGCGGCACGCAGGGCGACCATACGTTCGACGCCAATGCTGTAGGTACGATGCACGAGCGCCCGCTGCAGCTGTCCCTGTCCGGGCAGGGCGCGTGGCGCGGCGACCAGGGCTGGACCGGCACCATCCGCACGCTCGAGGAAAGCGGCACGGCCAAAGTCCGGCTCGTCTCGCCCACCCAGTTGATGGTGGCGGACCGCCATATCCGGCTGGGCCAGACGCGGCTGCAGTTCGAGCGCGCGACGATGAATATCGAAGGCTTCGAGTTCGATCATGGCCGTATCCGCACGCAGGGTGCTTTCAATGGCGTGGAGGCGGGCAACATCATCAAGCTGGTGGAGACGTTCACCGGCGAATCGCAACCGGTGCGCTCCGACCTGGTGCTCGATGGCGGCTGGAACCTGAACCTTGCCGAAACCGCCACCGGCTTTGCCGAAATCCGGCGGCGCAGCGGCGATGCCTCGGTCAATGCAGGCCGTGGCTGGACCACGCTGGGCCTGAGCGACACCGCGCTGCGGGCGGAATTCAGTGGCAATCGCGTGACGCTGCGCGGCGGCTCCACGTCGCAACGGATCGGCAAGCTGGCCGTCGATGCGTCGGCGGGGCTGGTCAGCGAACAGGGCTTGCTGACGGTGGGGCCCGGGTCGACACTCGGCGGCACGGTATCGGCCGACATTCCGCGCCTGAAATCGCTGGAGGCGCTCAGCGGCCCGCAATACGCGCTCGAAGGCAAGCTGGCGGCGGCCCTGCAACTGGCCGGCACGGCGGGCAGCCCGCTGCTGACCGGAGCCATCGACGGTAGCGGCATCGGCATCACGCTCTACGACCTGGGCATCCGGCTGACCGACGGCGAAGTGCACGTGGTGCTGGATCAGAACGCGGTGGAACTGAAGCAAGTGCGCTTCCGGGGTGGCGACGGCACGCTGACGGCCACCGGCGCGGTGAAGCTGGGCGAGACCGATCCGAACCTGACCGGCCGCATCGTCGCGGACAAGCTGCAGCTGTTTGCCAGCCCCGAGCGCACGCTGATCGTGTCCGGCGAGGCCGGCATCGCCAACGAGAACAAAGTGATCGCCATCCGTGGCAAGTTCCGCGTGGATCGCGGCCTGTTCGACCTGCCCAAAGCCAGCGCGCCGGTGCTGGGCGACGACGTGGTGGTGGTGCGCCGCAAGGACGAACGCGAACTCAAGACCGCCGCCACGCCGGTGGTACCCGAATCCAAACCAGCCAGCCGCTTCAGCCCGCTAATCGACGTGACGATCGACCTGGGCGACAGCTTCCGCTTCCGTGGGGCCGGCGCCGATATCCTGCTGGCCGGCCAGCTTGGCATCAAGAGCGAGCCGCTGGCGCCGATGCGGGCGGCCGGTACCGTGCGCGTGGTGGAGGGCACGTACGAGGCCTTCGGCCGCAAGCTCGATATCGAACGCGGCACGATCAACTTCAATGGGCCGGTGGACAACCCGAACATGTTTATCCGCGCCCTGCGCCGCAACCAGGAAGTGGAAGCGGGCGTGGAGGTCACGGGCACGGTGCGGCTGCCGCGCGTGCGGCTGGTGTCGGAGCCGAACGTGCCGGACGAAGACAAGCTGTCGTGGCTGATGTTCGGCTACGGCGCCGAGAGCGCGGGGTCCAGCCAGCAGCGCCAGTTGAGCGGCGGCGCAATCGGCGGCGCGGCACTGGGCATGATTGGGGGCAAGGCCGGCAAGAGCGTGGTGTCCCATTTCGGCATCGACGAATTTTCGATCGGCCCCAGCACGGCCGGCCTGAACGACCAGCAGGTGGTGAGCATCGGCAAGGCGGTGTCCGACCAGATTTCGGTCGGCTACGAACAAAGCCTGACGTCAGCGTCGAACGTGGTGAAGCTGACCTGGGCGTTCTCGCGGCGCTGGTCGCTGATTGCCAAGGGCGGCTCGATCAACGGCCTGTCGGTGCTGTTCAACCGCCGGTTCAATAATTGGGATACGCTGTTTGCCGGCGACTCGGGCCGGCGCAGGAATGCCGCGGCCGACGCTACCGTGGAAGGCGCCAGCGCCCCCGCCGGCGATCCAGTCGAAGCGATCAAACGATGAAGCCACCTTTTAACCGCGCGTCTCGCCGACGCCTTGCCGCCATGGGACTGATTGCCAGCCTGCTTGCCCTGTTCGGGTGTGACCAGCAGAAGGTCGACGAAGCCATGAAAAAGGCGAAATCGGTGGCCACCGACACCTGGAACAGCGTGAAGCCCGATAGCCAGCTGTTCAAGGGCATCGAAATCGGCAAGTCCACAGAAGACGATGTGCGGCGCCAGGCCGGCAAGCCCGAGATCGTCTGGGAAGAACCGGAGGGCGGCCGCCGCCTGGAATACCCGCGCGGGCCCGAAGGCGCCACCACGTGGATGGTGACAACGAACGCCGACGGCACGGTGCGCGCCATCGAACAGGTGCTGACGGGCGAAAACTTCGCAAAAGTACGACCTGGCATGAACAAGGACCAGATCCGCCGGATGCTGGGCAAGCCGACCAAGGTGGAGGCGTTCCGCCTCAAGCAGGAAGAGGTCTGGGGCTACCGCTGGTTCGAGAGCCCCACGGACCGGGCCTTCTTCAACGTGCATTTCAACAACGACGGCACGGTGACCACCACATCGCGTAGCGACGATCCGTCGAAGCGGCAGGGCGGCTGAGGCTGGCGGCGAGGTTGCCGGCCACAAATAAAAACGCCGACGGAGCAAAGGCCGTCGGCGTTTTTATTTGTCGAGGAGCGCCCGCGCAACGACGCCAGAATCAGTCTGACGGTGCCTAGCGAATCCGCATGCCCGGTACGGCGCCGCTATGCGGTTCCAGGATATACAGGCCCGGGCTGGCCTTCTCGTCGGCGGCCGAGGCGGCCAGCACCATGCCTTCGGACATGCCGAACTTCATCTTGCGCGGCGCCAGGTTGGCCACCACGACCGTCAGCTTGCCCACCAGCTGCTCGGGCGTGTAGGCCGACTGGATGCCCGAGAACACGTTGCGCATCTTGCCTTCGCCCAAGTCCAGCGTCAGCTGCAGCAGCTTGTTCGAGCCTTCCACCTTCTGGCATTCCACGATCTTCGCCACGCGCAGGTCGATCTTCGCGAAGTCGTCGATCGTAATCGTTTCGCCAATCGGTTCGATCGATGCGGACGCTGCCGCGTTGGCGGCCGGGGCCGCGGCCTGCAGCGATTCCTGGTTGGCGGCCAGCAGTGCGTCGATCTGCTTGGTGTCCACGCGGGTCATCAGATGCTGGTAGGCCTGGATCGGGCGGTCGGAGGACAGCTGCTTGTCGATTCCGCGCCAGTCCAGTGCATCCACATTCAGGAACGACTCGACACCGGCGGCCATGTTCGGCACCACGGGCTTCAGGTAGACCGTCAGCAGGCGGAACGCTTCGAGCGACACCGAGCATGCGGCGTGCAGTGCATCGCGCTTGCTTTCGTCCTTGGCCAGTTCCCACGGCTTGTTGGTGTCGACGAACGCGTTCACGGCGTCGGTCAGCTCCATCACCAGGCGCAGCGCCTTGCTGTACTCGCGGCCTTCGTAATACGCGGCGATTTGCGGCGCGGCCTGGCGCAGTTGTTCCAGCAGCGGATTGGCCAGGGCGGCCTCGTTCACCTTGCCGTCGAAGCGCTTGACCAGGAAGCCAGCCGCGCGGCTGGCAATGTTCACGTACTTGCCGATCAGGTCGCTGTTCACCCGGGCGACAAAGTCGTCTAGGTTCAGGTCCAGGTCTTCCATGCTCGCGTTGAGCTTGGCGGCAAAGTAGTAACGCAGCCATTCCGGATTCATGCCGGTGTCGATGTAGCTCTGCGCGGTGATGAACGTGCCGCGCGACTTGCTCATCTTGGCGCCGTCAACGGTCAGGAAGCCGTGCGCGAACACGTTGGTCGGGGTGCGATAGCCCGAGAACTTCAGCATCGCGGGCCAGAACAGCGTGTGGAAGTACAGGATGTCCTTGCCGATGAAGTGGTACTGCTCGGCCGTGGAGTGCGGGCCCACCCAGGCGTCGAAGTCGATGCCGCGCTTGGCCGCCAGGTTCTTGAAGCTGGCGTAGTAGCCGATCGGGGCATCCAGCCACACGTAGAAGTACTTGCCCGGTGCGCCCGGGATCTCGAAGCCGAAGTAGGGCGCGTCGCGCGAGATGTCCCAGTCGGACAGCGTCGAGGCCTCGCCTTCGGCGCCCAGCCATTCCTGCATCTTGTTGCTGGCCTCGGGCTGGGCCAGGTCGGCCACCCACTCGCGCAGGAACGTTTCGCAGCGCGGATCGGACAGCTTGAAGAAGAAGTGCGTCGACGACTTGCGCACCGGCGTGGCACCGGACACCACCGAGTACGGGTTCTTCAGGTCGGTTGGCACATACGTGGTGCCGCATACCTCACACGAATCGCCGTACTGATCCTTCGCGCCGCACTTCGGGCATTCGCCCTTGATGAAGCGGTCCGGCAGGAACATGTTCTTGACCGGGTCGAAGAACTGCTCGACATCGCGCTCGGCGATCAGGTCCTGGCCCTTCAGCGACAGGTAGATCTTTTCGCAGAGTTCGCGGTTTTCCTCGGCGTCGGTGCTGTAGTAGTTGTCGAAGGACACCAGGAAGCTGTCGAAGTCGCGCTTGTGCTCGGTCCAGACGCGGTCGATCAGCTGCTTGGGCGTGATGCCTTCCTTTTCCGCACGCAGCATGACCGGGGTGCCATGGGTGTCATCGGCGCCGACATAGTAGACCTCGTTGCCCATCATGCGCTGGAAACGCACCCAGATGTCGGTCTGGATGTACTCCACCAGATGGCCGATGTGGATCTGGCCGTTGGCATACGGCAGGGCAGAGGTAACGAGAATGCGGCGTGCGGTCATGAAAAGAGCCGTTCAGTGGGTGTCGATGCACGCCCGGCGGCTGCCGGACGGAGGAACCGGCTATTTTAGCAACTGCCCGGACGGATTGCTCGGATTGGCGCCGAACGGGGCATAATCGGCGCGCAATCTCGCTGAAATGGCATGCCGGATGGCACGATCGGAAGTCAAACGGGCAAAAAAAAGCGCCGGTTAGGTACCGGCGCAGCTTTCCACAACGGAAAAGGAGGAGAAATCAGGTACCGCCCGGGAGGTCAGCCACCCATCGCGAGCCAGCAACGGTGGCAAGCGGTACCTGAACTGTATGACTGGTCACCCCGAAATTGGTTTCAAGAAAATTTCGACACGACGATTTTGTGCGCGTCCGGCGTCGGTGGCGTTGTCCGCCACGGGCTGGGTCTGGCCCCGGCCTTCGGCAGTCAGGCGGTTGCGCGCCACGCCATGGTCACCCAGATAGGCGGCCACGCTCTGGGCACGGCGTTGCGACAGCTGCATGTTGTAGCTCGGGTTGCCGGTGCTGTCGGTATGGCCCACGACGTTGGCGGTCACGTCCTGGTGTTGGCCCAGCGTCTGCGAGACCTGGTCCAGCACGGCGCGGAACGACGGCTTGATCGTGGCGCTGTCGGTATCGAACGTCACCTGGCTCGGGATATTGACCTTCAGCGAGCCGTCCGGCTGCTCGGTGATCTGGGTGCCGGTGCCGGCGGTGTCCTTGTTCAGCTTGCCGCGGATGGCGTTCCAGTTGTATCCGGTTGCGCCGCCCAGCGCGCCACCCACGGCAGCGCCAACCAGCGTGCCCGTGGTGTTGCCGCCGATCAGGTTGCCCAGCCCAGCCCCCACGGCCGCGCCAACCCCGGTGCCGACCGCGGTATGGGTCTGCTGTTCGGTGGCGCAGCCCGCCAGGGCTGCAGCGGCGACGATCGAGACGGTAACGAGCTTGAGGTTCATGCTTTCTCCTTCTGGTGATACCCGAAAATGTTTGGCCAACGGCATGTCGCATGGTAACGCCTGGTGCCAAACGGCGGTCGAGGCGCGACAAGTTTCAACATGCGTATGAAAACGCTCAGGGCCTGCCGTGCGCTGACGCACATGGCCGGAGCGCCGCAAGGCCGGCGCACTACAATAGGCAGATGGTGTCAGCCGCACAACCCCAGGAGTGTGAGAGATGTAAATGTCTGTAAATCCACACTTAACCAAGGGTTAAATCAGACGGCGTGCCACAGTGCGCGCGGACCTGCTACCGTGGCCCCTGCCGGTTGACGTTCTTTTGCTACATTACGCGACTCGCATCCCCCACAATTTCATTCCAAGAGCGGAGTCTGTCTTGAGCCTCACCATTGAACAGGTAACCGAAGTCCTGCGTACGGTCATCGATCCCAATACGGGCAAGGACCTCGTCTCCACGCGGTCGGCGCGCAATGTGCGAGTCGACGGCAGCAACGTGTCGGTGGAGGTGGAGCTCGGTTACCCGGGCAAGAGCCAGTTCGACCTGATCCGCAACCTTGTGACCGATGCCGTGCGCAAGGCGGACGCCTCGGCTAATGTCAGCGTGGCGGTGTCGATGAAAATCGTCGCCCATGCGGTGCAGCGCGGCGTGAAGCTGCTGCCCGGCGTGCGAAATGTGATCGCCGTGGCATCTGGCAAGGGCGGCGTGGGCAAGTCCACCACGGCCGTGAACCTGGCCCTGGCCCTGGCCGCCGAGGGCGCGCGCGTGGGCATGCTCGATGCCGATATCTATGGCCCGAGCCTGCCGATGATGCTGGGTATCAGCGGACGTCCCGAATCCACCGACGGCCAGACCATGATCCCGCTGCAGGGCCATGGGCTGCAGGCCAATTCCATCGGTTTCCTGATCGAACAGGACAACCCGATGGTCTGGCGTGGCCCGATGGTGACCTCCGCGCTGGAGCAGCTGCTGCGCCAGACCAACTGGAGCGACCTGGACTACCTGATCGTCGATATGCCGCCGGGCACCGGTGACATCCAGCTGACGCTGTCCCAGAAGGTGCCGGTCACCGGTGCGGTGATCGTGACCACGCCCCAGGACATCGCCCTGCTGGACGCCCGCAAGGGTCTCAAGATGTTCGAGAAGGTCGGCATTCCGATCCTGGGCATCGTCGAGAACATGGCTGTCTACTGCTGCCCGAACTGCGGCCATACCGAACACATCTTCGGCGCCGGCGGTGCCCAGAAGATGAGCGCCGACTATGACGTGGATGTGCTGGGCAGCCTGCCGCTGAACCTGTCGATCCGCGAGCAGGCCGATTCGGGCCGCCCCACGGTGGTGGCCGATCCGGATGGCCAGATCGCCGGGATCTATCGCGAAATGGCGCGCAAGGTGGCCATCAAAGTTGCCGACAAGGCGCGCGACATGAGCAACAAGTTTCCGAGCATCGTCGTCCAGAACACCTGAGACGTTTGACGGGCAGCAAAAATGGGAGGCTGTCCGACATAGTCGTGCCGGGCGCCTGTCCTACAATCCACACGGCAGGTCGTCGACGTTCACGCGCGGGCATCGCGCACACAAGCAAGAAGAGGAGGAACGGCATGAAACGTGTACTTTTCGGATTGACGGTCGGTGCTGCCGCGGTGCTGGCAGCCGGCTGTGCGCAGACGGACAAGAGCCCGTCGGCGGCGCCCACGGCCAGCGCGGCCATGGCCGCCCCGGGTGCCACGCGGGCCGCCGCGCCGCTGGCGTCCAAGAGCGGCACCAATACCGGCGGTCGCGTCACGTTTGAGCAGCAGCAGGGCGGCGGCGTGATGGTGGTGGTGGCGGTGACCGGCCTGCCGCCGGGCACCACGCACGGCTTCCATATCCACGAGAAGGGCGATTGCTCGGCGCCGGACGGCATGAGCGCCGGCGGCCACTTCAATCCGGGCGCCAAGCCGCATGGCCAGATGTCGATGCCTGAACACCATGCTGGCGACATGAACAACCTGACGGCCGATTCCGCCGGCAATGCGCGCGCGCAGTTCGTGATGAGCGACGTGACCGTGGGCGCGGGCCCGAACAGCGTGGTGGGCCGGTCGGTAATCGTCCACAAGGACCCGGATGACTATCGCACCCAGCCCACGGGAAATGCGGGTGGCCGCATCGCCTGCGGCGTGATCGCGGCGACCTGACCCGTCGCGTGGCGGCGTCCACCAGCCCTTCTCCCGCCTGACGGGAGGAGGGTGTCCGGCCTTGATCTTCGGCATCGGGCCTGCGCCGCGAATGGTTGTACAATGCGCCCCATTCCAGCGGCGCCGGGTATGGCCGGCCAGCTGTCCGACCATCCTGCCACGTCTATATGAGCATCAAATCCGACAAGTGGATCCGCCGCATGGCGGAACAGCAAGGCATGATCGAACCGTTCGAGCCCGGCCAGGTACGGGAATCGGACGGACGCAAGATCGTTTCCTATGGCACGTCGAGCTACGGCTACGACATCCGCTGCGCCGACGAATTCAAGATATTCACGAACATCAACAGCACCATCGTCGATCCGAAGAACTTCGACGAGAAGTCGTTCGTGGACTTTAAGGGTGACGTTTGCATCATCCCGCCGAACTCGTTCGCGCTGGCCCGCACGATGGAGTACTTCCGGATTCCGCGCAGCGTGCTGACCATCTGCCTGGGCAAGAGCACGTACGCGCGTTGCGGCATCATCGTCAACGTGACGCCGTTCGAGCCCGAATGGGAAGGCTATGTGACGCTGGAGTTCTCGAACACCACGCCGCTGCCCGCCAAGATCTACGCCGGCGAGGGCTGCGCCCAGGTGCTGTTCTTTGAATCGGACGAGATCTGCGAGACCTCGTATGCGGACCGCGGCGGCAAGTACCAGGGCCAGCAAGGTGTCACGCTGCCGAAGACCTGACGGCCTGTCATTTTTCTGCCTCACAATGCCGGCGTGTGAATCGCGCCGGCGGCGCCAACGGGCACGACTGCCCGGGCGCCAGACCTGACGAACGAGCCACATGTCGCCGCTGCGGGAACCTCCCGGCGGCCATGTGGCTCAAGTCTTTACAAGCACCCTCATCAAGGATTGCCCGATGAAATTCCGCTTCCCCGTCATCATCATCGATGAAGACTTCCGTTCCGAGAACATTTCCGGCTCGGGCATTCGCGCACTGGCCGAGGCCATCGAGCGCGAGGGCATGGAAGTGATGGGCCTGACCAGCTATGGCGACCTGACATCGTTCGCCCAGCAGTCCAGCCGGGCTTCCACGTTCATCGTGTCGATCGACGACGACGAGTTCGTGCGCGCCGACGACCAGCCCGAAGCCGCCGCCATCGAGAAGCTGCGCGCGTTCGTGAACGAAGTGCGTCGCCGCAATACCGACCTGCCGATCTTCCTGTACGGCGAAACGCGCACGTCTCGTCACATTCCGAACGACATCCTGCGCGAGCTGCACGGCTTCATCCACATGTTCGAGGACACCCCCGAATTCGTGGCGCGCCACATCATCCGCGAAGCCAAGGTCTATCTGGACACGCTGGCCCCGCCGTTCTTCAAGGCGCTGATCGACTACGCGCAGGACAGTTCGTACTCGTGGCACTGCCCCGGCCATTCGGGCGGGGTGGCGTTCCTGAAGAGCCCGGTGGGCCAGGTCTTCCACCAGTTCTTCGGCGAGAACATGCTGCGCGCCGACGTCTGCAACGCCGTGGAAGAACTGGGCCAGCTGCTGGACCACACCGGCCCGGTAGCGGCGTCGGAGCGCAACGCCGCGCGCATCTTCAATTCGGACCACATGTACTTCGTGACCAACGGTACGTCGACGTCGAACAAGATGGTCTGGCACGCCAACGTGGCGCCGGGCGACATCGTGGTGGTGGACCGCAACTGCCACAAGTCGATCCTGCACGCAATCATGATGACCGGCGCGATCCCGGTGTTCCTGATGCCGACGCGCAACCACTACGGCATCATCGGCCCGATCCCGAAGAGCGAGTTCGATCCGGAGACCATCCGAAAGAAGATCGAGAACCATCCGTTCGCCAGCAAGGCCAAGAACCAGAAGCCGCGCATCCTGACGATCACACAGGGCACGTACGACGGCGTGCTGTACAACGCCGAGCAAATTAAGGAAATGTTGACGTCGGAAATCGACACGCTGCATTTTGACGAAGCCTGGCTACCCCACGCCGCGTTCCACGATTTCTACCGTGACATGCATGCCATCGGCCGTGACCGTCCGCGCAGCAAGGACGCGCTGGTGTTCGCCACGCAATCCACGCACAAGCTGCTGGCCGGCCTGTCGCAGGCGTCGCAGATCCTGGTGCAGGATTCCGAGACCCGCAAGCTGGACCGCTACCGGTTCAACGAGGCGTACCTGATGCACACCTCCACCAGCCCGCAGTACTCGATCATCGCCTCGTGCGACGTGGCGGCGGCCATGATGGAAGCGCCGGGCGGCACCGCGCTGGTCGAGGAAAGCATTGCCGAGGCGCTGGACTTCCGCCGCGCCGTGCGCAAGGTCGAGGCCGACTACGACGTGATGAACAATGGCGACTGGTGGTTTAAGGTCTGGGGCCCGGACACTCTGGCAGAAGAGGGTGTGCCCGACCGCGACGAATGGATGCTCCAGGCCAACGAGCGCTGGCACGGTTTTGGCGACCTGGCCGACGGCTTCAACCTGCTGGACCCGATCAAGGCCACGATCATCACCCCGGGCCTGGACGTGGACGGCGAGTTCAGCGAGCGCGGCATCCCGGCCGCCATCGTCACCAAATATCTGGCCGAGCACGGCATCATCATCGAGAAGACGGGTCTGTACTCGTTCTTCATCATGTTCACGATCGGCATCACCAAGGGTCGCTGGAACTCGCTGGTGACCGAACTGCAGCAGTTCAAGGACGACTACGACCAGAACCAGCCGCTGTGGCGCGTGCTGCCCGAGTTCGTCGGCAAGTATCCGCAGTACGAGCGGATGGGCCTGCGCGACCTGTGCGACGCCATCCACAGCGTCTACAAGGCCAACGACGTGGCGCGCGTGACCACCGAGATGTACCTGTCGGACATGGAGCCGGCGATGAAGCCGTCGGACGCCTGGGCGATGATGGCGCACCGCGAGATCGAGCGCGTGCCCGTCGACGAACTGGAAGGCCGCGTGACCGCCATCCTGCTGACGCCGTACCCGCCGGGCATTCCGCTGCTGATCCCGGGCGAGCGCTTCAACCGCACCATCGTGCAGTACCTGAAGTTCGCCCGCGAGTTCAACAAGCTGTTCCCGGGATTCGAGACCGACATCCACGGCCTGGTGGAAGACGAAATCGACGGCCAGACGGCGTACTTCGTGGACTGCGTGAAGCAGTAACGCTTCATTCGATCCAAACAAAAAACCCCCGTGCCGCGAGGCCGGGGGTTTTTTTGTTTTGGCGTGCTCTGTGGGGAGGGGGTCAGGGCATCACCCTCCAACCCCGCCCAATTGCGCTACTTGCTCTTCTCGAACTGGAACTGCGGTGTGGCCGGTTCGCTTTCGCTGCTGCTCGGCAGTTCCAGCGTGCCCGGTGTCGACGCCGGCCCGCCAGGTTTGCTCTCGCTTTCCTGCCCGCCTAGCGGAATACTGACTTCGGCGGAATTACTATGCTTGAGCGATCCCTTGTCGAGCAGCCCGGTCACCATGCCCGGCCAGAACATCACCAGCAGCACCATCACCAGTTGCAGGCCTACCCAGGGCAGCGCGCCCCAGTAGATGTCCGAGCTTTTGACTTCCTTCGGCGCGATGCCGCGCAGGTAGAACAGCGCGAAGCCAAACGGCGGGTGCATGAACGACGTCTGCATGTTCACGCACAGCATCACGCCGAACCAGACCAGCGCGGCCGTGGCGGCGGCCTCGGGGTTGCCGCCCATCGAATCGGCCACCACCGGCGCCAGGACCTTGACCGCCACCGGGGCCAGCATCGGCACCACGATGAACGCGATCTCAAAGAAGTCCAGGAAGAACGCCAGGAAGAAGATGAACAGGTTGACCACGATCAGGAAGCCGATCCAGCCGCCCGGCAACGAGGTGAACAGGTGCTCCACCCACGCGCCGCCGTCCACGCCCTGGAACACCACCGAGAAGCAGGTGGAGCCGATCAGGATGAACACCACCATCGCCGTGATCCGGGCGGTGGACTGGTAGGCCTCGACGATCAGCAGGCGCAGTTCGGTCAGCTGCCCGGCGCGGATCAGCAGCCAGAGCACCACCAGGTAGGCCACAGCCAGCGGAATCCGGAACGCATGCGAACCGAACGCGAACACGCCGACGGCCGCCGCCACCAGCGTGGCGCCGATGCCGATGCGGTAGATATTGCGGTCGATCCGGTTGAAACCCTTGTCGCGGATCACGGCCAGCACTAGCGCGCCGACGGCGCCCATCGCACCCGATTCGGTCGGGGTGGCGATACCCAGCATGATCGTGCCCAGCACCAGGAAGATCAGCACCGCGCAGGGGATGATGCCGCGCAGGCACTTGGCCCACAGCGGCCAGCCGCGCAGCGTGCGGGCTTCCGGCGGCACCGGCGGCAGCCAGTCGGGCTTGATGCGGGTCAGGACGAAGGTGTAGAGCGCGAACAGCAGGATCTGCACCACCGAGGGGCCCCAGGCGCCCAGGTACATGCTGCCCACGTCGGCGCTGCCCATCGGCGTCTTGAGCTGGTCGGCCAGTACCACCAGCACCAGCGACGGCGGCACCAGCTGCGTGATCGTGCCCGATGCGGCCAGCACGCCCGTGGCGTACTTCATGTTGTAGCGGTAGCGCATCATCACGGGCAGCGAGATCATTGCCATGGCGATCACCTGCGCGGCCACCGTGCCGGTGATCGCGCCCAGGATGAAACCGACGATGATCACCGAGTAGCCCAGCCCGCCCCGCACCGGGCCGAACAGTTGGCCCATCGAGTCGAGCATGTCCTCCGCGAGCCCGCATTTTTCCAGAATGGCGCCCATGAAGGTGAAAAACGGAATCGCCAGCAGCAGCTCGTTGGCCAGCACGCTGCCGAATATCCGGCTGGGCACCGCCTGCAGGAACTGCAACGGGAAGTAGCCCCATTCGATGGCCAGGAAGCCGAAGGCCAGGCCTACCGCCGAGAGCGAGAATGCGACCGGGAACCCGATCAGCATGAATACCACCAGGCCGCCGAACATCAGTGGCGGCATATATTCCAATGGAATCATTATTGCACCGGCCTTTCGTATTTTGATTCGATGCGCACCAGGCCCTTCAGGGCGGCAAAGCGCTTGATCAGTTCGGAAATCCCCTGCAGCGTGAGCAGGGCAAAGCCGATGGGCACCACGAGCTTGATCGGATAACGGGGCAGGCCGCCCGAGTTGCCCGACTGCTCGAGAATGCGCCACGAAGGCAGAAACAGCGATTCCCACGACAGCCACGTGAACAGGATCGTCGACGGCAACAGGAACACGACGATGCCGAAGATGTCGATCCAGTGCTGCGCGCGTTCGGACACGTTGCCGTAGATCAGATCCACGCGCACGTGCTCATTGCGCTGGAACGTGTACGACGCGCCGAACATCACGGACACGGCAAACATGTACCACTGCAGTTCCAGCGGCCAGTTGTCGCTAAGGTTGAAGCCGTAACGAAGCAGGGCGTTCCCTGCGCTGATCAGACACGACAGCAGGATCATGATGTTTGCAAGCCTGCCCGTGTGCTGATTCAACCTGTCGATCTGTCGTGACAGACCAAGCAAGTATTTCATGGGTTGTCTCCCCCCGGTTTTATGCGCCGATTAGTTTATCTGTAACAATTTATGTGGGCGCTAGGGGATTGTCCTACCGATGTGGCATTTCCGGGCCAAGCCCCGGAAAACAAACGAAAAACCAAAGAAAAAGCCGCCGGAGCCCTCAGGCCACGGCGGCTTTTTTACGACGCAGACTTACTTGAAACTTACAGCGTCACAGTGCCTTGCGTGCGGCGGCGATCGCGGCGCGGACCTGGTCCGGCGCGGTGCCGCCAATATGGTTGCGCGATGCGACCGAGCCTTCCAGCGTCAGCACGGCGTGTACGTCCTCGCCAATCAGCGAAGCCTTGTCGCCCAGGCCGGACGCCTGGCGCAGTTCTTCGACCGTCAGGTCGGCCAGGTCGCAGTGGCGGTCGTCGCAGGCGCGCACGGCATGGGCCACGGCCTCGTGGGCGTCGCGGAACGGCAGGCCGCGCTTGACCAGATAGTCGGCCAGATCGGTGGCGGTGGCGTAGCCCTGCAGCGCGGCGGCGCGCATGTTGTCCGGCTTGACGCTGATGCCCGGCACCATGTCGGCGAAGATGCGCAGCGTGTCCACCACGGTGTCCACCGTGTCGAACAGCGGTTCCTTGTCTTCCTGGTTGTCCTTGTTGTACGCCAGCGGCTGGCCCTTCATCAGCACCAGCAGGCCGTTCAGGTGGCCGTAGACGCGGCCGGTCTTGCCGCGCGCCAACTCGGGCACGTCGGGGTTCTTCTTCTGCGGCATGATCGAGCTGCCCGTGCAGAAGCGGTCGGCGATGTCGATGAAACCGACGCGCGGGCTCATCCAGATCACCAGTTCCTCGCTGAAACGCGAGATATGGGTCATCACCAGCGACGCGGCGGCCAGGAATTCGATGGCGAAATCACGATCCGACACGGCGTCCAGCGAATTGCGGCACACGCCGTCAAAGCCCAATTGCTGGGCCACGAATTCGCGGTCGATCGGGTAGCTCGTGCCGGCCAGCGCGGCGGCACCCAGCGGCAGGCGGTTGACGCGGCAGCGGCAGTCGGCCATGCGCTCGGCGTCGCGCGTGAACATTTCCACGTAGGCCATCAGGTGGTGGCCAAACGTCACCGGCTGCGCTACCTGCAGGTGGGTGAAGCCGGGCAGAATGGTGTCGGCGTTCTTCTCGGCCAGGTCCAGCAGCGCACCGCGCAGGTCGCCCAGCAGGCCGATGATGTTGTCGATCTCGCTGCGCAGCCACAGGCGGATGTCGGTGGCCACCTGGTCGTTACGCGAGCGACCCGTGTGCAGGCGCTTGCCGGCGTCGCCGACCAGCGCGGTCAGGCGCGCTTCGATATTGAGGTGGACGTCTTCCAGGTCGAGCTTCCACTCGAACGCGCCGGATTCGATTTCGCCCCGGATCTGCGTCATGCCGCGCTCGATCTCGGCACGGTCGGCGTCGGCGATGATGCCCTGCCTGGCCAGCATGGCCGCGTGCGCCAGCGATCCCTGGATGTCGAACAGCGCCAGGCGCTTGTCGAAGAAGACCGACGCGGTGTAACGCTTCACCAGGTCGGACATCGGTTCGGAGAAGCGGGCGGACCAGGCTTCGCCTTTCTTGGCAAGTTGGGAGGTCATGTCAGGGGCAGGGCGGAAAATCGGAAATGGCGATTATATCGCCAGAGGCGGGCAGAACTGCCGCAGGAAGGCTCCCTCCTCCCGCACGGCGCGGGAGAAGGGATTCAAGCATCCAAAAGATCACATATATCAGCCGCTATTCCGCAGCCCGGCCGCCACACCGTTGATCGTCAAGTGGATGCCGCGCCGCACGCGGACATCGTCGGCGTCCTTGCCGGCTCGGTAGCGCTTGAGTAGTTCCACCTGCAGGTGGTTCAGCGGGTCCAGGTAGGCAAAGCGGTTCTTGATCGAGCGGGCCAGCAGCGGATTCTCGGCCAGGCGCTCCGTGCGGCCCGTGATCAGCGACAGCATGTCGCAGGTCAGGTGCCACTCGGCGCTGATGCGCGAGAACACGGTCTTGCGCAGCGCCGGGTCGTCGCACAGCCCCGCGTAGCGCGAGGCCACGGCCAGGTCGGTCTTGGCCAGCACCATGTCCATGTTCGACAGCAGCGTCCGGAAGAACGGCCAGGTCTTGATCATGCGCTTGAGCGTGGCCACGGCAGCCTTGCGCGACTTTTCGTCCGGCGCGGCGTCCAGCATGGCCTTGACCGCGCTGCCGAAGCCGTACCAGCCCGGCAGCAGCAGGCGGCACTGACCCCACGAGAAACCCCACGGAATCGCGCGCAGATCCTCGATCTTGCGGTTCTTCTTGTCCATCAGCTTGCGCGACGCCGGCCGCGAGCCCAGGTTCAGGTCGGCGATCTCGGTGATCGGCGTGGTGGCGAAGAAGTAGTCCTTGAATCCCGGGGTCTCGTACACCAGGTGCCGGTACGCGCGGAATGCGTGGTCCGACAAGTGCTGCATGATGCCCTCGAATGTGGCCAGTCCGGCCGGTGCGTTCTGTGTCGGCAGCAGCGACGCTTCCAGCGTGGCCGCGATCACCGTTTCCAGGTTGCGTCGGCCGATTTCCGCATTGGCGAACTTGCTATTGATAATCTCGCCCTGCTCGGTCAGGCGGATCTGGCCGTTCACGGTGCCGGGCGGCTGCGACAGGATGGCCTCGTAGGTCGGGCCACCGCCCCGGCCCACGGTGCCGCCGCGGCCGTGGAACAGGCGCAGCGTCACGCGCAGTTCCTCGAACAGCTTCACCAGCGCCAGTTCGGCCTTGTAAAGCTCCCAGTTCGACGTCAGGAAGCCGCCGTCCTTGTTCGAGTCCGAATAGCCGAGCATCACTTCCTGCTCGACGCCATGGTGCCTGATCACCGAATCGAAGCCTGGCAGGTCCAGCAGCGACTGCATGATGCCGGCCGCGTTGCGCAAATCCTCGATGGTTTCAAATAGCGGAATGACCATCAGCTCCATGCGGGCCGGATCGGTCTTGCTGCCCAGCGCACCGCGTAGCATGCCGGTTTCCTTCTGCAGCAGCATCACTTCCACCAGGTCGGACAGCGTCTCGGTGTGCGAAATGATGTAGTTGCGGGCCACGCGGTTGCCATAGCGGGCGCGCAGGTCGCGCGCCATCGAGAAAATCGCCAGTTCCTTGCGGGTCTGCTCGGAATAATCGTGCCAGGGCAGCGTCAGCAGGCGGGGCTGGCGCAGTTCGGCCAGCAGCAGTTCCTGCTTGCGTTCCTCGGACAGTCCCGCGTAGTTGGCCTCGATGCCGGCGGCCTTGAACAGCTCGGCCACCACGGCCTCGTGGACGTCGGACACCTGGCGCATGTCCACCGACGCCAGATGGAAGCCGAAGATGGCGATGGCACGCACCAGCGAATCGATGCGGCCACGGGCCAGCGCCTGACCGTGGTGCAGGCGCAGCGAATCCAGCACGATCTGGATGTCGTCCGCGAAGGCCTCGGCATTTTCGTACGGCGCCACGTCGGCCACCGGATGGCGCTGGGCCACATGGCCAGTCAGACGCGCCGTGGTGGCGGCCAGGCGGGCGTAGATGCCGATCAGCGCGCGGCGGTACGGCTCGTCGGCGCGGTGCTCGGAATGGTCGGGCGAAGCCTCGGCCAGCGCCAGAAGTTCGGGGCTGGCATCGACCATCAGCGATGACAGCGGCAACTCGGCCCCCAGCGCGTGCACTTCATCCAGATACCACTGCATGATCAGCGTGGACTGCTGCTGCGCGGCGTGCTCCAGCGTGTCGGCCGTCACGTTCGGATTGCCGTCGCGGTCGCCGCCGATCCACGAGCCCATCTGCAGGAATGGCGCCAGCGGCGCAGGCGCCGCGCCGGCCTTGCCGCGGCGCGGGAAGACTTCGGCGATGTCCTCTTCCATTTCCGCCATCAGGCGCGGAATGCCCTGCAGGAACGTGGTGCGGTAGTAGGACAGCGCGTTCTCGATCTCGTCCACCACCATCAGCCGCGTGTTGCGCAGCATGCGGGTCTGCCACAGCGTGGTCACGCGGGCGCGCAGTTGCGCCGTGTTGTGGTCGCGCTCGCGTGCCGTCATCGGCAGGTCGCGTTCGGCCAGCAGCCGGGCAATCTCGCGCTCCGCGTCCAGGATCGACTTGCGTTGCACTTCGGTCGGGTGCGCGGTCAGCACGGGCATGATCAGCGCGCCGTCCAGGAAGTCGCGCAACTGCTTGCCGGTGACGCCTGCGGCGTCGATGGCCTGCAGCGCGCGGGCCAGGCTGCCCGGTTGGGGCGGCGATCCGGCCAACGCATGCACGCGGCGGCGGCGGTTGTGGTGCTGATCCTCGGCGATATTGGCCAGGTGCGAGAAATAGCTGAAGGCGCGCACCACGGAATTGGTCTGGTCGCGCGACAGCCGCTTCAGCAGGCGGTCCAGTTCGGTGCCGGCGGCGCGGTCGTTCTCGCGGCGAAAACGCACGGCGGTCTGCCGGATCGTTTCCACCAGGTCGAAGGCCGCATCGCCTTCCTGCTCGCGAAGGCATTCGCCCAGCAGGCGGCCCAGGAAGCGGATGTCCTCTCGCAGGGGCAAATCCTTGTCGGCGGTGCGGCGGGCCGGGGCGACGGTGTTGCCTTCGGGCGTCACTACGGACAGCGTCGGCTTGGCCGATGCCCTGGCATTGCGGGTGGGGGATTTCTTGGGGGTGGCGCCCGGGGTGGTGCCATTCACGTCATGCTGGCCTGAGGCTGGCGTAACTGACTTGCGGCCGGTCGAACGGGCACGGCCGGTGGGGCGCGCAGCAGGCTGCGTCATTGACTTATCTCCTCGTCTCACTGCATTGCTTATATGTATCGAACCCCATACACGTGGCAGGGCATTCGACCGGCATCAATCGCGTGCCGGAAAGTCACTTTGGGTCTGGCAATCTGGCGGTTTTGCGAGGGGGTGCGTGCTAACATGCGCGCATGCAAGCACCCGCCCAACCGTCGTCTTCGTCCGCTGCAGCGTCACGCAGCATGCCACACAAGCTCGTCATCGCCTCGCGCGAAAGCCGGCTGGCGATGTGGCAGGCTGAACATGTGCGTGCTGCGTTGCAACAATACTATCCCCAATGCGATGTGTCCATTCTCGGCATGACGACAAGGGGTGATCAAATTCTCGATAAGACCTTGTCAAAGGTAGGCGGCAAGGGCCTGTTCGTGAAGGAGCTTGAGGTGGCCATGGCCGAGGGTCGTGCCGACCTGGCCGTGCATTCGCTCAAGGATGTGCCGATGGAGCTGCCCGAGGGGTTTGCGCTGACGGCCGTCATGGAACGCGAAGACCCGCGCGACGCGCTGGTTTCCGCGCAATTCGCCTCGCTCGACGAGATGCCGGCGGGCACCGTGGTGGGCACTTCGAGCCTGCGCCGCGAAGCCGCGCTGCGTAGCCGTTATCCGGATCTGGTGATCAAGCCGCTGCGCGGCAATCTCGACACGCGTCTGGGCAAGCTCGACCGTGGCGAATATGGCGCGATCATCCTGGCTGCAGCGGGCCTGAAACGCCTGGGCATGGGCGACCGCATCCGCGCACTGATCGAGCCCGACAGCTCGCTGCCGGCCGCCGGGCAGGGCGCGCTGGGGATCGAGATCCGCTCCGACCGACCCGAACTGGCCGAATGGCTGGCGCCGCTCAACCATGTGCCGACGTTGCTGGCGGTGTCGGCCGAACGTGCCGTATCGCGCCGCCTGGGCGGGTCGTGCCAGGTACCGCTGGCCGCCCACGCGCGCTGGCACGGCGCCACGCTGCAGCTCGACGCCTTTGTCGCGCTGCCCGATGGCACCCGCAACGTGCGCGCCCATGCCACGGCGCCGGTGGAATCGGTGCTCGCCGCCGAGCAACTGGGCGCCGCCGTGGCTGGCGACCTGCTGAACCAGGGCGCTGACGCCGTACTGGCTGCGCTGTCGACCGCCGGACCCGCCTGAGGAACGCCCGATGCCTCGCCCGACCGTCGTAGTCACGCGACCCGCCGGGCAGTCCCGGCAACTGACCGAGGCCTTGCAGGCTGCAGGTCTCGATGTGCTCGGCTTCCCGTTGCTGGCAATCGGCCCGGCTGCCGACGACGCGCCGCTGCGCGCGGCACTGGCGCGCCTGGCCGACTATGCGCTGGTGGTGTTTGTCAGCCCGAATGCCGTGTCGTTCGCGCTGGATGCGCTGGCACAGGTCCAGAACACCGCAGGTTTGGCGCAATGGCCATCGGGTGTTCCCGTGGCCGTGGTCGGCCCGTCAAGCGTGACGGCGCTGGCCGAGCGCGGCATCGCCCCGCCGACCCATCGCGTGATTGCCCCGGCTGGCGCGCAGGGCGAAGCCGATGCCTCCGCCGACGCACCACGTTTCGACTCCGAAGCCCTCTGGACCGAACTCGACACCACACCGGGCGCGTTCGCGGGCCGCAGCGTGCTGATCATCCGCGGCAACGGCGGCCGCGACTGGCTGGGCGACCGCCTGCGCGAAGCCGGCGCAACGGTGGATGCCGTGGAGGCCTACAGCCGCACGCTGCCCGAGCCGACGGGCATGCAGTGGCAGGCCGCGCGCGACAGCCTCAAGCCCGACGCGCCGCCGTACGCCTGGCTGCTGACCAGTTCCGAAGCCGTGCGCAATCTCGATGCCCTGGCGCGCCTGCACCTGTCGCCCCAGGAACACGAACGTCTGAAGCAGATGCAGTGCATTGCGCCGCATGCGAGAATTGCGGCGCAGGCTCAGGCGCTGGGTTTTGCGCACGTGTTGCCCGCCGCGCCCGGCGATGCCGGTCTGCTGGCCGCATGTACGCAATGGGGCAATGCCCACGCCGGCCCGACGGCACCCGAGCCGGTGGTGCCGGCGCCCGCCCCGGTCGCACCGTCGGTGCCCGTTGCGCCGGTGCCAGCGCCCGCACCGGCAGCCTCAGAATCAACAGGGTCCGCAGGACCCACGACAACGAAGGTCGAACGCGTGACGCCAGAGACTACGTCCCCCTCGTCTAGCCATGCTGCACCGTCCGGTGCCGCCGGCACGTCTTTCACTACGCATCCGTCCGCGGGGCACGCCGGTGCCCGCCGCGGCATGGCGGCTTGGTGGGTGGTTGCCATCGTCCTGGTCCTGGCCATCGCCGGCGGCTTCTTCTGGCTGCAGATGCGCGTGGAACACCTGACCCAGGAGCTTGCGCGGCGCCAGCAGACCAACGATGCGCTGGTGCAGGAAACGCGCGTGCTGTCGAAGAACGCGCAGGATACGGTCAAGGAGCTGCAAGCCAAGGTCGGCGCACTCGACGGTCAGGTGGTGGAAGCCCGCGACAAGCAGGCGGCGCTGGAACAGGTCTATCAGGACTTGATGCGCAACCGCGACGACTGGGAAATCGCTGAGATCCAGCAACTGTTGACCAACGCCGGCCAGCAACTCCAGCTGACGGGCAACGTGCAGGTGGCGCTGGCGGCGCTGCAGAGCGCCGACGCGCGCCTGGCCCGCGCGGACAAGCCGCAGTACAACCAGCTGCGCCGTGCCATCGCCCGCGATATCGCACGCATGAAGGCCGTACCCGATACCGACCTGACCGGCGCGGCCATCAAGCTGGACGAATCGATCAACCAGATCGATGCGCTGCCGCTGCTGTCGGGCGAACGCATGCTCGACCGCGTGCCCGGCGAGAATGATAAGCCGGCCAAGGCCGATGCCAAGGGCGCTTCGGCGCCGGCTGCCACGGGCAACTTCCTGACCCGCACCTGGGACTACGTGCTGGCCGAACTGGGCCAGGTGATCCGCGTGCGCAAGGTGGATGACACCAATGCGCTGCTGTTGTCGGGCGACCAGGGCTGGTTCCTGCGGGAGAACGTGAAGCTGCGGCTGCTTAACGCACGGCTGGCGCTGCTGTCTCGCAACGAGCCGGTGTTCCGTAACGACCTGGCTGCCGCGCAGGCGATGATCGGCCGTTATTTCGATACCCGCTCGCGCCGCGTGCAGGGCGTGCTGACGCTGCTCAAGCAGTCGCAGGCCAGCGCGGTGAGCGTGTCGCTGCCGACCATGGCCGAGAGCCTTGGCGCGCTGCGCGCCCTGAAGAAGGAGTAGCCGCATGCGACTGCTTTTCTGGGTGGCCGTACTGTTTGGCGGCGCGGTGGGACTGGCGCTGTTCACGCAGTTCAATCACAGCAACGTGGTGCTGTTCTATCCGCCGTACCGCGTGGAGATGTCGCTGAACCTGACGCTGGCACTGCTGCTGCTGGTGTTCTTCGTGGTCTGGACCGTCATGTCCACGATGCGGCACCTGTCAGAAATGCCGCGCCGGGCTGCCGCGTACCGTGAGCGCAGCCGCATGAGCAAGGCCCAGGCCGCGCTGCGCGAGTCGATCGAGAACCTGTTTGCCGGCCGGTTTGCCCGCGCCGAACGCGCGGCCAAGGAAGCCCAGTCGTGGCCCGAGCAGGCGCAGACCGCTGCGCTGGTGGGTGCGCGGGCGGCGCACCGGATGCAGGAATCGGAACGCCGCGACGCATGGATGTCGCAGGTCACCGATCCGGAGCGCGAACAGGCTCGCCTGGTGTCGATGGCGGAGCTGCTGGTGGATGCCCGCGACCCCGAGGGTGCGCTGGAAACCATCGCCCAACTGCAGGAAAAAGGCGGCCGGCAGATTCACGTGCAGCGGATTGCGCTGCGTGCGCACCAGCATCTGAAGAACTGGACCGAGGTGCTGCGCCTGGCGCGTTCACTGGAAAAGCGCAACGCACTCCACCCGGTGCTGGCGTTGCGGCTGAAGCAGATGGCCGTGGAAGCGATGCTCGAGGAACGCCGCCATGATGCGGAGTCGCTCTATCACTTCTGGCGCTCGCTGTCGGCCGACGAGCGGCATGCGGTGCGGATCGCCGAGCAGGCCGCGCGCTATTTCTCGGCGCTGAACCGCCAGAACGAGGCGCGCCGGATCGTCGAGGAAGCCCTAAAGGTCAACTGGGACAGCCGGCTGGTGCAGCGCTATGCCGATTGCGCGGAGCCGGGCAAGGCGCTGCCGCAGATCCAGCAGGCCGAGAAATGGCTGGTCGACCATCCGAACGATGCCGACCTGTACTACACGCTGGGCGTGCTGTGCCTGGGCGAGCAGTTGTGGGGCAAGGCCCAGTCGAACTTTGAACGCGCGCTACGGTACGCCGATCGTGACGCGCAGCGACGCATCTGCGTGCGCGCGCATTTGGCGCTGGCCCGGCTGTTCGAGGAAACCGACCGACCCGAGGACGCCCAGAAGCACTATCGCGACAGTGCCATGCTGGCGGCTTGATCGCCAGGCGTTATCGGGTCGCCTGGCCCGATAACGTCCCGGCGGTCGGCGCGTCCTTTCCGCTGTGGCTCGCGGCCAGCCGTTTGCCAAAGCGGATGCAGGGCCGCTCGACGAAGTGATAGGACGCGGCCGCGACGCAAGCAAGCGTCAGCATGATGGCGACGGCGGACCACCAGAACTGGCCAGGGCCTTGCTGTGCATAGTCGCCCAGCGCGCCGGGGGCGTGAATCACGGTGATCACAATGCCCTGCAGCAGGTAGATGCCATAGCTGATGGTGCCGAGGCGAATCGCGCTGCGCGATTTCAGCAGCCCGAACAGCGACGCGCCACTGCTGACGAGGATGAAAAACAGCCCAAGCGGCACAATCGACTTCCATTCAAATACGGTGGACCGGGCCACCAGCGGATAGGCCAGCAGCAACAGTGCGACCACCGATTTCAGCGCGCTATCGCCTACGAAGCCCGGTTTGCGCCGCACCAGGCTGGCCGCAATCATGCCAAAGGCGAACATCGCCACTAGGTCACGGTAGAACTTGTCGGAGAGGACGGCCGGCATCACCATGATGAGCCAGAAGCAGGCCGGCAGAAAACCGGACCATGAGCGCCGGACGGCCGCCATCGCGAGAAATGGCAACGAGAAATAGAACATCCACTCGTAGTAAAGCGTCCAGGTGACGCCGGCTGTGACCGTCCGCGTGTCCGCGTAGCCATTGATGGCAGGCAGTTCCTGCAGCACGCCGGGCAACAGCCATTTGGCAATCTGGCTGGTCAGGTCGCCGGCCTTCACGGCCAGCTGGAAGTCTGTCTTGATGCCGACAATCAGCAGCATCAGCGCGACCACCACCCAATACAGCGGCGCGATCCGGAAGAACCGGTTGCAGTACAGCCCGAACCAGTCGATGCGGCTACCCTGATCCAGGAGACGCCCCCAGAACAGGAAGGCCGTAATCATGAAGAAGAGGGCGACACCGGCCTGCCCGAGGATCGAATAGAACGCCGAGGGTGGCAGATCCCATTTGCCGATCTCCAGGAACTGGCGGCTGATGAGGGCATGGTGCAGTACCACGGACAGCGCAAGAAACCCCCGCAGCCCATCCACCGTCACATATCGCTTGCCAGATGACGGAGTCGTCTCATCGAGGAATCTCCACAGGCGCTGCGGCCATACTAGGGCCATGCAGCAGAGGACGGCCAAAAGGCTGGGCCAGGTCGAGTAGAGATCCATCGCTTCGTATGTCGGAAAACGCGCGATTATGCCATCGCGCCGTCCCGCCCATCGAAGGCAAATGCCGGGTCATTTGCCGCGTTTTCCCGCCGCACGGGCCTGGGCGTATCGTTCCAGCGCCTCCATCCGCGCCACCTTGTGCTGGACGATCGGCTGCGGGTAGTTGTCTCCCAGCCTGACCCCTGCGGCGGCCAGCACGTCGTCTGGCGCCGTCCATGGCGCATGGATGTACTTGTCCGGGAGGGCGTCCAGCACCGGCAGGTATTTGCGGATAAAGCGTCCCTGCGGATCGAATTTTTCCGACTGGGTGACCGGGTTGAAGATGCGGAAGTAGGGCTGCGCGTCGCAGCCTGTGGAGGCCGCCCACTGCCAGCCGCCGTTGTTCGCCGAGAAATCGAAGTCATTGAGCTGGTCGGCGAAGTATTGCTCGCCCCGGCGCCAGTCCACGCCCAGGTCCTTGACCAGAAAACTGGCCGTGATCATGCGCAGCCGGTTGTGCATATAGCCGCTCTGGCGGATCTGCAGCATGGCGGCGTCCACCAGTGGATAGCCGGTCCGGGCCTGGCTCCAGGCCTCGAAGTACTCGTCGCCGGTGCGGATGTCGACCCAACGGATCGCATCGTATTCCGGGTGGTACGACTTGCCCTCGGCCAGGCGGGGATGGTGGTGCAGGATCATGAAATAGAAATCCCGCCAGATCAGCTCGGACAGCCAGACGGCGGCGCCGGCAGCGGCAACGCCGCCCCGCTGTACGGTTTCGTGCGCGGCACGCGCCAGCGTGCGGATCGAAATTGTGCCAAAACGCAGATGCACCGACAGGTAGCTCGGGCCGCGCAGCGCCGGGAAGTCGCGGCGCTGGCCGTAATCGCCCATGCGGGTCTGGAACTCGCGGAACAGCGCCTCGGCCCCGTCCAGGCCAGTCGGCATCGCAATTTCCTTGAGGTTGCTGGGCGCAAAGCCCAGCGATTCCAGCGTCGGCAGCGCGCTTCGATGCGCAGCCGGCACCGGGGCCAGCGCCTTCCGGTATTTGTCGACGGGATAGGGCCGCAGGTCGAACGGTTGCAGCGCCTTCAGCCACGCGTTCTTGTATGGCGTGAACACACTGAAGGGCTGGTCCTGGCCGGTCAGTATCTCGTTAGCCTCGAAGATCACCTGATCCTTGAACGTGAGCAGTTCGCGCCCAGCCGTTGCCAGCGCCTGGCGCACCATGGCATCGCGGTCATTGGCGATGGGTTCGTAGTCGTGGTTCGCAAACACCGCCTCGGCATCGAGTTCCGCGGCCAGGCATGGAATGGCCTTGCGCACCTGATCGTCGAGCACGATCAGGCCGCCGCCGGCATCGGTCAGCGCCTGCCGCAGTGCGCCCAGCGATTTCAGGATGAATTCGATGCGCCGGTCGGCTTTGAGCCCGCGCGCAAGCAGTGGATCGAGGATCTCGCGGTCGAACACGAACACGCACCATACCTGTTGGCAGTGCTTGAGGGCATAATGCAGCGCCGCGTGGTCGTCCATGCGCAGGTCGCGCCGGAACCAGACCAGGCCGCGCGCGAATTCCCGGTCAATCCGGTAAGGCAGACGCTCGCCCGGTGCGGGCGCAGGGGAAGGTGATCTCGGCATCGCCATAACCTAACATAGCCTCCAGATACTTCCCTACCGTTTACAAGCAGTTTCCAGATCACTCATGGCCATTACACTCGACCGCATCCTCCAATCCCAAGGCTTTGGCACCCGCCGCTATTGTGGCGACCTGGTGGAGGCCGGGCTGGTGGAGGTCAACGGCGAACTGTGCGAAGACCCGGGTGCACGCTTCGAGGTTGACGGCCTGCGCCTGACCGTGGATGGCGAGGAATGGCTGGCCTGCAGCAAGGCCTACCTGATGCTGAACAAGCCGGACGGCTACGAGTGCTCGCAGCGGCCGCGCCATCATCCCAGTGTCTACAACCTGCTGCCCGTGCCGCTGCGCCAGCGCGAGGTGCAGGCCGTGGGGCGCCTGGATCACGACACCACGGGCCTGCTGTTGCTGACCGACGACGGCCAGTTCATCCACGCCCAGACGTCGCCGAAGAAGCAGGTGCCCAAGGTGTACGAGGTGACCACGTTCGATCCGGTGACGCCGGAGCAGGTGGAAGCCCTGCGGGCCGGCGTGCAGCTGGACGACGAGCCGGCCCCGCTAGCCGCACATGCCTGCGAGGCCACGGGCGAGCGCAGCCTGCGGCTGTCGCTACTGCAGGGCAAGTATCACCAGGTCAAGCGCATGGTGGCCGCCACCGGCAACCACGTGACGGCCTTGCATCGCAGCGCCATTGGTGGCCTGCGGCTGGACCCAGCACTGGCGCCGGGCGAATGGCGCTGGCTGACGCCCGAAGACATGGTGGCGCTGAAGTCGGCAGGGGACTGATCCCCGCCGGGCGCGCGCCGTAAAGTGCGCTTGCGGACAGAAGTTTTCCGCAGCAGCCGGGGTGCGATTTGGTAGAATGCAAGCCATGGCGACGCCCGAAGCTTCTATCAATCTCACCAATCAGTTCCTGATTGCCATGCCCGGCATGGCCGATCCGACGTTTTCGGGTTCCGTTGTCTACCTTTGCGAGCATAACGAGCGTGGCGCGCTTGGCTTGGTGATCAACCGGCCGATCGACATCGACATGGCCACGCTCTTCGACAAGATCGATCTCAAGCTCGAAATCCAGCCAGTTGCCCACCAGCCGGTCTACTTCGGCGGCCCCGTGCAGACCGAGCGCGGCTTTGTGCTGCATGACCCGGTCGGCATCTATGTGTCGTCGCTGGCGGTACCCGGCGGGCTGGAAATGACCACTTCCAAGGACGTGCTTGAAGCCGTGGCCAACGGCAGCGGCCCGCACCGGTTCCTGCTGACACTCGGTTACGCGGGCTGGGGCGCCGGGCAGCTCGAGGACGAACTGAGCCGCAACGGCTGGCTGACTGTCCAGGCCGATCCCGAAATCATTTTCAGCGTGCCGCCCGAAGAACGCTTCGCGGCAGCCGTGCGCCTGCTTGGCATCGACGTGACGATGCTGTCGGGCGAGGCCGGGCATGCCTGAGCAGGCGGGGCGCGAGACGCCCCGCGACGGCACGGTGCTCGCTTTCGACTATGGCGAGAAAAAAATCGGCGTAGCGCTTGGAAATTTCATCACCCGGCAAGCCCGCGCGCTCACCATCCTGCCTAACGCGACGGTTGAGGATCGCTTTGCCGCAGTGGGTGCGCTGATTCAGGAATGGTCGCCAGTACAGCTGGTGGTCGGCATGCCAGTCAATCCCGAGGCCGGTCCCGACGACGAGGAACAGGCCTCGATGCGGCTTGCGCGCCGCTTTGGCAACCAACTGAACGGGCGCTACAACCTGCCCGTGGATTGGGTGGACGAGCGCTATTCCTCGCGCGCCGCCTCGATGGCCGGGGCCAAGCGCGGTGCACTGGACGCCGAAGCCGCACGGATCATCCTGCAACAGTATTTCGACGAAATCCCGCTATGACCCAGACCTCCAATCCCGACGCCGAGGCGCTCTACCACGCGCTGCGTGACCAGGCCCAGGCCCTGATGCCGTCCGGCGACCGCGCACGGTGGTCCGTGGCGGGTATCCATTCCGGCGGCGCCTGGATCGCCGAGCGGCTGGCGGCGGACCTGAAGCTGGGCGAGCACGGCGTGATCAACGTGGCCTTCCATCGCGACGACTACGCCAAGAAGGGCCTGCACAGCCAGGCCCAGCCGACCACGCTGCCGTTCGCCGTGGACGACCGCAATGTCCTGCTGATCGACGATGTGCTGGCCACCGGCCGCACGATCCGCGCTGCCGTGAACGAACTGTTCGACTACGGCCGGCCGGCGCGCGTGGCGCTGGTCGTGCTGGCGGACCGTGGCGGCCGCGAGTTGCCGTTTTCCGCCGATTATGCCGCGGCTACCGTCGAACTGCCGCTGGACAAGACGCTGGTACTGTCGCGCCAGGGTGAAGGCGCCGCGACGCGCTTTGCCTTTGCCACCGAAGCGCGCGCCTGAGTGTCAACCCGAGACGCCATCAGAACGTCAAGCACCGAAGCCGTATCCAGACCGAATCCGCCAGACCGAACCCGCGCCCGACCCACCTGCCCATGACCAAGATGTTCCGCAACCCGCAGCTCACCAGAAACGGCGAGCTCAAGCACCTGTTGTCGATCGAGGGGCTGTCGCGTGACATGATCACGCACATCCTCGACACCGCCAGCCAGTTCGTTTCGCTGTCCGACTCCGACCGCGACGTGAAGAAGGTGCCGCTGCTGCGCGGCAAGAGCGTGTTCAACCTGTTCTTCGAGAACTCCACGCGTACGCGCACCACGTTCGAGATCGCGGCCAAGCGCCTGTCGGCGGACGTGCTGAACCTCAATATCAATGCGTCGTCGACCAGCAAGGGCGAGTCGCTGCTGGACACCATCAACAACCTGTCGGCGATGTCGGCCGATATGTTCGTGGTGCGCCATGCCAGTTCGGGTGCGCCGTATCTGATCGCCGAGCACGTGGCACCCCACGTGCACGTGATCAACGCTGGCGACGGCCGCCATGCCCACCCGACGCAGGGTCTGCTGGACATGTACACGATCCGGCACTTCAAGAAGGATTTCACGAACCTGACGGTAGCCATCGTCGGCGACATCCTGCATTCGCGCGTGGCCCGTTCCGACATCCACGCGCTGACCACGCTGGGCGTGCCCGAAGTGCGCGCCATCGGCCCCCGCACGCTGCTGCCGTCCGGGCTGGAACAGATGGGCGTGCGCGTCTTCCACAATATGGAAGAAGGCCTGAAGGGCGTGGATGTGGTGATCATGCTGCGCCTGCAGAACGAGCGGATGAGCGGCGCGCTGCTGCCGTCCGCGCAGGAATACTTCAAGGCCTACGGCCTGACGCCGGAACGCATGGCGCTGGCCAAGCCCGATGCCATCGTGATGCACCCAGGCCCGATGAACCGTGGCGTGGAGATCGACTCCGCCGTGGCCGATGGCCCGCAGTCGGTGATCCTGAATCAGGTGACCTTCGGCATCGCCGTCCGGATGGCGGTCATGGGCATTGTCGCCGGCAACAACGATTGAGCAGCACCTTGGGTACAACGAACCGCACATCGCAAGAAGACATGAAGATCCGCATCCAGGGTGGCCGCCTGATCGATCCGGCCGCAAACGTCGACGCCGAACAGGACCTGTACATCGCCGCCGGCAAGATTGTCGGCGTGGGTCAGGCACCCGCCGACTTTAACGCCAACAAGACCGTCGACGCACGCGGCCTGATCGTCTGTCCGGGTCTGGTGGACTTGTCCGCGCGCCTGCGCGAGCCGGGCTACGAATACAAGGCCACGCTCGAATCGGAAGTGGCCGCAGCCACGGCCGGCGGTGTGACCAGCCTAGTCTGCCCGCCCGACACCGACCCCGTGCTCGACGAGCCGGGCCTGGTGGAGATGCTCAAGTTCCGTGCACGCCGACTGAACCAGACACACGTCTATCCGCTGGGCGCGCTGACGGTGGGCCTGAAGGGCACGGCGCTGACCGAGATGGGCCAACTGACGGAGGCCGGCTGCGTGGGCTTCAGCCAGGCCGAGATGCCGATCCAGGACACCAAGGTGCTGCAGCGCGCGATGCAATACGCGCAGACGTTTGGCTTCACGCTGTGGCTACGTCCCGAGGATCCGTTCCTGGGTGGCGGCGTGGCGGCCAGTGGCGCGGTGGCGTCGAGGCTGGGCCTGTCCGGCGTGTCGGTGATCGCTGAAACGGTGCGCCTGCATACGATCTTCGAGTTGATGCGTGCCACGGGCGCCCGTGTTCACCTGTGCCGCCTGTCTTCGGCAGCCGGGCTGGAACTGGTACGCCAGGCCCGCAAGGAAGGCCTGGCGGTCACCTGCGACGTGAACATCCACCACGTGTCGCTGACCGACATGGACATCGGCTTCTTCAACAGCCAGATGCGCTTTACGCCGCCGCTGCGCAGCGGGCGCGACCGCGACGCGATCGTGGCGGCACTGGCCGACGGCACCATCGATGCGCTGTGCTCCGACCACACGCCGGTGGATGACGACGAGAAACTGCTGCCGTTCGCGGAAGCCACGCCCGGCGCGACCGGCCTGGAACTGCTGCTGCCGCTGACGCTGCGTTGGGCCACCGAGCACAATGTGCCGCTGGTGAAGGCGCTGGCCCGCATCACGAGCGATCCGGCCCGCGTGATCGGCTTGCATGCCGGGTCGCTGACCGCCGGCAATGCTGCCGACATCTGCGTGTTCGATCCGAAGCAGGCGTGGAAAGTGGAGCGCTCGGCACTGAAAAGCCAGGGCAAGAATTCGCCGTGGCTGGGGTACGAGATGGAAGGGCGCGTGCGCATGACGCTGGTCGACGGCCAGATCGTGTACGAGCAGCGCTGACCGGCGGCTCGCCGATCGCCTGGAGGCTCCGGGGTTTGAAGATGATCTGGTTACGCAAGCTGCGGCTGGGCTTTCACCTGTTGCGCGGGATGCTCGTCTGCGCAACGGTCTTCCCGTGGGCGAGTGCTCACCTGCGTGAGCGCCTGATCCGCGCCTGGTCGCGCAAGCTGCTGGCCATCTGCGGCATCGAGCTGGAAGTCCAGGGCCTGGCGCCGGGTGCATCGGTGCCGCGCGGTGCCATGCTGGTGTCGAACCACATTTCGTGGCTGGACATCTACGTGATCCACAGCTGGCAGCCGGTGCGGTTTGTGGCCAAATCCGAAATCCGCAAATGGCCGGTGATCGGCTGGCTCTGTGACAAGACTGGCACGATCTTTATCGAACGTGCCAGCAAGCGCGACGCGCATCGGGTGCTGCACCACATCGCTGACGTCATGCGCGAGGGCGATCTGGTCTGCGTGTTTCCGGAAGGCACTACCACCGACGGCAGCAAGGTGCTGCCGTTCCACGCCAACCTGATGCAAGCCCCCTTGTCTGGCGGCCTGCCCGTCCAGCCAGTAAGCCTGAGCTACCTGGACGCGGCAACCGGCCAGCCGAGCCTGGCGCCTGCGTATATCGATGACCTCACGCTGGTGGACTGCCTGAACGCCATCCTGAAATCGCCACCGATCAAGGTGCGCCTGACGCTGGGGCCGCCACTGCTGGCCCAGTCCGCAAGCCGAAGGGAGCTGGCTGAAGCGGCCAGGCAGATGGTGGTGTGTCTACTCGAAGGAGACCACGCGGCCGCGTCTGCCTGTGCGGAGCGCCTGAGTTCGGCTCCGGATAGGCTTCTTTACCCTGATAATTCGTCGCAAGCGACGGCGTAAAAAAAATCCCGACGGAATGTCGGGTTTTTTTTACCGTACGCGGACTCCGCGTAGCGCACTGGCCTTACGCAAAGCTCGCAGGCCGTACTGCGTCCTTCTGCGTCGCAACGCCACCCGTCAGGGCCTGCTGGAGCATATCCACGACATAGGACTGGTCATCTTCCGAAAGACCCAGCCATAGCGGCAGACGGATCAGTCGCGACGAAATATCGTCGGTTGTCCGAAGGTCGCCATGCGCACGGCCAAGCTCCAGGCCAGCCGGCGAGGAATGGAGCGGAACATAGTGGAATACCGCGCCAACGCCGACGGCTTTCAGTTCCTGCAGTACCCGCTGTCGATCGGCATTTTCGGACACGAGAATCTGGTACATATGCGCGTTGTGCTGGCAGTCTGCCGGGATCACCGGCCGGCGCAGCAGCCCTTGCGCTTCAAGCGGGGCCAGCATGGCGTTATAGCGATCCCACAGGGCCATCCGTCGTTGCGTCAGCTGTTCTGCCTCTTCGAGCTGCGCCCACAGGAATGCCGCGGTCAGTTCGCTGGGAAGGAAAGAACTGCCACACGAGCGCCATGTGTACTTGTCCACCTGCCCCCGGTAGAAGCGGCTGCGATCGGTACCCTTCTCGCGGATGATTTCGGCCTGCTCGACATACGCCGCATCGTTGATGATCAGCGCGCCGCCTTCACCACTGATGACGTTCTTGGTCTCGTGGAAGCTGTAAGTTCCAAGGTGACCAATACTGCCCAGGGCGCGACCCTTGTACGAGGCCATCACACCCTGCGCGGCGTCTTCGACCACACGAAGATCGTGCTTGCGTGCGATGGCCATGATCGTGTCCATCTCGCAACCAACGCCGGCGTAGTGCACGGGCGCGATGGCTTTCGTGCGGGACGTGATGGCGCCCTCGATTTGCTTTTCGTCCAGATTGAACGTGTCTCCACGTACATCGACGAATACCGGAACGGCGCCACGCAATACAAAGGCATTCGCCGTGGACACGAAGGTGTAGGACGGCATGATGACTTCGTCGCCGGGCTCAAGATCCAGGAGCAGCGCCGACATTTCCAGCGCGGCCGTGCATGAGTGCGTCAGAAGTGCCTTGTGCGCGCCGGTCTTGGCCTCCAGCCACTTATGGCATTGGGCGGTCATTGGGCCGTCGCCAGCAAGATGGCCGCGCGCGTGCGCTTGCGAGATGTAGTGCAGCTCGCGCCCTGTCATGTATGGTCGATTGAACGAAATATTTCGCATGACGGATATCGTTGCGTCCTTCCCTGTGGACTGGATTTTGGTCATTTTCTGACTTCGCTCTTGTCGTGGTCTCTATGGTTCCGAAAGCTTCACTATTTCCTGCGAACCATGCTGGATCTCGCCGAAACCTGCAACGGCAGACGGCTTAGCAAGACCGCCAGCAAAGGTTGCACCCACCAATAGGCCACTTCTGCGAAGAAGTTCGTGCTGCCTTGAGGAACGTCCAGCAGTATGCCCGGAATGACTGCGGCAATGGTGATGACGATCGCCAACTCAACATCCATCAGCCTATGGTCTCGGAACCTCGAACTCAAGTCCGAAGGCCACTTCCAGCGTTCATTGAGTAATCGTAACGCAACAAACGTCACAAAAGGGCCAAAAAAGGCAACAAATGAGAGCCAGTAGGCGTCCGGTGTCACGATGGCTCGCAGAAATGCGAATGGCTTGATCATGGCCATCAGACCGTGTCCGGATTCGCCGCCTTCCCCATTTGACCGGGTCAGCCACAATCCAAGCAACAGAGGGACTGCCACGGCCAGCAGGCCAAACAAGCGCTGGACCAAGCCAATGCGGCTTCTCAATAGCGCGTAACCTACTGCGCAGCCGAATACCAGGCCGACGCTGATCTTGAGCATGCACAGTGCGTAGATGTAGAGCCCCAGCGCCAATGCAGTCAGGAACGTCGTGCGAATCTGGCCGTACTTGCGAAGCTGCTCGAGTATCCAGATGCCGCCGAAGTACGCAAAGAGCATCGCGACGCCAAACGATTCGCTGTGGAATACGTTGTCCCAGACGCCCAGTTCCCGGCGCTCCGCGATAGGTATGACGCCGATGAAAAAGACCGACAGCCCCGCCCAGAACCAGCCGGGATTCTGGTTTCTCCAATCATTCTTGGCGGCGTCGGTTTGCAGCAGCCACGTCCGAAGCGCATTGGCAAAGAAGAACATCACGCATACGAACACCGGAACGAAGATGAGGGGAAAGACGACGGAGTAGAACCGCAGCGGATCGAGGCCGAGCAATTCGTACATGACAATCATCGCCCGGTGGCTGCCGAAGTGATACGGGAAGGGCTGAAGCCCGTCCACCCCCAGAGATCCCACGCCGTAGTTCGACAGCATGTTCGCGACGGCGGACTGGAAGAGCAGATCGACGTGGACGGTACCGCTCTGGATGGCTTGGTCAATCCACAGCGTCTTGTACCCGTCGACGTAGCTCAGCAGGAATCCCCAATAGCCCATGCACGCCCCGGCCAGCGCCGGGATTAGCGTCGCAGACAAGCCGGTCTGGTACATCACGATCAACAGGCGTGCGCAGACGGCTGCGATGGCTGTACCGGCAATGATGTCGTGCTGTCGGCCTAGCCATAGGGCCAGCAATCCCAAAAGCAAGCCGAGGATCAGTGCCGACAGCGCCGAATCCGGCCATTCCCAGCGCTTTCCCAGTTCGTGGAACTCGAAGACGGCACAGAGGGTGACCATCACGGCCGCAGTGGCGGCCAGCAGCGCATGGCCTAGCGCTGGGTCGACCTTGGGCGACGGACCTGCAAGCCACCATGCAAGTGCGAGCGCGAACACGATCGCCGCGCACTCGCATGCTACGTAGCCGGCGCGCATGAATGACTGGCCGGCGCGTGTCATCGACGATGACGTGGTGCTAGGTTGGGTCACAGCTTCTTTTTTCGGCAACGAAATGGCCGTCTTGCTTTTGAATGACCGCCACCTGCGCAAAACCATGCTCTCGCGCCATCGAACAAGGCGTTTCCTGGCCGAGGTTGCTGGAAGTTCCATGATCCGGAAGGTACTGATAGCCGTAAGAATCAAACGGGCACCCGCTCTTGCGGGCCGCTATGCCATCCAGCAGGGGCATGCCAGTAATGCCTGGAATGCTGAACGGCTGAATGGCGCAACGTTGGAGCCTAGAATCGCGTACCTCGTCTATGTAGACGCCGTCGCGAAAGCCGTCATCGGCGACGAAGACCGCGGTTCGGTGCTCCGGTTGATGATACGAACGGTCCGATCCCATCGATTCCAGCAGAGCATAAAGCTGGCGCCGCTCCGCACGATTGCAGGCGACACCATCCTCGCTTTCACAATGTGACGGAGCATCTGCCTGCTCTCGTGCCAGCTGCTTTTTCTCAAACAACGACTGGCTGTAGTCGACGAGGTTTCGGCTTGCGGCCAAAGCCAGGCTGACCATCAGAATGGCGGCCGCAAATCCGCCTTTGCCAATGGATGTACTCAATTGGCGGAATTCATGGTGGGATCAGGATGCGATTCGCCGCATCCGCATTCCCTGTCGACGATATAAATCGGCCGCCCCTTTGTCATCTCGAATATGCGTGCGACATAGAGTCCCACTGCGCCCACGCTGGCGAGCACAAGTCCCGTTGCAAACAGTATGGCCACAAACAGGCTGGTCCAGCCCGGCAATGAAGTGCTGACGAGATGCCGATAGATGAAAAAGCAGCCGCCCGCAAAGCTAATCGCCGTGAAGCTGAGGCCGATGTAGATAATCCACGTCAGGAAGATACTGGTCTGAAAAAAGATGCCACCCAGCGCATGCTTGATCAGCCCCAATACGTTGTAGGAACTGCTTCCGGCGAAACGGTCGCCATGGGCATATTCAATCGTTCCGCAACGGAATCCAAGCCAGCGCAGGATAAACAGATAGTGGCGTTCGCGCTCGCCAAAACGAAGGAACGCATCCACTACCTTCCGGCTCAGTATGCTGAATGTGCCATAGCTGCCATCGGGAACATCGCCCGTCAGGAAGTGCAGGATCTTGAAGTAGATCTTTGCCGAAACCTGACGAAACACGGAATGGGTCCGCTCCGTCCGACGGGCTAGTACCAGGTCGTAACCCTTCTGGATTTCTGCGAGCAGATCGGGGATCCGTTCAGGCGGATCCTGCAAGTCGCAGTCCATCACGATCACATACTCGCCGCGCGCTTTTTCCAGGCCTGCGGTGATGGCGAGCTGCTGCCCGAAATTCCGGCTCAGGCGAATGCCCCGGACGGCTTCGTACCGCTGCGCCAGCGATTCAGTCAGTGGCCAGGAATTGTCTGGGCTTCGGTCATCGACGATAAGAATCTCGTAGGACTTTTGCAGCGATTTGAGCACGGTGTCCAGCCGCTCGCATAGTTCGTCAAGGCATCCCAGGCAACCGTACGATGGCACCACTACACTGATTTCAGGAGTTCCCATAAGACCCGGTTACTTGGCGTTGCTCGAGGTGCGTTTCGCGCGAATCCGGCGCCAATCAAGCACGCTTTGCGGCACGGCAGAGTCGAATCCGAGCAGGCGTCGGACGTCGGCCGTTGCTTGGAAATCGGCTCCCAGCGCAGCAGGAAAATCGTATTGCTGCTTCATGATGGGAATGGTGTATAGATGATTGACGCCCCGCCGGGTCTGGGCCGACCGGTTGACGCCTGCGCGATGGAACGCCATCGCGTCGAAAATCAGCACAGAGCCGGGCGCTGCCGAAACCTGCACCGCGTGATTCTCGAAATAATGAGCTGACGGCATTGATTCAACGCGATGCGAATGCGGCAACACAATGGTGCCCCCGGTCTCGGGGTTGAACGGATCGATCGCAAACAGCGCGCCGAGCGCAAGGGGACGCGAACTGGTCCAGTTCTGATAAGGAAGGTCCCGATGCCACGCCGTCTGGTGATGACGCTCTTCAGGCTTGTTGATAATCGCGTTCTGCAGATTCAGTATGAAATAGTCGCCCAGAATCCGTCGCATCAGGTCCAGCACCCGAGGCTGGGTCGCCAGTTCAAGAAACGTTGAGTCGTGCAGTAGTGGTGCGCGTGCAAGATCCTGTTCGCCGATGGCACTCAGTGCCGCGCGTCCGCCAAATTCTTCTTCCTGACGCGCATAGACGTGGTCAATGCGATCGCGCCAGTCCTGCAGGCGGTTTGCCTCGATCACGTTTTCGAGGATGGTGTAGCCCAGCGTAGCCAGCTCTTCGGCGTGGATCGCGAGGATGTCCGGCGCAGCATTCGGTCGAATGTTGCCGTAGAACGACTCGTTATTCATATCTTTTTGCAGTGGCGATAACCGTCGGACACAGTTTTCAGATGTTGCGCAATCGCGTGCTGGGCACGCGTGATCGTTCCGATGACGGGGATGCGTAGACGCCTTCCGGTTCTGCGTCGGCAGTGATCAGCGATCCCGCGCCTATCACGCAGCGCGCGCCAATGGTGACGTGGTCTCGAACCGTGGAATTCACACCAACGAAGCAGCCTTGACCCACACGGACTCCGCCGGAGATTACTACATGCGAACTGATGAAATTATTGTCTTCGATCACGGAATGGTGACCGATATGGTTGCCGCTCCACAGCGTCACGTTGTCGCCGATCTGCGCGAACGGCTGAATCGTGTTGTCCTCGAGGATAAAGCAGTTTCCGCCGGGCTCGAATCCTGGGAACGTCGATGCGCGGCTGCTGATATAACTTGGGGTGTGATAGCCCGCAGTACGAACCTGCTGAACTTTTTGGGTCCGTATCGCGTTGATCTTCGCGTAACTGAGCGCCACGAAGACGTCTGCGGCCTCAGGCGAAAACCGTGCAGGAAGTTCGTCGAACGGGATCACAGGTAACCCCATCAGTGATTCACGGTCCATGAACTCACGATCCACCGTGAATGCAACTGGCTCGAAGTCGGAGTCGTGTGTGAAATAGAACCATGCCAGCTCAGCAATCTGGCCCGTGCCGAAGATAACAAGCGGTCTGGATTTATTTGCCATCACTTTACTTCCTTACGACGATAGTGAATTCGTAAAGCCCGTAGTCATGAAGCAGCGCGACATTGCGCGAAAACGTCCGCTTGCACAGATCAAAGAGTTCGCAGGGATCGGCATAGTGCAGATCCGGGCGCATGCGATCTGCGTCGGAGTATGAAGTGAGGCAATTGAAAGCAAAACCACGCTTCGTGAACTGATTCATCCGCGTCAGCGTCTCGCGGATATAGGCTTTCCATGCGTCCTCATCGCCACCAAGTCGTACGTTGAAGATGCCACTGGCCACGGCAAAATCGACAGGCTCTTCCGGGGCGGTGCCAGTCACGAATCGTCCTTGCGGCTTCTGCTTGTGAAGGTCGCGCGCCGTCTCGATCATGGTTTCCGAAATGTCGATTCCGATGTATTCAAAGGACTGGAACCTGTCGAGCAGAAAATCGAACAGTGCGCCATAGCCGCAGCCGACGTCCACGATCGAAAACGGTGCAGCCGGATCCAGAACCTGACACAACTGCTGGAAGCGCAGGAGCTGGCCATCTTCACCATTCCAGTCGACCCCCTTTGGTTGCGGGCCAAACTCCTTGATCTTCTGGGTGTAGTAGCTGGCGACCGGGGAAAGCAGTTCATTCATGAGCGGTAGTCTCTTTCCAGAAGGAAGCGTTCTGCGAAATGGCCGGATATTTCATGTAGTTACGCGCGTCCTTTCCGCAATTGAACAGCAAATCGAGAGCGGTGACGCCATGCTCGAAAGCTCCCCATTGCTGAGGATATTCCGGATAGCCTGAATAGTCGAAAAAGCGCAGCGCGATGCCGGCGTCCGCGAACAGTTCCGGCTGGATATAGTCTTTTGCCGCGGGGCCGGACACATACACCGTCGCACCCGCCTGCTTGCTGAGTCCGACGAGGCGTTCGGTCTTGCCCTCCACCAGGTCGTATTCCCACGACCATTTCATCGGCGTCGAAATGCCCAGCAGCAGGCAAAGCGCTTCCATCATCGCGCGGTTCAGATCCGACAGGTTCTCGTAGCTGCGCTCCAGATAAAGCGGCTCCAGCGTGTGTGCGATCTCGTCAAAGAATGGCGCGCGACGATAGTTCTGCTGAAGGGCTTTCCAGTGGTCTGTGCGCCATTTGTCGCCTTCAAGCTCGGTCTCGCGAATTAGCTGGTGGTACTTGCCCTTGACCTTGACTGGCAGGGTCAGCCACGACAGGCCTTGCGGAGTCTTGATCAGATTCCGGTTGCGCCAATCCCGACGTGTGTACTGCATATCATCGTAGATAATAAATTCATCCACCGAACCAATCAGATCGAAATATCCTTTCCACGGGATATAGCATGATTGGACGATGGCTACTACCTTTTTCTTGCCTTCGCTTTCCACTGTCATCCTGTTTGATGTATGAGACCTAATCCGAGCGATGTCCGTAACTCATAAATAGCCGAGCAAACTCGAATTGCACGCAAAAAAGGTCGGTGGATCCTGCTTCCGGAGTGGGTCAGAGGATAGCACGTGCTGCACGCGCGGCGCCCGGAATGTGGGCCCGGAACCGGCCTGCAAGCCGCCTGCAGCCGGGCTTGCGAGGCGCCAGGCGCCTGCGCAACGCAGGTGCGCGATCGTCTCCGATGTGATTCGTCAGCCTGGTTTGCGCGCAATCAGCAGACGCGAGCCGCCCACAGGAAGGTTCACGCCACTTCGAATCATTGCCACTTCAGCATTCAAAACGGATTCCAGGGCGCCATTGAGCCAGGGTGACAACTCAAGTTCGGCGGTAGGGTTTTCCTCGATGCGCCGAGGGGAGCGCTTCTGCATCGCGCGCGACGCCAGCATCGCCGGCAGGAGTGCCGACACAAACGAAGTGCTGCGTTCGACGTTAAAACCCGCCGCCTGCACTTTGGCATGCAGTTCCTTCGCCGAATAGCGACGGACATGGCAGGCGTAATCGTCCGTCGGGCTCCACAGCCAGGCATGCTGAGGAACTGTCAGTACCAGCAAACCACCCGGCTTGACTGCTTGATGCAACATGCTCAGCACCTGCTCGTCTTCGTTGATGTGTTCGAGCACATCGAATGCGCCGATGGCGTCGAATTCATCGATGAACGGTACGTGACGGGCGTCCATCTGCATGAAGTTGACAGACGGCGTGCGCTCGGCGGCGAAACCTAGCCCAGCCGAGAAAATCTCGCTGCCGTACAGCTTCGCGTCGGGATACTGGCGCGCCACGCCCGAAAGCACAAAACCGGTGCCGCACCCGATTTCCAGGAAGGAATCGAGTTTTCGGCTGTATTTTTCAAGAGCCCAGAGGATCAGGCGGTTGCGGCCGCGAAACCAGAAATTCCCTGCCTCGAGTTCAGCCAGTCTCGAGAAATAGCCAGCCTTGAATCCGCTGTTCTCCTGGGCAAGTTCGGGCGCATATGCAGGAAACTGATGGACTAGCGATGGCGCCCAGCCACATGCGGGGCATCTGTCTTCTTCACGCGCAAAGGTGTTCGCGCATTCCAGACATTTCTTCATCAATATTCCCTGATTATTTTGTTTGTTTTAGTTGTACGAAAAACGAAAAACTTGAAAACCAGAAACAGAAAGCCCGCTACGACGAAAATGGCGATAGCTTGTATAAGCTGATGCGGATATCCGAGCCTGTCGACGAAAACATATAGCAGGCAAAAATTCAGCGAGTATCCGCACAGGTGCGCTATAGCATATCGCGAAGCCGCTCGCCAGAAGCTGCCTTCATGGCGGAAAGCCCATTTCCGGTTGCCAAAAAAACCAACCGTCGCACCGGCTGCATACAGGACCGTCATGGCCAGCTTCGGTTCGACCCCGAGGTACGTGACGGCCAGGTAGACCAGGTATCCGGTCAGGTTGCTGATAACGCCAACGATTCCGTAGCGCAGGATCTGCCCGAGTGGCAGTTTCCCGGTGCTGAATTCAGGCATTCACTTCCTTCGAAAGAACTGCCAGACCGAAGCCGGTCTTTCCATTGCTGTTGCCGTTGTAAAGCATGTAGCGCTGTCCCTTGTGGTCGAACACGAACGGGTACTCGATCATTTCGGAGTCCCATCCTTCGTCTGACACGTCGATGCCCGTTTGGGCAAGCTCCAGCCCCCATCGGATACCGTCGGGGCTTTCGGCATAGCCGATCCGGTACGTCTGCCCCGAGCCGCAGCGATACGAAAACCACATCTGGTAGCCACCCGCCGGATTGCGTATCACCGAGGGATGCGAGAATGCCTGTGCCGTACCCAGCGCAAACGGAACTGCCAGCCCGTGTCGCTGCCATGTATGACCGTCGTCAGACGAGGCATGGTTGATCACATGAAGCATTTCGCCATTGCCAGCATCCCACGTGACCGTCGATCCGTACCACATTCGATAAGACCCGTCGTCCTGGCGGAGAACCCAGGGGTAGGACAGGCTGACCGGGTCCACGGCATCGGATGCCATGAATGGCGTTTCGCTATCAACCTGCAGCGAAAAATCGTCATGCAGAATGAGGCGCCCCACATCTCCGCGCCAGTGACCCCCCGGAGGATACTGCCAACCCATGAATAGGATGTAACGACGCCCATTTGCTTCGTAACAGTTTCCGATGCTGATGCCGTGCGAATAGAAACTGCCTTCGGGCCCATTCACGCAAAGCGGTTGATCGTGCACGTACACAACCCGCCGCGCGACGATGTCGATATCGACATAGCCCACCGACGAACGGTTCTGTGCATCGCGTCCGCTGTAGAGCACCCGGTAGATATCGTCTTCCAGATGTATCGCCAGCGGATTGGCGGCGTGACTCATCAATTTTGGATGAATGTCTTTCGGGCAAAACAACTGCCCCAATTTCGTCCATTGCATTTGCGGAACTCGTTGGCTAGTCGGGTGGGCGCGCTGTCCCGGTGTCATTTGCGGCGATAGACCTGGTTCCAGGGCTCAGGCGCCACGCCGGTTACGGGTTGATAGTGTTCGAGCACATAACGATAGATTAGCGGATGCGTGTTCTGGAACCGCAATTCCTCGCGGTCGTCGAGCGGCGCATTGTTGATCAGCACGATGCGCGGCGCCGCCTTGCGGATGCGCTCGATTTCGGCTTCCTCGAATCGTGGGCCACGCGCGAACAGCGCATAGATTTCCCAATTTGGTGCTGGCCGGCCCAGCACGGCGTAGGCACCCGGCCAGAACGGCATGATCAGAAGATTTTCGTCTCCGGCCATGCTGCCAAGCTTGTTGATGAGGGACAGGTCATCGGCCACGCGGGTCGGAATCGTAATTCGACTATGTCCAACGTCCACTTGCGTGCAGCTACGCGTGACGTGGCACTGCCAGCCCGCGTCCAGGGGCAGCACTGCCAGGATGCTGGCCACACACAACAGCGTGGCGACCGACGCGCGCAGCCGGGTGGTGGATTGGTGGACGAGTACGGCGAACATGCCCAGCAGGAAGGCGAAGATGCCTTGTGCCAGATGCACGGTGTCGGCCCGGGAGAAGCTGTAGTGGGCGTAGGGCAGGGCCATCAGGGCCGCCGCAGCCAGCAATGGCGGCGTCGGGCGGTCGAGCACGCGCCGGCCGAAGACCCATATCAGGCCAGCCAGGGCAAAAATGACGATGCCGACAAAGAAGAGGCCCGTGGATACCGCGCTGGCAGCGTCAACCGCCGACAACTGGTTCGTGTGGACGAGCCACGGCCACGGCACCGGCAAAGGCAGGTTGGTGCTTTTCGCCTCGGTGAACATGAAGCGAATGCTGTCCCACAACGTCAAGGCAAAGCCGGGTGCCGCCGCCATCAGAACAAGCGCTGGCAGGTATCCGAGAAAAATGCCCGCTGCCCAGTACCGGATGGCCGTCGGCAGTGACAGGCCCTTATTCCGGATGAACAGGAACGCGAATGCCGCAAGGCTGCCGGCAACGCCGTATACGCCATGGTTGCGGCCAAACACTGCAGCCAGGCCGACCGCTGCGCCAAGCACCAGCCAGCGTCGGTAGGAGGGGGCGCGCAGCAGCAGTGCCATGGCACTGACGATGGCAATCGACGAGACGGTATCGAATACCTTGAACCACGGGTACATCCATGCCGACAGCGTGACGGAAGCCAGCAGCAGCGTGAGCGGGCGTTGCGCCCGCGTTTCGGCGTCAAGGGCCTTGAGGCCCATGAAGATGCCGATGGCCTGGAACAGCGCGGCGGTCGCGCGCAGCCCCATCAGGCTGTCGGCGCCCAGCAGCTTCATGATGGCCGCTGACCAGTAATATCGTCCCGGATCGTACGCCATGAAGTCGCGCGTTGGCACTTCGCCCGCCATGACCCGCTGCACGCCGTACCAGAAGAAGCCTTCGTCGGGGAGGTTCAGCCCCTTATTGCCCTGCCACAGAAACATCACCACGGTGACGGCGATGGAAAGGCCCAGTAGATAAAGGTTGCGTCGGCCTTGCCGTGCAGGAGAGTAAGAGGGCGCAATCAAGCTCATTCAAGAAGGGTCCAGCAGTATTTTCCGGTGTTGGATACTTGCGTTGCAGGCTGGCGTCTGCCTTGCGAGGCGCGCCAGCGGTTTCGCGTCGACACGGATTGTACTGACTCTCGCGCCCCAGGTATTGGATGAAATGCCACGTCATTTTGTGGCCCCTCGAATATTTGGATCTAGTCGAGAGGATTACGGTATTGCGGGCATTTGACCTGTATCAGCGTCCGGGCTTGTGGCTCCGCGGCCAATCGTGCTGCCGTCAGCTGGCCGCCCCACACGCATCCAGTGTCCAGCAGCATCAGGTTGTCGCGCGTCAGCAAGCCCAGCGTGGACCAATGCCCGGCGACTACAGTGACGTCCGAGGTGCGGCGTCCTGGCGCGTCGAACCACGGCATGTAGCCGTCCGGTGCGCCGCCCAACCCTTCCTTGGTCTTCAGGTCCATGATGCCTTCTGCAGTGCAGAATCGTAGTCGCGTCAGGGCGTTGATCACCACGCGGTGGCGCTCGATGCCACGTAGCCCATCGTGCCATTGATCGGCGGCGTTGCCGAAGATATCAGCCAGAAAACCCTGCCAGTTAGGCCCCCGAAGCTCTTCTTCCACCTCTTGCGCCAGCTCCATGACCTGGCTGGCCGTCCACTGGGGCAGCACCCCCGCATGCACGAGAAGAAATTCGCCTTCCCGGATCACCAACGGCCGGTGGCGCAACCAGGCAAGGAGGTCTTCGCCGTCGTCAGCCGCCAGGACGTCGTCTAGCGTGTCCGATCGCCCTTTCTTGCGGACGCCAGCGGCAACGGCCATCAGATGGATGTCGTGGTTGCCGAGGAGCGCCTTTGCCTGCGCGCCCAGATCCTTCACGGCACGCAGGGTGCCCAGGGAATCGGGGCCGCGATTGACCAGGTCACCGACGAAGCGCAGGCCGGCATCCTGTGGCAACTGCCTGGAAAGCTCCTTGAGTGACCCAAGGCAGCCCTGCAAGTCACCAACCGCATAAAGTGCTTGATAATTATCTTTATGAGAGTGCATAAGATGTCACATACAAAGTGTCACGCTTTGGCAAGCAAGACGAGAAAGGTCGGAAGATTCGTTACAACAGGCTACAAAAAGATGGCCGCACAGGGGTGGGGGTGGGGGTGAGTCGGATAGAATACCGCCACTTCCACAGACACTTAATGTCCTTCCGTCCCCCACTTCACGGACAGGAGGGTTCCCCGGCATTTGCCGGGTTCTCGAATATATCGATAGCAGGGAGTACAGAGTTTTGTCGCATATCCTGGTCACTGGCGGCGCCGGATTCATTGGCGCAAATTTCGTATTGGATTGGCTGCGTAATGAAGATGCCGACGGCATTGTCAATGTCGACAAGCTGACCTATGCGGGCAATCTGAAGACGCTGGCCTCGCTCGAGGCAGATCCAAGGCACGTCTTCTCCAGGACCGACATCTGCGACCGGGCTGCGCTGGACCACCTGCTGGCAACCTACAAGCCCCGTGCCGTGGTGCATTTTGCGGCGGAAAGCCACGTGGATCGCTCGATTCCCGGCCCCGGCGAATTTATCCAGACCAATATTGTCGGTACGTTCACGCTGTTGGAAGCCGTGCGCGCGTATTGGGGCGGGCTGAACGATGCCGACAAGGCGGTGTTCCGGTTTCTGCACGTTTCCACTGACGAAGTCTTTGGCTCGCTCGGTCCGCAGGATCCGCAGTTCTCCGAAACCACGGCGTACCAGCCGAACAGCCCGTATTCCGCGTCCAAGGCGGCATCCGACCACCTCGTCCGCGCCTATCACCACACCTACGGCCTGCCGGTGGTGACGACGAACTGCTCGAACAACTACGGTCCGTATCACTTCCCCGAAAAGCTGATTCCGCTGATCATCGCGAACGCGCTCGGCGGCAAGCCCCTGCCCGTCTACGGCGACGGCCAGAACGTGCGCGACTGGCTGTATGTGGGTGATCACTGCGCCGCCATTCGGGAAGTGCTGGCGCGTGGCCAGCTTGGCGAGACGTACAACGTGGGCGGCTGGAACGAGAAGACCAATCTCGACGTCGTCCATACGCTGTGCGATCTGCTTGATACGCTCAAGCCCAAGGCCCAGGGGTCTTACCGCGACCAGATCACGTTCGTGAAGGACCGGCCCGGCCATGATCGCCGCTATGCGATCGATGCGCGCAAGCTCGAGCGCGAACTGGGCTGGAAGCCGGCCGAGACATTTGAAAGCGGCCTGCGCAAGACGGTGCAGTGGTATCTCGACAACCAGGCTTGGGTTCAGGATGTGATGTCCGGCGAATACCGCAACTGGGTGGCCAAGCAATATGCGGCCTGAGACATCCACGGCACCCACGCTTCTTGTAACAGGAAGCAATGGGCAAGTTGGCTTTGAACTGCGCCGCAGTCTGGCGCCGCTCGGCCGTGTGGTGGCGCTGGACAGGAGTCGGTGTGATCTGACGCAACCCGAGGCGCTTCGCGCGCTGGTGCGTGAGCTTCGGCCCGACGTGATCGTGAATCCCGCCGCCTACACCGCCGTGGACAAGGCCGAAGCCGACGCCGATACCGCGTTCGCGGTCAACGGCGTGGCGCCGGGCGTGCTGGCGGAAGTGGCCCAGGAGCTGGGCAGCCTGCTGGTTCACTATTCGACTGATTACGTGTTCGATGGCGCCGGGCATGGCTTTTATGCCGAAACCGATGCCGTGAATCCGCAGTCGGTCTATGGCAAGAGCAAGCTCGCAGGCGAGCAGGCGATTGCCGCGAGCGGAGCCACCGCGCTGGTGTTGCGGACCTGTTGGGTCGCGGGCGCCCACGGTGGCAATTTCGCCAAGACGATGCTGCGCCTCGCGCGCGAGCGCGACAGCCTGCGTGTCATCGCGGACCAGTTCGGGGCGCCGACCACCGCCGCCCTGATCGCCGACGTCACGGCACAGATCGTTGCGCGTCACTGGCTGCACGGCCGGCGCGAAGCCTTTCCGGCGGGGATCTATCATCTTGCCGCAGCCGGTGAGACCACGTGGCATGGCTACGCTTCCCACGTGATTGCAGGAGCCGCGACAAGAGGTGTCGAGCTGAAGGCAAGCCCTGCCAGCATCGATGCGATTCCGGCCGCCGCCTATCCGTTGCCTGCACCACGGCCGGCGAACTCGCGCCTCGATACGTCCAGGCTGCGAGACACCTTTGACATTCATCTTCCGGGCTGGGAGGAGGGCATTGACCTCCTGCTGGACCAGATCATTTCCTGATACTCGCACCATGCGCAAAGGCATTATCCTGGCCGGCGGATCCGGCACGCGTCTCTATCCGATTACCCGGTCGGTCTCCAAGCAGCTGCTGCCGGTCTATGACAAGCCGATGATCTACTATCCGCTGTCCACGCTGATGCTGGCAGGGATTCGTGACATCCTCATCATCTCGACGCCGGAAGATACGCCGCGCTTCAGCGAGATGCTGGGCGACGGTAGCAATTGGGGTATCAATCTGACGTACGCGGTGCAGCCGTCGCCGGATGGCCTGGCGCAGGCTTTCGTCATCGGCCGCGATTTCGTTGGCAACAATCCGTCTACGCTGATTCTGGGCGACAACATCTTCTTCGGGCACGATCTCGTTGGCCAGCTGGAACGGGCATCCGAAAAGGAGCAGGGCGCTACCGTCTTCGCTTACCACGTGCATGATCCTGAGCGCTATGGCGTGGTGGAGTTCGATGACAACTTCCGCGCGCTATCTATCGAGGAAAAGCCGGTCAAGCCGAGGTCGCACTACGCGGTGACGGGCCTCTATTTCTACGACAACCAGGTTTGTGATATCGCCGCCGATATCAAGCCGTCGCCCCGTGGCGAGCTTGAGATTACCGACGTGAACAAGCGGTATCTGGAGATGAAGCAGCTGGAAGTGGAAATCATGGGCCGCGGCTATGCCTGGCTCGATACCGGCACGCATGACTCGCTGCTGGAAGCCGCAAGCTTCATTGCCACGTTGCAGAATCGCCAGGGCCTGATGGTGGCGTGCCCTGAAGAGATCGCCTACCGGGCCAAGTGGATCTCTGCCGAGCAGGTCGAACGCCTGGCCAAGCCGTTGCTCAAGAACGGTTATGGCAAGTACCTGCAGCACATTATCTCGGAGTCCATCAAATGAGCCTCAGTATCGTTCGTACAGCGATTCCGGAGGTGATGTTCATCGAGCCGAAGCTGTTTGGTGATGCCCGCGGTTTTTTTCTCGAGAGCTTCAACCAGAAGGCATTCGCCGAGGCGACGGGGCTCGACGTGACCTTCGTGCAGGACAACCACAGCCGTAGCGCCAAGGGCGTGCTGCGTGGCATGCATTACCAGATCCAGCAACCGCAGGGCAAGCTTGTGCGCGTTGTGCGCGGGCGCGTGTTTGACGTGGCGGTCGATATTCGCCGCCAGTCCCCGACGTTCGGCAAATGGGTGGGCGTGGAACTGAGCGAGGATAACCACCGCCAGTTCTGGGTGCCTCCCGGATTCGCCCATGGATTTGTCGTGCTGTCCGAGTCGGCGGATTTTCTGTACAAGACCACCGATTATTACGCGCCGCAGTTCGAGCGGACCATTGCGTGGAACGACCCGGAGATTGGCATCCAATGGCCAGACCTGGGCATGGCGCCGCTGCTGTCCGCGAAGGACCAGGTCGGTGCCAGCCTTTCCACGGCCGAACTGTTTGAATGAACTGGCAGGACGGTGTGTGTTGCCCGTCCGCTAACGTCGTTGCTTTCCTTATCGCGTATGAACCTGAATCAAGCAAAAATCGCAGTCGTCGGTCTGGGCTACGTCGGATTGCCACTGGCGGTGGAATTCGGCAAACATCGCCCGGTGATCGGCTTTGATATCAATCCCGCCCGTATTGCCGAACTGAATGCCGGCAAGGACGGTACGCTGGAGGTCAGTGCCGCAGAGCTGGTGGAGGCGACGCAACTGCAATACAGCAGCGATCCCGAAGCACTGCGCGATTGCCTGATTTTCATCGTCACCGTCCCTACGCCGGTCGACAAGGCCAATCGTCCGGACATGACGCCACTGGTTCGCGCCAGCGAGACCGTGGGTCGCGTCATGCCCCAGGGCGCTGTGGTGATCTACGAGTCCACCGTGTATCCCGGCGCGACGGAAGAAGTCTGCGTGCCTGTGCTGGAAAAATTCAGCGGCAAGTCATTCAACAAGGACTTCTTCTGCGGGTACAGCCCGGAGCGGATCAATCCGGGAGACAAGCAGCATCGTTTGCCGACCATCAAGAAGGTCACCGCCGGCAGTACGCCGGACGTGGCCGAGGCGGTGGACCGACTCTACGCTCAGGTCATTACCGCCGGCACGCACAAGGCCAGCAGCATCAAGGTCGCGGAAGCGGCGAAGGTGATCGAGAACACGCAGCGCGACGTCAACATCGCACTGATGAATGAACTCAGCCTGATTTTCCACCGGCTTGGTATCGACACGCTGGAGGTCCTCGAGGCTGCCGGCACGAAGTGGAATTTCCTGCCTTTCCGCCCGGGCCTGGTCGGCGGGCATTGCATTGGCGTGGACCCGTACTACCTCACGCACAAGGCGCAGGAAGTCGGCTACCACCCCGAGGTGATCCTGGCGGGCCGTCGCATCAACGACAACATGGCGCAGCACGTGGCAGACGAAACCGTCAAGCTGATGCTACGCAAGGGCCTGAGCGTGCTGGGCAGCAAGATCCTGGTGCTGGGACTGACGTTCAAGGAAAACTGCCCGGACGTGCGCAACACAAAGGTCGTGGACATCGTGAGTTCGCTGCGGGCCTACAACGCGCAGGTCGACGTCTTCGATCCGTGGATCAATATTGCCGATGCCGAACACGAGTATGGCCTGAAGTGCCTGGAGGCCATGCCGAAGGCCGGCGAGTATGCCGCCGTCGTGCTGGCCGTGGGGCATGAGCAGTTCGTGGCGATGGGTGAGGCCGGCATCAAGGCATTCGGTGCGCCGGGCGCTGTCCTGTTTGACGTCAAGGGGATTCTGCCGCTTGGCGCATCGGACGGCCGTCTGTAATCGATTGGCAGAAGGAACAAGATGAACGACAACTCCGCCAAGCTGACGGCGTATGAACAACTGAAGCGCGAGCTGGCCCAGGTCCCGCGCACATGGCTGATTACCGGCGTGGCCGGCTTCATCGGCAGCAACCTGCTGGAGACGCTGCTCAAGCTGGACCAGCGCGTGGTGGGCCTGGACAACTTTGCCACGGGCCACCAGGCCAACCTGGACGAAGTTCGCGGCCTCGTGTCGCCGGCGCAGTGGGAAAAATTCCAGTTCGTCGAGGGCGATATCCGCAACCTTGAAGATTGCCGCCGTGCCTGCACGTTCCGCGACGCGGGCACCGAGCTGGGTGTGGATTTCGTGCTGCACCAGGCCGCGCTGGGTTCGGTACCGCGCAGCCTTCAGGATCCGATCGCCACGAACGAGAACAACATCAGCGGCTTCCTGAACATGCTCGTTGCCGCGCGCGATGCGAGCGTCAAGCGCTTGGTCTACGCCGCCAGCAGCAGCACATACGGCGACCACCCCGGCCTGCCCAAGGTCGAGGACCGTATCGGCAAGCCGCTGAGCCCGTATGCGGTGACAAAGTACGTGAACGAACTGTATGCCGACGTCTTTGCGCGGTGCTACGGCTTCCGCACGATCGGTCTGCGCTACTTCAATGTCTTCGGTCCGCGACAAGATCCCAACGGTGCATACGCCGCTGTCATCCCGAAATGGACGGCCTCGCTGCTGGGCGGTGAAACCGTCCATATCAATGGAGACGGCGAGACGAGTCGCGATTTCTGCTACGTGGCCAATGCCGTGCAGGCCAACCTGCTCGCAGCCAATGCCACCGCCGACGATGCCACCGACCAGGTTTACAACGTCGCGGTGGGCGATCGCACCACGTTGAATCAGCTGTTCGACGCATTGCGTACGAATCTCGGCCCGTTTGGCGTGCCTGCCGAAGTCAAGCCCAACTATCGCGATTTTCGCGCGGGAGACGTGCGCCACAGCCAGGCCGATGTCGGCAAGGCCGTATCGCTGCTTGGCTATGCCCCTACGCATCGCATCGGCGATGGCTTGCGTGAAGCCATGGGCTGGTATGTGACTCGCCACGACAAGCCTGCTACGGCCTGACGGCGGGCCGCAATTCCTGCTCCGCGGTACCGCACGTCGGAGGGGATGGGCCCGTCATATCAATATCCAGATGCGCGCATCTCATATCTCCTGGAACCTGTTCGGACTTGGCTTGCCGCTGCTGATTGCGGCGGCAACGGTGCCCCATCTGCTTTCCGGTCTGGGCAGCCAGCGCTTTGGCCTGCTCGCGCTGGCATGGGGCCTGATCGGCTATGCCAGTGCGCTCGATCTGGGGATCGGCCGTGCCACGACGCAACGTGTTTCGGCCTTGCGCGATGGTCACGACGAGGCCTCCGTCCCTGATGTGCTGGCAACTGCCACGCGTCTGACGCTGGTGACCGGTGGCATTGGCATGGTCGTGATCATGCTGGCCGCCATGCTTGGCGTCGGCCAGTTCGTGCACGCCGACAATGTGCCCCAGACGGAAATCCGCTCCGCCATCCTGCTGCTGGGGCTGGCCCTGCCGATGCAGGCGGTGAGCGCCACATACCGTGGCGTCAACGAGGCCTATCTGAGCTTCCGCAACATCAGCGTGCTGCGGATCCTACTGGGCGCGGCGAATTTCGGGCTGCCTTACCTGATCTCGCTGTACTCCACGCGGGTGGACCTGCTGATCGCGAGCCTGGTCGTGTCGCGTGCGCTGGCGCTGTGGTTCTACCGCGTCTTCGCACTGAATTGTCTGCCGGCCGGTTCGCCGCGCGGCACCTATCTGCGACCCGTGGCCAGGCAACTGTTTCAGTTTGGCGGGTGGTTCACCATCAGCAGTGTCCTGAGCCCGTTGCTGACGCAGGCCGACCGTTTCCTGATCGCCGCGATTCTCGGCGCGGCGGCCGTGACCACATATGTGATCCCTTATGAACTTACTGTGCAGACGCTTATACTGTCGAGCGCAGTCACAACGGTTGCTTTTCCGGCCATCAGCCGCCTGCTCGTGACCGATCCTGACGGCGCACAGCGGCTGTTCGGAAAATGGATGCTTCGGGTAGTCGGTGCGATGATCCTTGGCTTGATCGTCCTCGCGCTCATTCTGCCGCCGCTGCTGACGCTGTGGCTTGGACACCCCGCCGATCCGGACTCGGTCAAGGTCGGACGGATTCTTTGTATTGGCGTGCTGGCAAATGCCGTGGGATCCATGTATTTCGCGCTGCTGCATGCCAGGGGCAAGACCCGCGCCACGGCCATTCTGCACGTGGTGGAAGTGCCCCTGTATATCGCGGCGCTGGTCGGCCTGACCAAGCTGTTCGGGGTCAGTGGCGCGGCCATTGCATGGTCGTTGCGGATGTTCTTCGACGCATTGGGCATGAAATTCCTGGCGAGGCGGGCATCGTGATTCAAAAGGCATGCGAAGACGTCAGGACCGCGTCCGGAATTGCGTTTCTCGCCGTGATCGCGGTGATCCTCGGTATTTTCGCGGGGTATCAGTACTTTGGTATCAGCCGCGACTATCCGAATTACGTCGAGTTTTTTGAACTCGTGCGTGGCAGTGACGGGCTGATCGGCGTCGACACGCGTTTTGAGTTTGGCTTTACCGCTCTGGTTTATATGCTGGTGAGCCTTGGATTGAGCAATGTGGCGATCTACGGGACGATCTGTGCCATTTGCATCATGCTCAAGGGTGTGGCCATCCGGACGTCGGAACTCAGCCTTGGGCTGATTGCGGTATTGGTGTTCTTTTACCTGAGCCGCTACTACATCCTGTTCGAGATGACCGTACTGCGGGCTTCCATTGCATTTGCCATTGCATTCTATGTGTTCTGGCGCAAGGACAAGCGGGAACTGAAGCTCGGCGAGATACTACTGCTATGCTTGGCTGTGTCGTTTCACTATTCGGCGATTGTATTACTGGCCGTCTACGTACTCGGCCGTTTTAATTTCAAGCTGGCATCGCTGGTGGTCTTCGGGATCTTTTTCGTTGGTTTTGTGCTGCGTGACCTGCTGTTTGCAGAGTTTCAGGCGATTTTCCCGGTGCTGGGCACATATCTTGATGTGCAGGCGTCCACGACGATCGTGCCGTTGCCGTTTATGCTGGATATTGCATTGATCGGCGCGGCGCTGGGACTGCGCCGGCATAATGACGTGACCATGCAATATGCATTGATCGGCATGATGCTGAGTGTTGCGATCCATTTTTCGATGCTGGAGTTTCCGATTGTGGCTGCCCGGTTTCGGGAACTGCTGTCGGTTTTCGTGCTGATATACGTGCTGAAGGCTTTCACATCGGAGTCGAGAGTCGTTCAGTTGCTGGCCGTCGTCTTTGCAGTGGGGAGCGGAATGCTCAACCTCTATGCAATGACCGTCTATGATCCGTTGCTCCTGGGCTAATGAAGAGTATTGATATTGTTATCGTGAACTGGTCTTCCGGCACGCAGTTGCTGGAAGCGGTGCAGAGCCTGCAGCAGCATGCGGGCGGGCTCGTTGCGTCGGTCGCCATCGTCGATAACGCATCCATCGACAATTCGCTCGAACTCGTTGCGGAACGGACCGATTGGGATTTCCCCATCCATTACGTGCGCAATACGGAGAATCGGGGCTTCGGCGCCGCATGCAATCAGGGTGTGCGGACGGGCAATGCCGAATATGTGCTGTTCCTGAATCCCGATACCCGTGTCTACGCGCAGTCACTTGCAACGCCGCTTGCATTCATGCAGCGCGACGAAAATGCCAGCGTATCGGTCACCGGTATCCAGTTGATTGACGAAACGGGTCATGTGCAGCGCGCTTGTGCGCGTTTCCCGTCGCTGGGCATGTTCTCGGCCGCGGCCGTCGGGCTGGACCGTCTGCCATGGATGCGCGACTACCGGCATCACATGACGGATTGGGATCATGGGTCCACGCGCGACGTGGACCATGTCATCGGCGCGTTCTACCTGATTCGCCGCAGCGTGTTCGAGTCGCTGGGCGGGTTTGACGAGCGGTTTTTCGTCTACCTTGAAGATCTGGACCTTTCGTTGCGCGTGCGCCAGGCGGGCGGCCGCATCGTGTACCTGGCCGACGCGCAGGCGTTTCACCTGGGCGGTGGTACGTCCCGGCAGATCAAGGCAACGCGTCTGTTCTATTCATTGCGCAGCCGGCTGTTGTACGGCTTCAAGCATTTCTCCCGCGCGAGCGCCTGGGCGCTGGTGGGCGTGACTGTCGGGCTGGAGCCCGTCGCGCGAACGGCTTTTTCGGCCGCCCGTGGCGGGATGCAAGACATCCGCAACACGCTGAAGGGCTACGGCATGCTGACGCGTGCGCTGCCGCAGATCCTGAAGGCGTCCCGGCGATGAAAGCACTGATCCTGACGCGCTATGGCCGGCTGGGCGCCTCGTCGAGGCTGCGTATGCTGCAATTCCTGCCCTGGCTGCGGGATGCCGGGCTGGAGGGCGAGTCGCAGGCGTTGCTGGACGACAGCATGCTCTCGTCGCGCTACCACGCCGGAGGCTATGGGCGGGGTGCGATGATTGCCGCCTACGGCGCACGGCTTCGATCGATGATTCGCCGTCGGCGCGCCAATCTCGTCTGGATCGAAAAGGAAGCGTTGCCGTGGTTCCCGGCGGCCGTGGAGCGCGCGATGCTGCGCGGCGTGCCGTATGTGCTGGACTACGACGACGCCCTGTTCCATAACTACGACCTGCATCGTGTGCCACTGGTGCGCAAGCTGCTCGGACGCCGTATCGATGCCTTGATGGCCGGCGCCGCACTGGTGACGGCCGGGAATGAATACCTGGCGCAACGCGCTCGCGATGCCGGGGCGAAGTGGGTGGAGATCGTGCCAACCGTCATCGACCTCGACCGCTATCCGATGGTAGACCTGGGCGCCCGCGAAAGCACCCTGCGCCGTATCGTCTGGATTGGCTCGCCCACGACGGCTACCTATCTCCACGCCCTGGAAGCGCCGTTGCGCCGGCTGGCCGAGCGCCATGCGTTCAAGCTGCGGGTGATCGGCGCGCAAGTCTCGTTGCCAGGCGTCGACGTGGAGTGCGTACCCTGGACGGAAGACACCGAGGTGGCGTCGATCGCGGAAGGCGACATCGGGATCATGCCGCTGCGCGATTCGCCATGGGAGCGCGGCAAGTGCGGCTACAAGCTGATCCAGTACATGGCATGCGGATTGCCGGTGGTCGCGTCGCCGGTCGGTGTCAATGAGCAGATCGTGCGAAATGGCGAGAACGGTTACCTGGCGAGCGGCCCGGACGATTGGGAGCAGGCGCTCGAATCGCTGCTGAGCGATCGCGGGCGCAGCGCTGCGATGGGGCGCGTTGGGCGACAGCGCGTGGAACAGGAATATTGCGTGCAGCAGGTTGCGCCCAGGCTGGCGCGGCTGCTGAAGCAGGCAGGAGCCCATTGATCATGTGTGGATTCGCAGGATTTTTTGGTGGCAACATTGCCACCACAGCTGACCGGACGGCACTGCTCGAGGCCATGGCGGATCGAATCCTTCATCGTGGGCCCGACGATGGCGGCGCCTGGACCGATGGCGACTCGCCCGTGGGATTCGGTCATCGCCGGCTGGCCATTGTGGATCTCTCGCCCGCAGGCCACCAGCCGATGACCGCGGCCAGCGGTCGCTTTGTCATGGCATACAACGGTGAGATCTATAACCACATGGATCTGCGCGCCGAGCTTGAGCAAGCTGGCGCGGCGCCGCAATGGCGTGGCCACTCGGACACCGAAACGCTGCTGGCCGGCTTTGACGCCTGGGGCATCGAGGCCACCGTCAGGCGTGCCGTGGGCATGTTTGCGTTCGCCGTGTGGGATCGCCAGCAACGCGTGCTGACCCTTGGGCGCGATCGTCTGGGCGAGAAGCCGCTTTACTATGGATGGCAGGGCACGGGTTCGGCCCGCACCTTTCTGTTCGGCTCCGAGCTCAAGGCCTTGCACGCGCACCCCGCCTTTGAACGAAAGATCGATCGGGATGCGCTGTGCCTGTTCATGCGGCACAACAACGTGCCTGGCCAATATTCGATTTTCCAGGGCATCCACAAGCTTCCCCCGGGGCACCTGCTGGAAATTTCCGCGGCCAACCGCGAGGCCCAGCCACGCGCGTACTGGTCGGGCATCGACGCAGCCCTGCAAGGCAAGCGCGAACCATTCACCGGCAGCCCCGAGGAAGCGGTTGATGCGTTGGAGGGCGTGTTGCGGTCCGCCATTCGCGGCCAGATGATGGCGGATGTGCCGCTGGGCGCGTTCCTGTCGGGCGGCATCGACTCGTCGACGGTCGTGGCGCTGATGCAGGCGCAATCGGCCAGACCGGTCAAGACGTTCACGATCGGCTTTCACGAGGGCATCTACAACGAAGCCGAGCATGCCAAGGCCGTGGCGGCGCACCTGGGTACCGAGCATACGTCGCTGTACGTGACGCCGGAGCAGGCGCTTGACGTGATTCCCGGCCTGCCAACGCTCTACGACGAGCCATTCTCGGATTCGTCACAGATTCCAACCTATCTGGTGAGTGCGCTGGCCCGCGAGCATGTGACCGTATCGCTGTCGGGCGATGCGGGCGACGAACTTTTTTCGGGCTACAACCGGTATCAGATCACGGCCACGCTGTGGAACCGCTTGTCGTCCGTGCCGCCCGGTCTGCGCTCGGCGATGGCCTGGATGCTGACGCGCCCCTCGCCGGAACTGATCAACAGTGTGGCTGGCGGCATTCCGGGCGCTTCGCGCTGGGCCAATATCGGCGAGAAGATCCACAAGGGCGCCGGTGTCATGGCCGCGAAGTCGGCCGAAGAGCTGTATCGCGGCATGGTCTCGCAATGGCAGGACCCGGAGGCTGTCGTGATCGGCGGCCGCGAGCCCGGCACGCTGCTTGACACCACGAAGGGCGAGCTGGATGCACTGGGTCACGTGGAGCGGATGATGGCGCTCGACATGCTGACCTATCTGCCCGACGACATTTTGACGAAGGTCGACCGCGCTGCCATGGGGCGCAGCCTTGAGTCCCGCGTGCCGTTCCTCGATCATCGCGTCGTCGAATTCGCCTGGAAGCTGCCGCTGGCGTACAAGCTTCGCCAGGAGGCGTCCGGCTACACCACCAAGTGGGCATTGCGCCAGGTGCTGTACCGGCACGTGCCGAAGGCGCTCATCGAACGACCCAAGATGGGATTCGGTGTGCCGATCGATACGTGGTTGCGCGGGCCGCTGCGTGAATGGGCGGAGGAACTGCTAGATGCGTCGCGGCTGCGCCGTGAAGGGTTCCTGGATCCGGCCCCGATTCGCAAGAAATGGCAGGAGCATCTGAGCGGCCAGCGCAACTGGCAGCACCCGCTCTGGTGCGTGCTGATGTTCCAGGCGTGGCTGGAAAAGGAGTCGGCCTCTGTCGTCCAACCGGAGACGGTGGCGTGAGATTCCTGATGATCGCGAGTTTCGCGGAATCACTGACCGGTTTCCGGGGGCCATTGATCGCCGCGTTGCAGGCGAAGGGCCTCGATGTGCATGTCGTGGCGCCAGGGTTGCCCGCTGCCGATCCCGTGCGGGCGAGGCTCGAGGCACAGGGCCTGACAGTGCATGATGTCGACATGCACCGGACCGGCACGAATCCGGTGGCCGACCTGCGCACGCTGCTGCAGCTTTACCGCCTGATGAAGCGCATTCGACCCGACTGCACGATGGGCTACACCATCAAGCCAGTGATTTATGGGTCACTTGCGGCGTGGCTGGCCGGTGTGCCGCGGCGCTTTGCGTTAATTACCGGTCTTGGATACGCGTTTCAGCAGGAAAGCGGGCGGGGCGGTATGCGGGCGCTGGTTCAGCGCATGTACGCCGCCGCCCTGGCGCGGGTACAGATGGTTTTTTTCCAGAATCCCGATGATCGCGACCTGTTCCGCCAGCGGGGCATCATGGCGTCGGATGCCCGGGCGTGCGTCGTGAATGGCTCGGGCGTGGATGTTTCCAGCTTTTCGGTGGCGCCACTGCCCACTGGCAATACGCGCTTTCTGCTGATCGCGCGGTTGCTCGGCGACAAGGGCGTGCGCGAGTTTGCCGAGGCCGCACGACGCATCCGTGCGCGCCGTACTGACGCGACGTTCGTGCTCGTGGGGTGGATCGATTCCAATCCCGACGCCATCGCCCAGGAAGAGCTGGACGGATGGGTGCGCGATGGTGTCGTGGAGTATCTTGGCAAGCTCAGCGATGTCCGGCCGGCCATCGCGCAAAGCACGGTGTACGTGTTGCCGTCATACCGGGAAGGCACGCCCCGGACGGTGCTGGAAGCCATGGCCATGGGCCGCGCCGTGATCACCACTGACGCGCCCGGCTGCCGCGAGACCGTCGTCGACGGCGACAACGGCTTCCTGGTGCCGGTGAAGTCGGTCGATGCGCTGGAGGCAGCGATGCTGCGCTTCCTGGATGACGGGGAGCTCGCCGGTCGGATGGGCCAGCGCGCGCGCGCGGTGGCCGAGGAAAAGTATGACGTGCACAAGGTGAATGCAGTCATGCTGCGTGAAATGGATATTCGATGAAGCGGCTTTTTGACCTGATACTCGCCATTTTTGCGCTGATCGTGCTCGGCGTGCCGCTGCTCGTCCTGATCTGGATGGTGCGCACCCGGCTGGGCAGCCCGGTATTTTTCAGGCAGACCCGCCCGGGGCTGCACGGCAAGCCGTTTGTCATGGTGAAGTTTCGGACCATGACCGATGCCCGTGGCCCGGACGGCGAGTTGCTGCCCGACGCGGACCGCATGACGGCATTTGGCCGATTTCTGCGTGCCAGCAGCCTTGACGAATTGCCGGAACTCTGGAATGTCATCAAGGGCGAAATGAGCCTGGTTGGTCCCCGGCCGTTGCTGATGGAGTACCTGCCCCTGTATTCGCCCGAGCAGGCGCGACGCCACGACGTTCGTCCCGGCGTGACCGGCTGGGCGCAGGTCAATGGCCGCAACGCGCTCGGGTGGGACGAGAAGTTCGCGCTCGATGTCTGGTATGTCGATCATCAGAGTCTGTGGCTCGATATTCGAGTCCTCTGGTTGACCGTGCGCAAGGTTCTTGTCCGCGAGGGCATCAGTGCTGCAGGAGAGGCTACGATGTCGAAATTCACGGGCAAGAAATGATGCGGCGGGAACGGCTTGCACTGTTCGGCGCCAGCGGGCATGGCAAGGTCGTGGCCGATGCGGCACTGGCCGCCGGCTGGCAGAGCGTCGTGTTTTTTGACGACGCATGGCCCGCGAAGGACAAGAACGGGCATTGGCCGGTGCTGGGCGATCTGTCTGCCATGATTGCGCGCGCTGGCGAGTTCGATGGGGCACTGGTGTCGATTGGCCATTGCCCGGCGCGATGGGAAAAGCAGCAGGCGTTGATGGCCGCAGGCGTGCCGATCGCGACGGTCGTGCATCCGCATGCCTGGGTCAGCTCGTTCGCCGTGCTGGGCGCGGGCACCGTGGTCATGGCCGGCGCGGTGATCAATACCGACGCCACGATTGGCGAGGCGGGTATCGTCAATACCGGCGCCACGGTCGACCATGACTGTGCGCTGGCCCACGCGGTGCATGTCAGCCCGGGGGCCAACCTCAGCGGCGGTGTCAAGGTCGGCGCATTGTCGTGGGTCGGTGTCGGCGCTGCGGTGCGACAGGGAATTCAAATTGGTGCCGGCGTGATGGTGGGCGCGGGCGCGGTAGTGGTAAAAGACGTGGTGGACGGCGCGACAATGGTCGGCAATCCGGCGCGATAACAAAATTGAGCCTGTGCGTTGCGTGGCCTTGTTCGCCATGCAATGAAAAAAGCGGGCAGGTGGGGCAACCTCTGAAGGTCTGATAACGCTATGCTGAATACTCCATTTTCTCATTGGCCAAGCTTCACGAAGGAAGAGGCCGATGCCGTCCAGCAAGTGCTGCTGTCCAACAAGGTGAATTACTGGACAGGCAACGAGTGCCGCGACTTCGAGAAGGAGTTCGCCGAGTGGACGGAGACCCGCTATGCCGTGGCGCTGTCCAATGGCACGCTGGCCCTGGACGTAGCGCTCAAGGGCCTGGGCATCGGCGCCGGCGATGAAGTCGTGGTCACCCCCCGGACGTTTATCGCCAGCGCATCATGCGTGGTGAATGCCGGTGCGACGCCGGTCTTTGCCGACGTGGACGCCGATAGCGGCAATCTGACGGCCGAGACCATCGCGCGCGTGCTGACGCCGCGCACCAAGGCTGTCATCGTGGTGCATCTGGCGGGCTGGCCCTGCGATATGGACCCGATCATGGCGCTGGCCGCCCTGCATGGCTTCAAGGTGATCGAGGACTGTGCGCAGGCGCATGGCGCGCGGTACAAGGGCCGCAGCGTCGGCTCGATCGGCCATGTGGGCGCCTGGAGCTTCTGCCAGGACAAGATCATGACCACGGGTGGCGAAGGCGGCATGGTGACCACCAACGACGAAGACCTCTGGCGCACCATGTGGGCCTACAAGGACCACGGCAAGAGCTTCGAGGCGGTGTACGAGCGGCAGCATCCGCCGGGCTTCCGCTGGCTGCACGAAAGCTTCGGCACCAACTGGCGCATGCTCGAAATGCAGGCCGTGATTGGTCGCATCCAGTTGCGTCGCATGGCGGACTGGACGGCGCGCCGAACCGCCCACGCGGAAGCCATCCTGGATGCCGCCCGGCCATTTGCCGCGGTGCGGGTCCCGACGCTGCCTTCGGACAGCGTGCATGCCTACTACAAGTGCTATGTCTATGTGCGCCCCGACCGGCTCGCACCGGGCTGGACGCGCGATGCCATCGTGCAGGCGATCGTCGACGCCGGCGTGCCCTGCTACCAGGGATCGTGCTCGGAGGTCTACCTCGAGAAGGCTTTCGACGACACCGGCTGGCGACCGGCCGAGCGCCTGCCTGCCGCACGCGACATGGGTGAAACGAGCCTGATGTTCCTGGTGCATCCGACGTTGACCGACGCCGAGATCGCCAAGACGCGCAGCGTGCTGGCCGACGTACTGGGACGGGCCAGCCTGTGAATTTCCTGACAATTCCACTGCTTGCGCTGCCCCGCGCGGCCAAGCGCTTTGTCGTGGTGGTGCTGGATCTGTGTCTGGCACTGGTGTCGGTGTGGGCGGCGTTCTACCTGCGCATCGACCAGACGGGGCTTCCCGTCCTTCAGCAAGGCTGGGTGTACCTGCTGGCGCCCATGCTGGCCTTCCCGATCTTTGTGCGGCTCGGCCTGTATCGCGCCATCTTCCGCTATACCGGCATGGCGGCGCTGTTCAGCACGGCCAAGGCCGTGGGCCTGTATGGCGCACTGTTCTTCAGCGTATTGCTGCTGCTGAAACTCGACGGCGTGCCGCGCAGCATGGGCCTGATCCAGCCGATGCTGTTCCTGTTGCTGGTCGGCGCCAGTCGTGCGCTGGCGCGCTTCTGGCTGGCCGGAAACATGGCCAAGATCCTCTCCCACGAGGGTCGCCTGCTGATCTACGGCGCCGGCGATGCGGGAGTGCAAACCGCGTCGGCCCTTGCCATCACGCGGCAGTATCTGCTACTTGGCTTCATCGATGACGACCCTGCGAAGATCGGCCGCACGATCAACGGTCTCGACATCTATGCACCGGACGATGTCCCCGATGCCGTCGACCGCATGGGCGTCACCGATATCCTGCTGGCGATACCCTCGATGGGACGTGCACAGCGCAATGCTGTCATCGACAAGCTGCGCGAAGTGCCGGTTCACGTGCGTACGCTGCCAGGCATGGCGGATCTGGCGTCAGGGCGTGTCACGATTCGTGACATCCAGGAACTCGACATCGAAGACTTGCTGGGCCGTTCGCCCGTGCCGCCCGACGCGGCCTTGCTGGCGCGGAATCTGGGTGGCAAGACGGTGCTCGTCACGGGGGCAGGCGGCAGCATCGGCAGCGAACTGTGCCGCCAGATCGTGCTGGAGCGGCCGCGCCAGCTGGTGCTGGTCGAGCACAACGAATTTGGGCTCTACTCGATTCACCATGAGCTGGAGCGCATGCTTGGCGATCACCAGCTGCAGACCGAAGTGATCCCGCTGCTGGCCAGCGTGGCCAATCTGCGCCGGATGCGTGAAATCTGCACGGAATTCCGGCCGGCGACCGTGTACCACGCGGCGGCCTACAAGCACGTGCCGCTGGTGGAAGGCAACGCGGCGGAAGGCATCATGAACAACGTCTTCGGCACGTTGAACATGGCGCGTGCCGCCATGGAAAGCCAGGCCGAGAACTTCGTGCTGGTTTCCACCGACAAGGCCGTACGTCCGACCAACGTGATGGGCGCGTCCAAGCGTATGGCCGAACTGGCGCTGCAGGCTATGGCGGCCAGTCCGGCCGTCGACTATTGCGCGCTTGATCCCGAGCCATGCGGCGAGGTCCGGAACCGTACGGTGTTTGCGATGGTGCGGTTCGGCAATGTCCTTGGCAGCAGCGGCAGTGTCGTGCCGTTGTTCCGTCGTCAGCTGGCAGAAGGTAGCCCCCTGACCGTGACGCATGAGGAAGTGACCCGCTACTTCATGACGATTCCCGAGGCGGCCCAGCTTGTGCTGCAGGCAGGCGCCATGGCGCACGGCGGTGAAGTGTTCGTGCTCGACATGGGGCAGTCGGTCAAGATCATGGACCTGGCACGCCGCATGATCCAGTTGTCGGGGCTGACGCTGCGCGACAAGCAGCATCCTGGTGGCGATGTCGAGATCCAGATCACCGGCCTGCGGCCCGGCGAGAAGCTCTACGAGGAATTGCTGATCGGCGACAACCCCGAGCCGACGGCGCATCAACGCATCATGAAGGCGCGTGAGGAATTCGTGCCGTGGGCGGACTTCTCGCCTGTGCTGGCGCGGCTCCGTCTGGCGGCCGAGCAGAGTGACCGGCACACGATCACGACCATCCTGGCCCAGCATGTTCATGGGTACGGTGTGCCGGCGGCCGCCGTCACCCAATCGCCGTCGCCTATTGCAGCGGCGTCCTGAAGTGGCGCCCTGAGTGGCGTCCTGAGGCGGGCAAGAAAAACGGCACCATCAGGTGCCGTTTTTTTCAGCGGTGTCTCTGGGTCAGGACCGCTGGCGGCGCAAGAAGCCAATCAGGGCGCCGATCACCATACCCAGCGCCGCACCGGCAATGGTCAACAGCGCCGGGCCAGGCGTGCTTGGCTCGTCAGGCGCATAGGGCTCGCCGAGCATGCGCGTGGGATAAGTCCGGGCCGGTTCCAGGGATTCCTGGGCCAGCGCGGCCTGTTTCCTCAGGTCGAGAATCTGGGCATTGAGAACGGTCACGAGGTTGGTGGCCAGGATGTCCTGTGCCGAACTCGACGACTTGGTCGCCCCGGTCTTCAATGCCTGCAGGCTCTTGTCGTACTCTTGCTGGGTGGCCGTCAGCTTGTCATTGATGCCATCGAGTTCGCTCTTGATGCGCGAGATCGTTGGCTCGGAAAGCAGGTTGTGGGTGGCCGCGAGTACCTTGAATGAGGCGCTCATCGCGCTGACCGCCCCGTCGCGCGAATATCCCGATACCTGCAGGTTGACCGTGTCCGGGCTTCGGCCCGTTCCGGCCCGCATCGTATCGAAATAGAGTTGCGCGTCGCGATGGCTTGCAGGCGTGGGGTACCCCATCGTGCGAAGCACTTGCAACCGTGCGGCCGGCGCGTTGAAGCGGTCCGCGACGGTCAACTGGTTCTCGATCAGTCGGGAGTTGATGCCGCCCAGATTGGTGGCTGCGGACAATTGTCCGACCTGAACAGTGACCTTGGCGACCCACCTGGGCTTGATGACCATGGCAGCCGTGGCACCCCCCAGTGCGCCGAGCGCACCGAGCAAAACGATCAGCTTCCAGGATCGCTTAAGCAGTTCTGACGGCGTCACCGCCGCCGCGTTTTCGGGATCGCGGGCAATCTCTGTCATGCGGGTGTGATAGTAAAATTCTGATTTTGGGGAGATTGTAACGCGAGTTTCACCTGCCCCCGATTTCAAATCGTATCGCTTTGAATCGTTGTGTAAGCCACGGGCAGATATCGTCTCTCGCTTTTTCCCTAGTTTTGCGGAGCAGGATTTTTCTGTTTGTCCAGAATACGGTTCCATTGCCCGCATACCGTGGCAACGTCGCGTTCGCGAGCCGTCTCGCGGCCCTTTTCCGCCAAGGCTTGCCGAGCGTCCGCATCGGCAAACAGCCGACGTAATGCCGTGGAAATGGCCGCCGGATTTTCCGTATCGACTAGCAGTCCATTTTCACCGTTGCGTACCAGTTCTCGCGGGCCGGTCTCGCAATTCGTTGAAACCACGGGAAGCCCGTAAGCCATGGCTTCCAGCAAAACCAGTCCAAATCCCTCATAGCGGGAACTCAGACAAAAAATCGCAGCATCCCGGTAATACGCCTCGATATTGGTGCTGGCGCCCGGCATTTGCACCGATGTCTCCATGCCGCCGGAACGGATCTGATTTTCAAGCGTGGCCCGTTCGTCGCCATCGCCAACGATGACCAGGCGCCAGTCCGGAAACGCCGGAGCCAGCATGGCCCAGGCCTGCAACAGCAGGTCGAAGCCCTTTGCATGGACAAGGCGCCCCACCGCGAGCACGACCCGGCTGGTGCCGGCGGCCGCCTGGACGGGATACGAAAAGGGCAGGGGATTGCCGATGGTCACCACTGCCGCGCGCGGACGCAGGGCCTCGTGCCACCGCCGCCGGTCACGCTCGGTCAGTACCACCACGGCATCGTCAAACCTGGCCGCCAGCCACCGCGCCACCCGCCGCGATCGTCTGCCCAGGTCCTCATCGAAGTGGCAATGTTCCCAGGCGATCCGGCGCACCTTCAGGCCCATGGTCGCGGGCAGGGTGAACAGAGTCAGCATCGTATCGACTTCGATCAGCACGTCGACCTGGTGCTGGCGAACGAACTGGCGGATGCCTGCCACGGTGGCAAGGTACTGTCGCTTGAACGAAGGCCGGGCCTCGAACAAGGCGGCATGCACGACATCGGGGTGCAGCGGAAATACGCTGGCGCCATCCCACAGACTCAGTATCCGGACGCGGTAGCCGCGCTCCGCGAGCGCATTCGCGATAACGGCCGTCATGCGTTCGGCGCCGGCAAAGGCGTTCAGCGTGCCGGTCAGGAAGCAGATGGTCGGCGGCGCACTCATGCCGACGCCATTTGCCGGGCGGGCCGGTGCCGCCACCAGAGCATCGCGCCGACCATCACCGCGACGGCATTGCCCAGGGCGTAGCCGGCAATGGCCCCCCAGCTGCCGAGGCGGGGAATCATCACCAGGTCCCACGCCAGGATCGTGCCCAGCACGAACGCCCACTTGATGGCCACCCAGCGCGGTTTGCGCAGATAGACAGCCAGCAGCGTCAGGGCGACGTCCGCGAAGACCAGCGCGGAAACAATGGCCGCCGTGCGCAGCAGCCCGACCGTGGCCGCGAACGCATGCCCATAGAGCAGCGCCACGATCCACGGCGCGCAAGCGGCAATGGCCAGGCCGCCCGCCAGTCCCAGCGCGGCCAGGCCCAGCGTGATGCGGCCGATGCTGGCGTGGGCGTCGTCAAACCGTTGTCGCGCATAGACATAGCCGGGGGCGATACCTGCGGCGAGGATCGTCGCTACCATCGTGAAGTTGTCCAGGATCTGCATGCACGCCGCGTAGGCGCCGAACTCGGCGGCCGGCACGGCTGGCTGCAATATCAGCTGGTCCACCCGGCGTGCACCCATCATCAGGATGAAGCTGATCCAGAACAGCGTGCCCGCGCCCAGCAGTTCCCGCGTCAGTCCTGGCTGCCAGCCGGCATGGCCCGCGGTGCGCTGGCGGACATAGAAGAGGCCCAGCAAGGCGGCAAGCACGATGGCCTCTATGGCGAACGCGACAGCATACCCCGCCACGTCCGTGACGTGGGCCGCGAACAGCGCGCCCACCAGCGAAGCCTTGATGGCAAGCGCGGCCAGACTGAACAGCGTACCGGGACGGTTGTTGGTATGGGCCTGCATCCAGGCCGTCACCACGCCCACGGGTTCCCGCAACAGGATGGCGATGCCAAGCAGTAGCGCGGCATGCCAGACGTCGGGCAGCGGTGCGGTGACGCCCAGGTACGCGCACATCAGCAGGTATCCCACGACGCCACCAGCCAGCCGCAGCACGAACGCCTGCCACAGCAATTGATGTTCCGCCGCCGGATTGGGTGCCGCCACCAGTCGGGGCACCACCACCTCTGCGCTGCACACCAGCGCAAACGATGCGGCGATCAGCACGATCGACTGCGCGTACTGGAAGTGCGCGAAGCCCTCCGGCCCCAGCGCGCGTGCCAGCATCGCCACCACGCCGATGCCTACGCCTACCTGCAGGCCGCGTTCGGCCAGCATCCACAGCAGGTTGCCCGCAACGCGACGGCGCATCAGGCTGCCTCCGCGTGCGGCACGATGGCGGTACCGGGCAGGCTTGCGTAGAGCGCGAGCCAACGCCGGGCCACGGCTTCAATGGAGAAGGCGGCTAGCACGCGGGCGCGGCGGCTGGCTTGCATCTCCGGGGTGCCGGTGCCCGCGCGCAGCGCATCGGCCAGCGCCACGGCAAGCGCATCGACATCGCCACGCCGCACGATCGTGCCGAGGTCGCCAACCACTTCCGCCACGCCCGGCGCGTCGGTCGACACGACCGGGCAGCCGCATGCCAGCGCTTCCACCAGCACCATCGGCAGGCCTTCCACGTCCGAAGACAGCGCGAAGGTGTCGGCCGCGTTCAGCAGGGCGGGGATGTCGCTGCGCTGCCCGAGCAGCGTCACGCGAGATGCGATGCCAAGCGACGCCGCCAGGTCTGACAGCGGTTGGCGCAGCGCGCCGTTGCCGGCAATCAGCAGATGCGCGGGAATGGCCGGATCGATGCGGGCGAAGGCACGGATCAGCGTGTCCTGGGCCTTTTCCGGCACCAGGCGGCCAACATTGAGCAGCACCCGCGTGCCGTCGTCGAAGCCCAGTTCCGCGCGCGTGGCCTGGCGCGTTGCCGGGTCAGGCTGAAAGCGTTCGGTATCGATGCCGTTGGGCATGACGATGATGCGCGACGCCGGCACACCGCCCGCCGCGATCATGCCCAGGCGGCCATCGTTGCTGACATGCGTGGTGATGTCGGTCCAGCGGTCGGTCAGCCGGTAGGCGGCCATGCGCAAGCGGCCGCCCTCGCGGAAGCTGTGCGCCGTGCAGACCAGCGGCGGGCAGGGCGCCACACGCGTCAGCCCCCGCGCGAACAGGTTGGCGTGGACCATATGGGCGTGCATGACATCGGGCCGCCACGCACGGACCAGCGCGCCCGCCTGCCAGAGTGCGCGAAGCATGCCCGCCGGCGTCTTGCGCATGTTGAGTTCCACCACATGGGCGCCCGACGGCACGTCGATCTCGCGCCCCGGCGACAGGCTGAGGATGGCAACGGCATGGCCCATCGCCAGGAAGGCCTGCGCCATGGCCACCACCTGGTGCTCGGCGCCGCCGACCTTGAGGCCGGTCGTGACAAGCATGATGCGCATCGGTGAGCGCCCCGCAGCCGCGGTCGATGTCATCAACGCGCTCCGTACCCGGTCAGCAGCGTACGGATGGTCTTCACCGCGATCAGCAGGTCCAGCGCGAACGAGCAATGCTTGACGTAGTACAGATCGTAACTGAGCTTGGTCACCGTTTCGGCATGGGTGCCGACATAGCCTTGCTGCACCTGCGCCCAGCCTGACAGGCCGGGCCGCACCAGGTGCCGATAGGGGTAGTACGCGATGGTTTCGGAGAATTCATCGACCATCGGCACCTGCTCCGGGCGCGGGCCGATAAAGCTCATCTCCCCGATCAGCACGTTCCAGAGTTGCGGGATTTCGTCGAGCCGGTACTTGCGGATGATGCGGCCCACGCGGGTCACGCGCGGGTCCTGGCGCAGTGCAAACTGGGCCGGGGCATGCTTGTCCACGCCCATGCTGCGGAACTTCAGCATCGTGAATGGCTTGCCGAACAGGCCCACGCGCTGTTGCCGGAACAGCGCGCCACCCCGGGTTTCCAGGATCACCGCCAGCACCACGGCCAGGCCGATGGGGATGGCCAGCGGCGCCAGTGCGATCACCGCGACGATGTCCGTCATCCGCTTGATGTAGTCGAACAGGTAGTGGTCGGCGTAGTCGTCGAAGAAGTTCTCGTCGATATGATCCAGGCCCACGCGGCCCGTCAGCATTTCGCCAATTCGCTCCACGGAGTACATGCGCAGATGGCCGAGCCGATACTGGGTCAGCAGCCGCGTGCGCGCCGGGTCGGCGGTCAGGCCGCGTTCCACCAGGATGCCGTCGCAATGCACGGCTTCCTCGGGCGATCCAATCTGTTCGAAGCGCGTGGTGGCGGGCGGATTGGCGCCTGGCATCGCGATGATGCGGTTCAGGTGCTGCAGGGTTTCGGGGTCCATGTAGCCGAACACCGGCACGTACTTCTGCACGTAGCGCCGATAGCCAAGCCATGTCCATGCCAGCGTGGTGACGTAGCCCACCAGCACCGCACCCCGCGAGTATTCGATGTGGAAGCCCGCATAGACGATCAGCAGCAGCGCGAACGGCAGGGTGGCGGCCACGCCGACGATGCTGGCGCCTTCCATGGCCGGCAGATGCAGCGCGCGATGCACCAGCAGGAAGGCCGCCAGGTAGGGCAGCATCGACCACAGCAGCGTGCGCGGGAAGACGTATGTCACAAAGCCGGCCTGGTGGGCGGCTTCGGACAATGCGGCGTTGATGCCGAACAGCACCAGGCCGAGGGCGGCCCAGGCAATCATGCGGCTGGCCCGCCGGATCGTTTCCGACCTGGCCGGGGTGCCCTGGCCATTGCGTCGCAGCGAGCCGGTCTGCAGGGTATTCATGATGCTTGAGCGCGTGCGTCGGCGTGGCGATTGTCCGCCAGTACCTGTTGATAGACCGCCCAGGTGGCACGGACCATGGGCTCCAGGCCATACGCCTGCTCCCACCGCAGCCGGCCGGCGGCGCCTGTCATGGCGCGCGTCGGGGCGTCGTCGGCCAACTGGCGCAGCGCGTCGGCAAAGGCAGCCGGGTCGTCACCGGGCACCAGTACGCCGCAGCGCCCGTCGCCAAGCTGTTCGCGAATGCCAGGCAGGTCGCTGGCGATCACCGGCAGCCCGGCGCGCATGGCTTCGAGAATCGAAATGGGGAAACCCTCATGGTCGGAGGCCAGCAGGAAAAGCTGCCCACTGGCAAGCAGGGCAGGGATGTTGTCGATGCTGCCGGCAAAACGCACGCGCCCCGGGGCCAGTTGACCGGCCAGTCGCTCTAGGCTGGCGCGCTGCGGTCCGTCGCCGGCGATGACCAGTTCGCAGTTGGGCAACTGCGCGGCGGCAAACGCCTGGATCAGCACGTCGGGGCGCTTCGGCGGCGCCAGGCGCATCACGGTCACCACGCGCCGTACCGGGTCAGCCGGCTCGGCGCGCGGCGCCGCATCGGCGATGCCATTCGGGATCACGCTGATGCGGTCGGCGCGGATGGGCAGCTTGCGCGCCATGGCTCGCTCGGCCTCCGCCACGCAGATCACATGGCTCGTCAGCGGCGCGAGCAGCCATTCGGCCATCCGGGCGACGGTGCGCTGTTTCCATGGGGCCGCCGGCTTGAACGCAAAGCCATGGACGGTATAGATCACCGGAATGCCCAGCAGCTTGCCGGCGACGCGCCCCAGCGCGCTGGCCTTGGCGCTGTGCGTATGCAGGATGTCGGGCGCCGCCTTGCGCAGGGCGTCCATCAATTCGCGCAAGGCCGCCAGGGCCTTGAATGGCGACAGGGCGTTGTCCATCGTGGCCAGCCGGATGGCAGGAATGCCCAAGTCGCGGGCCAGGTCGAACAACGGCCCGTCGCCGCCGGCCAGCAACGTGACGTCGGCCTGCCCGCGCAGCGCGCGCAGCAGGTCGGCAACGTGGCTCTGGGCGCCGCCGGTCTCGGAATGGGTGATGAGACAGGCGATGCGTGGCCGTTCAGTCGACGTGATCAAGGGCAATGGCGGAGGTCTCGAACAGGGGGTGGCACGCGCGGCAATGCGGCGGACGCCCGTCGGCCGTCTTTGATTGGATCAGTTGTCCGAAAAAACGTGCGCGGACACACCGATGGCAGCCAAAAAGAGCCGAAAAATTCCCCTGAGGGGGCGGCTGAAGGCGATTATAGCGCCTGCGCCACGCGCAATCCGGCACAATACGGCTTTTTGGCGCCCTGCCCGCGCCCCTCCCGAAGCGTCCCGCCACGGGGTGGAATCGCACGATGAACCTTGTCTCCAGGAAGCCACATGCAAATTGATCCCTCGATCTTCAAGGCCTATGACATCCGCGGCATCGTCGGCAAGACGCTGACCCCGGAAGTGGCCCGCTTTATTGGCCTGTCGTTTGGCTCGGCCGCCGTCGAACTGGGCGAAAAATCCGTGGTGGTGGGCCGCGACGGCCGCCTCTCGGGGCCGGATCTGCTGGGCGGGCTGGTCGAAGGCCTGCGCGCCGCCGGCCTGGACGTGATCGATGTCGGCATGGTTGCCACGCCGATGGTGTATTTCGGTACCAATATCGAGCTGGATGGCCGCCGCGCCACGTCCGGCATCATGGTGACGGGCAGCCACAATCCGCCCGACTACAACGGATTCAAGATGGTGCTGGGCGGCAAGGCCATTTATGGCGAGCAGATCCAGGCACTGCGCCAGCGCATCGACGCGCGCAATTTCATCCAGGGCGGCGGCAGCTACAAGCTGGTGGACGTGCGTCAGCAGTACCTGGACCGCATCATCGGCGACGTCAAGCTGGCGCGTCCGATGAAGATTGCCCTGGATGCGGGTAATGGCGTGGCCGGTGCGTTCGTGGGCGACCTGTTCCGCGGACTGGGCTGCGAGGTCGTGGAACTGTTCTGCGATGTCGACGGCCATTTCCCGAACCATCACCCCGATCCCGCGCACGTGGAGAACCTGCAGGACCTGATGAAGTGCCTGCGCGAGACCGATTGCGAACTGGGCCTGGCCTTCGATGGCGACGGCGACCGCCTGGGCGTGGTCACCAAGGACGGGCAGGTCATCTTCCCGGACCGGCAGCTGATGCTGTTTGCCGAGGAAATCCTGTCGCGCAATCCCGGCCAGCAGGTCATCTACGACGTGAAATGCACGGGCAAGCTGGCGCCGTGGATTCGCCAGCATGGCGGCGAACCGCTGATGTGGAAGACCGGCCATTCGTTGGTCAAGGCCAAGCTCAAGGAAACGGGCGCCCCGATTGCCGGCGAAATGAGCGGCCACGTGTTTTTCAAGGACCGCTGGTACGGCTTTGACGACGGGCTGTACACGGGCGCGCGCCTGCTGGAAATCCTGTCGCGCCACGCGGATCCGAGCGCCGTGCTGAACGCGCTGCCGAATTCGAACTGCACGCCGGAACTGCAACTCAAGGTGGCGGAGGGTGAAGCCTTCACGCTGCTTGACAAGATCCGCGCCAATGCCAAGTTCGAGGGCGCCAGGGAAGTGATCACGATCGACGGGGTGCGCGTGGAATATCCGGACGGCTTTGGCCTGGCCCGACCGTCGAACACCACGCCCGTGGTGGTGATGCGCTTCGAGGCTGACAACGATGCCGCGCTGGCGCGCATCCAGGCCGAGTTCAAGCGCGTGATCCTGGCGGAAAAACCGGATGCAAAGCTCCCGTTCTGAGGTTGTGCAGCCGCCGGCTGACACCCCACCGCAGCCACTGGCGGCGGTGGGCGCGTTTGCGTTGCCGGCCCGGCCGCGCATCCTGATCGTCAAGGTGTCGTCGCTGGGCGACGTGGTGCATAACATGCCGCTGGTGCATGACTTGCGCGCGCGTTGGCCCGAGGCCGAGATCGACTGGGTGGTGGAAGAGGGCTATGTCGACCTGGTGAAGCTGCTGCCCGAGGTGCACCGCGTGATCCCGTTTGCGTTGCGGCGCTGGCGCAAGCGTTTCTGGCAGGGCGAGACCTGGGCCGAGGTGGGCGCGTTGCGCGCGGCCATCCGCGAACGCGCCTATGACGCCGTGCTGGAAACGCAGGGGCTGCTCAAGACGGCCATCGTGGCGCGCACCGCTACGCGTACTGCCGCTGCCCCGGTGATCGGCCTGGGCAACGCCACGCAGGGGTCTGGCTACGAGCCTGCCGCCCGGCTGTTCTACACCGCGCCGGTCAAGGTGCCCCGGCAGACCCATTCCGTCCGGCGCTCGCGCCTGCTTGGCGCGGCGCTGACGGGCGTGACGCCACCCGAGCCGCCGCGCTTTTTTGGGCCGGCTGCCAACACGCTGCATGTCGATGATCCGCTCTGGGCCGGCCTGCCGGCACGTTACGCGGTCTGTTTCCACGCCACGGCGGGTGCGAAGAAGCGCTGGCCGTCGGCGAACTGGCATGCGCTGGGCCAGAAGCTGCATGCGGAAGGGCTTACCGTGCTGCTGCCGTGGGGCAGCGAATCCGAACGGCGCGATGCCGAGGCGCTGGCCGCCGGCATGCCCGGCGCACAGGTGCTGCCGCGATTTTCGGTGATGCAGGGCTTTGGCCTGATCAACCGGGCCGAGGTGGTCATCGGCGTCGATACGGGGCTTGTCCATATCGCTGCCGCGCTGTGCCGGCCGACCGTTGAAATCTACACCGCCACATGGTGCTGGAAGACCGAGGGCTACTGGTCTGACCGCATTGCCAACGTGGGCGACGACGGCATCGTGCCCGACGTCGATGAGGTCTATGCCGCCGCACGGCGCGTGCGCGGAGTTCCCGTCTGATGCTTCGACTCGTTTATACCCTGCTGTGGCTGGTGATCCTGCCACTGGCGCTGCTGCGCCTGACGTGGCGGTCGCGCAAGGAACCCGGCTATCTCCACCACGTGGGCGAACGCCTTGGCCAGTATGGCGACCTGCCGTCCGATGGCCCGTGGCTGTGGGTCCATGCCGTATCGGTGGGCGAAACGCGCGCCGCGCAACCGCTGATCGATGCCTTGCTGGCCGCCTATCCGCAACACCGGCTGCTGCTGACGCACATGACGCCTACCGGCCGGCAGACCGGCGCGCAGCTTTATGGCAGCAACCCGCGTGTCCAGCAGTGCTATCTGCCGTATGACGTGCCCTACATGGTGCGGCGCTTCCTGTCGTACTTCCGGCCGGACGTCGGGCTGATCATGGAAACGGAGGTCTGGCCGAACCTGGTGCATGTCACCCGGCGCGCCGGCGTGCCGCTGTTCCTGGTCAACGCCCGACTGTCGCCGCGCAGCTATCGGCGCACCGCACGCTTCGGCAGTGCGGCGTCGTCGCTGTATAACGATTTCACGATGGTGCTGGCCCAGACTCCCGGCGACGCCGAGCGCTACCGGGCCCTGGGTGTGAAATCGGTGCAGATCACCGGCAACCTGAAGTTCGACATGCAACCGCCGGAGGCGGGCATGGCGCGCGGGCAACAGCTGCGGCGGGCGTTCGGCGGCCGGCAGGTACTGGCCGCCGCGAGCACGCGCGAAGGCGAGGAGCCGCTGATCCTGGAGGCCTTCTCACGCTGGCCCAGTGAGACGCGTCCCGCGCTGCTGCTGGTGCCGCGCCATCCGCAACGGTTCGACGAAGTCGCCGCCATGGCCACCCGTGCCGGATTCACCGTCCAGCGCCGCAGCGCGCTCGACATCGAACAGGCGGGCGAACCCATTACTGCCGACATCGTGCTCGGCGATTCGATGGGCGAGATGGTCATGTACTACGCGGCATCGGATATCGCCTATATCGGCGGCAGCCTGATCCCGTTGGGCGGCCAGAACCTGATCGAAGCGTGCGCGGTGGGTACGCCGGTGCTGATGGGCCTGCATACGTTCAACTTCGCACAGGCCACCGAAGATGCCATTGCCGCCGGCGCCTGCCTGCGCGTGGCCAACGCCGACGAACTGATGTCCGCGGCGGCCGGCGTGCTGGGCGATCCGGCACGGCTGGCGGAGATGCGGGCGAATGCACTGACGTTCGCGGGGCTGCACCGTGGGGCGACGGCTCGGACACTTGGCGCGCTGGCGCCAGTGTTGCGCTGACATACAGACAGCGCGCAGGGCGCTAGACTGGTCGGGATTTGTGGATTTTGCGGCGCTTGTCGCGGCAATCTGAAGGAGTTGACCCATGCAAAGCGTTCTGCGTCCCCTTGTCGTGACTCTCTTGCTTGGCGCCGCCGCCATTCTGTCGGCCTGTGCCACGGGCCAGCCGCCCGACAATCCATCGGCCAGCGCCAGCCTCAACGAAACCCGCTCCAGCGGCCCCAGCCGCTGGGAACTGGTGCGCTGGCAGATGCCGGACGGCACAGTGCGCGACATTCCGCATGGCGATAACGGCGAGCCGATCGTCTTCAATTTCAGCGACGGCATCGACTCGTCGCGCGGCACCGTCAACGGCACCAGCGGCTGCAACCGCTTCACCGGGGGCTACGGCAAGACCGACACCGGCATCCGGTTCGAGGAGGTTGCCGGCACGCGCATGGCGTGCCCGGGCCCTCGGATGGAAACCGAATCGGCGCTGCTCAAGGCGATGCAGTCGCCGTTCACGACCGTCGGCACGCAACCCTCCGCCGGCGCCACGGGGCGCCAAGTCATCTGGAAGACAGCCGATGGCGATCTGTTGCAATTTGCCGAACGGGAAGGCGTAGGCCGACGCGGCGACAAGGTGGATCCCGCCACGGGCGGTGTTCCCGGCCGGGAGAAGATCGTCTATATAGATTCGCAGCGCGTGGCGTGCACCGGCGCCGGCAAGCTCCAGTGCTACCGTTGGCGTGAGTCGTCCGATGCGCCGTGGCAGCTCTGGTATGGGCCGATCGAAGGCCTCGATTTCGAGCCGGGCATTACCTACAAGCTGCGGGTGAGGGAATACCAGGTGCCGAACCCGCCGGCCGATGCCTCGTCCATCCGCTGGCAATTGCTCGAAGTGGTCGAGCGCCAAAGAGGGAAATGAAAGGACGATCGATTAGAATGCCGGGTTGATTTGGCGCATATCCGGTGATCCATTCGCCGGGGCGCGTGTGACTTTTTCACGTCCTATGACTATCCGCCCCTCCCGGCTATCGACGATGGCCGATGCCCTCGTCTTTGCGTTTCCGATCCTGATCCTGTGCGTCCCGCGCGGGGCAGGCGTGTTCCTGGCTGGCGTCGGCGTGCTGCTGCTGGCCGGCTGGCGCGGGCTGGGCCGCGACTGGCGCCGGCATGCAAAAGTGCTGGTTCCGCTAAGCGTGGCGGTGCTTGCCTTCATGACGGTCTGCATCACATCGAAGTTTCTGCATCAGACGCCCTGGAATGTGATTGATAATCCATCTCGGGCGCTACTGGCCATCCTGACCTGCTGGTTGATCGTCCACGTGGCGCCGGATCCGGGCAAGCTTTGGCGCGGCATTACGATCGCGCTGGTTGGCGCGCTGCTGATCGTCAGCTATCAAAAACTGGCGTTGCATCTGGACCGGCCGTCCGCGTGGACGCAGGCCATTGCCTTTGCCAACATGGTGGCGGCGTTGGCGCTGATCGGTTTCGCGCGTCCGGGCGAGACGCGACGCGTGCATGCGGAAGCCTGGTTCAACATCGTCTGTGCGTCGGCCATCCTGATGATGAACGGGACGCGTGGGGCCGTGGTGGCTACGCTCGTGACGGTCATCCCGATGCTGCTGGTCCGTTATCGCAGGCGCTTTACCCCGCGCATGTTCGCGGGCGCCGTTGTGGCGGTGGCGATTCTGGCCACCGCGGCCTACCAGATCCCCGGGAGCACCGTTTCGCATCGGCTTGACCAGGCTGTCCTGCAGGTTGAGCAGTTCCAGCAAGGCAAGGTCGACACCGACGTTGGCGCGCGCCTGAAGATCTGGGAGATCGGCCTGCACTATTTTGTGCAGCACCCGTGGAGCGGTGCGGGCGTGGGGCAATTTGCGAGGATTCTTCGTGCATCCACGTTCTGCCAGGAAACGCAATCGCTGGTGTGCGTGCTGGAGCACGGGCATAACGATGCCGTCGAGGCCTCGGCGACGATGGGTATCCCCGGCCTGCTGACCATGTTTGGCCTGTTTCTGGTGCCGGGGGTTCTGTTCTGGCGGGCATTGCGCATCTGCCGCGCGCAGGGCAATGATCGCGGCGTGAGCCTTGGGGCCGCCGGCCTTGCGGTGGTGATGGCGTCGCTGATCTCCGGGCTGACCCAGGTCACGACGGCCCACCAGGCCAATGTCGTGTTCTACGCCGGCGTGATCGGCATGCTGCTGGGACTGGCGGGGCGCGAAGCCTTCGCCGTGGAACATCGCCAGGCGGCGACGCCGGTCCAGAACCGAGCCGCAGGGGCGGCGCGCATCAGCGACCAGCCCGCCTGAAGCCGTTGCGGGGCGACTAGCTCCGCGGGGCCGCGCCGGACGTCAGGTTCTCGCGGCGTCCGCCGTTGCTGCGGCCCTGCGGCGCCCCGGACACGGCTCCCACCCGCGCCTTCGGTGGCAACTTGTACATCGCTCCCGGCAACTGCGTCAGCAGCGTATTGATCTGCACCACATCGTCTTCGGACAGCGTGCCAGTCGATGCCTTCAGTCGCATGCCGTTCATGATGGTGTCGTAGCGGGCCTTGGACAGGTCGCGGCGCGTGGAAAACAGCTGCGCCTCGGCGTTGAGCACGTCGATATTGATCCGCACCCCCACCTCGTAGCCCAGCTGGTTCGATTCCACCGCGCTCTGCGCCGAGCGTTCCGCCGCTTCCAGCGCCTTGACCTGGGCCAATCCGTTGAAAACGCCGGAGTACGTCTGCCGGGCCTGTTGCGCGGCGGTGCGGCGGGCGAATTCGAGGTCGCTGGCGGCCTTGTCGGCCAGTGCCAGGGTCTCGCGCACGCGTGACTGGATCTGGCCACCGGTGAAGATCGGAATATTCAGCTGCACGCCCACCACGCCCGAGTTGTAGCGGCTGCCGACGTTGCTGAGCTGCGTGGCCGTGCCTTGGGCGTTGGTGTAGCCGTAAGACGCCACCAGGTCCACAGAAGGCAGGTGGCCCGCCTTGGCCTTGTTGGTCTCGCGCTGGGCGGTCTCCAGGTTGTAGCCGGCCAGACCCACCTGCGGATTGGTCTGCTCGGCCTGCGATGCCCACGCATTCACGTCGGGCGGCAGCGGACCGGGAATCTGGGCCTCGGCCCGCAACCCCATGAGTTCGTCCACGGGTTTGCCCGTGATCTGTTGCAGGGTGGCCCGGGTCACCTCCAGCGCGCTCTGTGCCGCGATTTCCGTCGACGTGGCCAGGTCATAGCGAGCCTGCGCGTCATTGGCGTCGGTAATCGTGGCCGTGCCCACCTCGAAATTGCGCTTGGCCTGTTCCAGCTGTTCGCCGATGGCTTTCTTCTGTGCGCCGGCCAGGTAGAGGTTGTCCTGCGCGGCCAGTACGTCGAAGTAGGCCTGCGACGCGCGCGTGATCAGGTCCAGCTGTGCCTGCTGGAACGTGACTTCGCCCGCTAGCGACGCCAGTTCGCCCTGCTTGTAGGTTTCCCAGCGATCCCAGCGGAACAGCGGCTGGGTGAGCTGCAGCGCCCAGGTGTTGGCGTTGAAGTAGCGCGTGACATCCACCGGCGAGCTGTAGTCGGCCATGGTCCGCTGCGCGCCGGCCGTGCCCGCTACCTGGGGCAGCAGGCCCGCACGACCCTGCGGCAGCTTCTCGCGCGTTGCCAGCAATTGCGAGCGGGCGCTGGCGAACTGGGCGTCGTTGGCTTGCGCGTCGCGATACACCTGCAGCAGGTCGGCGGCAAGCGCGGACGGCATATGCAGCCACGTGAGCAGGGCAGCCGCGAGCACCAGGGGTTTCCTGGCCGCAACGGACACGGCGGAAAGCGCAAAACTCATGACATCTCCAGCTCGGCCAGCGGCACGCGCGGCCAACGATCGACAGGTTGCAACGGGTGGTACTGCCAGGACGGGGTACTACGGATGATGCGGGTGTTGCGGATACTGCGAATGCTGCGGGTGCGGCTGGGGTGCTGCGCGGTGGTACGGTCCCGGCGTCTGCCGGGACCGTTTCCGGATCAATACTGCGGAACGGACGGATCGACCTGGGTCGACCAGGCATGGATGCCGCCGGTCAGGTTCCAGACCTTCGTGTAGCCCTTGTTCTGCAGAAAGGCAGCGACCTGCATGCTGCGTGCGCCGTGGTGGCAGATGCAGACGATTTCGGCGTCTTCGTCGAGATCGTTCAGACGGGCGGGAATCTGGCCCATCGGAATGTGGGTGATGCCCTGCATCGCGGCGGTGCGCACTTCCATGTCCTCGCGCACATCCAGCAACACCGGCTTGGCACGGCCGGCGTCAGCCAGCCATTGCGCCAGTTCGGGGGCGGTGATCAATTGCATGGCCGGCTCCGGTTCAGAACTTGAAGCGGGACGGCTGCGCGGCGCCTTGCAGCGGCTTGACCAGCGTCTCGAACAGGTTCACCACCTGATACTCGGTCTCGGACACGCGCGTGATGATGCGGGCTTCCATCACGGGTGCCTCGCCGATGATGGCGGCGATACGGCCGCCGACCTTCACCTGCGACAGGATCGACTGCGGCAGTTCCGGCAGCGAGCCGGAGATGCAGATCACGTCGTACGGGGCGGCCACGGCCCAGCCGTCGGCGGCATTGCCTTCGGCCACTTCCACATTGGTCACGCCGGCATTGGCCAGGTTCTGGCGGGCGAGTGCCACCAGTTCCGGGCGGATGTCGACGGTCACCACGTGGCGGCCGCGGGCAGCCAGCAGCGCGGCCATGTAGCCCGAGCCGGCGCCGATTTCCAGCACGTTCTCGTGCTTGCGCACATTCAGGTCCTGCAGAAGGCGGGCCTCCACGCGCGGCGGCATCATGTTCTCGCCGCCCGGCAGCGGAATCTCCATGTCGACGAAGGCCAGCGCGGCGTAGGCCTGCGGCACGAACTGCTCACGCTTGACCACGGCCAGCAGGTCCAGGATTTCCTGGTCCAGCACGTCCCATGGGCGGATTTGCTGTTCGATCATGTTGAATCGGGCTTTTTCGAGATCCATCTTGCCTTTCCTTCCAGATGCTTGCGGGGTTGCGCCGCCGGCTGGGGGAGCCCCGCCGTCAGCGCTGTCGTTTCGATTGATGCCGGATTTGCCGTGTCCCGCCGGGTGACTAAGTCGCCGCGTGTCGGGATGTTACGCAAAAGCCCGCTATTTTACCTCCGTCAACCGGGCTGGCATGTTTACAAACGGTTAGCGTTGCGCCGTGGCACGCGGCTAGGTGGGCAGCTCGGAGTGCGGCGGGAGGTGTCGTCATGTCGGGCGGGCCTGCGTGTCGTCCTGGCCGGGCTGCCCGGATTGCGCCGCGGCGCGCTCCGCCATGAGTTCGTCGCGGATCCTTTCCCAGACGAACGGGCCTTGCGGCGCGGGCAGCGGGGTGTCGCGGGCGGCGCCCGTGGTCAAGCCGAACAGCAGCATGTGCAGCAATTGGTCCACGAAGGCGTCGGGGTCGATGACGGGCACGTTCACCTGGCTGAAGGCGCTGCGCCAGAGCATCAGAAACACCAGCGGGGCGCACAGCAGCGTGGTCGAGGGGTTGGCGGGCACCTGGCGAAACTCGCCACGCGCCACGCCTCGTGCTAGCACGCGGGCAAACAGTTCGTCGCCGGGCCCCATGACTTCGTCCTGATAGAACTGGGCGATATCGGGAAAATTGCCCGACTCGGCAATGATCAGCTTGGTCAGGCCCGCCACCGGCGTGGCGCCGATCAGGCCCCACCAGCCCAGCAGGAGTTCGCGCAACAGTTCCGGCGTGGAGCCTTCGTACGTCTCCACCAGATCCGTGCCCTTGGCCAGCGCGGGCACCATGTTTTCGCGGACCACGGTCTTGAACAGCTCTTCCTTGTTCGCGAAATACAGGTAGACCGTGCCTTTCGATACGCCGGCCGCCGCGGCTACGTCTTCCAGGCGGGTGGCCGCATAGCCGCGCTCCACGAAAAGCGTCAGCGCGGCCGCCACCAGTTCTTGCGGGCGCGCGGCCTTGCGCCGGCTCCAGCGGCGGGTGTCGGGATCTTTCTTGGGCAGGGCAGGGCTCACGGGACAGGCGCAAAGCGATCGCATGCAGAATGCGTCGCGGTGTTAATAACTTGTCGGTCAGTAATGTAGAGGACCGGAATTGCGGGGTCAAGCGTCGTGCGACGAACGGCGAAAGTGACTCATGATATGTAAGTTGCGCTTTGTTGCAGGTCTCGCGGACCGGGTCGGGCACAATGCCGGCTTGGCGTCGCAACACGGCGGCGCCCCAGTATTGTCGGCATCTGCCGCTGAACCTTCACCATGTCCTGCCAGTCTGAACTCTCCTGCCGTGCCGGCTGCGGCGCCTGTTGCATCGCGCCGTCGATCACGTCGCCCTTGCCGGGCATGCCTGGCGGCAAACCGGCTGGCCAACCGTGCGCGCAACTGATGGCGGACATGCGTTGCGCGGTGTTCGGGCAGCCGCAGCGGCCGGTGTTTTGCGGCGGACTTCGTCCGTCGGCCGAAATGTGCGGGGATTCCCGCGAATCAGCAATGGTCTGGCTGGCGCGGCTTGAACAGGCGACGGCGCCGGCCACAGGGTTGGCCTGACCAGACCCATTTGATGGAGAGGCATGCATGATTGCGATAACGCGCCGGCGCTGGCTGGCGGCCGCAGGTGCCACCACGTTGGCAGCCACGGGCTGGCTGGCGGGCTGCAGCGTATTCCGCAGCGAGTACACATTCTCGCAAAGCCAGTTGCAGGACGCGCTGGCGAAGAAATTCCCGTTCAGCAAGCGCTATATGGAAGTGTTCGATATCCAGCTTGCCAACCCGCAACTGGCGCTCGACTCCACGCGCAATCGCGTGCTCGTCAGCTTCGATGCCACGATCGATAACCGCCTGTTTTTCCGCCAGCCGCTCACCGGGCGCTTTGCACTCGACAGCGCGCTGCGCTACGACCCGCCCAGCCATTCCCTGGTGCTGCAGGACCCGGAGGTCAAGCAGTTCGACGTGCAGGGTTTGCCAGGCCAGTTCTCGCGCCAGCTGAACGCCTTGGGCGGTATCCTGTCGGAGCAGTTGCTGCAGGACTATCCGCTCTATACGTTCAAGCCGGAGCAGTTGCGGCTGGCCGGTACCAGCGTGGAGCCCGGTACAATCACGGTCCTGCCTGACGGTATCAACGTCAAGATTAATCGGCCGTAAATCCAGAGCAACAATAATGCGATGCCTTCGGGCATTGCTGGCGGACGTGCCGCCATTCGCGCCTACTTTTTGAATCCATATGGATATTGCACTCGCCCTCAAGGCCGTGATTCTCGGTATCGTCGAAGGACTGACCGAGTTTCTTCCCATCTCCAGCACCGGCCACCTGATTCTGGCCGGGCAGTTGCTGGACTTCAATGACGAAAAGGGCAAGATCTTCGAGATCGTGATCCAGTTCGGGGCGATCCTGGCGGTCTGCTGGGAATTCCGCCGTCGCATTGGTGCCGCGCTGGGCGGGCTGGTTTCGGATCCGAAACAGCAGCGTTTTGCGATCAACGTGATCGTTGCCACGGTGCCGGCCATCGTGCTGGCGCTGGTGTTCGGCAAATGGATCAAGGCCCATCTGTTCAATCCGATTACCGTTGCGCTGGCCTTTATCGTCGGCGGCGTGGTGATTCTCTGGGCCGAATGGCGCGAGGGGCGCCGCGGCACCGTACCGCATCCGCAAGGCAACGCGTTGCTGGAAGCGGCCAAGGCGGGCGCGCCGCGCATCGAATCGATCGACGACCTGACCTGGCGCGATGCCTTGAAGGTGGGTCTTGCCCAGTGTTTCGCGCTGGTGCCGGGCACGTCGCGTTCGGGCGCCACGATTATCGGCGGCATGCTGTTTGGCCTGTCGCGCCAGGTGGCCACCGAGTTTTCGTTCTTCCTGGCGATTCCCGTGATCTTCGGCGCCACGGTGTACGAACTCTACAAGGCGCGGGCGCTGCTGTCGGCCGACGACCTCGGTATTTTCGGCATCGGCTTCGTGTTTGCGTTCCTGTCGGCGTTCCTGTGCGTACGGTGGCTGCTGCGTTTCGTGGCCACGCACGATTTCAAGCCATTTGCGTGGTATCGGATTGCCTTCGGGATTATCGTACTGCTGACCGCGTGGACAGGTTTCGTGTCCTGGCACGCCTGAATCGCGCCGCAATCATCCGCGACAGCGAAAAAAAAGGGGCCCTCTGAACTGACCCCGTAAAGTTGGACGGGTAAGTTATGCGGCCAAGGGCTGAGTCCGGTATTGCACAGGGCTCAGCCCATTTAGCTTTAGCTTGATGCGGTCGTGATTGTAATACCGGATGTATTCGGCAATGCTGCGTCGCAGTTGGTCGATGTCCGCAAAGCGCTCTAGCCGGAAGCACTCTGACTTGAGCGTGCCGAAGAAGCTCTCCATCGCCGCATTGTCCAGGCAATTGCCCTTGCGGGACATGCTCTGACGCAGGCCCCGCCCGGCCAGTTTGCGACGATACGCGGCCATTTGATACGCCCAGCCTTGATCCGAATGCAGCATCGGCGTCTCGCCCGGGCGCAGCTTTCGCAACGCCTTTTCCAGCATCTCTCTGATCAGCGTGTAATCAGGCCGCTCGCTGGTTTGCCAGCAGATGATCTCTCCGTTGTATAGGTCCAGGACGGGCGACAGGTATAGCTTCTTGCCGCCGACGTTGAACTCCGTCACGTCCGTTACCCACTTCTCGTTCGGCTTGCTCGCCTCAAACTCGCGCTGTAGCAGATTGGGCGCCACCCGCCCAACTTGTCCGCGGTAAGAGCGGTATTTCTTCAGCCGTACGAGCGATTTCAACTGCAGCTCCGACACCAGTCGTTGTATGGTCTTGTGATTCACCAACGTCCCTGCCTGACGTAGCGTCGCCGTGATCCGGCGATAGCCATATCGGCCCTTGTGCTGGACATAGATCTGCTGAATGCGCTCGTTGAGCTCGCCGTAGCGATCCTCTGCCTGGCTTGCCGCCATCTGGTAGTAGTACGTACTGCGCGCGAGGTTCGCGGCCTTGAGCAACATCGACAGCGAATGATGCTCGCGCAGCGCGCTCACGACTCGCGCCTTTTCTTTGGCACCGCTTGCTCCTTTGCCCGGAGCAGGGTATCCAACTTTTTTAGGTACGCCACCTCCGCGCGCAGGTATTCGATTTCCTTGAGCAAGTCTTCGCGTGAGCGCTCGTCCTGAGTGGGCTCGTGGGTAGATTGGGGCGGCTGTTTGGGCTGGGTCAATTTGGGTGGCCGGCCTTTGCGGCGCGGCTTGAGGGCGTCAAAACCGCCCTCATGATACTGGCGCTCCCAACGGCTGATCCCGCCCGGCTCGCGCAAATCAAAGATGGCACTCGTCTGCGAGTAAGACAACTCGTGGCGCCACATGTGCTGCAGCACGGTCAGTTTGAACTTGGCGCTATAAACCTCACGCTTCTTGCGCAGGCCAACGTCTCCATGCTGTTGCCACGCCTTGATCCAGCGATGCAGCATCGAGTCGCTGATACTGTGCTTCCGACTCAGCGACATGACCCCTCCAAAGCCGGACAAATACTCCTGGACCACTTGGCGTTTGAACGCCTCATCGTACTTCGTCATGAAAAACACCCCAAAGGTTGGATGTATGTCCAACTTTTGGGGTGCAGTTCACTCGGGCCCTTTTTTTATTGCTTGCGGAATATCACGTCCCAAACGCCGTGCCCAAGCCGCACGCCGCGTTTCTCGAACTTGGTCACGGGGCGGTAATCGGGGCGTTCCGCAAAGCCGCCGGTAGCGGTGGACGTATTTTCCAGGGTCGGCTCGCCGCTGAGCACTTCCACCATCTGGTGCGCGTACTCTTCCCAATCCGTCGCGCAATGGAAATAGCCACCCGGCTTCAGCCGGCTGGCCAGCACCTTTACCAGCGGCGGCTGTACCAGACGGCGCTTGTTATGGCGCTTCTTGTGCCAGGGGTCGGGAAAGAAGATATGCACGCCGTCGAGCGACTGCTCGGTCAGCATGTGCGCGATGACCTCGACGGCGTCGTGGTTCATGATCCGCACATTCTGCAGATCATTCTCGCCAATCAGCTTCAGCAGTGCGCCGACGCCGGGCTCATGGACCTCGCAGCCCAGGAAATTGTCCTGGGGACGCAGTTTGGCGATATGCGCCGTCGTTTCGCCCATGCCGAAGCCGATTTCAAGAATCGACGGTGCCTCGCGCCCAAACGTGGCCGCCCAGTCCAGCGGCTCGCTTTGATACGGCACGATGAACTTCGGACCGAGGTCGTCAATGGCGCGCTGCTGGCCAGTGGAGGTACGCCCGGCGCGCCTGACAAAGGAGCGGATGCGGCGCGGATGCGCAACGTCGTCGCCCGGGTTGGCTGGGGTGGCGTCTGCAGGGTGTCCGCTGGCGCCTTCGGCATCGTCGCCCGGCAGCGTGTCGGTGTTCGTGTCTTGGGGAAGCATGGCAACAAAAAACCGCCGGGCGGATCGCCGATCATCCATTGACCGGGTGCCAGAGGCGGCTTGTCAGATATGAGAAGTGGAGCGGGCGATGGGAATCGAACCCACGTCTTTAGCTTGGGAAGCTAAGGTAATGGCCATTATACGACGCCCGCCATGGCTTACTGGGGGCGGATTGTAGCACGGTTGTTTGGCGGGTCTTGCCCGATGCCAAGCCGCCTCAACCCGGAGCACAATAGCCCCAGCAATCGCCCCCAACGCCACACGAGACGCCCCCGCCCGTGCATTCCGTTCCTGCCCAACGATTCAACGCCGACCTGCTGCCGCGCATTGTCGAGCGCGTGCAGCGCCTGACCCGTGGCACGCTGCACGTGGATATCCTGCCGGCCGCCACCTCCGACCAGCCGGCCTGCCTGCGCATCCGGGCTACGGCCCGTCCTGGCGGTGGCCGGTATGCCTGTCCGCTCGACATCACTCTGTCGTGGGACAGCTTTGAAGTGGAACGGCTGTTCGCTTCGGGCGGCGCCGAGCGCTTCGACGCCTATCTCGATGCCTTGCCGGCCAAGCTCGATGCGTGGCAGGAACCCCGGCAGATCGATTTCAACTCGCGGACCCAGGGTGAGTCCGCCGTGCTGATTGGCGGTCTGGATTTCGAGCATCTGGTGCGGTAGACGGTAGCGGCTGCTATCGGATGGTCAGCCGGCACGTCGCGGTCTCTTTCGCCCCGCCCGGCACCCATCGCAATCCTTGCCCATGGTGGATGGCATTTGGCAGGCCGAGCCACGGCTCCACGCAGTAGAAGTCGGAGTCATCGCGCTCGGTCCAGGTGGTCACGGCGTACCAGGGCGGCGAGTTCGTGGCATCGAGTCCGATCTCGATGGTACGTGTCGGGAGTTCCACGCAGACAGACCCGATATCGCCGTTTCCTTTGGCCTGCAGGACATGGAAGGTGTCCTGCAGCCGAGGATCGTCCAGGCGATAGGCGGGCTCGCCGGGCTCGCCGGGCTCGGGCACCGTCAGGCTGCCGTCGGCCTGCTGGCGCACGCGGGACGCCGGTGGCATGACGATGCGGCTTTGCGCGCGTGCCGGATGGGGCAGGGCGAAGTAGAAATGATGGCCGGCGTAATACGGCAGTGCGGGCAGCGCCGCGTCGCCGGTATTGCGGGTGTGCAGCGTGGCCTCGATGCCATCGGCCAGCAGCCGATACGTGGCCGTGAACACGAATCCGAACGGATAGCCTGGCCGGGTCAGGTCCGATGACGCCAGCGACAGGCTGACGGCTTCCGCCGATAGCGCGGAGACGGCAAACGGCAGGTCGCGCGCGAAGCCATGCTGGGGCAGCGCGTGGACCACGCCGGCCGCGTCGCGCCAGCGGCCCGCCTCGCCGTCGACGAAATGCCGGCCGATAAACGGAAACAGCAGCGGATTGCCGCCACGCACCTTGGCAACGCGGGTCCAGTCCGCATCGTCGGGCCAGTACAGGATGTCCTGCCCGCGATGCACCCAGCGCACGAGCCGTCCGCCGTGCGCGGGCGCCAGCAGCAGGTAATGGTCGTCGTGGCCGACCCGGAGCAGGTCCTGGCTCTGGAAGCGCTGTGTGGTGGTCATCGTCGGCCTCCGTGGCGTGTCGAAAACCGCAAGCGTAGCGCAAGTGTGCCAGCCGGCTGGGTGCGCCCGGCCTCGCACGGCTGTCTACCGCCGGATCTCGTCGCTGGTGTAGATGGTTTCGCGCACCAGCGGGTACACCTGGGCGTCCCAGTGCTTGCCGTTGAACACGCCATAGTGGCCGACGCCGGTCTGGATGTGATGCATGCGCAGGTAAGGCCGCAGGCTCGAGCACAGGTCCTGTGCCGCCATGGTCTGCCCGATGGCGCAGATATCGTCGCGCTCGCCTTCGATGGTAAGCAGCGCCGTGCGCTGGATGGCCCGCGTCGACACCCGCCGTCCGCCTACGTCCAGCAGGCCCTGGGCCAGCAGAAAGCGCTGGAAGACCAGGCTGACCGTTTCCAGGTAGAACTCGGCCGTCAGGTCCATCGTGGCGAAGTACTCGGTGTAGAACGCCTGGATGGCATCGGCCTTGGCGTGCTCGCCATGGCTGCGCAGTTCGTACAGGTCGCGCAGCGCCTGGTCGTGCCGCTCGCGGTTCATGCCCATGAAGGCAATCAACTGCACGAAGCCCGGATACACGCGCCGCATGGCGCCGGCAAACCGCCAGGGCACATAGCCGATCAGCGTGCTTTCAAACCATTCAATGGGACGGCTGGTCGCCAGTTCGTTGACGCGGGTCGGATTCACGCGGGCGTCGATCGGGCCGGCCATCAGGGTCAGGCTGGGCGGCTGCATCGGGTCGCCATCCTCGGCCATCAACGCCGCAGCCGCCAGCGCGGCCACGGTGGGCTGACACACGGCCACCAGATGGGTATTCCCGCCCAGCGCGTGCAGGAATGCGATCAGGTGCTGCACGAATTCGTCGAAGCCGAAGCGGCCGCACGCCAGCGGAACGTCACGCGGGTTGTGCCAGTCGGTAATGTAGACGTCATGGTCGCGGAGCATCGTCTCCACGGTGCCGCGCAGCAGGGTGGCGAAGTGGCCGGACATGGGCGCCACCAGTAGCACGCGTGGCTGTTGCGGCACGCCTTCGCGGCGAAAGCGCAGCAGGGTGCAGAACGGCGTGCGCGCGACGACTTCTTCGACCACCGGCACGTCCTCGCCGCGAATGCGCACGCTGTCGATGCCGAAGGGTGGGCGGTAGTGGGTGAGTCGGGCCAGTGCCAACACTTCGCAGGCGCCGCGCAAGGTGCGCAGCGTCTCGGATTGATCGCCACGGCGCCATGCGCCGAGCAGCGTGGCCGTGATGTCGGCCAGCGCGCATGCCGGCTGCATCAAGTCCGCATATGTCTGGTATGCCTGGTAAAGCATGGCTCGTCTCCCCCTGCTTGCGATCGTTGTCGCCGCAATTTATGTGCCACAGTCCTTCATGTTGGCACGCAGGTTGCGGATCGGGAGTCGGTTCCGTGCGCCGGAACACACGCGGTGCATCGGGTGGCGTTGCCATCGCGTGGCGATCGTGCGCGAAGGGGCCGGCGCTTCGGACTGGTGCCGGCCATGGCGGCGGGCCGCACCGCCAGGGTGCGTACTGGCGGAACGCGTCCGGGCCGCCGATACTGCAAGCGGACGTCACGCCCCGGGGGGCGGAGGAGGCAAGATGGCCAAGACAACCCTGACCATCAGCAGCAAGACCTATTCATCGTGGTCGCTACGCGGCTGGCTGCTGGCGCGCTTTGCCGGACTGGAGTTCGAGGAGGTGCTGGTGCCACCCGACGACCCCGCCGTGCGCGCCGAAATCCTGCTGCTGTCGCCGTCGATCCTGGTGCCGTGCCTGCGCCATCAGGGCGTGATCGTGTGGGACACGCTCGCCATTGCCGAATACCTCAACGAGATCAAGCCGAAGGCCAGGCTGCTGCCCGAAGATCTGGCCGCGCGAGCCCATTGCCGCGCCATTTGCGGCGAGATGCACTCGGGGTTTGCCGCCATGCGCGCGGCGCTGCCGATGAACCTCAAGGGCCATTTTCCCGGGCTCAAGGTCTGGTCCCGTGCACAGGCCGATATCGATCGCATCACCACGATCTGGATGGAATGCCTGACGCGCTACGGCGGTCCCTACCTGTTCGGCGAGCATCGCACCGTGGCCGATGCGATGTATGCGCCGGTGGTCACCCGCTTCGTCACCTACGGCGTGCAGCTCGAGGCGCCGCTGGTGGCGTTCTGCAAGACCATCCTGGCCATGCCGGAGTTGCAGGAGTGGATTGGCGCGGCGCGCGAGGAGCCCGACGAAATTAGCGAACTCGACGTGGAGTTCTGACGCTGACGCCGGGTCACCTCGCAGCCTCGCCGCTCAGGCCACGCGCGGCTGCCGCGCCAGGTAGTCGGCGGCATAGGCGAAGTACCACGCCAGGCAGTCCGGATTGGCCATCGCGTCCGGATTGGCGATCCGGTCCGCTGCGTGACCCAGCAGCAGCTTCTTGATCGGCACTTCCATCTTCTTGCCCGACAGCGTGCGCGGCACGCCGGGCACCTGCACGATCTCGTTGGGCACGTGGCGCGACGACAACGCCGCGCGGATGCGGGCGCGCATGGCGTCGCGCAGGGCCTCGTCCAACGCCATGCCGTCGCGCAGCACCACAAACAGCGGCATGTACGATTCGCGGCCCAGGTATTCGAGGTCCACCACCATGCTGTCGAGCACCTCGGGCAGTTCCTCCACCACGCGGTACAGCTCGCTGGTGCCCATGCGAATGCCGTGGCGATTAATGGTGGCGTCCGAGCGCCCGTAGATGATGGCCCCGCCGCGTGGCGTGATGCGGATCCAGTCGCCATGGCGCCACGCCTTCGGGTACACGTCGAAGTAGCTGTCGCGGTAGCGCCTGCCGTCGGCATCGCCCCACAGGAACAGCGGCATCGACGGCATCGGCTCGGTGCAGACCAGTTCGCCCACCTCGTCGATCAGGGCGCGGCCGTGCTCGTCGAACGCTTCCACCTTGGCGCCCAGGCACCGGCATTGCATCTCGCCGGCGTAGACAGGCAGCACCGGAGATCCCGCCACGAACGATCCGGCGAAGTCGGTGCCGCCCGACATCGGCGCCAGCCAGACGTCTTCACGCACATGGGCGTAGATCCAGGCGTAGGCGTCTTCCGACAGCGGCGAGCCGGTCGAGCCGATGCCGCGCAGCCGCGACACATCGGCAATCTGCGTCGGCTCCACGCCCGCCTTCATGCAGTTGGTGAAGAACGCGGCGCCGGCACCGAACATCGTCACGCGGGCATCGTCGACGAAACGCCAAAGCACGCCGGCATCGGGCCAGGCCGGATTGCCGTCGTACAGGGCGATGGTCGTACCCAGCAGCAGGCCGGCCACTTGGGCGTTCCACATGATCCAGCCGCTGCTGCTGTACCAGTGGAACACGTCGTCGGGGCCCAGGTTGTTGTGGAACGCCATGAGCTTGAGCTGCTCGATCACGACGCCGCCATGGCCATGCACGATGGGCTTGGGCATGCCCGTGGTGCCGGACGAGTAGACGATCCACAGCGGATGGTCGAACGGCACCGGCTCCACTTGCAGCGGCACGTCGTGCGCCAGCACATCGACCCAGGTGTGGCGCCGGAGGCTCGCGTTCGCGCCGTCGATGGCACCGTCGACATCGCTGCCCAGCGTCGGCACGATCACGATATCGGTCAGCGAGGGCAGGGCGGCCACCAGATCCGCGATGACTGGTGCGCGGTCGTACGCCTTGCCGCCGTAGCGGTAGCCGTCCACCGCGATCAGCGCCTTCGGCTCGATCTGCCGGAAGCGGTCGATCACGGCCACCTGACCCATGTCCGGCGCGCAGCCGGACCAGATGGCGCCCACGCTGGCGGCGGCCAGGAAGGCGACGACCGTCGCCGGGATGTTCGGCAGGTAGCCCGCCACGCGGTCGCCGCGCGTCACGCCCATCTGGCGCAGCGCGTGCGCCAGCGAGGCGACCTGCGACTCCAGCGCGCCCCAGCTGATGTCGGCCAGCGGCTGCGCCTCGCCGGCATGGCGAATGGCGGTGCGCGCGCGGGCCGGCCCCGTGTCGGCGTGACGGAAGACCTGCTGGACGTAGTTGAGCGTGGCACCCTCGAACCAGCGCGCGCCGGGCATGGCGCGCTGCGCCAGAACGGCACTGGCGGGGGTATCGAAGCGCACGTCGAAATAGTCGACGATGGCCTGCCAGAATGCTTCGATATCGGTGACCGACCACTGCCACAGGCTGGCGTAGTCACGGAAATCCAGCGTGCGCTCGCGGCGCAGCCAGTGCATGAAGGCAGCCAGCTGGCTGCCGTCGGCGAACGCCTGCGTGGGCGTCCACATCAGCTTCCCTGCAAGGGTCATTTGTCTCCTCCGCGGCCTGTCTGACGCAGGCCCTAAGAGTGATGGATGGTCCGCAAATGATAGCGGACCCCGTGCCCCCGTGCGCGGCCGTATGGGCGGCTGGCTGAACGGCTATTTCGCGGATTCGAAGAGGGTGTCCCAGATCTCGTCGACCCGCGTCTTCACGGTCGGGTCCATCTTGATCGGGGTGCCCCATTCGCGCGTGGTTTCGCCGGGCCACTTGTCGGTGGCGTCGATGCCCATCTTGGAGCCCAGGCCCGACACGGGCGACGCAAAGTCGAGGTAGTCGATGGGCGTGTTGTCCACCATCACCGTGTCGCGGCTCGGGTCCACGCGCGTGGTGATGGCCCAGATCACTTCCTTCCAGTCGCGCGCATCGATGTCGTCGTCCACCACGATGATGAACTTGGTGTACATGAACTGGCGCAGGAAGCTCCAGACGCCGAACATCACCCGCTTGGCGTGGCCGGCGTACTGCTTCTTCATGCGCACGACCGCCATGCGGTAGCTGCAGCCTTCGGGCGGCAGATAGAAGTCGGTGATCTCCGGAAACTGCTTCTGCAGCAGCGGCACGAAGACTTCGTTCAGGGCCACGCCCAGCACGGCCGGTTCATCGGGCGGCTTGCCCGTGTAGGTGGAGTGGTAGATCGGGTCGCGCCGCATGGTGATGCGATCGATCGTGAAGACCGGGAACCAGTCCTGCTCGTTGTAATAGCCGGTATGGTCGCCATACGGGCCCTCCAGCGCGTGCTGGTAGCCGGACGGGTGGCTGGGATCGGGCTGGATATGGCCTTCGAGCACGAATTCGGCCGACGCCGGCACCGACAGTTCGGACAGCGTCGGCGTGATGCAGCTGGCCAGCGCGGTGCGGCTGCCGCGCAGCAGGCCGGCAAACTGGTATTCGGACAACGTATCGGGCACCGGCGTGACCGCGCCCAGGATGGTGGCCGGGTCGGCGCCCAGGGCCACGGCGATCGGGAAGGGCTTGCCGGGATTGGCCAGCGCGTGCTCGCGGAAATCGAGCGCGCCGCCGCGATGCGCCAGCCAGCGCATGATCACCTGATTGCGGCTGATGACCTGCTGGCGGTAGATGCCCAGGTTCTGGCGCTTCTTGTGCGGGCCCTTGGTTACGACCAGGCCCCAGGTAATCAGGGGCGCGGCGTCGCCGGGCCAGCAGGTCTGGATCGGCAGGCGCGCCAGGTCGACGTCGTTCCCTTCCCAGACGATCTCCTGGCAGGCGGGGCTGCTGACGCGCTTGGGCGCCATGTCCCACACCGATTTGGCCAGCGTGAACAGCTTGCCGGCCTCGCGCAGCCCACGTGGCGGCTCCGGCTCCTTGAGCGCCGACAGCACCCGGCCGATATCGCGCAAATCTTCCAGGGTCGACGCCCCCATGCCAAGCGCGACTCTTTGTGGCGTCCCGAACAGATTTGCCAGGACCGGCATTTTATAGATATCACCATCGTCACGGCGCGGCCGCTCGAACACGACGGCCGGGCCTTCCGCACGCAGCAGGCGGTCGCAGACCTCGGTCATTTCCAGGTTGGGCGATACCGGTGCGGTCACGCGCTTGAGGTCACCGCGCTGTTCCAGTTGGCCGATGAAATCGCGCAAATCTTTGTATTGCATAGTGAATTTGGTTCAGGGATGTGGCGTCGCGCCATGCCATGGCACGCTGCTGGGATGTGTGTGACGATACACACGCCACCTCAAAGGCGCAAAAAAATCGTGCCACCGAACGCAGTGAAATTGTAAGTAATTGATGACGATAGTCATTTGTTCAGACAATTGCCAGACTAGGCGTGGCTTGCCCTCGAAGGGCAGTGGTTAGCCCAGGAGTGCCGTAAAAGGCGTTGTTACATATTTCTAAAAGTAGTAATTTTTGATTGTCTTATGCTTGACGGGTTATAAAAGCGTTCCTACAATCCGGTCTGCTCTAAGGAGTGTTGCGTTGCAACATAGCTTCCGCCCTGGTGTCAAGAGGGTGTGGCGAAAAAAGCAACGCCGACATTTCCGAATCGATTGTCCACCAAGCGGCCCCAGGGAGGAGCCCGGTGCGCAGTCCTCTGGCGGGATGCCAGAGTCGATGAGTGAGTCTTAGTGGCAGGGTGCGGCTCCCCAAGCTGTACCCTGTTTCTCGTTGGGCGCATGGGGAGCGCCCGCCAACAGATGCTTGGACACCCCTGCTAGGTGGCGCAGCATCCTTACTTGAATACGTTGAGATCGGGCACGTGCAGTTGTCAGGCGCGCGCAGCGGGCGACGGATGGAGGTAAGCATGAGCGGTTGGAAAACCCTTCATCTTCCCGGCATCGGGCGGGCATTGCAGGTCCGCTTCAGACAGCCGGTACCCGGTGTGAGCCGTGCACTGCAAGTGCGACTGGCCCATCCGGTGGCAGGTCGCGCGTTGCTGCGCGGCGGCCGCACAACCTTGAAGTACACCCTGAACAGTCTCGGGGTGCTGTCGGTGGCCGCAGCGGTCACCCTCACTGTCAGCCAGCAATGGCGGACGTCGCTCGCCGGGGCACTGGCGGGCAATGAAGCGCCTGCCGTGCTGGTGGACGCCGCCGTGGCCAACGCCGAAGCTGCAAACACGGTGCACACCGTGGCTGGCGTCTCGGTACCGGCGATGTCGGCCGACGCGGCCGCTGCAAGGTTGCTGGCCACCGCGCCGGCAACGGGCAGGGGCCTACCCACCGTATCGGGCGTGGACGAATGGAGCCAGACCCCTGCGGGCAAGGTTCCGTCGGTGGCGCACTTGGCTGCCCAGATTCCGGTGCAGCGCGTGGCGCTGGACGCGCGTAACACGAGCGCGCTGGGATCGGCACGCGAGCAGGCCGCCGTGGCGGAGTACATCGCACGCAAGTACCGCGTGGCGAGCCAGGCTACCGCCCAGCTGGTCAAGGCCGCGTACATGACGGGCCGCGAGGTTGGTATCGATCCGCTGCTGATCCTGGGCGTGATCGCCATCGAGTCCAGCTTCAATCCGTACGCCGAAAGCGGCGTCGGGGCGCAGGGCCTGATGCAGGTGATGACCAAGGTCCACCAGGACAAGTACGAGGCCGTGGGCGGCGTGACCGCCGCGCTGAATCCGTACGCCAACATCAAGATCGGTGCGCTGGTGCTGAAGGACTGCATCGCCCGCGCCGGCTCGATCGAGGGCGGCCTGAAGTACTACGTGGGTGCCGCCACGACCAACACCGACGGCGGCTATGGCGCCAAGGTGCTGGCCGAACGTGGACGGCTGCGTGCCCTGCTGGGCCTGTCGGGCGCGGACAAGGCCGGCGACGCCAAGACGCAGGCCGAGCACCACCAGAACGGCGAAAAGCTGGAAGCCTCGGGCAATACCGCGCAGGCGGCCTGACCTTCAGCATTGCGTTTGCCTGCCAGCAGGCATTGGCGCGCAACACATCGCACTCGGAAAAACTCCACACCAGGAACTGGCGTGGAGTTTTTTTTTGCGTTTGCGGGATGCCTGCCGGACGCGTGCGCCGTCGTCCTGCCCTGACAGGCCCGACGTTGCGGGGATCCGGTCTTCCTTACGTGGGCTCCGTGCCGGAGGTCCGCGAGACAGGCGCGTTGGCCAGTTCGCAAGCGCCGCGGCCGGGCGTGTGAGCAGGCTGCGCGACGGACGGTCTTGGTGCTACCAGCAGCAAATACCAAAAGAAGACCTGGATCCAGGTGGACAGCAGGGTCAGGTACATGTCCTGGAAGAACTGCATCACGAGCGGAAACAGGGATGCCGAGTAAATGAAGATCCAGGGTCCGCCACGACGCTGCATGGTGCGGTATAGCTGGAAATGCATGGCGGCCGATACGACTGCGAATACGAATACGCCCACCATGCCGAAGTCTCTGTAGTACGGGTCCATCACCGTAAAGACATTGACGCGATCCGGTACCTCCACATACTGGCGAATCAGTGGGGGCAGGCTGGGGTTATACCCCGACAACTTGGAAAAAAGCAGGTGAAAGAACCTGAGTGAATAGGCACCCCATGCGGACGACGCGGTGTTCGGTGCATCGGCCATCGTGGCCATGGCCATGGTTGGCGACAACAGATAGACCCGAAACATCTTCAGGACATTGCCAAGGTTGTCACCAAACGACGCGTGGATGTCCAGGCCTTTTCGGGTCAGTAACGCCACCGTGGCGAAAGACAGCGTCAACATGGCTGCCAATACCGTCATGCCCCTGAACCGGATTTTTCCGGTCACGATGAGTGGAAAGCCGACAAAACAGAACAGCATCAGGAAGAATGTCCGCCCCGTGCAAAGCAAGGCGAGCGCGCTGGCTGCGGCCAGGCTCAACACCGCATTCGTTAGGCCGGTTCGGACAATCTCGAACTGCGTGATCCGGATGGAAGCCACCACGAACGAAAGCGGTACCAGATAGCCGAGTAGTCCGTATCCGGCCGCGCGGTCGGTCAGCGCAATGCGCAGGGCAATGTAGCTCTCTCTCGATGCGATGCTGCCGCCAGCCAGCTGCGTGGCACGGACGTAGAACAACGGGACTACCAGGATGACGGCCCACTGCGCAGCGATCAGGAACGGCTCCCGGACGTCGCTGGCAACAATGCGCGGCGGAGCGAGCCGCGCCTGCCTTGCGGCTGCTATCGCAAAAGCCAGGTACACAAGGAGAAGGACGGCGAGCATGCCCCAGATGGTTGCCGTCGGCGTCACAAAGGTGTCGCGCGCCAGCAGCAGCCCTGCTGCGATGCAGAGCCAGAGGCCAAAGAAGATGCCGAATGGGTTGCCAGGGCCGAGCGCGGCTGTCCTTGTTATCGTCCAGCCGGCAAAGGCGACCAGCACGCACATGATTTGCATGTGGGTACGCGCGTTTTAGCCAAGGATCGGCAAGTATGGCAACAGACTGCGCGGGGCACTATCGGCGTTGGTCTGACAATGGGCGCTGCCGCATGGCGCGCCTGCGGCGGCACAGGAAACACGCCAAGGGGTGTGTTTCCGTCCCAGCAAAAACGTCAGCGCAGGAAATGATGCATGCGTTCCATGGCCTCTTCGATATTGGCCATCGACGTCGCATACGAGATGCGGATGTAGTCGTTTGCGGTGTGCGGGCCGAAATCCGTGCCGGGCACCATGACCACGCCGGCATCATGCAGGATCGCCTGGGTCAGCTTGTCGGCGTTGCCGGCGGCCGGGTGATTGACGTGGCGGCAGTCGGCGTAGACGTAGAACGCGCCATCGGGTTTTACCGGCACACGCAGCCCCAATGCTTCCAGCGCGGGCAGGATCGCATCACGGCGGCGATGGAATTCGGCCTTGCGTTCATCGTAGATCGCCAGCGCCTCCGGCGAGAAGCAGGCTACGGCCGCGTGCTGGGCCACCGCCGACGCGCAGATGAACAGGTTCTGCGCCACCTTCTCGAACGCCGGCACCAGCGCATCGGGCACCACCAGCCAGCCCAGTCGCCAGCCGGTCATGTTGAAGTACTTCGAGAAGCTGTTGACGGTGATCACGTTGTCGTCGAGCGCCAGCGCCGACACCGGCGGGGCGTCGTACGACAGCCCCTGGTAGATCTCGTCGAGGATGGCAAAGCCGCTGCGCTTGCGCACTTCGGCCAGGATCCCCTTGAGCTCGTCCGGCAGGATCGACGTACCGGTCGGATTCGACGGCGAGGCCAGCAGCACGCCGCGCGTCTTCTCGCCCCAGTGGGCGGCCACCTGGGCGGCCGTCAGCTGGAAGCGCTCGGCCGGGCCGCTCGGAATCATCTTCGCCTGGCCGTCGAAGGCCGCCACGAAGTGGCGGTTGCACGGGTAGCTTGGGTCCGGCATCAGCACTTCGGCACCGATTTCCACCAGCACCGCGCAGGCCAGCAGCAGCGCGCCCGATGCCCCGGCCGTGACGATCACCCGCCGTTCGGGGATGTCCAGCCCATAGGCCGTCTTGTAGTAGCCCGCTATGGCCTCGCGCAGCGCGTGGATACCCAGGGCGCCGGTGTACTGGGTCACCCCGCGCCGCATCGCGGCCTCGGCCGCGTGGATGACCGGCGCCGCGGCGGTGAAATCGGGCTCGCCAATACCCATGTGGATGATGTGCCGGCCGGCACGTTCCAGCTCGGCGGCCTGCTTGGCCAGTTCCATCACGTGGAAGGCCTCGATGTTGGCAAGTCGGGAAGCAGTGGCGATACGCTGGTAGTCCATGGCGATGGGGACGAAACACGGGGTGGAAACAAAAACACCCGCCGGAGCGGGTGTCATGCCGGTGACTGGCATCATCGGATGCCGGACGCCGGATTGCAACATCCAGTCAGTGGATGCGCGTCAGCGGCGTGCGGCCACCTCGGGCGCGCGCACCTGGGCGGCCAGCTTGTCGAGCACGCCGTTCACGTACTTGTAGCCTTCCACGCCGCCGAAGGTCTTGGTCAGTTCCACGGCTTCGTTGATGACGACCTTGTACGGGATGTCCAGGCAATGCACCAGCTCGTAGCTGCCCACCAGCAGCGCCGCGCGCTCCACGGGCGACAGTTCGTTGACGGTACGGTCCAGGAACGGCTCGAACGCGGCGGTCAGGCGCGCTTCCTCGCGCACGGCGCCGCCCAGCAGCGCATCGAAATGCTCGCGATCGGCCTTGTTGAAGCCTTGCGCGTCATGCAGGTGGGCCTGAATTGCACCAATATCGTTGCGATTCAGCAGCCACTGATACAGGCCCTGCAGGGCCAGTTCCCGGGACCGGCGGCGCGCGCTCTTGGGCGGCGCCTTGGGTTCGGTGCGCGCCTTGGCGCCGGCCGGCTTGCCGGCGGCGTCCTGCGCGTCTCCGTTGTCGGGGGTATTACTCATCATCTTCCTCGTCATCTTCGTCTCGGCCGTCGTTCTCGCGCAGGGAATCCAGCGCCACGACCAGGTTGGCCATTTCCACTGCGGTGCGGGCGCAGTCACGGCCCTTTTCGCGGGTGCGGGCATGGGCCTGCGCGTCGGTGTCGACGGTCAGGATGCCATTGGCGATCGGCACGTTGAAGTCCAGGCCCACGCGCGTGACGCCGGCACCCGATTCGTTCGAGACCAGCTCGAAGTGATAGGTCTCGCCGCGCACCACGGCGCCCAGCGCGATCAGCGCGTCAAACTGGCCGCTTTCGGCCATCTTCTGCAGGGCCAGCGGCACTTCGAGCGCACCAGGCACGGTCACCAGCAGCGTGTCTTCGCCCTCGACGCCCAGCTTCTCCAGTTCAGCCGTGCAAGCTTCGCGCAGTTCGTCGCACACAGGCTCGTTGAAACGGGCTTGCACAATACCGATGCGCAGGCCTTCACCGTCGAGGTTGCTCTCGTAGAAGCCGTGATCCATTGTCAGTTCTCCATTCATTCGGTCAGGCATCGGCAGGAGTGCCGGTGCCGCGTGATTCCGTACCGCAGGCGGGTGCTTCGTTCAATCCCGCTCAATCCCGTTCAATCGCAGCTCGGCTCGCCATCCATGGGCTGGCAGCCGACGATTTCCAGATCGTAGCCGGTCATGCTCGGCATCTTGCGCGGCGATCCCAGCACGCGCATCTTGCCCACACCGATATCGCGCAGGATCTGGGCGCCCACGCCGTAGGTGCGCAGGTCGGGCTTGCGGCGCGGCCGGTCATGCGGAGCATCCAGCGCGGCAAACTGCTCGAACAGCTGCTCGGGCGCATCGCCGCAGTTCAGCAGCACCATCACACCCTGTTCGGCGCCATGCAGCACTTCCAGCGCGGCCGGCAGGCTCCACGAATGCGTGGTGCGACCGGTTTCCAGCAGGTCCAGCACCGACAGCGGCTCATGCACGCGCACCAGCGTTGCCGTATCCGGATGCGGCTGGCCCTTGACCAGCGCCAGATGGGCGCGGCCCGACGGCTTGTCGCGGTACATCACGCTGCGGAACTTGCCCCACGGCGTCTGCATGTCGCGCTCGCCCGTGCGTTCGATGATGCTCTCGGTACGGCTGCGGTAGTGGATCAGGTCGGCAATCGTGCCGATCTTCAGGTCGTGTTCGCGTGCGAATTCGATCAGGTCGGGCAGGCGCGCCATCGTGCCGTCGTCCTTCATGATCTCGCAGATCACCGCCGCGGGGGTCAGGCCGGCCAGCGCGCCCAGGTCGCAGCCGGCTTCGGTGTGGCCGGCGCGGATCAGCACGCCGCCGGGCTGGGCCGTCAGCGGGAAGATATGGCCGGGCTGCACCAGGTCGGCAGCCCTGGCGTCGCGGGCCACGGCGGCTTGCACGGTGCGCGAGCGGTCGGCGGCCGAGATGCCGGTGGTCACGCCCTCGGCGGCCTCGATCGACACCGTGAAGTTGGTGCCATGGACGGTGCCGTTGCGCGACACCATCGGATACAGCTCCAGCTGGCGGCAGCGCTCCGCCGTCAGCGTCAGGCAGATCAGGCCGCGGCCATACTTGGCCATGAAATTGATGGCTTCGGGCGTCACGAAGTCGGCCGCCAGAACCAGATCCCCCTCGTTCTCGCGGTCTTCCTCGTCAACGAGGATGACCATGCGGCCGGCGCGAATGTCGGCGATGATGTCTTCAGTACGGGCGATAGTCATGGCTTGGGACGGCGTTCAATGAGGGGCGAGGCGCGGGATGCGAGCAATCGGACTAGCAATCGGACAAGCAATCAGGCGGGCAGGGCCGGTGCGGATGCCGCGAGACCGGCGAAATCAAGGCCGCCATTGTACGCCATGCCGTTCGACGATGCCCCGGGTTCGGGGGCTGGCCAGGGCGCCGGCGACAGGGCCCGGGTTCGCCCGGGTTGCATGAATGTGATTTAGGCGGCATATCAAAAGGGTTGCGTTGCCATACGCCGGGACGGCCGGCCAGACCACGGAGAGATATCAGATGCATCCACCACTGCAGGGCATCCGTATTGTCGAGTTCGAGGGCCTTGGTCCGGGGCCGCTGGCCGGCCGGATGCTGGCCGACATGGGCGCCCAGGTAACGGTCATCGCCAGGCGCCAGCGCGGGGCCGTGGCTGATCAGCTCGGCGGCAGCAAGCCCAGCCCGCTCCGGCGCGGCAAGACGATTGTGCCGCTGGACCTGAAGCAGCCGGCCGAACTGGCCGAGGCCATGCGCCTGGTCTCCACGGCCGATGGCCTGATCGAAGGGAACCGTCCGGGGGTGATGGAGCGGCTGGGCCTGGGTCCGGCCGAGTGCGCCGCCCGCAATCCCGCGCTGGTCTATGGGCGGATGACCGGCTGGGGTCAGACCGGGCCGCTGGCGCAGACCGCTGGCCATGACCTGAACTACGTGGCGCTCACCGGGTTGCTGTCGCTGTCGGCGCGGCCGGGACAGGCGCCGATCACCCCGCCCACGGTGCTGGGCGACGCCGGGGGCGCGCTGGGTCTGGCCTTCGGCATGGTCTGCGCGATGCTCGACGCCCGCGCCACTGGCCATGGCCGCGTGGTGGACGGCGCCATCGTCGACATGGTGGGCATGCTCGGCAGCATCGCACTCTGGGTACGCAACAACGGCCAGCTGGACGGAGACCAGCCCAGCCCGTTCCACGAGTCGCCGTTCTACGATGTCTATGCCTGTGCCGATGGCGGCTTCATCACGATCGGTGCGCTGGAGCCGCAGTTCTATGCGCTGCTGCTGACGAAGCTGGGGCTGGAAGACGTCGATCCCGCCGGACAGTATGACCACGCGGCCTGGCCCGCGCTCAAGGCCCGCTTCACGGCGCTGTTCCTGAGCCAGCCGCGCGCCCACTGGGACAACCTGCTGGGCGGCACGGACGTGTGCTACGCGCCGGTGCTCAGCATTGTCGAGGCGGCCCGTCATCCGCACAACGTGGCGCGGGGCCTGTTCGTCGAGCGGGAGGATGGCACGCTCGATACCACTGGCGCGCCAAGGTTTCTGGCCCCCGACGCCTGAAGTCCGGTTGTTGGATCAAGAAAGCGTCGATTAAAGCTCTTGTTCCTGATGCCGACAATACGGATGCGGCGTCATGGCGCAGTCGTACACGTCGGGCGGCCGCATTCTTGATCAACTCGTCAGGTAATTCCTATGGTGACTTCCCTCGTCAGTTCGCTGGGCGCAGCCGATGCCGGCAGCGATCCGGTCGCGCTGTTGATGCTGCGCAAGACGCTGGACCTGCAGGCGCAGAGCATGACCCAGCTGCTCCAGTCGGCCCCGGCCGTCTCGGGCGGCAGCAATCCGCCGCATCTGGGCAACAACATCGACATCAAGGTGTAAATCCGGCGCGGTTGGCGCCATCGCAAACGGCCTCCGCTATGCTTGCTGGAGGCCGTTTGTCTTTCAGGCCGAGCACATCCAGAAAAAACATCGAAGAGGGGGAATCATGCTGCGAGCCACACGATTTGCCTTGGCCCTGGCCGGACTTTGTCTTGGCCTGGTGGCATCCGCGCAAGAGGCGGCACTGGACGAGAGCGTCGCCACAGTCAGCCTGGCACGCGGCACGGACCTAAATCTCGTGGTCAGCAAGAAGCCCGGATCTAAGCCGACGACAGCGGCCTTGCTGTTTCCCGGCTATCCCGGCGTGCTGAGGGTGGAGGCACAGGCCAGCGGAGCGCCGGAATTCCAGTTGCGCGGCAATTTCCTGGTGCGCGCGCGCCGGCATCTGGTCAGCGACAGCGTCATGACCGTGCTGGTGGATTGCCCAAAGGATCGCTGGACGAACTGCGATGACAGCTACCGCGAATCGGACCAGTATGCGGTTGATGTCGCCGCGGCCATCGACAAGCTCAAGGCGCAGCAGGGCGTCAGCAAGATATATCTGATCGGTACGAGCTACGGCACGGTATCCACCGCATTCCTGGCCCGCAAGCTGGACGGCCGGATCGATGGCGCCGTCCACACGTCAACGTTCACGGATCCGCGTGCCGGACGGGGCCGTGGCCCGGCGCATGGTCTGGCGATGTGGGATTTCGACTGGACTGCCACGCATGTGGACCAGCTGTTCGTCCATCACCAGGATGACCCGTGCCCGCTGACGCAATATCGCACCATCGCGGCACGCCACGGCAGCATTCCTCTGATCACGGTGCAGGGTGCGAAGGGCGTACGCGGCGAGCCGTGCGAAGCCTTCTCGCAGCACGGCTTTGCGGGCAGGGAGCGCCCCGTCATGCTGGCCATCGGCGACTGGATTGCCACGCGCAAGGTGGCCGAGACGGTGGGGACGAAGGGCGACGAGTGACGCCGCCGGATGGGGCCGCTGTGATGAGGCCCCATGAGACCGCCGCGGCACCAGCGGGGGCATGCCCCCGCTGGCTGCTACACGCGTCGGTCAGCGCGCCGGGATGGCCGCGTCGCCGGACGCCGACAGCATCCGCTCCACGTACCGCGCGATCAGGTCGATTTCCAGGTTCACACGCTTGGCCGGGGCCAGTTCATTGAGCGTGGTCACTTCCACGGTGTGCGGAATCAGGTTGATTGAGAATACACAGCCATCGGCTTCGTCGCTGACGGTGTTGACAGTCAGCGACACACCGTTCACCACCACCGAGCCCTTGTAGGCCAGGTAGCGACCCAGCTCGCGCGGGGCGCGGATGCGAAGTTCGTGCGACTCGCCCACCGGGGCGAAACGGACCACTTCGCCCAGGCCGTCGACATGGCCCGAGACCAGATGGCCGCCCAGGCGATCGGCCAGGCGCAGCGCCTTTTCGAGATTGACGCGGCCCGGCTGGTCCAGCCCCACGGTCTTGTCGAGCGATTCGCGCGAGACATCCACGTCGAAGTGGCCGGCTTCCAGCGTGACCACGGTCATGCAGGCGCCCTGGATGGCGATGCTGTCGCCAATGCCCACATCGGACAGGTCCAGATCGCCAGCGGCCACGCGCAAACGCACGCCCGCGTTGGCATCGCCCAGCGGCGAAACGGTTTCGATGCGGCCCACGGCCGCCACAATGCCAGTAAACATGCTTGCCTCTGTCTGAATACGATAAATACGGTTGTCAGTCCTTGCTGTCGGCGCGGCGAGCGATCAGGCGCAGGTCGTCACCGATCTGCCGCACCTCGTGCCAGCGAAATTGCGCGGCGTCTTCCAGCCGGGTCAACGGCGGCAGGTTGAACATGCCCTGCGCGTCCCCCAGCAGCCGGGGCGCCATGTAGACCAGCAGTTCGTCGGCGCAGCCTTCGCGGATCAGCGATCCGTTGAGCTTGTAGCCGGCTTCCACATGCAGTTCGTTGATGCCGCGCTCGCCCAGCGCTTCGAGCATGCGGCGCAGTTCCACCTTGCCGTGCCGGTTGGGCAGCACCACGACTTCGGCGCCCCGGTCCTCCAGCGCGCGCTGGCGGGCCTTGTCCTCGACGGCGCAGAAGACCAGTACGGATTTGGCGAAGTCGCCCGTGTCCCGATGCAGGATCTGCGCGTCGAGCGGCACTTCGAGCCGGGAATCGACCAGCACGCGTCGCGGCTGGCGCGGCGTGGCCACGGCGCGCACGGTCAGCGCGGGGTTGTCATCCCGCACGGTGCCGATGCCGGTGAGGATGGCGCAGGCACGGGCCCGCCAGGCGTGGCCATCGTCGCGCGCGGCCTGGCTCGTGATCCATTGACTGGTGCCGTCGTGCAAGGCGGTGCCACCATCCAGCGAGGCGGCCACCTTGACGCGCACCCACGGCAGGCCGCGCGTCATGCGCGAGACAAAGCCGATATTGAGATCGCGTGCTTCCTTTTCCAGCAGCCCGCAACGCACGTCGATGCCCGCGTCGCGCAGCCGTTGCAGGCCCCGGCCCGATACGCTCGGGTTCGGGTCTTCCATGGCGGCCACCACGCGTGCGATGCCTGCACGCACCAGCGCATCGGCGCATGGCGGCGTGCGGCCAAAATGGCTGCACGGTTCGAGCGTGACATAAGCCGTGGCACCGGCCGGGTCATGACCGTGTGCAATCGCGTCCTTCATGGCCTGGATTTCGGCGTGATCCTGGCCGGCCGGCTGCGTGTAGCCCTGTCCGATAACCTGTCCGTCCTTCATCAGGACACAACCGACGCGAGGATTCGGCGTGGTGGTGTACATGCCCCGTGCGGCAAGTGCCAGGGCCTGCGCCATGGCGGTGTGGTCGGAATCGGAAAACATGGTGTGGCGAGTCGGGCCTGAAATGGTATGTCCGGTCAATCGAAAGTCTGGGAAATCCGGATCGGCGGACGGGTACCTGGCGCCTGCGGATTGGTCAGTCGCAATCGGCATCGGCACCGGGCCGGCAGATCCGGATGCGTCCCTGGGCGCCGAGCCGTGCCTGGCGCTGCGCCTGGTGACAACGCACCAGGAATGTGGCGGCCAGAAAGCCACCACGTTCAGATCGTGAGTATCCCACAGGTGTCCAGCGCAGGCTTTGCGTGGTCGCGGTGCCTGCGGTGGCGCGCAGCGTGATGCGCAGACAGCGGTCGGGCAAGGCGACAACAGAAAATGGCGGCGTCCAGTTTTCAGGCGGCGCGCCCTGTGCCGTCAGTTGCCAGCCGCGGTCCAGGGAATCGGCGCCGGGGATCGGCCCCAGCCGTACCTCCGTCCGCCTCGCCGCCGCCGTGGTGCGCGCCAGCGCCGGCGCCAGCGACGCCGCCAGGCGGTCTGCGGCATGGCCGGCGCTCTGCTCGGCGATGAGCGTGCCGATGGTGGGCCATGCGGCCACCGCAAGCACCGCCGATACCGCCAGCGATACCAGCAGTTCGGTCACGGTTACGCCATGCTGGTGCATTGTCGTCCAACGTGGCATGGCGCTAGCACTCCGGCGGCAAGGGCATGGCTACGCAGTCCGGCGTGGGCAGAGAAAGCCACTCTCCGCTGCTGCGCAGGACCAGCGTGCCGCAAAGCGGGTCGGGCCGCACCGGGGCCGCGCGCACGTCCACGCAGCGCGACAGTGCGACGCCGTCGCAACTGGTGGCCGTAAGCCAGTGACGGGTGCGGGCAGGTGGTGGGGGGCAGCTTTCGGCCATTCGCCGGCCGGCGTCGTGCCATCGGCTGTGCTGGCGAACGTCAGGTTCACCAATGCATGGCGCTCCAGCGCGAGCATGGCCGACACCAGTTCCCCGCGTGCCTGCGTGCGCCAGCCGCGCTCGGCCTGACGCTGCCAGGCGGGAACGGCGAGGATCGTCAGCACGGTGACGATGGCCACCACGACCAGCAGCTCGGCCACGCTGAAGCCGGCACCGCGGGCGATGCGAATGGGCAGCGGCGTCATTGCGGTGACCTCACCAGTTCCCGCCAGCCCAGTCGTCCGCGCCGCCGGTACCAGCGTGCGTGCTGCAACGGCGTTGCGGTGTTGCCATCCGCCTGCCAGAGATCCAGCCTGAACGCGTCGCGGGTCGATGTGCCGGGTGCCATGGTGTGGCCCGTGGCGAGCGTTGATATGACCGCGATAGGGGTTGCCATGCCGTGACTCGCCCATGGCAGGCCGGTGACGGCAAGAATCGGCGTGCCATCGGGGTCCCGCGTAGTCACGGACGTGCCGCTTATGGCATCGACCAGATAGCTGCGTCGTTGCCCGTCCGTGTCCACGGTTGTAAAGCCAAGGTGGACCGGGCTGGCGCTGTACAGCGCATCCACGCGCTCGCCGGGCCGGGGTAGCGTCAGAGTCCAGCCGTTTGCCGATGCCTCGGTGTCGGCTTGCGCCGACCTGAGCACAACGCCATCGCCCTTCGGTAACGCCTAGATGCTGACCGGGACGCGTGGGATGCCGGGACGATCGGGTATCGCGGAGAGTTCGTTGCCAGTGCCGTAGATGATGAGCGGCGTGGTGCCGGTCTGTACGACGACCGGGGCCTCGGTGTTGTCACCGGCGGTACCGCGCTGACGATGCATGCGGGTGGGGAGCGATGCACGGGCACCGGTGGATAAATGTCCGAGATCGAATCGCCAGAGTAAGTCGCAGCGCACCGTTCAGCCGCTCGTGCTTGCCGCTCCAACGCAGCCAGGCACTGCCGAGCGTGACCAGCGGAATCGCGCCCAGGCCGACGATGGCCAGGCAGACCAGCGATTCGACAAGTACGTCGCCCTTGATCCTACGGCGCGAGGCGCCACGGGCGGAAGTGGGGCGGCGGGGTAGGCAAGAAGGTGAGCAGAAAGCCGAGGAAGGCATGGCGCATCGGTTCGATGGGAACGGATGGCCACGATAGCGGCGGGCGGGGGGGTAAAACGTGTCCGGATGTGACAGGGTTGCGTCAATGTGTGTCCGAGTGGCGGTCGGACGATTCGAAGACGGGAGTATCGGAATACTCCCGGCGGACACCAGCTGAAATCAGCTTGCGGTGCTGATCTTGGGCATCGTGCAATACCCGTTGGGATCCTGGGCGACCGGCGTGCAGACGCGTGAACGCCCCAGCAGGCTGACTTCCACCATCCGTTGGGCGCTGCCCAGCGTGAACATGATGGCCATGGCCATCTGCGTCTTGTCAGCCGTTTGCGAATAGCCGATTGGCGAAAATGAGATGTAGCCGAGACCATTGGTCGCGTCGTACGCGTACTTGATGTCGTCCGGCAGGGGGTCGTACACGGCAATCAACGTGTCATTGGCCGCCTCGTACTGTCCGTTGGGTGCGGCGTGTTCGTTGAACAGCCGCCAGCCCTTTTTCCAGTCGCCGTCGATGGGGGCCACCGTTACGTAGCTGTTGCTGGCAGCGGCTACTGTGCGCGCTTTCGTCAACGCCACATTGAGGCTGTCGGCGGCGGTCAGAAGCCGCTGGTTCTTCACGAACGTGGTCATGCTTGGCACCGCAAAGCCGATGATGACGATGGCCACCGCCATGGTGGTCAGCAGTTCGATCAGCGTGAAGCCGCCGTGGCGCGGCAGCGTGGACGTACGGGAAGTCATGGCTGTCACCTTAACCTGTCACCAGCAGTTCGCGACAACTGCCGGGGTAGCGCCGCTAATGGAAACCAGCTTTTCATTGGTGCTGCGCAACACCAGCGCATCGCATATCGGGTCGGCAAAATTCGCGTTGGGTTTCGCCGTCAGTTCCACGCATTGGCCGTTGTCGGTCATGCCGGTGCATGGCCCTGCACTGACCTTGTACTTGGCCCCGGTCGGGCTGTCGCCCGAGTAGGTCTTGTAGTTCGCCCAGGTGGTCGTGGTGCCTGCTCCGTAGTAGGTGTTCACCTGCGAGAAATGCCGCTCGAACAGCTGCATGTTCTCCATCAGCGCGGCCTTGGCTTCTGTGCGCCGGCCCTTGCGGATGAACTCCTGGTAGGAAGGGTAGGCGAAGGCCGCCAGGATGCCGATGATGGCTACCGTCACCATCAGTTCGGCCAGCGTGAAGCCGGCCTGGCGCCGTGCCGTATGCATGTGCATGGTGGCCTCGTATCAGTTCATCTTGAAGTTGCGGACTTCACGCCAGCCTTGGCGGCCCTCGCGCTTGACGCTGGCGCTGGGGTCATCCTTGGGGTTGCCGGAGCCGGAGCCCGTGTTGCCACCGTTGTTCACGGTCAGCGAGCCGTCCGGACCAAAGCTCAGGACGCGCGTCACGGTGGTTTGGAGATAGCCGCCCACCGATCCGCGCGTGTCCGACGAACGTGTAATCACGATGATCGTCGGTGCACCGAGCAGGCCGGTGGAAGACTGTACGCCCGATGTCACGTTGACCGGCGCGCCGGTGAGCGTGTTCAGAGCGTAACTGCGGCTGCCGCCGGCGGTGTTGCAGCTATCGATGGCCGTGTACACCGAGTTGAAGTAGATCAAGCCACCCGACAGCGCTGCTGACGTGATCTGGCGCTCGGTGTTGTCCACGAAGTCGATGACCCAGCCCGGCTTGCGATTGCCCGAGAAACCGGGGGCGACCGCAGTGCCCGAGAACGTGATCGCGGAGCCGTCGCTGGTCAGCTTGGTGTCCAGGCGATTCAGGGATTTACGATCTCCGGCGAATTGCGTGGTGTTGCCGTCATAGATGCCGTAGAACGAGTTGCCAAAGGCCGGACTCGCGGTGGTATCGGACGCTTCGTAGTACTTGCCAGTGCCGAACAGGACGATGTAGCCGCCTGGGGCGTAGGCCACCGATGGCTGCATGGTGATGGGCTGACGGGTGCCGGTCACGCGGTCGGTGGCGATGAACATCGGCTTGCCAGGGAAGCCACCGTAGGCCGGCAGGGCGCCATTCTCGCCGCTGTTCCAGGTATCGCTGGTACCGGACAGCACGAACTTCCACAGGTTGCCCTGCAGGTCGCCCGCATAGGCGTTCAGAGCGGCCTCGGTGCTGCCGGCCACCACCGTGGGTGTGCTCAGGCCGTTGGCGGTGGTGTACGGCGGTACGGCTGACGGCACGGGTGCCGTGACCTTCCAGTAGTTGGTGTTGAGCTTCCACTTCTCCGAGGCGCTCTTGTTCAGGGACAGGATGAACAGTACCGACGGCGCCTGCGCGTTAAAGCTCTTGTCCTCGAGATTGGCGTTCAAGCCATTGCCGACGATCACGAACCATTCGTACTGCGGCACACCCTTGTCGTCCTTGCTCTTCATGAGTTTGACGATCTGGGGCTTGCCCATGACGTTGCCCATGTCCGCGTCGTCCTGATCGCTAAATTCCCACAGGACATTGCTGCTGCCGAAGGCGGTCGGGTCGGTGACGTCGATCGCGAATACGCCCTGGGCGCCGCCGCCGAAGCCCGCCGTCAGTACGGACTTCCAGTTGCCGCCGACCTGGGCCTCCGAGATTGTCGGCGTGGCGTCGACATAGGCCCGGTGGTTGTAGGTCTGGGATGCCAGTTGGTTCAGCGAACCGAACAGCGCATTGGGGACGTAGGCGAACAGCTCGTCGCCGGTGGTGGCGTTGAAGCCATGCAGCATGCCGTCGTTGGCACCGACGTACACGGCAGGCGTGCGCGACTTGTACGTGCCGTAGAACGTGTTGTAGCCGGTGCCGACGTGCGTTGCGGTCGGCGCGCCGACATAGACCGGCGCAGAGTTGATGATGTCGCCGAGCTTGGTCTGGCGCTGGCGGAACACGCCACCATTGCCCAGTCCGTCGTTTTCCTGGCTACGGTCGCCACGCAGGTAGTCGAGCCGCTTGGAGCCCAGGCTGTCGATGCCGCCGGTGTCGGGATTCAGGTTCAGCAGCGCTTGCTGGTCCTTCGAGATGTTGTCCCACAGGAACGGCGCGCCGGCGCCGGTCAGGCTGTTCAGCGTGTAGATCGTGCGGGACGCCGCGGTGCGGCTGGACAGTCGCGAGCCGGCTTCCCACTTGGAAGTCGAACTCACCGTGACGTTGCCGTCGGTGCCGCGTACCAGCGGGTAGGCGGTCAGCTTGCCGTTCCACTGGCTGTCAAAGCCGGGGGTGTAGACGGTCTGGTCCGTAAAGACCGTGTTGCTGCTCAGGGCGATGCCCGCCAGCGTACCGCCCGAATTGGCCACCACGTCGAACACCTTGCGGATCGACCGGATCATGTCCGCCGGCTGGCTGGCCAGGAACCAGTTGGTCGGCAGATTCGAGCCGGTCGCCGTTTCCCATTCAGCCGTGCTGTTGGTCAGTTTGCCGTTGACCGTGGTCTGGAACGGGTTCCCGTCGTTGTTGCCGCCTTCCTTGATAGCGTTGAGGAAGCCACCATATTTGGCTGCCAGGAAGATCTGGCTCTTGCGCTGGGTGTCGCCGACCGTACCGTTGCCGTTCTCGTTGACGTCGATGCCGAACGTGGTCACGCGGGCATCGGGCATGTCCGGCCGGAACGCCGACGTGTGGGCCCAGTAGGCGACGCCGGCCATGTAGTACGTGGACTTCGACGACGTGGGGTGCGTCATTGTCCCGAGGCTCGCCAGCGAGCTCAGAGGATAGGGGTTGCCGACATTCGGGCTGTTGGCTTCGAGTGCACCAACCTTATTCGTCCAGTCCACGACGTTGAAGTCGCTGTAGGTGTCCCTGCTGCGTGCCGGATCGCCGCGACTCGTGTTGTTGTTGCCCGGGATGTAGTTGTCCTGGTGCGTGTTGATGTCGCCAATAGTCAGCACGTAGTTGCGCTGGCACTTGTTGAGCATCGGGTCAGTGCTCCATTTGGAGTAGACCGCGAAGTTGTCGGTGTTGGCCGTGGTCAGATTGTTGACTGCGTCTGCCGTCGGGCCGTCCGGGTGGTATTGAAGGTAACGGATCGACTCGTAGAACAACTCGCTCAGCGGATCGTAGGTCTTGTACGAACCCGTGGGGTTGTCGGTGGGCTTGCCAAGGTTGGCGATCGTAGTTCGTCCAAACTTGTTCAGATAATTGACCACGCCGCTGTTGCCGGTGGTGTCGCTCAGCGGGTTCGATACGAACACACCGTAGGCGTCCCATTCCTTGGCGGTATTGGTAATCGTCTTCAGATCGGTGTTGACGGCCGAATTGCCCAGGTACTTCATCGGCGCCCGCAATACGCCGCCGTAGCGTTCGTTCTGGGCCAGGTTGCCGTTGTTGTAGTTGTCGTTCAAATAGCCGAATGCCGCAAAGCGCACGCGCTCGGCGTTGCGCTGCATTTCACCCACCGGCTTGTAGTTGGTGCCGTCGTAGCTGAAGCAGAGGTCGGTACGCGAAGTGGCTTCGCTGCTGTCGCACACCTGCACTTGGGCCCGGAACGCACGGCGTTCCGTCAGGCTGCCTTTCTTGTCGTACTGGTCGGCATACTGGCCCAGGTTGCTGCAGCTCAAGCCGCTGCTGTCCGAGTTCGCGAAGAAGATGTGGTTGCCGCACGATGCCATGTACAGCGTGGTGTAGCTGAACGGCGTCACCTCGCTGGGCGACACGCTGTTGTTGGCCTTGCTGACCGACTTGAGCGGGAAGTAGCTGCCGCTCTTGAAGAAGTCGTCCTGCAGGACGGCGCGTTGCAGTACGGTCTGCGTGCGGGTGTCCACCACGCGGTCGCCGCCGGTCATGGCCAGGCGCAGCATGTCGATAGCCGACGATGCCGCCCAGTTCATGAAGTTGCCGCTGAACGCGCTACTGCAGGTGCGCGTGGCCGATGCGTTGCCGCTGATCGTGAAGTAGCCGTTCGTAGCGTCGTACGCGTAGCACTTGGCGCTATTGAAGTAGCCGACGTATTCGGTGCCGGGGCTGTAGGCGCTGCGGTAAGCCGCGCCGGTCGTGGGGAATTCCACGGACAGCGTCAGCATCAGGTTCGGGTGCAGGTTCTGTACCTTGCCATACAGCGGTGTGGTAGCAATGGCCACCGTGGGTACGGTAGGCGTGGTCGCGGCGCCGATCGCGGCGGCCCAGAGCAGGGCCGCCAGCGGTAGCAATCGTTGCAGGATCTTCATGAGGTGAGTCCCGGTTCGGTTGTCTGGTCGAGTGTGCAGGGATGTGAGTCAGGTCGCCGGTGGCTTGGCTTCCATCTTCCGGTAGTACATCTGCACCATCGCCCTTGTCGTGTCGTTGGGGCCAAAGCCGACGGCCGTGACCCGGTAGATATACTTCGGCACCTTGTTAAGGCCTGCGTCCTCGCCCAGTTCGGTGTCCTGGAGCATTTCGATCAGGTAGCGCGGCTTGCGGCCAGGCGTGAGGCCGGTGCCGGTCGGGAAGACGAGACCGGTGAACGTGCCGTACTCGACGGTGTTCTGGCCGGTGGTAGCCGTCCAGTTGACGCTGTCCCAGATGTTGGCTGTCTGCCAGGTCGAGAGCGTGTCGCAAAGTCCCAATGTCGGCGTGCCGGCGGCGGCGCTTGTGCCGCAACCCACCGTGAAACCTTCAGGCTGGGTGGGGTCGAATTTCGCCGCGCGGGTGCCTCTTTCAATGTCTACCTCGGCGTCACGCAGTGCGGCTTCGGCAGCCTGGAATGCAATGTCGAAATCGCGCTGGTTGCGCGAGCTGCGCTTGGAATCGAGCGCGGCCCGTGCGCCGGCCACAGCCAGCAGCGTAATGACCAGCAGCATGATGACGGCGGTGATCAGCGCTACCCCGTGCTGGGTACGTGCGCGGGCCCGCATCTTGAATCTTGCGTTCACAGGCATGAGTTGTCCCCCTGGAAGCAGCTCAGGTAGTTGTGCATCTGCACGGTGGCGGAGAACAGCTTGCGCGCCGAATTCAGGTCCTGCGTGGGCTGGAACGACGAATCGGCAGTCTTGGCACCCAATGCGCCGAACAGGCTGAACGTGCCTGGGCCGGTGCTGTCGGCGCTGGCGTTGTCAGTACGGATCACCATCGATACCTTGGCGGTCAGCACCTGCTTCCATTCGGCGGCGGCTACCTGGGACGCGGGCACGTACTTGTCCGGCACCTCGTCTTCATTGAGCCCGATGCCGTACAGCACCTGAAACGCTTCCACACCGGGCACGAGTTCCTGCGTCACGTAGCTGCCCGCCACGACCGCACCGTCCTTGCGCAGCGGGTACTGGCACATGAGCGACGGCTTACCGTTGCTGCCCGTGGCCACATAGAGCACGGAGAGGCCGCGCTGCTGGCCGGCCAGGGCCGGATCGGTAAATGTGCCTACGCCCATGCCGGCGCAGTCAACCATCGATCCGTCGGGCAGCTTGGTTGTGCTGTCGGAGATGCCGAAGAAGCGAACCATGACCGCGTCGCTGTTGTTGACGGACGTGCCGCCCGCGCATGTCAGCTGCTCGACGCCAGCGACGGTCTTGACCAGCGGGTTGGAGCAACTGTCGACGCCGCCCAGCATGGGATCGTCCACCGTCATCAGTCCCATACCATCGGCCGTCGGCGTGAACGCGGTCTGGCGCAACTGTCGCGTCACCACTGACATGGCGAAATTGCCACGCTCTTGCAGGTTGGCGCTGTCGTCGATCGTGGCGTAGCTGTTGCGGCTCAGCATGTAGAAGGACAGGCCGGCCGACAACAGCAACAGGGTCAGCACCAGCGTGACCATGAGTTCGACCAGCGTATAGCCGGCGGCACGGTGCGGCCGGATCGGATATGAGCGGCGCATCAATTGGTTGCCCCCGGAAGCACGACCACGACGATCAATGGCTTGGCATTGCCTTTCGTATCGCGGGAATCGGCCATCTTTGTGCCGGTTGGCACATCGACTCCAGCGGTATCCGTGAAGCGTGACACCCAGCCGATCTTCACCACGAGCGGGGTGGCGGCGGCACCGGCCGGGGCCGCTGCGCACGGCCAGTCGTAGCCAGAGCTGCTATCGAACGCGGTGGCGTCGCGGCAGACAACGGCGCGGCCCCCGGGCAGCGAGGCCTGTACCTGGCGCACCCATTCGGCCTTGTCGAACGCGGCCGTCAGTGCCGCGCATGCTGCCGATGCGCCGGCGCACGGCGTGACATAAGGATTGTTGCTATCCGAGACAGTGCCCGCGCCACCGCTTGTGTCGAAGTTGTCGTAGACACCGGTGTTGGCCAGCGCGTCGTTGGCACGCATGCGATCGGCCATGTCGCCGGCTATCTGCAGCGCCACGACGTCATAAGAGGATTGCTGCGCGAAGCGGAATGACTTGATAAGCAAGTTCGCCACGCCAAGCACGCCAAAGGCGAGCACGACAATGGCTACCAATGCCTCAAGCATGGTGAAGCCGGCTGCCTCCCGGCAGCGAGATTGACCCATTTGTGACTCCCGTCCAAAAAAACGACAGTTCTTTTTTGTTCTTTGCGCGGCGCGCTGGAATTCTGTTGCGTCCGGGCCTCTGGTGGGTCCGGTTCCGCGTATGGCGACGCTGCTGTGCCGCAGCGCTGTTTTTGTGCGATTGAAATGCGCTCGTCCGCCCGCCTCCTTACCCGAAGGAGGTCAGTGCAGATTAGACAGCTTTTTTGGGGAAGTGGCTACCCCTTTCGTGGGGTAGGTGTCGAAAACTCGTCGAGTACGTCGCGGAATTCAGACACATCCTCGAAGCTTCGATAAACGGAAGCAAAGCGGATATAGGCGATCTTGTCGAGCTTGCGCAGTTCGCGCATGACCAGTTCACCCACCTGGCTGCTCGAGATTTCCTTCTCGCCCAGTGCCAGCAGCTTTTCCTCGATGCGCAGGATGGCTTCGTCGATGGCTTCGGCCGAGACCGGCCGCTTGCGCAGGGCCAGCCGCATCGAGTCCTTGAGCTTGGCCCGGGAGTAATCCACGCGCGAGCCGTTCTTCTTGACGATGGCCGGGAAGAACAATTCGATGCGTTCGTAGGTGGTGAAGCGGCGGTCGCAGGCCTCGCAGCGCCGGCGGCGGCGCACGGCTTCGCCGTCCTCGGAGACGCGACTGTCAAGGACCTGGGTATTGGAATGACCGCAGAAGGGGCATTTCATGCCTGACCACCTGAAGAAATATGCCAGCCCGCATTTTGCATCTTTGAGTTCTGCTGCGGGGTTGTGGCGGGTCAACCGGCGCCGCCACCCGGAGGCAAGCGGCGCCGTTGGTGCGTACTAACTATAGATACGCTTCAGATCGCCCGCGGGCGATCCATTCCGTCCGTTCGATCAGCCGTAGACCGGGAAGCGGCGCGTCAGCGCTGCCACCTGCTCGCGCACGCGGGCGATATTGGCTTCGTCGTGCGGGTTGTCCAGCACGTCGGCGATCAGGTTGGCCACCTGGCGGGCCTCTTCTTCCTTGAAGCCGCGGGTGGTCATGGCCGGCGAGCCCAAGCGGATGCCCGAGGTCACGAACGGCTTTTCCGGATCGTTCGGGATGGCGTTCTTGTTGACCGTGATATGCGCGTCGCCCAGGATCTTCTCGGCTTCCTTACCGGTAATCTGCTTGGCGCGCAGGTCCACCAGCATCACGTGGCTTTCGGTCTTGCCCGACACGATGCGCAGGCCGCGTGAGATCAGCGTCTCGGCCAGCACGGCGGCGTTCTTCACCACTTGCTGCTGGTAAGCCTTGAATTCCGGCTGCAGCGCTTCCTTGAACGCCACGGCCTTGCCGGCGATCACGTGCATCAGCGGGCCGCCCTGAATACCCGGGAAGATGGCCGAGTTGATGGCCTTCTCGTGCTCGGCCTTCATCAGGATCACGCCACCGCGCGGGCCGCGCAGGCTCTTGTGGGTGGTGGTGGTCACGAAATCGGCGTGCGGCACCGGGTTCGGGTACACGCCGGCGGCGATCAGGCCGGCGTAGTGGGCCATGTCGACCATGAAGTAGGCACCCACTGCCTTGGCAACCTTGGCGATGCGCTCGAAGTCGATGCGCAGGGAGAATGCCGATGCGCCGGCGATGATCATCTTCGGCTTCGTTTCCTGGGCCTTCTTTTCCAGCGCGTCGTAGTCGATGTCTTCCTGGGCGTTCAGGCCGTAGCTCACCACGTTGAACCACTTGCCGCTCATATTCAGCGCCATGCCGTGGGTCAGGTGGCCGCCTTCGGCCAGGCTCATGCCCATGATGGTGTCGCCCGGCTTGAGCATGGCGAAGAACACGCCTTGGTTGGCCTGCGAGCCCGAGTTCGGCTGCACGTTGGCGGCGTCGGCGCCATACAGCTGCTTCACGCGGTCGATGGCCAGCTGCTCCACCACGTCGACGTACTCGCAGCCGCCGTAGTAGCGCTTGCCGGGATAGCCTTCGGCGTACTTGTTGGTCAGCTGCGAACCCTGGGCGGCCATCACGGCCGGCGAGGTGTAGTTTTCGGAGGCGATCAGCTCGATATGGTCTTCCTGGCGCTGATTCTCTTTCTGGATCGCGGCGAAGACTTCGGGGTCGATCTGCTCGATCGTGAAACGGCTGCGTTCAAACATGGCGTGACTCGTCTGTAAAAAGGAAAGCGGACAGCAATATCGACAGGAGCATCGGTTGCAGGTCGGCGCAATCGTATTAAAGCGGGAATTACTTCGCGGATAGGGCGCGCGGGAAGGCACTGGCGTCCAGCACCGGGCTGCCCTATGTGGCTGACCGGTACAGGGCGCACCCTGCTTCCCATTCGCTGCCCAGGCGAGCGGCAGGCGCTTTTTACTTCACGCCCAATGAACTTGCGCTTCCTCGTGGTAGTACCCACTGACTTCGCCAGTCGCGCAAGGTGGAATGGTTGCGGCAGAGTTTATGCGAACGCGCCGCTGGCCGCAACCCGGCGGCGGGCCGGCTGGGAGCGTGCGCAGCCTGCGCCGTCAAGGGATTGTGGTCGCTGGCTCGCAACTTGCTGTTGCCGCAACTTGCTGTTGCAAAGTCGCATACGGGTTAACCAGTGCGCTCCGTTACAATGCGGGCCATGCCAAATTTCGTGTGGCCGCTGCGCGTGTATTGGGAAGACACCGACGCAGGCGGCGTGGTGTTTTACGCCAACTACCTCAAGTTCTTCGAGCGGGCCCGGACCGAATGGCTGCGCGCGCTCGGCATCGAACAGCAGACCCTTGCCGATACGTCTGGCGTGGTCTTCGTCGTACGCAGTACCGCTGTGGAATACAATGCGCCCGCCCGGCTGGATGACCAGCTGGAGATCCGTACGCATATCGAACGGGTTGGGCCCGCATCGGTCCAATTCGCCCAGGAAGCCTGGCGCGGGGACCTGCTGCTGGCCAGCGGCAATATCCGTGTGGGATGTGTCGATAAAGGCACCTTCCGTCCGGCCCCGATTCCTGCTCCTGTTCTCGCTACTATTAAAAACGCTCGATGAATCCGGTGACCGTCACACAAGACCTGTCGATCATTTCGCTGGTCCTTCACGCCAGCCTGCTGGCACAGGCCGTCATGGCGCTGCTGCTGGTGATGTCCCTGTTCTCGTGGACCTATATCTTCCGCAAGCACCTGGCACTGCGCTCGGCACGCACCCAGACGGAAGGTTTCGAGCGGGACTTCTGGGCCGGCGGCGACCTGCAGGCGCTCTATAACAGCGCCGTGAACAACCGCCACAACACCGGTGCGCTGGAGCGCATCTTCGAGTCGGGCATGGGTGAATTCCTGAAGGCCCGCGAGCGCAGCAACGACGCCGGGGCACTGCTGGACGCCGCCCGCCGCGCCATGCGCGCCGCCTATCAGCGCGAAATGGATGTGCTGGAATCGCACCTGCCGTTCCTGGCATCGGTGGGTTCGGTCAGCCCCTACATCGGCCTGTTCGGTACGGTCTGGGGGATCATGAACGCCTTCCGCGGCCTGTCAAATGTGCAGCAGGCAACGCTTGCGTCGGTGGCCCCCGGTATTGCGGAGGCGCTGGTCGCCACCGCGATCGGCCTGTTCGCCGCCATCCCGGCCGTGATTGCCTACAACCGCTACGCCACGGAGATCGATCGCCTGGCCATCCGGTTCGAGAGCTTCATGGAAGAATTCCTGAACATCCTGCAACGCCAGACGCGTTAAACAGACAGGGGAGCATCAGCCATGGCAGCCATCCAGCGCCGAGGCGGTTCGCGCCGCCGGGCCAGCGCCGAGATCAACGTCGTGCCGTATATCGACGTGATGCTCGTGCTGCTCGTCATCTTCATGGTGGCGGCACCTATCGTGAGTCCGGCGGTGGTTGACCTGCCGTCGGTGGCCAACGCCACGCCGCAGCAGCAGACGCCGCCGATCGTTGTCACCGTGCATGAAGACGGCCAGCTGACGGCGCGCGGCAAGGACAGTTCGGGCGGATCGTTTGAGCGCAAGCTCGACAAACGCGGCCTGACCGATTTCGTGCGTCAGCGCCAGAACGAGAATCCGGACCAGCCAGTGGTGATTGCTGCCGCCAAGTCGGTCAAGTATGAAGCCGTACTGGACGTTATGTCTGAGCTCAAGGCCGATGGCGTGAAGCGTGTCGGCCTGATGGTCAAGTCCAAGTAAGCGATATTGCGTCCCAAAGTGGCCAGCCTCTCGTCACGTCATCCGCAGCAACGGCCTTCGCGCGCGAAGGCCGCCGCCTATCCGTATCAGCCGGTCAAGGAACGCGGCACGACGCGGTCGTTCCTGCTCGCGTTGCTGATGCACCTGTTGCTTGGCATCGTGCTGTATTACGGCGTGCACTGGCAGAGCAGCACGCCGGTTGGTGCCGAAGCCGAACTCTGGGAAGAGGTTCCCGACGTTACGCCCGCACCGCCGCCGCGCCCGGTGGAGCAGCCGGTGCCGACGCCGCCGCAGCCGGCCGTGCGCAGCAAGGTCGAGGAAGAGGCTGACATCGCGCTAGAGCAGAAGAAGCGCAAGCAGGCCGAGGAAGCGGCCGCGCGCGAGGAAGCCGCACGCCGCGAACGCGAGCGCAAGGAGCAGGAACAGAAGGACGCGCAGCGCAAGGAAGAGCAGCGCCAGCAGCAGCTCGATGCGCAGCGCAAGGAAGACGCGAAAAAGAAGGCTGACAAGGACAAGGCTGACAAGGCTGCGCAGGAAAAGGCCGCCGAGATCGCCCGCGAAAAGGAAAAGGACAAGGCCGAGCAGCAGCGCAAGGAAGCCGATGCGAAGGCCAAGGCCGACGCCGACAAGCAGGCCAAGGCCAAGGCGGACGCCGAGAAACAGGCGAAGGCCAAGGCGGATGCCGATGCCAAGGCCAAGCGCGACGCCGCGGCCAGCGCGCAGCGCAAGAGCGAATTGGCGCGCCTGCAGGCGCTGGCCGGCGGTGGCAATGCGTCGTCGAGCGGCGGTGGCGTGGGTAGTGCCGCGGGTTCGGGGGCGGGTTCGGGCGGCAAGGCGTCGCCGGGCTATTCCGACCGGGTGCGCCGCAAAGTGAAGCCGAACATCATCTTCAACGGCACCGTGGAGGGCAATCCGTCGGCCGTGGTGGCAGTCCGCCTGGCCCCAGACGGCTCGATCCTGTCCAAGCGGTTGGCCAAGTCCAGCGGCGACGCCGACTGGGATAATGCCGTGTTACGCGCCGTGGAGCGTTCGGATCCGCTGCCGACCGACGAGGGTGGCAAGGCCCCGTCGTTTGAATTCACGATCACGTTCCGCCCCAAGGACTGACCGGCTGAGGATCGAGAGCGCCATGATTTGCAACATAATGCAACCTTCATCGTTGGCCGCCAGTCCCATCGCTACCATGAACGGTTGCCTGACGCGGCCGGCAGTGTGCAAGACGTACACGCACGGAGCATGCGCCAAGCTGCATGCCGTTCCTGTGCCCGACTTGCTGTGCCCGCCGTACCGATGAATCCCAAAATCGACTGAGGAGCAGCATGCGAAAGCTTTGGGTCCCTAACTGGCTGTCCCGGCGCCAGACCACCAAGATCACCCGCGACCAGGGCCGCCACGCGCTGATGGCCTGGCTGGCTGTGGCACTGATGTCGGCCGGCGCGGCGCACGCGCAGCTGAACGTGGAAATCACCGGCGTGGGCTCGAACCAGTTCCCGGTAGCCACCGCCAACTTCCAGGGCGAAGGCCAGGGCGCGCAGAACCTGACCGCTGTCATCCGTTCCGACCTGACCAACAGCGGCCGTTTCCGCAATGTCGATCCGGCCGGTGCCACCGTCGCCGAATCGGCCCAGGTGGACCTGGGCAGCTGGAAGGCCAAGGGCGCCGACGCGTTCGTGGCCGGCAGCGTGACGCCGTCCGGCAATGGCCAGTACGAGGTGCGTTTCCGCCTGTACGACACGGTCAAGGGTCAGAGCCTTGGCGGCCTGGCGTTCAACGTCAGCCAGAGCCAGCTGCGCGTGACCGCGCACAAGATCGCCGACTATATCTACGAAAAGTTGCTGGGCGAGCGCGGCGTATTTGCCACGCGTCTGTCGTACGTGTCGAAGGTGGGCAGCCGCTACCAGCTGCTGATTTCGGATTCGGACGGCCAGAACGCCCAGGTGGCGCTGTCCAGCAGCGAGCCGATCATCTCGCCGTCGTGGTCGCCTGACGGCCGCCGCGTGGCCTATGTCTCGTTCGAGGCCAAGAAACCGGTGGTATACGTGCATGACCTGGCCACGGGCAAGCGCACGCTGGTGTCGAACCAGAAGGGCAATAACAGCGCGCCGTCGTGGTCGCCTGACGGCCAGCGTCTGGCCGTGGCGCTCTCGCGCGATGGCAACACCCAGGTCTACCTGGTCAACGCCGACGGCTCCGGCCTGCGTCGCATCTCGCGCAGCAGTGCGATCGACACCGAGCCGCAGTTCTCGCCGGATGGCCGCAGCATCTATTTCACCAGCGATCGTGGCGGTGCGCCGCAGATCTACCGTATGCCGGCCTCTGGCGAGGAATCCGGCGCAGCACAACGCGTGACCTTCAAGGGCAACTACAACGTCAGTCCGCGCGTTTCGCCGGACGGCAAGTACCTGGCCTACATCTCGCGTTCGGGCGGCTTCCGCCTGCAGCTGCAGGACCTGTCCAACGGTGACGTGACTTCTCTCACGGATACGTCCAACGACGAAGCCCCGAGCTTCGCCGCCAATGGCAAATACATCCTGTATGCCACCCGCGTTGGCGGCCGCTCGGTACTGGCGGCGGTCTCCACGGACGGCCGAACGAAACAGGTTCTGTCACTCCAGTCCGGCGAGGTTCGCGAGCCGTCCTGGGGTCCTTTCATGCAGTAGAAAAAGAGGAGTCTCTCGCCATGTCCCAAATGATGACCAAATCGCTCGCCCTGGCCGCACTGCTGGCCCTGGGCGCCTGCTCTTCCGGCGTAAAGCTGGACGACGCATCGAAGTCGGGTGCCAACCAGGGCGGCGCCCAGACCGATCCGCGCGCCGTGGCGCCGGTGGTTGCCGCCGACCCGCTGAACGACCCGAACAGCCCGCTGGCCAAGCGTAGCGTGTACTTCGACTTCGACAGCTACTCGGTCAAGTCGGAATACCAGAGCACGCTGCAAACGCACGCCCAGTACCTGGGTGGCAACAAGGGCCGCAAGATCCTGATCCAGGGCAACACCGACGAGCGCGGTACCAGCGAGTACAACCTGGCCCTGGGCCAGAAGCGTGCCGAGGCCGTGCGTCGCTCGATGTCGTCGCTGGGCGTGCCCGATTCGCAGATGGAAGCTGTGAGCCTGGGCAAGGAAAAGCCGAAGGCCACCGGCCACGACGAAGCTTCGTGGGCTGAAAACCGTCGCGCCGACATCGTCTACTGATCCACGGAATAATCCTTCATGAAAGCTCGCGTTTCCACCCTGCTGTGGCTGGTCGCTGTCGCCGGCGGCCTGCCGGCAGCCAGTGCCGCACACGCCGGCGTCTTTGATGACGACGAGGCACGCAAGGCGGTGCTGCAACTGCGGGACCAGTTCAACGGTTTCCAAGCAACGGCATCGCAGCGTATCGACCAGAGCAGCCGCCAGCAGCTCGACATGCAGAACCAGCTGGAAGGTCTGCGTCAGGAAGTGGCTCGGCTGCGCGGTCAGAACGAGGTGTTGCAAAACACGGTGGACACGCTGCAGAAACAGCAGAAGGATTATTACGCGGACCTGGATGCGCGCCTGAAGAAATTCGAGCCGCAACAGGTGACCGTGGACGGCAAGGAAGGGCTTGCACAGCCGACCGAAAAGGCTGAGTACGACGCGGCGCTGAAGCAGTTCCAGTCGGGCGATTTCAAGGGCGCGGGCAACGCCTTCTCGGCGTTTGCGAAGAAGTATCCGCAAAGCCCGTATTTGCCGCTGGCGCAGTTCTGGCTCGGCAATTCGCTCTACGCGCAGCGTGACTACAAGGGTTCGACTTTCGTGCTGCAGAACATGGTGCAACAGTTCCCGACCCATGCGAAGGTACCGGACGCCATGATCGCCATCGCCAACAACCAGATGGAATCGGGCCAGAAGGCAGCGGCCAAGAAGACGCTGGAGACGGTGGTGTCGAAATATCCGGGCACCGAAGGCGCCCAGGCCGCCAGCAACAGGCTGAAGACGCTGAAGTGACCGGCCGGGTCTGTCGACAGAGGTACGAAAGCCAGGAGAGAGCCCGCAATTTGCGGGTTTTTTCTTTTTTGGGCGGTGCAATGGCGGCATCGCGCCCATCGGACGGCGATTCGGCCCATTCCCGCTCATCCCGCCCATCACCCCCGGCTGATCCTCCCCGGGACGTCAGCGCGCTAAAATACGCGATTCGCCCACCGAGGCGTGTTCGACAGCGCGCTTGTTCCGCGCGCACCCCATCATGACCAAACGTGCAATCGTCCTGCTTTCCGGCGGCCTGGACTCCGCCACCGTGCTCGCCATGGCCAATGCGGCCGGCTTTGAAACCTATGCGTTGTCGATGCGTTACGGCCAGCGCCATTCGTCCGAACTGGATGCCGCGAAGAAGGTGGCCTCCGCGCTCGGCGCCAAACGCCACGAGATCATCGACCTGGACCTGCGCCGCTTTGGCGGCTCGGCACTGACCGACGATACGATGGACGTGCCTGTGGACGGCGCCACGGGGGGCATTCCGGTGACCTACGTGCCCGCGCGCAACACGATCATGCTGTCGCTGGCGCTAGGCTGGGCCGAAGCCATCGGCGGCCGCGACCTGTTTTTTGGCGCCAATGCGGTGGACTACTCCGGCTACCCCGATTGCCGGCCCGAGTACGTCTCGGCATATGAAACGCTGGCCAACCTGGCAACCAAGGCCGGTGTCGAAGGCGATCGCTTCCGCGTGCATGCCCCGATCATCGACATGACCAAGGCCGAGATCATCCGCGCCGGCGTGAAGCTGGGCGTGGACTATGGCTTGACCGTGTCGTGCTACAAGGCCGACGACGAAGGCCGCGCCTGCGGGGTTTGCGATTCCTGCCGCATCCGCAAGGCGGGCTTCGAGCAGGCCGGCGTAGCCGATCCCACGCATTACCAGCCGGCTGCTTGAGCGCCTGAACAAGCGGCCGGTCATGGCGAGAGGCGCCGCCAACGAGCGCCTCCGCTGAGAAAAAATCAGAAATCCACGAGCCACCCCCAGTCACGACATGCCCGATATCGACATCCCCGCGCTGACGCACACCGTACTGCTGAGTACCTTCGTCCTGACCTTTCTGTTTGGCGCGGTGCTGCAGCGCACGCACTTCTGCACGATGGGCGCCATCTCCGACATCGTCAACATCGGAGACTGGAGCCGCATGCGCATGTGGGTCATGGCCATTGGTGTGGCGATGATCGGCACCGGCGTGCTGGCGTGGGCGGGGCTGATCGACCCGACCAAGACCATCTACACGTCGGCCAGGCTCGGCTGGCTGTCGGCGGCCGTGGGCGGGCTGATGTTTGGCTTCGGCATGGTGCTGGCGTCGGGCTGCGGCAGCAAGACGCTGGTGCGCATTGGCGCGGGCAACCTGAAATCGCTGGTGGTGTTCGTGTTTCTCGGCCTGTCGGCGTACATGACGCTGCGCGGGCTGTTCGGCGTGGTGCGCGTGAATACCGTGGATGCGGTGGTGGTGGCGCTGCCGTCGACCCAGGACCTGCCGTCGCTGGTGGCGCAGGCCACCGGCATGGCACGTGGCACGCTGCAACTGGTGCTGGGCGTGGCGATCGGCGCGGTGCTGGTGCTCTGGGCGCTGGTCGGCAATGGGTTCCGGACCTTCGACAACCTGCTGGGCGGCCTGGCCGTTGGGCTGATCATCGTCGGCATGTGGTACGTGTCGGGTCACCTCGGCTACGTGTCGGAAGACCCGAATACGCTGGAAGAACTGTTCATCGGTACCAACAGTGGCCGCATGGAAAGCCTGAGCTTTGTGGCGCCGTACGCGTACACGCTGGACTGGCTGATGATGTTCAGCGACAAGAGCAAGGTGCTGACGATCGGCATTGTCAGCGTCTTCGGCGTGATCGCTGGCGCGGGTGCCTATGCGCTGGTGTCGCGCACGTTCCGATGGGAAGGATTCGGCAATGCCGAGGACGTGGCCAACCATATGGTGGGCGGCGTCCTGATGGGCGCGGGCGGCGTGACCGCGCTGGGCTGCACGATCGGCCAGGGCTTGTCCGGCGTGTCGACGCTGGCCATCGGTTCGTTCATCGTGTTCGCGACCATCATCGTCGGCGCGATCCTGGCGTTCAAGTACCAGATGTGGCGTCTGGAGCGTATGGCCTGAGTGTCCGCGCGGCATGCCCGAAACTTGACACCCCATAGGGGGCTCCCTATAATCGCGGATTCAGTTTTTCCGGGTCGTTAGCTCAGTCGGTAGAGCAGCGGACTTTTAATCCGTTGGTCGCGTGTTCGAGTCACGCACGACCCACCAGCATTCCCAGAAGGGCCTGTGGCGAAAGTCACAGGCCCTTTTGTTTTGCCTGCGTTTTGCCTGCTCGATTTGTTCGCCCATGCTTGCCCGCTCCGGCAGCCCACCTCTTCGGTCCATGCGCAAACGCACGTAACAGATCGGGCAGCGTGCGGCGGCGCTGCCTAGAATGAATTTCCCGGTTCCCGAAAGGCCAATGCGCAGACACTATGCAGCGGATTGCAGGCCACCTGGCTTTCTTCGTTGTCCTGGCATTGTGGGTTGCCGATCTGACGTGGGCTTCCGATGTCTCATGCCCGCAAAGCTATCGCCCACGTTGTGATGTTTCCGCCCCGGCCGGGACGCTCTGTGCGGACCCGGTCCGGCAGCATGTGCGCGGTTCGCAGTTGATCTGCGAGTACGCGATGCTGCACGAAACCTACGAGGGCATCTACGCGGACCAGCAACGCAGGCGGTACGCCGGAACGTTGCGCAAGAGTGATCTGGACGCCTGGCGCAGGGCGCGCGACGCATGTACGACCGTACGGTGTCTCGACCAGCTGTTCGCGGATTGGCGCAGGGCGCCACAGGGACCCGCCACGCGCGATTGGACGACACCGAAACCGCCAGCGATTGCCGACAACCGGGCGGTCAGGCGAACGCCGCCGGCTTTGCCGACGCCTCGCGCCATGCCGGGCAGGGATGCGGAAATGGCGGCGGTGGATGCCGCGGAGGATCTGCATCCGCCTGCCCCCACCTTCGAGTCGGTGCCGACGTCGCTGCGCGATTCGTTGCAGCCACTGCCACCGGTATCCGCGCGCGCGGCTAGCAGGGCGAACAATGCCCCGGCGCCGTTCGGATGGCTGGCCTGGCTGTCGTGGATCGTGGTGGTGCTGGCGGCCAGCGGTGGCTTCTATTGGCTGGTCGTGCGCAAGCAGGCCGCGCGCTATCTGGATGCGGCATTTGCTTCGGCTTCCGCCGGGCTGTCTTGGCTCAAGACCCTGCCGACCCTGGCCTTCATCCTCACCGGTCTCGCGCTGTTGAACGGCGTGTTGCTTGTCGTTCTGCTAGGCGGTTGGCCGATGCATATTCCCGGCGTCAATTAACCAGTCTGAGTTAGAGACACCCCGTAACGCCTCATTGACAATGCAACCAGACAAGGCTGGCCGCCCAGGCCGGCCATGGTGCATTCATCGACAGGGCCGGGCCCATGGCCTGGCGCGGGAAGTCTCATATGCAGCAAGCTGGTGGCGGCGGTAGCCTGCCGGCCAATGAGCACGTACTGCGTGTCGTCTGGCCGTTTGTCCCGGTAGTTCTGGCGTTGGCATTGTTCTGCATCGCCAGCGTGGACGTGTTGTCCGCCGCACGCGGCTTCGTTGCCGGCGAAAGCCTCTGGACCAAGGGCCAGAAGGCGGCGGTCCTCCATCTGCTGCGCTACGCCGAAAGCCGCGACGAAGCCGAATACGACGCCTACCTGGCCGGCATCGCCGTGCCGCAGGGCGATCATCAGGCGCGCCTCGAACTCGAAAAACCCGACTACGACCGTACCCGCGCGGTGCAGGGGCTGCTCACCGGCGGCAATCATCCCGACGACGTGCCCGGCATGATCCGGCTGTTCCGCTATTTCCGTCAGGTCCCGGAGATCGACGAGGCGATCGCGATCTGGGCTGCCGCCGACGTGGAAATCGCCCGGCTCGATGTCATGGCGCGGCGCCTGCGCGAGCGCGTGGCCGAGCACGGCTGCGACGCGGCCTGCGTCATGCCGCTGCAGCGCGATATTGCCGACATCGACGCATTGCTGACGCCCATGGAGGAAGCCTTCTCCGCCGCGCTGGGCAAGGCGTCGCGGCGCGTACGCGAGTTGTTGATCTGGAGTTCGGCCGGGCTGGCGGTGGCGCTGCTCGGCTGCGCATCGTGGATGTCTACCCGGGTGATGAGCCGCCAGCGCCAGCTCCGGCAGGCCCTGACGGTCAGCGAGGAGCGCCTGCAACTGGCCGTGGCCGGCAGTACCGATGGCTTGTGGGACTGGCATCCGCATCGCGGCGAACTGTATTTTTCGCCGCGCTGTGCCGAGATGCTGGGCTATGGCGCGCAGGAACTACCGCAAGCGCGCGAGACACTGCTGGCCCTGATGCACCCGGCAGACGTGGCCGAATTCGACCGGCGCTTGGTGTTGCATGTACGTCAGGCCGTGCCCTACGACGTGGAGTTGCGCCTGCGCCGCAAGGGCGGCGGCTATCTGTGGGTCAGGGCCAGAGGACGCATGGTGCGCAGTGCCATTGGCAAGGCGACGCGCATGGCCGGCTCGCTGAGCGATATTTCCGACCGCAAGCGCTTCGAGGCGCAGTTGTTCGCCGAAAAGGAGCGTGCGCAAGTCACGCTGCAGGCCATTGGCGATGCGGTGATCACCACCGATGTCTGGGGGCGCATCCAGTCGCTGAACCCCGTGGCGGAAACCATGACCGGCTGGACCGATGCCGAGGCCGCTGGCTGTTTCCTGCAACAGGTCTGCCGGCTGCACGACGAAGCCACGCGCGAGCCGGTTGCCGACCTGATGCCGCGCGCCCTGGCGGGCACCTGGCCGGGTCAGATGGTGATGCTGCTGGAGCGCCGGGAGCCCGCAGCGCAGGGGGCCACGCTGGCGGTCAAGCCATCGGTGGCGCTGATTCGGGACAAGGGCGAACAGGCGATCGGCATGGTCGTCGTCCTGCACGATGTCAGCCTGGAGCGTGCCCACGCGGCGCAACTGGCGTACGAGGCCAGCCACGACCCGCTGACCGGCCTGGTCAACCGTCTGGAATTCGAGCGGCGCCTGGGCGCGGCGGTGACGCGCGCCCAGCATGAAGGCTGCACGCACACGCTGATGTATCTCGATCTCGATCAGTTCAAGGCCGTCAACGACACCTGCGGACACGCGGCGGGCGACGAACTGATCTGCCAGATTGCCGATGTCATGCGCCATCAGCTTCGGCGCAGCGACACGCTGGCCCGGCTTGGGGGCGACGAATTCGCGGTGTTGCTGGAATATTGTGCCGCCACCGACGGCGAGCGCGTGGCGGAAGGGCTGCGCAGTGCCATCGCGGCCTACCGGTACCGCTGTCACGAGCATGAATTCTCGATCGGCGTCAGCATCGGCCTGGTACGGGTCGACGAACGCACGGTGAAGCGCGAAGATGCGCTCGATGCGGCCGACCTGGCCTGTTACCGGGCCAAGCGCGAGGGCCGCAATCGCGTGCGGGTTGGCTGATCAGGGCGCCTGATCGGGTTTGGGGGAGGTGGCCGGGGGCGGCGAAGGCACCAGCGGGTCGCGGAAACCCGTGTCGACGGGCACCGCCACCGCACGCGCGTCCGAGGCCCGGTGCGGGTGCGGGTGTGGCTGCGGCTGCGAGCCGCGCCAGGTCTTGTACGCCCAGTACCCGGCCCCAGCCAGAACGCCCAGCTTCGACGCCTTCCAGGCCACGCGGCCGACCGGCGTCTTGCGCAGCAGGGGCAGGGCAAGGGTGATGGCCGTGCTCAGCATCGGATAGTCGCGTGTGATGCCGAACAACTTGAGCCAGCCCGACGGGCGGGTCACGCGTGGCAGCCACGCGCCGAGATTGGTCATGCGGCGGGCGCCGCCCTTGACCTGGCGCAACGCCTGCACCGCGTCGTAGCGTTCCAGCGCGGCGCGCGTGACCAGCAACTCCTTGCGCACGGCCAACGGCAGGCGAACTTCGCGCGTAAAGCGGACCGGACGAGGATGCTCGTGGCGCGGGCGGCTGTCGATCGAATCGTCTTCGGGCGTGGTCATTGGCGCAGCATCTCCCGGTCTTTATCCAGCTCGGCCAGCGTGGATTCAAACAGCGGCGGGGCGGAGCGGACCTTGTTGCGTGCCACCAGCAGGCAAATCGCGGCGCAGATCAGGTAGAACAGCACGATCGCGCCCAGGGCCTGCCAGCGATAGGTTTCCCAGAACAGGATGGCGACCAGCAGCGTGAAAGTCATCAGCGCCATGCTGAAGAACACCAGCCCGAAGCAGGCCAGCAGCGCAACCTTCATCAGCCGCTCGCGTTCCTCGGCCAGTTCCACGCTGGCCAGCTCCAGGCGCGTCTGCAGCATCGACACCACCGAACCGGCGAGGTTGCGAAGGGATTCGAGGAACTTGGGGGAATGGGATTCGCTCATGCGGCTCCGGCGAAAAATCGATGCGCCGGCATGGGCGGCATCTGCGAGGGATGGACCGGCAGCGGCGGGATGGGGCCGTGCCAGTCCGTCTTCAAGACTGCATGCACCCGGCGCAGATGCGCAGCCGGGGCTGGTAATGCGTATGGCTAAGGTACTGCAGTACGGCTTACTTGCGGTTCAGCAGCAGACCGATCAGCAGGCCCACGCCCGCTGCCACGCCCACGGCGCGCCACGGGTGGTCGTGCACGTAGTCGTCGGTGGCACGGGCGGCCGCCTTGCTCTTGGTCACGACGGCATCTTGCAGATCCTGGGCCTTTTCCTTGGCCTGCTTCAGCAGGCCCATGCCGCGCTCGCGCAGTTCGGCGGCTTTTTCGCCGGTGGTCGAGGCCGCTTGCTTAAGCAGTTCTTCGGCGTCGGACAGAACGGTCTTGACATCGCTCATCAGTTTCTCCTGTTGCGGGCGGTTAGGTTCAAGTGGGTGACATTTTGCCTTGCCCGCTCGGGCTTGTGGCATTTCTTGTCGTCCACTTAGCATATGTGGCGGCTGCCCATCGTTTCAAGCTCGCCGACACAATGCCGTATCGCTGTCACCAACGTGCCATCGGCCCCGGGCAGGGTTGCTACAAGGGAACCATGGCCCGATCACCCCGGTCTTTATGACTTCGAGTGATTTTGTAGTGACTTTATATTCGTTTGGGTTGGATGGCAATCCAACTAAGCTGGTTCACCGGTTTTTACCTTTCATTACTTTCGTTTATTTTCCGTTTCTCTGGAGACTTCATTCATGGCACTGCGTCTTGGCGATATCGCACCGGACTTCGAGCAAGAATCGAGCGAGGGCCGCATCCGCTTTCACGACTGGCTGGGCGAAGGCTGGGGTGTCCTGTTCTCGCACCCGGCCGACTACACCCCGGTTTGCACGACCGAACTGGGCCTGACCGCCAAGCTGAAGGAAGAGTTTGCCAAGCGCAAGGTGAAGGCCATCGCCCTGTCCGTGGACAGCGTGGAGTCGCACAAGGGCTGGATTCAGGACATCAACGACACCCAGTCGACCTCGGTCAATTTCCCGATCCTGGCCGACAGCGACCGCAAGGTGTCCGAGCTCTACGACATGATCCACCCGAATGCGAATGAGACGCTGACCGTGCGTTCGCTGTTCGTGATCGATCCGAAGAAGAAGGTGCGCCTGATCATTACCTATCCTGCAAGCACCGGTAGAAATTTCAACGAAATCCTGCGCGTCATCGACTCGCTGCAGCTGACCGACCACCACAGCGTGGCCACGCCGGGCAACTGGCAGGACGGCGACGACGTGGTCATCGTGCCGTCGCTGCAGGACGAAGAGGTGATCCGCCAGAAATTCCCGAAGGGCTACAAGGCGGTGCGTCCGTACCTGCGTCTGACGCCGCAACCGAACAAGTAAGAAAAAGCCGGGCACGGGGGTAGTCCCCGGCCCGGCTCAGTACGGCTTTACCGATGTCGTAAAACGGCGGGGTCGTGCCCGTCGTCTCCTTGGTAGTGTGCTTCTGCCCGGCTTTTCAGCCGGGCTTTTTTACGTCCGGACGATCAGAAGAACGCCTGCAGGCCGGTCTGGGCGCGGCCCAGGATCAGCGCGTGGATGTCGTGCGTGCCTTCATAGGTGTTCACCACTTCCAGGTTCACCACATGGCGGATCACGCCGAATTCGTCCGAAATGCCGTTGCCGCCCAGCATGTCGCGCGCCACGCGGGCGATGTCCAGAGACTTGCCGCACGAATTGCGCTTCATGATCGAGGTGATTTCCACCGCGGCGGTGCCTTCGTCCTTCATGCGGCCCAGGCGCAGGCAGCCTTGCAGGCCCAGCGTGATTTCGGTCTGCATGTCGGCCAGCTTCTTCTGCACCAGCTGCGTCTGCGCCAACGGGCGGCCGAACTGCTTGCGGTCCAGCGTGTACTGGCGGGCGGTGTGCCAGCAGAACTCGGCGGCACCCAGGGCGCCCCAGGCGATGCCGTAGCGGGCCGAATTCAGGCAGGTGAACGGACCCTTCAGGCCCTTCACGCCCGGCATGAGGTTCTCTTCGGGCACGAAGACCTGGTCCAGCACGATTTCGCCGGTGATCGACGTGCGCAGGCCCACCTTGCCGTGGATGGCCGGTGCGCTCAGGCCCTTCCAGCCCTTTTCCAGGATGAAGCCGCGGATGTCTTCCTTACCGTCTTCACCGGCCAGCTTGGCCCACACGACGAAGACATCGGCGATCGGCGAGTTCGTGATCCACATCTTGGCGCCGCTCAGCTCGTAGCCGCCGTCCACCTTCTTGGCGCGCGTGACCATCGAGCCCGGGTCCGAGCCGTGGTTCGGCTCGGTCAGGCCGAAGCAGCCGATCCATTCGCCGGTGGCCAGCTTGGGCAGGTACTTCTGCTTCTGCGCTTCGCTGCCGAATTCATAGATCGGCACCATGACCAGCGACGACTGCACGCTCATCATCGAGCGATAGCCCGAATCCACACGCTCCACCTCACGCGCGATCAGGCCGTAGCTGACGTAGTTCAGGCCCGGGCCGCCGTACTGTTCGGGGATGGTCGGGCCCAGCAGGCCCAGTTCGCCCATCTCGCGGAAGATCTCCACGTCGGTCTTCTCGTTGCGGAACGACTGCAGCACGCGCGGCATGAGCTTGTCCTGGCAATAGGCCGCGGAGGCGTCGCGGATCATGCGCTCGTCGTCGGTCAGTTGCTGGTCCAGCAGCAGCGGGTCGGCCCAGTGGAATTCGGCGTTGGCAGCCATGGAGGTCTCCTTCTTTGGTGGCGCGGTGAAGGCAGTGCCGCCTTCATTCGATCCGGTCGATCAAAAAGTTTTGGTTCCGCATTGCGGAACCTTGTTCCGATGAGCTAGTATAGCTGAACCGATTCGCGCTGCAACAGGGGAAATCCGCCCCCTGGCGATTAGCGTTCGGCAATCGACCAACTTCCACAGGAGCTGTCTCTTGGCCACATCCACTGCCACGGCCGTCGAGCCGGTCCAGAAGGAACGCGAGAGCGATCCCAATTTCGTGACGGCCCTGGCGCGCGGACTGGAGCTGCTGCGCTGCTTCCGCACCGGCGAGGCGATGCTCGGCAATCAGGATTTCGTGCGCCGCACCGGGTTTCCGAAGGCAACCGTGAGCCGGCTGGCCGGCACGCTGGTCCAGTTGGGCTACCTGCGCTACGACGACAGCCTGGGCAAGTACGCGCTCGACGCCGGCGTGCTGGCGCTGGGGTTCTCGTACCTGTCGGCGTCCGACGTGGTGGCGCTGGCGCGGCCGCACATGCTGGCCTTCGCGCAGTCCTATGGCGTGTCGGTGTCGTTGGGCAAGCGCGAGCGCATGGAAGTCATCTACATGGAATCGATCCGGAACGATGCCGGCGTGATGCTGGGTCTGGGCGTGGGTTCGCGCCTGTCGCTGGTGTCGAGTTCGATGGGCCGGGCCTACCTGGCCGCGCTGCCGTCGGCGCGCCGTGACAAGGTGCTGGCCGAGTTTGCCCAGGCGTATCCTGAACAATGGAAGCAGCAGGAGGTACCGACGCGTGCCGCGCTGGCGCAGGCGGAGCGCGACGGCTATGCCGCGTCGTTCCGCGACTGGCACCCGGCCATTCACGCCTGCGCGGTGGCATTCAAGCCGGTGGGGGAGAAGGATCTGCACATGCTGAGCTGCAGTGCGTCGTACGGGGCCGTCAGCGAGGAGACGTTCAACGAAAAGCTGGCGCCCGCGCTGCAGGCGCTAGGGGTCAGGCTGTCGGATCCGGCGGGGCGGTAGGGGAATTTTCGCGCCCCTCTCCCGCTTGCAGGTGTTCAGACCGGGGGCATCGCCACGGAGTGGGAGAGGGGCGTAAACCGGGCGACGCTTACAGGTCCGTCCGCAGCTTCCACAATTCCGGGAACAGCACCACATCCAGCATCCGGCGCAGGTAGCTGACGCCTTCGGTGCCGCCGGTGCCGCGCTTGAAGCCGATCACGCGCTCCACGGTGGTCACATGGCGGAATCGCCATTGGCGGAAAGCGTCCTCCAGGTCGACGAACTTCTCGCCTAGTTCGTAGAGTTCCCAGTGCGCCGACGGGTTGCGATACACCTCCAGCCAGGCCGCCTCCACCGACGCGTTGTACTGCGTCGGCTGGGTCCAGTCGCGCTCCACCACGTCGGCGTCGATCTGGAACCCGCGCCGCGCCATCAGCCGGATCGCCTCGTCGTACATCGACGGCGTATGCAGCGCCGTTTCCACCAGTTCCAGATGCTCGGTCCGGTGCGCGTGGGGCCGCAGCATGGCCGCGTTCTTGTTGCCGAGGATGAACTCGATCTCGCGATACTGGTACGACTGGAATCCCGACGACGCGCCCAGGTAAGGGCGCATGGCCGAGTACTCGGGCGGCGTCATGGTGGCCAGCACGTTCCAGGCCTGCACCAGCTGATCCATGATGCGCGACACGCGCGCCAGCATCTTGAACGCTGGCCGCAGCTGGTCGTTCTTCACGCCGTCGCGCGCGGCGCGCAGTTCGTGCAGCATCAGCTTCATCCACAGCTCGGTGGTCTGGTGCTGGACGATGAATAGCATCTCGTTGTGGTCCGGCGACAGCGGATGCTGGGCGCTCAGGATCTGATCCAGACCCAGGTAGTCGCCATAGCTCATGTCGCGGGCGAAATCCATCTGTGCGCCATGCCAGCTATCTTCGCCAGCCGCGTCAGCCGGCTGGCTGCCGTGCCCCATCGGGCATCCCTTGAATTCACTCATGATGCGCTCCGCTCAGGTCACCGCCGTCCGCACCGCAAAGCGGGCGTCGCGATAGGCGCCGCTGTCCAGCACGTCGCGCATGATCTCCACAGCATCCCAGACTTCGGTAAAGCTCGTGTAGAGCGGCGTGAAGCCGAAGCGGGCAATGCCGGGTTCCCGATAGTCGCCGATCACGCCGCGTTCGATCAGCGCGGCCACCAGCGCATAGCCGGCAGGGTGCGCAAAGCTCACCTGGCTGCCGCGCTTGCCATGCGCGCGCGGCGTGACCAGGGTCAGCGGATGCTTCGCGCATCGTGATTCGACGAGTTCGATAAACAGGTCGGTCAGCTTGAGCGACTTCGCGCGCAGCGCGCTCATGCTGGTCTGCGCGAAGATGTCCAGGCCGCATTCGACCATGGCCAGCGACGTCACCGGCTGCGTGCCACACAGGAAGCGGCTGATGCCCTTGGCCGGGGCGTACTGCGGCGACATCGCGAACGGCGCGCCGTGGCCCCACCAGCCAGACAGCGGTTGCCAGAACTGGTCACGCAGCGCGGGCGCCACCCAGACGAAGGCGGGCGAGCCCGGGCCGCCATTCAGGTACTTGTACGTGCAGCCGATGGAGTAGTCTGCGCGCGCGGCGGTCAGGTCCACGGGCACGGCGCCGGCCGAATGCGCTAGGTCCCAGACGGTCAGCACGCCGCGGGCGTGCGCGAGTTCGGTCAGGCCGGCCATGTCGAGCATCTCGCCGGTCTTGTAGTTGACGTGCGTCAGCATCAGCACGGCCGTATCGGCGCCGACGGCGGCGTCGATCTCCTCGGGGCTGTTCACCAGGCGGACTTCGTAGCCTTGCTGCAGCAGGTCGGCCAGACCTTGGGCGATATAGAGATCGGTCGGGAAATTGCTGGCCTCGGACACGATCACGCGGCGCGACGGGTCGCGTTGCTGCTGCACGCGCAGCGCGGCGGCCAGCACCTTGAACAGGTTGATCGACGTGGTGTCGGTCACCACCACCTCGTCGTGGCCCGCGCCGATCAGCGGCGCCAGGCGGTTGCCCAGCCGGCCCGGCAGGTCGAACCAGCCGGCGGTATTCCAGCTGCGGATCAGGCCATCGCCCCATTCGCTGCTCACGACCTCGGCGGCACGCGCCGCGGCGGCGCGCGGGCGGGCGCCCAGCGAATTGCCGTCGAGATAGATCACGCCGGCAGGCAGGGCAAATTGTTCGCGCAGCGCGCGGAGCGGGTCGTCCCGGTCCAGCGCCTGGCAGCGTTCACGTGTCAGGTTGGTCATGCTTTCCGTGTTCAGAGGGTTCGGGAGGATTCAGAGCGCACGCAGCACCGCGCGGACCGGGCTTGCGTCAAGCGTGGCCAGGCGCAGCGGCAGCGCGATGAGTTCGTAGTCGCCGGCCGGCACGTCGTCCAGCACGATGCCTTCGAGAATGGCCAGCCGGTGGTCGCGCACGGCGTGGTGGGCGTCCATCGTCTTCGAGGTTTCGGGGTCCAGCGACGGCGTGTCGATGCCGATCAGCTTCACGCCGTGGCGGGCCAGCAGCGCGATGGTCTCGGGGGCGACGGCGCAGAACGCCGAATCCCACGCGGCCTGCGGCACGCGTTCATAGGTACGCAGCAGCACGCGCTGCGGCACGTCGGCCAGCGCCGATTCGATGTGGTGCGGCTCTACGCACGGCGCGGCGCCGATGCAGTGGATCACCCGGCAGGGGCCCAGGTAGGCGTCGAGCGGGACATCGCCAATCGGCGCGCCATCGGCCGCGTAGTGCAGCGGCGCATCGGCATGGGCGCCGGTGTGCGGCGACATCGTGATGCGGCCAACGTTGACCGGGCAGTGTTCGTCCAGTTGCCAGGCGGGTTCGTGCCGGAACGGCGTATCGCCGGGCCAGACCGGCGTGGCATTCGACACCGGCGGGGTGATATCCCAGATCTGGCGCGCGGCGCCGCTGGGGGCGTTCATGGGGGCGTTCGGCATGGTGACTTGCAATCTCCTGGGCGCGTTTCTGAAGACGCGGTGCGTGTGGGGATCATAGTCAAAAGCGCCGAGAAGAGGCTTGCGAAATGGCCCGTCACAGGCGTCATCTTTCGCATAAAATTGTGTGGATCAAGCAAGAAAACGTGGATTCTGCGAAATGACCCTCGATCCGATTGATTTACGCATCCTGACCGCCCTGCAGGAGAACGGCCGCATCAGCAACCAGGACCTGGCCGACCGTGTGGCGTTATCGCCATCCGCATGCTTGCGCCGCGTGCGGTTGCTGGAAGAAAACGGGGTGATTGGGGGCTACAAGGCATGGTTCGACGCCGAGCAACTGGGGCTGGAACTCGAAGCCATCGTGCAGGTGTCGATGCGGCACGACGTGGAAGGCTGGCACGACACGTTCAACGCTGTCGTGCAGACCTGGCCCGAGGTACTGACCGCCTATGTGATCACGGGCGACAGCAACTACATCTTGCGGGTGCAGGCGCGCAACCTGAAGCACTACTCCGATTTCATCGTAAATCGGCTATATCGCACGCCCGGGGTGATGGATATCCGCTCGAACATCGTGCTCCAGCGGATCAAGACGGACGGATCGCCGCTGGCGATCCTGAAGGACAGCAAGGACGCGAACCCGTGACCTAGCGTTCGCGCGCCTCGATCTGCTCAAGCGGATCGAGTGGGCACAGCGTGGAAAACTGCGCGCCCTGGAACACCAGCGGCTCGCCGCCGGCGTCGAGAATGCCGCAGCGTTCCACTTCGCCAACGAAGATCACGTGGTCGCCTTCGTCATAGCGGCTGCGGTTGTGGCACTCGAACCAGGCCAGGGCATTGGCCAGGACAGGCAGCCCGGTCTCCGACAGCCGATAGTCCACGCCGGCAAAGCGGTCGCCCTTGAGCGTGGCAAAGCGCTGGCACAGGTCCAGTTGTGAGGCCGAAAGCACGTTGATGATGTAGTGCGAGCCATCGCGGAACATCGGCAGGCTGTTGGCGCGCGTGGCCATGCTCCACAGCACCAGGGGCGGATCGAGCGATACCGAATTGAACGAACTGGCCGTGATGCCGACGAACGGCGCGCCGTTGGCATGCGGGTGGCCGGCGGCACGCGTGGTGATCACCGTCACACCTGTGGCGAACTGCGACAGCGCGTGCTTGAAGTGACGGCTGTCAAAATCGGGGGCGGCGGCCTTGCGGCCCCGGGTAGCGGGGACGTCGACCTCAGGAATGCCCATGTCTCGGGCTCCACACAAATCCATGATCTTCATATCGGGATGGCCAGCGCGCATTCAACACGCCAAACCTAATCCGGGGGGGCGGCAATTTCGGTGGCCTGGCGCACACATGACGCGGGCCTGCCAGACGCGCGCTGCGGGACGACTTGCAGGCGCCAATACAGGTGCGATTGTAGCGGACTCCGGACATTTCACGCGGAGTGGCCCTTGAGGGACACTGACACGGCCTTTACGCCATCCCGATTGCACTTGTTTCATTTTTAACGGCAGTTCGCTGCGCCATTGTTTATGCTGGATTTTGATGCCCGCTAGAGCCGGCGCGGTGTCGGAACCCCCTGAACGCGGGAAAGGGAGCGAGCAGATGGATCACGAACTTGAGATTGCCACGCTCGGTGGCGGGAGTTTCTGGTGTCTGGAAGCGGTGTTCCAGCAGGTGCATGGCGTGCGTGCCGTGGAGTCGGGCTACACCGGAGGCTATGTCCACCATCCCACCTATCGCCAGGTGTGCGAGGGCGATACGGGCCACGCCGAGGTGGTGCGCCTGACCTTCGACCCTGCCACGATCACGTTCCGCGAGATTCTGGAGATCTTCTTCTCGATCCATGATCCGACCCAGCTTAATCGCCAGGGCAACGATGTGGGCCTGCAGTACCGCTCGATCATCTTCACGCATTCCGAGGCCCAGCGCGCCGTGGCCGAGTATGTGATGGGCGAACTGGTGGCCAACAAGGTGTTCGACGCGCCGATCGTGACGCAGCTTGAACCGGAGCAGCCGTACTGGCGCGCCGAGATGAGCCACCAGAACTACTACCAGGAGCACCCGGCGCAAGGCTACTGCGCGTTCGTGATCACGCCCAAGCTGGCGCAGTTCCGGCGCGACTTTTCGCACCGCATGCGTCGCTAGGCAGGCAGGGTCGCGTCTTCCAGCCGATCGGCAATGGCCGCGGCCAGCCGGGCGATGCTCAGCGGCGCGCAGCCTTCGGCATTGTTGCTGACGATGACGTAGGCGGGCTGGCCAGTGCGCAACGTGTTCGCCACCACGTCGGCGATGGCGTCGCGCGTCGCATCGTCGGGGTCTACGAGCTTGTCAAAGGGCATGTAGGCCTTTTCGGCCATCGCATAAGAGCGGCCCTCGCGCAGCATCCAGCGCAGCACCAGCGGGCCGGGCGCGCCGTCGTCCATCAGCGCCTGCGCCTGGGCTTGGCGCGATACCGGCGGCAGGCGGTCACGGGCAGCCAGGCAGAAGCGCACGCCGCGCTCGCGCAGCAGGCGGATGTAGCGCGGCGTCAGCAGCGCCGGATCGCGCATCTCCACGGCATAGCACGCGTACGGGGTCAGGCTGGGGTCCAGCGGCGGCAGCGCGGCCAGGAAGGCGTCGAGCCGCGCGAAGAACGCCGGCCCGTCATCGGCCACGCTTTGCAGTGGCGACAACTGGAACAGCAGCGGCCCGCAGCGCAGGCCAAGCCCACCCGTGGCCGGCACGATGAAATCGCGGATGGCAATTTCGGCGTTCAGGAATGCCGCGTTGGCCAGGCGCCCTGTGCCGTCGGGGCCGCGCAGCCACGCATCGCAGACGCTGGCCGGGGCCTTGACCAGAAAGCGGAAGCCCTCCGGCACCTGTGACGCGTAGTTCAGGTAGTCGGCTAGCGGAATCGGACCGTAGAAGCCGCGGTCGATGCCTGCCGCATGCAGCAGCGGGTGCTGGCCGCAGGCGCGCAGGCCCTTGCGGGATAGCAGGCTTTCCGTGTACTGGCCGTCGTAGACCATGCCGTGCCAGCCCGGATATGACCACGACGAGGTGCCGAAATACAGGTTGGGCGGCAGCCGGCCGGCGAGCGCGGTCAGCGCGGCATCGGGCGTCCAGGGCTGGACGACCTTGCCAACGGGCTTTTTATTTTCGGGGGTGCCGGCCGCGGCGGGCCGGGGCGAGGCGTCCGGCGATGCCGGGGCATCGCCGAACAGGTCGAGGTTGTCAGTCAAACGTCAGACGGCATTTCCAATCGGAGAGGCGTAAATATAGCGCCGCGAGATCGGGAACGTGTCGGCGGCGCGATTTGCCTTCTGACACACCACCTGGTGCAGCGACATGATGCTGTTGGTGAACGCGTGCTCGCAGCCGGCCAGGTAGACGCGCCAGATGCGGTACTTTTTCTCGCCCACCATGGCCCGGATCGCGTCGGCGTTCGTCTCGAAGTTGTCGCCCCAGTGCCGAAGCGTCTGGGCATAGTGCCGGCGCAGCAACTCCACGTCGAACGCCTCCAGGCCGCCCTTGGCCATCGTGTTCAGCACCATGCTGATGTGCGGCAGCTCGCCCTGCGGGAAGACGTAGCGGTCCATGAAGCCCGAGCCGTCGAGCGGCACCGCGCCGCTGTCGGGGTCGGTGGCCGTGATGCCGTGGTTGATTGCCACGCCATCGTCCTTGAGCAGGTCGTGGATGCGCTGGAAGTAGCCGATCAGGTTGTCCTTGCCCACGTGCTCGAACATGCCGACGCTGGTGATACGGTCAAACTGGCCCTGGATATCGCGATAGTCCTGCAGCCGGATCTCGACGCGGTCCTGCAGCCCGGCGGCCTTCACGCGCTCGGTGGCCAGGTCGAACTGGTTCTGCGACAGCGTGATGCCCACGCACTGCGCGCCGAACTTCTGCGCGGCGCGAATGACCAGCGCGCCCCAGCCGCAGCCGATGTCGAGCAGGGTCTGGCCCGGCTGCACGTGGATCTTGGTCAGGATGTGATCGATCTTCTTGAGTTGCGCCGTGGCCAGGTCTTCGACGCCTTCCTCGAAATACGCGCACGAATACACCATGCGCGGATCGAGCCAGAGCGCGTAGAACGCATTGGAAACATCGTAGTGATACTGGATCGATGCCTTGTCTTCGGCGCGGCTGTGCGCGAAATGCTGCGCCACCTTGGCCAGGGCGCCGCCCGCACTGCGCGCGGCGGCTGCCGACAGGCCATAGCCCATCTTGATGATGTCGGCCAGGCGGCCATCGAGGTCGATCTTTTCCTGGACGTATGCCTCGCCCAGGTTGTCCAGGCTTGGCGAGAGTAGCAGCGGCAGCGCCGAGGCCTCGCGTACGGTCAGCGTGACCTCGGGTTTGTCGAACTGGCCAAGCTGGTACTCGCTGCCATTCCACAGCCGTAGCCTGACAGGCAGGTTGGCGTGCTCGCGCACGTCGGAAATCCAGCTATCAAGCTGCTTGTCAATTGCGTGCTTGAAGAACATGCGGCTTTCTCCCGATTGGTTGATTATCCCTCTCGAATGAAATGCCCCGTGGTCGGCTGCGCAGACTGCGTGTTGGAACGCAGCACTGGCCCTGGGGGCGCACCGATGCATGGCCGGTGCGGCATCCCAACAACTTTAATCCAAATCGCGGAATTGTGCAGTGTGGGGCGCCGCAGTCAGTGGCTGTCAGCACAAGCAGACATTGACGATGCAGCGATGGCTCCCGGTGCAGCGAGCCGCCCCACGATGTGCCGGCTCAGGGCGACAGCCGGACGATCTGCCAGGTGCCGTCGGCCTGCTGCCGGAAGGCGATGCGGTCGTGCAGGCGCGACGGGCGACCCTGCCAGAACTCGATCCACGTCGGCCGCAGGCGGTAGCCGCCCCAGTGCGGCGGGCGGGGTGGGTTGTCGCCGAACTTGCTGCGGAAGTCGGCTTCGCGTGCCTCCAGCACGTCGCGACCGGCCACCTCGCGGCTCTGTTCGGATGCCCAGGCGCCCAGGCGCGATCCAAGCGGGCGCGACGCGTAGTAGGCGTCGCTCTCGGCATCGTCCACCTTCTCGACGATGCCTTCCACGCGCACCTGGCGTTCGAGCTGCACCCAGTGGAACAGCAGCGCCGCGCGCGGGTTGGCTTCCAGATCCAGCCCCTTGCGGCTTTCGTAGTTGGTGAAGAACGTGAAGCCGTTGGCGTCCATGCCCTTGAGCAGCACGATGCGCGCCGACGGCTGGCCATCGGCGCCCACCGTAGCCAGCGTCATCGCGTTGGGTTCGGGCAGCTTGGCCTGCATGGCCTCGTCGAACCAGTTCTGGAACTGGCGGATCGGGTTGCCTGCCACGTCGGTTTCGGAAAGGGCGCTCAGCATGTAGTTGCGGCGCAGATCAGCGAGTTGGGTCATATCGCATATCGAAGAGTCGGGCCGCACGGGAACCGTGCGGACGAGGATGATTCGAGTATAGCGAATGCGCCGCTCACCGCATTTGCGCCATGGCAAAGCGGCATCGCTGTTTTACGAGTCCGCCAGTTGCTAGTCCGACAGTTTCGGCGCGGCGATCTTGCGCGTCTGCCGCCGCGAGTAGTAGTTGGCCATACCCATTGCGCCCGCCATCGACAGGAAGATCGGCAGCATGCCCAGTGCGGTACCCACCACCCCGAACGTGAGCGGCCACACCACCTGGCTGGTATTGAGCACGGCGGAACGCAGCCCCAGTGCCTCGCCGGCGCGGCCCGAAGGCGAGACCGTATGCAAGATGTTCATGACATTGGGCTGGGCACTCCCCAGCGCCAGGCCCAGCACGAACGCCAGGGCGCACATGAGCCAGAAGTGCGACACGAACGGATAGACCACGTATGCCAGCGCGCCCACCAGCAGCGCCAGCCGGATGATTTTCCATTCCGAGAAATGGCGCGACACCATCGGCATGGCAATGCGGATGGCCAGTGTGGCGATCGAGAATGCCCCGAGCACCCAGCCGATCATCGACGGCGACAGGCCGATATGGGTGCCCTGGATCGGGATCAGGAACGCGTGCAGGTCCCACGCGGCGGACAGCACCGCGCTGGCGACGAACACGGCACGCAGTTCGGGATGCTGGAGCAGGTCCAGCGTCGAGTGGCGCGAGCCGTCTTCGATGGCCATGCGCCCGGCGTTGCCGCCAGTGGCCGGTAGGCGCGGCCGCACATACTGCAGCCCGGCCTGGCCCAGCAGCGCCACGCCCACCAGGATGCAGAACGCGGTACGAAAGCCCGCGTGTTCGATCGTGTAGCCCATGGCCACGGGCCCGAGCGTGCCCGAGATCGACAGCCCCAGCGCATGCAACGTGTAGTTGCGCAGGCGGGTCTCGTTGGTCGACACCTGCCCGATCAGCAGTTGCATGGCCACCTGTACCAGCATGAAGCCCACGCCGATCAGCGCGCACGCCGCGTACAGCGACGCAATGTCATGCCAGATCGCGGGCAGCAGGGTACCGGCCACCACCATCATCGACCCGGCCGTCATCGGCAGGCGCGGGCCGATTTCGTCGATGCGCTTGCCGGCGCGAATCGCCAGGAACATCGGCAACAGCGCATAGAGCGACATCAGGATGCCCAGCGTGACCGTGGACGCCTTGAGCGAGATGGCAAATAAGGAAACGACGACACGACTGGCGTTGAACGCCACGTGGTTGCACACCGTCAGCGCGATCAGCCAGCTGATCGGGGGAACGGCGGCATGAGGCAACGTCATGGCAGGGGGTGCGCGGGGGCGGGGAAGGTGGTTCGCGCCGCCGGCAAGGGTCTCTGGTCCGGACGATAAGACGCGCGAAAAAAGAAAATCAGTGCGGCCGGAGCCGCACCTTACAAGGCATCGCTGGCCAGGCTGGAACCCGGCAAGCGAAGGCGTTGCGCGTCGTTGTTCATTAATTGCTTGCTTAATCAACGACCAGCCGATTATGCGACTGCGAGTGGGATCTGCACAACATCGGTGTCGTAGGGCGTGCCAAATCCGCAACACATTCGATACACCTGTGTTGCGGATATGCCGCTGGTGTCAGCGTGCAATGACGAGAGCGGCTGTCGGCGGCCGTGCCGCCGCGTGCTAGCCACCCGCTAGCCGCCCTGGTAGAGCTGCTTGTCGTTGTCCGGTCGCAACGGCGGCTGCTGCACGGTAGGGCCCGGAATGCGCGGCTGGGTCGGCGGCGGGGCCAGCTCGCCGCGTGCGGCGTCCGACTTCGTGGGCGATTCGGGAATGGCGGGGCCGACTTGCTGCTGGCCCTTTGGCGCGGCCGGTCCCTGGTAGGTCTTGCCCGGCGGCGGCGCGGTAGGTCGCTTCTTGAGTTCCGCCAGTAGCGCGGCGCACTGGCTTTCGTCGCCGCCACCGGAGATGTCGAGCAGCGGCACCACCATGGCCACCGGGGCGGTCAGGGCCAGCGCCAGCGCGCCGCCAGCACGCAGGGCCAGGATGGCGATGTTCGGGCTCACCGACGGGTTCTTGAACGTGCCACCCACATAGAGCGGCGAGCGCAGCGAAATGATGCGCAGCCCCTTCGAGTTGGGATGGATCGTCAGGGCCAGGCGTTCGTCCTTGAAATCGACCGCGCCGTCGGTGTTGATAATGGCGTCCTGCGTATCGAGCACGAAGGTCTGAACCCGGGCGATGCCGTTCTGGAAGCCAAACGCACTGGCGCCGCAGTTGATCTGTACCGGCTTGTCGCCGAACAGTTTCGAGATCACCACGCTGCCCACGTTCAGGCCCATGGCTTCGAGGATGAACTTGCTGACGGTGCCGTTTTCCACCAGCAGCTTGGCCTCGCCATTCGACGATCCCAACAGCGCGGCCACCGAATTGCCCGTGGCTGACAGCTTGGCGCTACCGTTCACCTCACCGACGCTGGCGCGGGTACTTTCCACCTTCGGGAACAACTGCTTGATCTTCAGGTGCCGCGCGGTCATGTCGATCTTGGTCCCCATCGGTTCGCGCTTGCCGTCGAGCTCGATGGTCGACACCAGATTGCCGCCAGCCACGCCGAAGTTGAGCGGATCGAGCCGCAGCACGCCGTCGGTCAGCTTCAGGTGCGTGGTCAGGTCGGTGATCGGCAGGTCTTCATTGCGCACGATGCGCTTGCCCGTGAACTTCACGTCCGCGTCGATCTCGTCCCAGCGTTCAGTGCGGAATGGCGCCACCGGCAGCTTCTTGTCCGCGGGCTGCTTCACGGGGCTGTCCTTGGCCGCCTGGCCTGGCTTGGCACCGCCGCCGATCAGCGGCGCCAGGTCGGCGAACAGCATCTGCTTCGAGACCAGTTCGCCCGACAGCAGCGGGCGCGGCGAGCGCTGGGCAAACGTGAGCGTGCCGCCCAGGTCGCTGCCGCCCACCTTGCCGGTGAAGTCTCGGTAGGTATAGGTCGACGCGCCTTTCTTCAGCGTGGCCACCAGCCGGCCGCGCGTTTCATACGGCGGGGTGGACGGCAGCACGATACCGGTCAGCTTGTAGAGCGACGCCATGCTGTCGCCAGCCAGCGTCAGGTTGACGTCGAGCGCGCCAAGGTGGGCCGGATTGGTCACCGTGCCTTCCATCGTGGCGTGGGTGGCGCCCACGCGCACATCGGCCTGTACCGGATAAGGCGTGTCCACGTCGCGCAGGCTCAGCACGGTGCCTGCCTTGCCGGTGGCGTTGATGGTGGCCTGGTTGTAGTGGCCCACGGCTTTCCAGCGGATGCCGTAGCGGTCGTCGTTGCCGGTCTTGCCGCCCTTGTTGTCGTTGGCCTTCGCCTCGGGGGTCGATGCGGCGGAGCCCTGCGATGCGGCCACGGCCGATGCGTCGGACGGCATCAGCGCGCCGTCGCGTGCCTTGTCGTAGATGCCCTGGTCGCCAACGGTGTCGAGCGTGGCCTGCAACTGGATCTTCTCGGCGGCGTCGTCCAGCGCCAGGTTGCCGCGCTGGAGCACCACTTCGCCAACATCGAGGTGCCATTTCGACTTGCCCGAATCGGTCTGCTTGCGCAGGTCGAAGGTCCAGTTGTTGCGTTTGTCGGCCAGCCGTTCGAGCCACACGGCGGGGCTGTCGACGACGATGGTCGGCACGTTGATCTCGTGGGCCAGCAGCGGCAGCGGGCGCAGCACGAAGATCAGTTCGCGGACGGTGCCCATGTTGGGGGCCTGGGCCCAGTCGGGGTTGCCCACGGTGATGTCCCTGGCCGACAGCCGCGGCCATGGCACAAACGTGCGCCAGCCGGTCTCGCCCTGGCCACGTTTCCAGGTGACGGTCAGATCGCCATTGATGGCGAAGGGGCGCCCGATCGACTCCGAAATCTTGTCGTTGAGCCACGGCTTGAGCCGGTTCCAGTCGAAGGTCAGGATGATGACGACAAGGATCGCGATCAGCGCCAAGGGCGTGAACACGCTCCAGAAAACGATCTTGTGGCGACGCGAGGCGGGCATAAGGGGGTGGACTCCTGGTGGCAGCCGTGCGGCGGATCAACCACTGCACTGGTAATTGTAGGGAGGCCAATCGTGGGTGGTTGTCGGCCTCAGGCTGACATTTCGGTCGTCGGGACGCCTATTTGTCGCCAGGCGGTCGATCGGAAGAAATCCCGCCGGTGACATAAAATGCCGGCAGATTTGAGAATTCCACTATGACCATCGCCCCCACGCCCCTTGCAGAGCAAGACCTGCCCGCGCCCCTGTCACACGAAAGCCCTGCCGACGACGACTACCATCGCCGATTTGGCGGCGTCGCACGCCTGTACGGCGCGCATGGCCTGGCCCGGCTGGAGGCCGCCAAGGTGTGCGTGATCGGTATCGGCGGCGTGGGCAGCTGGGCGGCCGAGGCGCTGGCGCGCAATGCGGTGGGGCGTATCACGCTGATCGACCTCGATCACATCGCGGCCTCGAACACCAACCGGCAGATCCACGCGCTGGGCGACGCCTACGGCCGCGCCAAGGTGGAAGCCATGGCCGAGCGCATCGTGGCCATCAACCCGCGTTGCCGCGTGACGCAAATCGACGATTTCGTGACCGAGGACAACGTGGCGGCATTGCTATCAGGCTTCGACTATGTAATCGACGCCATCGATGCCGTAAAGGTCAAGACCGCCATTCTGGGCTGGGCGCGCCGCGAAGGCGTACGTGTGATTACGTGCGGCGGCGCGGGCGGCCAGCTCGACCCCACGCGCGTGCGCATCGAGGACCTGGCCCGCACGATCCAGGACCCGCTGCTGGCCAAGGTGCGTGGCAATCTGCGCCGGCAATGGGGCTTTCCGCGCGATCCCAAGAAGAAGTTCGGTATCGAGGCGATCTACTCCGACGAGCCGCTGCGCTATCCGGAGCCCGAGCAGCAGGCGTGCGAGATCGACGAAGTGCCGCCCGCTCCGACTCGTGGCCCGCAAGGCCTGGCCTGCGCAGGCTTTGGCTCATCGGTGGCGGTGACGGCGGTGTTCGGGTTCGTGGCGGCGTCGGCGGTGATCGGCGCGCTGGTAGCTGACCAGGCGCCGGCCGCCAGCTAGGCTCAGGCGGCCAGCGTCCGCAGCAGGCCGCCGACGGCGGCATCGTCGGGCGCCTGGTTGTCGAAGAAGATCAGCTCGGGATATTCGGCCGGATCCGGCGAAAACCGGCGGGCGCGGTAGGCGTCCCAGTGCGTGAGCTTGTAGGCGTCGTTGGGGTTGGCGCGGCGAATGATGCGCGCATGCGCCTCGTCCTCGGGCAGGTGCACCCACACGATCTGGGTGCGGGTGCCTTCCGGCACATGCAGCCATTGCGGGTCGGTCAGCTGATGGGCGCGAATTTCGCGCGACAGCGGGCCGATCACGATCACGCTGATGCCCAGCGTCAGGTTCTCGCGTGCGGTATCGAGCAGGCCCTCGTATTCGGGGTCGCGCAGGTTGTCCAGATAGGCCGGGCTGTCGCGGTCGTTGGGGTCGCCGGTGATGGCGCGCATGGCGGCCGCGCTGTAGCGCCCGTAGAGCGTGTCCTTGTCGAGCAGGCAGAACGGTTCGCCGGTGGCCTGCATCAGCGGGCCGATCAGCCGATGGGCGAGGGTGGTCTTGCCGGTGCCGGCGTGACCGCAGAAGAAGATCAGTCGGGGCATGTCGGTGGCTTGCTGGAAATCAGTCACTTGCCAGGGGCGCGAGGGTCAAGCATACCGTTCTTTGCGGAAAATCAGATCGGACGGCAGCGAAATCGGTATCCTTGCCGCTTATCTCAAAGAAAAGTTTTCAGATCCATGTCTGCAGCACAGAACCCCTACGACGGTCTTTCCTCGGAAGGCTTGCCAGACGAACTCCGGCTGGGCGAGCCCGTCACCGACGCCACGCACGCGGAATTCCTGCAACTGCTCGATGCCGTGGCCAAATCGGACGATGGCGGCTTCCTGGCCGCGTACGACGAGTGGATCGCGCATACGCGCCACCATTTCGAGCAGGAAGAACAGTGGATGGAGGCCATGCAGTTTGGGCCGCGCTTCTGCCATACGAACGAGCACAAGGGCGTGCTGCAGGTGGTGCAGGCCGTGCGCGACAAGATCGCGCAGGAAGTGGAAGATCCGGAAGGCCCCGGCAAGGGCGGCCTGTCGCTGGGCCGCCGCCTGGTGGATGAGCTGTCAGGCTGGTTCGACAATCACGTGAAGTCGATGGACGCGATGATGGTCGAACATATGAAGGCCAACAATTTTTCGCTGATCGAAGCGCCGGCTGCCTGAAGCCGTTCTGCATCGGAGAGGGACTACGCCCTCTCCGATGCACGATGTCCCGTCAGTTCAGCGCCGTGCTCAGCTGTCGGCGCCATTTCGACACCACTTCTGGCGAATCGGCCATCAAGTCGAACACCGACAGCATCGTCTTGCGGCCGATGTCGTCTTCAAAGCCACGGTCGCGGCGCACGATTTCCATTAGTTGCGCCAACGCGGGTTCGTACTCGCGGCGCGCGATCAGCACCTTCGCCAGATCCAGGCGCGCGGCCACGTTGGCCGGGTTGGCCTCGACCTGCGCCTTCAGATCGGCGCCTTCGGGCAGGTCATCGAGTCCTTTCATTGCATCCAGCCGGGTCCGCAGCGCGGCGTAGCCGTCTTCCTGCGGCGCGCGTGGCGTCAGGCGGCCAAACTCCGCTTCGGCAGCGTCGATGGCATCGTCGTCAAGCAGGAAGCTGATATACGCCAGGCGATTCGGATCGTTCTCGGGGTCTTGCGCGAGCGCGGCCTGCCATGCGGCCTTGGCGCCTTCACGGTCACCGGCCGCGGCCAGCGCCTGGGCATCCGGCTGCGCGGCCTCGCCGTCGCCGGGGGCCAGCGTGTCGATGAACTCGCGCAATTGCGATTCAGGCAGCACGCCCACGAACTGGTTGACCGCCTCGCCGCCGGCAAACGCCACGACGTGGGGAATGCTGCGTACGCCAAAGTGCCCGGCAAGTTGCTGGTTCTCGTCGACATTGACCTTGACGAGCTTCCACGTGCCGCCGGCTTCGGCTTCCAGCTTTTCGAGCATCGGCCCGAGTGTGCGGCATGGTCCACACCAGGGCGCCCAGAAATCCACCAGCACGGGGACTGGGCTGTTGATGACTTCAGCTTCAAAGTTCTGCAGGGTGACGTCGCTCATGTTCTGCACCTTGGAATCGGGTTGGCCAGCGCTGCGGCCGGATTTACCTATTGTGAGGACGAAGCCCCAAATTGCAACCGGCCCCGGCCCGGGGTAGCTGCGATGGGTAGGAAAACCTCCTGTTGAAAATAGAACGGTCGTTCAGTTATATTGCTTGACCACTACGCGGGGCCCACCTCGCGAGACACGCGCTTTCCAGAAACTGGTCCCTTGAAGACCATCCGCAGGAGACACCATGACCACCAAGCCCGCCCGTCCGCATTTTCAGTTCTGGCCCAAGCGAGTGCCGACCGAAATCGTGCTGCCGGAAACTTCGCTCTGGTACAACCTCGAAGTGTCGGCACGCCGCTATGCGGACAAGGCCGCCATCCGTTACTTCGGCAATGCCATCACGTTCCGCGCGCTGGAAGCGCAGGCCACGGCGATGGCCGGCTGGCTGCAGCAGAAGGCGGGGGTGAAGAAAGGCGACCGCGTGTTGCTGTACATGCAGAACTGCCCGCAGTTCATCGTCAGCTATTACGCGATCCTGCGTGCGGACGCCGTGGTGGTGCCGGTCAATCCGATGAACCGCGCGGAGGAATTCAAGCACTACATCACCGATGCCGGCGCGCGCGTGGCCATCTGCACGGTAGACCTGGCTGCCGGCGCGATGCAGGCCGACAGCGAACTGGCCGCCGAACAGCGCCTGCAGCATCTGCTGGTGACGCAGTACACCGACGCGCTGCCGCCTTCGCACGAATTCCCCGAGGATGCGCCGCCCGCCTGGCTGACCGTGCAGCATCCGCTGCCGGGCAACGCCACGCCGTGGGCCGAGGCGCTGGGCGCCGGCCTGCAGCCGGGGCCGCATACCGCAGGCCCCGACGACATGGCCGTGATGCCGTACACGTCGGGCACCACGGGCTTCCCGAAGGGCTGCATCCACACCCATCGCTCGGTGATGCACAACGTCATCGGCGGGGCGACGTGGTCGGGCAGCGGCGCGGAATCGGTGATCCTGTCGGTGCTGCCGCTGTTCCACGTGACCGGCATGCAGTACGGCATGAACGGCCCGATCTACACCGGCGCCACTGTGGTGATGCTGCCGCGCTGGGATCGCGAAGTGGCCGGGCGCCTGATCTCGCGCTACCAGGTCACGCACTGGACCAACATCCCGACCATGGTGATCGACTTCCTGGGCAGCCCGAACCTGGCCACCTTCGACGTCAGCAGCCTGCGCTACATCGGTGGCGGCGGCGCGGCCATGCCGCAAGCGGTGGCCGAGCGCCTGAAGACGCAGTTCGGCCTGAGCTACCTGGAAGGCTACGGCCTGTCCGAAACGATGGCGCCGACGCACAGCAACCCGTCCGAGCGTGCCAAGCTGCAGTGCCTGGGCGTGCCGACGTTCAATACCGACGCGCGCGTGGTGGATCCGGTCACGCTGCAGGAACTGCCGCCCAACGAGGTGGGCGAGATCATCGTGCGCGGCCCGCAGGTGTTCAAGGGCTATTGGGGCAAGGAGGATGCCACGCGCGACGCGTTCATCGAGTTCGAGGGCCAGACCTACTTCCGCACCGGTGACCTGGGTCGCATGGACGAAGAGGGCTACTACTTCATTACCGACCGTCTCAAGCGCATGATCAACGCGTCGGGCTTCAAGGTCTGGCCGGCCGAAGTGGAAAACCTGCTGTACAAGCACCCGGCCGTGCAGGAGGCGTGCATCATCGGCACGCGCGACCAGTATCGCGGCGAGACGGTGAAGGCGGTGGTGGTGCTGCGTGCCGACGCCAAGGGCAAGACCCGGCCCGAGGACATCATCGAATGGGCCAAGGAAAACATGGCGGCCTACAAGTACCCGCGTGTGGTCGAGTTCGTTGACGCGCTGCCGAAGTCGGGGACGGGCAAGGTGATGTGGCGCCAGTTGCAGGAATCGGAAAACGCGCGTCAGACGCCTGCCGCCACGGCCTGACCGGAGTCTTTTCCCCTCTTTCGCCGGGCGGGAGAGGGGAGCAGGTATATCGCGGTGCAACCGCTTCAGTGCCCCCGGGCCCGCATCAACATCTTGACCATCGTCTTGTAGCCGCGTTCGCGCGCATGGCGCGACGGCGTGATGCCCTCGCGGTCGGCCAGATTGGCGTCGGCGCCGGCATCGAGCAGCAATTGCACGATGTCTTCATAACGGGCGCTGCCGTCGCCGAGGATGATGGCTTCCAGCAGTGCCGTCCAGCCCAGCTGGTTGACGCGATCCACCGGCACGCCTGCCTTCAATAGCAGTTTTACGACTTCGACGTTGCCATGCTGGCAGGCCGCAATCAGGGCCGTGCCGTCATAGCGGTCGGTGCTGCGGGTGTCGGCGCCATGCGACAGCGACAGCCGCACCACCTCGATCTGGTTGGTGGCTGCCGCCAGCAGGAAGGCGCTGTTGGATTCGCCGTCTTTCTGGTTCACGTCGGCGCCAGCCATGATCAGCGCGCGGGCCACATCGCCCCGGCGGTTGTACACGGCCGCCAGCAGCGCCGAGCGGCCGCGTTCGTCGACGGCGTGCAGCGACGCGCCGGCCTGGAGTAGCCGATTGACGAGATCGAGATCGCCAATGCTGGCAGCCGTGATCAGGTTGCGGTCGAGCGCGGAGATGCCTTCGCCACGCGTTGCCGGATGGGATGGCGCAGGATGAGACGCCGGTGCCGACGGCGACGATGCGTCGCGCATGCTGCCGAGCGACCGTGCCAGTGTCTGGCCGCCCTGGCCGGCCAGTAGTCCGCCACCCATCAGCAATCCCATGAGCCCGAGCATTTCGGCGAGCGCCTGGCGGCGGGGGCGGGTCTGGGAGCGCGTCATGATGGTCGGCAGTGGCTTCGGTCAGACGGTTTCGTGGGGGTGGACGGTGGCAGCCACGGCGTCCTCGGGGCACGTTGCCGCAGAGGCCGAGGTGCCGACCGGGGTGGCCACCGCGCAGGTGTCGCGGGCGGCTTCGGTGGCGTCGCTTTCCTGCAACTGGCGCCAGAGGCGACCCAGATAGGGATCGTCCACGCCATGCGTGGCCAGGCCCAGCAGCGTCTGGTGCAGATATTCGCGGGCCGGCCCGTACAGGCCGCAAGCGTGGCGCAGGCAGTCCACCACCCGTGCATCGGGCAGCCGGCCGGCGTACCCGGCATGTTCGCGATTCATCACGAAAGCGAGCGCCCGCTGTTCGGGGGCATCAGGCGTGGCATCCATTTTCACGCGCAGCCACCGCGGGTGATAGGCGCCGGTCATCATTTCGCGGCGCCACAGCACCCGGAATTCCTGCTCGACGACGTGGCGCGGGATGCGGAACACCATGCCCGTGCAGCAGCCGCCACGGTCCAGGCCGAGTACCAGCCCGGGGTTGTCCCAGGTGCCGCGATTGATTTTCGAGTACAGGTAGAAGCCGCGATGATAGCCATGCACGGTGGCCAGGCGGCTTTCGGTATGGACGACCATCGGATTCCAGATCAGCGATCCGTAGCCGAAGACCCAGACGTCGCCATCCAGATCGGCCGAGTCGGGGCGGCTGGCCAGCGTGTTGCATAGCGAGCGCTCCACATCGGCCTCGGGCAACAGCGAAGACGCGACCGGCGTGCTGCACAGCGACGTGCGCAGCCTGTTTGCTTCGAGGTCCTGTCTTGTAATGGCCATGGCTGAAAGAATAATCCAAAGCGCATTGACGCGTCGCAAGCAAACCACACATCGGAGCGAAGGTGTGTGTAGCAGGCAACGGTCGCCGGGGTGGGTCGGGCCCGATCGATTGGCCGGATCGGGTGCCAAGTCACTACAATAGGGGCCCTAACGCAAGCAACTGTCGTTCAACACTCGGCGAATTTCGGAGAAACCGCACATGGCGCACACCCTGACCGTGGTATTTGGCAGCGGCAAGGAATTTGAATTCACGGTGGGCGATAGCGAGCTCGCTGCGGTCACCGAGGACGCCGCCTGGCGCTGGTTCGACCGCGAGTATGCCGAGCTGGACTGCCAGGCATCGAGCCCCGTGGGCAAGGTGCTTGTGATCGACAAGATCCTTAACGTTGCGAAGTTCTCCGGCGAGAACCGTTTTGCCGGCAACGCGGATTGGGCGCAGGATTTCGCCCGCCATGCCGGACGCCTGCTGGACCGCGACAAGGTTCGTATCGACGTGGGCAACGCGGCCATCGGCTTCTGACCGATTCTGGCACCGGACAAACAAAAACGGACGCCTTGGCGTCCGTTTTTTGCTGTGTGCGCCGGAATTAGACCGACAGCAGTTCCACTTCAAACAGCAGCGTGGCATTCGGCGGGATCACGCCGCCGGCGCCGCGTGCGCCGTAGCCGAGATCGGCCGGGATCACCAGGCGACGCGTGCCGCCCACTTTCATGCCTTGCACGCCTTCGTCCCAGCCACGGATCACGTGGCCGGCGCCCAGCGGGAAGACGAACGGGTCGTTACGGTCCTTGCTCGAATCGAACTTGCGGCCGGGCGTGCCGTTTTCGTAGAGCCAGCCGGTGTAATGCACGGTCACGTGCTTGCCAGCCGTGGCTTCGTCGCCCGAGCCGACGACCGTGTCTTCGTATTGCAGGCCGGAGGGATTGGTATGCATCGCGGTCTTCCTTTTTCTGTGTGGCGGTAAGTATGTCCGGCGGCCGCTTTGACTAGCCGTCGGCGCGCTGGAGCACGTCGCGTGTCAGCTGCACGTTGTGATCGTCGTCGCTGACCCAGATGTCGCCGTCCTGGATGGTCACGGACAGGCGCATGGCGCGCTGGGCCATCTGCGCCAGCGCGTCCACGGCTTCGGACGGCACATTGTAGACGGTCACGTTACGCAGCTTGCTGGCCTTGCCGGCCATGCCTTTCCACCATTCGCGCGCGCTGGCGCTCTGATAGGTATAGACCGTGACGTGATCGGCACGCGCAGCGGCGCGCTTCAGGCGGGTTTCGTCGGGCTGGCCCAGGTCGATCCAGTGGATGATGTCGCCCGTCAGGGACTTGTCCCAGAGGTCAGGCTCATCGGGTTCGTCCAGGCCACGCGTGAACGCCATGGTTTCGGTGGCCTCGCAGGCGAAGGCCAGCAGGCGGACCATCATGCGGGCATCGTTCTCGGACGGATGCTGCGCGATGGTGAGCGTATGACTGCCGTAATACGGCCGGTCCATGTCCGAGACGGACAGGTCGGCCTTGAAGATCGTGGATTTGAGCGCCATGGGGTCGGGAATGCGGCGCGTGCGGGCAACGGTGCCTAGCACGCGAAAGGCCGAATCATACGTGATCCGGGCGGCGGCGCGATGGAAAACCGGCGTGGGTATGTGCGCCGCCCCGTTGAGACTTGTGCGCAGACTGCGGCGGGGGGAGGCGGTACGGCGCGGGAAGGCTAGGGTTCAGGACTTGCGGTATTCGCCAAGCCAGAAGCGCAGCATGGCCGATACCAGCACCAGCGTCAGGAACGCTGCCGCGGCCACCAGGGCCAGGCCACCGTCGCTGTTGATCTGGCCGTGCACGACCAGGCGTGCCAGCAGGAGGCCGACCATGCCAGCCAGCATGGGCAGCAGCAGGGCGCCCCGGCCGTAGGTCTTGAAGGCCCACAGCGGAAAGCGGCGGAGAAAATTGGCGGGAATGCTGCACGCCAGGCACGCACCGGCAGCAGCCAGCGACGCCGAAACGACGTCGTTGAGGGAGATCAGGCTCATCTTGACTCGCGTAGGGCCGGGTTTGCTTAGGCGAAACGCGGCAGGATGGGAATAGGCAAGGCCCTGATTTTACTGAAGATTTTGTTCGCAAAGGTGACGCCGGGACGTCATCGTACGTCCGCGTGCCGCTTTTTTGGGGAGTTATTGGGCGGGCCCGGCCGGGGACGCCTCGACCGAGATCTGCAATGTGACGGTGTCGCCTACCTCGGGTAGAAAACGCGTCATGCCGAAGGCACTTCGTTGAAGAGTGGCGTGAAAATCACCACCGCAGACGTCGCGCTTGATGCCGAACAGGACAGTCTGGCCACAGCTGAACCGGTCGGCTTCAAGCCGAAGCGGCTGGGCAACGCCATGTAGCGTGAACGTCCCGTCCACGGCCACCAGCTTGCCGCCTTCCGTGACAAATTGGTTGGCCTGGAACCGGGCGACGGGGAAGGCTTGGGCGTCGAAGAATTGGGGCGAACGCAGCACACCATCGAGGCTGCGGTTGCCACTGTCCACCGAATCGGTATCCACGGTGAAGTCGAGAGCGCCCGCACCCGTGGCGGGGTCGTAAGTCACGCGGCCGTCGATCTTGCCGAAGCGGCCGCGCACGCTGGTGCGGTCAAAGTGGCTGACGCCGAAATAGACGCTGGTGTGCGTGGGATCGACGGTGTAGTTGGTGGGGGTCGCCAAGGCCGATGTACCGGTCAGGCCGGCGAGCGCGACAAGCGCGGTGAGCGCGGCAAGGGTCGGCAGGGTGGGGGCAGTGCGTCGCGTCGGCATGGACGTGGGCTCAGTGGACGAAAACAGGCAGCAGGAAGATGCCAATCACCGTCAGATAGCCGATCGTCCAGCACAGGGTTCGCAGCGTGGCCCGGTCAGTCAGGTAGCAGATCGTGTAGAGAATGCGGACCACGATGAACAACATGGCCAGTTCGTTTATGCGTGCCTCGGGGGCCGCGAGATGCGTGGCCGTGAAGACCGCTGCGGCGAAGAACGGAAATGCCTCGAAATGATTGCGGTGCGCCATGTCGGCGCGGCGGGCGCGACCGCTTTGCCTTTCCAGCCACGCGCGCGGGTCGTGATTGTCGAAAGCGCCCGCCCGATTGCCGGCCTTGGCGATGGACACAGTCAGCACTGGCAGCAGGCCTGCCAGCAGTACACACCAGAACGCGATCGGCATGAAGACTCCTTGCGTGCTTCGGTGTGGAGGCGGCATGGACTGCCGCCTCCCTTTCCTTTAACGGCTGCGTTGGGAAAACGGCCCCGAGCAGTGTCAGGCGGCGACGACCTTGATGCGAACGCCGTCAGCGCCGCCAACGGCAATCACCTGGCCGGCGCGGATCTTGGCGGTCTTGCGCGACTCCGTCGCACCGTCCACCGAGACCTCGCCCGCCGCGACCAGCGCCTTGCCGGCGCCACCGCTGTCGCAAACGCCAGCCACCTTCAGCAGGTCATTCAGGGCGATGAACTCGCCCTCGAGCGGAAACGTAATCGTCTGTGCCATGGTCACTTGCCCCAGCTGTCCTTGAGGCCAACCGTCCGGTTGAACACCGGCTTGCCAGGCTGCGAATCGATACGGTCCGCCACGAAATAGCCGTGACGCTCGAACTGGAAGCGCTCTTCCGGCTTGGCGTCGCGCAGGCCTGGTTCCAGATACGCGGTCACCACCTTCTTCGAGTCCGGGTTCAGGGCATCGAGGAAGTTCTTGCCGCCGGCATCCGGATTCGGGTCATTGAACAGTCGATCGTATATGCGCACTTCGGCCGGGCAGGCATGCGCTGCGCTGACCCAGTGGATGTTGCCCTTGACCTTGACGCTGTCCGCGCCCGGCGTGCCGCTCTTCGTTTCCGGCAGGTAGTTCGCGTGTACGGCTATCACGTTGCCATCGGCATCCTTGTCCACGCCCGTGCATTCGATCACGTAGCCGTAGCGCAGGCGCACCTTGTTGCCCGGGAACAGGCGGAAATAGCCCTTCGGCGGGTTCTCGTTGAAGTCCTCGCGCTCGATCCACAGCTCGCGCGACAGCGGGAACACGCGGCGGCCCATGTCCGGCAGCTTCGGGTGAACCGGCGCCGAGCATTCCTCGCTCTGGCCCTCGGGGTAGTTGTCCAGGATCAGCTTGACCGGATCCAGCACGCCCACGCTGCGCGGGACGCGTGCGTCCAGGTCGTCGCGCACGGCGCCTTCCAGCGTGCTCATGTCGATCCAGCTATCGGCCTTCGACACGCCGATGCGGTCGCAGAACAGCTGGATCGATTCCGGCGTATAGCCGCGGCGGCGCATCCCGACGATGGTCGGCATGCGCGGATCGTCCCAGCCGTCCACGCGCTTCTCGTCCACCAGTTGCTTGAGCTTGCGCTTGCTGGTGATCGCGTAGGTCAGGTTCAGGCGGGCGAATTCGTACTGGTGCGGCAGCGGGCTGGCGAAGACGCCGGCGTCGCGCAGGTGTTCCAGCACCCAGTCATAGAGCGGGCGGTTGTTCTCGAATTCGAGCGTACACAGCGAGTGCGTGATGTTCTCGATCGCGTCCGAGATGCAGTGCGTGAAGTCGTACATCGGATAGATGCACCACTTGTCGCCAGTACGGTGGTGATGGGCGTGGCGGATGCGATAGAGCACCGGGTCGCGCATCACGATGTTCGGCGCGCTCATGTCGATCTTCGCGCGCAGCACGTGCTCGCCATCGCCGTACTTGCCGTCGCGCATCTCGCGGAACAGCTTCAGGTTTTCCTCGACGGAGCGGTCGCGGAAGGGCGACGGCTTGCCGGGCTCGGAGAAGTTGCCGCGGTTGGCGGCCATCTGCTCGGCGCTCTGGCTGTCCACGTAGGCCACGCCGCGCTCGATCAGGGTCTCGGCGAACTGGTACAGGCGGTCGAAGTAGTCGCTCGCGTAGTACAGGTGCGGCGCGCCGCCGGGCTGCTTTGCGTCCCACGAGAAGCCCAGCCAGTGCACCGCGTCGATGATGGAATCGACGTACTCGGTATCTTCCTTGACCGGATTCGTATCGTCGAAGCGCAGGTGGCAGCGGCCGGCATAGTCACGGGCCAGGCCGAAGTTCACGCAGATGCTCTTGGCATGGCCGATATGCAGGTAGCCGTTCGGCTCCGGCGGAAAGCGCGTGATGACCGTCGGCAGTGGCTGGCCCTGCTTGTCCGCGCGGCCGCCGTAGGTGTCGGCGGAGAGGTCCTGGTCGATGATGCTCCGCAGGAAATTGGAGGCGGCTGGCGTGTCGGTAGGCTTGTTGTCGTGGCTCATGTTGGCGCCGCATCACCTGCGGCTCGATAACTGGTGGACCGGCGGGTCTGGATTGACCCGGCCGCGTTCCTGGTGTTCCTGGGTTGGGTGCGCTGGAATTGCGACGGAAAGTCCGGCGAATGGCGCGATTTTACCGTGCCTGCGGCGCGACCCGGCGGTACGGCACGAAATTCGGACTCGTCTCACAGCGCGACCGGTCAAAGTGGTGCAGAATCCACGGCACGGTACGGCTCGTCGTACCCGCCTCGCGCATGCTCCGTGCGACGCTATCGTCGCATGCCGTCTCCATTCCCGCCGCAGGAATACATGCCATGAATGCCGCCAGTTCCACCACGAACACCCCCGACACCTCCGGCCACGCCAGTTCGGGCAGCCCCGCCACCCACCAGGCGCCCGCCGAGGCACTTGCCGCGCTGTGGGCCGGTGCCAACATGCCGCCCGAGGCGCTTTCCCACGTGACGCTGACCGGCGAGGATCCGGTTCTGCCCTCCAGCTTCGCCATCGGCACCGCCGCGCAGGCCAGCCTGGGCGCGTCGGCGCTGGCGGCTGCGGCGATCTGGGCGCAGCGCACCGGCCGCTGGCAGGATGTGTCGGTCGACATGCGCCATGCGCTGGCGGAATTCCGTAGTGAGCGCTACCTGCGCGTCAACGGCGGGCCGGCGCCCGAGCTCTGGGACAAGATCGCCGGGCTGTATCCGGCCGGGGACGGTCGCTGGGTGCGCCTGCATACGAATTTTCCCCACCATCGGGACGGCGTTCTGAAGATCCTCAAATGCGCGTACGACAAGGACGCCGTGCGGGCGGCGTTGTCGGCCTGGAAGGCCGAGGATTTCGAGACGGTCGCATCGGACGCCGGCATGGTCGTGTCGGCCATGCGCCCGCTCGACGAATGGCTGCGGCACCCCCAGGCCCAGGCGCTGCGCGGGCTGCCGCCGGTGATCATCGAAAAGATCGGTGACGCCCCCCCGGAACCGCTGCCAGCGTTCGGCCCCCATGCCGAGATCAATGTCGATGCGCGGCCGCTGAGCGGTGTCCGGGTGCTGGACTTCACGCGCATCATCGCCGGGCCGGTGGCCGGCCGCACGCTGGCCGCGCATGGGGCCGACGTGCTGCTGGTGACGGCCGCGCACCTGCCCTCGATGCCGTCGCTGGTCATCGATACGGGCCGTGGCAAGCGGTCATGCCAGCTTGATCTGCGCGACGCGGACGACAAGCGCACGCAACACAAGCTGTTCCACGGCGCCGATGTGGTGGTGCAGGGGTATCGCCCCAATGGGCTGGTGGAACTGGGCGCCGGCCCCGAGGCGGCGGCCCGGGCCCGCCCCGGCATCGTCTATGTGTCGCTGTCCGCCTACGGCCATGTGGGTCCGTGGGCGGGCAAGCGGGGCTTCGATTCGCTGGTGCAGACCGCCACCGGCATCAATACCGACGAGGCGCAGGCGGCCGGCAGCGCCGAGCCGAAGCCGCTGCCGGCGCAGGTGCTGGACCACGCCTCAGGCTATCTGCTCGCGTTCGGGGCGATGGTAGCGCTGCATCGTCGCGCGGTGGAAGGGGGAAGTTGGCACGTGCGCGTGTCGCTGGCGCAGGTGGGCCAGTGGCTGCGCAGCCTCGGGCGCGTGCCCGGCGGCGCAGCGGTGCCGGATCAGCACATCGACGAAATTTCCGATCTGCTCGAGGTGGAAGAGTCCGGCTTCGGCGAACTCACCGTGGTGCGCCACGCGGCGCACCTGTCGGAGACGCCCGCGCACTGGGCGTTGCCCTCGGTGCCGCTGGGCACGCACGCGGCGGAGTGGCTGCCGCGGTAGGGCCGCGGCATCAGTACAGCGTGGTGCGTACGCGCTCGGGCAGTTCGCGGTCGTAGGCGGCGCCATCGATCGCGTTCTGGCTCAGGGCGGCCAGCATGGTGCCGGTGCTGGGCAGCGCTTCGCGCGGAACCTGCGCGTCGGCCAGCCACAGGCGCGAGCGCAGCAAGGCACGCGCGCACTGGAAGAACACCGAGTGGATGCGGATCACCAGCACCGTGGTGGGCGCCTTGTCCTGCATCATGCAACGGGCGATCAGGTCCGGGTCGGTGGAAACGGTGGCCGTGCCGCTGACGCGCAGCGTTTCATTGACGCCGGGTACCAGGAACAGCAATCCCACGCGCGAGTCGGCCAGGATATTGCGCAGGCTGTCGATGCGATTGTTGCCGCGCCGATCGGGCAGCAGCAACGTGCGGTCGTCCAGCACCTGCACGAAGCCGGGCGCATCGCCGCGTGGCGAGCAGTCGCCGCCATGGTCGTTCAGTGTGGAAAGCAGGCAGAACGGCGAGGCTTCGACGAACGCGCGATAGTGCGGATGCAGGTAGTCGACTTCCTTGGCCAATGAGGCGGCGCCGGGCTCGGCGTAGAGCGCCTCAAGATCGACCAGCGTGGCAATGTCGTGCGATGGCATGGAACGGCTTGCGAAGTGGGGACGTGGGGGGGGAAGGCGCCAGTATGCCGCACATCCCCCGGATTCGATGTCGCGCGGTCAGATGCTGACCGTGCCGCTTCCCAGTTCGATCACGCGGCCGCCCACGCGGATTGCGCCGTCGGCAGTGACGGCCAAGTCCAGGCGGCATCGGCGATCGACGAATTCCCCCTGATCGACTTCATAGCGGGCCGGCAGTGCGTGGCCCGTTGCCAGCAGCCAGCCCCCCAGGTTTGCGCAGGCCGAGCCGGTGCCCGGATCTTCGGCCACGCCGCCGCCCTGCTTGGTGAAGAAGTAGCGCACCAGCACCTTGCCCGGTTGCTCGGGATCGAACGCAAACACATAGGCGGTCTTGCGGCCCAGGCTGCTTTGCGGCCAGCGGTCCAGGCGGCTGCTGTCCGGCTGGGCGCGGCGCACGGCGTCGGGTGTTTTCAGCGGCACCAGCAGCTGATCCGCGCCGGTATCGACCCACATCGGCGCGCCGGCCAGGTCGTCGGCATGCAGCCCCAGCAGCGACGCCATCTCGGCGTCGGGCAGGCCGGCCGGCGCCGTCTTGGGCGCACCCTGGTGCGGGGCGGTCAGCGTCCAGCGATCTGCCTCGGCGGTCACGGGTACCACCCCGGCCTTGAACTCCAGCGACAGCGCGTTGCCGGTTCGGGCCAGGTCGCGCACCACGTGGGCAGTGCCCAGCGTGGGATGGCCGGCAAAGCGCATCTCGTAGCCGGGCGTGAAGATGCGGGCGGCGGCAGTGGCCTTGTCGGACGGCAGGATGAACGTCGTCTCGGACAGGTTGAACTGCAGGGCCAGGGCCTGCATGGTGGCATCGTCCATGCCGCGCGCATCCTCGAACACACACAGGGGATTGCCGCCGAACGTGGATTCGGCAAAGACATTGACGATTCGGTATGCGTAGGTGGCCATGGGCGTATCGCGGACGTGAATGGGAAACCACACAGTGTAAGGAAGCGACGCGCCGACGCCATGCACAGTTTCACGCAAGTGCAACGTAACAGTTGCGCTCTGCATCCGTTCCACATCTTTAAGCGGAATGCGATTGGCGACAGCCGGCCGGGCGCCAAGAATCGAGCTTTTTCGGTTGCTCGCCATGCTGGAACTTAACAACTACGAAACGCTTGTCGCGGCATCGCTGGTGCTGCTGGTCGGGCGCAAGCTGCTGCAGGTCACAACGCCGCTACGCACCTTCAATATTCCCGAGCCGGTCGTCGGCGGACTGGTCGTGGCGCTATGCCTGGCCCTGGCCCGCTTTACCGCCGACGTGCAGGTGAAGTTCGATACCACCGCGCAGACACCGTTGATGCTGGCCTTCTTCGCCACGCTTGGCCTCAGCGCCAACCTGGCCAGCCTGAAGCAGGGCGGCAAGTCGATCGGCATCTTTCTGCTCGCGGTGGCGGGCCTGCTGGTGATCCAGGATGCGATTGGCGTCGGGCTGGCCAGTGCGCTGGGGCTGCATCCGGCCACCGGGCTGCTGGCCGGGTCGATTGCGCTCTCGGGCGGACACGGCACCAGCGCGGCCTGGGGCAAGACGTTCGTCGAGCAGTTCGGCACGTCGTACGCCACGGAACTCGGGGTGGCGTGCGCCACGTTCGGCCTGGTTCTTGTCGGCCTGATTGGCGGCCCGGTGGCGCGCTACCTGCTGCGCAATGTGGCCAAGCCAGGGGTGGGTGCCAGCGACGACCGCGTGCTCAACTTCGAGAATCCGCAGGCGGTGCGGCCGATCACGGCTTCCGCGCTGATCGAGACCCTGGCGCTGATCCTGGTCTGTCTGACCGCGGGGCAGGCGTTGGGCGACCTGTTCAAGGGCAGCTGGCTGGAACTGCCGACCTTTGTCTGGGTGCTGTTCGTCGGGGTGCTGCTGCGCAACGGGCTGGCGCTGCTTGGGTGGTACACGGTGTTCGATCGCGCGCTGTCGGTGCTGGGCAACGTGAGCCTGTCGATGTTCCTGGCGATGGCGCTGATGAGCCTGCGGCTATGGGAGCTGACGTCGCTGGTGCTGCCGATGCTGCTGATCCTGCTGGTGCAGACCGGCGCCATGGCGGCCTACGCGATCTTCATCACCTTCCGGATCATGGGCCGCAACTACGATGCCGCCGTGCTGGCTGCCGGCCATTGCGGCTTCGGCCTCGGGGCCACACCCACAGCCATCGTCAACATGCAGGCCATCACTGACCGCTACGGCACGTCGCACCTGGCCTTCCTGATCGTGCCGATGGTGGGCGCCTTCTTCATCGATATCGTCAACGCCGTGGTCATCAAGCTGTTCCTGAGCCTGCCGGTCTACTGACGCGCGGGCATAAAAAAGGCGCCACGGATGACTCGGTGGCGCCTCGCAGGACTTCAACTACAGTGCTACTTACTGCGGTACTACAATTGCGATACGTCTGGCGGTGAAGCGTCAGAAGCCCACGGCCTGGCCGTCGCGGCGGCTGTCGCTGGCGGCCACGTAGCCTTGTTCGGCGTCATCCGACAGACGCCAGATGAACTGGCCGGAGCCGAAGTCCATGTACGGGTCTTCCACCGACTTGAGCTTGTGGCCGCGATCCTTGAGGCCGGCCACGGTGTTCGGGTCCATGGTGCCTTCAACGTCCAGCGTGAAGTCGCGGTTGACCTTCCAGCGCGGCGCGCAGCAAGCGGCCTGCGGCTGCTGGTTGTAGTCGAGCATGCGCACGACGGTCTGCAGGTGGCCTTGCGGCTGCATGTCGCCGCCCATCACGCCAAAGCTCATCACGGGCTGGCCGTCCTTGGTCAGGAACGCCGGGATGATGGTGTGGAACGGACGCTTGCCACCTTCCACCACATTGGCCGACTTCGGGTCCATCGAGAAACCCACGCCACGGTTCTGCAGGCTGATGCCGGTGCCCGGCACCACCACGCCCGAACCAAAGCCCATGTAGTTCGACTGGATGAACGAGATCATCATGCCGTTTTCGTCGGCGGCGGTCAGGTAGATGGTGCCGCCCGTGCGCGGCATGCCGAAGTTGAAATGCGTGGCACGCTGCATGTCGATCAGCTTGGCGCGCGACTTCAGGTACGCGTCGTCCAGCATCTGCTCGGGGGTGACTTCCATGCTGCGCGGGTCGGCCACGTAGCGGTACAGGTCGGCAAACGCCAGCTTCATCGCCTCGATCTGCAGGTGCTGCGAATCGACCGAATCCACGGGCAGGGCGCCCAGGTCGAACTGGTCCAGGATGCCCAGCGCCATCAGCGCGGCAATGCCCTGGCCATTCGGCGGAATCTCATGGACGTCGTAGCCGCGATACGACTTGCTGATCGGCTTGACCCACTCGGGGCGATAGTTGCGCAGGTCGTCCAGCGTCATTGCGGCGCCGCATTCCTTGCTGAAGGCGGCGATCTTCTCGGCGATCTCGCCTTCGTAGTAGGACCGGCCCTTGGTGGCGCCGATCTTGCGCAGCGTCTCGGCGGCATTCTTGAACACGAACTTCTCGCCCACGAGCGGCGCGCGGCCGTTGGGCATGAACGTGTCGGCAAAGCCCGGCTGGCCCTTGAGGTCCGGCACGGCGGCAGCCCACTTGTGCGCCACCACCGGCGGCACGGCGTAGCCGCGCTCAGCGATTTCGATGGCGGGCTCCATCAGGTCCTCGAACGGCAGCTTGCCAAAGCGCTCGTGCAGTGCGGCCCAGCCGGCGATCACGCCCGGCACGGTCACCGAATCCCAGCCACGGATCGGCCGGTTGGCCAGTCCGTTGCCGTCCACCCCGTACTTGTTCTTGAAGTATTCGGGGCTCCAGGCCTTGGGGGCCACGCCCGACGAGTTCAGGCCATGCAGTTCCTTGCCGTCCCACAGGATCGCAAAGGCATCGCTACCCAGGCCGCACGACACCGGTTCCACCAGCGTGATGGCCGCGGCGGCGGCGATGGCGGCGTCCACGGCATTGCCGCCCTTCAGCAGCATGCGCAGGCCGGCCTGCGCGGCCAGCGGGTGCGAGGTCGATACCACGTTGCGCGCGAACAGCGGAATGCGCACGGTGGGATAGGGGTTGGTCCAGTTGAAGTTCTGCATGGTGTCTCTCGTTACTGCCTGGTTGTAGTGCGACGGCAGGGCGACGCCATTGTCGCCCGCTTGTCCTTAATCCACCTGGATCTTGCGATCCTTGATCAGCTTGCCCCAGCGCGCGCTGTCCTTCTTCACCATCGCGGCGAACTGGGCCGGCGTGCCGCCAATGGGTTCGGCGCCCAGCTTGGCCAGGCGGTCCTTCACGTCCTGCGACTGGATGGCCTTGTTGAATTCGGCGTTCAGGCGATTGACGATCTCGGGCGGCAGGCCCTTGGGACCGTAGATGCCGAACCAGGTATCCGATTCAAAGCCCGGCAGGCCCGATTCGCTGGCCGTGGGCAGGTCCGGCGCCAGCGGCGAGCGCTTCAGGCTGGTCACGGCCAGCGCCTTGAGCTTGCCGTCCTTCACGTGTGGCATGCCGGACACGATGCTGTCGAACAGCACCTGCACCTTGTTCGAGATCAGGTCGGGCACGGCCAGCGCGGTGCCACGGTACGGGATGTGCGTGATGAACACGCCGGCCTGGGCCTTGAAGGCCTCGGCGGTCAGGTGGACCACCGTGCCATTGCCGCTCGACGCGTAGTTCAGCTCGCCCGGATGTTTCTTGGCGTAGTCGATCAGTTCCTTGACGTTCTTGACCGGCAGCTGGTTGGGCACCACCAGCACGTTGGTGGCGGTGGCTACCTGACCAATCGGCGTGAAGTCGGTGTCGGTGTTGTACGGCAGGTGCGTATTGATGTACGGCCCGATCGAGTGCGTGCTGGTGGTGGCGATCAGGATCGTGTAGCCGTCCGGCGCGGCCTTGGCGGCCATGTCCGAACCGATGGCGCCGCCGGCGCCGGGCCGGTTGTCCACCACGATCTGCTGGCCCAGGTTCTGGCCTACCTTCTGGGCGATGGCGCGTGCCAGCAGGTCGGTGGCGCCGCTGGCCGGAAACGGCACGATCAGGCGGATCGGCTTGCTGGGGAAGGTGTCGGCATGCGACGGGGCGGCAGCAAGGGTCAGGCTCGTGGCAAGGCCGATGCCAAGATGGCGTAGCCAGGATTTCATGTTGTGCGTCTCCGGGACGGATGGGTGCGACGTGGAACTGCGGCAGGAAAACACAAATTATTCCGCGCCCGCGTCCACAATGAAAGTTAATATTCCTTGCTTGATTAATAAGAAAACCTTGTGGATCGTCCCAGCCGGACGGTCGCCTGGAAAGATGCACCAACGATGAGCACGATCCGCTTCCTGCGAACCTTCGTCGCCGTGGCCGAACACGGCTCTTTTGCGGCTGCCGCCAGCCAGGTGGCAGTGACCCAGGCGGCCGTCAGCCTGCAGATGCGGTCGCTGGAGGAAGAGCTGCGCCGCGCCCTGTTCGACCGCAGCGGCCGCGTGGCCGTGCTCAATGCCGACGGGCGGGCGCTGCTGCCCCAGGCGCGCCGGCTGCTGGCGCTCTACGACGACATGCGCGTGCCGCTGGCCGACACCGAAGCCATGGCCGGGGCAGTGGCGGTGGGCGCTGTGGTCTCCGTGATGGGTGGGCTCTCGCACGTGGTGGCGCAGCTGAAACGGACGTATCCAGCGCTCGACGTCAGGCTGATCGGCGCCAAGTCGTTCGAGCTGGCCGCCATGGTGGAGAGCGGCGAACTCGACGCCGCCTTTGTGGTGGAGGGCTCGGCGCGGCTGGCGGGCACGCTGCACTGGACGCCGCTCTACGACGAGCCGCTTGTGGCGATTGCCGCACGTGGTAGTCAGGGCGACGACGCGCGGCAGGCGCTGGCTTCCAACCCGTTCCTGCGCTTCGACCGCAGCCAGCGCACCGGCGCGCTGGTGGAACGCGCGCTGCGGCGCGCACACCTTCGTACCAACGAATACCTGGAACTGAACTCGATCGAGGCGCTGGTGGAGCTGGTGCGGCAGGAAGTGGGCGTGACCGTGGTGCCGCTGCTCAAGCGCGCCCGCTGGCGCGACGACCGCGCGCTGCGCATCTTGCCGTTGCGGGCCGGCGGCGAACCCACCGTGCGCACCATCGGCATGCTGGAGCGGCGCGATCACGGCCGCGTGCACGTGACCGAGGCGATTCGCACCGCCTGCGCGGCCCTGTTTGGCGACTGAGGCCGGGGCGCCAGTCATAGAAACGCCAAAAGAAAAAGGGCGCCACAGGGGCGCCCTTTTTTCGTACAGCGGGGGAAACGTCCTTATTCTTCCTGGAACGCTTCTTCGCGCTTGGCCTTGATCGACGGCATGGCCACGATCAACACCAGGACAGCCGCGGCGATCAGCAGGCCCAGCGACAGCGGACGCGTCACGAACACGCTGAAGTCACCACGCGACAGCAGCAGCGAGCGGCGGAAGTTTTCTTCCATCATCGGTCCCAGCACGAAGCCCAGCAGCAGCGGTGCGGGTTCGCACTTCAGCTTGATGAACAGGTAGCCGATGATGCCGAAGGCGGCGGTCTGGAACACGTCGAACGTGGTGTTCTGAACCGAGTACACGCCGATGCAGCAGAACGTCAGGATGGCCGGGTACAGGTAGCGGTAAGGCACCTTCAGCAGCTTCACCCAGATACCGATCATCGGCAGGTTCAGGATGATCAGGATCAGGTTGCCCAGCCACATCGAGGCGATCAGGCCCCAGAACAGCGCCGGGTTGCTGGTCATGACCTGCGGACCGGGCTGGATGTTGTGGATGGTCATCGCGCCCACCATCAGCGCCATCACGGCGTTGGGCGGGATACCCAGGGTCAGCAGCGGGATGAACGAGGTCTGTGCCGCGGCGTTGTTGGCCGACTCCGGACCGGCCACGCCTTCGATGGCGCCTTTGCCGAACTCGTGTGCGTACTTCGACGTCTTCTTTTCCAGCGAGTAGGCTGCAAACGAAGCCAGTGCCGCACCGCCGCCCGGCAGGATACCCAGTGCCGAACCCAGCAGCGTGCCACGCAGCACCGCCGGAATCATGCGCTTGAAGTCTTCCTTGGTCGGGAACAGGTTGGTCACGGCGTCCGTGAAGGTTTCGCGGGCTTCCTTCTGTTCCAGGTTCGCGATGATTTCCGCGAAGCCGAACACACCCATCGCTACCGACACGAAGTTCAGGCCGTCGGTCAGTTCAGGCACGTCGAACGAGAAGCGCGCCGCGCCCGAGTTCACATCGGTACCGACCAGACCCAGCAGCAGGCCCAGCACGATCATCGAAATGGCCTTGACCAGCGAACCCGAGGCCAGCACCACGGCACCGATCAGACCCAGCACCATCAGCGAGAAGTACTCGGCAGGGCCGAACTTGAACGCCAGTTCCGACAGCGGTGCTGCGAAGGCGGCCAGGATCAGCGTGGCCACGCAGCCGGCAAAGAACGAGCCGATACCGGCCGTGGCCAGCGCCACGCCGGCACGGCCGCGCCGTGCCATCTGGTAGCCGTCGATGGTGGTCACCACGGACGACGATTCACCGGGCAGGTTCACCAGGATGGCGGTGGTGGAACCACCGTACTGGGCGCCGTAGTAGATACCGGCCAGCATGATCAGCGCGGCCACCGGGGGCAGCGTGTAGGTCACGGGCAGCAGCATCGCGATGGTGGCCAGCGGGCCCAGGCCCGGCAGCACGCCGATCAGCGTACCGAGC